>CAVPPO010000006.1:0-191901 GCA_963707165.1 uncultured Acidobacteriota bacterium | reverse complement strand
GAGTGCAGGCCATCACCGGGCCGCGATGACGATGGCGGCCGAGGACGCCGTTTTTCTTCACCCAGAGAATATTGGCGAAGGCGCTGGCGCGGACGTCGAAAGCCAGATGGCGGATAAAGACATTTTCGACGAAAGGCACCCAGGGCGATTCGTCCTCGCCGGCGCCGATGTGGCAATCCGGGCGGCCATATTCGCGAATGACCTGGAACAAACTACTGGTCGTGTCGACTGTGGACATGTGTTCCTCCGTGGACCTGTGGATTGGTAGATTTCTACACGAAATTGGGAAGATGCGCTAGTGGGCAGTCGGGTTCGTAGCGCTGGCGTCTCGCCGGCTCTTGCGGCTGCTAAGGTCGGCAAGGGCTGCGATCTGGGACGGAGTACGGTTGTTGAGTCCGAACGTGATGGTTGCTTGTGGCGAGGGCTTCGACGTCAGAGCCGGCGAGACGCCAGCGGTACGGGGGCGGGCATTCTTAGGCCGCGGGCGTTGGCTGCTCCTGGCGCGATCGAGGTCGTCAGATGCCGGCAGGGACGCCGGCGCTACTTGAAGCGGGCTTTGACTGCTTGCGGGATTGGCTTGGATTGGAAGCGGGATTTCTGGCCTGGGCGGCGCGAGACCCAGACTCGCTTCTCGATTATTTCTGCGGCTAGATTCTTGCCTTTGTAGAGGCGATGGCGGACGGTGAAGCTGCTGCGGCCCCATTCAGAAATGGAGGATGCGACTTCCAGCACGTCGGGATATTCGGATGGCAGCATAAAGTTGCCGCGGGCTTCTACGATGGGGATGCCTGCAATCGTATAGGTCTTGAGCATTTTTGGCTTCGGCAGGCCGGCGTGGACGAAGAGGGCGTTGGTGCAGATGTCGCAGTATTCGAAATAGCGGGGGAAATAGACGATGCCGCCGGGATCGCAATCGCCCCATTCGATTTGAATTTTTTTGCGATGGATTAGCATGGCGGGATGTTAAGTGACATTCTCGAGAAGAATCGCGATTCCCTGCCCGCCGCCGATGCAGGCCGAGCCGATTCCGTAGCGAAGATTCGAGCGGCGCAGTTCGCGGGCTAGCGTGACCGAGAGGCGGAGGCCCGTGGCGGCTAGCGGATGGCCGATGGCGATGGCGCCGCCGTTTACATTCAATTTGGCGCGATCGAGATTCAGCTCGCGCTCGACGCCGATGATCTGCGCGGCAAAAGCTTCGTTTATTTCGAAGCGGTCGATGGATTCGAGCTTCATGCCCGTGCCGTCGAGAAGCTTGCGAATCGCCGGCGCCGGGGAGATGGCCATAATTTCCGGCAGCACGCCGACGGTGGCGACGGCGGCGATGCGCGCTAGAGGCTGCTTGGCGAGCGATTTCGCGTAGGCGCCGGAGCCGACCAGAGCGGCGGCGGCTCCGTCAACGATGGCCGAGCTGTTTCCGCCGGTCTGGACGCCGCCGAAAGCTGGCGGAATTTTGGCGAGAGCTTCGTAGGACGACAGGCGGATGTGCGTATCGGCGTCCAGCTTCTCGACGCCCTTCGAGAGGCGAATGCCGCGCGGCTTATAGCCTTCGAGCTCGAACTTTTCATTAACGAGGGGAGCGATTTCGCCCGAGAGAAAACATGCTTTCTGGGCCGCTACCGCGCGAGCGAAACTCGATTCGGCGAAGCGATCGGCATCTTCGCGCGTGATTTGATATTTCTTCGCAGTGGCCTCGGCGGTTTGGCCCATCGTCACGCCTGGAGCTGTATCGAGTAGCGCTTCCCACAGAAAATCTTTGAACTCGACTTGCCCCATTCGGAATCCGCCGCGATGGGTGAAGGCGGCGATGGGATTGCGGCTCATGGATTCCGCGCCGACGCACAGACCGAGATCAATTTTGCCTAGGGTGATTGCATCAGCAGCTTGGCTGATGGCTTCGAACCCGGTGCCGCAGACGCGTTGCACGAGTAACGCGGGACGGTCGATAGGAACGCCCGAATACATGCCGATATGGCGCGGGAGCATGTACGCATCGAAGCTGGCTTGCGCGACGCTGCCTGCAATCACCGAGCCCACATCGGCGGGAGAAATTCCGGAGCGCTCGAAAACGGCGCGGGCGGCTTTGATGCCCAAATCGATCGGCGAGACGGTGCCTAGAACGCCGTTGTAATCGGCGAAAGGAGTGCGCACGCCATCGAGCAGCCAGATATCGTTGTAGGCGGCGAAAGTTCCTCCGGCTCGGCTTTCCATTCCTATTTCTCCCTCAGCCGCAAAATTTTCGGCGAGTCTTCTAGTGAGTATAACTCTTCGACGAGATTGGCGCGGCGTTCCAGGACGGCGCGTTGATTGAGAGAGCCTTTGTCCGTGACTTCACCGGCGTCGAGCGAAGGAGGTTCTTCGACGAGAACTGCGCGGACTACTCGATTTGAGTTTCCGGTTGCTTGTGCGGCGAAGCTTTCGAGAAGCGATTGGAATTGCGCGCGTACCAACTGGTGTTCAAGAATTTCGGCGGTCGCGCGATTGGAGGAATCACTTCCGCAGAGCTCACTACATGCGCGCAGATCGGCGAAAATCAGCATGCCGACATCGTCGCGATCGTGCCCTGCTACAACGACGTCTCTAACTAGCGGCGCGAAATGCGCCATGATTTTGGCGCGCAATGGGCCTACGCTCACCCACGTGCCGGTGGAGAGCTTGAAATCTTCGGAGAAGCGGCCGTCGAAGAGGAATCCTTTGTTGACGTCATCTGGATCGATGAAGCGGACGGCATCGCCGAAGGAATAGAAGCCTTCATCGTCGAAGACTTTTTGAGTGAGTTCCGGTTGGCGCCAGTAGCCCGGGGTGATGTTCGGGCCGCGGACGCGGGCCTCGAGTTTTTCATCGCGCGGAACTAATTTTAGTTCTACGCCCGGAACGGGGATTCCGATTACTCCGGCGTGATCGGTTTCCCATGTGGTTTGGATGGCCATCGGCGCGGTCTCTGTGGCGCCGAGGCCGGTGACCATGATGATGCGTTCGCCGCAGGCTTCCTGCGCGAGGGCGCGATAGGCGTCCCACATCGGTTGCGAAAGCCCAGCGGCGGCGTAGAAGAGCAGCTTGAGGCGGCGGAAGAATGTTTCGCGCAGCTGGCGATCGGTGCGCAGCGCGGGGAGCAGACCTTCGTAGGCTTTCGGAACATTGAAGAAGACTGTTGTGGAGATTTCGCGGAGATTGCGAAGTGTTTCGCGAAATGAATCGAGGCCTGGGCGGCCGTCGTCAATGTAGAACGTGCCGCCGTTGTAGAGAGAGATTCCCGTGTTGTGATTTCCGCCGAAGGTGTGATTCCACGGGAGCCAGTCGACCAGCACCGGCGGTTCTTCTTCGAGGAAACCGAAGACCTGATTGATCATCTGCAAGTTGCTGCAGATCATGCGGTGCGTGTTGATGACGCCTTTGGGCATTGCGGTTGAGCCGGAGGTGAAGAGAAATTTTGCGACGTCGTCTGGTTCGATGCGGGCGTGGGCCGCTTCGACCGAGTGCGTTGGTTTGCTGGCTTCGAGTTCCGAGAAAAGGATTGCTCGGCGGCTGTGGGGCGGCGAATGCGTGACGACGATGGAAGTTTTCTCCGCGGAGATTGCTGAGAGCGGGCGCTCATAGCGCTGGCCATCGGCCGCGAAGATGAGGCCCGGCGTGAGGAGATTCGCGATGTGGCGCAGGCGGCCGAGATCTTTCGAGACTAGAGAATAGGGCGGCGAGATGGGTGCCACGGGAATGCCGACGTGCTGCCCGGCGAGAGTGAGAACGAATTGCTCGAGATCATTCTCCGAGAGAATCATTACCGGCCGTTCGGCCGAGAGGCCGAAACTGAGAAGGGCTTCGCCGACGCTGCGAATCGCTCGCCAGATTTCGGCATAGGTGAGACGGCGCCATTCGCCGCCGGCGTCGCGCTTGGCGATGCAGATTCTTTCGGGAAACTCAGCGGCCCATTGTGCGACGCGGTCGGTCAATACTTTTGGATAGGGGCCGAGCGGCTCGTCCGGAGTGACGAGAATGCTGCCGTCGGGGCGGCGCTCCATTTTCGCGCCAGAAGTGCGCAGGCGGACCTGGCGCACACCGGCGCGATGCGGAGATGGATCGCGCACGGTCAGCAATTTACTTCCTCGGCGATGGCATTGAGATGCTTCAGATCCGCGGTGGCGGAGAGATCGGATGAAGTTGTGACGAGAGCGGGGCGCAGTTCCGAGATCGCTTGGCGAACGGCTGCGGCGAGTTGCGCGGGGGCCGGCTCTTCTGCCTCGAACGCGGATGCCGGAAGAGAAATACCGTGGGCGGCCGTCCGAGAACCCGAGAAGTTCGCCGGGAGATTTGAGTGCATCGGCGCGCAGACTACGGCGTCCCACGATTCGCGGAGAATGCTCTCAAAATCCGCGGCGGCAGATTTTCCCGGGCTGAGCAGCAAAACTGGAAGAGCCTCGAAGAAACGCACGATATTGATGGTGGTGGCGAGGCGCGCGGCCCAATCGACGACTGCGGACGCCGAAGATGGAAGTAATTCTTCGCGGATGAAGATTACATTTGCGCCCGCCTCGACTAGAGCGCGCGTGACATTGGGGATGGCTTCGGCGGCGAGATCGAGTGCGGAATTCGGCGGTGCGGCCGGCCGCGACTTGCTGAGGTCAAGTTGCGCGAGCTGGGCGGCAAGAGTGAGAGGTCCGGTGACGCCCGCGGCCAATAGAAAATCTTCGCGGACGAGAGGCTTGAGGCGGCGAATGACTTCAACGGCGATGGGAATTCGTCCGCGCTTGGCGATTTCTTCCGGGGAGCAAAGACCTTCGGGCAATTCGCCGTCGTGCGACGGTTGCGGCCAGCGGAGTGACGGCGCGCGGGAATCGGATTCCCAATCGAGGACTCCACCGAGCGCTTCGGCTTCGAGGTACGGATCGAAATAGCAGGTGACGCCATCGCTGCGAAGATGCGTGCGTATCTGGCGCAGGGCATTCGAGATTTTTGTGGGATTGGTCAGGTAATTTCGCAGCGAGACATTTTCAATCCGCGCGCCCAGCGCGAATACGATCGGAAGAAATATCGGACACGATGGGACGCTGGACTGCAGCAGCCCGCGAACTGCTTCCCGGGGATTGAAATTCTTCACCATCGTTCACGGCCGGAAAATCGGCCCGAGGGATTTCGCGTCGGGCCAGGAGCCGTACCACTGCAGGATTTCCTTGGGCGGACTTGTTTTGTTCCAATCTTTTTCGAATTCGTCGAAGGATTTGCCGCGTGCTAGGCGGGCGCGGCGTTCATCGCTTCGTTGCTGGATGGTTTTCTCGATGTCGACCTTGTGCTTTTCGGCGTCGTAGGCGATGCGGTAGATGTTGCGCGCGGTCCAATCGGAAATGATATTTTTTTTCAGATCTTCGAGAAGTTCTTCGGGATCGCGTTCGAGCGGATCGCCATAGCCCGGACCGCCGCCGCTGAAGCCGAATAGAAGATCACCCTCTTGATAGACCTTGGGAGTGCGGGCGACGAGCTCGTAATTCCAATCGCCGTGAATCGAGGTGTCTTCGAGGATCGAGCGGCTATCGAGAGTGACGGTCGCGTCGCCTCTTTGCATGCGCTCGAGCAGATCGGCTTTACGGATGCTGATGCCGGGAATCGGGGCTGAGGCATAGCCGCCAAAGAGCGGTTGACCGAGAGGAACCTTGCTGCCGTTGCCCATGCACATGGAGACGAGGTCGGGCATTTTGTGAATCATCCATTGCTGCACGCCGCCTGACCCGCCGCGATGCAGGCCGTGGCCGCAGGAATCTTTCCAGTGCTGCGAGAGAGTGACGGTGACCGGAAGCTCGCTTTCTACTTGCTCGGAATCGGGGGCGCGGCCGAAAGCGCACCAGGCGAAGCCGTAGGCGTCCATGCCGTCGGAGGCGGCGCGGCCGCCCTGGCCCATGGTGTTGAGCGAGAAGGAGAGGACATCGGCGACTGCCAGTTTCCATTGCGAGAGGCCGGCGCAGATTTGCGAAGTGTGCTGGCTGCCGGGGGCGGCGGCGATTTGCTTCCAGAGGCCGGCGCTGGAGAAGGCCATTTTTGCGAAGGCGTTGTGAGTGGCGCAGCGCGTTTGCATGCCGATGAAGACGCAGCAACTGGTGGCCGCGGATTTGTCGGGATTGAGGATGATGCCTTCGGGGAATTTGAAATCGATGGAGGCGAAAGTGGTGCTGCAGATGGGGAGATCGTGGAAAAGATATTCGTAGAAAAAGTTGGCGATGTGGCCGACGACGGCTTGCGGATGGACATTATAGGAGGATGGATTTTCGGGAGAGGTGCCGGCGAAATCGAAGGTGAGGGTGTCGGCTTTTTTGGTGAGAGTGAGATGGCAGGCGCGAACCAGGGCGGGGGTCCAGCCGATGGCGTCATTGAAGACTACAGCGCGGAAAGTTCCGTCGGGGAGGGCGCGGATTTTTTTTCTGGCGCCGACTTCGGCGACGTCGCACATTTTGCGGAGGAGGCCGACTACGAAATCGTCGCCGCGCTTGTCGGCGAGTTCGATCAGGCGGACGCGGACGCGATCGGCGGTGGTGCAGCGGGCGCGTAGATCGGAGATGAACATGGCCGGGGCGCGAAGGCCGTAGACGGAATAGAACTCGAGGAAATCATTTCGGATCTCGAAATTTTCGCCGATTTTTATGGGCGGAAGATTCAGGCCTTCTTCGAAGCGGGATTTCGCGCTGACCGGCATGCCGCCGGGTTCGATGGCGCCGGTTTCGGTGGTGTGCAGCGCGGCGGAGGCCCAGGCCAGGAGCTTTCCTTTGTGAAAGACGGGCATCAGTGCTACTTGATCGGGATTGTGAATGCCGCCGTAGAGAGCGTCGTTGGTGTACCAGATGTCGCCGTCTTTGACGCCGGGATTTTCGGCGTAATATTTTTGGATAAATTTGATTACAATCGGTTGGATGATGGCGTGGAGATAGGTGCCGCAGGAGGCGTTGATGAGATCGCCGTTGGCGGTGAAGATTGCGACCATTGAATCGCCGGAGACGCCGAAATAGCTGCGCGAGGAGCGCACGAAGACTTCCATGGCTTCATCGAGGATGTCGTTGGTGATTTGAATGCCGATTTCGTAGTCGCCTTGGGCTACCTTTGCGGCACATTCTTTTTCGTGGGCTGTGGCTGGGGCCGGCTTCAGCCATTCCAGTTTTTCTTTTAGCGTTGGGATCGGCATGGATCTCCTTGTTGCGTTGCTTCGCTCACGCTTCTTCCAGAATTCCCAGGCGCCGCTCATCGATGGAGAAACGCATGGATGGCGGGACTACGATGGTTGTGTATTCGCCTTCGATTACTGCCGGGCCTGCGATTACGTTTCCCGGGCGAAGGGATTCTTGGGTGAAGATTGGCGTCGGCTTGAAATCTTTCAGATCGGACCAATAAGCCGGGCGCTCGGCTTTTCGGGCTGCCGAGGGATCACTTTTCTCGAGCGGAAACTTTGGCATCTCGACTTTGGGAGTTGTGACGATGGCTTTCAGGATAAAGCTTTCGACGAAAATGCCGCCCTCAGGATTTACTACGAACGGGCTGAATGCTTCGCTGAATTCTTTGTTGAAGGCGTCGCAAATTGCGCGGACATCTTCGGCGGACTTGAGTGAGAGGCGCGGAGAAAGAGCGCGCTTCACGTGGAATTGGCCGCCGTAGAGCATGTCCAATTCGAGGACGTAGGCTGCTTTTTGCGGATCGAGGCCGTCGCCGAGGAGATCTTTGCGGGCCTGCTCTACAAGGTCTTCTACCGTGGCGTTAAAGGTCGCGTATTCTTCGCTGAGCTGCTGGGTGCCGGGGGCCATGAGCGTTAGTTTTTTCGAGACTTCGTAGACGTGCATGATATCCATCGTCGATGAGCCAAATGCGCAAAAGACCGGCGAGAATGGAAACGTCACGGCTTTACGGATGTCGCCTTTGAAGCCTTCGGCGTGCGTGGCGCCGGCGCCGCCACCGACGAACAGAATGAAATCTTCGGGGCTGTATCCGCGGAGATGAACTTCTTTCATGATGGCCGAGGCCATGTTGCCGTTGACGATTTTGCGGATGATGGACGCGGCTTCTTCGACCCCGACTCCCAGCGGCTTGGCAATTTTTTCTCGAATCGCCTGAATCGAGCGATTCTTGTCGAGGCGCATTCGGCCGCCATAGTAATACTCGGGATTGATGTAGCCGAGGACGACGTCGGCGTCGGTGACCGTCGGATCGGTGCCGCCGAGGCTGAAACATGCGGGGCCGGGCATCGAGCCGGCGCTGCGCGGCCCGACTTGCACGCGATTTTGCAGCAGCTTATTCACCGAGGCGATCGAGCCACCGCCCGCTCCGATGGAGAGCGTCTTAATCATAGTGATGCCCACCATCCAGCGATCGATGATGGGACGGAAATCGTAACTGCGGACGCTGTCTTTAACGACGAGGCCGACGTCGAAGCTGGTGCCGCCCATGTCGGTCATCACTACATTTTGATAGCCGAGCGATTGCGCGACGTGATGCGCGCCCATCAGGCCTGAGACTGGACCGCTGTTGAAGGTGCGGCTGGCGGTGGTGCGAAAAACTTCGGCGATTCCGCCGGAGCTTTGAATCATGAGTAGCGGCTTTTTGTAGCCGCGCTCGCGCAGCTTGTCCCACATGGCGGAAAGCTCGATCTGCATCGAGCGTTGTAAGTAGGCATCGAGGATGGCCGCCATGGTTCGCTCGTATTCGCCGAGCTTTCCTACCACCTGCCCCGCCAAAACGACCGGCAAATAGCCGATGTGATATTCCTTGTATTCGTCGCGAATGATTTCTTTCACGCGGCGCTCGTGGACGGGATTGAGAAAACCCCAGAGAAACGAGACGACGATGCCGCGCGCGCCGCGATTCACGAGATAGCGGACTTTTTCGCGGACATCATTTTCATCTACCGGACGGATGATGTTGCCGCGCGAGTCCACGCGCTCTTTTACGCCGACGATCATGTCGCGGGGAATCAGCGGCTCAGGCTTGTGCTGAATGGCGAGATTTCTCCGCTCTTGCACGCGCGTGCCGTCGATCCATTGCGCGCCGCGGCCGATCAGCACGACATCTTCGTGGCCTTCGGTGGTGATCAGCGCGAGGCGCGGGCCTTTGCGCTCGATCAGGCGGTTCATGGCGATCGTGGTGGAATAGCGGATCATGTCGATCGCCGGAAGAAGCTCATCCATTTTCTTGCCGACGGCGCTGGCGCCTTCTTCGATCACGCGCGAGAAACAGACGGAGAGATCGTAGGGCGTTGTCGGGACCTTTTTGATCAGGGCCTTCCCGTCGAAGTTCAGCACCAGATCGGTGAAGGTGCCGCCGACGTCGATATCAATCGAATTCATTCGGGGACCTCGAGCCGCTGGCCACGAATGGCGAATTCACCGTTGCGCAAGCGCTCCTTAAGCTGATCCAGATCAATCTCGATATCGCGAGTGATGGGGTGACCTGGTGGGAGATATTCGGTCTCGATCTGCGTGCCGCATCCGGGACAATAGAACTCGACGATGCGAACCCAGAGTGGATCGGGAGAAAAACTGAAAGCGCCGGTCACTATTGGTGGATG
The DNA here is from genome assembly GCA_963707165.1 of uncultured Acidobacteriota bacterium. Classification (GTDB taxonomy): domain Bacteria; phylum Acidobacteriota; class Terriglobia; order Acidiferrales; family UBA7541; genus Palsa-147. The sequence goes on along the minus strand of CAVPPO010000006.1, from coordinate 182,375 downwards.
AATCTCGCGCGGATCGCGATCGTAGACAAGGCAGCCCTTCTTGTAGCTCTCGCGCGCTGCGCCTAGCTCGCGGCCGCAGCGATTGCACAGCCATTTCTCGAGATCGATGTCGAGATCGAGATATTCTGTGACTCGGATCCGATTAGGGTCGGTGGTTGCCATTGTTACCTCTTGACTTATTTCTGCCCCGTTCGGAAATCTCCGCTTCTATTACGAGCGAGTGAGCATCGCATTTCCGAAGCCATCTACTTCCATTTCCCAGCCGCTTGGTACGAGATACGTTGTGTTGGCGCCTTCGACTATGGCGCAGCCGGGAATGCGATTCCCGGGCTGCAATAATTCCCAGCGAAAAATCTGCGCTTCTCCGTCGGTGCTGCCCCATGAGACTTTGCGAGTCCCGGTTCGCGCGTGAGATGGATCGGATCCCATTCGTGGGCGCTCGGTGAACTTCGGCTTGGGGATCGGCTTCTTCGCGCGGACGCGAAGCAATTCGAGAGAAATCCTGTCAGCATTGGCCGAAGTTCCGTCGCCGAGCGAGGCGGCAAGCGCGGACTGAAGTTTTGCTTCACTGCTGAAATCCGATTCCGAGCACGGCAGCAGCATTGTTCGCCCATCGCGAGCCGCTTCAAATTCGAGCGCGTAATTCAACCCTTGCGGGCGAATTCCTTCGCCGAGCAAATCCTTGGCACATTCGGCCTTGATCTCGTCGAACGCGCCTCGAATTCGGCTCATTCCCGCTTCCGTTATCGCCGCTTCGGAGAGCGGACGCTCGTACACGTGGCAAATATCCGAAACGGACGATCCGAACGCGCTGAAGACCGGGCCCAGCGAGAATACGAGGACACGCTGGATGCCGGCGCTTGCCGCGACTCCGGCGCCAAACAGCCCGCCATTCCCGCCGTAAGCGAAAAGCGTGTGCGACGAGAGCTCCGCGCCCAATTCCTGCTGCGCGCCGGCAATCATATGCGCCACCGCCGTGAACGCATGATCGATGATGATTTTGCACGCAGCATCCAACGAAATGTGCAGAGGCTGCGCCACGAGTTCTTCGATCGTCTTCCGCGCCAGATCGAGATCGATCGGCTTCGACCCGCCGAGAAAGTATTCCGGATCGATGAGCCCTGCGGCGACGAACGCATCGGTGAGCGTGGCCTCATCTCCGCCGAGAGCATAGCAAGCGGGTCCGGGAAACGAGCCCCTGCTTTCGGGTCCGAGTTGAACGGAGGCCGAGTGCGCGCCGGCTACCGGCTTGACGACGCTTCCTCCACCGAGAGCGATGGAACGCAGAAATGGAAGCGAAACCTCGATCGGATTCCCGAATAAATCGGAGGGCTTGCGATAAATTGGCTCGCCGTTGCGCAGAACGCTGATTTTTGCGGTCGTGCCTCCCACGTCCATCGCGACCACGTCATTCAAGCCGTAGGACTTTGCCAAATGCGCGCTGCCGAGAATGCCGAGGATGGGACCGGACTCGATTGTGTCGATGGCCTTGGTCTTCGCAATTCCCGCAACGCCGCCATTGATGTGGCTCACCAGGAACGCTCCGGAATATTTCGATGCGACGCGGAGTTCGTCTTCGGCTTTGAATAAAGTCGCCGCCAGCGCGCCGTGCGTATAGGCATTGATGAGCGCGCAGTAGGTGCGCGTGCGGTCATCGGGGCTCTGCGAGATTTCGCTTCCCGCGAGAACCGGAACGGATCCGAGAAAATGATCGGGATACTGCTGATCGATGATTTTCTTGAAGGCGAGCTCGCGTTCGGGATTCTTCTGCGAGCCTTTCAGACTGATGCAGATGCGGCGCGCGCCGGTTTCCAGGAGTGAGCGCGCGGCATTCATGGTTTCCGTCTCCGTCGAAGAGCCATTGATTCCGATCACGTCCCGGTCGTTCAAGAATCGTCCGAGAACGGGGCTGCGGGAATCGCTGCCGTAAAGGTTCTGCTCGTGCCCGCGCGTAATCAGAAGTCCGACTCTCGGGCCATGAAGCTCAGCCAGGACGTTTGACGTAATCGTCGTGGACCACCGAATTAAATCCACCTGTTCGAGGAAGGAAATCGCATCCGAGAAATCCAGCTTGGAAGCCGCCTGCGAGAGACAATCGAAGAGGCAGACAGTTAAATCGTGCGGGGTTGTATCAACTTTCACGGAGGTCATTTGATCTCCGCTGGTGAAAAGCCCGTCGGTCAGCGTCCCGCCGACATCAATGTCTGCAGTCCACACGCCGGCCTCACGCCTCCCGCGCCGCTAAAGATGCGCACAAGTCATTCGAAGTTACGGTCCAGCCAAAGAACGACTCTATATTGAATATCGTTGCTTCCAGCGCGCTCTGCCCTCCCGCCGCCATCGTGCCGTCCGAAATTAGTATTGGCCAGTAATCGAGAAAATAAGCTTGCCGAAGCGTCGATTCCACACAGACATTCGCAGCGATTCCCGCGAGGAAGAGGAATTGAATTTCGCGCATACGCAATTGAGAGTCGAGCGTCGTCCCGGCAAAGCCGCTATAGCGCGTTTTGGTGATGACCAAATCGCCCGGCTTCGGCGCCAATTCATCCACGAGTGCGCCATCCCAACTGCCTTCGGTCAAAAGCTTTCCTTTCAGTTCCGGCTTCGCGTTCATCAGATGCATGGCCAGTTCTTTATAGCAATTTGGAGATCGCGGGCCGCCGGCGTCGCTCAAATCCGGCTTGTAAGCCATCTGAAGATAGACAATGGGCAGACCGGCGACGCGTCCGGCATCGACAACCCCCCGTATCTTGTGGACCACGCGAGGTGCGTCCGCCAAATCGACACCCGCAATGTCCAGCGTTCCGCCCTTGCTGGCGAAAGCATTCTGCATGTCCACGACGAGGATCGCCGAGTGATCAAAATCCACATCAATGGGTTCCGGCTTAGCAATCAGTTTCGGCATTTCCTGTGTGCGCTGCGGCCGGGACGGTCAATCGCGTCCCGCTTCTACTATTTTTTCGGCCAGTCCTGCCGGATTGCTGTACATCACCTCATGGCTACCCGCCATCTGCACCAGACGGTATAGCCCAAGACGGTTCGACATCCGCGGGTGCCATCCGAATTCTCCTGGCGGCAGGGCGATGTCCTCGGTGCAATTGATATAGCTTTTCGGCGTGGGAAGCGAGTAAAACTTCTTCAAATCGAGCCGGTCAGCCAGAGGCTGGAATGGTTGCGGCGACAATTCCGCGTAAACCTTTTGCGCTACGTCCAACGACACGTCATTGATAAATTGCTCGCGAAAGACCGGAAACGGCAGCATGACAGTGTTGTCGGCGGATGACTGGGCCATTTGATGGAAAATCGCCGCGGTTTCCGGCGGCACTTCATCTAGCAAGCTTTTTCCATCGCGTAATACGAAGGCCGTTAAGAAGACCAAGCGACGGATTCGTTCTGGAATTGCTTCGGCCACTTTAGCGATGATCGTTCCTCCGAAGCTGTGACCAACTAAGACGAAGTCGCGCAGATCTTGGGCCACGATGGCGTCCACGATTGATTTGGTGCATTGCGCGTGGTTGACGCGCTTATCTGCACCCTTGCCGTTACCGGCGATAGTCGGCGCAAAGGCGCGGTGGCCCTTACTTTCGAGATTCTGAATCGTAGCTTGCCAGGCCGAGCCCACGTGCCAGGCGCCATGCACCAGAACGAAAGTTGCCAAGAAAAACCTCCGTCAGAGGATTGGGAGCTCAGCGCGCTGCGCTAGCCGTCATCAACTTACGCGTTTCATTGCCTTCAAGACGCGCAAGAATACCAACATCGCGTGTCAGGAGCGACTTCCCAAAATGCGCTGCCGACCTACACCGAAATCGTGCGCTGACTGATGCGATCTATCTTGTACTACTTCCGCTCGATATGTATAAGCGCGGGATCGGCATCGGATCGAGATTCCGGCTTCGTCGTGCTGCGCGAATCCGCAGAGCCGGAGCTATCCGACGCAAACGCGCCGCTGCTTCCCGCGCCGTGAGATGAAGCGCGTGGCCGGCTGTCTCGATCGAGAAAATAATTGATCCAAGAACTGGTGCCGCACAGGCTTTTGTTACGCGGCGGAATGTAAGTCCTCAAATCCTCGATGCGGCCATCGGATTTTGCGCGCGAGTAGACCTCGACCCAAATGCAGGGTTTATCTATTACTTCACATTGCCCATTTGAAGTACCACCACAGGGACCATTGCGCATTCCTTTCGGGCACGTTTGCGGGCAGACGTATTCCATGTGACCCAAAACACAATTGCCGCAGGCCTCGCATCCGAAGAGCGGCGATTTGATCGCAAACTCGAATCGTTCCACGGCGTGCGCCGCGGCCGGCCGCCTATCAATCCACCGGAAAATTGCCGTGAGGAAATCGCGGAGCTTTCCAGGCTTGTTGACCGGGAAGAGGCGCCCGAGAATATCGAGCGCGCGCGGCACCCCTCCGCGCGATTTCGGCGCTGAAGCGGGAGATTCGTACAAATAGAACCCGCCTTTTGGCGCGAAGGATAGCCGCTCGGCAAGTTCCTGCCATTTCGGAGCGAGCGTTTCGGATCGTCGAATGATCCAGCGAACATGTTCGGCGCGATGATCTCCGCCGAGATAAGCGCCTGAATAGCCGAGCCCGCGCAGGATGGCGACCATGGCGGCAGCTCGCTCGAGTCTTGCGGCGAGGCCTTTGTCGGGCGACTGTGTTTCGTGCTGAATCTGTTCCAGCAACTCCGGAGAAACCCAGCAGCCCGGCGGCTCGCCTTTCGACATTTTCTCGGCGGCTTTGGCGTGCAGAACGTAGACGCTGCCGAGCACCGGTGTCCGTAGACCGCGCTCATCCAGGTAGCGCTTGAGTTCGCGAAATTTTCGCGCGTCGTACCCGAGTTGCGTAATGGCGCAGTCGGCACCGGCAGCAATTTTCTTTTCGAGCTTCAGGTATTGATACGCGCAATCGGCTTCGGCGTGTTTGAACGGCGAAACCGCGACCGAAATCCAGAATGGCAGCCCGCGCGCGCGCATTTCGTCAATCAGCGCGACGAGTTGCACCGAATCCAGATCGAAGTTGGGTTGCCGCGCATCGTTGCCGGCAGCTTTCGGGTAGTCGCCGGAAAGCGCAAGAATATTTTCGATGCCGAGCGCATGGAGATCTTCGAGAGCCTGGCGCGCGGATGTGACGTCGCGATTGACGCAGGTCAAATGAATATTGGGAACAAGTCCGCGCGCCCGCGCGGCCGTGCCGACGCGAATGGGATCGCGGCCCATCGCACCCCCGGCATAACTCGTAATGCTGCCCGCGACGACGCCCGGCACTTGCGCGAGCTGCGACGCCACTTCGAGCAGCCGCGCTTCGCGCGTCAGCCGGCTCGCTACGAGTTCGACGACGTAGCAGAACCGCCCGGCAGTCAACGCCTCGCGCAGCGGATTTCCGGCAGGCATTTCAGCTTCCCAGCTCCTTTCGCACCTGGCGCGTTCCTTCCACCATGGCGCGGAGCTTGGCGAATGCCACCGCGCGCGGAAGATGGAAGCAACCGCAATCGGGCAAGATGAACAGCCTGTTCGCCGGCATCACCTGGAGCGCCTTGCGAATGCGCTCAGCGACAATGTCCGGCGTCTCGACCGCTTGCGTCTTCACATCAATCACTCCGAGGCCCAACTCAAAGGGCGGCGAGAATTCTCGGAAGAGATCCAGATCCTCGCCGCCGCGGCGCGCGAATTCAAGCGTGAGCTGCTTCACGTTTGCTTTCAGTATGCGCGGAAAAAGATATCGGTAGCTGCCTTCCCACGACGGCTTGCCGTAGCGATTCCCGTAACAGATATGAACTGCGGTTTTGGCCTCCACTCCTTCGATGAGCGTATTCAGAACGCCGACGCCCCAGTCCAGGTCCTCCGGAAATCCAGAATAGTAAGGCTCGTCGATCTGAATGTAGCGCGCGCCCGCTTTCACTAATTCCTTCAGTTCCAGATTCATCACGCGCGCAATATCCGTCGCGAAGGCCTCCTCGGTCGCGTAGTGCTTGTTGCGGATGCGTTTGGCGAGAGAGTGAGGACCGGTAACACACACCTTCGTTTCGCGCTCGGTGAATGATTGCAAGAAACGGAAATCGTCCACCAAGCCGAGCGGCGCCATAGGAATTTTCCCGACCACTTCGGAATCGTAAAAGTCGTAGTAGAACTTCTTCGAAGAGCGATCGATTTGCACGCCGGGAAGTTTCTCGACGAAATAATCGATCATATTATCGCGGCGCAATTCGCCGTCGGTAATGATGTCGAGGCCGGCGGCTTCTTGATCCTTGATGGCAGCCTTGGTCACCGCGTCGTGAACTTCGTCGAGATCGTGGCGGCTGATGCGCCGCGCGAAATATTCGGTCTTGAGCCGCTCGAGCCAGCCCGGCATCGAATAGCTACCGACTACCGTAGTGGGAAGTATCGGAAGATTCATCGCTTTACTCCCGTCGCGTGGTGTAAAGGACCGAGGCCCGCGAGCCCGGCCGGTAATGGAATGGCGCGAAGTGCAAATCGTAGCCAAATCGCTCCGCAACTTCGCGAAGAAGAACGCCATTCACCCAATTTACGATCGAGCCATCCAGCTTGCCCGGGCCGTGAAAGCCCATGCGATAGTCGCCGAGGCTCGTCACGAAAATGTCCTGCACCTGCAAGTAGCCGCGCGGATGCAGAAGCGGAAGCGTATTTCGAAAACTCTCCAACGCTCCCGAACTCAAATGAAAGCGCAAGTCGCTTGGCGCGTCTCGCAGCATGTTTTCTAGAGTCGAGGCATCGAGCCCTTCGGGAAATGCCGAGTGTGGCAGAGAATCCGCGTCCACCAATCGCTCTTCCAGACGCACGGCCTTCCATACTTCCTGCCACAAGCTCACGCCTCGAGATCGATCGGCCAGACATTCCGGCCCAATCTCCAGCAAGCGATTGATGGTTTTTGGCAGTTCCGAGACGGGGACATCACACTCAGCGCCAATCCGCGCTGCATCTGCGGTAGAAAGGTAGGCCCGCACCTGAAGCCAATAGAGCCGCACGTCGCGGCGAACGAGTTCTTCATCCGGCAAGTTGTCGTATACGTTTGTGAGATGGATATGCAGAATCTTGTGGCGGAGGAATGAAAGAGTCTTGATCGGGTCCAGCGCATCGAGAACGATAAAGCTGCACAGCTCGAGATGTTCGCGCACCGCGGGCCGCGAGCGATCGAGAGTTGCTTGCGAGTAGTCGCCGAGCAAGAAGCGGACGCGCGGATAAAAATTCGTTCCGCGCTGCTGATCGAGCATGCGGAAGCGGTCGAGCCACAGTCCCGCCCGCGTTCCCATTCCCACGCCGATCTCCAGAATGAAAAGTTCTGGCGGAAGCTGGTTCTGCCCGTCGAGATCCCTAAGCAAAGTCCAAAAATCGGCTACGGAATCGGCAATGGCCGCGGGATCGTGGGCGTCGGACTTGCCTCCGGGAAGCGCCGCCTCGTAGCTCTTCCCTGATGCTTGCTCCCAATCCTTCAAGCGATGCCAGTAAAGCCGGTTGAAATCCCACGCGATGCTCGAACGGAACGTCCGAAATTCCTCGAGATAAATCCGGTCGGGCGCACATTCCGTCTCGGGATTCAAACTGCTGATGGCGCACTGCAAAGCTTCGCGAAGCGATCCGCCGGCCGCTTGTCGCGAATCAATATGCACTTCCATGAGCGACGCGTGGCCAAGCCCTTCTGGCGCGCCTCGCGTCACCATCACCGCTTCGCGGAAATTCTGCCGATACTGCACCCAATCCAAGTCAATTCGCAGGCGCGCAAATTGCGCAGGCTCAAGATGCCCCTCTTCCAGCAAAGACAAAACCGTGGCGACCACTTCGTTAGCTGTCGTCGCCGCAGCGTCGCGCCGCGTGTGATTAACGTAGAGAATCATTCGTCAGAGGCTTGCGATCGACGATTCGGACCATATCTGTATCACGCGCCAGCCGCTCAATCCGATGTTGCGGCTTGCATCTCCGCGTTCGCGACTCGATCGCGAGAAGTTTCCTTCAAGAAAATCGTCACGAGAAATACCAGCGCCATGCCGCCGGCAGACATCCACAGCGGCGCCGCCAACCCGTGCGCCTGCGCCATCGCTCCGCCGACGGCGGGCGCGACAGTCGCACCAAAAATCTCTCCGATCAACGTGGCCAGCCCGATCGACGTAGCGGCGAATTGAGGAGGCACGCTTTCCGTCGGCACAAGCACCAAGATCAGAGCAGGCACGCCCTGCCCCGCATTTGTCGCGAATAAAATTGCCGCAAGAATCCATGGGTGCGCGTAGAGCGGCCCGATCAAAAGCTCGAGCGGAACCAACATGCACAGCGCCGCCATGAAAAACAGAACAGGCTTGCGCCCCCAACGATCCGACAATCCCGGAAGCAAGAAGCCCAGGATGAAGCTGCCGAGACCCGTGGCGCCGAGCAGAAGTCCGGCGGTCGTCGCCGACTGATGCGCTACCTCAGTGATGTAAAGCGGCGCAAATACGTTTTCTAGAAAAAGCCAGCCCATGAATCCAGCCGCTCCGACGCAGCACAACCACATATTTCGATAGCGCAATATGGAGAAATAATCCTCGAAGCGAATCTTGTGACCGTGAAATTCGCCGCGCGAACCCGATTGCGGCTCTTTGACGAAAGCCCATATCAAGAAACCCAAAATCAGTCCCGGCGCTCCGGCCACGAAAAAAGCCCATCGCCAGCCGAAGCGAGCCGCCACCTGCGTCGTCAGTACAGGCGCCGCTGCCAGCCCGACTAGCGCCGCAGCGCTCACGACGATCCCGATATTTCTCCCGCGCCGCTCCTTCGGCGAGGATTCCTCGATCAGCGCGGTGATGATCGACCACGTCGGCCCTTCCGCAATGCCCATCAGCGCGCGCACGAGCAGCAACTCGTGGTAACTCCGAACCACGCCGGACACCCAGGAGAGCAGCGAAAATGCGAATATCGCCGGAATCAAAATGCGCCTGCGCCCGATCCGGTCGGACAGCGCTCCGAAGAACAACGTCGAGAATGCCCACGAGATGGCGAGGACCGAAGCAAGGACTCCGATTTGTTCGCGTGAGAGCCGGAATTCAGGAGCGAAGTAAGGCGCGAGATAAAACTGGGACATGCGGTCCAGGAAGACGATGCCCCAGGCGAAAAAGAGAATGGCCAGCAGTCTATTTTCGTAACTGCGCGCTCGGTCCATCATTCCGATTTCCCGATTCCAACCTGTAATTTTCGAATTGCCAGTTCGGCGGCAATCATCAAGGGCCGCCGCGCCGGCGCCGCGGACCCTTGCGCGTCACCTCAAAAGCATGCAGATCTCCTGCGCCGCTGCCTGAAGCTGCGGAAGGAATCTTGTCTGCATCATTTGGATGGAGACGCGCTGCGCGTGAGCCCCGACGTTCAGAGCCGCTACGACTCGCCCCGACATATTCTGAATCGGCACGGCCATCGACCGCAGCCCCAACTCCAATTCCTGGTCGACAATGGCATAGCCATTCCGGCTGACGGAACGCAAGATCTGCCGCAGCTTGTCGGGACTCGATACCGTGCGCTCCGTGTATTGCTTGAATTCAATGCGCGCGAGACACGACTCGAGCTCATCGGGCGGAAGATTGGCCAGCAGCACGCGTCCCATCGAAGTGCAAAACGCCGGCAAGCGGCTGCCCACTCCCAGATCGATGGACATGATGCGCGTCACGCTCGCCCGCGCGACGTAAATGATCTCCAGGCCATCCAGAGTCGCGATCGAGCTCGACTCGTGCAGCGCATGGCTCACGTTCTCCAGAATCGGCTGAACCGATGACGCCAGCGGCATCGAGCTGATATAGGAATGCCCGAGCGACAGGATTCGCGGGCGCAGATAAAAATGCCGGCTGTCATCGGTAGCGGCAAATCCAAGCTGTTTCAATGTGTAGAGACACCGGCGCACGGCGGCGCGCGAAAGCGCGGTGCGCACGCTGAGTTCGGAGATCGTGAGCTGCTGCTTTCTATCGGTGAACGCTTGAATGACCGCGAGGCCGCGGGCCAGCGAGGTCATGAAATTCGGATCGCCGCTGAGTGCGTCGATTTTCGCCGAAGGAGTCGGCGGCACTTCGGGAGCTGCGGCCCGTGGAGCCGGCGGGCGAGTGGACCGCGGGGATTTCGTGCGAATAGCAGCGCGCGGCACGGCAGCCTTCCTTTTACGCCAGCGCGCAATATACACGAATTGTCCGATATACGCACGCAATCTCGATAATCGTCCTTGACAACATCCGCGCATCTTTCATAGATTCCGTGCTTCGGACCCTAGGCCCTCTGCCAGCACCCTGGGAACGGAGACGAAACCTTTGGCGGCCATCGTGCCATTGCGGGAAGCAGCCGCGAGCCTCGTGCGGGACGATATGAGCGTCGCTCTCGAAGGCTTCACGCATCTGATTCCCTTCGCCGCGGGGCACGAATTAATTCGCCAGCGCCGCCGCAACTTGACGCTTATCCGCATGACGCCCGACCTGATTTATGACCAGATGATCGGAATGGGCTGCGCTGCGCGGCTCGTTTTTTCGTGGGGAGGAAATCCCGGCGTCGGTTCCCTGCACCGCTTTCGCGACGCGATTCAGACCGGCTGGCCGAATCCACTGGAGATTGAAGAGCACAGTCACGCAGACATGGCCGCGCGATATCAAGCAGGCGCCTCGGGCCTGCCGTTCGCAGTAACGCGCGGATACGTCGGGTCGGATCTCCCGGAACACAATCCCAAAATCAAATCGATCACTTGTCCGTTCACGGGCGAGTTGCTCGCCGCAACGCCAGCTTTAAATCCCGACGTTACGATCATTCACGCGCAGAAAGCCGATCGTAAAGGGAACGTCCTAATCTTCGGGATCATCGGAATTCAAAAGGAAGCCGCGCTGGCCGCGAAGCGAGTGATCGTCACTGTCGAAGAGATCGTGGACGATTTGCAAGCGCCGGTGAATGCTTGCGTTCTGCCGGCGTGGGTTGTCTCCTGCGTTTGCGAGGTGCCGGGCGGCGCGCATCCTTCTTACGCGCATGGCTACTACAGTCGCGACAATGCTTTTTGCAAAGCGTGGGATGGCATTTCGCGCGAGCGAGACACATTTCTGGCGTGGATGGAGCGGCACGTCCTTTCGACGCGTGACTTTTCAGATTACCGGCGCAGCATCGAAGCCGAAACAAAGGTCGGCAGCAATGGCTGAAGCGCAATACTCGCCAAACGAAATGATGACCGTCGCCGCCGCGCGCAAATTGGCGAACGGCACCGTCTGCTTCGTCGGCATCGGCCTTCCGAGCGCCGCCGCAAATCTTGCGCGAATCACGCATGCTCCGGATGTCGTTCTGATCTACGAGTCCGGAACGATTGGCGCGAAGCCGGATGTGCTTCCACTTTCCATCGGTGACGGCGAACTTGCGGAGACGGCTGATACGGTGGTCTCAGTACCTGAAATTTTCCGCTACTGGCTGCAGGCCGGGCGCGTTGACGTCGGTTTTCTCGGCGCCGCGCAAATCGACAAATTCGGAAACATCAATACCACGGTGATCGGCGGCAGCTACGAAGCGCCGCGCGTGCGACTTCCCGGCGCCGGCGGCGCACCCGAAATTGCCACCGCAGCGAAAGAAGTCGCCATCATTTTGCAACACAGCAGGCGCACTTTCGTCGAAACGCTCGATTTCGTAACTTCCTCCGGTTATTATGACCGCGCGGTTGAAGCAGGGACGCGCGGCCCGCGAGGGCGCGGACCCACAACCGTGATTACCGACTTAGGGATTCTCGTTTCCGATCGAGATGCGCGTGAGTTGGTCCTGACGACTGTGCATCCCGGCGTAACCGTCGAACAAGTGAAAGACGCGACGGGCTGGGAGCTGAAGGTGGCGCCCAAAATCGCGATCACTCCGGCGCCGAGTTGCCTCGAGTTGTCCGCTTTGCGAGATCTACACGCGCGCACCGCGGCTGCTCACGGCAGCGTAGCCACCACCGAATAATTCGCGTGGCGCGGCTCGCCTTCATGCGATCGGTGCGATACAGGAGAACGCCTCGATGGCATCCATCGCCGGGTATCGCCGGCCTTTTCTCGGAACGCAGCCGAATTATTTGCACCCGCAGTATCGCTCATCGATCAAGCGTGCTCCGTCGAAGCCTCTTGTCTATTTGCCGCACACACTCTCGGAAGTGACCGGGCCTTCCTTTGGAACTGACGCCGTTGATGTGAAAGCCTGCGACTTGACCAAGCAACATTCTGCTCAGCCTATCGGGGAGCGAATCATCGTCAGTGGGCGCGTGTTCGATGAAGACGGCCGTCCGGTGCCGAAGACTCTTATCGAAATTTGGCAAGCAAATTCTGCAGGGCGCTATCTTCACAAACGCGATCAGCACGACGCTCCTCTAGATCCAAATTTCAGCGGCAATGGCTACACGCTAACCGATTCCGAGGGCCGCTATAGGTTTATCACCATCAAGCCAGGCGAATATCCTTGGCGGAATCACGTCAACGCATGGCGCCCGGCGCACATTCATTTCTCGATTTTCGGTCCCGCGTTTGCCACGCGTCTCGTCACGCAGATGTATTTTCCCGGCGATCCATTGATTCCCTACGATCCAATTTTCAATTGCACCGCGGACGAAAAGGCGCGTAATCGACTCATCTCTCTGTTCGATTGGGAGACGACGATTTCCGAATGGGCGCTCGGATATCGTTTCGACATTGTTCTGAACGGCCGCGAGGCCACGCCGATGGAGGACTAGAGTGAGCTTGCAGGCGACAACATCGCAAACCGTCGGTCCGTTCTTCAAGATCGGGCTCGACTGGTTGAATCGCGACATTCTGGCCGGGCCCGGCGTGGCCGGCGAGCGCGTCATCATCGAAGGCTGCGTCCTCGATGGCGACTCGAAGCCCGTCCCCGATGCGCTGCTTGAAATCTGGCAGGCGAATTCGCACGGCAAGTATGCGCATCCCGACGATACGCAGAATAAAACCCTCGAGCCCGGCTTCACCGGCTACGGCCGGATACCGACTGATGAAAAAGGTCATTTCCGATTCACGACGATCAAGCCAGGCCAGGTTCCCGGTCCGGGCGGAAAGCTTCAAGCGCCGCACATCGTCGTTTCGGTCTTCGCACGCGGGCTTTTGCGCCGCCTCGTAACGCGCATCTACTTCCCCGATGAACCCGCCAACTCGGCCGATTTCGCGCTGAGCCAGGTTGAGCCTGCGCGCCGCGGAACACTTGTCGCCAGAAAATTGGCCGCGCAGGCCGGCGCGTTGGAATGGAACGTCGTCCTGCAAGGCGCCGAAGAAACGGTTTTCTTCGATTGCTGAGAATGATAAGACTACCGGCATGAACCTGCTCGATCCGCTCTTCCGTTGGGACGCGCTCGAGGAATTGTTCGCCGACCGCGCCCGCGTGCAGGGCATGCTCGATTTCGAAGCTGCTCTGGCGCGCGCGGAAGCCAAGCTGGGAATCATCCCGAAGAACGCCGCGCCGAAAATCGCGGCAAAATGCCGCGCCGACCTCTACGATTTCCCTTCGCTGGCAGAAGGCGCCGCGCGCGCAGGCAATCTCGCCATTCCGCTCGTGAGGCAGCTCACCGATCAGGTCGCGAAAGATAATCCAGAAGCGGCGCGCTACGTCCACTGGGGCGCAACCAGCCAGGACGCCATCGATACAGGCTTCGTTCTGCAATTGAGAGTCGCGCTCGATAAATTTGGGGCGGAGTTAGATCGCCTCGCCGGCTCGCTCGCAAACCTAGCGAAGACGCATCGCGCGACTCCCATTGCCGCGCGCACCTGGATGCAGCAAGCGCTGCCGACGACGTTTGGCCTGATCGTCGCAGGGTGGCTGGACGCGATCATGCGCCATCGCCAGCGGCTCGAGGAGACTCAACAGCGAGCCATCGTGCTTCAATTTGGCGGCGCAGTCGGCACGATCGCGGCTCTCGGCAATCGCGGATTCGAAGTAGCGAACGCGCTGGGCGAAGAGCTGATTCTCAAAGCTCCCGAGGTCTCCTGGCACAGCCATAGAGACCGCGTGGCAGAAGTCGCGAGTGTGCTCGGCCTCCTCACCGGCACGCTGGGCAAAATCGCCCGCGACATCTCACTACATGCGCAGACTGAAGTCGCTGAAATCTTCGAACCCGCTGGCGAAGGCCGCGGCGGCTCTTCGACGCTTCCGCATAAACGCAATCCGGTGACCGCAGCAGTTGTCCTCTCCGCGGCGACGCAAGTCCCGGGGCTCGTCGCCACGATGCTCACTGCGATGGTGCAGGAACAGGAACGAGGTCTCGGCGGCTGGCACGCCGAGTGGGAAACGATGCCGCAGTTGATTGGTTTGGCCGGAGGCGCGCTGCATCGGCTCGCCGAAATGATTCCGCACCTTGAAATCGACACCACGAAGATGCGCCAAAATCTCGAGGTGACTCACGGACTGATTTTCGCCGAGGCTGTGCAGATGGCGCTCGCGGCGCGCATCGGGCGCATGGCCGCTCATCAGCAAGTCGAAGCGGCCTGTCGACACGCACAGAAGGAACAGAGGCATCTTCGCGAAGTGCTAGAGGCCGATTCTGAAATCGCCAAACATCTCTCCGCTGGAGAAATCAAGCGCCTCTTCGATCCCGCGCAGTATCTGGGCGTCGCCGATCAATTAATCGATCGCGTGCTCCAGGCGCGCTCATCTCGCAAGCCGAAATCCGCGGTGAAGGGCGACTGAACGCTATGCCTTTCATTGAAAGAGGCGGGCTGAGAATCCACTATGCTCTTTCCGGCATGGCGGGCGCGCCCGTCGTTGCATTCTCCAATTCGCTGGGCACAAATTTCTCCATGTGGGATCCGCAGGTGTCGGCGGCCGAAAAGAAATTCCAAGTGCTGCGGTACGACACGCGCGGGCACGGACAATCTTCCGTCACTCCCGGACCTTACTCTATCGAGCAACTCGGACGCGACGTTCTCACTCTGCTCGACGCGCTGGGCATCGAGCGCGTCCATTTCTGCGGCCTCTCGATGGGCGGAATGATCGGCATGTGGCTCGGACTGAACGCACCGTATCGCCTCGCGAAACTCGTGCTGTGCAACACGGCTGCGAAGATCGGCACCCTTGAAACATGGAATGCGCGCATCGAGACCGTTCGCAAGAGCGGAATGAAAGCAGTGGCCGCGAGCGTGGTCGAGCGTTGGCTGACTCCGGAGTTTCGCGCACGCACGCCGCAGGCCGCGAATTCCGCGCTGCAAATGCTTGAAGCTGCGCCGCCCGAGGGCTACGCGGCGTGCTGCGCTGCGGTCCGCGATTTCGATGCGCGCGATCAAGTCTCGGCGATTCGCGTTCCGACGCTCGTGATCACGGGCAGCAAAGATCCTGCCACGCCTGCTGCGGACGGCCGCCTTGTCGCGGGCCGCATTCCCGGCGCTCGCTGTGTCGAATTGGACTCCTCGCATCTTTCCAATATTGAAGCATCGGAACGATTCACGGCGGAGTTGATCCGCTTTCTTTCTAGCTGAGGAGGTCGTGGGATGGATGAACGCGAGCGGTATCGCCAGGGAATTTCCGTGCGGCGGAGCGTGTTGGGCGATGCGCACGTGGATCGCGCGCTCAAAACTCGCACTGATTTCAATGAAGACTTTCAAGATTTGATCACGCGCTATGCCTGGGGAGAAATCTGGTCGCGGCCGGGCCTTCCACGTAAGGCGCGTAGTTTGATCACTCTCGCGATGATGGTCGCGCTCAATCGCAACGATGAATTTCGAACGCACGTTCGCGCGGCGATCAAAAATGGCGTAACTCGCGACGAAATCAAAGAAGTGCTGCTGCAGACCGCGATCTACTGCGGTGTGCCTTCGGCGAATTCGGCCTTCCATGCCGCCGAGGAAGTTTTTTCTGAGATGCGAATGCCCAAAGCGAAAGGGCGCCGCAAAAAGCGCTGATTCGCATCCGCTCGCATGGATGCAAACATCCCTGCGAACGATTTAATTCCAGACGCGCCGTGCCGTATCCGCGACCAGTCGCAATTTCGCCCATTGCACGTCTTCGGTCACCAAATTCCCTTCCATCGTCGAGGCAAATCCGCACTGCGGGCTGAGCGCCAAATTTTCGAGAGGCACAAATTTAGACGCCTCTTTGATTCGCTGGATCAAAACGTCGCCGTTCTCGAGATCCGCTACTTTCGAACTGAGCAATCCCAGCACCACCGTCTTGCCTTTCGGCACAAATCGTAATGGCTCAAATGTTCCCGATCGCGCGTCGTCGTATTCGAGCAGGAATCGGTCGACGCCGAGAGTGGTGAACATCTTTTCGGCTATCGCGTCGTAGCCGCCTTCCGCGTACCAGTGGCTGCGATTGTTGCCGCGGCAAAGATGAATCGCCAGCGTCACGCCCGGCCGGCGCGCCGCCGCGAAGCACGCGTTATCCGCCTTGATCGACTCATCGAGCAGCGCATCCGGCTCGGCGTTCATTTCTTTGCGAATCCATTCGCGCCACTTCGGATCCATAAAATAGCTGTAGCGCGGCGCATCAATTTGGATGTAGCTCACGCCTTCAGCCGAAAGCCGCGCCAATTCGGTTTTCATAATTTCAACGATGTCCCAGAGCAGCTCGGAGTGCGTCGCGTACACTTTGTCCGTTACTCCACGCTTGAACGAAATCGCCGGAAACTGCGTTGCACTCGGCAGCGTCATCTTGATGGCGCCGGGACAATTTGCTTTCATGAACGGCAGTTCGTGCCCCGTCAGCCGACGCACGGCCCGCAATTTCGATGTGACGATGCCCATCACGCTGCTGACCGGCGCCGCTTCCTTTTCTCCTGCCTTCCAGGAGCGCGCCACGGCGTCGCCCAGATCGAATCCCTCCACCGCATCCGTGAAGTCGCTCATGAAATTCCGGCGGCGCAATTCACCGTCGGTGAACACTTCGAATCCGATTTCTTTTTGTTTGCCGAGAACTCGCCGGATGTGCTGATCCTCGAGCTCTCTCAGCCGCGCTCCGTCGGCCGCGCCGTTCCGCCGCGCCTCGAGAATTTCGGCGGGCCGCAGAAAACTCCCAACGTGATCGGCACGATACGCTGCAGGCATGAATTGAATCCTCCCTCTCAGTCGAAGGTATCCGCCTAAGTACGCATATCACAGACTCCCGGCGCAAACCGATGATACTATCTTGCGCGAATTAAATTCCTGCTCCATCACAGATTGGAAAAATAATCGTGCGATTATCGCGTCGAAGTGTTGTTCTCCTCTCGATCCTAATCTCTCTATCGGTTGGATGCGACCGCATGAGCCGCCCTTCGATTCGTGGCGCCAAAACGGGCGAGCATTCGAAACCAGCCGACGTCGATGCCGCACGGCTCGTAGATGCCGATCGCGAATCCGGAAACTGGATGACCTACGGCCGCACATACAACGAGCAGCGATTCAGTCCGCTCAAACAGATTGATCAGAGCAACGCCGGGCAGCTCGGATTTGCGTGGCACTTTGATCTCGATACTCATCGCGGCCAGGAAGCGACACCGATCGTCGTCGATGGCGTGATGTATTTCACCAGCGCGTGGAGCAAAGCGTTCGCGCTGAACGCCGCGACCGGCGCTTTGAAGTGGTCTTACGATCCGAAAGTCCCGCCCGAGACGGCGGTGAACGCTTGTTGCGACGTGGTCAATCGCGGCGTGGCCGTCTGGCGCGGCAAAGTTTTCTTCGGCACTCTCGACAGCCGGCTGATTGCTCTCGATGCCGCCACCGGCAAGAAAATCTGGGAGACGCAGACGACCGATCCCTCGAAGCGCTACACAATTACCGGCGCACCGCGCGTGGTGAAAGGCAAAGTTCTCATCGGCAACGGCGGCGCAGAAATGGGCGTGCGCGGCTATGTGTCCGCTTACGACGCGGAAACCGGCGCGCTCGCCTGGCGGTTCTACACCGTTCCCGGCGATCCATCGAAACCGTTCGAAAGCCCGATTCTCGCCAAAGCCGCGAAAACCTGGACGGGCGAATGGTGGAAACTCGGCGGCGGAGGGACCGTTTGGGACGCCATCGTTTACGATCCTGAACTCGACCTCGTTTACATCGGCGTCGGGAATGGCGGGCCATGGTCCGGAAAATTCCGCAGCCCGCACGACGGCGATGACTTGTTCACGTGCTCGATCGTGGCGCTGAAGCCCGATACCGGCGAATATGTGTGGCACTATCAGGAAGACCCTGGAGACGATTGGGACTATGACGCCGACGAACAAATCATTCTGGCGGACCTGAACATTGATGGAGGCGTTCGGAAAGTAATCCTGCACGCGCCGAAGAATGGGTTCTTTTATGTTCTGGATCGCGGCACCGGCGCATTGATTTCCGCCAAGCCTTTCACGCTCGTAAATTGGGCCTCGGGCATCGATCTTAAGAGCGGCCGTCCGATCGAAAATCCTGCTGCGCGCTACGTTTCCGCGAACAAGTTGATGCCGGTGGTACCCGGGCCGCTTGGCGCGCATAGCTGGCAACCGATGTCGTTCAGTCCGTTGACGGGCCTCGTTTACATTCCGATTCAAGACGTGGGCTTCCTCTACAAATCGGACCCGCAATTTCGGCAGAGGCAACTGGCGGCCAACTACGGTGTCGATATGATCGCCGCAGGAATGCCGCAAGATCCCAACGTGAAGAAAGCGATTCTGGGAAGCGTCGGCGGGCGACTCGTCGCGTGGGATCCGATACAGCAAAAAGAGGCGTGGTCGATCAAGCGCCCCGAGCCCTGGAATGGCGGAGTACTTTCGACAGCCGGCAATCTGGTCTTCGAAGGAACCGCCATTGGAAATTTCGAGGCCTATCGGGCCGATACCGGAGAGAAAATTTGGTCCGTTGCAGCTCAGACAGGCGTGATGGCCGGTCCCATCGCCTACGAAGCGAACGGCGAAGAATACGTCGCGGTCCTGGCAGGATGGGGCGGCGTATTTCCGTTGGCAGCGGGAGAAATAGCGCTGAAAGCAGGGCCTATCCGCAACGTCAGCCGCATGCTGGCGTTCAAAATTGGCGGCCAAGCGAGTCTTCCTCCTTTGCCTGAAATCGAGAAGCCGGTTTTGCATCCGCCGCCCTCGACGGCGAGCGCGGCCGATGTCGCGCGAGGCGCGGAGATGTATCAGCGCTACTGCGCGATGTGCCATGGCGACGTCGCGGTCAGCGGAAACGTTCTGCCCGATCTGCGCTATTCCAGCACGCTCGCGAATGATTCTTGGTTTCAGATCGTGCTCGGCGGATTGCTGAAGCCGAATGGAATGGTCTCCTTCGAGAAAGAGCTTTCTCGCCATGACGCCGAAGCCGTTCGCGCCTACGTGATCGCCCGCGCGAATCAGAGCATTGCTTCAGAAAAACCCGCCGCGGCGAAGTGAATCGCGCACCTCGTTTCGGGCCCTTTTCTGCGGTCGCCAGCCCTCGGAGCGGCTAAAAGCGCCTCAAAATGGGTGCCTTTTTGTCTCGAATAGAAATGACCTCCGTGCTTTGTTTTCAGTGAATTACGGCGATTTCTGCTCCTTGTCGTGTCTCGAATAGAAATTAGGAGACCCGGGCCACTGTCTGCGGTGATTTTGGTTTGTGAAGTCGGCGCATTCATTCGCATTTTCCCACGGCAGGCTAGCAGCGATTTACGCGCAACACCATGGAACTGGTTGCGGAATTACATACCAGAGTGTTCAGTGAACTGCGCGGTTGGCGCCGGCCCAGTACGGGGCGCGAAGTGCTTTGCGGTCGATTTTTCCGGCGGGAGTTTTGGGGATCTCTTCGCGAAATTCTATCGACTTCGGGGATTTCACGCCGCCGAGCTTGGCGTGGCAGTGCGCGATCACCGCGGTTTCGGTTAGCGATGCTCCTTCGCGCAGCGCGACGATTGCTTTGACGGCTTCGCCCCAAGTCTCATCGGGAACGCCGATCACGGCACATTCGTGCACTTCGGGCAGCGCCATGATGCCCGCTTCGACCTCCGCGGAGAAGACATTGAAGCCGCCGGTGATGATCATGTCCTTCTTGCGATCGACGATGTAATAGTAGCCGTCAGGGTCGCGATAGCCGACGTCGCCGGTGTGGTGCCATCCGAATTTGCGAATTTCCGCGGTGGCTTCGGGCAGATTGTAGTAGCCGTCGCAGACCAGCGTTCCGCGCGCGACGATTTCGCCTGGCTGATTGTCGGCCAAGAGTTGGCCGCTCTGGTCCATGATTGCCAGGCGCACGGCGGAAGTTGCTTTGCCGCAACTGGCGAGCCGTTCCGGATGATCTCCGTTCGCGGCGGCCGCGATCGTTTTCTGGTCGAGGAAAGTTAGCAGCATGGGGGCTTCCGTCTGGCCGTAGCTCTGGCACATGCATGGGCCGAAAATCTCGACGGCGCGCTTCAACTTGTCCGGCGAGACCGGAGAGCCAGCCAACAAAAATACGCGCAAGCTGGAGTAATCGAATTTCGCGACCTCGGAGAGCGCGAGCAGTTTGTAAAGCGCGGTGGGAGGCAGAAACAAATGGGTGACGCGGTGGCGCTCGATGGCGCGCGCGACTTCCAGCGCGTCAAAGGCCGGCAGCACGACATTTGTCGCGCCGAGCGATGCGGCGGCAAACGCTACGACTCCCGCTGCATGAGATAGCGGCGCGACATTGAGACACACGGGCTCATCGGTATCGCCGCGCCAATAGTGCGATGCCATCTCGAGCATGGTGCCCCAGGCGAGACTGGTGACGCACACGCCTTTCGCCGGGCCTGTTGTGCCGCCGGTGGGGACAAGACCGACTAGGCGATCGTTGTTGCCGTAGGCGTCGCCCCATTCCTCTAGCGCGAGGCCGGCTCCGTGTTTGACGAATGATTCGAGCGAGGGAATTTCGTCATCGGCGGCGTCAATGCAGACAAAATGCCGCAGCGACGGCACGCGCTGCTGGAATTCGCGCACTTGTTCGCGAAAACTGCTGTGATAGAAAAGCCAGGAAGTCGCGACGTAGTTCATGTACTCGACGCTGGCATCCGTGGCGTTGCGGTAATTGAGCGGCATCCAGGCTGCGCCCGCGCGCATCAAGCCGAACATGCAGATGAGCACGCGAGCGTCGTTGGGGGAGTAGATGGCGGCGCGATCTTCATCGCGCAGACCTTCCGCGCGCATGGCGCAGGCGATCCGGTCCGTCAACGCGCGCACTTCCCGATACGAATAGGTGCGTGCGCCATCGAGAATCGCGATGCGGTCCGGATTCGCTTCGGCGCCTTTGTCGAAATAGTCGATTGCTCGCATGGGATGAACTTATCTGGCTCTGTTGACATCGTAGTCCCAAAACAAAAAAAACCGAATCGAGGTTTCCTACGAGATCCTTCGGGCTGCGCGGCCCTCAGGATGACACGTATCGGCTCTCCGCGAGAGGAAGTCAACAGAGCCACGTTATCTCGAAAATCGCTTCGGCGGTTGGGGCAGTCGCTCGCTGGGTCTACGAGTATTCGCGCTCACCCATGGAGTGAATTTGGTTCGCGCAAAGCTTTTGCCCGCCCATGCCGCTAACCACAGCTTTGAATTTGACTCTGCGCGCCGTCCTTTATCGCCGCCCTTTTTTACATTTGCGGTCGTAAGAGGCAGGCGGGGACGCCAGCGGTACGAAAGACGCAGCGCATCCCGTCGAATTATTAGGCGATAAGCTCCAGCTTGGAAAGGCCGTGGCTCTCGAGCGCTTTCAAAATCTCGCGGTGGCCGATGGCCTCGGCGGCCGACGCGTATCCGACTTTCATCGGTGCGCGGTGAATCAGGCTGTGCGCGACATACGCCTGAATCAGGCCGGTCTGCCGGTAGGCGCAGGTTCCGAACACCAAGCAGCGCACATGTACGGTCGAGCCGCGCGCTTCCACGACATCGATGGTGCGGTGCACGTGCGTGTTTTCACGCGGCGGCGTTCCTGCTTGTACGGCGCTGGCCATTTCGGAGAGCTTCTTCTCCTGCTCTGCCTTCGGCAGCGGACGGATGTTGGCCTCGTAGTGCTTCTCGGTGGCGAATACGCCTTCCATCAATTGCCGGTCGAGGATGCCGCCCATGGTGCGCACGTTGGCGACCTGCGGATGATCTTTGTACCAGACCGGGTGCGGAAATCCGCCCCAGGTGAGCGCCAGTTGCGTTTGCACGGATCCCGGCACCATCACATCGTACGAGGTGGCGCGCGGCCAAAGCTTGTAGCGGTTCCGCTCGAGATAGTAGGCGTCCGTTTGGATGCCGGCGAAAATTGTCTGCGTCGAGCCGAAGGTGGGTATGCCCTTGAACATCGTCAGGATTTCTAGCGTGTCGATTGGCGCCGCTTCGATGCAGACGCGCGCGGCGATATCGCTTGGCGTGGACATAAACGCCGTCGCCGGCGCGATCAGCAGCCCGCGCTCGCGGAATTTTACACCCCACTTCTCGGAGGCCTCGCGATGCCAGTGTTGTTCGCCGCCGATGTCAATGTAGTGGCAGCCGGCGCGCCAGCAGGCTTCGGCGACCGTCGGCCCGTGATAGATGAACGGACCGACGCAGTTGCAAACGACTTTCGCGCCGTCGAAGACTTTTGTTAGCTCTTCGACGGTGCCAGCGGTTTCGACGATGTCGAATTCGGCGGTCTCGATTCCCGGGACGTGATTCATCACCTCGCGGATTTTCGCGGCGTTGCGGCCCGCGGCGATGAAGGGGACGTTGTATTCGCGCAGAAATTCCGCAACGAGGCGCCCTGAAAAACCGCTCGCGCCGTACACAACTACGGGTCGTTTGTCCGACATGGCATTTCTCCTGAATCGGCGGCGCACGCCGCGACTTGCAGCCAGCGGGCTATCGGTCGCTGCGAATGCGATCGCGCCAGTCCTCGGCTGATGCTGGCGCTAGCCAACGGGGCAAATTTTAGGCTAAAGTCTCCCTACCGGTAGTAGGCACCTTCTTGTTACCTGGTATCTGAGGGGGCGCGTGTGGAACACTTCGAATGTCCGGTGAGGCTCACGGCCGATCTGATCGGCGGCAAGTGGAAGCCGCTCATTTTATTTTACCTCGAGGGCGGCACGCGGCGCTTCAGCGAACTGCAGCGGCTGATTCCGGGCACCAACAAGAAGATGCTCACGAAACATCTGCGCGAGCTCGAGCGCGACGAAATTGTTCATCGCAAGGTTTATGCAGAAGTTCCGCCGCGCGTGGAGTATTCACTCACGAGGCATGGCTTGAGCCTGCGGCCTATCCTTCGGTCCATGTCCGCGTGGGGCAAAAAACATCGCGCTCGCTACGGCGCCGCGGTGCAATAAATTCCTCCGCGGTTTCTTCAGAACCGTTTCTCACATTTTTAGCCAGGCTGGATCGCCAACCTACTTTACGCGCGACAGGTTGTGGCCTAAAATAGCGGCAATCGCACGGCGGTGAGCGTAGCTCAGCTGGTAGAGCATCGGTCTGTGGCACCGAGGGTCGTGGGTTCAAATCCCATCGCTCACCCCATTTATCCTGTTGAATCCACTTAGCGCGAGGTCGAGATTTGGGCGCAAAATCGACCCTAACCTCTCGACTGCGTTCCGCTGGGACAAGCGCGTTCCAGTACCTCTTGGCCAGAGCGAATGGTTCCAGTTGTCCATAGAATGCGCCGTATGCCCGACGTAGCATCCTCCTGACGACCTGCCGCGTGCGTTCGCGAACCAATCCAGCGCGCGTTCGGGAAGCTATGTCCTATTTTTCGACTCAGTAACTCGGTCCGAGTTCTGCAGCAGCGCCGAAGCACGATTGCAGGAGGATTACCAACTTGCCCGCAGGGGGCATCGCAGCGATATCGGCTTACGCGACGTGCAGCGTCGTGGTTTGTCTCCTCCTGGTAGGTCTCTATCGGACGACCGCCACGAAGAGCGAGAAGATTGGTTCGAGGACTCAGGGGACCCTTGGCTTCGGCATTGGGCTTGCCGTGAGGCGGGTGCGCAGAAGCCAGGCAACGGGCTCAACGCGGCTGCAGACGCTTCCCGAACCAAGGTACAAAGCGGAGACTGCGGACGCCTATGGCGGTGTTCATCCCGCGGAAGTGCGGCCCAGACGCTCCGCTGCTTCAAAATCCTACTACGCTTCGTCAGAAGGGCAGGCTCAACTAGCGATGCTACCTCCTATTGGCATTCCCAACGACGGGCAAGAAGAATCGGCAGCGGGCCCTGCCTCTGAATGCGATTCCATGAACCTCGGCGGGGAGAACTTGGGGTTCCTGCTCCCGTTGCCGCGCGAGAGGATGTATCCGATCGTTAGCTACACTGCTGCAGACGAGGGCGTTCAGGCGTTTCTACAAGCGACAGAGGAAGCGCAGATTGTATCTGCATGCGTCGCTGAGGATGTGGCCGCGGAACCCAATGGATCTCGGAATCAGGATGCAGCCAAATATATGGAGGCCGCGCCCGTCGCACTTGCTGAGGAAAATATTCCGGACTTCAACGCGTTCTCCATCGAAGAGTCCATCGAGATTGTGGAGATTGCTGTCGCGCCGGTTGCGGACACTGCTGCAGAAATCAGTTGCCCGCCAGTTCACCGGGTAGTCGAGGACGTGGAGATCGCGCCGGCGCCCGTCGCGGCTGAGAGTACTGAGGTGGCCGACTCAACGCACGTGCAGGCAATAGCAGAAACGGAAGATCCTCAGTCTTTTCCGGTCACCGGTACGGGGACGGAACTGCCTATGCCGGCGTTCGGCTTCCTGAGCTTCTACGGCCTGAGCGAACAGCCCTTCGACGTCACGCCGGACCCAGCGTACCTCTACCTCAGCCCGATGCACGGCGAGGCGCTGAGTTCCCTGTCGCACGGCATACAAAACCTTCGCGGATTCATGGCCCTCGTCGCGGAACCCGGGATGGGGAAGACGACGCTGTTGAACCGATTGATGGAAGAGCTCCACGAAACGGCGCGTACCGTCTTCCTTTTCCAGACGCAATGCAATTCTCGAGAGCTGCTGCGCTATCTGCTCAGCGAGTTGGGCGTTGAGAGTGAAGCGATGGACGTTGTCTCCATGCACCGCGCATTGAACGATATTTTATTTCAGGAGATGCTGAACGGACGGCGGTTTGTGCTGATTATTGACGAGGCGCAGAACCTGGACGCCTCGACACTGGAAACGATTCGGCTGCTGTCAGACTTCGAGACGAGTCATGCAAAGCTGATCCAGATTGTGCTTGCCGGGCAGCCGCAACTGATCGAGACGTTGCTGCGGCCCAATCTTTCACAACTGCGCCAGCGCATCGCCATCCTGACCAACCTCGAGCCACTTTGCGCCAGCGAGACCTCGCAGTATATCGAGCACCGCCTGCGAGCGGCCGGCTCATCAAATGGAGCGATCTTCACCTCGGAGGCCGTGGCGTTGATTGCGGAACGCAGTCACGGCATCCCGCGAAGTATAAATAATCTGTGCTTCAATGCCCTGCAGGCGGGTTACTCGGAAGGATGCGACACGATTGACGCGCGCATTGTTCAGGCCGTGGCTGAAAAGTTAGATCTGGAATCGCTTTTCGGGCAACCGCAAGAGGCCGTCAGCACTCAGGAAGCACCTGTCGAAGCTGAGTCCGTGCCATCGCAACTGGCTCGTCTTCTCGTCGATGCTCTGGCTGGTGCGCAGCAAGCGGCGCAGCGGCCCTCGAATGGAAACCATGCGAAAACCGCCATGGCATTGACTGGCCGATTGACCGAGAAGCTCAAGAGCCGAAGTTGGGGCAAGGAGTGCGAATTCAGAATTCAAGTGTCATTGGAAAGACAAGGCACGGCGGAGATCCCGGTTGCCGACCGCTACTACTGTTGCAGCATCTATGTGAGCGAAGAACAAGCCAAATACCTTGAAGCCGGTAAACCGGTTAAAATCACGATCGAGCAAGATTAAACTCAATCGCCCGGGACAAAGCTGCGCGCGATTAGCCCCCGAAACCAGATTTACTTCTTCCGATCGCCTCCGGCGTCCGATCATTTCTCCGAAATTTCGCCGCCGCTCACTTTTCTTCAGCGGGCGTAGCCGTGGCCGGCCCTTCCCCGACAATCTCCAGCACCGCCTCCGAATCCTTCGCGCCATCGTAGTGAATTTGTTTCGCGAAGTGCGTGACGAAACTCCCGGCCGGCATGGGAACTGTTGTGTCCGGATCGAATTTCGCGCCGGTACCCACCCACCACGTTCCCGAGATCACCGTGATGAAGCGGTCGTTCGGGTGCCAGTGAGGATGGCTCATGTGATGGGGAGTCCATTTCACCAGCACTACGTATAGGCCCGGCTTCGAGGGATCGCCCTGCAGGACCGCCATTTTCGCCCCGATGGGATCGTCCTTCCACGGAATTTGATCCGGTAGTTTGAAGGCCAGCGCCTTCGGATCGAGATCGTTGGTAATGGGATTTGGCGTTCGCGCTGATCCGCGCGACACGACGAACGCCGCGAACATTGCAACAAATACCGCTGCCGCCGCACACTGGCGCGCGCGAAGAATCGACATGGTTCCTCTCAGTCGTGGACGGACTCGATGCTGGAATCTACTTCTCCTTGAGCTTCAGCTTGCCACTGGCCTTGCTCTCCTCAAGAAACGCGCGCAACTGATCGCCGGCGTTCAGAAGGCGAGTCCACTGCTCGTAATATAGAGTGACGGGAAAACGGCCGAGACCGTAAACGCTCACGCCGCCTTTTTCTCCGACTCTGAATTCCAGCTCGCCTGCGCGGCGTCCCCCGCCTTGCTTTTCCAATTCCGCCAATTTCGCCTTGAGTTCCTCATAGGTTGGTTCCGCCATGGCTCCTCCTTACACTTGCCGACTGCAACTGCAATGGATGATAACCAAAAAACTTTCGGCCGCTGCAATTTTTCCTGCTGATCCGCTCGGGCCGACCGTCAGCGGGCGGGCCCGTGCGAAGTGTCCGAGTTGGTGGCGGTGTCTCCGCTGCTGCCGGCAGCAGTCAGGCGGAGCGTGTGAGCGTCGATATTGAAATCGTTGATGAGCGCGAAGACTCCCAGCGCCGGGAAGTATTGGAAGCGGCCGAAAGTTCCATTGGTGGTGCTCGGGGAATTCCTATGCGCGGAATCCGGAGGGGCGCTCGCGCTGAAGGTCTGCGTAGTGCACGAGTCAGTGTCGGGATTGTAGAGGTAGATTGTCCCGCCGAAATTCGGCCAGCCGACGACCAGATTCTGGACGGTATCAAATGCCAGGCCGGGAGAGCTCGCACTCATCAGCCCGGAGCAGCCGCTAGCGGTCAGGGTCTGCACCGCGTAACTGCTACCGCTGGCGATGCTGATCTTCGAGGCTTCGCCGTTTCCAAAGCGCAGGAACAATTTTCGAGTCGGGTCGATGACGACTCTGGTTTGTGAGCCCATATTCGAGGCGGCCGAGTTTAGTTGCGTGTAAGAATTGGTGCTGTAGTTGTAGGCCCACAGTCCGGAAAAATTGCACGAATCGTTGACGAACACGAGATCGGTGTTGGGATCGTAGGCAGCTTCAGTGTCGTTGGTGTCGCCGCACGGCGTGCCCGAGCCATTTGTAGGATCCATGCGCTGCCAACCATTTGGGCTGCCCGTACCTACTTTCGAGAGGTCCACCGTCCAGGTATCACTCGAAAAGTCGCCGTCGGGGCAGTACGAACCACCGCCGAACAAAAGCATGCGATCGGCTGTGGGGATGTAGACGAGAGCGCCGTAGTTGTGTCGCGTATTGGCCGAGCCGTCCGGCATGGTTTCGGTGCACTCGGTGGGCTTGGCGGGATCGTCAGCGCGAACTACCTGCAACGCATTTAGATCGAAATAGTAGAGTTCGTTGCCGGCGTAATCCGTGTGTCCGCCGCCCCAGAACCACAGGCGATTGCGCTTCGTGTCCGCGATGCCGCCGGACCAGGCCCGCACTACGCCGGAGCAGAACGAGGGGAAGTCGTATCCATATCCGTCGAAGTTGTTCGGAGGACAATTTCCATTCTGCTGCTGCCCTTGCACATCGAACCAGCCCAGCGTGGGT
The DNA here is from genome assembly GCA_963707165.1 of uncultured Acidobacteriota bacterium. GTDB lineage: Bacteria > Acidobacteriota > Terriglobia > Acidiferrales > UBA7541 > Palsa-147. The sequence goes on along the minus strand of CAVPPO010000006.1, from coordinate 154,546 downwards.
GGAATTCCGCCGCCGGACGATTGATTGTTGACCGTCACGTTTACCGCCGGGCTGACCGCGCTATTGCTGGAAGTATCCGTCGCGATGGCGGTCAGCGCGTGACTGCCATTCGAAACCGACGCGGTGTTCCATGAAAAATTGTATGGCGAAGTCGTATCGGCTGCTCCGACGTTTGTGCCATCAACCTGGAGCTGAACGCTGGCCACTGCAACGTTGTCCGACGCCGTCGCATTCACCGAAATCGTGCCGCTCACTGTCGCATCATTCGCCGGTGAAGTGATCGAAACGGCCGGCGGTGTCGTATCGGCAGTCACTGTTAGTGTCGCGCTGTTACTGGGTGTGCTGCCAACCGTGTTGCTGACGACGACCAGGAAGGCCGTTCCATTGTCTGACGCTGCGGCCGGTGGAGTCGTGTAACTTGCGGAGGTCGCTCCGCTGATCGCCGCGCCGTTCTTTTGCCATTGATAGCTCAACGGGCTCGAGCCAGTATCCGCGACCGAAAAAGTCGCCGTGGCTCCGGCCAGCACAGTTTGATTGGTAGGCTGAGTGGTGATCGCCGGTGCTTGCGGAGAAGGTGGCACTTGGGAATTCGAGTTCGTTGCCGAGCCGGCGCAGGCGCTCAGGAGAAACACGAGCGCCGTGAAAGCTACGACGAATTCTACAAGCCGGGCCCAAATCCTCACGCGGAACCCCCTAGGCGAATATGATGATAGAAAATGACAATCCGACGCCGCGTACCAGCAGGTCGACAGAGACTGGAGGACGGGGGCTCGTTCGTGATCTCGAAGACGGCACCATGGTACACCCGTCAGCCATTCGCGCCATCAGAACCCGAATTTGCGGCGGGACTGAACTCATTCCTTTCGTCGCGGGCGAAAACCAGTAGAATGGGCGCGAAGAACCGCGCTGAGTTCCGCAGGCCGGAACTTCCGATTCTCGCCCGCACGCAAGGATGAACGCGATGAGTGCCGACGACGCAGACGATGCAATCTCCGGAGGGTGCCACATGTGCTTAGCGATTCCAGGAAAGATCGTGGAACTCTTTCCCGAGGAGCGGAATCTCGCTCTCGTGGATGTTGCCGGAGTGCGGCGCCGCGTGGATCTCGGGCTGCTCGAAGAAGATAGGCCCGTCAAGGGCGACTGGGTTCTCATTCACGTTGGGTTTGCAATGAGCAAAATTAGCGAGCAAGATGCGCTGAATCAGATGAATACTCTCGCCATGCTCGGCGAAGCCGAAGCCGCGCTGCAGGAAATCCGCGGCTATGGCCTGGGCCAGGAAGACGGCGATCCGCCCGTTTCCTAGCCGCAAGGCGACGATCTACTTTCACAGTTGGGGCAAAGCGAAATGAGATTCGTTGACGAATTCCGCGAACCGGAACTAATCAACAAAGCTGCGGACGAAATCCGTCGCCTGGTCGATCCCTCGCGCCATTACCGCCTGATGGAGGTTTGCGGCGGCCATACGCACGCCATTTATCGCTTTGGGCTGAAGGATATCCTCCCGGAAAATATTGAGCTCATTCACGGCCCCGGCTGCCCGGTGTGCGTTCTGCCAATGGGCCGCATCGATGACGCGCTTTCGATGGCGCAGGATCCCAACGTCATCTTGACCGCGTTCGGCGACATGATGCGCGTCCCCGGCACGCAAGGCAGCCTGCTCGAACACAAGGCGCGCGGTATGGATGTGCGCATTGTCTATTCGCCGTCGGATGCGATTAAGCTCGCGCAGTCGAACCCGGACCGGCACGTGATGTTCTTCGCTATCGGCTTCGAAACCACTGCGCCCTCAACCGCGCTCACGTTGATGCGCGCAAAATCACTCGGCCTGCGAAACTTTTCGATTTTCTGCAATCACGTCACCATCATTCCCGCCATCCGCGCCATTCTAGATTCGCCGGACATGCGCCTCGATGGATTCGTGGGCCCCGGCCACGTCTCGACAGTGATCGGCTGCCGCCCCTACGAATGGATTGCTGCGAATGAGAAAAAGCCCATCGTGGTCTCCGGCTTCGAGCCACTAGACATCTTGCAATCCATCGTCATGCTTCTTCGCCAGCTCAAGAACGGTGAAGCTCGTGTAGAGAATCAATACAAGCGCGTAGTGCCGTGGGAAGGCAATCGCGCCGCGCTCGCAGCGATGGCCGAAGTTTTTCAGTTGCGCCCGTATTTTGAGTGGCGCGGCCTCGGCTTCATTTCGCAATCGGCTCTGCGCATCCGCGATACTTACGCCGAATGGGACGCCGAGCAGCGCTTCAGTATTCCCGGTTTGCGCGTCACCGATCCGAAGGCCGCGCAATGCGGCGAGGTGCTGAAGGGCGTGCTGAAGCCCGCGCAGTGCAAGCTCTTCGGCTCCGAATGTACGCCCGAGCATCCCATCGGCGCGCTGATGGTTTCTTCCGAAGGCTCCTGCGCAGCCTTCTACAATTACGAGCATCGCAAGACGGCCGTGTTGACTAACATCAGCGCCTCGGCCTAAAGGACTAACTCGAGATGGCCACCGCAGTCACTTCCAAGATTCGGTTCCAGGAGCCGCAGATTGAAATGGCGCACGGCGCCGGCGGCAAAGCCAGCCGCAGGCTGATCGAAGGCTTGTTCGTTCCACTGCTTTGCGAATCTCTCCCGTCAGGAATTCTAGGCGATGCCGCTCAGGTTCAGCTCGATGGCGTGCGCGTGGCAATCACGACGGACAGTTTCGTGGTTAAGCCGCTCAGCTTTCCGGGTGGCTCGATTGGCGAACTCGCCGTCAACGGCACCGTGAATGATCTCGCCGTCTCTGGCGCGAAAGCCGAAGCGATCGTCGTCACCTTCGTCCTCGAAGCCGGTTTGCCGACCGAGATTCTCGAAGCCGAAGTTCGCGCCATGGCAAAAGCCGCGCGAAAAGCCGGAGTCATCATCGCCGGCGGCGACACCAAAGTCGTCGAGCACGGCAAAGCCGACGGCATGTACATCACCACCACCGGCATCGGCCGCCTGATTCCCGGAGTAAAGATCGATCCAGCATCCGTTCGCCCCGGCGATAAAGTCCTGCTCTCGGGCCCCGTAGGCGATCACGGCATCACGATTTTGCTCGCCCGCGGCGAACTCGATCTCGAAGCCGATCTCAGCTCCGACACGCGATCCGTGCTACCGATGATCGAAGCGCTCGTGAAGGCCGCCGGGCCAGGAGTGCGCTGGATGCGCGATCCGACGCGCGGCGGCATGGCCACCTCGCTGAACGAACTCGCGCGTGATTGCCGTCTCGGCGTTGCGCTCTATGAAGATAGCGTTCCTGTCCGTGAAACGGTCCGCGGCGCCTGCGAACTGCTCGGCCTCGATCCATTCCACATCGCAAACGAAGGACAGTTTCTCGCAGTAGTAGCGTCCGAGCATGCCGACGCCGGCCTGGCAGCTTTGCGCGCGACCGATGGCGGCGAGGAAGCCTGCCTGATCGGCGAAATCCGCGAGCAGCCAGCAGGCTCCGTCCTGGCGCTAACGCGCTACGGCGCGAGCCGCATCGTGGACATGCTGGTAGGCGATCCGCTGCCGCGAATTTGTTGAGTAGCGCCGGCGTCCCTGCCGGCATCCGGCGACCGCATTCGAAAGCAAGGAGCAGTGCCAACCCCGGAGCGCGGCATGAATCAATGGCAACGGTCGGGCCAGGTAGTCCGCGCGTGAACGCAGCCCGTGGTGAGATTAAAGCTCGTCAGATGCCGGCGGGGACGCCGGCGGTACCGAAGCACTCCGAAAACCAAATGGCCACCGCTATAGATATCTCGAGCCAAATCGAACAGCGCCTGCTGGCGCGAAATGAGGTCAACGAATCCTTCTTCTCGCGCGAATCTTTGCGCCTCGCCGAAGCCTGCCGCGAAATGTCCGAACGGTTTCTCCGCGGCGGCCGGCTCCTAGCATTCGGTAAGGGCCCTTACGCGACCGACGCGCAACACGTGTCCGTCGAGTTCGTGCACCCGGTAATCGTAGGCAAGCGCGCCCTTCCCGCGCTCGATCTTTCCCTGCTATTCCGCCCGTGGCTCGACGCGCTCCTCGCACCCGATGACATCGTTGTGGGCTTCGGCCCGCCCGAAGGCGATCCCGAAGTCTGGGCCGCGCTCGACGCCGCTCGCGTCAAACAAGCGATGACGTTAGCTCTTCCGGGCCTCGAAGGCTCCTACGCTGCAGCCCCCGCCACGAGCGATCCATTCATGCACCAGGAACTAATTGAAATCCTCTATCACACGCTCTGGGAAACAGTGCACGTCTTCTTCGAACATCGCCAACTGGGCCACGACGTCGGCGCCGCCGAATTTCTTTATCCCTTCCTCGGCCAGGAAAAGCAGGAGACGCTCGATATAATCGCCGAAGTCGCCAATTCAATCCTGCTGAAGGTGCGCGATGACGCCAAGCTTCGCCGGCAAGTAGCCCAAACGGAGGCCGAGCAGATCGGCGCTGCTACGTGCGCAATCCACGACCGCCTCCAGCGCGGCAGCAAGCTCATTATTTTCGGCAACGGCGGCTCGGCCACCGACGCCAACGATTTCGCCATCGATTGCATCGCGCCGCCGAATGGCTACCGGCCGATCCCGGCCATCTCGCTGGCTCTCGAGCCTGCCAACATCACGGCCATTGCCAACGATGTCGGTACCGAAGTAATTTTTCTTCGCCAATTTATCGCGCAAGCGCGCCCCGATGACGTCGCCATTGCCATTTCCACCAGCGGCGGCTCAAAAAATCTCATCATGCCGCTCGAAGAAGCCCGCAAACGCAACATTCTCACCGTCGCGTTACTCGGCTACGACGGCGGCGAAATCAATCGGCGCGGCCTGGCTGATTTTCCTCTCATCGTTCACTGCGATTACATTCCGCGCATCCAGGAAGTCCAAGCTTCGATCTACCACGTGATGCGCGAATCGCTGGAGGTGCTTTCCCGTGGCCAAGCTTGAGCTGTACGGAACGCGAAGCTGCCCCTACACACAGGAAATGCGCGAGTGGCTCGAATTCCGCGGCAGCGAATTCGTCGAGTACGACGTTGATGCCGACCGCGCCGCGCGGGAAAGAATTCGCGCCCTAGCTACCGGTCAGCGAACCGTTCCAATTTTGGTCGAGGACGGAAAAGTTCGGCAGATCGGCTGGCAAGGACGCGGCTGCGTCCTGCCCGGAGATTAATCGGCGATGTCGAGCGCCTGGTCAATCAAAGTTCGCGGAGCCGTGCAGGGCGTAGGCTTTCGCCCGTTCGTTTTCCGCCTCGCACGCGCGAATACGCTCTCCGGTTGGGTCCTGAATGGCGAAGAAGGAGTCGAAATTTTCCTCGAAGGCTCCCTGCACAGCTTCGATCATTTCCTCGACGGCCTGAAGCGGGAACCGCCCCCTGCCGCGCAAATCGCCGCCATTGAGGTGCAACTCTGCGAGCCCGCTGGGCTGAGCGAATTCACGATTCGAGAAAGCTCGCGCCGCGACAGGCCCACGGTGCGCATCCTTCCGGACCTGCCGATCTGCGATGCGTGTCTTGGCGAACTCTTCGATCCGGAAGACCGCCGCTTTCACTACCCTTATATCAATTGCACCGAGTGCGGCCCTCGATTCACCGTGATCCAAAGCCTGCCGTACGACCGGCCCAACACGACGATGCGCTCCTGGCCGCTTTGCCCCGAATGCGCTGCTGAATATCACGATCCCGCCAATCGCCGCTTCCACGCGCAACCGGTCGCATGTACTGCGTGCGGCCCGGAATATTCGCTGGAATTCAGCGGCAAGAGAGTCACGGGAAACGAAGCAAGCATCCAGCGCGCCGCGGCACTTCTTCTCGACGGCAAGATTGTGGCGGTGAAAGGGCTAGGCGGCTATCACCTCGCCTGCGACGCGCGAAACGCGACTGCAGTCGCCGCACTTCGCGAGCGAAAATTCCGCAAAGAGAAACCGTTCGCGCTGATGCTAAGAAGCGTGGCCCTCGCACGTAGCATCGTTGAGCTAAGCGCCGACGCGGAAGCGCTGCTCACTTCCACAGAACGCCCGATCGTACTCGCACGCGCCCGGGTGAATTTCGCCGAAGTCGCACCGGAAAACGACGAACTCGGCGTCATGCTTCCTTACACGCCTCTGCATCACCTGCTCTTCGCCGCCGGCGCGCCCGAAATCCTGGTAATGACCAGCGCCAATCGCTCGAGCGAGCCAATTGCCTACGAAGACGATGAAGCCCTCGCCCGTCTTTCGGGAATCGCCGACGCGTTCCTGATCGGCGAGCGCCCAATCGCCCGCCGCTTCGATGATTCCGTTGTTCGCGTGGGCGTTTTCGGACCCACGATCCTCCGCCGCGCGCGTGGCTACGCGCCCGGCGCCGTCGCCGAAATTCCCACCGATCGACCGATCCTCGCTCTCGGCGCTGATCTCAAAAATGCAATCACACTCGTAGTGGCAGGCCAAGCCTTCGTCAGCCAACACATCGGCGATCTCGACTACTACGACTCGCGCGTGGCCTTCGAGCAAACCATTCGCGACTTCGTTGACATGTATGAGATCGATTGGGATGAACTCCTCGTAGTTCACGACGCGCATCCCGGCTACGTTTCAACAGCAATTGCCCAGGACCTTCCCGCATCCGAAAAGATCGCGATCCAGCATCACCGCGCCCACATCGCCTCAGTCCTAGCCGAGAGCCAGCAATGGGACAAGCGCGTAATCGGCATCAGCTTCGACGGCACAGGCTACGGCGATGACGGCACAATCTGGGGCGGCGAAATTTTCACCGGCAGCGTAGCCGAGGGCTTCGCCCGTGTGGCGCATCTTCGACCGGCGGCGCTTGCCGGCGGCGACGCGGCGTCTCAGCATCCCGTGCAAGCCGCGGCAGGCTTCCTCGCGCAGGTCCCCGGCTTGCCCAATCTGAAAGCGGCTCCGTTTCATTTTCCCGATCGCTACGAAAGTGCTCTGGAGCTGATCCGCAAGGATGTCCGAACATTCGCCACCACGTCGGTAGGCCGCCTCTTCGATGCTGCCGCAGCACTCCTTGGTTTCACGCGCGAAGTCACCTTCGAAGGTCAGGCCGCCATGTGGATCGAGCATTTAGCTCGGCGCGCGCCACTCGTTGAGCCGTATCCTTTTCCGTTCGAGGATGGCGAACTCGATTTCCGCCCACTATTGGAGTGCGTGGCGCATGACCGGTTGCGCGCACGCGATCGAGGCGAGATCGCGCGCGCTTTTCATCGGAGTGTCGCGAATTGTTGTTGTACGTTGGTGGAGCAGATTGACCCAGATTGCAGCACGGACGCGGTGGTCTTATCCGGCGGTGTTTTTCAGAATGAGCTTTTGCTGGCGGGTTTGAAATCGCGTTGGGCCGGCGGGCGCCGGCAAGTGCTCACGAACCAGGCAGTTCCCCCGAACGACAGCGGGATTAGTCTGGGGCAGGCGGCACTTGCTGCGTTCAGGATATCGGGCGAAAAAGCCCCACGCGCAACATCGGCGTCCGCCCGGGCGGAGGCACCCTCTGCTCCGCTGCGCGGAGCATGGCAGGACTAACGGCGATGCATGAACTTTCCATCGCGATGAACATCATCGATCTGGTCGAGGAAGAAGCCGAACGTCTCGGCGGCCCGCGGGTGTGCGCGATCCATCTGAAACTCGGCCAATTCTCCGGAGTCGTCAAGGAGGCGCTGCTCAATTCTTACGAACTGGCCTGTGAGCAAACCTCTCTTCACGGAACGCGCCTGGTGATCGAAGAAGTGCCCATCGCGATTCACTGCGCTACCTGCGGCGCGCGGCGGCCCGTGCACTCGACGCAACTGCTCTGCTGCGCCGAATGCGGCACGCCGGCGTTTGAAATCATCGAAGGAAAAGAAATCGAAGTCTCAGCCCTGGAGCTGCACCCATGAGTTCGCAACCTCGCCTGGTCGAAGTGAGAAAAAACGTCCTGAAGCAGAATGACGTGGTGGCGCGCGCCCTTCGTCAGCGGTTTCGCGAGAGCGAGATCTTCGTCGTCAGCCTTGTTTCCTCTCCCGGCTCGGGCAAAACCATGCTTCTTGAGCGAACGCTCGTCCAACTCCGTCAGCGCTATCGCGTGGCCGCGCTCGTCGGCGATCTCGCTACGGAAAACGACGCCGAGCGACTGGCGCGCAGCCAGGCCCCAGTCAAGCAGATCACCACAGGTACGCTCTGCCATCTCGAGGCAGCAATGATCGAGCGCGCCCTCGATGGCTGGAGCGTGGGACCCCTCGATTTCCTTTTCATCGAAAATGTCGGCAATCTCGTCTGTCCGTCGTCGTACGATCTCGGTGAAAATTTGCGCTTCGTTCTTCTCTCCGTCACCGAAGGCGAGGATAAGCCGTTGAAGTATCCGACGATTTTCAACAGCGCCGACGTGGCCGTGGTCACGAAAATGGATTTGGCCGTCGCGGTCGAATTCGATAAGCAGTCGCTCGAGCGCAATATCCAGGCCGTTCGCCCCGGCATGCAAATTTTCCCGGTGTCTGCGAAAACGGGCGAAGGAATGGCCGAGTATCTCGGTTTCTTGCGCTCGCGCCAAGCAGAGCTGCGCGCAACAATGCTATCTGCGGACTGAGGCGCCGCCGGCGGTACCGGAGGAGCGATGCATATCGTCAGCTTGTTATCCGTCATTGCCTTGGGCTTCTTCCTCGGCATGCGGCACGCCACCGATCCCGATCACGTCATCGCCGTGACCACCATTGTCGCGCGTCATCGCAGCGTGAAGCACGCGGCTCTGATCGGCGGGCTCTGGGGCGTCGGCCATACGCTGACGATTCTCGCCGTCGGCGGCGCCATCATTCTCCTCGGTTGGGTGATCCCCGCGCGCGTCGGCCTCTCCATGGAATTTTCCGTCGGCCTGATGCTGATTCTCCTCGGCATCATGAATCTCACCGGCATCATGCAATGGATCAATTCAAATTTCGCAGGCTCCGCGTCCGCACCCCACGCCGAGATTCATTCACATTCGCACAGCCACGGCGATTACATCCACACGCATCCACACGCGCACAACCCCGAAGCTCACACTCACGACCCCGAGCGCACACCTCTGAGCTGGCTCGATCGTCATTTCGGCGGCATAGGTCTCTATCAATTGGTGCGCCCGCTGATGGTCGGCCTCGTTCATGGCCTCGCAGGATCCGCCGCCGTGGCGCTGCTCGTTTTGACGACGATCCGCGATCCATGGTGGGCCACGGCGTACCTCGCCGTCTTCGGTGTGGGGACAATCGCCGGGATGATGCTGATCACAGCAGCGATCGGCGTGCCTTTCGCCTTCGCCGGAAAAGTTTCGCACCGCATGAACTGGGGCATTCGCGTCGCGTCCGGACTAATCAGCCTCGGCTTCGGCCTTTTCCTCGCCTATCAAATCGGCTTCGTCAGCGGCCTTTTCACCGGCCATCCACAGTGGACGCCGCGCTAGCGTCGTGCGCTGCACGGTACCCGACCCAGCCTCCCGCTGAAGCGCGCACTCGGCATGGACGCTCGTCGGCGGAGGATGGTAAGCTTCCGCGCTTAACCTTTGCACGCGAGGCAACGCGGAATTTCGAAGAGCGAGATTCCGAGCGCCACGCCAGGATGATTCCCGATGGAGCCCGATCCGAAGAACGCAGGCGATGCGGCAGCCGGCTTGCGTGCCCTCGCGCAGCCGGTAGCAGCGCCGCTCACTCGTGCGGCAATGTTCCTGGTCGCGACTCTAAAGCCCGGCTCCGAATGCCGCGCAATCGTGAGGTCATTCTGCGGAGATCTTGGCAAGGTGCTTCGCGCGGTCGAGACTCGCGATATCGAAGCCGCTCTTTCGTGCATCATGGGAATTGGGTCCGAGGCATGGGACCGGCTATTTGGCGCGCCGCGGCCGGCGTTGCTCCATCCCTTCCGCGAGATTCGTGCCGGAGACCGCCACGCAGTTTCCACGCCAGGCGATCTGCTGTTTCACATTCGCTCGAAGCGCATGGATTTGTGCTTCGAGCTGGCAACGCAAATCATGGCGCGCATCGGAGCTGCAGTCATGCCGGCAGACGAAGTGCACGGTTTTCGTTACTTTGACGACCGCGATCTCATCGGCTTCGTCGACGGGACGGAGAATCCGCGAGGCCAGGCAGCAATCGATGCTGTGCTCGTCGGAGAAGAAGACTCGGCATTCGCCGGGGGCAGCTACGTCATCGTGCAGAAATATCTGCACGATCTTGCCGGCTGGAACACGCTCTCGACCGAGGCGCAGGAACGCATCATCGGCCGCAAGAAGCTCTCGGATATCGAATTGGACGATTCCGTCAAGCCGACCTCAGCCCACAACGCGCTCACGACGATTGTCGAGAACGGGATAGAAATGAAGATTCTGCGCGACAACATGTCCTTCGGCCGGCCCGGCCACGGTGAATTTGGAACGTATTTCATCGGCTACAGCCGTTCGCCAAGCACAACGGAAAAGATGATCGAGAACATGTTCGTCGGGCGGCCGCCCGGCAACTACGACAGGCTGCTGGACTTCAGCCGCGCCGTCACCGGAAATCTATTCTTCGTGCCGTCCGCAACGTTTCTAGAGGACGTAACCGACGACCAGACTGCAGCTGCGGCGCTCTCCGGCGCGTCGGCAGTGGCCGAGGCTTCTCAGTCCGCCCCAACGAAGCACGAGGGTTCGCTGGGCATCGGTTCCCTCAAAGGAGATATCCCCAATGAATAATCTGCATCGCGAGCTTGCCCCCATTTCCGAAGCGGCATGGGCGCAGATTGAACAGGAAACATCGCGCACGCTAAAGCGCTATCTTGCCGGTCGGCGGGTGGTTGACGTGCGCGGGCCGGGCGGTGCAAGCGTCTCCGCCGTCGGGACCGGCCACTTGCGGAAGATCGCGGCCCCGAAAGATGGAATTGTCGCCAGGCAGCGCGAAGTGAAGGCACTGGTCGAGCTGCGCGTTCCATTCGAGCTGGATCGCCAGGCGATTGACGACGTCGAACGCGGCGCGAACGACTCCGATTGGCAACCGGCGAAGGATGCCGCGCGCCAGATCGCCTTTGCCGAGGACGGCGCGATCTTCGAAGGCTATGACGCCGCCGGCATTGGCGGCATCCGCAAGGGTACCAGCAATCCGATTAAGACGCTCCCTGCAGACGTTAGCGAGTACCCCGTCGCCATTGCTCAGGGCTTGAGCCAGTTGCGGCTCGTCGGCGTCAATGGTCCCTATGCTGTGCTGCTGGGCGCCGATGCCTATACCGCACTCGCGGAGACCAGTGACCACGGATATCCCGTGCTGGAGCACGTCAAGCGGCTCGTCAATGATCAAATCATCTGGGCACCGGCGATCACCGGCGCCTTTGTGCTGACCACTCGCGGCGGCGATTTCGACCTGCACATCGGGCAGGACGTCTCCATCGGCTACCTCAGCCACACGGATGCCGCGGTGCGACTGTATTTGCAGGAGACGTTCACGTTCCTCCTGCTCACCACCGAGGCCGCCGTCGCGTTGGCTCCTCCTGCCAAGGGGAAGAAGGGCTGATACGCAGGGCGCACGTCAAATAAACGTCGCTCCGCATGACGCACGACACTAGCTACTTGCTCTTTGCAACTTTGGGTCTCCAAGCGCCGCGCGCCACGGCCGGGACGAATCCGTCGAGGCCCTTCGGCGGGAACTCCAGCGTCTTCCCCTGCTCGGCGCTCTGATACGCCGTCATCAGCAACTTCACAACTTCGAGTCCATCGTCAAAAGTAAGCGCCGGCCTCTTGCCGTTCAGAAACGCGCGCACAAAATGCCGGTTCTCGGCCTCGTAGCCGTAAGCGGCCGCTTCGCCCGCGACCATGGGCATTTGGCCAGTCTCGGCATTCTGCTTCTCCACCAAATCCTCGCCCGATTTTCCTTTCACCGCGCGGCTGAAAAACAATTTCAGTCCGCTATCGAGCGAGTTCCACGACATCGAATACTCCGGCCCAAGCAATTCCGCCGAAAGCCGCAGCCCAGGGCCGACGTAGCTCCACGAAGTGCTCGCTTCGCCGATCGCCACGGTGCCGTCATCGCTCTGAAATTCGATGCTGGCGCTGGCGAAATCTTCCGCTGGACGCTTCCGGTAATCCACACTCTTCCCCATCGCGCGCGCCAATTTTTTCGCATACTCGGGCCGCGACCATTTCAGGCTCGCAATTTGCGCCGTCACGCGCACTGGCCGCAGCGATGACGCCGGCGCCCCCGGCTTCGTCAGCAAATGCCGCACCACCATCACCGAATGGCACATCATATCGTTCAGAACGCCACCGCCCTGCTGCGTGCCTTGCCAGAACCACGGCATGTGCGGACCGCTGTGCTCCTCCGCGGCGCGCGCCAGATAAGGCCGTCCTGTCAGCGACGCGACGCGCGCCCACAGAATTTCGCGCCCCATGGAAATGGCGGGAGCGAATATCTGGTTCTCGAGATAGCCGGTGGCCAAGCCGGCCCGCCGCACTAATTCCGTAATCTTCTTCGCCTCGCGCAAGTTGCGCGCGAGAGGCTTCTCACACGCGATGCCGCGAAGCGTTCCCCGTCCCCGCGAGACAGCGTCCACAATCTCTTCGATATTCTCGACGCGCGAGAAATTCGGTCCGCAAATCCACAGCGCATCAATATCCGGATCCGCCACCATCGCCGCGATTGAGCCGTAAGCCTTCGCCTCACCCACGCCCAGTGACCGCGCCAGCCCCGCCGTCTCCGCCGCATGCTTTCCGTTCGGACTCCAGATCCCCAACACATCCGCATCCCGAACGCCGATGAAGCTCTGCAAATGGAATTTGGCCATGAACCCGCTGCCGACGATTCCAATCCCCAGACGTCTTGCTTTCATAACACCTCGGATGGAGCCAGTCGCATCGTAGGGGAGGGTCTTCAGCCCTCCCGCCTTTCGGCCATCCTTAGAACTGGCCCCGGCGATGCGTTTGAATTAATTCACAGACCAAGGCCTATCGTGTGCGAGCCTTAGCCCTAGAACACAAAGCATGGCCGAACACCGGGAGGGCTGAAGACCCTCCCCTACAAAGAAATTCAAATGCGGCCAATTTTACTGGAGTGCTGGTGCGAATGTCCGCTTCATTTTCGTCGTCGCGGGGGCGAACACGGCCGTCCCGAATTCGCGCACAGCGAAAGCGCAGTACCCGCGCGGACGCTCGTAACACGCTGATACTATTGCCATTAGCTCAGAGCTCCATTGGAAATTCGCTTGCACTGTTGTCGACGGCGTAGCTTGCGAGGAGGCCATATGTTTCACACGCTCGGCCAGGATCTCCGTTACGCGCTCCGTACTCTCCGCCAGTCGCCTGGCTTCACCCTCGTCGCGATTCTTACCCTGGCTCTCGGCATCGGCGCCAACACCACGATTTTCTCGGTCATCAACGCCGTCCTCCTTCGCCCGCTTCCCTATTCGCATCCTGATCGGCTCGTGATGCTGGCCGAACACTGGCCAGCCTTCCCGATTCTCTCGGTCTCCTATGAAAACTACAAAGACTTCCGCGATCAAAGCACGTCGTTCGAGACTGTCGCCGCCGTTCAGCCCTTGAGCTACACGCTCACCGGCTCGGGCGATCCCGAGCGCGTCACCGGCATGCCAATTACCGCATCGCTTCTGCCGATGCTCGGCATCCGGCCGGTCACCGGACGCTTGATTCAGCCGGACGATGATCGCGTCGGCGGGGCTCCGGTAGTCATGATCAGCTACGCGCTCTGGCAGCGGCGCTTCGCGGGCAGCACCGACGCGCTCGGCAAGACACTCACGCTCGACAATAATCCCTACACGCTGATCGGCGTTCTTCCGCCCGGATTTCAGATCGTGGCTCCCTCCGAAGTTTTCGTGCCCTTCGAGCCCTGGGCGCATACGCTGCCGGACGATCGAAGTTGGCATACGGGAATCCGTCCCATCGCGCGCCTGAAGAACGGCGCGACGCTCCAGCAAGCGCGAAATGAACTGCAGACCATTGCCAAGCGCCTCGAACATCAATATCCCGAGACCAACACCAACGTGGAAGCGTTAGTTCTCCCGCTGCACGATCAGATGGTCTCGAATGTCCGCCCCGCGCTGCTCACTTTGTTAATCGCCGTCGGGCTCGTCCTGCTGATCGCTTGCGCCAATGTCGCCAATCTTCTTCTCGCCCGCGCGACGCAGCGCGAGAAAGAAGTCGCCATCCGCACGGCCCTCGGCGCCAGCCGTGGTCGAATCGTGCGCCAATTACTCACCGAGAGCGTACTGCTGTCGGTCGCGGGAGGCGCGCTGGGCCTCGCTCTTGCCGCGCTGGGTCTCGATTCTCTTCTCCGACTGGCGGTCGCCAGCGTCCCGCGCGCCGAAGGCATCGGACTTGATCCCACCGTGCTCGGATTCACGGCTGGCCTTGCGATTCTCACCGGCATAGTGTTTGGCCTCGCGCCCGCGTTCCAGGCCTCGCGTCTCGACATTCGCGATCAGCTCAATCAAAGCGCGCGAGGTTCGAGCGCCGGCGGCCAGCATCAGCGCCTGCGCAGCGTCCTGGTGGTCGCCGAAGTCGCCATTTCGATGATCCTGCTCATCGGCGCGGGACTGCTGATTCGCAGTTTTGCGCGCCTGCAGGCCGTCGAGCCGGGCTTCCATCCCGACCACATTCTGCTTGCCGACGTACCCATCTCCTTGACCGTCTACGCCAAGCCCGAACAACAAGTCGGCTTCTTCGATCACCTGCTCGAACGCCTGCGCGCCTTGCCCGGCGTGAAGTCCGCGGGCGCTGGAACGACCATGCCGGTCTCGGGCCAGGGTGCCGTGATTCATTTCAACATTCAAGGGCGCGCGCCAAAAACTCCGAACGATTACATCATGGCGGGCTATCGCGTGGTCAGTCCCGGCTACTTCGAGACGCTCGGGATTCCGCTGATCACTGGCCGCGCCATCGAGCCACGAGATTCTCTTACCGCCCCTTCCGTAGTCGTCTTGAATCAGGCCATGGCGCAGAAATTTTTCCCCGGCGAGAATCCGCTCGGCAAGCGCCTGCAAATCGGAGAGACACCTGACAATACGATTCCTTTCATGGAAGTCGTCGGCATCGTAGGCAACGTCAAGCAGAAGCTCGAATCCGACGCGAAAGAAGAGATGTACGTGCCCTACATGCAGCCCGTCCTGCCGCTTTTCGGGCTGACCGTTCTACTTCGCACCAATCAGGATCCTACGGCGATGACTTCAGCACTGCGCAGCGCCATCCTCGATGTGGACAAAAATCAGCCGCTCGTAAATGTCCGCACCATGGAGCAATCCATCTCCAATTCGCTCGACGCGCAGCGATTTCGCACGCTGCTGCTGGGCCTGCTCGCCGGGCTGGCGTTGGTGCTGTCCGCGATCGGCGTTTACGGCGTGATGTCCTATTCGGTGAGTCTGCGCACGCAGGAAATCGGCATCCGCGTCGCGCTCGGCGCGCAATGGCGCGACGTTTTCTCGCTGATCATCGCGCGCGGCTTCGCGCTGGTCGGCGCCGGAATTCTCATCGGCGGCATCGCCTCGTGGTTTCTCTCGCGATTGATCAACCAGTTCCTCTTCGGCGTTCACGCCAGCGATCCGCTCACGTTTCTAGGCGTTGCCGTGATGCTCCTCGGCGTCGCGTTCCTCGCCTGCTACTTCCCGGCGCGCCGCGCCACGCGCGTCGATCCCATCGTCGCGCTGCGCTACGAATAATGGCATCATCGTAGCTCGGTCAGACGAAGTGTCTACGTCTCCCGCGCCGCGATGAATAAACTCCGCCCGCATCCACATCTCTACGAAATCAACACCTGGGCGTGGCTCGAAGATCTCTCGCAGCGCGCTGGGCGGCGCGTTTCTCTCGCCGACGTCCCCGATTCCGAATGGAATCGCCTTGCCGGCCTCGGCTTCGATCTCATCTGGCTGATGGGCGTCTGGGAACGCAGCGCCGAATCCCGCCGCGAGTTTCGCGGTGATGCCGCCTCGTTCGCCAATTTTCAGAAAGCGCTGCTCGGCGCGACGATGGACGATGTCATCGGCTCGCCTTACTCGATTCACCGCTATCAACCCGATCCGCGCATCGGCGATTGGGCCGCGCTCGACGCCACGCGCGCCAAGCTGAACGCCCGCGGCCTTCGCCTCCTCCTCGATTTCGTCCCGAATCACGTTGCCCTAGACCATCCCTGGATTCTCGAGCATCCCGAATATTTCATTCAGGGATCAGCCGACGATTTCGCCCGCGATCCTTCATCCTTCTATCGCGCCGGGACGCACTCGGGCACGCGCTTCATCGCCCGCGCAAAAGATCCCTACTTTCCGCCGTGGCGCGACGTGGCGCAGCTCAATTATTTTCATCCGGCGGTACGTCCCGCTCTCGTCGCCGAGCTCACCGCGGCCGCCAACCATTGCGACGGCTTCCGCTGCGACATGGCCATGCTCATCCTCAACGACATCTTCGCGAGAACCTGGTCAAGCCAGCTCTCCGGCGCCGCCTGGCCCCCACGCGAATTCTGGCAGGACGTCCGCGCCGCACTGCCGGAGACAATTCTCCTCGCCGAAGCTTACTGGGGCACGGAAGGCCGCCTGCTCGAACTCGGCTTCGATTTCACGTACGACAAAAATCTGTACGACGCACTGCGCGCCGGCGATCCCTCAAGGGTGCGCGCCATCATCGGCAGCGATTTCGCCTATCAGCGGCGCCAAGCGCGCTTTCTCGAAAACCACGATGAGGAGCGCAGCGCCGCGGTTTTCAGCGCTGATCTTCTGCGCGCGGCCGCTACGCTCGTCGCCACGCTACCGGGTCTGCGCTTCTACCAACACGGCCAACTCGAAGGCCGCCGCATCCACCTTCCCGTCCCGCTCAGCCACGCCGCGAGCGAACCGACCGATCCGGTCATCGAGGCTCTCTACCGTCAGCTCCTGCAAATCTCCAATGAAGGCGTCTTCCACGCAGGCGCATGGCGCCGCCTCGACGCTGAAAATATCGGTGACGGCACGTCTTCAAATCTGATTGTTTACGATTGGCAAACGGACAATTGCTGGAAGCTGATCGTCGTGAACCTGGCGAACGCAGCGTCGCAAGCCCGCATTCATCTTGGCGACCGCATCGCAACCGGCCGCCGCTACCGCTTCAACGATCAACTCAATCAAGCAGTCTATCTACGCGACGCGGAAGAACTCCGCGGCCCGGGCCTCTACGTCCGCCTCGACTCATTCCGCGCGCATCTCTTCGAGATCGCGCCGGCACGCTAGCCGCGCCGGTCCACGGCGCGCACCCCCTACTTCACCACTAACGTGAGGTTTATGCTCTGCGACTGGCCGTTCAAAGTCCCCGTCAGCGTCAACGTGTAAGTGCCCGGCAAAGTCTTCCCGTTCGGCCCCTTCGCAAGACTCTTGCAGCCTGCTGCGCCTACAGCCAGGAACACAACCGCCGCCAGCGCCGGCGCCCAACGTCTTCGGTTAGTCCGCGCAAATGCGAAGATCATCAGGAACAATCCGAGCAGCGACGCCACAGGAATCAGCAAAAGTCGCGGCGCGCCCCATCGCCCCGATGGACCGGCCACCGGCGGCGTCCCGCTGCAGAACGTCGTAACCGAGATGCCGGTATTCACCGCCCCCGTCCCAGTCAGCACGATGCTCGTCGGCGTCACCGAGCAGGTAATCGTCGGCGTGCTCGGCTCGCAACTCAAATCCACCGTGCCGCTAGTCCCCGGCGAGCCCGTCAGCACGATCGGAAACACAGCCGTATCTCCCGGATTCACCGTCGCGCTGGTGCTGCCGTTCCCGCCCGCAGTCAACGTAAACGTGTTGGGCGATTGCGTCGTCCCGTTCAGCGCCACCGTCTGCGGGCTATCAATCGCATTATCCGTAATCGTCAAAGTCCCGCTGCTCGGATCTGTGCCGGTGGGCGTAAAGGTGACGTTGATCGTGCACGAGTTCCCCACCGTCACGCCGTTGGTATCGATGCAACTTCCGCTGGCTACCGCGAACGGTCCGCTGGCTGTGATCTGCGGGAAGCTGATCACTGCGCCGTTGTTGCTGGTGTTCGTTACCGTAACCGTCATCGGAGCACTCGTCGTGTTTTGCAGCGTCGACGGGAAAGTGAGGCTCGTCGGCGCTACCGTGACCGTGGTCTGCGGCACCAGCGTGGTGCCATTCAACGGCACGCTCTGCGGGCTGTTCGCCGCGTTGTCTG
This sequence comes from uncultured Acidobacteriota bacterium, assembly GCA_963707165.1. GTDB lineage: Bacteria > Acidobacteriota > Terriglobia > Acidiferrales > UBA7541 > Palsa-147. Next base: position 136,479 of record CAVPPO010000006.1, on the reverse strand, counting down.
AAATCGTCAGCGCGCCGCTGCTGGGATCCGTGCCCGAGGGCGTGAACGTCACCGCGATGGTGCACGAAGCTCCCGCCGCTATCGGCGAAGCATCCGTCGAGCAAGTCCCGCCCGAAACTGCGAACGGCCCGCCGTCGCCTGCCGAAATGCTCGTGAACGAAATCGTTCCGCCGCCCGTGCTGGTGTTCTTCACCGTCACGGACATCGGGCTGCTCGTCGTATTCTGCGCCGTGGCCGGGAACGTCAAGCTCCCCGGCGTAATCTGCACAGAAATCACCGGGATCAACGTCGTGCCATTCAACGGCACGCTCTGCGGGCTGTTCGGCGCATTGTCCGCAATCGAAAGCGTGCCGCTGCTCGGCGCTGTTCCGGTCGGCGTAAATGTCACGGCAATCGTGCAGCTCGACCCGGCCGCAAGCGGAGAGGCATCCGTCGAACAAGTCCCGCCCGAAACGGCAAACGGCCCTTCGCCCGTGGAAATATTTGTAAACGTTATCGTCCCGCCGCCCGTGCTCGTATTCTTCACGGTCACGGACATTGGGTTACTCGTCGTATTTTGCAGCGTGGCCGGGAAGGTCAAACTCGCCGGCGTGATCTGCACCGAAATCGTCTGCACGGTCGTCGTGCCGCTCAAAGCCACCAACTGCGGACTGCCCGTAGCGTTGTCCGTGATCGACAAATTCCCGCTGCTCGGTGCCGTGCCCGCCGGAGTAAACGTCACGGTAATCGTGCAAGTCGCATTCTGCGCGATGCCCGCGCCGGTAGTGGAGCAAGTGCCGCCCGAAACCGCGAAGGGACCGGTCGTCGAAATATTGGAGAAGGTGATGTTCGTCGCGGTGTTGCTCGTATTTTTCACCGTCACCGTCATCGGCGCGCTGGTCGTATTCTCGATTTGCGCCGGGAACGTCAGGCTCGGCGGCGTGGTCGTCAGCGAGATCGTTTGTATAAACGTCGTCCCGCTCAACGGGACAAGCTGAGGACTGCCCGTAGCGTTGTCCGTAAGCGACAAATTCCCGCTACTCGGCGCTGTACCCGTAGGTGTAAACGTCACAGTAATCGTGCAAGTCGCATTTTGCGCGATGCCCGCGCCGGAAGTGGAGCAGGTGCCCCCCGAAACCGCGAAGGGTCCGGTCGTTGAAATATTGGAGAACGTGATGTTTGTCGCGAAGTTGCTCGTATTTTTCACCGTCACGGTCATCGGCGCGCTCGTCGTATTCTCGATTTGCGCCGGGAACGTCAGGCTCGGCGGCGTGGTCGTCAGCGAGATCGTTTGTACAAACGTCGTCCCGCTCAACGGGACCAGCTGAGGGCTGCCCGTAGCGTTGTCCGTAACCGACAAATTCCCGCTGCTCGGCGCCGTGCCCGTGGGCGTAAACGTCACGGTAATCGTGCAAGTCGCGTTCTGCGCAATTCCCGGCCCGGTAGTCGAGCACGTGCCGCCGGAAACCGCGAACGGTCCAGACGCAGAAATCGCCGAGAAGCTAACGTTCGTCGCGGTGTTGCTCGTATTCTTCACCGTCACCGTCATCGGCGCGCTGGTAATGCCCTGTACCGTCGCCGGGAAAGTCAGCGAAGGCGGCGTGAAGGTCACCGCTATGGTTTGCACCAAAGTCGTCCCGCTCAACGGCACCAACTGCGGGCTGCCCGTAGCGTTGTCGGTAACCGACAAATTCCCACTGCTCGGCGCCGTCCCCGTGGGCGTGAACGTCACCGTAATCGTACAAGTCGCGTTCTGAGCAATTCCCGGCCCGGTAGTGGAGCACGTGCCGCCGGAAACCGCGAACGGTCCAGACGCAGAAATCGCCGAGAAAGTGACATTCGTTGCGCCGGTGCTCGTATTCTTCACCGTCACGGTCATCGGCGCGCTCGTCACGCCCTGCACCGTCGCCGGGAAAGTCAGCGAAGGCGGCGTAAAGGTCACCGTGATAGGTTGCGCGGTGGTCGTCCCGCTCAACGGCACCAACTGCGGGCTGCCCGCAGCGTTGTCCGTAACCGACAAATTCCCACTGCTCGGCGCCGTGCCCGTCGGCGTAAACGTCACGGTAATCGTGCAAGTCGCATTCTGCGCAATTCCGGGGCCGGACGTGGAGCACGTGCCGCCGGAAACCGCGAAGGGCGCCGCCGTAGAAATGTTCGAGAACGTCACGTTCGTCGCGCTTGTGCTGGTGTTCTTTACAGTCACCGTCATCGGCGCGCTGGTTGTTCCCTGCGCTTGCGCTGGGAATGTCAGCGAAGGCGGCGTGAAAGTCACCGTAACCGCTGCCGCCGTAGTCGTCCCGCTCAACGTCACGCTCTGGGGATTTCCTGTGGCATTGTCCTCGAGCACAAGCGTTCCGGAACTCGGCGCCGTTCCCGTCGGTCTGAACGTCACCAGAATCGTGCACGAAGTGTCCGGCGCGATCCCCGTCCCGCCCGTCGCGCAAGTTCCGCCCGCAGCGACAGCAAACGGTCCAGTGGTCGTCGCGCTGGTCAAAACCGCGTTCGCCGCGCTGGTGCTGTTGTTCAGCACCGTAACCGTCATCGGCGCGCTGGTAGTTCCCTGCGCCTGCGCCGGGAAAGTCACGCTGGCCGGCAAAGTAATCGTCAGCGGCTGCACGCCCGTCCCGGACAAACTCACCGTCTGCACCGTATTCGGCCCGTTCGCATTGCTCGTCACCGTCAAAAGTCCCTGCACCGCTCCAGCCCCGGTCGGAGCAAACGAAACGCTCACATTGCAGCTTTGATTCGCAGGCAGCGACGCGCCGCACGTCGTCGTATTCGTGAATCCCGCCGAAGCCGTGATGCTCGCGATGGCCACCGCGCTCGCGCCTCCGTTCGTCAGCGACACCGTCTGCGCCGGGCTGGTCGCGCCCACCGCCTCGTTTCCAAATGCCAGCGTTCCCACCGACAATCTCAGCGGCGAACTGTTCAAGCTCCCCGCGGCGATGAACACATTCGAATCGAAAAAGTGATCGCCCGTATCGGCAATCGCCAACTTGATGTGGTTCGTCACCCCCGCGTTTACCGGCACTTGCACCGACAGCACTACGGTCATCCCGTCCATTTCCGTATCCAGCGGCGCGGCCGTCGGAAACTGGAAGTCGTTGTTGATGAAAAATTGTGGATTCGAGATCGGAATCGACGAGTCCCTGGAATCTCCATCATTGACGGTGTTGACCGACACCGCCGTATTCGTTCCCGGCAGCAAAGCCGCATTCGCTCCATTCACAAAAAGCCCGAAGACGTCGTCGAAAAATCCCACTTCCTCGTTGTATTCATCCGAGGCGAACACGTACTTGAAATTCACCGAGTTGCCCACGGGCACGAAATCAAATTCCAAATCCGCGGCGTCCATCGTGGCCGTCGAGTTCGACGGCAGCAGCGCTTGCAGGTCCGCATCACCGGGCAATCCGCTATTGCGCGTAATCCCCGCCTCGCAATTGGGCCCCACCACGTTCGCCAGGCTCCCCGCGCTCAATATCACTCCACTATCGAACCCGATGATGTTTTGCCCGCCCGAAAAAGTCCCCGCCGCTTGCGGCGCGCCGTTGTAGGTCACATTGCTGATGGTTACGCCGGTTCCAACCAATGATTGCGCAATGCTCGCCGGGGAGATTCCATCATCCGTAAGGTCAGTCACCGAAAAACTGGTAGCATCCGCGCCATCGCCAATGTATTGGACGAAGCTGAATCCCCCGGGCCCGTTGTGCTCGAGAAATACGACCCCGCTGTTTATGCCGCTGTCGTTGGCGTCCACTTCGCAGACCTGCGTGGGCGTAAATGTCGTGAACACCGAACACGATTGCCCCGGCGTCAACGTGTGATCTACGCAGTTATCGGTCTCTGTGTAACCCGCTCCCTCAACGAGGGCCGCTGAAATGGTAAGGTCCGCGCCGCTGGTGTTGGTGAACGTGGCCGTCTGTGTCGTGGACGTATTGATGACTTGCTTATCGAGCTCGAGGAAGGCCTGCGGGGTAGTCATCGTCGGCGCCACGAATGTACTGATGATCCCGCTGTTTTTGTCCACCGTACGCACTTGGCTGTCAAACATGTCGGAGATAAACAGATTCCCGTTCGCCGGCGAAACCGCCAGGCCCCGAACGGTAAAAAACGTCGCGCTCGTCGCCGGGCCGCCGTCGCCACTGTAAGCCGTGGGCCCGAACGCATTGCCGGCGGCGTCGGTGAGGAGGTGCGTTGTGTGGTTGACGAACCGGACTTCGTTCGTGACCCCATCGGCGATGTAAAGGTCTCCACTGGCATCCACGGCTACGCCCATCGGTTGATCCAGAGTCGCCGATAATGCCGGCACGTTATCTGCCGTGAATCCGGTCGTATAATTCCCCGCGTAGACGTTGATGACTCCCGCCGAATTCACCGCGCGAATCGCCGAGAGTCCCACATCCGCGATGAAAATGTTTCCCAGCGTGTCTGTCGCCAGTCCCACGGGTGCCCTTAGCACCGCGCTAGTCCCCGGGCATCCGTCGCCAATATTGTTCAGCGCTCCCGCGCACAGGCTTGTCGCCCCTCCCGCGACCACGCTAATTACTCCCGTGGATTTATCGACTCTGCGCACCAACACGTTGCTCGTATCGGCGATCAGCAAATTGCCATTTACGTCGATGCCCACGGCTTGCGGCAGATTTAGCGTGGCAGCCGTGGCCTGGCACCCGTCTCCCACAGCGTCCGTCGCTCCTGCGCAAACCGTCCCGCCGCCCGCGACCGTGTTGATATCTCCATTTGTGGTCACTTCGCGGACCACATTATTCTCCGTATCCGCGATAAACACGTTTCCGCTTGCATCCACCGCCACTCCAAACGGATCTTCAAACGTCGCGTCCACTGCCGGCCCGTCGTCTCCGGTGTATCCCGCGTCTCCCGTTCCGGCGAACACCGAAACCACCCCTTGCGGCGTCACTTTCAAAATTTCCTGCAATGCCGGCGCGGCGATGTACAGATTCCCGGAGGAATCGAACGCCAGCGCGGTGGGTTCCTCGAGACCCGGCACCGCCGCAGCCTGCGCTGGCCGCGGACGCACCAAGCTCGGAAACTGCCGCATCCTCTTTTGCCAGGCGGCGCGCCGGTTTGAAATTCGCGGCACGACGCGCAGGTTCTGTGCCTGCGCCGGCGCGGCCGAAGACAGTAGTATGGCAATCAAGGCGTAGCGAATGACACGCATGGGCGAGCGCTCCCTACCGGATTCACACCCCGGACTGAGGAATTTCAGGGCTGCAATTCTCCGCCGTACCCACACTCCGGTCAAGGAGATTCTCCCAATAAAACGGCCCAATTCTGCGCCACGCCACGGCAGAAATAATTTTTTGCCGCTCTCTTTTCGTCCACAATCCCCCTCCGCACTCGCAACTCGGTGGCTAAGTCGCTGCTGATAGAAAATGCTGTCATCCTGAATCCGCCTAGGCGGATGAAGGATCTGCATTTTCTTCTCTTGCGCCCGCCCTCACAAAGAGAAACGGCTGTCATCCCGAACGCAGTGAGGGATCTGCATTCTCTTCTCCTGCCGTTGCCGTTGCCGTTGCCGTTGCCGATGCCTTGGTCCTCCCCCCCACCCTCCCCCTTTCCAATTGCATTGCCCCCAATGCTTCACTATCATGCGGCCTCTCTCGCCCAACCATGGCCGACGCCTCATCTCCTCCCCAACCCCGCCTCTCCCCCGGCGCCGTCCGCCAAATCGGTTTCCTCCCTCTCCTCGCCCTCTTCTACGGCTACACCGCCAGCGGCCCCTTCGGTTACGAAGAAATCTTCTCCAGCTCCGGCCCCGGCATGGCCCTGGTCTTCCTCACCTTCGTCCCGTTCTTCTGGAGCATCCCCATCTCCTTCGCCTCCGCCGAAATGAACAGCATTCTCCCAGTGCAAGGCGGCTTCTATCGCTGGTCGCGCGCCGCCTTCGGCGATTTCTGGGGCTTTCAATGCGGCTGGTGGAATTGGACCGGCACGTTTCTGCTGAACTCTCTCTACGGCGTGCTCTTCATGGACTACATAAAAGACTACATCTCGATCACGCCCAATGAAAAATGGGCCGGTGCCGCCCTCGTTCTCATCATCCTCGCCGCCATGAACGCACGCGGCATTCAAGTCGCCGGCCGCCTAGCCATTATTCTTCAGGTCGCGATTTTCGTCCCGGTCGCCTGGCTCTGCCTCGTTTCGCTCTTCCACTGGCACTTCAATCCCATTCTCCCGTTCGTCCCGCCGGGCCATCCGTTCGGCAGTGTCTTCGGCAAAGGCCTCGCTCTCGCCATGTGGGATTATGCCGGCTACGAGCAGCTCTCCAGTTGCACCGCCGAGATGAGAGACCCGCAACGCACCTTCGTCCGCGTCCTCGGCTGGAACACGCCCATGAACATCCTCACCTACACTCTTCCCGCCACTCTCGCTCTAGCCGTCCTCGGCAACTGGCAGGAATGGCAAACCGGCTACATCGTCACCGCCTCGCAGCTAGTCGGCGGCACTGCTCTCGGCGTAGCGATGCTAGTCGCCTCGATCATCGGCGTAGCTTCGCTCTCAAACGCCACCATCCTCTACACCACGCGCATCCCCGCCGCCATGGCCGAAGACGGCTATCTCCCCCAATGGCTAGGCAAAATCCATCCGCGTTACGGCACCCCAGCCCGCGCCATCGCCGTCTCCACGGTCGTTTATTGCATCCTCGCCAAATTCCCGGTCGTAGATCTAGTCAACATCTACATCTGGACGCGCATAGCCACATCCATGATGACAGTCCTAGCCGCCTGGCAACTCCGCCGCAAAATGCCGCACGCCAAGCGCAATTTCAAAATTCCAATGGGAAATTTCGGCCTACTCTGTGTGGTAGTACTTCCAGCGGCCCTATGCGCAGTAAAAATCTACTACAGCGAACCAATAGTCTTCCACTGGGCCCCAGTTCTTCTAGCCCTAGGCCCAATAGCCTATGTGCTGCTGCGTTACGCGTTCAAGCTAAAGCCGTCGTAGGGGCCGGGGTTTGCCACCGGCCCGGTGTGGCCGTGGGTTTTCGTCCTGGCAGTTGCCGTTCGTAGGGGCGGGGCTTGCTCCGCCCGCCGATGTAAGAACTGCCACTCCCGTCCACCTCAGGCAACGGTTTCCGTCCGCGCCGTTACCCGACTTTCTCCGCAATCGTCTTCGCCTGCGTAAACAAAAGCAAATAATCCGCCCCGCCCGATTTCGAATCCGTCCCCGACATATTGAATCCCCCAAACGGATGCGCCCCCACCATCGCCCCTGTACATTTCCGATTCATATACAAATTCCCCACATGAAAATCCTCAGCCGCCCGTTCAATCTTCTTAGCATTCTTCGAATAAACCGCCCCAGTCAATCCAAACTCTGAATCATTAGCCATCCGCAAAGCATCCTCAAAATCCTTAGCCTTAGTCACCGCCAAAACCGGCCCGAAAATCTCCTCCTGAAAAATCCGCGCCTTAGGCGAAATGTCAGCAATCACAGTAGGCTCGATAAAATACCCATCATTCCCAATCGCATTCCCGCCGGCCACCAATCGCCCTTCCTTCTTCCCCACTTCGATATATTCCATAATCGATTTCATCGAGCCCTTATTAATCACCGGCCCCATATAATTCTGCGGATCTTCCGGCGATCCCACCTTAATCGACTTCACCCGCGGCACCAGCTTCTCGAGAAATTTGTCATAAACTTTCTCCGCCACAATCGCCCGCGAACAAGCCGAGCATTTCTGCCCCTGATATCCAAACGCCGAAAGCGCCACGCCTTCTACCGCCGCATCCAGATCGGCCTCGTCATCCACGATGATCGCGTCCTTCCCGCCCATCTCCAGCACAGTCCTCTTGATCCACACCTGCCCCGGCTGCGCCTTCGCCGCCTGCTCGGCAATCCGCAACCCAGCCTCTTTCGATCCCGTAAACGCGATGTACCGCGTCTTCGGATTCGTCACCAAAGCCTCGCCCGCCGTCGAGCCCGGCCCGGTGAAAAAGCTCACCACATCCCGCGGCACGCCCGCCTCATACAAAATATCCACAAAAATCGCCGCAATCGTAGGCGAATCGCTCGACGGCTTCACAATCGCCGTATTCCCCGTCACGATCGACGCCAAAGTCATCCCGCCCATAATCGCCGCGGCAAAATTCCACGGCGGAATCACCACGCCCACTCCCAGCGGAATGTAGCGCAGATAATTCTTCTCCCCGCGCATCGGCGTCAAAGTCTGCGGCCCGGCCAAGCGCAGCGCCTCGCGCCCATAGAATTCGCAGAAATCAATCAATTCCGCGATGTCCGCATCCGCCTCCGGCCACGTCTTCCCAATTTCAAATGTCAGCCAAGCCAGCAATTCAAATCGCCGCTTCCGCAAAATCTCCGCCGTGCGATAAAGGCGAGCCACGCGTTCTTCAGCCGGCACTCTCTTCCATTTCTCAAAAGCCCGGTGCGCCCCCTCCACCGCCTGATTCGCCATCTCCACGGTAGCCTTCTGAAAAATCCCAATCACCTCGCTGGGCTTCGAAGGATTCGTGGACTGAATCTTCTCCTTAGTAAAAACTTTCTCCCCGCCAATCATCAGCGGATACTCGCGCCCAAACTGCGAGCGCACGGAAGCCAAAGCCGCCTCCATAGCCCTCCGATTCTCCCCCGACGAAAAATCAATAAACGCCTCATTCTTAAATTCCCCGCCCCCAGCAACAGTAGTAGCCGCCGTCATCCCAGCCTCCTAATTTCCAATTTCAACGTTCAATTCTATCGCGGCGCGCCGTCGTAGGGGAGGGTCTTAAGACCCTCCCGCCGTTCGGCCCCGCCTTTGCCTTTTCCTTTACCTTAGTAAGCCTTCACGCCCCAGCCTCATTCGCCCTACGCTTCACGACATCTCATCATCCCGCGCGTAGCCGCGAACGAAGGCGAAACTCGCCAACAACGCCGGCGACGATGGCACCCGAGGCGAAGCTAATCGGCGCCCACCCAATAATAACGAACAATCCGTACGTCTCGACGTCGATCAGCGCCAATAAGCAAGACGTATACACTGAAACGTCAGGATAAATTCGATGTGTGTGAAAACCCAGATACCCCGATATCAGGAGGATCATCACTTGCAAGGCCAGCGCTGTTGAAAACATCGCCGCCAGACCTCCGGTAATAATCCCAAACATCCGGGACCGGAAGTCGGCTCCGCCCGGTTTCAGGACAACCCAGGACATCAGGATCCAAGTAATGAGCCCGCCGAAAAACGTCAGCCCAATATTTGTAATTGGGTGATCTACAAAAGTTCGATCGGCAGAGGGATCATTCGCAAAGTGGAGACCAACTCTGAACGTGATGATATGAAACGCGGCGCCGTACACGAAGAGGATCCAGCCAAGGCGCGAGTTCAATCGCGTGCGAAGCGCTTCCGCCATGGAATCCTCCATCTACAACGTACCCGTGGCAGAATTTCTGGAAAAGCAGAGCTAAGCGTCGTCTGCATTGCCAGCCGTTTCATCCTTGTTGAAGCGGCCGAACTCCCCGAAACCGAAATCTCCTCTCATTCGCCTCCACGCTCACCTCCCGAAATCCCGCCCTCTCCAATCTCTCCCCAAATGTCCCCGGCTCCACCAAATTCATCACATCTCCAATATGAATCACCTTCATAATCCACCCATCCCGGCTATCCACCCCCGCAAACACCGCCCCAGGCCGCAACACGCGATAAGTCTCCCGCAAAAGCCGATCCTGCAATTCCACCCGCGGCACATGATGCAGCATCGTGAACGACACCGCCCCCGAAAAACGCCCATCCTCAAACGGCATCTCCGTAGCATCCCCGTCCACCACTTCCACGTTCCCCCCGCGCATCCGCTCTCGCAAAGCCGCCGCCAACTCGCGATCAATCTCCAGCGAAGTCAGCCGCTCCACGCGCTCGCGCAAATAATCGGTAGTAGTCCCAGGCCCAGGCCCAATCTCCAGCACATTCCCGCCCAACTCCACGCCTTCCAATCCCCAAGGCATAATGTCGTTAAGCACAGTCCTCCGCCACCAATCCGACCGGCAAAGCCAATGATGAATCCAGTTCAATTCAGTCCTCGAATGTAGTTCTAATGTAGCTCACCTCTTCAGAGGTGAGGTTTTTCGCTGTCGGTTTTAGCTTTTTATTTCCGCAACGGAACCACTGCCCACAATCGCCCCTCGCGCAAATAAATCCCCAGCCAAACCAGCACCCCGAAAATCGCCGGAAACAAAATCAAGGGCAGCGGTTGCCCGACATGCCAGTTGGTCTCTACCGCGCCGCCAAGATAACCGGTGAGCAAAATCGCTCCCAACACCGCAGTGCGCGGAATCACGTACAACACGGTGCAGAGCAGCAACACCACCCCCACCGCGAAAATCGTATCCGACGAAAATCCCATCTTCGCCGCCTGATCCACAAACGCCTTCACTCTCAAAACTTTCGTAGACCAATCGAAAGTCAAAAGCGCCACCACCAGCGCTGTAATGATGTAACCCGTCCAAAGCCGGCCTTTCGAGATCTGGGCTCCATCCGTCCGCGATTCCATGAGGTCCTCCGCGATATTTTCCGAACCATCAGCTACGACCCAGCGCCAGCGACGCCGTCCGATCCACCACGTTCTAGATTCTATCTGGCTCTGTTGACTTCCTCTCGCAAAGAACGAGCTCGTGTCATCCTGAGGGCCGCGCAGCCCGATTTCCGCGTCCATAGATCACAACTCAGCGCGGAAATCGGGCGCTTTGGCGCGGCCCGAAGGATCTCGTAGGACACCTCGGTCCGGTTTTTTTCTTGCTTCGGACCACGATGTCAACAAAGCCATTCTATCTCCCCTCATGCGCCCATCGCAAAATCCTCTAATCAATTCGAATCCGATTGCCGAAGATTAACTTGGAGAAGCACGCCGAAGTTCGCCGCTGCGCCGCCGCTCTCCAGTCCAGCCTAGGAGCGTTATGAGCATCAGGACAAAATTCGCAGGCATCATTTTCACGGCAGCAGCCGGATTGCTGACGGTTGCAGGCGCCTGGCTGCTCAGCCAGAAGTCCACGCTCCTCACCGAACGCCAGCACAAAGCCACAGCGCTCATCGAAATTCCCTATTCCGTTGTCGCCGCAAACTACCGCCTCGAAACCGAAGGCAAGCTGAGCCGCGCGGAAGCCCAGAAGCGAGCCATCGAATCGATCCAGGTGATGCGCTACGACCAGAACAATTATTTCTGGGTGAATGACATGCACCCCACGATGATCATGCACCCCATGAATCCCGGCCTAAACGGCAAGGACCTGACCGACTACAAAGACCCGACGGGCAAAACTATGTTCGTCGAAATGGCCCAGACGGTCAAAAACCAGGGCGCGGGCTTCGTCTTCTATCGCTGGCCCAAACCCGGCAGCGACAAGCCCGTCCCAAAAATTTCCTACGTAAAAGGTTTCGACGCCTGGGGCTGGGTCATCGGCACAGGAATTTACCTAGACGACGTGGATGAAACCTGGCGCGCCAATGCACGCCGCGCGGCCACCATCGCGTTGACCTGTCTCGCAGTCTTACTCATCTCCTCCGGACTACTGGCCCGCTCGATTTTCTCGCGCATCGCCACCATCACCGCGCGCATGAAAGGCCTGGCCGAAGGCGAAGGTGACCTGACCCAGCGCATCGAGGTTTCCCTCCACGACGAAATCGGAAACCTCACCAAATGGTTCAACACTTTCATGGCCAAGATGCAAGCCACCATGTCGCGCGTCGCCGCCACCACCGCGCAACTGGCTTACGCCAGCGAAAAAATTTCCGCCTCCACCGCCGAACAATCTGCCGGCGCAAAGATTCAGAACGATCAGACCATTCAGGTCGCAACAGCTATGGAAGAAATGTCCGCGACCGTATCCCAAATCTCCGAAAATTCCGTGAAAGCAAGCGACGCCGCGCGCAAAGCCTCGAGCACCGCCTGGGAAGGCAGCCGCACCGTTGATCAGGCGCTCGAGAGCATGCACGAAATCGCCCAGTCGGTGAGCGACACCGCCGCAAAGGTGGAAGCGCTCGGCACCCGTTCCGAGCAAATTGGCAAAGTTGTCGGCGTGATCGACGCGATCGCCGCGCAAACCAATCTCCTCGCCTTGAACGCCGCCATTGAAGCGGCTCGCGCCGGCGAGCAGGGCCGCGGATTTGCCGTGGTCGCGGACGAAGTGAAAAACCTCGCCCAGCGCACCGCCAAAGCCACCAAAGAAATCGCCGCCATGATCCGCGGCGTTCAGCAGGAAACCAAGATCGCCGTGGACGCCATGCAACTGGGCACCCGCCAGGTCGAAGCCGGCGTCCTAACCACCACCAAGGCCGGTGAGTCGTTGCAGCAGATCATGCAATCCACCGAGCGCGTCGGCGACATGATCACTCAAATCGCCGCAGCCGCGACCGAGCAATCCGCAGCCACGCAACAAATCAACAACAGCGTAGACCAGATCGCCAAAGTAACCCGCGAAACCTCCGAGGGCGCCGACGGCACAGCCAAAGCCTGCCAGGACGTCTCGAAAATGGCCCTCGAGCTGAAAACCCTCCTAGCCGGCTTCAAGCTAGGCGAAGCCACGCCCACCCGCGAAAAATCCTCAACCATAATCCAAGCAAGCAAGGAAATCCCCGCCAGACCAACGCGCCGCCCTCCCAACCCACAATCAGAAATCGAGATGACCTCTGCAACCCGCGAGCACTGAAGCACCCCCGCGCCATCTCCCCAGTAGGGGAGGGTCTTCAGACCCTCCCGCCTTTCGGCCCCGTCGCTCTACCCCGCTATCTGGCGTCAACTGCTATCAAACCGACAAGAGCCAGATCTTTCGTCCCGACCCAACCCCCACCCCGAAAAAAGTCGAAACATTGTCATGCTGAGCGAAGCGCGTTGTCATCCTGAGCGAAGCTCGCTGTCATCCTGAGCGAAGCTAAGGATCTAAGCGTCCAGCATCTGCTAGTTCTTGCACCAATAAAACGCGCTGTCATCCTGAGCGAAGCTCGTTGTCATCCTGAGCGAAGCTCGCTGTCATCCTGAGCGAAGCTAAGGATCTAAGCGTCCAGCATCTGCCACTTTTTGCGCCAATGAAATACGCTGTCATCCTGAGCGAAGCGAAGGATCTCCCCGTTTAATGTTTGCAACCACTTACGCCAACTCAGAGCTTCGATTCAGGTCGGATCGTCGTCGAATGTGCCTTTTTTCCGCAGACCGTTCAGCCGCGGGGCTTCATATTCTCGATTTTCCCCACAGGCTCGCTAGCCCTCCCGCATTTCGGCTCCACTATTGGCCTCCAACCGCCATCAAAACGACTAGAGCCAGGTCAGTCGCCCGCGCCCAAAGCCCATCACGAAAAACGTCGTCATTCTAAAAACTCCCTGCAACCTCCCCCCACCCCATCGATTCTAATAATTATCAGCCCCCGATTCCCCGCCCTCAAATCTCCGAGTCACCAGCTCTGAAATCACGCGACGCAACCCAGAGCGGTCGAAATCGAACCGCGGATCACCCCGGCAAGCTGCCGATCATCACATCGCATCCCAGCTTGGCCGACCGACATCAAAAATCAGGAGGAAAATCAATGGAACCAAGAATCGACATCCTGAAGCTCCCGCGCACTTTCCTCGAGCCGCTATTCGGCTTTGGCAAATACCTCAGCCAAAGCGGCCTCGATGAATCGCTCATCAATCTCGTGAACTTGCGCGCCTCGCAGATCAACGGCTGCGCCTACTGCATCGACATGCACTGGAAGGATCTTCGCGCCGCCGGCGAACACGAGCAGCGCCTCTACGGCCTGGATGCCTGGCAGGAATCCCCGTACTACACCGACCGCGAACGCGCCGCCCTAGCCTGGACCGAAGCAATCACAAAGCTAGGCGAAGCCCACGTCCCCGATGACGTCTACGCCCTAGCCAGCAAGTCCTTCACCGAAAAAGCCCTAGCCGACCTAACTCTAGCGGTAATCGCTATCAACAGCTGGAACCGCCTGAACATAGCCCTAAGAACGGTCCCAGGCACCTATCAACCAGCAAAACTAAGAGAACTAAAGAAAGGCGCCTAAACCCGAATAAGGCAAACGTTCGATCAAATCCGCCGAAACGTAGCTCAGGTCTTCAGACCTGAGGCCTTTAGCCGTTATCTTTTCCGAGGCCATACCCGAGCGCAACCCTCTACCCGCAACATTCAAAGGGCCGCGCCCGGTTTCCACCAAGATCAACGTACGCTCCCTCTTGCTCCCGTAGGGGCGGGGCTTGCTCCGCCCTCCGACGACCTCCCCACCCAATCCACGCCACGCCAAACCGCCGGCCTCCCACGTTCCCGACGCAGACGCCGTTGCCTTTTCCCCGCATGGGCGCCGCTTGTTTACTCTGAGACTCGAAGGGCCGCACACGCTTAACGCCAACCTCTCGAATTCTCCAAAAATTGAAACCAACGTACCATTGACCTGACGTAACTCTTACGATATATCCGAAATGGAAGCGCGCAGTCCCTAAGCGCGGGGCTGGCCCTCCGAAGCCCGCGGTAAATCCGCGCAAAAATTGATGTTGCAGGAGCAAGCTAGAAATGCGAGGCGCAATCGGAAGCCGTCGTAGGGGAGGGTCTACAGACCCTCCCGCCGTTCGGCCCTCTTCTCTCCGGCCGATGCCCAGTCCCGAGGGTCAAATTTCTAATCGATACACGATACGATTAGAAACGCCCGTAACTCAAACAAAACAAACGGTCGGCCACAGCTCTAATCGATACAAATCACGCCTTTTTTCACCACGTTTTCGCCGGAAGTTGCCGTAACCCAAACAAAACAAACAACGAAAGGAAATTCTCGAGCCAAAAAAACACTATTAACGTTACTTTCAACCAATCAGCTCCCGCACCGCCTCGCCGAACGCCCGCGTATGACGGTCCACGTCGCCCTCCGAAGTCGCCGGCGACATTAGCGCCATATTATGAAACGGCGTCATTAGCACCCCGCGATTGAGCGCGTGCAGGTGCAGGAAGCGCTCCAGCGGGAAGTCCATCGCGGCCGCGGCCTCAGCCCCGTTTCGGGGCGGCGGCGTGCGGAACTGATACTCCGCCCGGCAGCCCAGCCGCGTCACGTGCCACGGCAGCTTGGCCCCGGCAATCGTCGCCGCCACGCCGCGCTCGAAGCGCTCGGCCATCGGGATCATCCGCGCGAACGCCGCGGGCGTCAGGACGTTCTCGAGCGTCGCGCGCATCGCCGCCAGCGACATCGCGTTGCCCGCCAGCGTGCCGCCGATACCGCCCGTATCGCAGTCCTCGATGTGGATGCGCTTGACGATGCGCTCCGCCACATCGCGCGTGAAGCCGTAAGTCGCCGCGGGAATGCCGCTCGCCAGCGGCTTGCCGATCACGAACATGTCCGGCTCGAGCGCGTGCTCGCTCGAATAGCCGCCCGGCCCGGCGCAAATCGTATGCGTCTCGTCGAGAATCAGCAGCGAGCCGTAGCGCCGCGTGAGATCGCGCAGCGCCGCATGATAACCGGCGTCGGGATGAATAATTCCGACGTTGGTCATCACCGGTTCTGCCAGCACGCACGCGACATCGCGCGACGCCAGCGCCGCCTCGAGCGCCGCGAGATCGTTGAATTCGACGACCTTCGTCGTCGCCGCGGGATTCACCGGCGGCGCCGATGTTCCCGCGCCGCGGCCCGACCGAGCCGTCCGCGAGCAAACTCGCAAAGGATTCGTCCACGGTGCCGTGATAGCAATAATTGAAAACGAGAACGAATTGCCGCTGCGTGATTTCCCGCGCGAGGCGAATCGAAAAACGATTCGCGTCCGTCGCGGTCAGCGTGAATTGCCAGTACGGCATGCCGAATCGCCGCACCAGCTCTTCGCCGACCCAGATGGAATCCTCGGTCGGCAGCATGAACGTCAGGCCGCGACGCGCCTGCGCCGCAATCGCGTCGGCCGCCGCATCGGGCGAATGACCGGTCATCGCGCCCGTATCGCCGAGACAAAGATCGACGTACTCGATTCCGTCCGCATCAATGAAATGGCTCCCCTTCGCCTCGGCCACAAAAACCGGAAATGGCCCGGCCCATTTCACCATCCAGTTCATGGGCACGCCGTCGAGCAACGAAACCCGCGCGCGATCGAACAGCGCCTTCGATTTCGGCCGCTCGGCAATGAAGCGCTTCTCTTCGCGCTCCGTCAATCCAGCAAGCCGCTTGCGATCGATCGAATGCAAAGGAGAAGAAGCTTGCATAGGTGAACTCATCGGCAGGCACCTCTGGAGAAATCACAAAACATGTTTGAAAGGAGCGCTAAGAGAGAAAAAGTTGTCATCCCGAACGCAGTGAGGGATCTGCGGTTTCTTGGACTTGCCGCGCGACGCAGACGATTCGTCGCCAGCGCCGGAGCCTCAGCGCAAATCCTTCACAATTTCGCGCGCCGCGTTGTAGCCCGACGCGCCGGTAAGTCCGTTGCCGGGATGCGTGCCCGAGCCGCAAAGGTAGAGCCCGCGAATCGGCGTGCGATAGCGCGCCGCGCCCAGCAGCGGCCGCATGGTGAAAATCTGATCGAGCGACATCTCGCCGTGGAACGGATGCCCGCCGGTCAATCCATAAGTCTCTTCGAGATCGCCCGGCGTAATCACGTGGCCTCCGAGAATCAACTCCGGCAAATCGGGCGCGTACTGCGCGAGAGTATTTACAACGTTGTCGCCGAAAGCCTCGCGCTGGCTGTTCCAATCGCCGTTGCGCAGCTTGAACGGCGCGAATTGCACGTGAATGGACATCACGTGCTTCCCACGCGGCGCCATCGAGGGATCGAGGATCGAAGGAATCGAGACATCGAGATACGGCGCAGGCGAATATTCGCCGTACTTCGATGCGTCGAACGCGTGCTCGAGATAATCGATGCTCGGCCCGATGTGAATGCGCCCGCTGAGCGCCGCCGAAGGATCGTTCATCGAAAGCGCCGCAGCCGTCGAAACATCCTGCAGCGCCTTGAAATTCGGCAGGCGATCGAGCGCCAGATTGATTTTCGCCACGGTCCCGTTCGCGCGGAAATTCTGCATCTTGACGATGAAGCCGGGAGGCAGATGCACCGGATCGGTCAATTTGAGAAAGGTTCGCCGCGGATCGGCGTTCGAGATCACCGTCTTCGCAGAAATTTCATCGCCGCCTTCGAGAACGAGGCCGGCCGCTGCGCCGTCTTTCACCAAAATGCGCTCGACGGCAGCGCCGGTGCGAATTTCAGCGCCGGCTTTGGTCGCCGCTTCGGCCATCGCCTGCGTCATCGCGCCCATTCCGCCGCGCGGGAACGACGACGAGCCCGCCGGATGCGGATCGGCCGCCGCGCGCAGCAGAAGCAGCGCCGTGCTGCCCGCCGACCACGGCCCCAGCGCTGCGCCGAAAATTCCGCGCGCAGCAATTGCGCCGCGCAGCAATTCCGTCTCGAAAAATTCCGAGGCGAGGTCGGCGACGGCCATCGGCCCCCAGCGCAGCAGCCGCATCATGTCTTTCTTGCCGAGCCCGCGCACGTTGCGGCCGACTTTCAGCAGCTTCCAGATTTCATCGGTCGAGGGCTTGTCGATGTCCGGCGGCGTGAGCGTGAGCACTTGCCGGAGGATTGCGCCGTAACGCTCGAGCGCGTTCGAAAATTCGACGTACTTTTCGGAATCATTCCGCGAAATGCGCGAAAGATGCGCCGCGGTATCCGCGGGATTGGAAAACAGAAGCAGCCCGTGGCCATCGGGCGAAAGCGCAAAGAGGCGAATGTGCGGATGGATCATCGAGAGGCCGTGGCTCTCGAGCTCCATATCGCGCACGATTTCCGGAAGCAGCGGGCCATCGGCGTAGGCAAGCGTCGAGCACTTGAAGCCAGGATGAAAATCGTCGGTGATAGCCGCGCCGCCGACGACGCCGCGGCGCTCGACGACCAGCGGCTTATAGCCCGCTTTGGCGAGATAGAACGCGGTGACCAGGCCGTTGTGGCCTCCGCCGAGAATGACGATGTCGCGTCCCGCGGCCAACTATCTCGCTCCCTTATCTTTCAAAATTTCGAGCGCCGCGAGACGCCCCGGCGCGCCCATGATTCCGCCGCCGGGATGCGTTGCCGAGCCGCACATATAAAGGTTGCGAATCGGCGTCTTGTAACGCGCCCAGCCAGCCACCGGCCGCAGGAAGAAAAGCTGCTCGAGCGAAAGTTCGCCCTGAAAAATATTTCCTTCGGTGAGGCCGATGCTGCGCTCCATATCGAGCGGCGTTTGCACCTGGCGGCCGATGATGATGTTTTTCAAATTCGGCGCGTATTCGGAAATCGTGTTCACCACGGTGTCGCCGAATGCCTCGCGCTGGTCGTCCCAGTTCAATCCCGGCTTCAATTTGTAAGGCGCGTATTGCACGAAGCAGGAGAGAACGTGTTTGCCCGGCGGCGCGACCGAGGGATCGGTGAGGCTCGGAATCACCATGTCGATGTAAGGGCGCTGCGAGAATTCGCCGTACTTGGCCTGATCGTAGGCGCGTTCCATGTATTCGACGCTCGGCGAAATCGACATCGCGCCGCGCAGATGGCGGCCGACGCCCGGCAGGCAGGTGAATTCCGGCAGCGCATCGAGCGCGAGATTCACTTTGCCGGAAGAGCCGCGATACTTGTAGCGGCGCACCTCTTCGACGAAATCGGCGGGCAGATCGCGCGTGTCCATGAACTTGAGGAAAGTGAGATTGGGATCGACGCTCGAGGAAACAATCGTGCCGCGAATTTCTTCGCCGCGATCGAGGACCACGCCTTCGGCGCGGCCATCTTTGATCAGGATTTTCGAGACGATGGCTTCGGTGCGGATTTCCGCGCCGGCTTCGCGCGCCGCGTCTCCAATCGAATTGGATATCGCGCCGGTGCCGCCGCGGCTGAATCCCCAGGAGCGGAACGCGCCGTCAATTTCGCCCATGTAATGATGGAGCAAAACGTAAGCCGTGCCGGGCGAGCGCACGCCGAGAAACGTGCCAATAATTCCCGAGGCCGACATGGTGGCCTTGAGCACGTCGGTCTCGAACCACTGATCGAGAAAATCGGTCGCGCTCATGGTCATGAGCTGGACGAGGTTGTAGCGGTCGTCGGGTTTGAGCGCGCGGAAACGCTGGCCGAGGAAATAGAGTTTTTTCAGATCGCGCGGATCAAGCGTGGTTGGATCGGGCGGCACCATCGCCAGAATCGGCTTCACGAAACGGCACATCTGCACCATTTCTTTGCCGAATTCTTCGTAGGCCTCGGCGTCCACTTTGGAATGGCGCGCGATCTCGCGGCGCGTCTTTCCGTGATCGTTCACGCGCCAGAGATAATCACCGCTGGGCATGGGCGTGAACGTTCCGTCGAGGGGCAGAATTTCGAGGCCGTGGCGCGGCAAATCGAGATCGCGAATGATTTCGGGCCGCAGCAGCGAAACAACGTAGGAGAAAACGGAGAATTTGAAGCCGGGAATGATCTCTTCGGTGACCGCCGCGCCGCCGAGAACGTGGCGCTTCTCGAGCACCAGCACCTTGCGCCCGGCGCGCGCCAGATAGGCCGCGTTCACCAGGCCGTTGTGCCCGCCGCCGATGACGATTACATCGTAAGAAGAAGCCATGCGATGAGTGCGGATGCTTCCGAGGCCGGGCAACGCTCGCAGTTCAAAATGGCGGGCCCGAGGCGCGGACATTCTACAGGCCGCAAGGTTCAACGCACAAGGAAGAACGCGGCGCGCCGTGACCAGAGGCCAGGGGCGAGTGTATCCGTTCAGTTTCCGATGAGCGCTGCGAGCATTGACGTTCACTTCGGCGATTCTCAGTTTCAATTGAAGCCTGGCTAGCTTGGAGGCTACACTTTCTGCGATCATTTTCAATCTTCGTGGATAGGAAAATGGAAGGAATCTCGCGGATTTTACTTGTTGGCGTAGGGATGCTCGCAGCCCTTTTACTATTCACCCCATACGAGTCTGTCCTCGAGGGGGTGGTAACGCTCGCCATCGTCGCGGCTGTCGTGCTGGGCTTTTTGCTGCACCCGCGCAAAGAAGTGTTTTACGTCCGTACCACCGTACGACTACGCGACGCCGATCGAAACGAGGCCTTAGAACACGACTATTTGGCTGTGAGGGTCGAACTGGCGAGGCTATGGCTGCTGTTTCTGCCAACGCTTCTGGCCGTGAGTTTCCTGGTAATTTCCTCCGCAAGCGGAATGTTATGGAAGTTCAGTATGCTGAATAGGGTCTTCTCCTCAGAATATGCATACATCCCGTTTTTCATCTTGCATGGACTGCCCCTGATCGTCGTCGTCCTTCTGTCGGCTTGGATTGGCGAGAGATGGGTAATGAGAGATGCGGAAGCGTGCAGTGCAAGGTCCTACTCGCTGACCAACCGAACGGTCTCATACCTGTTCATGGGAGAGCACGGGGAATATTATGGCGGATACTCGTACTACTTCGGACTCGTTCACCCAATGCAACTGGCGACCGTTGTTTTTCACAATGTGCGAAAACCGGAATTGAACAAGATTGCCATGGGTTTCTTGTTCCACCGATTAATTATAGTGGGGCGCGGCGTAACCGATCTGGACAAACAAGCAGTTAATGCGCAAGCGGTCTTGGCTGAAACGACCTCCTGATCGCACCTCCTAATAAGTTGGATTACAGGACACGTCCGATCAGCGCATCGACCGGGATTTAGGTATGAAGGCGGTCAGATCAGCACGGGATTTTTCCACAGGCGTGCACAGGCTTCCACAGGGTTTGTGCGCGATTTTTGTTGACGCTGCAAATGGAAAGATTTATTTTGCGCGCAGATTGAACCGGAAGCTTGAAGACTTAACGGTTCGGTCGGGACTTAGCGAACACTTAACCGTTTTTGCGGGACCGACCGGAACGGAAAGTTGTAAGACTTCGCGAGGCAGCGAAGGCATCGCAGGAGCCGCAAGGCGAGTGCGGAGTCGAGCTGAAGCGTGAAGCTCGGAGAAATGAAGGTGCAGTCCGGACGCCGCAATAGCTTCACCGCTGTTGCAGCACCGGCTGCATCCGAAGTCTCGGAGGTTTCGAGATTCGGTAAAGAGGTTGCGAAAGCCTCACGGCTTTTGCGGAGCTCGACGGAATCACGAAGCTCGCAGGTTGCAGGATTCAGTTTGGAAGACGCGATTAGCCGCAAGGCTGTTGGGTCGCCGGATTGACCCGGACGCCTGTAAACTTACGGATCGATTTAGAGGGCGCAACACGCGCAAGCGATGTTGCGCCCTCAATTTTTTGTATCGTGGCAAAATCATCCCGCCGCTGAGCCTGCCGTCATTCCGCGCGACTTAACATCATGCCGATTCCCACCCGGATCACCGCGACTATTGTGCCCGGCACAGTCGTGCAAATTGCGCGTGCAGGGTTGCGGGGCGTGGGACGCGGAACTATAATTCGCGCGCGGAAAAAATGAACCTTGGGTCAGCGTTGGAGATTGTGGGTTGTGTGTGAGTTGTTTTAGACGAGCTTAGAAATTTGGCGGGCACCGAACTTTGGGCGCCAAAGCCCCACGCGCAAATACGGCGCATGGGGCACCCTGTGCGCTGCGCGCCGCGAAACGAGGAGTAAACGTGCCGATCGGGACTGCTGTGCATGACCGGACATTTCCGCTTTGCGAGAGCTTGAATTATCGCGAGTGGTCGGGGTATTACGCGGTCAGCGTTTACGAGATGCATCACGAGCACGAGTACAACGCCATCCGCAATGCGGCGGCGCTGATTGATGTGACGCCGCTGTTCAAGTACTTGGTGACGGGCCGCGACGCGACGAAATTGGTCAATCGCGTGATCACGCGCGACATTAATAAGGTTGCCGTCGGGCAGGTGATTTACTGCTGCTGGTGCGATGAAGCGGGCAAAGTGGTGGACGACGGGACGATCACGCGGCTCGAGGAGAATAAATATCGCTGGACGGCGGCCGATCCGAGTTTGCGCTGGTTCAAGCAGAATGCGCTGGGGCTGGACGTTCAGATCGAGGATATTTCCGACAAAGTTGCCGCGCTGGCGCTGCAAGGCCCGACTTCCGGGCGGCTGCTGCAACGCGCCTCCGAAGCAAACATCACCAATCTCAAGTATTTTCGATTCACGCACGGAAAAATCGGCGGCGTGGAAGTGGATATTTCGCGTACGGGTTACACCGGCGATCTTGGGTACGAGATCTGGATTCCGTGGGATGAGGCCGGGCGAGTGTGGGATGCGTTGATGGCCGCGGGCGGCGAATTCGATATTCATCCGGCGGGAATGCTGGCGCTGGACGTGGCGCGTATCGAGGCCGGATTGATTTTGATTGAAGTGGATTATTTCAGCAGCAAGAAGGCGCTGATTGATACGCAGAAATATTCGCCGTATGAAATCGGGCTCGGCCGCCTGGTGGATTTGAAGAAAGAACATTTCATCGGGCGGGCGGCGCTGGAAGAGGAGAACAAGCGCGGAGCGAAGCGGTTGCTGATGGGACTGGATGTGAATTGGCCGGATATCGAGCGGCAATTCGAGACCGTCGGACTGGCGCCGCAAATCCCGAGCGCGGCTTCGCGCCTGGCCGTGCCCGTCTATCGCGGCGGATTGCAAGTGGGCAAGGCGACTTCGACGACGTGGTCGCCGACGCTGAAGAAAATGATTGCACTGGCGTCGCTGAATCGCGAGCACGCGGCCGCGGGCACCGAGCTGCAGATCGAACTGACGGTGGAAGCGGTGCGGCAGAAAGTGCGCGCCACGGTTCGGGAGCTGCCGTTCTTCAATCCTCCGCGCAAGACAGCGACTCCGATCACCTAGAAGCGGTGTGGGGCGGCCGCGGCATGGAAAGGGAATAATGGATCATCGAAAATCCGGGCCCCGATTTTGCGTCGAGGCCGCAAGCAAGTGCGCGCGGCCCTCGACGATGCTCTTCCTGATTTTCTCGTTCGCATTTGCCGCCATGCCCCTCATTACTTCAGCGCAGCAAGCACCGCTCAAGGGCAAATGCCCGCCGGCCACTCGCAAGGACGACGTGGTGAACACGCTGCATGGCGTGCAGATTCCCGATCCTTACCGCTGGCTCGAAGATCAGAACAGCGCGGAAACGCGAGCGTGGATTGACGCGCAGGATGCGTGCACCGCGAGCGTGCTCGATGCGGTGCCGGGGCGCGCGAAGATTTCGGCGCGGCTGAGCGAGCTGATGAAAGTGGATTCGTATCATCCGCCGGTCGAGCGTAACGGAGTTTATTTGTTCGAGAAGCGGCGGGCCGATCAGGAGTTGTTCGTGATTTACTTGCGCCGCGGCCGCGACGGGAAGGACGAAGTGCTCGTCGATCCACATGCGCTGAGCGCGGACCATTCGACGAGTGTGTCGTTGAGCGATCTTTCTGGGGATGGTTCGCTGGCTGCGTACGGCGTCCGCCTGGGGGGCCAGGACGAAACCGAGATTCGCTTCGTCGATACGAAATCGCACAAGGAATTGCCCGATCGCTTGCCGCGAGGGGTGTATGAATCGCTGGCCATCGAGCCTTCCAAGCGCGGAGTTTTTTATTCGCTGCTGACGCCCAAGGGCGGCCGCGCGTTCCATCACGTGATGGGAACACCGGCAACGACGGATGAACTGATTTTGGGCGAGGGGCTTGCGAGCGACACGGAACTGTCGGTGGCGCTTTCGGAGGATGGGCGCTACCTGTTGATCAGCCTCTCGTATGGATCAGGCAGCACGCGGCAGGATTTGTATCTGAAGGATCTTCGCAGCAATGCGCCGGTCCGGCCGATTGTGAACGACACGGAAGCGCTTTTCTTTGGGGATATTTCGAGCGGGCAGCTCTACATCAATACGAATTGGAAGACGCCGCACTGGCACATTTTTCGCGTCGATCCCGAGCATTTGGAGCGCGACGCTTGGAAGGAAGTTGTGCCGGAATCCGCGGATGCGATCGAAAGTTTCGGCACATTCGGCGGGAAGCTATTCGTTCAATACAACCACAATGCGTACTCGATACTGAAATATTTCGAGCCCGACGGCTCGTCTGAGGGCGAAGTGAATCTTCCATCACTTGGATCGATCGGCGGGAACAGCGGGAGCTGGGGCGCGAACGATCTGTACTTTTCGTTTGAATCATTTGATTCGCCGACGATGATTTACCGGTTCGATGTGAAGCGCGGCAAAACGGAAGTGTGGGCGCGGCCGAAGGTGCCCTTCGTGAGCGACGACTACAAGGTCGAGCAGGTGTGGTACGCATCGAAGGACGGGACCAAGGTCCCGATGTTTCTGTTCTACAAGAAAGGGCTGAAGCAGGACGGCGCCCGACCGACGTTAATCTCGGCTTACGGCGGATTCGACGTCAATGAGAGTCCCGTGTTCAGCGAGACAGCCGTGAGTCTTGCGGATCGCGGCGGAATTTTCGCCATGCCGAACCTTCGCGGAGGCGGCGAATTCGGCGAGGCCTGGCATCGCGCGGGAATGAAGGAAAAGAAGCAGAACGTGTTTGACGATTTTTTTGCCGCGGGGGAATGGCTGGTTGCGAATAAATACACTAGCCGAGAGAAGCTCGCGATTCAGGGCGGGAGCAACGGCGGATTGCTAATGGGCGCGGCGATTACGCAGCGGCCGGATTTGTACGGGGCGGTGGTGTGCACGTATCCGCTGCTGGATATGCTGCGCTTTCAAAAATTCATGGACGGGCCGGAGTGGGTGGAGGAATACGGGTCGGCGGACGACGAGGCGCAGTTCAAGTATTTGCTGGCCTACTCGCCTTATCACAACGTGAAGGATGGGACGAAGTATCCGGCTGTGCTGTTCATCACCGGCGACGGTGATACGCGCGTTGCGCCATTGCATGCGCGGAAGATGGCGGCGCGGCTGCAGGCGGCGAACGGCGGTGATCGGCCGATTTTGTTGCTCTACGACACGAAGTCGGGACATTCGGGCGGGCGTCCGCGCAACAAGGAAATCGAGGAGCGGACCGATATTTTGAGCTTCCTTTATTCGCAACTCGGAGTGAACGCCGAATAACGAACGTGCTCGATCGGCGTCAAATCACATAAAGAGTTATGGGAGAAGAAATGATTCGAGGGATGGGACGAGGAGTGTGCGCGGCGATTCTTTTGGCGGCGAGCGCGGGATTGTGGTGCGGCAGCGCGCGAGCGCAGAGCGCCGGCGGAACGATCCGGCTGGCCGTGGATGCGACTTCGGCGCCGCAGAAGATTTTGCATATCAAGGAAACGATTCCGGTGAAGGCTGGAGCGCTGACTTTGTTCTATCCGGAATGGATTCCTGGTGAGCACGCGCCGGACGGGCCGATCACGGATGTTGCGGGATTAAAATTTAGCGCGGGCGGGAAGGACATCTCCTGGCGGCGCGATCTGGTGGATATGTTCGCGTTTCATCTGGAGGTGCCGACGGGGGCTGAATCGCTCGACGTGCAGCTTGATTTTCTGCTTTCGGCGCCGGCGTCCGGTTTTTCGGCGGGAGCTTCGGCTACCGGGCAGCTTGATTTGCTGAGCTGGAATCAAGTGCTGCTGTATCCCAAGGTTTCGCCGGTCAGCGATATTTTCTTTGAGCCGAGTCTGCGGCTACCGGAGGGATGGAAATGCGGAACGGCGCTGCCTGTTGCGGGCGAATCGGGAGGCGAAATTCATTTTCAGCGCGTGTCGCTCGAGATGCTGGTGGATGCTCCGGTAATCGCGGGGCGCTTTTATCGCGCGTTCGATTTGACGCCTGGGCAAACTCCATCGCACGAAATCGATGTGGCGGCCGACAGCGAAGCGGCGCTAAATATGCCGCCGCAGATGGAACAACATTTTAGGAACTTGATCGCGGAGGCGTATGCGCTCTTTGGGACGCGGCACTATCGCGATTATCATTTCCTGCTGACGCTGAGCGACGACACCGCGCATTTCGGGCTCGAGCATCACGAATCGAGCGACGATCGCATCCCGGAGCGCTCGTTGATCGATGAGGTGCTGCGCATTGATGCAGCGGGATTGCTGCCGCACGAATACACGCATTCGTGGAACGGGAAATTTCGCCGGCCGGCCGATCTTGCCACGCCCGATTACCAGCAGCCGATGAAGGATGATCTGCTGTGGGTCTACGAGGGATTGACCGAATATATCGGCAACATTTTGACCGGGCGCAGCGGGCTTTATTCTCCGGAGGAATATCGCGAGCATCTCGCCGCCGACGCCACGGAGTTTGAATACACGCCGGGGCGGACTTGGCGACCGCTGCAGGATACGGCGGACGCGGCGCAGCTGCTTTATTTTTCGGCCGGCAACTGGGAGAACTGGCGGAGGAGCGTGGATTATTACGGCGAAGGCGAATTGATTTGGCTGGAAGTGGACACGCGCATCCGGCAATTGACGGGGAATAAGAAATCGCTCGATGATTTCTGCAAGATTTTTCACGGCGGGCCGGGTGGGAAGCCCGAATTGAAGACTTACACTTTTGAGGATGTGGTGGCGGCGCTGAATTCCGTGGTGGCGCACGACTGGGCGGCGCTGCTGAAAACGCGGCTGAATTCGGTGGAGGCTCATGCGCCGCTCGGAGGAATTGAGAACGGCGGCTGGAAGTTGATCTTCAGTGAGGCGCCGAACGAAATTGAGATGGCTGCCGATGAAGCTGCGCACCGCTCGGATTATCGCGATTCGGCTGGATTGCTTCTGAACGACGATGGCGCGGTGGTGGACGTGATTCACGGAAGCGCCGCGTACAGTGCGGGAATCGGCCCGGGAATGAAGATCGCGGCGGTGAACGGCCAGCAATTTTCGCCGGATGTGTTTCACGAGGCGGTGGATCGCGCGAAAACGTCGCCGCGGGCCATCGAGCTTTTGATCGCCAACGGAACTTACTTCAAATCTTATGCGCTCGATTATCACGGCGGGTTGCGCTATCCGCATTTGGCGCGCGTCGAGGCGCAGCCGGATCTGCTGAGCGACATCATCAAGCCGCAGGCGAAGTAGCGCGGGCTGATTGCGATGGCTACGAAGCGAACGCAAGAGCCATGGATGCAGGCGGACGATTATGGGCGCGGGTTGCCGGATTTCACCGTGAACCTGCTGGTCCGGGATGTTGCGCGGTCGGTGGCGTTCTATCGCGACGTGTTTGGCGCAAAAGTGCATCATTCCGATGCGGATTTTGCGGCGCTGCGGGCTGGGCGGATTGAATTCATGATTCATGCCGATCAAACTTACGAGCATCATCCGTGGCATGTGGAGCTGACGGGCGGCGGACGGCGCGGACTTGGCGCGGAGTTGCGGCTCTTTCACGTCGATCCGGATGTGATCGAGAAACGCGCGATCGCGAGCGGGGCGCGAATTTTGCAGCCTTCGCAAGACAAGCCGCATGGTTGGCGCGATGTGATCGTCGAAGACCCAGACGGCTATGCCTGGGCCGTCGGCATTCCGAAGTGAAAGCTTGATGCAGGGCGTTTTGAAATTGTTGGGAGGAAAGATGTCACGTTTCATTCAAAGTTTGGTACTAGCGGCACTCGCTGCGGTCTTTGGCGTCGCAACATCGGCGCAAAGCGAGAAGCGGCCGATGACGTTCGACGATCTGGTGGCGATGCATCGCGTGAGCGATCCGCAGATGTCGCCCGACGGGCGCTACATCGCTTACACCGTCGCGACGCCGGATCGAGAGGCGAATCGCGTCGCGCCGAACATTTGGATCGTGCCGACGTCGGGCGGCGAGCCGCGGCAATTGACGCGCGGCGGCAGCGATCAACGGCCGCGATGGTCGCCGGATGGAACGAAGCTCGCGTTTCTTTCGGCGCGCGAAGGCACGACACAAGTTTACTGGATCTCGCTCGCGGGCGGCGAAGCGACGAGGCTCACTTCCCTTTCGGGTGGCGCGGACAATGAATTGTGGTCGCCGGACGGGAAGACGATTGCGTTTGTGTCGAGCGTCTATCCCGATTGCGCGGAAGATGAATGTAACGTGAAGCGCGACGCTGAGAAACAGAAGAGCAAGATGAAGGCGCGCGTCTATATCAAGCTGCTGTATCGCCACTGGACGACTTGGTGGGACGGCAAGCGCAGCCATCTCTTTGCGGTTTCGGCCGAAGGCGGCAAGCCGCGCGATTTGACTCCCGGCGCGGATTACGATGTTCCACCTTTCAATCTGGGCGCACCGGAAGCCATTGGCTTTTCGCCCGACAGCACGGAACTCGGCTTCACCGCAAACACGGATAAGGATGCAGCGACGAGCACGAATGGCGACATCTTCACCGTGGCGGTGAATGGATCGAGCGCGCCGAAGCGGATTACCGACAATCCGGGCGATGACTGGGGGCCGGTCTATTCTCCCGACGGAAAATGGATCGCCTATCGCTCGCAGCTCACTCCCGGCTTCGAAGCAGATCGCTGGCGGCTGATGATTTACGAACGCGCGAGCGGCAAGCACAGCGAGTTGACGCAGAACTTCGACCGCAATGTGGATGCGTACGAGTGGGCGCCGGACAGCAAGATGATTTTTCTCAAGGCCGAAGACCAAACGCTGATGCCGATTTATTCGCTCGCGGCGGCGCACGGAAGCACTCCGAGTAAGGTGATCGCGGACGGCTTCAACATGGAGTTCGATTTGAGCCGTGATGGCCACACGATTGCATTTACGCGCACTAGCCTGACGATGCCGCCGGAGATCTTCGCGGCGAAATCAGATGGAAGCGACTTGCGGCAACTCACGCATCACAACGAAGCACGGCTCGCACAGCTTGATATTTCGAAGGCGGAATCGTTTTGGTTCGCGGGCGCCGAAGGTACAAAGGTGAATGGCCTGCTAGTGCGGCCGCCGAATTTCGATGCGGCGAAGAAATATCCGTTGCTGTTTCTCGTGCATGGCGGACCGCAGGGCGCGTGGGACGACGAATGGGGCTACCGCTGGAATCCAGAAGTAATGGCAGCGCCCGGATATGTCGTCGTTATGGTCAATCCACGCGGCTCGACCGGCTACGGACAGAAATTCACGTCGGAGATCAGCAAAGACTGGGGCGGCAAGGTCTACGCGGATCTGATGAACGGCCTCGACGCCGCCATTGCAAAATATCCGTTCATTGATGGATCGAAAGTGTGCGCGGCGGGCGCCTCCTACGGCGGATACATGATGGATTGGATGGCCACGCACACCGGCCGCTTCAAATGCATCATCAGCCACGCGGGGCCGTACAACGCGCGCGGCATGTATGCTACCGAAGAGCTCTGGTTTCAGGAGTGGGAATTCGGCGGAACGCCTTGGGAGCATCCGGAGCTGTACGACAAATGGTCGCCGGATAAATATGCGGGCGCGCTGGGCAAGTTCAAGACGCCGACGCTGGTCGTCGGCGGCGAGCTCGATTTTCGCATTCCGTACTCGCAAGATTTGGAATTCTTCTCGGCGCTGCAACGGCAGGGAGTGCCCTCGAAGCTCGTAATTTTCCCCGATGAAGGCCACTGGGTGCTGAAGCCGCAGAACAGCGAATTCTGGTACAAGACTTTCCTCGATTGGCTGGCGACGTACCTGAAGTAAACGCAGACGACAATGTATGCGAAGGAATGATTGGAAGCGGGCGGCCCGCTGACCGCCCTCTTCCCGGAGTGGTTATTCGAACTGCGCGGCGGCGGCGCGTCCCTCGAAACGAATCTGCTGGATTGAGTCATTGTCGATGACCGCTTCGTCACTCGGTGACTTGGAATTGAGCTGGATCCAGTGGCAGGGGATCTGAGCGACCACCTTGCCGTTTCTTTCGACCTCAATTTGGTTGGCGTTTTCGGCGGCCCGCACTTTATAGCTGCCCGGGTCGAGCATTGTGGTACCGATGTGGACTGACTTTTCGAAAGTCAGCAGAGCCGTGTCGGTGTGAGCCCAGGCGGGCGCTGCCATAGTCAGCACCGCCGCAGCAAATAACAAGTCGCAATACCGAATTTTCATTTGCCGTGATCCTCCGTTGTTTTGGTTTGTCCCGGAAGAGGTTCAAGAGGCCGGATCGAGAGCGCGGGGCAGGCACCCGAAATGCAGATGCTCCGTGCAATGGGATGCCGGGGAGCGGCGCAGGCGATGCCTGCAAGATCATCAATTTTTTTTGAGAAGCGCCTGATAGCTTCCGAGCGTGGCTTCGACCATGAGATCATCGGTGAATTTTTCAGCAATTGTGGCGCGGGCGGCGTCGCCGAAACGGCGGGCTTCCTCGCGATTGCGCAGCAAGCGCTTGACGCAAACTGCGAAGGCGTCTGGGTCGGGCTTGGGCACTAGAAGGCCGTTTTTCTCCGACGCCACAATTTCTGGGACTCCGCCGATGGCGACACCGATGACGGGCAAGCCGTAGGACATTGCAGCCAGCATCGAAGTGCCGAGCGGCTCGGCTAGCGATGGAAAGAGAAAAATATCCAGCGCGCGATAGATACTCTCGATGTGCTCCACGAATCCCGCGAATATCACGGAGCGGAAGACATTGAGTTCGTATGCGAGCTTCTCGAGCGCGGGGCGGCTCGGGCCATCGCCCGCCAGCAGCAGATGGCACGCGGGGAAATCTTTCTGGATGGCAGGCAGCGCTCGGATGAGGGCTTCCTGGCCTTTTTCCGGCAATAGATAGCCGACGCAGCCTAGAAGAGCGTCCGCGTCGCCAATCTTCCAGTGATCGCGAAAGGACTCACGTTCGCCGCGCGTAGTCGGCGCCCGAAGTTTCACACCTTCGTAGATAACCTCGATTTGGTTCGCTGGAACTCCTGAACGGATAACGCTCTCAGCGATGAATTTCGAGACGGCAAAGATGCGTCTGGCAGCGCGATAGCGGGCGAGTGCAAAGGGGCCGCGGCTGAGTGGATTTGCGACGCGGCGCTGAGCGATCAGCACGGCGCTGCGGTGCGCACGCGCGAGCCATGCGAGCGTGAGGCCGTGAGGATCGTGCGCGTGAACGATATCGTAGCGGCCCGCCCCCATCAATTCTCGCAAGAGCGTAGAGCCGTCCCAGCGGACGCTGTTGGCAGGGATTGCGTGAACGTGGAAGCCTTCATCGAGTGCCCGGTGTTCGAGTTCGCCCCCGTCTAGCGCGAGAAGCTCGACGGTATGGCCGCGCGCCTTGAGGCCGTGAAGCGTCAGGAGAACTTGATTCTGTCCGCCCCGCCAGTCAGGCCGCGTATCGATATGGATGGAGGAGATGGTCATCTGTTAGGGCCGGGTCGTCAAACGCCGGAGTTTAGCATCGCCGGTGGCTGTGAGCCGCCGCAAA
The DNA here is from genome assembly GCA_963707165.1 of uncultured Acidobacteriota bacterium. Classification (GTDB taxonomy): domain Bacteria; phylum Acidobacteriota; class Terriglobia; order Acidiferrales; family UBA7541; genus Palsa-147. The sequence goes on along the minus strand of CAVPPO010000006.1, from coordinate 105,402 downwards.
ATCCGAAACGAGTAAGCTATTCGAAGACTTCCGCCGACTGACGATCTCTCAGCTCGCGAATCACTAAAAGAGGCGGCAGGGACTCCGGCGGTACTCTGCGGCAAGTACTTAGCGTTTTATTCCGTAATTCCCACAATTGACTCTTTCGCATCGGAGTGAGATTTTGCGAGCCCTCGAACTTGGGGAAGGAGGCTGGCGAAGATGGCGATTCGTCGAGCCGGGGTATGGGTGTGCATCTGCGCGGCGTGGGCGCTGCTGATCGTGAAGGCGACCGGCGCCGATACGTTTACGATCACGAGCAATCCGCCCGGCGCTACCGTGGAGCTGGACGGCGTTGTGGTCGGCACGACTCCGTACGAGATGAAGGTCCCGGGCGGCTACTTCCACCGCGTCCACACGGTTTTCAGCGACCGGCTTGAGCATCCCATGGTCGCGCGCATATATAAGGATGGCTTCGCGGCGCAGGAATTCGTGCTGACGCAGGGGCCTTACAAATGGACGTCGGCGATGGGCCGGAACCAGTCAACTTACTATCTGCTGAAGACTAAGCACGTGGACGTGTCGCTGCAATCCGCGACTCTTCTTCGCGGCGGCAATGTGGTGCCGGTGTCGGCGCCGGTACCACCGAAGCGAGCGGTGCCGCGCAAGGAACTCTCGGCGGAAGAGATCATGCGGCGCGCGATGCCGGCCGTGGTGCGGCTCGACGGAGAACATTCGCAGGGAAGCGGGTTTTTCCTAACGGACAACGGAATCATCGCCACGAACCGCCACGTCGCGGACGGAGAAGCGAGCTTCTTCGTGGTAACGGCAGCGGGCGCACGGCTGCTGGGGAAGGTTGTTTATTCCGATCCGAGTCTGGATTTGGCGCTGGTGAAAGTGGATGGCGTCGGTTATCCGCGCTTGCCGCTTGCCGATCTGGCTTCGGTCCGGCCTGGCGCGACGGTGTTCGCCATCGGAAATCCGGGCGGCGGGTTGCCGGAATCGGTTACGCGCGGGATTGTGAGCGGAGTCGGCCGTGTCGAAAAGCACGAAGGGACGTGGATACAGACCGACGCCGCGATCAATCCCGGGAATAGCGGCGGCCCCCTCGTGGATGAGACGGGCGAGGTCGTTGGGATTGCGACGTTCAAGCGCGTGGGACCCGATGGCACCAAACTCGAGGGGCTGAATTTTGCGCTCAGCGCGCAGGATCTAATTAATGTGATGAATCGCGAAATTCCCGAAGCGCCTCTTGGATTCGGCCCGGAGAGTCGCGACGTGGATGGTAACGGGACTGTCGCCGTACATTCGGAGCCAGAGGGCGCGGAGATTTATGTGGACGGGAAGTTTGTCGGCGACACGCCGTCGATTCTGCCGCTGGGCACGGGAACGCACAATGTGGTTGTGAAGGCGGATGGGAAGAGACCCTGGGAGCGTAATCTGGACGTGATCCGCGATAGCCAAACGCAGATCAAGGCAGTGCTAGAGCCGAAGAGTTAGAGGTCTGCAGCAGCACAACCACTCCTGGCTGGGTGCGCGTTTGCCCACACGCTGGAGGTCAACAACGCCCGGAGCCGGACGGGCAGCGACTCAGGATTTGCTCCAGAATTCCAGGAATCTCGAAGACCGCGCGGTTCGGCATGGCAGCGGTGTTGCGCTTGAAGCGCTCGAGGGTGGCGGGAAAGAGTAGTTCGCGCACGGCGGGCTCGATCTGGCGGAAACTGCGCACCACCAGTCCGATTTCCTTCTCGCGAATCCAGTCAGCGTTGTACCGCTCCTGCGGGAGCGTCCATGAATTGCACTCCGTGATCACCGGCAATTGCTTCGCTACCGCTTCGCTGAGGCTGCCTGGGCCGGGTTTGCCGATGAAAAAATCGGAAAGATGCATGTAGTACGGAATCTGCTTCGTGAATCCTTCCACGAAAAGTGGAATTCGCGAGCGGCGAGCGCGCAGAGACTGCGCGAGCTTGTCGTTGCGGCCACAGATGGCGATGAGCTGCAAATCGAGATCCGATTTATCTAGAGCTTCAACGATCTCGCCAATTACGTTCGAGCCGTGGCCGCCGAAGAGGATAAGGCCGGTCGGGAGATCCTGCGAAAGACCCAGAGCTTCGCGGCCAGCGGCGGGGCCCGTTTCGATCGGATCGTAAAAGCGCGGGTGGAGAATCATGCCGGACGCTCGATGGACTCGATCGGGCGAATGGCCGACTTCAAGGCATTGGGCGACCGCGTGCTCCGTGCCACAGATGAATTCCTGCTGCTGCTTTTCAATCCAGAATCGCGGCGGATAGTTGGCGAGATCGGTGAGGATGGTGACGAACGGCCGACCGGGATGAACGATCCGCAGACTCTCGCAGAGTTCCCTGTTGAAGTGCGGAACAAAGGACACAACCATGTCCGGATCCGCTTCGCGCCAACAATCCGCCAGCATGCGCACGCACGGCCGGTGATAGGCGGCAATGGCGAGCTGCAGGACGCGCAACAACTGCCCGCTACCAAGCGTCCAGCCTGACGCTAGCATCTTGTTGTAGAAATCCTGGATTCGGATCCCCGCAAACCGCCGCAGTATATCCAGGCGATCCAGAACCTCCTGCAAATTCATCAGATGAACATCCCACGGATGGTTCGCTGATTGGACGGCCATCTGCAGAGACGTGGCGGCGCTGCGATGGCCGCCGCCGGCGTCGAAGAAAACAAACTCGATACGTCTCATGGGCGGCGCGATTGTTGCAGGCGAGTTACCGCCCTGGCGTGTCTGCTCTGTTAAAAGATGGTTACAGATGTCCTATGAGTTATAAGTCTCGCGTTGTCAAACTTTTGCGCGGGGTTCATCGGCGTGTAACGCAATAGTGTTACAAATTTTTCATGCGCTGCGATCTACATGTCCACTCGTACTTCTCGGGCCCCGCGCAAGACGCGGGAATGGGCGCGATTTGCCGCGAATGTTACAGCCGGCCGGAGGAGCTTTACACGACGCTGAAGCGGCGCGGGATGAACCTGATCACGCTGACCGATCACGATTCGATCGAGGGCTGCGAGCCGCTGCGACGCTACCCGGATTTCTTTGTGAGCGTCGAGGCGACCTGCCGGATGCCGAGCGGAACGCGGATTCACGTGGGCGTTTATGACATCACCGAGCGGCAGCACATCGAGATCCAGAGGCGGCGGAACGATCTGATTGCGCTGCTGATGTATCTGACGGAGCACCGCTTGTTCTTTTGCTTGAATCACGTCTTCTCCGTGTTGACCGGCAGGCGCGTGCGTGAGGATTTCGAATGGTTCAACGAATATTTCCCCGCCGTGGAGACACTGAATGGATTGATGGCGGCGGAAAACAACCGGCAGGCTGTGCGGCTGGCGCGGCGGACTCAAAAAATCGCGCTGGGCGGGAGCGACGCGCACACCCTGGCTTCGGCGGGAACAGCTTACACCGAGATTCTGAGCGCGGCTAGCAAGGATGAGTTTCTTCATGGGCTGCGGCACGGATTCGGTAAGCCGCGCGGCCGATCTGGCGGCTACTGGAAGCTTACGCGCGATGTATTCCTGATTGCCGGCGAAATGATGCGCGAGGCGCGATGGAAGACGATCCTCGCGCCACTGGGGCTGCTCATCCCAGCATATGTGTTTGGAAACTGCATCGGGGAAACCTGGTTTGTGCGCCGCTGGGCAGCTCAGGTTATCCCGAAGGCGCCGAGAGCGCACGCCGTTTCCGGGGTTGGCGATGGAATCGGCGATGGAGTAACGAAATGACCGTCGCGCGCGCGGTTTGGGGCTACATCGAATCGCGAGACCACCGGCTGATGCGCCGGGTGCACCGCTGGCGTGCGCCGAAGTGGATTCGAGTTTGGATGATCCTGGCGACGCGCTGCGGCGATGGTTGGCTCTGGTATCTGCTTGGCGCGATTCTTTTGCTCTTCGGCGGGCCGCAGCGTTATTTGGCGGTGGGATCGGCCGGGCTAGCGGTCGCAACCGGAATTCTATTATTCAAGTTGCTCAAGAGCGCGAGCCACCGCGTGCGGCCGTGCCAACTGGAGCCGCATTGCTGGGCGGCGATTCTCCCGCCGGATCGTTTCTCATTTCCTTCGGGACATTCGATCACGGCTTTTGCCATCGCCGTGTGCATCGGGCTTTTCTATCCGCAGCTTCAGGATTTGCTGCTGTTCATCGCAGTATGCGTTGCAGCGTCGAGAATAATTCTAGGAATGCACTTCCTGAGCGATGTTATTGCCGGTTCGATGATTGGCGCGGGGCTCGGATTTAGCGCGTTCCGGATTTTCTCGTAGGGCCGGCGGCCGTAACGTTCGCGGCCAAAGAAACTATCCCGGCAAATGGCAGGACGCTTCGCCGCGCTTCTCCAGATATTGCTGATGGTAATCTTCGGCGCGCCAGAATTCCTGCGCGGGCTTGATCTCGGTGACGATCGGGCGCTTGAATTTGCCGGACGCGGCGAGTTTGTCCCGCGAGGCTTTCGCGGCGGCTTCCTGCTCAGGCGAGTGGTAATAAATCGCCGAGCGGTACTGCGATCCGACATCGGGTCCCTGGCGGTTCATCGTCGTGGGATCGTGGATTTCCCAGAAGGTCGCCAAGAGAGCATCATAAGAAATCTGCGCGGGATCGTAATCCACCTCGACAGCTTCCGCGTGTCCGGTGCCATCGGTGCAGACTTGCTTGTAATTGGGATTCTTGGTGTGGCCGCCGGTGTAACCGACCTGCGTGGAAGTCACACCTTTCAGGCCGCGGAATTCCGCCTCGACGCCCCAGAAGCAACCCGCCGCAAACGTGGCCTTGGCCATCTCCATCCCCCCAAGGGAATTCATTTAATAAGACGCTTAATTATCTTGCCACAAGTGGCAGAGCCGCGTCGAGGCGCACGGTTGGGCCGCAAGTCCACCCACCCGGAGCAATAATGACTCGTGGACATATTTTTGGATTGTCGCCGGAGGATTGGAGCCGGGGATATCGCCGGCGCTGCTCAGACTGAGCACGCGGGCGCGATTCGGAAACTATTTGTCGGCGCTGGCGCCGTGTACTATGCTGCGCCGTTCATGACGGCCGGCCGAAGAATCTACTGGCGCGTTGCCAGCCCACCTTACAGAGTCCTCTTCGCGATGATTTTTTCCAGCTTTATCCTCAGCCCCGTAATCGCCGATGTTGCGCCGCCGCGTTTTCAGTTGATGCCCGCGCCCGCGAGACTGCAGCTTGGCGACGGGCGTCTCGTGATCACGCAAAAGTTCAGCGTCGGGATTGAGGGATATAAGGAAGCGCGCCTCGAACGCGCGGCGCGGCGATTCGTGCAAACTCTCTCGCGCCGGACAGGACTGCCGATCAGCTTGCACCTAAGCGAGCCCGCGAACGCTACGCTTGTGATTCACGCGGAGCGCGCGAGCCGCCCCGTACAGGAACTCGATGAGGATGAGAGCTATGCGCTCGAAGTAACTTCAAGTGGTGCAAATCTTGCAGCGCCAAATCCGCTCGGAGTGCTGCGCGGCCTGCAAACATTTTTGCAGCTCGTGCAAGTAACGCCGGAAGGATTCGTAGCGCCGGCGGTGAGAATCGAGGACCAGCCGCGATTCGTCTGGCGCGGGTTGATGATCGACGTCGGCCGGCATTTCATGCCTCTTGAAGTGCTGAAGCGCAATCTCGACGGCATGGAAGCCGTGAAGATGAACGTCTTTCACTGGCACCTGTCGGACAATCAGGGCTTCCGCATCGAAAGCAAAAAATTCCCCAAGCTGCACGAACTGGGCGCGGACGGGCATTACTACACGCAAGAAGAAGCGCACGACCTTATCGAATACGCGCGCGACCGCGGCATTCGCGTCGTGCCCGAATTCGATATTCCGGGACACACCACCGCCTGGTTCGCCGGGTATCCCGAGCTGGCGAGCGCGCCGGGACCTTACGAGATCGAGCACCGCTGGGGCATCTTCGAACCCGAGATGGATCCCACGAAGGAAGAAACGTACCGGTTTCTCGATAAATTCATCGGCGAGATGGCGGAGCTTTTTCCCGACGCTTATTTCCACATCGGGGGCGACGAAGTGAAAGGAAAGCAGTGGGACGCGAATCTCAAGATCCAGGAATTCATGCGCGAGCATGGATTCAAGACCCATCGCGACCTGCAAGAATATTTCAACGCGCATATCGAAAAGATTTTGACCAAACATCACAAGCACATGGTCGGCTGGGATGAAATTTTGAGCCCCGGCCTGCCGAAAGATATCGTGATTCAATCGTGGCGCGGACAGAAGTCGCTGGCTGAAGCGGCGAAACAGGGATACCGCGGACTTCTCTCGTTCGGCTATTACCTCGATCTCATGCATCCCGCGTTCGAGCACTATGGCGTTGATCCGCTCAGCGATGAGGCGGGATTGCTCAGTCCCGATGAGCAGCGATCGATTCTGGGGGGCGAAGCGTGCATGTGGACGGAGTACGTCTCGCCGGAAAACATCGACTCGCGGATCTGGCCGCGCACGGCGGTTGTGGCGGAGCGTCTATGGTCGCCACAAGATGTCCAAGACATCGATGCGATGTACGAACGGGTCGAGGCTGTCAGCCGCCAGTTAGACGAGCTCGGCCTAACACACCGTATTAGCGAGAAGCGCATGTTGCGCCGAATCGCCGCGACGGACGACATCGCGCCGTTAGTGGTTCTGGCAAATGTAGTCGAGCCGCTGAAAGAATATGTTCGCGAAGAAGAGGCGAAGAAAGCGGGAATCGAGCTATCGAGCAACGACGCCTTGAATCGCCTGGTTGACGCAGTGCCACCGGAAAGCGAGACAGCGCGACAGTTCGGGCGGAGCGTCAATCGTTTTCTCGCCGGCGATTCGCGCGGCGGCGCAGAGGAGGCCGAAATTCGCGCACAGCTCACGGCGTGGCGCGATAACGACGCGCGACTCGCGCCGCTCCTCCAACGATCGTATTTGCTGAAAGAACTGGAGCCGCTCTCGCAGAAACTCGCCGCCCTGGGTGACGCAGGATTGCAAGCGCTCGACTATCGCGATAAAGGAGAGAGCGCACCGGCCGAATGGACGGCGCTGGAAATGTCGTTCATCGAGGAAACTAAGAAGCCGCAATCTGATTTGCTGTTGATGATCGTGCCTTCGGTGCAGAGACTCGTGGAATCAGTGTCGGCCGCGAATAACACTCCGTAGAGCTCACCCCGCGTTCACCGCCTGCGAAGATCAGTATTGGCTGCGCGCGACTTAGTGCGCTGATTGCTCCGCGGGCGGCGCGAGCTGCTGCAGGCGCTTCGCCATCTCGTCCGGGTGGAATCCGAACGGCCCCGCTTTGCTTTTGTAGGCCACACGGCCGGACTGGTCGATGACGTACAGGCGATCGGGCCAGCCGGTGTAAGCGCGCTCGGTCGAATCCTGGGGGTCGTCAATCAGCGCGGGAATCTTGATGCCCAGCTTAGCGACACACATCTTGGCAGCTGAGTCGCGCTCATCAAAAGTATGCGTGCTGGCCACCAGCACGCCATCCGTCAAATTGCTGGGCATCTGCCAGCCATCGGTCGGGTGCGCTTCCTGGATATAGACCACGTAGAACGCCACGCGATCCTTATATTCCTCGTAGAGCTGATTGAGCGCGGGAACCTCCCGGCGAAAAGGCGGTCAAGTGTGGCTGCCAAAGACGAGAACGACGGGCTTCTGCCCGCGAAATGAAGAGAGGCTCACTTCCGCGGAGCGGTCGGAAGTCTTCAAAGTGAAATCCGGAGCGATATCGCCGACGCGCAAACTCCCGCTTCGCGCCTGCAGCCAGAGGGTCTCGAACGGAAGAACGAAAAAGGCGACCATCGGAGTTTTCGCCATCACGTGATTGAACACGATGGGCGGCTGGCGCATCACGGCGAAAAGAGCGGCCGAAAGCACAAGCCACACCGCCAACGCAGTGGCGCCAATTTTGAGCAGCCTTCTCATCCAAGCTGGCATAGCGCGATCAGACATAAGGGAATGGCATCATGATACCGGAACCGAGAGGCTTCACGATTCGATTTCTCGAATCAAAAGGAAAAGGCCCGCCCGGCACGCGGGACGCGCCTTCATGTGAGCGCGAAACTTACGGAATGAAATAGCGGAACGAAGTCAAAACTACGTTGTCAACAGCCTTCGGCGACACACCAGGCGCTGAACCATTGTCGTTGCCAGACCAGCCATTCCGTGTGAAGTAAGAATACTGAATGCCCCATTTCAGCCCGCCCCTGGGTCCCTGGTAAATTCTGTGCCAGAAACCGAGCGTGCCCTCCATAATCACGCGCGTATCGCCCGCACAGATGCCGCCGGCGGACGGCGTCAATTGATTCGATGGCGGGTTCTCCGTGCTGCAACCCGTGTCGTTGGCGAATGGCGATCCGTATCCGCCGATCTGGTCCAGCTTGAATGCAGTGGTAACCGTCGCGGGAATTGCCGGCGAAGTGGACGTAGCAGGAATTGCGGGCGTCTTCGTCACCGCAATGCTGTCGTAGCCCTGATAACCCGCGCGCCAGGCGTACTCCGCGCCGAAATAGGCGAAGATGTCGAACTTTGGAGTCGCGTGAAATTCCAGCGATCCCAGGCCGTGGCCCGTGCGAATCAACGCTTCTGTGCCATCGGGCCGGAAAGTTAAATCCGCCAGCTGCGCGGATCCGTAGCGCCCCACGCCATCGCCGGCAACAAGCTTCAGCCCGAAGTCCAACTTCTTCGAGAACAGCGGCAGGCGCATGCTCGCTCCGAGCCCGCTGCCGGTTCGCGTATCGTTGAACGCCCCAATCGAGCTAGGACCGATGGACCCGTCAACGGAACATGCGATTGTCGTCAGCGTGGCTGGAGGCGCGGTGTCGTTTGCATTCGTTCCCACCACGCCGCAAGGATAAATCCGGTTGCGAAACGTGCTGATAATTCCGAACAACTCATAGTGCCCAAATCCCGGATCCGCCGCCGCCTTCACAATGAAGTCCGGTGTCTTGTTTATGGTGTACCCGGAAGTGTCGATGAAATTAAACAGGCCGCCGCCCAGGCCCGGAGCGTCGAGGAATGTGTTCCCGGTTGTCGCTACCGAAGCTGTTCCAACCGTAGTCGTAGTTACCAGCGAGAAGCCACGTCCGCCAATCGTCGCCTGCGGCCCTTCGACCGAGACCGCCAGAGCGAACTTATCACCAAAGCTTTTGACCACCCGGAAACCGTACTGCCGCGCCCACGTAAACCCGACGTTGAACTGCGGGTCGATCGTCAACGGAATCGCTTCTCCGCGGGTGTCGATTCCCTTCTTGTTCTCGGTCGCCAAAGACCATATTTGGCCGCCGGTAAAGCTCCAGCCATTCTCAAGCGCCGCTTGCGCGAAAAGCACGCGCTGGCGCAGGACGTAGCTGTTGCTCTGGCGATTGTTGGAATTCACGCTGGTTCCCAGCCAATCCGCTTCGTAGTAGCCGCTGAGTTTCGTTGCTCCGATCTTGCTTTGCGCCAGCAGGCTAATCCGGCTCTGACGGCCCGTGAAGGAGCTCTCCGAGACCTTGCTCACGGCATTGCCCGGGTACGGGATGCTATTGAACGGCGTGTTGATGTCCGCACTCGCGGCGTGGGTGCGGTACACCGATTCTGCCGCAACGTAACCGCCGGGCGTGAGCGTAATGCCCTTGAAGCGGATCGAGGATGGTCCGTCATCGGATCCCTTCTTTGAGTCCGCTTGTCCGCTCGCGGCGAGCGCCGCATCGGCGGCCGGAGCTTCGGGTGAGTCAACCGGGATATTCCGGGTCGCGACAGCGTCTGCCGAGGCTGTCCCGCTGGTATCCGTCTCGTGCAGGCGAGACTCCAGATCCTGAATCCTCTGCTCTTCGCGCGCGAGCGCAGCGCGCTGCTCCTCAATCTGATCGCCCTGGGCTTTCAAGAGATCGCGCATCTGCTGGAGTTCGGCTTCGATTGCCGGACTCGCTTCCGCAGCCGGAGGCTTGTTCGCATCGGCCGTCTTGTCCGAAGGGGATGTCTTTGGCGCGCTGGCCGCATCCTTCTTGCCGTCGTCTCCGGCCGAGACCGGGCCCGCCGCCAAACCGACAGCCAGTAAATACACCACGAACACTCGCATGGAAATCCTCCTCACGTCCCGCGCCAGTGCGCACACCTCGACTGGGCAGATTTCGGAACCGGAAGGGCCACCCAATGGTCACAGACTACGGGAATCTATCGGCAGGGGTTCAAACGAGGATTAGTGAAATGAAAACAAGTCCGCCCCCGGATCGCCCTTTCCAAGCTGGCAATCCGGGGGCGCAAGTTTTGTTTCGCTGGCTAGGCACGGGCAATTAAATCAGCCGCGGCCTGCCGGCAGAAGCTACGGGATGTAATAACGGAACGAAGTCAGCACCACGTTATCAACAGCCCTGGGCGCCGAACCGGGCGCTGCGCCGTTGTTGTTGCCTGACCAGCCATTCCGTGAGAAGTAGGAGTACTGAATGCCCCAGCGCAGGCCGCCCTTCGGTCCCTGGTAAATCTTGTGCCAGAAGCCGAGAGTGCCTTCCATGATGAGGCGAGTGTCGCCCGCGCAAGTGCCACCACCGGACGGCGTCAGCTGATTCGATGGCGGGTTCTCCGTGCTGCAACCAGTGTTGTTGGCGAACGGCGATCCATATCCGCCAATCTGATTCAGCTTGAACGCTGTCGTGGTGGTCGCTGGAATTGCTGCCACGTCTGCGGTAGCCGGAATCGCCGGCGTCTTCGTCACCGCAATGCTGTTATAGCCCTGATACGCCGCGCGCCAAGCGTACTCTGCGCCGAAGTAAGCGTAGATATCGAGCATCGGCGTGACGTGGTACTCGACGATTCCCAGGCCGTGGCCGGTGCGAATCAGAGCTTCCGTGCCATCCGGACGGAACGTCAAATCCGCAAGCTGCGCGGATCCGTAGCGCCCGATGCCGTCGCCGCCGACGGCCTTGAGCCCCAACTCCAGCTTCTTGGTGAACAACGGGACACGGAAGCTGGCTCCAATGCCGCCGCCCGTACGCGTGTCATTGAAGGCGCCGGCCGAGCTCACCACGGGTAGGCCCGTGACTGGGCAATCGATTTCCGTTGTGGGCACCGGAGGTACGGTGTCGTTGGCATTCGTTCCCGCCACTCCGCAGGGATAAACGCGGTTGCGGAACGTGCTGATGATCCCGAACACTTCGTAGTGACCCCAACCTGGATCCAAGGTCGCCTTAACGATGAAGTCGGGCGTCTTGTTCACGGTGTAGCCGGAGGTGTCGATGAAGTTAAACAACCCGCCGCCCGCACCCGGAGCGTCGAGGAAAGTATTCCCGGTTGTGGCCACGGAAGCGGTCCCGACCGTGGTCGTCGTCACTAGCGAGAAGCCGCGTCCGCCGATGGTCGCCTGCGGACCTTCGACCGCGACTGCAAGAGCGAACTTGCCGCCGAAGTCCTTGACCACGCGGAAGCCGTACTGCCGCGCCCAAGTAAAGCCCACGTTATATTGCGGGTCAATGGTCAGAGGAATCGCTTCTCCGCGGTTGTCGATTCCCTTCTTGTTCTCGGTCGCCAAACTCCACATCTGGCCGCCCGTAAAACTCCACCCGCTTTCCGTCTTGGCCTGCGCGAAAATCTGACGCTGGCGCATGACGTAGCTGTTGCTCTGGCGGTTGTTGGAAGTGACGCCGGTGCCGAGCCAGTCAGCTTCGTAATAACCGGTCAGCTTCACAGTATCGATCTTGCTCTCCGCAAGCAGGCTGAGCCGGCTCTGGCGGCCGGTAAAGTAATTCTCGGCCACTTTGCTGAGCGCGTTGCCGGGATACGGAATGCTGTTGAACGGCGTGTTGATGTCAGCGCTGGTAGCGTGATTGCGGTACACCGATTCCGCCGCCACAAAACCGCCCGGCGTAAGCGTGATTCCCTTGAAGCGGATCGAAGATGGCCCTTCTTCGGACTTCTTCGCTCCTTCTTGTCCCGGTGCCGGGAGCGCAGCTTCAGCCGCCGGAACTTCGCTCGAACCGGCGGAGGCATTCCCGGCAGCGGCAGATCCGGCCGAAGCCGTCCCGGTCGTCTCCGTCACATGCAGGCGAGTCTCGAGATCCTGAATCTTTTGCTCTTCACGCGCCAGAGCCGCACGCTGCTCTTCGAGCTGGTCGGCCTGGGCCTTTAGCAAATCGCGCATCTGCTGCAACTCGGTCTCGATCACCGGACTCGATTCGCCCGCGGCGGTCTTGGTCGGTCCGGCCGTCTTATCGGAGGCGCCGGTCTTGTCCGACGAAGTTGTATTCGCCGTGCCAGCCGTCTCCTTTTTGCCGTCGTCTCCGGCCCAGGCCGGGCCTGTTGCCAGGCCCAGGGCCAGTAAACACGTCACGAACACTCGCATGTAAATCCTCCTTAAGATTCGAATTCGCACTGCCAGAAATTGCCCCAATTCATAACGCGGCGCGTTCGAAAACCGCAACCTTTCCGCGACCAAAAGTCTGCTCCCTCTGCGGCCTCGCGACACACAGAACCCTCCGCAGCCTCTTGCAGCGGACGGATTCCGGAACTGAGCGGGCTTCTTGAGATCAACTCGTAACCACAGAGTACGGAAAGCTATAGACACCGGGTGAAAGCAAGGTTATCGAATTGTTAAAACTGTGTTAAAGCCCTAACCCGATTTAAGCCATCCGATGCAATGATCTTGGTTGTAGTTTCACGGCGGCACGGTCCGCGAGTGATGCGAAGGTAGCGGGATCCCTTCGCTCTTGCGGCGGGATTAATGGCTGGGGAATGGAATCGCGCTCGGCCCTAGAAGCGTGTCAATTTGAGAAAATGGCCGGCCTTTCAAGGATCCCGCCGTAACCTGAGGGGTCGAAACGCGCATCTTACTGAACGGGGCGCGGGACCACGAGATTCACACATATCTGGAGGAACGATGAGATTTAGATTGGGTTTCCTGGTGGCAGGCCTGTTGGTTTTCGCGGGGGCAGCGCGCGCCCAGAGCTATAGCTACGGCGGCCAGTACTACAAATGGGAGTTGTCGCCGTTCGCCGGATTCGAGACCGGCGGCTCGTTTCCGGTGCAAAATTCTTCGACCGTGGACCGGCTGCGCGCCAATAAGTCCTTGAGTTTCGGGACGTTCATCGACCGCTCGCTCACCGAGAACTTTCAATTCGAATTCATGTGGAACAGCAATCGGACGCAGTTTGCCGAACACGACATCATCTCGGGCCAATACCTGAACGCGTACAATTCCAATATCGATCAATTTCATTTCGGCATGCTCTATATGTTCCGAAGCTCGGAGAAGAAGCTGCGGCCCTACGCGGCGGCGGGACTCGGATTCACGCACTTCGACAATAGTGGGATGAATGCGAACAATTTGGCGTTCTCTTACGGCGTCGGCGGCGGAGTGAAATATTTCGCGACGAACCACCTGGGCTTCCGCGCCGACGCAAGATTCGTTCCCACATACGAGAACACCGCGCCGGCCCAATTCTGCGATTCGTTCGGGAACTGCTTCACGGCCAATCAAAGGAATTTCCTAAATCGAGGAAATTTCACCGGCGGCGTGATCGTCCGGTTTTAATTCCGCAATGCGCCGAGAATGAAGCGGCCGCGCCGAAAAGGAGCGGCCGCTTCGCTCTCAATTCTCAGGCAGGTTTGCCCGTAATTTCCTTCACCGCTCTAAATCCCTGATCGATCGCGGCATTCGTATATGCGTAGGCTTCGGCGTCTGAATTGGCGATATGAATCCGGCCGAAAGCCTGCCGCCCGATTACGCAGGGCTGCTGATCCGGCGCGAAATCGGGATCGAACATCGAAATATATTCATAGGCGTAGCCGTGCGGCCAGCGATTCACGGTAATCGCCTCGATGTCGCGCGCCGGATCGAATCCGCCGCCGGAAAGCATTCGCCCGAGCTGATCGCGGAGATTTCGTTCAAACGTCTCGAACTTCGTGCGCAGAAGAATCGCGCGGCCCGCGCGTTGTTGCTCCCTCGCCGCGAGCCCCGCTTTGCACGGCACGTACTGCAAATGGAGAACGCAAGGCTCTTCCGGGCGGCCGGGATAATGGTAACCGCCCATACTCACCGGAAAATCCAGCGAAACCTCATCGTAAAATGATCCCGGACAGCCTACCGTGTTGACCCGCAGCTTATCGAACGACGTCCAATTTCGAATCGCCACGTTCGTATACACCAGCGGAACCTTGACGCCATAAGCGAGCGCTTCTTTTTGCTTGTCGGACATTTCAGGGCAGAGATAAGGAATCACCGTGTTCCAACACGCCAGGATGCACGCTCCGGCGCGCACCGATCGCACTTTTCCGCCGCGCACATACGTGACCTCCACCTCACGCGACGCCCCCGGATCGCCGACATTCTTCGCGTGAATCGCCGTCGAGTTCAGCCGGATGCGCACCGCCGACGCCGGATCGTCCAGTTTCGAATAATCCATGCGCGCGAGGACGATGTCTTCCATGGTGTGCCCCGGCGCGCATCCGGGAACCAGCGCGCGCACAAGCAGCCGCGCTAGAGACGCGTTGCCGTCCGGGAAATGATAGATGTACGGCGCCTCGTAATCCTGCCGCGTGATTTCGTAGCTCAGTCCAGGTCCCGGCGGGCCCGAGAGGTCCATTCCTTCGAAGCCCGGCGCTCCGAGCGGTGTCACGTCCGCCGCGGGCACCGCGTCGATCCCCATTCCGAACAGTGCGTATGACGATTTCTGGTAATACGGAATCACATCGGGGTGCACCTTCACATCATTCAAAAGAAAATCCTTGTAGCTGGTGCGTGCAAGGTAGGCTTTCTTCTGCTCGCGGTTCATTCCCGGCAGATAGTCCACCTTTGCGGTTTGTAGCCGCGCGATATCTTTTTGCGCCTCAGGTGAGAGCGGCGTCTTGGCCAGAAATTCCGGCCACGTGGGTGTTCCGACGCCGGAGACAAGCCGATCCGTGCCGAACACTTCCTTCGAGAAAAACACGCCGCGAGACAGCCCGCGAGTCTCGAAGAATTTTGTGTCGTAATACTGCTTGAAGCGTTCGACGTCAACGCCCAACTCGCGCAGCAAGCCCATGGCTTCTGCACTGTAGCGCTTCGGCCCGGCGATCGATTGCGTACCGCCATAGCCAATCAAGAAGCGATCACCCACTTGGAATTCGTTGCGCTTGGCATGCCCGCCAAAATCATCGTGATTTTCGAGAATAAGAATGCGCGCACTCGCTCCCGCCTGTTTCCGGTAAAAATAGGCCGCCGCGAGTCCGCTGAGGCCGCCGCCGACGATTACAAGCTCGTAGTTCTCGTTATCTGGCGTCGGGGACGCGAATTCTTCCCCGTCCCGCACGGCGTGCGCCACCTCGAACGAACCGTCGTGGCTCCCGCGCATCCCAGTGAGCGACGGCGGGTAATAATGCGGATCTTTCTCGGGATCGAACGGAGCTTGCGGAAAGCCGAAAGCTTCAAACCATCGGGAATGCGGTAAAACGAGGGAGCTTCCTACGGCAACGCTGAATCCATTCAGAAAATCGCGCCGCGTGATCGCGCGGCCCATCCCCAGCTCTAGATCGCGTTTCTTTTCATCCACCGATACCCCCTTGATTTTTTCCCGGAGCCGCGCAGCACAGCCAGGCACTGATTCAAATGCAGACGCCGACATTTTCTCCCGCTGCACCAGAGATTGCAATCGGCGAAAATCGCGGCGCCCGCGAACTTTCGCGCCAAAATGATGTAGGACTCGGAACCCGAGCCGGGAAATCAGGCTCAACGGTCGCCGCAGAAGAGGTCGCCCATGCCTGCAGGTCCGCGCCAATTCCGGCGAAATTTCTCTCGTCGCTATCGCCCCTCCGGCCAATGTGGCCACCACTTTGCTCGCAGGTCTCGAAACCGCGGCCCGCAGCCCAATTTCGTTCCGGCTAAATCTCTGATAAAGTGCCCGGCGAGCCAACATCCGACAACGCGTCACCGCGGAGACTGCGATGAACACGTTCGACCTGCGCCCTCTTTCCCTCGGCGAAATCCTGGACCGCACATTCACGCTCTACCGCAGCTATTTCCTGCTCTTTGTCGGCATCTCCGCAATCCCGCGCGTCCTCACTCTCATCCTGAGCCTCGCGCAAGTCTTCGTGCTCATCCCCATGGGTGGCCTCGGACTGGGCGGCACCGCTCCGAGGGCCCCGGTTCCACCTACGCAGATGGTCGGAGGAATAATCGCCTACGTTGTCATCTCGCTTCTGGCTCTCGTGGTCGGTTTGATTGTCCTGCTACTCACGCAGGGCGCCACGATTGTCGCCGTTTCGGAGCTCTACCTCGGCCGCTCGATCACCATCGCCGATTCCTTCCGGCGCGTTCGCGGCGATCTGGGCACGCTTCTCGGCGTCGTAATTCTGAACGGCCTCGCTATTTTCGCCGGATTCATTTTTCTGATCATCCCCGGCATCTACATCATGTGCCGCCTCTTAGTTTGCGTCCCGGCGGCGCTCACCGAAAATCTCGGACCGGTGGAATCTCTCGAGCGCAGTTTTGCGCTGACGACGGACAATGCCGGCCGCGCATTCATGATTCTGCTGCTCTATTTCGCGATATCTTTCGGCGCCGGCGCTCTCTTCGCCGCCCCTTTCGAAGTGGGTGTCTTCTTTTCAAGAAACAGCCCGGGCCTGATGGCCTTCTGGCTGGCGATGACGCAAGTCGGCGCGTTCGTCGCGGGAGTTTTGGTCACTCCGGTGGTGACCATCGCCAGCGCCGTGTTTTACTATGATCTGCGCGTCAGGAAAGAAGCGTTTGATCTTCAAATGCTTATGAGCCCACTCGGAATCGCGCGGACGAGCGGCGGCGTTCCCACGGTGCTCTCCTGACGCGAGTCCCGGAGACGCCCGAAGGAAATCGGCTCGGCCCATGACGCGATTCCCTGCACGGTTCGCACTCGCGCTACTGGCGCTACTCGCGCTTTCCTACGATTCGCATGCGCAGGACTTCGCACATGCCGCGTCAGCCACTCAGCCGCCGGCGCGCACTCCCGCGACCTTCGCCATCGAACTTCGCAATCTCAAGAGCCGCCTGGATTCGAAGCACATCTCCGCCGAAGAAATTGCCGCCTTGCGCGCTTCCCTCCCCGATTCCTGGGAAGTCGAATCGCCGGAGGGCCACTACTCGATTCCCAGCCATCCACTGACCTCAATTTTGCGCACCGCCGAGAGCGATCGCGCCGCGCGAGCTGAAAACCTTGATGCCGCTCGCAACTGGCTCTCTGATCTAAGCCAACAAATCGATAATTATTCCGCCCGGCAAAAAGCGCAGGATTCCGCCGCGCGTGGCAAGGCTCAACAAATCCTTGCCCGCCGCGAATTTGGCGGAATCGGCGCGCCTAATCCGCGCGATCTACTACGTCGCAAAATCAACGAACTCATCAGGCGCCTTTTCATCTGGCTTTTCGGAGGGCTCGGCCGCCATCCCATCGCCACCGAAACTTTTTTCTGGCTGATTGTCGCCGCTGTCGTCGGCTGGCTGGCCATGATGCTCTTCCGCTTCTGGGCCAGACGCGCCAAGCTCGAATCCATCGAAAAAATCGCGACGGTCGCGTTCCGCCGCCCCTGGCAGGAATGGATTCGCGCGGCGCGAGAAGCGGCCGCGCGCGGCGATTTTCGCGAGGCCGTCCACTCAACTTACTGGGCTGGCGTCTCGCGCCTCGAAACTCTCGGCGCACTCGCTCCCGATCCCTCTCGCACCCCGCGCGAATCGCTGCGCGTTCTCGACGATCCGGCCGCCAACGTCATCCACGCAACCACCCAGCAGCGTGAATCGCTCGCCGCGCTCACTGCCTGCCTCGAGCGCGTCTGGTATGGCCGCCGCGCCGCCGGGCCAACCGATTTTCAAGATTGCCTGCGCCAGGCCGAGGAACTCGGATGCCGGGTGTCCTAGCCGCATCAGATCGCAAGATTCTCACTATCACAGGCATCGTCCTGTTCGTGCTGGTGCTTCTCGTCTCGTTAATCTCGCCCGAAGCCACTCAGCGCGGCGAATCCACGCCGTCCACCTACGCATCGGATTCCGGCGGCGCCCTCGCGGCTTACTCGCTGCTCCAAGAAATACATCGGAATGTGTCGCGCTGGGAGGCCTCGCCCACCGAACTCCCGGAAGATCCCGAAGATTCCGTCCTGATCATCGCCGATCCCACCCAAACGCCCGCCAGTGCAGAGCAGACCGCTCTGCTCCAATTCCTGAAAAAAGGCGGACGCATCCTCTTCACCGGGCCGGCGGCTGGCGTTTTTTTCGCGGACGCGATCGCCACCCCATCGGAAGAATCGCTCGAACCTGAAACTTTCGAAGCCGACGTTCCAAGCGGTTTCACCCGCGGCGCGCCGAAAATCAGCATGCGCCCGGAAGCGGAATGGCTCGAACTCAACGATTCCCAATTCCCGCTCTACGGCGACACGTCCAAACCGGTGGTCCTGAGCTGGCGCACCGGCAAAGGCACATTGCTATGGTGGGCCGGACCCACGCCGCTAACAAACGCCGGCCTTTTGCGTGAAAATAATCTTGAGCTGTTTCTCGATGCCGTCAGCGACCCTGCAGCCGGCGCCGATGAACAGCCGGATATTTATTGGGACGAATATTTTCACGGTGAGCGCAACTCGCTCGCAGCCTACATCGGCAAGACACCTCTTCCGTGGGGCATCCTGCAAATCGCTATCATCGGAATCGCGGTGATCTTCACGTTCGCCCGGCGCAGCGGACCGATCGCCGTCCCTCCGATAGTTTCGCGCCTCTCGCCGCTCGAATTCGTGGACACGCTCGCAGGGCTATACCAGCGCGCTCACGCCGAGCCCGCCGTAGTCGGCATTGTGTACCAGCGCCTGCGCTCCGCACTCAGCCGCCAGTTGCGGCTTTCATCCACCGGGTCGGACACCGAACTCGGCCAGGCAGTCTCGCAGCGGCTCGGCGCCAACGGAGTCGAATTCGTCCGCACCATGCAGCGCGCCGCCGCGGCCAGCCGCGCAACCAAAGTCCCAGCCGCCGATGCTTTCGCCCTCGTTCAGCGCCTCGAGGAATACGAAGAGCAGTTCGGATTGAAACGCCGCAGATATCAGGAGAAAATCTGACCGTGGAAAATCTCTCACGCCTGGCCGCGCACATCCGCGGCGAATTCGCAAAAGTCATGATCGGGCAGCGCGAAGTGATTGATCAGCTCGTGCTCGTCCTCGTCTGCGGCGGCCACGCGCTGATGGAAGGCGTTCCCGGCATCGGCAAAACGCTCGCGGTGAAAACCCTCGCGCGCATCTGCGGCCTCGGCTTTCAGCGCATCCAGTGCACCGCTGATTTGATGCCCGCCGACGTAATCGGCACGAACATCTTCAACATGTCCACCAGCACGTTTTCGCTTCATCGCGGCCCGGTATTCACCGATCTCCTGCTCGTCGATGAAATCAATCGCACATCGCCGCGCACCCAAGCCGCCCTGCTCGAATCCATGGAAGAGCATCAAGTCACCATCGACGGCACGCGTTATCCGCTCTCAGCGGATTTCACCGTCCTGGCGACGCAGAATCCCATCGAATTCGAAGGCACCTATCCGCTTCCCGAAGCTCAACTCGATCGCTTCCTGCTGAAAATTCGCGTCGCCTACCCTTCCGAAAAAGAAGAAGCCGAAATTCTCGCGCGTTACGAGCAGGGAATTGATCCGCGCCGTCTCGATGAAATTCCGATCACTCCGATCGACCGAAGCATTCTGGATGCCGCGCGCCAGGAAATTTCGAAAGTCCGCGTCGAGCCGGCGCTTTACAATTACCTCGTCAATCTCGTCCGTCGCACGCGCGACTTCCCCGCCATCTCTCTCGGTGCAAGTCCGCGAGCGGCAATCGGCCTCTTCACCGTAGCCCGCGCGTTGGCAGGCATGGAAGGCCGCGATTTCTTGATTCCCGACGATGTTAAATCCGCTGCGCCCGCCGTTCTTCGCCACCGCATTTTGCTCAAGCCCGAAGCCGATCTCGAAGGCCTCACCGCCGATCGCGCCGTCACCGAAGTTCTCGCCGCCGTGCAGGTGCCAAAATAGTGGTCGACACGCCGCACGTTCCGCCACCGGCCGTCGCAACGGCGCGAGCGAACGGGAAAATTTCGTTCGGCTTCGGCTCTCGATTCTTCGTAGCGCTGATACTCGGTCTCGCGTGGCTCGTCCCGGCCTGGTGGCTGCCACGATTAGTCGTCGCTATGTTCCTCTGGGACGCTCTTCTTCTTGTTGCGTGGTTCTGGGATCTGCAGCAACTCCCGCGCGCAAACCAACTCGAGCTGCATCGCGTCTGGAGATTGCGTCCAGCACTCGCCGTCCCCAGCTCCATCACCATCGAGCTGAGAAACGCCGGAAAGATCGCGATTCACGCGCGCGTCGTGGACGAAACGCGCCCGCAATTGCGCATCGAGCCGCCCACGCTCGAGCTTTTTGTGCGCAGCAACCGCACTGCCGGCGCCGAATATTCGATTCTTCCCGGCGAACGCGGCGACGTTCGCCTGGGCCGCACCTTCGTCCGCTATCAAAGCGCAATGCGCCTGGCCGAGCGCTGGGCCATCGCCGAAACCTCGCAAGTCGTCTGCGTCCTGCCAAACATCGAAGAAGCCAAAAAGCACACACTCTATCTGATCCGCAGCCGCCAGGTGGAACTCGAAAAGCGCCGCCGCCATCAGCGCGGCCTCGGCCGCGAATTCGACAGCATGCGCGAATATCGCGAGGGCGACGAGATTCGAGACATCTCTTGGACCGCCACTGCCCGTCGCCATCATCTCGTCACTCGCGTTTTCCAGATCGAACGCAGCCAGGCCGTCTGGCTAGTCCTCGATGCCGGTCGCCTTCTTCGCGCGAAAGTTCAGGAGCCGGGCCGCGAGCTGCGGCTCTCGAAACTCGATTACGCTGTTACAGGCGCGCTTTCACTCGCGCAGGTCGCGATTCACTGCGGCGATCGCGTCGGCCTTCTCGCCTACGGCCGGCGCATTCAGCAAAATGTAAACGCCGCGCGCGGCGTCCGCCAGGTTCGCGCCATCCTCGAATCTCTCGCACGCGTGAAAAGCGAAGTTCTCGAAGCCGATCACGGCCGCGCCGCGCACACGCTGTTGACCACCCAAAAACGCCGCAGCCTGGTGGTCTGGCTCACCGATTTTGCCGAAACCGCCACGATCCCCGACGTAATCGAATACGCCATGCACCTGACTTCGCGCCACCTCGTCCTCTTCGCTGCGATGGCGCAGCCAGATTTAAACGCACTAGCCGCCGCAACTCCGCACACGAAAGACGACATGTACCGCCACGCCGCCGCTCTAGAAATCGCCCAGCGCCGCGACCTGCTCCTCCGCAGCCTTCGCCAACGCGGCGTTCTCACTCTAGAGGTAATGCCCGGAATGTTGGCCAGCTCAATCGTGAATCAATATCTCGACATCAAAGAACGAAACCTGCTCTAGATCTAATTGTTCTCGGCTGAGACATTTCGTTGTCATCCCGAACCGCTTCAGCGGTGAGGGATATGCATTTTGTTAATCCGGCGAGAAATGAGCGGAATCTTGCGTAAGATCGGTAGGCAGGAGACGGCCGAGGCTTGCGCGCCATATTCAAATAAACCACCAGCGCCGTAAACATCACCCCGGCAAACAAAAACTTCGTCCAATCAGGCATATCCGACGGCGAAAGAAATCCTTCAATAATCCCAGCAACAAAAAGCAACGGAATTGTTCCCAACAAAAGCTTCGCCGCCCGGCCACCGGCCCGCGCCAGCGATTCGCGCCGCGGCAATAACCCGGGGAAAAGCATCCCTCGCGCGATTTCCAGCCCCGCGCCTCCGGCGATAAAAATCGCGGGCAACTCGAGAACTCCATGCGGCGCAACAAAACTCCAAAGCTGCTCCGCCATTCCCGCATGCCAGGTCGCCGCGCCAATCACGCCAATGAGCAAGCCGTTCAAGAGCATCATCCAGATCGTGCCCACACCCGCCGTGACCCCGTAAGCAAAAGCCGCGAACGCAACAAATAGGTTATTCGTCATGATCCGGGAGGAAGCCAGCGGCTTCATTGTCACAATCGAATGCGTCCACATCTCGCGCCGCTCGATCGTCTCCATCATCTGCGCGCCCAGCACGCGATGCGCAAACGCCGGATCGCGCAGCGTCACCGCGCAAGCCGCCACCGCCGCCACGGCAAAAATCAGGAACGCCAGCGTCGTCTGCGGCAGCGTCTCGCGAAAAACCTGCGGATACGTCTGCGAATAAAATCGCACAATCCCGCTGATCTTTGCTTTGTGCCCCATGTAGATGAGATTATGTGCCCGGCCGAGCAGCTGGTTCAGATATGCGGCAAGTTGCGTGCTGGTGACGTCCTCGCGCACCGCCGCAAGATCCGACGCCGTCTGGCGATATAATAGTCCCAGTTCCTGCAGCTCGCGGTGACTCAGCGCCGCAACACCACGCGCCCGCGATTGATTCACGAGCAGTTCAAGCCGCGACCAATATGGCTTTCGCTTTTCCAGCCATCGGGTAGAGATCATGTCTTCGCTGCCGCCATCTTCGGCGCCTTATTCCGGCCCCTACGCCGATAAGCTTACCATCGAAACTCCGGAGCAAACGGACCTTGAGTTCAACATCGCCGGAGTAGGCAGCCGTTTCCTCGCTCTTGCTCTCGACACTCTCATCCAGATTGTGGCGATCATTGTGTTCGTCTTCGGCGGCGCCGTTATCTTTCGCGCGATGCTTCCGTTCGAGTCCGGCGCCACTTGGGCTATCGCGTTGCTCTGGGTGGCACTATTTTTGATTTTCATCGGTTATTTCGCGATCTTCGAAGCCATTTGGAACGGCCAGACGCCCGGCAAGCGCATCATTCGCATCCGCGTGATCAAAGATACCGGCAGGCCCATCGCGCCGTCGGAGGCGGTGGCGCGGAATCTGATGCGTCTCGTCGATCAAATGCCGGTGTTTTTGTACGGTGTAGGAATCGTCAGCGCGCTAATCAGCCGCCAGAACAAGCGCCTCGGCGACTTCGTCGCCGGCACCATCGTAGTCCACGAGCAGGAGCTTCGCGATTTCCGCCCGCTCTGGCAAGCGTCCGCGAACACCTCGACCGTGAGCTATGGCGCCGAGAAACTCACCGCCGAAGAATTCTCGCTAATCGAAACATTCCTCAATCGCCGCGAAGCGCTCCCTCCCGACGTCCGCTTCCGCATGGCCGAACAAATCGCCACCAGCATCAAGCAGAAGCTAAGCGTGCCGCCGGCAATGATGCCCACAAGCGAAAAACTCCTCGAGGCAGTGGCAGCAGAACGCCGCGCCTCCGCCAAATATCTCTAACCCGTAGCGCCAGCTGCCAGCCGGCGTTCTTGCGCGCCACAACCGCCCCACGCCAATCTCATCGCAACTCGCGCCACAATTCCAAAGCACAAGCAATTGAAACCACGGCTAACCCCACCCCAATTCCCGGATGCCCAAGAAGCATCTTTCCCACCCCAAACAACGCACAATAAACCATCACACATCCGAGCCCCCAGCATCGAAAATTCCGCCCGAGATCATGAGTCTCCGGCACATCCTGCACTCGCGCCGCCACGCGCCGCCAACCCCGCGAATCCGGGCGTGCCTTGCGGTAAAACGATTCCAGCGTCCCCTCAGGCTCAGGCCGCGTCAAAAATGTCACCGCAATCCACACAATCGTAGTAATCAGCGTAGTCGTCAGCGCACTCTTCGCAAACACCACCGTGCCCGATCCCGCGAACAAATGTGGCCGGTGCAAAACCGCCGCCCAAAATCCATCCCATCGCAGCAGCACCGCGACGCACAGCGAAGTACCCATCGCGGAAATCTCACTCCAAGCATTAATCCGCCACCAATACCATCGCAGCAAATAAACGCTGCAACTCCCCGCGCTCAATTCCAGCACCACCTGCCATCCCGTGCGAATCGTCGCAAGCTGCGCCGAAACATATCCCGTCGCCACCACCAGCAGCAGCGTCACCACCTGCGACGCATGCACGTAATGCTGTTCGCTCTCGCCGCGCCGCAAAAATCGCCGGTAAAAATCCGCCACCAGGTACGAGCTTCCCCAATTCAATTGCGTAGCAATCGTGGACATGAACGCCGCCAAAAATCCCGCCAGAATCACGCCTCGCAGCGCATGCGGCACGTGCTCGTTCACGATCATCATGTAGCTCGATTCCGGATGCGCCAATCCCGGATACAGCACGATCGCCGCCAGCGCCGTCAAAATCCACGGCCACGGACGCAGCGCGTAATGCGCGATGTTGAACCACAGCACAGAAAAAAGCCCTTCGCGTTCGCTCCGAGCGCTGAATATCCGCTGCGCAATGTATCCCCCGCCGCCCGGCTCAGCCCCCGGATACCAAAATGCCCACCACTGAATCCCGAGATAAACGATGAAAGTAATCACCGGCAGCGTCCACACCGCCTCGCTCGCGAATGCGCGCGAGAAATCCGGAAAAAACGCCAGCGGATCCGCCGCCCCGTTCGCCCCGCGCATCGCTTCGATCTTCGCCGTCATTGGACCCAACCCGCCTGCCGCAGCCACCGCGTAATAAGCCACGCCAATCACAATCCCCATCTTCAGCACAAATTGAAACAAGTCAGTCCAAAGAACTCCCCACAATCCACCCAGCGCCACGTACAGCCCTGTGAACGGAATCAAAAAGAAAATGCACACAACAAGCGCCTGCCCATCCGCGCCCGCGAACGACGCGCCAAATATGCCGCTCAAAAAATTCGCAAATCCTCCGAGCCAAGTCCACCGCGCCATCGTCGGCCCCAAGGTGGTCGAAACGATGCTCGTCATCGCCCGCGTAACCCAACCGAGAATCACGCAATTCATCAGCAACCCGAGATACACCGCGCGAAACCCCCGCAAAAACGCCGCCGGTCTCCCCGCATAGCGCATCTCCGCAAACTGCACGTCGGTCATCAACCCCGACCGCCGCCACAATCGCGCAAAAAAGAAAACCGTCATCATTCCCGACAGCAAAAACGCCCACCAGATCCAATTCCCGGCAATCCCCTGCGAATAAACAATCCCCGCAACCACCAGCGGCGTATCCGCAGCAAACGTAGTCGCCACCATCGACGTTCCCGCAAGCCACCACGACACCTTCCGCCCCGAAACAAAATAATCCTCCGTGCTCGTCCCCGCCCGCCGCCGGAAATACAACCCGAGCAGCAAAGTGATCACGAAATACGCAAGAATCGCCGCCCAATCCAGCAAGGTGAAAGTCATATTGGCCCGCAGTTATCACACGTGTTGGCCCTCGGCGCAACGTCCGAGTACGTGTGCTCGTGCTACGATTGCGGCCTGTGCCAAAGGTCGATCTCTACAACAACACCTACGGAAACTCCGGCGACGAAACCTATCGCCAGGTGCGTCTCGAAACCTACGGCCAGGACTTCGGTCAAACGAGCTGGACCACCCTGGAAGAATTCCACGAGATCGCAAGCGCTCTCGAGCTAAGTCGCGAATCGCACGCGCTCGAGATCGGTTCCGGCGCGGGCGGATGCGCAATCCATTTCGCCGAAACCGTAGGCTGCCGCGTCACCGGATTGGACGTGAATCGCGAAGCCGCCCAAAGCGCTGCCGCTCTGGCAGAGTCCAAAGCGCTCTGCAATCAAGTCAATTTCCTACAGCACGATGTCTCAAACGGACTTCCATTCGAGTCCGGCACTCTCGACGCCATATATTCCAACGATGCCTTCTGTCACATTCCCGATCGCCTCAGCTTTCTCCGCGAGTGCCTCCGCGTTCTGAAGCCCCGCGCCCGAATCATTTTCAGCGATGCTCTGGTAATCACCGGCGCGCTGACGAATGAAGAAATCGCGGCGCGCACTTCGATTGGCCACTTTCTGATCGTCCCGCAGGGCGAAAACGAGCGCCTCCTCAAAGAAGCCGGTTTCCAAATTCTCCGCAGCGACGACACCACTCCGAACGCCGCCGCTATTGCCAAGCGCTGGCACGATGCCCGAGCCCGCAGAAAGATCGCCCTCGTCGGCATCGAAGGCGAATCCAATTTCAGCGGCCTGCAGCGCTTCCTTCTCTGTGTCCACGCGCTAACCAGCGAAAAGCGCCTCTCCCGCTTCCTCTACCTCGCTGCCAAGCCCTAGCCCGCTACGAAACTCCGCCTCGCGTCTCGCGTGTCTCGCCTCCCGGCGCTGGTGTAAGATGTCGTGTCCCCGAAACATAGCCGGCCGCCTCGCTTTTCTAGTGCGATTTCCGCCCGGCTGGAAGGCATCGTTCGCCGCATGACGCCGAACACAGTGGAATGTCCGCGGTGCCATTCCACGAACCCCTCCTCCGCGACTCACTGCCAGAAGTGCAACGCACCGTTCGCAGCCGATGACGCAACCATGGGCGTCACCGCCCCGATGAAGTCTCCGTCCGGCGCAACGCAAGACTCCGATATCGCCTTTGCCTCCGACCTCACAACTCCCGCTACCGGCGCCCCGAGCGGCTGGTCGAGCCCCAACGCCGGCGGCGCAACCTCAGCCCCCATCGCCACTGGCACAATTCTCGGCACGCGCTATGAAATCCTAAATCTCCTCGGCCAGGGCGGCATGGGCGCAGTTTACAAAGCCAAAGACCGCGAACTCGAGCGCTTCGTCGCCCTCAAAGTGATTCGCCCGGAACTCGCCGTCGACCCCGAAATTTTGCATCGTTTCAAGCAAGAACTGATCCTCGCCCGCCAGATCACCCACAAAAACGTCATTCGCATCTTCGATCTTGGCGAAGCCGGCGGCATCAAGTTCATCACCATGGAGTTCATCGAGGGACAAGATCTCAAAAATCTTGTCACCGCCTCGGGCAAGCTCCCATACGAAGAAACCGTCCGCATCATGGAGCAAGTCGCTCTCGCGCTCGAAGCCGCACATGCCGAAGGCGTAGTTCATCGCGATCTCAAGCCGCAGAACATCATGATCGACAAGTCCGGCAAAGCCGCCGTCATGGATTTCGGCATCGCCCGCTCCATCGAGCCCGGCGCCATGACCATGACGCAAACCGGCATGCTCGTCGGCACGCCCGATTACATGTCTCCCGAGCAAGTCATGGGCGAAAAAGTGGACGCCCGCTCCGATCTTTTCACCTACGGGGTAATTCTTTACGAACTCCTCACCGGCGCCACTCCCTACAAAGCCGACTCCGTGCAAGCCACGATGTTCAAGCGCACCCGCGATCGCGCCAAGCCGCCCATTGAAGTTGACGCGAAGATTCCCTCCGCGTTGAGCAACATCGCAACCAAGTGCCTCGAGATCGATCCACAGGCTCGCTATCAATCGGCGCGCGAAATTTTGACCGATTTCGAAGCCTGGCGCGGCGGCGCAAAGCCAGCCCCAACGAAAATCGTCGAACCCCCGGCCGCTACCGCCTTGCCGTGGAAAATGATCGGCATCGGCATTGCCGCCGTCGTGCTTCTGGGCGTGGGCGGATATTTATTTTTCGGCCGCTCCTCGAATTCCGGCGCCCCGGGCGCGCCCGCCGTTTCTCTCGCCATCATTCCCTTCCACAATGCCTCGGGCGATCAATCACTCGACTGGCTCGGCTCCACGGTCGCCGAAGTTCTGAGCACCGGCGTCGGCGAATCCGCCAGTTTGCGCATGGTTTCCTCCGAACGCGTCGGCCAGATGCTCCACGATCTCAGAATTTCGCCGGACACATCTCTCGACACGCCGACCATCCGCAGCCTCGCCGATCTCAGCAAAGCGGATGACGTAGTTTGGGGACGCTACGCGCGGCTCGGCGATCAGATTCGCCTCGAAGCCACCATTGACGACATCAAGAACGGCCACTCCACCAAGCTCACCGAATCCGGCACGGAGAAAGATATCCAGACCACTCTCGATCGTCTTGCCGGCGACATTCGCAAAAATCTTTCGCTCTCCAGCAGCAGCATCAGGGAACTTCAGGCTCAATCTTTCAAACCTTCCACTTCGTCTGTTCCTGCGCTACGCGATTACGATCTCGGCCTGCAGCTCCAGCGTCAGGGCAATCTCCTCGACGCGGTAAAGCAATTCAATTCCGCTGTGCAGCAAGATCCGAATTTCGCGCTCGCTTTTTCTCAGCTCGGGCAAACCTACTCAAAGCTGGGCCAGGACAATGAGGCTGAAGAAGCCTCGCGCAAAGCCGTGAATCTGAGCGGCAATTTGCCGGCCACCGAAAAATTCCTCATTCAAGCGGATCACCAGCGCATCGTGAAGGACTATCCCAAAGCCATCGAAGCCTTCGAGAATCTGGCCAAAAGCTCGCCGAATGATGCGGACATTCTCTATGCTCTCGGCGAAATGTATCTGAATGTCGGCGACTACGACAAAGCTCTCGCGCAATTCACCGCCGTCACCAAACTTGATCCCAAGCTCATCCGCGGCTTTCGATCCAAGGCTCAGGCGGAAATTCAGGGCGCCAATCCACAGGCCGGCCTTGAGGATTTGACTCGCGCGCAAACTCTGGCCAACGAACTCGGCAACGAGGAAGAAAAGGCCATGATTTTTCAGGCCATGGGCATCGCCTATTCTGACTTGCATAAGAAGGACGAAGCTCTGAAAAGCTTTCAATCCTCGCTCGACATCAAGCGCAAGCTCGGATTGAAGCGCGGTATCGCCGAAAGTTTGCAAATGATCGCGTCAACGCAGCTGGACCTCGAGCAAAACGATCTCGCGCTTAAGAATTACGACGAAGCTCTGGCCATCCGCCGCGAGATTGGCGATAAAACCGGAATCGGCGACGCGCTCAATGATCTCGGCGAATGTTACAAGCAGCGCGGCCAATACGATGATGCCTTGAAATTGTTGAAGGAAGCGCTGCAAACCGAGAACGATGTGGGCAACGAGAGTAACAAAGGCCTGGTGCTGAATAACATTGGCGACGTCTATCTCTCTAAAGGCGATTACGAAACCGCGCGCACCTTTTTTTCGCAATCGCTGGAAATTCGCGAGAAGCTGAAATTCCCGCCCGATATCGCCGATACAAAGCACAATCTCGGCGACACTTTCACCGGCCAGGGCCAATACGACCAGGCCATTCCGCAATACCTGAGCGCTCTCGATCTCCGCCGCACTTCTGCCGATAAAGTGGGAATCGCCATTGAATCCGCCAGCCTCGGTGTTCTGTACGGCTACCAGGGACGCCTCGGCGCGGCTTTGGGCTCCGAGGAAGACGCTGTCAAATCCATTCGCGATGCTTCTGATGACCGCGGCTGGCTGCCGGAGATACTGAGCGACTACGGCAGTGCATTAGCGCAGGTGGGAAAGTTCGATGACGCTCAGAAAGCACTGAACGAGGCACTCAGCACTGCCGCGAAGTCCAAAGACAACCCTCGCATTGCCGCCGCGCAAGGATTTCTCGGCGACAATGCCTATTATCGCGGGGATTTCAAATCGGCTGGGCCCTTCTACGATCAGTCGCTGCAGGCTGCGCAGCACACTTCCGACGCGCGCCAGATTCTTGTCTCGAAAATCAACGCCGCAAAACTCGGCGTCAAGCAAGGTCGCTTCGCTCCCGCGGCCGCCTCGCTGCAAAAGCTCAGCGACGACGCCACGTCGCTCGGCGCGAAGTATCTAGCCGCGGAATGTTCCGTCTATCGCGGCGAAGCGCTAATGAATCTCAAAGATTTCACCCACGCCCAGCAAGAACTGCAAAGCGCCATCAATCGCAGCGACACTCTCGGCCTGAAAGCCATTCAAGCTCAAGCCCAATATCTCCTCGGCCGCACCCTGCAACTCTCCGGCAAGTCCGCAGACGCGACCGACCACTTCAAGCAAGCCCGCCAACTAGCCGACGAAATCCAAAAAGAATCCAAGTCCGACACAATCACAAAACGCAGCGACCTATCCCCCATCTACGCCCAGCTCCAGTAGCGCCGGCGTCCCTGCCGGCATCTTACGAGCGATCCAGCCAGCCAAAGCCGCAATCACGCGCGGACCCCGCCCGCCCAATAATCCTCCCTCGATCTCAACTCTGCGCCCTCAGCGTCTCTGCGGTAATCCGGTCTTATCTCCCCACCCTGACAATCAACTTCCCAAAATTCTTCCCCTTCAAAAGCCCAAGAAAAGCCTCCGGCGCATTCTCCAATCCCTCCACCACATCTTCGCGATACTTGATCTTCCCCTCACGCATCCATCCCGACATATCCCGCAGAAAATCTCCCATCCGCGCCATGTGATCCGACACGATAAATCCGCTCACCTTCAACCTCCGCGCCAGCAGAAACAGCCAACTCGGCCCCGGCGCCAGCGAAGTATCGTTGTAATGCGCGATCAACCCGCACACCGACACGCGCCCGAAATCATTCATCAAAGGCCAAATCGTCTGCAGCACCACGCCGCCCACATTCTCGAAATCCACATCGATCCCCTTAGGGCAAGCTGCTCGCAAATTTTTCGGCAACATCGGATCGCGGTGATCCACGCATGCGTCGAACCCCAATTCCTTCACCACGTATTCGCACTTCGCCGCGCCTCCGGCAATCCCCACCGCCCGGCAACCCTTGATCTTCGCAATTTGCCCCACCACCGATCCCACCGCCCCCGAGGCCGCTGACACTACCACCGTCTCCCCAGCCTTAGGCTGCGCCAAATCCAGCAACCCCATATAAGCCGTCATCCCCGGCATCCCCAAAATTCCCAGCGTATAAGAAAGCGGCGCCGCCTTCGGATCTAGCTTCCGCAAAGTCTTTCCCGGCAAAATCGCATAATCCTGCCACCCGCCAAATCCCAGCACGAAATCGCCCTTCGCAAATCCCTCCGCCCGAGACTCCACCACTTCCCCGACTGTCCCGCCCACCATCACCCCGCCCACATCCACAGAAGCCGCATAAGATCGCCCCTCATTCATCCGCCCGCGCATGTAAGGATCGAGCGAAAGAAACAAAGTCCGCACCAGCACGTCTCCATCTGCGAGCGCCGCCACTTCCCTTTCCACAATTTCAAAATTCGCCGCGGTAGGCTCGCCCGAAGGACGGCTCTTCAAAAGCACTTGCCGGTTCTTAGTCATGAAATCTCCCAAGAAAATCCAAAGAATCGCAACAGCCGAGCATCTTAGGTCGCACCACTATCGGAGTCAAACGCTCGCCGTCCCTCTCTGCTCCCTCAGCGTCTCTGCGGTAACCCTTCGCCGGAACCTCCAAGCAAGAAGTTGCATCCCATAGTCGGGAGTTCGCCGTATTGCCAATCCGATCGCTCAAGATCTAATTTCAGACTGCCCGCCGGAAAGAGTCGGCAAGTCGGCGAACGAAAAATCGAAAGACACGAAAGGAAAAGCCATGCCAGAAGATGAAGTGATCCAAAAAGCTCACGAAGACGCCGCCGAAGGCAAATCCCCCTCCACGCAAGCCGGCGAATTCGTCCGCGAAGAAATCGAGCACGTCCGCGAAGGCAAGCACGGCGCCCGCTCGGTCAAACAAGCCATCGCCATCGGCCTCTCCAAAGCTCGCCGCGCCGGCGTAAAGCTCCGGGCACCAAAACGCGGATCGCAATCCCGCAAAGTCCGCGCTCAAGCCGCCCGCGACCTCCGCAAAGGCCGCCACCCGCGCCGCAAAGTTTCGAGAACGCGTTCCAGCGCCATCACGCGAGCTCTGAAACGCGAAAGCACACGCACGGCCTCACGCAGCGCTCTAGCCCGCCAAGCTCGCTCCAGCGCCCGACGCCGCGGCCCAGCCGCCCGTCACCGCAGCGCCGAGCGCGCCGTCCACACCAAAGGCAAGCATGGCCTGCATCTGGCAGCCCTCAAGGCAGCCCGCACGCGCCAACGCCACCACCGGCGCGCCGCCTGATAAGTCGGCACCTCGTAGGGGAGGGTCTTCAGTCCCCCACCCTCCCGCAGTTCGGCCCTCCCGCAGTCCTCGGTCCGTCCTCAGCGTCCTCTGCGTCTCTGCGGTAATTCTTCCGATCCCCACCTACGTACTTCCGCAATCAGTACGATCCCCCCGCACGCAATCAAATGCTAAGCTACGCCGAGAATTTATGAACGAAACGGACAACTCGAGGAGAAGTAGCCCAACCCTTAGCGGCGTATCGCCCGAGCGGTCCAGAGGAGGGCTCAAAGGACCCGAAATCCGCCCGCGGACTTTTTAATATTGTTTCGATTAGAAACGATCCCTTTCTTTTGTTTTCTTAGACTTACGAACGATTCTATTCGCACAGTCGTTTCGAGTAGAGCGAATGAAAATCGAAACCACTTTCGCGCCCAACCATGGCAACCTTGCTAGACATGTTCGAACTCTCGGCCGTAGGGGCCTCCGGCCAGAGGTCTGCATACTCCGGCTTTTGCAGTTCGTAGGGGCGCCGCTTGCTGCGCCCTCCGACGACCGCGAGCTCAAGCCAGGGCCTGGCACATGCGCGGAATGAAACGCCGAACTCGCAGCCTCGATTTAACCGCCCGGCTAACTCTTCCGTGCGGCATTCGCGGGCAGCACATTCTGATTGAGCCGGAAGAAGTTGGTGGGATCGTAATGGCTCTTCACCTTCACCATGCGCTCCCAGCGCTCATGGTAGGCCTCGGGAACGCGGTCCTGCTCGTCGCCGCTCATGAAGTTCACGTAAACGCCGGCCTTCATCGCGGGACGCAGGGCGGCAAAAAGATTGCGCACCCAGGCGACATTTGCGGCGTCTTCCTGCGGATCGATCCAGTCCGCAAGGAGATTGGTGATGAACGGCGCGCTGCGATCGCCGAACGCCGTCTCCGACGCCGCCACGCGCCCCGCCGCGCCGCCCAGATACGCAAGCTCAATCTGCGTGCTCGACGAAGGAATCGAAGGCAGCGCATCCACCATGATCTGCATGGTGCGATCGTCAAGCGCCGCAAAATAGCCGGACTTGGTGTAGTAGCGGCGGCCATGAGGGAAATCGGCATCGGCCATGGTCTGCAGAGCGAGAAACGACAACGTCTCCTTGGTCCGCGCGAAGTGCTTGCCGATCGAAAGGACTCGCTCGATGCAGCGATTCCCTTCCTCGGGCTCGCCGAACCACGCCAGCGAAAGGTTCGCCGCCGGCTTGCCGCGAATCTCCGCCGGAATGGCGGCCGTCGAAGGAGCAAGCCGCAACGAAATATTCCACTTCAGCGCATCCGGCGCGCCAGGCATGAACTCGCGCCAGTCGCGCAAAATTCGAAATATGTCATCGCCAACGCAATACGAAGTCGCAAGCAGCACGGCCGTCAGCGGATGCAACCGCACTTCGAATTCCGTGACCACGCCGAAATTTCCGCCGCCGCCGCGCAGCGCCCAGAACAAATCCGCATTCTCGCGTCCGTTAGCGCGCACGATCGATCCATCGGCCGTCACCAGCGTAAATCCTTCGACGTTGTCGCACGAAAGCCCAAACATGCGCGTCAGCCAGCCCGTTCCGCCGCCAAGCACCAACCCGCCCGCGCCCGTATGCGACACAACTCCCGCGGGAAAGACGAGCCCCGCCTGCTGCGTCACCGTGTCCACGGTTCCGAGCAGCGAACCTCCCGCGAATCGCGCACGCCGAGCCTGCGCATCCACCGACGCGCTCCGCAGCCGGGACAAGTCAATCACCATCCCGCCATCGCAACTGCTGAAGCCCGCCAGGCTATGCCCGCCGCAGCGCACCGCGGTCTGTACCTCCGCTTCGGCCGCCGACTTCACCGCCAATTGCACGTCGGCCACGTCCGCGCACCGCGCGATCAACCCCGGCCGCCGCTGCACCATCGCGTTCCAGATTCTGCTCGCGTCGCCGTATTCGGCATCGCCGGGGCGCAGTAGATCGCCCGTGAATTTTCCGCGGAGCGCTGCGAAGACTTCGCTTGTGGGCGTGCTCATCGAGTGTCTGCCCGGAGATCCCGGGCGAGGAGAGATTCTACGATGATGGTTCGCGATTTCAATCGCGAACGGTCAAGTCCAGATTCTTTTCGAGCACGCCGAGCACCGCGCGAACATCTTCGAGCGTGTTGTAGAGATGAAACGAAACGCGCAGCCCGTCCATGCGATTCGAACCGACAATATTGTGCGCGGCGAGCTTCTTCACCATCGCGTCCGAATCCTTCATCTGCAGCACGACCAGTGGCCCGCGCGTGTCGGAGGGAGTCTTGGTCCTGATTTTCAATTGCCGCGCGCCGTCAAGCAAAGCTTGCGCGAGACTGCCCACATGCGCCGCGATCTTCTCCGCGCCGACGCTTTCGAGCAAGCCCATCGCCGCGGGAATCGCGTACACATTCGGCACGGGCGGCGAGCCCATCTCAAAGCGCCGCGCCGACGCCGCTGGATCGAAATGCTTCACATCGAACGCAAACGGATTCTGCTGGCCGAACCAGCCGGTAATCGTCGGCGTGAGCGTCTTGATCAGCTCCGGCCGCACGTACATAAACGCGATTCCCGAAGGAGACAGCAAATATTTCAACGCACCGCTGACATAAAAATCCAAATCCAGGGCCTTCACGTTGACAGGCCGCGTTCCGCAATCCTGGTAATCGTCGAGCATCACCAGCGCGCCGCGATCATGCGCAATTTTCGCCACCGCGACGGGGTCGGAGCGAAAACCATTCATGAAGCAGATGTGCGTGAGCGGCACGATCAGCGTTTGCGCGTCGATCGCATCGGCATAGGCGCCGGCAGGAATGCGCCCGTTCTGCGCGGCGAGGAAGCGAATCTCGGCGCCGCGCCGCTGCTGCGCCAGCCAGATCTGGCCCATCGTCGGGAATTCGAATTCGCCCATCACCACTTTTTTGCGCTTTCCAAAAGTGAGCGCGCTGGCGACGCCATTAATTCCCGCGGAGGCGCTCGGGATCACCGCCACTTCTTCCGGCGCCGCGCCGATGAAGCGCGCGAACGCAGTCCGCGCTGCTTCATATTGTTCGACCCAAACATCCCACGGCGAGCCGTTTTCGTTCCAACTGCGGATATGCTCAAGCAGCGAAGCTTCGACGGCGTCGCTCAGCGCTCCCTGCGAGCACGAATTCAAATAGATTTTCTTTTTGAAAACAGGAAAACGCGCGCGAACCGACTCGATTGCAGACGTGGTGGGCAAGTTAGAGACCTCGTAACTGAAGGAGCATACCAGACCATAAACAACTCAGGGACGCAGAAGCCGTACCAGGAGCGCAGCCTGGGCCGCGCTCCCTGTCCCCTGGGTACGGGTCGGGAAAAACTCAACCAGAACAACAGCTTCGCATGCTGCTGGAACTTCCGCCGCGCGGCCGTGCCAAAAGGGGTGGCAGTCATCCCCTGGCTCGGCCTCTCGCAGAGGCACCGTATAACGCACACAAATGCCATGTCAAGAGCATATTTATTGTATACCATCTCAATTCGATTGACACCGGGGCACAGGTTGGAAAGAATTCGCAAGCCGCGGGCGGGCGAGCCGACCTTGAAGTCGCTAAGCTCCCGGAGACGCGTACACAAAAACCGAAATGAAACCCAGAACGAAGTTTCACTATCTCGATCACGCTTCGATGGGGCGGCCCACGCGGCGGACGCTGGACCGGTTGCACACTGCCCTGTCGAGACTCGGCACGTTTGCTTCGACCGGAACCCTCGAGACGTTGAAGCAATTCGAGGCCGTGGAGCGGGCGCGCGTACGCGTCGCGCAATTCGTTCATGCCGCTCCCGTGAACATTCTTCTCGTTGGCAATACGTCGCAGGCGCTGGGAACAGTCGCCACCGCGCTGCCGATGTCGCGCGGCGACAATATCTTGATGGCCGACATCGAATTCATGGGCGCAACGGTCGCGTGGAGAGGAGCTTGCCGGCGCGCTGGCGTGGAGATCTTGCCCGTGAAGACGACTGGCGGAAAAGTTTTCGCCGAGCAGTTTGCAGCGCTCGCGAATTCGCGGACACGAGCGATTCTCATCAGCTCGGTGCAGGAAGTGAGCGGCTGGCGCGCGGACTTGCGGGCCATCGGTGAACTAGCGGCGAAGTACGGCGCGTTCGTGATTGCCGACGGGATTCAGGGGGCTGGCGCGCGTCCGGTGAATTTCCGGGAGCTGGGAGTGGATGCGTTTTGCGCGGGCGGGCACAAATGGCTGCGCAGTCCATTTGGCCTCGGATTCGCTTGCCTCCGGCCGCGTCTGCTCGAAGCTCTCGAGCCGGCGTATCAAGGTTATCTGGCGCTGGCCGAACCTGAGGTCGGCTGGGATCGTTACATGGAATTGGCGGAGCGGACGCCATTTGATTTGCCGGCAGACCGAACGGATGCCGGGCGAATGGAGATTGGCGGTTATCCGAATTGGCTCGGAGCGATGGGGCTTGATGCGGCGATCGAGGATTTTCAGAAGCTGGGGCCGGAGCGGAGTTGGAGGCGGATCAAGAAATTGCGCGCGAGATTGGTGAACGGCTTGCGGGAGTTGGGAATCGGATTTCTGGGTGGGCCCGAACCGCCGGAGGATGCGTTCGCGGGGATCGTGACATTTTGTTTGCCCGGTGGAGCGGAGAAGGAGAAGAAACTGCTCGAGGAATTGAAGAAGGCGCGAGTGTTTGCTTCGCTGCGATACGTTACCGGAATCGGTGGGATTCGGACGGCGGTGCATGAATCGAATCGTGAGGCGGACGTGGATGCTTTGTTGGAAGTGGCGGCGAGATTCATGAAAAAGATCGGAGGTTACCGCAGAGACGCTGAGGGCGCTGAGAAAACCTGCGGAGTCTAGTGCGCGGAGGAGTAGATTTTGGCGGCGGTGTCGTGCAAGTACGCGCGGGCCATTTGTAGGGCTTGGGCTTCGTTGATTTCTTTTTCGGAGACCATCTCGGCCAGGGCTGCCGCGACGGCCAGCCTCGCGGATTTCAGGGCGAGCCAGTAGCCTTCTTCTGCGCCGTTCGCGTCGCTGAGAGGAAACGTGTCGGAGCCGAAGACAATCTTGTCGGGGAAAAGTTCGAGCCATTGCTTCAGGATGCGATGAAGTTCTGCCGGATAAACGAAGATTCCCATCAGCGATGAATCGAGGTAGACATTTTTACGCGCGGTGAGCCAGATGGCTTCGCTTTGGTGCGGATAGCCGCCGTGAAGAAGATCGAAGGTGACATTTTCGTAGCGTGGATCGCGGAGAATATTTTCGAGACCCATCACGCTGCTTTCTTCGATCATGTAGAAATCACCTCCGCCGACTGAAGTATGGATTTGCACGGGCAGATGGAGGCGCGCAGCCTCTCGCAGCAGATAGCGGAAGACGTAATCCTGAAAGTCGCGGTATTCGGCGGCCGTGGGGACGTCGCTCTGGCGATACTTCGCGTAGATCGCAGCGGCGCGCGATTCTTCCGGATCGTCGAAGTGGAGCGAACGGAAATAGGCGATTTCAAATTTGATGCCGACACCGCCGGCCGCTTTATCGGCTTCGACGATGCCTGTGACGAATTTGAGATAGTCGCGGAAATCGCTTGGGAGATTTTCAAGATGCGCCTGCTTGAGATTGCGGGTGAGAAGTTTTCGCTCGAGAGGCAAATTGAGCTTTTGGTCGGGATTGCGCGTTTCGAGCTGCTGTGTGTCGAACGGAAACAGGAAATTGTCGACGAAGAAGACCCACCTGAATCGCGCAGGATCGAGATAGGGCGGCATGGAGACGCGATTGGTGATGGCGGTTTGATGCCGACTTGATCGAGAATGTGGGAGAAATAGCCTGCGCCAAGTTTCGCCTTGGCGGCGGCTTTCTGGTCTACGAGCCAGCGCTGATGTTCGGGCAAAAAATCGGAATATGGGTAGTTGAAAAGGAATTTTAGAGCGTCGAGGATTTCGACGTTCTCGTCGCGGAGGCGCAGCGGAGCGGAGCTGTCGGCGGGAATGGCCATGGCGTCCACGTCTGTGTCATTCGCGTACCCGGGGTGGCCGTGATTATCGAAGGCGCGGATGGCTTCGATTTGCGGGAGGAGGCGATTGTAGATTTCTCTCACGTCTGGGCCGGGGAGAGGTTGAGCCTGAGCGCGGGCGCACGGCGAAGACACGGTCAGGATTGCGAGTGCGGCGAAAGTCGCGATTGCAAGATGGCCGCGGCGTGTCTGCGGAGGAATACTGGATTGTTGTGGGATTTCGAGACCGCGGACGTGTGGGAGTGTTGGTTTGACGCACCGGTCGCCGGAGGGCGCAGCAAGCGGCGCCCCTACGACGGTTTCTCCGCGCGCGATCGCGTTTCTAGAAGCCATAGCACAGCATAAATTGGATCACGCGTGGCGTGCATGCCATCGTAGTGATGGCACCAAAGTTTGGACCGCTCACGTCTACGAACGACGAATTGCAGAAATTTGGGGTGGTCCCAGAGATTGAAGAACTCGGAGCGGGATTACAGCCGCTGATTCTCCGTGAATGAAAATGTCTTGCCAATGGAGAAATCCCAGTTCTGCTCAAATGGGCCGCGGAAGATATTGCGACCGAGATCGCCGTAGCCGGTTGAGCCGTCGGGGCCGACTTGAGCACGCCGAGAACGAATTGTTTCATGGCGGTGACCTCCTCACCTCACGGAGATGATTTTTATCTTCCCGCGCCAATATTGGCAGCCGAATTCAATGCCGAGGCTTGTTGCGCGCGACGACGCGCGAACCAGTATGCGATGGTGATGAGCACGAGAAACGGAGC
Source organism: uncultured Acidobacteriota bacterium (assembly GCA_963707165.1). Taxonomy (GTDB): domain Bacteria; phylum Acidobacteriota; class Terriglobia; order Acidiferrales; family UBA7541; genus Palsa-147. Next base: position 66,994 of record CAVPPO010000006.1, on the reverse strand, counting down.
GAATGCGGGAACCGTATATTGCAATCCATCCACGAAGAAAGTGCTCACGGTGATACCTACGAGCGCCACGATGCCGAGAATCGTGGAATAGGGATAGAAATGGATGCGCATGGGAAGTTTCGCGATGCGCTCGCGGCCGAGAGAGCGGCGAAAGGCGATGTGCGTGAGGAGAATGACGACCCAGACGAAAAACATTCCGGCGACGGCGACGCCGTAGAGCGCGAGAAACGCTTTCCCTGGCGCGTAAATGGCGAGAAGAATCGCGGCGACCATCCCGGCGGAAGAAACCGCGAGTGCGCGGCGCGGCACTCCATTTTTGGCCAGTTTCGAGAGCGAAGCCGGAACATATTTGCCGCGCGCGAGTGAGAAAAGCATGCGCGTGGTGAGATACAAGTCGGTATTGCAGCTCGAGAGAGCCGCGGTGATGACGACGATGTTCATGATCGTGGCGGCGAAGGGAACACCGACGGAGGAAAACGCGCGAACAAATGGGCTGGCGGCGAGGCCGGTGCCGGCGCCGGTCTGGTTCCAGGGCGTCATCGCGAGCATGACGGTGATGGCGAGGACGTAGAAGAAAATCAGGCGGAAGACGATTGTGCGCATCGCTTTCGGGATGGATTTTTCGGGTTCTCGGCCTCGCCGGCAGTGACGGCGATGACTTCGACGCCCATGTAGCTCGTGACGACGAGGGTGAGAGCGAGCCAGACGCCGAGCCAGCCGTGCGGCAGGAATCCGCCGTTCGCGGTGAGGTTGGTCAGGCCGATCGGATGGCGCGTTCCGATGCCGAAAATCAGAGCGGCGCCGACTGCGATGAAAACGAGGATGGCGACGACTTTGATCAACGCGAACCAGTATTCGATTTCGCCGAAGCGGCCGACGTGCATCGTGTTGAGCCCCACTAATCCTGCGGAGACTGAAACAACCCAGATCCACTGCGGCACATTGGGAAACCAGAAGGAAAAATAGATCGCGACGGCAGTGACTTCCGCGCCGATGGCGATCATTTGCACGAGACCGTAAGTGGTGCGCACGGCAAAGCCAGCCCAGCGGCTTAGGTAAGTTTCAGCGTAAACGCCGAATGAGCCGGCGTCGGGATGCACGACGGCCATTTCAGCGAGCGAATAGGCGACGATCATGGCGATGACTGCGCCCAACAGATAGCTGACGATCACGCCGGGGCCTGCGAGGCGTATCGTAACGCCGCTGCCTAAGAACAGGCCGACGCCGATCGCCCCGCCGATGGCCAGCATTGTGAGTTGCCGCTGGCTGAGGCGCCGGCGCAATTCCTGAGGGCGTGGCGCTGAGGAGGAGGAACCGCTGTCCGGGCCAATTGCTACCGCCGATTCAGCGGGGCCGTTAGGGCTATCCATTTTTGCTCAGCTTTTGGAGAACTTCGCTGAAGCGTTGAATTTCTTCGGATGTGTTGTAGTGGACGAGAGAGGCGCGTACGGCACCGCTGTCCATGCTGAGCGCGAGGCGCTTCATTAGCCGCGGAGAGTACATGTGACCGTCGCGAACGCCGATTTGCGCTCGGGCAAGTTCGTCGGTAACTGCCTGCGGCGAGACTCGCGGCAAATTGAAAAGAAAGGTTGGCACGCGCTCACCGACACGCTCCTTCTGGCGAATTCCGTAGACGACGGCGCCGCATTTTTCGAGGGCTTGCAGGACTTCGATCGAGAGAGCTTTCTCGTATTCGCGAATGGCGGCCATGGCTTTTACCAGATTTGCGCGGCGTGAGTCCGATGTGCCATTGCCGCTGATTTGTTTCCCCAGCGATTCAAGATACGCGATCGCCGCAGTCATGCCGGCGACGTTCTCGTAGACAAATGTACCCGCTTCGATTTTGACAGGAGGCTCATTGGGGATGAAGTCTTCGCGAAACGTGGGCAGTTTTTCCAGAAGTTCGCGGCGGCCCCAGAGGAAACCCATGTGGGGGGCGAAAATTTTGTAGCCGGAACAGGCGAGATAGTCGCAGCCCCAGGCTTGCACGTCGATGAGGCCGTGCGGGCCATAGTGAACGCAATCGAGGAAAAGTTCAGCGCCGGCATCGTGCGCAAATTTCGCGGCCGCGGGGACATCCACGATCGAGCCGAGAGCGTTGGAGGTGACGGTGCAGGCAACTAGGCGCGTCTTGGAGTTGAGCAGCGGCCACAAATCTTCGGAATGAAGATTGCCGTCGTCGCGCATCTTCCAGAAACGAAACTTGGCACCGGCGGGCTCGAGGGCCATCCAAGTAGCGACGTTGGCTTCGTGATCCATGTCGGTGATGACGATTTCGTTGCGTTCGGAGAGCATCTGGCCGATCGCAAGGCTGACGATGCGAATGAAGGAAGTGGCGTTCATGCCGAAGGCGACTTCGCTTGGATCGCGCGCGTTCAGCAAATCGGCGACCGCTCTCCGGCCGCGGTCGATCGTGGCGTCCACTTCCTGGCTCTGCGGGTAACGGCCGCCGCGCTGGACGTTACATTCGAGGAGATGGCGATTCACTGCGCCGAATACAATTTGAGGAATCTGCGCACCGGCAGCATTGTCGAAGAAGACGAAGGGCGCGGCGTGCTGGAGCGCGGGAAACGAAGCGCGAACGGACTCGATCGGAAATCGGGACGGCGTTTTGGTATCCGGCGTGCCGCCGAGGGTGGTGCGCATGGGTTCCCGGGCTCCGATGTGGCGAGGCGTGCGGTCCCGCCAGTGCTCTTCCCTCACGGCAAAGACGAGCGTAGGGCAAAACCTATACCGGGGGCGTTGGCATGTCAAGAGAATGGTTCTTGTATGCGAGCGGTATACGTTTGACAGAAACGGCGAAGTCGTGAAGAATGCTGGCTGCACGACAAGGTGCCCCGGAGGAATAGTGGCGAAAACGGTAACCCGCGGCAAATCTCAACGGCGCGTCGCAGTGTCCATTTCCCCGCTCTTTTCTCCCGGATCGCCCGCGACAAGTGGCGCCTCGACGCTTAGTGAGAAAGTCTATCGCGCATTCAAACGCGACATCATTCACAGTGTCTATCAGCCCGGCGAAGCCTTGAGCGAGAAAGCGCTGGCGGATCGCTACAAGGGCAGCCGAACGCCGGTGCGCGAGGCGGCCGTGCGCTTGCAGAACGAGAGGCTGCTGCGGATCGTGCCGAATCGCGGCTACTTCGTAGCGCAGATTACGCTGCAAGTGTTAAATGATATATACGAATTTCGTTGCGCGGTGGAATGTGCGGCGGCCGAGTTGGCGGCTATGAAGGGCGTGGACGCGGAATCGCTGCGGAAGCTGAGCGAATTGTCGCAGGTTACATGCAGCGCCGATGACCGCGAGAGTTGCGTAAAGTTCATCGAATCGGATACGGCGTTTCACGTGATGATTGCGCGGCTTTCGCGGAACCAGATGCTGGTGCAGGCAGTCGGAGAGGCGCGCAGCCAGATGGAACGCATTATGTTCGCCGCGATTGATATCAACTATTACGGCGAAGCGCCAGGCCGCGAACATCGCGAGATTTTGAAGGCCATTCAAGAGCGCGATCCCGAGGGGGCGCGGCAACGGATGTACGAGCACATTATTCAATCGAAGGATAAGGTGCTCGGGCTTACGGGATTTGCTTCCCGCCGAAGTTGATACCTCGATCCATGAAGGTCCACCACGGAGTGTTTCCGGGTGAAATTTGCCTCGTAGGGACTTTCACACGCTTCTCAGCACGTCTCCATCGGCAACAGCGTGGCACCTTCGTGCGACAGCAAAGCTCGAAGTGCTGCAGGCTTGCGATTGTCGGTCGCGATGGCGCAGCACAAAAACGCCGGCAGGCTGCCGGTGCTACGGGAGATTGCCGTGAAACTTCGCGGGGCTGTGGCTAAGAAGCGGAAGAGAGCATCCGCGCAGCAGAGCACGATCATTCGCAAGATTATTCGACTTGAAGAGCGGGTGTGGAAAGTGGCTCAGGATAGAGACGCGGTGCGATTCGCGGAGCTTGTGCCTGCCGATGCGGTGATGATTTTTCAATCGGGGATTGTGACGCAGCCGGAGTATCTGGCGACGATGAGGGAGCGAACCATCTCTCGCTATGAGCTTCGCGACATCCGTGGATTCATGCCCAACGCGACTACCGTCGTCCTTTGCTACGAGGCTTTGCGGCTCGGAGAAGAAAGCGGAGAAGCGTTTCCGATGAATCCGGTGATCGAAAGCACGACTTGGATCAAGCGCGGGAAACGCTGGGTCGCCATTCTGAATCAGGAAACGCCCGTTCGGGCGAACTAAAATTCCCTTCCCTTGAAATTGCGCGTTACTAGTGTGCGCCAGCCGGCGTCAGCGATTTCAGCGCTTCGTCGAGATAATCGGGGGTGCCTTCGACGCGCTCGAGATGCGGATAGCGATTGCCGTCATGATATTGGATCTCGTGGGTCTCGAGCGTGTTGGCGTTCAGCGCGGAGAGTTTTATCGGAGCGGAATTTGATTTTGAATCGTGTACGGCGCGCTTTAGTTCGTCTACGGAAAATTCACGGCCGTTGACGGCGATGATTTTTAGATACGGGCTGATGCCCGCTTCGAAGGCGGGCATTCCGGGAATCGCGTCGACCACGGTGCCGTCGCCCTTCACGTGAAGGCCGATGGATGAGGTGAAGTCGGCGCTGCCGGACACGGCGTCCGCAGCGGCGATGAATTCGTTGGGTTCGTCGTTGTAAACGAGCTGCCAGCCGCCGCCGGTGATTCCGCCGAGCGGGGCGTGCGGGCCAGTGGAATCGAGGCGCTCGCGGAGGAAGCTGCGCCAATTGTACGGTGCGATTCCATTCAGCGTCGCGACGACGTCATCGAAGGTGTAAGTCTTGATGACCGGCTCACCATCGGGCGGAGCGTAGAAAGCGTGGCAGAAATCGTCCATTGAGCGGCTGCCGTTCGTGAGCTTGCGAATCGTTGCGTCCACGTCGAGCCAGATGAGGACGGCTTCGGGATAAAAATCCACGCTGCGGCGGTAGGAACTCCACTCGGGCACGGAAAAATAAAGAATTTGCGCGGCGTTGGCGGTGTTCTGCAGCGAGCGCCAGCGGCGGCCGGCGCGATGATCGAGCATCGCGGCAGTTTCGGCGAGATGTTCGCGAGCCTGCGCCGGTGTTACGAGTCCGCTGCGAGCGGTCAAGAGCTCGCCCAAGAATTCAGTTAGACCTTCGTAGACCCACAACAGCTCGCCTTTCATCGGCTGCTGAAAATCGGGCGTAGCCAACCCTTCGGGGCGGCGGAATTGGCCGTTCCAGGAATGCGTGAATTCGTGGGGGAAAAGCCCTGCTTCGAGGAGACGCGCGTTCGGATCAAGCAAAGTGTGCTGACGGATGCGATCGTCGCTGCTTTCGTGGTGCTCCTGGCCGAGGCCCATGGTGTTGTCGCTTAGCGTGAGGAGGAAATGATAATCGCGATAGTGATGCGAGCGATAGAGCGCATCTGCTTCTGCGACGAGGCGCGAGTAATTTTCGAGCAATGCGGGCGGAACATCGAGCGCCCAGGCGTCATCGGAGAGCACGTCTAACTCGTGCGAAGGCTTGATCGCTGGATTCAGCGGATAAACGCGCGTGAATTCGCCGGCCTGGACCGGTGAATCGATGAGCAAATCGAACGCCACGGGTGAAAACGTGACCGAGTTGCCGGACTGGCTCGCGACCGGCAGCGCGGTGTTGAACTTCCATCCGTTCGGCAGAGTGAGAGACGGATTGTAAGTCAGTTCGGCAGCGGGCCAGCCTTTGGGATAGAGCGCTACTTGATTCCACATCAAGATGAAGAGCCTTGCGGCGCCGGACGCGCTGAAATCAATTGTGGGGCCCGGTGGCGAGAGAAGGAAATCGAGTGACGCGTCAATCGAATTGGCACCTTTCGGCACATCGATGTTGAACGCGTACATGTCGACGTCGTCTTGTTGCCAGGGGATTTCTTTTCCGGCGGCGGAGAAATGCAGGCCCGCCAGATTCCAGATGGGGCCGTCAGGAGAGTGATCGGCGGGCATCCACTTCGGGTAGTAGAGAGTGAGCGGACCGGGCTGCACCGGAAATTGCAATTTCGCATGGAGAACGCGGCGAGGCGCGTCCGTGGCATCCACGGAGATTGTGATCGGGCCGGGCGGCGGAGTCTTGGCGCGCGCGGATGAGCTTAGCGCCATGCACAGCCCGAAGACAAGAATTGTGATTCTCAAACGCGTTCCGCTCTGAATGGCCATCGAACCCTCCGGGTGCGGATGGTACTCCTTATTGGCAGAGGCTCAGGAATTTGCGGCGAGAAAAAGGCTGCTCCGGAAACCTCGCTCCGGAGCAGCCGTGGGAATAGTTTGTATTCACGAAGCGAAGGCCGGCTCGGTCTTCAAAACGTGAACTTGCCCATGAACTGGATGTTGCGTGGCCCGCCGACGCCGAAGTGAGAATCGAAGCTGCCGTCATCGGCGCTCGCGCTGATGGTGGTGCTGAGATCCGGCGATGGCTCGGCGAAGTTCGGATGATTGAACATGTTAAAGAAGCTGGTGCGAAATTCGAAGCCGAAGCGCTCGCCGAATCGGAAGGTTCTTTGGATCGAAAAATCCCACGATTCCAAACCGGGAGCGACCAGCGGATTGCGCGGGCAGTTTCCAAATGTGCCCATGGGCGCCTGGAAAGAGTTCGACGTGACGTAGGGTTGGGTGGGATCGCTCAACTGGTAGTGAATGGGAGCAATGCAGTTGAAGTATGTGTGGAAATTGCCCACACCGTCCTCGTCACCGAACGTGAGCAGAGGAGTAGACAGGCCGTCACGAAGCGTCGTGGTCCCTGAAATCTGCCAATCGCGAATCACATAACTGAACTTGTTGTCGATCTTCGGAGCCGGAATGGCGTAAACATAGGTCCAGATCAACGCACGCCGCTGATCGAATTCCGAATTTCCGTAATCGCGTTTTAGGTTCCTCGAATCCTGCGGCACGTAGCCACTGGTTCCGAAGAAATCCTCGACCTCGGAAGCCGTGTCCAAATTGTGAGACCAGGTGAAAGAGACTTGCGTCGTGAAACCGTGGAAATTGTTGGCGCGCAGAACGGCCTGAAGGGAATTGTAGGTCGCAAAACCATTACTCGAAATCGTGTTGATTTGCTGGAATTGCGGGAATTGAGCATAAAACGGACGCGCTAGTTGTTCGCAATTGGAGTCACCCTGGCCGTTTACGACCACGCACCCTGGTCCGAACCCAGCGCCCTCGGGTGGCTGGTTGATATCGAGAAGCTGCAGCTGGTGAATGCTCTTGTTGGCGATATAACCGAGCTGGAAGATAACCCGTTGGCTGAGTTCCTGCTGAACATTGAAGTTCCACAGGGCGGTGTTGGGAGTCTTCAGATTGTGGTCGATGCTGGTGATGGGAAACTGAGACGGCAAGGCGCCCGTTCCGAAAATCGGAACGCCCACGCCAAATGGGATCGGAGCGCTAGGCACAATCGTAATGCCGCCGGTTGTACCGATGGGATTTTGAGCGAGGCCTTCCTCGAAGTTGGTCAACGGAATCGTGTCGAAGTAGATACCGAAGCCGGCGCGGAAAATGGTTTGGCGGCCGGGGATCAGCGCGAAGGGCGGCGTGTAGGCGAAAGACAGTCGCGGGCCAAGATTACCTTTCGGGGAGTTATAGAGCTTTCCCCCCGGTAGTTGCGAGGCTTCGACCAAGCCCTGTGCCGGATCGAAAGCGGAGAATCGTCCGCGAGATTCATTGACAGTGGTAAAGAAATCGTAGCGGAGGCCGCCGATTAGAGTGAGGCGTTGTGTGATTTTCCACGTGTCCATCGCGAAGCCGCTGATGACATTCTGATCGATGTTGGCACGGCCGCTGCCGTCGCGGTTGATAGACGTGACGCCGAGGCCCGGCGCGGGCAGACCTGCGATCAGATCGACCAACCCGGCGACTCCGCCGTCGGATGTAAGGCTGTCGCCCAATTGAGACCCGTCAAACGAGAAGATTCCACGCGATCCTGCGAGCGTGTAGTCCGAATAGTTGTGAAGGAAATTGAATCCGAATTTGAATGCGTGGGGGCCGCGTGTCCAGTTGAAATCGTCGGAGATCTGGTAGCTCGTGGCGATGCGGCCGCCGGCGCCGTATTGCAATCCGAGATTCGAAAAGCGGCCTTGGGAAGAGCCGCCGATATCGATTTCCGGAATGCCGAAGCTCTCCGGCCCTACGCCGGTATTGAAACCGATGGTGGAAGGATCGACATTGGCGTCGCGTCCTTTCTGGAATTGGCTGAAACGGTTCCAGCCGAGGCGGAGCGTGTTGATCACATTGGAATTGAAAATGTGAACTTCGCTGATCGCGAAATTATCGGCAACGGTGGGCGTCACGCCAAACCACGGATCCAACTGAGACCCCCCCCCGGGACCCGGACCTCCGCCAGGAAATTCGTCTTCGCCGGTACCGTGCAGGAAACGCGTGGAGAGCGAGTCGGAGTCTGAAATCTTGTGGTCGAATTTGAAAACGTAGCTGTTGGGGGTTTGCCGTCCGTGATTATCGATAACGAACGGACCAGCCAAGCCCAGATTCGAGTAGAGGCCGATAATATTCAGGCCAAGTTGATTCGGGACGATGCCCTGTCCAGTGACGAGGCTTGTCGCGTCTGCGATCTGGGTCGTCGTCGGGGCATTGCCTATCAGAGTGGTTCCAAGCCGCAGGCGGCTGCCGTCATAGCCGGCGAAGAAAAACGAGCGGTTGCGGCCGTCGTAAAGATGCGGAATGTAGATCGGCCCGCCTACCGTTCCGCCGAACTCGTTCCAGACGAACGGCGCCTTAGAATGTCCAAACGCGTTCTCAAAGAAATTGGCGGCGTCGAGTGCGGCATCACGATGCAGCTCGTAGAGGGAGCCGTGGAATTGATTTGTGCCGCTGCGAATAATCACGTTCATTACGCTGCCGGAGTTTTGTCCTGAATCGGCGCCGCCGGCTGCGACTACGCTGACTTCCTGAATGGCATCGAGGGGCAATCGCGTTGCGGCAGTTGCGGAATTTCCGCCTTCATTGATCGAAGGCAAATACGTGGAGGGATCAGTGTCCGACGCGCCGTCGATGTTGAAGCCGTTTGAGCGCGAGCGGGAGCCGTTGATGGTGTATTGGGCGAAGGCGAAGTTGCTGTTCTGCGTCACGCCGGGGAGAACGAGCGCGAGGCGTGTGTAGTCGCTGTTGCCGATGGGCAGCGACTCGACTTGTACCTCTTCGAGCTGGCCACCGGTCGAATTCGTCTCGGTCTGGAGCAGCGGCGGAGCCGACGTGACTTGAATTTCTGACGTAACCGTTCCGACGGAAAGAACGGGCGTGACCGTGTTGACCTGGCCTTGCGAGGTCTCTATATCCTTCATCACCGTCGTCTTGAAACCGTCCTTGGTGACCGTGAGCGTGTAGTTGCCGAGAGCGAGCTCCGGGAAATTGAACTCTCCGTTTTGGTCGGAGATCTGAGTGCGCTCGAGACCCGTGGACGGGTTGGTGAGCTTGACTGTGGCGCCCGGAACGACGGCGCCCTGGGCGTCGCGGACGGCGCCGGTGATGCGGCCCGGGAACAATTGCGCGGAGGAGGCTCCCGCGCAGAAAAGCACGAGGAATAGCGCCGCGAAAATAAATCGAGTTGCAAGTACGTGCTTCATGTTTGCCTCCGCCTAAGCCCCACGGGTCGTTAGCGGACGGTACACCGCGCTCCGGTGTACGTCAAGAAAATTCTATTTGTATACCACGGGTACACGAAGTGGATTGCGTGCGGCGTGGGCAGATGCGTTTGTGGCGAGCGAGGCCCTATCGAGAATTGCGGAGCGGGCGAGGGCCGGTAGTACGCCTACCGTTCGAGATTAGCGCGATCCCAGGCGGCGAGGTCGGCGGCTGCTTCGTAGGTGCTCTGGCAGAACTCGAGCAAAGTTTCTCTTGGAGATTTGGCGGTGCGCACATCGTCGTACATCAGGAAGAATTCGTGCATTTCGCCGCTGTAAAAAGATTTGGCGGGACGCACTGAGCGTTGTCCGAAGCCCGCCGGCTCCGGCGCGGCATAGGCGTAGAAGGCGGTATCCGTGACGGCTCCTCCGCCGGGCCAAAATCCTATGCTGCTCACTTCGTGTGAGTAAGCCTCACGGGTGATGCTGTCCGCATCCGGGCGCTCGGGCGCGCGCCTACCCGAGAATCGGGTGACGGCGAGATCGAAACTGCCCCAGAAGAAATGAACGGGGCTGACTTTGCCGATAAATCGCGCCCGGAATTCCTTGAAGACGGAATCCACGCTGACCAGGATGCGCCAGAAGCGATGAGCGTATTCGGGTTCATAGGACTTGTGAGTGCGATCCTGATCAAAGCGAATCGCATTAGGGATCTCCGCCGGCATCGGCCAGATCTTGACGTCAATTTCGAGGGAACGAAGCGCGTCCATGAATTCGGAATAGAAATCGGCGACGCTGCGTGGGGCCAGTGGAATGATGCTGACATCGTTGTTGCAAGTCGCAAGCGTGATTTGGTGGTCGATAAAGTCGAACTCAGCCTCAAACACGCCATCTTTGTACGGAATGGGGGAAGTTGTTAGCCCACGCGCGCTCACGTACAGAGGAACTTCCCACCAATGATTGATTCTCGGGCTCAACGCCAGACGCACTTTCCCGACTATTTGCGTCCACATGTGCAGCGTCGTGCATGTATCTGCCCATTCGGATAAGTGCAGGGACGGCCAGGCTTCGGGCCCTCCCGGCACTGGAGCTGGCGTTTCCTCTTTCATCTTCGTTTGAGGGAGTAAAGTACCGCCGTCTGGCGCTGAAAACAATCGTGGCATGGCTGATTTGGCCCGCTGGCGGGACCAGATGCGTCAGCAGACTTCGAGCGAAATGGGGATTGCAAAAGGTCGGCGCCTAAAGACCTCGACCGAGAATGGTCAGTGAAAGATGCTGTGGGCGGAGCGCTCGCCGCCATCGCCCCCGATTGCGCGCTCCGCCCCGTAAGTGATTCTAACGTCCGGTCGCCAGCGTCTGCGCGGTACGCTTCTCGATCGGCACGAAGTTCCGTTCCGCGTAGCCAGTGTAGATCTGACGCGGCCGCGCGATCTTTTGCTCTGGATCCTGCAGCATCTCTTGCCACTGCGCCAGCCAGCCCACGGTCCTCGGAATCGCGAACAGAACCGTGAACATATCCGGTTTGAACCCCAGCGCCTGGTAGATAATCCCAGAGTAGAAATCGACGTTGGGATATAGTTTCCGCGTTACAAAGTACTCGTCCTCGAGCGCGATGCGTTCCAGCTCCAGAGCAACATCCAATTTCGGATTCCGCCCCGTGGTCAAGAATACCTGATCGGCCGCCCACTTGATGATTCGCGCGCGGGGATCGTAGTTCTTGTAAATCCTGTGCCCGAATCCCATCAACTTGCCGTGACCCGCCTTGATTTGCTGGATATACGCGGGGACGCGGTCCTTTGTCCCGATCTCATCCAGCATCTTCAAAACTTCTTCATTCGCCCCGCCGTGAAGTGGGCCGGAAAGCGCCGCCGCCGCTGCCGCGGTGCTAACGTATGGGTCGGCCTGCGAGCTGCCAACCGCTCTCATCACGTTCGCGCTGCAATTCTGCTCATGATCGGCATGCAAGATGAACAGAATGTCCAGCGCGCGGGAAAGCGCCGGATTGGCGCGGTACTTTGGCTCGACCATGCGCCATAGCATGTTCATGAAATTCTCTGTGTAGCTCAGCTCGTTATCCGGATAGATATATGGATATCCCAGGCCGTGCCGGTAGGTGTACGCCGCGATCGTGGGAACCTTGCCGATCAGCCGGCGAATCTGCAGCTTGCGCACTTCCGGATCTTTCACGTCCCGCGAGTCGGGATACACGGTCGAAAGCGCCGCGACCGTGCTGATGAACATCCCCATGGGATGCGCATCATGGTTGAACCCTTGCAAGAATTCTTTGGTCTTTTCCTGCAACATGGTGTGGTGCGTGATGTCGTCAACCCAGGTCTTCAACTGCTTCTCGGTCGGCAGCTCGCCGTGGATGATCAGGTAAGCGACTTCCAGAAACGTGCATTTGTCCGCGAGCTGTTCGATGGGATAGCCGCGATACCGCAGAATTCCTTTGTCGCCATCGATAAACGTGATGGCACTCTGGCAGGACGCGGTGTTCAAGAATGCTGGGTCATAGCTCATAACCCCGAAATCCTCTGGCCCAGTTTTGATTTGCCGCAAATCAGTCGCCCGGATGCAGCCTCTATTCAGCGGCAACTCGTAGGCCGCCTTCGTTCGTTGATCTACGATATTCAACTCTTCTTTCGCCATAAGCTTTTCTCCCTTCCAATTTTCTGCGCTGAATCTAGTACGCTGCTACACGCCCGACTCGCGGCGCTGTGCGCTGTGCGCTGTGCTTCGATCAGTAAACCCCTCTGGCTCAACGCGTTAAAGGATAGGAACGCCTTGAACCCGCCCATTCGTCGCCAGCTTAGTCAGATTCTCAAACAAAAAACTGCCAACACCGATTCGATATCACTGGAATCACTTCTTGGCGGTGACTTGGGGCACTCTTCGTTGTGACCGCAGCCACAATGCGGCGCGAACGAGCTTGTAAGGCCGCTCTGCCGGATGAACTAGAGCTTGATCGATTAGAGGCGAGTAGAGCGCACAATGTCCGTTCCAGACGCACGAACGGGATTTGGCTGGAGTTCTCAAAAAACAAAGTACGCAGAAAATGGCGCGCCCGGAGGGATTCGAACCCACGACCTTGTGCTCCGGAGGCACACGCTCTATCCATCTGAGCTACGGGCGCGCCGAGTGTCGCGTTTATCCGGGTAGTCGGCGCTGGATACTGATAGCGGACCGACGAACTGTGGTAGTCCCATCGCAGCGGCGCTGCCGGAACGTCGCGAACGGATTCATGATACCGCGAACCGGTGATAGGCGCCATGCGCCTTCGGCAAAGCCACTTGAGCCTTTGCTTTCCGAATCGCTGACGAGAGCCGCGTGCGGCGCTTGACAGTAATGCCGCTCTCGATTAAACTAACCAGTTAGTTGAAGATATCCGCTTGCCGCAGGAAGCGCCCCTCGCGCTGATCGGCTGGAGAAACAGGACCCTACGATGACATTTCAAGAAATGAGCTACCGGCGCCTGGGAAATAGCTCGCTCGTTGTTTCCTCGCTGGGACTCGGGTGCATGGGCATGTCCGAGTTTTATGGTCCGCCGGATGATCCGCAGTCTATCGCTACCCTGCACCGCGCCGTCGATCTGGGCGTGACATTTATCGACACCGCCGATATTTACGGTATCGGGCGGAACGAGGAGTTGGTGGGCAAGGCGATTGCGGACCGGCGCAATCGGGTAATCGTCGCGACGAAGTTTGGCAACGTCCGTTCGCCTGAAGGCGCGTTCCTCGGCGTGAACGGCCGGCCCGAATACGTGCAGAAATCCTGCGAGGCGAGCCTGCGCCGATTGAAGATCGCAACTATCGACTTGTACTACCAGCATCGCGTCGATTCGGACGTGCCAATCGAGGAAACGGTGGGTGCAATGGCCCGGCTCATTAAGCAAGGAAAGGTTCGCTATCTGGGGCTGTCTGAAGCTGGGCCCCACACGATTCGCCGCGCTCATGCCGTGTATCCGATCACGGCGCTGCAAACAGAATACTCGCTGTGGACGCGCGACCCCGAAGGCGAAATCCTCACGACTTGCCGCGAACTCGGAATTGGATTTGTTGCTTACAGCCCGCTGGGACGCGGGATTCTCACCGGCCGATTTCGCAGGGTGGCGGATTTCCCTCCTGGAGATTTTCGCCAGAATCATCCGCGATTCTCGGGCGATAACTTCGAACGCAATCTGCAGTTGGTGGACCGCATCGAGCAAGTTGCTCGCGAGAAGAAATGTAAGCCGTCGCAAGCCGCCCTGGCCTGGGTGCTGGCGCAGGGCGACGACGTCGTGCCGATTCCAGGAACGAAGCTCATTGACCGGCTGGAAGAGAATCTCGGCGCGCTCGAAATTTCGCTGGGCCGCGCTGATTTGGCAAGAATCGCCGAGCTTTTTCCTGCCGGCGCAGCGGCGGGCTTGCGCTATCCGGAAGCGGCCATGAAGCGAGTCAATCAGTGACGGCGCGCCCGGAGCGATAGGAATTCTTGAAATGCGACGCGGACGAAAACGAGTAGAGAACCCGGAAACGGCGAGACGCATTCTCGCCGCTGCCGAAAATCATTTCGCGGCGCAAGGGCTGGCCGGCGCGCGCACCGACGAGATCGCAGCAGCGGCGCACGCCAATAAGGCGATGCTGTTTTATTACTTTGGCGACAAGCGCCGGCTGCACCGCGCCGTTCTCGGAAATCTGTTACGGCAATTGCGCGTGTTGTTCGACGAGCTGGCGGTCTCGAAGGCTTCGCCGCGCCGGCGCCTTGAAAATCTGCTGCTCGGCTACATGGATTTTCTCGGAAGCCATCCAAATTATCCGCGCCTGGTTCAGCGCGAAGCGATGGAATCCAGCCCCAGCTTCGAGTGGATTTTCCGCGAGTTTCTCGGGCCGTTCCAAGCGACGCTGCAGAAAACGATCGAAGCAGGAGTGAAAGCGGGAGAATTCCGGCGAGTGGATGCGCGGCATGCCGTTTTCTCGCTGCTAGGTATGACGATTTTCTATTTCGTGGCGGCGCGGCGATTTCCGCAATTGTCTGACGGCGACGCCATCGCAGCCAAACCCCTGGCGGAACGAAAGAAGGCACTGCTCGACCTGCTCATGCACGGTCTGTTGCAACCCCAGACGAGGCGGCCATGACCGGGAAAAAGTTTTTCATAATCTTCGGCGCGGTGGTGATTATTTCGGTGGTGGTGTTTTTCGCTTTTACGCCGCACGGAAGCAGCATTCCTCTAATCGGAGTCGTGGACGGCAACGAGGTGATCATCAGCCCGCAAATCGCCGGGCGAATGATCAAGTTGACGGTGGATGAAGGCTCCGAAGTAAAGAAAGGCCAATTGATCGCAGAGCTCGATCCTACCGAGTTGCAGGCTGCGCTCGCACAGGACGACGCCAACATTGGAAGCCTGGAAGCGAAGGTCAATCAGTCCTCGCAAACGCTCGGCTGGACGGACGAGCAGACCGCCGCGGCGTTGAATCAGGCGCAGGCGATGCTGACTTCTGCGCGCGCGCAGCTCGAGCAGGCCCGCGCAACGCTCGAACTCGATGAAGTGAACTATAAGCGCGCCATTGGGCTATTCGAGTCCGGCGTCAGCACGGCGCAGGATCGCGATACGGCCGAGTCCACGCTCAAGGCCGCGCGAGCCAACGTGCAATCGCTCGGAGATCTGGTAAAGGCACAACAAGCGGCGCTGGCCGTCGCCGAGGCGAATCGCAAACAGGTGAACGTACAGCAAGCCGATCTCGCTTCAACGCGCGCGCAAGTGCAGCAGGCAAAGGCGCTGCGCGACCAAGCTGCAACACAGTTGGGCTACACCAAGATTTATTCGCCGCTCGACGGAATCGTTTCCGTGCGCGTTGCCTTACAAGGCGAAATGATCGCGCAGGGCGGACCGATCGTCGTGGTCGTGGATGTCGATCACCTTTGGGTGCGCGCCGACGTTGAGGAAAGCTACATCGACGATATCCGTTTCGGCGACACCATGAAGGTTCAACTCCCGTCGGGCGACGAGATCGAAGGCAAGGTTTTCTTCAAGGGCGTTGAGAGCGACTTCGCCACGCAACGCGACGTCAGCCGCACAAAGCGCGACATCAAGACTTTCGCCATTAAAGTGGCCGTGCCGAATTCCAACCGCCGCTTATTCACCGGGATGACCGCCACTGTCCTGCTCCCGCAGCCGAAACGAAGCTGGTTCGCGCGGCTCTAACGCGGCCAGAAAACTCGAGACATGACCGACACACCCAACAACTCAAACGGAAACTCGATCGTCGCCGAACACCTCGTGAAAAAGTTCGGCGAGTTGGTGGCCGTAGACGACATCAGCTTTTCAGTGGGCGAGCGCGAGCTTTTCGGGCTGCTCGGACCGAACGGCGCGGGCAAAACCACTTTGATCCGCATGCTGACGACTCTGACGCCTCCCACCTCCGGCACGGCGCGAATCGCCGGCCACGACATCGTGAAGGACGCCGATGGAGTGCGCCTGGTGATCGGCGTGATTCCCCAAGCACTGACTTCGGACCCGGAACTAACGGCCGAAGAAAATATGCTCTTGCACGCGAAGCTCTTCGGCGTGCCTGCGGCGGAGCGGCGCGAACTTGTCGCGCGCCTTCTTGAAGAAGTGGACCTTTCGAAATTCGGCAAGACGTTCGTGCGCAATTTCTCCGGAGGCATGCGGCGGAGACTTGAAATCGCACGAGGGCTGGTCCATTCGCCGAAAATTCTTTTCCTCGACGAACCGACGACGGGACTCGATCCTGTTTCGCGCACCAACGTCTGGGAGATGATTCGGCGCCTGCGCGAGCAATCGAAGCTGACCATCGTGCTGACGACGCATTACATGGACGAGGCCGACAAGCTCTGCGACCGCATCGCCATTGTCGATCACGGCGCGCCTCGCGGCGCTCGATACGCCGGTGAATCTGAAAGACAGCATTCCGGGGACCGACACCGTGGAGGCTGAATTCGCGAATGCTCCGCCGGACTGGCTCGCGCAACTCGAGAAGTTGTCTCACGCCGCCAGCGTAAGCCAGCACGATCACGTGGTGCACATCTCCTCGAACGACGGTCCAGCCACGGTCGCGGGGCTGATGGATCTCGCAAGGGCGCGTGGCGTCACCGTGCACAGAGTAACGGTACAAGGCACGACGCTCGACGATGTCTTTCTGCATTTCACCGGCCGCGAATTGCGCGATGCCGCCGCAGCCGGCGCCCACTACGACGTTGGGCATTTGTATCAGCAACGATGAGACACATCGCGAACGGCCGGGGACAAACAGGAATGAAACTCTATCGCGTCTCAGCGCTCATCGAGCGGGACATGCGCAAATTCCTGCGCAGCCCCGCGCAGATGATGGCCTCGATGGTCTTCCCGCTGCTGCAGCTCGTCGTGCTCGGATACGCCTTTGGCGGGCACATCAAAGGCGTCACCGTAGCGGTGGTGGATCAGGACCGCACCGCCGAATCGCGGCAAATCAAAGAAATGATCGCGGGAATCGGGGAAGGCCCGCAGACATTCACCGTCCGCGATTACAATTCGCTGCCGCGACGCGCTCGATGATTTGAAAGCTGGATTCGTCCGCGGCGTGATTTCGATCCCCCACGATTTTTCGCGCCGCGTTCTACCAGCAGGATCGCCCGCAAAATCGCCCTCGCCGAAGACAATACCGACCAATTTATTTCGAGCGAGCTCTCGCAGCGCGTGCAGCAGATGGTCGACCAGATGAATTCGCCGGCGATCGCCTCGCGACTGCACGGCCAGGTCGAGCTCGATGTCGTCGAAATGTACCCGTACATCGAATATATCAAGTACCTGCTTGCCGGCTCCGTGTCGCTGTGTATTTTCGTTGTGGCGATGATCGGCGGCGGCATCACGTTCATCGACGACAAGTCGCGCGGCTTGCACGAAGGCTATCTTGTGACGCCGATCAGCAAAGTCCGAACTCGTTCTCGGACTGATCGGCGCCGGAACGCTCAAAGGAATCATGGCGGGAATGGCGCTGACGATCACGGGCTCTCTCATCGCGGGCATCACCGGCATTTGGAATCCCGTGCGGCTGTTCTATCTCGTTTTGGTGATCGCCGATCGCTTCGACGGCGATGATCAGTTTCATGTTTCTCCTGATGGTGCGCGTGGACGATCCGCTCGTCCCGCGCGCGATTTTCGGCGTACTCAATACACTGCTATTTTTCCCATCCGGCGCCGTTTATCCCATCGCAGCGTTTCCGTGGTGGCTGCGCTGGATCGCAGTCATCGATCCATTCACCTACACGGTTCACGCGCTGCGGAATCTGACCTTGAAGTCCACCGGCATTGAAGGGATTTACGTGGACGTGTTAGCTTTGAGTGGATTCGCCGCGCTCATGATCGCTCGGATGTTTCGCGCTTTTCAAGCGGCAGCTCTGATTCGGAGGAACTCGTGGGACTTATTCGATACGACCAGTGAGCATCCGGCAATCAAAGATGCTGCGCTATCTAATCACCACACTGGTATTCCTCGCTCTCGTCGCGGGAGGAATTTGGTGGATGCTCCGCTTCCACCAAGAAAAAATCACCGCACGACGTTTCTTGAATGCAGTCGTCGCCGGACAGATGGAAGAGGCCTACAAGCTGTGGAAGACCTTCGGCCACGTATACGTATCAGGATTTTCTCGAAGATTGGGGGCCGAGCGGCTTCTACGGCCCGGTCCGCAGTTACCATTACGAAGATGCCGAACGCCTGCCGAAGAGTGGTTCCGGCGTGCTCATTGTGGTTGACGTAAGCCCGTATTCGCCGTTTCCCGACGCTAATGACGGCATCAAGCAGAGCAAGACCAAGGAAGTCCGGCTTATTGTCGAATTCAGCGATCAGTCAATCGCTTTTCAGCCTTGAAACTTTAGAGAGCGCGATGGCGCGCACTATTGGTGCGCGGCGGACTTCGTTTCACTCAGCTTTTCCAGCCACACTTGCCCAAACGCCACCTGACGGCGAATCCGCGCGATGACTTCGCGCGATTCCGAGGAATCCCGCAGCAGCACATTCCCCGGTTCGAAGTGCGGCTGCGTGCTCACGGAAACCGTGTCTGAAATTTGATTCCACATATAAAAGCGGTCGCCCGAACGGTAGCCGTCGGCGCCGAAAGCCTGCCGCGCGAGAAAAAACGTCGTGCGGTTGGCAATTTTAGGATCCCAGATCGGCGTGCCCTCTTCCAATTCCCGCGAGCGCTGCACACCGAGCAGATCGAGCAACGTCGGCGCGATGTCGATATGAGATGTCAGCCAGGTAATTCTCGCGGGCGACGCGAGCGCCCTGGCCGCATAAATCCGCAAGGGAACGTGGAACGAATACTCATCGAGCGATCCGCCGACGAAGTTCGGATCCTCGTGCCGCGTGCGAATTCCGTGATCTCCGAACACCGCGATAATTGTGTTCTCGAGTTGATGGTGTTCCTCGAGAACGTGCGTCAGTTCAGCGAGCCATGCATCCTCAATCGCAAGGATCGCTCGGCCGCGCGTCCGGATATCCACGGCCGTGTCGTCGGGCAGCTTGTCCGGCCACGGCAAGTGCGCAATCTGAGGCGCGATGGCGATGGCGAACGGCTGCTGCGCAGAGAGCCATCGATCGATGTCGGCTTTGGCTAGGGTCAACGCCGCGCGATCCCGCGCAACTCGCTCCGCCTTCCAATCCGGCGAAAGATCTGCGGGCCAGAAAGGCCGCAACTGTGCCGCATCGGGCGTCACCGCGCGCTCGAATCCGAAGGAACGAAACGTCATGCGATCGGCGTCGCCGTGCAACGCCGCCGGGAGATAAATTCCCGTCTGGTAGCCGGCCGCTTCGAGCGCCGTCACGAGGCCGGGTACTTTCACATCCGGATGTTGTTCGCCGAAGCTCGACGTGCCGTCCGAGGGATAGCATGATGCAAAGACGGAGAACAACGCTGGATTCGTGTACGGGTAGGTCGTGAAATGCTGCTCGGCGATAAAAGAATTGGCCTCGAGCCGCTTGAGCGTCGGGAATTCATCCAGCGAATCGTTGGAGGGAAGGAATCGCTCGGGCGTCGTCTCGAGCACAAAGATGATGAGGTTCCCGCCGCGCATGGCACCGAAGTAACGCGGGTCGACGCTTGGCGCGGGCGATGCGACCATTTCGCGGTAGCGATCGGCGAGCGCGGACGTCGACAGCCCTTCGAACTCGCGCGTGTCCATCGTCTCCGTCGCCCACAGAGACGCGATCGATCGCGCGAGAATGTTTGCATGGAAGGGCGTTGCGGCCATCAGCGGCCACCACGCCAGTCCCGCCAGAAGAGCGACTGCCGCAAAGTACGCTGCCCCGCTGGCCCGCCATATTTTCCACGATCGCGACGATGCTGTTCCGCGTGCCTCTCGATCGCGCGGCCCAGACTAAGATCGCGGCGATCAGCGCGAAGCCGCCGATCAGTGTGTAAAACTCGCGTCCGAGCAGATACGCCTTGTTTGCGCCGGGATCGTGGATGCCCCAGGTGAGGCCGATTCGAAGCATCGCGAAGGAGACGAAGTCGCCCATCTCTTCGAGCGAACGAGCCTGCACGAAGACGATCAGCGAGGCGCTCGACGGAAAGAAGCGCGGCCAAGACGATTCGCGACGGCCGATTCAGAACTCGCATCACCAAGACGAGCACTAGCGGCACAATGATGAAGAGCCAAAGGATTTCGCTGCGAAAAAAAGTGAGCCGCTCGGCGATCGTGAGTCCCTGGATTGCCCGGTCCCTCCGATCGCCCCAGGAAGCGTGCGACGACGCGAAATCCGCGCCCATTTCCCAGGATCAGAAATTTTACGAGGATGCAGAACACCGCCGGCACGATCCACGCCAGCGCGTATCGCGCCGCCGATATCCATTCCGATTTGCGGTCGGGAGATTCGCGCGGATCGGCAGCGCGCACCGCTACCGCCCTCCGCGCGCCTTCAGCGGAAGTTCGCGAACTGCGGCATGCAATTCGGCGGGAGAGAGCGTCGCGGTTCCAAGCTTGCTGACCACAACACCCGCAGCGGCATTCCCGAGAATGGCGCTTTCGCGAATCGAGCCACCCGCGGCCACCGCGAGCGCCAACGTGGCGAGCACGGTATCGCCCGCTCCGGTGACATCGAAGACCTGTCGTCCCTGCTGCGGCTGCGTGGCGCCATGAGATCCGATCGGCTGCTCGAGGCTCGTGGCCGGAATGTGGAACACGCCTCGAGACTCTTCTTCGAAGACACTCATTCCCTGCTCACCGCGCGTGATAACTACCGAAGGACAGCCGAAGTGCGCCAGCAGCCTGCGGCCCGCATCTTCAATCGCGGATTCATCACGCAGCGAACGGGTCACCAGAAATTCCGCTTCCTTGCGATTGCATACGATAGCCGCCGCTCCGCGATATATCGGCAGCCGCGACCACTTCGGCTTCACCAGCGCCGGAATTCTCTTTTTTGCGCAGGCGGAAAGAACTCGATCCACCAAGCCATCGGTCACGACACCTTTATCGTAGTCGGAGACAATCACGGCATCGAGATTCGCAAGAGAGCCGATGACCAAGCCGGCGAGCTTCTTCTCGACATCCGCGTGAAGCGGCTCGCGCGATTCACGGTCCACACGCACAATCTGCTGGTTCCGCGCAATGATTCGCGTCTTCAGAGTGGTCGGACGGCGGCTATCGGCAATAATTCCCTTCCCTTCAAGCTTCCATTCGCGCAAGCAGCCCCGGAGTGCTTGCCCGGCTTCATCATCGCCGGTCGCGCCAAAAGCTTGAACGCGCGCGCCGAGAGCGGCAAGATTTGCGGCCACATTTCCTGCTCCACCAAGACATTCGCTTTCTTTCGTGTAATCCACAATCGGCACCGCGGCCTCGGGCGAAAGCCGCGTCGCCGTGCCCCAAATGTAGCGATCGAGCATCCAGTCGCCAACTACCGCGACGCGCCGCCCTCGAAATCGCTTGATCAGCGATTCCAGGCGGCCCAATGAGATTTCGTTTTTCGATGTGGCTGCCATTTCAGTTCGTCCGGATGCCTTCAATCTTCACTGGCGCTCGCCCGTCTGCCGGCGCGCCGCGATCCGTGCCCGCGAGCAACGCCTCGCACGCGTCGCGAACTTGCTCGAACGAAATCGAGAGGATGCATTTCGGCTCATCGAATGCGTAGCACCGGTCACCCTTGCACGGATTGCAGGGAAAATCATTCTGCACCACGCGGTGCTCCACTTTCCAAGGCCGCCAGTGCACCGAACTGCTCGATCCAAAAATGATCGCCGCGGGCGTACCGGCGGCCGCTGCGAGATGCGCCGGCCCGGCATCGTTGCCCACGAACATTCGCGCTCCGGCGATCAACGCGATTAACAGCCGCAGGTCGAGCGACTCAAGCACGACAGCTGCCGCTCGCCAAACCGCTCGCTGATTGCCGCGGCCATCTCCCGCTCGCCCGGGCCCAGAATCACAACGGGCCGAATCCCGCGCGACTTCATCAACCATCGCGCCAGCTCGGCAAAATGCTCGATTGCCCAGCGTTTCGTAAAATATCGGCCGCCCGGCTGAATCACCGCGTAAGGTTCGTCTGCCGCAATCCCGCGCGCGGTCAAAATTTCGCCAATCCTCTTCCGCGCATCGGCCTGCGGAAACACCTCGCGCGCGCGGAATCGGCTCGCGCGGCAGCCCGGTCCAATAAAACTGCGTCATCCGTTGCTCGACGGTGTGCACCTGCAGCGTGCCGTAAAACTCGACAGCGTCCGGCGCGAGCACGTTGTACAGAAAATCAAACTGCTTGCCCTTCCAGCAAACGCGCGCCGCCGCGCCAGTCGCGGCGGTGAGAAATGCGCTCCTGGGTCCGCCGTGCTGATTGAATACGATCGGAAACCTCTTCCGGCGCAGCGCCAACGCCGTGGCAGCAAATCCCCGCGCAATTAAAATCTCCGAGACCGCCGGATTCCCCTCCAGCACCGCGCGCCATGCCGGCTCAACGAGCACCGAAAGCCGCAAGTCGGGGCGCCACGCATGCACCGCCGCAAGCGCAGGCGTAAGCAACACCACATCGCCCAGCGATCGCAACCGAATAATCAAAATTTCAGCGCCCGGCGGCAGACCGGGCAGCAGCGAAGCCGGCTCACGCGGATTCAATGCGCGCTTCGTCCACGAGCATCACGGGGATGTCATTGCGGATGGGATAGACTCGCCGGCACTTCTCACAGCGCAGGCCTTGCTTGTCGTCGGTCAGCTTGACCGGCGCAATGCACACGGGGCACGCCAGAATTTCAAGAAGTTCCGGGGAAACTGCCATGGGCGACCTCCAACGCAGCACTGTAACAAACGCCTGCGGCTCGCGGCAACTACAGCGCTGCGTCAGCGCGCACGATCCACTTTCAGCGAAAGCCCGCCGCGCCACGTGTCGCCGGCCTTGATCTCTGCGGGCCACACCGCGAGAATCTGCGAGCCCTGGTAGACACGCTCGAAGCCGTCCTCCGAATCGGAAACGGTTTCGATTGGCGAAACCCAGAACTCTCGCGCTCCGGGCGCCGATAACGTCACGGCTGCATTCTGGTAGAGATCGACGACGCGCAGCTCACTGCCCGACACGCTCGCGCTCCATCGCAATGGGTGCCGCTCGCCACCGGCCTCGATATATCGATCCGCTTCGTTCGGCGCAAGAAAGTTCAGCACCATTTCGATCCCGACCTGCACCGTAGCGGGCGCCGTGCCCGAAAGTTCGAGGTTTCCCGAAAGCTCAAAGACACCATCCCGCGGCGAGAATGAAATTTTCTTTCGTGTATGCCAGCCGTTCGCCGCCTTGTGGCAGAGCGTGACGCTCGTCTCGCTTAATTCGCTGGCGGCATAGGTTCCCGCAGCGATTCCCGGCAACGCATCCAAACGGAGTTGCTCGTAGTCAGCAAACGATTGGTTTGCTGGAAACACAAGCGTCCGGAAACAATGGCGAGCCCAGCGGTCGTAGCGCAGCAGCTTTTCAAGTCCCGGTTCTTTCGCCCGCATCTGCTCGTGAATCGAGACGGCGCCCTGCGCGCCCCCGGATGCGAGATTCTTCAATCGCGAATGATAAGCCTCCACTCGTCGGGCAATCGAATTGATCAACGTCACGTTCGACGGCCGGAAATCCAGCGCGCAAATCGTCGCGCCATCCGCCGGACACAACACCGCCGAATACGTGCCGGACGTGAAGCAAATCTCCTCGAGCCCGTCGGCGTCATAATCGCAACTCTTCGACTCGGTCCAGAACGCGTCACGATGCGTCAGGCCATCTGCAATTGCTTCTGCCTCCGCCAGCGCGCGCCATGGCGCGGTGCGGAGATGCGGCGAGTAGACTCCGCCGAAAACGCCGTGCCAATAGGGATCGTTGCATTGCGCGCGAAGCATGAGCGATTCGGCCCTTTCGCGCGCTGCATGGAAAGCGTTCCCGCGACGCCGACTCAAGGCCAGCCGGCGGATTTTCGCCGAGACATGCAGCATCTTTTTCTGCAACAGATTCGCTTCGGGATACTTGGCCATGAAACTCCGCCAGATCCCGCCGCGCAAGAACGGCTGCATGTCGGGCCGCGACACAAACTCTTTCTCGATTCCTTCAAATCGCAGGCGCGCGGGGGTGGGCAACGCCCATTCCATCATTTCAGTATATGACGCCGCCGGAAGATCGGCCCGCCCCAGCGGTACGTGCGAGGCTACGGCATCGCCCGGCGTAGCCATCTCGAGCCATTCGTGCTCGCGCTCAAGTGCCGCATAAAAACGCTCGATCCATCCGTCGCGATAGCAATGTTCATAAGTCCCCGGCCAAACGCCGAATTTCTCGCAATCATCGCCCATGGCGATGAATCCGCCAGGATGTTCGGCGGCGGCGGTGCGAAGAAAGCCGACGGTCTCGCTCGGGTCGCGATAGGGAATCAGATAGCGGAGCAGCTTCAAGCCGGGAATGAGATGTACGCAGGCGCCCATGTCCTCAGCGACGAACGCCCCACGGAGCTGGGAAGGCTCGAATCCCGCGCTCAGAAACTGATTGTCATCCACCAGCGTGTACTGAATTCCCGCCGCTGCAAGCGTCGAAGGAAGTTGTGGCTCCCAAACGCGCTCCGTCAACCACCCCCCGCGCGGCCGCTGCCCAAAATGTTTCTCAATGTAATCTCCAAGCCGGTCGATTTGCTCGCGGCGATCCTCCGGCGGAATCGAAATCAGAATCGGCTCGTAAAAGCCGCCACCAACCATCTCCACTTGTGCGCGTGCAGTCAGCGAGCGCAGCAGTTCGAAATACTCCGGGTGCGCCTTCTCGATCCACTCGAGCAAGCAGCCGGAAAAATGCAGGCCGATCCGAATCTTCGGATGCTTCTCAAGCAATTGAACGAAGGGAAGATAGGAATGCGCGTAGGCCTGCTCGATGACGTTGTCGAAGTTTCCGACGGGTTGATGGCCGTGAATCAGAAGAACGAACTGGAATTTCGGCACGGGCGATCCTGGCGCTCCGCATTAAGGATACCGTGACTTGAAGGAATTGTCGTGCATCCGAACTTCTTGTGCTTCCATCCAATCGTCCGCACGAAAATGTGAATTTCAGGTCGCAGCCCGGCGAGTTGTGCTCTGTGTCGTGGTCACGATCACAGTGCGCGCATCGCGACCTTTCGCTGAATCGCCGAGTCGGCGCGAGAGATTTCCGAGCGCTTGCTCGATCTTCGCCTGAGGAGCGCTCGCGGGAGCATAGATCACCGCCAGAATATCGCGGGCTGCCTCAGTCACCATCGTGCGCGTCGAGTCGCTGATCGGGCTCCCGAACGCCCCAAGCGCATCCGCAAGAACGGGCCGGCCCGCCAGATGCCAGGTCTGCTTTCCGATGCCCTCGTATGTCTCGCTCTGAGCGCCCTCGCGAAATGCCGCCGGCGGAGAAACCAGCGCCCGATTGTAAATACCGTACGGCCAGCCCGTCTCGAGCGAGCCAAGATTGCCAGCATCCACGACGTTCGAAACGCGGTAGAGCCCCTTGCCCTGCGCCACCCGCCGCAATAGCGCTTCGGACGACGGCCGGTAGCGCGCCGGATCGATCCCCCAAGTACGGAACATCACGCGCACCGCGCGGACTGCGTCGAGCTCCATCACCTGCTCCGGCGTAAACTGCCGCTGAATTCTCTCGCAGACAAGCCGCATCTCCTCGGCCAGCGCTCCGTCCGCCGGGCCAGTCGACACGCCGTCAATCTCCAGCACGCCCAGGGTCACGCCCGGCAGCTCGATGCGAATTTCCATCACCGTTCCCTACATCAGGCTCGATCTCACCCGTCCACCAATAAAAAGCGGCGGGCCGATTGACCCGCCGCAAGATTCTTCCCGAAATCCCTGGCGCCGCATCCGGCGCACTGGAGCCAAGTTACGCCTTCTTGTTCTTGTACCAATCCGCGTTGATAGGCGTGAAGCTATTCCACTTCTCCGGCAAATCCTCAAGCGCGAAGATAGCCGTCACCGGGCAAACCGGGACGCACGCGCCACAATCGATACATTCGTCGGGACTGATGTAGAGCATTTTCTCATTCGCGAACTCCGGCTCATCTTTGCGCGGGTGGATGCAATCCACCGGACACACGTCCACGCAAGCGGTGTCCTTTGTCCCGATACATGGTTCGGCGATTACATAAGCCATTAGGGCGTCTCCTCTGAAGAACAGCTCTGAGCGTTCTCAACCAGTTAAGCTAGGTAAACTACTCAAATTTTTTATATCACCAATCCGCGCGGTGCACAAGGACCGCCGTCGCGGCGGCTCAGCCCCTCTCATACATCCGTTGAAGTCCACTTGCGCGACCGGCTAGAATGCACCGGAACTAGAATCCCAGCATCGAACAGGTGGTTGCACCATCCGGGCAGCCGCCATTGAACGCGCTTCGATGGATTCAACCGGCCATCGCCGGCCTCCTTCGCAAGCGCCCAGGAGCAGTGATGCTTCGCATGCGCGGAAACCGGCTCACGTGGCTCGGCCACGCAACATTTCAGGTCACTACGCCTTCGGGCAAGGTAGTTCTGTTCGACCCGTGGCTCACAACGAATCCCGCCTGCCCCGATTCGCTCAAGAAACTCTCCGCCCTCGACATCATGCTCATCTCGCACGGTCACTCGGATCACATGGCCGACGCCGTCGCCCTCGGCAAGCAATTCAATCCCGACATCATCGCCATCCACGAAATCGGCATATGGCTCGGATCAAAGGGTGTCGGCAAAGTTCACGGCATGAACAAGGGTGGCACGCAAACCGTCGGCGAAATCGAAGTCACCATGGTCCATGCCTTCCATTCCAGCGGCATTCAGGATGACGGCAAGATGATTTACGCGGGTGATCCTGCCGGTTATGTCGTGAAATTCCCCGGGGGCCTGACCGTTTATCATGCGGGAGACACCGCCGTCTTCGGCGACATGAAAATCATTGGCGAACTTTACGCCCCGGAACTCGCTCTGCTCCCGATCGGCGATCTCTACACCATGGGCCCGCGCGAAGCTGCTCTCGCCATCCGGCTGCTCAACGTCAAACACGTCGTTCCGATGCACTACGGAACTTTCCCTGCGCTGACCGGTACCCCGGAGCGGTTGCGCGAACTGACGCAAGATATCGCCGGCCTGGAAATCCACGCCCTCAAGCCCGGCGAATTCCTCGCATGAGAAATCCTCCTGGGCGGTGAATGCTTGTACTCAATGTTTCCAAATCAAAGACCCAAGGGAGATCCCAAATGACCGGTGCAATCCTCAACCCCAAAATTGAAAAATATCTAGACGATCTTCTCCCCAAGCGCGACTCGCTCCTCGCTGAAATGGAAAAACTCGCGCGCCGCCGCGACATCCCCATCATCGGCCCCGCTTGCGGCCGCCTCCTCTATCTTCTCGCCAAGATTTCCGGTGCGGAGCGGGTCTTTGAAATGGGCTCGGCCATTGGCTATTCCACGATCTGGTGGGCTCGCGCCGTGGGGCCGCGGGGACACGTTTATTACACCGATGGCGACGCATCGAACGCCCGCCGCGCCCGCGAATACTTTCAGCGCGCCGGCCTGGAACGGCGCATCACAGTGATGGTTGGCGATGCCCTGAAGAGTCTCGAAAAAGTTTCCGGCAAGTTCGACATCATCCTGATCGATGTCAATAAGCCGCAATACATCGCCGCGCTCAACGTAGCTCTCCCCAAACTGCGCCGCGGCGGCTTGCTGGTAACGGATAACACGCTGTGGTACGGCCGGGTCGTCGGCCGTTCAGGAGACGCCAGCACCCGCACGATCCAGGAATTTAATCGCCGAACCTACGCCAAGCCCACGCTCTACCCGGTAATCGTCCCGCTACGCGACGGCGTCACTGTCGCCCAAAAAATTTAACGACGCCCGACTCAGTCCACGAATGAAATTGCGGCACCCGTAGGGGAGGGTTTCAGACCCTCCCGGTGTTCGGCCTGACTTTTCGACCGTGCGTAACGACACGGATCCGCACCCAAATCCGCGCCCCGCGTTCTCTCTTCAAATGTAAGGCTTTCAATCAGCGGAAAAAATTACGAAGGAAGAAAGTTAAATTCGCCGGCCGCTCCGCCAGTCGCCGCATGAAATACGGATACCAATCCGTCCCAAACGGCACATAAACGCGCACGCGATAGCCCTCTTTCAGCAAACCTCTCTGCAAATCCGTCCGGATGCCATAAAGCATCTGAAATTCGAATTTCTCTTTGCCAATGCCCTGCGCGGCAGAGAATTTCTTCGTCGCATCGATCAATCGCGGATCGTGCGTTGCGATCGCGTGATAAATTCCGCTCGGCAGCATGATCTCCATCAATTTCGCAAAATTCGCATCCACATCCGCTTTTGCCGGAAATGCAATCTCGGGCGGCTCTTTATACGCTCCCTTCACCAGCCGGATGCGGCATTGCGCAGCGATTAAATCCCGCACGTCCTGCTCGCTGCGGAAAAGATACGACTGAATCACCGTCCCCACCGCGTCGGTCTTCGCCCTGACGCGCCGCACAAGGTCCACCGTGCGCTGCGCATAAGCCGAGCCTTCCATATCCACGCGCACAAAGTTCCGATGGCGCGCCGCGCATTCTGCAATCCGCAACACGGACGCTTCGCAAACCTCCGGATACAGATCGAGCCCCAGCTGCGTCAATTTCAACGAGACATTGCCGTCCAACTTCTCCGCGGCGATGCGATCAAACATCGCAACATAAGTGTCGGCAGCGCGCACCGCACCGTCGCGATCGAGGACGTGCTCTCCAAGAATATCCAGCGACACCGGGAACCCAGCCGAATTCAAAGCTCGCGCCGCGGCAACGGCATCATCCAGCTTCTCACCGGCCACAAATCGTTGCGCCACGCGCCGGCTCACGCCATTTTTCATGGACCACTGTGCGAGCCGCTTGTTTTCCGATAATTTGAGGAGGATGGTCCGCAGCATCAGGGCTGGTATCGCAGAGGCCGGGAACTACGCCGGTAGGTGAGCATGCGAACGCGATTATGCACGCGAGCGCGCCAATTCGCTAGGCCTTGTGCTCGGTGAGGAACTTCCCCGCGT
This sequence comes from uncultured Acidobacteriota bacterium, assembly GCA_963707165.1. Classification (GTDB taxonomy): domain Bacteria; phylum Acidobacteriota; class Terriglobia; order Acidiferrales; family UBA7541; genus Palsa-147. The sequence goes on along the minus strand of CAVPPO010000006.1, from coordinate 37,943 downwards.
CAATCGCGGCCATGCAGCCGGCCCCCGCCGCAGTGATCGCCTGGCGGTAAATGTGATCGTGTACGTCTCCTGCCGCGAAAACACCCTCGACATTCGTCCGGCTGCCCTCATGCACGATGAGGTAGCCGTTCTCGTCCATGTCGAGCTGGCCTTTAAAGACCGCCGTATTCGGATCGTGGCCGATACCCAGAAAGACGCCGTCGGTGTGCATCTTCGAGACTTCCTGCGTCTTCAAGTTGCGAATGCGAATCGATTCGAGATTCTTTTTCTCCACATCGTGCAAATCTTCGATCACGTATGGCGTCAGGAATTTGATTTTCGAATTCGCGCGCGCCCGATCCAGCATAATTTTCGAGGCGCGGAATTCATCGCGCCGGTGCATGATCGTCACTTGTCGTGCGAACTTGGTGAGAAACGTCGCCTCTTCCATGGCCGAGTCGCCGCCGCCGACCACCACAATCTCTTTGTCGCGGAAGAAAAACCCATCGCACGTAGCACATGTCGAGAGCCCATGCCCGAGCAGTTCGCGCTCTGCGGGCAGCCCCAGAGTTCGCGCCGATGCGCCCGAAGCCACAATTAGCGTTTCGCATTCGACTGTGTCGTTCGCCACCACAATCTTGAACGGCCGCCGGCTTAGATCGACGCTCGTCACCGCGCCCGACCGAAACGTCGCTCCAAATCGCTCCGCCTGCTTCCGCGAATTCTCAATGAGCTGCGGCCCGAGAATTCCATCGGGAAATCCTGGAAAATTCTCGACCATTGTCGTTAGCGAAAGCTGCCCGCCCGGCTCATGCCCATCCAGCACGAGCGGCTGCAAGTCCGCGCGAGCCGCGTAGATGGCAGCCGTCAACCCCGCGCAACCGCTGCCGATAATGATGACTTTGTACAAATCGAACTCCTCGATTCCAGCTCTTTAGATTCGGTGACCAAGCGCAGCGATTCAGCGCGAAGGTTGAGCAGTATAACATCCGCACGACTCCCGGCGGAAACCGACCACATTCGATTCGAGTCAGCCCGTTGAAATTGCTTCTGCCCGAATCGTGGAGGATAATCTCGCGCAGCCGGAGCCCTCGAGCGAATCTATGCCTGCATCTCTGCCGCTGTTCCGATTGCTGAACGAATTCGTCGTGTTTCTTCTCGGCGCTCTGCTCGTCGTCCTGGCGCTGGCCCACGGCCTGCACCCGCCAAACAGGCCCGTGGTGTGGCTTCTTCTAGGAGTGCTGCTGATTTATTGGGGAGCGCGGACCGGCATGCGCGCAAGCCCGCAAGCCACTCGCTGGTACGATCGCCTGCGCGCCGGCTCGCTGATCTGCGCCGGACTTTTGGTCGCGAGCCTTGCGCGAGTTCCGGCCCGTCATGCCCCGCTTCTGCTCGCCATCGCCGGCGCCATTCTCGCGGTACGCGGACTAGCTGGAGCCGTCGGTTCGCTCCGCCCTCAGCAGGGCTAGCCGCCTTCGAGCCGGTGATCTTTGATGTAACTGAGATGCTTGCGAAGCCGATCTACCACGTCCTGCTCCTGCCCCATCTCCAGCTCGCGCTCCAGCTCATCCAACGCAAAATGAACGATATCGTGGTGATGCAGCTCCTCATGCCCCAATTTTTCGCTCAGCCTCAGCCAAATCTTATGCAATAGATCGATTTCCTTCGGCGTAAGCCGCGGCGCATGCGGCCCAAGATAAAATATCTGCTCCGAGCCGGCCGGCGTGAAAATCTCCAGCGCCACGTGCGGTCGCGGCTCGGGCATGTGCTCCCACGTCAATCCAATTTCCCGTGCCTGCTCGTTGATCGACTGCTTCGCCGAGCTCCCCACCACAATCGCCGCCGATTGCAAATTCACCGCCGCGCGCAGAATACCGTCCCAGAGATCGTTCGCCGACGCCACCGCCAACCGCACCGGCTTCCCTTCCTTCTCCGCCATGGACAGCACTTTTGTGAATAGCAATTGCTCGATGGTGCTGAAAAGTTGGTCTGGCGTCAGGTCATATTCGCCCGAAGCCGCCCGCCGCAACATGCGCACATGCAGCACCACCACGTCCTGCGTGGGCCGCACGCGCTTCAGCACTGCTTCCAGGTGATACAGCGCATAGTAAGTGCTCACCGGCACGAGCACGTTGCCCGCTCGCGCTCCCACTGACTCCGGCGTCAAATCCCCTTCCTGCGCCAGATTGAATTGATCCAACTCCACACGCCCGGCGCCAACTTGCCGCCGGTGCACGATGTACTCCGAAACTTCAAACACGAGGAATAGCACGATGGTGAAACTTATCCCCGCAATCGTCGCCTCCGGCTTGGTAAACAGATTCACGATGGCGATCCCCACCAACACCAAAGTGATCATCCCCAGGCCGAGCGGAATCTCTTTTCCTGCTACCGTAAAATTCAGCGGCACGCGGTAATCGCGGTCCTGCGGATGCGTATAGCGCAGCACCAGCACCGAAACGCCCTTGAGCGCAAAGCTCCATATCACTCCGAACGCGTACAAGTTCGCAAGAAACGTAACGTCGCCGCGGCTGGCCAGAATCGTGATGATCTGTCCCGCCACGACCATGTTGATAATCCGGTGCGACGTCCCGAATCGGCGGTGCGGGTGCCGGAACCAGTCCGTCAGCACGCCATCTTCCGACACGCGGTTCAGCACGCCGTTCGATCCCACAATTGCCGTATTCACCGCGCCCGAAAGAATCAGCGTGCCGACCACCACGACAAAAACGTGAAAGGCCAACAGCATCGGATATTTCCCGACAAGATGCATCGCCAGCCCGCCGATCAAATTCTCCGAAAACTGCGACCGCACCGAATCCGGAATGATCATCACGGCGAAGAACGACACGAGCGACGTGAACACCAGGCTGTAAATAAAAATCACCAACCCGGTCTTCTTCAGATTCGGCAGCTTGGGGTATTCAATTTCGCGATACACCTGCGCCAGCGTCTCTTCTCCGCTCATCGCCAGCACGGAATGTCCCAGCCCCACAAAAACGATCAACATCGTGCACGTCTGCGCGAAGTGATTCCCATAAAGCCATCCCATCGCGCTCTTCCCGAGCCTCATGTTCTGCGGCGTCGGATACGGCGGCAAATGCCCGCCTCGCACCCAAAGCGTATAGCCGCACCACCCGATCAGCAGCACTACCATCACCGTCGTGAGCTGCATGATGCGCAGCGCCTTGTCGCTCGATTCCGGAATCCCCTTGATATTCTGCCACCAGAAATACAGCGTCACCAAAATCGCAAAGAACGCCGCCGTCGAATTTGCATCCAACTGGTGATTGATATGCGCGTAAGGCAGCAGTTCGTTCAGCACCCCCGCAAGATATTGCCCCGCCGAAACGCCGCTAATCGGCCCCGTCAGCACGTAGTCAAACATCAGCGCCGAGACCGAGATCTTCGCCATCGTCCCGCCCAGCGCTTCTTTCACCACGCGGTAAACGCCGCCGCGCACAAACATGCTGCAGCTCTCGACATACACGGCGCGCACCGCGTAAGAAAACACCATGATCGCCAAAATGAACCACGGCGCCGTCTTCCCGATGAACTGCTCCGCCTCGCCGCCGGCGTAATAAGCCGACGAAGCGAGGTCATTCAGGACGACAGCCGCCGCCCGCCAGAAGGAAATAAACGTGAGCATGGCCGTCGTGGCCACAATCACCTGAGCTGAGCGGCGAATCGTACCGGCGGGTTTTCCAGTGGAAGTCGGGTTGGAAGCCATGGACCGTTGAGACGCGGGAACTGACTATATTATTAAAATCGGCGAAAGGAAAGAACGCAGGAGCGGCTAGTTCTTGCCCGGGTGTGCCGAATCGGCACGAAATTCTGCCGCGCACCGTTCGCACGGGCAAATCTCCCGCAGATGCTCGAAGCTGTAAATACCGGTAGTGTGCCCATCCGAAAATTGAATCTGCACCGCATAACTCCCCACCGCCGACGCGCCCTTCGCCGTAACTTTCGGCTTGAACATCGGCAAGGCCGTACCGCCCGTAGCATTCGAAAACTTCCCCTTCTTCTCGCGTTCATCATTGCAAAGCGCGCAAGGACACAAATCGCGCAGATACGGAAAATCGTAATGGCTCGCGTGCCCGTCCGACCAAGTAATGTCCACACCCTTCCCGGTAGACACGTGAATCTTCACGTCCATCGGCTTCTTCCGGACATCAATCGGTATCGGCATTTTTCTCGTCAGCCAGCGCAACGCATAGAGTCAATTGTCATCCTGAGCGAAGCGAAGGATCTCTCTTTCGCAATGCGCGACCATCGCCGCCTAATTCACGTGCCGCGGGCAGCAAGTCCCCGCCGGAATCGGATTCCCATGCGGGCAAGTAACCGGATGCCCCAAAAAGGTGCAGATCTTCTGCTCCAACTCCGGACTGATAATATGCTCGAATTTGCAAGCCTGCGTATCCGCCTCGGATCCCACGATCGCAAACGTATCCGTAAACAACCTCTCGGCCAACCGGTGCCGTCGTATCACGTCCCGCGCCCGATTTTCCCCCCGCGGCGTCAGAGTCACCACGCTATCGCCCACCACCACGAGCCCGCGGTCGCTCAATCGCCCCACCATGCGCATCGCATCCATCACTCCGCGCGAGCGCACCCGCTCGAGCTGCGCCGGCACTCCCTCCTCGCCGCAAATCCAAATCTGCTCCAACAAATGATCGAATCTCTCCTCATCCTCGGCCGTGAAAGTCGTCACCTGCACCAATCGCCCGTGCGCCAGTTCGATTCGCCGGTCCGCAAGCTGCGCGATCGATGGATCGTGCGTCACCATCAAAATCGTATGCCCGCTCGTATGCATCTCGCGGACGAGGTCGATCACCAACCGCTCGTTCTCTTCATCCAAATTTCCCGTCGGCTCATCCGCCAAAATCAGTTTCGGATGATTGATCAACGCTCGCGCCACCGCCACGCGCTGCTGCTCGCCTCCCGAAAGTTGCGCCGGAACGTGTGTAAGCCGGTCCCCCAATCCCACGCGCTCGAGCGCCTTGCGCGCTTCCCCCTCATCCGTCGTGCTATGGAAATACTGCGCCAGCATCACGTTCTCGAGCGTCGTCAAATACGGCACCAGATGAAATTGCTGAAAAATAAATCCGACTTTATCCGCTCGATACCGCGTAAGCCCATTCTCATCGAGCCGCGCGACATCCACGTCTTCCACCATCGCTCGCCCGGAAGTCGGTGTATCCAGCCCTCCGAGAATATTGATCAGCGTCGTCTTCCCCGATCCCGAAGGCCCCATGATGGCAATCCACTCGCCCGCCTCCACGTCGAACGACACGCCATCGAGCGCCCGCACCCCTCCATACTGTTTCGTCAGCGCCTCGATTTGAACCAGCCGCGCCATCACTCTCCTCGCAAAATCACCGCGGGCTTCACGCGCCCCAAAAGCCGCAATGGCAAAGCCCCCGCCAACGCCACCGCCACCATCAACGCCACAATCAACGGCAACACTTCCGGCCGCGGCGAAATCGTCGTGCCGAACACGCTCCGCCCAATCCAAATCGTCAATCCCGCGCCGATCAGATATCCCACCACGCCGCCAACCGCTCCCAACACGCTCACTTCCGCCAGGAACAATCCGACAATCCGCCCAATCGATCCGCCCAACGCCTTCATCAGTCCCACATCCGCGCGCCGCTCCATCGCCAGCGCCGTCATCGTTGCCAGCACGCTCAACACGGTCAGCACGAAAATCAGCACTGCCATCGACACAATCAGCAATTGTACGCGCCCCAGCAGCGCTCCTTCCGCCTCCGCAATCTGCCGGATCGGCCGCGCGCGAAATTCCGGCACAATTTTTTCAATCTGCGCCGCATACGTTTGAATTTGGTCCGCCGATCCCGGAACACGCAACTGCATCAATTGAATGCGCCCATTCAGTTCCGCCAAATTCCGCACCGCGGCGAGGTTCGCAAAGATCTGGTCGTCCTCGTCTCCTCCCGCCGTAATCACGCCCGCCACTGTGCAATGCATCACATTCCCGCCAACGTGCAGCTCCAGCGCGCCGCCCTGCTGCACGCCAATTTCCCGCGCCGCATGTTCTCCCGCGAGGCACTGCGTCAGATCCCCGCGCGATGCAATCGACGACCCATGAATTTTCCACGTCGGGCTCAATTGCCCCGCCATGTCCAGCCAGGTCCCCGCCAAAACCACCGCTCGCCCCGCATCCGTTCGCGCAACGACATAAAGATACGGCACGCCGATCGTCCCTGCAGGCGCGCCATTTGCTGCCGCTCTCTCCATTCCCTCTTCGCTCGCGAGGACGTGCTCGCCCTCTCCGATCCGCGACACCACAAGATTCGCACCCAGCGACCGGAATTCCTGCGTCATTTTCCGCTGCACATCAAATTGCATATTAAAGAGCGCCGAAATCACCGCCGCCCCGCTGGCCATCGCCAGCAGCGCCACCGCCAGCCGCCCGCGATTCCCCCGTATCAGCCGCCATAGAAGCCGCCCGAACATCACTCACCCCTCAAAATCGGCGCCGGTTCGAATCGCGCCGCGCGCCGCAGCGGAATCACGCTACCGAGCAGCACCACCACTGTCGCCAATCCCATCACAATCGGCAGCAGCACCATTCGCAAATTAGCCGGCGTTCCGAACACGCTCTCTCCCAAAACTCGCGCGAGCAAAGTGCCCAGCACGAATCCGACTCGCGCCGCCGGTAAACGCCAGCACAAACTGCTCCGCCAGAAAAATTCCGCCCACCATCACATTCGTGGCCCCTAGCGCCTTCATCAGCGCAATTTCCGACCGCCGCTCGATCACCGTCGCCGCCGATGTGGCCGCCACGGCCAACCCCGCCGCCGCAAGCGCCGCAATTGTCACCAGCCACAAAAGTCCGCCCACGCGTGAAAGCACGCGCCCCTCGGTCTGCGCCACGCGCCGGATCGCTCGCGCATCCGACCCGGGCAGCACCTGCTCGATTTGCTGCGCGATCGAAGAAATGTACGGCGTGCAATACCACCGGTCGTATTCCACGGGCGTCATCGAACTCGGGTCGCGCTCCGAGAACGCGTCCTCCGGTTTCGTCAACGCGCTCACGAACAGGCTGCGAAATTTTCCTGGCTGCCTCGCCAATTCCTGCGCCAGCGGCAGCGACACCAGCACCGCGTTATCTTCCGCATCTCCGGTCGAAACGATTCCCGTCACGACCAGCGGAATTGAGGGCCGCAGGGCGCCCGCAGTCGCGTCCAAATTCTCCGTGTTTTCCAGCTGGATTTTCTTCCCGATAATCGGTCCGCTGCCGGCCGAGAGCCGCGCCGCGAGTCCTTCGCCGAGCACGCACTCGCGCTCGCCTTCCCGGAACCAGCGGCCCTGAATCTTCCACCACGGATGCGTCAGTTTTGCTCCGGTCCGGAAGCTCGAACCATCCGGCACGCTCACGTCGTGCTCATACCACGTCCCGATGACGCTCACGGCAGCCCAATCGCTCCCGGCCAGCACTCGCTCCGGCACATCCAGGAACGGCGTGAATCCCACGATGTTATGCCGCCAGAAAATCGTCTTCAGCTTTCCCAGGTCCGACTGGTTCAAATACGCGCCTTCATCCACCGGCCGGTAATCCACTCCGCCGATCTGTAACGGCAAAGTGTCCGACTCCGGCGTCACCAGCAGATTGGCCCCCAGGCTCCGGAACTCTTGCGCCAAGCGGTCTCCGACGTCGAGCGCCACGCTCAGCGTCGCCGTAGTCACAGCCATGCCCACAGCCAACGCTGCCGCCGCAAGCAAAATCCGCCGCGGATTCCGAACGAAGGATTCACCAACAAGGCGGGCAAACATTCAGACCACACTCAGCTCTCGGGGGTGCCGCAAAAAATACCGATGAAACCGTAGGGGCGCCGCCTTGCCCTGACGAAGGAAGGGTTGCAGCGCCCGCCCACGTAAACCCATCCGCCACTTCCGCCACATCCTTCCACAGCGCACAATCACTTATGCACCGTCGCCGCCGACTCCGCCAGCGCCGTCAAATCAATCGAAATCTTCCCAGCATCCACGCGCGCCTTCACTCCCACAGGATTGCATCCGCCCGATTGCCCAATCGAAGGCACGTAAATCGCCGCCCCGCAATTCCGGCAAATAACGTTCTGCCCTTCCTGCCGGTAACCCGACCAGCCGCAAATCTCGCAGGCGTCGAGGGCCACCGCAAAATCGCCATTCCCCTTTCGTATTACGAGAAACCGCAGCAGCGTCCCCTTCGAATCCGCCGTAAAAAAATGCAGATTCGAGTCCGCCAGCTCGCTCACCGGAATTTCCACCCGTCCGTCCACAGCTTCGAGCCGCATAGCCGCTGGTGGCGCCGCCGCCGTCCGCGCATAAACAAATTCCGTCGTGAACATCAAAATCACCGCGATGCACAGCAGCGCTGCTGCAAAACTCCACCGCCTCTGCTTCCGGAATTCCCAATCCCGCCGCCGCTTCTCCGCAGGATTCAGTTCGGAATCATCCCCCGGCTTCGACGCTGCAAACCATTCGCGCAGCACCGCCAGTGCCGCCACTCCCAGAATCACCACAAAGAAGAAAACTTCATTCCGCACAATCGGCCCGATCGTAGCCATCTCGAGCTTGCTCGACCAGATCCACCGCGCCTCGCTCAATTCGTGCACGCCCGTCAAACCGAGCTGAAACGCCACCACCATCAAAATCGTACTGGTCACCGCAAAGAATCGCCCCAAAGGAATCTTGAGCGTCCCCTGAAAGAAGAACAACCCGACTAAGATCGACAGCAAAATCCCAATCCCCGTCCCGATCCAAACTTCAATCCCCGCGCTAGAAAGCTCCACCGCCCGCAAAATCAAAACCAGCTCAGCCCCCTCGCGCAGCACCATCGTAAATACAAAAACCGCGATCCCAATTCCCGCCGCCCGCGTAGTCCGCTGCGCGTACCCTTCCACGCGCTGCTCGATCTCCTTCTTCAAACTCCGCGCGATCCGGTTCATCCAGATGATCATCGTCACCACCAGCACCGCCGCGACGATCATCATCAACCCTTCGAATCCGTCCTCATTCACCTGCCAGCGCTGCAGCAACACCGCCGCCACAAAGCTGCACGCCACCGCCGCGCCCACACCCATCCACGCATAAGGCGCCAGCGCCCGCCTTCCCGTACGATTCAAATAAACGAGTACAATGCCGACGACCAGCGCGGCTTCGACACCCTCACGGAGAGCAACAAGAAGCGCAGAAAGCATCTTTGAGCCAGTTGATACACATTTGCAACTGGAATTCCACTATACCGCGACCGCTATCGCCCCGTCAAGCATGCCGCAAGCATTGGTAGCGCCGGCGTCCCTGCCGGCATCCGGCGACGACAAGTCACACCACGGGCACCAATCAACCGCGGACCGCTCTTGCTTCGGCATCGGAGGAAGACGATCGGACTGTGGAAAGCAAGACGAACCGTGAATTATTTCTGGCTCAAAAGATACAAATCCGCATGCCCGACAGGCCGCGCATAAACCACGTTAGAAAGATCGTCCGCCAAATCATATGCATTCCCGCCGGAAGTCAGAGGAAAAGCAAACGGAAGTTTCAAGGCCACTTGCGCTGCCCCGGCAAGCTTGCCGTCGCTCCAGGGCTGCCGGAAAATGGTAACGTCGCGCTGCCCGGGCACGGCGTACACAAAAGACTTCCCATCGCGTCCCATCCTGATTCCGAAAGTCACCACATTGGGCACCAACGGAGTGCATTTTCGATCGGATAAGGAGAGCTCGTAAATTCCTGTCTTCTCTCCGCTCGGTGTCAGCGTGAGCAAGTACTGTCCGCCGGGTGCTGCAACGAAAACAAGACCGCAGCCTTCAACGAGTTTCTCGGGGGTTGAGCCGTCCGCGCTCTCCCTCCATATCCCGCTCACCGTGGCGCCGGCTTCCTGTCCGTTCAAGTAGATAGTTTTTTGGTCAGCGCTCCAGATCACATTTTGAACTGTTTTCACCGGCCAGGTGAGCTCGCGACGACCGCTGCCGTCCGCGCCCGCGACATAAATTTTGTCGGGTGCTTCGGGTTCCGCCTCCAAAAATGCGAGATGAAAGCTGTCGGGCGCGAAGCTCGCAGTCGCTAACGATTTCCCCGTAGCCAGTCTCACCCTGCCGCTGCCGTCGATGTTCGCCGCCCAAAGCTCGTTCCGGTCGCTCGCAGGGACGGTGACATACATCAGCCGCTTTCCGTCCGGCGAAATGGCAGGCTGCGTTGCGTTTTCGGACGCGATATCCGTCTGCTGTTTCGATCGGACGTTGTACGCGGTCAGAAATCCGCTGTACTTGCCGTTTACAAAGTAAATTCCTTTTCCTCCCGGATCGGGCATCGGCGAAAAATCCGGCCCGGTTCCGAAAGTCATCTGTGTCAGCGCTTTGTCCTTCAATCCGTACTTCCAAATGTTCGTTAATCCGTTCACAGTGCGGCTGAACAGCACCGTCTTTCCAGGTTCGCCCCACGTAGCGTCGAACGGATATCCCGGCACCGCACCCACGTCGACTGCCGATCGCCCCGAAACATCCAGATCGTAGACGTGGAAGCTGCTGGAAATGCTGAAGATTGGATTGGATGTGAGCACCAGTAAGTGGTTGCCGCCGGGAAATGGCAAGATCTCCGCAGGAGCAAACGTGCTCGCATCAAAACTGTAAACTCTCTCCTCCGCAGTTCCCGCGCGGCTCGTGCGAAAGATGCCTCGATTTTCTGACTTTAGATAAAAGAGCGATGCCCCATCTGGGGACGGAACCAACGAGTTGCCGGAAGCCACTCGGCTGGGACTGCCGCCGAGTGCAGGCACAGCCCAAACTTCGTCGCGTCCGCCGGACCTACGGTAATAAATCTCAGTCCCGTCGGTGGAGAAGCTATCCACAGATTTGTCCCCTTCGTCACTTGTAAGCTGAAGGGGCTCGCCGCCGGAACTGAGCATCAGGAACACTTGCGAAATCCCGGCTACTAGCGAGGAAAATGCCACCGCATGGCCGTCCGGAGAAAGCCTCGCACCATCCATCGGTTTATCCCAATGGCTGATTTGCGAAATCTTTGCCGGCCCGCTCGGAGCGCTCGATCCGCTCCAGAAGTGATAAGCCACAAATGCGGCTGCCGCGAGAAACACGCATGCGCCCGCAATCTGATATTTATTGCGTGCAATCGCGCTTGCGGGCGGCGCCGCGATCGCCACGCTTGATGTGCTTCCGGACGCTGGGGCGAGTTCCTGAACTGCAGTCCCTGCCATCGAAGAAATCCGGCCCGAGCCCGTATCCCGACGCAGGCGCTTCAAATCCGTGCGAATGTCGGAGGCGGCCTGATAGCGCAGGTCGCGGTCCTTCTCCAGCGCCTTGTTGATGATGTCTTCGAGCTTCGCGGGCACTTCTGGATTCAGGCGCATCGGCGAAACCGGTTCCTGCGCCAGAATCGCGTGCGTGATCACTCCCGAAGTTTCTCCGCGAAACGGCAAGACGCCCGTCACCATTTCGTAGAGCACCACGCCAAACGAGAAAATATCCGTGCGCGCATCAAGCACTTTGCCGCGCACCTGTTCCGGCGACATGTAAGCGACGGTGCCGACAGCCGTTCCGGGACTCGTCAGCATCGAGGGATCCACGGCATCCACGGTCGCACCAGCCGATTCCTGCGACGCTCCTTGCGTCTGAACGAGCTTGGCCAAGCCGAAATCGAGAATCTTCACCTGTTCACGCTTGGTCAGGAAAATATTCGCGGGCTTGATGTCGCGATGAACGATTCCCTCGGCATGCGCGGCATCGAGCGCGTCGGCAATCTGTGTGGCGATTTCCAGCGCCTCATCCACCGGCAGCGGCTTTCCGCCGATGCGATGCTTCAGCGTCTGGCCCTTCATCAATTCCATCGCCAGGAACGGCCGGCCCTCATGCTGTCCAATTTCGTGAATGGTGCAAATGTTGGGATGATTCAATGCAGAGGCGGCGCGCGCCTCGCGCTGGAATCGCTCCAGCGCCTGGCGGTCGTTGGCCACATCTTCAGGCAGGAATTTCAGGGCGACGTGGCGGCCGAGACTTTCGTCTTCAGCTTCATACACGACGCCCATTCCGCCGCCGCCAAGTTTCTCCAGCACGCGATAATGGGAAATCGTTCGCCCGGAAAGTGAAGAAGAATCAGCCACGTCAGCGAATCTTATGTCGCGCCCGCGGCCAAGTCAACGCGCAGGGAATTACATTGCGCACTCGACGCGCGTTTTCATGTCGCGCATTCGTCACATCGATCCAGTTTCACACACTCCTCCACATGTATTTTCCCCAATTTCATGCTACGGTCGTAAAAGGTGCGAATAAATGACGAACCCTGAAAGCGGAGCTGCTACGGCAGGCAAGCTGTTTGTAGCGCCGGGCTTTAAGCCCGGCATCTTTAGGCGCAGATCAGCCCAATCCCGACCCCATCAGAGCCAAGTATGGTCGATTCCATTAGGCACCAAAATCGCCCAAAGACCCGATTTCAAGTCCCCTTTTCTATTCAAGACACGACAAGGAGCAGAAATGGCTCTAACCTATTGAAAACAAAGGACAGGACCAATTTCTATTCAAGACAAAAAGGCACCCATTTTCGATAGCAACCTCACCACGGCTGGCTGCATTTCTGCATCCCACTACCTGTACAATTGCACTCAGCCAGCCAGTCCGAGGCCGTCCGAAGATCAATGAATTTACGCCGTCTCCAATCCGGCGAAAGGCAACGCGCGCTCCGAGTGCTGCTCGCAGCCGCTCTCGCTCTCGCGCCTGCCACTCCGCTCTCCGCGCAGAAATCCTCGCAAACTCGCGCGGCCTTCAGCGCCGGCGATGCTGATGCCAAGCCCTCAGTCGATCTCAAGCGCGCGAAGCAAGCGTATCTGCGCGGCCGCGAAAGTGAAAAGACGAGCGACTGGCGGGGAGCATACGAAGCCTTTTCCGAAGCGGTTCGCGAAGCGCCGGACAACAAGGACTACGCCCTGCGCCGCGCTATTGCCCGCAGCCGCCTGGTTCAGGATTACGTGGACCGCGCCGAGCGCGACGCCGTAGCCGGGCGCATGACGCAAGCGCGCGCCAATCTCAGCGCCGCGATCGCTCTCGATCCCGGCGACATTCCCGCGCGCGAACGCTGGAACGAGCTGAGCCCGCAAGAAACAATCATCAAGGACGAACGCGAAGACACCATCTCCAGCCCCGTCCACCTCGAGCCGCAACCGGGCACGCACACTTTCGATTTCAAAGGCAACACGCAGCAGGCCTATCAGGAAGTCGCCAAACAATTCGGCGTGCGCGTCAGCTTCGACGTGGATATGCGCTCGCGCCCCGTGCGTTTGCGTCTTTCGGATGCCACCTTCGAGACCGCCATGAAAGTCCTCGGGCCAATGACCGGCACATTCTGGCGGCCTCTGACCAGGAATCTATTCTTCGTCGCCGACGACAATGCACAGAAGCGCCGCGACTACGATGCATCGGTCATCCGCACGATTGTTTTGCCGGCCTCGAGCACGCCGGAAGATGCCACCGAAATACTCCGAGTAGTCCGCGACGTCACCGGCATCACGCGCACGCATCTCGATTCCCGCAGCCGCACCATCACGCTGCGCGCCCCTCCGCAGGCCGCCGCGCTGGCGACCGCCATAATCGAAGATCTTGAGAAACCGCGCGGCCAACTGGTTCTGGACGTGGACATCCTCGAAGTCAATCGCGACAAGGCGATGAATCTGGGAATTACGCCGCCGCAGACCGGCCAGGTTTTCACTTTGAACCGTCAGGAAATCGCGCAGGCGCAGACCGGTCTTACGGGTCTGATCGCTGTTCTCGAGCAAATCTTTGGAACTCCGTCGTCGCTCTCGGGGCTTACCAGCGGCCAAGTCGGCGGGCTCATCAGCGCCGGGCAACTCGGCCTCGGAACGCTGATTCCGCCGCTCCTGGCATTCGGTGGAGGTAACACCACTCTTCTGGCCACGCTGCCGGGAGCGACGGCGAATTTTTCATCCGTTCTTTCGCTGGTGCGCAGCGGCCGGCGCGTGCGTCTCCGGGCTGAGGACGGCCATCCCGCCACGTTCTTCGTCGGCGACCGCGTCCCGGTCTCGTTCGCGCAGTTCTCCTCGAGTTTGACCAGCGCGCAAAATATTCCCGGCGTATCGTCCACCAATTTCCCCACTTCCACGCTCACCACCGGCGCGGGCCCCGCCGCCGTCACGACTGGTATTCTGCGCAGCAGCACCGCCGGGAGCACGGCCACGGATTTGTTCGAGGACATCATCGTCGCCAACAATACGGACGACACCGTCTCGGTCTTTCTCGGAAATGGCGACGGGACATTCGGCGTGAAAACCGATTTCGGCACGGGCAACGGTCCGATTGCCGTTGCGACCGGAAACTTCAACGCGGACAGCAATCTCGATGTCGTGGTCGCTAATCAGACCGACGGTACCGTCTCGGTGCTGCTCGGCAACGGCGATGGTACGCTCGCCGCCAAGCAGGACTTCCCCGTCGGAAAGAATCCGGTATCCGTGGCGGTCGCCGATTTCAACGCCGATGGAAAGTCCGATCTTGTAGTTGCCAACCAGGACGACAACACGATCTCGATACTTCTCGGAAACGGCGACGGAACATTCCAAGCTCAGACCACGCTCACCACCGGCGCCGCTCCCACGCAAGTTGTGACCGGCGATTTCAACGCCGACGGCAAGATCGATATCGCCGTGGTAAATCAGAATGCCAACACAGTTTCGGTTTTCCTCGGCAAGGGCGACGGAACGTTTTTCAACCGAATCGATTACGCAACGGGCGCCGGACCCATCGCTCTCGCCGCCGGCGATCTGAACGGCGACGGCATTATCGATCTCGCCGTGGTCAACAAAATTGACGATACGGTTTCTGTTCTGCTGGGCAATGGGGATGGAACATTCGGCCCCGAGACACCCTTCCAGACCACGACATCGCCCGTTTCCATCGCCATCGCCGATTTCAATACTGATGGCCGCCCGGATCTCGCGGTCGCCGAGCAGGGATCGAATTCGGTCTCAATTCTCCTGGGACTCGGAGGCGGCCTCTTCGCTGAGCCGTTCGATCTAACCGTGGGCACCAGCCCATCGTCGGTCGCGGAAGTGGATTTCAATGCCGATGGGCTGCCCGATCTCGTAGTCACCAATCAGGGCTCGGACACCGCGACCGTGATTATCAATTCGACCGCAGCCGAGGCCGGGCTCGCCAACGCCGCGGGCGTTTCGAATGGTTTTGGCACACCGTACCCCGGCGTGGAATATCTCGACCTGGGCGTGAAGCTCAAGGTCACTCCGCGCATGCACCCCAACAGCGAAGTCACTCTGCAGGCCGCGCTCGAGGTCCGCAGCCTGACCGGCGTTTCCCTCAATCAACTGCCGATCATCAGCAACCGCACCATCGAGCAAACCGTGCGTCTGAAAGAAAATGAGACCACGCTGCTCGCCGGATTTCTCAACGTCGCAGCTACGCACACTGTGAATGGATGGCCTGGAATCGGGGATCTCGAGGGCATCAACTATCTCACCGGCGATCATACAAACGACGACAGCGTCGACGAGGTGTTGGTTCTCATTACCCCGCGGCGACTGAATCCCGCGCCACGCGTCGAGCGGCTTCTGTACGCCGGGCACGCTCCCGCGCAAGGCGCAGGCAGCGTCGGCCAGACATTCGACGAACAACACTCGCCCTCCGAGGCTCCTTCTCCGCTCATCGCTCCGCCGCCGGAAACGCAACCTGAGAATGAGACTCAGCCGATCGTCACGCCGCTGCCACAAGGGCAGCCTCCGCAGCAACGGCCGCGGCCTCAGCCAAATCCGTAGAAGCGATAAATCTCTCAGCAGGATGCGGCTGTTTCTATGGCTTGGCGTCGAGGACGAGAATCGGCTGGTAGGTGCGGGGTACGACGGCTTCGGCGATGGCGATGAGCTGTTGTTGCTGGTTAAAAACGCGCAGACGGGCGGGCTGCCAGTCGCCGGAATTCAGCTCGGCGGGAGCGCCCTCGGCGGTGACGGATTGTCCCGCGTGAATTTGCGCGAGCGGCAGAGTGAATTTCGCGCCGTGGCGGACGCGGCGCTCGACGATCGGCAGCACGGTCGCGCGGGGCAATTCCGGCAGCAGGCCTTCGAGACGAATCACGCGATCCGCTAGGCGGCCTGCTCTGGCCGCTTCCTGCAACTCTTCGAGAGTGGAGGCCTGGTCTAGCGTGAACTCGCCGACGGCCGTCCGCACGATTTCCGCAAGGTGCGCGCCGGTTCCATATCGCTGGCCGAGATCGTGAGCCAGAGAGCGGATGTAAGTCCCCGATCCGCACTCAACCGTGAATCGCGCGATCGAGCCTTCAATGCTTGTCAGCCGGAATTCGTACACTTCCACTTCGACGGATTTCAGTTCGACGGGCTTTTTCTTGCGGGCCAGCTCGTGCGCGGGGCGGCCATGAATTTTCTTGGCGGAAAATGCCGGAGGCATTTGCTGGATGCGTCCTACGAATTCGGCGGCGAGTCCTTCGAGCTTTTCGCGATCGAGAGACGGCGCGGAATCAGGGCCGAGAGCTTCGCCGTCTGCATCGTAGGTGTCCGTGGCAAAGCCGAAGCGCGCGGCGCAGGTGTAACGCTTGCGGCGGCTGGAATAAAAGCGCATGAGGCGCGTGGCGCGGCCGAGTAGAAGGACGAGGACGCCGGTGGCGAGAGGATCGAGAGTTCCGAGATGGCCGATCTGGCGGAAGCCGGCGATGCGGCGGAGGGATTCGACTACGTCGTGCGAGGTCTTACCGCGCGGTTTGTTGATGACGATGGCGCCGTCGAGCGGCGGGGGTTGTGGGGTTCGCGGCATGGGTTAGATTTGTGCCGTCATCGAGAATAAGGAGTTGTCGTGGAATAAAAACCAAAACCCACGGCCACACCGGGGGCGTGTGAACCCGCCCCCCTACGTTCCTGCGTCTTTGCTCTTTCTGAGCAGATCTTCGATGTGCTCGCCGTATTCCTCGGATTCGTCGGGGACGAAGACGATTTCCGGGGCGCGGCGAAGCTGCAAGCGCTCGACTAGTTCGTGGCGGACGTAGCCTGCAGCGGCGGCGAGGCCCTTTAGCGCTTCTGCGCGCTCGGTGGGGTCGGTCATGATACCGACGTAAACGCGGGCGTGGCGCATGTCCGGGGAGAGGCGCACTTCGCTGACCACGAGGGGTACGGCCAGGCGCGGATCTTTCAGCTCACCGGCCAGCATCAGGCCGATTTCGTTGCGCATTTCTTCGGCGATGCGCTCGGGGCGATGTCCAGCGATGGTCATGGTTTCATCTCACGAACTCCGACGCGTGCTGTTGGTGCGAGTAGTTTCGCACATGGGGCGCTTAGATCCTTAGCTTCGCTCAGGATGACAACGTTTCGGCTTTTTCCGCAGCCTGTAAAGCCGCGATGATTCTATCGCGTTGCGGCACGGCTGAAGCCTTGCCCTGACAGAGCGTCGAAATTCTTTCGTTAAAAATATTCTATCTCCTGGCCGATTAGATCGCGGCCTAGAAGGCGTTCGGATTCATCGGCTACGGCGCGCATGGATTCTTCGAGATGCTTGTCGTCGTTAGAGATGCTCACCACTCCTACCACTGAGCGCTGCCAGAGATCTTGATGATCGAGTTCCGCTACGGCTACGTTGAAGTGGCCGCGCAGCTTGTCCTTGAGGCTGCGCAGTACCTGGCGCTTATCTTTTAGAGATTGCGCGTCGGGAATGTAGATTTCCAGGGTGAGTAGACCGATTGGCATAAGGCGCTCCGGGCGGATGGGCCTGAGCGAATTGTCGCGGCGCAGTTTGAATGGCAGAGGCTGCGCTTAACCTACAATAAAAAGGCTGCCGGGCTAAAAGCCCGGCGCTACACAGTGCAAAACCCTTCGGCGCCGGTTGCTAGGCTGTGGCGGCGAGGCGCTCGGACGTGAAACATTCGAGGACGTCGCCTTCTTTGACGTCGGCGAAATTGGAGATGCTGATGCCGCACTCGAAGCCGTTGCGGACTTCGTTGACGTCGTCCTTGAAGCGCCGCAGCGAGACGATGCGGCCGGTGTAAACGACCACGTTGTCGCGGAGGACGCGCACGTCGGCGTCGCGCTTGATGATGCCGTCCTGCACGTAGGAACCGGCGATCATGCCGGAGCCCTTGATGCGGAAGGTGTTCCGCACTTCGGCGCGGCCCAGATAAACTTCCTTGATCACCGGCGTGAGCAAGCCGGTCATGGCTTTCTTCAGCTCGTCGGTGAGCTCGTAGATGATGGTGTGGAGGCGGATATCCACGCCTTCCTGCTGCGCGAGGTCCGAGGCTTTTCTTTCGGGACGGACGCCGAAGCCGACGATGATGGCGTTGGAGGCGGAGGCGAGGAGGACGTCGGTTTCGGAGACTGCGCCTACGCTGGCGTGGATGATCTTGAGCTTGACCTGATCGGTGGAGAGCTTCGGCAGCATTTCGCTTAAGACTTCGACTGAGCCCTGCACGTCGGCCTTGATGACAATCGGCAATTCCTTTACTTCGCCGGCGCGGAGTTGCTCGTGCAGCTGATCGAGAGTGAGGCGGCTGCTGGAAGATTTCGCGAGAGTGGCTTCACGGAGCTTGGACTGGCGATATTCGACGATGTGGCGGGCTTTGGCCTCGTCGGCGACCTGGAATTGATCGCCCGCATCGGGAACGCCTTGCAGGCCGAGGACTTCGACGGGCGTTGCGGGACCCGCTTCCTTCACCGGCTGGCCGCGATCATCGAACATCGCGCGAACTTTGCCGTAGACCGCGCCGCAAACGAAGAAGTCGCCTACGCGCAGAGTGCCGTTCTGGACGAGAACGGTGGCGACCGGGCCGCGGCCTTTGTCTACGCGGGATTCGAGGACTGTTCCGGCTGCGGCGGCGTCGGCATTGGCTTTGAGCTCGCGCAAATCGCCTACCAGCAAAATCATTTCGAGCAGGCGCGGGAGATTTTTCTTGGTCTTGGCGGAGACTTCGACCATGACGGTGTCGCCGCCCCACTCTTCGGGCATGAGATTGCGGTCGGCGAGCTGGCGCTTGACGCGCTCGGGTTGCGCGTCGGGAATGTCGATCTTATTGATGGCCACGACGATGGGAACTTTTGCGGCGCGGGCGTGATCGATCGCTTCTTCGGTTTGCGGCATGACGCCATCATCGGCGCCGACGACGAGGACGACGATGTCGGTGACTTTTGCGCCGCGGGCGCGCATACGCGTGAAGGCTTCGTGGCCCGGCGTGTCGATGAAGACGATGCGGCGATCATTGACTCGAACTTCGTAGGCACCGATATGCTGGGTGATACCGCCGGATTCACCGCCCGCAACATTGGTTTCGCGGATGGCATCGAGGAGGCTGGTCTTGCCGTGATCGACGTGGCCCATGACGGTGACGACGGGAGCGCGCGGCGTGAGATTGCCGGTGGCTTCTTCGTGCTTGGTTTCCTCCTGAACCATTTGCTGTTCGAAGGAAACGACCTGCACGATGCCGCTGAAAGATTCGGCGAGCTGCGTGGCGGTCTGAACGTCGAGAGCTTGATTGATGCTGGCGAACATGCCTTTGTCCATGAGGGACTTGAGCAATTCCTTGGCGCGGATGTCGAGCTTTTCGGCTAGCTCGCGGACGGTGATGCCTTCGGTGATGGTGACGGCGCGCGGCTCGCGCTGGACCGGCGCGGGCATGACTTCGGCTTGCGCGGTGCGGCCGGCGCCGACTCCGGGACGCGTGCGGACCGGATGGAGCTTGCGCTCGCCTTCGGCGAAACGCTTTTCGATGAGCGGACGGCCGCGCGAGGGAGTTGGCTTACGGGCGTAAAGCGGCTTGCCGGGCTCGGCTTTGCCGGCTGGCGCGGCGCCGCCTGTGGGCTTGGCGCCAGGACCCGATGACGTGGGCCTCATGCCGCCGCCGGGACGACCTCCGGGACGTGCTGGAAAGCGCGATGCGCCGCCGGGGCGTTCGCCCTGGGCGGTGCCGGGACGTCCGGCTGCGGCGGGGCGGAGGCCAGAGGGCGATTCTCGCTGTGCGCTGGGCGGAGCTTGGATCATTGGGCGCTGCGGCAGCTTGGGCATCGGGCCGAGAACGGGCTTCGGAGGAGCTGCGGGTCTCGCAGCGGTTGCTGCGGGCGTCGACGAAGCTGCAGCCGCGGGGCGCGTGCCGATGGGAGTCTTGGACGGAATCGTAGCTGCTGGGCGCGCGGCCGGGGCCACCGGCGGTGCGGCTGCGGGCTTCGCAGCGACGGGAGCCGACGCGGCAGGCGCGGCTGGACGAACGGCGGCGGGGCCGGGCGTTGCTGGAGCTGAAATTGGCGGACGCGCGGGCAGCGGCGGGCGCGGTCCTGTCGGCGCGACGGCGGCCGGTGGGGCAGCCGCGGGCTTCGCGGCGACGGGTGCAACTGGGGCGGCGACAGGAGCAGCGGGGCGAGCTGCAGGAGCCGGCGGCGCGGCCGCGGGCTTTGCAGCGGGACGCGCTTTCGCGGCGGTGGCCTTGGCTTGCTTCTCCGCTTCGGCGGCGGCTTCGGCTTCTGCTAGCGACTGGAAATGCTTGCGGACTAGCTCTGCGTGATCGAGATCGAGAGAACTCGAGTGCGTCTTCTTCTCGGTGACGCCGATCTCGGGGAGATAGTCGATCAGGACTTTCGCCTTGATCTCCAGCTCGCGTGCCAGCTCGTTAATGCGAATTTGATTCGGGTCCGACATAGCCTCGCTTTATTCCTGAGTCTCGGAATTCCCGGGATTCTTAGACTTCCCGGGTTCTTCCGGTGATTCTTCCGCTGCCGGGTCAGCGCCCGGAACTTCGGCCGCGGATTCTGATTCCGCCGGGGCGGATTCAGCAGCCTCGCCCTCACTCGCGGGTTCATCGACTACCGCGGCGATCTCGCTGGTTTCGTCTTCGCCGACCGCGGCGATTTCGGTTGTCTCGTCGTCGTTGACCGCGGCGATCTCGGTTGTTTCCTGTTCGTCGGCGGGCGCGGCTTCGGCGCTGGCCTCTTCTGCAGGCGGCGCTTCCGCGGCGGCTGCGGCGGCCGCAGCTTCTGCTTCCCGAGCTGCAACAGCGGCGGCGGCTTCCGCTTCAGCGGCGGCTACGGCTTCAGCGGCTGCTTCGGCGGCCTGGCGTGCCTCGAGTCCCTCAAAATATGTGCCGACGGACTGGCGGATCTTCTCCACCATTTTCTCACCGATGCCCGGAATTTCCACTAGCTGCTCGGGAGTCATATCGGCGAGCTTTTCGATCGAAGTTACGCCGTGAGCTTCTAGCTTCTCGACGGTCTTGGGCCCGACACCGGCGAGCTCCGTGAGCGGAGTGCCGGGCGAAGTGAGCGCGGTCATCTGATCTTCGATCTCGCGGCGCTTCTCTTCTTCGCTCTTGATGTCGATGTTCCAGCCGATGAGCTTGCTGGCCAGGCGGACGTTCTGGCCTTTCTTGCCGATGGCGAGAGAGAGCTGCGTATCCTCGACGATGACTTCGAGGCGCTTTTCTTCGACGTCGACGACCTGTACGCGCGTGACTTTCGCGGGGCTGAGCGATTTCTGCGCGAAGGTGAGCGTGTCCTCGTTATAGGGAATGATGTCGATTTTTTCGCCGCGCAGCTCGCGAATGATGGACTGCACGCGCATGCCCTTCATGCCCACGCAGGCGCCGACGGGATCGACTTCCTTATCGCGGCTCTCGACGGCGATCTTGGTGCGCTCGCCGGCTTCGCGAGCTACGGCGCGAATCTGCACCGTGCCGTCGTAGATTTCCGGGACTTCCATTTCGAACAGGCGCTGCACTAGAGCGGGATCGGCGCGCGAGACGATGACTTGCGGGCCTTTCGCGGCGCGCTCGACGGCGCGGATTGTGACGCGCAGGCGCTCGCCGACGTTGTAGGTCTCGAGACGCGATTGTTCGCGCTTGGGCATGCGCGCTTCGGTGCGGCCCATGTCCACGATTACGTCGGGGCCTTCGACGCGCTTGACGATGCCGTTGACGAGCTCGCCGACGCGCGTGTGATATTCGTTATAGATGGTATCGCGCTCGGCTTCGCGCACTTTTTGCAGAATGACCTGCTTGGCCGTCTGCGCGGCGATGCGGCCGAGAACTTCGGTCGGCTTGTTCTGGAAAATCTCGCCGCCCGGCTCGATGCCGGGTTGCTGCTTGCGGGCATCCGCGAGCGAAATTTCGCGAAGCGGATCGGCGACTTCATCCACAACGGTGCGGACCGCGAAGACGTCCACGTGGCCGGTTTCGGCGTTGAATTTCGAGCGGAGATCTTCCTCGGTTTTGTAATATTTGCGGGCAGCGACAACCATAGCGTCTTCGATGGCCGCGACGATAATATCGGGCTCGATGTGCTTCTCGCGGCTGATCTGCTCGATTGTCTGGTAGAGCAAACTTGCCATTTCTATTGCGCTCCTACCTGCCCCGAATGCTTGCCTTCACGTGCCGAACGGCTGCTGGCCTGAAAGGCCAGCGCTACAAACGGCTAAATCTCTACGACCAGGTTCGCTTTGCGGATGCCGGCGAACGGTACTGCTACTTCTTTGTCGCGGAGGGCCAGCTTTACGTTGCCTTCCGCGTAGCCCGCCAGTCGGCCTTCGAAAAACTTGGCGTTTTCTACCGGCTCGTTCAGCCAGATTTTCGCCAGCCGGCCGGTGAAGCGCGTGTAATCCGCGGGCTTCAGCAGCTTACGATCGAGCCCCGGCGAACTGACCTCGAGAATGTAAGCCGGGCCGGGAACGAGATCCTCGACATCGAGAATCACGCTCAACTGCTGGCTCACGCGCTCGCAATCCTGGTGCGTGATCTTGCCGCCCTGGGGCTCAGCTTCCGTCGGCGGCCGGTCGAGATAGATGCGCAGAAAGCGCTCCTTGCCGATCTTCCACTCGAGGTCGAAAATCTCGACCCCTTCCGACCGGGCTACCCGCTCAGCGGCTTCCCGAATCTTCTCCAAGTCCATCGCCGTCGTTCCGGGGTCGAGAGGCACCCCGACCGTATGTGCCAAGCGGGAGCACCGCCTGGCCCGTTTCCCGCCCAACAAAAAAGTGGGCTCGCGCCCACTGAGTCTTTCGACCTAACTGGAAACGCCTCAGTATAGCCGGGCGTCAAGGCAAAAGGCAAGCGGAGGGCGGAGGCGCAGTGGGTCAGTTTCCGGTAAGGCGACTTACCAGGCACATACGCTATAAAAGCGGACTTACGGTGTGTAAAATTCCAAGTTGAACGACTCTTCTGAGGCTTCTCTTGATGGCAACGGACCCAGTGGCCATTCTGAAGGACATCGGAAAGAAATTTGGCAAACGTGTCTCCACCGCGAATCTATTTGACGCAAATATCTGCACGAGTCCACGTGATCCTGAGCGTCACTGGGAAGTCCTGGCACTGCCCGGTGACGTGCTTCGCCACAAACTCAATATCACCTTTGGAGGCCACAAAGTTACTTTGCACGCCAACAGCGATTTCATAGTGGTGCAAGTTGCTGAGAATCTCGACGTGGATGTGTGCTCCATCAATCGGCGAGACAAAGTATTTCAACTTGACCGGAACCTTCTTCATGTTCCGGGATTCCCCGCGTTTCCAGTAAATTCTCGCCGATCCGACACGGACTTACTGCAGTTCTTGAACTCGGCGGCCCTGGCCCAAGCACTGAACAGCCTTCAATTGACCGAGCACGAGAGCCTGCATGTCTATGGCAACGGCCTCGTTCTGTACCTTCAGCGGGATTCGAGAGACGAAGTAATGTCAGCGGTTGAAGTCGCGTGCAAATTCGCGGAACAGTTCCCAGGAGTGGAAGACAGCCCAGATTTGGCCCGACTACCCACCAAATTCAAACAATTGTTTGGCTTGATACCAAAATGGGCCCTCAGTGATGACGAAAAGCGGAGCGAAATGCTTGAAGAGACATCGCTGAAGGCACTGCAATCGTTTGTGGCAACTGTGAGCCCTTATATTCCCGCCATAGATGAGTATCTCGATTCGTTTGGAGATGAATCACCTCCCGAACCAGCAGTCACTTTAGGTGTCCTAGCGGAGTGCTGTCTTGAGGCCCAAATTCGGATTCGTGGCTCCCAAGAAAAGTGAGTTGGGCATCGAGTTTTGACCCAAGTGCCTGGTTAACGCTGCCGGTTCAACCGGTGGATGCAACACCAACTAGTCCGTTGATCTGACAGTGCTTCCCCGGGAGAAGTGATCTGTTTGGCTGTCTTCGGTCAAAACCCAGACAGGGTAGTGTTCCGGCTTATCTAACCCTAGCGAGCGACTTAGCATTTGTTTTCAATGCAAATCGGGTTCGACGTGAGTGTAGCGTTGACCCATTGAGACCGCCGCATTAATCGGAAGCTGAACCACTATCGCCGGAGGGGAAACGGAAAGCCCCGAGGCGAG
Source organism: uncultured Acidobacteriota bacterium (assembly GCA_963707165.1). Classification (GTDB taxonomy): domain Bacteria; phylum Acidobacteriota; class Terriglobia; order Acidiferrales; family UBA7541; genus Palsa-147. Next base: position 13,649 of record CAVPPO010000006.1, on the reverse strand, counting down.
TGACTCGGGGCTTTAAGAGCGACACAAAAGCGGCTGCTTCTGCCAGTTATTGTTGCGGCTTGGCCGGAGCTGCTGGCTTTGGCGCGGCCGGCTTTGGCGTGGCGGAGGCCTTTACCGGATACGCCTGGTCGAAGAGGCGAACGATGTCCTGAGTGATGTCGTTTTGGTTGGCGGCGTAAACGACCGGGGTGTTCTGGGCGGAAATATCGAACACGACGGAGTAGCCGTTTTCCTTCGAGAATTTGTCGATGACTTCGAGCATTTTGCGGCCGATGCGATCGACGACTTCGCGCTGGGCGTCGTTAGCGTCGTCCTGCATCTCCTGCTGCTTGCGCTGGAAGATGCGCGTGGCCGATTCGCCCTCGCGCTGGAGACGCGCCTTCTCTTCGTCGCTGAGAGTGGTGGCGCCGTTGCGGAGGCGATTCTGCAGATCATCTATTTTCTTCCGGAGGCTATCGAGCTCGTTCTGGCGCGGAGTGAACTGCGACTGCAGCTCCGCGGCAGCTTGCTTGCCCTCGGCCGTTCCGGTGATGGCCGACTGAATGTTGATGACGGCCACTTTGCCGGCGGCGGCGGGTGCGGAGGCGCCTTGGCCCCAGGCCGCCGAAGCGATCAAAAGCGCCAACAGGGCCGGTAGTGCGATTCGAATCTTCATTAGTTCCCACTCCTTCAATTCAAAAATCGAGAGCAATGCAAAACTGCGATTATATCTGCTGATTTCGCGGCGGGTCAAATGGATTCAGGACCCGGCAGCATTTTATTCGCTTAGGAGTGCGATGCCGCAAGCCGTGAATCGAGATGCTTCGCCGCGGGTAGCGCCGAGAGCTACCCTCCGACTGGTGCGTATCAGCGAGGAACCGGGACGAGCAGAACGCGCTGATTGTTTTGGTCCACTACCACCGCAAGACTCAGCTTGTCATCGATGGCGACCGAGAATTGCTGCGACCCGGCAATCGCCAGGATCACCTGCACTTTCTGGTTCACCAGGTCGGTGACAGAAATTGTGTTGCTGGCGGAATTGACCGTCAGCAACGTGCTGGTTTGAAAATCGTAATCGAGCGACGTGGGATTGATGCCGACGCGGACGCGTGTGCCGACTAAAGTACCTGGATCAATCATGACAATGTTGTTGTTTAGGCTGTCGGCGACGAGGAATTGGTCGGCACTCGGATCGTAAGTTATGCCGGTGGGATCTTCGAAGCCGGTCAAGCGCGTGACGACCGCGTTGGTGGCGAGATTGATGATGTCCACCGTGTTCGTCGGAGAAAACTGCGGCGGCGGCGCGGCGGTAACGGCAACGAAATTGCGCACCGGGTCGATGGCCACGGCGAGGGGCTGTTGATCGACGGTGAGGGTCGCGCCGGCAGCCAGCGTATCTACGCCAACCAAGGAGACGTTGTTCGATTGCGTGTTGGCGATGACGGCCTGGGCGGTGTCCTGATTGATGGCGACGCCGGTGGGGCCGAGGCAGGTATTGCAGGTCGGAATGGTCGAGAGGACGAGTTGATTGATCTCGTCGATGATGGAGACGTCGTTGCTCCCGCTGTTGGTGACGATAGCGCGGCCCAAGCGCGGAATCACCGCGACGCCAATCGGAGTGGTGCCCACGCTGAGCGGCGCGCTGGACGTGCCCGTGGAGAGATTCACGAAGGAGATGTCGTCGGAGCCGGAATTCGTGACGATGGCGATGTCGCGATCGGTATCAATGGCGACGCCGACCGGCGAGGTGCCGACCGCGACCGGCTGAATTACAGAGAACGAGGCGGCGTTCGAAATCGAGGAGTCGGGATTCTGGACGTCCACGACGAAGCGCCGCGCGGAATTGAGAAGATTCGCCGGAATCGTAGCGACGAGTTCGCGACAAATTGGAGACGCCGGGCAAGCCGCAGGCACGCTCGACGTTGTCAGCGGCGTGCCGTCGAAGCGCACCACCGCGCCGGGCTGGAAGCCGTCGCCGATGACGTTGAGGGAAATCGGAGTGGCCGAGGAGAGAGTATTTATCGGACTCGTCTCCGTAATCTGCAACGGGCGCAATGCTCCCAAATCGATCAGCGCGACGTCGTTGTCGTTCTGATTCACGACGACGGCGACGTCGCTGGTCGGATCGACGGCGATGGCCCGCGGATTATTGCCGACCGTGATCGTCTGAATGAATTGCTGGGTGCCGAGGTTGAAGACGCTGGCGAGGCCGGAAAGATTGTTGATCGTGAGGCCAATATTCGTGAGTGAATTTACGACCGAGGCGAGCTGCGCCTTCTGATAGGTGATCGGAGCCACGGACTGATCGAGCATGCTGAAGGACGTCACAGTCGTGGACTCGGGATCGGTGAAAAGAGCTTGGTGGGTTTCCGTGTTGATACTGACGCCGGCTACCGTTGTCGTGAGATTGAGCGTCGCGACGAGAACGGGAGGCCGAACGCCCGTGCCCTGGCCCGCGGGCTGGCCGAGATCCACAATCGAAATCGTGCCGGCGCCACCGGGGGTCACGACGGCCCAGTTCAAAATCGGATCAACGGCAACTTGCGGCGTGGCGCCGGTGCTGACGGGATTCGCAGAGCCGCCGACCTGCTGCACCACCGTGGCGGGATTCGTCGTCAAGTCGATGATTGTAGCCGCGTTCGTGGATTCAGTGGCGATCAGTCCGCGATGCGTGAGTGGATTGATGCCGACCGAGAACGGAATGCACGTGGCGGGCTGTTGAACGCACGTGGCGGGCAAAGGCACTGCGGCGGCCGCGGTGCCTGCAGCGAGGTCAACAACGGAGAAGGTGTTGTCGCCGCTATTCACCACGACTGCTTCGTTCAAGATATTGTCCACAGCGACGCCGGTTGGGCTCGTACCTACAGCGATCGCCGATGAGGCCGTTCCCGTGCGGAGATTGACAAGCGTCACTGTGCCATCGGCGGTATTTGCCACGACAGCGGTATCGGTGGCGGTGTTGATGGCCAGAGCGGTCGGGCCGTTGCCGACGGCAACCGTCGAATTTGCGGCCGTGGGAATGCCGGATACCGGCGAAACGGAGAGATTGATGGCCGCTTCCGGCGACGTGCCGGCGGCCACGCCCGCGTTCTGGACGACGAGCGACACCAAGCCCGCTGCAGCGAAGTCAGAACTCGAGAGAACGGCGTTGAACTGACGGCTGTTCAAAAGGCTGGCCGGCCGCGAATTTCCACCAAACGTGAGCGAAGTCGAGGGCGAGAAAAATCCGCCCGTCACGGTAATACTCGTCGTGCCTGGCGACGCCTGCGGCACGCTCACGGGCGTTTCGGAAATGAGACCCGGCCGAACGGCGATGACGTTGAGGTTCATCACGTTCGACGTGCTGCAATCCGGCGGACATTGCGATTGCACGCTGAGACCGATGGGGGCGGTCGAAGTGAGCAGCGGCGCCAGGATACGAACACGCAGAGTCGTCGAGCTCAAAAAAGTCGTCACGGCATTCGGATCGACGCTGCCATTAATCAGCGCCGTGCTTGTCGAGAAGAAACCTGTCCCTTCCACGTAGACATCCTGGAAAAATGAGCCCTGCTCGGCAGTTGGCGGCGACAGTGAAGTGACGGTCGGGAGAGCAGCGGTGCCGATGGTGATGTCAAACTTGCCGGACTGCGAGGAATCCTGCACGGAGATGGCGGTTATGGTGATTGCGCCTGGCGAAGTGGCGGGAGCGGTATAGACGCCGCCGGGCGTAATGAAGCCGTCGGTCGTGTTGCCGCCCGCGATGTTGTTCACCGCCCACGTGACCGCGGTGTTTTGAGTGCCGGTGACACAGGCGAAAAGAGAAAAAGTTCCGTTCGGAGCAATCGTCGCGGAAGTCGGGGGCGAGACATCTGTGCATTTGTTGGCCGCCGGAATCACGCGGACGCTCACGCCAGAAGCAATCGTGACAAGAGAGGTCCCGAAATTATTGATGTTGACCGTGCTCGTAGCAACGACCACGACGTTATTGGGATTCGGGATGGTGAGCGGCGCGGTGTAAAGGCCGTTCGTGTTGACGACTCCGAGCGAAGCGTCGTTGCAAGTGGGAGCCGGAGTCGCATTCGGTGCGGCGGTGCAGACCGACCAAGTCACGCTGGTGGTGGACGTGCCGGATACGCTGGAGGTGAACTGCTGGTTCCCGCCTTGAATGACGGTTGCGGTGGCCGGCGCGACGACGACGCTGATCGTCGGACTATTCGCCCCGCATGCGGCGGCCATTCCAGCGGCCAAGATTGCCGCGGCTAATCTCCAAACTTTCATTCCCACCCCTCCCCACGACCCGATGACCGGCGCGTTGCCGATTTCCAGCGAAACTTCCGAGCCCTGAAAATTTCCAGCCCTCCGCGCGGGCTCTTAGAAAGTCCGGCTCACGGTGAACCGGAACGTATGATGCGGTTCGAGCAAACTCGTTGGCAGCCGCTGGACGTCGACGTTTAAGACGTTGTTGAGCTCCGGAATAATTTGCGTTTGCAGCACGCCCGGCGGCAGCGCGCGGCGCGCGTCGTCGCTGATGAAGAATGCGCCACGCGGCGAGACGATATTCTCGTCCAGCGTCAGCGGATTATACGCGTAGTAGAAGCGGAACGGCGCGTTCACGATCGGCAGGAACACTACGATTTCGATTCCCGACGAGGCCCTCGGGTGGAAATTCGTTCCACCTGCGATTGGCAATTGCGCTTGAACCTGCGCGTTCGGAAAATCTACGTTCGGATATTGCTGCTGAAAAAGACTGAGCGTTGACGGAGCCAGTTGCAATTGTGACCGGCGCACGATGCCGTTCATTCCCACGTCGGTGAATAACGCCAGCGTGACCGGGCCAGCTATCGGAATGCGATATTCGAAATTGCCGATGGCCTGCGCGTCGCCGCCGGGCCGCGTGGCGACGTAATCGAGAACGGGCACGTTGAGAGATTCGAGCGTCGGGCTACCGTTCGAATTCAATTTGGTCGGATTCAGAAAGACGACGGTCTGAGTGATCGACGTCGGGATGAAAACGTACGGCGAGATGGTGAAGAAATCGAAGCCGCGAATGTCGTTCTCGCCGCCGAGGTAGAAGCGGCTCTGCGGCGGCTCGACTTTTCCGCCGTAGCCGGTGCCGAACGCGCCGAGGAAGCGCATGGCCAGGACATTGCGGTGTTTGTTGATGGGATGGTAGTAGGAAGCCGTGAACGTGTTGGTGATCGTGTTGGTATTGCCGCCCAACGGTCCGCCTTCGAACGCGAGGCCGTAGAAGAAACTCTTGCCGGCAGTGGCATTTTGCGGATTGTTTACGGTGCTGTAGTTGATCGTGGGCGTGACTTTGCTCGATTTGATTCCCTTGAGCGCCGAGGGGCCCGCGAGACTTTGGAATTGCAACGATTGGAAGAGCAATTGAGATGATTGGCTGAACGCGGTGATGTTGGTGGTGCTGAATCCGTACGTGAGTCCCACGCGAGTGAAAGAGAAACGCCGCAGGGGATAGCTGGCAAACAGCGTGAAACCCTTGCTGTCGGTGTTGTAATTCTGCTCGATGGCGGGATTGATGGTCACTTGCTGGCCTAGCAGGATGGAGGTTTCGCGCTGCTGGTTGTAATCGAATTTTTGGTCGAAGACGGTGAAGCCGGTGGAAATCGGGCGGTCGAATAAATAGGGCTCGGTGAATCCAAAGACGAGATTGCGCTGGCGGTCGCCGATCTGCGCGGAGAATGTGAGCGTTTCGCCGAGGCCGAGGAAATTGTTGGTCTGGTAGGAAAGGCCGATGAAGCTCCCGGCCAGCCCGCTGACTCCGCCCGAGAGGCTGATGGACTGCTTGCCCTTCTCGTGGACCTTGAGATTGATGTCCACCGTTCCGGCCTTCTGATTGCGCTTGATCTCGGCGTTTTCGGGCTTGAGCACTTCGAAATAGCCGAGCTGATTGAGGCGAAGAAGGCTGACTTCCCACAGGCGATTGTTGAAGAGATTGCCTTCGTCGAGCAGGATTTCGCGGCGAATGACTTTGTCGCGAGTGGTGGTGTTTCCCGTGAAGTCAATGCGGCGGACGAAGAATTGCTTGCCCTGGTTGAAGCTGAGCCGCAGATTGACGATCTTTTTGTCTTCGAGCATGTCGAAGGAAGGCTCCGAAGTGAAATCGATGTATCCGTATTCACCATAGAGCTTTTTGTAGTTATCGAAAGCCTTGCGGAGCTTGTCTGTCGAAAAAATGTCTCCCTTCTTCAGGGGAAAGACCTTTTCGAGGAAATCTGATTTGAAGAAAAGACCTTGATCGGGGTCAGCGCTAACGACGTGGAGGTCGCCCATGTGGTAGCGGTCGCCCTCTTCAATTTTGATGGTGATGTCCGTGCGCTTTCCGCGTTTGCGGCCGATCCCGGGCATGGGAATCGGAATCCCGGCGCGGTTCTCATCAACCGTATTCAAGATTGGATCGTGGACAATCACACGGAAGAATCCATGGTCCTGGTAGTAGCCGCGAACCCCTACTTCCAGGTCCTCATCGAGTTTGTCGCGATCGAAAGTTTTATCCCAGATATTGATATCGGTGATCTCCAAAGGAATCGCGATCGGACGCGAGTGACGCATCGTACGGATCAACTTTCGCGTGGAGAAGGTTTTGTTTCCCTCGAACTTGATTTGGCCAACCTTCACTTTGGGTCCTTCATCGATGTTGAAGATCAGCTTTACCGCGTTGGTCGCGGCAATCTTTTCGTAAGTAGGCTTTACCACGGCGAACTGGCGCCCGTGCTCGGCGAGCAATTGCTGAAGAACCACCTGAGCGTGCTTGATGACTGTGGGATCGAAGCGGCTCTCAACGGTCAGTCCGACTTTGCGATCTTTGAACCGGTCGAGGATGTCGGATTCGCTGACTGACTTGTTGCCTTTGTACTCGATGCGCCGGATGATGGGGCGCTCGGTGACATAAAAAATTACGAGTTTGCCGCCCGGAACTTTGGGATCGTCTTCGACTTCCAAGCGGATGTCCTCGAAGTACTGCGTGTTCCAGAGAGCCAGGAAGTCGCGCCTAATGTTTTCTTCATTGTAAGGATCGCCTTCACGGGAAAACATGCGCGCGATGAGCGTCGCTTTCTGCACGCGGCGATTGCCTTCAAATTGAATGTGGGTAATTGTCCCGCTCGAACCCTCGCTGGAGATCTGCGCAGACACACAAGGTGCGGAGGCCACGCCAAAGAGGCAGACAGCGGCGAGTCCAAGGAAAACGCGCAGGAATCTTCTTACGATTGCGGCCACACCTGTAGTCAAGGCCGCACTTCCCCGCCCAAGACTGTTTGCTCCCCCGCCGGACCGGGAACCCGTCCGGCACGCGCGTGTAGGATTCCTAGTGGGCTACCGGGGTTGCTTCCACCAGGGGACGGAACGCCAAGCCGTCAGTCGAGAGATAGACCTCGAGTGTAGCGGGACGCTGCAGGCCACCCTGAATCAAAGCCTCCGACAGCGGATCTTCGACATATTTTTGCAACGCGCGCCGCAACGGCCGTGCGCCATAGCTGCGATCACCGCAAGTCTTCTCAAGAATCCACTGGCGCGCTTCCTGCGTCAGAGCGATCTGCACTTGGCGATGCACCAGCGTCTCGTTGATCTGGCCGACGAGCAAATCAATGATGCCCATCAAGTCGTCGTCGGTCAGCGAATTGAAGACGATCACTTCGTCGAGACGGTTCAGGAACTCGGGATTGAAAACCCGCTTCACTTCAACCATCACCATATCGTCGGCGGACTTCGCGGCCACATCGTCGCCGGCGGACTGGAAGCCCAGCGAGTTCTGTTTCTGCAATTGCCGCGCGCCGATGTTGGACGTCATGATGATGATCACGTTCCGGAAATCCACAGTGTTGCCGAGGCCGTCCGTCAGTTGGCCATCCTCGAACACCTGGAGCAGGATGTTGTACACGTCCGGATGCGCCTTTTCAATCTCATCGAGAAGAATGATCGAATAGGGCGTGCGGCGGACGCGCTCGGTCAATTGGCCGCCCTCTTCGTAGCCGACGTATCCCGGAGGCGCGCCGATCAATTTCGAAACCGAGTGCTTCTCCATGTATTCGGACATGTCGAAGCGGATGAGCGATTTTTCGCTGCCGAAGAGGAACTCGCCGAGGCGGCGGGCGACTTCTGTCTTGCCGACGCCGGTCGGTCCGAGGAACAGGAAGCAGCCCACTGGGCGGCCCGGAGCCTTGAGTCCGGCGCGGCTGCGGCGAATCGCGCGGGCCAGAGCGGTGATGGCGCGGTCCTGGCTGATGACGCGGCGGTGCAGCTCTTCTTCGATGCGCATCAGCTTCTGCTGCTCGTCTTCCTTGATGGCGCTGACGGCGACGCCCGTCCAGCGCGCGACCACTTCTTCGATATCTTCGCGGCCTACGACACCGGTGGCCGAATCATCGATCTTCAGCTTCTCGCGAAGGACGCGCAGGTGCTCTTTTTCTTTGCGCTCCTCTTCGGAATAGAAGCGCGCCTTTTCGAATTCGTGATTGGCGATGGCCGTTTCCATCCGGTGCGTGATGAACTTGACGCGCTTCTGAACTTCGGAGACCTCGTCGGGCAGCATCGCCTGGCGCAGCTTTACGCGCGCGCCGGCTTCATCAATCAGGTCGATGGCTTTATCTGGTAGGAAGCGATCAGAAATGTAGCGATTCGAGAGATAGACGGCATAGCGCACGGCTTCTTCGGTGTACGACACCGCGTGGAATTTCTCGTAGCGGTCGCGCACGCCTTGCAGCACGAGGACGGCTTCTTCCTCGTTCGGCGCGCTGACTTTCACGGCCTGGAAGCGGCGTTCGAGCGAGCGATCCTTCTCGACGGACTTCCTGTATTCTCCCGGCGTTGTGGCGCCGATGCACTGAATTTCGCCGCGGCTCAGCGCGGGCTTCAAAATGTTGGCGGCGTCGAGCGAGCCTTCCGCCGAGCCGGCGCCGACGAGAGTGTGCAGCTCATCGATAAATATGATGGCGTTCTGGCTCTCCATCAACTCCTTCATGATGGTCTTCAGGCGCTCTTCAAATTGGCCGCGGTACTTGGTTCCCGCGACGATCAAGGACAAATCGAGCGAGAGAATCCTCTTGTCGGCCAGGAACGGCGGCACATCGCCGTCGGCGATGCGTTGCGCCAATCCTTCGACGATGGCGGTCTTGCCCACGCCCGGCTCGCCGATGAGCACGGGATTATTCTTGGTGCGCCGGCAGAGAATCTGAATAGCGCGCTCGAGCTCGCGATCTCGTCCTACGAGCGGATCGAGCTGGCTTTCCATGGCGGCCTGCGTGAGGTCGCGGCTGAATTCTGCTAACAGCGATGCTTCTTTCGGTCGATTCACAGGGACCTTCTCCCCAGCGCCGCGCGACAGCTCTTCGCGAACGGTAGACAAGCGAAGACCGCGCTCCTGCAAAATCTCGGCGCCGAACGACTTCTCCTCCCGCAACACGCCCAGCAGCAGGTGCTCGGTCCCAACGTGCTTGTGACCGAGTCGCTCCGCTTCTTCGGCGGCAAAGGTGATGATGCGCTTGCATTCCTGGCTGAGAGGAACGTCCACGGAAGTGGAGATCCGCTCGCGCACCGTGATACGGGATTCGATTTCCTTGCGGATGGATTCGATGGAGCCGTGCGAGCGCAAGAAACGGTTTGCCAGCGCCTTATCTTCGCGCAGCAGACCGAGGAGAAGGTGCTCGGTCTCGATGTAAGGGCTGCCGTACTGACAGGCCTCGTAGCGAGCAAAGAAAATCACTCGACGTGCCTTTTCTGTGTAGCGTTCAAACACGGGTCACCCGCGCTCTCCCAGGGCATTAGCCCCAGCCTCAGCCGCCTTCGCGCCAAAATACGAGCGCGGTGCCGAGGCTTCCTCGGTCCGGGCTAGCTTGCCGTGTTCGAGATGAAGAACGCGGTTTGCTCGCTGGGCCAGTGAAAGGTTGTGCGTCGCCAATATGGACGTGAGACGGTGGGCTAAATGCAACCGGCGCATTAATTCGAAGATCAGCTCCGCGTTGCGCTCGTCCAGATCCCCCGTCGGCTCATCTGCCAGGAGTAGTTTTGGCTGGTTCACCAGGGCGCGTGCAATGGCCACGCGCTGTTGCTCGCCGCCGGATAGTTCCCCGGCGCGCTGGTTGTCCCGGCCTCCCAAGCCAACTTCGCCCAGCCACTCCCCCGCAGACCGAAGCGCGGACTGCCGTGCGACGCCCGAAATGATTAAAGGCATCGCCACGTTCTCTGCCGCGGTAAAGTCCGGCAACAGATGATGCCGTTGCCAAACGAAACCAACCGAACGGTTTCGATAATCGGCGAGTTCGTGCTCCGCAAGCGCTTCCAGCGAATTCCGCTCGAAGTATATAGCACCGCTTGTCGGAGTGTCCAGCGCAGCTAGTGTGTGGAGAAATGTGCTCTTGCCCGCTCCCGATGGCCCGACGATGGCCACCATCTCTTCGCGCGCGATGGAGAAATCCACGCTCTCGAGTGGAGTGATTTCCGCTGAGCCGGAGCGGAAAGTTTTGCGCAAGCTTTCGACGCGGAGGAGTTCGGCGCTCCCGGTGGCAGGCGAAAAGTTCCCTGTTGCCGGGGGGGCCGGATTGTTGACGTCGAAGTTAGCTTGTGCCGACATGTTGGTGGTCTTCTCTACTCACGTTAGATGCCGAATAGAGACTGCGTTATGTCCTTTTTCTGCAACGGATTAGCGATAAGAGCAAATTCGGCCGATGAGAACAGATTACTCATTTTAGCCGTCAAAGTGCCCACTCCGTTTCCAGTGCGCTCCGAAGATAGAATTCGCCTCACACTTACATGTTGCTCCTGGGCTTAGCCGCGCACCATAGAGCTTTTCACCCTATTTCGACTATCGAAAGTACTGAACCTTACCTCACTCAAAACGCAGGATTTCGACCGGCAGGATTCGCGATGCCGCGCGCGCCGGAAGTAGCGTCGCGGCCAGACAAATCGCGATAGCCGCAGCGGCAATCCACACTGCGTCGAGTGCACTCGAGTGAAAAGGAACGTACGGCACCGCGTAAATTTCCGCGTTGAGCGGAATCAATCGCCAGGTGTCCGCGGCCCAACTCAGGCCATACCCCGCGATGAGGCCGAGCAGCGTGCCGACTCCACCAACGGCCAGCCCTTGCAGCAGAAAGATCCGGCGTATCTGTGAGCGGCGGGCGCCCATGGCCACGAGTATCGCAATGTCCCGCGCTTTGTCGGTGACCGTCATGGTCAGCACGACGAGCACGTTCAGCCCCGCCACAAACGTGATCAGCCCGATGAAGATTGCGGTAACTAGTTTTTCGAGGCTGAGCGCGCGGAAGAGGGCGCGATTCTCATCCATCCAAGTCGTTGTCGTGAATCTCGGCCCAGCTTTCGTTCGAAGCTCGCCGGCAATTCGCGCAGCATCATCCAGGTGAGTGCAGCGCACTTCGAGGAGGCTGATCACGTCGCCGATGCCCGCAAGACTCTGCGCGGAGGACAGTGTGACGAAGCCCCAGTTCGCGTCGTAGTCGTAGAAGCCCGAGTTGAAAATTCCCGCGACGCGGAATCGCCGCGAACGCGGGACGAGGCCGAATGGCGTCAAGCTGCCCTGCGGGCTTGTGAGGCTCACGTAATCCCCGGCCGAGATTTTCAACTCCTCGGCCATGATCGCGCCAACGAGCACGGCAGGAATCCCATCGCTATCGGGAGAAAAATCGGCTTTGCCGGCAACGATGCGGCGCAGCGCTTCGTCCGAGCGTCCTTCGATTTCAGGATCGACGCCCTTCAATACGATTCCGCGCGAACTGCCGCCTGCGGAAAGCAGCACCGTGTTGTAAATCGCAGGAGCGATCGAACGCACGCCTGGGGTCTCATTCAATTTCGCGATGAGGCCACGATAATCGCGAATTCCTTCGGGGCTGATGGGTTTCAAATTTACGTGCGCGGTTACGCCGAGGAGACGATCCCGAATCGCCTGCCGAAATCCCGTATTCATGGCCAGCGCGATGACCAGCGTCGCCACTCCCGCGGCGACTCCCAAAACTGAAAGCAGCGTTACGAGGCGAAGCACGGCAGGCCGGTGCGGCGAGCGAAGGTAGCGCAGCGCCACCAGCCATTCGAAATTCATTTGACATCGCCCGCTGAGCGGGCGTCAATAGATTTGTCGGCCGCTTCAGCGCGCGCAGCGCTCAGCGGCCGCAGAAGTGGAAACAGCAGAACTTCGCGGATGGAATGGGAATTCGTGAGCAGCATCACCAGCCGATCGATGCCGATGCCTTCGCCCGCCGTCGGAGGCAAGCCGTGCGCCAGCGCGCGAATATAGTCTTCATCGAGCTGCTTCGGCGCTTCTTCGCCGCCGCGCGCAATCTGTTCGCGAAAACGCTTCTCCTGCTCCTCGGGATCATTCAATTCCGAGAAGCCGTTGCAGACTTCGCTCCCCGCCACGAAGAGCTCAAATCGCTCGGTCACGGAAGGATCGTCCGGCCGCGCCTTCGAGAGCGGCGAAATCTCCGTCGGATAATCGTAAATAATTATCGGCTGGATCAGGCGGTCCTGCGCGATTTCATCGAAGAGCGCTCCGGTGATCTCGCCGTCGGATGCCCCCGCAGCCAATGCGATCGGCTCGCGGCCTCCGCGCTTCGCCCATTCGTTATAACGGCCTGCGAGCCCGCGAGCCTCGCCTGGCTGAGCCAGTTGCTTTCCGGTAGGAGCTTCGCCCGCCGCGTCGGGCCAGTAGCGGCTGATGGCTTCGCGCATTGAGAGCCGTTCGATTTTCGAGAAATCGAGTTCGTGCCCGCCGTACGGAATTTTCTTGCTGCCGCAAATCTTCTCCGCGAGCGACGCGAGCAACTCCTCGCTCAATTTCATCAAGTCGCGGTAATCGCTGTAGGCCTGATAAAACTCGAGCATGGTGAATTCCGGATTGTGAGTCGCGTCGATTCCTTCGTTCCGGAAATTGCGGTTGATTTCAAATACGCGATCGAGCCCGCCTATGACCAGCCGCTTCAGATAAAGCTCCGGCGCGATGCGAAGAAAAAGATCGATGTCGAAGGTATTGTGGTGCGTGACGAACGGCCGCGCTGTCGCCCCGCCCGCAATCGGATGCATCATCGGCGTTTCGACTTCGATGTAGCCCCGGCTGACGAAAAATTGCCGCAGTTCCGCGATGATCCGCGCGCGCTTGACGAAAATCTCGCGCACCGCGGGATTCGCGATCAAATCGAGATAGCGCTGGCGATAGCGAATGTCCGGATCGGCCAGTCCGTGGAATTTTTCGGGAAGCGGCAGGAGTGCTTTCGTCAGCAAATCAAGCTTTTCCACCCACACCGTCAACTCATTCGTCTTGGTGCGGAAAAGATGCCCCGAGACGCCGATGATGTCTCCAAGATCGAGCGAACGGAAAAGCTCGAAATCTTCGGCGCCGACGGCATCAAGCTTCACGTAAAGCTGCAGCCGCTTCCCTTGCCCCAGAATGTGTGCGAATCCGGCTTTTCCGTGTGGCCGTAGCGCTACCACGCGGCCGGCTACCCGCACATTCACGGGCTGGGCGTGCAGTTCATCCGCGGTTTTCGATTCAAATTCCGCGGCAATCCCCTCCGCCGTATGCGTCCATTCGTATTTGTGCGGGTAAGGATCGCGTCCCTGCGCGACGATATCAGCCAGTTTCTTACGTCGTTGCAGAAACTGATCGAGCGGCTCGAATTCCAATCAAAATTCCTTTCGGAGAGTCGTGCGGCAGTATAGCGGTG
>CAVPPO010000005.1:0-177392 GCA_963707165.1 uncultured Acidobacteriota bacterium | reverse complement strand
CACCACCAGCGTGGCGGGCTGATGCTTCAGCACCCAACGGAGCGTCGTCGCGTACCGGTCAATCACCCAGTTAAACCACCGCTCGCTGGCCTTGAAGATTCGCCCTTCTTTCTTTTCATCTTTCCGGCGCAGCAGCTTCGCGCACATCATCGGCGTCAGCGAGAGCGACACCGCCGCGGACATCAGAATCGTCACGCTCAAAGTCACCGCAAATTCCCGGAACAATCGCCCAACGATATCGCCCATGAACAAAAGCGGAATTAAAACCGCAATCAACGAAACCGTCAGCGACACGATCGTGAATCCGATCTGCCCCGAGCCCTTCAACGCCGCCTGCAACGGCGTCTCTCCCGCCTCGAGATACCGGTCGATGTTCTCGATCATCACGATCGCGTCATCCACCACGAATCCCGTCGAAATCGTCAGCGCCATCAGCGACAAATTGTCGAGCGAATATCCCAGCAGGTACATGACGCCAAACGTTCCAACCAATGACAGCGGCACTGCCACGCTCGGAATCACCGTCGCCCGCAAGCTCCGCAGGAAGACAAAAATCACCATCACCACGAGCACGACTGTAAGCATCAATTCGAACTGCACATCCGCCACCGACGCGCGAATCGTCACCGTCCGGTCGGTCAACGTGTCGATCTTCACACCGGGGGGAAGGGAAGCCTTCAGCGCCGGCAGCAGCGCCTCGATGCGGTTCACCACGTTGATGATGTTCGCGCCCGGCTGCCGCTGAATGTTCATGATCACGGCCGGGCTGTCGTTCATCCACGCTGCCTGCGTCGCGTTCTCCACGCTGTCGATCACATTCGCCACGTCCTGCACGCGCACCGGCGCCCCGTTCTTGTAACCGAGGATCACCGGTTTGTAATCCGCGCTCGAAAAAATCTGATCGTTCGCCCCGATCGTGAACGCTTGCCGCGGCCCGTCAATATTTCCTTTAGCTTGGTCCACGTTCGCCGCCGCCAGCGCCGACCGCAAATCTTCCAGGCTCAATCCGTACGAAGCCAGCGAAGTCGGATTCGCCTGCACGCGCACCGCAGGCTTCTGTCCGCCGCTGATCGTCACCAACCCCACGCCCGGCAATTGTGAAATTTTCTGCGCTAGCGTGGTATCCGCCAGATCTTCCACTTTCGAAAGCGGCAAAGTGTCCGAAGTCAGCGCGAGCGTCAGCACCGGCGCGTCCGCGGGATTCACCTTGCTGTAAATCGGAGGATTCGGTAGCGCCGCCGGGAGGTAAGTCCCCGCCGCATTGATCGACGCCTGCACCTGCTGCTCCACCACGTCGATGTTCTGGCTCAAATCGAATTGCAGAGTGATCAGCGATCCGCCGAACGCGCTGATCGAAGTCATCTGGTTCAACCCAGGCACCTGCCCGAACTGCCGCTCCAGCGGCGCCGTTACGGACGACTCCATCACGCTAGGACTAGCCCCGGGATAGAAGGTCAAGACTTGAATCGTCGGATAGTCAACCTGCGGAAGCGCAGAAACAGGAAGCTGCCGGTAAGCAACAATCCCAACCAGCAACAACCCAGTCATCAAAAGCGTGGTAGCAACAGGCCGAAGAATGAAAATCCGCGATGGGCTCATATTCTTCCGTGGTTTTTGTAGCGCCGGCCTTTTAGGCCGGCATCCTGAAGCTAGTGGCTAGCACCCTTCGACTGGTGCCCACCCGCACCCGGCGCCTGGGAAACCGGCGCCTGCGACCGCGACCCACTGGGCGGCGCCGGCGTCGCGCTCCCGGAAGCCCCCGGCCGCGCATCCACCAGCGTCCCCTGTTGCAACTTATCCTGCCCGTCGGTAACCACCAGCTCGCCGGCCGAAATCCCACTATCTATCGAACAAACCGTCCCCTGCGTAATCCCCACCTTCACCGGCCGCACCTGCGCCGTCTTGTCCTGCCCCACCACGTACACAAAGCTCCCTTGCGACCCGGTCTGAATCGCCGCCGAGGGAATCAAAATCGCATTTTTCTTCACATCCAACTCCATCCGCGCGTTCACAAACTGGTCGGGCCAAAGCGTCCGCCCTTCATTATTGAAAACGGCTTTCAATTTGAATGTCCCGGTCGTCTGGTCAATCTGATTGTCAATCGTCAGCAGCGTGCCATCCGCCAGCTTCGTCAGGTCGTCGCGCGTATACGCCTGCACCGGAAAGCCGCCCTTTATTCTCTGCAAAACCGGCTGCAAGCTGTCTTCCGGCAAAGTAAAAATCACCGCAATCGGCTGAAGCTGCGTGATCACGATCAATCCGTTCGCATCCGTCGCATGCACGATGTTCCCGGGATCCACAAGCCGCAATCCGATTCGGCCATTGATGGGCGATGTGATATGCGCGTACGTCACGTTTAATTTCGCGGCATCAATCGCCGCCTGATCCGACTGAATCGTTCCCGTCAGTTGGTTCACCAGCGACTTCTGCGTGTCGTATTGCTGCTGCGGGATCACTCCGTCTTTCACCAACCCGGCGTCGCGATCAAGATTCAATTTGGCGTCGTTGAGCGTCGCCGTATCCCGCGCCAGCGCCGCCTGCGCCTGCTCGAGTGCTACGTCGTAAGGCCGCGGATCGATCACCGCCAGCAATTCGCCCTGCTTCACTTCCTGCCCTTCCTTCACGTTCACGGAGATGAGCTGCCCGTCCACCCGGCTCTTCACCGTCACGGTATTGAACGCCTGCGCCGAGCCCAGCCCCTCGAGGTAAATCGGCAAATCTTTCTGCTCCGCCGTCGCCACCACCACCGGCACCGAGCGCTTCGACGCATCATTCTGCCTGCGCCGTAGCCTGCGCCTGCGCTTTTTGCCGGCTGCTTCGCCACAAAAAAATTCCCGCAATGATTCCCACCACAATCAGCGCATAAACAACAAACCGCGCCGGCGACCGCCGCTCCCCATCAGGCGCAGCCGTCTGGCGCGGCGAAAATTCTCCGTGTGTCGATTGATCGTTCAAATTCTCGGGCATCAGCCTCTCATCCCATCTGGATTCAAAAGCGCGCGCACTACTCTCTCGCTATTCCCCAAGCGTTTGATGTAGCGAACCTGGCTTCGGATTATTAGACGAACGCCCAGCAAAAGCCGTTTCCCGAGAGTTTCACCGCAGGGTGCCCCATGCGCCGCAATTGCGCGTGGGGTTCTTGTGCCAATCAACCGGTCATTCAGCAACGTGCCAATCGCGTTTCTCGTAGCGGCGCTGGTCCTACTCCGTCGCCGCCAACCTCGTCGAACCAGCCCCAGCCGTCCCGCCCACCAACCACTGCCGAAATAATTCCCGCGCCTTCCCACCCTCAAACCGCCGCCGCACCCCATCCATCACCGCCAAATGCGCCCGCTCCCCCCGCCCGCGAAATCCCAGCCAATAAGGCACGTAAAAATCCGTCCCACTGAAATGAATCCGGTTCTGCAACCCCCGCGCGCGGAAAAAGCCGCGCCGGTAAATCATCCGCCGCAAGCGGTCCTCAATCAATTCCGCGCACCGCTCCACCGGCAAGCCGCAAGGCAAAGCATTCCGCGTCTCAACGCGCATCAATTCCCCGGCAACCGGCGCCGCATCAAATCCATAAAGATCAAGCGATCCGTCCACCGCATCAATCGCCAAAAATTTCTCCTGCATCTCCACTCCCACTCTGCACCGTCGCCCGAAACAACCGGAACGGCACATAAGCCTCCGCAATCGATCGCAGCGGACCCGACACAAGTAATTGCACGCCTCCCGCAAATCCCCCAGGCTGAAACGCCGCGAGCGCATCCTCCCGCGTAACCCGCCCCCGCAATGCAGTTATCTCCGTCATTCCTCAGCGCCCTCAGCGTCTCTGCGTTATTCCGCTCTCGATCGCCCTACCCTCACCGGAAGTAAATCCACAGCCCCACCACCGTCGCCACCAACAACAAACTGAAAAACACATTCATCCGGTGCTCCAACTGCGTCTCCCTCTCCAAATGCGGCCCCGAAACCCGCGTAGTCTCGATTTTCATTTCCGCCGTAGCAAACGTCAATCCAGCCAAATGCTCCCGCGTAGGCGCCGTCCCCTGATAACTCACAATCACCAAAACAATCGCGCACACCACAAACATCAAAATCGCGTAGTGCAGAAAATTAATATCCAGCAACCAGCGAATCGTCCCCTCCTGAAAATGATGCGTCTTATCCAAAACCTCGAACGTAAATCGCACCGTCCCCATCACGAATCCGGTCATCAGCGACCAGATCGCCCCGGTCCCATTCATCCGCGGCCAAAGAATCCCGAAAATAAAGCACACCGCAATCGGCGGGCTGATGTAAGCCTGCACGCTCTGCAAATAAATAAAAAGCTGGCTGCTGATCCGGCTGATGAACGGCACCCAAAGCAATCCCAGCACCACCAGAATCCCGGTAGCCATCCGTCCGAACGCCACCAACTGAAACTCATTCGCCTGCGGCCGTATCTTCTTGTAAAAATCCAGCGTCACCAGCGTCGAAGCCGAATTGAACACCGAACTCATCGCCCCCATCAGAGCCGCCAAAAGCGCCGCAATCATCACGCCCACCAATCCATGCGGCAGCAAATTAATAATCAAAGTGGGATAAGCAATGTCGCCGTTCGTCACTCCGCCGGCAGCGTTGTGATTGAACAACCCAGGATAAAGCCCGAACGCGATCAATCCAGGCAGCACCAGAATAAACACCGGCAAGATCTTCAAGAATCCCGCAAAAATCGTAGCCGCCTTGGCGTGCCCCTCATCTCGCGCCGAAAGCACGCGCTGCACGATCACCTGATCCGTGCACCAGTACCAAAGCCCCAAAATCGGCGCCCCGAAAAATATTCCGGTCCACGGAAAATCCGGATCGTGCATCGGCTTGATCATGTGAAAGTAGCTCGGCGGCACTGCCGCGCGCAGCCCGGCAAACCCGCCAATTTCATGCAATCCGATCAAAGTCAGAATCACCGCCCCAGTAATCAAAATCAGTGTCTGCACCAGGTCGGTATAAATCACCGCCGCCAATCCGCCGGCAATCGTGTAAATTCCCGTAGCCACCACCAAAATAATCGCCGCGGTCATCGGATTCCACCCGACCACGCGCTCCAGCACCACCGCCGCGGCATACAAGTGCACCGAAATTTTCGTGAAGATGTAAGCCAGAATCGAAATCGCCGCCAAATAAACCGCGCACGACCTGCTGAACCGCCGCTCCAAAAATTCCGGCATGGTAAAAACATTAGTCCGCAAATAAAACGGCACAAACACCCAGCCAAGAATCAGCAGGATCAAGCAAGCCAGCCACTCAAAATGCCCCACCGCCAATCCCGAACTCGCCCCCGAACCAGCCAACCCAATAAAATGTTCGGTAGAAATATTCGAAACAAATAGCGACGCCCCGATTGCAAACCAACCCACGTTCCGGCTGGCCAAAAAGTAATCTTCCGAAGTCCGTTCCTTCCGCGCAAAATAAAACCCAATCGAAAACACAATCACGAAGTAAACCGCGATCACGCCAATATCCAGGGAATCCAGCGCGCGATGAGTCACAGCGGGAACAACGAGGTGCGTCACAGCAGGAACGACAAGGTGCATCTGCTCCTCCTGGTTTTCGTCCGGCAGTCTAGCCTAATCCATCCGATTAAGAAACAAGTAGCGCCGGCGTCCCTGCCGCATCTTACGACCGCAATCTCTGACCGAGGCGACGGCCACCAGCGGCCCACCCAGCTCAATCAGCCCGCCTCATCTTGCATTCTGTTTCTTTGAAATCTCAAATCTGAAATTGCGAAATTTCCCCTTCCGCTCCCAACCTGCCACTCCAACGGTCCACTCATCTACTAAATCGATTTACTAGACCCGCCTCACCCCCACATGCCATACTCTCCTCTTCTCTCCCCATCATTGGCAAGTTCGAGAACCAACGCCTTCAACTCCAGCGCATCCAATTCGATGAAGGTGCATACTTTATTTTGCGCATGCCAACCCTCTCTCGCCGCGAACTCCTAATCGCCCTGGCCCGCGCCGGCCTGCTCACCGGCACCGGCGCCGTCTCCGCCTCCTCGCTCATAGCCTCCGCTCTTCAATCCCAAGCCGCGCAGGATCCCATCGCCCTCTCCCGCCCGCGCTATCGCGTCAGCTCCGAAGACGACGGCCTGCTCGACGAACTCTCCCGCTGCGCCGTCCGTTTCTTCTGGGAACAAGCCAGCCCGGTCACCGGCTTGGTCAAAGATCGCGCCCGCGCCGATGGCTCCGACACCCGCGATCTAGCCAGCGTCGCCGCCACCGGCTTCGGCCTCTCCGCCCTGGCCATCGCCGATCAGCGCAATTATCTCGACGGCGACAAAGTTGTCGAGCGCGTCCGCACCACTCTTCGCTTCCTCGCCACCGGGCTTCCCACCGTCCACGGTTTCTACTATCACTTCATCAACATGAACAACGGCCAGCGCGCCCTCAAATGCGAAGTTTCCTCCATCGACACCGCGCTGCTCCTCTGCGGTGTCCTCACCTGCCGCGGCCATTTCGACGACAAAGAAATTCAAACCCTCTCCAAGATCATCATGGATCGCGTCGATTGGCGCTGGATGCTCAACGGCGATTTCACTCTCTCCCACGGCTGGCATCCCGAAGGCGGCTTTCTCAAATCGCGCTGGGACACCTATTGCGAGCTGATGATGATGTATCTCCTGGGTCTCGGCTCGAAAACTCACGCGCTCCCCGCCGAAACCTGGGACGCTTGGTACCGCCCGAAATTCGAATTCGAACAGCTCCACTACATCGGCGCGTTCGCCCCGATTTTCGTTCACCAGTACTCCCACGCCTGGTTCGACTTTCACGGCAAGGAAGACAGCTACACCGACTACTTCGCCAATTCCGTAATCGCCACCGAAGCCCATCGCCTCTTCTGCCTCAGCCTCAAAGACCAATACACTTACATCACCGAAAGCCTCTGGGGCATCTCCGCCTCCGATTCCGCCCAGGGCTACAAAGTATGGGGCGGCCCGCCGCGCATGGGCCCCATCGATGGCACCATCGTCCCCTGCGCCGTCGCCGGCTCTCTCCCATTTCTTCCCGAGCACACCATGCGTGTCCTCTGGACCATGCGCCAGGTCTACGACGTAAAAGGCTGGCGACGCTACGGCTTCGTCGACGCCTTCAATCCCGGCACCAACTGGTACGACGACGACGTAATCGCCATCAACACCGGCATCTCCCTGCTCATGGCCGAAAATCTCCGCACAGGTTTCATCTGGAATTCCTTCATGAAAAACGAGGAAGTACAAAAAGGCATGGACCGCGCAGGCTTCGTCCCCTCAATCCCATTCCCAGGCACTCAACCGCTACCCGCAACAAATCTCAAACAAATCCACCGGCTAAATCCCGCAAGGATCCCGCGCCAGCGGCGCCACAGGGTGCCCCATGCGCCGTACTTGCGCGTGGGGCTCTTCGCGCCAACCAGCACATCGCCCGCCAGTCCGCACTTTCTTCTCTGAAATCTCAAATCTGAAATTTGAAATTGTCTTCCGGTTCTTCACCGCTCCGCGCAACCAGCCCAGCGCCCTCAGCGTCTCTGCGGTACCCCCTCCGCGCATCACTTAATCTCCACCACCGCCAATCCCTGCGCCGGCAAACTAATCTCCATCCTCGAATCCGTCAAAGCCACTTCCCGCGGCCCGCCCAACTCCGCCGCCTTCCGCAATTCCTTGTACTGCTCCAAAGTCGGATAATCCGGCGATCCCATAGCTCGATAAGCCGGCAGAGGCGACCCATGCTCCGGGTCCACCTGATAAATCAACCCCTTCTTCATCCCGCCCAATCTCTTGAACGCAAAAGAAAAATCCCGCGAATGGCCTTTCTCCTCCGGCAAAAATAAATTCCAAACCGCAATCACCAAAGTCCCATCCCCCCGCCGCGTAGCCAAAACCGAATCCGAATCCACCCCGATCCGCCGCTCCCCCAACAAATGCAAAATCTTGAAATCATTAAACGAAGCCTTAGGCACTCCACCCTCAGCAATCAACCCAAATCCGCCATAAAACGGTTTCTTGGGCACGCCCTGCTCTTCAAACACGTCCGACAAATCCCAATAACTCATAATGTCCGCCAACCCATCGCACTGCCGGATCGTATTCGCCAGCCACGGCCCCATAAAAGCCGAATCCGTAACATCCGGCTCGTTAAAATACGACGCGTTGTACTCGCTCCAAAAAATCGGCAAATCCGGCCGCGCCGAAGCCTTCACCTGATCGAAAACTTTCCGCACCGCACGCCCCAGCATCTCCGTTCGCGGAATCTTCTCATCGGTGCCGAAAACATCCTGCGCCCGGTCATTTCCATAAACATGCGTGGAAACAAAATCCACCGGCACATTCTTCTCGACGCAATGCGCGATGAACCGGTCCACCCACGCCGCCTGCGCCGTAGATGGCCCTCCCACGCGCAATCGCGCATTCACGCCCTTGATCGCCCGCGCCGTATGATCGTAAAGCTCGTAGTAGGTAGCTTCCTTCGGCTCGCCCGCCCAGAAATCAATATTCGGCTCGTTCCAAACCTCGAAATACCATCTGCGAAACCTCGTCAATTCCATAGCGCTCGATCAAATGCCGCGAAAACGCCGCCATCAATTCATCCCACTTCGCATAATCCTTAGGCGGCGCCACATTCTGCTTGTAAAAAAACGCATGCACAGCCAAAGCATTCGAAGAAAGCTCCTTCGGCATAAAACTCAGCTCGACGTAGGGCTTCACGCCGTTCTCCAGCAACCCGTCATAAACCTGATCCACATAAGAGAAGTTGAAAACCGGTTTCCCCGAAGCATCCTCCGAATAAACACCCATCTCGTCGTGAAAAATCGCGTGAAACCGCACATACTCAAACCCGGTAATTTTCTTCACCGCCCGCAAATCATTCCGCCAACTCTCCCGCAAAGTAACAATCGCTCGCTCCGACCCAAACATCCTCTCCCAAAAATGCGGCAAAGCATGCGATGGCGCACCCGCATCAATTTGGATCAAAGGAGATGGCGCTGAACCCTGCGAGAAACTAGGTGGCGCGATTTGGAAGATCAGAAGCGAAGCAGCCAGCGTAATCCCCAACAATATTCGCTTCATGTGAGCCTCATAGGATGGAGCAAAACACGCGGGAGAAGCCTGGGCTTCTCACTTCTCCCGCGCCGCGGGCTGTCTCAGGTCAAATTAGAAAACAAATCGGCCTTCCAATTCGATCACGCGTCCGGCCAATCCGCCGAGAGCGGTGCCGAACTGTGAATTCGGGAACGGCGTCGAGCCGCAGCAGGAGCTCACAACGGTCGAAGCGCTGCCGAACGTAAACGGCTGAAGATTTAGCTTGTTGAACGCGTTGAACATGTTCGCGCGCAGTTCGATTCTCGCTCCCTCGCCAAGGAATGGCGTGGTCGGCAAACCGAATCGCTTCACGAAGCTGAAATCCACATCCGTGAATCGCGGGCCGCGGAAGCTATTGCGCCCGATCCCGGGAGTCTCCGGAGCGTTTCCTGTCGTCTGCAGGGTGAAATAGCTCGTCGAAGCATTCGGAAAATTGTCCGGCGTCGGCGGCAGGAACCCCGACGTTCCGTGCGAATCGCCCGCGCCGCCATTGAAGCCGAGCGGCCGGATCGGACTCAGGCACGAAGAGCCAAGCACCGGGCAGATGTTGCTCGCCACCGGCGTCCACGGAAATCCGGAGTGGAATTGGAACACCCCGTTGATCTCCCACCCCCCGAATGTTTTCCCGACCCAATCCGTGCGCGTTCGGAGAATCGGCAGGTCCCAGAGAGCAAACACCCGGAAGTAGTGTGTCGCGTCGAAATCCGATGGCCCGTATTCAAGAGCGTTGTTGGTCGGAAACGTCTGGTTCGTGAGGGAGCCCGGCCCTTCGAACGAAAGCTCGTCGAGCGACTTGCTGTACTGGTATTGCACGTTGATTAGGTAGCCGCCGCGGAACTGATGCTCGAGCTGCGTCAGCAGCGCGTTGAAGTTTGACGTGGTATCCGGCGTGGGGGTGAAGATGTTGTTTACGTCCGGATTTGCCGTTGGGAAGAAATACTTCAGGTTCTTGATCCGCAGCAGCTTGTGCGCGCTGCTTCCTACATAGCCGGCCGAGAAATTCCACGCGTGGCCCAGTTCGTACTGGAGCTGCAACGAGTAGAGATAAACGTAGGGAGTCGGCATATTGACCGGATTCGACCAAATGTCCGGCGGGCCTTGCCCTGCCAGGATCTGAGTGAACCCCGTGGCGGGATCGATTGGGGTCGCGAGCGCCGGATTCGCGGCGTAGCCAAGCGGCGAATTCGTCGTGCCCGCTTCATACAGGATTTGGCCATCCTTGAACGGCGAGCCAAATTCACCCACGGCCGTGCCGCAGCAAATACCGTAGTTGGCCGCCAGGGGTGGATTGTTGCGAGCGTTGTCGAATGCGATGTCATCGAAGCGGTCGAACGCTACGCCGAATCCGCCTCTCACCACCGCTTTGCTGTGCGTAAAGCCGGGACTCCACGCGAATCCAAGCCGCGGCCCAAAATTGTTGTAGTCTGAGTTCCACATCTGACTCGGGTTCGTGGCTACCGCACCGGATAGCGCGTTGGCGCCCTCTCCGAGTTTAATGTTGCCAAGCAGGTTTCTGGCATCGGTCGGCGGTTTGTAGTACTCCCAGCGCAATCCGATGTTAAACGTCAGATTCGGCCGGAACTTGAAATCGTCCTGCACGAAAACTCCAATGTCCGTCGTCCGGTAGTAGCGCGCCGCATTGTTGGCTCCGCCAGTGAGCGGGTCTACAACGATAGCTTCAAAGATCGGTGTGCCATTGGCGAAATTCCACGGTTGCTCGAACACAAAATCCGGCCTGCGGCTGCCCAGCAGGTCGTCGTTGAACTGCTCGTGGTTGTATTCCACGCCGAACTTTAGCGCATGGCGCGTCAACACTTTGCTGAGAACATCCCGGAATGCAAATTGATTCTGTGCGAAAACGCCGGGCGATGTGTCTCCCTGCGCCGCGCCGTAAATGATGCGCTGCCCGTTGATCGGCAGGTCCTGAATTTCCGTGCGGGGAATCGACCAGTCGATCTGCGGGTTGGCTGCGATGTCGTTGAACGCGAAGCGCGTGAAATTAAAGCGCGCCTCATTCAGCATGGTCGAAGATATCGTCGTCGTCCACGCCAGGAAAGCCGACGGACTAAACCGGTTCGAATTGAAGTCCGCCATGGGCCGCGACTGCGCGCCCGAATCGGCACCGAGCTCGTGGAACCACGTCAGGAAAGCGCTGCCGGAGAAGGTATTCCGCCCCATCACTAGATCCGCGCGGAAATTGTGCTGATTCCCGCGAGTTTGGTTGGGTACCGCAAGCTGAGCAAATTCAAAATCCGGGCTGTCATCTAGACCGCCGCCGTCGTGATTGCCCGAGAAGCTCGGAATGTAGGTGCCGTAGGTTAGGCCAGGAGAACCGACATCAACGGCATTCCCGATCAACGCGCAGGGTTGACCCTGGTTTACCCAAAGCATGCAGCTCGTTGGCAGCACCGACTGAACGCGCGGCGTCACTCCCTTCGCCGTGACCGTCGCCGCCACGGGCGTTCCGGGCCGGTCCGCCGCCAACAACTGATCGAAGTCCGGCGTCTCAATCCATTGATCGGACGACCCCGTGTCGTTACTGTGCAGTCCCTCATAGTTGTAGAAGAAGAAGAGACGGTCCTTCAGCACGGGTCCGCCGATATTGCCTCCGAATTGCCGGAAGGCGTTTTCATCGCGCACCGGAGGATCATTAATCCCCAAGCCCGCGTTGAATCCGCCAAATTTGTTGAACGCATTCAGACCGGGTTCGCGGTACTGAAAGAAACCCCCGCCGTGAAAAGCATTCGTTCCCGCCTTCGTCACCACTTTCACGTGTGCGCCCGCGCTGCGGCCATCTGCCGCATCGAACGAATTCGTTAGAACCGTGATTTCCTGCACCGACTCGACGCTCGGCGTCACTACTGCGGCCCCGCCCCACTGCAGGCTGTTCACGCTCACGCCGTCAACCATGTAATCGTTCGCCGTCACGCGCTGGCCGTTCGCGCTGATCGGTTGCTGATTCTCCGTTTGAAAAATCGCCGTGTTCGAGCCGCCCGGGCCGGCCGATCCGCCTCCGGCGTTTGCCCCGGCCCATTCGGAAACCCCACCGAATTGCCGGTGCCGCTGCGCGCGCCGTCGCCCATCACGCCCGGCGCCAATCGCACCAGTTCATAGGGATCGCGCCCGAATTCGGGCAGGCGTTCCACCTGCGCGTTCGTGATCGTTCCTGAAATTGTGGCGTCTTCAGTTTGCAGAGCCTCGGTCGTCGACCCCACCACATTGACGCTCTGGGTCACCTCACCGATCTCCAGCGCTACATCCAGCCCGCGTATGCCTTCGGCACGCACCACCACATCACTGGTGGTGTTCTTCTTGAATCCCGACGCCTCAACTACCAACGAGTAAGTTCCTGGCGGCAACTCGGAGAATCGGTAGAACCCGACGTCCGTTGTCTCTAGCGTATTCGCCACGCCAGTGTCGACGTTCGTCAGCGTGACCTTGGCGTGCGCGACCGCGCCGCCCTTCGGATCGAGCACGGATCCTTCGACCGCCGCGTTCGTACTGCGCGCGGGCGGGCAGCGCGAAGCCCAGAATTACGAACAGGCAGAACGCAAAGCTACGCACAAGATGCTTCATGGAAGCCTCCATCGGCAGGCAACTGATAGTGACGTCGTAGAACACCCCACGCAAAACCCCGGACCAGCCCCGAAAACCCTTACTAAAACGATTTAATTGCTTGGAAACATATTCCTATGTTCCTGTGTTGTCAAGGAGATTCAAATCTTAATCGCCTTCAGCGGCGGGCCGCCGGCTTGCTTTGCTGTTCCCGATTTGGGAAACTCGCGCGCAGCATTTTTCGCATTCTGAGTTTCTTGCGAAAGAATTCCGCGCCGGTGAAATCCGTGCCCAAAATCTCAGCGCCAAAAAAATCCGCACGCGCCGCCAGACATTCGCGCGGCGCCGCCAACGGCGCCGGCTGCCCTCCGATCAGCCTCAAGGAACTGGCCAAGCGCCTGAATCTCTCGCCCACCACTCTCTCGCTCGTTCTCAATCGCGCGGCCGGCGCCAACGCGATTCCCGACGCCACCAAGAAACGCATTTTCGCCGCGGCCGAGGGTTTCAATTACCGCCCGAATCTGATGGCGCGCTCGCTGCGTTCGCAGCGCACCTTCTCTATTGGAGTACTCGTACCCGAATTTAGTGACGGATATTCCGCGACAGTCCTCAGCGGCATCGAAGAAATTCTTCTCCGCGAAGGCTACATCTATCTCGTCACCACGCATCGCCACAAACAGGCGCTCATCGATCGCAATCCCAAACTTCTCTACGAGCGCCGCGTCGAAGGCCTGATCGCCGTGGACACGCCCTACGATCAAAATCTTCCGCTGCCGGTCGTCAGCGTCTCCGGCCACAAGAATGTTCCCGGCGTCACCAACATCGTCCTCAATCACCGCACCGCCGCCGAAGCCGCGCTGCGCCATCTCGTCAGCCTTGGCCATCGCCACATCGCTTTTTTGCGCGGCCAGGCGTTCAGCTCCGACACCGAAGCCCGCTGGGACGCCATTCGCGCCGCCGCTCGAAAACTCTCGATTCCCATCCATCCCGAAAATGTCGCGCAACTCGAAGGCGATTCGCCCTCCCCCGAAGTCGGCTATATCGCCGCGAAAAAATTGGTCCGGAGCCGCGAACCGTTCACCGCGCTCTTCGCCTTCAACGACATTTCCGCCATCGGCGCCGTGCGCGCCTTCCGCGAAGCCGGCTGGCGCGTGCCGCAGGATGTATCGGTGGTCGGCTTCGACGACGTCAGCGCCGCCGCGTATCACAATCCCGCGCTCACCACCATTCGCCAGCCGCTCTGGCGCATGGGCGTGCTGGCCGCCGAAACGCTGCTCGAACGCATCGCCGCCGGCAAAAATCGCCGCGCGCAGGCGACGGTTCAGGTCGAAGCCGAACTCGTCGTGCGCGAATCCACCGCTCCAGCGCGCGCCTCCGCGCGGCGCAAACATCACGCCTGATGCCCTCGCGCGCATCCGAACCGCCGAGCGCATCCGGAACTCCGCGCCCCTCCGGTTCCTTGCGCCCGCATGAGGCGCTGCAGGATGCTCAATTCGCCGCGCACATTGGCTTCATTTTCACCGGCTTCGTCAACACGCTGCTTGGCCCGATCCTGCCGATCGTCTCGCGCGCCTGGTCGCTCAACGACGCGCAGGCCGGGCGCCTCTTCGCCGCGCAATTTCTCGGCGCGATTCTCGGCACCATGGCCTCGAGCCGCCTGATGGCCGCGCTGGGCATTCGCCGCTGCGCCATGCTCGGGCTGCTGCTGATGTCGCTCGGCGTCACCGCCACCGGCTTCAGCGACGCTCGCTTCGGCGCTCTGGCGGTCGTCTGCTTCGGCCTGGGCCTCGGCGTCGCCGTCCCGGCCATCAATCTCTGGATCGCTCTGGCCGATCCAGCGCGCAGCGCCGCCGCGCTGACTTTGCTCAACGCCTGGTGGTGCCTGGGCGCCGCGTCGTGCGCGCCGCTCATAATCTTCGTAGCCGAACATATCGGCCTGGCGAAAACTCTCGGCAGCCTCGGCGTGCTGCTCGCGCTAACGGCGATAGCCGGTGTCGTCGCCTCGATGCGCCGCGCCCCGAATGTAGCGTCGGCCTCGCCCGCGGAGCCGGCATTCGTCGCTGCCGATCCCGCTGCACTCGCTCAATCCACGCAGCCCATCGCCCCGGCTCCCGTTGGGCCGCTGCCGCGCTTGCAACCATCTGCGCAGCGCACCTTCATCTTTCTGATCTGCACATTCATGTTCTTCTACGTCGGCACTGAATCCGGCGTCGGCGGCTGGGCCGCCACTTACGCTCAACGCCTGAACCTCCTCTCCGCCGCAAGAATCGGCTTTGCGCAATCCATCTTTTACGGCGCGCTCCTGCTCGGCCGCGCCATCGTTCCATTCTTCTTGCATCGCATCAGCGCCGTGCGCCTGCTGCTGGCCGGCCTGCTGCTCGGCGCCGCTGGCGCGCTGCTGTTCACCATTAGCGCGCGCCCGCCGCTGGTGCTCGCCGGAATCTGCATTGCCGGCATCGGCCTGGCGCCGATTTTCCCGGTGACCGTCTCGATCTATTCCGACGAACTCAGCAGCACCGCAACCAGAAGCGCCAGCCTGGTCTTCACCATCGCCAACGTAGGCGGCGCGCTGTTCCCGTGGCTCATAGGCCGCGTCTCGACAAGCATGAACGGCCTGCGCTACGGCATGTTGGTGCCGCTAGCCTGCATCGCCGCGATGCTGGTCCTGCAATCCCGGCTGAGCGCCACGCTGCGACGCGGGGTCAGGGGTTTGTAGGGGAGGGCCGAGATGCGGGGCCGAACGACAGGGCCGAACGGCGGGAGGGTCTGAAGACCCTCCCCTACGACGGCTTGGCCGAGATGCAGGGCCGACGACGGCGGGGCTCTTAGATGTGGATTCGTTTTCATTTTTTTCAAAAGCTAACCGAAACAAGGGTTCAATTAAAACTGCCCGTAAGTTCAAGAAAATAAAGGATCGAGGCATGTTCTAACCGAAACAAGAATCAGAGGTCGCGATTCGCCTCCTTGAGGGCCTCGGCGCTCTCCATTTGACGGCGTTTGTAGGCTTCGTAGAGGGAGGGATCCACGACGAGTTGGATCTCTTGAAATTCCGAGCCCGGCTTTACGGCCATAACTTTGTGAATGGGTTCCTCCCATTTCCCCTGATCGTTCACGTGGGCGTAGGTTTTGATGGCGCGGACGATGGCGTCGGCGCTGACGGGTGAGACGGAGGCGCGCTCGACGATGTGGTCGAGGGCGGCACGAAGGTTTGCGGCTCGGACTTCATAGAGGCGGTGGGCGCGAGCGTGGCGGTAGAGGAGAGAACGGTGGCGGAGGCCGAATTTTTTGACGATGGTGCCGGGATGGCCCCAGTAGACGAATTCCTCCTCGATTTCATCGCGCCGGGGGTGGTGGCAGATGACGCAGCGGCGGGAGTGAAGTTCGAGGTCGGGGCGAAGTGCATTGAGGGGAGCTTCTGGTTCCATGTGGTTTTCCTTTTGTGGCTGGCCGAGGCGGGGTATCCGGAGCTGGGTCAGCGATAGTGAGATTGGGTGGTGCAATCGACCGGAATTGATGCGTGGGGCGTCCGACGTTATTTGGCGCTGGTGAAGGCGCCGGATGGTGAAATCACGTAGGGCGCGGGTTGCTCGGTGTACACACCTCCTCTGTATTGGTTTGGATGTGAGGAGTTCGTCCGCACATCCAAACCACGGTAGCATGAGTACGATATGTTGTCAAGTAGTAATTATAGGAAAATATAGCACGTGGATGGGACAAAATGGGTAGAAACGTTACGGATTGGGTAGTCGCGGTGCGGGTAGGTGGGATTGAGTGGGATGAGGGTAGTGGCGGGCGGCACGGCGGGTTTGACGGAGAGCTGGCGCAGCGAGCGGCGCCCCTACGGGACGAGGGCGCGAGAGCGCTCGTTTGCGCGAGGGGAGAGGGGGTTTCAGTTTGACTCTCCGCGATCGGCGGAGATGTAGATCAGCCTTGAGTTTCTGAATCTTGCGCATAGCGCGGCGTCTAAATCGTAGAAGTCGTAGTTGGCGTGGAAGTCTTTGTCGTTCATTTGTGGGTATTTCTCCCGGAGTCTTCTGAGGTCTTCCAGCGTGTTACGTTTCCTTAAATGAAAGGAATAGATTAGCTCGTTCTTGCGCCGATTGGATGGACGCCCGAGGATTGCTATAACTTCGGCCTCGCTTTGGCCAAGGTGCAGGCCGGACGCCGTTGCCAGATTCTTGGTGATCAGTCTTGACGGCGTGCAAAGCTCCATGCCAACCCAGGAGGGACCGCCCTCGAAGAGGTAGAAATTAAAAAATAATTCGCTCTGCTCGAAAATCAAATGAATCTTGCCTCTGTCGGTTTGGGACGCGTAGCAAGCTTGATATCTGCCGGTGGAGGCGTCGCCGCGTGAAATCATTGCGGTCTCGCCTAGACGTGCATCCGCCTGCTTGAACATGTCGTCGCGCAGGCGCACTCCCAAAATCTGGAAGTTTTTCTCGGAGGATTCTTTTTCTTCGGTTTTTATGGTCTCGTCGGAATCAACGGTGCGATTGTTAGACCACCAATCGGAGTTGTCGCCGCGACGGATGTCGGAATTGTATTGCGCGATGCAGGTGTGCTGCAGAAGCAGGAACGAACCGAGAAACAGAGCGCTGACCGCCGCGTGCGTCTTGGCTGATCGGGACAATTGAGTTATTCCTCCGGAGTCTCGCTTCAAAACATTCAGGCCGATTTTGGGCAGAAGCTGCTCAGCGAATCTGCGGCTTTGCGCTACGCGGCGCAAAATAGTACTTCTGACGGTTCCACCAAAGACCCCAATAGATGGTTACAGCCGCGGCGCCAACGAGAACTGCTACGGCTGCAACCGCGGGGTGGTCTGCCTTCGGGATAGTTTGAATGGCTGACATTGCACGAAATAAGAAATTTAGAAAGCTTGCGGCGAGAGCGATCCAGCCAAGTTTCCAGGTGATGGGCGCTTTAGTGTGAATCCCATAGAAGGCGGCGGCGTAAAGCAATGCATTAACGAGCTCCCAGATGACGGAGGGGCGGCCATGGATTACGCCGATAGCGCCGGCGCCGGACAATGGAGCTGGGTGAACGGCTGCGATGGCCCCAGCCAGAGACATCACGGAAAAGATCGCGCAAATGAATTTTAGGAGTCGGATGCCAAAGGCGCTGTCCGGGCGCTGCGAGGATCTGTGTGGCAAACCGCCCAAAGTCCACATCGACATCACCATTTTTCGATTTTGAGTGCCAATGACTCCATCTTAGAAGGGTAGATTTACTGAAGTCTATAGTACGCGGAGGGGGGATGTGCCTGCGTGGTTACTGGCAGGAAAATTGCTTCGCAAAAGCGGATTCGGATTGAAGGGATTTCAGATTTGAAATTTCAGGTTTCAGAGAGGCCGGAGCAGAATACCGGTTGGGTGGAAGGTTTGGCAGCGCGGCGGAGGAGTTGAGGTTATTGGGATGTATTGCCCGCCTGGGGAGGGCAACGGCGAAAGGCGTAAGAAATTTCAAATTTCAGATTTGAGATTTCAGATTGGGGGAGCGGAATCGGCAAATGCAAATGCAAATGCAAATGCAAATGCAAATGCAAATGCAAATGCAAATGCAAATGCAAATGCAAATGCAGATCCCTCACCCCTGAAGGGGGTTCGGGATGACAGTGTGGTGGGTTTGGGGGAGAGTCCCACGCGCAATCGCGGCGCATGGGAGGCTCGATCTCCAAGGGAGCGGCGTCAGGGAGCCAGCGCTGAAGCGCGAGCTTTGAGGCGAAGAGATTTCCCGGAGCGCTGAAGCGCTCCTTCCCCCGCATGATTGCGGAGGCTTCCACCCGAATTCGCGGAAAAGTCAAAGACCCCACGCGCAACACCGGCGCATGGGGCACCCAACTGCAAATGCAGATCCCTCACCCCTGAAGGGGGTTCGGGATGACAGAGTGGTGGTGTTGGGCGGAAGGACCCTACGCGCGAGGGCGGGGCGTGAGGCATTCTGGAGGACATTGGACGGTTAGATCCTTAGCTTCGCTCAGGATGACAGACGGTTTGGTCTTTTTCGCATTTTGTGAAGCTGTGTGCTGGCAGGGCATCTGACGTTTTCACACAGAGGCTGAAGACCGCACGCGCGACGGCGGCGGGTGGGGTGCACGGCCGAGAGGAAAGAAAAGGGGCCGAAGGGCGAAGAAAATGCAGATCCCTCACCCCTAAAGGGGGTTCGGGATGACAGGGTGGTGATGTTGGGGGAAAGAACCCCACGCGCAACGGCGGCGCGCGGGGCACCCGACGGCGAATGCAGATCCCTCACCGCTGAAGCGGTTCGGGATGACAGCGCTGTTGATGAAGGGGCGCGAGTGAAACTTACGGAAGAGGGCCTGGCGATTAATTCGCTGGGGGAATGTTTTGGTTCAGGCGGAAGAAATTCGTTGGGTCGTATTTCTTCTTTAGCGCGGCTAGCCGGTTGTAATTGGGGCCGTAGGCTTCGCGGACGCGGCCGGCGCCTTCCTGGCCGAGATAATTTACGTAGGCGCGGCCGGAGAGATAGGTTTGCATGGCCTGCCAGAAATCTTGCACCCACTGGCGGTTGACATCGTTGGTTTTGGCGTCCTGCCAGACCCCGAAGGCGCTGAAGTTGTATTGGTCGAAGCGGTTGGCAAACGCCGTGGCGTCTGCCGGGACGCGGCTGGCCGCGCCGTGCATGTGCTCGAACATCAGCGACGACAACGGCGAAGGCCGGCGCGTGAAGTGCTCGATAGCCACATCCATGGCCTCGTCCGGCAGCGAGTTCATAAAGCCCGACTTCCAGTAATGAAGCTGCCCCGGGGGATAAGCCGCGTCGAACATGCTCTGGTGCTGGATAAACGGAACCGGGCCCACGGCATCGGCGAGGGGCGGCCCGAAGGCCCGGATGGGAGCGAGGATTTTTTCTCCCTGGTTGGGGTCGCCGTTGTAGCAGATGACAAAGCCGCTCACCGGCGTGCCATCCGGGCCGGTCAGGAGCGCGGCGGCAACCGCCAGATCATCGGGGCACTGCTGGGTGATCTCGCGGAAATAGCGCAGAACCGCTTTGG
This sequence comes from uncultured Acidobacteriota bacterium, assembly GCA_963707165.1. Lineage (GTDB taxonomy): Bacteria > Acidobacteriota > Terriglobia > Acidiferrales > UBA7541 > Palsa-147. The sequence continues at coordinate 157,746 of CAVPPO010000005.1, read as the reverse complement.
ACTTCTCGAGAGGATAAAGCAGCAGACCGCCGATGGTGGGTTCGAGCGGATGCAGGCGATAGCGGAACTCGGTCACGATGCCGAAATTGCCTCCTCCTCCGCGGAGGCCCCAGAGCAGGTCGGGGTTTTCGGTTTCGCTGGCCTGCACGGTCTGGCCCTCGGCGGTCAGCACTTCCGCACTGATGAGGTTGTCGCAAGCCAGGCCGTACTTGCCCATCAGCCATCCCAGGCCGCCGCCGAGCGTCAGACCGGCGACGCCGGTTCTCGAGACAACACCCAGGGGAGTTACCAAATCGAGCGGAGTGGTGGCGCGGTCGTAGTCGCCGAGAGTCACTCCCGGTTGCGCGGACGCGGTGCGGTTTTTCGCGTCCACGCGCACGGCGTTCAACTTTCCCATGTGCAGCATCACGCCGCCGTCGCAGACGGCGTTGCCCGCGATGTTGTGGCCGCCGCCGCGAATCGAAAGAGGCAGGTCGTATTCGCGGGCGAAGCGCACGCAGGCTGCCGCGTCGGGCGTGCCCGAGCAGAGGACGATCGCGGCGGGCCGGCGGTCAATCATGGCGTTGAAGATGGTGCGGGCGTCGTCGTAGGCGGGGTGCGCGGGTTGCAGGAGTTCGCCGCGAAGTTGTTTCTTCAGGTCGTCGATGGCCGACTGCTTGATCATCGAATCCTCCGAGTTTGGTTTGCCGGACGAAAATGATTCGAGCTTGTGCTCGTCGGCTGCATTGCGAATATGAAGGGCTGCTTCATGGTCCGGGTCGAGCGGCATTTTATAGGAACACTTCCGTATTGGGGCATGGAAGGCCGGTATCTTGACACAGTGCGGCGCGTCTCGAATATCCAATTGCGAATTCGGGCGATTACCGCTTCGATTTTGGGCTTGCGACGCGGATGATTAGGCGCTTGCCGAGGACTCGGGCTGCTCTAGCAATTGTGTCGAGGCTGACGGAGATATTTTCAGGATCGAGCAGCCGGTCCAGTTGCGAGCGGCTGGTGCGAAGCTGTCTGGCCATGGCCTGCTTGGTCTTTTGCTGGTGTCGCATGGCATGCTGGAACTGCCAAGCGAGCACGCGTTTGATGGCGACCGCTTCGACTTCTGCTCGAATGCCTTGTTCTTCGAGGAAGCTGTCGAATGTGGAGCCGCTGTGGTCTGTTGCGGCCTTGCGAGTTTTTCTTGGTTTCATTTGAGTCCCTGTTGATGCTTGGTTTTGTTGCTCCTCGCCAGTTCGAACTCTTCGCCGGGGGTCTGGCTCGCTTGCCCACTTGTCTAGTGTACCACATAAGGTACAGTCAAGAGGCTCGATTCTCATGGGCTCTTGTGGAAAGCAACAACCGCGGAATCGATTCGCGGCTTGCCTACGACTACCGGTACTGCGTGACAGAGATGTAATTTCTTTTGTGGGAGCGTATTATAGGCGCCGATTTGTTCCCGCACATCTTGGGGTTTTGAAGGCGGTTCGCTATGAGCCATCGGTTCACGATTGGTGTGGAAGAGGAATTTCAGATTATCGATCCTGCGTCGGGGGAGTTGCGCTCGCACGTTTCGCAGCTGATGGCGGCTTCTTCGCCGGAGGTGGGCGAGCAGATCAAGCCGGAGCTGCATCAATCGATCGTGGAGATGGGGACGAAGATTTGCAACGACGTGAGCGAGCTGCGGACGGATATTTATCGCATGCGGCGCGAATTGGTGGGCGCGGCGGACCGGGCGGGATTGCACGTGGCCGCGGCGGGGACGCATCCGTTTTCGAGCTGGATCGATCAGGTGATTTCGCCGGGCGAGCGGTACAAGAACATTGTGGATGAATTGCAGCAACTGGCGCGCTCGCTTTTGATTTTCGGAATTCACGTGCACGTGGCGATGCCCGATCCGACCACGATGATCGACATCATGAATCAGGTGCGCTATTTTCTGCCGCACTTGCTGGCGCTTTCGACCAGCTCGCCATTTTGGATGGGGCGCGATACGGGATTGAAATCGTTTCGCACGACGATCTTTCGGAGATTTCCGCGGACGGGAGTGCCGGAGGATTTTGGATCGTGGAGCGAGTACGAAAATTACATCAAATTGTTGGTGGACCTGCATTGCATTGATAACGCGAAGAAGATTTGGTGGGATGTGCGGCCGCACCCGATGTTTGGGACGCTGGAATTTCGGATTTGCGATGTGCCGACGAGCGCAGAGGATTCGATTACCTTGGCGGCTTTGACGCAGGCGATTGTGGTGAAACTGTACAAGCTTTACAAAATGAATCAGGGCTGGCGGCTTTATCCGCGAGCGTTGATTGAAGAGAACAAGTGGCGGGCGGTGCGTTGGGGGCTGGATGGGAAATTGATTGATTTTGGGAAGCGGGCGGAAGTGCCGATGCGGGATTTGGCGCTGGAGATTTTGGAATTTGTGGATGATGTGGTGGATGAGTTGGGGAGCCGGCACGAAGTGGAGGGAGTGCACCGGATTTTGCGCCGGGGGACGAGCGCGGAGCGGCAGTTGCAAGTTTTCAAGGAGACGGGTAGTTTGCAGGCCGTCGTGAGGCATTTGGTGGAGGAGACGCGGAATGGGACGGAGGGGCGGGCTTCGGCGACGAATGGGGATTAGTCGGTCGCGGCGCGCGTACAAGACGGAGTACCGCAGAGACGCAGAGGACGCAGAGTAGGCGCAGAGAACACCGAGGAAATACAGGGCCGAGAATCGGGAGGGTCTGAAGACCCTCCCCTACGAAGACGAATGCGAAAGCGGGAGGTTTGTTCATGAAGATTGGATTGCTTTGCGGGCGGGAGTTCAGCTTTCCTCCGGCGTTTATCGAGCGCGTGAATCAGATGGGGAAGACGGAGGGGGTGACCGCGGAATTTGTGAAATTGGGCGGGACGCGCATGGGGGTGGCGGCGGAATATCGCGTGATCGTGGACCGCATTTCGCACGAGGTGGAATATTACCGCGGGTATTTGAAGCATGCCGTGCTGCAGGGGACATACGTCATTAACAATCCATTTTGGTGGACGGCGGACGATAAATTTTTCAATTACTCGGTGATGAGCAAATTGGGGTTGGCGATTCCGAAGACGATTTTGCTGCCGCAGAAGGGTTATCCGGCCGACGTGGATATCAATTCGGAGTCGTTGCGGAATCTTACTTTTCCGATGGATTGGGATGGATTGCTCGATTATGTGGGGCGGCCGGCGATTTTGAAGCCGTTTTCGGGCGGCGGGTGGAAGCATGTGTACAAGGTGAACAATCGCCAGGAATTGATTGCGGCTTATGACGGGACTTCGCCTTATTGCATGACTTTGCAGCAGTTCATTAATTTCGATCAGTACGTGCGCTGCTTTACTTTCGGGAAGGCGGAGATTATTCCCGTGGCTTACGATCCGAAAGAGCGGAAATACAACGTGATTCACAATTATCTTTCGCCGCAGCTTGGGGAGCGGATCGTGCGCGATGCGCGGACGATCAATCAGGCGCTGGGGTACGAGATGAATACGATTGAGTTCGCGGTGGAGAACGGCGTGCCTTATGCGATTGATTTTCTGAATCCGGCGCCGGACTTCGAGCGCGACCGGATTACGGAATTTTATTTCAATGAAGTGGTGGCGCAGATGGCGAAGTTGGTGATTGACCGTGCGGTGCATGGCGCGCCTTCGAACCCGTGGCCTCGTTGGGAGGAAATGCTGGGGATTGGGCGGCCGAATGGATTTGTGGGGTCGCCGGCGGCGAGTGGCGCGGGGGCGCCGATGATTGCGCGAGCGGGAGGGGCGTGGGATTGATGGCTTCGGGGGCAGCGCCGATGGGAGCGGATGCCGTGGCTTCGCCGGCTGAGGTGTGGCATTCGTTGCTGCGGCCGGATGTGGAATTGTCGCCGGCATTTTGCGCGGAGATTGCGGCGAAGATGCGGGCGCGGAAATTGACGTTTGGCGATCGGATTCATTCGCCTTTCTTGCGGCCGTTTTTTCTGGACGAGCGCGATGATGCGCGGGTGCGCGTGGTGGCGGAGACGATTGCGGCGTTGGGCGAGCGCGTGGTGTCGAAGCGGCAATGAAATCGCCGGAGCTGCTGGCGCAATTTGGATTGCGGCCGGAGGAAGAGCGGCTGGTGGCGATCGAGCCTGGATATGCGCGGGCCTCGACGGCTTCGCGGCTTGATGCGTTTCTGCTGCCGGATTCGCTTGCAATTTGCCGAGTACAACGCGGAATCGCCTGCCGGGCTGGGTTATTCGGAGACGCTTGGCGAAGTTTTCGCGGAGATGCCGGTGATGGCGCGGTTTCGCGAGACTTTTCGGACGCGGACTTATCCTTTGATGGCTTCGATTTTGGAGGCCTTGCTGGCGAGTTATCGCGAGTGGGGCGGGATGGCTTCGCCGCCGCAGATTGCGATTGTGGATTGGCGCGGGGTGCCGACGTGGAGCGAGTTTGAGATTTTGCAGGCGCGCTTTGAGAAATTGGGCGTGCCGACGCTGGTTTGCGAGCCGAGCGATTTGATTTTTGACGGGAAGACGCTGGCGGCGCAGGGGAAGAAGATTGATTTGGTTTACCGGCGCGTTTTGATCAACGACATTTTGGCGCGGCCGGCGGAGTGCGAGGCGTTGGTGAAGGCTTATGCGGCGCGCGCGGTGTGCGTGGCGAATACTTTTCGGTGCAAGATTCCGCACAAGAAGGCCTTTTTTGCGGTGCTGACGGATGAGAGGAATCGCGAGCTTTTTTCGATGGAAGAGCGCGAGTTGATCCGGCGGCATATTCCGTGGACGCGATTGGTGGCGGATGTGCGGACTACGCGGGCCGGGGAAGCGATTGGGTTGCTCGAGCATGTGCGCGGGCGGCGCGAGAATTTTGTTCTGAAGCCTAATGATGAGTACGGCGGGGCTGGGGTGATGTTGGGATGGGAGATGGATGCGGCGGGGTGGGATGCGGCGCTGGAGAAGGCGGTGGCTGCGCCAGTGGGATCTTGGGTTGTGCAGGAGAAGATTGCGGTGCGGCGCGAGGTGTTTCCGTACGTGGAAAACGGCACGGTGACGATGCGGGATATGTTGGTGGATTTTGCGCCTTATTTATTTCGAGGGAAGATGTGCGGATTTTTGACGCGGTTGAGTTCGACGGGATTGGCGAATGTGACTTCGGGTGGGGGGCAGGTGCCTTCGTTTGTGGTGGAGAGAAGGGTTGGGACATAAGAGGGAAAAGTCAAAAGCCCCACGCGCAAAACCGGCGCATGGGGCACCCTTTGTTCGGAAACCGCGGACTACTTACCGCGTTCGGGATCTTGTTTTGGGCGATTGACGACAAAGTTGGCGATACGAACGGCTCGCTCGACGGAAATAAATAATCCACATAGAATGGTTCTAGAATGACGCCGATTGTTTTGGATCGAGTGAATCCGGAATTGATGGATGGGGCGCGGAACGCCGTGGAGACTTGTCTTGCGGTGATGCCAGGCGAGCGGGTCGTGTTGATTTTCGATGAGCCTAGCCGCGAAGTCGCGGCTTCGCTGGCGGCGGCGCTGGAGAATCGCGGGGCGAATTGGAAGGGATTTTGCGTGGAGGATTATGCGCCGCGGCCGTTGGTGGATGCGCCGGCGCCGGTTTTGGCGGCGCTCGAGACGGCTGACGCGGGGATACTTTGCTTTCAGCCCTTGATCGGCGAATTGACGGCGCGGCGGCAGATTGTGGGGATTGTGGAGCGGCGGCGGATACGTTACGCGCATATGGTGAGCGTTACGCCGCAGATTATGCAGGAGGGGATGCGGGCGGATTACCGGAAGGTGGATCGCTTGAGCGATCGTTTGCGCGATCGGATGCGGTCAGCGAATTTGCTGCGCGTTTCGACGAAGGGCGGGACTTCGATTACGGCTACGTTTGACCGCTCGCTTGATTGGGTGAAGACGAGCGGATTGATCAGCACGCGGTATTGGTCGAATTTGCCGGCGGGGGAAGTTTTTACTACGCCGAAGAGCGTGGATGGGACTTTTGTTTGCGATGGGACGGCTGGGGATCATTTCAACGCGAAGTATGGGAGCTTGCGAGATACGCCGATGGTGCTGGAGATCGCCGGGGCGCGATTGAAATCGGTGCGCTGCGAGCGGCGGGATCTCGAGGAAGAATTTTGGAATTATTGCCATACGGATGAGAACAGCGATCGCATTGGGGAATTGGCTTTCGGGACGAATTTGGGATTGAGCGAGATGATTGGGGTTTTGTTGCAGGATGAGAAGTTGCCGGGCGTGCATATTGCGTTCGGGGATCCTTATGGGTCGCAGACGCATGCGGATTGGTCGTCGGTGACGCATGTGGATGTGTTGACGCGGAATTGCGATGTTTGGATTGATGAGGATCAGGTGATTAAGAAGGGGCGGTATGTGCTGAGTTTGTTCGGGATGGATTAGGCCGGTCGAAAAGCCCCACGCGCAACACCGGCGCATGGGGCACCCCGCGGTTCCCCAAATTCTTCAGAAGAGGCGCTGGATGTATTCGCGCATTTGATGTTTCCAGAAGGGCCAGTCGTGGCCGCCTTGTTCGCGCCAATCATCTAGGTGATGCGGGATATTCTTGCTGGCTAGGACTGCGGCTAGGCGGCGGGTGGGGCCGCTGTTTTCCCAGGGGCCGTGGCCTGTGGCCAGGTGGATGTCGCAGGTGGAGAGTTGATTGAGGATCCACGGATCGTTGAGATTGGGGACGTAATCTACCGGATTGTTGAAATAGAAATTGTCGTCGTATAGGCCGTTCATGAAGCTGCGCATGTCGTATTGGCCGGATAGGCCGAAGCAGCGCTTGATAACGTCGGGATGCTTGAGGAGCGTGTTCACGGCTTGATAGGCACCGAGGGATGCGCCGAAAGTGGAGATTCCGATGTTTTGCGTGCGGCAGTTATCCCAGATGAACGGAACTACCTCCTCGCGGATGTAGGAATCGAACATGGCTTGGACGTAGCTGCGATGGAATGGATGGGCGCCTTTGTTGTAGAAGCCTTCGCCGCTGACTGTGCCTGCTGAGAACCATTTCACTCTGCCGGCTTCGATCAAATCGCCTAGCGCGCCTACCATTCCTTGATTCTCGTATTCCCATTCATCGCCGCCGCTGGTGGGGAAGGAGAGAAGCGGCGGTCCCCAGTGGCCGTAGACGAGGACGGTCATGTCGTGGCCGAGGCGGGAGGAAAACCAGCGATGGTATTCACGATTTATGGGCATGAGCGGGGCCTTATATTAATCATTTTGGGGAGAATCGCACGTACTTTTCGTCGGGGTTGATGCGCCGGAATTGAGAAACTGCAGATCCCTCACTTCGTTCGGGATGACAGCGAAAGGCAGGGATACGCACGGGCTTTTCATGATGGAGCGGCGGTTCGGAAGTGCCGAAATAGAGATCCTTCACTGCGTTCAGGATGACAGTGAAAAGACTCTGCACGGAAAACGCGTATCCGCAGACTATACTGGGCGGCGAAATTGCTTGATTTCGGCTTGCTTGCGAGAGAGGCGCGCCTTATCCTACTACGTTTGTTGGGCCGGGTCAGGGGGGACACTTCAGTTGCGGCGTGGAATTGCGCCCGTGTTCCATTTTCTCCCCGGATAGGCTCGTTGAACGCGGCTTGTGTGCCGATATTGAAAGCGACGAGCCGCTCGTCGAGAGCAGTCGTTTGCAGCTCCTGATCGTGGGCCGTTAATCATCAGCCGTCAGTACGGATGGAATCGCACCTTGGAACCTGAGGGTCTTCAATCTAGTGCGGCGGCGGGCCACGGCGCGCCAATCTTAGGGCCGGGGTACACGGCCGGCACCGTCACCGACAAAATCAGCGCGATCGTGCTGGGGCAAAGGCGGCGGCGCGGCTGGTTTTTCGGCTTCGCGATTTCGTTCGCGCTGCTGATGATGTTTCTGTACGCGGTGACGTGGCTGCTGGCGGTCGGCGTGGGGATATGGGGCATCAATATCCCGGTCGGCTGGGGCTTTGCGATCGTCAATTTCGTCTGGTGGATTGGAATCGGGCACGCCGGGACGCTGATTTCCGCCATTCTTCTTCTCTTGCGCCAGAAATGGCGCACCTCGATCAATCGATTCGCTGAGGCCATGACGCTATTTGCGGTGTCTTGCGCGGGGATGTTTCCGCTGCTGCACATGGGGCGGCCGTGGCTTGCCTACTGGATGTTTCCTTATCCCAATACGATGGGGACCTGGCCGCAATTCCGCAGCCCGCTGATTTGGGATGTGTTTGCGGTGTCGACGTACGCGACTGTGTCGCTGTTGTTCTGGTTCGTGGGATTGATTCCGGATCTGGCGACATTGCGGGACCGGGCGAGGACGCGCATCAAGCAAGTGGTGTACGGAATTTTGGCGATGGGCTGGAGAGGATCGGCGGTGCACTGGCACCGGTATGAGGTGGCGTCGCTGCTGCTGGCTGGGTTGGCTACGCCGCTGGTGGTTTCGGTGCATACGGTGGTGAGTTTTGACTTCGCTGCGGCGGTGGTTCCCGGTTGGCATACTACGATATTTCCGCCCTACTTTGTGGCGGGGGCGATTTATTCGGGTTTCGCGATGGTAATGACGCTCTCGATTCCGATTCGCAAATTTTATGGACTGGAAGATTTCATCACCATGCGGCATCTGGAGAATATGGCGAAGGTGATGCTGGCCACGGGATTGATCGTGGCTTACGGCTACATGATGGAGACGTTCACGGCGTTTTATAGCGGGAACACTTATGAGCGGTTCGCGTTTGTGAATCGCATGACGGGGCCTTATTGGACGACCTATTGGTCTTTGATTCTTTGCAATATTGCGATTCCGCAATTGATGTGGATCAAAAAGATTCGCACGACGGTGTGGTCGCTTTTCGTCATTTCTTTGATTGTGAATGTGGGGATGTGGTTGGAGAGATTTGTGATTGTGGTGGTGAGTTTGCATCGGGATTTCTTGCCGTCGTCGTGGGGGATGTATTACCCGACGCGGTGGGATTGGATGACGTTTATGGGATCGATTGGGTTGTTTTTGACTTTGTTGTTTTTGTTCATTCGATATTTGCCGGTGATTTCGATTTCGGAGATGCGGGTGTTGGTGTCGGAAGAGGATGAGAAGAAGTAAAGGCGGGCCGAACGGCGGGAGGGTCTGAAGACCCTCCCCTACAAAGACATGGCGCAGATATTTAAGCACAGTACGAATCTGATTTCGCGGCTTAGCATTTATGGCTCGGCGTTCGTTATTGCTGCGCTTGGGTACGTGGTGTACGCGGTTAGCGGGTCGTCTTACGTTACCGACGTGAATGTGGCGAAGGACCAGCCGGTGCCGTTCAGCCACAAGCATCATGTGGGCGAGTTGGGAGTGGATTGCCGGTATTGCCATACGTCGGTGGAGGAATCGTCGTTTGCGGGATTGCCGCCGACGCAGACGTGCATGACGTGCCATTCGCAGATATGGACGAAGGCGCCGATTCTGGAGCCGGTGAGGGCGAGCTACCGCGACGATAAATCGATTGAGTGGACGCGGGTGAATGCGCTGCCGGATTTCGTTTATTTCAATCACAGCATTCACGTGGCGAAGGGAGTGGGTTGCACGACGTGCCATGGGCCGATGCAGGAGATGCCGTTGACGTGGGCGGCGAATACGTTGCAGATGTCGTGGTGCCTCGGTTGCCACCGGGAGCCGGAGAAGTATGTGCGGCCGAAGGAGTATGTGTTCAGCGTGACGTATGAGGCGCCGGCGAATCAGTTGGAGTTGGGGCGGAAATTGGTGAAGGAATACAAGATTCGGAGTTTGACGGATTGTTCGACGTGCCATCGATGAAGGCGGCGACAATTCGGTACGACGGCGGATTTCTATGTGGCGGGTGCGAGGTTCGTAAGAGGGCGCAGCAAGCGGCGCCCCTACGAGGACATCTCGCATGGGCTTCGTTTTGAGCTGGATTAAACGATGAGCGAGCTATTTAAGATTTTCGGGGAACAGCGGGCGGCGAGCGGCGCGGCGAAGCCTGCCGAACACGAGGAACATTCCGTGCCGGTGGCGGCGGTTTCGGAGCGGCCGCTGGATTTTGCGGCGATTCGGGCGAAGCTGGCATCGAGCAATGGGAAGCGATTTTGGCAGAGCCTGGAGGAATTGGCTAGGACGCCGGAGTATGAGGCGTTTGTGCATCATGAGTTTCCGCATGATCCGGAGAAGGAGCCGGCGGACGAGACGCGGAGTTCCGAGACTGCCGCGGCGGGATATTTTGAAATTGATGGCGGCTTCGGCGGCGCTTTCTGGGTTGAGCGCTTGTACGAAATTGCCGGCGCAGAAGATCGTGCCTTACGTGAAGGCGCCTGAAGAAATTATTCCGGGGAAGCCGCTTTTTTATGCGACTGCGATGCCGGATGCGCGCGGGGCGATGGGGCTGCTCGTTGAGAGCCACATGGGGCGGCCTACGAAGGTGGAAGGGAATTTGGAGCATCCGGGAAGTTTGGGGGCGACGGATATTTTCGCGCAGGCTTCGGTTTTGACGCTTTACGATCCGGATCGCTCGCAGGTGGTGATGCGCGAGGGGCGGATTATCGGATTGGGCGGCGTTTTTGACGGCGATGGCGAACGTGCGCGCGGATTGGCAGAGCTCGAAAGGCGCGGGGCTGCGGATTTTGAGCGATGCGAGCACTTCGCCGACGCTGGGCGCGCAGATGACGGCGCTGCTGGCGTTGTATCCGCAGGCGAAGTGGTACGTGCACGAGCCTTGCGGGCCGTACAACGCGCGCGAAGGGGCGAAGCTGGCGTTTGGGCGGAATGTGAATTGCGTTTACCGGCTGGAGCAGGCGGACGTGATTTTGTCGCTCGATGCGGATTTTCTTTACGACGGGCCGCGGGCGGTGCGTTATGCGCGGGAGTTTGCGGACCGGCGGCGGATTAGCGGGCCGCAGTCGGGGATGAATCGGCTGTACGTGGTGGAGAGCACGCCTTCGAATACGGGGGCGATGGCGGATCATAGGTTGCCGGTGCGCTGCCGCGAGATTGATGGATTTGCGCGTGGGCTGGCGGCGGCGCTGGGCGCTAGCGTTGCGGGCGGACATGCGGCGCCGGAGGGCGTGCCGGAGAAGTGGATGGCGGCGCTGGTGCGGGATTTGCAGAAGCATCGCGGGTCGAGCTTGATCGTGGCGGGGGATTCGCAGCCGCCGGCGGTGCATGCGTTGGCGCATGCGATGAATTCGGCGCTGGGGAATGCGGGGAAGACGGTCGTTTATACGGATGCGATCGAGGTTACGGCGGACAGCGACGGCATGGCGGAATTGGCGAAGGAAATTGATAACGGGGCGGTGAAGACGCTGGTGATTTTGGGAAGCAATCCCGTGTATACGGCGGCGACGGATGTGGATTTCACGCAGAAGTTCGGAAAAGTTCCGCTGCGGATTCATTTCGGGCTTTATCGCGATGAGACGGCGGAGCTTTGCCACTGGCACGTTCCTGAGGCGCATTTCCTGGAATCGTGGAGCGATGCGCGCGGGTATGACGGAACGATCGGGATCGTGCAGCCGCTGATTGCGCCGCTTTATGACGGGAAATCGATTCACGAGATGCTGGCGGTGTTGGCGGGAAGCCGGGAGTTTCAGCGCACGATATCGTGCGCGATTACTGGAAGGGCCAGCGGCCGGCGAAGCAGAGCGACAAGCAGTTCGAGGATTTCTGGGAGACGACGCTGCATGACGGCGTGATGGCGGGGTCGGCGCTGCCGGCGCGGGCTTTGCCGGTGAATTTGGATTTCGCAAAGTTGCCTGCTAGCCAGACTGCGGGAGGAATTGAAGTTGTATTCCGGCCGGACCCGACGATTGGCGATGGGCGGCACGCGAATAATGGCTGGTTGCAGGAATTGCCGAAGCCTTTGACGAAATTGACCTGGGACAACGCCATCATGCTGGCGCCGGCTACGGCGGAGCGGTTGGCAAAAGAGATGGGGTTGTCAGGGCTTGTGAACGGCGATCTTGTGGAGTTGGGATTGGAAGACCGGAAAATTACCGGGCCGATCTGGATTATGCCGGGGCACGCGAAGGATTCGGTGACGGTTTATCTCGGATACGGGCGCAAGCGGGCCGGGCATGTGGGGAATGATGCGGGATTCGATGTGTATCCGCTGCGGGCGAGTTCGGCGATGTGGTCGGGCACGGGCTTGTTGATCAGCAAGGCGGGCGGGCGGCAATTGCTGGCGACTACGCAGCATCATCATGCGATCGATCGCGGCGGGAAGAAGGTGGAAGAGGAGAGCGTGACGGCGCTGGAGCGCGAGATTGTGCGCGTCGGGACGCTTGGGGAATACCGCAACGATCCGAATTTCGCGAAGGATCCGGTGGAGGCGACTTCGCGGGACCTTACGCTTTATCCCAATTACGAATACAACGGCTACGCCTGGGGAATGACGATCGATTTGAATAGCTGCACGGGTTGCGGAGCGTGCGTGGTGGCTTGCCAGTCGGAGAACAATATTCCGGTGGTCGGCAAGGATCAGGTGATTCGCCGGGCGGGATATGCAGTGGATACGAGTGGACAATTATTTTCGAGGCGACTTGGATAATCCGGAGACGTATTACGAGCCGGTGCCTTGCCAGCAGTGCGAGAACGCGCCTTGCGAGGGAGTTTGTCCGGTGGGAGCTACGGTGCACAGCTCCGAGGGATTGAACGAGATGGTTTACAACCGGTGCGTGGGGACGCGCTATTGCTCGAACAATTGTCCTTACAAGGTGCGGCGATTCAATTTCAAATTGTATTCGGATTGGACGACGCAGAGTTTGTTCGGATTGCGGAATCCGAATGTGACGGTGCGCAGCCGCGGGGTGATGGAGAAGTGCACTTACTGCGTGCAGCGGATTAATGCGGCGAAGATTGAATCGGAGAAGCAGGATCGCAGCGTTAGGGATGGGGAGATTGTGACGGCTTGCGAGGCGGTGTGTCCGTCGCGGGCGATTGTGTTTGGGAATATCAATGATGCGAATAGCCGGGTGGCTCGACTAAAGGCGCAGTCTCGGAATTATAGTTTGGTGGCGGATTTGAATACGCGGCCGAGGACTACTTATTTGGCGCGATTGAGGAATCCGAATCCGGAGATTGCGGAGGGGTGAGGAGATTCGAGATCCCCACGCGCAAGTACGGCGCATGGGGCACCCAGCGGCAAGCGGGCCGAACTGCTGATGAATGTGACGTCGGGGGAAATTCAAAAGCCCCACGCGCGACTGCGGCGCATGGGGCACCCTACGGCGAGAGGGCCGAAAAGCGGGAGGGTCTGAAGACCCTCCCCTGCGAGGAATGCGGAATCGAAATTTTTAGATGAAGAAGAAGCCGATTTACGGGTTGTTGGCTGAGTTTGAGACGCCGGAGGAGCTTTTGGCTGCGGCGGAGCGGGCGCAGCATGAGGGTTACCGGCGGATGGATGCGTTTACGCCGATGCCTGTGGAGGGATTGGCTGAGGCGGTGGGATTCCATCACACGAATTTGCCGCTTGTTGTTTTCGTTGGCGGATTGCTTGGGTGCTTGGGCGGATTCTTTTTGCAGTATTACCCGAACGTGATTGGGTTTCCGCTGAATATTGCTGGGAAGCCGCACAACAGTTGGCCGGCGTTTATTCCCATTACGTTCGAGATGACGGTGCTGGGAGCGGCGCTGGCGGCGGTGTTTGGGATGCTGGCGATGAATGGGCTGCCTACGCCTTATCATCCGGTTTTCAATGTGCCGCGGTTTGCGTTGGCTACGCGGGACCGGTTTTTTCTTTGCATCAAGGCGCGCGATGCGAAATTTGATGCGGCGAAGACGAAGCAGTTTCTGGAGAGCTTAAAGGCGCATGGAGTGTATGAAATCGAGGCTTGATTCCGGCGGACTGTGGAGTGCGCGCGCGTCGCGGCGATTGCGCTCTGCGGCGTGCGTTGCGGCGATGCTGGCGGCGGGGGCGCTTGGCGGCTGCCGGCTCGATATGCATTTGCAGCCGCGATATAACCCGTACGACCCGAGCGATTTTTTCAGCGATGGGCGCTCGGCGCGGCAGCCGGTGGCGGGAACCGTGGCGCGCGGGGAATTGCGGATTGACGAGCAGCTTTATACCGGCAAAGTGGACGGGAAATTGGCGGACACGTTTCCGTTCCCGATCACCGCGAACGATATTCTGCGCGGGCAGCAGCGCTACAACATTTATTGCAGCCCTTGCCACGACTATACCGGCAGCGGCCGCGGGATGATCGTGCAGCGCGGATTTCCGCCGCCGCCTTCGTATCACATTGACCGCTTGCGGCAGGCGCCGGTGGGGCATTTCTTCGACGTGATGACCAACGGATTCGGGGCGATGTACAGCTACGCTTCGCGGATTTCGCCGGAAGACCGCTGGCGGATCGCGGCTTACATTCGGGCGCTGCAATTGAGCGAGCACGCGAAGATCGAAGATGTGCCGGATGCAGAACGGCCGAAGCTCGAGGAGAAGCAGCCATGACGCCGGGCGAAAATCTGCGGCCGGCTTTCGATCGCCTGCAGCGCGGCATGTTGATTGTCGGGCTGACGGCGTTGACCACTACGTTTGGGTTCTATGCGCGCAATCCTGAGCAATTTTTCAGGTCGTACCTTCTGGCGTTCGTTTTCTGGATTGGATTTCCGCTGGGAAGTATGGCGATCCTGATGTTGAATCATTTGACCGGCGGGGATTGGGGATTGCCGATCCGGCGGCCGCTTGAAGCGGCGACGCGAACTTTCCCGGCGATCCTGATTCTCTTCATTCCTTTATTGCTCGGACTGAAGACGCTTTATCCGTGGATGCGGCCGGAAGTTGTTACTGGCGATGCCATTTTGCGAGCGAAGGCGTTTTATCTGAATCCGTCGTTCTTCCTGACGCGCGCGGCGATTTATTTCGTGATTTGGTTCGGGCTGAGTTATTTCCTGAACAAATGGTCGGAGGAGCAGGACCGGACCGGCGATCCGGCGCTCGCGAAGCGGCTGGAAGGATTGAGCGGGCCGGGGCTGATTTTTTACGGTTTGACGGTGACGTATGCGTCGATCGATTGGGTGATGTCGCTCGAGCCGCACTGGTATTCGACGATCTTCGGCATGATCTTCATGATGATTGGAGTGCTGTGCGCGATGGCCATGGCGATCATCGTGGCCAGCTTGCTGGCGCGGCACGAGCCGTTCGCAAGCATGGTGGTGCCGGCGCAATTCAACGACCTGGGCAATTTGCTGCTGACATTCGTGATGTTGTGGGCTTATCTCTCGTTTTCGCAATGGCTGATCATCTGGTCGGGAAATTTGCGGGATGAAATTCCGTGGTACATGACGCGGGCGCGAGGAGCGTGGGAAGGCTGGGGGCTGTCTCTGATCATCTTTCATTTCTCGGTGCCGTTCCTGCTGCTTTTGCAGCGCGGATTGAAGCGGCGTGTGCGCGCGCTTGCATGGGTTGCCGCGGCTTTGCTTGTGACGGATTTCATGGTGGTGATTTGGATGGTGGTGCCGGCGTTTGAGCCGAATCGCGTGCACATTCATCCGCAGGATTTGACGGCGATGTGCGGAATTGGCGGGATATGGGTGGCGGCGTTTGTGTGGCAGCTCAAGCGGCGGCCGCTGCTGCCGTTGCATGCGGCGCAGGCTGAGGGAGTGGCACAACATGGCGGGTAACGGGGCGATTGATCCCCACAAATCGCCGAACGCTGCGGGCGGGCCGGGGTACGAGACTCGCGATGCGAGCATTGCGGGGCTGCTGAAGTTTGCGGCGTCGCTGGCCGTTGTCCTCATAGTCGTTTCGTTCGGGATGTTGCGGCTGTTTGATTATTTCCAGAAGACGCAGTCGCTGGGACCGGCGGCCACGCCATTTGAAAACGCGCGAACGATTCCGGCGCTGCCGCGATTGCAGGTGGAGCCGCGAAAGGAAATTCACGATTACTGGGAAGGAGAACAGGAGATTTTGAATAGCTACGGCTGGGCGGACAAGCACAACGGCGTTGTGCGTCTTCCGATCGATCGCGCGATGCGGTTGGTGCTCGAGCGCGGATTGCCGGTACGGCCGGCTGGTGCTGCGAAAGCGGCGGGCAGCGAGTCGGAGGCCGCTTCACAATGACCGGAACGAAATTCAGGCGCGGATTGCTGAGCGTGGCGACGCTGATTGCCGCGGGGCTTTGCAGCGCGGGTGCATTTGCGCAGACGAATTACGCGCAGCCGCCTTCGATAGATGATGCAGCGCCGGTGCAGGGCGCGAGCGTGCAGCCGGACATTTTTCGAAATGTGTCGCTCGATCAGAAATTGGGAGATTCGATTCCGCTCGATCTTACTTTTCGCGATGAGCACGGGCAGCCAGTCGTGCTGCGGAGTTTCTTTGGATCGAAGCCGGTGATTTTGACGTTGGTTTATTACTCCTGCCCGATGCTTTGCACGCAGGTGCTGAACGCGGTGACGCGCAGCGTGAAATTGATTTCGCTGAACATGGGCGATGACTACGAAATCGTGACGCTGAGCATCGATCCGACGGAACGGCCGGTGCTCGCTGAGGCCAAGCACGCAGTTTATTCGGGGATGTATGAGCGGCCGGGCGCGGTGAAGGGCTGGCATTTTTTGACCGGCGACGGAGCGCAGATCAAACAACTCGCGGCGGCGGTGGGATTTCGCTATGCCTACGATCCGGCGTCGAAGCAGTTCGCGCATCCGAGCGGGATTATGGTGCTGACGCCGGATGGAAAACTGGCGCGGTATTTTTATGGGATCAATTATCCCTCGCGCGATCTGCGGCTTGGTTTGGTGGAAGCTTCGCAGGGGAAAATCGGAACTCCCGTCGATCAGATTTTGCTTTATTGCTACCACTACGATCCGGCGACGGGGAAATATGGATTGCTGATTGCGCACGTGATTCAGATTGCCGGAGGGCTGACGGTTCTGGCGCTGGGCGGCTTGGTGTTCATTCTGTTTCGATCCGAGCGCCGGAAATTGCCGCCGCCGGCCGTGAAGTGGAGCGAGCGGCATGTGTGATGCGGTGACGGCGAGCGCTTCGCGAAATTACGTGGTACGCATTTCTGACTTGATCGGGCGCAGCAAGCCGCGCCCCTACGGGCGGCTTAGGTGTTTATGATTTCGGATGCTTACATTTCGGCGGCGATCGCGGAGCCGTGGTTCGGGTTTCCGATCAAGCCGGTGGATGCCTCGACTACGGCGTCGAGCGTGGACCATCTTTATTATTTTCTGACAGCGCTGACGCTATTCTTTACGTTTTTCATCTTCATGACGATTTTTTATTTCATGGTGAAGTACCGCCGGCGCGGACCCGGCGAGAAGCCCAAGGGCACGCCTACGCCGCTGGCGCTCGAGATAACCTGGACGGTGATTCCGTCGATTCTCTGCGCTTTCGTGTTTACGTGGTCGTCGAGCCTGTATTTCCGCAATTCGCGACCGCCGAATGCTTCGATGGAGATTTTCGTCGTGGGCAAGCAGTGGATGTGGCACCTGCAGCATCCCGAAGGCCCGCGGGAGATCAATGAGTTGCACGTGCCGGTAGGCGTGCCGGTGAAATTGACGATGACGTCCGAGGACGTGATCCACGATTTTTCGATTCCGGTATTTCGCATCAAGCACGACGTGATTCCCGGACGCTACGCCTCGATCTGGTTCCAGGCCACGAAGACGGGGACGTACCACTTTTTCTGCGCGCAGTATTGCGGGGCGGAACATTCCGGAATGATCGGCTGGGTGTACGTGATGACGCCGACGGATTATGCGAATTGGCTCAGCGGCGGCGGGAGGAACGAGTCCATGGCGCAGGCAGGCGAGCGACTTTTCACGCAGCTTGGCTGCATCACCTGCCACGTTGCCGATGGAACGGGCCGCGGGCCGGTGCTGCAGGGATTGTTCGGGCATCCGGTGAAGCTGCGCAGCGGCGAGACGCGCGTGGTGGATGAGACTTACGTGCGGCAGGCCATCGTGAATCCGAATTCGATGCCGTTGCCGAATTACACGCCGATCATGCCGACGTTTCAGGGACAGATTAACGAGGAGCAGGTGCTGCAGCTCATCGCTTACGTGAAGTCTTTGGGGACGGAAGAAAAGGGGAAGGGGAAATGAGCACGGCGGTGTTGGAAGCCCCGGTCGAATCTCGCGTTCATTACTTGAACTCGAATTACGGCATCAAGTCGTGGCTGCTGACGACGGATCACAAGCGCATCGCGCTGCTGTATCTGGGCTCGATTACGTTTATGTTTTTTATCGGCGGAGCGGCGGCGGTGCTCATTCGGTTGCATCTGATCGAGCCGACGGGGGCGCTGGTGCAGCCGGCTACGTACAACAAGCTCTTCACCATTCACGGCGTGGTGATGATTTTCTTTTTCCTGATCCCGTCGATTCCGGCGGTGCTTGGGAATTTCCTGGTGCCCATGATGGTTGGCGCGCGGGATCTGGCGTTTCCGCGCATCAATCTTTTGAGCTGGTATCTCTACCTTATCGGTGCGGGGCTGACGCTGTATGCGATTTTGACGGGCGGCGTGGATACGGGGTGGACGTTCTACACGCCCTACAGCAGCACGTACGCGCACAGCCAGGTAATGGCCACGGCGTTGGGCGTGTTCATCGCGGGATTTTCTTCGATTCTTACCGGGCTGAATTTCATCGTTACGATTCACAAGATGCGCGCGCCGGGGCTGACCTGGTTCCGCATGCCGCTGTTTCTCTGGGCCATGTATGCGACCAGCATCATCCAGATTCTTGGGACGCCGGTGCTGGCGATTACGATTTTTCTTCTGGGGCTCGAGCGGCTGCTGCACGTTGGGATCTTCGATCCGGCCATCGGCGGCGATCCGATTTTATTCCAGCACATGTTCTGGTTTTACTCGCATCCGGCCGTGTACATCATGATTTTGCCCGGGATGGGAGTGATCAGCGAGATCATTGCGTGTTTCTCGCGGAAGAGAGTGTTCGGATATTCGATGGTGGCGTATTCGAGCATGGCGATTGCGGTGCTGAGCTTTTTGGTTTGGGGCCACCACATGTTTGTGACCGGGCAATCGGTTTATGCCGGATTGATTTTTTCGGTGCTGAGTTTCATGGTGGCGATTCCTTCCGCGATCAAGGTGTTCAACTGGACGGCGACGCTTTACAAAGGATCGATTTCGTATGACGCGCCGATGCTTTATGCGCTGGGGTTCATCGGGTTGTTTACGATGGGCGGATTGACGGGATTGTTTCTCGCGTCGCTGGCGACTGATGTGCATCTCACCGGCACGTATTTCATCGTGGCGCACTTTCACTACATCATGGTGGGCGGCGCGGTGATGGCTTATCTCGGCGGGATTCATTTCTGGTGGCCGAAAATTACCGGGCGCATGTATCCCGACGGTTGGGCGCGATTCGCGGCGCTGATTATTTTCGTGGGATTCAATCTTACGTTCTTCCCGCAATTCGTTCTGGGGTATCTCGGAATGCCGCGACGCTATGCGGTTTATCCGGCGGAATTTCAGGTGCTGAACGTGATGTCGTCGGCGGGAGCTTCGATTCTGGGGATCGGGTACTTGATTCCCTTGATTTATATGATTTGGTCGATTCGATATGGACCGGTGGCAGGGCCGAATCCGTGGGGCGCGAAGGGGCTCGAGTGGGAGACGTCTTCGCCGCCGCCTACGGAGAATTTCGAGGAGACGCCAGTCGTGACTGAGGAAGCTTACGCGTACGCGGAATCGGAGAGCGCGCATGGCTGAGATGTCGGCGAGCTCGGCTCAGGCGGCTGGTCACGAGCCGGGGCTGCGCCACCATTTCGAGGACATGGAGCAGCAACATGAGGCTGGAAACCTCGGCATGTGGGTTTTCCTGGTCACCGAAATATTGTTCTTCGGCGGGCTGTTTGCGGCATATGCGATTTACCGCTCTCTCTACTTGCCGGGATTTGAGGCGGGGAGCCGTTTGCTCGACGTGAGATTGGGCGCGACGAATACAGCCGTGCTGATCGGCAGCAGCTTGACGATGGCGCTGGCGGTTCATGCGGCGCAAACGGGGAAGCGCAAGGCGCTGGTGTTGTTCTTGATTCTCACCATGCTGCTCGGCGCAGTTTTCCTCGGGATCAAGTACGACGAATATGCGACGAAGTGGCACCACGGGCTCGTTCCGGGGTTGAAGTGGGCGCCGGACGAAGAAATTCCCGGGAATGCGCCGCTGGGTTCCGTGGAGATGTTTTTCTGCTTCTACTTCTTCATGACTGGCCTGCACGCGCTGCACATGATCATCGGCTTCGGGATTATGACGGTGATGGGCATCTGGGCGTGGCGCGGGAAATTTTCGCCGGGGTATTACGCGCCGATTGAGGTGAGCGGGCTGTACTGGCATTTCGTGGATATTGTTTGGATTTTTCTTTTCCCGCTGCTTTACCTGATCGGAGGCCGCTACTAATGTCCGGTCACGTCGTGCCAGTGAAGATCTACGTGACGATATTTGTGACGCTGCTGGCGTTGACGGGTCTTACGACCAGCGTGGCCTTCAT
This sequence comes from uncultured Acidobacteriota bacterium, assembly GCA_963707165.1. Lineage (GTDB taxonomy): Bacteria > Acidobacteriota > Terriglobia > Acidiferrales > UBA7541 > Palsa-147. The sequence continues at coordinate 137,358 of CAVPPO010000005.1, read as the reverse complement.
TGATCTCGGACCATACAACACGGTTGTCGCTCTGGTGATTGCCGTGATCAAGATGCTGCTCGTGGTGCTTTTCTTCATGCATCTGCGCTATGTCAGTAATCTCACGAAAGTAGTCGTGCTGGCGGGATTTTTCTGGCTGGCAATTCTGATGACGTTTACGCTTTCGGATTACTTCAGCCGGCATTGGGTGGACCAGCCGACCGGATGGGGTCCTTCGATTTCCGCACCGCCGCAGCCGTGATCTGAATTCCGCGCCGGATTGAGTTCCGGCGGCTTCTCCGGTAACCTCGCGTCGGGGCATTCCTGCAAAACTGCAGTTGGGTGATTCGCTCGGAAGAGCGAGTTGAGAGGCGCGTGTGGTTGAGCAACTGTTGCGCGTGATGCCGGCGGAGGTCTTCAAGATTCTGCTGGCGCTGTTGCTTTCGTTCCTGATTGGTTTGGAGCGGGAGGAGCGGCGGCCGGGAGAAGCGGGTTACCTGTTTGGCGGAGTGCGGACGTTTCCGCTGATTGGCTTGATTGGACTGGCGCTGGCGCAGCTTGACGCCACTTCCGTCTGGCCCGTCACCGTCGGCTTCGGCGTTGTGGGGGCTTTCCTGTGGCTGAGTTACCAGCACAAATTGCAGAAATCGGAAGCGGCGGGCGTTACGACGGAGGTCTCGGGCCTCGCGACTTATGTGGTCGGCGCGCTGGTGGCACGCGATCAGTATTGGGTGGCGACGGCGCTGGCGGTGATCTCGCTTTTGCTGCTCGAATTGAAGACGGTGCTCGAGACTCTTTCGAAGCGCGTGCCCGGCGACCAAATTTTCACGTTCACCAAGTTTCTCTTGTTGACGGCGGTGATTCTGCCTGTTGTTCCCAATCAGATCTACGGACCTTTCGGCTTCAATCCATTTAAGACCTGGCTGGTGGTTGTGGCGGTGAGCGCGGTTTCGTACGCGAGCTACCTGCTGCAACTGTGGACGACTGGAAAGAACGGGATACTTCTCGCGGCGATTCTCGGGGGGCTGTATTCCTCGACGGCGACGACGGTGGTGCTCGCGAAACACGCGAAGCAAGAGGACCGGCCGCATCTTTTTTCGGGTGCGATCTTGCTGACGTCGAGCGTGATGTATATCCGCACGATCATACTCGTCGCGCTCTTTAGTGGGGCATTGGCGCGGCGGGTTCTTGTGCCGATGCTTGTGCTCGCCGTCGGCGGAATTGCCGTGGCAGGCTTCTGGGCGGCGCGCCGGGACCCGGAGAAGGGTGAAGTGAAGAGCGAGAAGATTGCGCCGAACCCCCTGGAATTGAGCGCGGCGTTTTTCTTCGCGGTGATCTTCGTCGTGATGCTGGCGCTGACTCATTACGCGGTGCTGTATTTCGGACGCGGCGGAGTCTATGCGCTGGCGGCCTTGACCGGCTTTACGGATATCACGCCGTTCATTCTCGGCCTTGCCAACACGGTGGGAACTACCACGCCTCTGGCGCTTGCGGCTTCTGGCGTGTTCGTGGCCGCTGCCAGCAACAATATCGTTAAGGGTGGATATGCTTATGCGTTTGGCGACCGCAAGACGGGAACCCAGAGTCTAGCGCTGCTGCTGGTGTATGCCGTGCTCGGATTGGTGCCGCTGTTCTGGCTTGCCTCGTAGAACAATCCGGCGCTATGGGGAGTTGCGGAAGGCTAGGACCGCGTTTAGGCCGCCGAAGGCGAAGGAGTTTGATAGGGCGGCTTCGACGCTGGCTTTGCGCGGGGCGTTGGGGATGTAGTCCAGGTCGCAGGCGGGATCGGCTTGTGTGAAATTTGCTGTGGGCGGCAGGACGCCGTCGTGTAGCGCCATGATGGTTACTACGGCTTCGATTGAGCCGGCGGCACCGAGGGCGTGGCCGTGCATGGATTTCGTCGAGCTGACGGCCAAGCGATCGGCGTGCGAGCCGAAGACTTTGCGGATGGCGCTGGTTTCTGCAGGATCGTTGCCGGGCGTGGCGGTGCCGTGGGCATTGATGTAGCCGATTTGCTCGGGGGCAAGTCTTGCATCGGCCAACGCGCCGCGGATGGCGCGGGCCGGGCCTTCGACGGTCGGCTGGGTTATGTGATGCGCGTCGGCGGACATGCCGAAGCCGGTGATTTCGGCATAAATTTTGGCGCCGCGGGCGCGCGCGGCTTCGAGCGGTTCGAGCACCATGATCCCGGAGCCTTCGCCGAGAATCATTCCGCGCCGATCCACGCAAAATGGGCGGCACGTATCCGGCGCGATCACGCGCATGGCTTCCCAGGCCTTCAGGCAGCCCATGGCGAACGGCGCTTCGCTGCCGCCCGTCAGCGCCATTTCCACATCGCCGCGGCGAACCATCTGAAAAGCCTGGCCAATAGCGTGGTTCGAAGATGAACAGGCCGTGGAGACGGTGTAGGACGGTCCGCAGATGCCGAATTCCATGGTGACGTGGCTCACGCCGCCGCTGGCCATTGTTCGCGGAACGATCAGCGGATGCACGCGGTTCTTGGCGCGCTGGTAGAGGTCCACATAGCCGGCATCCTGCGTGATTTGGCCGCCGCCGCCGCAACCACAGACGACTGCCGTTTTTTCGCGGAGGTCCGAAGTGAACTCGATGCCTGCATCGGCGACGGCCTCGCGCGCGGCGATCACCGCGAATTGCGCGAAGCGGTCGAGATGATCGGCGCGGCTGCCCTCGAAATACTTCGCGGAATCGTAATTGCGCACTTCGGCGCCGTTCTGAAAGCGGAGAAGGGAAGCATCAACAGAAGTAATTTGTCCGATGGAGGAGACGCCGCGGCGTATCGAGGCCCAGGCATCGGGCACATTTGATCCCGCGGCGCAAATCACGCCCACGCCGGTGATGGCCACTCTGCGATCGGCCATCCGTTAGCTCGCCGGCGCGGTCGTACCCAGAGTCGAGCCGTCCTTGCCGGCATCAAGAATCTTTTGAACGCCTGCGACGATATCGTTTACGGTGCGGATGTTGCGAGCTTCTTCGTCGGGAATGGAGATATTGAACTTGCTCTCGAGTTCGAAGAGCAGCGTGAAGGTGTCGAGTGAATCGACTCCGAGATCCTGCAGCGACGAATCCAATTTGATTTGCTCGGCGGGAATGCGTTTCACCGCAGCGAGCGTGGCGATCACTTTCTCCTCGACGGAGTCAGGCATCAGAAATCCTCTTGGTTAAATCCATGTTTGCGCGCTGCAATAGCGGCTGCCTCGTCGGGGACTCCGGTATGAATTTGCTGCGCTGGAGCCTAGGGCTGCCTTACTAAGAAAACCTAGCCGAAAGTGTGAAGGAATGCAAACAATACGATTGGCGCAATGGCGGGAAAAAGGGCGCGGCCGGAGGCGGCGCGGTGCCTATTGTCATCTTTTGGCGTTGCAAGAAATCTAAAGCCCGAACTGCGCCCTGAATTTGATATGCTTCCCCCTGCCTGGGGCTGCTCAAGGTAGGTCCCCTCCGGGTCCCGCCCCGCGCTTGCGAAGTGTCCCGCGCGGGGGTAAGGTTTGCGGCCTAACTGTACGAGATCCCGCGCGCGGCTCGGCGTGCGGAAGAGTTCAAGCGCAAGTACGCGCGGAGCGGCGGATTGATGCCTGGACATTCTTCAAACGGAAACGGTAACGGCAACGGATTGCCGGCGACCATCGTCGCGACCGCGACGGCCGTTCCGCCGCACGTGATTACCGCCGACGACGTAAAAGCTCACATCCAGTCGATTTTTCATCTCGAGGGTAGCCGCCTGGACGGCATGTTCTCGATCGTCGAAAATTCGCACATCAAGAAGCGCCACACGATTTTCCCGTTGGAATATACGGTGCAGCCGCGAGCGCTGACGCAGACGAGCCTCGAATATCAGGAACACGCCATCCGGCTGGGGCGGCAGGTGGCCGAGGATTGCCTGGCGCGCGCGAAGATGAAGCCGGAAGACATCGATTGGATCATCACCGTTTCGTGCACCGGCTACATGATTCCTTCACTGGATGCTTATCTCATTGAGAGCATGGGATTCCGCCGCGATGTTCGGCGCTTACCGATTACGGAGCTGGGTTGCGCGGCCGGGGCTTCGGCGCTGGCGCGGGCGCATGATTTTCTTCAGGCTGGGCCGAATAGAAACATTTTGGTGATTTCGGTGGAATTGCCGAGTCTTACGTTCCAGCGGCGCAATTTCACTCCGGCGAATTTGATTTCCAGCATTCTGTTTGGCGATGGCGCCGGCGCGGTGATTCTCACGAGCGACGAGCGCAGCGGCTGCCCGCGCGTGGTTGGCGCTGAGCCTTTTCTGATGCCGAATTCGCTCGACGCCATGGGATTCGATCTCAAGGATGAAGGATTCCATATCGTTCTCTCGAAGGACGTGCCGGAATTGCTGCGCGGCGGGATTCGCGGAGTGGTTGAGAAGTTTCTCGGGCGCTTTCATCTTGGGACGAGCGATTTATCCGCGTACCTGCTTCACCCCGGCGGACGCAAATTGCTCGACTACATGGAAACGGAGCTGGGGATTTGCCGCTGCGAGACACAGCCCTCTTGGGACATTCTTTCGGAGTATGGGAATCTCTCGAGCGCGTCGGTGCTTTTCGTTTTGCACGAATGGATTACGAAGCAAAAGGTGGAATGCGGGAAGTACGGAATGATGGCCGCGTTCGGCCCCGGCTTCACTACCGAAATGCTGCTGATGCGCTGGGCGTGACGTTGGCCGCCGGGTGGAAATCTTCGGGGTGCGCAATTCGGCTTCTGGCTGCAGTCTGACCCTTCCATGAATCAGAGTGTCATCGCTTATCTGATTTTGCTGCTCTTCGTCGCCGCGGTGCGTTTGGGCGAACTGCAAATTTCGGCGCGCAATCAACGGCGCATGGTGGAGAAGGGCGTTGCGAAAGTCGGTGAGCCGCGATTCCGGTGGATGGTGATGTTGCATATCGCGGTGCTAATCTCGTCCGCGCTCGAAGTGATTTTTTTGCACCGGCCATTGATCGTGCCGCTTGCTGCGGTGTCGCTCGCGGTTCTGGCATTTTCGATTCTGCTGCGCTGGTGGGTGATTCGTGCGCTGGCGAGCCACTGGAACGTGCAGGTGATGGCTTCGACTTCGCTGGGAGTGGTGACGAGCGGGCCTTACAAGTGGGTTCGCCATCCCAATTACCTGGCGGTATTTCTCGAGTTGCTGGCGATACCGCTGATTTACACCGCGTGGATCACGGCCATCTGGGGCACGCTGGCGCACATCGCGATTTTGCGCTCGCGAATACATGTGGAAGAAGAAATGCTGATGTCCAGCCCGCAATATCGCGCCGCGATGGGTTCGAAGCCGCGATTTCTTCCTGGATTGTTCTAGTAGCGCCGGCGGTACCTCGGACTTTATTTTTCAAAAGTGCGCTTGTACGATGCTCGTGCGTCTTTTTCGTGGAGGCTTTTTGCGGATGTTGTTGAGTCGGGCCTGCCGTGTCGCGATCGTTGCCGGAATTCTCGCGGCATGCATCGCGGGCGGTCCTGTTCGCGCACAACAATTCGATGAATCGAAGCTGCAGGGGCTGAAATGGCGGCTCATCGGGCCCTTTCGCGGCGGACGCTCGCTCGCTGCCACGGGCATTCCCGGCAATCCCAGCGTCTTCTATTTCGGCGCTGTCTCCGGCGGAGTTTGGAAAACCACGAACGCCGGAATTACCTGGGATCCGATTTTCGATAAACAGGCCGTTTCATCCATTGGTGCCATCGCCGTTGCCGAATCGGATCCGAATGTGATCTATGTTGGAACGGGCGAAGCGTGCATTCGCGGAAATATTTCGTATGGCGACGGGGTGTACAAATCCGTGGACGCCGGGAAAACGTGGATGAACATAGGCCTGCGCGACACGCGCCACATCGGCGCCGTTCTCGTCGATCCACACAATCCGGATATCGCTTTCGTCGCTGCGCTTGGCCATGCCTATGGGCGCAATATCGAGCGCGGCATCTTTCGCACTACGGACGGCGGGAAAAATTGGGAGAAGGTTCTCTACAAGGACGACAAGACCGGCGGGATCGATATCGTTTTCGATCCGCAAAATTCGCACACGCTTTTCGCTGCGATGTGGGAGGCCTATCGCACGCCGTGGAGCTTGACTAGCGGCGGCCCGGGCAGCGGCCTCTACAAATCTACGGATGGCGGAACGACGTGGAATCGCATCGAAGGCCATGGGTTTCCCGAAGGACTCCTCGGAAAAATCGGCATTTCGGTTTCCGGCGGCGATTCGAATCGCGTTTACGCGCTGGTTGAAGCAAACAAGGGGGGACTCTATCGCTCCGACGACGGCGGAGATTCGTGGGAACTCGTAAACGGCGATCACCGTTTCACACAGCGCGCGTGGTATTTCACGCATGTTTATGCTGACCCGAAGAGAGTGGACACCGTCTACGTGCTGAATACGGGAATGTTTCGCTCAACCGACGGCGGCAAGAAGTTCGCGCGCATTTCCGCGACGCATGGCGACCATCACGATTTGTGGATTGATCCGGCCGACCCCGATCGCATGATCAACGCGAATGACGGCGGCGCGTCGATCACCACGGACGGCGGAAAATCGTGGTCCAGCGAAGAAAATCAACCGACGGCACAGTTCTATCACGTCGCCACGGACACGCAATTCCCCTACCGCGTGTACGGCGCGCAGCAAGACAGCGGCACCGTGGCGATTGCGGCCGATTCCAGTCGCGGCTCGATTGACCGAGGGGATTGGTCTTCAGTGGGCGGCGGCGAAAGCGGTTATGTCACTCCCGATCCTACTAATCCGGACGTCGTTTATGCGGGATCGTATTTCGGCTACGTCACGCGATTCGACAAGCGCACCGGGCAAACGCAAACGATTTCGCCCTGGCCCGATGATCCGGACGGCAGCGGCGCGGCCGCATTGAAATATCGCTTCACGTGGACGCAGCCGATCGTCTTTTCGCCGAACGATCCGAATACTCTTTATTTTTCGGGCCAAGTGCTTTTCAAATCCACGGATGGCGGGATGAGCTGGGATGAAATCAGTCCCGATTTGAGCCGCAACGATAAGAGCAAGCAGCAATCCTCGGGCGGGCCGATCACGAAAGACAACGCCAGCATCGAATTCTACGATTTGATATTCACGGTAGCGGAATCGCCGGCGCAAAAGAATTTGATTTGGGCGGGCACGGACGACGGGCTCGTGCATCTCACGCGCGATGGCGGCACGCATTGGACGAGCGTGACGCCTCCGGGGCTGCCGCCGTGGAGCATGGTCAGCCTGATTGACGCTTCGTGGCACGATGCGGGGACGGCGTACGTTGCCGTCGATGCGCACAAGCTCGATGATTTTCGCCCCTACATTTTCCGCACGCACAAATTCGGCAAAGAGTGGAAGCAGATTACGAACGGAATTCCTGATGGCTCTTACGTCCATGCAGTGCGCGAAGATCCGCAGCACGGCGGTCTGCTGTTTGCGGGAACCGAGACCGGGGTTTTCTATTCTCTCGATGACGGCGAGCACTGGCAGCGCCTGCAACTGAATTTGCCGCCCGCGCCGGTGCACGATCTGGCGATCAAGAACAGCGATCTGATTGTCGCGACGCACGGGCGCTCGTTCTGGATTCTGGACGACATCTCGCCTCTTCGCCAGCTCGCCGATATGCACGCGACTGCCGAAGCATTTCTCTTTAAGCCCAGGCCGGCGATTCGATATCGCCGCCGCTCAACTGGATCGCCATCGTCGTGGAAGACTGCGGGGCAGCCTGCGCCTCCGGGTGCGACGCTCTACTACTGGCTCAAGGACAAGCCGGCGAAGGACGCTGAGATCACGCTCGACATTCTCGATTCTTCCGGAAAAACAGTCCGCCATTTTTCGAGCCGCGCGCATGAACCGGAGCACGACGAGTCGGCCGGCGAGGAAAACGCCGACCAGAAGCCCGCTGCGGCTCTTCCCGCCGAGCAGGGCCTGAATCGTTTCATCTGGGACTTGCGCTACGACAAGCCGCGGGAAGTTCGTGGTGCGGTTTACGATGCGGGCGACCCGCTCGGCGCTCTAGCTCTTCCGGGCACGTATCAGCTTCGATTCAGCAGGGGCGGAAAAACGCGCACGCAGGCGCTTGAGCTTCGAGCCGATCCGCGGGTCAAGACCAGTGATGACGATCTCGCGAAACAATGTGATCTCGTCGCCAAGCTGCGCGATCTGCTCGATCAAGCGAACACCGCGGTGCTCGAAATTCGCGATGTGCGCGCACAGATCAAGGCACTGGACCAGCGTCTCGAAGCCGACGAATCCGCGCAGCCGATTCGCGATGTTGCGAAAGATCTCGACAAGAAAATGACCGAGGTCGAGGAGCAACTTACGCAGACCAAAGCGACGGCCTCGGAGGACATGCTGAACTATCCGGTGGAGCTAGATAGCAGGCTCGCGTATTTGCAAAACGCGGTGGACAGCGCGGACGCAGCGCCAACGAGAGGGGAACTCGACCTGGCCGTGCTGATGGAAAAAAGCGTGGATGATGTTGTGGCGCAGTGGAGCGACTTGAAGGAAAAAGACCTCGCTGCGCTGAACGATCTGATCGCCAAGGACAACATTCCTGCAATTGGAGTGACCGCCAAGACTCCCGCGGAGCAAACGCCAAAGCAGCCTGAATAACGCAGCCGCTGCGTCGTGTCGGGCGTACCGTCTGCTAGTTTGTTGGAGGCTGTAGCTGCGGCGTGCCGCACTGAGTTTGCACTTGGGCGATCAATGTGTCGTCGAGGAGCGTTTCATGGCGATCGCTTGCGGAGCAAACTTGCGTCGCGGTCAAGCCGGATGCGCCGCGCAAATCGGCGCCTGCCAGGTTTGTGCCGGTGAAATCCGCGCCGCGGACCACCGCGTTCTCGAGATTCGCGCCGCGAAGATCGCTGCCGCGCAAGTAAGCTTCGATGAGAATCGCGCGATTCAGTTGAGCGTCGCGCAGGTTCACCGCGGCCAGCTTCGTGGACCACAGATAAGCGTCCTGCAGATCAGCGAGCGATAGATCGGCGCTGGAGAGATTCGCTTCGCGCAAGTCGGCCTTTTCAAAATTCGCGTGAGCGAGCTTCGCTTCGCGCAGGTCGGCATTGAAAAGATTCGCGCCGCCAAGCCGCGCGTCCACAATGATGGCGGCGTGCAGCAGCGCATAGGAAAGATCCGTTTCGCGCAAATCGGCGCGCGTCAAATTCGCTTTCTCGAGCTGCGCTCCCTGCAAGTTGGCGCGGAAGAACTGCACGCGGTCGAATGACGCCGAGCGCAGATTGGCCTCGCGCAAATTCGCGCCGCGAAAATCCGATTCCGAGAAATAGGCGCCCTGCAAATCGGCTTTCCAGAGATGCGAATTGACCCAAAAAGTTCGGTAACCTTGCGCGTAACGCAGGCGCAGATTATTGAGCTGCGCGCCTTTCACGTGCGCAACGTCTTCATCACGCCCGCTCCAGCCTGCGGGCGATATCGCAACCGCGGACTCAGTCAAGTCAGCGTAGGGCCGGTAGCCGATCATCCAGAAAGCGTCCGCCGACCAGCGCCGCAAACTCGCCGCGCCATAATCCGGCATCACGTTTGAATCGTGCGGTGCGCCGTAGACAATTCCGAGCGTGAGGATTGCCAGCGCTGCGCCGAGAATCGCGGCTGAGCTGGCGCGGCGGATGGGCGTTCCGTAGCGTGTCGCCGAATTCGAGAGCATCTCAATCGAGGGAGTACGCTCGCGCGGTGTCTCCGCGGCGGCGCGCTCTTCGTGAATTTCGGGCGGCATCTCGGCGAAAAGCGGCGATTGCAGGTCGTCCTCCGGCGTCTCCTCGTTATTCACTTCCGACGGAGGTTCCTCGGCCGACTGCATGCGTTCCACCGGAGGTAGCCCGGCCTCATCTTGAATCGGCGTGCTGTACATCGAAGGCAGAGTTTCGATCAGATCCTTTTTCGGCAGAGCCGTGGTAACGACGAGGGCCAGGACGAACACAGCGATTTGCAGCATCGCCGCGCGCAGGTCCTGCATCACGAGATAGCGCGCCCAGAACATCAGCAGCGTCGCAGGAACCACCACGTACGCGAGCATCAGCGGAATGACGGATTCGAGCACCGACGGCGACGCCTGATTTCCCGTCCAGCCGTGGAATCGTCGGCGAAAGAGCGTCATCAGAAGCCAGGAACCGCTGCGATCCACCGGTCGTCCATCGGGAAAAATCGCGGGCAGCTCGATCAGCCGCTCCCAAAGCCTTTCCATGGAAACGTGCAGGTAGAGAAAGAGTGCGAAGATTACAAGCGGCATGACCACATAGAAACCAGAAATTGGCAGTCCGGCGCCAAGCCTGGGGATCGGAATCAGAGGAGCATCGCGCAGAAGCAAAACATCTCGCGTGGTCGCAATTCGCAGGCAGCTCAGAGCGCACGCTATCAGAGTGACGATAAAAAGCCGGTAACACTGCCGCGCGCGAAGCTCGGCCACGTTCTGGCCTTCAAATTCCGAGATGGAAGAGGGCAGCACCGCCCAAAGGAGGCTCGCGCCGGCAAGTTGCTTGGTGTGCAGTCCCGCGGCGCCGTCGATCGACGCGCCCTCCAGATTCGCGCCCTTGAAATCTGCGCCTAGAAGATTCGATTCGCGCAGGTCCGCCTGAACCAGGCTTGCGCCGCGCAAATCAGCGAGCAGCAATTCCGCGCGCTGAAAATTGGCTTTATTGAGGATGGCGCCCTGCAGATTGGCGCCGGTCAGGTCCATCCCTTCGAAATTCGCACGCGCCAGTTCAAGCCGCTTGCCGAAAATGCCGCGCGACTCGACCCATTCGCGATGGCGCTCGAGCATCTCCGCGAGTTCCGGCTGCGCTACCTGCCTTGGCGGAAGATCCTGCGACGGCGCAGCCGCCAGCGCTGCGTCCTCTTTGATGATTTCCCCCACACGCCACTGAAATGAAGACATACTCCGTCTGCCCCCGCTTCCCAACCACTGCTGAAGTTTGTCACGCGTGTGCGCGTCTGACACAGCGCACGGACTTTACATATCAATCTTCTACGTGCTCGTGGTGCCGCCGGTGATGCTTCGACCTCGGATCGACGGTCGGAAAATAAATCCGCCAAAAATCGGGCGCCGGCTTGGTGAATTCGATGCCCAATTTCTTGCCGATCGGCGTCACCGGCCCGATATCTATGACGCGGCATTCCTGCTCTTCCAGCGTCGCTTTATTCGTCAGCAGCAGCACGTCGCCGCGCTCCACATGCGCTTTCAGAATCAGCAAGCCGCCGAACGCGTTGACGTTCAGCATGATGGCGGTCTCTTCCAAAGGCACGCCGTTGGAAGCCCTCCGGGACACAAACACCGGCACCTGCAGCTTCAGGCGGTGACTTCGCCGGGAGCCGACCCTCGGCTTATCCACTGCGTTCGCTGATCTCATTTTGTCTCTATTGTTAGAGGGTAGAGAGGCGATCCCGGCGCGGCAATGGTACGCGCGGACAGGTCTCGTTGCCTGAAGGACAGGCGGTGCCAGATGCCCGTTCCGCCAGTTTTTGGCCGGGTGAGCGGAGCTCCTGTTGCTGATCAGTAGGCGGGCGATGGCGGCTGGCGAATCTCTTTGTCGGCGACCGGCGGAAGCTTGTCAATGTGCTTGATAAATGTCACCAACTGCCAGATCTGCGTGTCATTGAACTTTCGTCCCCAGGTTGGCATTCCCGTCCAACGAATGCCGTGCTGGACGATATAGAAATTTTCATTGTCGGGCATGTCGGCGGGATCGGTCATGAACTGCGGCGCGGGAGGATTGAAGGCGTGGCCGAGCGAGGCATCCGGATTCGCGGGGCTTCCATGGCAGCCCGCGCAGTTGTCGCGATAGAGTTTCGCGCCCGCCAGCATCGTTTCATCGCTCGCGGTGAGAGGATTTTGAATCGCCGGGGCGTGTCGCTCGACTGACGCGTCCGAAGCTGCCATCGCCATGTGGCGCTCCATTGCAGATGGCTGCTGGTCCGCGGCGAAATTCACGTAGCCGCGCTTCAAGATTACGTAGCTAGCGACAATGATCAGCACGATGGTGAGAAACACTCCCCAGAAGAACTTTCGCATCCGAGCCTCCGAAATTATTCGATCGCGAGCATCGCCTTCATTTTGTTTCTACCAGGCGATTGTATTTCTTCAGTACCTCGCGCAGCTTGTCGTGCGGCAAGGCTTCCACGCGATGATTGTCGATTCCCGTCATCGTCTCCGCAGCGACCATCGCGTTGATCACCGCCTCTTCCGTGGCTTGCACCGTGGCCTCGAAGAGCGGATCGATTTTGGCGATGGGCAGAATCGTAATCGGCGCCGGTCCTTTCGACATACCAGCGCCGAGATTCGCCGTCGAAAATGAGATGAAAATATCGCCCGAACCGTTTCCGGAAATGCTGCCATTGCGGCCGAGCCCGAGCGTCACGCGCCGCGCCAGGCGCTTGAGCTGGTGAGGGAGCAGCGGCGCGTCCGTCGCCACCACGACGATGATTGAGCCTGTATCATCATCCCAAACCGATGGCCCAGGAATTTCTTTTCCGACCGGAACGCCCGCGACGTGCAGCAGCCGGCGGATTCCGTAATTGCATTGCACGAGCACGCCGACGGTATAGCCGCCGGCTTTCTCGCTTAATTTCCGCGACGATGTGCCGATCCCGCCTTTGAATTCACTGCAGATCATTCCCGTGCCGCCGCCGACGTTGCCTTCTTCCACCGGGCCGCCGTGAGCATTCTCGATGGCTGCGATGGCATCCTCGGGCTTCACGTGGAAGCCGTTGATGTCGTTCAAATAACCGTCCCACGTTTCCGCGACTACCGGAAGCGACCACCAATCATCCTCCGGCGCCGTTGGCCCGTGCTCGAATTGCCATTTGATCACCGCATCGCGCACCACGCCGACGCTGTGGGTATTCGTGATCATCACGGGGCCGTAAAGAAATCCGGATTCTTCCACCCAAGTCGTGCCGGTCATCTCGCCGTTTCCATTTTCGGTGAACCACCCGGCGAAAACTGGATCGGCTGATGCTTTCCCGCGCGGAAAAATTGCCGTGACGCCCGTGCGCACCGGCCCGACGCCGACGTTCAACTTGCCATCACCTGAAATCAGCGTGCGATGACCAACTTCCACGCCCTTCACGTCGGTGATCGCGTTCAGCGGCCCTGGCGTGCCATCGAACGGCACGCCCAAATCGCGCGCGCGCGGTTTCGCCGATGATTGCGCCGCGGCCGGCAGGGCCGCGAGCGCCAGCACGCAAGGAATCAGCGCCATAAGCGAGAGTTTCTTCATCGCGCACCTCGTTCGCCCTTACCTTGCAGGTCAGTGCGCGCCTGGTGCAAGAGCGCAATATTTTTCGCCAACTCGCTCTCAAGAATCTTTTGCTGTTCTGCTGCGCGCTTCCAATCGTTCGCTTCGGCAGCTTCCGTCAATCCAGGCAATTCCAGATGCGCGTAGGTGAAACGCGCGGCGTAGAGGGTATGCTTAAACCACGGCCGCCCCGGAATTCCCTCCGGATTGCACCAATTGCGTTCGATCTGCATCAGATCGGAATTCGCTCGACTTGCTGCGGCTCCGTCGATCGACCCCGAAGAAGCTCCGCCCAACGCCGCGGCAATTGCGGCATTCAAATCCCGCCCCGCTTCCTCAAATTCATCAATGTGGGCATACAACTGCTTCAAATCCAAATGCTCGTGAACGCGGCTCTTCACATCGAGCTCGTCGACGAACGACCGGATATTGCGTCCATAGGCCTCGAAATCATAAGGCAGCACATCCGCATTCGCCAATCGCAGCGCCAGCAGGCCCCAGAGCTGCGTCATCAGCGCGTGATACTCGTAGCCGGGATCGCCGAAATGATTCATCCAGTAAAAATCGTCGTAGAGCGAGTGATACACGCCGTACGGCCCATCGAATTCCAGGCCGACCGTGGGAATGCCGAGGAAATTGAGGAATACAGTGTGGTCCGAGCCGCTGCCGATGCGCGTATCCGCCAGCTCCGAATCCTCCGCCGGCCGCGTCTCGTGCAATTGCTGTTGCCGCGCTACGCGCCACTCATCGTGCAGCGTTTTTCCTGAAGGTGCCGGCAGGGTTCGGCTCACGTCCACAAGCACCGTTGCGAGCGAGGCCACCGGCGTCCCATGAAACATCGAGCCTGACGCCGACGAATCCACGTTCAGATACGCGATCGCTTTTTTCTTCAACTCGTCCGCGAATTCCTCGCCCCATTCCGTCGAGCCTGTTAGCGCATATTCCTCGCCGTCCCAACTGCAAATCACCAGCGTCCTTCGCGGCCGTACGCCTTTCTTCAGCATCTCGCCGAGATTCCGCGTCAATTCCAGCATGGACGCGGTGCCGCTCGAAGGATCGACCCCGCCATACACCCACGCATCGCGATGATTGCCCAGCACGATCCACTCATCCGGCAATTCCGCGCCGCGAATGCGAGCCTCGGTGACGAAATACGCCTGCGTGCTCGTGTCCATATCCACTTTCAAATGCACGCGCACGCGTTCGCCGCCGAGATGATATTGAAACGGCAATCCGCCCTGCCACGCTTGCGGCGCCAGAGGTCCATCCATGTTGATCAACAAAGGCCGCGCGTCATGCCAGGAGAGCGGCACGCCCATGATTTTCGGCAGCGAGACCGCCTCGGCAATCGGAATGCGTTTGGCTCCCGGCACTGACGCCCATCCTGGCGTCAGCGGGTCGCCCGGCTGAATAAAATCGTAAGTGATCGCGCCGCGTTGGATGTGCGTTTCCGGGCCCCACGGGCCTTCCGGGAAAACTTTCCCCTGCCCGTAGCCGTCTTCTTGTGGATCGGAATAGATCAAGATCGCTGCTGCGCCTTCGCGTTCGGCTGTCAGTGCTTTGAATCCGCGGTAGCTATATGGGTTCGAATAGCGGACGAGCACGATCTTGCCGCGCACGCTGATTCCTTGAGTGTGCAGATAGTCGTAGTCCTCCGGATTGCCGCTGTGCGCATAAATCACCGGCGCCGTGACTTCGCCCGAAGCCGAATACCCGAGAAACGCTCCCGAGGCCCGCGGATTCTTCGTGTCCGGGTCCAGGTCATAAGGCGCTTCGCGCAGGGTCGCACGATATTCCACCGGCGCGATCATCTCTAGCGAGATCTCCCGCGGCTTCGAGTGCAGCACGTCGTATTCGTGAATTTTTACATCTTCCATTCCTTGCTGCTTCCACTGCTCCGCGACCCAGCGCGCAAGCTCATTATTGCGCTGCGAACCCGCCATGTGCGGCTCGGCGGTCAGGTAGCGATGAAATTTTGCAATTTCCTCCGTCGAAGCCAGCGAGCGATATTGTTTTTCGATCGCCATCTCGCGCTTCGCTGTCTCGGGCGAATAGCCCTTCAGTGCAATTTGGTCGGCGAAGCTCGCGGCGGCGAGTCCAGCCAATGCAGCGATTGCAATGACTGCCCCCTGATGAATTGAAATTGAAATCCGCTGAAGTTTCTTACTCCGAGGATTTTGCGACAGGGGAGCCTCCGGTGCTGGAGCGGTGGGAATTCTCGAGTTCGCTGAGCGCGTTGCCCAGCGCGCTTGCAATCATCTGAATCTGCGGCGAAGAAATCGTGAACGGCGGCGCGAGAAGAATATGATCGCCGCGCCGCCCGTCCACCGAGCCCTGCATCGGATAGGTCACCACGCCCGCTTCCATCGCATCTTCTGCGATGCGGCTGGTGATGTGCGCATCCGGCGGAAACGGCTCGCGAGTCTCGCGGTCGCGCACGATTTCGATTCCCTGTAGCAGCCCCATTCCCCGGATGTCGCCAACAACCGAAAGTTGCGCCAGCGGTTCGAGCGCCTCTCGCAACTCGCTCCCCGCGCCGGCAACACGCTCGAATAGATTATTCTCGGCGATGTAGTCGAGCACCGCGACTCCAGCGGCCGCGGCCACGGGATGCGCGTTGTAAGTGAATCCGTGCAGAAAAACCCCCGAGCCGCGTTCAATCGTTTCCACAACACGGTCATTCACCAGCACTCCGCCCAACGGCGCGTAGCCACTCGCCACTCCCTTGCCGACGAGAATGATGTCCGGTTCGACCCCCCAGTGCTCGACCGCGAAAGTTTTCCCCGTGCGGCCCGTGCCGGTCATCACTTCATCGGCGATGAGCAGAATTCCATGCATGCGGCAGATTTCAGCGATGCGCTCGAGATATCCATTCGGCGGCGGCACTGCGCCGAGCGTCGCGCCGCTCAAGGGCTCCAAGATAAACGCCGCGACGCTTTCAGGATTCTCGCGCCGCAGCAATCGATCTAGCTCGTCGGCACAATCTACATTGCATTCCGGATACCGCAATCCCATCGGGCAGCGGTAGCAATAGCACGGCGGAATGTGCCCCCATTCATTCAGCAACGGTGCGAATGGCTCGCGACGTGCCACATTTCCTGAAACCGCGAGCGCCCCGAGCGTCGTTCCGTGGTAGCTCTGCTTCCGTGAAATCACGCGGATGCGTTTCGCCTCGCCGCGCTCGAGAAAATATTGTCGGCAAAGCTTGATTGCCGTTTCGGTAGCTTCCGATCCGCCGGAAGTGAGATACACGCGCCCGTTGCGGAACGATCGCGGCGCCAGCGCCAGCAGCCGCCGAGCCAATTCCGCCGCAGGCGCCGATTCGAACTGCGAAGAATGTACGTAAGCAAGCCTCTCAGCCTGCTCCGCCATCGCCCGCGCCACGGATTGCACTCCGTGCCCGATGGTCACTACCGCTGCTCCGCCTGCTGCGTCGAGATACCTCCGCCCATCCGCCGTGACTATGAAGCAGCCTTCGCCGCGCACCGCCTGCGGATAACGCTTCCGAAAATTTCGCGGAAACAAAGCCTGCGTCATTAGCTCTCAGTAGGGGAGAGTCTTCTTCCCCTGAAGTGCCTTACCGGCGCTTAAGGGACGCCCTCCCGAATTTCGGCCCCTGCAATTCCAATGAGGCAAGAAGCCGCGCGATTCTAACAAACTTCCCGATGAGCATCCCGCCGAACGAAATTCAGCTCTGCTATTTCCATTTCAAATCCCTGACATCCACCGTCGGCTTCGGATACTTCATCTTCAGCTCTTCCAGCGTCTCCACTAAAATCCGCGACACCACAAAATTCCGGAACCATTTCTTATTCGCAGGCACCACGTACCAAGGCGCCTCTTCCGTGCTGCAACGCCTCAACGTTTCTTCATACGCCTTGATATAGTCATCCCAGAATTTTCTTTCCAGGAAATCCGATTGCGAGATCTTCCAGCGCCGGTCCGGATCGTCGATGCGCTCGAGAAAGCGTTTTTTCTGTTCGGCTTTGCTGATGTGCAAAAAAAATTTCACGATCGTCACGCCGCTTCCGGAGAGATTCCGCTCGAACGAATTGATCTGATCGTAACGCGCCGACCAGACATCCTTGGGTACCAGATCGTGAACCCGCACCACGAGCACATCTTCATAGTGCGAGCGATTGAACACTCCTATTATTCCGAGTTCGGGCACGACTTTATGTACCCGCCAGAGAAAATCGTGCGCCAGTTCTTCCGGCGAAGGCTTCTTGAATGACGCAACCACGCAGCCCTGTGGATTCAGGCCGGACATTACGTGGCGAATCGTGCCGTCCTTTCCGCCCGCGTCCAGCGCTTGAAACACTACCAGCAGCGCGTGCTTTTTCTCCGCGTAGAGCAAATACTGCAGCGAGTCTAACCGTCCGCAAGCTCTCTCTGTTTTCGCGTCGGTCCGCGGACCCTTTTCGTGACCGAGCGTGTCGTCGGGGTCGTAATCGGAGAGCTTCACTTTCTTCCCGGGTTTCACCATCAGCGCTTTTCGAACGTTCATAGTGTTTTCCTAAACCGCGTTTTCCTTTTCGCACGCTGCTGTAACAGAATATTCATGCTGGGGTTTAACCCCCGGGGTATCATAAACTACTGGATTGGAAATCGAGCGGAATCGGTTCGAAATGCCTGAAACCAAGCCCATCGAAATCCCGGCCGTCTCCGAGCGGCCGGCCGAGAAGGCTCGCGCGCCGAAGCACGATTATCCCGGCGCGCTCGTAGTCGTCGAAGGCATCGACGGCTCGGGCAAAAGCACGCAGCTTTACCTTCTGAAGCGCTGGCTCGAGATCAATGGGTATCGAACGCATTTCACGGAGTGGAATTCTTCGCCGCTCGTGAAATCGGCCACGCGCCGCGGCAAGCAGCGCCGCCTGCTCACGCCCGTCACCTTCTCGCTGCTTCACGCTGCTGATTTTGCCGATCGTTGCGAGCGCCAGATTCTTCCTCTTCTCCACGGCGGGTATCTCGTTCTGGCCGACCGCTATATTTACACCGCGTTTGCACGCGATGTGGCCCGCGGCTGCCCTCCGCATTGGCTGCGCAATCTTTACCGCTTTGCGCCGATTCCCGATATTACTTTTTATTTCCGCGCGCCTCTCGATGTGGCCGTCAATCGAATCATGGCTGGCCGACCCAAGCTCAAGTATTACGAAGCTGGAATGGACCTCGGGATTTCCCTCGATCGCGCGGAGAGCTTCCGCATTTTTCAAGAGCGCATCCTGAATTATTACGACCAGATGATTGAGCCCGACAAGTTCGTGCTGATGGATGGCACGGTTCCTGTGAACCGCCTGCAAAAGCAGATGCGCGAAATTCTCGGCGAGCGAATCGATCTCGTGAAATTCGCGCCGAAGAAATCCACATGACGCCACGCGACACTCCGATCGTCCCAGGCGCCGGGCCGAATGGCCGGCCGCGGCGCAAGAACGGGAAGACGAAGGGCAACGGCAAGAGCGCCTCGCGTTTTTACGGCGCGTCTCTTCCCGGCGTACGCGAAGAGGAGCTGAGCGGCACTCTGATCGTCATCGAAGGCACCGACGGCTCGGGCCGCTCGACGCAGATCGCGCTTCTCACAGAGTGGCTGGAATCCGAGGGCTTTGCCGTTCAGACGACAGGCTTGCGGCGTTCCTCGCTAGTCGCCGACGATATTGACGCGTTACTCGCCGAAAACTCGGTAACGCGCATGACCCTCGCGCTGATGTACAGCACCGATTTCTTCGACCAGCTCGAGCGCCGCATTCTTCCCGCGTTGCGCTCCGGCCTGATCGTTCTGGCCGACCGCTACATTTACACGCTCATCGCCCGCAGCGCCGTTCGCGGCATCGGCCGCGACTATCTGCACGGAATCTACGAGATGGCCCTGCGGCCCGACTTGACCTTCTGGCTAAACGTAAAACCTGAAGTGGCTTTCGATCGCGAGTTCAAGAAATCACACACCATCAGCTACTGGGAATCCGGCCGCGACATGTCGCTTTCGAACGACCTCTTCCAATCCTTCATTCGTTATCAATCGCTGATCAAAAAAGAATTCGAATATCTCTCGCGCCGGCATTCTTTCATCGAGCTGGACGGCGAAACGAGCGTCTCGACCGTGAACCGCGAACTGCGCAAGCAAATCGGCGCGCATCTCGGCATCAAGGGTACGCACTATCAGCCCTCGGGCGCGCTTGCGCACCTCTGGCGATAGACGAATTGGCCGCTCCTGTCCACATTGCCGCGATTGACGCCGGCTCGAATGCCCTGCGGCTGGTGATCGCCCGCGCTACTTCCCCCGACCGGTACGAAATTCTCGACAGCGAACGCGCTTCGGTGCGTCTCGGTCACAATGCCTTCACGCGGCACGTGCTGAGCGACGATACGATAGCCAAAGCTGCTCGCGCCTTCCGGCATTTCCGGCGAGTGATGAACCGCCATCACGTGGCCATGTACCGCGCCGTGGCTACGAGCGCTGGCCGCGAGGCGCGCAATCGCCACACGCTGATCGAGCGTGTTCGCCGCAAGTCCGGGATCGAAATCGAAGTGATCAGCGGCGAGGAAGAAGCTCGGCTGGTTTGCGCCGGAGTGCTGCGGGCGCTCGCGGGAAACGTGACGCCGCGCCTCATCTTTGATCTTGGCGGCGGAAGTCTGGAGCTGAATTTCCTGGAGAGCGGCTTGGTCAAGCGCCGCGTCGCTTTGCCGCTCGGCACGGTGCGCCTCATGGAGACTTACAAGATCGAAGGAGTAATCACCGAAGACGCCGCGGCGCGCATCAAAGACCACGTGCTGATGCTCCTGCGTTCTGCAATACCTACGCCGCCGAATCTCTCTAGCGCGGTGGCCGCCGCTTGCGGCGGCAATGCCGAAGCGCTGGCGCCAATCGCCGCAGGACCGCGGCTGCGAGGATTTCCGACTATCAATCTGCGGCTCCTGCGCGATCAGGTGTGGCGCATCGCGCGTCTCGACGTGCCTGCAAGGGTCCGGTCGTTTCGCGTGCGCCGCGACCGCGCTGAAGTGATGGGCATCGCAGCGATCGTGCTCGCCACGCTCGGGCAGTATCTAAATCTTCGTTCGATGCTCGTGCCTGGCGCAGGAGTGCGCGAAGGCATTCTCATTGATCTGATGGAGGCGGAATATTCCGGCGCGACGCCGAATGAAGACGAAAAGCGCGTGGCGGACCGGCTGCGCGCCGGTGCCGAGTGGTTTGCGCGCCGCTTCAATTACGATGCGGGGCACGCGGAACAGGTGCGGCGATTGGCTGTTTCGCTGTTCGATCAATTGCGCCCGCTGCACGAAATGAGTCCAGATGAACGGCTGACTCTCGAAATGGCGGCAATTCTCCACGACGTCGGCCATGCCATCGGCCACAAATCGCATCATCGCCACGGCGAATATCTCGTGCGCTATGGCGATATTCCCGGCTTGCGCGGCTGGCGGCGCGACATGGTGGCGGTGCTGGTGCGTTATCACAATTCCAGGTCTGAGCCGCAGATGGACCACAAATCGTACGCGTCGCTCGACGGCGCGCGCCGCGAGGACGCGCGGATGCTCGTGGCGCTGCTGCGCATCGCCGAGCGGCTCGAGAGCGAGCACCGGCGCATGGTCGGCGGCGTTACGGTGGATGTCGAGCGCGGGCAGGCCATCTTCCGCGTGCAGATGCAGAATGGCGCGCGGCTCGATGTGGCGGGTCTGACGCGTAAGGCGACTCTATTCGAGCGCGAATTCGGATTGCGGCCGGTGTTCCGCCGGGCGCAAACGAAACCGAAAGTGAAAGTGGCCTAACCTATGATTCTCTATCTAGTGCGGCACGGAATTGCGATCGAGCGCGAGGATTCGAATTGCCCGCCGGAGACCGAGCGATACCTGACGCGCGATGGAATCAAGAAGACGCGCGAAGTGGGGAAAGGGCTCAGCGAGCTGAAGGTTAAACCCCAGCTGCTGATCACGAGCCCTTATGTTCGCTCAGCGCAGACAGCCGAGATTTTTGCCGAAGCGTTGGGATACGCGCGGGAAAAGATCCGGCAGAGCCAGGCGCTCCGGCCGGGAAGCAATCCCGCTGATTTCTTAAAGGAAATTGCGCACGTGAAAGCCGATGAAGCGATGTGCGTCGGCCACGCGCCGCATCTGGATCAGCTGATTGCCGCGGCAGTAGGAGCGCGCGGGGTTTTCACGGCTTTGAAGAAAGCTGGTGTCGCGGCTCTAGAATTTGAATCCGTCACCGCGGGCAAGGCCACGCTGCTTTGGATTCTTCCGCCGAAAATTCTGCGTCAGATTGAGTGATTTGGCTGCGCGGTGCACGAAGAAGCTCGGCCTAAGACCGGGCCCTACGAATCCCACGAAGAAGCGAATCAGGATGCAATGGACGTTATTCTGGCCGCCGATTGCGATTCCGCGGGCTGGATCACAACCGGACATTCGCAGAGGGTCTCGAGGAGATGTTTCTTGCGCGCGAGCATAGCGGCAGAGTCTACGTCGTGGACGTAGCCTGATGCGCGGATGATCAGCGCGGTACGGTCGCGCTGGACGCTCACGCCTAGGATTCGACCGCGATGATCGGAATCGAGGCCATCGGCCAGGCGCAGCGTTGCGGCGAGCCAGCATACTCGTTCTTGCTCCGCGGGCTGGAGCGAGGCGTAGTCTTTTTGCTCCAGGCGCGGCTCGGTGCCTCGGTGATAGCGGGCGATCAGAGCGGCGCTGAAGATTTCGTCTTTCGTCCAGCCGATGGGCGGAATTAGCTCGCTGATCATGCGGAAAGAGCGCTTGTGGTGGCCGGCGTCTTTTTTGACGCGGCCGACGTCATGGAGGAGCGCCGCGGCTTGCAGGATTCTGCGGGCCTCGGCATCGCGAAAAGTGTGATTCAGGAGGCTTGTGCCGAAGCCGTCGAATAGCTCGAGCGCGAGAGCCGTCACTTTGCGCGAGTGATCGAAGTTCGGGTCGCGGTACGACGCCCACGTTGCAAGCGTGGCGAAAGCGGCCTCTTCGAGGCGCGGGCCCGCGGGCAGCCCGGCGAACCAGATATTCCACAGAGAATTTTTGCCCGAAGTTTTCGCGTGGTAGGCGGCTAGGCGCTCTGCGCGCAATGCTTCGATGCGCTCATGCCATTGCTCGAGTTCGCTCGATTCCACTCCCGCCGCAACCCTTCGGAATTCCGTTCGCATGACGTCGAGGTCGTGAACTTCTCCAAGAAGATCCTGAACGAGCTTGAGGTCGGCGATCCACGCTTCGTGGCGGCTCGGCAGAAAATTCTCGACGGTGTAGCGGAAATGCTTCAGGGCGATGCGCACGCGATGCCAGCTCACGCGGCTGCGGGAGCGCATGGCGAAGCGATGGGCGTCGCGGGCTTCGAGGCAGCGCTGGAGAGCGAGATGCTGAAAAACCAAGCTGTCCGGGGCAACTCGACGCGAGCGTTCGGCGAGATCGCGCGACCAGCGGCGCCACTTGTGGACGTCGAAGTCGTTGAGCGCTGCGGTGGCGTCGGCTTTTGCCGCCGCTTCGGATTGCGCCAGCGATTCGAGAAGCCGGGACGCCAGCGGATCGCCGGCGGGTCCGAGTTTTTTGATCCATTCGCGCATCACCTGGACATCGCGCAATTGGCCGAGACTCCGGAAAGTGCGCCGGGACGCTTTCTTCATCGCGCGAAGAGATTTCTCGGAGTCGAAAGTGGAAAGCGCGTCGGCCATGGTGCGGCAGCGGCGCAGCGCCACGCGCAAGTCGTGAACGGAATCGGGATCGAGCTTCTTCGCAGCGCGGTCGCGTTCCTTGAGGACGCGGGCCATGAAGTGCGCGAGCCCGGCGCGCTGCTCTTTGCGCGCGGTAACGATGTGGGTGCGTGACGCCATATTCGCCTGCTCTACGGGGAGAGATGAGCGCGAGAACCGCGAGCATACACCTTTCGAGGCCAGTGGCAAAGTGGAGCAGTGGAAAATGAAAGCGGGGAGACTCACCGCAGAGACGCTAAGGTCGCAGAGATGGAAAGGGAAGTGGCGAGTTGCTTGACACGCGGCGGTGGGTGGCCTATTTTCAGCGTCACGGACCCCTTTCCCGTTGAACGGCCGAAATTCTCACTTGGAGGTGGCCGATGCTTTTCAATCTCACTACATTCACTCTGACCGCCGCGCCCGTAAC
The DNA here is from genome assembly GCA_963707165.1 of uncultured Acidobacteriota bacterium. Taxonomy (GTDB): domain Bacteria; phylum Acidobacteriota; class Terriglobia; order Acidiferrales; family UBA7541; genus Palsa-147. The sequence goes on along the minus strand of CAVPPO010000005.1, from coordinate 114,029 downwards.
TGTGAAGGAAGGGCTCGAGATCCTGGAGCGCGATAATTATCGCTGCAGGTATTGCGGCCTGGACGGAAACGCGAATTTTGAGAATGCGCTGGCGATGTCGGTGGATTTCGTGATGCCGCGCGCTCGCAAGGGAAAGAAGGATCCGGCGAATCTTGTGGCATGCTGCCGGACCTGCAACACGATCAAGGGCAAGAAGGTGTACAAAAATTTCGAGGAAGCCAAGGCGCATGTTCTGGCGCGGCGCGCGGAGCTGCGGAAGACGTGGGAAGAGAAGGGAAGACAGCGCGCCGGGAAGTCTTAGAAAATCGAAGGGCAATTCTGAGAATTACGGTGCACGAAATGCCGCGGGTGGTCGTGTGCGCGATTGCGGTAACCATGGGGAACCAAGAAATCTCAAATTTGAAATAGTGAAGACCAGATCGAGATTGCTACTCGGTGCGCAGCGCGCGGATGGGATCGATACTCGCAGCGCGGCGGGCTGGGAGCAAGCACGCGGCGGCGGCGACGGCGAACAAGAGCGCGGTGGCGGCCGCAAGAGTCAGTGGGTCCCGCGAGCTTGCGCCGGCCATGCTGGCAACGATGCGGCCCAGCGCAATGCTGATGCCCAGGCCAACGGCGGCGCCGATGCCGAGAGTCACAGCCGTCGAGCCGAGCACCAGCCGAAAGATGCTCGCTCGCGGCGCCCCCAGCGCCATGCGGATGCCGAGTTCCTGCGTGCGCTGCGTCACCGCGTAAGACACCACGCTGTACAAGCCCGTTGCGGCGAGCACCAACGCCAGTCCGGCGAACACTCCGAAGAGCGACGCGATAAATCTCTCGCGCCCCCAACCATCCGTATTGAGCCACCACGTCAGAGTATGTTCATCGCCGAGAACGATTTCAGGATTCAAATCGTGCAGCCGCACGCGCACGGACTTCAGCGCGATGTCGGGATCGCCCGACGAGCGAATCATGAGCGTTTCGTCAGGAGGAAGCACGAAAGTGTAGGGAATGTACACGGCGGGCTTCACGGGATGGTCTAGCCCGTCGTTCTTCGCATCGCCGACAACGCCGATGACTTGGAGCCAGTCAGCGGGCTTCTGCGCCATCAGAAAGATCGGTGGCACAGTGTTCATCACCGGGCTGCGAACGCTTTGGCCGATCGGATCGGCGTCGCCGAGATACTGCTTCACGAACGCTTGATTGACGAGCGCGAGGTGATCTCCGCGCTGCACTTCAGCGTCGCTAAAGTTCCGGCCCTGCAGCAGCGGAACGCGAAGTGTGGCGAAAAGCTGCGGGCTGATGAGAGCCAGATTCGCGTCCGCCTGCGTCAAGCCGGGCTTGCTCTGAATCTCAATCTGGCCGGTAAATCCACCGAAAGGCGGAAACCAACTCGTCGAGATGCCTGCGGAAGTGATGCCGGGCACCTGCTCGATGGTGCGGCGAATTTCTTCGTTGGCATTGACGCGATCCTGCCAGCTCGGGTGCGCGCCTTTGGGCAAGGAGAGGTCAATGCCGAATACATTCGTGGGATCGAGGCCAAGAGGCGTGTGCGTCCGCGCAATGAATGCGCGCGCAGAGGCGCCGGCGGTGGCAAGCAGAACGATGGTGAGTGCGACCTGTCCCGCGATCAGCAGCCGGTGTGTATTGCGGCTGCGGATGCCGCCGGACTGGCGCATGTTGTTTGCCTGAATCAGGCTGCCGAGCTGTGGTCGCGAAAGTTGCCAGGCCGGCGAAATGCCGAAAATAATTCCGGTAAGCAACGCGACGCCGGTGCTGAAGCCGAGCACGACGCCGCTGATGTGAATCGCGGCCTCATGCGGGAAAGAATAATGCGGCAGAAGAGCCGAGATCGCATCCACACCGAAAAAGGCGGCGAGGACGCCAAGAAGCGTGCCGCCGACCGAGAGCAGCACGGATTCGGTCAATAGTTGGCGCACCAGCCGGCCGCGACCTGCGCCGACCGCGACGCGCACCGCCAGTTCGTGCTGGCGAGCGTTGCCGCGGGCGAGCAACAGAATCGACACGTTGGCGCAGCCGATGAGAAGAAGAATCACCACCGCAGCGAACAGAATCGTGAGCGCGCCCTGAAACTGCCCCAGCACCTGTTCATTCAGCGAGACGATCTTCACCTTCGCGTTCTTCGGGAAATTCGGATCCTGCTGACTGATGCGATCCACAAAGATCTGCAACTCAGCTTCGGCGGTAGGGTATTTCGTGCCGGGCTTCAATTTCACGAACGCGTTCCAGTATTCATGTGGGTCAGATGACGGAATCGCGGGCAGATAGACGTCCGAATCTCCCCAGGTAAATCGCGGCGGGGCGATTCCGATTACGCTATAGAGAACGTGGTTGAGTTCGATGGACTTGCCGAGAATCTCGCGGCTGCTGCCGAACTGGCGCTTCCAAAAAAGATAGCTGAGCACTGCAACGGGCGCAGGCTTGCCATCCGTTACATCGGCGGGAGAAAACCCGCGCCCCATATAAATGGGCACGCCCATGTAGTCGAACAAGTTTGGCGAGTACTTTCCGACTTGAACGCTGATGGGAAGCTGATCACCTGTGAGGGATTGGCGCTCGTCTGTCTGAAGGAATACGTCGTCAATCGCGGAGAGCTTTCGCAAATCGTCGTATTGCGGACCAGTGACCATAAGCAGCGGGCCACGGCGCTCGGGAAGATTGAGCTGCACGTGAACCATGCGATTGGCGTCGCGGTAAGGGTAAGGATCGCCGAGGACGCCATACACGACGCTGAAGACGGCTGTAGTGGCGCCGATGCCGAGAGCTAGGGAAATGATGGCTGTAATAGCGACGCCCGGCGCCCGCGTGAATTGCCGCCGGGCGTAGATGAGGTCTTGGATGAGTTTGCGCATAGGCGGTTCCGAATCCAGTTTATTTCAGAACAGATTATCGCAGGTATGGGACCACGAATCGATATTGATTACAGACGAGTTAGGCGATCGGCCCGTATCGCGAGTGCGCGCTAAAGGATTTCACTGTCCGGAAATGGGCACCGCGAAACAAAGGCTCACTGGATAAGTCCGCAAGCGAGAAGCGAGCTGAAGCCGTCACCCGGGAGCGCTTCACATCGATTTTCGCCATTTGAGGTGGTCGCGCTGGATGGCTTCCATCATTCTTTTGGACGCGCGGTGCAGCCAGCGGCGCGGGCGATCTTTCAAGTCGCGCAAGATCCAGGGCACGGCGTTACGCGAACCAAGGTGGATATTGGCAGTCTCGAAGCCCATGGCTCCAAGTAGCCGGGCTTCATCGTGATCCTCGGGCAGAGACGCCAGCAAAATGCGCGAGCAATCGGGAGCGAGTCGGCGCATCAGAAAATCGTCGAAAAGCTGTAGGAAGGGATCCTGAACCCGTGCGGCGCGCGAAATGATTTCGGTATAGAGGATTTTTTCGGATTTGGATTTGCCGTTGGCCCAGATGCAGGCGGAGGGAGTAAGGACTTTGGCTTCGCGCGCAACCCACGCGCCGCACCAGCGCGCCAGCGCGAGAACTCGAAGGTGGCCAAGACTGCCCAAACCGGCCACGCGGCGCTTGCGCTCATAAGGCAGGTTGCGATCGGGAAGTGACGCTTCCAGCTTTTCGAGGATGTGATCGGGGACGCTGGTGCGCAGTTCTCCGAGATTAAAAATTCGCTTCCAGAATCGGACGGGATCGCGCAGACGATTCAGCGCGATCATGCGCAACCAGCGATTTTCTTCCGCCAGCACGAAGGCCTTGCCTTTTGTTTCGAGCCCCTGGCGATAGCCTTCGAGAATAGCGTCGCAGGCTTCCCGCGTGCGCAAAGTGAGATGCTCTTCGGCGATGGCCAGATGAGCGCTCGCGGCTAAGCGGACGAGATCGTTGGTGTAGGCCATCGGATGGGCTTCATCGAAATCGTTGACGCCCCAGATGAGCCGTCCTTCCGCATCTCGCCAGGTACCGAAATTTTCGACGTGCAGATCGCCGACGGCCAGAACTTCCGGCGCTTTCGCTTCCTCCGGGCAGACTTCCGGCCAAAGCTGCACCCAGCGATAGAAGGTGGCGCGGAGAAAAGGGAAGGCATCCGCGGCCATTTCTTCGTGTTTGAAATCGAGATCGGCCTTGACGATACGGATGCGCGCCGCAACCCATTTTTCGTAGCTTTCGGTAGCTTTGCGGATGTTCACGAAGATGGTCCTCCCGCATCCGGGCACAGAAAGCCCGGTGAGTCTTAAGGCGCGACGCCGGATTCTACACTGCGCCCGGCCCGTTTGGACGCAAGGCGCGGCTCCGCGGCAGGAGAAACCCAGAAAATTGAGGGATGGGCCTCCGCCGTGGGATGGCGGAGGCCCGAGTTGTGGTTACATGATGTAACTATTCGTCGCCGGGACCACCCTTGAACAGATCAGACATCACGTTGACGCCTGCGTCGCAGGCGTGATTTAGACACGGAAGCCGGAAAGCGGCTTCGATGGTCTTGAGCAGTGCGAAGTGCGTGTAGAACTTCGCGCTCGTCAAGCCGTGGCGGCCATAGTTGGTGTCCACGATGAGTAGCACCTTGTTCGTGGTCGGCGAGATGCTGTAGTCGTTCTCATCCCACGTGACGACGATGGCGTTGCGGCCCTCGAACCACGCCGGTGAATGATGGATCGCCGTGACGATTTGCTGGATGGAGAGATCACCGCGTTGGATCAAACCCGGGTTCAATCCCATCTGCGTTCCGTTGTCGTTCGGATCGAATTCGCACGCCGGACCGGCGTTGCCACGTCCGTGCTGATCGTTGCACTGGTTCGGCGCGATGAACGAGTAGTTCGGGACATGGCCGGAAGCGAGATCCGCATAGAGACCATGCGATCCCACAAAATCCACCATGTTGGCCAAGCTGTTCTTTGGATTCGCGCCTTCCTGAACGCTCTGGAAGTAGGCAAACGGGTTGTGCTTCACGGCGTAGAGAGCCACGAGATTGCTCTGCGTCTGGCCTTCGCCGGGAAGCGCGGCGCTGAGATCGTCGAGATTGCTGAAGAATCCGTCGGCGTTATTCACGCCGTCCGCGCCGGAGGGCGGCAGGCTCTCCTGATAACTCTTCCAGCTTCGGCCGGAGGCGACCAACTGATCGGCAATGGTCATGCCCACGATATTGGTGGCGGCTGGAATCGACATGACGCCGTCAATGTTGATTTCGCCCGGAGGTCCGGAGGTCTCATTCGAAAAATCGATGGCCGGAGTCGCGGCGTCGGTTCCTACGCCGTAGATGGGACAAATCGCGGGAAACGTTCCGTCATCGAGAGAGGTAACGCCGGAAGCAAGATTGTTCGTGCAGGTGGCGTTGTGCCAGTCAGGCGAGTTGTCATTCAGCACGCCGAAGTTGGATCCGCCGTTCACCTCAAGATAGTTGGTCAAGCTGGGATGGGCGACGGCGAAATAGTTTGTCGCCGAATTTGCGTATTTTGCGTACGCGTTGGCGAACGGAGCGTTGGGATTGTCCACGATTTGGGAGAACGCGTGGTTCTCCATCATGATGAAGAAGACGTGATCGAGACGCGGAACGCCGTTCGGACTGTTACCCTCGTGAGCTACCACAACGCCCGCGAGAAGGATTCCGACGAGTCCCAGATGTGCTGCCTTTCTAATCATGTCACGCACCTTTCCTTTTGGCGGAGATAGAGTGTAGGCCCCAGCGGGTGGACGATGGCCGCCGGTCTGGCCTAGGCTTTGTAGAGGCGGGATATTACAGCAGCATGACGAGCAAATCGATAATTTGTGAATATCAAAAAAGGGGGATGTGGAAATCTCCACCTCATGATGCGAGCGCGGAGAATATTTGGCGGGATACGAGACTGCGCTTGCCTCGCGCTGGTGGATTGGATACGGTTCTAGGACGATTGGGCGCGAATCCACGAAGAGGCGGGGCTTTGAGCGACCGCGAAGACTCCAATCAGAAAACCGATCGTGCGCGCTGGGTCAGCCTTGTGCCTTACGGCTTGAACCAGCAGCATCCGAACGCCTACCGGGATATCGTCGAGACCATTTGGGAGAATCGCGACAGTTTGGGCTATGCCTACCGGATCTTGCGGGATGGCTGCTGCGATGGCTGTGCCCTGGGTACGAACGGGCTGCACGACTGGACCATGGACGGGATTCATCTCTGCAATGTGCGCCTGGCTCTGCTGCGTTTGAATACTATGCCAGCGATGGATTGGCGGCGATTGGAGGACGCCGCGGCACTCGACGCGCTTTCTGGCAAAGAGCTGCGGGCGCTGGGGCGCCTGGCTGTGCCGATGGTGAGGCGTCGCGGCGAAAAAGGATTCCGGCGGATTCCGTGGGGTGAGGCGATTCGCTTGGCGGCGGAGGGATTGAAGGCAGTCGATCCGCGGCGATTGGGCTGGTTCGTGACTTCGCGCGGTTTGACGAACGAGGCTTATTACGCGCACCAGAAGGTGGCGCGATTTTTCGGCACGAATCACGTGGATACCAGTGCGCGCATTTGTCATGCGCCGAGCACCGCGGCCTTGAGCGCCACCGTCGGATGCGCCGCGACCACTTGCTCCTATTCGGATTGGATCGGCGCCGACCTGATTGTTTTTGTAGGATCGAACATCGCCAACAATCAGCCCGTCGCGACGAAATACCTTTATTACGCGCGCAAGGCCGGGACGAAAGTGTTTGTCGTCAATCCATACATCGAACCGGGCTTGGAACGCTACTGGGTGCCTTCGATCACCGAGAGCGCGCTTTTCGGAACGCGATTCACGGATGAGTTCTTTCAGATTCATGCCGGCGGCGATATTCCATTTTTTTATGGCGTGCTGAAACACCTCATCGAAAACGATTGGCTCGATCGCAGTTTCATTGCCGCGCGAACTTCGGGTTGGAACGAGCTTGAGGCGCGCACGCGGGAATTTTCGTGGCAGGAGTTGGAGCGCGGAGCTGGGCAGACGCGCGCCGATATGTTGCGATTCGCGGAGACGTTCGGGCGCGCGCGGCACGCCATCATCGTCTGGAGCATGGGGATCACGCAGCATCGCTACGGCAGCGACAATGTGCGCGCCATCGTGAATTTGCAGCTTGCGCGCGGGAATGTCGGCCGCGAGCATACAGGCTTGATGCCCGTTCGCGGGCACAGCGGCGTGCAGGGCGGGGCGGAGATGGGCGCGATGCCCGGCGCTTATGTCATGGGCGCGAGCGTCAGCGAAGAGAATGCGCGGAAATTTGCCGCGCCCGACTATTGGGGATTCGAGCCGCCTTCCTGGAAGGGGCTGACCACCACGCAAATGATTCTCGCTGCCGAGCAGGGTGAAATTGACGCGTTGTGGCAGACAGGCGGGAATTTTCTCGAGACGCTGCCGGACCCGGGCCGCGTTCGGCGAGCGATTGAAAATATTCGTCTGCGTATCCATCAGGACATTGTCCTGAGCACGAACATGCTGGTTGAGCCCGCCGATACAGTCCTGCTGTTGCCGTCGCGCACGCGTTACGAACAACGCGGCGGAGGAACGGAAACTTCTACCGAGCGGCGCGTCATTTATAGTCCGGAAATTCCAGGGCCGCGGCCCGGGGAGGCGCGGGATGAATGGGAGGTTCCCGTGCTCGTCGCGCGCTGCGCCGAGCCGGAGCGCGCGGCGAAAATATTTCCGTGGCGCGATTCTCAAGATATTCGCGACGAAATTGACCGCGTTTGCCCCACGTATCGAGGCATCGCCACGCTCCGGAAGAAGGGCGACAATTTTCAGTATGGCGGGCCGCGCTTGCTCGCCAATCGCTTCGCGACGCCGGACGGCAAGGGGCACTTTTCAGTTGTCGAGCTACCGGGCGATGAAATTCCGGAGGGTCGCTTCATGATTTCGACGCGCCGCGGAAAGCAATTCAACGCCATGGTGCATTCCGAGTTCGACGCGATCACCGGCCTGCATCGCGATGACATCCTAATGGCTCGCGAGGATGCCGAGCGCCTCGATCTGGACGATGGCGAGGCGATTTTGGTGCGCAATGCGCACGGAGAATTTCGCGGGCGCGTGAAGATCGGCCGGATCAAACCCGGCTGCCTGCAAGGCCACTGGCCGGAATTGAATGTAGTCGTGCCCGCAGGATGCCTCGATCCCAGCGGCGTGCCGGACTACAACGCCATCGTCGAAGTGGTTCCGCTGGATCGCGGAGTTCCCGCACTGCAGCTGGCGATTGTTGCCGCTGAGGAGGGATAGAAGTTGCCGGCTCCGCGAAGCATCGAGCTGACGCAGGTAACCGAGTGGGCCGATGGACGCCTGCGGCGCGTGCAGGATTCCGTAGCCGGCGAAGAGCCGCTGGAAATTCGCATCGGCGATGCGCCGCTCGCAGTGACGATGCGCACGCCGGGGCACGATCTGGAACTCGCGGCCGGCTTTCTCTTCACCGAGGGCCTGATTCAATCGCGCGAGCAGCTAGCGACGCTCGAGGCGATCACGGATGGCTCGCGAGCAAGCCGCGGAAACGTTGTGGTCGCGCAATTAGCGAACGGCGTGGCACTCGATTCCGAACAAACGCGGCGCAATTTCTTCGCGAATTCCAGTTGCGGCGTTTGCGGCAAGGCCTCGATTGATTCAGTGCGCTCGCGCCTACTTCGTCCGCCGAACGCCGCATTTCGAGTCGCAGCCGAAACGCTATGCCAGATGCCGGAGAAGCTGGGCTCATCGCAGGATATTTTCGGCCGCACAGGCGGCCTCCACGCAGCCGGCCTGTTCACGCAAGCGGGCGAGCTGATCGTGTCGCGCGAAGACATCGGCCGCCACAACGCGGTAGATAAAGTAGTAGGCTGGGCGCTGCAGGAAAATCGACTGCCGCTTTCGGATGTAGTGCTGCTGGTAAGCGGCCGCTGCGGCTTTGAGATCGCGCAAAAAGCAATCGTAGCAGGCGTCCCGGTAGTAGGCTCAGTCTCAGCCCCATCAAGCCTGGCAGCCCAGCTGGCCCGCGAACTAAACCTAACGCTAGTAGGCTTTCTACGCGGCCGCAGGTTCGTGATCTATTCAGGCGAAGAGCGCTTAATCCTAGCGGATGGCCCACCGCCAAAGTGAATGAACCTCAAGCAGGCGTCCGTTTGAACACAAACGAAGCAAGAGGCACGTTGTAAAATTTCAATTTGAAATGGCTTTGTTGACATCGTAGTCCGAAACAAGAAAAACCGAATCGAGGACTCCTACGAGATCCCCTCGGAAGACTCGGGGCAGGCTCTTCGGGCCGCGCCAAAGCGCCCGATTTCCGCGCGGGTCTGCGATTTATGGACGCGGAAATCGGGCTGCGTGGCCATCAGGATGACACGTGTTTGCTCTCTACGACAGGAAGTCAACAGAGCAATTTGAAATGTGAAATCAGGTATTGCCGCGCGTCGGTCTAGCGAAGTCGAAGGAAATTTAAATCCTCGCAGTTCTAACTCCGACCAGTCCCATTGCCATTGGAATTCTGAGCATGCCGCTTACGTATCTCATCCACCTGCGGCCCAGCTTCAGCCAAAAGCCTTCGCAATTCGAGCACCATCTTCGGATCCCACCACCCCTTGCCAGCTTCATCTTCAATCTCATCCAAAGCCTTCGACGAAGTCAGCGCAGTGCGATAAGGCCGCTCAGTCGTAAGCGCGTCGTAGACATCCACAATTTGCAGAATTCGCGCCGTAAGCGGAATCTGTTCACCGCTCAGTCCGTCGGGATAACCAGTGCCATCCTGCTTCTCGTGATGATGGCGAATGATGGGCAGCACAAGCCGGAAAGATTTCAGCGGCGAGCAAATCCGCTCCCCCACCACAGGATGCTCGCGGAGAAGCTCCTCCTCTTCCGGCGTAAGCGGTCCATCCTTAAGCAGCACCGCATCCGGCACAGCAATCTTTCCAATATCGTGAACCACGCCAGCCCGCCGCAGCGCCGTAACTTGATCAGTCTCGAGTCCCAGCCGCGTCCCGAGCAGCGCAGAAATTTCAGACAGCCTCTCGCAATGTCCATGCGTCGTCGGGTCGCGAGCCTCAATGCTGCGCGCGAGGCTAAAAAGCACCGCCTCGGCGTTCTCAAGTTCATCAGTGTAATTCTTCAACCGCAGCAGAGACCGCGTGCGCGCCAACAGTTCGCTGAAATCGATCGGCTTGCTTAGAAAATCGTCAGCCCCCGCATTGATTCCCTGAATGCGGTCCGAGACAGCAGACAGCCCGGTAATCAGAACCACCGGCGTGAGCCGCGTCTCCGGCGCCGCCTTAATCCGCCGGCAAACCTCGAATCCATCAAGCCCAGGCATTACGATATCCAGCAGCACAAGATCAGGGCGGAATTCAGCACAATGCTCGAGCGCCGCAGCTCCATCGGCAACGCCCAGCACTTCGAATCCCTCGCGGCGCAGCAGAATTTCAAGCCCTGCGCGCGGAGCGGGTTCGTCATCAACGAGAAGTATTCTAGACGGCATCGTGGGTCGGGCTGGGGGAACGAGGCACCAACATTACAGCAGCAGCGCTCGCGCGGCAATAGAACCCGCGTTCTAGCCTTGCTGTTACGCTCTCTCGCCCCAAATCCGCGGGCGATGGTTCAACGCGGTGTTCGTTCCGAATCTCTTGCGTTTCCCTGTGGTTCTGGTATCACCCCAGAGTATCCTTGTGAGCTGCCGAGGCTGCCGATGAATCGAACGCTGTCGCCGGAATCACTGAAAGCTCTGGACGCCAAGCTGCGCGAACGCCACCGCGATTTCGCGCAACTTTATCCTGGCCCAGGAAGCAGCCGCCAGCCGGTCCACACCGTTTACGCCGGCGCTCAATTGTTCCACGCAGATTCGGCGCCGCGTCTCGGCGCACACGCCCTGCAAGCCCTCGACGATTACGCTCCAGATTTCGTCACGTTTGCTAAAGCAATAGGATTGGATGGCGCGAACGAACTTCCAGATGCTCCCGAAGAAATCGAGCGCCTCGAAAAATATATCGATTCCGATCCGGACACATTTCGCAAAGAGAGCCGCGCAGCGTGGCTCGCCCTCACGATTTATCGCCGCGTTCGCGAAAAACTGGGCCGCGAGCCGGTCGAGGATTTCCGCATCGATTTCGAAGATGGCTATGGAAACCGCCCCGACGACGAAGAAGACGCGCACGCCGTTTCAACCGCGCGTGATGTAGCCGCCGGAGCGAAGGCCGGGACTCTGCCGCCGTTCATCGGCATTCGCATCAATCCGTTCAACGAGGAACTCCGCGCGCGCAGCATTCGCACGCTCGATTTATTCATCACCGCGCTCGCCGAGGCCAGCACTGGCACGCTCCCGCGGCATTTTCACGTCACGCTGCCGAAAGTGAGCCTCGCGGAAGAAGTCGAGGCCCTCGTCGAAATCCTCGAGCGCCTGGAATCAGCGTTGCGGCTGCCGGGCGGCTGGCTGCGCATCGAATTGATGATCGAGACGCCGCAAGCAGTTCTGAATTCGCGCGGCGAATCGAATCTGCTGGCGCTGGCCCGCTCCGCGAACGGACGCTGCGTCGCCGCGCATTTCGGCACCTACGATTACACCGCCGGCCGCAACATCACCGCCGCGCACCAGCACATGCTGCATCCCGCCTGCGATTTCGCAAAAGAGATGATGCAGGTAGCGCTCGCGGGCACGGGCGTCTGGCTCTCAGATGGCGCGACGAATGTTCTACCGGTGCCAGTTCATCGCGCTGCGAAGGGCGGTCCGCCTCTCGCCGCGCAACAAGTTTCTGAAAATCGCAGCGCGGTCCATTCCGCGTGGCGCTTGCACGCGCATCACATCCGTCATTCGCTCATCGGCGGTTTCTATCAGGGCTGGGACCTGCATCCAGCGCAATTGCCGACGCGTTACGCAGCGGTGTACGCATTCTTCCTCGGAAGCCTCGATTCGGCGGCAGACCGCCTGCGAAACTTCATCGAGAAAGCCGCCCAGGCAACGCTGGTGGGCGAAGTCTTCGACGATGCCGCCACAGGACAAGGCCTGCTTAATTATTTTCTGCGCGCGATCAATTGCGGCGCGGTCACGGCCGCGGAGGCGCAAGAATTGACCGGTCTGGCCATCGATGATTTGCGCCTGGGCTCGTTCGCTAAAATTCTGGAATCGCGCACGCGGGCGAAATAGCGGCTAGACGTCTTTCCTAAGCGTAGCTTCGATCATTCCGTGTGGCTCATCCGTCGGCACAAAAATCTCATTCTCATTTTCCATTCCGAAGGGCGTCAGATCCGCAAGGTTGTAGTGCTTATTCGGCATCGCCAACCGGATTTCCGAAATCGGCTCGAAACTTTTTAGCACCGCTTCGCCCATGGCATAAAGCGTGTGCTGCACCGAGCGGCTGTCGTGCCCGGCGAAGGTCTCCAGCAGCGTCTGCCGCACGCCGTGCCAGATGGGACTGAACGCAACTTCTTCGGCGGCGTAGTGCCACTCGGCGCGCACGTTCGTCATGAGAATGCGATCCATCGTGCTCTTCAGCGAAGTGTAAGGGTCGCGCACAAATCCCTCGAATGCCGATCCGGCGGTTTTCATGATCGCGAGATCATGGATGCCCGCTGCAAAGCGAGTTTCTTCACGCGTGCCAGTGACGACCGCCGTGCGCGTCTCGTTGCCGGCGCGAATGAAAGACGTGGCATGTGGTTTGTCTCCAACAGTGATTCGGTTCCACGGATGTTCGCTGCACGCAATTTTCACCCGTGAAACCTGCGGATTGTACGTGAGAAAGTGCTCGATGAGATGTTCCGCAAATTCTTCCATCGGCTCGGGCGGATACTGCTTCGCGAGCACGTAAACCGTGTTCTTGATCGTATCGGTCGGCAGGATCTTGGCGTTGTCGCCTTCCGTGTGAACTCGATCGAAATCGCCTTCGAAAAGTATCTCAAGCGTCAATTCCTTGATTTCGTGATGCCGCTCCTGCCGCGAAAGCCGCAGCATGCGCACGCGCGATTTCCCATAATTGTTTTGCCCGAGGCGTATGCGCATCATTCAGCTCCCGCGATAGGTGGTGTAGCCGTACGGGCTGACGAGCAATGGAACGTGATAATGCTGCTCGCCATCGTTCACCGCAAATGTGACTTCGACGAATGGATAAAAGCTGGCAGATTGGCGCGCCGAAAAATAAGCGCCGATTTCGAAGCGCAGGCGGTAATTTCCTTCCGCGAGTTTGCCCGGAGACAGCAAATTCGCGACGCGGCCGTTGGAATCGGTGACGCCGCGGGCGATTTCCTTCCACTCGGCTCCGGCGGTCTGCACGCGCAGAATCACCGCTACGCCTTGCGCCGGACCGCCGATCGATGTATCGAGGACGTGCGTTGTAATCGGTGCGCTCATGATGCCAGCATTTTCTCCAGTCGCAGCCGCGTGATTTTGCGCTGCTCTTCAGCGGCCGTGCGCAATTCCGTTTCCCGGTCGTTGGCCAGACGACGTTGTAATTCCCGGATAATCTCTTCGCTAGATTTTCCCGAGGCGCAGATGATGAAAATGTGGCCGAACGCCGCCTCATAAGCGCGATTTGCCGCGGCGAGAACCGCGCGCGTTTCGCGCGCCGCCTGCGCCACGCCGGATTGCTCCTTTGCGGACAGAGCACCGGCTTTGACCGATTGCGCCCGCGCGGCTTTCTTGGCGCCGATTCGCGGATGATGGCGGAAAGCCTGCAGCCACTCTTTGCGCCCAAGAGCGTTCCAGATTTCATCTGCAGCGCGCATCAAATCTTCCAAATCTGCGAACGGCCGTCGCGCCAGCATTCGTCGCACCCATTCGTGCGAGCCGCAGCAATCGAGCAATAACGCCGCTGATTTCTTTTCCGGCAGGGAATTGAACCATGCGATGCTGCTGCCTCGCGCTTCTGGCGCGGGCGAGCCCCAAACGCGCAAACGGCTCACGCCTCCGTCGGGATAAATATTGAATCGTAGATGCGACGCCGGTTCAGGGGCAACGATTTCCTTGCGAAACACGTGCGACGCGTTCGCTCGAAGTTTTGATTGCGGTAGCAGCGTCCGCCAGGTCGCGCCCGCGCCTGGATCATCGCCGCCCGGAACGAAAATCGCATCGATCGAACAGCTATCGGGAAAATTTCCCTTGAAGTAGGCGGTGTCCACCTCAATTCGTCGTATCGTGCCGTGCGCGCCGAGCTTGATGATTACCCAATCGTGGCCGGGACCGCGCCGCCGCCGCGTTTCCCAACCGTCGTGCATGCCCTTACCGCGGCCTGGCATCAGCAAATTGAGTGGCGCACTAAAGAATTCGTCGCTCGCCGCCATAACGCGTCCGCCATTTTGAATCGCTGTGAGGTCGATCTCCCGGGCATTCGCGGCAGCCTTAACCGGCGTCGGCAGCACTTCACCATGAACGCGCAACCGTGCCACGCCACCATCCGGATAAATCTTCAAGCGTACATGGGTAAAGCGATGATCGCCTCCAATCTCAAACGGATTGAGAGAATCGCCCTTGAGTTGCGATTGAGGCAGCAACTCGTGCCACTTCGTGGACGGCGCGTTTAGAGCCGCAAGCTCGCGCTTCAGCCCCGGCTCGAGCGGAATCGCGCAGGCTTCGAGCGAACACTGCTCGGGATAATTTCCGCGAAAAAAGCTCGTATCCACCACGACCCCGCGAACGATTCCAGGCAATCCCAATCTCACAATGCACCAATCGTATCCGGGAGTGCGCCGGCGGCGCGTTTCCCATCCGTCCATCCATTTGCCGCGGTCCGTGTATTTGTCTTCGATGAAAACCGGCTTCGATTCCTTCAAAAGATTTTCTTTCGGCGCGAAAAAATCATCGTTCGCGGTGATGACGCGCGCGCCGAGCCGCTCGGATGCAAGATTCGGCAGCTTTTGAAACTCGCTCATGCGTCTGTCCGCTTCAAAATGTTCCCGATGGGCCCGGCGGAAAATTCGCCGCGCTCGAAAATCTTGCGCCCGCGAAGAAACGTCGCGGTCACTACGCCAAGCAGCTTTCGTCCGGCGTACGGCGTCAATTTGTGACGTTGATGCAGCCGTTCCGCGTCCACGCGAAAGCCCGCCTCCGGATTCCAAATCACGAGATCGGCGTCGCGCCTCACGTCGATCGCACCCTTCCGCCGCGCCAGGCCTGCCAGTCGCGCGGGCCCGCGGCACAACCACTCCACAAGGCGGCCCACAGAATAGCCGCGCAAACGCGCCGAAGTCCATACGGCGGCGAGCCCCAGCTCAAGCGAGGCGATTCCGCCCCAAGCCGCAAAAAAGTCGCCAGTATCTTTTCGCTTCAGTTCAGGCGGACAAGGCGAATGATCGCTGGCAATAAAATCAAGCGTCCCATCGCCAAGCCCAGCCCAAAGCCGTTCGCGGTTCTCCACCTCACGGATCGGCGGCGCGCATTTGAATTCAGTAGCCCCCTCGGCAATTCCAATGTAGCTCGGGTCTTTAGACCCGAGGGTGTTCGTCTCATCCGCCGCAAACGTCAAATAATGCGGGCAAGTCTCGGCAGTGATTGCCAAGCCGGCGGTTTTAGCAGCACGAATAATATCGAGCGCCTCCGCCGACGAAACGTGCACGACGTGCAACCGGCTCTTCGCCGCAGTCGCAAGTCGCACCAGAAGCTCGATGGCTTTGTTCTCAGCCTCGCGAGGCCGCGACGCCAGCCACGACGAATATTTATTAGCCGGCAATTTAGCAGCAGCCCTGCTCGCAGATTCGATGATCTTCGGGTCTTCCGCATGTGCCAGCAGCGGAGAACCAAGCTCTGCAAGCACAGGCAAGGCAGCTCGCA
Organism: uncultured Acidobacteriota bacterium; assembly: GCA_963707165.1. Lineage (GTDB taxonomy): Bacteria > Acidobacteriota > Terriglobia > Acidiferrales > UBA7541 > Palsa-147. The sequence goes on along the minus strand of CAVPPO010000005.1, from coordinate 98,387 downwards.
GATCGTCTTCGCCCACGTGCGCGAATTCGTCGACCCCGCTCGGCACAAGAAAGCATTTAAATCCAAACACTCCTTCCTGCCAAAGCGGTCCGAGTTCCTGCAAATTGCCTGGAACTACGCCCCCCCAGAATCCCGTATCCACCCAGAGTTTTCCGGCCGCCGCGGCCAGCTTTTCACGGAAAGGCGCAGCGGTAGTGGTAGCGGGAATGCTGTTGAGCGGCATCTCGATGAGCGTCGTAACGCCACCTGCAGCCGCCGCACGAGTCGCGGTAGTGAATCCTTCCCAATCGGTGCGGCCCGGCTCATTGATGTGGACGTGCGTGTCCACGATGCCAGGCATGACAAGATCATCGCCTGCCTCGTAGATCGATGACCCGCTCGGCGCCTCGTCGAATGGCGTGACCGCGGTAACCACGCCGTGCTGAATATGAATCGCGGCGGGAGCCGGCTCGGCGGAGTCTCCGGCAAGAACGCGCTTGCCTCGCACGATGAGATCCGGCGCGCTCATGCTCGAGCAGCACTGAGAAGAAATTCTTCCAGCAGATTCTGCGCGACGCGCGAGCGGTAGCGCGCACTGGAGCGCATATCGTCAATCGGCGCGATTTCTGCGGCAAGCGAAACCCGCGCCGCAGCGATCGCGGTCGAATCCAGTCGCTTGCCCCGCAGCGCATTCTCCGTCGCGGTCGCGCGAATTACGCTCGGAGCCACGCTTCCCAGAGCGATGCGTACGTCGGTGATTTCGCCATCTGAAAACTTCAGCGCGGCAGCCATGCATACTTTTGAAATCGCCTGCGCCCGTCGTGTGCCAACTTTGCGGTAGTACGATTTCCATCCCGCGCGGTCGCGCGGCAAAATGATCCGCGCGATCAACTCATCCGGCCGCAGATTCATCTTCTTGTAGCCAGAGTGAAAGCCTAGGTAAGGTACTCGCCGCATCCCGCCTGCAGAAATGAGCTCGAGCTCCGCATCATAAACGAGCAGCGCAGGCGGAGAATCGGCCGCGGGCGACGCATTGGCAATGTTTCCGCCTAGCGTGCCGCGATTCTGCGTAGCGATCCCGCCGGTCTCCTCGGCAGCGCGGCAAAGCAAAGGAAACTCGCGCAACAGCGCAGCATCGCACCGGATGTCTGTGTACGTCGCCAGAGCCCCGATGCTGATTTCAGCGCCCCTCGCCGAAATCCCGCGCAATTCATCCAAATTCCAGATATTCAGGTAACGCCGGTGCGCCAGCTTGCCCGCTTCCAGCAAGGCCATCAGATCGGTTCCGCCGGCAAAAGCGCGCCATTCGCCAGGCTCACGCGCGAGTAGCTCCAATGCTGATGCAAGGTTGGACGGCGTTTGCAATTCGAAGAATGGCACGAGCGATGTCACTCGCGCGCCCCTACCCCAGCGAGAGCATTCAGCACAGACTCAAAAATCTTTGTGTAACCGGTGCAGCGGCAAAGATTCCCAGCCAGCGCCATGCGGACTTCACCTTCCGTCGGCCGCGGATTGTTCGCGAGCAAATCGACAGCCGCCAGAATCATCCCCGGAGTGCAAATTCCGCACTGCGCCCCACCGTGCGCGATGAATGCCTCCTGCACGCAATGAAGCTGCTCGCCGCTAGCAACTCCTTCGATGGTGCGAATCGCCGCACCCTCGGCCTGCAACACAGGGACCAGGCAACTATTGACGAGCCTTCCGTCCATCTCGACGCTGCAAGCCCCGCATTCCCCTTCGCCGCAGCCTTCTTTGATTCCGGTGAGATTCAATTGTTCGCGAAGAACATCCAGAAGCCGCGTCATCGGAAAATCGCGCAGCACAGCGTCGCGGCCATTCACGCGGCAATGCACCGCGACCTTCTCAGGCACGGGCGTGCTCGCGCGCGGCATCGAGTGCTTCCATCAGAATTTCCGGCGTCAGCGGCACGCGCCGAATCACCACGCCCGTAGCATTCTCGACCGCATTGATAATCGCCGGCGCAGTTCCATCCAGCGGCAGTTCTCCAATCCCTTTCGCTCCCGCAGGCCCGCGCGCGTACGGCAACTCCTCAAAGTAAACGCGAATCGGAGGCACATCCATCGCCGACGGCATAATGTAGTTCGTCATCTGGTTGTTGATCATGCGCCCTTCCTGCCAGACGACATTCTCGTACAGCGCAAATCCGATGCCCTGCGCCACGCCGCCTTCAATCTGCCCCGCAGCCAGCACTGGATTGATCACGCGCCCAACTTCCTGCACCGCGACGAAATCCTCAACGCGCGTCTCGCAAGTGATCGTATCCACAGAAACCTCGGCGACATAAACGGCCCATCCATACGCCCCATAAGCGTCGCCGCGATAAAGCTTGTCGTCCCAATGAATGTCCGGCGGCGGCGAATACCGGCTGGAAGCCTTCAGCGGTCCGATCTTCTCGATGTAAGCGCCGCAAGCCTTCGCAAATGCCGCAGCGCCATCCTCATCGCGCAAAAATCCGCCCTGCACAAGCGCCTGCCTCACTCCAAGTGCCGCCGACTCCACAAGCTTCCCAACAATCATGCAAGTCCGCGAAGCCACAGTCGGCCCGCTATTCGGCACCTGCGCCGTATCCGGCTGCACCACTTCAATGCTCGAATAATCAAGCCCCAGCGCATCCGCCGCAATCTGCGAAAAAATCGTATTCGTGCCCTGCCCCATCTCCGTGCTCGCTGCCAGCACGCGAATCCGGCCATCAGAAGTAGCTTCGACCTCAGCCACCGAGGCCAGATAATCCTCGCCCGACCCGGTAAATCCAGCCCCATGAAGAAACGAAGCAAACCCGATCCCACGCTTAACGCAACTCCCAGGATTCTCCCGAGCAAATCGCTCGCGCTTAGCGCGATAGTCACTCAAATCAAACGCCCGCTCCATCAACTCATTCATATCAATCTTCTCGTGCACCACTTGCCCCACCGCCAAGCTCAGCCCTTCGCGAATAAAATTCCGCCGCCGCAATTCCTCAGGCGCCAATCCCACAGCCTTCGCCACCTGATCCAGATGCCGCTCCAAAGCAAACACGCTCTGCGGCGCACCAAATCCGCGAAACGCCCCATGCGGCGGAAAATTCGTAGCCACCGCCCGGCTGCGAATCCTCACATTCGCGCAATCGTAAGGCCCCGCCGCATGAATCGTCCCGCGCGAAAGCACCACCGGCGAAAGCGTCATGTAAGCCCCACCGTCCAAAGTGAAATCAATATCCATCGCCACCAGCTTGCCCTCGCGCGTAACTCCAGTCCGATGCCGCGTCCGCGATGGATGCCGCTTCGTAGTCGCCGCCATATCTTCCGCGCGATCGTAAATAATCCGCACCGGCCGCCCCGATTTCCAGGCCAGCAGCGCCGCGTGCGCCGCAATCATCGACGGATATTCTTCCTTGCCGCCAAATCCGCCGCCCGTCTCCATCTGCACCACGCGAATTTTCTCCGCAGGCAATTCAAAAAGCCCCGTCAGCGCCTTGTGAATATAATAAGGACACTGCAGCGAGCCCCACACCGTCACGCCCTCGCGCGCATTCGCCACCGCAATCATTCCCTGCGGCTCGATGTAAAGCTGCTCCTGCGCCCCAGTCTCGTATTCGCCCTCGACAATAATCTCCGCCGCGCCCCAAGCCGCGTCCACGTCGCCTTTATCCACGCGCAACGATTTGAAAATATTATCCGCGCCCCATACGATTTCCTTCCGCTCGAGCGAATCATCCATCGAAAAAATCGCCGGCAGCGGCTCAATCTCCAATCGCACAGCCCGCCGCGCTTCTTCGATCAAATATTTGTCGGCGTGCGCCAGAAGAACGACCGCCTCCTCAGCGTGATTCACAAACTCCGCCGCCAGGCAAGGCTGATCGTCCTCAAGAAGCAGAATGGAATTTTTCCCAGGAATATCTTTCGCGGTAACAACGGTAATTTCGTCCCACGGCACGCCAACGCCAAAATGAATCGCGCGCAAGCGCCCCCGCGCAATCGGGCTGCGCACCGTCACGCCGTGCAACATCCCGGGCAAAGTCATGTCCGCCACGTATCGCGCCCGCCCGGTAACTTTCTCGCGCCCTTCCTTCCGCGGAACCGACCGCCCGATGATGGGATCCGCCATCGCGCCCCTCAGTAAGTCGCCTTATCCGTCTTAGCCTGCCAAGCGCGAAACGCCTCCAGCGCCTTCTCGCGCAGAATCTGAATCATCGGAATCTTGCGTTCGCCCAGCGGCCTCTTCAATTCCGCATAAATAAACGCGTCGTCAAATCCAATCGCCGCCGCATCCGCCTCCGTATTCGCATAAAAAACCCGCGCCGGCCGCGCCCAGTAAATCGCCCCCAGGCACATCGGGCAAGGCTCGCAAGTCGTATAAAGGTCGCACCCGGTCAATTCGAAATGCCCAATCTTCCGGCAAGCAGCCCGAATCGCCACAATCTCCGCATGCGCCGTAGGATCATTCGTCGAAGTAACGCAGTTGGCAGCCTCAGCGATAATTTCCCCACCCCGTGCCACCACCGCCGCAAAAGGCCCGCCGCGCCCCGAGCGAACATTCTCCAGCGAAAGCTCGATCGCCCGTTCCATGCACCGCAAATCCGCGTTCTCAGCCAAGCGTCACAGCTCCGTCAGCAAAAATCAACTTGAATATCGCGAATCCCAGCCTCATGCACAGCTCGCGCAGAACCGTGCAGATTGTAGCGCACGAAATCCCATCGCGCGCGCAATCCGCCGCCGCACGCGTGCCGTTTCCCGTAGGGGCGCGGCTTGCTGCGCCCTCTTACGAGCTCAGCCCTTGCCACATCCTCGCACCACGGCGTACCGCTATCCGCCGCTCAACCAAACATCCCCGAAAACGATTCCACCTTCCTCCGCCAAAACATCAAAAGCGCCACTCCAATCAAAATCAAAGCCAAACTCAATCCAATCCACAACCCAGCCGCCCCCCAACCCACCGCAAAGCACAAGTGATATCCCAACGGCAGCCCGATCAGCCAGTACGCAATCAAATGACACAAAAAAGGTGTCCGCGTATCTCCCGCTCCGCGCATCGCTCCCGTCACCGTGGCCTGAATTCCGTCGAAGAGCTGAAAGAACGCCGCAATAAAAAGCAAATTGGAAGCCGCAACGATGATCCCCGGATCGGGCGTAAAAATTCGCACAATAAATCGCGGCGCCACCCAGAACAATATCGCCATGCAGAACATGAAACTCCCGCCCAGCGCAATTCCAGTCCATCCCGCATGTCGCGCCCCGGCCGGATCGCGTCGTCCCAGCGCCTGCCCCACGCGCACCGCCGCCGCCGAACCAATCCCCAGCGGCACCATGTAAGTAACGCTCGCCGTATTTAGCGCAATCTGATGGCTCGCCAGCGGCACCGCGCCAAGCCGCCCGATCAACGAAGTCGCCACCGCAAACACTCCGACCTCCACCGTCATCTGCGCCGCCGCCGGTATTCCCAATTTCACCAATCGCCAAACGCGCGCGAAATCTGGCCGCACCTCCGCAGCGTGCAGCCCGGTACGATAGCGCCGCTCATAAAAATAAATCGAAATCAGCAGCACCGCGGTCATGTACACCCGCGAAATACACGTAGCCCAACCCGATCCCACCGGCCCCATCGCCCGAAATCCGAAATGGCCGTAGACAAATAGCCAATTTCCGAAAAGATTCACCAAATTGGCGCTAATCAGTGCAAACATCACCGGCGCCACGCGATTCATTCCTTGCAGGTAGCGCCGCAGCGCAAAATACAGAAACAAAGGAAACATGCTCCAGTTCAGCGCATGAAGATAAGGAATCGCATATTGCAGCACATCCGGCGCCACGCCGAAGCGATGCAGATTTCCGCCGATCACCCACACCAGCCCCATCAAAATCGGCGCCGCCGCGATGCTCAGGTAAATGCTGTTGATCAGCGAATGATGGCAATCCGCGACGTCCCCCGCGCCGAACGCATGCGACACCAGCGTGTCCAGCCCCAGCATCAATCCCGTTCCGAAAATTCCAATCGCGTAAAATAAAATTCCGCCGAGGCTCACCGCGCCAATCGCGTCGGCGCTGTATGGCAGCCGCCCCACCATCATCGTATCCACGATGGGCATGCCCATCCAGCCGAGCTCGGCCAGCACAATCGGCCCAGCCAGCCGCAGCATCGGCCGCAGTTCTGCACGCAAGAAATTCACCCAGATGCTCCCTGCAAGGGCGGGACTAAATTCGAGCAAGGAATCGTATCACGAGGAACTTTCCAAGCAGTGAATTACCAGTACCGCCGGCGTCCCCGCCGGCCTCTTACGATTACTAACGTAGCCCACATCCGCCAAACGACCGCGGCCCCAATCCGAAGGTTTTTGTAGCGCCGGCCTTTGAGGCTGGCATCTTATAACCGTACGCGTCACCAGGGCCGTGCGCGACCGCGGACTCCTCGATCGCGGTCGTAGGGGCGCCGCTTGCTGCGCCCGCCCATGTAACCCCACCGAAACGTTGGCCACGACCGCACTCAGCGTGCGATTGACGTACACCAATGAAACCGGAATGCGGCGCGCCCTACTGATTTCCCACTGCCGCCGTTTTCTCCACCGGCAGATCCCCCCGCTCCCCCCACTCTTCATACGAACCATCATAAAGCCGCGCATCATGCCCCAATAATCGCGACACCATGTACACCAAGCTAGCCCTCTGCCCAACATGGCAGTAAGCGATAACTTCATCCCCCGGTTTCACCCCAGCTCTCTGAAATATCCCTCGCAACTCATCCACGCTCTTCAATTTCAGATCGTCGCCGACCAAAACCTCCCAAGGAATATTCACAGCCCCAGGAATATGCCCAGGCCGCTCCCCATAGCAATTCCCTGTGCTCCCGTAGCACTTCGCCTCGCGCACATCCACAATCGCCACCCCGGCCTTGTGCAAATCCTGCTGCACTACATCCACTTTCACCACCACATCGTTCCGTGGATGCGCCGTCAAAGTTCCCTTCGCAAATTTCGGCGTTTCGGTAGAAACCGCCCGCCCTTCCTTGCGCCAAGCCGCCATCCCTCCGTCGAGATAAGAAAGTCGATCGCGCAGTCCAAGATAATCCAGCGTCAGATAAACCCGCGCCGTAGGCGTAACCCACTCGCTGCTGAAATAAACCACCAACCGCGAAGAATCGCTCACCCCAGCATCCTCGAACACCTTCACAAGCTGCTCCACCGGCGGCAACTCCAGCATCAACCCGCTGCCATGCGGCGTAGACACGCGGTCGTACTCAAAATTCCGCGCCCCGGGAATATGCCCGCCGTCGTATTCGCTCTTCTCCCCCACCGCCAGCAAAACAAGCGAAGGATCCTTCAAATGATCCGCCACCCACTGCGTAGAAACAAAATACGGCGCCGAATTCTTCGCGGCACCAGCTTGCGCTCCCGCCGCAGATGAAAGCAGCAGCACACCCGCACTCGCCAGAAATGATCGCAGGAAAAACCGAGTTGAGAGTCTCATCGATTTCAGCTCTTTCTTTCGTAGGGGCGCCGCTTGCTGCGCCCTCCGACGACCTCGCCGTAAAATCACCGCGCCGCACAACCGCGGACCCGTCAGAATGCCAGCATCTCGTTAGTAGGGGCCGGGGTTCACACCGGCCCGGTTTGGCATTGGGTTTTCCAAACACACAAAACCCAAATCCATCCTGAAAACTTTCTAAACCGGCCCCCAACAATCATCACTCAAATCTCAACGCCACCAACGGATCCGTCTTCGCCGCCCGCCGCGCCGGCACCCAACAAGAAATCACTGCCGCAGTCACCAACAAAATCCCTACCGCCGCCAAAGTAATCGGATCCGTCGGCGATACTTCAAACAGCAAAGTCTGCAAAAGCCGCGTCAATCCAATCGCCGCCAGCAATCCCAAAACAATTCCGGTCACACCAAGCCCAAGCCCCTGCCGCAAAACCATTCGCAGAATGTCCCGCGGTCCAGCCCCCAGCGCCATGCGAATCCCGATTTCATGCAGTCTCTGGCTCACCGTCAGCGCCATGATTCCGCCGATCCCTGTCGCCGCCATCACCAAAGCCAGCCCCGCAAACACCCCCAGCAAATCAGTCGTCAACCTCGGCGATACCAACGTCGCGCTCCGCGCCGCCTCCAGCGAAATCATGTTCGTCAACGCCGTGTCCGGATCGACGTCGTACACGCTCTGCCGCACGTCCCGCGCCACGCTCATCGGATCGCCGTTCGTCCGCACCAACAGGCTCCCCCACTGCGGATACTGTTCGAGCGACAGATACACTTGATCGCTCCGTGGGACGGTCCAGCGCAAGTTCCTTCGTGTCGCCCACGATCCCGACAATCTTCAATCCACATCTTTCCCATCGTCGAACGAAATGCGTGTCCCACCGGATCGTCTCCCGGCCACTGATGCCGCGCGATCGACTGATTGATCACCACCACCTGCGGCGCTTCCGATGTGTCGGCTTCGGTGATCGTGCGCCCCTCGATGCAGCGGAATTCCCAGCAGCTTGAAATAATCGGGGCTTGCGACGCGCGCTGCCGTCATCGGCTGCATTTCGCCGTCTTTGCAGCGGGCGCCCCTCGATGTCGTAGGAATTGGTGCCTTGTTCCGAAAACTTCCGAATCAGGATCGAAGGGGAAACTCGATGAGAGCGCCACGGACATTACTCCGGGCCGCATCTTCGTGCTTTCCAGTATGCGGTTCACCAGTCTCACGGTACTGCTCGGGTTTCGTGTACTTCGATGAAATTCGGATTCACTCCCACGGACAAGATGTGTTGCGGCACGAAACCCGGGTCCACGCGCTGCATTTTTACGAAACTGCGCAGCATCAGCCCTGCTCCCGCGAGCAGCAGGAACGACAGCGCGATTTGCGTCACGATCAGCACGCTGCGCACGCGATGCCTCCTCCGGCTCGCCGATGCTCCGCCGGTTCCTTCCTTCAATCCCGCCGCCAGACTCTCGCGCGAAATGAACGCCGCCAGCGAGCCGAACACGATGCTCGTTCCCGCCGCGACGATGAACGTAAACATCAACACCACGTAGTCGATGCGAATCTCCCGCGCCCGCGGCGTGAACCGCGCCGCAAATCCTTGCAACAGATCCATTCCGCCGGACGCGAACGCCAGCCCCAGCAGCGCGCCAAGCATCGCAATCATCACGCTCTCCGTGAGCAGTTGCCGCAGCAAGCGGCTCCGTCCCGCGCCCAGCGCAGAGCGAACCGCCAATTCGCGCTCGCGCTGCGTCATGCGCGCCAGAGTCAGGTTCGCCACGTTCGCGCACGCGATGAGCAGCACAAACCCGGTCGCGCCGAGCAATATCAGCAGCGTTGGCTGCGCTCCCTTGATCAATTCGCCTTTCAGTGGAATCGTAATCGTTCGGTAGCCCATCGCCGCGGGATAAAAGCTCGGATATTCCTGCGCGAGCCGCCCCGCGATCGTCTGCACATCCGCTCCCGAAGAACTCAGCTTCACGCCGTCCTTCATTCGCGCGAACACGCTCATCATGCGATGGTCGCGGCCCTCCATCATCCGCTTCGAGCCGCGGAAAGGGCACGCCACAGTGGGCATGTACACATCGTTCTCATTGGGATACTGCGGCACGGGCGGCAACACACCGATCACCGTGTGCGTTTTGTCGTTCATCCGGAAAGTTTTGCCCACGATGTTCGGATCGCCATGCAGGCTGTTTTTCCAGAACTCGTAACTCACCAGCAAAACCGCCGGCGCACCCAACTTATCGTCGTCCTCGCGGAACGTGCGTCCCTGGATCGGCCGGATTCCGAACATGTCGAAGAAATTTGCGGACACGACGCCGGTCTGCACCCGCAGCGGCTCCTCGCCTCCCAGCAACGTAAACGTCATCGAGTGGTATTCCGCCACTCCTGAGAAAGTCTCGTTCTGACTGCGATAGTCCTCGACTTCCTTCACCGAGAACGAAATGTCATCCAATCCCTGCTTTTGCGCCTGTTGCCGCAGGATCACCAACTCCCCGCCTTTCGGGTAGGGCAGCGGGCTGAGCAGCACGGCATTCACGACGCTGAATATCGCGGTGTTCGCTCCGATGCCCAGGCCCAGCGTCAGAACCGCCACCAGCGTGAATCCATAATTCTTCCGCATCATCCGCAGTGCGTACGCCATGTCCTGCTTCAACATCTCCCAGTGCTCGCGCGGCCCCGTCTTCAGCAGGCCCGTCAGCGTTTCCCACCACAGCTTCATCAGCCCGGCGAATCCTTCTTTTTCGCCCGCCTCGCGCTGCTGTTCGTGAAACACGCGCTGCATCTCTCCTCCATAGTTGCTGCGAAAATCGGCAGGCAGCACCGCCAGCGCCACACGGAAAATGCGATCGGAGATTTTGGGTTTCTGATTCGCCGCCTTTTCATCAGACATATTCGTCTCCTAAGCCAACCGCGGCCGGCGCACCAGCCGCTTCGCCCGCGCCATCTCCACCATCTCCTCGAGTCGCGCCGCCTCCGCCACCGCCACGCGCCGCCCCAGTTCCGTAAGCTGATAGTAGCGGCGCCTCTCGTCGTCGAATCCAATGTCCGGCCGCCGCACTTTTTCAAGAATCAATCCCGATTCGTCCAGCCGCTTGATAATTCCGTAAAGCGTCCCCGCACTAAGCTGCACTTTCCCGCCCGTCCGCTCCGCAACTTCCTTCAAAATCGCGTACCCATGCTTCTCGCCATCAGCCAGCGCCAGCAAAATATGAAACATCGCCGGCGTAAGCGGCCCCCGCGATTCGCGCTCTTTCTGCCCCGATCCCACGTTTCCTCCTCGCTCAAATCCCAAAAACTATATCGCCCTACGGCATACTATATCGCGCCGCGTTATAGTGTGCTGCAGGGCAAGCGCCAATTCGCGCCCGCCGAATTTCATTGATATGTCAGGAGTTAGCGCACCGCGACGTTAACTTCGTCCGCGAAGAATGTCCGCTACCGGGATTTTTCGTTTCGCCAGCGAACACGCTGCAGAGATTTAGAGGCGGTCAATCTTCGCAGCCAGAATAAAATCACTTTCCGTGAGTCCGTTAATCTTATGCGTCCAAGTCGTAACGTCCGCTTTTCCCCAAGTCAAAAAAATATCCGGATGATGCCCCTGCTCCTCTGCAATCGCGCCGACCTTATTCACAAACGCCAGCGCCTGCACAAAATCCGGAAACGCAAAGCTGCGCACAATGTGATGCCCATCCACAATTTTCCACTGCGGCACTTCGCGCGACAATTTCGCCAGCTCTTCCCCGGCAAGAGGAGGAACGCCTCCGCGGCACGGCACGCAAGTCTTGCTCGCCAAATCACTCATCGCCAATCCTCCTCACTCACGCGCTCGCAACGAGCGCCGCACAAATCTTAGCGCAACTCTCCGAGTGAAGGAAACGTGCCGCGCACTGCCCGCCGCCGTGATTTTTTGCTATCCTTTCGCGCGCAATCCGGCACGCACAAAACGATGCGCATCTCCAGGAGAATCCCAATGCCCGAAGAACCGCACGAATTAGCCGAGCACGCCGAACACGGCTCCCACGACGCAGCCCTCGCGCGCGTCACCATCACCATGGCCATCCTCGCCGTGCTCGTCGCCGCCGCGTCGCTCATGGGCCATCGCGCCACCACCGAGCAACTCCTCGCCCAGACCAAAGCCACTGACCAGTGGGCCTACTATCAGGCCAAAGACATCCGCCGCCGCAGCTACGAATTGTTCCTCGACGAGATCGGCGTCTTCACCGTTCAGAATTCGCCGCAGGTTGAAGCGGTGAAAGCCAAATACGAAAAAGAAATTGACCGCTACAAAGATCAGCAGGCGGAAGCTCAGACCGAAGCGAAGAAGACCGAAGATGAAGTGGCCATGCTGCAGCGCCGCGTCGATCGCTTCGACCTCGCCGAAGTTTTGCTCGAGGCCGCGCTGGTCATTTGCTCAATCACTCTGTTGACGCACAAAAAAGTTTTCTGGGCCGTCGGACTGATCATGGGCGCCTGCGGCGTGGCCATCGCGATCGCCGGACTGCTCATCCACTAATTCGGCTCTGCGCGGGCGCGGCGGCGTGTGCGGCATCGCTCGCGTGCTTCGCGACGTAGTCGGCGATATATTTCGCGAAGACGTGGCTCAGCTTCGTCGTCACCGGCCCCGGCGCCGCAAACGCGTGCCCGGCCACTTCGCCGACGCCGAGCAATCCGCGATTCGTCGAGGAAATGAAAACTTCCTCGGCGGCGTACAAATCGTCCGGCCGCAGCGTGCGCTCTTCCACCGCCACGCCCGCGTCCTTGCCGATTTCCAGCAGCACCGAGCGCGTGATTCCTTCCAGGCACCCGGAATCAAGCGGCGGCGTCTGCGACGCGCCCGCCGCGCACGCAAAAAATATTCGCGGCGGTACATTCCGCCACTTCGCCGCGCTCGTTCAGCAGCACCACTTCGTTGAATCCGCCCTGCTGCGCCTCGTACAAATTCCACACGTTGTTCAGCCACGAAGTGACTTTCACGCCCGCCAGCGGCGATGCGGCGTGCCGCCCGTGCTCGCGCAGCGTCAGCCGCGCCGGCTCGTGATGCACCGGCAGCCCCGCGGAATAAATCACCAGGTCCGCAGCGCGAAATTTCTCTTCGCTGGCCCAGAAATTCGGCTCGTTGTTCACCACGTAAATTCGCGCGCTGCCTTCCACCACGCCATTCGCGTGCAACACCTCGTAAAGCTGCCCGCGAACTTTCTCCGCCTCGAACGGAAACGGGCAATGCGTGCGCCCCGCATCTTTCTCAAGCCGCTTCCAGTGCCGCTCGTAAGCGAAAGGCACGCCGCCCGCAATCCGCAGTGTCGTGAACAGCCCCCAGCCGCTCAGCAACCCAGCCTGCCCCGGCGAAAGCCGCACCGACTCGATCGGCAGCAGCCGGTCGTTGTGAAACACAAAGCGATGAACCATCCGGGCCTCCTCGGGGAGCGCCTAGAAGTTTATCGCAGTTCGCGGCGTTCGTGCTCATCGCAGAGCGGCGATCTTGCGTCGCAGCGCATGTGTTTTCACGCGATTAGAAATGAGCTCCGATCTTTCTTTTCTGTGGGTTACAGCGATTTCTAATAATTTCGCACGCGATTAGAAATTCTGTAGCTTGTGCCTCTCTTTCGCCGAGCATTTTGGACCGCATATGTAGCTCAGATCTTCAGACCTGAGGCCGTTGGTTTTGAGTTCGAGCCAAAATCGAAACCGAAATCAGACCCAAAACCAAAACCGAAACGCCTCAGCTCTGAACAGGTGAGCTACATTCGGTCCGTTCGATTTTCATTCGCTCCGGCTAATCGTCTAACCGAAACAAGGGTTCAATTAAAACCTCCCGCAAATCATAGAAAACAAACGGTGGGGGTGGTTTCTATCCGAAACACTTTGCGAAGGTCCTCGATTGGATTTTCTTTCCTCCTGCGCAGATTTTGGAGGGCTCGTGGGCGTGGAAGAAACGCCCCGGCGCAGCCCCGTGGGATGGCAAAGCCAACGCGGTTGGCGGCTAGGCCAGCCATTTGCAAAAACCTCCTAAATTTTGAGTTGTTCGGCGCGGAGTGATCGTCACTTGCCGGACTGAATCATATCTTAGGCAGGGCTCAATCATGAGCCCTGACCCGAGCCCGCACCGGATTGTGGCGGGGCGGTCGGCGGGTCCTGCTACTGGGCCTGATCAGGCCGCCCTTGCTGCTTCTCGGCTCGCGTGCACAACCTGAACACGCTAGCATGGATTAGCGAGTTAGTCAACAGAAATTTGTGGCGAAGGAAAAGCAAAAACGAGGCCGAAAGACCCCACCCCTGCAGGCCGCGGAAGGATGGGCACCCCCCCCAAATGCAAACCGAGAAAAACTGGTCCACGCATTATAAAAGGGCGCCCCTTTCGGAGTAGGCTGCGGTTGTTGTGCTGAGCAATCAACCGACGCCTGACGAAAGGAACACCCTATGGATAGTGTGAAATATGTGGGTTTGGATGTCCACCAAGCGACGATCTCGGCCGCGGTGTTGGATTCAGAAGGCCATCTAGTGATGCAGAGCGTGCTGGCCACGCGTGCTGGCGCGATTCTTGATTTTCTGCAGGGGTTGCGCGGAACGATCCATCTTACCTTTGAAGAAGGAACGCACTCGGCGTGGCTTTACGATCTACTGGTGCGGCGAGTGGCGCGCGTGTTGGTGTGTAATCCACGGAGAAACGCGCTGCTGAAGTCCGGCAACAAGAGCGACAGCATCGACGCGCGCAAGCTGGCGGAGTTGTTACGCGGAGGGCTACTCTGGCCGGTCTATCACGGAGAGAGCAGCACCATGACCGTGCGGCAACTGGGCCGCAGTTATACCGCGCTGACCGAAGACACCACGCGGGTGAAAGGGCGGCTGAAGGCAGTCTATCGCGGGCAGGCCATCGCCAGCGTGGGCAAGAAGGTGTATGGCGCGCGGCATCGCGGAGAGTGGCTGGCGCAGTTGGGGGAAGCGGGCTTGCGGCGGCGCGCGGAGTTGCTCTATCAGCAGCTGGATGCCTTGCAGGCGTTGCGCCGCGAGGCGCGCCGGGAGTTGATCGCGGAAAGCCGCAAACATGAAGCGGTGAAACAGTTGCGTACGGTTCCGTTTCTGGGTCCCATTCGCGCCGCGGTGCTGCTCGGGAAAGTGCAGACGCCGCACCGCTTTCGCACCAAGCGGCAGTTCTGGACCTACTGTGGGCTGGGGCTGGAAACGCGCACGAGCGCCGATTACCGCCACGTGGACGGGCAGTTGCTGCGCAGCAAGAAGCCAGTGTTCATCCGCGGGCTGAACTGGAACTACAATCACGAACTGAAGAACCTGTTTAAAAGTGCGGCTACCACCGCCAGCGCGCGAGAGGGTCCGTTCCGCAGCTTCTACGAAGGACTGCTGGCGAAAGGCCTGCTGCCGGCGATGGCGCGGCTGACGTTGGCGCGCAAGATCGCCGCGATTACGCTGAGTGTTTGGAAGAAAGGAGAAGCCTTTGACGCGGAACGACTGAAGCCACAAGCAGCTTGAGCGCGCCAGGCCATCGGAGCGCGAGATTCCCAATCGTGCTGTCCGTCGGTCACTGAGCGCTCGGGTTCGAGGGTGAGTATCCTTCGGCGGGTTAGGCGCTAAGTCTCACGGGCCACCATATGCCCCCTCGGACAACCCAACAAAGCCATAGGCCGCGGGTCCGCGAGTCTCAGATAGAACCATGGTTGGCGTACAGCTTGGAAGCCTCAGCCGCGACGGAATGCCCAGCCGATGCAGGGGAATCTCGAACTCGCGATGGGTGGAAACAACGCTCCAGCAAAAACGCACGCAATCGAAGGGGGCTCGATGCCAGAGAACTTTCCCTCCCTGCCGGAGGAGAAGTGTTTTCACTTGACATCCCCTTTTATAGAACCCGCCTTCCGTCTAACGCCAACTGGCGATGATTTGATGTGTTCTGCATAAATTCATCGCGAAATGTCCGGGACCTATTCACCAGATTTTCCCGTCCGAGCACGACACCATGCTCGAGACCCGCTCATAATCCTAAGATCATTCTTGCGCTCGTCGAAGTCGCTGGCAGCGTGTCGCCCTAGGAATCGCACGAATTAATCTGGCGCTCAGTTCGCATCCCAGCAAACTGGCTATCTGGAATCTGCGCTGATCTGAATGGATTCTGAAGAGGCCGTCTCATAGTTGCGCGCGGCGGGGCGTTGTACAAGCGACTGCCAGTCCTCCGCTTTGAGGAAATACCGCACCGTAATTCTCAATTCTGTGATTGGTGGGCCTTCGGTCGTATCTCTTAACGGTCCAGAACGTCTAAACCGCTCGCTGTAGTAAGTCACCTGTTTCTTGACATTTTCACCCGGTTTTAAGGCGAACACGCTCACGGCTGTAGTATCCCGGAAGGGACCTACGAACTTCCAACCCTGAGTACGAGAACGGCCTTCAATGTTGACTACAGTAGGAATACGGTTCCCTTGAGCAGACTCTTCGAGAAAGACCGTGCGAGACCCTTCATTTCCAATCTCGATCGTGAGGCCAATGCCCTGCTTATCGGGGGTCGTCTTTTCTATTCGAACCGTCACAACAGTATTCTGTTGCTGAGGGCTCGATGTGCAGAAGCATATAGCTGCCGCGAGCAGCCATCGGGTCGATGTCATCATTAGTGGCTCACCGAACCGTTTTGATTGACGTATCCGCCGAAAACACACTCTTCCAGTGCGGCGCCTGTGTCAGTGTCACCGCCAAATGCGGCGGGATTTTGCGGGCTCGCATGGTAAGCGTTATTGTAAATCTGAACTGCCAAGATGTTCCCAGTCTCGTGCACGTAGGTCGCTGCGAGGTAGAGATCGGAGCTGCTCGGATTGTTGAATTCCTCGGAAGCGATCAGTACAGTGCCTGACCCGTTCTGCGGCACTCGAGTTTGGTAGGTCGCCATTGTGTTGGGATTGCGCGTTAGGCTCGCGAGGTCTGCCTGCGACATCGTCGTATTGACGGTCGGCAAGTTGCTGTTGCTGAGAATGATGCTGGAGCCCCTCTGTAGAGCATTGTGCAAGCAGCCCGATAACCTGGTTTGGTGGAGTCCCAAGTTGACAATCCTCGCGATCTTCTGCGGACCGAGACCGAATTGAGCAAATCCGGGGTCAAGTAGAAACTCTCCGTAGATTGGGCTCGAACTGACATCTATCTCGCCCTGCGCTGCCTTCCCCAACAGATCGTCGAGATTGTAATCGCCATAGTTCAAAGTGCCAGTGAAGTGATACAGCGTGCCGATTTGGATCTGCATAATGTAGAATTCGTTCCAGCCGGCACCTAAGCCGGTGCCACTATTCAGAAAAGCCTGGAGACTCGCCGACAAATTCAGCAGGACTCCACCAAGGTCCCCATAGCGCGGAATATTCTTCTTGCCAGAGGGATCAGCAAAGTTCGTCGGATTGTTGACTACAAACGAATAGCCATTCAGAGATTGTGGATCCATTTCCGAACCACCGAGTGGATCAACACTCATAAAACGACCCAGCCGGTTGTTATAATACCGGGCGAAAGCGTAGTCGAGCTGTGTCTCAGGGTCACGCTCGTAGCCAGCAAACTTATAGTTTTCGCGGCGTAGATTTAGAGCTGTGACTAGCTTCGTGCTGCCAGAAAAGCCCGAATTGGTTTCGCTTCTATTTATGCCCTTGGCAGTCAACGGCAGGAAGGTCCAAAGCAACCTCCGCTACAGTCTTGGTGCGCGGTTTTCTCCATGGTGGAACCCAGCCATCCGTACACAACGAAACAGAGTTTCGCCAATCTACTGACTGCGAGCCTGACCAGGGATACTCAGCCGCGTTTCTGCACAGGCCCTTCCTTACGGGATTGAGCCAGATGTACCACTCGAACGGCTCCGGTGATTCGTGTGGCCGCAGGATGTGATCGAAAAACGCGCGCTGCCACAGTTGCCTTCCGAACCGGCGGAGATACGAATGGGCGCTCTCCGATTTGAAGCGACGCGCGAAATGGAAGACCTGGCACGCCATGGTTTCGCCTTCCACGAGAATATGAACGTGGTCAGGCATCACGCACCAGGCATGCAGGAGGAAGTTCTCAGCGGCAGCAGCATCGAGCAGATACTTCGTAATGGCCTTTGCAAAAGGCGCTGATGCGAAGACCGGAGCACGACGCTGTGTGCAGATGGTCAGGAAATACCAGCACTTGCCGGTGTACAAGGCCGGATTGATGCGAATGCATTTGCGCGCGGGCACGCCGCGGAGAATAGGGCAACAGATCGAAGAAGAATACTAGGGAGAATACGTAGGTAATTGCGTATTCGTTGTAGGGGAGGGTGCGTCAGACGTTCGCTTCCTTCGCGGCTAACATCTGGCTCAAAATTTAAACATCTGATGCTCCCATGGCAAAACGGAATTTCGGCCTTGCACCCATCTTACGCCGTGAAAACCGGGAGGGTCTAAAGCACCCTCCCCTACAGGTTCTCCCGTCCTTAGCGGCCAACATCGGGACTCAAAACGTAAACGTCTGATGCTCCTGCTACGAACGGAATCTCGGTCGCGCACCAATTTTACGCGGTGAAAACTGTGCTGGAGGTTCGAGGTTCGAAGTTGGAGGTTGAACGGAGAAAGGCGAAGCAATTTAAGATTTCGGATTTGAGAGACGGCGACGGCATTGAGGCGGGGGCTGGACGGATGGGGACGAGATGCAGACCCTTCGTTGCGTCAGGATGACAGCGAGGAGGGGGACGGACGACGGGGACGGATGGCGAGCGGAGCGAGCCCCGCCCCTACGTTCGGAGAACGCGGGGCCGAAAAGCCCCACGCGCAGCGTCGGCGCATCCGGCAGAGGCGACGGCGGGCCGTCGCTGGAGGGCGAAACCGGCCCTCCCCTACAGCGGCAACGGCGACGGCGGACGGCAATTTGAAATTTCAGATTTGAGAGACGGCAACGGCATTGAGGCGGGGCCGGGCGGATGGGACGAAATGCAGATCCTTCCTTCGTCAGGATGACAACGAGGAGGGGGCGGACGGCGGGGACGAACGGCGGGCGGAGCGAGCCCCGCCCCTGCGTTCGGAGAAGGCGGGGCCGAAAAGCCCCACGCGCAACGTCGGCGCATGGGGCACCCCGGGGCCGGGGGCCGAACGGCGGGCGGGACTAGAAGTCAGGCCCGCCCCTACAACGGCAATGCAGATTCCTCACCGCCGAGGCGGTTTGGAATAACAGCGGTGGGAATGGGCCGAAAACTGGGCGCCGCAAGCCGGCGCCCGTACGACGGCAGAGGACCCACGCGCGATTGCGGTGTCCGCCTAGGCGGAGGCACGCCGCGAAACTCGCTAGATTCGCTTGTGTTCAAAATGGAACAGATTTCTGGACGCCGGCGTTAGTAAGATCATCTCGTTCGCGGGCGTGTGGTTCCTCGCAGAGCGAAGAGAAATCCGGTGACGTACAAGCGGTACATCGTGCTACTCGGAATATTCTTGAGTAGCGTCGCGCCGGCGGCGGCACAGAAACCGCCACCGCAGAAAGTCCAAGCGCAAGTGCGCGCTGCGCCGGCGGTGACGATGCTCCAGCCGGTTTCGACCCCTTCGCTGAACGCTTCCTTCCTGCTGTACCAGGATCCCGGAAATACTCCTTTCCAATTCAGTCTTCTGTCCGCGGGAGGTACTGAACGCGACTTCCTTGTGGCGCCGCTGCCGCCGATGTATGAGGTCAAGACTTTGCTGTTCACGGAGTCGAGCGTGCCGCTGGCGAGGTTGTGGAGCGGACGGCTACAAGTGAACGGCTTTCAGAACACGATATTCATTCAGAACTTGCAGATTGATCCTGTGGGGTATGGCGGTGCGCTGGACCTGCGTCCGCCGCGACGGATTTATCCGGGCGGGCCGCGATCCGTGGAGCTTGCGGGCGTGAGCGTGAGCTTTCATTTTGGGCGGGAGGCGCGGGAGGAGGGCTCGACGCAGGCGTGGCGGAGCGTGACGCGGATGGTTCGGAATGTGTTCCGCTGATTCCGCTGCGATTGGGGCGGGGTGAGCGGAGAGAAGAAAATGCAGATCCTTCGCTTCGCTCAGGATGACAGCAAAAAGATCGTCGGACACGGAAGAGGCCCGGCTGAAGACCGGGCCCTACGGGCGGAGAAGTCGGGGGCCGAAAAGCCACACGCGCGACTGCGGCGTCTGCCTAGGCGGAGGCACCCCGGGGAAGGAAAATGCAGATCCTTCGCTTCGCTCAGGATGACAGCGTTAAGAGAAGAGCGAAGAGAATGCAGATCCTTCACTGCGTTCAGGATGACAGCGAAAACAGAAGGGCGAGGCGAGCGAAGAGAAGAAACCGCAGATCCTTCGCTTCGCTCGGGATGACAGCAAAAAGCTAATAGCCTGGGCCGGGCGGATAGGGTGGTAGATCTGGTGGAGGCGGCGGGAGCTTCTTTGGGTGCTCCTGGATTTCCTTCATTACTTGCTCGATGGCCTTTTCTAGTTGCGGGTCGTGGCCGGCGACTACCTGGTCTGGCGTGTTGTCAACGACGATGTCGGGTTGGACGCCGTGATTTTCGATTAGCCATTGGCTGTCGAGGCCGTAGAGCGAAAATTCCGGGCGGGTGACGTAGCCGCCGTCCATGAGCGGGATTTCGCCGCGGATGCCGCGAACGCCGCCCCAGGTGCGCATGCCGATTACCGGGCCGAGCTTGTAGTGCTTGAAAAAGTAGGTGAAGAAGTCGCCATCAGAGGCCGCGTATTCGTTGGTGATGCAGGCCATCGCGCCGTAGAAGACGATTTGCGGCTCGGTGGTGCTGGCGGAATTGCGGGCGGTGTCCATGCCGGCGAGGATGCGGCGGAGGCGCTCGAAAATAATTTGATCGACGAAGCCGCCGCCGTTGTAGCGCACGTCAAAGATGAGGCCTTGCTTGCGGACTTGCGGGAAAAATTGCTTGACGAATTCGTTGAGGCCGGCGGCTTCCATGTCGGGCAAATAGACGTAGCCGACTTTGCCGCCGGTGGCTTGCTCGACTTTTTTGCGATTGGTGTCGATCCAATCGAGTTCGCGGAGGCTGAATTCGGTGGGGATGGTCCTGACGACGACGTTGCGGGCGCCGTCGGAGGAAGGCTTGGAATTTACGGTTAGCGTGACATTTTCGTCGGCGGTGTTGACGAACAGCTCGTACGGATTTTGCGGTGATTTCAGCGAGCGGCCGTTGACTTCGAGCAAGTAGTCGCCTTGCTTCACGTCAACGCCGGGCTCCGTGAGCGGCGAGCGGAGGAATGGATCCCAATTTTCGCCGGGATAAATTTTCTTGAAGCGGTAGAGGCCGCTGGCGGAGTCGAGATCGAAATCTACGCCGAGGAGGCCGGAATTGACCGGATGCAGATCGGGCGAGTCGCCGCCGCCGACGTAGGTATGGGAATTCGAAAGTTCGCCGATGAATTCGCCGAGGACGTAAGTGAGGTCATAGCGATCGGCGACGTAGGGGAGAAGTTGCGCGTATTTATCGCGCTCTTTGGCCCAGTCCACGCCGTTCATGGAGGGCTCGAAGAAATAATCGCGCTCCTGGCGATAAACTTCTTCAAACATTTCTTTCCACTCGGCGCGCGGATCGATTTCGGCTTGCATGTTGGCGAGATCGAGTTGGCCGTCGCCGACTTTGTGCGGGCCGGCGGTTGGAAAAGTTGCATCGAGAATTCCGTAGGTGTTGGCGGCGTGAGTGGTGGGCGGGATGGCGCCGGGAACTTCGAGACCGCCGCCTTCGGGAGAGGAGTAGAGGAGCTTCTTGCCGTCACGCGAGAGAGCGTAGCCGGTGGTGCCGTTGATGAGGACCGCGTCCTTGCGCTCTTTCAAATCGAAGATGTGGATGGCGAAGCCTTCGCCCGAGAGCGGGCCTGAGAGGCCGATGATGGGCGCCGTGAGATAGAAGACGAAGCCTTTGGAGGCGGTAAGGCCCGCCATCACCTCGGGAGGAGTGGGAAAGGCGACGACGCGGTTCTGAATGCCGTCGAGATCGATGCGGAACGGCTCCTTTTTTTCTTCCGGTGTCTTCTCTTCTGATTTTTTCTCTTCGGGCTTTTTCTCTTTGGTCTCTTTGGCGGCGGGCTTGGCTTCTTCTTTTTCATCCGGGTTGGGCTTTTTGAGATCGACCTCGTCGCTTTGCGGGGCGAAAGGCGAAGGCGTGTCGGCGCGCAGAGTGACGGCGTAAACGCGGACGGCTTTGGGATTGGCGAATTCGAAATCGATCACGCCGAGGACTTCGTTGAAATCGCGAGCGGAGAGGAAATAGAGATATTTGCCGTCGGGATCGAAGACGGGATTGACGCTGCCGTTGAAATCGGTGGTGACCGGGGAGATTTTTTTGTCGGCGAGCGAGTAAAGATAAATTACGCCATTGCCATTTTCCGCGGCCTTGGCGTAGACGGCCCATTTGCTGTCGGGCGACCAATTGTAATCGGTGAGATCGGCGTACTTGCCCTGATCGATTTGCACGGGCTTCTTTTCGTCAACGTCGATGTAGAAGAGGCGGTTAGATTTGTCGGCGTAGAGGAGTTTTTTGCTGTCGGGCGACCAGACGGGTTGAAAGCGGTGCATGGAACCGTCGGTGGTGATGCGGACTTCTTTGCCCATGCCGTCTTGTGGCATGAGATAGATTTCTTCTTCGCCGGTGCGATCGGAGAGGTAGGCGATCCATTTGCCGTCGGGAGACCAGGCGACATTTTCTTCGCGGATTCCGGGAGTGCGCGTGAGATTGCGGATGGCGCCTTCTTTTGCGGGGACGGTGTAGACGTCGCCGCGGGCGCTGAAGGTGGCGCGCTTGCCGTCGGGTGAAAGATCGAAAGAAGTGATCAGCTTGCTTGTGTTGGTCCAGTGTTTTCTGGCGAGGTCGAGATCGCCGGGCAAATAGATGGTGACTTTCTTGGCTTGCTCGGTGGAGAGATCGAAGAGATAGAGGAAGCCGCCGTTCTCGAAGACGATTGAATCGGGGCCGAGGCTGGGCCAGTTCACATCGAATTCGGTGAAATGAGTGAGCTGGCGGATTTGCTTGGTCTTGGTGCTGTAGGCGAAGAGATTCATGCGGTGATCGGGGCCTTGATCGGAGTCGAAATAGATGGTGTCGCCGCGCCACATTGGAAAAGTGTCCACGCCCTGATAGTCGCTGTCGATTTGCTCGTAGTGATTGGTCTTGAAATCGTAGATGGAAATTCTCTGGGCCATGCCGCCGGTGTAACGCTTCCAGGTGCGGAAATTGCGGAAGATGCGATTGAAGGCGATTTGATTGCCGTCGGGGGAGAAGGAAGTGAGGCCGCCTTTGTCGATGGGGAGGCGCGCGGGAAGGCCGCCTTCGATGGGCACGGTGAAGAGGCGGCCGAACCAAGAATTGAAAGTTTCGCGGCGGGAGAGAAAGAGGATGCTCTTGCCATCGGGCATCCAGTTGATGATTTCATTTTCCATGCCCATGCGTTCGGGCAAAACGATGGCGGGAGTTTCGAAGGTCAATTGCTTGGGCTCGCCGCCTTCGGAGGGAATGGTGTAGACGTTGGGATTGCCGTCATATTGGCCGGTGAAGGCGATGTGCGAACCGTCGGGAGAGAATTTCGGGAAGAGCTCGAGTCCCGGATTGGTGGTGATGCGCCGGGCGATACCGCCGCTGGTGGGGACTAGCCAGAGATCTCCGGCGTAACTGAATACGATTTTATCTTTGTAAACGTCGGGGAAGCGCAGCAGGCGGCCTTCTTGCATATCCTGCGCCTGAGCTAGAACGGGGATGGCCAGCGCTGCAATCGCTACACACAAGAATCGACGAAGCAATCTCATCCGCACTCCTCCGAAGTCTATCGTAGCCGTTGATTTGCTGCGGACCCGCGCACGGTAATTGAGGCAAGCCAGAATCAGCGATGTGGGTCTCGGGCCTGCGTATTCTACGCGTCCGGCGCGCTGGGCACAATGAATCTGACGGTTGGGTTCCCGGTTCGTGAGCGATGCGAAATTCCCAGCGCTAAAGCGCATGGTTTTTCGGTGGGCTGTTCCCGGAGCGCTGAAGCGCGGAATGGCCGGGATCATACCTGACATTTTAGACCGGGCACATTCCTGACACTTTTTCCTCCGTTGCCGGGAGGGGATGGGGTGCAGGGGAAGGGGAAGCTTCCCCTTCCCCTGCACCCGCGCTGAAATTACTCCCTTGGGACTGCGGCACGATCCTCAGTTGGTGACCGTCGAAGCGCGCGATCGGAAACGCCGCGAAGTAGACGGTATAGAACCGCTCGTCCATCGGCAGCAAGCCAATACTTTCCCCCCTCAAAGTTTCGCTCAGGAATATTTCCTGGCTCTTCCAGCGAAACCAGCCGCGGTGCTGTACGCGCCGCACCCGCAGCGCGCTGCCGTATTCCGGTTCCGCCACGCGCGCTGGATACGCTCGCGCCGATGGCGTGTACACCGCACTGGGTGTTTCCATCCCCAGCGCTTCGTGCGGTCGCTGCTCGTTGTACTCCCGCCGAAAACGATCGAAGGCCCGCTGCTGTGCCCGGCCGTGCGCTGCCGGCGGCGACGCCGTTTCCTGCTTCAGCGTGCGATGCATGCGCTCGTGCCGTCCGTTTTGTTCCGGATGTCCCGCCGCGATGCGCTCCGGCACGATCCCCAGCTTCATCCACCACACCGCCAGACGTGAAAGCCCCGCCACCGCTCGCGACGCAAACGGCGCTCCGTTATCCGTGCGGATGGCCCCGGGCAGCCCGCATTCGCGAAACGCCGCCTCGAAGATCGCCCGCACTCGTTCGTAATCCATCTTCTCCACGCACTGGCAGCGCAACAGATAGCGGCTGCAAGCGTCGGTGATCGTCAGCGGATCGATGCGCTCGCCGTCCGCGGTGCGAAACCATCCTTTGAAGTCCGCGCACCACACGCGGTTCGGCGCATCCGCCGACGCAAACGGCTGCGTGTAAGCCGCCACGCGCCGCCGCTTGCGCCGCGCCACCACCAATCCTTCCCGCGCCACCAGCGTGCCGATGGTGCTCGCTGCCGGCCACCGCCGTTGCGGTTCTTCTCTCTCCAGCACGCGCTTCAACTTGCGCGGCCCCCAACTCATGTGCGCGCGCCGCAACTCCAGCACCGCTGCCGCGATTTCCTCCGGCGTCTGGTTGGGATGTTGTCGCGGAGCCCGGTTACGATCTGACAGCGCTTCCAGCCCTCCCTGCTGGTATCGCCGCAGCCAGTAGTAACCGGTCTCCCGCGTGATCTCGTAGATCGCACACAACTCTGTCATCGTATGCAAACCACGTTGCTGTTCGAACACAAACCGCACTCGCTCTTCCATGGCACTGCTCGCTTTCCAGGGCATGCCACCGTTCTACACGCCCTATCGCT
The DNA here is from genome assembly GCA_963707165.1 of uncultured Acidobacteriota bacterium. Taxonomy (GTDB): domain Bacteria; phylum Acidobacteriota; class Terriglobia; order Acidiferrales; family UBA7541; genus Palsa-147. Next base: position 73,673 of record CAVPPO010000005.1, on the reverse strand, counting down.
TGCAGTGTCAGGAATCTGCCCGGTTCAATCTGTCAGGCATGTCCCCGGTTTATACCGCGCTCCTTCCCCCTCATGAATGAGGGGGCTCCCACCAAAATTCAAATGCTCTTGCGGCGTGCGTGCGGGGGCTACCACCCAAAAATTGCGGGGGCTGCTACCGATTCGAGGGCGTTTGCGTGAATTCGTAGTAGCCTATAGCGCTTTATGACTCTCGCTCGGATTGAGACGGTGCGGGATCTTTGCAGCCAGGGGCGCTGGAATGCTGCGGTGGGCATCCTGGTCGAGGCGGACGCTGCGGTTGTCGCTGATTTCATGATGACGCTGCCGTTTGAAGAGCAGCGGGCGTTGTTTCGCGCGATGCCGGTTGCGTTCGCGGCCTCCTTGATTGGGTGCTTCACTTATTTTCACGCTTACGTGCTGTCTGCACTCGCGTCCCGCGCAGGAGATGCATTTGATCGTGGACGCGATGAATCCGGCGGATCGCGATCTTTTTCTCGACGCGCTGCCTGAAGAGGCGTGGCAGAGCTTGATGAATGAGTTGGAGGCGACGCGCGTCGCCGGGGCAGAGGCGGCCATTCCTACGGCTGAAGCCTGCGGAAGGGCGCGCGGCGATCGTCCGGCCGCGTTGCGCCGAAGCACATCATCGAGGCGCGGCAAATCGAGAAGAGCTATCAGCAGCCGGATGGGCGGCAGATTCAGGTGATCGCGCCGGTGGATTTGTCGATCGAGGCGGACAGCATCGTGGCGCTGCTTGGCCCATCGGGCTCGGGCAAATCCACCATGCTGAGAATGCTTTCCGGGTTGATGCTGCCCTCGGGCGGAGAAGTGCTGTGGCACGATACGCCGATGCCGCGAGTGCCGGCCGAATGTGGCGATTGTGTTTCAGAGCTTCGCGCTGTTCCCGTGGCTTACGGTGCTGGAAAACGTGGAGACGCCGCTGCTGGCGCGCGGGATGGCGCAGGAGGAGCGGCGGAAGCGGGCTCTTCATGCGCTGGATTCCGTGGGATTGAAGAATTTCGAGACGGCTTATCCGAAGGAATTGTCGGGCGGAATGAAACAGCGCGTGGGATTTGCGCGGGCGCTGGCAGTCGAGCCGGAGATTTTGTTCATGGACGAGCCGTTCTCGGCGCTGGACGTGCTCACGGCGGAGAACCTGCGCGGCGAACTGATGGAGCTGTGGCTGGCGAAGAAAATTCCCACGCGGGCGATTTTTCTGGTGACGCACAATATTGAGGAAGCGGTTTTGCTGGCCGATCGCATCATCGTGCTCGGGCGCAACCCGGCGAAAATCCGCGCGGACTTTCACATTCCGCTGCGCCAGCCGCGGGATCGCAAGTCGCCGACATTTGTTCTGTACGTGGACTACATCTACAAAGTGATGACGCAGCCGGAGCTGGATCTCGCGCCGCCTTCGGCGACGGCGGGTGTGCGAAAGCCGCGGCCGCAGATGCTTCCGCATGCGCGGCCGGGCGGCGTGGCGGGATTGCTGGAGCTATTGAACGATCGCAAGGGCGAAGAGGACATGTATCACATCGCCGAGGAGCTGCTGCTGGAAGTGGACGATTTGCTGCCGATCATTGATGCGGGCGTGCTGCTGGGATTTGTGACCGTGAGGGAGGGAGATGTGGTGATCACGGCGAAGGGGAAGGAATTCGCCGAAGCGGACATCCGCTCGCGCAAGATTTTGTTCCGCGAGGCGATTCTTGCGCACGTCGGGCTGCTGCAGCAGATCAAGACCACGCTCGAGAGCAAATCGGATCACGCCATGCCGATCGAATTCTTCCACGACATTCTCGATGAATACATTCCCGAGGAAGAAACGAAGAAGCAGGTCGATACGGCATTGAACTGGGGCCGGTACGCTGAAATCTTCGAATACGATTCGGAGAACGACCGGCTGCGGCTTTATCACGCCGCGCCAACCGGAAAACCGAATTGAGAGCGGCCGCTGAATGACGAGTCCGGAAAATCCGGTATCCAGAGTTCCGGCGTGGGGAAAGTTGCCGGCGGGCGTTCCCTCGATGCTGCGGGATTTGCCGATCATTTTTGCGGGATTGGCGTCGTTCTATGCGCTGCTGTCACTCACTCATTATTGGATCGCGCCGGTCAGCACGCGGCCGGAGATTCAGCTTTCGCTGGGGGCGCTGCCGAAATATGCGATGTTTTCGCTTTTGCGAATTATGCTCGCGTATTTCGTTAGCCTGATTTTCACTCTCATTTACGGATACGTTGCGGCGTACAACGCGAAGGCCGAGCGCTTCCTGATTCCGCTGCTCGACACGCTGCAGTCGATTCCGGTGCTGAGTTTTTTGCCCGGCGTGATGCTGGCTATGGTGGCGCTTTTTCCGACGCGGCAATTCGGGATCGAGCTGGGTTCCATCCTGCTGATTTTTACCGGGCAGGTGTGGAACATGACGTTCAGCTTTTATTCCTCGCTGAAATCGATTCCGCGGGAGATGCGCGAAGTGGCGGAGATTTACCGCTGGAGCTGGTGGCAGCGATTCGTGCAGATGGAGCTGCCGTTCGCGACGATTGGGCTGGTGTGGAATTCGATGATGTCGGTGGCGGGCGGATGGTTTTTCCTGATGGCGTGCGAAATGTTCGTGCTGCAAAACCGCGATTTGCGTTTGGCCGGGCTGGGTTCCTATTTGCAGACGGCGGCGAATGCCGGGGATACGCGGGCGATTATTTGGGGAGTGGTGACGATGGTGGGAGTGATCGTGCTGATGGACCAGTTGATCTGGCGGCCGATCATTGCCTGGGCGGAGAAATTCAAATTCGAGCAAGTGGAAGCGATCGAGTCGCCGCATTCTTACGTGCTGGATTTTCTGCGGCGGTCGAAGATTGTGCCGCTGGTGGCGCAGGTGTCGGTGCGGCCGATGCGGGAACGCTTGAGCTTGTACTTTGCCAGAGGCGCGTCGCAGGAACGCGAGGGCGGAGCAGCGGGGAAAGTTCGGAAAATGATTGGGCGGGTTGTGCTCACGCTTTTGGTGCTGGGCATCGGGTATGAGTTTATTAGGATGACTGCGCTGCTGGTGACGGTCAGCGGGCGCGGAAATCCGCAGCATTTTTGTGGGAGCTGGGGCGACGTTTCTGCGCGTGGAGTTCACGCTGGTTCTCGCGGCGCTGTGGACGATTCCGGCTGGAGTCATCATTGGGTTGAATCCGCGGCTCTCGGCGGTGATGCAGCCGATCGCGCAGATCGCGGCTTCCGTGCCTGCGACGGCGCTTTTTCCGATCATTCTGCTTTTGCTGATTCGCGTGGGCGGCGGGTTGGGGATTGGGTCGATCGTGCTGCTTTTGCTGGGGACGCAGTGGTACATCCTTTTCAATGTGATTGCCGGGGCTTCGGCGATTCCATCGGACTTGAAAGAAGTGTGCGGGATATTCCAGTTCGGGAAGTTGGAGAAGTGGCGGGAGCTTTTTTTGCCGGCGATTTTTCCTTATTTGGTCACAGGGTTGGTTACGGCTTCGGGCGGGGCTTGGAATGCGAGCATTGTGGCGGAATATTTTCATTTTCACGGGCAGACGTTTTCGACTGTTGGGCTTGGGGCGGTGATCAGCAGCGCGACGGATAGTGGAAGCTCGCGCGTATTGCTTGCGGCTACGCTTTTGATGGCGGCGATGGTGGTGACAATCAATCGGTTTGTGTGGCGGAGGCTTTATGTGCTGGCTTCCACGAAGTACAAGCTTGAGAGTTGAGGGTTTGCATGGTTGAGCCGGCTGGTGCAGATTTAAACTCGACTATTGGCGAAAGACTGGAGCCGAACAGCGGGAGGGTCTGAAGACCCTCCCCTACGGGAGAGTGGGATGAATTGTAAATTTGTGGGTGGGCGGGGATTGATTTTTTGTTTGGCGGTGATTGTGGCTGCCGGCGTTGGTTTTTTTGCGCCGGTTTTGGCGCAGAGTCCGGCTGATGATGGGGTGAAGTCGTTTGAGGCTTCGCAGATTCTTGCGCACATCAAGACGCTTTCTTCGGATGAGTTTCAGGGGCGAGGGCCTGGGACTCGGGGTGAAGATTTGAGCATCGCTTATTTGGAGAAGGAGTATCGCGAGTTTGGGTTGGAGCCTGGGAATCCTGACGGGACTTATTTGCAGAAAGTTCCTTTGGTTGGGATCAAGCCTGATCCTGCGATGGAGCTTACTTTTTCCGGGCACGATCAGACGCTTCATGCTGCGTTTGAGAAGGATTTTGTGGCTTGGACCAAGCGGATGGTGGATTCGGTGAGCTTGGACAATGCGGAGATGGTGTTTGTCGGGTACGGCGTGCAGGCGCCTGAGTATAAGTGGGATGACTTCAAGGGCGTGGACGTGCGCGGGAAAGTGATTGTGGTGCTGATCAACGATCCGCCGGTGGCGGACGAGAAGATGTTTGGCGGCAAGGCTATGACTTACTACGGGCGGTGGACTTACAAATTCGAGAAGGCGGCGCAGCTCGGAGCGGCCGGCTGCATTATTGTGCACGAGACGGCGCGGGCTGGATATCCGTGGGAAGTGGTGCGCAATAGCTGGAGCGGGGAGCAGTTCGATCTGGCTTCGGCGAATAAGAATATGAATCGCGTTGCGGTGGAGGGTTGGATCACGCACGAGGAGGCGGAGGCGCTGTTTCACGCTGCGGGGCTTGATTTCGCGACGCTGAAACAAAAAGCTGTGAGCGCGGATTTCAAGCCTATGCCGCTGGGGATGAAGGCGAGCATCGAGATTCACAACAAGTTGCAGCCGATTGAATCGCACAACGTGATCGCCAAGCTGACTGGCAGCGATGCGAAATTGAAGAATCAGTACGTCGTTTACACTGCGCATTGGGATCACTTCGGGATCGGGCCGGAGGTGAATGGAGACAAGATTTATCACGGGGCGCTGGACAACGCTTCGGGATCGGCGGCGCTGCTGGAGATTGCGCGGGCTTACAAGCAATTGAAGGTGCCGCCGAAGCGGACGATGCTGTTTCTCTCGGTGACGGCGGAAGAGCAGGGATTGCTTGGCTCGCGATACTATGCGGAACACCCGCTCTATCCGATTGCTTTTACGGCCGCGGACATCAATATGGACGGGATGAATGTTTGGGGGCGGACGCGCGACATTACTGTGGTGGGGAATGGGAAATCTACGTTGGATGATGTGGTGGCGGCGGTGGCGCGGGAGCAGGGGCGGCGCGTCGATCCTGATCCTGAGCCGGAGAAGGGATTTTATTATCGCTCGGATCATTTCAGCTTTGCGAAAGTCGGCGTGCCGGCGTTTGATCCCGATGCGGGCGTGGATTTTATCGGCAAGCCGGAGGGTTGGGGGATGAAGACGCGGCAGAAATTTACGGCGGAGGATTACCACAAGCCTAGCGACAAGATTAAGGAGGATTGGGATTTGAGCGGGGCGGTGGAGGATTGCCAGCTTTATTTTTTGGTGGGATATCGCGTGGCGAATGCGAAGACGATGCCCGAGTGGAAGGCAAATGCGGAGTTTAAGGGGATTCGCGAGGAGTCTTTGAAAAAGGCTGGGGCGGGGGAGTAAGGGGTTTGTGCTTCACGGAGCTGGCGGGTGGCGGACGCATTCTAGCTTGCGTGCAAGAACCCCACGCGCTAGTACGGCGCGTGGGGCACCCGGCGCTTCGCTTGGTTGGGAGTGGCGGCTGGGCTTTTGCAGGGGGATAACTGACCGGAAGAGAGTGATTGACACGTTACATTCTCAGGCTTAGATTACTTCTGGCCCTCTTGGAGGTGGAATGTGCGATTTGCACTTCGCGCATGTCTGACAGCGGTGTTGATTGGGACGCTGGTGAACCTGCCTATCGCGGGAGCGGCGGAAAAGCCGCTGGGAACCGTGACGCAGTCGCAGGCGGCGAGGCTGGACCGCGCGGCGGCGGCTGTGGGAGCGACGGTTTATCCCGGCGATACGCTTGACACGGATTCGACGGGGTCGATCCGCCTGCGAGCCGGAACCGCGCAGCTCTATTTGATGTCCGCGAGCAGTTCACGCCTGGAAGATTCTCCGAGCGGAATTCACGCTGCACTCGAACGTGGCACAGCCGGATTTGCTTCGGGATCATCGGATATCGTCGAGTTGAGCGCGCTGGGAGCGACGGTGCGATCGCGTTCGGGCGAGGCGTCGCATGGACGCGTGACGATCGTGGGCGCGAATGAGCTGGTGGTGACGAGCTTCCGCGGACCGTTTGATATTTCGATCGACGGCGATACACATTCGATCGGAGACGGCCAATCCTATCGCGTGCAGATTGTGGATGCGCAGGATCAGGGCGGCGGGAAGAACGGCTCGGGAACGATTCCCGCGGTGCGAAACCGGAAGAAGCTTCTTGTTCTGATCTTGCTATCTGCGGCGGCCGTCGGCGCCGGGGTCGGCGGATATTTCATCTACCACGAGCTGGACGAAAGCCCCAGCCGGCCGAAGCATTAGTAGCGGCGGCGAGCGGCTGCGAAAATATCCCTCATAAATTGTGAATAGTGCGTGCGAGTGTGTGCCGTGTTGCGCCAGTTTGCCGAAAAACGGCAAATCCGGCGATCACGCGGCGGATTCCGATGTGTCTTGATAGTGCGAACGCTAGCAAACATTGGACGCTGAGATTCCCTCGAGGGACTCGGGACAGGCTCTTCGCTTCGCTCAGGATGACAACGTTTTGATTCTTCTCGCAAACCGTCGATTCATGGCCTGACGCTCTCGAAGCGCTTGATTGTTTTCGCGTGATGACTCCCGGGTAGCTGCAGATTCTGTGCGATCAGTTGACCTTTACTTCGAGGGAGACGGTTTTCTTGTTTCCCTGGGCGTCGGTGGAGGTTAGCGTGTAGTTCGTTGTTTTCGTGGGGGAGAGGTTGATGCAGCGGCTAACTGACGGCCACATTTCGGCTACTGGCGGGTCGAGCGTTACCGTTTTGGCGTTCGAGACACCGTAGCAGAGCTGGATGGATTCGCCGCGGCGAATCGTTCCCGGAGTTGCATAGAAGCTGAGAATATTGAATTCGTTGCCGCCAAGCGTTTCAACCGTGCGCTCGGCATCCGATCGCTCTCGCGCGCGGGCTTCCTGCGCGGCTTTTTCTTCCAACTGCTGGTTCTCCTGCCACCTGGCGAGCATTACCCATCCGACATAGACGAGCAGCAGCGCGAGGATAGGCGAGGTGTAAAGCCAGAACTGCTTCGCGGTAAGTTTTGGCCTGGCGGGTTCGGGGCTTTCAATCATACTGTCTGGTAAGAAATTAGATGGTACTACCCCTGCAGAAGTTCCCCGAAGTCAAATTCCCAATTCGGTCCGGCCGGGGTTTGCGATGCGTGCAGTCTCAGGGTACCATCTGGGGCCATGGTACCAAGCATTCGCAAGCCGGGAGAGCAGTTGCGCGATATTCGTCTGCGTCTTGGGATCACAGTGCGCGAAGTGGCCGAGGAAAGCCAAAAAATCGCCGAGTTGGAGGGCAATCCGGAATTCGCGATTTCGAATCCGTGGCTTTCGCAGCTCGAGAATTCCAGTTCGGTACCGAGTATTTTCAAGCTGTACAGCCTGAGCAGCATTTATCGCTTCAAGTTTACGGATTTGGTGGCGCTCTTTGGCGTGGATTTGCAGAGGTTGCCGCAGCGCCAGCTTGCCGCGCGTCTGCCCAACACGCACCTGGTGACCGTTGAGGATCCCGATCCCGAGAAGACGGTGTCGTTTCCGATTCAGTTCGATCGCGGGTTCAACCTGGACAACACGAATTTGCTGTCGCGGATGGTCGAGATCTGGGGAGATGTTCCGATTGCGTTGATTCAGCGCCTCGATATTCGGCACGGAAAATATGGCTATATCGGGTTGCAGGATTTGAGCATGTATCCGCTGTTGCGGCCGGGCTCGTTCGTGCAGATCGATACGGAGCTTCGCAAATTTCAGGCTGTGCCGTGGCGCACGGAATACGACCGGCCGATTTACTTCGTCGAATTGCGGGATGGATACGCTTGTTCGTGGTGCGAGATTCAAGATAGGGAATTGCTGCTAATGCCGCATCCGCTTTCGCACTGCAAGACCCGGCGATTCGTTTACGGGGCGGAAGCGGAAATCGTGGGTCGAGTGACCGCGGTGGCGATGCGGCTCAATGATCCTGCGGGGACTTCAGATTCGACCGCAGTACTGCCAAAGCGAACCTGACATTTGAGATAAATAGAGCCGCGCTGGTGGGATGTGTGCCGATAGGCACAACCACGCGAAACGGCTCGACGTCCTGCCAGGCCCGGAAAAAATCCGAAGGATTTTCGCGAGTCGAGTGCATGTAGAGTTCGAGTTCGTGCGCGAGATCGGCCAGGGCGGAAGTGGCCAGTTCGCGGAACACTTCGCGATGCGCCAATTCGAGAGCCTTCTCGGCGACATTGGGCGAATAGCGATCGGCCAGGCCGGAATGATAGTAGCGGGCTGAATTGTAATCGCGCATGGAGGCGAGATAAATGAGCCGCGCAAAGTTGCCCTGGATTTTCGAGAGAGTGCGGCGCTGCAGGTCCGCGTGGGCTGCATCCACGGTACTGGTTGGTAGCGCGGAGGGCATGGAGGTCAAGGCGAAGGCTGTCCTCAGTTATGGATGTGAAGGCCAGAATCTTTGGAGAAATCGCCGCCCGCGGAAGCGGGGAATCCCTCGACAACAATTCCGACTTGACGTCGCAGATTGCCGACGGCGCCGGCCAAACGCGCCAGCCCTTCGGGGCCGGCTAGGCGGATCGCAGCGACCAACATCAAGCACAAGATCTGGTGGAGAAGGACTTCCGCGACGAGCTTGCCTTCGAGGCTGTTACTGAGATCGGGGCTGCTGCGGACGGCGCGAAAATGGCGGGCCATGATTCGATGAGTTTCGTCAAAGGCGCTCCAAACCCAATTCAGCGCGATTTGCCGGCGATCTCTCTCAAACGCGCGGCACAATCGATCGGAACCCTTGGCGCGCACAAAACCCAAATCGCCGGTGCCGAAGATGTGGTCAATTGTCGCGCGCGGACACTCGGCCCATTGGCCGTCTCCTGGGAGAAGGCTGCGGTCCGCTTGGTCGAATTCATCGAGCGCGCCGGCGGGCTTGCGCCACAGAAGAATCAAGCCCGCAACTACCACCACAGCCAGCAAAACTAGAGCGACGATGGAAGCCCCTTCACTCATTCTCAGCGATCCTTCTTCCGGCCAAAGAGTATTCGAATGCGTTTCAAGCGATCGCGCGTCTTCCGTTCAGCTTCCTCATAGCTCGGCGCAACTTCCGGGCGTGACGCCAAGCCCGGCTGCGGCGAAGGCGTCCATAGTGACACGGCCCAAATGCAAAGTACAACCAAGTAAAACGCCTGTTGCGAATAAGACCACAAGCGCTGAAACTCGTTTCCAGGGGACGCCAACATCGCCAAATCGGCGAGGTTGGTAGCGATAAACAAGCCGTACCCCACGAGTATACCCCGTAAGTTTCTACCAAGTGGGATGGAATATGCAAGTAGTAAAATTACTAGTCCCAGTATGGCGAAGGCCTGGGCGGCCCGAAGGTTGCGTTCCAGTTCCGCGGTGGTTCGCGATGGCAACCAGAGACCGCCGCGCACAGCTCCGGCCAGCGCTTTTCCGGCCGCGAACACAAACACCAGTGCGAGCACGTTTCGTGCCAAGCGTGCCGTTCCCGGGTATGGTGCCAGACCCCTTCGATAGATTTCAAAGAGGACTCCGCATCCCACAACCACGCCGACAAACTCAGTAACCAATATAAATCCCGGTAGCGCTGCGGATACCAGTGATAAACCGTAAATCTCACCACGGACTGTAGAAGAACGAATAAAACGTAGGTGTAAAACACCGGAAATTTTGCGAAAAGGTTTGTTCGGATGGTACGCGCGAGCAGCAACACTTCAAACGAGATGGTGGCGATCCAAAGGACGTGAGCGGGAACTGGGCTGGACTCAACTGGGATCACTGCACTGAGCCGGGATGCTAGCATGAATCGAGGGAAGGATGGGAAACATCCTTCCCCCGGGATGGTCGAGCATTAGGTGTTAAACCACGTGAGGCCGGGGCAGCGGAATCGGCTCAGGAACGGGATCGCCGCCATCGGCCAGGAGCACGCCAGCTGGATGATTACTCAGCGACGGCGGCTTCGTCGGTGGCTTGGGAGCGCCCGGTAGAGGGATTGGCGGTGGAACGGGATCGCCGCCGTCGGCGAGAAGGTTGCCGGTCGCGTGATTAACGAACTTTGGGCGTGGGAGAGGGATCGGCTCGGGAACGGGATCGCCGCCGTCGGCGAGAAGGTTGCCGGTCGCGTGATTAGCGAACTTTGGGCGTGGCAGAGGGATTGGCTCGGGAACGGGATCGCCACCATCGGGAACGATGGCGGACGAGTTCAGATGCCCGTTCGCCAGAAGGGCAGCTGGTTGAGAAGTGCGGACTTGCCCCTGGTGACTGGCACCTTTGGTGGCGCAGAAGGAACTCAGGCCCAACAGCAAAGCCAAAGACACAAGCTGCAAATGCAATTTACTCATTGATTTTCCTCCGAGATTTAGTGTCGGCAAGGTGGAGCTGAGTCGGGAAGCCCGCCGACCGTACGCGTTTAAGCTATTGGCGAAGGTAGACGCAATCAGTATAAATACGGGCTTTGCTTCTAATCCCAAGCAGATATCGAGAGACGTCAAACGACGGTCGCAGCGCTGCACTTCGGGGCTTCCTTAACAGAGGTGATCAAATTACAGAAGTTCGATTTACCGCAGAAGTGTCTGCGCCGGACGGATCGATCGGTTCAACTTCGTGCAGAAGGAAGCCGTGATGCATCGGTAGGGTACTAGATCCCGATTGCGCCTCTCTGCTTGGGAAATTCTCGCGCGATCCGAGGATGCCGATCACAAGACTGCAGCCGCATCCCTGTGGGAGCAATCGCTAGGCACAGTCCGCAAGCCTCATGAATCGCGCGGCTATCTCGAGAGTCGAGTTTAGAACCCAAGAGTTCAGGCGCAATCATCAGCCTGCTTGTAAGGGCGAGCAATTTAAGACGCCGGAATGGGACTACTGGAAGTGTGGGTGAAAATATTGGACGTTGGGGGGTATCAGGATTTGCAGGAATATAGGTAGCCGAAGTCTCGCCGCTTGTAACTGCAACGCCGCTCTCAAAGAACCTTATTCGAAACCCGCGACAAAAAAAGTCTGCCTTCAGGAGCGCGGGCGATTGAAAAAGAACTACGCAGTGGAAATGGCTTGAGATGTGTCGCGCTCCGTGGCGCGAGTGCAGTGGCGAGATTGGAATCGTGCGGATCAGGAATCGGACATGACCATAGACCAATACCGGCCGATCTGCATCGTTCTTTCAGTCGCAATGCTTGCATTCGGTTCGTTCATGATTTACGACGCATCGACAAATTCGCTGCCGGGCGGAACGCTGGCGCTGCTCGGCGGAGCCATGTTTTGGTCGCTGGGAGCATTCGTAGCTTTCTTTAGCTGGAGGCGGACGGGCCGCGAGAGGGAAATGTCGGCGGCCGGGCACGGGGCTGGCGGGCCCCGCGCCCCCTGGCGGCTGCGACCGGCGGCGCGACGCGACCGGAATAATTAGGAATTCTCCGGAATCGGGCAGGCGCGTGCGTCACGCGCGGCCAGCTTGACGGCCTGCGTGAGTCGATCCTCGCTGCTACTTCTCTGCGTTGAGTGTCCGAGTCACCCCGGATTTCAACTCTTCAAATATTGTGGCGGGCATGACACCATTTGGCGGCCGCTGCGGTTCGAATGCGCGCGCCTATGCCTACATCGTCGCCGCGACTTGTGTCCTATCAGTTTTTCGCGCAGCCGTAAATCGAACGAGGATTGCCTCCAGCACATCGAAGGAAGCCTGGCGGTCTAAAATAATTCGGCGGCGGAATCGCGAGAAAGTTGCCCCAGCGGAAATTCTCCCAGAAGACCCAGCCGACACCCTGCAGCAAATCTGGCGGAGAGGGGGGGATTCGAACCCCCGACACCCTTTTGGGGTGTAACTGCTTAGCAGGCAGCCCTGTTCGGCCACTCCAGCACCTCTCCGCGGAAATGGGGCTGAACAATTCGAGGCTGCCCACCAAGTATAACATTCCCGAGGTGACCCGGCCGGGCGAAGCGGCGTCGGCTCATCGCGGGGACGCCGGGTTAGCGCGAAGAGCTCTCAGGCCGAATCCGGACGAACGCGACGAAGCCCATCGGGTGCGCGCCGTAGATTGCGTCGAATGATTCGGGCTTGCCGTAGAACGTCGCCTGCGCGCCAATTGCTGTCGAGAAATGCGGCAGCACGGGGAATTCGCGATCGTATCCCGCCGTATAACCCTGAACCCGCGCGAGAAAATGTTCTTGGAAGCCTGCTGGCTCAGGAATTTCTCCGAGCAGTAGCAGATTGGTCCGGTCAACGTCTTCGATTCGTACCCAGACCGCGTTGTGCGAAAGAAAGTGCAGAGTGGATTCGAGCAAGTAGCTATTCAGCACTTCGCCGGTCACGAGCGATCGGTTTCTTCCCCAAACGAGCGATGAAGCCCAGCTTCCTCGCGAAATCGGGCGATTGTATTCGACCGATGCTGTCATCTTCCTCAAATCTTCCTGCGGGCTCAGTGCCTCCGGACTTTTGAGCGTCCCGAGCGAGAATTGGCCACTCCAATTCGGAGTCGGGCTCACCGTAAGCCGCGCCGCCCAGGAATCGATCGCGCCGGCATCGATGTTCCAGCGGTTCTCATCGGGCTCGCGGCCGTGAAAGCCGGAAAGTTCGAAGCGCACGAAGCGATAGGCGTACCCCGCGGTGACAACTTCATCGGCGATGTGCGTGGAATCCTGCATGTGGTGGCCGAGAACGGCGAGTGGATCTTCGCTGGCAGACGCGCGATGCGCGTATGCGGGCGGCCCGAGAGCAGGATCGCCTATCGGCGCGGCATAGAACGAAAACAAGCTGTGCTCGCCGATTTTCCAATCGTAGATTGCCGCGAGCTCCATGAAAAAATCGTGCGGATGCTGGCCGTCGACGATCGGATTTCCGAACGCAGTTTCGCCGAGCTGAAATAACTCCGGATAGCGGCGCTCGGAGATCAGCGCCGGATCGAGACTCAGCATCGCGCGCGCCGTAAATTTGCCGGGCCCGGCGTCGTGCTGCGCCGATCCCATGAACCAGCTCTCGCCGAAAAATTTATCGCCGCCGCGCGGCCCGCTCTGCTGAATATCGTTCACGAAAGCGACGCCGTGAACCATAAAATCCCACTTGCCGCGCGTGAGCATCCAGGCCTGATGCGCCAGCGAAGCAGGTTCAACGTCGGTACCCGAATCGGCGTGATGCAGGATTGTTCCGATCAGCGTCGCCGGATGGTCGTGTCCCATCGCGCTGTGGTCCATCGCGTCTTGGTCCATCGATTGATGGTCCATCGCGTCGTGGTCGTTCTGCGCTTCATGGCAGATTCCGTCGCCGCATCCGCGACATTCGGCTTTCTTGAGGGGATTCTCAAAAGCTCGCGCCGAGGCGCCCCCAGCCAAGACGATGCTGATCAGCGCGAGACGCGTTATCGCGCATCGCATCATCGGTTCGGCATGCACTGCGGTTGACGATTTATCATCGTGACTCAGCGAAATTCAGGATCCTGCGGCGTGGCCGCGCGATTCGCGCTGGTAGCGTGAATCACGCCGGTTTCATCCGTATAGAAATTACGGTAGCCGAAATTTCCAGGTCGCGCCAGCAACACAAAAGACTTGATGCGCCCGGAGTCATCGGCGTTCGCCGGCGCATATTGAATTTCGTACCCCGCACTTTGAGCCGTCTGAATCGCAGACCGTGAGGGCGCGCCCAGCGGCTCGATGGACGGCGGATAATCTCCGGTCGCGGCTGCATACGACGCGAGCGCCCCGCGCACATCGGCGAGCGCTGCGAGCGCGCTTTTCTCCGCCTCGCCCTTCGAAGCCTCGGGCCGCGGCGGCAGCACAAACCACACGATCGCCCACACTGAAGCGATCAAAATTCCCCAGACCGCCACGGACTTTCCAAGCCGGGACTTTTTCTTCGCTGTCCCAGCTTCCTCCAACGCAGCCGCTGTTAAATCCGCACCGCAGTACGGGCAAACCTCCGTCGCTTGATTCAAGGGCTGTTCGCACTCGCGGCAGGCGTACATCTCACAAGAATCGTAGAAAGCCGTTCGAGGGAAGTCAAATCGGCCGGGAGTTCCCAAATCTTGGTGGGAGCCCCCGCATTCATGCGGGGGAGGAGCGCTTTAGCGCTCCGAAAAAGCATCGTGTGTGACGATGCGCTTTAGCGCTGGGCCCCTGAAGCAGCTCCCGTGCAGTCTTGCGCCATCGCGACACGTCCCGTCCCTTCCCATCTCGAAATTAGGACACGACCGACGTTTCGGACAACTCGCGTGTCCTCTCAGGTATCATCTATCATCGGGATTTCGACCCGGCCCCGGAGCCTGCAAATTGCCGACGCCGTTGCGCTTCGCGCCCGAATTCGCATCCACCGCTGAGCGGCTCTACAAGCTCGCTGCCGCGCCTGCGGATTGGGCGCTGAGCGTGGAAGCATTTCGCGAAGCATTGGAACGCAGCGCCGCGTCGCGATTTCGCGGTGCGCAACCGGCCGCGCGCGAAATCAATACCTATCTAGAATCGCTGAATCTCCCCGATCTCGCTCTCTCCTGCGCCTGCGGCGCCGGTAATTCGCGCGCCTGGGAAGAATTCATCTCGAGGTATCGCGCCGAGCTTTATCGCGCCGCTCGCGCCATCGCCGGCGAATCCGCCGGCCGCGACCTGGCCGATTCGCTCTACGCCGAACTCTATGGCCTCGAAGCTCGCGAAGGCCGCCGCCGCACTCTCTTCGATTATTTCCACGGCCGCAGCAAGTTGGGCACCTGGCTTCGCGCCATTCTCGCGCAGCGCCACGTCAACGAGCTTCGCCGCACGCGCCGCACTGATTCTCTCGATGCCCCCGCCAGCGACGATGACCCACGCCCGGTAACCGAGCCGGTGGCCCCGCCGAACGATGCATCTGACCCGGAACGCGGCCGCTATCTCGCGCTGCTGCAGGCCGTGCTCTCCGAAGCCCTGGCCGCTCTCGAGCCGCACGATCGTCTGCGCCTTTCCTACTATTACATTGAAGATCTCACGCTCGCCGAAATAGGCCGCCTCGTCGGCGAACACGAAGCCACGGTCTCGCGCAAACTCGACCGCGCCCGCCGCGATCTTCATCACCAGGTGGACGCAGCGCTGCGCGGAAAGAAGCGGCTCAGCGAAGCCCAGGTGCAGCTTTGCTATGAATACGCGCGCGAAGAATGGCCGTTTGATCTCACGCGCGTTTTGTCGAAGAAGGAATGAACACGTGCACGCCTTTGCGCTGCAAGATGTGACCGGAGTATCGTTCTAAGTGAAGGGAAAGGCCGGATGAATCCGCGCGACAACGACAGGGAATTCGGCGCCATGCTGCGGCGCGGACTTGCGTCCGGCCCGGTTGCGCCGGAATCCGATTGCTTCGATGCCAGCCAGCTCGCGGCGTATTACGAACGCACGCTCACCGCCGAGGAAATCCGCGCGTGCGATTTGCACGTTTCAAATTGCGCGCATTGCCGCAGCCAGCTCGCAGACCTCGTCCGCGCAGAACCCGAACGCGTGGCCTCCGGCTCTCGCCCGCTCGCATGGCTCTGGGATTGGCGCTTGCTCGTGCCCGTCACCGCCGCTCTGACAATATTCATCGCGTGGGTCACGGTCCGCAAGCCATTCGAAGCGCAGAAGACTGCTTCCGTCGCGCCGATGGTCGCGCAGAGTCGAGCTCCGGCAGCCGCGCCTCCGCCAGCGCTACCTCCCGTGTCTCAGGCCGTCGAAGTGCAGCCGGCGGAGCGTGCCCAGGCGAAAAAATCGGAAGCACCAGCTTCGCCGCAGGGGAAGGACACGGATTCGCTGAACACCCGCGAAGGACGACTCGATGTCCCCGCGGACAAACAGGCCGGAGACGCTAAATCTCTGGCCAAACCTCGCAAGGAGAGCGACGCAGAGACGAAGCAAAAAGCTCCCGCAGCGCCCGAAAGAACGCGAGGCGCTTCTGGCGTTGGTGCTGCGCACGGAGAGGCTGCAGGCGGCGCGTATGCACAGGCAACGCCTCCCGCGTCGGCGCCTCAGCCGACACCGCCGGCAGCGAACGAGACCATCGAAGTTCAATCCGACCAAGTCGCCGGATCCGCTCAGAAGGCCCCACCTGCCGCTGCCCCCGCCGCGCCTGCCCCCGCCCCCGCCCCCGCCCCCGCTCTGCATAAGGCCACTACCGGTCAAAATGCCGCCCCTGGCGGCGCCGTCGGCGGTGTTGCGGGCGGTAACCTCGGGCGCTCAGCGGCCGGCGTCACCACGCAAAAAACCGCGCCGCTGCAGGCCGAAGCGGTAACCTCGCGTTTCAAACAGGATCAATCGAAGCCCATCGTGATTCCCACGCCCGACGCCAGCATTTTCTGGCGCGTCGCGGGATCCGATGAAATTCAATTGTCGCGCGATGTCGGCGCCACCTGGCAAGCGCAGCTCACCGAGCCCGAGCTGCGGCTCGCCGCCGGGATCGCTCCCACGCCGAAAATTTGCTGGGTCGTAGGCAGCGGCGGCGCGATTCTTCGCACCGAGGACGGCGAAACCTGGCAGCGGGTCAAATCGCCAACGCCGAAAGATCTCGTTTCTGTCGTTGCGCAGGATGCCAACGTCGCCACCATTACTGCGAGTGACGGCGCCACATTCTCCACCAAAAATGGCGGGCGATCCTGGAAGAAGGGCAAGAAGTCGCGCTAGCTGAGTGCAAGAAATCCTCTTTTCCTCGTTCTACGTATCGAGATGAAATCGAGCTGCAATTACATTGGGAGGATCGAATGATCCGACACAAGTTCCAATCTACACTCGCCATCCTCGCGCTCGCCGCGGGCGTAGCTGCGTTCGCGCCGTCGCAGTGGCATTTCGGCCGCGTCCACGCTGCACCGGCCCCGACAGCGCCCGATACTCCTTCCACGACTCAGAAAGATCAGGTGGATCTCAACGTCACGGTTTACAACTCGAATGTGGCTCTGGTTCGCGACGTACGCCAGCTCACGCTGCCGACGGGCGATTTCTCGCTGAAGTTCGAAGACGTCGCCGCCTCGATCAATCCGGCGACCGTGCATTTCCGTTCGCTCACCGAGCCCGCGCATCTCAGCGTCATCGAGCAGAATTACGAATACGATCTTCTCGATCCCGGCAAACTCCTCCTGAAATATGTCGGCAAGGAAGTCACGCTCGTCCATCGCGAAACGGAGAACAATTCCACCAAGTGGGTCGAGACCAAAGCGCTTCTCCTCGCCGACAATGGCGGGCCGGTCTGGAAGATTGGCGATGAAATCGTCACCGGCATGCCGGCGGAGTCCTATCGCTTTCCCGATCTGCCTGAAAATCTCTACAGCCAGCCGACGCTTCTCTGGATGCTCGAGAATACCGGCCCGAAATCGCAGCGCGTCGAGGCTTCGTATCTCACGAACAACATGAATTGGAACGCGGACTATGTGCTCACCGTCAGCCGCGACGACAAAGCTGCCGATCTCGACGGCTGGGTCACGCTCAGCAACAACAGCGGCACCGGATACAAAAATGCCAAGCTGCAGCTCGTCGCCGGAGAACTTCATCGCGTGCAGACGGGCGACGCGAATATGGAGGCCGTCGGCGGCCTCGTGGCTCGGAAGGCAGCTGCGGCCCCGCAATTCGCGCAGGAAAATTTCTCTGAATATCATCTCTATTCGCTCGAGCGGCGTACTTCGATCGCCGACAAGGAATCGAAGCAGATCAGCCTTCTGAACGCGACCGCGATCCCCGTCGAGAAATTCCTTCTCGTCGAAGGCCAGCCTTACTTCTACCGCAGCTCGCAAGGCATCGGGAATCCGATTCCACAAACGGTGAAAGTGAACTATCGCTTCAAAAACGATGAAAAATCAGGATTGGGAATGCCGCTGCCGGCCGGAAATTTCCGCGTCTACCAATCGGATTCGAAAGGCGGAATCCAGCTCGTCGGCGAAGATCATATCGGCCATACGCCGAAGGATGAGAAGGTCGCCATCTACGTCGGCGACGCCTTCGATGTCGTCTGCGAGCGCAAAGAGACCGACTTCCGCAAAATCAGCGATCGCGTTTACGAATTCGAATACGAAATCGCGCTGCGCAATCACAAAACTTCAGATGTAAATGTCGAAGTCCGCGAGCCGATCGGCGGCGATTGGGAAGTCCTAAAGTCCAACTATAAATGGACGAAACTAGATTCCAGCACAGTAGCCTTCGAAATTCCAGTAGCAAAGGACGGCAACTCAACACTCAACTATCGCGTAAGAGTGAAGTGGTAGCGACTCTTACGTACCGCCGGCGTCCCCGCCGGCATCTTACGACCACAATCTCCAACAAGGGCCGCAATCGACCGCGGCCCACAACGCCAAATCACTCCGACGATTTAATCCTTCGCCGCCGCCGGAACCCGTTTCTCCCCCTTTAATTCCTTAGCCGTGTCCGCAATATTGCTCTTCGCAAAATATTTGAAGAAATCCCAGCTCCCATATTTTGCCTGCAAATCCGGCAGGACCGCCTCGACAACCTCAGCCCCTGACTTTCCAGAAGCCTGCGCAGCAGCAACTGCACTGCGCAGCTCAACAAGATATCCGCGAAAATCTTTCACATCGGCCATGGTGCCGATATCTCCGTGACCCGGAACGTAAGTCCCCTGAGGCGCGACGGCCGCAAGTTTGTCGAGCGTCTCCACCCAACGATCCGTCGAAGCATCGATCAAATTCGGCAGCGTCTTTCGCCAAAAAAGATCTCCGCAAAAAACCGCGTGCGCATCCGGCACCTCTACTATGGTGTCTCCGCCCGTGTGCCCCGGATAAAAGTGCAGTGCCAGCCGCCGCGATCCCAAATAGAGATCGAGCGAGTCCGAATAGGCGACCGAAGGCGCAACCAGAGATTCGACCATCTTTTTCTGATCCGGCGTGATTTTCGCGCCGAAGAATTTCAAATTCTCGGTGTGAATCCATTCGCGCACGTTGCGATGCGCCACGATCACAGCGCCCGCCTCCGCAAACACGCCGTTCCCCGCCACATGATCGATGTGATAGTGCGTATTCACCACGAATCGAATCGGCGATTTTGTCGTCTTGCGAATCTCCTCGAGCAACACTTTCGCCGCCGAGGCATCCTCGAAAGTATCTATCACCGCCACGCCGTCATCGCCGATCACGAATCCAGCGTTCGCCCCAGCCTTGCTCTCGCCCGGAGATATCGCGGCATAAACACCGTCGCCAATCTTCTTGATTTCAAATAGCCCGGATTCAGCTTTCGCGGAACCGCGAACCGGATGCGCCAAGCCCATCAATCCGGCGAGGCAAACGGTAAGCAAAATCGCGAGCGGCAAAGAAATTCTCCGCGGCGCCGCTAATTTCCGCATCCACAGGTCTATCCCGAGTGTCCTCATTTTGCTCCCGCCGCTTTTTCGGCGATCGCCATTTCCGCGCCGAAATGGGGATTCTCCGGAAACTCTTTGTGCAGCTCAGCGAGCAGCGCGCCCGCTTCCTTGTATTGGTGCTCGCGCTCGTAAGCCAGCGCCAGCATGATCTTCGCAAACGGACGCAGAAAATGTCCCCCCGATGCGGCCGAGTGCATCTGTTCGATGCCGCGCTGCTTGTCGCCGTGGACGCCGCCGAACCACAAAAACGCCTTCTTATAGCCCGGCAGGCAGCCGATTATATAATTCGCGGAGCCCAGCGATACGTAAGCGTCCTTCGCATCCGGATCGATGGAAAGCACCTTCGTCGCTTCCGCGTCCGCTTGCTTCAACATGGAAAGACTCGCGAGCTGCTTCTTCTCGATCATCGCGTCGTAATTCGATTCCATTCCATCGGCGATCGACAGCACCAGCAGCGGATCGGCATCGCGCGAATAATTCCGCAATCGCTCCTGCGCCATGGCGCGCGCCTGGCGGTTGGCTTCGAGAAACTTCAAGTTGCGATTCGCTTCCGGCGAGCCCTCGACCCCGCCGAGAAATCGCCTGTCATCCAGGAAAAATGCCGAAGTCAGGACGCCTTTCTGCTCGAATTCCTCGAAGAGGTACGAAGCAGCCTCCGCAGCCTTGCCCAGCGCGTCGTTGGGATGGAGATTCTGATACGCGGCGATCTCGGTGCGCGCCTCCGGAAACTGCAGGCGGTACATGTGATTGAAAGCTTCTTCCAGGGAAGGCCCGCTGCGCATTTCCGGCTCAATCTTTTGCTGTCCGGGTGAGGCAGGCGTGGTTTCTTGCTGCTGCGCGATTACCGCGGGAGCCGCCATCGCGGCGGCGATACAAAATCCGGCGAAGCCAATTGCAAGCCGCCACGAGCTGCGTGCGTTCATCGCCATCTTGGATGCGAAATCCCCAGTGCGCGCGTCGAGCCGCGTGATCGAATCATCCTAGTTTATCGCTCGCGCCTATAAATTATTGAGCAGAAATTGCTCGATCCGGTTGAAAAGGTCTACCTGCGCGGCGCGGTCGCCAATCGGATGCCCGCGCCCCGGAAAGATCATCAGCTCCGGATATTCATCGGCGTCGATGAATTTATTCAGGATCAGCGCCGTATTCGCAAAGTGCACGTTGTCGTCGCCGGTGCCGTGCGCCACCATCAGGTGTCCCTTCAGATTCTGCGTGAAATTGGCCGGCGATGAATCGCGATAGCCCTCTTCATTATCTTTGGGCAAACCCATGTAGCGTTCGGTGTAAATCGTGTCGTAGAGATGCCAATCGGTCACCGGCGCCACCGCCACGCCGGTCTTGAAAACATCGGAGGCATGAAACAGCGCCTGCAGCGTCATGTAACCGCCGTAACTCCAGCCCCAAACGCCGATGCGCTTCGCATCTACATACGGCAGCGATTTCAAATAATTCACGCCGGCAACTTGGTCGTCCAACTCGAGTTTTCCGAAGTGATGATAAATCGGCGACTCGAATTTGTGTCCGCGGCCGAGCGATCCGCGATTGTCGAGCGACCATACGATGTATCCGCGCTGCGCCATCAACTTCGACCAGAATTGGCCCGGATTCCACTGGTCCTTCACCGATTGCGCGCCCGGCCCGCCGTAAACTTCCACCAGCACCGGATATTTCTTCGTGGCGTCAAAGTCGGAAGGCTTGATCATGCTGGCGTAGAGCGTCGCGCCGTCCGCGGTCTTGATCGTCGTGAATTCCACTCGCGGCAGCTTGTACTCGTCGAGCTCCGGGACTTTATTCTCCAGGAGCGTCGCCACTAATTTTCCATCGGCTCGATACACGCTCTGCCGCGGCGGCGTTTCCGCCCTCGAGAACAGCTCGACGTAGGCGGAAGCATCGGGCGCGAGCACCGCTTCATGCACGCCCGCGCCTTGCGTAATCTGCTTCACCGTTCCATCCGCCAGCGACACGCGGTAGAGCTGCGTCTCCAGCGGATTGCCTTTATCCGAGTGAAAGAAAACTTCTCCGCGCGCTTCGTCCACGATCAATCCATTCGTGGCGCGCGGTCCAAAGCCCTCGGTGCTCGTCACGTTCCAGTCGCCGGTAGTCACTTGCTTCAGCAGCTTTCCGCTGATGTCGTAGAGATAGATGAGCCGGTAGTCGTTTCGCTCGCTCGACCAAAGAAAGCGCTGGCCGTCGGAGAAAAAGTAAAGATCGTCGCTGACGTTGATCCAGTAGGGATCCTCTTCAGTGAGAACGGACTTCGATGCACCGGTCGTTGCATCGCAAAGCAGCAGATCAAGGCGCGTCTGCGCGCGATTGAGCCGCTCGATCGAAATCTGCTTCGCGTCGGGCAGCCAATTCACGCGTGCAAGATAGACATTCGTATCCGCGCCGGTATCCATCCACTTCGTTTCGCCGCCGCCGACCGGAATCACTCCGACGCGCACGATGGGATTCGGCTCGCCCGCCTGCGGATAGCGCGTGATCGTGATTCCGCCCACGTCGCTGCTCATGTCGTAGATCGCGTACTTCCTCACCGGCCGCTCGTCCATTTCGAAATAAGCGATGCGCGTCGAATCCGGCGACCACCAGTACGCCGTGCGGCTCGACAGTTCCTCGGGATAGACCCAGTCGAGCTTGGCCTTCAAAATTTCCTCGGAGCCGCCCTGCGTAAGCTGCATCTTTTCGCCGCTCGCCAGATTCAAAGTCCACAAATTGAAATTCTGCACGAAGCTGACCCACTTGCCGTCGGGCGAAAGCCGCGAGTCTTCAATCTCTTGCTCGCCACTAATCAGCAGCTTCCGCGACATGCTTGCAAGATCAAGCCAAACGAGCTGCGTGTCGCTCACAAATAGGAGCCCCTTGCCATCGGGCGCCCATTGATAATCCTGCGGCGTTGCGCGCGCGAGGCCTGTCCCTTGCGTGGCCTTCTGTTTCTCCGGTTCGAGCAGTGAACCGAGCATCTTCGCGCTCACCAGCACGCTCTTCTGCCCGCTCGACGCGTCCATCACCCACAGATCCGTCGCCGCGTCTCGTCCGCTTCCCGTACGCTGGAAATAAGACACGCGCTTTCCATCGGGACTCCACTCAATGCCGTGGACCAGTGATCCGCTAAGGCTCGGTGCGCTGAACATCCGTTCAACGGTCAGCTTTTTCCCCGCGCCAATATTCGATTGCGCCCGCGCCGGTGCGGCCGAAATGGCGCTAGCGGCGAAAAATGCGAGGATGAAAAGCTTTCGTGCGATGTTGGAATGACGCATGGCTGGTTCGCTCCGTGACAAGGCGGCACATTCTATCGTTTTAGCGTTGACGGGGGAAGATGCGGGGCAGAAGAGGCCGCGTAGAATTCGCCCGCTCAGAGGCTGAGCCAAGCCCTTTGCGAGCGGCTAAAAATGCCTTTGAGAGGGTGCCATTTTGTATCGATTAGAAATCACCTCGGTGCTTTGTTTTCATGCGTTTGCGGCGATTTCTGTTCGTTTTCGTGTATCGATTAGAAATCTCGAGGATCGCGTGTTCGGTTTGCGGTTTTTCTGCGTGTGCGTTGGACGAGTTCATTGGCAATTTCCCGCGCCAGCGTAGCAGCGATTTGCGCCGAATCCTATGGCACCGGATGCGGAGTTACGCACGTAAGGGCAGCGAAAAACGAAAGGGAAAAAGCCGGGCCGGAAGACTCCTGGCGTCGAACGGAATGAATCAGCGAGCCTGCTGCAACTCGGCAGTTGAGGCGGTAGAAGATTCCGGCGCCGATTTCTTCCGCGCCATGATAAACGCTCCAATGGTCACCGCCAGCGAAAGCGCGAAAGAACGATCCATCGCGCAAGAATGACATCGGCCCCACCTTTTCGCCGCGGCACCAAAGCAGCCGCAATTAATTTCCAGTCCGAGCGCATAGGCGCGAATCATGGCGGTAAGGAATCCGCCGAGCATCAGCGTGGTCACCAGCGACGGTATCCGCAGCCAAATCCCACTGACCAGCCACAAGCCAATCAAAAGCTCGAAGAACGGCAGCATGTGCGCGACGAAGTTGCGCTCTGCTGACGAAGACAGCATCTGATACGAGTCCACCTGCATCGCAAACATCGCCAGCGAGGTTCTCACGGCAGCCGCTGACCACGGCATGCGAGGGAACGCGCGGCTCGAGCTTGTAGTAAGCCGCCGCAATAAAAATTCCGCCGAGCACAATTCTTCCGGCAATCAGAAGAATTCGCCCCGTGGACCAGCGAGAATCGCTCATGCTATTGGGCCAGCAAGCTATCGAAGAATTGCTTCAGGATCGGCCAGGAAACATATCCCGGCGTCGGCGGATACGGTTGGCCCTTGTAATAGAACCGGTAGGTCGGAGTCTGCGTCACGGGCACCGTATTCCCGAGCGCTTTATCCTTCGCAATGGCAGCATCGATCGAGCATTCGTGGCCGCCTTGCGGCGAACTCGTCGCACTCGCCGGCTTGATCCCCGTCGATTCCGCCACGCAAGTTTCCACCATCTTCTCCGCGCGCTTGAAATCCGCGGGCGAAAGCGCCGCGGCTACAAACTTCTGGATATTTCCATCCGCGGACCACGCCTCCTGATTGTCGTAAAGCGCGGCCTCGACTTCCGGGTAGCGCCCAAGCCTCGCGCCAGCATTCACCCAGCGCGCCGCATCGGTCGAATATTTATGCATCGGCAACGGAAAATCCCGGTGGATCAGGTAAACCTTGCCCGTCGCGACATATTCATTGATCAGCGGCTTCAGCGTCTGCTCATACAGCATCTTGCACGAAGGGCACTGGTAGTCGCTGAAAACTTCCATGGTGATCGGCGCCGATTTAGAGCCAATCGCCTTCACTGGCACTTCATCGGAAGCCGCAGCAACTTTCGCCGGAGGCGCAGCCTTTTTTTGCGTCTGCGCCGTTGCAGCCACCGCGATCAAAGCGAGCAGCCCAGCCCATCCCACCACGCGCGCCGCCAATTTCGCGCGCGAATTCCAGCCGCGTGCCATCTTCAGTCTCCTCCTGAGCAGGAACTAATCACCCGGAAATCGCTATTGTAACCTCTTTTGCAATTAGAAGCCGCTCTCCCTTCGCCGCGTTGCCGCAAACCTAATTATGAGATGTAGGGGAGAGTCTTCAGACCCTCCCGTTTTTCGGCTCCTGCACTTCGGCCAGTCGATCGTTCAATCCAGCCCGCCCGCCACCATTATCATCGCAAGGCTCACATTACAAGCCATTTAGCGGCCATCAAGAAACTTGACAAAGATACACTCAACCTGTATACTGCCTCTCGTAACCAGCGTCACAAACGCCATTCTCAGCTATATCGCCCAAAGAAGGAGCTCCATCAATGAGCAAGATTATCGGAATTGACCTCGGGACCACCAACTCTGTCGTAGCCGTCATGCAAGGCGGCGAACCGGTCGTAATCCCGAACCAGGAAGGCGGCCGCACCACGCCTTCCGTCGTAGCCATCACCAAGACCGGCGAACGCCTCGTCGGCCAAGTCGCCAAGCGCCAGGCGATCACGAATCCGGAGAACACCGTCTATTCGATCAAGCGCTTCATGGGTCGCCGCTACGATGAAGTGAACGAAGAAATCAAGATGGTGCCGTATAAAGTCGTCCGCCAGGGCGACCACGTCGCCGTACAGGCGCAAGGCAAGGAATACACTCCGCCCGAAATATCAGCCATGATTCTGCGCAAGCTGAAGGACGCCGCGGAGGATTTTCTCGGTGAGAAGGTGAAGGACGCGGTAATCACCGTTCCCGCGTACTTCAACGACGCACAACGCCAGGCCACCAAGCAAGCCGGCGAAATCGCGGGACTCGACGTCAAGCGCATCATCAATGAGCCGACCGCAGCCGCGCTGGCTTACGGCCTCGACAAGAAGAAGGACGAAACCATCGCTGTGTACGACTTCGGCGGCGGCACGTTCGACATTTCCATTCTCGAAGTCGGCGAAGGCGTCGTCGAAGTGAAAGCCACCAATGGTGACACGCACCTCGGCGGCGACAACCTTGACCAAAGGATCGTCGACTGGATCATCGAGGAATTCAAGAAGGACGAAGGCCTGGACCTGCACGCCAAGGGCAATGAAATGGCGTTGCAGCGCCTGCGCGACGCGGCCGAGCGCGCCAAGATCGAACTTTCCACCACGATGGAAACTGAAATCAATCTGCCGTTCATCACCGCCAACGCTGAAGGCCCGAAGCACCTGGTGAAGAAACTCACGCGCGCGAAGCTCGAAGCGATGGTGGATGAAATCGTTCGCCGCTCGGTCGAGCCGTGCAAAAAGTGCATGAAGGATGCGGGCGTGGACACCAGTAAGATCGACGAAGTGGTTCTCGTCGGCGGCCAGACGCGCATGCCGTTAATTCAGAACATCGTGAAGGAGCTCTTCGGCAAGGAAGGCCACAAGGGCGTTAATCCCGATGAAGTGGTCGCCGTCGGCGCCGCAATTCAAGGCGGCGTGCTCGGCGGGGAAGTGAAGGACATCCTGCTGCTCGACGTAACGCCTCTCTCTCTCGGCGTCGAAACGCTGGGCGGCGTGATGACCACGCTGATCGCGCGCAACACCACGATTCCCACGCGCAAGTCGGAAACTTTCTCGACCGCGGCCGACAATCAAACTTCGGTTGACATTCACATTCTTCAGGGCGAACGCCCGGTTGCCAGCGGCAATCGTAGCCTCGGCAATTTCCAGCTGGTTGGTCTGCCGCCCGCGCCGCGCGGCTTGCCGCAGATTGAGGTGACCTTCGACATCGACGCGAACGGCTTGCTCAACGTCTCGGCGAAGGACAAGGGCACCGGCAAGGAGCAGAAGATCACCATCACTGCTTCCACCGGCTTGAGCAAGGAAGAAGCCGAACGCATGCGCAAGGAAGCCGAGTCGCATTCCGATGAGGACAAGAAGCGCGTCGTTGAGGCTGAGGCTCGCAATCGCGCCGACAATCTCGTCTATCAAACGGAGAAGGTCGTTAAAGAAAATCGCGACAAGCTCTCCGAATCGGACGTGAAATCCGTCGAGTCCGCCATCGAAGAGACGCGCCGCGCCATCGCTGACGGCAATGTCGAGCGCATCAACGCCGCGGCCGAGGCATTGACCAAGGCCTCGCATCAAATCGCCGAGGTGCTCTACAAATCGCAAGCAGCTGCAGGCGCCGCGGGCGGCGCAGGTGCAGCCGGCGGTCCGCAATCAACGGATGGCGCCGCGGGAGGAGCACAAGGCTCCGGCGGCAAAGGCGAGGACAACGTAGTGGACGCCGAATTCGTGGACGTGGACGAATCGAAGCGCCCGAATTGATTGGCTCGAACTAACAATTGGCGCCGGCAATTTTGCCGAGGCCAACATTGTCATCCTGAGGGCCCGCAGTTTGGGCCCTAAGGATCCAAGCGGAGCAGATCCGATTGCCCACTAACGGAATCAAGCGCGCCAGCCCGCCGCAAGCGGTTCAAAAAGTCCGGGACAATTATTATCTAATTCAAGTCTCCATCACCGAATCGCCCAGCGCCGATTGGCGCCGCCTGTTCTACGAAACGCAACAAGACGTTCCCGCGGATTTCCCGACGCGCTCGGTGGAAATCACCGGCACGCTGCTGCGATTCCGCTCGGACCCGGCAACGGTAGAAGAAAAAATCGCGCGCATCGACCGCTGGCTGGATCGCGCCAATCAAAAA
Organism: uncultured Acidobacteriota bacterium; assembly: GCA_963707165.1. GTDB lineage: Bacteria > Acidobacteriota > Terriglobia > Acidiferrales > UBA7541 > Palsa-147. The sequence continues at coordinate 46,644 of CAVPPO010000005.1, read as the reverse complement.
GACGCATCGTTCGCCACAAGAAGCGAAGAGCAGCGAAGGCATCGCGAAGAACTAGCCCGCGAAGCCCAAGAAATGACGCAATGGAACGCAAAATGGTCGAAGTTGTAGTAGAGGTTTTGTAGGGGGGGTCTTTAGACCCTCCCGCTTTTCGGCCCCAGGTTTTTCTGTTCGTAGGGGCGCCGGTCATTCGCTAAGCGATTGCGAAGTAATCGACGCGCCCTTAATGGCGAAACGACAACGCCGGTTTCAACTCGACGATAATGGCGAACACGACCAAACAGGATTATTACGATCTTCTCGGCGTCCCGCGCAAAGCGCCCGTCAAAGAAATCCGCGCCGCTTATCGCAAACTCGCGCGCAAATACCATCCCGATCTAAATCCCGGCGACAAATCCGCCGAAGAAAAATTCAAGCAAATTCAGGAAGCCTACGAAGTCCTCTCCGACACAAAAAAGCGCCAGATGTACGATCAGTTCGGTTTCAACACGCCGGGCCAACCCGGCCCGCAAGGCCCGGGCGGCAGTTACAACGTCTCGCCCGAAGACATCCACTTCGATTTCGGCGGCTTTGATTTTGGCGGCGGCGCAGGCGCACCGGGCGGCGGCGCCAGCTTTCGCGATCTCTTCGGCCAATTTTTCCGCGGCGGCGGCGCAGGCGCCGGGCAAGCGGGATACGAAACCGAAGCCGGCTCCGACCTCGAATATCAAATCGACATCTCGTTCGCCGAGGCCATGCGCGGCGCGCAGAAAAAAGTCAGCATCACGCGCCTGGACGTCTGCAACGATTGCCACGGCAAGGGCTCGGTCGGCAGCGAGCAGACTTGCAACGTCTGTCACGGCAGCGGCCGCGTCACGGAAACCAGCGGCAAAATGAAATTTCAAGTCGCGTGCTCGCGCTGCGGCGGCAGCGGACATCTCCGCACCGTCTGCCGCACCTGCGGCGGCGAAGGCCGCGTGCGCCGCGCGGAAACTCTCGACGTGCGCATCCCGCCGGGCGCGCAAACCGGCTCGCGCGTGCGCGTAGCCGGCCACGGCAATGCCGGCGCGAATGGCGGCCCTCCCGGCGATCTCTATTTCATCACGCAGGTCCAGCCGCATCCGTTCTTCGATCGCCGCGGCGATGATCTCTATACGCTCGTGCCCATCACCGTCACCGAAGCCGCGCTCGGCGCCAAAGTCGAAGTCCCCACCATCGACGGCCGCGCGCAAGTCCGCATTCCGCCCGGTACAGACAGCGGCAAAAAGCTGCGCCTGCGCGAAAAGGGCGCTCCATCGGCCCGTCGTCAGGGCCACCGCGGCGATCAAATTGTAGAAGTGCAGGTAGTAGTCCCGAAGCCCGAGGACGAAAAGGTTCGCGAGCTGTTGCGCGAGCTCAGCAAAGCCGCGCCCGAGGATCCGCGCGTCGATATTTTCTCGCGCGCCGCGTTGTAGGGTTGGGCCACGTTTTCGCTGGGGCGGGGCTTGCTCCGCCCGCAAAAGTAAGAACAGGCATCAGGTAAAACGTTATGGCCACACGTCCAAGAAAGAAAGCCAAAGCCGGCTACATGATCAGCGCCGTAGCCGAACTTTATAATCTCCATCCGCAAACGCTGCGCCTCTACGAACGCGTCGGCTTGCTAAAACCCTCGCGCTCCCAGGGCAACACGCGCCTCTACACCGATAGCGATCTCGAGCGCCTGGAAATTATCCTCAATCTCACGCGCGAGCTAGGCGTAAATCTCGCCGGCATCGAAGTCATCCTAAACATGCGCGACAAAATGGCCGACATGCAGCAACAAATGGAATCATTCATCACCTTCGTCCGCGGCGAACTAGCCCGAGGCCTGAGCCACGCCAACGAGCGCCGCACCCGCACCGCAATCGTCCGCGCCGCCCCACCCAAAGCCATCCGCATAGTGAAGTAGGGCAGGGGTCCGCTCCTGCAGGGGATGGAACAAGGGAGAAAGTTTCCGGCGACTTTAAAACAGGCGCCTGAATGTCTCAGGAGGCGGATCGCCTTAACATAAGCAATCGTCGTTGCCCGCATTCTAACATCGAGGCCCGCGCGTTATGGCGGCCCTTGCGACGCCCGCGGCCGTCAGATGCCGGCGAGAGAACGCCGGAGCTACGATATCGTTCGCGCTTTCCACATTTCCGAAATTTTGCACAAGCCGATCCGCTTGCGCCTCTCGCTCCCCGCGCTTATCCTCTCTTCATGGCGCGTCCCGATTGTCCTCTCTGCAACGGCAGCGGTTGGAAAACCGTAGCCCGCCCTGAAAATAATCCCGAAGCGCAACCGTCCGCCGCCGCAGCATCTGCCGAACTGAAAAATGTCTGGGCCGTCCCCTGCGAATGCACACTGGACGATCGCGCCTCGCGCATCTTCACGCGCGCCCGCATCCCCGAACGCTATCGCCACTGCGATTTCGATAATTTCGACACCGATCTGCAATACGACATCGGCACGCCCGCCGAAGTGGCGGCATGGAATCGCAGCCTCGAACAAGCCCGCCTCGTCGTGCAAGCCTTCACGCGCGATTACCCGGCAGGCACCGAACACGGTCTTCTTCTAATGGGTTCGTGCGGAGTAGGGAAGACGCACCTGGCCGTTTCCGTCCTGCAGGAATTGATGCGCCGCGGCCACGCGTGCCTTTTTTACGATTACCGCGAGCTGCTGAAGGAAATTCAGGATAGCTACAATCCAGAAAGCGCGTCCACCGAACTCGGCGTCCTGGATCCAGTGGTGAAAATTGAAGTCCTGCTTCTCGATGATCTCGGTGCCAGTAAGCCCTCTCTCTGGGCGCTTGAAACCATCGGGCACATTCTCAACGCGCGTTACAACGACAATCGCGTCACCATCGTCACCACGAATTACATCGACGCCGACACCAATCCGCGTCCCGTCACGCGCCCGTCGTCTCTGCGCCCATCGACGATCGAAGATTCTCTCGCCGACCGAGTCGGCACCCGCATCCGCTCGCGCCTCTACGAAATGTGCCGCACCATAGAAATCGCCGCCCCCGACTACCGCAAAGAAATCCGCCAAGCCAGCCGCTTCCGCGCGTAGCGGGCCTGGCTCTCCGCTGTTCGGTCGTAGGGGCGCCGCTTGCTGCGCCCTCCGGCGACCTCCGGCAACTAACACCGAACCACAACCGCGGAATACGCCCCACCCAACTCCGCTCCCGCTACCTCTTAACCAGCAGCAGCCTCTGTGACTTTTTCTTCCCGCGCCTCCGCCGTCGCGCCAAGAAACTTGGCCGTAATCTCGAGCCCATTCTTGTTCATATCGAATCTCTGCTTGCGGTCCAACCCTTTCACAAACTCCCGCACCGCCTTGCCGACGGCTCCAGGAAGGCTCGACGCCTCAGCCTTGACCGTCGCTTCCACCGTTGCGTCATTTCGATCTCGATAGCGAAATTGCACCTCAAATGTTTTCATTTTCCATTTCTCCTTTTTTAATCGCGAAAATAGAAACCGGTTCCGGCACTCATAACTGCGCACGAATGTTGAATCTACTGCGACGACGTCTTGCTCCGGCGATGTTTTCGGCTTCCCGACTTCGTGCCGGAGTGTTTCGATTTCCGGGACGCGAGCTGAGCCTTGAGCGAATCGTTCTCCTTCGTCAACGCATCGCGGGCCGCCGTCATCGACGCGAGATCGCTCGCCGCCTGCGTGTTCTCTTTCTGAAGTTCCACCACCTGGGTCTTCAATTGCTCGTTCTCTTGCAGAGTTTTTGAGTCCTTGCAGGCAGCCAGGGGCAAACACAGCGTCACGGCCACAGCAAATTTCGCCCAGTTGTTTTTGCGCGTCATACCTCTTCCTTCGTTCAAAAGAATGTGAATGGCAACCGGAACAACCGATAGCGGCCGAGGAGGGAAGGCGCCGCCAACAACGAAACCAGCGTAGTAGAATTTTTTAGATCGCGCAAGCCCGATGAACGCGCGAACCGGCCGGCGCCCTGTTCCCACACCCCTCATTTTGTTGACATTATTTGCAGCCCACGCGTATCATCAAGTGCGATAAACCTTTCGAGCGCGGGCGGTTTATCCCCTTCTTTGCTCTATCCCCAGCAGGGTGAAGAGTCCGAGGCATCATTCTCGGTTAACGGGGCATCACGTTTTACGGAGGCCGCGTCCAATGTCACGCGAAAACGATCCAACTTCTGAACCTCTGCCGGTGGACGAAAACGCCGGCAACTCCTGCGCCCGAATCAGCGCCCGAAGCGCCCGCCGTCGCGACCGCTGTCGCCGACGCCTCCGCGCCAACCCAAGACGCCGCCACTGCCGCAGCACCCGCTCGCGAAACCGACGAGCAAGCCACATCCGCGCCAGCCGCTCACGCCGACAACGGCGCCAGCGCAGCACCCGCTTCCGCAGAACCGGCCGCAGGTGATGGCGAATCTTCCTCAGCCGAAGCCGAATCCGCCGAGGGCATGGAAAAGCTCATCGAGCAATACGCCACGCCCGAGCCCACCCCGGCCGAAGGCGAAATCTTCGACGGCCGCGTAGTAGCAGTCACCGATGCAGGCGTCATCGTGGACGTCGGCGGAAAATTCGAAGGCCTGGTCCCCGCGCAGGAATTCCTCGACGCCGGCACCACCAATCCCTTTGGCGCAGGCCAAACCATCGAAGTCGAGCGCCTTCACGAACACAAGGACGGCTACGTCCTCCTCTCGCACACCCGCGCGCATCGCCGCCGCGTCTGGGAACGCATCGACAAATCCTATCGCGAGCACGAAACCATCACCGGCAAAGTTCTCGAGCGCATCAAAGGCGGTCTCGTCGTAGATATCGGCGTCCGCGCGTTTCTCCCCGCCTCGCAAATCGAGCTGCGCCCCGTCCACGATCTCGAAGCCTGGAAAGATCGCGAGATCGAGCTGCGCGTTCTCAAACTCAATCGCAAGCGCGGCAACGTAGTCGTCAGCCGCCGCGCGTTGCTCGAAGAAGCCGCCAAGACCAAGCGCGACGCTCTGATGGATTCTCTCGTCGAAGGCGCGACAATCTCCGGCCGCGTCAAGAACATCACTGATTACGGCGTCTTCGTCGATCTCGGCGGTCTTGATGGTCTCCTGCACGTCACCGATCTCGCCTGGGGCCGCGTCAAGCATCCTTCCGAAATCGTCAAAGTAAATGACGAGATCGAAGTCAAAATTCTCAAGTTCGACAAAGAAAAATCCCGCATCTCGCTCGGCCGCAAGCAACTTCTGCCGATCCCTGGGCCGGCGTCCCCGATCGATTTCCCGCGGGCACGCGCATCAAAGCCAAAGTCGTAGGAGTCACTGATTACGGCGCGTTCGTGCAACTCGAGCCCGGCGTCGAAGGCCTGATTCACGTCAGCGAAATGAGCTGGTCGCGCCGCGTCAAGCATCCCTCGAAAATCGTGAAGGTCGGCGATGATGTCGAAGTCGTAGTTCTCGAAGTGAAGCCCGACGCGCAGCGAATTTCTCTCGGCCTCAAACAAGCCTTGCCCGATCCCTGGCAAGCCGCCGCCGAGCGTTTCCCCGTCGGCACGGTAATCAGCGGCCGCGTCCGCAGCCTCACCGATTTCGGCGCCTTCATCGAAGTGGATGAAGGCCTCGAAGGCCTCATCCACATCAGCGACATCAGTTGGACCGAGCGCGTCAAGCATCCCAGCGAAAAATTCAAGAAGGGCGAAACGGTCCAAGCCAAAGTTCTCAAGGTCGACGCAGAAAATCGCCGCCTCTCTCTCGGCCTCAAGCAAGTCAACGACATCTGGGCCAATTTCTTCAGCGGCCACAAAGTGAACGACGTCATCAAAGGCAAAGTAGTGCGCACCACCGATTTCGGCGCCTTCGTCGAATTAGCCGACGGCATCGAAGCTCTCTGCCACGTCTCCGAAATCGAAGAGCGCCGCCCGAAGGGCGAACGCGACCGCGAGAAGGCTCCGCGCAAAGATCGCGCTGCCTCTCTTCTGAATGTCGGCCAGGAGTACGATTTCAAAATCATCCGCACCGAGCCGGAGCAGCACAAGATCGGTCTCAGCTATCGCGCCGCGCAAAAGCAGGTCGAGCGCCAGGAGATGGAGACGTTTCATTCCTCCACCAAGTCGTCGCCCACCGCCACCATCGGCGACGCCATCCGCGCGAACCTGGCCAAGCGGCAGAATCCGTAACCCGGGGCACGCTTTCGGTACATCATCACTGCGGCCGCCTTCCCGCAGGAAAATCTAGCTAGCGCACTGGAAAAATCTTTGAGCTGGGGCCGCCGGAAAAATCATTCGCCCAGGCCCCGCACGAAAATCATTTACCTAGAGATGGATTGGTGATATGCAAAGACCGTCAGGCATCCTTCGCGGGCGCTGCCAGGGGGATTTCAGGCGCGCCGCGGGATCGTGCAGCATCGGCTCTGCCTCGACTCCGATTTCGCTCTAGTCGCATCATATAGTTGGAGTTATTTCGGCCCCGGGGGAATTTCAAGAGGAGGACTGCCACTCCATGGCGAACACTGCCGGCGAGCACGTAAAAGAACGCACGGTGACGAAAGCCGACCTCATCGAAGAGGTCACGCGCGTCACGGAATTGCCTCGCAAGGATTCCGAGCTGGTCGTCGACACCATTTTCGACAGCATCATCGCCGCTCTTCAGACCAGCGACAAAATCGAAATCCGCGGCTTCGGCAGCTTCCGCACGCGCCAGCGCCGCGGACGCACCGGCCGCAATCCCAAGACCGGCGCCAAGGTGGAAGTGCCGGCGAAAAAAATTCCATTCTTCAAGCCGAGCAAGGAATTGAAAGACTTCGTCAATCACGCGAAGTCCGCCGCACCCTCCGCCTAGGGCTGAAACTTTGGATTATCTCTGGAGCCCTTGGCGCTACAAATACATCGCCACGGGCGGAAAAGACGAAGGCTGCATTTTCTGCCGCGCCGCTGCGGCCAATGACGATTCCCGCACGCACATCATCTTCCGCGGCATAAAAAATTTCATCATCCTGAATCGCTATCCCTACACCACGGGCCACGTAATGATCGTCCCCTACGCTCACGTAGCCGATCTGATGGCCACCGACGCCGAGACCCTAACCGAAATGATGCAGCTAGCCCAAAAAATGCAAGCCGCCCTCGAAGCCACCTATCATCCGCAAGGCTACAATCTCGGCATGAACCTAGGCCGCGCAGCAGGCGCCGGCGTAGAAGGCCACCTCCACCTACACGTCCTCCCACGCTGGTCCGGCGATTCCAATTTCATGACCACAGTTTCCGAAACGCGCGTAGAGCCCGAAGATCTGGAAAGCACCTACGAGAAACTTCTCAAGGCCCTCGTGGTCGTAGGGGAGGGTCTTTACACCCTCCCGACTTTCGGCCCTCTTGATTTCGGGCCCGCAGCTGACGGCCTCCGCGCCTTCGTCGTCTCAGCCGGTAATCGATCCCCTGTCGCAGGAGCACTTCTCTCCGTACTTCGCTCTAAATCTGAAATTTCAAATTGCAGTTTCCGATGCTCATCCCCCGAACAGTTGTCCTCTCCCCACCCACCATGCTATTTTCCGCATATGAACGAACAAGCTCGCGCCGAATATCTCTCCCTCCTCGCCCGCACCAGCGAAGATTTCCTCTCCTCCCTAGCAGGCATCACCGAAGCCCAATCCCGCCAAAAGCCGACGCCCGAAACCTGGTCCATCCTCGATTGCACCGAACACGTAGTAGCCGCCGAGCGCGGCATGCTAATCATGATCACCCAGCGCTGCACCCCCCGCACGGCCCCCAGCGCCAAAGATCGCGAACAAGACTTCCTCCGCCACGGCGCCGACCGCACCCACAAACACGTCGCCCCTGAATCTGTCCGCCCCACAGGCCGCTTCGCCACTCTCGCCGAAGCCGCAGATAAATTCCGCGAACACCGCACCCGCACAATGGAATTCGTCACCGCCTGCCAAGACGATCTCCGCGCAGTAGAAATGCAGCACCCCATCGGCGGCATGGTCACCGCACAAGAATGCCTGGCAATCCTCGCCATGCACCCAGCTCGCCACGCCGCGCAAATCCGCGAAATCCGCCAATCCCTCGGCCTTTCCTGACGCTTTGCGATCGCTTCGCTTGCCATTCCAAGCACGACCCGCGGTCATCTCAATCTCCCAAATCTCCATGCTACGTTCCGCCGCAATGGAAGAGCACGATCGCCAAATAATGCTCTCGGTTCTAGAGCGCACGCGCGACGATTTCCTTAACGCCGTGGCGGGCGTCAGCGAAGATCAGGCCCGGCTGAAACCGTCGTCCGATCGCTGGTCCATTCTGGAATGTGCAGAGCACGTCGTCTCCGCGGAGCGCGGCATGTTCACCGCCATCACGCAGCGCTCCGCCCCACTCTCTTCCCCCAACGGCCACGGCCGCGAAGAAGGTTTCCTCCGCAACGGCACCGACCGCAGCCGCAAATACACCACCTCCGCGTCTCTCGCTCCCACCGGCCGCATCGCCACTCTCGCCGATGCCGTCGCCAGATTCCGCGAACTTCGCGCCCACACCATCGAATTCGTAGCCGCATGCCGCGCCGATCTTCGCGATATCGAAGTTCCCCATCCCATCGGCGGCCTGGTAACCGGCCAGGAATGTCTAGCATTACTAGCCATCCACCCAGCCCGCCACGCCGCACAAATCCGCGAAGTCCGACAATCCCTCGGCCTGGATGATCCGAACCAAATGGCCACCCACCAAGTCGGCCCACCCGCCAAGCCAAAAGCCCGCTTCGATTAATCCGACAAAAATTCCGCGCCAGCGGAGCGCAGCGTTCGTGTAGCGCCGGCGTCCCTGCCGGCATCTTACGACCACCAACTTCGCCAAAGCCCATCCTCAAGCGCGGACCACAAAATCACATTAATGCCGCCGGTTTGGTTTCGTTGGCCCGCCACAGGGTGCCCCATGCGCCGTATTAGCGCGTGGGGTTCTTCGTACAAACCGCCATTCACGCTGCAACATCCCCGCCCCACTCCTCTTCCCCCGTCCGTGATACCATCCCGCCCACCATTCTCAGGAGCCACAATGAAAAAAGCGACCGCACTTCTCCCCGTTTGCATACTCCTTCTCTACATCTCCACCAAAGCCCAGCAAGCCTCCCCTCCCCCGCCCAAGCCAGGCCCCGAAGTTCAAAGGCTCGCCTTCCGCCTCGGCACTTGGAAAATCGAAGGCGACACCAAGCCCTTCAGCCCCATGCCCTGCGTCAAAACCACCACGATACAAACGTGCGAATCGTTCACCGGCGGCTTCTACCTGGAATGTCACTCGGAAAACACCAGCAACATGGGAACAAAAAAAGCAGTTTTCTTCGAGGCTACGATCCCAACGAAAAAGTTTACACCTACCACGAGTTCAACGATTTAGGCCAACCCTTCGAATCCAAAGGCACGTGAACGGCGACACCTGGACGTGGACCACAAACTCCAAGATGGGCGACACCACTATAAACATTCGCCTACCGTCAAAGAAGTTTCGACTTCAGAATTCACCTACAAAATCGAAATGTCGCAAAACGCGCAATTCCCCTCCTGCAGGAAGCCACAGCCTCAAGTACGACGCCTAGCCGCGCTCAAGAAGCCTAGGTGCCGCGCAAGCGGAACACAGGGTGCCCCATGCGCCGTATTTGCGCGTGGGTTTCTTAGTTCAACCTACCGTTCTCCCTACGATTCTTTTCCCCCCGTCCGTGATAACATCCGCTCACTCTTCCACCCGGGGGCATTCCATGCGCGGCCGCATGATGGATTTTCCGCTCACTCTCAACACCATTCTCGATCGCGCCCGCGCCCTTTTCGGCAAAACCGAAATCGTCTCCCGCGATCCGCAAGGCCAAATCCACCGCTACACCTACGCCCAATTCTTCCGCCGCGCCCGCCAACTCGCCCGCGCCCTGCTCCACGCCGGCCTAAAACCCGGCGATCGCGTCGCCACGCTGATGTGGAATCACTCCGGCCATCTCGAAGCCTATTTCGGCATCCCCGCAGCCGCCGGCGTGCTTCATCCGCTCAATCTCCGCCTGCACCCGCAAGAAATCGCCTTCATCGCCAATCACGCCGAAGATCGCTTCCTGATCGTCGACGACGTCCTTCTCCCCATCTACGAAAAATTCAAAGACCTGGTGAAATTCGAGCGCGTAATCGTCGTCCCGTTCAGCGGCAAACCCATTCCAGCCCGGCGCAGAAAGCTACGAAGATTTCCTGACTTCCGGCTCCGGCGAATTTCACTATCCCAAGATTGACGAAAACGACGCAGCCGCCATGTGCTTCACCTCCGGCACCACCGGCAATCCCAAAGGCGTCCTCTATTCTCATCGCGCCCTGGTCCTTCATTCCTTCTCCTCCGCGATGGTGGATAGCTTCGCCGTCAGCCAGCGCGATGTCGTTCTTCCCATCTCGCCCATGTTTCACGCCAACGCCTGGGGCATTCCCTTCACCTCCGTCATGGTCGGCGCAAAACTCGTTTTCGCGGGCCCGAATGTCGACGCCGAAAGCATTCTCGATCTCATCGTCAGCGAGCAAGTCACGCAGGCCTGCGCCGTTCCCACCGTCTGGCTCGGCGTTCTCGCCGCGCTAGAAAAATATCCCGGCCGCTGGAAACTCTTGCACAACGTCCACGTCACCTGCGGCGGCACCGCCCCGCCCGAAGCCATGATCCGCTCTCTCGACAATTACGGTTTTCACCTCACGCATCTCTGGGGCATGACGGAAACAACGCCCCTCGCCACCACCGGCGGCATTCGCGGCCACATGCTCGATTGGCATGCGGATGAGAAATATCGCGTCCGCGCTTCGCAAGGCTGGCCCTGCCCGTTCATCGAATTGCGCGTCCGCGCCGCCGATGCCATCGCTCCGTGCGATGGCAAAACTCCCGGCGAACTCGAAATCCGCGGACCCTGGGTCGCCGAGAGCTATTACAACGCTCCCGACACCGCAAATCGCTGGACCGAAGATGGCTGGTTCAAAACCGGCGACATGGCCACTCTCGACGAAGACGGCTATCTCCGCATCGTCGATCGCGGCAAAGACATGATCAAATCCGGCGGCGAATGGATCAGCTCGGTTGATCTCGAAAACGCCCTGATGGGCCACCCCGATGTCCGCGAAGCCGCGGTCATCGCCGTCCCTCACCCGAAATGGGACGAGCGCCCGCTGGCAGTAATCGTCCCCAAGCCCGGCGCAAAAGTATCCGCGGAAGATCTCCGCCAATTCCTGGCCCCCAAATTCGCGAAGTGGCAGCTACCGGATGCCTTCGTCTTCGCCGAAGAAATTCCCCGCACCTCAGTAGGCAAATTCATGAAAATCAAACTCCGCCAACAATTCGCCAACTGGAAGTGGGAATAATCCCAAGTCGCACGATGTCCATACGTCGCGGGGTTGGTAGCGCCGGCGTCCCTGCCGGCATCTTACGATCGCAAAAGTCGGCGAAGCCACGAATCGTCCGCGGCGCTCCGAGCAACACGAATTCGATGCTTTCCGTAGCGCCGGCTGCCAGCCGGCGTTTTTGCGTAAATAAACCCGCGCCGCACCAACGTGCGCTACCGCCGCCCGTTCGCTTTCATCTTTGTCTTAGGATGTCATCCCGAACGCAGTGAGGGATCTGCATTTTCCGACCTGAGAATTTACACCGCGGCGGGTGACCCAGCCCCCACCGACTGAATCCTAAAGTCAGTAGCACACGTACTGCTGCCTGTGTATGTAACATTCGCGGCAATCCAATCGACCTCACAAATAGAAGAGCAATTCAAAAAGCAGTGCCGAAATCCTGACCCTTCTCAGACGGCGGGAAGGGTGGAGCTTTCGGTCAGCATCGAACTTCGCTTTCACTCCGGCCAAGTCCTTCCAGCTTCGCACTCCCGTCGGAACAATCGTCGCCAATCGTCGCCAATTCACTAAACTCTCGCCCCCAAAAAAACGGGGCTGAGTCAAAAGACTCAGCCCCGCCATTACCTGTCAGCTTCGAACAGCTCGCGCGCTTAGAACGTAAACCGTGCGCCGAACTCGCCGACGAACGCACGCGGAATGAACGTGCTGTTCGGATTGGTAAAACCGGCGCGCTGCAGGAAATTAGTTGCGCCGGCAGTATTGTGAATGTTGCTTCCAGTATTCGACTTGTCCGTCAAGTTAAACGCCTGGAAGATGAGCTGCAAATTGCGGCTCTCTCCCATGCGGAAATTCTTGGCGATGCGCAAATCAGTCTGGAAGAAATTGAAGCCGCGAAGCGTGTCATAACCAGCCTGGTGGCAGGTGCCGGCAGCCAGGCAAGTCAAGGCAGTCGTCGAGTCGGCGATCGCCAGGTAGTTGTGCGGGTCATTGTTGGGCACGATTACCGGACGTGAATACCCGCTCCCTCGATCCAGGATGTCGGTCGTAGACCTCAGATCAAACGGACGTGCCGTACCGAACGTTAAGATCGGAGCTACGTCGAATCCCAACGGCAGATGAACGATGCCGCTGGCCGTGATGTGCTGCCGCTCGTCATTGGGTGTCGGGCCGAAGTCCCGCGGATCCCAGATATTGAGCGGGTCATGCGGGTAGTTGCGGAAGCCAGAAGATGAATCCGCCCCTCCCGACTGGACGCTCCATCCCATGGCGCGCGACAGCGTGTAGTTGGCATTCACACTGAAATGCTTGGTCATGTGTTGACGGAAGCTCACGTTCAACCCGTCATATCGTGAGCGATTAACCGACTGCTCATCCATAACCCGGCCGAGTACAGGAACACCAGCCGTACCGAACGCCGAACTGAGCGGCCGGGCGGCATCGCCAGTCGTCGGGTCTTCGATGATTGGATTGATGTTGACTGTCTTGTTTTCGTGTAGTCCAAGCTCATGGACGTACTCGATTTCGATGACCGAGTCGTGCCTCACAGCCCACTGGTATCCAAAATTCCATTGCTGTGACACCGGGTTGCGGTAGCCCGGGTCCATCAAGCGGCCCGTTGCGCCGTCAACCAACTGGGTCAAGGGTGGCGGCAGCGTCGGGAACGGATCCACGCCGTAGCGCCAGTCCGAGAGCTTGATCGATGTTCCGGGAACCGTGCAGACACCCGTGTTCATGGGGTCGCAGTCTGTGAGAGGGCCACCCGCAGTCAGCGAGAACAGGCCCTGGTAGATGGACGGGTTAGCCTGTTGAATCATGAACAGCGGAATGTTCTGGAAAATGTTGCCGAAGTACAGACCATATCCGCCATGCAGGATGTGCTTGCCTTGACCGGTGAGGTCGTAGGCGAAGCCGATACGCGGGCTAAAGTCCTTATTGTCGTCATGCGGCAGCCTCGCGAACGGGCTGTTAATCGCCGTAAGCTCGAGGAAGGTACGGCTCGCGGCAATTGCGCTTGCCCCGACCAGGTTATAGTCCTTATCCCAGCGAAGGCCTAGGTTGACAGTGAGTCGCTTGGTGATCCGCCAGTCGTCCTGGAAGTACAGGCCCAACTGCTTGGTGCCGCCCGGCATGTCGAAATACGGATTGCCGGCGCTGCCGGCCATGCCGATCACAGCTCCGGGCGAGGCAAAACCCTCAGGGTAGCAAGGCTGATTATTGTTGGGGGGGGGGCCGCAAGTCGACGGATTGGCAAGGATAACGCTTGGGTCCGCACCGAAGTCGACCTCCACCGTCGAGTTGGATTCGAAGAATCCACCGAGTTTTGGATTGTAGATAAAGTCCACTCCCATGCCAAACGTGTGGTGTCCAAAGGTCTTGGTGAGGTCGTCCCGGAATTGCCACTTCTTCTGATACGACTGTTGCGGCACGTTCACGTTTGTCCCGAACGAGGAGCCGCCGGTAAACGTCACGTAAGGCACCTTGTCGGAGCTATCGATGATGTTGTTCCAATACTGATAGCCAACCAGAAAGCTGTTGACCAGCGTGTTGGACAGCACCGAATTCAGCGTGACGTTAGCGACGATCAGATGATTTTTCGTGAAGTTGCCTTCGGTCAGATCACCCGTGCTGCCGGCCTGATCGTTCAGACTGTTGTTGGACTGCCCTGTGTAGCTGAGGTACGCTGTTTCGCGATCGCTCAACTTGAGGTCCACTCGGCCGTTGTAGCGACTCTCAAAAAACGGAGTCGGGATAATCGCCGAAGGATCTGCTGCCAGACCGGCACTCTGCGCGACCTGCAACTCAGAAAGCGCGTCCGGACTTTCCGTCTTGCTGGTGTGTTCGCGCTGGCGTTCAATGGCGAAGAATCCGAACAGCTTGTCCTTCAGGATCGGTCCCCCAACGGAACCGCCGAAGAACTGGCGGCTGTACGGCCCCTTCACACCGGAGGACTGCTCGTCCACGTTCTCCGCGTTGAATTGCTGTTCTCGGAAGAAACCAAATCCGGAACCGTGAAACTTGTTCGTCCCTGATTTGGTGATCATATTGATCGCCGCGCCTTCCGACCGGCCGTTGGCTGCCGAAAAACGCTGTGAGCTGATCACGAACTCCTCGACCGCTTCAAGCGGCAACTGCATCACGGGACCGCCGACGGTGTTGTCCTTGTTATCCACACCGTTGATGGTTACGTTTACGTTGCGGCCGCCCTGACCATTTACCGAAAGAATCGCGTAACGGTTCTTGGTCGGATCGTAGGAATCCGTGGCCCTTACGCCGGGGGCCAGATACGCCAGGTTGGCGACGTCGCGGCCCAGCAACGGCAATTCTTCTACCTCGCTGGGAACGATGGTCTGGCTGACGCTCGTTTTTAGCTCGTCCACCAGCGGAGCCTCGCCGCTTACTTCTACGACGACAGTCGTCGCGCCGGGCTTCAATTCTGCGTTTACCGTCGTGGTTTGACCGATGAAGATTTCGATTGTCTCCGTCACTGTGGTGAATCCTGTCATGGTGACGGTCACGGTGTAGGTGCTTACCGGCAGGAGTTCGAATCGGTAGTAGCCGGTGTCACTTGTAGTTGTCGTACGGACGGTGTCTGTGGTCTTGCTTTTCGCTTCGACCTGAGCGCCCGAGATTACCGCTCCCGACGAGTCGGTGACGGTGCCTTGAATCGTGGCGCTCGCGGTTGCCTGCGCAAAAGCGCGGCCGCTGCCAAAGCTGAGAAGGAACACTGCAACCGACAGCAGGTACACAAGTCTCTTCATATGAGTTGTTCTCTCCTGACGCAGCTCAACTGCTCTAATCTTTTGGGCCTGCTTCCAGACGGGGGGATATGCGTTGGTTTTTCAGCGGTCCAAGATTGTTGGTCACGCAATCGGGGAGCGAAGTCAATCGGCGCAAATTACCCTCGTGAGTTGAGCGGTTCCCGAAAAGATTCACTTGCTCGGACGGTCGAGCTTGCTGTTTTTAAATCAAGCTGACTTTGGAACCCCAGAATCGGACTCGATTGTCTGCAATCGAGTACGATCCCTTCTTTGGTGCAATATGAAACGCAATTCAAGTGCCAATTTCCATTTCTTGTAAACTGCTGATAATGACGCACAAATTGCGGATGGTGCCGACGATGAAATGGAATTTGGCTGAAAATTCACATAGACATACATAAAGCCATATTTCGCCGGACCTGCGAGCTGGTACCATTACTAGCTGTCCTGGTCCTGCTCTCCCACACGAAGTTTGTACTTCACGGCGGCGGGTGAGCCATCGAAAAGAACGTAGGCCTTATCGAGCAACGCTTATCCCGCGCGGGGTTTTTCGCACTGCCTGTTTGCCTCGCGCAACGCGCTTCAGGCGAAGAAAAATCTAACCGCACGAGAAACGATTAGAAATCGCTGTAACTGATTTAAGACAAAGGAAAGGTGTGCTTTCTCATCGACAGAAAACACGTACTCTTCGCGTGCAAACACCGATGTTTTCGTTTCGGAAGGCCAACAAAAACCGCACCGCCCAAGAACACGCGTTCGCTGCGCGGACTCGCACGCGGCCAGCGCCGCCATGCCGCGCATTAATCGTTCCGGAGCGCCCGCGAACTGTCGCGTGAGCGCTCCGGAATTATTCTCCACTCATGACTTCTGCTAACCGCGACTAATCGTCGCCGCTACCTTCCTGCTGCGACTGCTGCACGTCCGCCTCAGCCTTATCAGCGTTCTGATCCGCTTGATCAAGCTGCTTGTCCGCATCCGCGTCCGGCTGCGCCGTTCCTTCCGGCACCGCCTTCCTGCCCGGTGCGGGACTGGCAGGCATGCCCTTCTTTCCCTGATTGTCCGCCAGCGATTGCAACCCCGCGTCCATCTTCGCGCGGAAGTCGTTGTGCATGTCCTGCAGATCCTGCACCGCCACCGAAATCTGCGTTCCGGTAGCGCAATCGTTGTTCTGCCCGCTGGTCACCAGCACCTTCACGCTCTGATTCGCGTCCGGCGTATCGCCGATGCGCGTCAGAACGTCGCCCGAAGAGAGCGAACATGCCGTGCCGTCATCGGTCTGCTCGGCCAGCGTATTCGATACCACGAACGTCCGCTCTTTTGGATCCAGTGCTTCCGGCAACTGCGTGTTCGTCGGTGTCGCCGCTGGCGCCGCATCCGCGGGAGCCGCAGAAGCCGCCGGCACGGGAGCCGTCGCATTGGGAGCCGCTGCCGCAGCCTGCTCGGCCGCGATCTGCGCCCGCACTTCGTCGGCGATCGCTTGTTTCACTTCCGGCGTCAGCACCACCGCCTGATCCGACGCTGGTGGCGGAGCTGCTTCTTGCGCCTGCGCGTTCGCGGCCGCCTGCTGCGCGTCATAAGCGGCCCGCAAATTTTCCGCCAGCAGGAAGTCCGTTATCCAGAAAGCCGGAGACGCATACACCGGATACGGCGAGAAGTAATATCCATAGTAGCCATACCACGGCGCTCCGCCCCAGCCCCATCCCCACGACACTGGCGCGGCCCACGGATTGTAGGCCCATCCATAGAACCCGCCGCCCCAGTAGTAACCCGGCACATATCCCCAGTAGGGATGCCCGCCCCAGTAGTAGCCGCGATAAACGCCGGCCCAGCGCCGCCCGCCGTAGTAATACGACCGCCGCATATAGGCCCGGCCGCCGCGATTAAATGGACGCTCGACGAACCCGCGGTGTCCTCCGTAACTCACCACGCGCCCGCCGCCCGCCAGCCGCGTCGATACTACGCGTCCGCCGCGCGCCCCATGAAAGACGGTCGTGTTGCCCGAATGAATGGACGCTACTTTGCCGTTCGCGCCGAAGTGCGCCGTCGCGCCACTCTTCGTCTTCATGCTGGTGAGATTCCCGGCCTTCCCGGTGCGGAATTCCGCGCCGTTCTTAGTGTACGTTGTGCCGCCGCGCGGGTTGGGTTTCGCCGTCGCGCCCTTCGGCGCGTTAAATTTTGCAACCGCGGGTTTGGCCGCGCCGCCGGCCGGCCCTTTTGCACCACCCGCCGCTCCACCCGGCTTGTTGCCGCCGCCCATGGTTGATCCGGGCTTGTTCCCGCCCGCCACCGTCGACCCAGGCTTATTGCCGCCACCTGCCGCCCCGCCTGGTTTGTTGCCGCCGCCCATCGTCGAGCCGGGCTTGTTGCCACCCGCCGGCTTGTTTCCGCCCGCATTGCCGTACCCTGCGGCCGGCTTGTAAATGTCTCCCGCCGATTTTCCCGTGGTGCTCGAGCCCGCCGGCTTGTTTCCACCACTCGATCCCGCGCCGCCACCGGCCGGCCGCGCTCCGCCGCCCGCCGCCCCGCCGGGACGTGCACCTCCACCTCCACCACCGCCTTGGTGCTGCGCAGGCGGCGCGGAATGTTGTGCCGGTGCCGAATGTTGCTGTGGTGCAGGTGCGCTATGCTGCGCCGGTGCGGGCTTCGATTCGCCCTTCTTATTTTGTGCCCACGCCGGAGCGATTATTATGGCCAATAAAATCAAGCTCCATCTCAAAACACTCATCTGCTGCGTATGCCTGGCTTTCATTCCATCCTCCTAATATCCAACGTAAACCGCGGCCGCACGCCGTAGGGCCCGGCCTTTAGCCGGGCCTCTTAGCGCAAAATCAAGCCACGAAGCAAGCTCGGCGTCTAGCTGGAAACCCCAATCGCGAGACCGCAGCACTCTCCGCCAACATGAACTCTTGCCAATCGGTGAATGCGGAGTTTCTCTTGCGAACCCTATCACAAATTACTCCCTTCGCAAGTCCGAAAAAGCAAAGCGTAGCGCGCATCACGCACCGCCCAGCGTCGCGGCAGCCTCCGCATCTTGGTGGGAGCCCCCGCATTCATGCGGGGGAAGGAGCGCTTCAGCGCTCCGGAAAAAGCCGCGTCCCCGACGATGCGCTTTAGCGCTGGGCCCTCGTGAGCCAAGCCGCGAGCCACGCATTACCGAGGGAGCCTCCGCATCCATCCCCGGGAATGAGCCCATTCCACACGCTCTCCCCCATGAAATTTCCCCCAATCCATGCTAGGGTCATTCTAGGAGTCAAGCGCATGCAGCGCCGTACCGAAAAATGCCGAGTGCCTCTAAAGCGCGCGACATCACCACAAGCCAATCCAGCATCGCTCCCCATCAAAGCAATGCGAAAATTATCATCCCAAGCCGTCATCGCCACCGGAATCAAGCGGGAATTCCGGACTCATAACGCCGCGCCAGACTCTAATTCCCGCAGCGCAAAATCACTCAAAACTCGAAGAGATCGAGAATCCGGAGCTTTGAAATCTGTTTCGGTTAGAAAGGGGTCGCATCCTTTATTTTCAATAACTTACGAGAGGTTTTAATTGAACCCTTGTTTCGGTTAGAAATCCGATTTTTGAGCTCAGAAACTGCACCACTAAAAGAGGCTGCCGGACGCGCCAAGCGCCGCAGCCCTTCCATCGAGGACAAACGCAGTGAATTTGGAACTCAGCGAAGAACAAACTCTCCTCCAGCGCACGGTGCGCGAATTCGCCGAAGCCGAAGTGAAGCCTCACGCTCGCGAGCTCGACGAGACCGGCCACTTCCCGCACGAAACATTTCGCAAAGCCGCCGAACTCGGCCTCACCGCCGTCGCCATTCCCGAATCCGAAGGCGGCGCAGGAATGGATCACACCTGCTACTCCATCATGATCGAAGAAATCGCCCGCGTCTGCGCCTCCACCAGCGTCGTGCTCTCGGTGCAAAATTCGCTCTATTGCGATCCCATCCATCGCTTCGGCACCGACGAGCAAAAGAAAAAATTCCTCGCCCCCTTCGCGCGCGGCGAAAAAATCGGCTGCTACGCTCTCACCGAACCGCAAGCCGGCTCCAACGCCGCCGCGCTCAGAACCAAAGCCATCCTGAAAGGCGATCGCTACATCGTCAACGGCACGAAAGCCTGGATCACCAATGGCGGCGCCGCCGATGCCGCGCTCGTCTATGTGAATACGCATCCCGAAAAAGGAGAGAAGGGAATCACCGCGTTGGTCATCGAGAAAGAAACGCCCGGCTTCAAAGTCGGCAAGGAAGAAAAAAAGTTGGGCATTCACGCCACAGCCTGCACCGAACTTTCCTTCACCGATTGCGAAGTTCCGGTGGCGAATCGCATCGGCAAGGAAGGCGAAGGCTACAAGGTCGCGCTCTCGACTCTCGATGGCGGACGCATCGGCATCGGCGCGCAAGCCACGGGCATCGCCCAGGGCGCCTTCGAAGCCGCGCTCGCTTACGCCAAAGAGCGCCAGGCCTTCGGCCATCCCATCTCCGATTTTCAAGCCATTCAATTCATGCTCGCCGATATGTCCACGGAAATTGACGCGGCCCGCCTCCTCGTTCGCAAAGCCGCCTGGAAAAACGATTCCGGCCAGCGCTTCTCGATGGAAGCCTCGATCGCGAAATTATTCGCCAGCGAGATGGCCACGCGCGTCACTCACAAGGCCATTCAGATTCACGGCGGCAATGGCTACAGCAGCGAATATCCCGTCGAGCGCGCCTATCGCGACGCCCGCGTCACCGAGATCTACGAAGGCACCAGCGAAATTCAGCGCCTGGTCATCGCCGCCTGGGTTTTGAAATCGTACTGAACGACGCCGCCATGCCGCCCCCTCAAGAATCCAGCGCCGCGCTGGAGCTGGATTGCGGCCTCGATTTCGATCCCGCGCGCGAAGATGAATTTTTCGCCGCGCTTCCGCCGCGCCCGGCCGTCTACGTTCTCGAGCCGCGGCAAAAAGGCGCGCAGGCATTTCTCTCGCGCACGGTAGATCTGCGCCGCGCCGCCGAGCGCTTGCTGCGCAAGCCCGAAGCGCTCTCGAAGCGCTTGAATCTTCGCGAGGTCGCCGCGCGCATCCGCTTTCGCCTCACCGGCTCGCGCTTCGAGCAATCGCTGGTGCTCTATCATCACGCGCGCGCGAATTTTCCGAAGCGCTATCGCGATTTTCTGCGCCTGCGTCCGCCGGCGGTGCTGAAAATTAATTTGCGCAATGCCTATCCGCGCTGCTACGTGACGCGGCGCATTGCTGCCGACGAATCTTTCTACGCCGGTCCATTCGCCTCGCGCCGCGCGGCAGAATTCTTCGCCGATGGCTTTCGCGATCTCTTCAAAATTCGCCGCTGCCAGATCAAAATCCGCCGCGATCCCAGTTTTCCCGGCTGCATTTATTCGGAAATGAAAATGTGCCTCGCGCCGTGTTTCGCAGGCTGCACGAGCGACGAATACCAAGCCGAGACCGCGCGCACCGTCGAAGCGCTGGCAACTATGGGCGCATCGCTCGAAAACGCGCTCGACCGCGAACGCGCCGCAGCAAGTGAAGCGCTGGATTTCGAGCGCGCCGCCGCAATTCACAAAAAGCTAGAGAAAGTTTCCGCGGCAATGAAAAATCTGCCGGAGCTAGCCCGACGAGTGGATGAGCTCGATGCCATCGTGCTCCAGCGCGCCGCGGAGTCCAACACCATCGCTTGTTTCGCAGTTCATGCCGGAGTGATCGCCCCGCCGTTCTTCCTCCGCTTCGACGAGCTATCCAGCCAACCGCGTTCCGTCGAAGCAATTTTGCGCGAGAGGCTCGAGATTTATGTAGCGCCGGGCTTCAGCCCGGCATCTTCGAGCACGAGTGAGATTCGCGAGCGAAAGTCAGATCAAACGCAAAATGGTGAGCCCACGTTGGATCGAGCACAAGATGCTGGGTTAAAACCCAGCGCTACACAAACCGACGCTGCGGCATTGCGCGCGCGCTTCGGCTTGCAATCCATGCGCGATGAAATGCCGGATCATCTTTCGCTGCTCGCGCGCTGGTTTTATTCCAAGCCCCGCGAAGGCGAAATTTTCTTCCGCGGCGCCGACTGGCCCTATCGCCGCCTGCTGCGCGCCTGCGCCCGCATTCTCGCTCCCACGCCGCCTCCAGCGAATTCGCCGGCCGCGCCGTCTTAAATGTAGCGCTGGCCTTTCAGGCCAGCATCGTCGCAACGTCACATGCTGAACGACTCAACCAAATTGTCGCCGCAAGCGGAACGGGCCACTGGAAACGCGCCGGAAATCGTCGAGCGGCCGTCGTACAATACTCGCTTGAACGAAACGTTGAATGCCGCCAAAGATTCCGCCGCCGCGCCAGGGCCCGCGCGGCAGAACGGTTCATCCTCGATCCGCACCTCGGCGATGTTCCGCGCGCTGCGCCATCGCAATTTCCAACTCTTCTTCAGCGGCCAGCTCATCTCGCTGATCGGCACGTGGATGCAGAATGTGGCGCAATCCTGGCTCGTGTATCGCATGACGGGCTCGGCGTTTCTGCTCGGCGTAGTCGGATTCGCGGGACAAATTCCAGTGTTCATCTTCGCGCCCGTCGGCGGAATGGTGGCCGATCGCATGAGCCGCCAGCGCGTAGTCGTCGCCACGCAAATCACCTCGATGATCCTCGCGTTTATCCTCGCCACGCTGACGCTGCTGCGCGTCGTCACCGTCTGGGAAATCATCGTGCTCGCGGCATCACTGGGCGTGGTGAACGCCTTCGACATTCCCGCGCGCCAAGCCTTCCTCGGCGACATGGTGGGCCGCGACGATCTGATGAACGCGATCGCGCTGAATTCGTCGATGTTCAATGGCGCGCGCGTGATTGGTCCCGCGGTGGCCGGCGTGCTCGTCGCGTGGATCGGCGAAGGCTGGTGCTTCTTCGCGAACGCGGTGAGTTACATCGCCGTGATTGCCGGGCTGTTGATGATGAGGCTCGCGCCGTTCCTTCGCCCGGAGATCGCCATGTCTCCGTTCGAACACATGGCCGAAGGCTTCCGCTTCGTCATGAAGATGAAGCCGATTCGCGCGCTGCTGCTGCTTCTCGGGTGTATCAGTTTGCTCGCGCTTCCGTATAGCGTGCTGATGCCGATCTTCGCGGACAAAATTCTGCACGGCGGCGCGAGGGCCTTCGGAATTCTGATGGGCGCGGCGGGCTTGGGCGCGTTGTGCGGCGCGTTGACGCTGGCGATGCGCACCGGAGTGCGCGGCCTCGGCCGGTGGATCGCCATCTCTTGCGCTGCCTTCGGCGCGAGCCTGATTCTTTTCTCTTTTTCGCATTGGTTCTGGCTTTCGGTGATTCTGTTGTTCCCGGTCGGCTACTCGGTGATGTTGCAGACCTCCGCGTCGAACACGCTGCTGCAGACCATGTCGCCCGATAGTTTGCGCGGCCGGGTACTCGCGGTGTATTCGATGATGTTCATGGGCATGGCGCCGATCGGAGCGTTGCTCGCGGGCATCGTGGCGAAGCATATCGGCGCGCCGCTGACGGTGGGCATCGGCGGAGTCGGCGCAATCATCGGCTCGATTTTCTTCGCGCGGGCGTTGCCGTCATTCCGCATCGAGGCGCGCGAACTGCTGATCGCTTCGGGAATGGCCGCGGGGCAGCCGCCGGAAAGCCTTCCCACGCGCCCTTCGTCGTAGCTCGCTGATGTAAAGGCTGAGGGCACTCACGAATAGCCGAGGACTAGCCGATATAGTACCTTCTGTCTGCTATACTGCGCGGACTCCAAATTCCAGCGAATCGAGGCCGGATGTCCACCCCAGCGGGATCCCCCAGCACGCGGCCGTTGAAGGCGTCCTCCGAAGGGACGCGACGCTATGCGGCGCGTTTCGCCGGGCGTGCCGCCGCGGGCCATTTCCGCGAGCAATATGCGACCGGGCTGATTCTTTCCTCGCTGGGAATCGGGACATATCTCGGCGAAGCGGATGCGGCGACGGATGCCGCTTACACGGCGGCGGTGGTGGCGGCGGTCGAGGGGGGTGCGAACGTCATCGACACGGCGATCAACTATCGCTTCCAACGCAGCGAACGATCGATCGGCGCGGCGCTGAAGCAGCTTTTCGCCAAGGGATTCCAGCGCGAGGAATTGGTGCTGTGCACCAAGGCCGGGTTCCTGACGCCCGACGGCGAGATGCCCGACGATCCGAACGAATATTTTTCGCGCGAATATTTGGTGAAGGAAATATTTCGGGCCGAGGAGATTGCAGCGGGTTGCCATTGCATGGCGCCGCGGTATCTCGAAGATCAGCTCCAGCGCAGCCTGCGGAATCTCGGCGTAGCGAGTGTGGATGCCTTTTATCTGCACAATCCCGAGACGCAACTCGATGACGTTCCGCGCCCGGATTTCGTGAAGCGGCTGCGCTCGGCATTTGAATTCCTCGAAGATGCGGCGCGCAGCGGGCGGATTGGCGCTTACGGGCTCGCGACCTGGAACGCTTTCCGGCAGGAAAAGCGCGCCAAGGATTATCTATCGCTCGAGGAGATGGTGGCAGTGGCGCGCGACGTGGCGGGCGCGGCGCATCATTTCCGCTTCGTGCAGTTGCCCTTCAATCTCGCCATGCCGCAGGCCTTGACGCTGCCGAACCAGACGGTGAACGGCAAAGCGGGTGCGCTGGTGCAGGCGGCGAGGTCGCTGGGAATTACGGTCGTGTCCAGTGCGGCGCTTCTGCAGGGTCATTTGATTAAGAAGATGCCCTCGGGAGTGGAAGCGGCGCTGGGATTGAAGAGCAATTTGTTGCGGGCGCTGCAGTTCGCGCGATCGACGCCGGGGATTACCACGGCGTTGACGGGAATGAGCAAGGTCGAGCACGTGCGCGCGAATTTGGAGATTGTGGGAGTGGAGCCGGCGCCTCGGGAGCAGTATTTGAAGGTGTTTGAGCAGAGGGCGTGAGCGAGTTGTGCGCGATTCAGGTCGTGGCGAATGCGTGCATACGTGTTACGCCGGCGGGCGCGGCAAGCGGCGCCCCTACGGGAGGAGCGCGGTTTCGGTTGATGAAATTAAATTCGATCGAGCCACGCGGTGATGGCGGCGGCGACTTGGTCTAATTTATTTGTGAAGAAGTGGTCGGCTTCTGGGATGAATACCAATTGCTTGGGATCGGGCATTTCTTTGAAGAGAGATTCTACGCGGGGTTTTGCGCCGAATTGATCTTGGGCGCCCTGGATGAGTAGCTTCGGTTTGGTGCACGCCTTCAGATAGCTCAGATCGGAATCATTTGCTGGAATGCCGAGGCCGATGAGTTCGTGAACGCGCGCGTCCTGGCAGCCTACTTTTAGTCCTACCCACGCACCGAAACTGAATCCCGCGAGAATGATTGGCATGGCGGGGAATTCGTGCGCCAGGAAATCGATTGCGGCGCGGACGTCTTCGGCTTCGCCGCGGCCTTTGTCGTGAGTGCCGGCGCTTTGGCCCGCGCCGCGGAAATTGAAGCGGAGGACCGGATAGCCGCGCGAGTGCAGCGTCTTCGCCGTTTGGAAGACTACTTTGTTGTGCAGCGTGCCACCGAAGAGAGGATGTGGATGGCAGACGAGGGCGGCGCGCGCGGGATTTTGCGTGGGGGTGGTCCAGAGCAACGCTTCGAGTTGGCCGGCGGGGCCTTCGAGAAAGAAGCGGCGATGGAAGACATCGGCCATGGCGAGATGAACGAGGAGTTTAGAGTAGCGCAGAGGGCGCAGTCCGCCTAGGCGGACGGCCCTACGAAGAGAAGTCGTCACGCGCGGAAAAAAGCGAGATCGTGGCGCCAGTGGTTGAAGCGCGTTTGGGCGTAGATCAAAACCCAGTGCCAAACCGGGGGCGTGTAAACCCGCCCCCCTACGTGGAACGCCAGACTACGGCTACGCCTTTCAGCGGGGAGGAGTCTTCGGGTTGCGCGGGAACATTCAGCGCGATGGCGGCGTTGGCAACGTCGCGGCCGATGGGATCGACGCGCAGGACGCGGCCGGGAATTTCGCCGCGCTCGGCCCACGAGCCCGAAGGAATGTGAACGTAAACGAAATCATCGTAGGCGTAGAAATGCGTGGCTTCGAAGCGCACGCCGACGTAGGAGAGATCGATGGTCATCGTGGACTCGGGCCAGTAGGCGCCGTCGCGGCGGATGGTGATGGGCAGCGCGAAGGGAAGGCGCGGGCTCGAGCGGCGCTCATCGAATTTCGAGCGGATGCCGGGATGCGGGAGTTGAAGATGCAGCGCAGCGACGCGGGAGTTCAAACGTCCGCGGGCGATGCGGACCAGGCGGGCGGGCATTTCGGGTTGTAGGCCGGTCGTGTCGTTTGCGTCGTACGGGAGCGTTACCCAAAAGCGTGTTTGCTCGGACCAAGTTTCGGAGTACGGGACGAGAACGCCGTTGCGGGAAAGATCGAGCGTTTGCGCGACTTCGGTTTGCAGGCCTAGCGGACCGCGCCAGCGGATTCGCACCGGGAGACGTACTCGCGCGCGCGGGTGACGGCGAGATTCGGTTGTGGAAACCATTCGGCGGGGGGAATGTTAGCTTCGGGAACAGAGAGCGTCAAAGTGAGTTATTGCTGAGCGTGGCTTAGGAGTAAGAGCGGGGGATTACCGCAGAGACGCTGAGAGCGCGGAGTTAGGAGGAGAGGGCGGAACATTATTTGTACGTGATTCGCCAAATGGAATTGCTGCCGTCATCCGTGACATAGAGCGAGCCATCGCTGCCTACCGTTACGCCTACTGGGCGGCCCCAGACTTGGCCGTCCTTGGTTACGAAGCCGGTTAGGAAATCGTCGTACTCGCCTGTGGCTTTGCCGTTGGGGGCGGGAACGAAGATCACTTTGTAGCCGGTGCGCTTGGCGCGATTCCAGGAACCGTGTTCGGCGGCGAAGATGTTGCCGCGATATTCGGGCGGGAATTGCG
Source organism: uncultured Acidobacteriota bacterium (assembly GCA_963707165.1). GTDB lineage: Bacteria > Acidobacteriota > Terriglobia > Acidiferrales > UBA7541 > Palsa-147. Next base: position 20,759 of record CAVPPO010000005.1, on the reverse strand, counting down.
TCGCGGTGTAAAAGGTGAGGCAGAGCGAAGCGGAGTGGGCTTGAATGAGAACATCGGGAACGAGGACCTTGGATTTCAGATCGGGGTGCTCGCCCATGTGGCGCGGGTCTTCGTTCGGGCCGATGTAGAACCACGGCCAGCCGTAAAAGCCGCCGGGCGTGACTTTGGTGATGTAGTCGGGCGGAAGATCGTCGCCGATTTCGTCGCGCTCGTTAACGGAGGTCCAGACGTCGCCGGTGCGCGGATCGATGGCCAGGCCGACGGGATTGCGGATGCCGGAAGCGTAGATTTTTTCGGAGCTGCCGTCGGGATTGAATTCGAGGATGTTGGCGCGGCGCTTTTCCTGCGCATTATCGCTGACGTTGGAATGCGAGCCGACGGCGACCAACATCTTTGGAATTGTCTTTGGAAAAGACGACGTCGCGGGTCCAGTGGCCCGGGCCGGTGACGATGGAGCCGCTGGGAAGGCTGCGGGACGATGGTTTCGGATTTGGCGCGCGCTTTGAGATCGCCGTTTTGATACGCGAAGCGGACGACCGACGCGGTGTTGCCGACGTAGAGGAATTTCGGATCGGCACCGCTCGGGTAGAAGGCGAGACCGAAGGGGCGGCTCAAGCCTGAGGCGAAGACTTCTTGTTGCGCGTAGGTGCCGTCGGGCTTCACGCCGCGATAGACGGAGATCTCGGCCGGCGTTGCTTTCGGCGATGAAGAGATCGCCGTTGGGCGCGGTGATTATTTTGCGCGGCTGACTTAGTCCGGCGGCGATAGTGCTGAACTTGAAAGCCGGCGGGGGCTTGTGGCCATGCGTCATTGGGTCGCGCGATGACGTGAGCGCCGTTATCAGCCGAAGATGTGGCATACGGGGCGGGTAAATCGGCGGCCGTAATCAGGCGGCGCAGGCCGGGATGATCGATGGTGGCATCGCCGAAGGCATCGCGGCCGCGCAGAACCGCGTCGGAGGAGGAGGGTTGCGGCCGCGTCGAGAGAAATGAAGCGGCGCCGAAGACTCCGTGCATCGAGACTACGGCGAAGAAGATCGCCACCAGCGCGATGGCGATGGCTACATTTTTCCGATGCATGCGGGAATCCTCCGAGCGGGATTATTGTTGCTGATATGCGCGCGGTGTCAAGCCGTACCGCAGAGACGCAGAGAGCGCAGAGGTAGCGTCTCGCTCATGAGATGCGCGTGGGCAAATTCGGTTGCGCTTTGCGCGGCTTGATGTTAGCTTCGGCGGAATTGCCCCGCTTGGGAGGACTATGGGCCACGACGTAGAACGCCGCGCCGCCCGCCGCTTCACGATGTCGCTCCCGTTGCAGGTACGTTTCGCTACGGAGAATGGTGCGCCCGAACAGCCCGGAGAAACGCGGGATATCAGTTTCCGCGGGCTTTACTTCATGGTCAGCGCATTGGTGGAGAAGGGCAGCAAGATTGAATTTGTTCTGACTCTGCCGCAGCAGATTACGCTTGCCGGGGATGTGCATATCCGGTGCTATGCGCGAGTGCTGCGTGTTGAGCCGCACGACGGGAAGAGCGGAGTGGCCGCGCGCATCGAACGCTACGAGTTCCTACCTTCGCCCGCCTGAAGTTTCCCTGCAATCGGAGTAGAATGGCCGGAGTTTCTGCTGGAGGAGAGGCGTCGCTATGTATCATTACGATCCGGGCACGGCGCTGGACGAATTGCGGGAAGATGCGGCGCTGCCGCATCCGGTGCATTTGCGCGACATGATTTTGCGCACGCGGCTCGAACCCGCCACGGCGCTCGATTTGAATCGCGAGTTTCAGGATTATCTGGCGCGGTTCGGCGAGCTGCAGCAGTTGGCGCGCGAGATACTCGAGAAATTGTCGAAGGGCGCGCGAAAGGCTTCCTGAGAGATGACGCGGGTGCGATCGCTCGGGCCGGCGATGCGCGTTGTTGCGCTGTGAAGCGCCGCGTGCTGATTCTTTCGGCCTCTTCGGGCGAAGGGCACGTGCGCGCGGGGAAGGCGCTGGAGAAGGCGTTTGCGGCGCGCGGGGATTGCGAGGTCGAGCACATCAATGCGCTCGACTACACCAGCAAATCGTTCCAGAAAATCTACGATGATGCTTACATCGCGATGGTGCGGCGCGCGCCCGGCGTGCTCGGCTGGTTTTTCCAGCACATCGATCAGCCGTGGCGGCACGAGCGGCGGCGCCTGGCATTTGACCGACTGAATACGCGGCCGATGGTGCGGCTTTTGAAACGCGTGCAGCCGGATATTTGCGTGACCACGCATTTTCTTCCGGCGGAGATTGCGGGCTGGTTGAAGTTGAAGGGAAAGCTGGCGGCGCGGCACGCGGTGGTGGTGACGGATTTCGATGTGCATGCGATGTGGATTTGCCGCGGCGTGGACCGGTATTTTGTGGCGCGCGAGGAGGCCGCGGAATATCTGGTGCAGCTTGGGCAGCCGCGGGAATCCGTGAGTGTGACGGGGATTCCGATTGACCCGCTGTTTGCGGAGACTAAGGATGCTCGGGCGATTCGCGTGAAGATGGGGCTTGATCCTTGCGCGATTACGATTTTGGTGGCGGCCGGGGGACATGCGTTGGCGCCGGTGGAGAAGATGGTGAAGAGTTTGCTGGAATTGGACCGGCCTTGCCAGATTGTGGCGATCACCGGGAAGGCGGCGCAGATCCGGCAGAGGATGGAAAAATTGGCGGCTGCGTGGGCTGCGGATCGCGGGCATCGGGCGCGATTGAGAGTCGTGGGATATACGCAGCAGATGGATCAGTGGATGGCGGCTTCGGATTTGTTGGTGGGGAAGGCGGGAGGGTTGACGGTTTCTGAGGCTATGGCTTCGGGGTTGCCGATGGCGATTGTGGGAGTTTTGCCTGGGCCGCAGGAGGATCGGAATGCGGAGCATTTGATTGAGTCGGGCACGGCCATTCGGTGCCATGAATTGACGACGGCGGCTTGGAAGATTGGGAAATTGTTGGATGATCCCTCGCGGTTGGGTCTGATGCGTGAGGCTGCGAAGAGGATTGGACGGCCGCGCGCGGCGTTTGCTATTGCGGAGGAGTGCGTTTCGTTGGCTTCGGGGCCGAAACGCGGGAGGGTCTGAAGACCCTCCCCTACTGGGGGAATTGGAGCGATGGCGCGGCAGACTTTATTGATCGATGCGGACGATACGTTGTGGGAGAACAATATTTTCTTCGAGCAGTCGATCGAGGAATTTATTTCGAGGATGGAGCCGCTCGGTTATACGCGGGAATATGCGCGGCATATTCTGAATGAAACGGAGCGGCGGAATATACGCCAGCATGGTTACGGTGTGCGAAGTTTCCGGAGGTCGCTCGAAGATACTTACATGAAGCTGGCGGGAAATGCGGCGAAGCGCGACATGGTGCAGTGGATTCAGGAGTTGGTGAGCGAGATGGAGAATACGCCGCCACACATTCTGGATGGCGTGCCGGAGACGCTGGCGTACCTGGCGGGGCATCACCGGTTGATTTTGTTGACCAAGGGCGAAGCGGCGGAACAGGCTGCGAAAGTGGAGCGCTCGGGATTGCAGACGCATTTTGAGGCCATCGAGATTGTTACCGAGAAGGATTCGAAGACTTACGAACGCATGATTCATCAATTCAAAGTGGTGAAGTCGAATGCCTGGATGGTGGGGAATAGTCCGCGGAGCGACATCAATCCTGCGTTGAGCGCGGGAATGAATGCGGTTTTTATTCCGCATCATGCCACGTGGGAACTGGAACATTCCGAGTTGGAAAGCGGCAGCGGACGGCTTTTAATTTTGACCAGCTTCCGCGATTTGCGCACGCATTTTTGAGCCTAAGTAGCGCCGGCGGGGACGCCGGCGCTACTTACCCCGATCAAATTGGCCTTCTTCTGCGCTGCTTCGCGATTCGTTTTTTCGTGAAAAGAAAAAATTAGAATCCTAGACTTGTGTGCATGACACCTACTGCGCTGAACGGAGTTGCTTCTGCCATGGATTACCGGAAGGAATTTGCTGAGTTTGACGATGTGATTTATTTGGATACGGCTACGCAGGGGCCGATGCCATTGGCGGCGGCGAATGCTGCGAAGCAGGCGCTCGAATGGAAGAAGCTGCCATATCGCTTGACGGAGGAGATTTATTTCGAGTTGCCGGACCGCGTCCGGAGTTCAATTGCGAAACTGATTGGCGCGGCGGCGGACGATATTGCCATCACCACCGGCGCGAGTGCGGGATTTGCGGCTGTCGCGGCGGGCATCGAGTGGAAGCCGGGCGACGAAGTGATCGTCGGCAAGGGAGAATTCCCGGCGCACTTCGCGACTTGGTTGCCGTATGAGAGGTCCGGGAAATTGAAAGTGCGAATCATCGAGCCCGCCGGACGATTTATTACAGCGGACGATTACATCGCGAACTTGACGCCGCGGACGCGGCTAGTTTCGGCGAGCTTGGTGCGATTCGACAATGGAGCGCGGCTCGATGCGGCGCGGGTGGCAGCGGCTTGCCGGGCGTCGGGCGCGCTATTTTTGCTCGATGCCAGCCAGTGCGCCGGGGCGATTCCGATGAAAGTTGCGGCGCTTGGTTGTGATTTTCTGGTGTCGTCGGGTTACAAGTGGATGCTGGGCTCTTACGGAACTGGATTTTTCTGGGCGAAGCGGGAATGGAGCGACCGGTTGCCGCTGGGGCCTGTGTATTGGATGGCGCTGGAGGGCGCGCATAAATTTCATGGACTGCCGCTAAATGCATTGCGGGTGCGAGCTGGGGCGCGGCGTTGGGATACCGCGGAGACGGCAAACTTCACGAATTTGGCGGCATGGGACGCGGCGTTGCAGATACTTGTCGGGATTGGGACCGAAAAACTCTATGCGCATAATTTGGAATTGATTCGCATGCTGGTGGATCGATTGCCGCATGACCGGTGCGTTTTGGCTTCGCCGGTTGAGGAAGAGAGGTGCGGGCAGTTTGTTTGTGTGGCTTCGCGGGATTCGGCGAAGACTGCGGGGCTTTACGAAAAATTAAAAGCGGAGAAGATCTATGTGGGGTTGCGCGAAGGGGCGTTGCGAGTGTCGCCTTATATTTACAACACCGAGAGGGACATGGCGCGGCTGATCGCGGTTTTGTCGGTGTAGAGGACGGGGGAAGGAAAACGGCAAGAGATTTCAAATTTGAAATTTCAGATTTCAGAACCGGGCGTCGCAGTGGAGTTCGGGTTGCCTTGCGCGGACCAGCAGCAAGAATATAAATCGGTCGGCGTTGATTAGAAATCTGGCGGAATTCTGAACGGGATGTGGATTACTGCTTCGAGGTCGATTGGGCTGCCGTCGCGGGTGGCTGGCGTGAATCTCCAGCGGGAGAAGGCTTCGATGGCGTTGCGGTCTAGTTCGGGATCCAGGCTTTTCAGGACTTGGATGCTGTCTACCGAGCCGTCGGCGCGGATGATGGCGTAGAGGACTACTTCCCCTTCTACTCGGGCTGTGACTAGCGACGATGGATATTTCGGATCTACTTTGCGAACCGCCAGCGGCGCGGAGACATTGTCCGGGGCGCTGGCGAAGTGGCGTTCTTGCAGTTCGGCGAAATTCAGGACCCAGCTTCCGCTGGCGCTGGTTAGATTGGGTAGATTGATGTAGAGCGTGTGGATGCGCTTGTCGCCGAGAATTTTTTCGGGAGCGATGCCGTTCTCGAAATCGCCGGGGCCGAATGCGGGCCTGCGCTTCATCGGATTTACCGGCGGATCGGCGACGGGTTTCGGTTGCAGCGAAAGATTTGGGCGCAGACTGGCGTTACCGCCTGCGCCGGTGCCGCCCATGGGCGAAGTTGCGCCGGGTTGAGTCGAAGTGATCGAAATTCCCGGCGGGCCGGATTTTCCGCTGCCTCCCGTGCCGCCGCCGGAACCTGTTCCTCCCGCTGGCGTGCCCGTGCCGCCTGTGGCGTTCAGACCGCCGCCGCTATTTCCCTGACCATTTGGAGTGCCGTTCGGCGCGCCGCCGGGAACGCCGGCTTTCGTGCCGCCCGGAGATGCGGAGAGGCGCGCGCTGAGATTGCCTTTGGGAATCTCGATGTTGGGCGAAGGCGGCGCGGGATTCGCGGAGAGCGAGACGAGGCGGCGAAGGCTTGAATCGCCGCCGGAATCGTTGCCGGGAATCGCGGGGGCCGCTCCAGCGTCGCCGCTAGTTTTTTGCGTGTGCGCAATCGGCCCGCCGCCAGAAGACCCGCTTCCGGCTGAAGGCATCTTGACTTGCGATGCGCCGGAGCCGGAGCGAGCGATGCCGAGAGTTGTGGCCGCATTTCCGGGCGCGGCATTGGCGATCGATGGAGCTGGGCCAGCGTCACTCTGCGTGGCGGGCATGTGCGCGATGCGGGCGCTGCTCGAGCCGACCGGCATTTTCGGCAAGGGAATGTCGGAAGCTGACGGCGCGATGTTTAGCGCGCCGGAATTCGGCGCGTTGTTCTCGATTTGCGGAACGGCTGCGTCCTCGGGACGGCGCGCTTGCATCACCGGCGAACTTGCGGGATTCACCGGCATTTTGAGATCGGGGATGCTGCCGCCGGATTGCGCGACGTTGGGCGGATCGAGTTGCTGCGATTCGTGGCGAATGTCGGGTGCTGCGGCGGATTCGTGGCGGCGATTTTTCAGGATGGGCGCGAGAGCGGAAGCGGAGATTTGCAGCTTGGGCGTCGCCGACGGCGTAGCTTTGCCCCATTCGACGATGTTCGGAAGTTGCGGAACGACTTTCGGGGCCTCCGGCGGGGCGTCGGGTTGGATCAATGTTTGACGCGGATGCGTCACGCGCTGCGGCTGCGAAAGGATTGTCTGACGCGGATTGTAGGCGTCGGCGCCTTCGGGGGGCAGCGGTTCATTGGGCTTGCCGGCCGGGCTTGGCTGTGCGGCCGGGGCCGGCGTGTGCGCGGCGCTCGGCGGCGAAACCGGCGGTAGCTCGGGAAGCGGCAAGTCGTAGGTGATGTGAAATTCCGGGGCGATGGGGTGCGGCTGATTCCACTGAACCATGCCCCAAATGGGCAGGCTCATCACGAAGATCGCGGCGATGTGCCAGAGTGATGAAAGTGCCATGGCGCGCCCTGGAAGAGGGCCGCGAATCCACGTGACGCGCAGCGGATCATGTTCCGGGAATTCGTTCCATGCTGGAGGCTTCGGGCCGTGAAGCACCGCGTCGAGACTGGATCGGAACGAAGTGGTGGGATGTTCCCAAGCTACGCTGAACCTGGGCAGCCGAAAGGATCGCCTTACTGGGGAACCTGCAGGCGGCATGGAGTATCCATTATAGAGGCAAAGTGTCGCGAGCCGGGAGAGGCCGTCGGTACGGGTCTCGCTGGTACGGAGATGCCGGTACTTGACTAGAGGTTGGAAGCTGGAGGCTAGAGGCTGGAGAAAACAATGCGAATTTGTACGTTGGAATTACGATTCGGTGACAGAAGCCGCGCGTTTGATTCACAGGACGACGAGCAAAACCCAATGCCGCACCGGGGGCGTGTAAACCCGCCCCCCTACAACTGATTTTATGCGGCTAGGGAGAGGCGATAGAAACTTAGGGCTGCGTCGCCTTGGGTTAGGACGCGGGTTTGCTCTAGGTCGTCCAGGAATGACGGTAGGTCGATGCGGCGGGTGTGTTCGGCGACGATGCGGCCTTCGGGGGCTAGCAGGCGGGCCGAGCCTATGAATTCCAGAACTGAGATGTATTCGCGGGTTTCGGCGTAGGGCGGATCGAGGAAAATAAAATCGGGGAGCAGGCGGCGATTGGAGAGCATTTCGAGGCCGCGCAGAGAATCCATTTTCAGGATCTCCGCGCCCTTGCGGATGTCCAGTGAGTCGAGATTTTTTTGAATCAGGGCCGCGGCCGGGCCGTGATTTTCTATGAAGATGGCTTCGCGGGCGCCGCGGCTTAGCGCTTCAATTCCCACCGCGCCGGTTCCGGCGAAACAATCCACGAAGAGAGAATCTTTCACGAGCGGGCCGAGGACGTTGAAAAGCGTTTCGCGGAGGCGATCGCTCGAAGGACGCAGGGACATTCCCTTGAGCGATTTCAGCGGGCGGCTGCCGAATTTTCCAGCAATGACGCGCATATTCGCGGGTTATCCGACGGCCGCGAGCTGATAGCGCTTCTGCCACGCAGGGCCGAGCTGCGCGGTGAGTTGGTGCAGCTCTTCGGCGCGCGCGGGATTTTGGGCGATGGCGAAGGCTTCGGTGCGTGCGAGTTCGAGGAGCTTGTGATCGCGCAGCGGGTGCGCGACGTGAAAAGAGAGATCGCCGTGCTGGCGCGTGCCGAAGAACTCACCGGGGCCGCGCTGTTTTAAATCGCGCTCGGCGATTTCGAAGCCGTTCGTAGTGGCCACCATGGTCTCGATGCGCTCGCGGGCGTCGCCTGTGATGTTTTTCGGCGCGATCAGCACGCAAACGGATTTCTCGCTGCCTCGGCCAATCCTACCGCGAAGTTGGTGGAGTTGGGCGAGGCCAAAGCGATCGGCGTGCTCGATCACCATCACCGTGGCGTTGGGGACATCCACGCCGACTTCGATGACCGTTGTGGCTACGAGGATGTGCAGGTCGCGGCGGCGGAAACGCTCCATTACGTCTTCTTTTTCTTCGCTGGGCAGACGGCCGTGCAACAGGCCGAGTTTGAGTTGCGGGAAGACGTCGCGGGAGAGGCGCTCGTATTCGGCGGTGGCGGCTTTCAGTTCCTGCTTCGATTCTTCGATCACTGGATAGAGGACGTAGGCCTGTCGGCCGCGCGCAATTTCGCGGCGCAGGGATTCCCATGCGCCGGGGAGTTGCGCTTCGTCGAGCCAGCGGGTGGAGACGGGCGTGCGGCCGGGGGGCATTTCGTCGATTACGGAGATATCGAGATCGCCGTAAACCGTGAGAGCTAGCGTGCGCGGGATGGGGGTCGCGGTCATTACCAAAACGTGGGGCGAGGCGCCTTTTTCCATCAGGCGCTTGCGTTGCAGGACGCCGAAGCGGTGTTGCTCATCGACGATTACGAGGCCGAGGCGCTTGAATTCGACGGGATCTTCGATGAGGGCGTGCGTTCCGGCGATGAATTGCGCTTCGCCGGTGCGGATGCGCTCGATCGCGGCCAATTTTTCGCTGCGCTTCATGCCGCTGATTAGCAGCTCGACTTTGTAGCCCGCGGGCGCAAAGGTGCGGCGGGCAGAAAGATAATGTTGGACGGCAAGGATTTCGGTCGGAGCCATGAGAGCTACCTGGCAGCCGTTTTCGATGGCGATGACCGCGGCTTCGAAGGCGACGATGGTTTTGCCGCTGCCGACGTCGCCTTCGAGGAGGCGATTCATCGGAGACGGGCCTTCGAGATTGGCGGCGATTTCGGCTAGGACTTTTTTCTGAGACGCCGTGGGCTTGAAGGGCAGGATGCGCTTGACGGCGGCGCGAATTTTGTCGTCGCGGACGCGTAGCGGGATGCCTGTCTGCGAGCGCTCTTCCTTGCGGCGGGCGGCGATGCCTAGCTGGAAGAAAAAGAATTCTTCGAAGATCATGCGCACGTGCGCGGGGCTGCGGAAGCTGTTGAGCAGCTCGAGACTTTCGTTCGCGGGAGGAAAGTGGACGTACATGAGCGCTTCGCGGCGCGAGGGAAGCGCGTAGCGTTTGCGGATTTCGTCGGGCAGAGTTTCGGGAATCTGGCTGCCGACATCGCGGAGGATGCCGTAAATGATGCGCCGCAGCAGCCGCGAATTGACGCCGCCGATGGCTTCGTAGATGGGAACGATGCGGCCGACTTCGGTGGAATCGGCGCCGGCTTCGTCGCCGGCGCTCGAACTCGAGTTCGATAACACTTCGAACTGCGGATTGACCATTTCGCGGCGCGCGGTGCGAAACGGATCCATGTCCACTTTGCCGTGAAGCACCAGGCGCATGCCGGGCTTGAGGCGTCCTTCGAGATACGCGCCGTAGAAAAATCGCACGCTGAGGATGCCGCTCGAGTCGCGCACTTTCATGAGGAACATGCGTTTGCGATCGCGGGCGAAGCGGATGGCGGCGCCGGAGGTGACTTCGGCTTGGACGGTGTAAGTGTTGCCGGGGACGACTTCGGCGATGGGCGTGAAGCGGATGCGGTCTTCATAGCGGAAAGGAAGATAGCTGAGCAGATCGGAGACGGCGTGGAATCCGCGCTCGGCGAGGAGGGCGGCGCGTTGCGGGCCGATTCCTCGCAGCCTCGAAATCTCGCTATTGAGAAGTGTGGACATCGTTCGTGGAACGCGCGCGCATCAGATCCTTTGACCTTAATTTATACCATCGCATCAAAGCTAGTGCTGACCGGATGGGCATGAGCGAGAATTGCGCCCGGCAATTGTGTGTCCTATATTTGGATTCAGCAGGCTCGCGGGAATTCGTTAGCGATTGATTGCGGGTGTTCGTGAGTTCCCGAGCGGCTGGTGGCATGAATTATGAGCAGGACGTTCTTGGGTACAAGCCTGCGGCGATGGATTGAATATCTCATCGCCATACTTCTCGGCAACGCTATCTATTATTTCTCATTTCAGCCGCATCTCCCTCCAGTCTGGCGACACCCCGGCGCGAAAATTGATCTCGGGTTGCTGCTCGACTTTCTTGTTTGTGTCGGAGTGTACGGTTTGATCCGGCTAGGGATTCATCTGCAGCAGGAAAAGAGCCGCGGTTGATGGCGGACGAGTTGCAGGATTCCAATGGTGTCTGCCGGGCAAAAGCCCGAAGGTACAGCACTTAACTCAAGAATCGGCGTCCCAAGTTCGGGACAAATGTTCATTTTCGGGCGGGTTGGTGCTTACCTGCTGCAACGAGCCACGTCTATGACAGTGGGGCTAGAGAGAAAGGCGAGTAACCGGGGCAGTTGCGAAACGGGGAAGGTCCCGGCGGGTGGAAATTCAAGCCCAGCGCAACCGGTGGGTCACACCATGGGGATGAGCGTCGCTCTCGAGCGAGATGCGCGCCACGCAGCAGTGAAGGTTTCGGACGAACATGCCCTCGTTCGGGAGGCGCAGGCCGGAGACCGTCTGGCCTTCGAGGAACTGGTGCGCCGCTATGACCGGGAAGTGTTGCGTCTGGCGCTGAATCTGGTCCACCGCAGTGAAGATGCCCGCGACATTTATCAGGAAGGCTTTCTCCGAGTTTACCGAAACCTGCACCGGTTTCGATTTGAGTGCAGCTTCTATACCTGGTTGTACCGGATCGTCACGAACGTTGCGCTGGATCATTTGCGGCGGCGCTCGAGCCGAAGGGAAGATCAAGCGCCGGTGCCGGAAGAAAGCGATGGGACGACGCGTGATTTCTTCGATCGCCAGCCAGAGACGCGGGCCGGAGCGAATCCAGAGCGGAAGTTGCTCGGGGATGAACTCGGGAAGCACATTCAAGATGCGCTCGAGCGCCTTTCACCGCGCGAGAGAATGGTCTTTGAATTGAAGCATTACCAGGGACTGAAGTTGCGGGTGATCGGAGATATGTTGGGCACATCGGAAGAGACGGTAAAGAATTCGCTGTTCCGGGCGACGCGCAAACTTCGCGCGAGCCTGGACGCCATGAGATAAGAAAGGCCGATTGTAATGAGCGATGCATCCAATTCGAATTTTCTCGAGCGGCCCGAGGCCAAGCCGTGCGAGACGTACGCCGAAAGAATTTACCTGCTCGCGGCAGACGAGCTGGAACGGCCTGAAGCAGTGGAAGTGGAAACACATGCTGGTAGCTGCACGGAGTGCGGCGCGTTCCTGATGGAGCACCGGCAGTTGATGGAAGCGCTTGCCGAAGCGCCGAGACCTGAACCGACCGCCGATTTGCTCGCGGCCTGCCGTGCAAATCTCACCGACGCGCTCGATGAAGCAGAGGCGGCAAAGAGTCATTCGGAATGGCGCGGATGGATTGATGCGCTGATGCCGTCGCAGTGGTTGGTGATGCATCCGGCTGCCGCTGCGGTGCTGCTAATTTTTCTAGGCTTCACCGCGGGAGCGTTCTACCCGCGTTGGTTTGGCCATGCGATCGTGACCCCGCCTCCATCCCCCGCAGCGCCTTCCGTTAGTCCCGAAGCAATGAACAACACGCCGGGCGCAGCGCCGCTCGACGATCAATATCTGCGCACGGCGGACATCACGGGAATCAATTGGGAGCCTTCGGGAGATGATGCGCCGCCGGAGGTACAGGTTCACATGAAGTCGCCGCAGGGGATGGTGGTGCAGGGCACCCCGGCGAACGATGACGTGAAGCGGGTCCTGCTCTACGTGCTGCACAATAATCAGCGGTTCGCTCCCGATGTGCGAATTAATTCGGTGGAGATGCTGAAGACGCGCGCGGCGGATGAGGATGTGCGGCAGGCGCTGTGCCAGGTGTTGCGCAGCGATCAGAACGCGGCGGTACGGCTGAAGGCGCTCGAGGCGCTGGATACGACGCAGCCGCAAGAAGTGGTGCAGCAGACATTGATGACTGCGCTGGTCGAGGACGGGAATCCCGGCGTGCGCATCGAGGCCATCAACACGCTGCGCGAGATGCTGGCGAAGGGGCAAGTGACCTCTGATCCGCGGCTTTTGGAAGTGCTGCACGAGCGGGCGCAGAAGGACCCGAGCACTTACATTCGCTTGCAGAGTGCGGCGATGATTCAGGATTTGGGCCCACGCGAAAAGTTCTAGATTGGAAAAAGAGGCAAGGTGGGGCGCGGCCTCTCGGACTGCGGTTAGAAAATATCCCACGGGCGTAGAAGAGGAGCCGGATGTTGGATCGTATGAGCGAGCGGGGAATGGTCCGCCTGCCTAGCGTTGTGGTGTGCGCTCTGCAAGCGATGATGATGACGCTCCTCCTCGCAGTTCCGGTGATGCAAGCGCGCCCCTTCCCGAAAGCGAAGCCGGCGACGAAAGAACCAGCGTCAGCGCCGCGCGTGAAACGCGAGATTTCGGGTGCGGTCAATACGCGAGCTGGCGAACGCCTGGTGCTTTCAACCGATCTGGGAAGCATTCAAATCCACACGCGCGATACGGACCGAGTGGAGTATCACGCCGTTCTGAGCACCGACGCCTCGAAACCTGATGCGCAAGAAATCCTGGAACAATTTAGCCTGGTCGCGCGGCCTGAAGCCGGGCGAGTGGTGCTGCGCGGGCAAGTATTGAGTTCAAAGCTGACTGGACGCCTGTGGGTGACGTTCGAAGTAACCGTGCCGCGGAAATATAACCTGGACTTAACGACGCGCGGCGGCAACATCAGCAGCGACGACATCGACGGCGGAGTTTCGCTGGCAACTACAGGAGGAAATATTTCGATCGGGCAGGTCGGAGGAGCAGCGAAGCTGGAGACCGGCGGCGGGCATATTACGGTGCGAGACGTTGCTGGAGATTTGAGCGCGGTGACCGGCGGCGGCCACATCGTCGCGGGGAATATCGCGGGCGCAGCGACGTTGCGCACTGGCGGCGGGCACATTCGCGTGGCGTCGATTGGCGGAATCGCGCGGCTCGGCACGGGCGGCGGAAACGTGTCCGTGGAGAAAGTCGCGAAGGAACTTTTCGCCGATACCGGCGGTGGGCAGATTGAAGTCGGCGAGGCAGCGGGAATCGTGCGCGCGCGAACAGCCGGCGGCGGAATTCGAGTGGTGCGGGCTTCGGGACCGGCGACGCTGGAATCCAGCAGCGGCAGCATCTATTTGACGCAAGTAGATAGCCCGGTGCGCGCGTCTACGAGCGCGGGCGGAATTACAGCTTGGTTCGGAAACGCGGCGAAGCTTCCCGGCGGCTGCGACTTGCAATCCTCGGATGGCGACATCGTTGTGTACATTCCGAAGGAATTGCCGATCACCATCGACGCCTCGATTCAGCTTGGCGGCGCGCACGGATTCATAGTCGATCCGGCTCTGCCGATCAAGGTGAGTTACGACGACGAGTCGAACGGCAAGCACGTGATTCGCGCGGCAGGAGAATTGAATGGCGGCGGCGAACTGCTGCGGCTGCGGACGGTGGCAGGAAATATCCGGCTGGTTCTGAGCGATACCTCACGGCAAGTGAAGATTTACAAACTGCAGATGGAGCAACTCCAGCGCAAGCTCGTGGAACTTCAGGAGCAGAGGGAAGAGACGGAGAAGACAGACGGGCCGCCCGGAGATGACTGAGACCGGGATGGGCGCGGCAATAGACTGATTCGACTTTATCGGGCCAGGCGCGATTCTTCGCACGGGAGGGAGCCGTGAGTGGGATGTTGACGCAGGCGTGGCACAAGGCGGGTCGCAGGGCGATTCTCGGCGCGCTACTCGCTGTTATTGCGGTGCTTTGGATTGCGCCGGCTGGATTCGGCGCAACTCAGGTCTACGAGCAAAAGTATCCGCTTCCGGCGGGCGGCAGCTTCGCGCTCATGAACGTGAATGGCTCGGTGCAAGTGGATGGCTGGGAGCGGGACGAAGTGGAAGTGCGCGCGGTGAAGACGACCACCGGCGACGAGCGCGATCTGGCGCGCGTGGATATCGAAGTGGATTCGGCGCGGGATCACGTCGCGGTGCGCACGCGCTATCCGCAGGGCTCGGGCGTTGAAGTTGCCGTCGAGTATCACGTGCACGTGCCTTACCGCGTGCTGCTCGGCGGCGTCGAGACGGTGAACGGAAATGTTCTGGTGCGCGGCGTCGATGGACGAGGCGAACTCCGGACGGTGAACGGCGACGTGGATGTCACCGAGAGCTCCGGGCGGTTCAGCGCGCATACGACGAATGGGAGCATCCGCCTGAACCTGCGAAGGCTCTCCGATGACGGGCCGATGGCGCTGGAAACGGTCAATGGTTCGGTGGTTCTGAGCCTGCCTCCTGATGCGCATGCCGAACTGAATGCTCTGAGTATGAACGGCGACTTTTCGTCGCAACTGCCGGTGACCACTACTACCAGCTCTCGCGCGGGGCGCGGAATCTCTGGATTGCTGGGCGCCGGGGGAAACCGGATATCGCTACGGACCGTGAACGGCGGAATCCGAGTGCTGCTGGACGAGCCGGGAATTTAACCGGACAAAGGGTTTCGAGGGGCAATTTCAAGGGAACAAGGAGGGGTCGAGATGCGTATAAAGACATGGATCGCGCTTACTGGGGTGGGCGCGCTGGCTATTTTGTTGGCAGGATTTACGGGACGGAGTTTCGGTCAATCGGCGGCACCTGCGCCGAAGGCGCCTGCGGCGCCCAGGGCGCTGTCGGCACCTCCTGCGCAGCCAGCCTGCGATTTGAATAACGAAGCAGCGGAGATGGCCGCAGAGAGCGCTGATCTCGCGGCTGCGGAGGACGAGATGGAGTCGGCAGGGCTAGGAGACCTCGACAATCTCTCGGCGAATCTTGCGAGCCTGCAATCCGATGAATTCGCGAAGGAGGCGGCCGCGCTGGCGCAGGCTCAGAAGCGCATCGTCGAGATCAACCCGGATGGAGCGGACGTTTGGAGCACGGACGACAATAGCGGATGGTTGGGCATTGAGATTTCGGAGGTCAACTCCGAGAAGGCCAAGGAATTGAAGCTGGCGGAGACGCGCGGAGTGGTGGTGGGCAGCGTCGAGCCGGATAGCCCTGCGGCGAAGGCCGGATTGAAAGAGAACGACGTGATTCTGTCTTACGAAGGGCAGAACGTCGAAGGGACGATTCAATTCCGGCGCCTGGTGCGCGAGACTCCTCCGGGGCGTTCGATTCCGCTGAGCGTTTCCCGCGATGGAAGCGTGCAGACGATAACGATTGAAGTTGGCGAGCGCGGCGGCTCCGGCGACATGGAAGCGGCCCCGCACGTGTACAAGTTCAAGATGCCGAAGGTGCAGGAATTTTCGATGCCGGACTTCGATTTCAACATGACGGGTCCGGAGGTCATGGATTTCCACACGCCTCTTCTCGGAATCGGCGCTGAAGATTTGAGCGGGCAATTGGGCGATTATTTTGGGGCCCCCAGCGGCGAGGGAATTTTGGTCCGGGAAGTGCGCTCGGGGACTCCTGCTGAAAAGGCGGGGCTGAAGGCCGGCGACGTGATTACGAAAGTGGACGGGCAGGCGGTGAAGTCAACGCGCGACCTTCGTGCGCAATTGCGGCAGAAAATCGATCAGAAATCGGTGACCCTGAGCGTGCTGCGGAAGGGCTCGGAGATTTCGGTGCCGGTGGCGATCGAGAAGCCGCGGCGGATCGATGCGCCGCAGATTGTGAATCGGGCGCAGCTTTAGAAGGTAGCGCCGGCGTTCCTGCCGGCATCTTACGACCGCGGTCGTTGGCAAACATTGGAATTGTGGGCGGAGCGACGCGCTAGATTAACGGCGTTGATTGATCTCCGTAGTCCGCGCGTGAGTCTCGCCCATATTGAGACTTGTTGTCGCCGGATGCCGGCAGGGACGCCGGCGCTACTTTCACTCTCGGACTACCTCGGCGTTTGATGCTGGGGCTACCAGGCGCATCAGGCGGCGATTACTGTCCAGATAGAGATCAACTTCCAAATCTGCGGTTCGCACGCGCAGCTCTTCGAATTTCGCGCTTCCTGAAGACGATTCACCTAGCGATTCCACGGTTACGCTGCCTGGCGTCACTTCCTGCGGCACCAGGACGGAGAACGTCTGCGTGCCCTTTTTCTCACGATCGTAGAGGCGGGCCAAAATTTCGTACTGGTGATACGCGTTGTTGTCGAGAATTACGACCTGCGGAGAGGTGAATGTAAATTGCTGCGTGAAGGGCTTGGCGCCTTCGACGTGGAGGACGATCGTCGCGACATTGCCTTGAAAACTGATGTCCGCGGAAGCTTTCTTCGCGCCTTCCGTGCTCCAGTTGTAGCTGAGCGGCGTGCCGTCGGGTTGCAGAGAGAGGCGAGTTGTGACGCGCGTCGCCGGGCCTTGCGCGGCCTTCAAATCGGTGGTGCTTTGCGCCATCCAGTGATCGCCGTTCGGGCGGATCTCGAATTCTTCTGTGCCGACCGGCTGGCCGTTTGCTGAGATATGGAACTTCCCCTTATCCGCGGCAAGCAGGCCCGATGCGGCCGCCGACGCGGCTCTCATGGCAATCGCTGCACCGGATCCCGGGCGGGCATGGGAGCCGGCAAAAGGAGCAAGTGAGAGCGCCGCGGCCGACAGCAGCACGCACGGCAATACAATCCGCCAGTAGAAATTCTTATTCGCAAGTTTCATGCAGGCACCTTGTCAAGAATTCCGAGAGCGAGGATTTGTTCGACGACGCGAAGAGGCTCGACCGAGCTTTCCACGCGATAATGCGCGAGTTCGTAAAAGGGAAGCCGCTGCTCGTAAAGCGCGCGAAAGGTCGCTTCGTCGCGGAAGAGCGGGCGGTTGGTGATGTGCGCGCAGCGGCGCAGCAATTCTTCGACGGGGCAGTGCAGCCAGATCAAAGTTGCGCCGTTGCGCTCGAGGAGCGCCAGATTCGCGGGCTGAGCCGTGGTGCCGCCGCCAAGCGATACGATCGTCGCACGCCCGAGCGCCTTCGCCTCGCCCAGCGTATGCGCCAACTCTTCATATTCGAGCTTGCGAAACGCGGGCTCGCCTTCGTCCTCAAAGATTTCGGGGATGGAGTGGCCGGTCGAGTCGGTAATGCGGCGATCAAGATCTACGTGATGCCAGCCGATTTGGCGCGCGAGCAAACGCGCAACCGTAGATTTCCCGGTGCCCATGAATCCAGTAAGGCAAAGCAGCTTGCGTGAGCGATTATCTGGAATTGTGGGCGGCGAGTTTTCGCGAATGGCGTTCAGAGAAACGCGGCGCTATTCGCGCCTGTGGATGTTGATTGTACCATCGAACGATTTCAGCTCGACTTTGGCTTTGCCAAGGTTGTAAACGCTGAAGAGGCTCTGCGCGAATCGCGATGCGGGACCTTTCCTTGGCGCGGCCGGAGTGAGGTTCGCGTCATTCTGCACTTTGCCTTTGACGGACGTTGCACTCAGATCGAAGGAATCGTCTGGGGAGAGCTTTACGTCGATCAGGCCGCTGTAGTTCTTCAGCTCGTAGGTGCCGTTCGGCAGGAATTGACCATCGAAAGCGATGTCGCCATGGCTCGTTTGGGCGCGCACGCTATAGCTGCGCATATCGAGCAGTTTGACGTTTCCGCTGATGGAAGTGATCTCGATGCGGCCCGCGCAACGGATGCACTGTACCGCGCCGCACACGGTCTTGATCGAGAGATAGCCCGAGGCGTCCTGCAAGGAGATGTCCGCAGCGATGGTGTCGAGCGCCATATCGCCGGTGACGTCCTGCACTGCTACGGAGCCGGAATCGTTGTGAATCTGAAGCTCCGCATCTTCCGGAACGAAAAGCTGAAAACTGGCGCGCATTTCTTCGGGGCGAATGTCGTCGGCGAGGGTGCGCACGATCAAATCCACGCGATTCCCGGTCTGCTCGGCGTCGATTTCCAGCTTGTCGCTATCGCTATCACCGACGAGCTTCACTTCAGGCCTGGTCCAGGCTTTCACAGTGACGACGCCGTCCGGATTATGAATCGTGATGACCGGCCGCGCGCCGACTTTGAAATGCTTCTCGAGATGACGCGGCGCGGCGGTGGCGCTAGCGGCGAGCAGAAGGCCGGTGCCGAGGGTAATGGCCGTCTTCGAGGCCCAGGATCCGACTTGCATGGATGCGCGCATCATTGGTGGTTCTCCCCACGCTCGCTCATCTGCTCGAGCAAATCCGCTTTTTGCTGATAGGCCCCGTAGAGGTAATCCCGTGAGAGCTCATCCTCGGGATCGTCCCGCACACTTTTCTCGCATTCTGCAATGTAGTTGTCAACGATTTCGAGATTCTGCTTGAACGCAACGTTTACTGTGGGATTTGGCTCGTGAAGGGCCGAGACGGCATGAAGCTCGAACTTGCCGAGGTCGGCTGCGATCGGCGCCGTGGCCGCCTGGTTGCCGTTCGCCCAACTGGCGCGAATATTGTAATTGTGAACCCTTGTGCCGAGCATGAAACCGCTCGCCGCGAGAATCGCGAGAAGAGCTCCGGCAAACGCGGGACGCAGCCAGGTGGTGCCAAACGACGGCAGCCAACTCAGCCAGCCATGCCGTGCCACCAAGCCTTCCGCTTCCAGTTGCGAGCGAATGGCGTTCCAGACGCGCGGAGGAGGATCGACGTCGCTCAATTCGCGCCCGGCGCTGCGAATCATCTCGAGATCGGCGACTAGACCGTTGCACGCCGCGCACGAACGCAGGTGCGCTTCGGCGTCCGGCTGTCGTTCGCCGTCCAGCCAGATATCGAGCGAATCCATGAACTCATTGCACTGCATCGCTGGCATATCTTTAGCCCTCGCCGGCCGCTTCGCTTTTCACGGCCTGACGCTGTTCGCGGGCTTCATCCCGCAAGGTTTCGTGTAGCAACTCGCGCAACCGCATTCTAGCTTTGTGCAGTTGCGACTTGGAATTTCCGATCGAGCAGCCCATGATCCCGGCAATCTCGTTGTGCTCGTAGCCCTGCACATCGTGCAGGACAAAAATGGCCTTGTATCCCGGGGGAAGCTGTTCGATAGCGCGTTGCAAGTTTACGCGATCCACCGATCCGCTCAACTGCAAATCCGGAGCCCCGAAATCGCGCCGCGGTCCGCCGCTCTCTTCGTCCGGCTCGGTGGTTTCTTCCAGCGAAGTCTCCGGCATGCGTTTCTTCCGGAGCTTCATCAGCACCACGTTCACGGAAAGCCGGTGAAGCCAAGTGGAGAACGCCGACTCGCCGCGGAAAGAG
The DNA here is from genome assembly GCA_963707165.1 of uncultured Acidobacteriota bacterium. Classification (GTDB taxonomy): domain Bacteria; phylum Acidobacteriota; class Terriglobia; order Acidiferrales; family UBA7541; genus Palsa-147. The sequence goes on along the minus strand of CAVPPO010000005.1, from coordinate 1,168 downwards.
CTGATCTTGCGAAAGAGCTGGAGAAACGCTTCTTGCGTCAGATCTTCGGCTTCGGCCGTGTTCCCAACCATGCGCAAACAAAGGGAATATACCCTCCGGCTGTGCATCCTGTAGAGGCGCTCGAAGGCAGACGGGTCACCACGCTGGGCGAGCCGGATGACGTCGGCTTCAGGCATCTCCTGGGATTCGTTTCGTCTCGTACGGGTCACAAGTCCCGGCGGGACGCATCCCTTACTGCGATGCGTCAGGCGCCCCTTGAGTTGTACTCGCGTTTCCAGCGCGGTATTCCTTTGGACGCTGAAGCGCGCCCTACGGATTCGCGCTGCCTTCCTGAGGCGGAAAAACCGCCCTCACATCGAGCAAACTTGATTGTCGTAGGAAAACCGGCGTGCGTCTAGCTCGAAACCCGGGTCCGCCGGAGGCGCGAGCGCCGGGGCGCGGGCGGCAGGGGAGCTTCTACCTTCTCGCGGACGGCCGCAGTCAGGTTTGCGGGCAGATTGCGCAGAAACGCTTTGAAGATAATTTCCAGTTCCCGCGCGCTGGTATTGAGATCGCATTCGAGGTCCGCCAGCGCGTCCCACGGCGCTGCGTCCGCCGCGAGGTTGGATTCCATCAGCTCGTCAGACGCGGCGACAAAGCTGGAGCAGGCATTCTCGATCATCTCCTCGAGAAGGCGCAGTTTCTGGAAGAATTGCGTGCGCGCTCCGAACAAGAGATGGTGAAAGAAGGTGTTCCAATTGGCCAAGCGACGGGCCGCTTCGGTCCGGAAGTTTTCGGGATCCAAGGGCTCGACGACGGGCAGATTTGCGAGGTGCCGGGATTCGTCGCGGATCAAGCTCACGGTACGTGCGAGTTCGGCGGCATTGCGCGCCACCAGCTCGCTTGCCATCTGCACGTGCAAACGCGCTTGATCGAAGCGGCCGCGGCGGCGCAGCTCGAAAGCATCATGCAACGCCACGCCTGACATCGTTAAGGCGCGCTCCCAGCGAGTGCTGACCGATTGGAAAAAGGCGAGCTTATCGGGCGGGAGCCAGGCGACCCAATCGTCGCGCACACTTCGGCGTCTGGCGAACAGGGCCCTAACCATTGAGAGGGACAAGGTGCCTCCACCCGAGTGAGGGATTATACCAGACGATGCAAGCGGCTTCCTTGACGCTGTAAGAAAGGC
>CAVPPO010000004.1:0-164158 GCA_963707165.1 uncultured Acidobacteriota bacterium | reverse complement strand
GGCCACGCGCCCGCTCGTCGGCGTGTAGAACGCGGCGATGAGCCCGATGATCGTTGATTTTCCCGCGCCCGATGGGCCGACGAGCGCCGTGACCGTCCCCGGCTGCGACTCGAAGCTCACATCGTAGAGCACGGGCTTTCCCGGATCGTACGCAAAGCTCGACATTGTTGAATACCACTTCGCCCCTGATGGTGCCTATCGCAATCGTGCGGTTCGGATCGACATCTTCCGGCTTCTCGCTCAGAATTTCGCTGGTGCGCTCGAGCCCGGCCATGCCTTCGGTGAGCTGCGTGCCGATGCTGACAATCTGAAACACGGGTGCCACGAGCAAGGCCAGGAACGCAACGTAAGTAAAGAACGTGCCCTGTGTCATTGTCCCCGCGGTGACGCGTTTCGCGCCCATATAAAGGATGAGCGCGCTCTCGATGCCCAGCAGCAGAGTAGAAGCGAGATTCATCAGTGAAGTCGCCGTCAGCGTCTTGAGAATATTGTCGAGCAGCCGCCCGACGCCGCCGGCGAAAACTTTCTCTTCGCGTCCCTCGGCGCGATAGCCCTTCACCACGCGCACGCCGGCGAGCGATTCGGTGAGCCGCCCGCTAACTTCGGCGTTCAATTTCGAGCGCGCGCGATAGATCGGCCGCACCGTTGCGAACGCGCTGTTCAATCCGATGGCGAAAGTGACCAGGATCGAGATGGCCACGCAGGTCATCAGCGGGCTGATGCGCAGAAGCACCGCGAACGCGAACAGGCCGGTCATGGCGCTGCCCACGAATTCGACGAGCCCCGTGCCGACCAGATTTCGCAGGCCTTCGACGTCGCTCATGATGCGCGTGACGAGCGCGCCGGTCTTGGTCGAGTCGTGGAATGAAACCGGCAAGCGGCCGATGTGCGCCTGCACCTGCATGCGCAATTCGGCGATCATGCGCTGCGCGGCCTTCGAGAGGAGTTGCGTGAGCGCGTAGGAAGTCGCGCCCTGCACCGCGGCGGCTCCAAGCAGCGCGAGTACGAGCGGAAGCAGGAGCCGAATCTCGTGCTTGTTAAAGATGTTGTCCACCACGATTTTTGTGGACGCAGGAAGCACGAGGCCGGCAACGCGATTGAGCACCATCAGGAGAAGACCGAATAACAGAAGCCAGCGCTGCGGCCGCACATAGGGCCACACTTCGGGGAATAGCCGGATCAATGTGCCGGGCGTGGCTGCGAGTTTAGCCGCGCTGCCCTTGACGGCGCCGTCGCCGCTACCAGCGCCGGGATCGGACGCGCGCCGCGAAGAAGTGCGTTCGGAATGGAATCCAGAGCGAGCCATGGGACGAGCATCTATTGTCTAACATCTCGCAGGGAATTGCTTGGCGCGGTGCTGTAGCGCGATATGGATTACAATGCTTCTATGGGCAGGGACGCCAAAGCGGCGGAGACGCTGGATCTGCTGAAGCGGGCGATTCAGGGCGGGCTTTCGCGGGCTTATTCGACTGTGCAGATTGATTCGGAGGCTTACCTGCGGCATCTGCGGCGGGCGCATGGGTTGCCGATTCTGGGTTATCGCGACATGTTCCGCTTGCCGGTTGCTGCGCTTGACCACGTGGCGGATCAGACCATCGCTTCAACGAAGAAAGTTGCGGCGCTGGAAGGCGCCGGCGTGGGCATGGGCGGCATGTTGACGGTGCTGCCGGACATGAGCTTTCTGGCCATCATCGCCATGCGCATGTTGCAGAAACTCAGCCTCATCTACGGATTCGAATACGCCACCGAAGAAGAGATCGTCCATCTCTGGATCGCGGCGGGAACGGCGGCGGGGCTCGATCTCGGGCGCGATTTGCTCGAGAAGGAAGTGCTCGAGCGATTCGTGCCGCGCGTGATGGAGCGCGTAGCCGCGCGCATGGGCGCCGAAGTCGCCGAAAAATGGGCGGGCCGGCTGATTCCAGTGCTGAGCGGAGTGATCGGCGGAACGCTGAATTATTATTTCATCCGCGAATGGGGACGCCGCGCAAAAGATCACTTCCGCGAGCGCCACCTGATGCGCAGACAACTCGAACTGGTTGAGCCGTCCTATCGCGAATTAAATTCCGGCACGCCGCTCCTCCCGTCGTAGCGCCGGCTGCCAGCCGGCGTTTTTGTCCCAATTAACTCAGGCTGCGCCCACATTCACCGCAGTACCGCCGGCGCTACTTCATGCGAATAGCCTAGTCACCGGCGAAAATCGCGACTAGAATCGACTCTTCCCCTTCGGCAGAGAAGCGCTGCCGGGAGCGTGTGTTGGAATCCATACTCAAGACCGAAAATCTATGGAAGGTCTATCGCCAGGGCAAGGTGGACGTGCCGGCCCTGCGCGGCGTGAGTGTGGATGTGCCGCCGGGAGAATTCTTGGCGATCATGGGCCCTTCCGGCTGCGGCAAATCCACGCTGCTGCACGTGATCGGCGGCCTCGCCAGCCCCACGCGCGGCCGCGTGCTCCTCGATGGCAATGATCTCTCGGCGCTGAGCGATGCCGAGCGCACGCGCCTCCGCCGCCACAAAGTCGGCTTCGTCTTTCAGCGCTTCAATCTGCTTCCCACGCTCAGCGCACGCGACAACATCGCCCTCGCGCAACACATTCACGGCGACGGCTTCGATCCGCATCGCTTCGACGTCGTAACCACGATGCTCGGTCTTTCCGGCCGACTCACGCACAAGCCTTCCGAACTATCCGGCGGCGAACAGCAGCGCGTCGCCATCGCCCGCGCCATCATCAACGAGCCGAAAATCGTCCTCGCCGATGAGCCCACGGGCAATCTCGATTCGAAAAGTTCCGACAATGTGCTGGCCATGCTGCGGCAGCTCAATCAGGATCTGGGACAAACGATCGTGATGATCACGCACAATCCGGACGCGGCGGCCTTCGGCCATCGCGTGATTCACATGCGCGACGGCCTCGTGGTGGATGCGGCAGCGGCGGACTGAATGCACAAGCTGTGGAACGCTCTACGTAGCACGCTTTTCTGGTCCTACGACCGGGGAAGCTGGCCCTACGACGTGATGGTCATCGCGATTCTGATTTTCGTTCTGCTCACGCCGCGAAAATGGTTCAACGATCAGCCGCCGTCAACGACACATGCCGCCGCCGCGCAGATCGAAGCGATGATTCAACTCGTCGCGCAGGACGACGCGGCGCACACGCGCACCTACCGCCTGAGCGCGAACGTGCTTCCTCCCAACAAGCGCGCGCAGAAGCCCACGCCGGAACTAGAGGAAGAAACCCACGAAATCCTGGGCCGCACCGTCGAGGATCTGAAGGGCCGCACCTTTCAAGTGCGGGAGATCGACCCCATTCGCGGGGAAGACGGCTCGGTCCAGTATTACGATGTAGCCCTTAAGTTATAGATTCGCGGGCAGTTCCTCACTGTTGTCGCTTCAGCGCGGAACCCTTGCCGGAATCCATACGTCCAATCCCAGTGTGCTATGATGCGTCGGTTTTGCGCGCATCGCGCGCAGACAGGTAGCACAGGCACTCCTGCCTGTGCTGGGCGTCGGATTCATGTTGGCTCCGGGGTGATGGTGCTGAAACGGTTTGTGCTTGCTAGCTTCTTCGTCTGTTTGGCCGCCGCGGGAGTTGCCGCGCTGCAGGGACACGCCGCGCTCTCGCTCGAGAGCGCTCTCGATCAGCTCGATACGCAGGCACATGGATTTCACAGCCTCGCGGCCGACGTCGAGCGCACCAAAGTGACCGTGGTGGTGAACGATCGCTCGACGGAAACCGGCTCGATTCTCGTTCACGGCGATCATATGCGCATGGAAATCAAGGCTCCCGACGCGCGCACGATTCTTCGCACCGGCGATTCGTTTTTCATTTTCAATCCCAAGCTCAATCGCGTCGAGGAATACAACCTCGGCAAATACAAGGCCTTCGCCGATCAATATTTGCTGCTCGGCTTCGGCACGCCGGGGCATGAATTGAAGAAGGGCTATCTGGTGACGCTGCGCGGTGAACCGACGGTCGATGGCAAGAAGACCTGCGAGCTCGAGCTGACTCCGAAATCAGAAGCCATGCGCAATCAGATTTCGAAAATTCAGCTCTGGTTCGATGAAAGCACGTGGCTGCCGGTACAGCAGCAGTTTTTTGAGACCGGCTCGGATGATTATTTCGTGATTCGCTATTCAAATATAGTGCGCAACGCGAAGATTGACGAAAACGAATTCAAGCCGCACTGGCCCAAGGGCGTGGAAAAAGTAAAGCCGCAGGGCGATTAGCCGTCAGTAGCACAGGCACTCCTGCCTGTGGCCGTTTATGTGCGTGAAATTCGCGGTAGCCAACAGCCGAAAACTTACACAGCCAGGAGTGGCTGTGCTACCTCGCCGCGCGCGCACGATTCGCCATGCCCTCGCGAGCCTTATTCACAGATTGAACCAGAGCGGAGATGTCCGCCTGCGTGGTGCGGAAATTGGTGATGCACGCGCGCAGAACGGATTGATTCGCGCCGATGCGCGTCGTGGAAATCCAAGCATCCCCTGAGCCTACGACTTCCTGCGCGATTCCTTCGAGATATGCGGCTGCGTCCCCGTGCGCGCTGCGAGCGTCGATGAAGCAAACGATCGGCAGCGGCGTGCGATTGGCGATTTTCCAGCCGACGGCGACGAGTTCGCGCCGCAACGCATCTCCCATCGCGGTCATGTGCCGTAGAGATTGCGCGTAGCCATCCCATCCGGCGACGGCGAGCGAGAGAAATACTTTTAGCCCGATGAAACGCCGCGACCATTGCAGCGAGTGCGCCAGCGGATCGGCAACGCCCTCCGCTTTCGGCGGCACGTAAGCCGCTTCAATTCCGAATGTGCGGCTGAGTATCTCGGGATGGCGCGTGAGAAAGATCCCCGCGGCGACCGGAACCGAAAGCCACTTGTGCGCGTCGAAGGCAATCGAATCGGCGCGCTCGATGCCATTGAGCAACGCGCGCAGCTCCGGAACAAGCGCGGCGGCGCCTCCCCATGCGGCATCCACATGTAGCCAGAGATTTTCTTCGGCGGCGATCGCGGCGATTTCCGGAAGCGGATCGATCGCGCCCGCGTTCGTTGTACCCGCCGTGGCGACTACGAGAAAAGGCGCTTGGCCGGTGAGCCGATCTTCGCGAATCGCAGATTTCAATCGCGCTAAATCCATACGCAGATCGGCATCCACGGGAATTTCGCGAACGGCTTCGAGTCCGAGGCCGGTCAGGCGCGCGAATTTGTGAATCGAGTGATGGGATTCGCCCGATGCATAGAGGACCGGCTGCAATTTGATCGAGCGCATGCCGCGCGCTTGCCACTCCGGAAATTTCGCGGTCATGGCGGTGAGCAGCGCGGTCTGATTGGCTTCGGAGCCGCCCGTCGCGAATGTGCCGTCGGTGTCGCGCGGATCGTAACCGAATCGCTCGCCGAGCGCGCGAATTAGAAATTGCTCGACTTCGACTGCAAATGGGCTGTGCTTCCAAGCCGCCAGTTGCGGATTCATGGCCGCGACCAGCGCATCGGCCGCGATGCCCATGGCCGTCGGCGCAGGATTGAAGAGTCCGAAATAGCGCGGGTGCGAGACCTGCACGTGCGTGCGGCTCATGCCGTCGGCCGCAAGCTGCAGCGCCTCAGCGGGCGACATCGGCTTCGAAAAATCTACGCCGGCCAATAATTGGCGCACTTGCGGCGGCGTCATTTCATTGACGACTGGCTTCTCGGGAATCGAAGAGACAAAATCCTCGATGAGCCGCTCGAGCTGGAACCACAGGTCCCGGCGCCCCGCCGCATCAAGCAGCATTGCATCGCGTGACGCAGCTGAAGATGAATGTCCGTCGTTCATAGAGAAACCATAGTTGCCCGTCGGCGTTTCGTGCCGCAATAGACCGCGATTTGGTAGCGCCGGCGTCCCTGTTTACCCCGAGCCGCGAGGGGCCGGCATCTTACGAACACCACTCCCGCCACGGGCAACGGTCACGCGCGGGCCACGCAATCCAAAATAACCTCGCCGTATCGGCCGTCCCGCGCCGCGCTCAATTACAGCCCTCGCCGAAAATCACGCTCGTAAGATGCCGGCAGGGACGCCCTTCGGCTTCGCTCAGGACAAGCCGGCGCTACTTACGCGCGAGCGCGGCGCGCTGCCGGAACTTTCGCTTCGTGCTCGATCAGCGCTTGCTTGCGCGAAATGCCCCAGCGATAGCCCGCCAGGCTGCCGTCCTCACGAACCACGCGATGGCACGGCACCACAATCGAAACCGGATTCGTCGCGCACGCTCGCGCCACGGCACGCACCGCCGACGGCTTGCCGATTGCGCGCGCCACTTGCGTGTACGTGCGCGTGGTGCCGTAGGGAATCTTGCGCAGCTCTTCCCAAACGCGCCGCTGAAACGCCGTGGCCTGCACATCGGTGGGCAAATCAAGATGCGGGGCGCGCCCGCTCAAATGCTCAACTATTTTGCCGACCCAATCTTCGAGTCCGTGGCGATCGCGATTGATCGTCGCATGCGGATATTCGCGGCGCAGTTCGGTTTCAAGCTTGGCGTCATTCTCGCCGAGATAAACGGCGCTGACGCCGCGCTCGGTGGCCGCAACAAGCACGCGGCCAAGCGGCGAGGCCGCAATCGTGTAATGAATTTCCATCCCGGCGCCGCCGCGGCGATAAGTGGCGGGCGTCATGCCGAGTTGCTGAGGGGCGCGTTCATAGAGCCGGCTGCTCGAACCAAATCCTGCTTCATAGAGTGCAGTAGTCACGTCATCTCCTTTTTTTAGGCGGGATTTCAAGCGGCGCATGCGATGCGCATCCACATACTGGCGCGGCGTTATGCCGGTAACGCGGCGAAAAGCCCGCTCGAGCGAGTGCGCGCTCAATCCCGAAAGGGATGCAAGCGCCGCCAGTGTGAGCGAAGATTCATCGCCGCCGGGATCCGCAAGCGTGGTTTCGATGTAGCGGCAAATTCGCGCCACATCGGCCGCGTGAGGATCGGCCGGCTTCGCTTCATCCGGCCGGCAGCGGCGGCACGCGCGGAATCCTTTGCGCTCGGCATCCGCGGGCACGCGGAAGAAAAGCACGTGCGCGCGCCGCGGCTTTCGCGAGGGGCACGACGGGCGGCAATAAATCCCCGTCGAGCGCACCGCGTAAACGAACGCGCCGTCCGCAATGCGATTCCGCGACTGCACGGCCAGCCAGCGCGAATCGAGTGCCGCGACGTTTCCGCGACTTGCGATTTGGCTTTGCGCTGCGTTCATAGGTCCGCTTTTCAATTCACCTCAAATACGCACTCAACATACCTTTAGACGCTTTCGCGAACTATCCGATTCTTGCGCGCAAATTGCGCCAGCGCGAGCCGAAATCCTGGCGCGCAAATTGTTGTGACCCGCCAAATTGGAGCGACGTAGTTCCAGTACCATGCAGCCAAAATGTTTACTCTTTGAACCCAAAATTCGCCACCTTTCGTTGACCGCGTCGCCGGATTCCGGGATATTGCCTGAACCCGGCAACACCTGCCGGGTGACCACGGGGGGTCCTTCAAAATGGCAGCGGCGCGCGACCTATTCGGGCAGCTTGGTGTCAATGCTCCCCGAAAAGAAGCGACGGAAGCTGGCGAGGCGGCGAAGCGGCTAATAGTCGTTCGCCCACGCCGTGTCTTCCTGGTGCCGACTCATGCCGTTGGGCTGCCTTTCGAGCGGCGCAGTTGCCCGCGTGCGGTCCTGAATCTCCCCTTGCGCCTGATCATGGTGAATGGGCAGGCCCAGCCCCTCCCCATAACTCTCGTCACGAAAAATATCAGCTCGAGCGGCGTGTTTTTCCTGGCGCCCTGCGAAATCGAAAATGGCGCGGGAATCGAGATGGAAGTTGGGCTGATTGGACGGCCGCTGGGCATGGGCAGCGTGCAGATGCGCACCGCAGCGCATGTGGTGCGCGTCGAGGATTGCGAGACGCCGGGCTGGCGCGGATACGCTGCAACCTTCGACGACATCGATTTCCGCCGCGACGATTCCCTTCCGCCTCGTTTCGAAACCGCCTAGTTTTCTTTCGTACCGCTGGCGTCCCGCCGGCATCTTACGACCGCAATTTTCGATGTGGCCTGAGCGCGTCCGCGGACTCCAACTCCAAACAGTCCGTGATTTTGTTACCATCAACCCGCCGTGACTCCTCGCCGCTTCCCCGCACGCGCCATACTTCTTGATTGGGACGGCACAATTCTAAATTCCTACGCCGCGGATTCGCGCGCCTACCTGCAGATGTTCCGCGCGCTCGGAATCAACTGGGGCCTGCGCGAACTCGCCCGCCACTACTCGCCGAATTGGTACAACGTCTATCGAGCAGCGAAAGTGCCGCGGCACGCGTGGGAAGACGCCGACCGGCTCTGGCACGAAGCCTACGACAAAGAATCGCCGGAATTGCTCGCCGGCGCCCGCGCCGCAATCGAGCGCATGGCGAAAAGTTTCACGCTCGGCGTGGTGACCAGCGGAAACCGGCGGCGCGTGCATCAGCAATTGCGCGATTTTCGCCTCGATGTTCATTTCGCCGTTTGCGTCTGCGCCGAAGACGCATCGCATCGCAAGCCGCATCCGGCACCGCTCAAGCTCGCGCTGCAGAAATTGAAGCTCGAGCCCGAAGCGTGCATTTACGTCGGCGACGCGCCCGAAGATGTGGAGATGGCCCGCCGCGCCCGAGTCCGCGTCTTCGGCGTCCGCGGCCCATTCCCGACGGCCGCAAGAGTCCGCGCGGCAAAGCCGGACCTGATGCTTGCGTCGATCGTAGATCTGCCGAAACGAATCGTCCCGATGGCGACGGCGCCGTATTTGTAGGGGAGGGTCTTCAGACCCTCCCGCCGTTCGGCCTCCCAGCACATAGCATCCGAATGCTCGCGTGGGGATCAAACTCGGCTCCCTAAGGCTAAATTCCTGCAATGTCTAAAGCGGCTGCGTGGCGGCTTTTCAGGCTGCTTACGACGGCCCCAAAGGCGTTGACAGGGGCTAAAAGAGGCATTTAAAGGGTACAATTTTGTCTCGGTTAGAAATGGCCTCCGTCGTTTATTTTCAGCGAGTTACGGCGATTTCTAATCATTTCCGTGTCTCGATTAGAAATCTTGGATCCGGACCGTTTGCTGCGGTGATTTTTCTTTGTGCGTCGAGCCGGTTCATTTGCAATTTCCGACGGTAGGCTAGCAGCAATTGGCGTCCGAACCTATGGAACGGCTTGCGGAACTTCGTAGGGCACCAAGAGGGCCGAAACACAGGGCCGAACGGCGGGAGGGCTGCCCTTCGGCGCCTCAGGGTAAAAAGACCCTCCCCTACTACTGCTCTCAATTGGGTTTTGCGGCTGGCGTCGGCGCCGGCGTAGCGGAAACCGCAATGGGATTTGGCTGGAAATTGCTCGAACGCACTACCAGCTTCAGCGGAATGCTCTCGCCCTTCGGCGGGTTGAGGGTGTCTTCCGAGCTGACGTACGTCGGGAACCAGTATTGCCCGGCGATGTTCTCGCGATAGACATCGAACATCTCGAACGGCAGTTGCGTGCCTTCGGCTTCCACCTCGCGCACAAATTTGCCGGAGCTTTTTACGATGACGAAATCGCGCTGGTCCACCCAGATCACGCCGTTGAATAACCGGCGCGTGCGCGACAATTGCTTCGGCTCGACGCGAAAAATGTAAGTGTCCAGCTCGTCCATCTTCTCGGTGCCCTGATATTTGAATTTGTAGTTGGCCACTTCGTCCGAGGTGAGCACGAAGAGCGGCAGGCTGGCGATGATTTTCACGTCCTCGAGAGTGAAGGAAGTCTGCTTCAAAGTGGAGACCGGCTGCTTGACGATGCGTTCGTAGCGCTGCCCGTCGGACTTCATATACATCTCGCCGGTGACCAGAAACTCGCCGCCGGGATTGCTCTCTTCCTGCACCTTCACCGATAACGTGAATGAATATTGATCGTAAGCCTTCTTCATGCGGTCTTCGTTGGCGGCAAAGCGCCGGACAATCTCATCGGTGGCGAGAGGAGGAGGTGCCGCGTCCGGCTGCACCTTCGTTGATTTCACTTCGGATTTCGGCGGCGGCGTGACGGGGCCAGGCGTCTGCGCACGCGCGATGCGCGCCGGCGCGAAAACCATAATTCCGGCCGCGAGAAGGAATGCGATTCGCTTCACCAGTTAAGCCTCAAGATCTTAGATGCCGCAAGAGCCGCCGGGGCTGGCAGATTTGCACCGGCGGTTAGCCAGCCCGGCGTTTCGCGGCCTACGCGCGCAGATAGTCCCCCTGCCAATCGCCCACCGCCATCTTGATCGCTTTCTGGCCGGTCAGACTGCCATCCAGTACCTTGCGCGCGAGCTGCGGCAGTTCCGCATCACTCGCAAATCGCAGCGCGACCAATTGGCCCGGCTGAAATTCCAGGATGCGCGGCTTCAGATCCGCCGGCAGCAACTGCTGCATGCGCAGACGCATCTCGAGGCGGATCACGCGGTCCTGCACCCGCAGCGCGAAGATGCGCCCAAATAAAGCCACCATAACGAGCGCCGCGCCGGTGAGCGCTGCAATCACCGTATCCACGGAGAATTGATGAATCGCGCTACGAACCAACCACCCGAAATTGACAAGCAGCATCGGCAAAACGAAAAAATGAAACAGCGGTTCAAAGCGCACATGATTCTTGAAGTTCTGAGCCATGAAGTTTCCTCCTCGATCTTTCGTTCGTCCGTTCCGCCGCGATTCTAGCAGAATCTGCAGCCGCCATCAGGCAACGCGGGCCGCCGGATCAATCGGGCGCGAGCACGTGAAAACGCAAAGTGGCGTGAGTCTTTTCTCCCGGCTTCAGGACTGCCGAATGCAATTCGAGCAGGGCCGAATATCGCATGGGCTCAATCGTCAATCTTCCAGCATCCCAATCGAAAGCGAGGCCCGGGCGACCCAGCGTCCGCACTTCGAGATGATTGGCATCGGGGGGAATTTCCAGCGCAGCGCCGCCGGGAGCAAAATCCTCGCAGTGCTCCGCCTCCGGCGCAGGAGATGACGCGGACGCCGGGGTCTCGTTCGGCTGAGCCGCAGAGTCTTTCTTCGGCGGCGCAGGATCGTCTTTCGGCGAAACAGCCGACCAGCAAAACTTCGTCAGCCGGCCAGGCTCGTCTAGCGCCGGAACGGACTGAGTGGCAATGAAAGACTGCGGCTGATCCTCCGGCGAGGCTACGCCGCCTCCCGCCGCTCCTTCGTTTGCAGCGCTGAGGGCAACGTGATAACTCACGCTGACCTCATCGCCATCCAGTTCGACTTTCTTCTCAATGTCCGCGCCATGCGGAAAAACATCAGCGGCGTGATAGCGAAGGCTCAGCGCCGTTTTCATATCGTCTGGCAGCCAAGCAGCTTCATAATTGCGATTGAAAAGCCCATAGCGTCCACGAGCCCGCTCGGGCGAAATTCCCGCCGGATTCGGCGTGAACGAAAAGCCGTCGCGCAGCGCCCCAACGCTGCTCAGCAGATCAAATCCCGTGGATTTATCTACCAGCGCCAGCGCCCGGCCACCGCTCGCGGGCGAGACGATCAGCCGCACGCTCGCGTTCTCCAGCACCCATTCGAGCGCTCCGTCGCTATCGAAATCGTAGCGATACGCCGTCGTTGCGCCCGCCCGCAGCGGCACGTAAAAAATCGGCAAATGTTTTCGGTCGTGGCCTTCGCGCGCCTCAATATCTCCGTGCAACAGCCCATTCTCGTCAGGCTCCGCCGGTCTTCGCGCCGGGTCGTCCGCCGCGAGCGCCTTGAGCTTTGCCGTATCCACGGCGACTTGCCCCGCGGGTATGCGCAGCCCCGCCGAGCCTTTGTAAGCTCCGGTCACGTTGACATCAATGTCGCCTTTGAAATCGCGATCCGAATTGCTCGCTTCGAAAGTGACGCGCACCGCGCGCGGATCGTCAACCACCACCAGCGGCGGCGAGGTGCCGAGATTCGTCGTGGGCCCAAGCGGCAGGCGCAGCGCGTTCACCACCGACAGCTCCGACCAGCCGCGGCCGCGATCCGATTCGCGCGGGACGGTGGGCACGTGCGGAACGTACGGTAATTGCACTTTGAGTTTGCGCCGGAAGCTGGGCGAAGCTCCGCGCGAAATCGCCAGCGAAAGCTCGTGCCGCTCCGGCGACCATTTTGTTTCCGGCGTCGAATCCTCCACCTCCACGTGCAAAGGCGCCTGTTCGAGCTTCAGCAGAATTTCGGCGCGCGCCGGTGCATAGAAAGATAGCTCCAGCGTTTTTCCTTCACGCGCCACTTTCACAAGCTCTGCGCTCGATACGGAAGCCTCGTCCGCGCAATCCGGCGCCGGATTTTCATCGAGGCACAGTGATACCGCCAGAGGCAGCAGCAGCGATTCGCGCGGCGGCACGCTGATATCCAGCTCCAGCCTTTCGGGCGATTTGCTCGTCGAAGATGCCGACGGAGCGAGCACCATCAATGAAGCGTCCACAGTGTCTTCCCCACTCAAATTCGTGACGCTCACCCAGCCGTGTCCGCCCGTGCGCGCGCCGAGAATTCCAGTGCCTTCGTTGCTGATCAGCTCGGTCACGACCAAGCTGCTCGCAGACGCCGGATTTACGAGCATTCGCACTACCGGATGGACGCCGGCCTGCGTCATCGTTTCTCTTAGCGGTTTGAGGGCCCACGCGGCGATTTCCTGGTCGTGATTTTCGGCGAAACTCTGCTTCAGATTGATCCAGGAGAAAAAATCCTTGGACGATTCGATCACGCGCCCCGCGCCGAATCCCCACGTCGCGGAGATGACCGCGGTGGGTTCAGCGCTCGCCGCGGGCGCGTCTTTCCACAACTCGGCGAGCGCACTGCCGGGCGGGCGCTTGGGGAAAACGACGAGCGTGCCGCCCTGGCGAACGTACTCGACCAGCGCGCGCTGCGATTTTTCAGAAAGCTGCAACGGGGAGGATTCTGCGATGACGCCGCCGCGGGTGTCCGCCGCAGGCGCGCGATGGGGTTCCCCATCAAAGACCGGAAGCAGGATCATCGGATCGCGCAGAAGTTGGTCGACCGGCTGATATTCAGGATCGAGCAGCTCGCTTGAAAGATGATCGAGCTGCGCGAGGCGCTCAATTTTCTGCACGCCCTCGGAAACGCGCCGAATATCCGCAGCCGTGAGCGAACTCTGGCCGTAAGCGCCAACCGGATAAACAACTCCGAAATCGGCGCGCTTGTGCGCAGCGGCGAGCAGCCGGCCCCAGCGCATAATGATTTCGCCGTTGCGCTCGATGGCATCGGCGCGCCGCCGCGAATGCCCATTGGGATCGAGCGCCGCGTTCCAAAGATAATTTTGATTGGCCCACGGCACCGACCAGCCCGCAGGCGTCACGCTGTCCTGCAGCGGGAAATAACTGATGCCGTGGAGGCCGTGCGCGAGAAACAGGCGCGAGCTGTCGAGCGTATTCTCGGCGTCGCTCTCGATGGGACGGTCGTCGTCTGCAGGCGCGTACCAACCGGCTTGGTATTCGATCAGCGCCGGAGGAAAATTCGGCTGCGTCTTCAACTCCTCTGTGTAGAACTCGATCGTCGAAGCGTCCTCCGCCGTCAGCTCATGCTCTTTCGCCTCCGCGCCCTCTGCGTCTCTGCGGTGCGTCTCTCTCTCAGGTCGATCTGGACGCATGTACCACTGCCCCATCACGCCAATGGGATTCTCAAGCCCCGCTCCAGCCGCCGAGACTCGCGCGTCGGTAGCATTGATGAAAACCGGAACATTGACGCCGCCGGAGCGCAGCGCCTCCCGCAAAGATTCGAGATAGCGCCAAACCGCAGGCCCTGCGTAGTTCGTGCGCCCGTTCGCGATATCGTCATCGAGCTGCACAAATAGCAGCGGCGCATTTAGAATAACCGACGGCTTGTCCTTTGCTGGTGGCGCCGCCGCCGGAGCAGCGCCAGCCGCGCGCGCCGAATTTGCCGGCGGAAGCTCCTCGTAAGGCGACAATTCGTGCGCCACAGCCTCCAGCCACTTCCGCGCGTAATCCATGTACAGAGGATTCGCGAGCCAAGCCTGCGCGGCGGCTTCGGCATCGCGGGCGTTCAATCCGGCGAGAGGCGGGTAGCGGCCCTCGAGGAGATCGAGATTGTCCAGGCGATATTCGGCGGGCATCGCGGCTTCGAAATCGGGGCGCTCGAGCAGCCAGCCCGGAAAGCCGCCGTAGCGCCACTCATTCAGAATGAGCGGACCCGGGCGGGCGATGAGTTTCAGATTCTTAGCGGCTAGCAGCTTCAGCAGGCCGCGCAAATCGCGGCGGGGATTTGTGTGGCCGTCGAAATCGAATTGCCCTTCCTGCAGCTCGTGCCAATTCCAGGGAATGTAGATGTCGATCGTGTTGATGCCCAGCGCGCGGTAACGGTCGAGCGAGACTTCCCAGAGATCTCGCGGAACGCGGTAATAGAAAAACGCCGTGGAGTGAATAAAGAACGGCTCGCCGTTGACATGCAATTCCGGATAGCCGCCGTGCATGACAATTTCAGCGCCACGCGCGCCCGGTGGAACCGTCGGTGATTGAGGGATGCAGAGCCGATGGCCGGGGCCTGTTGCAGCGCCGGTCGAGCCGCAGAAGAGACGATACTTCCGATCGCGAGCAAGCCCGAAAGCGAGGACAAATCCAGTTCGGCGAGCGCGTGGGGAGACGGTCATAGCGGCTCGAGCAGTCCGGGCAGCGTCAGGCGAGAGATTTTGACACGACTACGCCAGATTGTCAGCGTTACGGAACTTCACCCCTGCGCCAGAACAGTGAGTAACTCAGCGATCTGCCCGGCGCTTGAAACACCCTTCTCGACCGCCAAGAACGATAAGAGCGAAATCTGCTTACCCGATTGCGAGGCTGCGCACGTCTTGTGATGCCCGTCCAAGAGGTAATGCGCTAAGCACCAGTGACTCGTTACATCTCGGTCCCCATCCCAGTCCGCGGGCTGCTTCACATCTAGGACCGAGACTGCCAACGCTGTCGGAACCGCGCGATGAGCTAGGAGGGTCTCGTAAGACTGGATCGTTTTTTCCTGAAGATATCGCTTCGGGAACATTGGCACGATGAATTCGAACAGCATACCGCGGTCCGAGATTTTGGCAGGTTCGGTCCGGTAATATTCATTCTTCGCGTAGTGCGGCACTCCCCAGAAGGGGTCTATCCCCCACAATTGTATTTGCTCTTCAAAGAAGTAATCTCCCTTCTTAGAGGGGATAATCAGTCGAGGAATGCACGACACCAGCAGAATTTTGTAAGCTCCAGCCGGGAGTATCGCCATTACGGTTCGAGCGATGGCGTCGTCCACGGACGTAATACCTTGGCGCAATGAATTAGACAGTTCGGCCGGAGAGATTTTGTCGTTAGCGCCTTCCTGCCGCTCGAATATGAACGGGCAAGTCCCGCAGATATTTCCGATGTGGTGTGCCTTTTTCCCATCTAGGGTGATGAAACGATCCCATGCAGGCCAACTGCCGCCACCTTCCGTCTGGAAGCCGATACGAGACCCGGCGTTCGTACTGATCGCCTCGGTGACCTCCATCAGATTGCTCATTCGAACATTCTATCCCGACCCTTGGGTCTATCGAGCGAATTACAAATATCCAACAGCCTCGTCGCTGAGCCCGAGGTCGAGTTTGGTAGAATCGCGCGTTTGCGGTGGACGCGGCGCGCACGCTTTGACTGAGAAGCTCCAAGCGAAGCTCTTTCTTGTTTCCGGAATGGTGCAGGGCGTGGGGTATCGTTATTTCGCGCAGCGCCTGGCGGACCAGCTGGGAATCAGCGGCTACGCGAAGAATTTGAGCGATGGGCGCGTGGAAGTTTACGCCATCGGCCGGGCCGAGGCGCTTGAATCGCTTCGCGCGTCGCTCGCGCGCGGCCCGCATTCGGCGGATGTTGATAGTGTGGATGTCGAAGACCGGCCCATTGAGAAGCGCTACTCGGACAGTTTTTCAATTGAGCACGATTGGTAATTGGCGCTTAGATCCTTAGGCCGGAATGCGGCCTCAGGATGACACCCAAAAAATTGGCGCGCCAAAATACTGCGACGACTCTCGCGGAAGGCCAAGCGAAAGGATCACCCATGGACAGCCTGAAGAAACTCATCCGCGAAATTCCCGACTTTCCGAAGCCGGGAATTCTCTTCTACGACATCACCACGCTGCTGGGCGACAAAGACGGCTTCCGCGAGATGGTGGACAAGCTCTGCGAACACTACAACGGCCGACAGGTCGACAAAGTAGCCGGAATCGAGGCTCGCGGATTTATCTTCGGCCCCGCGCTAGCGTATCGCCTCAAAGCCGGATTCATCCCCATCCGCAAGCCGAACAAGCTGCCCTGGAAACGCGCCGAAGTCATCTATGAACTCGAATATGGCACCGACAAGCTGGAGATGCATCGAGGACGCCGTAAAACCCGGCGAGCGCATTTTGATTTGCGACGATCTGCTAGCCACAGGCGGCACCGCCGCCGCCGCAACAAAGCTGGTCCGCCAACTAGGCGGAGAGGTCGTGGGCGCCGCCTTCGCCGTAGAACTAAATTTCCTGAAAGGCCGCGCCAAACTCCCAGGCGTAGACGTCTTCTCGCTGATGCAATACGACAAGTAAACAACTCCCGGCAATCGCG
The DNA here is from genome assembly GCA_963707165.1 of uncultured Acidobacteriota bacterium. Taxonomy (GTDB): domain Bacteria; phylum Acidobacteriota; class Terriglobia; order Acidiferrales; family UBA7541; genus Palsa-147. The sequence goes on along the minus strand of CAVPPO010000004.1, from coordinate 147,611 downwards.
ATCCAAATCGCGTCTTCGTAGGGGAGCGCCGCTTGCTGCGCCCGCCGGCGTAACATCATTCTCGCGTTTATGTGTGCCACTACCGCAATCGCCGCGCAACGTTCTCACGCCTTCTGCTTCCCGCGCTGCCTGACCACTTCGAACAACACCACGCCCGCAGCCACCGAAACATTTAGCGACTTTACCGGGCCCGTCGTGGGAATCGAGACCACGTAATCGCAGCGCTTGCGCGTCAATTCGTGCAGGCCGTGGCCTTCGCCGCCGAGCACGATGCCGATGGCGCTTTTGTAATCGGCGTCGGTGTAGTTGCGCTCGCCGCGTTCATCGAGGCCGATCAGCCAGTAGCCTGCTTCTTTCAATTGCTCCATCGCGCGCACTAGATTTTTGACGCGCGCGACGGGCAGATGCTCGAGGGCTCCGGCGGAGGCGCGCGAGACGCTGTCGGTCAATCCTGCGGCGCGGCGCTCGGGAATTACGACGCCCTGCGCGCCGGCGGCGAGCGCCGTGCGCACGATGGCGCCGAGATTCTGCGGATCTTCGACGCCATCGAGCAGCACGATGAGCGCGCGATCGTTCTTCAGCGCCAGCAAATCTTCCAGCTCCACCGCAGCGCGCGAAGCCGCCAGCGCGATCACGCCTTGATGCTCGCGCGTCCCCGCCAGCCGGTCGATCTGCACGCGCTCTTCGAAGCGCACCGGCACGCCGCGTTCGCGCGCCCGCCGCACGATATTCTCCATGCGATTGCCGTGCCGCCCGCTGGCGATCACGATACGATCCAGAGGCCGCCGCGCCTCCAGCGCCTCTTCCACAGCATGAATTCCAAGCAAGTAGCTCATTACAGTAGCGCCGGCGTCCCCGCCGGCATCCGACGACCACAAATCCAGCCAGAGGCAGCGCTCACGCGCGGACCACTCAGCTCAACGCAACAATCGCTTCGTGGGAATCATCATGGCAGGCAAGAAGTTCAACACTCTATCGTCGCCACCGCGTGCGCAGCAATCGCCTCGCCGCGGCCGATTGCATCCACGCCCTCATTCGTCTTCGCCTTCAAATTAATCTGCTCAACGGCAATCCCCAACGCCCGCGCCAACACCGCGCGCATAGCCGCAAAATGCGGCGTCAATTTCGGCTTTTCGGTAATCACCACAGCGTCGATATGCGCGATCCGGCACCCGCGTCCATCGAGCAGTTTCCGCGCATGCTCGAGAAACACCAGACTCGACGCCCCCTTCCACTTCGCATCCGTATCCGGAAAATGCGTCCCAATATCCCCAAGCCCGCCGGCCCCCAGCAACGCATCGCAAATCGCGTGGCTCAAAACATCGCCATCCGAATGACCCGCCGGCCCTTTTTCAAATTCCAATTCCACCCCGCCCAAAATCAGCTTCCGCCCCTCGACCAAACGATGCAGATCGTAAGCGATCCCCGCTTGCGTCCGCGGGAGTCTCCATTCATCACTGCGGCTCTCTTGCCGACACAATTCATCAAGACGCTCAGCCGTTGCCCCTGCCATGGCGAGTTTCGAGCTTAAATCGGAGTCTGATTTCGCTACTCCACAAAGTAAATGGATTGGAGCGATTCTCTCCGATCGATACTTTTTCGCAGCCTGTTTTGCTGCCTCGAGTACTTTTTTCAGCTCATTACTCAGCGGCGCTTCATAGCCAATCGTGCCACATGAGGGACCTTCGGCTTCCGGCCATTCGATTCGAGTTGATTTCAGCTCAATTCCAGCAGAGCCAAGATCGAAGCCCTCCAGCGTCTCGGGACTCTTGTTGTTGATTCCGGTAAGGACATGCACCGCCCGAATGGCATCGGCTTTTTCGGATATGGCCGCCAGCATGGCAGCCTGAAAACACATCGCCGCCTTAAGGCTCAGGTGGTGAAGCGGTTCAAAGTCTCCGAGATTCATCTCTGCGGAACTCGCTCCTGCTCCAAATAAAATCGCGCCAGATCCATATCCGAGGGCCGAGTGATCTTCAAATTGCGCTCCGAACCGAGCACCACGTACACATCCTTGCAAAGCCGCTCGACCAGCGAAGCTTCATCCGAGGCCGTCACGCCGTCCGCCTCCGCCCGCGCAAACGCCTCGCGCAAAATCCCGTACCGAAACGCCTGCGGCGTCTGCGCCAACACGATCCTCTCCCGCGGAATCGTCCCGGTAATTCGCGCCACATCCTCCGGCAAGCGTTCCCTCTTCACTTCCTTCACCGTATCAATCGCCGGAATCCCCAAAATCACCGCGCCGCGCTCGCGCGCCTCGACAATCAACCGGTCAAGCTGCTCCACTGTAACAAACGGCCGCACCGCATCGTGCACCATCACAATTTCCGTCTCCGGCGCGACTTGCGCCAAAGCATTGGCCACCGATTGCTGCCGCGTCTCGCCGCCATGCACCACGCGCGCCGGCCGCCCAATCCGCGCCTTGCTCACGCGGTCTTCGAGAAACGAAAGCTCGTCCGCCCGCGTAGCCAAAATAAAATCGGTAATCGCCGCGCAAGCCGCCAACCGCCGCAAAGTAAAAATGACAAGCGGCTCGCCGCCCAATTCCAGAAACTGCTTCGGCGTCTCGACACCCATACGAGTGCCCAACCCAGCAGCAGGCAAAATGGCGGTGATGCGGCTCATGGCAGGATTCCGAGTCTAACGCATGTAGAAGAAGAACGCGAAGATGCCGGGCAGGGACGCACCGCCTTAGCGTCCGGGGCAAGCCAGCGGTACCAAACCTACGATCTTCCCGGTTCCGGATAATACGGCCGCGGCGGCCTCTCCTGCCCGCTCTGCGATTCCACCGACCGCGGCCCAGTCGGCTCGCCTCCGCCCGCCGCCGACCGCTCGTCATAGCGACCAAAGATCATTTTCCCCGCCGTCGTCTGGTGCACTGAAGTCACGATGATATCGATGGTCTTGTTGATCATCTTGCGCGCCGCATCCACCACCACCATCGTTCCATCATCCAGATACGCGACGCCCTGGTTATATTCCTTGCCTTCGCGCAAAATAAAAACGCGCATGGTCTCGCCCGGCAACACGACCGGCTTCAGAGCATTCGCCAGTTGATTCACATTCAAAATCTCAATCCCCTGCAGCGTGGCCACTTTATTCAAATTGAAATCATTGGTGATGATCTTGGCGTCATAACGCTTCGCCAGCTCGATCAATTTCATATCCACATCGGCAACATTCTGGAAATCATCCTCAGCGATCTGCACATCGAGACTCGGGATCTTCTGAATCCGCTGCAGCACCTCCAACCCCCGCCGCCCGCGCTGCCGCTTCAAAGGATCGGCCGAATCAGCCACCAGCTGCAATTCCCGCAACACAAACTGCGGAATCACCACCGCACCATCCAAAAATTGCGCCTCGGCAATATCCGCAATCCGCCCGTCAATAATCACGCTCGTATCCAGCACCTTCACCGTATGCCGCAAATTCCGCTCGCTGCCAAAAAGCCCGCCCAGCGCCTGCAAATTCAGCATGTCGCCCTTATTCGCCCCGACGATCAACCCGATATAAGCCATCACCAAAAAAACAATCAGGCTGAAGAACGACCGCTCCCCGTCCGGCATGCTCGTATTCACCAGCACCAGCGAAGTGAGGTACGCCCCAAGTATCCCCAGAATCGACCCGATCGCCGCCCCAATCAACCGCCGCAAGCTAGCCCGCCTCAGCCGCACCTCAAACAAAATCACGGCCACAGCGAACAGCAATCCTGCGACGAGGCCAACAGCTTCGTCAGATGGAACGGCTGGAAGTGATACCCCGCAGCGATGCACACGACCGCAAATATCAACCGGATCACCAGCATGTCCCAAAACGATCCCACATTTGTCTCGGGAGAACGCGAAAGTACCGTCGGGCGCTGTTGCGGCGATTCAGAAATCCCCGGAGAAGATCCTCGGGGTAAAGAATTAGGATGGCGTGCCATACAAACCCCTTATGAATCGAATGAAATTATGAGTCTCTATAATCCAGATTCAAGACGGAGCGCTGCCGTTGCTCCACTGGTTATGAAAGTTAGAATCTCCCGGCTACGCGTATGAAAATATAAATGCCGTTGTCGAGAAGTATAGCACCACATTCGCAACCCCGGTCAATCACGCGGCAAATCGATATTGGGTCGGTTTGAATTTCGCTTTACTGGAAGGGGTCCCAATATGAGCCTCAAGAACAAAGCGAACAGCGCAAATGAGACAATCGCGATCCACCACGGCCGAAGCACTATCGGAAATAAGATAACCAGCAACCACGCCCACCAAGGCATTTGTGACCACCGATTGCTGCCCACTTTTGGAGGCTTCGCCTGATTGTCCATGCGGAGGAAGAGTATGCTCGATTGCCCCGAGGTTCAAAGAATTTCAACCTGACCCACTACCGGGAAATCGACAGTGTTCGAATCCGAAGTCGCGTGAAATTCTTAGGGGCCCGAATTTTGGTGGGCCTGCCCACCGTTCTACATGCCCTATCGTCTGCAGTGTCAGGAATGTGCCCGGTTCAATCTGTCAGACATGTCCCCGGTCTGTACTGCGCTTCAGCGCTCCGGGAAACGCTTCGCCTCTGGTCTCGCGCTTTAGCGCTGGCTCCCCGGATCCGCATGTTCTGACAGGACACAGCTACTTATCTTGCGGCGTAGTCGGACTCCCAGGAATGCCAACATTTGTGATCTTTTCCGCACTCCGCAAAGCCGCCCCTCGAGTTTCCTGCCCTCCCGCAAGACTCCCTTCACGCCCCATGTGACGTTTGTCACACGGAACAGTGACGTGCGTCGCCGCAGCGTTTCATTCGCTGTTGCTATATGGGACAGCAGGTGATTCCCCCGTTGGTGATGCATTTGGCGCCCGAGGGCGGAACCGGAGCTCGAAACGCATTTGAGGAGGCAATTACCATGGTAACGCATACTCTGCCGATGCCGCCGCCGATCCTTCCCCGGCGAAAGTTCGAGCCCCCAAGCGCTGCCAATCTCGAGCAGACGCGTGCCAATGATCGTTTCGTGTCGGCGATGCTCGAGACCCCGTTTTGTCAGCCGGCGCGGCGGAGCCCGCTGGACTGGGGCGTGTCGCTGGTGCTGCACATCCTAATCGTCGCGATAGCGGTCCTGATCCCGCTCTATTACACCCAGTCGCTCGATCTCCGCGGTTTCACGACAACATTTCTGGTTGGGCCGCCGCCTCCGCCCCCTCCTGCCCCTCCAGCCGCCCAGAAACTCGTAAGATCCGCACCTACAGAGAAACTCCTGAAGGCTGGGAAGCTGATGTCTCCCGTTGTAATCCCTAAACAAATCGCCATGCTTAAAGAAGCCCCGATTTCAGAGACAAACACGGACGGCGTCATTGGCGGAGTGCCGGGTGGAATTCCCGGAGGCTCGGCGGGCGGCGTTCTGGGCGGAATTATCGGAGGAGCGGCCAAGTCCATATTTGCATCGCCCGCTCCACCCCCTCCTACGAAGCGCATTGTGCAAGTGGGCGGGAATGTTAAGCCGCCGCGTGCGATATTTCAGAACGATCCGGTTTATCCGCCGATCGCCCGCGCCGCGCATGTACAAGGCACGGTGCGCATTGAAGCGATCATCGACGAAGAAGGCAATGTCGTGCAGGCCCACGTGATCGACGGCCCCGCGCTGCTGCTCGCCTCCGCGCTGCAGGCCGTGACGCAGTGGAAGTATCAACCGACGCTCCTGAATGGCCAGCCCGTCTCCATTCAGATGACCGTCTACGTGAACTATCACCTGCACTAATCTTAATGAGAATCCGGCCGGCGGCTTATCGATCGTGACCGGCCGGTTTCTCCCTTCCAGTCTTTGAACTAACTCCTCGCTACATAACTCGAAAGGGCTGGCCGCTCCCCGTAGGGCCCGTGCTTTAGCCGGGCCGCCCGTCGAGCCAAGCCACGGAGTCCACCATTGGCCTCCGTTTTAAACTAGCTCCTCACAGCCCAATGCAGCCCTATCCCGCCGAAAACAAACCCGCGCTCCCCCACCCGCACGTATCCCGAGCGCTGCAGCAGCGTGGAGAAGTCTGCCACCGACACGAAATGCCGAATCGAATTCGGAATGTAGGTATAAACGAGCGGATTTCCATGCAGCAGCGTGCCCCAAAATGCCCCCTGCGCGTACATGTAAGCGAGGAAAAGCCGCCGCAAAATGCGGTTCCCCGGCAGGAAAAAATCCAGGCTCACCATCATCCCGCCCGGCCGCGTCACGCGCTTGATTTCCTGCACCGCCGCGCTCAAGTTCGTGAAAATTCCGCAGGCCGTAGCCGATGAAAACGCAATCGAACGACCCATCCGCAAACGGCAGCGAAGCCGCGTCACCGCAGACCGTCTCGGTCAGCCCGCGCTTGCGCGCCACCTGCAGCATCGGCTCGGTGAGGTCCACTCCAATCACGTGCGCCCGCGGCAGTTGCTGGACCATGAGTTGCGAGAAATCGCCCGTGCCGCAAGCCAGGTCTAACACTCTCGCATCAGCCGGAAGCGACGCCTTCTCCACTCCGAGCAGCTTCCAGTGCCGGTCCATGCCATACGAAAAAGCGCGCGATACGAAGTCGTAGCGCGGCGCGATGGTCTTGAACATCTCGCGCATCAAGCGCGAGTCCTGTCTTTCGCTGGGAATTTTCATACGGGATCAGGACTGCATCACCGCCGTGCACGGGCGGCTGCGAATTCCGGAGGGGTTAGCTTGCATCGTAAATGGCCTGATGGGTCGGTTCCTGCCAAGGCCGGACGGCTTTCGCAGGCTTAGTTCTCTTCGCCAGCAAAGCCAGCCTCTGCTCGTGATTCAGCGGCTCCCACGGCACAAGTTTCTCGGCAAGCACATTCATTCTGCGCAGCAGCGTCAACTCCAGGAAAAGCTCCAGAAAATCCATGTCCCGGAAGACCAACGAGCCGGACTCTCTCATCTTGCCGCGAATCCGCTCCAGATGCGCCGGCATCTCCGTCCAGTGCAGGCCGGCACGGTGGTGATGGCAGAGGTGGTAGCCTTCGTTCATGAAGTTCAGCTCATCAAACAGCGTCACCGTATTTGCAAAATAATCCTCGGGACGTTCAGGATCGTAGAAAGCGTGCTGCACCCAAGCGGCGATGGCCGTGATGGCGTTCATGCACAGAAGAGGAACCAGCACGAATGCGATCCCAATTCTCCAATCGTAGATAAACACAGCCGCGAAGTAGACGTAGTACCGCGCCATTCCCCAAAACATTCGTCTGCGGTTCTCGTCATCGCCTTCAGCTTTGAAGTAAGCGTAGGGAGCAAGTCCCAGCACCGTCCAAACGTTGTCCGCAAGATACCAGAGAAAATCCAGCCGGCTCGTCCGATCGTAGCCGCTCGTCGAGGCAGTGTCGTCGATCCCGCCGTTCTTTCTGTGGTGCAGACGCACATGCGCCGTCCGATCCAGTTCCGGAACGTTCCCATACAAATATCCGATGAAGAATTCGACGTAGCGGCCGAACACCTTGTCGTATCTCCCCGAGAAGTAACCCTGTTTGCGGTGCGCCTCCAAATGCTTGGCGCTGAACATCCTCACAAACCGCTCAAACTTGAGACCGTACAGGGAAAGATAGAAAGCGATCACCAGCAGCAGCCGAGGTTTCCCTAATACGAGTTGAATCACGAAAATTGGCACCGCACTTAGGCTCAGCGAGACCATCAACCGCAACGCGGGCGTGTCCCGCGGAGTCCTTCAGAACTTTCTCGCCCGAGCCGCTCAAGGAACCGGTCGTAAGCCCGGGAAAGAAATTGATACGCGTCGTGTAAGGGACGAATCCTCGCGAGAAGCTTGACCGCACCGTAGCATCCGATGGATAGCACGGCCACCAGCGATATGGCAGCCGCGCTGGCCAAAGCCATGACAACTCCCAACCACCGAAATACGAGGTTGGGTTTGATTCCCGCGTTCGTCGCGCGCAAAAACGTCTTTGAACGAATGCCTTTTCGCACCTCGCTCAAATCCGTGTCCGTTAAATTGCCCACGAATTGCATGTTCGTCGTTACACCAAGCAACGCGCTTCGTCCAGTCTCACTCTCAACTGGACTCTACGCCCAAGACGCGCAAAGTTCCAGCATCGAACGCTCGCGCGTGCTAGGCGCGGAAACCGGACCAGTCACCATAACGCCTCACAGATGTCCAGTACTCCGGCCATAAGTCCATGCGACCGCTGGGAAGTCGGGTTCGAGGATTAACGTTCGAGCGCCCGGCCATTTTCCCAGAACTTAATCCCTCACTTCCCACAACCTCGCTTCTGGACAGTTTTTCAGTTTCCGGCCATCTGAACACAATTGGGCGAGGCGGCGGGTCGTCATTCCGATCCTGGTGCGATTGGGAAACCGCGCCTCATGATTCCGCACCAATCGGTCGCCGGTTGCTCTGGCCGTCTCAAAGCCGCGCGAGAACAACTCTTGATAAAATCTCACATTAGATATATTCTAAACAGTTCATGGACGCCGAGGCGATCAAACGCTCCTTTGAAGAAAGTGGCTTGCGGTGCACTCCGCAGCGCTATGCCGTGATGGCCTTCTTGATGGAACACAACAGTCATCCCACAGCCGCGGAAATCTTCCAAGCCGTGAATCGCATGGATCCGCGCTCTTCAAAGGCCACCACTTATAACAATCTTCGGGACCTGGTGCAGGCAGGTTTGGTGCGCGAAGTGGCCGTCGAGGGGCGCGCCGCGCGATTCGATGCCAAAGGCATGCGGCATCACCACTTCATCTGCGACGGCTGCGGCAATGTGGAAGACATGGACTGGCACCCCGTGCCGAAACCAGCCTCGGGCTACCTTGGCAAGCGGGTTCTTCGCGAATTTGAACTCATTTTCCGTGGGCTTTGTGTGAAGTGCGCTCCGCGCCGCGCTTCCCGTTAAATTTTGAATTAATTCGATAGTCAGGAGAAAAACTTTGGCAACCGAAGCGAAATGCCCAGTCATGCATGGAACCACGAATGTTGGAATGCGGTCGAACAGCGACTGGTGGCCGAACCAGCTGAACCTCAGGATTCTCCGCCAGAACTCGCCGCAGTCCGATCCGATGGGCGAGGCGTTCAATTACGCCGAAGAGTTCAAGAAACTCGACTTCAAAGCGCTCAAGAAGGACCTCCAGGCGCTGATGACGGACAGTCAAGACTGGTGGCCGGCGGATTTCGGCCACTATGGGGGGCTCTTCATTCGCATGGCGTGGCACAGCGCGGGCACCTACCGCATTGGCGACGGACGCGGCGGCGCGGGCGCGGGCCAACAGCGCTTCGCGCCGCTCAGCTCTTGGCCGGACAACGCCAACCTCGACAAGGCGCGCCGGCTGCTTTGGCCCATCAAGCAGAAATACGGCCGGAAAATTTCGTGGGCCGACCTGATGATCCTCGCCGGAAATGTCGCGCTCGAGTCGATGGACTTCAAGACGTTCGGCTTTGGCGGCGGACGCCCCGATGTGTGGGAGCCTGACGAAGCCGTGTACTGGGGCCTAGAGGACACCTGGCTTGGCGACAAGCGCTACACGGGCGACCGCGAACTCGAGAATCCACTCGCCGCTGTGCAGATGGGTCTCATCTATGTGAATCCGGAAGGGCCGAACGGCAAGCCGGATCCGCTCGCGGCGGCCAAGGATATTCGCGAAACGTTCCGCCGTATGGCCATGAACGACGAAGAAACGGTCGCGCTGATTGCCGGAGGCCACACCTTCGGCAAAACCCACGGCGCCGGCGACGCGAAGCTTGTTGGCCCCGATCCCGAGGCAGCGCCCGTTGAAGAGATGGGCCTCGGCTGGAAGAGCCGTCATGGCACAGGCATGGGCAAAGACGCGATCACCGGCGGCCCGGAAGTCACCTGGAGTCAGACGCCAACGAAGTGGAGCAACTACTTCTTCGAGAACTTGTTCGGCTACGAATGGGAGCTGACCAAGAGCCCGGCCGGCGCCTATCAGTGGCAAGCGAAAGGCAGCGCCACGCCAATTCCGGATGCCTTCGACCCATCGAAGCACCACGCGCCGACCATGCTGGTCACGGACCTCTCTTTGCGCATCGATCCGGCCTACGAGAAGATCTCCCGGCGCTTCTACGAGCATCCGGATCAGTTCGCCGACGCGTTTGCGCGCGCGTGGTTCAAGCTCACCCACCGCGACATGGGTCCGCGTTCGCGCTATCTCGGCCCCGAGGTCCCGGCGGAGGAGCTGATCTGGCAAGACCCCGTTCCGGCGGTCGATCACAAGCTGATCGACGCGAAGGACATTGCCGGTCTCAAGGCCAAGATTCTCGCATCGGGACTTTCCATCTCGGAGCTGGTCGGGACTGCTTGGGCCTCGGCGGCAAGCTTCCGCGGCTCCGACAAGCGCGGCGGAGCAAACGGCGCGCGCATCCGTTTTGAGCCTCAGAAGGACTGGGAGGTCAACCACCCGCCGCAACTGGCGAAGGTGCTGAAGTCGCTCGAAGCGATCCAAAAAAAGTTCAACAGCTCGCAGTCCGGCGGGAAGAATGGCAAGAAGGCGAAGAAGGTTTCGCTTGCGGACCTGATCATCCTCGGCGGCTGTGCGGCGATCGAGATAGCCGCGAAGGCCGGCGGGCACGACGTAAAAGTGCCCTTCACCCCGGGGCGCACGGACGCATCCCAAGCGCAGACCGATGTGGAGTCCTTCGGCTATCTCGAACCGGTCGCGGACGGGTTCCGCAACTACCTCAAGGCCAAGTTCAGCGTATCGGCGGAAGAGCTGCTGATCGATAAGGCGCAGTTGTTGACGCTGACAGCGCCCGAGATGACGGTTCTCGTCGGTGGCCTGCGCGTCCTGGGTGCAAATGCCGGGAAGTCCAAGCACGGCGTCTTCACCAAGCGGCCCGAGACGCTGACGAACGACTTCTTCGTCAACGTGCTCGACATGCGTACGCAATGGCAGCCGTCCGCTGGCTCGGAAGGCGTCTACGAGGGGCGCGACCGGAAGACGAACGAGCTCAAGTGGACGGGCACGCGCGTCGACCTCATCTTCGGCTCGAACTCCGACCTGCGGGCCCTCGCGGAAGTTTATGCGTGCGCGGACTCTAAGGAGAAGTTTGCAAAAGATTTCGTGGCGGCGTGGTCCAAAGTGATGAATCTCGATCGCTTCGACCTCGTCTGAGCTCGTCGGAAAAAGAGAGCTGTCGGCTTAGCACCAACCCCCGTTCCTGTTGTTTGGATCGCCAAGACCAAAGGGCGCGCTAGTGCTCGCCCATCAAGTCCGGGCCCGTGCACTTTGGATCGGGCCCATTCGAGCCGGACACCATCGTGAATGAATCTTTGCCCTGCTCGATCTGAAAGTATTTGAAGCCCGACGGAACGCCACCGAATTCCACTTGAACCATTTTCTGTTTGCCCGAACATGCCTGCACGGGGCCATACACGAAATCCGGGGTTTTGGACTCAAGCTTATCCACGAAGTCCACCAAGATATCGTGCTCTCTCGCGAGGCCCTTTAAGTTGGGGCGCGCAGTCCAATCCGCAGCCTCATTCCAATCCGTCTGAATCCACTCATCCAGAAAATCTCGCGCGTTCTCGGCCACGGGCTGATAGCGATGGAGTTGCCCCTGATGCAATCGGTAGTGATAGACGCCGGCCCTCTCATTAGACATCTGGCTGAGACTGCTGACCTTGAGCCGGAACAAAAATCCATCAGGCTCGGCCTCGAGCGTTGGCTCTGCGTCTCTACGGTACTCAGCTTCCTTGTGAAACACCGTCTGCTGTGACGCGATTGCGCCCGTCGCCGGCCGCAGCACATCCAAATCAAATCCGCTCGAGCTCGACGAGCACCACGGCTTTCCGTGCGCCACCGCGACCCGCCAATCATCGCCGCGCCGCTCCCCAAACACCGCGTACTCAAAAAAATCCCCAAACGCTCCGGAAATTTGGCTGTAAGCATCGCTCTGCCACCGGATCATTCGCCGCCAGCCGTTCCCGCTCGACTCGTAAATCAAAAGCATCTCATCCATGCCGCACGGAATATCGAATCCAATTTTGAAGCCGATCAATGCAGGCTCGTGCTCCTCCGATCTCGCGGCGATTCTCAAGTTCGCGCCATAGATCTTGTCGCGCCCCTGCTCCGTCACAACAAAATCGCCCGCCGGCTTCCACACAGAATCCCCAGCGCCTGCCCCAAGCATCTCCGCAAGCCGCTTCTCGATCCCCTTCGCATCACCAACCCCGCCGCGCTCGCAATTCATGAACGCATCCGCCGCCGCAGCCAGCGAATCCTTGAACCCCCGAATCAGATTCTGCGTAGCAACCGGAACGCCAGTATCCATCCCGCCGTAACCGACGCTAACCCCCAGCAACTCGCTCTGCCCAGCCTTAACCTTCTCCGCCGCCGCCGTCACGCGCTCCTGCGAACAACCATCATCCGCCCGCACCGCCGCGCTCATAACAAGAACGAGTAGCGCAAAGACCGCAATCCTCTTCATCCGCGCCTCAAGGCCTTTTCTTCGTAGGGGCGCCGCTTGCTGCGCCCGCCCCGTACAATTCCAACGAAAACGCCCGCCATTTGCCTCCACGCAACCCGACCCGCGTGATCTCGGCGGTCGACTCGGCCTCGTGAGCAGGCACAGATGACAGACTAAAGCCAAACTATTTTGTCTCGTTTATTCGGAATCAGGAAAGATAAAACCGCCGCACGCGCCGCCCAATCGCGCACAGCAAATCCGAAGTAACCGTGCCAATCTCCCGCGCCGCATCGGAAACCTCGATCGAATCCGCCCCATCCGCTCCATAAATCGTCACAATATCGCCCACCGCCGCGTCGCGAACCTCAGTCGCGTCCACAGTCGCCAAGTCCATCGAAATCGTCCCCACCAGCGGCACGCGTTTCCCGCGCAACAGCGCCGCCCCGCGATTCGTCCGCGCCCGCACCAACCCATCCGCATACCCCGCCGCAATCACCGCAATCCGCGAAGGCCGCTCGGTCACGAATCGCGCCCCGTATCCCACGCCTTCCCCCGCCGCCACATCCCGCAGCGAAATAATCCGCGCCCGCAGCGAAAGACACGGCCGCAAATCCATCTGCTTCATCACCTCCGCCTTCTTCTCCGGCGGATCGAATCCCTGGTGATACCCATACAAAATCGCCCCCGGCCGCACCACATCGCCCCAGGTCGATGGCCGCGCGCAAATCGCCCCGCTATTCGCCAGATGCACCATCCCCGGCGAAACGCCCAGCGCCCGCAACCGCTCCAGCGCCGCGAAAAATTTCTTCTCCTGCCGCGCCGTCTGATCGCTGGTGAAATCCTCCGCCGAAGCGAAATGCGTGTACGTTCCTTCCAGCTTCAGATGCGGGCAGCGCTCCAATTCCTTCGCAAACGCATCCACCTCGCGCGGCTCAATCCCCAGCCGGTTCATCCCCGAATTGATTTTCAAATGAAACGCCGCGCGAAAATTCTTTTTGCTCCGCGCCGCGCGCCCCGCGGCCCGCTCCAGCGGCTCCAGTTGCTCGAGCCCGGTAATCGTCGGCGTCAAATCATGCGCCAGCAAATATCCCTCTTCGCCCGGCCAAAATCCCGTCAAAACCAAAATCCGCTTGCGAATCCCCGCATCGCGCAATTCCATCCCCTCGCGCGAGTCGGTCACGCCCAGCCATTCCGTCCCCGCCTTAGCCAGCGCCTTCGAAATCGGCACCGACCCCAGCCCGTAAGCATTCGCCTTCACCACCGCCAAAATTTTCCGCGACGCCCCCACCTGCCGCCGGATCACCCGCAAGTTGTGCAGAATATCCGCAATCGAAATCTCCGCCCAAACCGGCCGCCCGTCGAATTTGACCTTGCCAGTCATATGCTTCGCCGCAGCATCCGGCTTGTCAGAGTATCCCGCCGCGCCGCCCGAATCCGCCACCGGCGCGTCAATCGTCTGTGAGTCAGTCAATAGTGTAGGCATGGCAAATCCATTCCAAGCACAAACGCTGCCAAGTCGTGCCAGCGCAAAAAATCCCGCCGCCGCGCCCGTAAGCCACTATTTAGAATAGGTTACAAGGACAACCGAAGGAATCGAAAATCCCCAACCCAGCACCAATGTTGAACTGTCGTGGAAGCCGCAACACATCCGTGTAGCACAGGCACTCCTGCCTGTGTGCCTTTTTCCGCGACGAGCCCCGAAGCCAGCGATGAAAAGAAACCCAGCCAAGAGCGGCCGCGGGACTCCCCGTACCGCTGGCGTCCCCGCCGGCTCTTACGAGCAACGCGTCCCGCAACAAGCAAAATCAAGCGCGCCGCAATCAGTCAAGCCGCACACAGCCAGGAGTGCCCGCGCTACTCCTCAAAACTCCCAAACTCATCCGGCGCCGCCACCTCAAATCTCGTAAAGCGATTATTGAACACAAAATGCAGCACTCCGGTCGGCCCATTTCTCTGCTTCCCGATAATCAATTTCGTCTTGTTGCGGTCTTCCTCCGGCGCCTCCTTATTGAAAAAATCCGGCCGGTTGATGAACAGCACCACGTCCGCATCCTGCTCGATGGCCCCCGACTCGCGCAAATCCGCCAACTGCGGATCGCGCTTGTCCTTCTCCGGTCCGCGCGTCAACTGGCTCAACACCAGCACCGGCACCTTCAATTCCTTCGCCATAGCCTTCAACGCCCGCGAAATGCTCGACACTTCCTCATTGCGATTCCCGAATCGCCCCCGCGCCGTCACCAACTGCAAATAATCCACCACCACCAACGCCAAATTTTTATCCCGCGCCAATCGCCGCGCCTTCGCCGCCATTTCCAACACGCTCGCCGATGCCGAATCGTCAATCCACAGCGGCGCATCCGCCAATTCGTTCAACGATACCGCCACCTTCGCCCAGTCGTCGTGCTTCACGAAGCCGGTCCTGAATTTGTGCGCGTCCACATGCGCATGAGAAGCCAGCAAGCGCAGCAGCAGCGATTCCTTCGACATTTCCAGGCTGAACACCGCCACCGTCTGCCGGTTCCGCACCGCCACATTTTCCGCGATGTTCAAAGCCAGCGCCGTCTTCCCCATCGACGGCCGCGCCGCCAAAATAATCAATTCCGATGGCTGCAACCCCGCCGTCTCGCGATCCAATTCCGGATAACCGGTGGCCAGGCCGGTGATCTGCCGCCCGCCCATGAAAACTTTTTCAATGCGCGTCCAGTTGTCGCGCACCAGATCTTTCACGCCGATCAACCCAGCGCGAATGCGATCGTCCGCCAATTCGAAAATGCTCGACTCGGCGTTGTCCAGAATCGCGTCCGCGTCCTCCTCCGCCGCCAGCGCCCGTTCCTGAATCGCCAGCGCCGTATGCGCCAGATTCCGCAGCATCGATTTTTCTTTCACGATGCGCGCGTAATGCTCGATATTCGAAATCCGCGGCACGCCATCCACAAGCTGCGCCAAATAAGCCGCCCCGCCCGCCGCCTCCAACCCGCCGCTGCGATGCAAATCCTCCGTCAAAGTAACCAGATCAATCGCCTGCTGCGCCTCAGCCAAAGCAATCATCCGCTCGAAAATCCGCCGGTGCGGATCGAGAAAGAAGTCGTCAGTCTTAAGCTTCTCAACAGCAGGATTCAAAGCATGATTGTCGAGCAGTATCGCCCCGAGTATGGAGCGCTCAGCATCCAGATTGTGCGGCAAAGGCCGTTCCAGATTGACGTCAATAGCCATTTGTCCGTTTTCGCCTTCTATTCGCCCGTTAGTTTCGCCTACTCGCGCCTTCGACGCAATAGTTTTCCCTAGCCCAATTTTTCGCGCGCGAAAATTTCTTTCGCTCCCAATTTCCGTTTTGCGGGGATTGCAATCGAAGCCAGAGTCTGCCCACCCGCAAAGAAAACGTCAACACCACCACGCGGCGAATTCCACAGGGCGCTGTGTAAATTATTCGTCACGCTGGCGCGAACAATTTTTTGCTCGGCGGTCGTGCCGCATTGTGGCTACGATCTCTCGATTTGCCCTCCTTTGCGGCGGGATTTTCAACGCCGCGCGTGATTTCTAACCGAAACAAGGGTTCAATTAGAATTCCCGTAATTTGAACAAAACAAACGACGGATTTTTTTCTAACCGAAACAAAATTCGAAGGTGCGCGGATGCGTTTTTCTCGCGGTGCGCGATCGGGTTTTTCGGGCCAGGCCGAACCAGAACCCACTGCCAATCCGGGGGCGAGATGAACCCGCCCCCCTACGTCGGAGAGGACGCGCGCGGCGATTCGTGTGCTGTCGTAGGGGCCGGGGTTCACCACCGGCCCGGGGTGGCATTGGGTTTTCGGACCTAACGTTCCCCGGCGCCGTTGCCTTTGTAGGGGAGGGCCGAACTAGCCCTCCCGCGACGCCCGAAGTCGGCGTCCCTGCGCGCGAACTCTGCGCGGCCTTTGAATTTTGGCCCATTTTCGATGCTAAAAATGTGCGTTTTTGTATCGATTAGAGCTGGCCTCCTTCCTTTATTTTGTTACGGTTACGGCGATTTCTAATCGTTTCGTGTATCGATTAGATTTTTCTTCGCCTTTCATCGAGGCTCTTGGCGACGGGAGATCAAAACCCACGGCCAACCCGGGGGCGTGGTGAACCCGCCCCCCTACGATTGTTCGAGTTCCGCGATGGATTTGTGCAAGTAGGTTGGTTCGCGTTCGCCGGATGCCGACGGGGACGCCAGCGCTACTTGAAATGCTGCCGCCGCCCCGCAGAGGCATCCGGGGCAAGCTGGCGTTTTTTGCCAGGCATTGCAATAAATCTCCTTCCATATTGGCAGGCTGAATCATCAGCCCGCACCCGCGTTCAGTTGTGGGCGCGGGGGCCTTGGCGGGCACACACACGGGCGGCTTAGGACTGCCGCCCTCGCGCCGGAATTGCGAGTAACTGCGTGATAATTGTCAGATTATATTTAGGAGGAGTCAATGGTACGGATGGGCTAGGACCGGCCCCAGCGCGGAATATTTCAGAGCACGGGGACGAAATCCCCACCGTCGAGTTATCGCCAGGCTGAATCATCAGCCCGGGCGCGACATACCGAGGGGCACCCGACGGCCAGCGTCCGGAAAAAGCCTGCGCCACCCGCCTGGGTCTCGACCGCCGCGCCAACACTTAACGCTAGTTCAGATCGAGCGATCCACGGATTTTCGGCAATTCTCGGTACCACCGAATATACGGAGGCTAGGCCCTGGCAGGTCTTACCCTGTGGAGACACAAGTGTCGGTCACGAAGCCAGTTGCGCTCAAGCTGCGCTCACGGGTTCCAACTCCTTGCAATCCTCCTCCTCGATAATCTCAGCACCGATTGCCTGAACCTCGACCGCGTTAACGCCCGGCAGCGATCTGCTCACGTCGGTAACCTTTGGCCACGGCGTCTTGTGTCCATGGGTGAGGAGCGAACGAATTGCGAAAAAAGTGAAGATCAAGAGCAGAATTGGCGAGCCGGTGGTAATGTGCCAAACAATGGCGCTCATCATTTCGTCGTGTAGGTCGCGTATTTCCTTCTGCTTCTTGGCGGGAAGCTGAGAAACGGCCTCCTCCCACTGGGCGAGTGTGCTCTCGGGCTTTGCTTCATTCAAGGTCCGTCTGAACAAGACGATCATAACGATTCGCCCGAATGTGAACTTGTGCGCAAATCGAATCATTCTGTTCATAACGACGCGCAATCGCGTGTAGGCCGGGTTATCAAATGAAACTGCTCCGCTTCGAGCGTAATCGAACAACTCGCCTCGTATCACAAACAACCGCTCCCGCAGCGCGTCGATCCTATATTGTCGCCAGAAATAAAAAACGAATACGACAAGCAAGAAAAGTGCCAGCGCTAAATGCAAAGATGCAGAGACGTGATCCACCGTTGTCATGGCAAATCCTCCGGTCTCGTCTCGCCCCGCCGAGTCAAGCGGCTAGAACTTCTTTTCGGATCAATTTGTGCTTCTAACTCTTTAATTCTTTCGCCCATGTGCTCTAAGGTGTCTTTTCGCAGTTTTCGATATCTTAGCCCGACGCCTATTCCGGTCAGACCAACTACATACGAAACGCCTTCCCTGATATTAAAATCCGCGATGAATTTCACAACAACGCTCGCAACTGTATGCTCTCCTGAAAGGGTTCGAATCGAAAGGTACGCAAAGTACGCAACCGCTGTGATCGCTCCCCAAGGAACCGCTCGGTGGACAATCAAGCCCACGACCTCGATGAACCGTATTAAGGCGCGATATCGGAGTTCGGACAATCTGCGCCGAGAATTGGACATGCCTAAATTTTCCGCCAATCGAACGTATTATATCGTCTTTTAGTACCGGAACGGATTCGTAGCCCATCATATATCACCTTGGCGTAACAAGTTTACGGATTTTCCCATTCAGTTAATCAACAAATCGCTGCATCGAATGGCTGAGTATTTGCCGGGCCGAACCTGCCGGTGACTTGACGGGCCTCATTCATAGTTCATTGCAATCGGCCTTGTCAAGCACCCCGGAGCACCGTCCGCCACCGAGACCTCGAAGACCCTCACCTCAAGTCGAAGAAACGACCCATGCGAGGTCTCAGCTGCACGTCTAAAGCCGAAAAGCCGCGCTTGTGTCGTCGGCTGCAATTCAATTCATTAGAGTATTCTCACTTGTTTTCGGTTGTGTGAAGCAACCGAGGTAGGCAAACTCGAGGTAAATAACGCGACAAGTTTCCACTTCGATGCAACGTCACCGGTGCGGCGGACATACAATGTTACGGCAAAAGGCCCCAGAGGACAATGGCGGGTGCCTCAGGCTGTTCTCGCAGGTTTGTCGTCGGGTGCCCCATCGTCGGTTTGTGAAGCTGCGGCTTCTCGGGCCGCCTTTGGAGTCTTCGCACCACGTCATGTGTATGCGAGTCCACCGCCCGCCTGCCCGACGCCGAAAGTGTACGCTCTCAGATGTACGACTTCTAAAGCACACCTGTTCTTCAGACCAGGTAGTCGCACGATTACGTAGCATGCAATGCTTACCTCTGGGAGGTGGAAGAATGGACGGCGAACTAGTAGGCAAGAAAAACAGAAAACGCACCGGGACTTTCCGGATGCGCGACGAAGTTGAACTCAACGTAAAGGTTGGCCTTGAAGTCCGAGCTTTCGATAAGAACGGCGATTTCGTGGGCCGCCTAGAAATTAATCGTGCTGGCCTTGAGCCATTTGTCGGGGTAAAAGGTAAAACATCACTTGGCAATCTGAGTTGGGAAGAGGTGTTTGACCGCCTCAAGGGGCCTAAATAACTTTCAGCAGGTTTGTGCAGGCTATTCTGACGGGCTTGCTCTTCACCATGCCGTAACGCCACGATGTGAGCACTGGGGCGGTAGGCCGAGAAACTGAATCGTAGGAGGGCGAAGTGCACGAGGTTGCTACGATTTTGATGCGTTCGAGTCCGGGGTGGGTCGAGTACAAAACCTCTGACGCCACGTTCGTGTTTCAGTTTCGCGACGCATGTATGACTGTGTTCCCGGACGGGAGTTGGCGCTGCACCATACCGCAGGGTCTAACCCAAGCCATTAGCGAAGGGTCAGTCTCAACCCTGGAGAAATTCCTGAAAGAATTTGCGGCGGCGAATCCTCATTTTTGAATACTGCGTGTGGGAGGGTGGCGCAGGCTTTTTCCGGAGGTTTGCCGTCGGATGCTCCATCCTCGGTTTGTGAGGGTGGGGATTTCGGCCGCTGTCTTCGACTTTTCCGCCCGGTATCCCAGCTAGATCCCCGGTCTCCCCGGATCAGCCTATCGACCGACCCTTACGCCCTAAAGGCCGTCGCCGCGTTGCAATCTTTCACCTAGTTCTAGCCCGAACGTACCATTGACTTACCATTACTCTGGCGTTATTCAGGGAGTGGTCGTCCGCAGACCGCAAGCGCGGGGCCCGAATTTCTGGGCCGCCGTTCGTCCGCGCCAAATAATGTACAGGAGCAAATGAAGATGCCTGGCAGAAACGCCGGAAGCGGCAGCATTTCCCGTTTCGGGAATTACTCTGCGCCCTCTGCGTCTCTGCGGTGCGCCTTCGAGAAAGGCGAACAAAAGGCTAATCGCGTGCGAAATTATTAGAAATCGCTGTAACTCAAACAAAACAAAGAAAGGAGGCCATTTCTAATCGCGTGAAAAGCGGTGTTTTTAGCAATCAAAATGGGCCAAATTTCAAAGGCCGCGCAGAGTTCGCGCGTGGGGACGCCGAGTGCTGGCGTCGCGGGAGGGCGAACCCGGCCCTCCCCTACAACGGCAAAGGCAACGGCGGGGCTGAACGGCAGCGCGCTGGCAGCCCCTACGACGGAAAGCGACGGCGGGCGAATTGACTTCATCATGCGTTGGGTATACAAACGCGGCGCGGTTTGGCCTAGCTTTCTACCACACTTTTTTGAAGGAGATGCTTGATGAAGAGAATTTTGAGTGGTTGTTTGCTTGGCGCGGTTTTGTTTCTTGGTGCGGCGGCTTTGCAGGCGCAGAAGAGCGACGCTACTGCCAAGGCTGTCGAGGGAATGGAGCATCAGTGGATGAAGTCGCAGCAGACGAATGATCCTGCGCCGCTGGAGACGTTGCTGGCCGACGGCTTTGTGGGCACTTCGGAGACCGGCAAAGTTGAGAACAAGGCGGAGACGATTGCTGACGCGAAAACTACGAAATATACCGATTTTTCGTATGTGGATTTGAAGGTGAGTGTCTATGGCAACGCGGCCATCGCTACCGGCGGCAGCAAGGGCAAGCAGACGGATGCGGCCGGGAAGACTACGGACATCAATAATCGTTGGACGGATACTTGGGTGAAGATGCCCAGCGGGAAGTGGCAGTGCGTGGCCAGCCACGTTTCGAACGTGACGAAGTGAGCGCGGGGCGGGATTGAGACGACGCAAAAGAGAGGTGAGACGGAGAGCACAAAACAAGAGCTACACCGGCACGGCCCAGCGCTAAAGCGCATCGTTAATCGCCGCTATTTTTCGGAGCGCTGAAGCGCTCCTCCCCGCATGAATGCGGGGGCTCCCTCCAACAGCTTTGCGGGGCTGCCGCCAACCGCAATTCGGGGGCTGCCGCCACACGGCGGGGCCGAAGAGAGGAAAATGCAGATCCTTCATCCGCCGCGGCGGATTCAGGATGACAGCGTTCTTCCAGAGGGCCGAACGGTGGAAGATACCGCAGAGGCACAGCGGGAGCGGAGGTAAGGGCTGGCCGGAGCAAACCCAATGCCACGGCGGGCCTCCGCCTAGGCGGACCGGCCCCTACGCTTCTTTGGTTACCGCTAGCTTTACGTTGGCTATTATGTCGCGGTGGAGCTTTACTGGGACCTGATATTCGCCTACCAGCTTGATCGGATCGACTAGCTGAATTTTGCGCTTGTCGATTTTGTAGCCTTGGGCTTCTAGGGCTTCGGAGATGTCGGCGGTGGTTACGGAGCCGAAGAGTTGATCGTTCTCGCCGGCTTTGCGGGTGAGCGAGAGCGAGACGTTGGCTAGCAGATCGGAAAGCGTTTGCGCGGAGGAGCGGTCGTCGGCTTCGCGTTTGGCGAAGGTGGCGCGCATGCGCTCGAGGCGCTTGAGATTGCCGGGCGTGGCTTCCATCGCCAGCTTTTTCGGCAGGAGATAATTGCGAGCGTAACCGGCGGCTACTTCGACGACTTCGCCGCGATTGCCTAGTTTTTCTACATCTTCTTGCAGGATGATTTGCATTTTTTCGGCCTCGAGTTCAGTGAACTTGATGTTGGTCGCTTTGGGCGCTTAGATCCTTAGGCCAAAGAGCGGCCTCAGGATGACAACGTCACTCGGCATTCGTGTGGTGATGGTTCAAAATCCCCACGCGCAAAACCGGCGCATGGGGCACCCTGTGCTTCGCGTCCCTTACAGTTCCGCGGCGAACGGCAGTAACGCTATATTTTGGGCGCGCTTGATGGCTACCGTTAGCCAGCGCTGATGACGGGCGCAGGTGCCGGTCATGCGGCGCGGAAGAATCTTGCCGCGCTCTTGAATGAACGGGGCGAGAATCTCGGCTTTTTTGTAGTCGATGTAATCGACGCGGTCGACGCAGAAGCGGCAGACTTTCTTCTTGCGGACGTAGTTGCGCTTGCCGCGCTTGTGCGGGCCGCCTCCGCCGCCGCCGAACGAGCGGCCGCCGCCTCCGCCGCCGGGACCACCCGGACCGCGCCCGCCGCCGCCGGGGCCTCGGCCTCCGCCGCCACCCGGGCCGCGTCCACCGCCGCCTCCGCCGCCGTGGCCGCCTTGGCCGCCGCCGTAGCCGGAACTTGGCGGGGCGCTGGGCGCTGATGGTGCCGCTGGCGCTGCGCTTTCGGGCGCGGACGGGGTTGCTTGCGGCGTTTCCGCTGCCGGTGGATTTTGTTTTGGTTCGTTCTGATCGGTCATGTCAACTTTCCTCTCGCTTGTCGCTCGGTCTCGTTTAGCTTCCCGCTGGAGCGGACTGCTCGCCGCCGCCGCTGGCTGGTGCTGCGGGGGCGGGCGTCGGAGTGGCGCTGCTGACGGCGCTGTCTTCCGCGGACGTCTTGCGGCGCGGCGCTCGCGATGCTTGGCTAGTTTCTGCTGGCGCTTCATGTCTTCGTCGATGCGGATGGTGAGGTACTTGATCACCGGATCGGCGACTTTCAGGCGGCGCTCGAGTTCCTTGATGAGTTCGCCGTGATTGGTGCGCAGGGAGATGTAAACGTAAAAGCCCTCGCGCAGCTTGTGAACTTTGTAAGCCATGCGCTTGCGGCCCCATTTCTCGACCTTCTCGAGCTTGGCCGACTTTTCTTCGGCGGCGTGCTGGAGAGTGGCGATGATTTTGTCGATGTCGGCCTCCGGCGTGTCCGGGCGGCTGATGAAGATTACTTCGTAGAGTCTGTCTTCCATGGTTCCTCGGTTTCTTTACGGCTCATTGCTCGATGTAGATTCGGAACGCGGCTCCTGAGAACCGGTCGCTCCCCACGCGCAAGACCGGCGCATGGGGCACCCAACTTCAACAGCAGGAAAATGCAGATCCCTCACTGCGTTCGGGATGACAACGTAAGAATCGATGCTTCTCATGCGTCGATGTCGGCGCCGGCTTCCGGCTCTACGCGGCGATTGAATTTCGCCATGGCTTTGGCTGCGCCCTCGCCGAGAATTATTTCTACTGCTTCCGCGGCGTCCGTGGCCATTTGCTGCGCGATTTCGCGATGCTCGCGATTCATCGGGCAGAGAACGTAATCCGCTAGATCGCCGATCGGGTGCTCGGGCTTTACGCCCATGCGCACGCGGATAAATTCCATACCCGCGGCTTGCACGATCGACTTCAGGCCGTTGTGGCCGCCGGCGCTGCCGCGTTCGTTGATGCGAATCATGCCCCAGGGCAACGCCACTTCATCGCTCAACAAAATCAAATCGGCCGGCGTGCACTCGAAGCGCTGAAGCATGTCTCGCACAGCAACGCCGCTCAGATTCATCATCGTCTGCGGCTTCGCGATGACCACTTCGTGGCCCGCGATTTCGCCACGCCCGAGGAACGATTTCGCTTCTGGGCGCGTTAGGCGAATTCCGTTGCGGCCTGCCAGCGTGTCTGCCGCTAGGAAACCCAGGTTGTGCGGCGTTGATTCGTATTCCGCGCCCGGATTGCCGAGGCCGACGATCAGTTTCATGTGCGCACCTTACCGGTGCACTTCATTCGCGCACCTTAGCGGTGCAGTTCATTCGCGCAATCAGTTCCGAAAAGCCCCACGCGCAAAACCGGCGCATGGGGCACCCGAAACCAAAAGCAAAACCTAAAGGCAAAAGCGGGGCCGAAAACCCCCACCCTTTCCAAAAACCGGAAAGGATGGGGCACCCAAAACCTAACTGCAAAACCACGACTGCAAAACCAAATGCCAAACCGGGCCGGTGGTGAACCCCGGCCCCTACTTTTCTTTGCCCTTCTTTTCGGGCTTCTCGGGCTTTTCGGCTTTGGCTTCTGGTGCGCCTTCTTCGCCCTCTTCGACTTCCTTCTTGCCCTTCTTGATTACCTCGGGCTCGGCCGGGGCTACTTCGGTGGCCGCTGCGGCGGCTTCCGGCGTGGCTTCGACTTCGGCCTTGAGCGTTACGACGTGGAAGAGTACGCGCTGCGGATCGGTTAGCAGCTTCAGCTTCGCGGGATCGAGCGGAACATCCGAAGCGCGAATCTGCTTGCCGATGAGCAGTTCGCTGACGTCGACTTTGAATTCTTCGGGAATATCCGTGGGCAGACATTCGATTTCAATTTCGCGCGTGACGATTTCGAAAATTCCGCCCTGCATCTTCACGCCCTGCGCTTCACCGACCGGATGCACGGGCACTTTCACGCGCATGCGCACGTCCATGGCCACGCGGAAGAGATCCACGTGAATCAGCGCGCCGGTGACGGGATCGACCTGCCAATCCTTCACCATGGCCTGCTCTTCTTTTCCACCGGAGAGCTGAATGGTGAAAATGGAGTTGTGGCCGGATTCGGAGCGCAGGATTTTGGCGACCTGCTTCGCGTTGACGGCGAGCGAAATTGATTTGCCCTTGCCGCCATAGAGGACGGCGGGAACCATGCCGGTGAGCCGCGTGCGGCGCGCGGGTCCCTTGCCGCGCGTCTCGCGATCTGTGCCTTCCAAAACTAATGTCTGCATACGACCTTCCTTGTTCGAAAGTAATCTTCTTCGCTTGACAACGCGAGAACTTGCGAAACAAAAACCCCGCGGCTAAAGCCGATTCTGCTCACCTGTGCCGTTCCGCTGGACTAAAGTCCAGCTCCCCCCTGCTCAAGCAGGGGGCTCCCACCCGCGGAGACACAAAACCTGAGCGGCTCAAACCGGTGCCGTGTTGTGCCTACGCGGCACGGCTGCCCTTCGCCTCCGCTCAGGACAAGAAGCCGTGCCCGGACAAACCGTGCGAATTCTCGAGAGCTTTTCCATTTGACGGCTATATAAAAAGTTCGCTGATCGAAGTTTCTTCGTGAATATTGCGAATGCCGCGGGCGAGCAATTCCGCGACGCTCAGTACTGTAATTTTTGAAAGCTTCTTGGCTTCGGCTGTAAGCGGCACCGAGTCCGTGACCACGACTTCTTCGATCACCGATTGCGTCAGGCGTTCGACGGCCGGGCCTGAGAGAATCGGGTGGGTGCAGCCGGCGATTACTTTCGTTGCGCCGTTTTCAATCAGCGCCTCGGCCGTTTTCACGAGAGTTCCGGCGGTGTCGATGATGTCGTCGATGATCAACGCGGGGCGGCCGGCGACGTCGCCGATCAGGTGCATCACTTCGCTTACGTTGATGTCGATGCGGCGCTTATCGACGATGGCCAGAGGCGCATCCATTTTTTTCGCGAAGTAACGGGCGCGCTCGACGCCGCCTGCGTCGGGCGAAACCACGGTGAGCGGCCCGTATTCCTTCTTCTTGAAATATTCGACCAGAACCGGCGCGGCGAATAAGTGATCCACCGGGACGTTGAAGTAGCCCTGGATTTGCGGGGCGTGCAGATCGAGAGTGAGCGCGCGGCTGGCGCCGGCGGTCTCCAGCAAATCGGCTACGAGCTTGGCGGAAATGGCTACGCGGGGCTTGTCTTTGCGGTCCTGGCGGGCGTAGGCGTAATACGGAATCACCGCGGTGATGCGCCAGGCCGAGGCGCGCTTGAAGGCGTCGATCATGAGCAGAAGCTGCATCAGGTGGAAATCTACCGGTTGCGAGCAGGGTTGCACGACGAAGACGTCGGCGCCGCGGACGTTTTCGAGGATTTGGAAACGCGTTTCGCCGTCGCTGAAGCGGCCGTGTTCGGTTTTGCCGAGCTTCACGCCGAGATAGCGGCAGATGGCCTGGGCTAGAGGCGGGTTGGCGCTGCCGCAGAAGATTTTGAATTTCTCGTCAATCAACGAAATTTACCTTTGCAAAGCTAAAGCTGAATAATAAAACTCTGTCGCGCCGCGCATGACTGCTGCCCCTGGCCTACAGCTCGCGGTCGTAAGATGCCGGCAGGGACGCCAGCGCTACTTTTACTGCGTCGCGCCGCGCATGACTGCTGCCCTGATTTACGCGCGCGGTCGTAAGATGCCGGCGGGACGCCGGCGTTACTTTTACTGCGCCGCGGGCGATTGTTGCCTTTTGCTGTGCTCGAGGTCGTAGGATGCCGGCCTTAAAGGCGCGGCGCTACACAAACCTTGGGCGCAGAAGCTTGGCGTAATCTTGCCTTGCAATGGTCTCGACTACGAAGACCTGGTCTTCCGGGAAACCAAATGCGGCTCGGCGCGCCTGCGCTGGGCTCCGGAATAATCCGAACACCGCCGATCCGCTACCGGCCAGCGCGGCCCCTGTTGCTCCTTGTTGAAGCAACGCGCGCGGATTGCTCCGAGACGCGGGTAGCGGCGGAAAACCGGCCCTTCGAAGTCATTCGAGAGGGAGGCTTCCTGCCGGCTCCAACATAGAGCGCAGAAACTAGAGATTTTACGAGGCGATTCGTGCTTTGTCAATTCCGAAGAGACCCACGTAGGCGTCGCGGGTGCTGACGGCGATGCCGTTCGGGGATACCACGACGACCGAATATTTCGGCCCGTCGGGAAGCGGATAGAGTTCGTCGCCGCGGCTGACGCCGAGAGCGCGCCCGCCGAATAGAAAGAACGGCACATCGGCGCCCAGCGACGCGCCGATTTCCATGGCGCGTGCGAGAGGCAACTTTCGTCCCGTCAGGCGCAACATGCCGATGATCGCTGCCGCGGCGTCGCTTGAGCCGCCGCCGAGGCCGCGGGCTACCGGAATCTGCTTTGTAAGATGGGCGTGGATTCCGCCGCGGTAATTCAGTTCGCGGCGCATCGCTTCAATGGCGCGCCAAACCAGATTATCGCGATCGGTCGGCAGCGCGGGCGCTTCCTCGGGAATTGGGCGGGCGGGAATTCGGCGGGGGCGAGGATTATGGCCGGATTCGTGGGCGCGGCGGGAAGAAATGCTCCGGTATTTGAGTGGGAGGTCCGCGCTTGTTTTTGAGAGTTGGACGACTGGTTGCTCGTCGGATGCCGGCAGGGACGCCGGCGCTACCTCGAGTTCGATGCCGCGGGCGCGTAGCTTTGATAATTCCAAGACGTCGTGGAGCGTGATGGATTGAAACAGCGTGCGCAGTTCGTGATAGCCGTCCGGGCGCCGCCCGAGGACATGCAGGCAGAGATTCACTTTCGCGAACGCCGGGAGGCGCACAGAATTTTTCATGCGGAATCGTTTATTGCGGTTGCGAATTATCCGGTGCGGGCTTTTGCGCTACGCGCTTCTTGGCGTCCTTCAATCTCTGGTCGAGCTCGCTGACTTTGTCGGCTTCGTAATCGGCCGGCAAAGCCTTTTGCCATTCCGTGAGCGCCTTTTCCCATAGCGCTTCGGCCCGCTGCATCCGGCCCATCTTCGCATAGACGTCGCCGAGATGTCCGAGAATTGTGGGGTCCTCGGCGTCGCGGTCCACGGCCTTGCTCAGGAATTCTTCGGCTTCCGCCAGCTTGTTTTGCTTGTAATAGGCCCAGCCGAGACTGTCGAGATACGCGCCGTTGGCGGGCTCGAGCTCGAGCGCCTTGCGAATTAGCGAAGTGGCTTCATCAAGGCGCACACCGCGATCCGCCAGCATGTAGCCGTAATAATTCAGCGCTGCGGCGTTTTTCGGATCGATGTCGAGCGCCTTTTTGAATTGCGCCTCGGCCAGATCGAATTTCTTCTGGCGCTCGTAAATCGCGCCGAGCATGAAGGCTGCGGTTTCCTTCTCGGGCGGCTCGCTGGCGAGTTCCTGGGCCTTTAGCGCGGATTTCTCGGCATCGCCATAACGGCGGCCGCGCTCCTGGACTTGCGCGAGATCGAGGTAAACTTCTTCATCGTCATCGCCGCCCTTGAGCAGCGCGCGCAGAACTTTATCCGCTTCTTCGCCCTGGCCCTTCTCGCCGAGCAAAATCGCGTACGTGACCGTGAGGCCGCGATCTTTTGGCGCATCCTTCATGGCTTTCTGGGTTTCGTTGAGGGCGCGATCGATTTCGTGGCTTTCGCGATAGGTATCGATCAGCAGCATCTGGGCGCGCTTGGCCGATTCAGGACCGAGCTTGGCGAGTTCCTCGTAGGAGCGCTCCGCGGAGGTGAAATCTTTCTTCTCGCGATAAATGCGGCCCAATTCTTCGTAAAGAATCGCCAGGGCGCTGGGATTGCCGTTCGAATCGGTGGAGGCGCGCACGCCGGCGATGGCATCGGCCAGAACGTGCGCGGCATCGTCGAAGTGGCCCTGCGCGTCGTAAACCAGCGCTTCGTTGTAAACGATTTCCAGATTTCCCGGGCCGAGCTGCTTGGCTTTGACGATGCTGTCTTCGGCTTCCTCGAAGCGGTTCATGTGGCGGTAAATCTGCGAGAGGCGCAAATAGTTTTCGGGCGATTCGGGCTCGACAATCGCCAGGCGCTTGAATTCCTCGAGCGCCTCGGGGAACTTTTCCTCGGTGAGCAGAGTTTGCGCCAGCTCTTTGCGGTGCGTGACTTCGTCCGGATCGCCTTCGACGGCTTTTTTGTAGGCTTCTTCGGCTTTGGCGTATTCGTGAGATTGCGAGTAGGCATCGCCGAGGAGATCGAAGAGCGTCGGGGAAGTGGACATCGACGCCGCTTTGGTCAGAAGCTCGATGGCTTCTGGGGCGCGGCCTTCATCCATCAGGAGCTGGCTCATTTGCTCGAGGGCGCCTTCATTTTGCGGATCGCGGCTGAGAATCGTCTTCAGCGTGTCTTCGGCTTTGTCGTGCTCGTTCTCGAAGCGGTAGAGGCGCGCGAGCCAGAGAGCGGATTGGCCGTCTTTGGGATCGAGGCGCAGGATTTCTTTGAATTGCTCGATGGCTTTGTCGATGGTGTCGCGCTGCGCTGAGCCGGCATTTACTTCGCTCAGATTGCGCACGTAGATGCGCGCGAGGAGGCGATGCGGTCCGGGATTGTCGGGATCGGCTTTGATGGCCTGCTGCGCTTCGGCGATGGCTTCGGGAGTGCGTTGGGATTTCGCGTAGGTTTCCGCGAGGCGCTCGATGATTACGGACGAGCCGGGATCGAGCTCGAGGGCCTTTTTGTAATATTCCACGGCGCGATTTGCGGATTCGTTCCGGCCGGTAACTTCGTATTCGTCCTCGGCGGCGTGGCCCAGGGCGAAATTGTAGTAGGCATCCGCGGTGCGGTTCGCGTCGGATTGCTGCGTCGCGGCGGTCGCGGCTTGCGGGGAAGCCTGCTTGGAAGGTTGGTCGGCGGTGCTAGTGGGAGCAGCGGCGGGCGCGGGCGGAGTAGTCTGCGCGAAGGAATTCCCGGCCAGCAGCGCCAGCCCCGCGAGGGTCACGCTTATACGGATTGTCGTCATAGGTGTACCGGAAACCTTCATTATCGTTTACCCTCGCGTGGGCGTCAAAGAATTCCGCCATCATCGTACTTTTAAGTCACTCGCTTACCGCGAGATTTAGTCACTTGCTTACTGCGAGATTCAGTTGCTCACCAACGTGAGATTCAGGCACTCATTTGAAAGATGCGCGGGCCATCCATTTAGGTGCCCGGTTTCATGGATTTTCGCCGGGCGCTGAATTGAAACTGTGGACATGTATTGGACGCAGGGTGTGGGGAAATCGTGAGACATATTGCGAGTATCGGCGATCGGGTGCGGAACTTGCTGAGGCTCAGTGCCTTAGGTCGCGCCGGCGTCCCTGCCGACATCTGACGACCTGAATCTTCATTCGTCTACAAATCGACCGCGGACTCCTCGCCCGAAATCATCGCGCCGGCGTGTCCACTCGCCCTTAATTTGTGCGGGGTCGTAAGATGCCGGCCTGAAAGGCCGGCGCTACAAAAGGCAATCGGCGGGGCCGGCGGTACCTAGTGGCGGAAATGGCGGATGCCTGTGAATAGCATAGCCATGCCTAATTTATTTGCTGCGGCGATTACTTCGGCGTCGCGGACTGAGCCGCCCGGCTGGATCACGGCGGTGGCGCCGGCTTTGCCGGCTTCTTCTACTCCGTCGGGGAATGGAAAGAATGCATCGGAGGCTACTACCGTGCCCTTGAGCGGCGATTGCGCTTTCATCACGGCGATCTTTACCGAATCTACGCGGCTCATTTGGCCGGCGCCGATTCCGATAGTTTCACCCTCGCGGGCGAAGACGATGGCGTTGGATTTCACGTGTTTGCAAACTTTCCAGGCGAAGAGGAGCGCGCGGGATTCCTCCGGCGTGGGGTGCGCGCTCCGCGACGCTTTTCAATTGGCTCGCGTCCAATTCGTGGCGATCGGGATCCTGCACCAGGACGCCGCCGGAGATGCGTTTCAATTCGAGTTCGGGGGCGTCGTATTGGCTGGCGATTTCCAGCAGGCGCGCATTTTTCTTGGCGGCGAATTTTTCCAGGGCTGCGGGCTCGTATCCGGGCGCGACGATGCATTCCACGAATAGCTTCGCGACTTCTTCGGCTGTTGCCGCGTCAAGTTTGCGATTGAACGCCAGGACGCCGCCGAAGGCTGAGACTGGATCGCAGGCCAGAGCCTTCAGATAGGCATCGCGTAATTTTTCCTGTTCGGCTGCGCCGCAGGGATTGTTGTGCTTGATGATTGCGACTGCGGGGGCGGCGAATTCCTTCACTAGCGCCCAGGCGGCGTCGAGATCGACGAGATTGTTGTAGGAGAGTTCTTTGCCTTGAAGCTGCTTCGCGCCAGCGAGCCCCGTTGCTTCGCGCCCGGCCGGAATATAGAGCGCGGCTGACTGGTGCGGATTTTCGCCGTAACGCATGGCTTGGCGGCGCTCGAGAGCCACGTGCAAGCGCTGCGGCAAGTTGGGCGCATCTTTCATCGTCACGTGTCCATTGGCCGCGAGGCGCTCGAGTTCGGTGGCGATTTCGCCGTCATAGCGGGCTGTGCGCGCATAGGCCTTGCGCGCGAGCGAGAGGCGCGTTGACAGGCTCACGCCGCGCGTTGCTTCGATCTCCTTGGCGATCGCGTCGTAATCGGCGGGATCGGTGACTACTGCTACGCTTTCGAAATTTTTGGCTGCGGAGCGCACCATCGCCGGGCCGCCGATATCGATATTCTCGATCAGTTCTTCGGCCGTGACGCCAGGCTTGCGAGCAGTCGCTGAGAATGGATAGAGATTCACGACTACCAGATCGATTGGGACGATTCCCTGTGCGGCGGCTTCGTGGCGATCGCTTTCTTTGCCGCGCTGAAACAGAATTCCGCCGTGAACTTTGGGATGCAGCGTTTTCACGCGGCCGCTGAGCATTTCCGGCCAGCCAGTCAACTCCGCGACATCACGAACCGGCACGCCCGAATCGCGCAGCAGGCGCGCGGTGCCGCCCGTGGAGACGATTTCGATTTTCGCCGCTGCGAGCCGGCGCGCGAATTCCAGCAGGCCGGTTTTGTCGAAGACGCTGATCAGCGCGCGCTCAATCGGCACGAACGCCTCCCATCGAGAATTCTACGCGATTAGCAAAGCAGGTTAGTCTAAAGCGATTCAAGAAAACTGCAAGAGGACCGCTGGGAGGACCGCCGGCGCTACTTACTTCACGCGCGCTTTCAATTTTACTTTGCCGTTCTCGATTCCTACCGAATATTCGACTTCGCGGCCACCCTTTTTCTGTAGCTCTTCGGTCTTCTTTTTCACGAAGCGCTCGAAATCGGCGAGACTCGGGTTGTTTGTTCCTTCGCCGTTGCGAATACGCGTCTCGACCAGCACGTCGTACAACTCGCGCACTTTGCCTACCTCGCGCACCGGATCGGTCAAATTCATGGCGCGACGCTGCGCGCGCAATTCGGCGGCGCGCGCCTCGATGGCAGCGTCCGGCGGCGAAGCAGTCACCGCGTCAATTTCGATTTCCGGCTCCTGCTCGACGCGCGGATTACGGCGAGCGTGTCTCTCC
This sequence comes from uncultured Acidobacteriota bacterium, assembly GCA_963707165.1. Classification (GTDB taxonomy): domain Bacteria; phylum Acidobacteriota; class Terriglobia; order Acidiferrales; family UBA7541; genus Palsa-147. The sequence continues at coordinate 115,901 of CAVPPO010000004.1, read as the reverse complement.
TTCATCAGCTTTTGCGCTTCGGCTTGCACGCGAGCGCGCTCGGCCTCAATCGCGCGCGCGGCCGAGCCGTAATGCCGCTGCGTTGAGCCCGTTTCTTTGGCCGCCAATTTTTTGCGCCACATCTCCTGATACTTGGCGTACGTGGAAGTCAGGTTGGTCAAGTGGAAACGCTGCCCCGAGTTCATTTCCGCGCTGCGGTCGTTGTAGCGCTTGATCATCGTGTCCACGCGCCACTGCGTATCCGCCGGCGGGCGCTTGCGACCTCCGGCGAAATACATCTCGTATTCGATTTTGAGCTGGCGAATGTCTTTCTCGATCTGGGCGAGATCGTCGTCAACAGCGTTGTGGGCAGGCAGAGCCATAAGAGTCCGAACTTCGAGCGTAAAGTCGCAGAGCCGCAGAATCAACGTCTCAGACATGGGCAGTGCCGCAATCCGCAACGTCTCCGCCGACTGGAGGATTTCCGGGGCGCGAGTGTGACATAAAAACGCCGGTTTACCCTGAGACTCGAAGGGCAAGCTGCCCTTCGCTTACGCTCAGGATAAACCGGCGCTACGAATGCCTGGCTTTCCACGCGCCGGTCTGAATTGCACCACTCGTCTCTGCTGTGTTCCAATACCCGCGCGATGGTTACAAAATCCAGAACGCCGGATCGCGCCGCGCTGCGCCAGATTCCCTCGGTGGATGAACTTCTGACGCGCCCAAAAATCGAAGCGCTAATCGCCATGGCCGGCCGTGCGTTAGTCACCTCGATCATCCGCAAGCAGATCGCACAACTCCGCGCCGCGCTCTCGCAAGGACTCGAATCCGCGCGCCCCGCCGCGCTGGAAGATGAAATCCAAGCCGCGGTCGCGCTCGCGCTGACGCCTTCGCTGCGCCACGTCATCAATGCGACTGGCGTCGTCCTGCACACGAATCTAGGCCGCGCGCCTCTCTCTGAAGCCGCCATCCAGCACATCGCTGCCACCGCCGGTCACTACATCAATCTCGAATACGACATCGCGACGGGCAAGCGCGGCAAGCGCGACGTGCACACCGCCAATCTCCTGGCCGAAATCGTGGGTGCGCAAGCGGCCATCGTGGTCAACAACAACGCCGCCGCAATTTTTCTGGTGCTGAATACATTCGCGAAAAACGCTGAAGTGATCGTCTCGCGTGGCGAGCTGATCGAGATTGGCGACGGCTTCCGCATCCCCGACATTCTTGCCGAAAGCGGCGCTGTCCTGCGCGAGGTCGGCACCACCAATCGCACGCGCATCGGCGACTACGCGCATGCTGTCAATAAAAACACGCGCCTTTTGTTGCGCGTTCATCCCTCGAATTTCCGCATCACGGGATTTACTGCCCGGCCCACACTGGAAGAATTGGTGGCTCTGGGCAAGAAACGCAAGATTCCCGTCTGCGAAGATCTCGGCTCCGGCTGCCTGGCCGATTTGGCGCCGAGCGGGGTGAATGAGCCGGTGGCGCGGGAAAGCTTCATAGCCGGCGCAGGCATCATTACCTTTAGCGGGGACAAACTGCTGGGCGGTCCTCAAGCAGGAATCATCGCGGGGAAAAAAGAGCTGATCGAGCGAGTGAGGCGCAACCCGCTTTTTCGCGCGCTGCGCGTGGACAAATTGACGATTGCGGCGCTTGAGGCTACGGTGCGCGCCTATCAGCGCGGGGCCTTGGACGATATCCCAACATTGCGCATGATTCGCACCCCGGCCGCCGAAATCGCCCAGCGTGCGCAATTGTTTGTGGAGCGCTTGCGCCCGGCATTGCCCGCGGACGCCACGGCAGAAATCATCAAAGGGAATTCTGTAATCGGCGGCGGCTCTACGCCCGATCAATCGCTGCCAACATTCCTGGTGGCCATAACCAGCCGCCGGCACAACACCACCGCGATTGAAGCGCGCCTGCGCGAACCAAAATCCGGTCCGCCGGTAATCGCGCGCGTGGAACGAAATCGATTGATCTTGGATCTCCGCACGGTCCAGCCGAACGAGGAATTCGAGCTCGCCTCTGCCATCAGCGCGGCGCTGTATCAGTCGTCGTAGCGCCGGCTGCCAGCCGGCGTTTTTGTGAAGCGAGAATCGAATCTTAGGAGCGGTCCGTGAGGTCAAATTGTCGAAGCAATGTCCCAGTGTCCCTGAATCGGAAGGCGCTTAGTTGCGATTACAAACAATCAAGAAGGTCGAGCGAAAGATACTCGAGGAAGGTGAAGCAGCCTCTTGATGCAGCCGCAGAAAGTCAAAAACGCCGGCAGGCTGCCGGCGCTACGGGACGCTCAAGCTTCTGCATTTTTTCTCTTACAAATTCCGCCGTCACAACCTATTAATCACTGTCGCTACGCAGGCGGCGCCGAAGCCATTGTCTATGTTCACGACGCTTACGTTTGAGGCGCAGCTGTTTAGCATCGCCAGCAGGGCTGCTACTCCGCCGAAGCTTGCGCCGTAGCCGATGCTTGTCGGCACCGCCACTACCGGGACTGCCACCATCCCGGCCACAACACTGGGCAGCGCTCCTTCCATGCCCGCTACGCAAATAATCACACGCGCCTCGCTTAGCTTTTCGCGATGCTCCATCAAGCGGTGCAGACCCGCTACGCCGACGTCGTAGATTGCTTCGGCGCGATTGCCCATCATCTGGACGGTGACGAGCGCCTCTTCAGCTACGGGAATGTCGCTGGTCCCCGCCGTCACGACGAGCACTAGACCTTTGCCCTGAATTTCTTTTCCGCGACGGATGGCGATCACGCCCGAAAGCTCGTGAAATTCTGCGCCGCGCGCCAGGCGCTTTACGGCGCAAAACGTTTCTTTATTTGCGCGGGTGATCAGAATATTGTGCGAGGCTTTTGCGCGCAGCATGCCGCGGACGATTGCCGTGGTCTGTGACGGCGTTTTGCCTCGTGCGAAAATTACTTCGGGGTAGCCTTGACGCAAACTGCGGTGATGATCGATTTTGGCGAAGCCGAGATCTTCGTAGGGCAGCCGGCGCAAGTGATCGAGTCCCGCATCCGGTGAAATCTTCCCGGCGCGTACTTCGCGCAGAAATTTCTTTGCGTCGCTTTCGTTCATTGAATCACCCGGCCGCGAATTGTAGCACTGCCCAAACGTGCCGGCGGCCACCTCCTGCCATTGAAGGGGAGGCCGCCCGAACGGCGACGCGTTAGAATAGTTACATCTAAGGAATCATGCTTAGCCTGAACTTGAACGCGCGCGCGTCCACCACACTCCCCGCCAGCGCCTTCCCCAAGCGCGCTGATAAGTATGTCTGCGACAAATGCGGTCGGGACGTCTCGAAGCACATTCATCTGGGACAATCTCACAGTTGGAATCGCATGGGACCCTTGAGATTCATGTGCCGGTGCGGCGCAACATACCTAACCGGTGCTCTCGAATCCGACCACCTGGGAGATTGGGAACGGCGTCATCGTGTTCGCGATACTTTCGCGATTGGCCTTGCGCTTTCTGCGGTATGTTCCATCATCGGTGTTTTAATTTATGTTTACATGCGCTTCGTCCTCGACCTTCGCAAGCTCGGCTTCGTCGTGGCTGTGTCGATTGGCTCTCTTCCGTTCATCCTGATTCAATTATCATTCTGGCCGGCAGTGGTCGCTTCGATGTGGCGAACGAGAACTGGAAAAAGTCTCGAGCGCAGCTGAGGAATCGCTCGGCAGAAGCTGAAGCGCATTCAGTGCTATAGACTGCCACTACATGAAATTTCGCTCAATCCGTGCTACGGTCGCTGCAGACCTCAACTTGGACGGCTTGCGCCAACGCGGAATGGCATGCGCACTCCTCGGAGGAAGGGCAGCTTTGGGCCCTCCCGCCGTTCGGCCTCTTTTTTTTCCGCCATCAGCAGGCGCCGCCAAAGAGGTCACCTGATGCCACGCGCTGCAGAAGGCAAAATCATCACGGTCGGCGTGACGGGCGCTAGCGGGGCGATTTATGCGCGGACTTTGCTGCGGATGCTGGATGCCGACCGCCGTGTTGCGCGTGTTGCGTTGGTGGTGACTGAGACTGGCTTGCGGCTGATTTCTACGGAGCTTAGGATCGTCGCGGCTGATGCGAAGAAATTGCCTGCGCTGCTGACTGGGACATCCGCGGCGAAGATCGAATACGTGCCGAACAAAGATGTCGGTGCGACGATCGCTTCGGGTAGCGCCCCCGTGGACGCGATGGTGGTGATCCCGTGCTCGGCCGGGGCGCTTGCTTCGATCGCTGCGGGGCTGGCGGATGATTTGCTTGCGCGGGCTGCGGATGTTTGTTTGAAGGAACGGCAGCAGCTTGTGCTTTGTCTGCGCGAGACGCCGCTCAATCGCATTCACATCGAGAATATGCTGCGCGCGAATGATGCCGGGGCGGTAATTATGCCGGCGATGCCGGCGTTTTATTTCGGGCCGAAGAAGCTCGAAGACGCCGTGGAGCAATTCGTGTGCCGAGTGCTGGCGCAGATTGGATTGCCGCAGGACGCGCAGTATAGGTGGGACGGGAAGAAGGGTAGTAAATAAAACACCACGGAGGTTCGTGGCGAACGCTTGGGCACTTGTCACGCTGAGCGGGCGCAGCAAGCCGCGCCCCTACGACGGAAAATGCATTCGAGCCGCCTGTTGAGATGAGATCTACACTGTTATGACCAGCCGAATTCGTACTGTTCTCGAAATGATTAAGATCGAGCACTCGGTGTTTGCACTGCCGTTTGCGCTCGTCGGTGCGCTACTCGCGGCGCGATCGGCGGGGCAGTGGCCTTCTTGGATGCAAATCGGCTGGATTATCGTGGCGATGGTGGGGGCGCGATCGGCGGCGATGACTATGAATCGCGTCGCGGATATCGAATACGATCGACGGAATCCGCGCACGAAGAATCGAGCGCTGGCGACCGGGGCGCTTTCGCTGGGATTTGCGTGGGGCTTCACGCTCGTCGCCGCGGCGATGCTGGTGCTTGCGGCGTGGCGGTTGAATCGCCTGGCGCTGGAACTTTCGCCTGTGGCGCTCGGCGTTCTGTTTTTGTATTCCTACACGAAGCGGTTCACTTCGTGGTCGCACTTCGTTCTCGGATTTTGTCTTGGGATGTCGCCCGCGGCGGCTTGGATCGCGATTCGCGGGTCGCTTGATGCGCGCATGTTGATTCTGTGCGCGGCGGTGACGCTGTGGGTCGGCGGCTTCGACGTGCTCTACGCCTGCCAGGACGTCGAATTCGACAAGTCCGCCGGTCTTTATTCCATCCCCAAGAAATTCGGGATCGCCAACGCACTGCTCATCGCGCGCGTGATGCATCTGGGCGTCGTGGCGCTGCTCGTGTGGCTGGCGTCGAGCTTCAGTCTCGCGTGGCCGGCGTGGGCGGGGATCATCGTCGTGGCCGCGCTGCTGGCTTACGAACATTCGCTCGTCAAGCCCAACGATCTCTCCAAAATGAATGCTGCGTTTTTCGCGGTGAACGGCTATATTAGTTTGTTGTTCCTTCTTTTCTGGGGCGCGGCCACGCTTGTAGCTCGCCCCTGAAAAAAGGCCCGATTCTGATGGCATCCGAGCTACAAATCGCTGACCCGCGGCTCAAGCCCATCGCCGAAAAAGTATTGGCCGGCGCGCGGCTCGATGCCGAAGAAGGCCTGCGGCTTTACGAATCGAACGACTTGATGGCCGTCGGCTGGCTTGCGAACTGGGTGCGCGAGAAGCTGCACGGCGACATCTGCTATTACAACGTCAACCGGCACATCAATCCGACGAACATATGCGTGGCGCATTGCCGCCTGTGCGCCTTTGGCCGCGATGCTCACGCGCCGGGCGCCTATTCCTTCAGCCAGGAGGAAATCTGGGCGCGCGCGGCGGAAGGCGTCGCCGAGGGCGCGACGGAATTTCACATTGTCGGCGGGCTGCATCCCGATTTGCCGTTCGAGTGGTATCTCGATCTGATTCGCGGGCTCAAGTCAGCGCTTTCCGCACGTGCATCTGAAAGCGTTCACGATGGTGGAAGTCGGCTACTACGCGCGGATCGCCAAGCTTTCGATTCGCGAGACGCTGATTGCCATGAAAGAAGCGGGCGTCGATTCGCTTCCCGGCGGCGGCGCGGAAATTTTTGCCCCTCGCGTGCGCAAAGTGATTTGCGACCACAAGGTGAGCGGGCAGATGTGGCTGAGCATCGCGCGCACCGCGCACCAAGTGGGCCTGCGCTCGAACGCGACCATGCTTTACGGGCACATCGAAACGCCGGAAGAGCGCGTCGATCATCTGTTGCACCTTCGCGCGCTGCAGGATGAAACGCACGGATTCGTCACTTTCATCCCGCTCGCGTTCCATCCCGAAAATACGGCGCTCAGCCATATTCCCAAGCCGACGGCTTTCGACGATCTGAAGGCCATCGCGGTCTCGCGGTTGCTGCTCGATAATTTCGAGCACATCAAGGCCTATTGGATCATGATGACGCCGCGCGTGGCGCAAGTGGCGCTGCGCTTCGGCGCGAACGATATCGACGGCACCGTGGTGGAAGAAAAGATTTATCACGACGCCGGAGCGAGCACTCCTCAGGGCTTGACCCTTGCCGATCTCGAGCGCCTGATTCGCGCCGCGGGCCGCGTGCCGGTCGAGCGCGACACGCTTTATCGCAAAGTGGACCGCTCGCAGCTTCCGCCGATGCGCGCGCCGCGCAAGCCCGCGGATAATTTCATTCCCCAATCGAGCCTCACCGCAAACCTGCAGTAACATCGCGTTCGACAGCGCGTTCCAAAAAAGTCTACGTACTCCTCACAGCGTAAGACTACGTGCCTCCGCATCCGTATTCATCGTTCGCATCCGTATTCCTCCGAATTGACGCTTACGCAGCGCGCGCGTAGTTTTCACTCCCCAACTCCAAGATCGTTCGCCGCGCCCAGCTCCGCTCTCAAGGCCAGCATCGCGACGCACCCCTCGGAGCAATCAAAATAGAAAGGCTCCTACCATGCGCTATGGATGGCGACGACACTCCGGCATACCCCGCAGGGGCTATTGGACCTCGCTGATCGTGCCGCTGTTTACGGTCGCCGTAATTCTACTCGGTGTCCTCTGGGAACTGAGTTACGGAGAGACTGACGTGCCGATGATGGACAAAGCTCCGGCGGCGGCTCAGTCTGCGCCCGGGACTGAGACGATCGCGTTAGACGCATCGCCCGAGGTGCAGCTCGAAGCCAGTCGCACGGAGGCCGCGAATCTGCGGCAGCAATTGGCGGACGTAAATCAACAACTCCAGCAGGTGAATACTGCGCTCGTCGCCGCAACCGAAAAGGTGCAGTCGCTTCAGGGAGAGATGGCCGCGGCGGAGCAGAAGCTCACACAGACCCAAGCCGATCGCGACGAAGCACTGCGCGTTGCCGGGAAGATGTGGGAAGACTGGCGGCACTTGAGGCAAGGTCTGACCACAACGTGCGCGGCCCTCGCCGCCGATCCGAGCACAGCGGCGCAGAATCGGGATGCGGCGGCGTTTGGAGGCGCGTGCACTGAGGCGAAGCAGGAGGAATAGGAATCCCGGATCGGCACGCTTAGGCGCGCGCGGGCGGCCAAATCCATACGTCCTGGAAACGCGCGAAATGCAGCAGCGGCGATGCCGGCGGAAGCTCGAGCCGGTGCGCGGTTGCCATTGTGTTCAAGGCGATTTCGGCTCGGGCGGGTTGCAGCGGCCATCGCGGATGGTGGATTTCGCCGCGATAGATTTTTTCCCCGGCCGCAGCGTAGAGACAGTAACGCTCGGTGAGGAAATATTCGAGCGTGCCTGGCTGCGCTTGGAAGACTTGGCCTCGTCGGCTCGTACTTGACGCGCAGATCAGCCGCTGGTGCATTGCTGTGCGTGCGATGGCTTTGGTAGCGAATCTCGTCGCCGCGCGACTTCGAGCGACATTCGCGCACGGAAATAGGGCAGATGAAACCACGCGCGGGCAGCGGCCACGGCGATGGCGCTGGCGGCGTCTAGGCTGAAGAACCAGACGCCGGGCTTGCCGCCGGCGGTGACGTACGTCCGCACGTTCAATTCGGGGAAGACCGAGAGGCCGGGAATGTTCGGCGTGGCGCGCAGGCGTACGCCGGTCATGCGGAATGGAACGATGCCGAGCCAGGCACTGCCTTCGAAATTATCGAGTTCGAGCGCCGGAGGAATCAGCGGGCGGAGCGTTTGCGGCGGGATGCGCCAGTGCATGAAGAGCAGGTCGTGCCATTTTTGGCGCATCACCCACGGCGCGGCCGGAAGAGGCCACGGGCGATGAGCGGTGGATGGAAGTTCAGAGGACACGTAGTGAAATTGTAGCTGGATCGCGGCTAATTCGGGGATGTTCGGTAGCGCCGGCGTCCCCGCCGGCATCTCACGGCCACTCGAGCCGCATGAGTTCGTGATTGTGCGCGGCGCGGTGTAAGTAAATTAGGCGGATTGTGACTTGTCTTCCGCGGACGACCGTCGCTCGTGGCGGATTTACCGGTCGTCGGATGCCGGCAGGGACGCCGGCGCTACCCAGACGGGCTTCTTGCGCAGGACTTGCCATAGTAGGACGGCGTAGAACGGGATGTATGTCAGGGCTAGATAGCGCGGGTCGAAATTGAAGATGCCGTAGTCTTGGTATTCGATCAGCACCTTGTACGAGAGGAATTGCAGGATTGTCAGAAGCAGCCAGGCGGGATTCGGCCGGAAGCAGAGGAATGGAATTACCCAAGTGAAATACCAGGGGTAGGCGTTCGGCGAGAAAAGTAAGACGGCGCCGAGAATTAGGAATGCGGCGCGAGTTGGCTCGATTTTGCGCAACGCGGTCCAGATCGCTAGGCCCACCGCTACGCCCACGCCTATGCCTGCTGCGAACTCGTGTGAATCGCTGAAGATCTTCAGCATGGTGTAAAGACTCGCGTTGTTGTCCTGCCAGTTTCTTTCGAATGTCGCCATCGTGATCGGAATCTGATGGAGAGCGGCGCGATACGGCCACGCGCAAATTCCGGCGAGCGCAGCCGCGGCTGCGCCCTCGAGCCAAGCGCGCGCGGAACGCGGCCAGCCATTGCGGCGCAGCCACAGCGGAAAAAGCAGAATCGGAAACGACTTCAGCAGCGTGGCGACGGCCAGCAGCAGCGTTGACACCGTTCGCCGCGATTTTATAATTAAGAAGGCGCCGACGAGCGCGGCCAAGGCGAGCGCGTCGCTATGGCCGCTGCCGGCGAACTCGATCACGACCAGCGGATTCCATGCGTAGATGACAAGCTGATACGCGCGCCCGCCCTCCGCGCGAAGCCAAATAGCGAGCAGGATCATCACAAGGATGTCGCACAATTCCATGGGCAGCTTGAACGCGGCGGTTGAGGGCAGCCAGCGCGCCGCATATTTGAAAACCTGCTCAGCCAGCGGCGGATAAATCGTGGGCATGTCCATGGCGGGCATGCGCAATTCGTAGTTGTCGTTGAGATTTAGAAGATCGTCGAACTTGGGATCATCGGGCTGCACGAGATAGGGATTGAGTCCGCGGAGCTGCGCTTTGCCGTCCCAGCGATAGCGGTAGAGATCGTTCGAGAGCGTGGGGACGAGCGGCCAGAGAGTGACCCTAAATAGAACAGCGGCGACGAGAAGCAACCAGAAGGAATTTCGCGATTCGGGTGTATGCTCTAGGCCGAACATAACGAGGAGATAAACGACGCCGCCAAAAAGTCCGACGGCGATGGTCTCGACCACGAAGAATTCGAGATTGCGGAGATGGCCGAGCCAGGCGTACAGGGCTTCGAGAACGACGAAGCCGGCGATAAGAATTGCGGTCTGAGAGTGCGGCGAGCGGGTAAAGAAACTTCGCAGGGTCTGCATCAGGAGGCGGCAAAAATTTGAATTGGCAGGTTCATTTGCTGGCGGTGATCAGCCCGGGCGCGACTTTTGCCAACTATTGGCACCGGCTGACGGATCGCACCTTCGTCGGGCAGTATCAGGCAAACACTTTCGATCTGGCGGTGATGCTGCCGTATTTCATCGTGCTGGTGGTGCTGGCGGCGTACGGAATTCATCGCTACGCGCTGGTCTATAATTTCTATAAATATCGCGATCATGCGCCCGGCCCGCCGCCGGCCGTCACCGAGTGGCCAAAGGTTACCATACAGCTTCCCATCTTCAATGAGCGCTACGTGATCGAGCGGCTGGTGGATTGCGTGGCGCAATTCGATTATCCGCGCGACCGCCTCGAAATTCAGGTGCTCGACGATTCTACCGACGAGACGCAGGAAGTGGCGCGCAATTGCGTCGAGCGGCACCGGCAGCTTGGTCTGCCGATTTCTTACTTGCATCGCGACAACCGCGAAGGATTCAAGGCCGGTGCGCTGCAGGCCGGAATGCAATCGGCAACCGGAGAATTGATCGCGATCTTTGACGCCGATTTTCTGCCGCCGGCGGATTTTTTGCGGCGGACCGTGCCGTATTTCGCCGAGCCGAAACTGGGAATGGTGCAGACGCGGTGGAGTTACATCAACCGGCATTTCTCGGCGTTGACGGAAATTGAAGCGATCCTGCTCGATGGCCACTTCGTGATCGAGCATACGTCGCGTTACCGGCGCGGGAATTTCTTCAATTTCAACGGCACGGCGGGAGTCTGGCGGCGCGCGGCGATTGAGGATGCGGGCGGCTGGGAACACGACACGCTGACCGAAGACACCGATCTTTCCTATCGCGCGCAGCTTCGCGGCTGGCAATTCCTTTATTTGCCGGAGATCGCGTGCCCGTCGGAATTGCCCGTGGAGATGAACGGATTCAAATCGCAGCAAGCGCGCTGGGCCAAGGGCCTGATGCAGACGGCGATTAAGATTTTGCCGCGCGTGCTGCGATCGAAAGAGCCGGCCTATGTGAAATCGGAGGCCGTGTTTCATCTGACGGCGAATATCAGCTATCCGTTGATGGTGTTTCTCTCGATTATTTTGCTTCCGGCAATGATCGTGCGGTTTTATCAGGGCTGGTTGCAAGTACTGATCATTGATTTGCCGCTGTTCGTGGCTTCGACGTGCTCGATTTCGAGTTTTTATCTAGCCGCGCAGCGCGTGCTTTATCCGAAGACCTGGAAGCGATCGATTCCGTATTTGCCGTTCGTGATGGCCGTGGGGATTGGTATCTCGATTCGCAATGCGCTGGCCGTGCTCGAGGCGATTTTTGGCGTGAAGACGGAATTTGTGCGCACGCCGAAATATAAGATTGAAGGGCAGCGGCAAGGAACTTGGCTGCGAAAGAAGTATCGCAAGAGCGCGGGATGGATGCCGTTTGCGGAAGTTTTCCTGGGAATTTACTTCGCGGCGGCGGTGGCCTACGCGATTCAGAATGAGAATTACGCGACGATTCCGTTCCTGCTGCTTTTTGTTTGGGGCTATCTCTACACCGGTTTCATGTCGCTCGCGCAAGTGTATTTTGAAAAGCTGCGGTTCGGCGTCGAGTCCGGCGAAGTGCGGCCAGCTTCGACCGGCGCACCTGGCTTTTAGGTCCGGCCGCGGGCGGCCTCTGTAACATTTCGCTTGAATCCAGCACGCCGAATTTCGATTTGACACGTCAAATTCCTTGGACATAATTCATGACTAATCGAATGGCGAAAGCGGGGCTTTGCTCAAGGGGCCGTCGGGCTGAAGCTCGGGCCCTACGGGTGCCTGCGGCGGCGCGATCGCGCGTCGCTTTACACCGGAGGAAGAATGAAATTTAAGAAAGCCCAGCGGATTCGGTGGATCGGCGGGTTGATTGCGGCGGCGCTGCTGCTGGGCGCGGGTGTGGCCACGGCGCGGTTCCGGCAGGCGAACGAGGAGTATGCGGCGCGGCAGGCGAAGCTGGCTGCGCAAGTGGATGGGCCGGTGGTCGTATTTGGCTATACGGGCCACGAGGATCTCTCGGAGTTCGCTTTGTTCTTTCAGGAGAAGAATTTCTATTACCTGACGGGCGACGATGAGCCGGGCGGCGCGGTGCTGCTGATTCCCGATCCGCCGGCGGGCAAGAAGATCGAGGGCGCGCGCGAGATTCTCTATCTTCCGGCGCGCGATTACGCCCAGGAAAAATGGGAAGGGCCGAAGATGGGCCCGGACGATCCCGGCATCCGCGAGAAAACAGGATTTGCGGACGTGCAGGCGTTTGCCAATCTGCGTGCGAAGCTCGAAGAGCTGGCGAAGACTTACTCGAATTTCTACACGCTGCTCCCCGGGCAGCAGGAGGAAGGCTATCCGCACCTGAAGAATTGGAGCGAGTGGCTGAAGCACACGGTGCCGTCGGCGAATGTGTTCGACATCACGCCAGCAATCAGCGCGATGCGGCAAGTGAAATCGGCGGGCGAATTGGCGCTGATGCGCAAGGCGATCGATGCGTCCATCGATGCGCAACTTGACGCGATGAAGCGCATGCGGCCGGGGCTTTACGAATATCAGGTCGCGGCGCGCATGAAGGAGATTCACGAATTCGAGGGCTGCTCGCGCGAAGCGTATGCGCCGATCGTCGGCACCGGATTTTTCTCGACGGTGCTGCATTACAGCGCGCTCGATGCAGCAGATCAAAGAGGGCGACATCGTGGTGCTCGACGTCGCCGGAGAATATGGCGATTATGCGGCGGACATCACGCGCACGCTTCCCGCCAACGGAAAATATTCGGCGCGGCAGCGGGAAATTTACGAGATCGTGCTGGGCGCGCAAAATGCAGCGATGGCGGCGGTGAAGCCCGGCGCGACGATTCACGGCGGCGCGGTCGATCTGAACGTGATCGCGCGGGAATATATCAATACGCATGGGAAAGATCTGCATGGAGAGCCGCTCGGGAAATATTACATTCACGGATTGAGCCATCATCTCGGACTCGACGTGCACGATCCCGGCAGCACGACGCGGCCGCTCGAGGCCGGAATGGTGTTCACCATCGAGCCGGGGATTTACATCCCGGAAGAAAATCTCGGCGTGCGGATCGAGGATGACGTGCTCGTGACGAACGATGGGATCGAGGTATTGACGAAGCGCTTACCGCGCAACCCGGATGAAGTCGAAAAAGTGATGGCGGAAGGCGCGAAAAACTGATCCCGGAAGCGCATTTTGGGCCCCGAAAAGCCCAATTTTCGGGCTGTAAGAGGCAGATTGACGGAGATTTATAACTCTGCTATCGTGAGCGAAGATGGCAGCACGTGGAAAATCCGCTCGGAAGTCGTCCTCACGGTCCCGAAGCGCTTCGCGTAACGGCTCTAAACCATTGAAGGATAAGGGGTTGCAAAAGTCCGCGCGGGCCCGTGCCGCAGCGGTACATGCTCCCGATCCCGCCACTCTGCTGCAGCTTAAGCTCTATGAGGAGGGGCTTAAGTTGGTGCAGGAACAGAAGTTCGCCAAAGCTAAGCTTTCACTAGAACGAGTCTTGCCGGGTCCCAGTACGGAACTGGCGGATCGCGCGCGGGTGCATCTGCGCGGAGTCGAGCAGCGGCTGAGCCGCGTGCCTGCGCCTACGCCCAAGACTGCTGACGACCACTACACGCAGGGCGTGGCGATGATGAATCTGGGCCGCTGGGACGAAGCGCGAGAACACCTAGACCGCGCGCTGAAGGTGGCGCCGAAGGCTGACCACATCGTTTATGCCATGGCGGCGCTGGATTGCTTGACCGGAGAGGCCGAATCGGCCATGGAACGCTTGAAATTCGCCATCCAGTTGCGCCCAGAGAACCGCTATCACGCGCGCAACGATGAAGATTTCGCATTTCTGCAAGAAGATCCCCGATTTACCGAACTGCTTTATCCCGAGCGTGAGGGTTCCGCAGGGTAGTTCTTCAAAGTGAAAAACCACCGTCAGAACAGCGGGCGGCCCGTGCGAGTTGTGGCCCTCGGCGGAGGCACGGGCTTGTCCACGTTGCTGCGTGGACTGAAGGAATACGTCGCGCGACGACGCGCGGAGCGGCGGCGCTTGCCGATTGCGGATCTCGCGGCGATTGTGACCGTGACCGACGACGGCGGAAGCAGCGGACGGCTGCGGCGCGAACAGCGAGTATTGCCGCCGGGCGATATTCGGAATTGCATGGTGGCGCTTTCGAAGGACGAGACGCTGCTGAGCCATCTGTTTCAGTACCGCTTCCGCGGTGGGAAGGGGCTTGGCGGGCACAGCTTCGGGAATATTTTCCTTACGGCGCTGACGCACGTGACCGGAGATTTTCCGGAGGCGGTGCGGCTCTCAGGGCAAGTGCTGGCGATTCGCGGGCGCATTTATCCATCGACGGCGCAGAACGTGACCCTCGAAGCGGAATTGGAAGATGGGACCGTGGTGCGCGGCGAGACGAGGATTTCGCGCTCGACGCGTGCGATTCATCGCATACGGCTGGTGCCGCCGAACGCGCGGCCGCTGGCGGAAGTTTTGCAGGCGCTGCGCGAGGCGGATTTGATTCTGGTCGGGCCGGGATCGCTTTACACGAGCTTGATTCCGAATCTGCTTTTGAAGCAGGTTACGGAAGTTCTCGCTCATTCGAAGGCTACGCGCGTTTACATTGCGAATCTGATGACGCAGCCGGGCGAGACCGACCGATTCTCGGTGGCTGATCATGTACGCGCGATTTATGAACACACGCGTCTGGGATTATTCGACTGGGCGGTGGTGAATCGCACGCCGGTGCCGGCGCGCGTGCGGCGGCGTTATGCGCTCAAGGGCGCCGAGCCGGTGCGCGGATCATTGCATGAACTGCACCAGATGGGACTGGGATGCGTTTATGGAGATTTGCTGCAGGATGGAAGCGTGGTGCGGCACGATCAGAACCGATTGACGCGGCTCATCCTTGATGAATTTGTGAAGCGCTCGCGGCGGAGATAGGATCTTCGGCTGAAATCGATTGATTCGCTGTTTGCAAAAACCCCACGCGCAAGTACGGCGCATGGGGCACCCCGCTAAACTAAGAAAATGCAGATCCTTCATCCGTCTGGGCGGATTCAGGATGACAGCTAAAAGTCTACTTCCGCAGGGTCACTGAACGGACACGCGTTCCTTGCACCGAAATTCGGGTGCTCGTATACTGGCGCGCGCTGTCGAAACGCGGCCTAAAGACGCATTCCGTCAGACCCCTTCGCGGAGGATTCCATGCCGACTCTCGTCAAGAATGAATTGAACGTTTACGAATGCGCGGAAGCGCGCTTCGAAGCGGCGGCGGCCAAGCTGGGGCTCGAAGAGGGTCTGTACAACTACCTGCGCTATCCCAACAAGGAAATCACGATTTACATTCCCGTAAGCATGGACGACGGGCGGCTGCAAGTGTTTACGGGCTATCGCGTGCAACATTCGCTGGTGCGCGGGCCGGGCAAAGGCGGAATCCGGTATGCGCCGGACGTTTCGCTGGACGAAGTGCGGGCGCTGGCTTCGTGGATGACCTGGAAATGCGCGGTGGTGAATATTCCGTTCGGCGGAGCGAAGGGCGGAATCATTTGCGATCCGACGAAAATGTCGATGCGGGAAATCGAACGCATGACGCGGCGCTACACGGCCGAGCTTACGGATTGGATCGGGCCAGAAAGAGATGTGCCGGCGCCGGATCTGGGAACCAATGAGAGAGTGATGGCTTGGGTGATGGACACGTATTCGATGCACATGCGGCATACGGTGACCGCGGTGGTGACCGGCAAGCCGCTCGATCTGGGCGGATCGCGCGGACGAAAGGAGGCCACCGGACGCGGAGTGCATTTCGTGTGCGACAAGGCGACCGAAAAGCTGAAGATGAAGCGCGAGGGTTGCCGCGTGGTGATTCAGGGATTCGGCAACGTGGGCTCGATGGCAGCGATGCTGTTGGCCGAGGCTGGATATAAGATTACGGGCGTGTCGGATATTCATGGAGCGCTCTTCAACGAGAACGGCTTCGACATTCCGGCGCTGATTGATTGGGTGCACGTGAAGCACAAGCCGCTGCCCGAATTCCCCGGCGGCGGCGCGAAAATGTCCGGGCAGGATTTGCTCTTCCAGCCATGCGAGATTTTAATTCCTGCGGCGATCGAGAATCAGATCACCAGCGCGAACGCCCATCGCGTGCAGACGCGCATTCTCTGCGAGGGCGCAAACGGGCCGACGACTCCTCCGGCGGACGAAATTCTGCGCGAGAAGGATGTGTTTATCATGCCGGATATTCTCGCGAATGCCGGCGGCGTGACCGTCAGCTATTTCGAATGGGTGCAGGACCGGCAGGGATTCTTCTGGCGCGAGAGCGAAGTGAACGAACGGCTGAAGGACGTGATGGAACGCAGTTTCGACGAAATCGTGCGCTACGCCGAATCGCACGGCGTAAATAATCGCATCGCCGCGTACATGGTGGCCATTGATCGCGTAGCCTTCGCGCTGAAGCTGCGCGGGCTGTACGCCTAGCCGCCTTAGTTTCCTCAATCTCAGACAGGCCGAGATGCATATTCCACAGGAACGTGCTCGCGCGGTGGTGTATCATGTCGCTCCATTCATGATTTCCAGCGAGCAGAACTTGATGAAATTCGAGGCCCATGCTTTCTGAATCGCTCACTCCCGGCGCGGTGAAGACGGAAGACGAGCACCGCCGCGACGTTTGCACGGCGGGGCGCTGGATTCGCGAGCGTGGCTACGTGCCCTCGACCGACGGCAACATCTCAGTGCGCCTCGATTCGCGTCGCATTCTTACCTCGCCCACGGGCATCAGCAAAGGAATGATGGAGCCCGACGACCTCGTGATCACCGATCTCGAGGGCAAAAAGATCAGCGGGCGGCGCAATCCTTCCTCGGAATTGCCAATGCATTTGCTGATTTACCGGCGGCGGCCGGATGTGTTCGCGGTGTGCCACGCGCATCCGCCGGTGGCTACCGGATATGCAGCGGCGGGCGTGGCGCTCGATCGCGCGCTGCTGAGCGAGTGCGTGATTGCGCTGGGATCGATTCCTGTGGCGCGCTACGGAACGCCAGGAACTCCGGAGCTGACCGACGCGATCGAGCCGCTGATCCAGCGTCACGACGCGATTCTGCTGGCGAATCACGGCGTGGTCACCTACGGGCAGGATCTGCTGACCGCGTTTTTCCGCATGGAGACGACCGAGCACTTCGCGCGCGTGTCGCTCGTCACCGTGGTGCTCGGCAAACAAGTCTTGCTTTCCGCCGAAGATGTGGAAAAATTGCTCGCGGCGCGGGCGCGCTATGGGATTCAAGGCGCGCCGGCCGGCACCAGCCGCCCCGTCACCGCAGAGGCAGACGAGGCGGCTGTGACGGATCGCATCACGCTCAGCCGGCGGGAACTGGAAGCGCTGGTGGAGGACGCGGTGCGCAAAGACCGCATCCGGCGGTGAATTTTTCGAGGCGTCTCTGCGGAGGATGAAGAATGGGTGAAGCACTCGGAATGATCGAGACACGCGGCCTCGTGGCGATGATCGAAGCGTCGGACGCCATGGTCAAGGCGGCGAAAGTCACGCTCGTCGGATGGGAAAAGATCGGTTCGGGCTACGTGACGGCGATGGTGCGCGGCGACGTGGCGGCGGTGAAAGCCGCGACGGATGCCGGCGCAGCAGCGGCGCGGCGCGTGGGCGAGTTGATCGCCGTGCACGTGATTCCGCGGCCGCACCAGTCGCTCGAAGATGCGCTGCCCATCGGCAAGAGCGCGATGGCGGCGGCGAAGTAACGGCTCGGGCCGCGCGGCGCCGACGGGACGAAATCCGGCGGCGAAGTTTCTTCGTTTTGCAGTAAAGGCAAATCCTCAGACAAGATGATTCTTGCCCGCATCGTCGGCACCGTAGTTTCGACTCGCAAAGATCCTCGCCTCGAAGGAAAAAAGCTTCTAATCGTGAAACCAATCTCGCCCGAAGGTCGCGACGAGTCCGGCTATCTCATCGCCGTGGATGCGGTAGGCGCGGGCTACCGCGAAACTGTGCTGGTAGTCTCCGGCAGCTCCGCGCGCATGGCCGCAGAATGCAAGGACCGCCCGGTGGACGCGGCGATCATAGGCATCGTGGACACGGTGAAGCTGGATGAAGCGCACGAAGCGGAGCTAGCCGCTGCGAGAAATAAATAACGTGATCCTTGGTCGAGTCATCGGAAATGTCGTCTCTTCAGCGAAAGACCCGTCGCTAATTGGCCTCAAGCTGCTCATCGTGCAGCCGATCGGGCGCGATGGGCGTGCGAAGGGGCGGCCGGTGGTGGCGCTGGACTCCGTCGGCGCGGGTGCGGGCGAAATGGTTTATTGGTGCCGCGGGAAAGAGGCTAGCTTCCCGTTTCTTCCTGCCGAAGTGCCGACCGAGGCGACCATTGTGGGCATCGTGGATGAAGTGAACCTCGCGGACACGGCGAAACTTGCGAAGGAGTAGCGGCCGGTGCTGATCGGGCGGGTGATTGGCGACGTGGTGGCGACGCAGAAGGTGGCGTCGCACGTGGGGCGCAAGATCCTCGTCGTGCAACCGCTGAATCTGGACGGTTCGGATCGCGGCGAGCCTGTGCTCGCGCTCGATGCCGTGGATGCCGGCGAAGGCGATCGCGTGCTGCTCTCGACCGAAGGTTATTCGGCAATGACGGCGGTTGGCCGGCCCAACTCGCCCATCGATTCCGCGGTGGTCGGCGTCATCGACGTGATCGAGCTGAACGAAGACACACCCTGAGCAACTACAACTCAAAAAATTGAATCAGAAAAGAACAGCGAGCGGCATGGGATGTGCCGCTCGCTGTCGTCCTGTGGGTGCTTCGGGTTATTCCTGGACGAGGGCTGTGCGTGTCTTTCCGCCGAAGCGGATTTCCTTTACGGCTCCGCTCTCGATAACCAGCGCGCTGGCATCCGCTTTCTGTTTGGCGTCCTGCCACTGAACGGAAACTTCCGCGACTACTTTTCCGTCGGACACGACCTGAACTTTCGTATCGTCGGCGACGAACCAATAGCTCCCGGCTTTCAATTGCTTTCCGCCGAGCGTCACCGCGTTGACGATGGAGATCTGTGCCTTCATGGTGGATTTCAGTTCCCGGGCCCCAGCAGTCACGGCAAGGGCTGGAAGGAGCATCGCCACAATTACTGCCACCGCGGCGATTTGCGCAATACGACGATGTGACATCTTTGTTTCTCCTTTATTTTAGCCCCAGTCCCCCAGTTAGACGGTTGAGTGGACGCCAGGAAAGCAAACGATGTTTTTTCTGGCGCAAATTTTTGATGCGTTAATGAAACCGTAATTCCCGAATCCGAACACACCCGTTCCGCAAGCGGACAATCGTGAAATCGCCCCAGATCCACGAAGTGGTGCGTCACATGGGATTACGCGGACGGCGCCGAAAATGTTTCGTTAAAATTGTGTAAGAGTGCTGCGCCAATTTGAGACGCTGCGCGCAGATTTGACACCTCTACAACGCTAATCAATAATCGCAGCTACATGATTGGACAGCTTCGCGGAAAACTGACTGAACGCCGGCCGAACCAGGTGATGGTGGATGTCGGCGGCGTGGGGTATTTGGTGCAGATTCCGCTCTCCACGTTTTCGGTGCTCGGCGCGGTGAATTCCGACGTGACGCTGATGATCTATACGCACGTGCGCGAGGATCAGTTGTGCCTTTATGGATTTTTGACCGCACGTGAAAAACAAACGTTTGAATTGCTGATTTCCGTGAGCGGAGTGGGTCCTTCGCTGGCGCTGAAAATTCTTTCCGGGATGCGAATCAGCGAGCTGCTGCCGGCGATACGCAGCAGCGATCTGGCGCTGCTCGAGCGGATTCCTGGGATTGGGCGGAAGACGGCGGAGCGGATCGTGGTCGAGTTGCGGGAGAAAGCCGCGGCGCTCGAGCCGGCGGAGTCGGGAAAGCCGGCGGCACGCTCGCCGTTGGAATCGGATGTGGCGTCGGCGCTGCTGAATCTGGGATACGAGGCGCGCGCCGTCGAACGCACGCTCGAGCAAATTCGCAAAAATGGCGCGGCGGAGAATGATTTCAACGGGCTGTTGCGCGCTTCGTTGCAGCAACTCGGCGGCGCGAAGATGCAGAGGAACGCTCACGCAGGTCACGGCGAGTGACCTCTCAAAGTTTCGCGGAGGCGCGTGTGATACAGCTCGTCTGGGAATTTGTGGCGCGCGAGGACAAGATCGCGGAATTCGAGCGGTATTATTCGAGCGAGGGGAATTGGGCGCAGCTCTTCCGGCAGAGCGCCGGGTTTCAAGGTACGACACTGCTCCGTGATACGAAGGAACGCTACCGCTATCTCACCGTGGATTCGTGGGAAAGCCTGGACGCTCATCGCGCCATGCGCGAGCGGTTCGCACGCGAGCACGAGGAACTCGACCGCCTGTGCGAAGAATTCACGGAACGCGAGACGAATTTAGGCGCTTTCGAGGTAAAGTGAAAAGCACATGGAACTAAGCGACACACGGCATCGGCTGGTATCGGGGCGCGCGTTTGAGGAAGACGCGCGCATCGAAGCGAGCGTGCGCCCGAAGAGGCTCGATGATTACATCGGGCAGACGCGCGTGAAGGAAAATCTGTCGATCGCGGTCGAGGCGGCGCGCACGCGCAAAGAGGCGCTCGATCACGTGCTGTTGTATGGCCCGCCGGGACTCGGAAAAACCACGCTGGCGCAGATTCTGGCGAACGAGATGGGCGTGGCCATCAAAGTCAGCTCGGGGCCGCTGCTCGAGAAGAAAGGCGATTTGACGGCGGTGCTGACGTCGCTCGAGAAGAGCGATTTCTTTTTCCTCGACGAGATTCACCGGCTGCAGCCGGCGCTCGAGGAAATTCTCTATCCCGCGATGGAGGATTTCCGCATCGACCTGGTGATTGGCCAGGGACCCGGCGCGCGGATTCATCCCTATCAACTCAATCGCTTCACGCTGGTGGGCGCGACGACGCGCGCGGGCTTGCTGATGGCGCCGTTGCGCTCGCGCTTCGGAATCGTGCACCGGCTGGATTTTTACACGCCGGAGGATTTGTTTCTGATCGTGAAGCGCTCGGCGAAAATTCTCGGGATTCAGACCGACGACGCCGGCGCCGAGGAAATCGCGCGGCGCAGCCGCGGAACACCGCGCGTTGCGAATCGCCTGCTGCGGCGCGTGCGCGATTTTGCCGAAGTGCGCGCTGCCGGACACATCGACCGCGGAGTAGCCCAAGAAGCGCTTGCTATGCTGGGCGTGGATGAGCACGGGCTCGATGAAGTTGACCGCAATCTGCTGCTCACAATTATCCAGAAATATTCCGGCGGACCGGTAGGCCTGAATACGATCGCGGCATCGTTGAGCGAAGAAGAAGATGCCATCGAGGAAATTTACGAGCCGTATTTGATGCAGCTAGGCCTGCTCGATCGCACGCAGCGAGGCCGCGTGGCTACGGCGCTCGCCTACAAACATTTCGGCATGGATGAACCCCGCCGCCAAGCGGCGATGTTTTAGCGGCGCTACCGAGCAAGAAACTCCTGAATTGCTTCGCGCACCTCTCGCCCGCGAATAAATGCCGCGAAATGACTGCCTTGTTCCAGCGTAATTAAGCGCACACCGGAGATTTTGCTCGCAGCGAATTCTGCGTGTGCGAAGGGCACGACTCCATCAGCGTTGCCGTGGATGATCAACGTCGGCTGCTGAATGCGCTCGAGAGGATACGCATCGAGCGTGGAAAGATAGCCGCCATCATTCATCACGCCTTCGAAGCGGGGCTTCACTGGCACCGACGTGGCCATCAGCCGCAATGCATCGCGGCGGCCAAGTGCGGGAGTGCGCAAAGACCGTTCGAACGGGCTGAACCCAAATCGCGAAATGGGCGCTGGAAACCGGCTATAGAGCAGGGAGACGAGCCAATTCACTGTATTTGAAGTGACGACACGCGGCCATTGCGACGCAAGCACCGCGCGCCACGGAAGCGTCAGCCGCTGCGTCACGGCGCAGACCAGCACGATGGCTGTGCAGCGCTGTGGATGACGCAATGCAAATTGCAGCGCGGGCGGGCCGCCGCCGGAAATGCCGATGATGGGAACGCGATCGATGGCCAGAGAATCGAGAAGCGCGGCGAAAGCGTCGGCCTGCTGTTCCGGTGTTGCGCCAACAGCAAGCGGCGTCCGCAAATAGCCCGGCCGGGAAACGGCGATGGGCCGAAATTGCTGCGGCAGAATTAATTCGGCCGCGACCATTCCTTGATCGAATCCGCCAAGCGTGCCGTGCGAGATCAGCACGGGAGATCCGGCCGAAGTCGTCGCGTATTCGATTTCGCCGCAGCGCGTCTTCGCCATACGGCTCGCAGCGCGCAATCCGGCGAGCGTGCGCGCATTCCACCGCGCGCCGAGATGGCGCAACCACAGCGCGGCCAAGACTACAGCGCCGCACGCAACGGCAATCCAAGCAGCTAGATTCAAGCGCGTCGCCCCTGAACGCTATTCGCCAGCTCCGAACTCCTACGGTATCATCGCTCCGCCACGGCGCGGCATCCGGCGCACACCAAACTTACCTCATGAAGAAAGCCTATCTCTCGCTCGGCTCAAATCTCGGCGATCGCGAAAATAATCTCACGCGCGCGATGGAAGAGCTGGAAGAACGCGAAGTGAAAATTCTGCAGCGCTCGGCCATCTACGAAACCGAGCCGGTGGAGATTCGCGAGCAGGGCTGGTTCCTGAATTGCGCCATCGAAGGGGAGACCGAGCTGATGCCACGGCAATTGATGAACGTCCTGCTCGATATCGAACGCGAGCTTGGGCGGCGTCGGAGAATCAAGTACGGACCGCGGGTGATTGACCTCGACATACTCTTGCTCGGCTCGAGCATCGTAAAGACGCCGGAGCTCGTAATCCCGCATCCGCGAATGACGGAGCGGCGCTTCGTGCTCGTCCCGCTCGCGGAAATTGCCGCCCAGGCGCAACATCCCGTGCTGCACCGGACCATCGCCGAACTTCTCGCGGAATGTCCCGAACAAAGCGAAGTGCGCCGGTGGGTTCCGCCGGGTGCGTGATTCCCGGCGAAACCCACGGCGCGGTGCGCGCGAGGGACTACGTCGCACCAGACAACTTCAGGCACGATCAACTGTTGCGAAGCACCTTCATCCAGTGCAACGTCAGCGTTGAAGGCGCAAGCGCTTCGAGTTCGATTTCGGCGTAATGCCCCTGCGCGACTTCGCGCCAGGTATAAACACCGGGCTCGGAATCTTCGCGCACGTGGCCCTTCAGGCGATCGAGAAACGATCGCGCATCTTCGAGCGAAGCCTTCTCGACAGTCGCCGGCCGCGCCAGCGCTTCGACCACATAGCTGCGCAACAATTTCGGCCAATATGCTTGGAAGAGCGACTGCGAAGCGAAGATGTCGCTCCAGGCGACTTCCCCGCCATAAGCGACCACAACCCCGACCACAGACTTCGCCTTTCAATCCGGCCGTGGCGCTCGCGAATTTTCGCTCGAGCTCATCGGCGAAAGGTATCCACGTCGCGCCCGATTTGCTGCGACTGATAAATCTTGCGATATGACTGGCTGGGCGCCTCGCGCGAAATCACGCCACCGACAGCGTTGGCGGAAATGCGAGGAGCCGGCGCCGCCTCGACTTGAACTGTTGTATTAGACGTTCCCGTCCCGCCGGCCAGCGCCGCCAGCCGCCGGGGTCGAATTGCGCGAAGCCTGATTCGACGTAGTGCCAGAACGCACCGCAGCCCAGACTTTGGTTTGATCCGCGTCCACCGCCGCCTTCTCGCGAACGCTCGGATGCACCATCGTATTCGCCGCTGCAAATTTCGCCGAACCGCCAGTCCATCGACCCTGCTCGACGCAGAAGACGTCGAGCGGCAACGGCGCCCCGCCGACGGGCACGATTCGGTCCTTGCCCACAATACGATCCTGCTTCCCACCGGAAACAATCTCGCCCGCGAGCAAAATCACCGGCTTCTTACCGCGATTGATCAGCACGAGCCGGTTGACTTCAGCGCTGCCGCCCTGCTGCGGCGCAGGAAGCACGTCGCCATCGCGTGAGCGGCGCAAATAATCGCTGCTGCCATGCTCGGTCACCAGCACGTCGCCCGAAGCCAATCCTTCATCGAGAGTCTCGAATGGCCCCGTATCCGCATCCGCTTTCGAAAGCACGGGAAACACAGTCAAATTCTCATAACGCACCGGCTCGCCAAGGCTCCAGCCGCCAGGCGCTCCGCTTTTGCCCGCAGCTCCACTCCCGCCCGCTGCATCCCCGCCCGAAATCGCCGGCGTCACGGAAGCGTAAAGCAGTGACATGGCCCCAAGCGCCGCTACCGCCCAATCAAATCTCTTCCCGAATAGCATGTTCGTCCTCCCTCGCGGCGGTCGCTGAGAGCTGGGCCGACCGCCTTCGCTACGGAGAACGCGCAGCCCCGCATTTCTTGCAGCACTTCGCGCCCGCCGGGCGCCTGTTCGGGTTCAGTTACCGCCTGTTCAGGCAAAAGCACTCCCGTTCAACGCATCAATTGGTGTAGATTGGTGGTTCGGTTCTCGCCCGGGGAGGCTTGCCTGGGAGAGTCGCGAGGGCTCTTTCCGTGAATCCAACGAAGCCAGCAGCCGCCACGGCGCCGGAAGAAACTCCCGCGGGTGTGCGCGATTCCCTCAGCATCACCGACAACCGCACCGGCCGGAAATACGAACTCCCCATCAAGAACGACACCATTCGCGCCATGGACCTTCGCCAGATCAAGGTGAAGGACAGCGATTTCGGGATGATTAGCTACGATCCCGCGTTCACCAATACGGCCTCCTGCATCAGCCGCATCACATACATTGATGGCGACAAGGGCATCCTCGAATATCGCGGCTATCCCATCGAAGAACTGGCGGAGAAGAGCACTTATCTCGAGACGTCCTACCTGATTCTCTACGGCGAGTTACCCACGCGGGCGCAACTCGAGGACTGGACCTACCACGTCACGCACCACACCTTCATCCACGAGAGTATCAAGAAATTCCTCGACGGCTTTCACTACGACGCCCATCCGATGGGCATGTTGATCTCGACCGTCGCGGCGCTCTCTACTTTCTATCCGGACGCCAAAGACATTTTCAATCCCGATTCACGCCGGAAACAAACCTATCGCCTGATCGGCAAAATGCCCACTCTTTCAGCCTTCGCCTACCGCCATAGCCTGGGCATGCCGTACGCATATCCCGATAACGAGCTGAGCTACGCCGCCAATTTCCTGAACATGCTTTTCCGCACGACGGAGTTGAAGTACCACGCCAATCCCACGCTGGAACGCGCGCTCGACATTCTTTTCATTCTGCACGCCGAGCACGAGCAGAATTGCTCGTCCACCGCAATGCGCGGCGTGGGCAGTTCGCACGTCGATCCCTATTCCGCGATCGCCGCAGCCACCGCGGCGCTCTATGGCCCGTTGCACGGCGGCGCGAACGAAGCGGTGCTGCGTATGCTCGTAGATATCGGCTCGGTGGACAAAGTGCCGGCCTACGTCAAGAGCGTGAAAGCGGGCGAGCGCAAACTGATGGGTTTCGGCCATCGGGTTTACAAGAATTACGACCCGCGCGCGCGCATCGTCAAGCACATCGCCTACGAAGTCTTCGACGTGATGGGCCGCAATCCTATGATCGATATCGCGCTAGAAGTCGAGCGCATCGCCCTCGACGACGATTACTTCATCTCCCGCCGTCTCTATCCCAACGTGGACTTCTATACCGGCCTCATCTATCAATCCATGGGCTTCCCGGTGACTATGTTCCCGGTGCTGTTCGCCATTCCGCGCACCGCCGGATGGATTGCGCAATGGGAAGAGATGCTTCTCGATGCTGAGCAAAAGATTTCCCGCCCGCGCCAGGTCTATCTTGGCGCCAGCAAGCGCGGCTACATTCCCATCGAGAAACGCGCCTGATTCGCGAATTGCATCTCCATCTCCGCAGTCCCGTAAGTGCCTTTCCATCTAGCTCGTTGCGCGGCGTCATGGGTATCCCAGGACTCCCCCAGCAAGCTCGCCGCTCAAATCGGTTGCAAGTCGCCGAAAACTCTGGCAAAACAGCCTGCACCCCCGGGCGGAGGCCCTAAAAATGCAGATTGCTACGCGGCGGCAAGGCGATATCTCGATCGTGGATGTCACCGGGGATATTACGCTCTATCATTCACCGGACCTCCGCAAGACGCTGCTGGACTTGATCAAGACGCAGCATATTCCGTACGTGATCGTGAATCTCACGGCGGTGAAATATATCGACAGCGCCGGTGTCGCATCCTTGATCGAGGGTTTGAAAGCCGCGCGGGACATGAAGAGCCGCTTCTCACTTTTCGGCCTGAGCCGCGTGGCGCGTGAAGTTCTCGAACTGACGCGCCTGCTGAAAGTTTTCGAAGTGTACGAGAGCGAATCGCAGGCAATCGAGAGCACGCCGCCGGCGAATCCCTAAAAGATGGGAGAGGCCGGAATCGGCCGGAAATCTCCACAGCGATGGCGATCACAGATACCGTAGGGCGCGGCACAATTGACACTCTCGCATACGTCGGGCAACTGGCGCGCCTGATTGCCCGGGCCACGGTCGCTGTCTTCACCGGAACCCAGGGCCAGGGCGCACGCTATCGCCGCGCGATGCATCAGGCCATGGCCGTGGGCATCGAAGCTCTCCCAATCATTTCGCTGATCACTTTTTTCGTCGGCATAATTCTCGCACTGCAATCCGCTCACGAGCTCAAGCGATTTGGCGCCATGGAATTCGTGCCCAACGCCGTCGCCCTTTCGCTCACCCGCGAACTGGGTCCCTTGATGACCGCCATCATCGTCATCGGCCGCTCGGGCTCGGCCTTCGCCGCGGAAATCGGGACCATGAAAGTGAGCGAGGAAATTGACGCCCTGGAAACCATGGCGCTCGATCCCGTCCGCTTCCTGGTCGCTCCCAAGCTCGTCGCCATGCTCATCATGATGCCCTGCCTCACCATGTGGTCGGATTTCATGGGCATCGTAGGCGGAGCTACGTTCGGCATCCTGGGCGCCGGATTCACGTTTGGGTCTTACTTCCGCGCCACGCTCGACGCGCTCTTGAAAGAGGACATCGTCACGGGCTTGATCAAGGCCTTCATGTTCGGCCTGGTGATCACGGCGGTGGGCTGCCAGGAGGGCTTCCTCACCGGCCTGGGCTCCGAGCAAGTGGGCCGTTCGACGACCACGGCCGTGGTGAAATCCATTTTTCTGGTTATCGTGGTTGACTTAGCGTTTACGGCGCTGTTTTATTTCACTTCGCCGTCTTAAATTTACCGGTATCATTTTTGGGACCGAGCCATGACGCCCAGCTCAGAAGCTCCGACTCAAGCCCGCGGCTCTGCGATATCCGTCCGCGACCTGCGCGTAGCCTATGGCGAACGTGAGATTCTGCACGGCATCAGCTTCGACGTGTGTGCCGGGGAAACTCTGGTCATCCTGGGCGGCTCCGGATCGGGTAAGAGCACGTTGCTGCGCACGCTCGTGGGCCTCGAGCGCCCCACCAGCGGCGAAATCTGGCTCGGTGGCAAGAACATGGCCACCATCACGCCGAAGGAACTCAACGACCTGCGCAAGACCATTGGCATGTCGTTTCAGGGCTCCGCGCTGTTTGGCTCGATGACCGTCGGCGAAAACGTTTCCCTGCCGCTTCGCGAGCACAGCCCTCTCGATGCCTCCACCATCGAAATCATGGTGCGCCTGAAGCTCGATCAGGTGGGCCTGGCCGGCTACGAAAATTACATGCCCGCGCAATTGAGCGGCGGAATGAAGAAGCGCGCCGCCGTCGCCCGCGCCATGTCCATGGATCCTCAAATTCTCTTTTTTGACGAGCCCTCCGCAGGGCTGGATCCAATCATCGCCGCTGGAATTGACGAGCTGATCTTGAAGCTGAAAAAAGCGTTCGGGATGACCTGCGTGGTGGTTACTCACGAACTGCCGAGCGCCTTCCTGATCGGCGACCGCATGATTTTGCTCGACCGCGGCGTGATCGTCGCCAATGGCACGAAAGATGAGATCCAGTCGAGCACGCAGCCGCGCGTTCGCCAATTCCTCGATCGCATTGCCGAGCCGGAACTCGAGGACGAATTGAGCTATCTGCAAATGCTCATCGGCGACGAATCGGTGGTAAGGAAATAGCGCGGAATCGGATACGAGGACGAGGTGGACGGACGTGATATACTCCCGCCTCTCTGTGGCGATTTGAAGGCGGATAGCGGCGAATTTTAAAGGCTGAGGTCAAAGCAGGGATGGACTCCAAGCGCGAACAGGCATTCGTCGGAACTTTCGTGATCGTCGCGATCGCGATCCTGCTGTTCACGCTTTTTTACATCTCCGGAACGTTCCGAAGTAGCGGAAATCTCTATCGCGCCTATTTCAAGAATGCCGGCGGGCTTCAGGAAGGTGCGCAAGTCCGTTACGCCGGCGGTCCTCCGATTGGCCGCATCACCAGCGTCGTGCCGGACCCCGCGAACCCGGCGCAAATGAAAGTCGAATTCCGGGTCGAACCGAACGTGCCGGTGAAGACCGACAGCACGGTGAAAATTTCCAGCTTGAGCGCGCTTGGCGAGAATTTCCTCGGAATTGTGCCGGGCACTCCGTCCGCCTCCATGGCCCCGAACGGCTCAACTCTTAAGACCGGCGCCTACACCAGCCTGGACGACCTCGAAGCCACCATCGGCGACCTCGGCCCGAAAGCCACGGAACTGATACAAAATTTGAACGGCCGCGTCACCGCGCTGCAGATCACCATCGATCGCGTCAATGATTTGCTCAATGATGAGAATCGTAAAAACATTGCCGGCGTCATGCGCCAGGCCAACCACATGCTGGAAGAGGATCGCGAGCCTCTGCACTCCACTCTGAATCACATGAACGACGTGACCGCGAAACTCTCTCCGATGTTGGATGACTTCAAGAAAACCATGGCCAAGGCCGACGATGCCATTACCGACGCGGACAAAATGATCAAAGATAATAGCCAGCCGCTTCACGATACGCTGATGAAAGCGCACGAAGCCTTGACCTCGATGGCTTCTCTCACCGATCAACTTGACCGCACTCTCAACGTCAACAGCGGGAACCTCGACGAGATCATCGAAAATTTCCGTCAAGTCAGCGAGAACATGAAGGAATTTACGGAGACAATCAAGACGCGGCCCTATACTCTGATTCGCAGCTCAGAGCCGAAGCCGCGTAAGCCAGGCGAGGCACCGCCGCCATGAGATTTTTTGCTCCTTGCGCTAAACCGGACGCGCGTCCCCGCGCCTCCACATCTTCTGCGGGCAGCGCAGCGCTGGCTCTCGCCTTCTGCGTGCTGCTCGCCAACTGTGGCTCGGCCCGGCCCGTGAGCTACTACACGCTCCAGGCAACGCCCCCGGCTGCCGCGCAGTCGGCTACCGTTTATCCCGTCACCATCGTCGTTGGACACATCACCGCTCCCCTTCTTTTTCGCGACGATCGAATTGTCTACAGCAACGGCCAAGTCGAGCTCGGCGCCGACTATTTCCATCGCTGGGCCGAAGCTCCCGCGGAAATGCTCGAGTCCATGCTGCTTCAGGATCTGCGCGCTTCCGGCCAGTTTCGCGCCGTGCAGCGCCTCGGCAGCAGCTCCAAGGGCGATTACGTCCTTCGCGGCCACCTTTCTGCCTTCAACGAAGTTGATACCGGAGGCGTCGCTGCGCGGTTCTCGATCGAGTTCGAGTTGTTCCAACCGAAGACCGGCTCGGTTGTCTGGACTTTTCCCTACTCGCACGATGAGCCCGCAAACGGCAAGTCTATGGCCGAGGTCGTGACCGCCTTGCAGTCCAACGTACGTACCGGATTGCAACAGGCCATCGGCTCGCTCACTCAATATTTCGCCAGCCATCCGGCACAGTAACTGCTCTTAGTTTTCTCGAAGCATCGCAACCGAACGCTTCGGTACTCTTCACAGCCCCACTTTTCTCAAGTCACCGGCCTTTCTGCCGATATTCCTCCCGCATGGCCTGTGCCGTCGCCAGGCAAACGCGCAAGTGTATTTGAACGAGTGCGTCTCACCGCTTCGCATCGCTTCACGCGCGCGGTCTAAATTCGGGGGAATTCGGGTGCAATTCCTGAAATGGCTTTTTTCTTCCGGCGATTTCATGCCCCACGGTTATTGCTACCAGTGGAACGCCGGACTCGTCTGGCTCCATCTGGTCTCCGACGCATTCATTTTTGTTGCCTACATGACCATTCCCGTCACCCTGCTGCGCGTCGTGCGGCGCCGCAATGACTTGCCTTTCAGTTGGGCGTTTGTCTGTGTCGGCGTTTTCATCGTGGCCTGCGGCTTCACTCATGCCATGGAGGTCTGGAATCTCTGGCACGCTGCCTACTGGCTGGCCGGCGCCATCAAGGCCGTAACTGCTGCGGCGTCGATTGGAACCGCCATCCTATTGGTCCGGCTGGCTCCGGTCGCTATCGCGCTGCCGAGCTTCTCCGATCTGCGGCAAGCTAATGAAGCGATGTCGCGTCAAGCCGCCGAGATTTCCGCGCAGGAAGCCAAGTTCCGCGGTTTCCTCGAGTCCGCGCCCGATGCCATGGTCATCGCTGATGCGAATGGCCGCATTCTCATTGTCAATGCGGAAACCGAAAAGCTCTTCCGCTACCACCGCGAAGAGTTGATGGGACAAGCCGTCGAAATCTTGGTCCCTCAGCGCTTCCGCAATGTTCACCCTTCTCACCGCGCTGATTATTCGGTTCATCCCCGCGCGCGCTCCATGGGCGCAGGACTCGAGCTTTACGGCTTGCGCCGGGACGGCACTGAATTCCCGGTCGAAATCAGTTTGAGCCCTATCGAAAGCCCGGAAGGAATTCTCGTAGCCAGCGCCATTCGCGACGTCACCGATCAGAAGAAAACGCAGCAACTGCTCCGCAGCGCCAATGTTGAATTGGAAACGCGCGTGGCCGAGCGGACCGCGAATCTCGTCACTGCGAAGCAGGAACTCGAAAAAGTGGTCGCACAACAGGAGCGCGCCGAAGAGGAAGTCCGCCGGCTCAATCAGGATCTCGAGAACCGGGTACGTCTGCGGACCTCCGAGCTGCAGTCCGCCATACAAGAGCTCGCCCTCGAAATGGCCCAGCGCAACCGCGCCGAACGAGCTCTCAAAGAGCACGCCGCCAAGCTGCGCGATCAGGCCGCCCTTCTCGAGCTCGCCGACGACGCCATTCTCGTCCGCGATATCGCCGGCCGCGTTACCTACTGGAATCATGGCGCCGAGCAGCTCTACGGCTGGTCCCGTGAGGAAGCCCACGGCCGCATCAAGAAAGATCTCCTCTCCACCAAATACCCCAGGAGTCTCCCCGATTTGGAAGCGGACTTATTGCGCGACGGCAAATGGGAAGGCGAACTCGTGCATCGTCAGAAGGACGGAAACTGGATCACCGTGGCCTCGCACTGGTCGCTGCAACGCGACGAGCAAGGCGCGCCCGTGGCCATCCTCGAAATCAACAATGACATTACCGCGCGCAAAAAGGCCGAAGCTCTGGCCCATGAAACGGAAGAAAACGTCCGCCGCCTGAATCAGGATCTCATCTGGCGCACCGCCGAACTCGAATCGTCCAATCGCGAGCTTGAATCCTTCAGCTACTCGGTCTCCCACGATCTGCGTGCCCCTTTGCGGCATATTGACGGCTTCGCCCGTATTCTCATCGAAGAGCACGGCGAGCGTCTCGGTCCCGACGCCATGCGCTACGTCCAGAAAGTCGTCGACGGCGCGGCGCAGATGGGCCGCCTCGTCGAAGATCTCCTCGACCTCGCCCGCGTCGGCCGCATGGGCCCCAAACGCGAGAACGTGGATCTCAATGAACTCCTGCATCGCATCGCCGCCGACCTCTCCGCCGAACTCGATACCCGCAAGGTTTCCTGGCAAATCCAACTCTTGCCCATCACCAATTGTGACAGCGGCCTTATGCGCATCGTCTTCACAAATCTTCTTGCCAACGCGTTGAAGTTCACGCGCCACCGCGAAATCGCGACGGTTGAAGTCGCCACCTGTGCCGCCGGCGGAGAGGACGCCATCTTCGTCCGCGACAACGGCGTGGGCTTCGACCCTCAATATGCCGATAAGCTATTCGGCGTCTTTCAACGCCTCCACCGTGCCGACGAATTCGAAGGCACCGGCATTGGCCTGGCCACCGTACAGCGCATCGTTCGCAATCACGGAGGCCGCATCTGGGCCGATTCGCAACCCGGCCAGGGCGCCACATTTTATTTCACTCTCGGATCCCCTCTTGCGCACGCGCGAGTCGAGGATTCCCAATGCGAGGTCAGGAATGCCTGAGTCCAAAGACGTAGAGATTTTGCTGGTCGAAGACAATCCGCGCGATGCTGAGCTGACTCTGCATGTCCTGAATCGCAAGGACGCTGCCGGCTCCGTCCATACCGTCCGGGACGGCGAGGAAGCCCTCGACTTTCTCTTCTGCCGCGGAGCATATTCCGGCCGCTCCTTTGAATCGCCGCCGCGTCTCGTTCTACTCGATGTGAAACTCCCGAAAGTGAATGGGCTCGAGGTTCTTCAAAAAGTCAAAGAAGATCCGCGCACCCGCGCCATCCCCGTCGTCATTCTCACTTCTTCGCGCGAAGAGCGCGACCTCGTCGCCGCCTATCAACATGGCGCAAATAGCTACATTCAAAAGCCCCTCGAATTCACCGATTTCCGCGAGACCGCCAAGCACCTCGGGCTTTACTGGCTGAGCGTCAACATCGCGCCGCCCGCGCGCGCATTCTGTTTCGACTGAGGAGGCCAATGTCTCAGACTCTCCCGGATACGGTCGCCGCGCTACCCGCCTCACCGCCCATCCGGGTTCTCATCGTCGAGCACGATCAGGACGATATCGAGCTATGCCTGCGTGAACTCAAACGTGAGGGCCTCGCCGTCGAGCCGAGATTTGCCGGCACGCGCTCCGAATTCGCGGCGGCAGCTCGCGACGGCAGTTACGACATCATCCTCGCCGACTATCGTCTTCCCAATTGGACGGGCATCGACGTCCTCAACCTCGCGCGCGAACTCGGCCTCGACATTCCCTTGATCCTCGTCACCGGCACTCTCGGCGAAGAGCTGGCCGTCGAGTGCATCAAGCGCGGCATCAATGATTACGTCCTCAAGCATCAACTCGCCCGCCTCGGCCTCGCCATCCGCCGGACGCTCGAAGAAAAAGCTCTGCGCGAAGGCCAGGCCCGCGCTCAGAAAGCTCTTTACGAGAGCGAGATTCACTACCGCTCTCTCGTCGAAAATGCTCCCGAAGCCATCGTCGTCCTCGACACCGAGAAGCGCGCCTTCGTCGACGCGAATCATCGCGCCGAAGTTCTGTTCGGGCTGTCCCGCGCGGATCTGTTGCGTTGCGAACCCGGGGCGCTGAGCCCCGAACGACAGCCAGACGGCCGCCCCTCCCTCGAAGCAGCACATTCCTATACCGAACGGGCGGTACGCGGCGAAACGCTCCACTTCGAGTGGCTCCACAGAAATGCCCAAGGCGAAGACATCCCTTGCGAAGTTTTTCTCTCCTCAATCCCTCTCGGCTCAAGGCGACTGGTCCGCGGCAGCATCGTGGACATCACCGAACGAAAACGCGCCGAGGCCGCTCTCCGCGATAGCGAAGCCCGCTACCGCAGCCTCTTCGAATCCGCGATGTACGGCGTCTATCGCACCTCCCTCGAAGGCGAAATCCTGGACGTCAATCCCGCCCTCGTCGCCATGCTCGGCTTCGATTCCGTGAACGAAGTTCTCGCGCTTGGCCAGACCGAGAATTTCTATCGCGATCCCGTCGAGCGCCACCGCCTCGCCGGGCAGCTTATGCGCGACGGCAAAGTTGACGCCATCGCCGATTGGGTGCGCAAAGACGGCCGAATCATCAAAGTCCGCATCGTGGCCCGCCGCGTTCACGAATCGCATTCCACCTACGAGCGCAATCAAATCATCGTCGAAGACGTCACCGAACACCTCGCTCTCGAAAAGCAGCTCCGCCAGGCCCAGAAATTTGAAGCCTTCGGCCAGCTCGCCGGCGGCATCGCTCACGATTTCAACAACATGATCGGCGCCATCCTCGGCTGGGCCGAGCTCGGTCTCGACGAAACTCCCGCCGAAGCCACGCTCCACACCCGCTTCGAAAAAATCCGCCTGCAAGCCGATCGCGCCGCTTCGCTCACTCGCCAACTCCTCGCTTTCGCCCGCCGCCAGGCCCTCGAGCCGCGGCAGATGAATCTCAACCAGGCGGTCACCGAGACTCTCAGCCTTCTCGAAAAAGTCATCGGCAGCAACATTGAGATCAAACGCGCTCTCGCCCCGGATCTCGCCATGGTCCGCGCCGACCCCGCTCAAATGGATCAAGTGCTCATGAATCTCTGCCTGAACGCGCGCGACGCCATGCCCGCGGGCGGCGAATTGCGCGTCGAAACGCGCAACGCCGAATTCGACGCCGATTTTTGCCGCCAGAATCCGCACGTCCATCCCGGCCGCCAGGTCCTGCTCTCCGTTACCGACAACGGCGAAGGAATGGACGCCGCCACTCTCGACCGCATCTTCGAGCCCTTCTTCACCACCAAGGGCCCGTCGAAAGGCACGGGACTCGGACTCGCCACGGTTTACGGCGTCACCAAGCAGCATGGCGGCGTCGTTTTCGTTGATAGCGAACTCGGAAAAGGCACCTGCTTCCGCGTTTACCTGCCCATCGCCGAAGGCGCCGCCGTCGCGTCCAAGCTGCCCGAAGCCGCCCTTCCCGTCTGTGGCGGCACCGAGACCATCCTCGTCGCTGAAGACCACGAAGGACTCCGCCAACTGGCCATCGAAACTCTCTCCTCCCTGGGATACACCGTCCTGCCCGTCGCCGATGGAGAAGCCGCCGCCGAACTTTATGCTGAACGCGGCCCATCCATCGATCTCGCCATCCTCGACGTGATGCTCCCGAAACTGACCGGCCCCGGCGCCCACGAACGCATGCGCGCTAAGAACGGCGGCCCGCCCGTCATTTTCGTCACCGGCTATACCGCCGATGTTGATTTCGAGCGGAAAATTCAAGCCGGCGCTTTCAATGTGCTCCACAAGCCGTTTTCACCACGCGAACTGGCTCGCAAAGTACGCGAAATGCTCGATCAATCCCGCGCGCAAATGAGCAGCCAACAATCGGGTTGACACTGACTCGCTACCATGCTATTCCCCCTCTATTACTGCCCCGGCCGCTCCGCCGGGGCCGGATCCCCGGGAGACAGAGACCCAGTTTCGAAAGGGATCCACCAGCAACACCCCACCCCGGGAGGTGGCTGCCTCACGGCACTCACCTCCCATTTTCTTTTCTACCCACGCCCCAATCCGCTGACCCGCAGGCATCCGAAACGTTTCGGCAAAACCGCGCCAATCTGAATTCCCTAGAATTCACTGGCACCCTAGCAGTCTCGTGGGCCTGCGAACCGTTTTCGCTGCGAAGGAAGCCCTGTCCGCCGTTATCGCAGCGAAGGAGGAAGCCCCTCGCTCTGACGCTGCGGGAAGCTTTGCATTCCGGAGGGAGTCCCGGCTCTGATGTCGCGAGAGTCTTTGCATTTCGGAGGGAGCCCCCACATTCATGTGGGGGAGGAGCGCTTTAGCGCTCCGAAAAAAGCATCGCCCCTGACGATGCGCTTTAGCGCTGGGCACTTCGGAGCGAACCCCTCAACCACAGTCGATTGCGAACCGTCGACTCTCGAATTCCGTCGAGAAATTACGGTTCACCCCACAACAAATCTCGCCTCGCGCCCTCATATGTAGCTCAGGTCTTCAGACCTGAGGCCTTTTGTCTTCTCCGGCCATACAATGCCCTCGATCTCTAAATCTCCCGTCCTACTCACCCCACAACAAATCTCGCCTTCCACCCTCGCCGGAGTATAATGCGCCGGAGTAGCCGAATCGCCGAAGGAGCTTCGCTTGGGACTGCAGATTTCCAGCCGGCAGTCTGGGGATGTCACCGTCCTCGATCTCCAGGGACGCGCCACCATCGGCCGCAGCAACGACGAACTGAGCACGCAGTTGCGCTCGCTCATCGAAGGCGGCGCTCGCAAGATCATCGTCAATCTCTACGGCGTCTCGCAGGTCGATAGCTCCGGCATCAGCACCATCGTCCGCAGCTTCGTCACCATCCGCCGCCTCGGCGGCGCTCTCAAGCTTTGCCATGCCACCGGCCACGTCCTCGAAGTCCTCGAGCTAACCCGCCTGATTCAAACCATCCCCAGCTTCCCCGACGAAGCCGCCGCCCTCGCCAGCTTCCACTGAGACGGAACAGTGCCCGCTTCTGCCGAAACGAATCCCGTAGCAGCTAGAGCTCTCTCCGCGCTACTCGGCATCGCACTTTGCTTGGTAATTGCCCTCGTAGCTTCACCGGCTCGCGCGCAATCCGCACCACCGGCGAACTCTTCGGAAGATCCGGAAGTTGCAGCGATGAAAGACCTCGCGGGCTACGTCTCTCAGGCCGTCAAGAAATCGCATTTGAAGAATCTGCTAGTGATGGATTTTCAAGGACCGCAACACTTCTATACCCAGCTGGGCAGAAAACTCGCGGATGACGTCCACACTGCTCTTGCTGCCGATCGAAGCGTCAGCCTCGTAGACCGCAAGCAGTTCACCGATTTTGTCTCTCGCGAAGCGCTTCTAATCCCGGAGGCGAACCAGCCCGATCCCGCCAATTGGATTGCCAGCCAGCTCTCAGCGAAATCTTTCGTGACCGGTGAATTTGAAGTGCCCGACAACGACATCATCTTGCACGTGCACATCTACGAGTGCCCCAAACCTCAAAGTATTCAAAGCCTCAAAGCCACGTTTTCGACGACCAATGAAATGGCACTGCTCGACCGACATAGTTTCACGCCGACTGGCGATGACGTGAGGAATGGGCAGCCGAAACGCTCGTCGCTGCCGTATTCCGGGCAGTACGGCTACACCATTCCCGAATGTCTGCACTGTCCTCAACCGCAGTTCTCCGATGAAGCAGTTGTGCGCGGCGCGAAATGCACAATACAGCTAATCGCCGAAGTGGATGAAAACGGGCAAATTAGGAATGCTTTTGTGATGAAGGGGTTTTTCTACGGCCTCAACGACAAAGCCGTGAACGGCGTGAAACAGTGGCGGATGAAGCCGGCGGCTGATTTGGACGGAAAGCCGCTCGCGGTCCAACAATTCGTCGAGATAACCTATCGGATGTACCGAAATCCCTAAGCATTCTTCTTCAATTCGGCGAGAACCAACTTGGCAACTTCCTTCAGCGTATCGAAAACTCCCTGCCCCGTGATCGCCACCGCCTCGAGTGTCGGCTCGCCCTTGAGCTGCAATTGCTTCTTCAAATCCGCCACCGGCATCACGTGCGGCAGATCGCGCTTGTTCAGCTGCAGCACGTAAGGAATCGTCCCGAAATCCAAATTGTGATCCCGCAAATGCTCGCGCAGGTTATCGAGCGTCTCCAGATTCGCATCCAGCCGCTCTTCCTGCGAATCCGCCACAAAAACCACTCCATCCGCGCTCTTCAAAATCAATCGCCGGCTGGCTTCATAAAAAACCTGCCCGGGCACGGTATACAAATGAAAGCGCGTCTTGAATCCGCGCACCGTACCCAAATCCAGCGGCAGAAAATCGAAAAACAGCGTCCGGTCCGTCTCCGTCGCCAGCGACACCATCTTGCCCTTCTGATTCGCTCCCGTATGCTCGTAGATCCACTGCAAGTTGGCGGTCTTCCCGCCAAGGCCGGGGCCGTAGTAAACGAGCTTGCAATTGATTTCGCGTGCAGGAAAATTGATAAACGGCACGATTTCCTCAGAAATTCTCTGGCCCGCTACTTATAGCATACGCACGCGCGGCTAGCCAACGCGCGCCATCACTTTTGCGTCGGATTCGCCAACTTTTCGCGCTCGGCCGCGACCCCCATCGCAGCCGCATCGAGGCTCACGGCGTCTTCCCGTGGGAAAATGCCGCTCCGGCAACCATCATTCTTGCTGGGATATCCCCCACTGCTTACGGAGAGTCCTGAGCATCCGTAATTGTCGGCCAGGTTCGATGCGGCCGCACCGGCCGGCTGTCGCGGTACCACGGCGCCTTAAAGCGCATCAGGTTCGCGAAGCTCCGGCACGGGTTCGCAAATCCCATCACAAACAGGAAAAGCGGATTGGTCGTCTTGGCATCGGCAGCGCGGATCAGGTGCAGATCCACGAAATCCTCGCCCAGCGTCCAGACCCAGCCCCCCAGCGGCGTGATCACCAGCCCCACCGTCCCCGTTCCATTCGTCTTTTTCCCCGCGTTCTTATCGAAATAGGTCGTGCGGCCCGTATTCCCGAACGACGCTTCGCTGATCGGCCCCAGTTTCCATTCCGTGCTGTAAATTGTCGACCACAAAAGCCCCCACAGCCGGCTGTGCCAATACTCCTTCGTGTTCTGCCCCTCGATGGACATCCCCCGCGGATAATTCTGAATAAAAATATCCATGGTGATCGCGCCCATCATCGGATGCCCCACGTAGTCATCCGAAATGGGATTGGCGTCGTTCCAGCGGCTGAATTTGAAGCCATCCACCGAGTTGATCCAATTCTGAAACCAGTGCCCGTGAGTCGTGGCGTCATACACATGCGTATTCGTCGCCAGATTCCAGCCCGTTTCGATCAGCAGGTATTGCGTCTGCTCGCGCAGCGCCGGCCACCAATGAAACCGGCAAGCCTTGCTATCCAGCTTCCCCGCCTCGCACATCCCCGAAACTTCCCACGGCGGCACGTCCGTTATCCTCGGCGGGCGCACTTCTCCTTTGCCCGCGCCGCCTTTCGAGTCGTGCGCATCGTACCCATCCGCGCCCGGCGCGACTACCTCGCCCGCGCTGGAATCAATATCGTTGGGGAGCAAGTGATAGCGGTCAGCAAGATGCAGCGTCATTCCGGGAGGATTTAGATTCAGAGTCCCACGTGCCGGGCCTTCGCCGGTACTTTGCGCATTCGCCGGGTGGCAGAACACCGCGCAGAGCGCACACACACCCAGCCCAAGACCGAATTTCATCATTCGTGCTCCGGTACTTTCGCCTCCGGCGGCCGAAGATGGGCCGTGCTCTTCCGGGACGCAGCAAATTATACGCAAGCACAAGCCCTCATCCAACAATTCTCACGAAACAAAGTGCCGTGAACGCAAAACCCGCGCGCCGCCTAATTCTCGCGCGCCTATCAGCCTTTTCTTTCGTAGGGGCAGCCGCAATCGCGTTGCCATCCTAGCGCAGCAATCGAAGCGCCCTCCGACGCACCGCACCGTCAAATCAATGCTCCCAACTACCGCGGAAGGCCCTCGCAAATAACAACCCCCGTTTGACCGCTTCCCGCACCAACCGATATAATGATCAATTCCGCCCAGCCCGAATTCGGCGCTGAGCGCTCGCCGACGGCCCGGTCAACTCCGGCCCCGCGCGAAAGCCCGCTCCAAGCGGCAGCAACCCTTCAAAGGAATCAGGAGCCACGAATGGTAAAGGCCACACAACTGCGCCCCGGAATGGTTATCCGCCACGAGGGCGAGCTCTACACCGTCTTCAGCGTCGATCACCGCACGCCCGGCAACAAGCGCGGCCAGATGCAAACCAAAATGCGCAATCTCCGCAGCGGCTCGATCATCGACTACCGCTTCCGCGCCGAGGAATTCGTCGAGCGCGCCGTCTTCGACGAAATCGAATACGAATTCCTCTATGGCGACGCTGAAGGCTTCCACTTCATGAATTCGCAAACCTACGAACAAATGACGCTGCAAAAAGAGCTGCTGGGCGATACCACCGACTACCTGATTCCCAATCTCCCGGTAAAACTGGAATTCTACGAAAACAAGCCCATCGGCGTTCTGCTGCCCGACACGGTCGATCTAACCGTGGTGGAAACCGAGCCGAGCATCCAAAAAGCCACAGCCAGCGCGGTCATGAAGCAAGCCAAGCTGGAAACCGGCCTGGTAGTAAACGTCCCTCCTTTCGTGAGCAACGGCGACAAAATCAAAGTAGACACCGCCGAAGCCCGCTACATCCAGCGGGTCCAGTAAGGAGGGTCTTCAGCCCTCCCGCTTTTCGGCCCCGTCTTTCGGCCCCGCTTCCCGGCCTTACGTTCTCCGCGGTAATGTACAATCCTCCCCGGAGCCTCCAATTCCGCAAATGAACGAAGCCGCATCGCTCTATCTCGACCTGACAAAAAAAGCGCTAACCTTTTTGCTCTACGGCCAGGAACTCTACGCCCCGGCGGAAAGACCCAAGAACCGAGTCAAGCGCATCCTCTTCGATGCCATGCTCAAACGTGGCATGATCCCCATGCGCCGCGTAAAAGTCGATCGCGAACTCCGCCGTCAAGGCCTGGATTTCCCTCCGCAGGCCCTGACCATGATCGGCATGAAGCGCCTCGACAATCTTCAGGACTGCCTCGAGGATATTTTGCGCAGCGGCGTCCCCGGCAACATCATCGAAGCGGGAACGTGGCGCGGCGGCGCGGCAATTTTTCTTCGCGCGATTCTCAAAGCCTATGGAATTGCGGACCGCTCCGTCTGGGTAGCGGATTCCTTTGAAGGCCTCCCGTCCCCCGACGTCGGCAAAAATCCCGCCGATGCCGGCAGCTACAATTTCGAGAATCCATTTCTGGCCGTGCCTCTCGACACCGTCAAATTAAATTTCAGCCGCTTCGGCCTCCTCGACGATCAGGTTCGCTTCGTGAAGGGCTGGTTCAAGGACACTCTGCCGGGATTGGCGGGTGAAAAATGGTCGCTCATCCGCGTCGATGGCGACATGTACGAATCCACCATGGACGCGCTGAAAAATCTCTATCCCAATCTTTCTGCAGGAGGCTACGTCATTATCGACGACTATGGCCTAGCCAGCTGCCGCGAAGCGGTGAACGACTTTCGCGACGCAAACCAAATCTCGGAACCAATCCAAACCATCGACAGCACAGGAATCTACTGGCAACGCGAACGCTGAGCCATTCCTCCCGCCGTCGTAGGGGAGGGTCCTCAGCCCTTCCCTACAAAACCGGCCGCCAGATCTGAACCTAGATGTCCTGCCATTGAAATTCCCGCGCGCAACAGTTACTTTCGGAATGCCATCTCGGCCCCGGCCACACTTCGCGGCCGCATCAGGAGCATCCGCCATCGAAGCTCAGTTCACTTGCCCCAAATGCGGCAAAACTTTCGAGCGCACGGTGGACGGCCGCGCCGTCGATCCGCTGTGCACGAATTGCCAAAGAGCAGCCGACTCGGAATATTCTGCGCGTCTCACCAAGTTCGGCCCGACGCCCATCGTCACGCTCTCGCTCGTCGCCGCCAACGTCGCCGTCTACGTCATCATGCTGATTGGCGGCGCATCCTGGATCGAGCCGAGCATCGCCGACCTTGTGCGCTTCGGCGCCGATTTCGGCCCGCTCACCTTCGGCGGCCAGTGGTGGCGCCTGTTCACCAACATGTTCGTGCATATCGGCATCATCCATCTGGCGCTCAACATGTGGTGCCTGTGGTATCTCGGCGGTCTCGCCGAGCGGGTCATGAGCCGCAAAGCATTCGTGTTCCTTTATCTCGCCTCCGGATTTGCCGGCAGCCTGGCCAGCGAGCTTTGGGATCCCGTGCGCATCAGCGCAGGCGCATCGGGCGCGGTGTTCGGGGCCGCAGGAGGCCTGGTCTCGTTCATCTATCTGAGGAAAGCGCCGATCGATATGCAATATGCGAAGCAGCGCCTCAAGGGCCTGGCAACTTTTATCGGCATCAATCTCTTCTATGGCCTGCGCGCGGGCGTTGATAACGCCGCGCATGTCGGCGGCGTAGTAGCAGGACTCGCCATTGGCGCGGCGCTTCCCTCCGTCGTTTCTGATTTGCTCGGCAGTTCATCCGTTGACGCGGCCACGGGCGCTGCAGTTCCCGCCGCGCCGCCTTTGGGAGCGCATGACGCCGCGAAAACGAAGTTCACGATCGTCGTGGCGCAACGACCGCCTTGCTCGTCGTCGCGGCCTTCGCCATCGCGCATCGCGCCATCCCCAAAATGCGCGCCGAGCGCCTCGAGCTCATCGCCGGCTTTGAGAGCGGCACCGCCGATTTGATTCCGGTCCTCGAGAACAGAGTTCAGAAGAACCCGGAGGATTTTGCCGGGTTCGCGCTGCTCGCCGAAGAACATCTTTTTGCAGACGATGCCAAGGCCGCCATCACCCCGTTTCAAAAAGCGCTTGCGCTAAATCCGCGCAGCGCGAGCACGCACCACAATCTGGCTGTCGCGTATCTAGGCACCGGAGATTTCCAATCCGCGAAACAGGAAATCGCCAAAGCCGCGGGCCATGGGGATCCCGGCGCCGTAGAATTTATGCTCGGCATGGCCGAAGACGGCCTGGGCCATCCCGACATCGCCATCCAGCACTATCAAAAAGCTACGGCCGCCCGGCCCGATTTGTACGAAGCCGAATTCTCGGAGGCTTTCGCGTATGTGCAATCGGGCCGCATCGAAGAGGCCCGCGCGCTCTACGCAAAAATCTCCACCGAGCGGCCAGACGATACCCGCTCCGCAGCAGCCCTGAAGGCCCTAAACTCCGGCCAAGTAAAATCCATCGCAGACTTTAATCCGCCGCAAATCGTGATTCCCTGCGACCGCCTGATGGATCTGCCGGCGACGTGGCCCTATCTGCCGTAGCTATTCGCCGCCGCGCATCAATCCTCCTTCCGCGTGACCCTATTTACTTCCAACGCAAACCTATTGCACCCGGCACCCGCCGCGTGCATCCTATGGAGGTGCCCGCGACTGCCCCGAATCCAAGTCTGACCGCGCGCGAGTTGCTCGCCTCCTGGGCGAGCATTCTGGTCGGCCGGATCCCGATGCTCTCTATCGAGATCACGCGCGAATGTCCTCTGAGCTGCCCCGGCTGCTACGCCTATGGCGATACGCATCTGGGCGGCGGCGTCACGCTAAGCGAACTAAACGATCGCCGCGGCGATGAGTTGGTCGACGGCGTCCTGCAGTTGGTGCGCAAGCACAAGCCGCTGCATGTCTCGCTCGTCGGCGGCGAACCGATGGTGCGCCATCGCGAGCTGAGCAAAATTCTTCCCGCGCTGAGCGAGACCGGCATCTTCACGCTGGTGGTGACCAGCGGCATCATCCCCATTCCCATGGAGTGGATGAAGCTCGCCGCGCGCGCGTGGCGATTTCCGTGGACGGCTTGCCCGAGCATCACGACATCCGCCGCAAGCCCGCGACCTACGAGCGCATCCTCGGCAATATCGACGGCCGCGAAGTCAACATCCACTGGGTGATCACGCGGCCCATGCTCGAGCGGCGCGGCTACCTTGAGGAGTACGTTCAATTTCTGGAGCGCGCGGGCCGAGGTGAATCGCATTTGGGTCAGCGTCTACACGCCGCAAATCGGCGAGCAGAGCGCTGAGATGTTGACGCCCGACGATCGCAGCGCGCTGGCGGCGCAATTGCCGCCGTTGGCGCAGCGCTACAAAAAGCTGCTTTTCAACGAAGGCCTGGCCAAGGCCTTTCTTCGCCCGCCGGAAAATCCGGGCGATTGCGTGTTCGCCAAGCTCTCGGCCAATTATTCCGCCGATTTGGAGACGCGTGTTGAGCCCTGCGTCTTCGGCGGCACGCCTGACTGCTCGCAATGCGGCTGCGCCATCAGCACCGGCCTGCACTGGGTGCGGGACATCAAGATGGCCGGGCCGGTGAAGGTGGATCACTTCATCAGCAGCTCAGTGAAAATCGGCCGGGTGATGAACCGGCTGCGGTCAAGCCGGGCACGCTCGACGCGCTGGAGCGGCTCCCCCGTACGTTCGGACAGCAAGCCCAAGCTGGTTCAGATTCAGCCCTGAGGCGTCACGCGCCGTTCGGTCCCACCGTGCGAATTCAAAGCCGCGATACATCCGCGATCCAGAATGCGTTTTGAAAACATGTGTTTTTTCCCGATTAGAGGTGGGTGGCGTCTTTTGTTTTCTATGGGTTACCTCCGCTTCTAATAATTTGGTTCCCGATTAGATTTCGGTGGGGCGCTCGTGCCCGGTCGGCGGCGATCCGATTCGTTGGCGGTGCAAATCGCGTTTTGAAAAACAGCGTTTTTGTCCCGATTAGAACTGCGTCCTGTCCTTTGTTTTCTTTGGGTTACGGTTGTTTCTAATCGTTTGGTGTATCGATTAGAAATTGGGGGCCGATGGGGCCGGGGGAGGGCGCGGATGTTCCTTGGGTCGTTCGATCTGGGGCCGTTGTCTTCGAATTTGGGACTAAGTGCCAATTCACACCTAAGTGCCTCACCTCTGAGAGGTGAGCTATATAGATCGATTATTTGGCGCGGAGACGTCGACACTCGCCGGGCAAGTTTCATTTTTGATTAGTACTCGGTTGCTGAGCGCGAATATATTTCTGGCGCGGCGGATTCGTCTTTCGCAGGGGGTAGGGCGGGACAGACGTCGAAAGACAAAGCGTCCACGTTTGCGGGAGTGCGGGCACGAAGGCGGGGCACACGGGTTTGATCGAGAAGGCCCAGCGCTAAAGCGCCTCGTAAGTGGCGACGCTTTTTCGGAGCGCTTGAAGCGCTCCTCCCCGCATGAATGCGGGGGCTTCCTCCGAATCTGCACCGATATATCGAGATGGTTTTTATTCCTCCGGGCGCGCGGCGGAGGCAATCGCTCGATCAAAATGAACGGAGAAACGATTGCGGCGTGGGCGTATAGTTGGCGTACCGGAAACTGGCCCCGACGGCCGGATTTAGCCATGCGTACCCAGGCGCGTGCGAAAGAAACAAAATGACTGATACGCTTTTTGAAACGATTGGCGGGCGATTCAAGATCAATGCTGCGGTGGAATCGTTCTATAAGCGGGTGATTGCGGATGAGAGCCTGCGGCCGTTTTTCGAGGGCGTTGGATTGGAGCACTTGCGCGGGCGGCAGAGCATGTTTCTCGCGATGCTGCTTGGGGGGAAGACCGTTTATACCGGCAAGGATATTCGCGACGCGCACGAGCACGCACGAAAGATGGGAATGGATGCATCTCACTTCGAGAAGTTCCTGAACCACTTTCGCGCGGCTTTGGAAGAAGTGGGAGTGCAGCGCGATAAGTTGGAGCAGATCATCAAGCTTCTCAATCAATCCCGCGGGGCTGTGC
Source organism: uncultured Acidobacteriota bacterium (assembly GCA_963707165.1). GTDB lineage: Bacteria > Acidobacteriota > Terriglobia > Acidiferrales > UBA7541 > Palsa-147. The sequence goes on along the minus strand of CAVPPO010000004.1, from coordinate 71,029 downwards.
TGGATCAATGAATGTGAGCGCGGTTGGACGACGTAAACGCTTGGAGGGAGGATTTACGGCGTCTATTTGGAGCGCGCTGCTGCTGATTGCGTTCTGGGGAGCGGGCGCTTTCCCGGCGGCGGGCTTTGGCCAGGGCGGTGAAATCACTGAAGCGAATTGGCAGCGGAATCCGCAGATCATGGCGATACGCGGGATCGTTGGGCCGATCAATGCGGGATTGAAAGGCGACGCCTACAAAACTTCCGAGCGGCAATTCAAGTACTGCGAAAACGCGTTTCTGCTGGTGCGACGGATTGCGCGGGATTCGGCGGGAGCGGTTGCTTGGTATGAAAATTATTTCGAGGGAGAAGATGGGTCCTGGGATTTTCAATATTATTACGACCGGGCCGGGCGGCTCAGGTTTGTGTTTGCGATGGCTCGTTCAACCAACGGGACGCGGGAACAGTTGCGGATTTATTTTGATGAGGCAGGTAAGCGGATTTGGAAAAACGATAAGTTTCTGAAAGGACCAGGATGTCCGGCTTGCTTCTCTGCTTACTATGATTCGGACAAGGCGCTGAAGTTTGAGCCTGCCAAAGATTTTGCGAACGATGAAGGGTGCGAGGAGATAAAGAAAGGTAAGTAGGAGAAAATCTGGATCGCTTGAGGATCAAAGACGGGGCCTGAAATGGCCCAGCGCTAAAGCGCGACTTTGGACGACGCTCTTCCGGAGCGCTCCGATACAAACGATCGGGACGCAAGAGGCGCGGAAGCGCTCCTTCCCCCTCATGAATGAGGGGGCTCCCTCCGGTCGAGGCCCTCGTTTGGAACGCATTTGGCTGAAGTCAGTGATTGCCGATGCGCTGGAGTAGGAAGTTTACGAAGCGGGGGGCGTCGATTCCTGTGGCTACTTGAACGTTTGGCTTTACTGGCTCTACACCTATTGATTCGACGTGGTCTCCGCTGACTGCTTCTTTTTCGATTACGTTTTTTCGATTTGCTACCGTCATGCCGCGCGTGAATTTTCCTTCGGTTTCGATGTCTACGCGCATGTCTTGCGTGGTTAGGAACGTGTGATCGATTGCGGCGCCTACTGCTAGCGCATCGTGAATTGCGCCGCCGTGAAAAATTCCTGTGCCTTTGTAGGTGCCGATTTGGTAGCGCAAGACCGTTGCGGCAAATTGCGTTTCGCGGCCGGGATGCTGTTCGAGCTTGGCTACGTCTTCGTCGGTTACTAGCGTGATTTCGGTTACGTCGAGGCCTACCATCGTGAGCGGCCAGCCGGCGTTGAAGACCATGGCGGCGGCTTCGGGGTCGCTGTGAACGTTGTATTCGGCTACTGCGTTAACGTTTCCGCCGGTGATTCCGCCGCCCATCAGAATTACTTCCTTCACTAACGGGACGATGGACGGGTCTTTGCCGATGGCCAGGGCGATATTGGTGAGCGGGCCGATGGGAACGAGAGTGATTTGGTGCGGAAACTTGTGAATCGTTTCGATGATTAGATCGGGGCCGAAGGCGGGATTTGCGTGGCATTGCGGAGGCGGCAATTGCGCGCCGCCCATGCCGCCGGGACCGTTCCAGAATAATCCTGTGGCGAGGGGCTCGAGCAGGGGGCGCGTGGCGCCTTTGGCGATGGGAACATCGCAGCGGTTGACCAGGCTTGCGACCTTGAGGGCGTTATCGAGGCCCATGTCTGCGGTGACGTTGCCGGCGACGATGGTTACGGCTTCGACTTTTACTTCGGGGGAGTGAAGGGCTAGGAGCAGGGCGATGGCGTCGTCGGTGCCGGGATCGGTATCGATGATGATTTTCTTTGGCTCGCTGGCGGCGGGGGCTTGGGCGGAGAGATATGACGGGGAGATGAGGGCGAGTGCGACGGTCGACAAAATCCATTTCGTGATGCGAGGCGCGCTCAGATATTGAATGGCACGGACCCAAGGGAAATCTCCTCTTTTGTTTGTGCCATTTTGCGAGTCTAGCGCGCGACATCCTAGCACGCGGGCGGGGGAAAAACATTTCTGCGAATGCGGACGACAGGCCAAGGGGGATGCGCGGAGCCAGCGCTAAAGCGCATTTATTTCGATGGGAGGGGAAGGAGTCTTCCCGGAAAAACGATAAACTGCTGAAAGAAGCTGGGTGTCCGGGGTGCTTTTCTGCTTACTATGATTCGCACAAGGGGCTGGCGTTTGATCGCGGCAGTGAATTCTTGCGAATGATGAAGCGTGCGAAGAGATAAAACCAAATGCCGAGTCGACATGAGCCGCAGAAGTCTCGCTCGCGCGCTGATTAGTGAGCGACGCGAACGAATACGAAATCCCCGGCATCGTGGCCGGAATTCCGGATTGCGCCGTATTGCGGCGTCTGTTCTGATTTCCCCGCTACCGATACACTAATGAACTCCTGTAATAAAATCTCCGCCGAAAACTCTTGATCGTCGGGGTCGTCAAGCCTCGCAAAGTGCATCGGAGGAGACCGAATCTCCCTGCGAGCCTGCATCTGAAACCGCTCCTGTCCCCCGCTTGACATAAGCGTTCGTGAACTTCCCGCATCATTTTCCGCAAATAGCGCTCCTTCCTGCGGGTCGCATGAATGATTGGGGGCTCCCACCGAAATACGACTGTCTGAGATGATCAAAATATTTCTCGCCGTAATTACCTTGATATCCGTGGTGATTTCATCGGCGATGATCCAGTTGGAAGTGTCCCCTAGCTCCGCGTCCGCCGGCAACCAATAGGCTTTGTCGGCGTCTTTGTCGTAGAAGCCGTGTCCCCCGTAATAAACCAGAAAATTCGTATTCTCGTCGAGAGTTCACCTGTACTCGTTAAGAGCCTTTGTAATGTCATTGCGGCTCGCTTAAAGATGCGCGTATCGAACCGTGGAGCTTGTGAAAACCTACACAGGCGAGGAGTTTGCCTTGTGCTACCCGGTCTGCCATTTCGTCATTTGGGGATAGTCGTGGATTCCGATCACGAGCGCAACGTAACGTCCTGGCTCATTTGTTCTTGATTGTCCAGGTCTCGAGCGCGGAGCCACCGAAACTCCTCGCTCGCCCTCTCCAGAGTCAGGCTGCGGTCTCGAGCTCACGGCATTGCCGGTCTGTGAATTGGAATCTGGAGCAGGCGTCTGAGAGCCAGGCGACGGCGCGGAGGAGCCGGAACGTTGGGCAAGGACGAATTGTGGCGCGGCTGAGGCAGTTCGCCGCAGGATGACGCGACGTCGGGGTTGGTGATGACGCCAGCTCCCTGCCCCAACAATGTGGTAATTCGTTTCTGTTCGTCGCGCGCAGAAGCTGCGAACTCGCTATTACTCGGAGCCGTTTGGAGAGCCTTGTTCATGTACTCAAGCGCTTCGGCTAATTTTTGTTGCATCTCCAGCGCCTGAGCTAGAAAGAAGACATCGAGTGTGTCGACGTGACTCGGCATGACGCTCATGGAGCGGCGATAGTCGCATTCAGCACCTGGGAAGTCACTGTGAGCCAGCTCGAAGCGAGCGATGTCGGCGTACGCCGTGGAGAAGAGATAGTTGACATCACTTTCGATCAATGCCGGTGCGGTGTCTTCCGGCAGCCGGATGCCCGAGTTAATCGTTTGCAATCCGCGTCGCGCCAGCGCCACTGCTTCATTCAGACGCTGGTCGCGGTCAGGAGGATTACCCTCAGACGCGGACGTGGTCAGCGCGTCAGCTACGAGTACAAGTGCGACGGGGTCGTCCGGGTCAATGTTTAGAATCTTGTGCCCCACTGCTATCACGCCATCTAATTTACCGTTCTGGTAGTACGGGACCAGGGAACCCTCATACAACGAAGCACGCCACTGACTGTCGGGAAAGTTCTTCGCGAAGTTGTCGGCTGCGCGCGCTCGTTCGTCTAGATCTGCGATCGCTGCAGCGCTCTTGTACGCGTCAGCCTCTGCCTGGGTCGTCGCTGGGGGAATGCGCTTGATTTGCGCCGCGAGGCTCGGGGCCATCAGCAGTTGAACTGTGCCTTCGATCAAGACGGCCAAGGAAATAACGAGAAAAGGCACTTCTGAATCAATTTCGTAGGCACGGCTCAATTTCCTCGACATTTTCACTACTGCCTGGCTCGACTGTCTCTGGAGTCGGGAGTCCCAGGAGGATCGACGTCAGCACTGTCGTAAAATCGCGTTTATTATCTAAGTGTTCATGATATTCGGCTTGAGCAGCGCTGTACAATCCAAACGCACCCGCCGGTGCCGCATAGCGCTACGGTACGTGCCTCACTTCACTCCGCCGGTTCTATTGGCGCGGGGTATCAGCTTTTGATTTCTCGGCGAGTGCCAAAGCTAGAGTCGCGAATCACGGGATTTGCCTGGAGGCAAGCTTGGTTAGGTGCGCGGTGCGGCGCTGGACGATTTTGTTTCGAAGACGCGTCTGAAGATGGCGTCTACGCTGCGTAGTTGGCGATTTAGATCGAAGGTGTGATCGAGAGCTTTGGCGTTTAGATATTTCGCTACGTTGGGGTCGGCCGCTATGCGTTCGCGGAAGCTGGATTCGGTTTCCCATGCGGCCATGGCGTGGGATTGGACTGTTTTGTAGGCTTCTTCTCTGGGCATGCCTGCTTCTACCAGGTCTTGCAGGACTTGGCCGCTGAAGACCAGGCCTTGCGTGGAATCTAAATTGCGCAACATGCGTTGGGGGAAGACTTTCAAGTTGGCTACTATGTCGGCCATGCGGGCAAGCATGTAGTCGACCAGGATTGTGGAATCGGGGAGGATGATGCGCTCGACGGAGCTGTGGGAGATGTCGCGCTCGTGCCATAGGGCGATATTTTCCAGGGCGGCGGTGGCATTGGCGCGGACTACGCGGGCCAGGCCGCAGATTTGCTCGCAGCCTACTGGATTGCGTTTGTGGGGCATGGCGCTGCTGCCGCGTTGCTCGCCGCCGAAGGGTTCTTCGGCTTCGCGGACTTCGGTGCGTTGGAGATGGCGGATTTCTGTGGCGATGCGTTCTAGCGACGCGGCTGCGATTGCCAGCGTGGCGACGTATTCGGCGTGACGGTCTCGCTCGATTACTTGCGAGGTGATGGGGGCCGTCGCGAGGCCCAGACGCTTGCAGATTTTTTCTTCGGCTTCGGTGCCTAGATGCGCGGCTGTGCCTACGGCGCCGGAGATTTTTCCTACGGCCAATTGTTTTGCGGCGGCGCGGAAACGCTCGAGATCGCGGCGATTTTCGGCCCACCAGTTGGCTACTTTCAGGCCGAAGGTGATGGGCTCGGCGTGAACGCCGTGGGTGCGGCCGATTTCCGGAGTGTCTTTGAATTCCCAGGCGCGCTTTTCGAGGATTGCGCCGAGCTTTTCGAGGCCTTGATCGATCAGGCGCGAGGCGTCGCGGATTACCAGGGCTTGGGCGGTGTCGACGATGTCATTTGAAGTGAGGCCGTAATGCAGCCAGCGGGCGGCTTCGGGATCGGCGATGGATTCGCCTACGGCCATGGTGAATGCGATTACGTCGTGTTTGACTTTGGATTCGAGTTCGTTGATGCGGGCTACGTCTACGCGGGCGCGTTGACGCGGAGTTTTGCGGCGGCTTCTTTCGGGACTGTGCCGGATTCGGCTAGCGTGTCTGTGGCGGCTAGTTCGACTTCCAGCCATTTTTCGAAGCGGGTTTGATCGCTCCAGACTTTGGCCATTTCTGGGCGGGTGTAACGGGGGATCACGTTGGGCTCCTTTTTCGCGCCTCGTGCGAAAAACCCCACGCGCAAGTACGGCGCTGCATAAGACTGGCCCTCAGCGGCTAAAGCCGCGACGATTTTGCAGCGCCTGCGGCACGACTGAAGTCGTGCCCTGACAAAGCCTCAAGAAACTGCGGAATATTCGCTCTGCGCCGCGCACGATTACGATTCTTGCCGACAGGTGCGGTCGTAAGATGCCGGCAGGGACGCCGGCGCTACCAATGCGCGAGCCGGCCGTAAGCTTTGCGAATCAATTGTGCGGGGGAAAGTTCCCTGTCCCATCATAGCTGAAGTGGCGGATAATTTTCTCGAATTTAAGAAAATACAGATCCTTCATCCGCCTGGGCGGATTCAGGATGACAACGAAAAGATAGACTTTTTGAAGTCGAGCAAGGAGAGAATGATGCTAAACCGCCGGGCAAAAAGAGTGCAGGCTTTCGCCTGCACTCTCGAGAGGGAAGCTGCTACGCGGTCATTAGCTTCGGGCGCAGCGCTACGCCGTGATCGCGGCGGTCGAGCGGCGTGACCGTGCGGCTGCGCGGCGCGCCGAACATGGGATCGGCGGCCATGGCGGCCACGGCGTTGCCGACCGGTTGCGAATCGGCGTTGCCGAAGAGGCTGGGCGTCTTGCGCATCAGCTCGATGCGGCTGCGCACTTTGAATTTCACGAAGAGAGAGGAGACGTGAAATTTCACGGTGCGTTCGGAGATGCTGAGACGCGAAGCGATTTCCTTGTTGGCCAGATTTTCGAGGACGCCTTCGAGGACTTCCTTCTCGCGGCGGCTCAGGGCGACTGGACATGCGATGGCGCGGCCGGCTTCGAGAAGTTGCCGCGCTTTCATGGTGACGCGCTCGAACAAGCTGCCTCCCGCCCGGACCATCACCTGGTAATCGTTGGGTGATTGGCCGCGCACCAGACAGTGCATGGCGAGAAGGCTGGCTGCTTCTTCCAGCGGAAGGGTTCCGTCGGCGCTCGCTCGTACTTGAAAGCGGGCCGCACCTGTTTCTTTTTCGCAAAAGATATAAATCTGGGAAGAACAAAGACCGGACTGAAGATCCCGGCGGGTGGGTTCGAGGGATTTGCGCATCTTTTTCAGAGTAGCCTCCCTGCTGCCAGATTGATTTCGATCGGGAAAGTAGATGGAGCAGCAGAAGGCCCCAAGTCCCCCCAAAAGGTGCTGCAGCTCTCGGAAGCGACTGCCGGGCCGCCTAGTTGAGCCCACGCCCCCAAAGCCCTCCGTCAGCGTCGCACCCCTGCCTACGCCGAACGGCAGGGGGTACTAGAGCAATCCTAGTACCACAGATATCAAAAAGAGAAATGTTTGAAAATAAACGACTTATTGGCCTGAAATACCGTTTTTACCTGATTTTCTATGTAGGGATTACCTGAGGCTGGCAAATTTTCCAGGGGCGCCGAGCGGATGCCGGCCTAAAAGGGCGGCGCTACAGAACCAGCGGGCCGAGCGGGGTGCGTTGCGAGGCTAGCAGCAGTTCGCCGCGGAAGGCGGCTTCTGCGGGGCGGCGATTCAGGCCTTCTTCGGCGCTGATGCGGGCTAGATCGGGCGTGTTGTTTTGTTCGGAGAGATGGGCTAGGACGAGGTAACGCGCGCGGGCGTCGAAGACTTCGGCGTCGGCCAGGAAATCGCTTACTACTGTGTTGGAGAGATGGCCGGTGCGGCTCATTACGCGCTGCTTGATGTACCAGGGATAGGGGCCGACTTTCAGCATTTCCAGATCGTGATTCGATTCTAGGATCAGGCAATCGGCTTCGCGGAGATGATGCTTCACCAGTTCGGGCAGATAGCCGAGATCGGTGACTATGGCTACTTTTGTGCCGTTGGTGCGGAAGGTGTAGCCGACGGGATCTGCGGCGTCGTGCGGGATGGCGAAGGCGGAGACTTCGATGTCGCCGATGGTGAAGATGTCGCCGGCGCGGATGTGTTCTACGCGCGAGAGTTTTTTGGCGGCGGGCTCGGGAAGAATTTTTTCGATTTCGCGATGCGTGGATTTGGTGAGATAGGCCGTGGCGCTCCATTCGTGGCTGATTTGCGGGAGGCCGTTGGTGTGGTCGGTGTGCTCGTGGCTGATTAGGATGCCGTCGAGGCGCTCGGGCTTGACGCCGAGACATTCGAGGCGGCGGCCCATTTCTTTGCGGTTGATTCCGGCGTCAACGAGGAGGCAGGTGCGCTCGGTCTCGAGCAACGTGCAATTGCCCGAGCTGCCGGACGCCAGGATGGAAACGCGGAAGCCGATGCGAAGCCTCGTCGAGCCGCAAAGCCTGATGGAGGCGGCCGTCGAGGATGTTCGCAAACTGATTGCCCGGCGTCAATCCTAATTGCTTCGAGGCTGCGAGCCAGTTTGCAAGAGTGGCTGTGCTACATCGCTGCTAATCCTGCTCGCCTAAAGTTTGGGCGTAGGTTTTGCCGTACGGATAGAAAAGATCCTTGCGGCCTTGCTGCCATGCCGCTCGCAGTTCGGGCGTGGTGATGTCCCAGTCCGGGCGGCATTTTTTGGTGACGGCGCGCAGGTCCTGGCGGAGATCTTCCATAGTGGGTCGGCCCCAGAACCAGTAGCCGTTGTAAATCTTGTAAACGACCAGACCGGGCTCGAGGACGATCGCGTGCGGGATCATGGGATTATGAGCAGGGTCGGTGTACTCGGCGATGTCGAGATCTTTTTGGATTGTGCGCGCGGGGTCGGAGAGAAAAGGCCAGTGGGCGCCCACGCCGGTGCGATATTCATTGGTTTCGGTGATGTTGTCGGTGCTGATGGTGACCAGGCGGCAATAGGCGACTTCGAGTTCGCGATGGAGTTGAACGAGACCTTCCGCCTGGCGGCGATCCTTGGGGCAGTAACTGCCGCGACTGAGGACGAGGACCATGGGATGCGGTCCTTGCAGATCGGAGAGCTTGCGGTGTTTTGCGGTGTGATCGGAAAGCTCGTAGTCGGGAAATATCGCGCCGGGAATAATGTCAGCTCGCATTTGAAATCCTTCCTTGTTGAATTCCCGAACGGCTAGTGAGCAGCGCTCCGTCGCGAAGCGCCGACAAAGTTTCGGACCAGCTCGGCGATTTCGTCGGCGGCCGTGTCTAGGGCGAAATGCCCTCCATCGACGATGTGCACTTCCGCGTTCGGGACGTCGCGGCGATAGGCTTCTGGCTCTGAGGAGTCGAACGAGAGTTCGTATTTGCCCCAGATCACCAGCAGGCGCGGCTGCTTTTCGCGCAGCCAGGCTTGCCATTTCGGGTAGCTGTCCACGTTGGTGCGATAGTCGTAGAAAAGGTCGCTTTGAATGCCGGCCTGGCCGGGCTGGTTGAGAAAGTGAAATTCATCGGTCCAGAGATCCGGGTCGTAGCGTTCCACGTTGGGATCGCTGCCGACGTGGCGCGTGCGCGTGGTTGCCAGCGAGAGGAGATTGGTGCGCAGCGCGCTTTCATTGGAGCCGCGATCGACCCAGAAGGCGCGGCGCGTCTTCCAATTTGCGCCCAGGCCTTCGTTGTGCGCCACGGCATCCTGGACGATCAGGGATTCGATGCGTTCAGGATGCGCCAGCGCCATGCGAAAGCCGACGGGGCCGCCATAATCCTGCATGTAGAGCGTGTAGCGAGGGAGTGCGAGCGCCTCGGTGAAGTGATTCATGATCTCGGCGAAGTGATCGAAGGTGTACGCGAATTTTTTCGGGTCGGGCCAGTCGCTGTGCCCAAAGCCCGGATAATCGGGCGCGACCAGGTGATAGCGATCGGAAAGCCGCGCGAAGAGCGGCTCGAACATGCGCGAGGAAGACGGGAGGCCGTGTAGCAAGAGAAGAGTAGGCGCATCTTTCGGGCCGGCCTCTCGATAAAAGATAGAAAGCCCATCGATCTGTGTCGTGCGATAAACAGTCGCGCGTTCCATGGGACGTTCCTCTCCTTAGGTTCGAGCCAGCGATCGAGATATTGAGCGAATTGAGCCCTTGTCACATGGTCAGAACGACGCGGAATTGCGCGTTGCCGCTCATCATGCGCGCGTAAGCCTCAGCCGCTTTTTCGAGCGGATAGGTTTCAATCATGGCTCGCACTCCGCTCAACTCCGCGAAGCGCAGCGTGTCCTCGGAGTCGGCCGGAGTTCCGGCGGCCCAGCCTTGAATGGCGTGCACACCAAAGATGAGCTGAGCCGGCGTCACTTCGATGGGATCGGGTCCGGCGCCCACCACCATCAACGTGCCGTTCGGCCCGAGCCCATTGATCAGCTCGGACATTGCTTTCGAGCTTGGCGCCGTGGCCATGATCACCCGTGCGCCTCCAAGCTTTTGCAATTCCTCGGCAGCGTTTGTCGCTTTGCTGTCGATGTAGGCATGCGCGCCGAGTTTCTTGGCCAGCGGCGCGTTTTCGCTGCCGCGGCCGATCGCCGCGACTTTGTAGCCGAATTTATTCGCGAATTGAATTCCGAGATGCCCCAGGCCGCCGACGCCCTGCACCGCAACAAGATCGCCCGGCATCGCGCCGCTGTGCCGCAGCGCGTTGTACGTGGTGATTCCGGCGCAGAGCAGCGGCGCGGCTTCCACGTCGCTGAGCGTTTCGGGTATCGCCACCACCGCTTCCTGGGGCGCGAGCATGTATTGCTGGTATCCGCCGTCATAGCTGATCCCGGGAATTTTCACATTGCGACAATTGCGAAAATCGCCGCGACGGCATTCCCGGCACGTGCCATCATGTCCGCCGTGCCAGCCCACGCCGACCCGCTGCCCCTTTTTCCATGCGGTAACGCCGGCACCCACTTCATCCACCACGCCGGCGACTTCGTGTCCCGGAACTCGCGGGTACTGAATTCCGGGAAACAAGCCTTCCTTGGTCAGCACATCGCTGTGGCAGATGCCACAGGCCTGCACCTTGATGCGCACATGCCCCGCCTCCGGATTAGGAATCTCGCGCTCGACGATCTGGAAATCGGCTCCCGCCTTCGGAACCTGCGCGACCTTCATTGGTGCTACTGCTACTTTTGCCGTTGCCATAAATCCTCCTAGGATTCATTCAGTTATTTTCGAAGTGCACTCGCTGGTTCCGTTTCGAGTGAACGTAGCGATCGAATGCTTGACGCGGGAACAGGTCCCTCCACGGACTGCGCGACATCGTAACCATTTAGTTTTCCGCATTAAGGCGCGTAATGGGTAAAGACGTAGTCGTGATCTTTCGCCGGCGTATGGCAGGGGAAACAGGTCTCGTGCAACGCCTTGTCGCCCGGCTTTCCGTCCTTAAAGTCAGCGAATCCCCAGCCGCCCGTCGCGGCGTACTTTTTCCAGTCCTTGACCATGAACTGAACATTTACAGGCGATCCGATAACGAAAGATTGAGTGCCGGGGAACGGCCCGTTCAGGACCTTGTTGTTGTCTTCCGACGGGACACGCGTCCAATGAATCGCGGCGATGATGGCGCCGTCTGGGAACGGGAGCTTTCCTTCCCGATAGGCCTTGATCGCTATATCGTTGCCGAGTTGAGCGCGCAACTGGTCGGACTTTCCTGCTAACAGGAGGTGATCCACGGCGATTATTTTCCAATCGCGGTATCCGGCGGGGATTTTGACTCCGTAGATCGGGGAGGAGTCTCCCTCGGACTGTCCAGATGCGTGGGCCCTGTAGGCGACAATTCCGGCCAGGGTTGCGACCGCAAGCAGCAAGAAAGCGATCCGTTTCACAGGGTGCCTCCCTCCTGGGCGTTCACCTAAATCGAAGTCAGGTTTGTCCAAGGTTCGCACTTGTACCCATTTACATTTCTCCATTGGATGTATATCGATGCTGCTGCGTTTCGCGAAAGAAGACGGCGCGCAGGTTGTGCGCGCCGTCCTCCAGCCTGCGATTAGCGCAGTGATTTGAACGATGCGCGGAGCTCGGTAGTGAAGAACTCCGGCTGTTCCCAGGCCGCGAAGTGGCCGCCTTTGGGGAGCCGGTTGTAATAAATCAGTTTGGGATAGGCCTTCTCTGCCCAGCTCTTCGGGGCTTGGTATATCTCGTCTGGAAAGGCGCTCACGGCAACCGGGATGGAGACGTTCCTGACGTCGAAAAAGCCACCCTTATATTCCCAATAAAGCCGAGCCGACGAGACCGCCGTGTTCGTCAACCAGTAGAGCGATACGTTTTCGAGGATGTCGTCGCGCGTCAGGCCCTCGGGCACACCGTCAAATACGCGCGTGATGAGCGCGTAGCTGGCTGCGTCGTGATCAAGGATCCACGCCGCGAGGCCGACCGGCGAATCCGCGATTCCGTATAGCGTCTGCGGGCGATGCGCCATTTCCCCGGCGTAGCCCAGCCCGTGCGAATAGAAGAAGACTAACTGGTCGTATGCGCGCCGTTCATCGGCGGAGAGATTGGCGGGCGCCGGAGCCCCGGAAAACGCAGCCTTGTCAATGTCGGCTGGAACAGTGGCCGCCATGTTGGTGTGCATGCCGAGCAATTCCGGAGGCGCCTGCAGAGCCATCAGCTCTGTGACACTATTTCCCCAATCGCCGCCTTGCGCCACGTATCGCGTGTATCCGAGGCGCTTCATCAGCACGATCCACGCGCGCGCGATGCGCTCGGGGTCCCAGCCGGTCGCGGCCGGCTTGCCCGAAAACCCGTAGCCCGGCAGCGAAGGGATCACCACATCAAAACCGTCTTCCGCTTTGCCGCCATAGTAGGCAGTAGGATCGGTGAGTGGGGCGATGATCTTCAGTTGCTCGATGATCGATCCGGGCCATCCGTGCGTGACGATCACCGGCAAAGCATTCGCATGTTTCGAACGGACGTGGATGAAGTGAATGTCGAGTCCATCAATCGTGGTGATGAATTGCGGCAGAGCGTTCAGCCTCGCCTCTACCTTTCGCCAGTCGTAATTAGTCGCCCAATACTGCGCGAGCTTCTGCGTGGTCGCCAGCTGGACGCCTTGCGTCGCATCACTGACCAGTTCCCGCTCAGGCCACTTAGTCGCTGCCACGCGCCGCCGAAGATCGGCGACGTCCGCCTCCGGAATATTAATGTGGAAAGGACGGATGGAAGTGTCGTCGGCCGCTGCAGCCCGCTTCGCAGGAACTGCGGCCGCACCTTTCGAGGAAGATCCGCCGTACTGTGCTTGCCCCGAACCCAGCATGCCGAACTCAGCGGCTGCAAGGCTCATGGCCGCGGTGCCCAAAAAGCGGCGGCGATCAGTATTAATTTCATCGGACATTTATCTCTCTCCTTTCAGATTTGAAGTGGTTCGTCTTGAGCGCGTCCATTGGCGAATCCCCCTTGGTTCGATCGTTCATTGGGGGCTAATGGAGGTGGAACGAATGGGACCGGAACGAGTGCGGGTGGAACTAGTGAGGTGCAATCAGCGCGCCTTCATCAGGACCACGAGCGCGAGAAATCGCGCTAGGACCTATCTGAAGCGGCTGTGTAAAGTGTCCGAAACCTTGCGGTGCGTTCGGGGCTGCGGAACTTCGCCGCCATATCCGAACCACCGCTCGCCCAATGATCGCCGTCGGCCGCGCCATCCAAAGTAACGCGACGCGTAGCCGCGGGCATGATGAACGCATCTTCTCCCGACTGTCAAGGCTGTGTACTCGTCCACATGATTAGTGACACTCGGCCTTCTCTTGTTTCGAGTTCCACCGCGCGGGGAACTCGCGCGGGGTGAGGTTGCCGCGCGCTCGATGCGGCTCATTCCGGCCGCGCGGCAGCACTGCGGCGATTGAATGCGATCTCTGGAACGGCGTATGCTTTCGCGAAATTGGATGCGGGGGTTAGCGAGCGATGGGATTTCAACTGCAGACGCGGGAGATTGGCGGCATCGTGGTAGTGGACGCGGTGGGGAAGCTCACATTGACCGACGGCCACACCCAACTCCGCGATTTGATTCACGTCTCCACCGGCGATGGAGCGAAGAAATTCATATTCAATCTCGCGCGGGTCGAATTTATCGACAGTTACGGCATCGGCGAGCTGGCGCGATGCTATTCCGTTGTGCGGCGGATGGGCGGAGAGATCAAGTTGGCCGGCTCAAATCAGAAAGTGCTGGACGTGCTGGAGATCTCTCGAATGAACAAGCTTTTCGAAATCCATGCGGAGGAGCGCGCTGCCCTTCAAGCATTCGGGCAGCGCAGTTGATCCCGCGCGACTTGCAGCCAGTCCGTGTTTGTCGAAAATATCCGCAGACACAGCCAGGAGTGGCTGTGCTACTCAGACGCGAACCCAAACTTTGTACCGGTAGCTGATTACGCGGTCTTCACCGGCTTTCAGCGTGATTTCCCAGGTGAGGCGCGACATTGGATTGTCCGTCTGAATTGCTTCGCCTAGCTTTACCGCTTCGCCTCCATCCGATTGCGAGTCGACAGCGCCGCGAATGGTTTTGCGGATATTGAGCCGCACGTCTTTCGATTTGTAATTTTTCACTTTGAGCGTGCCTTCCACCGTGACCAGATCGTATTGGTAGTTGCGGCGGCGCGGGACATTTTGCTCGCGGGCGATTTCCTGCTCCTCGTGACTCGATCGAATGTCGGTGGCGATTGTGACTTTCAAATTGGAGGACGCGGCCTTCGGAGTGTACGGCAGGGTGTCTTGCGAAACCGGCTTGGCGCCGGAAATTACGAGCGCGGGGGCGCTGGTCCAGGGAAACTTGCTGGAGTTTTTCAGCCGGATGGAATGCCAGATACTGTTGGCGGCGGCATCGGACGTGGATGGATTGGAGTTCGGCTGAATTACGTTTCCGAAGCCGTCCACGCGCGGCTGATCCTGCACGTCCCATTCGTAGATGTGCTCGTAGTCAACCGAACTGGAAAAAACGTTGTAGGTGGCGCGTTCATCGCGCGCCAGCGTCACTCCCGAGCGCGTGTAGAGAAAGAGATCTTCTTCCGGAGCGCCTGAAAGTTCCGCGACCGTCTGCGAGAACGAAGGGTTGCTGCGCAGATCGCTCATTTCGTCGGCGACAACTAGCTGACCGGCGATGGCATTGGAATAGGGGCTATTTCTCCCGGTGTCGCGCTGCTCCGCGTCTTTCATGAAGGCTAGCAGATTTTGCTGCAGGCTCATGGGCGACGGAGTGTTGGAGTATGCAAAGTTGGGGACACCGACGACGAAGTAGACATCGGCATCCTTTAGATCTTCCGCATCGTCCATGACCACGGCCTGCATGGTGATCTGCGCCGTTTTGTCGTCCGTGAGCGAAATCAGATACGAAGGCGTCCAGCCGAGACCGTGCTCGAGATAGCCGACGGTGAGATTGGTCTTGTCGCCACCGCCTTTGATCTTGAAGCGCAGAGCGGCGCGCTGTTGCTCGATTTTCTCGCTGAAGACGGTGTCGTCCGGAAGAATGGCGTTGGCGATGGAGTTGAGCGGCAAGGCCACGAGCTTTTTGTCGATGCGTAGCAGGAGATACTGCGGCTTCGCGGGCGGCGGCAGTGGCCGCCGGGCCCGCCGCAATTTCGGAGTCGGACGAAGATGGTGGAATAGGCGCGTTCGGATCAGGCTCGCGCAAGCCGACGACTTCACCGGTGTAATCCTTATTGTTGAAAGTGACCGTCACGGTCTTTCCCGCGTTGGCCTGCAGCACTTCCGCCAAAGATTCCATGTTGCGTTGCGCGGCCACGTTGTAGTGATACGCCAAAACCTCATCGAGCGACGCGCCGGACTCGCCGGGCGCAAGCCAAAGCGTGCCAAGCGTCGCGTTGGGAATGGGCGTGATTCGTCCGACGCCCGATTGCAGGCGAATCATTCCCTGCCGCACAACGAAAGCGAGGCCGTTCTTGAAAGCGGCGACCGCGACCGTCTTCGGAAGTTCCTGCGGCGCTCCCGGCGATTCCGCCGAAAATAAAGCGATGGCAAAGCGAGCAGCGGCAAAACGAGACACACGATACGGGAGAATTCCTCATGGCTGGGCCTCCGGACAATTTTGATTGGAGATTGAGGACAGCTATCTGGATGCGACAGAATTCCGTGGGTGTTGCCTCTCTCCAGCTGTAGAACGGCGGCGCGAGAGGTTCTTGCAGATGAAAAATCGGAGTTGCTGATCCAATTACGCTCCGTCGAGGCGAACGTTGACACCGGGCATTTCGCCGCGAAGAATAGAAACAATGAGACCGGGCGCCACATCTCTGGCCTTCGGAGCGGCGCTCGCGGTTAGCAGCTTACTGACTTGCGCTCCATCCGCGCGCGCGATTCCGCAGGATGATGAGCTGCGTCCTCCACAGTATTTCCAAATCAGCGGAACCTGCGAGATGGAAATTGCACCCGACAAAGCGCTGATCGTGGGAGGCGTGTCGAGCGGCGCGCTCAAGCCGAGCGATGCCGTCGAGCAACTCGAGAAAGCAACTCAGCTTGATGCGGAGCTACGTCGCGGAAAAGCACGGCGAACTGCAATTGATGGAACGCGTGCGCACGCTGAAAAATCCGCAACCCGGCAAAGAAGACAGCGAACCGCCTTTTCAGGTGGTGCAGCGGCTGCAGGCGACGTTTCCGGCGGATGCTCCGGTGGACGCGATTTTGCAGAAGCTGATCGAGCTGGGCCTCGATCGCTTCGGCGACAACGTCTTGAACAATTACAATCGGCGCGAAGCGGTGATCCGTTTCCGCATCAGCGACTTCGTCGCGAAAATGAAAGACTTTCAGCAGCGCTGCGCCGCCGACGCCTGGAAACAGTGGTGCGCGACATCCGACGCACGGAAAAGTTTGCGCCGAGCCAAACGCCGCCGCCGAATTGGACCTGCAAGTCCTTCAACGTGCGCTCGAAGGAATCGCTGATGCGGCCCGAAGGCGGCAGTGCGCAATGGCAATGGAGCATGAATCGCGCGCAGCGCCCGCCCGAGCCTCCGGACCTGCTCGGAAACTGTGACGGTGCACCTCGAAGGAAACATAAACCTGTCGTATCACACCGAAGTCGAAGCAAACCTTGAAGCGTTTTGCTGCAGCGCGGCCGGGGAGTGACGCTCGCCTGTGCGGCGGCAGCCTTCTTCTGGCGGCGCTTTTCCTGCCCATTCGCGCGGCGGCGCGCGAGCCGCTGCCGCGCCGCCTTCTGCGCACCGATTCAGATCGGCGTGCCGCAAGATATTACCGTCGAGGAAATTCGCAAGATCGCTGTGAGCAACGACACCGATTACACCACGGCAATTCTGGCGCGCTCGGCGCTGCGTGGTTCTGCAGCAAGACGATCCGAAGCTGATTTCGTACGAGGAATTATTCGACGGCGCTTTGAATCACCTGGTCAGTGATGGCAGCTCCGTTTCAGCCGCTTCCCGGTCTTCCCAGTTTTCGCGGAAAAGAAACGGTGATGACCATGGTCTACGCCCTGGTGATGAGCGGGAACCAGGAGCGCGCCGTCGAGATTCTCGAGAAGCACGCGTTCACCGGAAGCAGGTACAAGCAGGGCGTGGTGCTCTCGGCGCTGCGCAATATCGGCACGCCGCGGGCGATCAGCCTGATCCAGCAATATGCGGAGAAGAGGCCAGGATCGCAATCTCGCGGAAACCACGCTGGCGGACGAGGATTATCCGGTGCTGTTCGAGATTCACGACCGCTGGAACATGGTGCCTCCGGCGCAGCGCACGCAGGATAATCTGCGCACGATCGTGCAGGGCGGATGCGATCAGCGCAGCGCGTCTGGCGGCTTACTGGCTGGGATTTTTTGCGCCGAATATCGATCCGAACAAGGAAACGGCGGAGCTGCAGGCGCTCGAAAACATCGCGCGCACGAACACGGCAATTGCGAAATGATGGAGCACGTGATCGCGCTGAAAGCGCTGGCGCTGCGTTCGGCGGAATCCGTGGATTACTGGAAGCGGCTGGCGCAGGACACACCGAACGTGTGGGAGCGCCACCAGATCGTGATCAATGCGTTCGGCCGCTGGGGCTGAAAGTTCGCGCCAGCCGCGCTCGAATCTGCTCAAGACGGATCCGGCGCAGTACGTGCAGTGGGAACTTTTGAACGGCAATCTCGAAATGCGGCAAGGACGCGAATACCGGAATTACTGGGACATCTGGATTCCGGCGGATATTCTGGTGGTGCTCGAACACGACGACGCACGCGCGAGGCGCGCCGGCAGATGGAGCAGGCGGATCTCGACGCGATGCTCGATTGGCTCGATGCGGGCGCGCGGCCGCGCGACTCGTGGTGCTGAACCACATGATTTATCACCTGGCGGAATTCACTTCGGGCGACGATACGCGGCGCTTGTTGCGTATTTTTAATGCGCTGCCGCAGCGCAATCAGAATTGGTGGATTTTGCAGACGCTGCGCGATCCGGCGGCGTTGCCGCTTCTGAATACTGGAGCACGCTGCCCGCGCGCGAGAAAGACCAGCAGGAAACACTGAACTACACCATCGGCAGACTGGGCAACTTATCTCCGAGGCGCGGTGCGGATTCGGGAGCGTGTTGCGAAGCCACGGAAGAGTGTCTGTTGCAGCAGGTGAGGCATAGCGCGGCGTCGGGTGCTTTGGCTGACGTCGAGATCATTCGGAGGAAGAAGCGCGCAAGTGGCTGATACGGCAGCGCGGGCACGGCCGCCGAGATTCAAGATTCGCTATGCCGATGAGTTGAAGCGCTCAGCGATCGTGCGCCGCAGCGACGGAACGGAAGAACACTGGCAATATTTCTACGACTGCTGGCGCCGCGCCGACCAACCAAGCCCCGCGACCGCCCTACACTAGAATGACTCGGTATCGCTCTGTTGACTTCGTTAACGACGAATGGATTTTCGGCTCCGTAGTCACAATGGAACGACCGGCCCCGATTCGCAAGCCGTGGGTTACGCTGTGAATCGGAAGATCGCAACGCAGAGCCACATGCGAAAGGAGCCGGTCTATGCTGAGGATAAAATTTGTGGGCTTGGATGTCCATGCGGATACCATCGCCGTAGCGGTAGCAGAACAAGAGGGAGAAGCCCGCTCGCTGGGGATCATCCCGAATCGCGAGGAGTCGGTTCGCAAACTGCTGCGCAAGCTGGGGCCGATGGAGCAACTGCGGTTCTGTTATGAGGCTGGTCCCACGGGCTACGCGCTGTACTGGCAGTTGACGCAGATGGGAGCGCAGTGCGCAGTGGTGGCGCCCACGTTGGTTCCGGTGAAGGCCGGGGATCGCGTGAAGACGGATCGCCGGGATGCCTTGAAGCTGGCGCGCAATTACCGCGCCCAGGAACTAACGCCGGTGTGGGTGCCGGATGCGGCTCACGAAGCGCTGCGCGATCTGGTGCGCGCACGAGAAGCGGCCAAGAAGGATCAACTGCGCGCGCGGCATCGCTTGAGTAAATTTCTTCTGCGGCATGGCCGGCGGCCGCCCGTGGGGATTCATTCCTGGACGGTGAAATATCTGGAATGGGTGCAACGGGAGGTGCATTTCGCGGAGCGCGCGCAAGAAGTCACGCTGCTCGATTACCTGCACGAAGTGCAGCATGCCGTGGCGCGCATCGAGCGGCTGGATCAGGCCATTGACGAAGCGGCGCAGTCGGTGCCCCCGCCGATGCGTGCGGTCATCGAAGCGCTGCAAGCGTTGCGCGGCATCGCCAAAATTTCGGCGGTCACCGTGGTGGCGGAACTGGGCAACGTAACGCGCTTCACCGGGGCGCGGCAGTTGATGGCTTACGGAGGAATCGTGGCCAGCGAAGATTCCAGCGGAGAAAGAGTCCGGCGAGGGAACATCACCAAAACCGGGAATGCGCACTTGCGCCGCGTGGCGGTGGAAGCCGCCTGGGCCTATCGCCACAGGCCGAGCATCGGAGCCACCTTGCGCAAGCGGCAAGAAGCGGTCAGCGAAAAAGTGAAAGAGATCTCCTGGAAGGCGCAGCAGCGGCTGCATGCGCGGTACATGAAATTGCTGCTCCAAGGTAAGAACAAGGGTGTGGTGATCACCGCCGTAGCACGCGAATTACTCGGTTTTCTCTGGGCCATTGGAATCCAGGCAGAAGCAGAGCACCAAGAATCGCTCTCCCGGGTGGCGTAAGAAGTTTTGCTTTTGGTTGTTCGTCCAAGGGTACAGGAGGCAGCGTGGACAGCGGTCGAGGGGCACACGAAGGAGAATCCTCGATGCCCCTATGCGGTAGGTCCAAAGACCCAACCCGCGTCCGTAGTCCGAGGCAGCTCCCGACGGATCACGATTATGCGGCTCGACCCGCGAATATCAGACTGATCAATCGTCGAGATAGCTTCCTCGATCGCTACCCACGCCGCCTCCGGTACCGAAAGAAAGAAAAACCAGCGCTCGTAGTTGACTGGTCGTTCCATATCAGGGGCGGGGCTTGCTCCGCCCGCGGGCGTAACCCCTGCGAAAACGTCGGCCACTTGCTTCCGCGCGACCCGGCCAGGCTGTTTATGTATTCCACCGGTGTTGTTAATGGGCAGGATGTCAACAAAGCCATCTCATTTGACAAAGATCACGCAATAATCGCGGCCGGACCAATCGTTGATCGTCTTTTCTACCTGCAATCCTGCCGTCGTCAGCTCGTCCACCATTATTTTTTGCGGAATGCCATGGCCGCCGCGATTTTTGGGGACGCCGGGTACGGCATCGGAATTCGCTTCCGGTGGAAAATCGATGATCGCTAGGCGGCCACCCGGCTTCAGCGAGCGCAGCAGACTTTTGTCGAATTCTGTGGGCTGCGTGAGGTGATGATAGACGTGGCGCAGAAAAATCGCGTCGCAGCAGGCTGGCGGCAGCTTGGTGTCATCGGCCGTGCCCTCCACCACGATCACTTTCTCGAGCTTGCGTTTCGCGACTTCCGCGCGAAGACTCTTCAGTTTTTCGGGATCAATCTCCGTAGCGTAAACGCGGCCCGAGGCGCCCACGCGTTCCGCGGCCGCAAAGCTATAGCTTCCGTCGCCCGCGCCAACGTCCGCGACGACCGCTCCCGGCTTCCATTGCATCAACTGCGCCAGTCGATCGATATCCTGGCGCTGATCGGCGCTTACCCGCGGTACCGCGCGCGACGATAGCCAGCACGCGCCAATGGCCGCGATCGCCACAATCAACGGCAAAAGCCATCTCTTGCAATTCATGGATGTGGTTCCTCCCATGGCGATCCGATCGCGGATGAACTCAACGGCCTGCATTTAGTTGGACGCTCGATTGGCTCAATCGTCTCGGCTTTCGTCTGGCTCGGTGATACAAGCTTGGGAGCGGAAGGTCCGTGGGTTAGAATGAAGGCAAATGGCAATTCGTACCATAGTCGGAATCACTGCACTGGTCTGTGCGTCGGTCTGTGGCACAATCGCGACTCTTCTAAACTTCGAGATGATCGACAAAGTCAACGAGAGACTGCCGGAAGACCGGAGGTTGGCATGGCTTGGTTGGTATCCATTCAAGTACCAACGACTCAAGCAAAAATACAAGAGGCTCTATCCCGACGGCCGCCTCGATTGAGGGTCCGCATAGCTACGGCGGTGATGTTTGCGTGTTTGCTCATTTGTGCTTGGGGGTTTGGACTCTTTGTGAAATAAACTTCGGTGTCAGCGGCTCGGCCGCACCCTTCGGGCCGCCTTTTACTTTCCCGCGCCTCAATGCTCTAGCCTCCTGAACACCTCTAAAGCGCCCCTCAAACCTCTTGACATCCGCCTCATTTTGCGATATACATAAGCTAGTAGTTTGCAAGCCACTAGGCGTGGCGGCTGGCTCTTCAGAGTTCGCCGTTTTTCCACGCTAAACAATTTAGAGACGAGGAGTACAACGAAATGCTTGGCTTTGACGCCAAGATCGATGGCCCCAGCGCCAAACGGACCCTTCCGTTCGCGCGGCCTTTTCGCGCGCGATTTACAGCAAGAAAAGGAAGACACTGCGATCCGGCGACTTTGAAAAGTGTTTCGGTTAGAAAGGACCCCGATCCTTTGTTTTCTATAACTTACGGGAGGTTTTAATTGAACCCTTGTTTCGGTTAGAACTTCGCGGATGGAGCGTCCATTCCGGCCGCAGATTCCTCGGCGGACGCCGCGAAATGGCATCGTTTTTCTCGCGGGACCGGAAAGGCCCGCGGCGAACCGTATCGTCAGCAGGCCAGATCTTCGGCGGTGAGCTTGAAGCTTTTGAGCGGGCCGAGGACCGTGGCGGCGATTTGGCCGGGCCGGAAGAATTCGCGTGCGACTTCGCGGACTTCTTCGCGGGTTACGGCTTCGAGGTTGGCGATCATTTCGTCGGGGGTGAAGAAGCGGCCGAAATAGAGATGCTGGCGGGCAATATGGGACATGCGCGCGCCGGTGGATTCGAGCGAGAGAAGCATCGCGCCTTTCAGATGATCTTTGGCGCGGCGCAGCTCTTCGTCGCTGACCAGATCATTCTTGAGGCTGCGGACTTCGGCCATGACCGAGCGGACGAGCTGCGGAGCAGTTTTGAGCGCCGTGGCGCCGTAAACCGAGAGCATGCCCGCGTCGCGGTAGGGATTCATCTCGCTGAAGATCGAATAGGCGAGGCCCTGGCGCTCGCGGATATTTTGGAAAAGGCGCGAAGACATTCCGCCGCCGAAGAGAGTATTGAGGATCGAGGCGGAGAAGCGGCGTTGATCGGCGATGGGAAATGCCGCGACGCCGATGCAGACGTGGACTTGCTCGAGATCGCGCTTGGTCTTGAGCGTGATGCGCGGCGCGGGCTTCGGAGCCGGACCGGCGACGCCGTTTTTTGAGGGCTTGCGCTTTTCGAAGCGCTCGCCGACGAGATGCATCAACTGGCCGTGGGTGAGATTGCCGGCGGCGGTGATGACGATGTGATTCGGTGCGTACCATTGGCCGAACCAGTCGTTCAAAGTGGCGCGCTCGAGGGCGTTGATGGTTTCGCGCGTGCCGAGAATGGGCTTGCCGAGGGCGTGGCCGCGCCAGAAATTTTCGGAGAAGAGTTCGTGGACCAGATCTTCGGGATTGTCGCGGGCCATTTTGATTTCTTCGAGGATCACGGATTTTTCGCGCGTGATTTCATCCGGCGGGAAGGCCGGAGCGAGAACCATGTCGGCGATGATGTCGAAGGCCGTGGGCAGATGCTCGTCGAGGACGCGGGTGTTGTAGCAGACCAGTTCTTTCGAGGTGAAGGCGTCGAGCATGCCGCCGATGCGGTCGGCCTCGCGCGCGATATCTTCGGCCGAGCGGCGCGCAGTGCCTTTGAAAACCATGTGCTCGATGAAATGCGAAATGCCGTTGAGCTTGACGGGCTCGCGGCGCGAGCCGTGCTGCAGCCAGATGCCGACGGAGACGCTGCGAACGTGCGGCATCGGCTCAGTGATGACCACGAGGCCGTTGGGAAGCGTGGATTTGTGGATGGTGGATGAGTCTGTGGATTTGGTCACGCTCTATTGTGACACGGCCGCGCAGCGAAAGTCATACCGCGAGGCGGAATCGACAATTCGGTGAGGCAACGAGTTTGCCGGCGCTACAACAAGCTTTTCGTCGGGAGAAAGTTTGCCGTACTCGCTGGAATAGTGGAGCGGGACGTCGGAATAAACGCCTTTGTCTTGGGAATAGATTTCGCAGCTTGAGTACGGGTGCGAATAGATGTGGATGGTCGTGGCGCGGCCGCCGAACTCGGGAAGATTGAGGACTTGATGCACCGGCTCTTCGGGACGAACTACGCCGGGATGCGCGGCGTCCATATCGTAAAAATCGGTGGGGATTAGCTTGCAGGTGTGCTGCGCGCCGTCTCGTTGCTCGACGCGGAAATTCTGGACGCGCAGCTTGCCGATGGGCACGGCCATCCAGCAATTTTGATCGCGGTGATTGTGGATGCGGCTCACCTGGCCCGATTCCCAGCAGATGGCGATGATTTCGAAGAGATCGTTTTTGAAGATGAGATTGCGCGTGTAGTGGCTGCGCGCGTAGAAGAGATAGGGCTTCAGAGTCTCGGGCTGCACCAGATTTTCGTGCACGAATTGCTCGACGCGGGGAATGGTGAATTCGCGCTCCGGAATCGCTGTGAGCTTCTTCACCCATTCATCGATGGGCATGGATTGCGCCACGAGTTGAGCCATTGCCGGATCTCCCTGTTGATACGGCTTCTGGGCGGGATTATAGCTCCGCCACACGCGGGCGGCGCGGAAAAGTTCCTGCGGCGGTGCGTGCTATGATTCAGAAGAGAAGTGGCTATGGCGTCCGCATCGCAAAACGAAAAAACGAATCTCCTGGGAAAGTCGAAGGAGGAATTGTCGGCGCTGGCGGTGTCGCTGGGCGAGCATGCGTACCGCGGGGCGCAGCTGTATCACGCGCTGTACGCGGAGAAACAATTCAATATTGCGGCGATGACGAATTTGCCTGCGGTATTTCGCCAGAAGCTGGCGGAGCAAGCGACGATCGCGCTGCCGGAAATTGTGCGGCGATATGACTCGGCGGACGGGACGATTCGCTATGTTCTCGGGTTCGACGCGCGGCCGGAGGATGCCGCGGCAGCGCGGGACGACGATTGAGGCCGTGTTCATGCCGGAAGAAAGCCGGCAAACGATTTGCATTTCGACGCAGGCGGGCTGCGCGGTGGATTGCCACTTTTGCCTGACTGCGACGCTCGGATTGATCCGCAGCCTTTCGCCTGGCGAAATTTTGGGGCAGGTGCTGGTGGCGCTCGAAGATAATCGCGAAGCGCTGAAGCCACAGACGAATGTGGTGCTGATGGGGCAGGGCGAGCCGCTCTTGAATTACGACGCGGTGATGATCGCGCTGCGCATCCTGCTCGATCCCGAGGGAATCGGAATTTCGCCGAAGCATGTGACGCTTTCGACCAGCGGGATTATTCCGGGGATCGAGCGGCTGGCGAACGAACGTGTGCGGCCGAAATTGGCTGTTTCGCTGAACGCGTCGAATGACAAGCAACGCGACGAGATCATGCCGATCAATCGCAAATATCCGATCGCGGACTTGATCGAGGCTTGCCGGCGGTATCCGTTGCGGACCTGGGAGCACATCACGTTCGAGTATGTGCTGCTGGGCGGATTCAATGATGCGCCGGAGGATGCGCGGCGAGTGGCGAAATTGTTGGCGAATTTGCGGGCGAAGGTGAATTTGATTCCGTGGAATCCGGGGGATTTGCCGTACAAGCCGCCGGATGCGGGGCGGATTGAGGAGTTTCGGCGCATCTTGACGGACAAAGGGCTGCTGGCGTTCGTGCGTTATTCGCGAGGGCAGGATGTGATGGCGGCGTGCGGGCAACTGGCGCTGCTGGAAGCGAGCGGAGAACGGCCGCTCGCGCAGATTTCACACTAAGCACGCTACTTGTAATTATTGCGGTTGGAGTTCGTGGAAGCCGGCGCCTGGCGAGACATTTGAATTCACTACGGTGCCTTGGCCGTTGATCCAGTAGCCGTTATTCGGGCCGGTCCAGACCAGGCGCGTCTCATTGCTCAGCGGATCTACCGTTGGCGTCAGACCTGTCAGTATGTTGCCCCAGGATTCTACTTGCGCGGCTTGTGCGGCTTGATGGCGCTCGAAGGCGTTCACCTGATTGCGCATGCCTTGCATCTTCGCTTCGAATTGCTGCACTTGCTGGCCTAGTTCGGCCATGCGCTGGCGTTGGCGCGCCACCTGGTATTGATAGCCCTGATCATCCATCTGCTTCTGATATTCGACCCACTTGGGACTCACCTGAAATGTTTCCGAGAGATGCATGATGATGCTGCGCACCTGCGGCACTTGATCGGCGGGCGCGATGTAACTGATGAGCGCTTTCACTTGCCAGAGATTCGACGAGAGCGTGGTGCGCGCGTAGACGTAGGCGTCGCGCGATTTTCCGCCGGAATCGCAGCGATAGCCGATCGCGCCGCTGGAATTTTGCGGCGATTCGGGCGCGGCGTTCGGATCTTTTTTGCCTGGCGGCGCCTGATCTGCTTGCTCGGGCGTGAGCGTTTGGCAAAGCGTTTTGAAATGCGTGAGGGCGTAGAGACCGGCATAATCTTTGCCGGTGCGATATTTCGCGTAGATGCCTTGCGCCTGCGCGCCGAGATCGGCGGTTTCGCCTTCGCGCGGATGATATTGCGTGGGAAGAAAGTAAGTGGGAACGGCGACGTCACCCGAGCGGATATTGATGCTGCCATCGGGCGAGATGAGATCGATCATCGGGCGATAGTCGGAATAGCCGAGACGGAATAGGCCGCCGCGCACGGTCCAGCCTTGCGGGACTTCGACGGTGAAGGCTTGCTCGAAGGGATCTTCGAATTTTATCCAGGTGAGGTCGGGCACGAGTGGCGGAGCTGCATGCGATGACGACGGAAGGGATCGAGAGCGCAAGCGCTGCGCCAACAAGCGTCAATGCAAATGTCGCCTGGAATCGCAGAGTTCTGGGAGTTCATCTCATGCTCCTCTTTGCCGGGGCTGGAGGGTCCTTATGAGAATTGTGTCGCGAGCACAGGGCCCTCGAAAGAACTGGCTAAAGCCGTACTAATTTTCGCACGGACTTGCGGCACGACTGAAGTCGTGCCCTGACAAACTTGCGAGCCGGCGGTACCGATCACGCGCTGGGCGGAGGAATTAGTTGGGAATGGCCGAAGGCTCGATCGACGCGGAAGAGGATGAGTGCTGCCAGCGCTCCTACGGGAATTGCCAGCCACCAGCCGGAATCGAGAATGACGGTGCCGGCCTGGCCGAATACATATTCGTATGCTACCGCAAGCTTTGAAGTGGACGATTGCAGCGCGCGGCCCAGGTAGCCGAACGCGAGGATGATGATTGGCGCGAGTATCGCTCCGGAGATGACCCACGCGCGCGTGGATCGCAGATGAAACGCGTTCATCAACCGCCGCATCAGGAATCCGCCGACAAGGCTGATACCAATTCCAAAGATCCAGCCGACGAAGCTGAAGAGCCAGAAATTTCCGACCGCGCCATGCAGCGAGAGCGGAACGTCGCGGTGCGGATCGAGCGTGTAGCGCAGGAAGATGGCACTGCTCATGAAGAAACAGCCGCAGACCCAGGAGACGAGGTAATAGGCGAGAGTGCCGTGGCGAGTCATGGTGGCTCAGATCCTCCGCTCGACATTGGGAAAATCGAGCCAGACTTTTACGCCGCAGAAGTGCGAGCCTTCGGTGCAGATGGGCGTGGAGATTCCGGCGCGCAGGACGCAAGGCGGGCCGATGTAACGCGCGAGTTGCGGAAAAACTTCGCGGACTTGCGCGACTTCGTCCATCGAGGCCTGATAAATCTCTTCCTGCGCGTTGAAGCAGGTGCGCATGGTCCATTTGTGCAGCAAGTGCAGGAGCGAACCGGTTTCGACCAGGCGAATGGATTTGGCGTTGGGCAGAAGATAGAGCGCGAACTCGCGCGGGACGCCGCGATCGAGAAGTTCGTTTTTGGCTTGCCAGGCGTCGGCCATGGCTTCCTCGTAGATTTCGCGGGCGCGCGGGTTTCCGGCGATCAGCATGGGCGTGAGGAAATCGGGAGCGCGCGTGTCGGCGAGCGTGAGAAGCGGGCGCGAGCCGGGAACCATGCGATGGCGCTGGTCCTGGCTATCGGCGGTGTGGCTGATTTTTTTGGCGAAGGTGAAATTGGCGTGCTGCAGCGCGCGCAGCATCGGGGCGTGAACGCCGATGTTGAGCGTTTCGCGGCGATAGGGATTGCGCGCGGGATTGAGAAGCAGATCGATGGCTTCGGCATCGGGGCACGCGGCTTCGGTGAGGCCGAGAACGGCGCGATAGGATTCGGCCATCACGCGCAGAGCGCGCGGCGAATAATCGACGAGCACGGAGGTGCGGCCGGCGAAGCTGCGCGTCGAATTCGCGGGCGAAGGCTTCGCCATCGGCGGCGCGGCTGCGCGAATTCGATAGGCTCTTCCATCGGCTCGTTGTCGAAGCGATCGAAGAATTCGGGATCGACTTCGCGGACGGCGCCGACCATTGCGCCGATTACTTCGCGCGCTTCGGAGGGAGTGTCGGAAGCGGCCTGCATGCGCCAGAGGCGATGCAGGACGATGCCGGAAAGCGTGTGCACCATGGTGGTGAAAGCGGCGACGGGCAGGACGTAGCGCGCGACTTCGATGGCGCGCTTTTCGGATTGGCGCGCGACTTTCTGCAGGCGCTTGGGATGCGACATCGCGCCGATGTGCCAGATGTCGCCGAGAATTTCGCGGGCTTCGGGCTCGAGCAGGCGCGAAAGCTCGCGATAGATAATCCCAGGCGCGGGCGATGGCGCGCTCGTAGATGGCGCGCTCTTCGGGGCCGAAATGCGGGCCGGCGGGCGGAACGTAGGCTTGCGCGCGATCGAGGCGCACGTAGCGCTGGCTTTGCTGCTCGGAATTGTAGAAAGGATGCGCGTGCAGGAATGACCAGACGAATTGGCGGCTGATATTTTCGAGGCCGAATTCGAAATGGGCGTGCTGGAAGACGGTGTGATGGCCGCCGTAATAGGTCGCCGAGCCGACGTTGACGCGCTGCTTTTCGGTGATTTCTTCCGGGCCGATCAGGCGCGGCGGAATAGCAGGTGCGCGCCGCGGCGATGGCGGAATCGAAAGGATGCGCGAAGGCAGTTGCGCAGCGTGACGCGCGGCGCGGCGGTTTCGATCAGCGGTTCGGGCGATGCGTTGGAAGAGATGGGCACTGGCGAGGCCATTGATGGGGACATTCTATACCGAGGCGAGGAGAGAGGGCAAAAGAGAGGTTGGCATAGTCGCGACGCGGCCGCAAACAATGCGACGCTATGGCTTCAGGGAGATTTCAACCTGCCGCAGAATCGCATGTAGCCTGGGCTCGCCGCATTTCGTCAACGCCGCGTCCTGGCATTCGCGTTCCATGGTTTCTACGGGATTGTTCATCCTGGCCGACAAAATTTTTCCGTCCGTCAGGCTGAGTTGGATGGTGACTTCAAACGTTTCTTTTCCCACCGCGCCCAAAAACTTGCCGTCTTGCGTTTTCTGAATCTGCACCCAATTGTTCGCGGTGTCGGAAACCGGCTTTTGCATCCACTCCGCAGGGATGTTGATCTGCGGCTTATCCGGCGGCACGTGACGGACGATGAGCGTGGCCGTTCCGGCGCCTCGATCGACCGCCTTGAGCGTGTAATCAAAATCGATGGAATCCTCACCCAGCAGAACGTACGCGCCATCCGCCCAGGAATTCGGCGTGCCGCGCTTGAAGTAGAAATGATCTCCCACATGGACCAGCTTGCCGATCTTCGCGCCCAGCCAGTAGTCGACATAGAAGGTCATCAGGTCGGTCACCGGCCCGATGATTTGCGGATCGACTTTGCTGAAGGCCGGAATCGCAGGCTTGTGATTCGGATCAAGCGTAAGCTGCTCACGAAAATCGAGCGTCGCCGGCGATAGCGCGACGGGCTTGCCCTCCGAAGCAAACTCCGACCATCGAAATTCGTCGAAGCAGCTTCCGTCCGAATCTTTTTTCGTCAACCCGTCCGCTTCGATGGAATAGTGCCAGGATTCGTTCGTTGCTTTCATCACGTACGCCAACTTTTCGCCCTCGTGACATCGCCGCAGCAGAACCTTTTGTTCATCGCCGGGCGTTTGCGCCGCGACCGCTCCGGCGCCGGCCAGGACCAAAACAATTGAAAGGGCGAGTGTCCTCATGGTCTTCTCCTCAATCCATCGCAGAAGAGTGAAATCTCGAGCTGCAGAGCCTTCCCGGTTTGCCGGAATGGCGGGCCTTCCACCGCCCACAGCGCGGTCAGCCCCATGTGCATGGTCTTAAACGTCAGGATCAAGTCCGGCAGATGCAGGTCATCGCGCATCAATTTGCGCTCCTGCAATCCACGGAAGAGCGCCTCCAGCGGCGGATCGATCGCTTTCTGCATCTCGAGCATGTACGGCACGAATTGCTCGGTGCGCAGGAACATCTGCGCCATGAACACGCGCACAAACGCATGGTGCGGCTTCCTCAGTTGGAACTGATAGCGGATGTAACCGGCGAGAATCTCTTCCAGCGATTCGTTGGAGTCAAGAGCGCGGCGGACTTTGGCTTGTATCCGCGCTTCATCGGCGGCCAGGAAGGCCACAACGATATCTTCCTTGGTGGAAAAATAGTTATAGACCGTGCCTTTTCCGATGTCCGCGGCGGCGGCAATTTCGTCAACGGTGACCTCCTCGATGCTGCGTTGGGAGAAAAGGCGGATGGCGGTGGAGAGGATCAGTGAGCGCAGCGCCGCTTTCTTGCGTTCGCGCCGGCCACCGGATTGCATTGTGACTGTAGTCATAAATGACCATGTCATATATTGGGCCGCGCCGTTTGTCAAGGCTTTCTTCGCGAGCGGGCCTCCCCGCCTGCGCCGGACTGCCGGCGCCTATCGGCTGGCTGTAGTTCAGCGAGCGAGCTACTTCTTTGCGGCGGCTTTATCGGCGGCGGCTTTTTCGTATTTTTTGTTGAAGCGCTCGACGCGGCCTGCGGTGTCCAGCAGCTTTTGCTTGCCGGTGAAGAACGGGTGGCAATTCGAGCAGATTTCCACGCGCAGCAGCTGGCCCTTCATCGTCGAACGCGTCTTGAAGGTGCTGCCGCAGGCGCAGTGCACGGTCACTTCGTGATAATCGGGGTGAATTCCGGCTTTCATGGGGAAACTCCAATCGGTCCGGGCCGGTCTGCGCGGCACATCCGCGTTGAGCGGAGGCTACAGCCGCGTCGCTAGGCCCGCGGACAAACTTCAATGATACGCGAAAATGCGGCGGGACGCCAATCGCGATGCGCGAGCATTTGACAGAGCTGACCCATATCGCAACTTCGTGCGATGATGTTGCGTCTCATGGGGGTGGGTAATTCGAAGTTATAACGTGCACCAGCCCGACACGAGAAATTGCTTGGCAGCAGAAAATCGGCCATGTTCGCAATCTCAACTCGGAGGCGTAGATGAAGAAATTACTTGGATTCCTGTTCGCGCTGTTGATTTTTTCGGTCCCGGCATTTGCGCAAAACAAGAAGCCTGCCGGCGGCGGGCACGGCGTTGGCGGCGGGCATATTCCCGCGCATGGTCCGGCGCCGGCGAAAGCAAAACCTCAATCGCATCCCGCTCCGGAGCATCCTTCTTATGTGGACAAGAAAGGGCACCCGGAAGCGCCGCACGTTCATTCGAATGACAAATGGATCGGCCACGATACCGGGCGCAACGATCCGCACTACCATATGGATCATCCGTGGGAGCACGGACATTTCACCGGTGGATTCGGGCGCGGGCATGTGTGGCATCTCGGGGGCGGCGGGCCAAGCCGGTTCTGGTTCGGCGGATTCTACTTCAGCGTAGCGCCGTACGATCTTGGTTTCTGCGGTGACTGGCTGTGGGATTCGGATGACATCGTGATTTACGAAGATCCGGATCACGATGGATGGTATCTGGCGTACAACGTGAGGCTCGGCACTTACGTACACGTGATGTATCTGGGAACCTAGGCGGAACGACGGAAGGCCGTGATCAGGCGACGAATGCGCAGCCCATGCGCACGCGGCCGCCCTCGGCGCTGTTGGCGTAAGCCTTGCGCAGGCTGACGCGCAGCGGCGGAAGAATCGGCACGTGCAGCACGGCCGAGAACTGCGACGGCAGGTCGTCGCCTTTGTCGAAGACAAGGGCGACGCCGCCGTAGCTTAGATCCACGACTGTCGCGGTTCTCAAGGAGCCGTCGATCACCGCGTAGGATTTCGTGCCGGCCAGAGAGACGCGCTCCCATTTGCGCGGATGCGTGGCTTGCTTTGGCGCCGCGCCGGCGTGAGTTGCTGTGGCCGCGCTTGCGGCTGTTGTAACCGGCGGAATTACGATCGGGGGAATCGTCGTCGGTGGCGCGGCCGGAGTTTCGCGCGGGGCCGGGCGCGAACTTGCCGGCGCTTCCATGGGGATCACGCGCGAAGAACCAGTCGCGGTCCGCAGCGCATAGAGCTGTTTATCGGCAGCGTCGATAAGGTTTTCTTTCGTGTCGGCGTCGCGCGGGTGAACTGCCAGCCCGAAATCAAGCGTCACTCCCGCCTTCATTTGCAACGGCGCCACTTCCGCTTCGAAATTGCTGCGCACGCGGCGGCAGAGCGTAGCGGCCTGCTCGGGATCGGTCTGCGGGAGAAGGAGCGCGAATTCATCGCCGCCGATGCGAAAGGCAAAGTCCGAGGCGCGCAGAGTCTTGCGCAGATTGTTGGCGGCGAGGCGAAGCACGTCGTCGCCTTTCGGATGGCCGTATTGGTCGTTTACTTCCTTGAGGTGGCGGAGATCGAAGATCACGAAGGCCAATTGCTGATTGTAACGTTTTGAACGGGTCAGTTCGCGCTCGCAGGTTTCGTCGAAGAGGCGGCGATTGTAGAGACCCGTAAGAGCGTCGGTGGCGGCGTAGCTTTGAAGTTTCTTGTATTCGTCGTATTCGAGAACCACGGGGACGCGCATGAAGTGCGTGGTGCTGAGAACATCGACCAGCGCCGTCTTGAGCGAAACGCGGCGCCCAAGCGCTTCGGAGAATTCGCGCTGGCGCGCAAGAACCTTGGTCCAGGCTTCGAGGCTCTGCGCTTCGGTGAGATCGATCTGCGTGAAGGTCTTGAAAAAACGCTGCAGGAACGGGCCGCGAACGCCCTCCTCGAGACCCGCGAGAGTCTCGACGAGCATATCGAGAAAGCTGTCTTCCGCCGATGGCTGAGGCCGCACCGGCTCGCCGGGCTGGGGCATAATTCGGATCTGCTCCGAACTTTTAGGACACGACTTCGAATGGCGCCTGGGGGCGCAGATTCGAATAGCGCGGGGGCGCACTTCTATATCAGCAAGAGTGAGTCCATCGCGGGGATGATATCCAGAGACGCGCGCGCTGCTAAGTGCTTGAATTCCGGTCGATTCAAGTACGATTTCCTCACGGCAGCGGATTCTTCGGTCCGAATTGCGGCCGCCGAGAGCAAATTGCTTCCACTTGCGGATTCTCGGGGAAAAATTCCAGAAAGAGGCGTACTAGGAGTTTCGTTTCAATCGAGCGGCTTCAGAAACTGAACTCCGATGAGGTGCACATCGCCCACTTCCTTCTGCCGCAGCACGCGCGCCTGAATCGGCGCCATCGAAGCTGGGACGAGACCGGAATTCGAGACCGAGGGAGCCGGAACCGTAAGAGTGATCAACGCCGCTTTAGCAAGGGCTCGCGGAGAGGTTAGATAGGCGCCCCCGGCGCTGATGTCGAGCGTCTTGGCGAGGTCCACAAAGTCTTCTCCATAGGCGTCGGTGCCGCGCATGAACATCGGCACCTGCAAATGGAGGCGATAGGCTTGACGTCTTTCCGCGCTTGCCACGCCTATCTCCTGTCGCCGGGCTAGAGACTTTTGTGCCACCGTCGTTAGTACCCCAGTAGTAGTACTTTTCCATATCGCAATTTGGATGCAAGTGCGGAGCGGAGATTACGTAATCGTTAAATCATTGTAAACAAAGAGCTTCCATTTCATAACGAGTGTATCAAACTGAGCCCTGGAGGGGGTCTGGGGCAACGGAAGGGAATTCCCTTCCCATACTGTGAAAAGTAGAACTCATTTACCATTGACACCTCCCACCCCCTTTGCGACCATTCGCGCTGGCGTCGCTATCCCCTAGAGCTATCTGGAGATGAATGACTCTCAGTCAGATGTCGAACGCAAGGGTGCCCGTGTCGCAAAACGTGGGAGCGGAGACTTCTAGATGACGCGGTCCGAGCAAGCTGAGCAGCCATCCGCCGCGCAAACTGTATTCGGCGTCATGGCAAGTTTGCTGGATTCCATGGACCGGCCGCTGGTGGTGTCGGACCGCGTGGGGACGATTTTATTCGCCAACGTTCACGCGCAGGACCGGCTGGCGGCGCAGGGCTTTCCTTCAACGGACCGCATCAATCTTTTTCAAGACTTGCTGCATGCGGAAGCGCGCGGAGTGATCGGGCAGCTCGAGAGTGGCGAGCAAGAAGTAAGCCTGCAAGTTTCTCGCCCAGGATTCGAGACGCATGTGCGTGTTCGCTGGCTGCCCGAGCCCGATTGGCTGGTCACGTTCATCGAGCCATTGCCCGCGGCGGTGCCGGCCGGTGAAGTCGAAATGCGGCAGACCGTGCAGGACTTGATGCAAGAGCGGGAGATTACTTACCGCAATCTCCTGGCCGCCTATCTGCGCTTGCAGGAAGTGAACCGGCAGAAAACGGTGTTCCTGGCATCCGCGGCGCACGAACTGAAGACGCCGCTGGCGGTGATGAAGGGCTATTACGATTTACTGCTCTCCGGCTCGCTGGGAAGACTCAGCGACAAGCAGCGCGAGATTCTGGAAGAATCGAAGGACAGTTGCGACCGGCTGGTGCGCGTGGTGTCGATGTTCTTGAATTATTCGGCGCTGGAAAGCGGAAAGCTGGTGTTGCAACTGCGCGACAACGATATTCGCGCGTGCGTGAACGACGTGGTTACGCGCTGGCAGGATGCGTTTCAAAAAGCCAAAGTGCGTCTCGACACGCACATCGCGAAGACTCTTCCAGCGGTGAGCTTCGATTATCCAAAGCTGCAGCAGTGCATCGCGAATCTGGTGGATAACGCGCTGAAGCACACGCCGCGGGGCGGATGCGTCACCGTGAAAGCTGAGCCGCATTTCTGGGAGCGACGCACGTCGGAAGTCGCGCCGAGAAGCGAGCGCCGCCGCGCGCGCGGAAGCGAAATCAATAGCGTGCTTGTTTCCGTGGCGGACACCGGCGTGGGCATCTCCGCCGAATATCACCAGGAAATCTTCGAAGAATTCGTGCGCGTCGATCCGTCGTCTTCGGGTATGGGCCTCGGCCTGGCGATTACGAAGAGGCTCATCCAGGCGCATCGCGGAAAAATTTGGGTGGACAGCATACCGGGCACTGGCAGCAAGTTCTCGTTTATCCTGCCGGTGAACCTCGAATAGCATCGCGGCAACAGAGGGAGAAGAATTCAGCACCGAGGGCAGATCAACATGGCAACCAAAGAAAAAATCTTGATCGTGGACGACGAGCCGAGCATCCGGAAATATTTGCAGACGCTCCTCGAAGTGGATGGATACGAAGTCAACGCCGTTTCAAACGGCAAGGATGCCGTCGAGCTTGTTTCGACGGGCGACAAACCCGACGTCATCATTCTCGACGTGCTGATGCCAGAGATGGACGGCCTGGACACGCTGCGCGCTCTGATGCATCAGGACCGCTCGCTCAACGTGATCATGCTTTCCTGCTCGAATGAAGTCGGCACGGTGGTGGAAGCCATCCGCCTGGGCGCGCACGATTACCTCACCAAGCCCTTCGAGAAGCCCGAGCTCGATGCGGCGCTGCTGAAATGCCGGAAGAGCATTCAGCTTACTTCCGAGAACAAGGCGCTGCGCGAGTACTGCGATCAGCTCACCGAGGACCTTTCGTTCCTGGCGTCGAGCCCGCAGATGCTGAAGATCCGCCAGCAGATTCTGCAGATCGCGCCCGTGGACGTGCCGGTATTCATCAGCGGCGAGAGCGGCGTGGGCAAGGAAGTCGTGGCGCGCATGATTCACCTGCGTTCGACGCGGCGACACCAGCCTTTCGTCAAGGTGAATTGCGCGGCGCTGCCCGGCGAGTTGCTGGAATCAGAGCTCTTCGGCTACGAGCAAGGCGCCTTCACCGGCGCGGTGCGCTCGAAGCCTGGAAAATTCGAGCAGGCCAACAAGGGCACCATCTTCCTCGATGAAATCGCGGAGATGAGCCCGCACTTGCAGGCCAAGCTTCTCCACGTCCTCCAGGACAATCAATATTCGCGCTTGGGCGGCCGCAGCGTGATCAACGTGGACGTTCGCGTCCTCGCCGCCACGAACATGAACGTGCAAGAGGCCATGCAGTCCGGCCGCTTCCGCGAGGATCTTTATTATCGCCTCAACGTGCTCTCGATCCACATTCCGCCACTGCGCGAGCGCACCGGGGAAATCCCGCTGCTCTTCCAGCACTTCTTGCAGAAGTACAGCGAGAAGTTTCAAAAGGCCGCGCCCGAGCCTTCGACGCATCTGCTCGAAGCGGCGCAGCGTTATCAATGGCCGGGCAACTTGCGCGAACTGGAAAACTTCACCAAGCGCTACGTGATTCTCGAAGACGATGAAGGAAGCTTCCGCGAATTGCTGGAAATGACGACGGCGCAACAGCGTCTCTCGCCGCAGCCCGAGGCCACGCCGACGCGCGAGCAAGGCGGATTGAAAGCACTCGTCCGCGGCTTGAAGGATGAAGCCGAAGCGGAAGCGATCGCGCAGGCTCTCGAAAAAACGCGCTGGTGCCGCAAGGACGCCGCGAAAATGTTGGGCATCAGCTACAAGGCGCTGCTCTACAAAATGCGCCAATTCAATCTCGATTCGGGGCGCGGTTCGCGTTCCACCGCGCCGGCCGTGCCGGCAGCGCCGGTTTCGCGAAACGAGTAGTACCACTACGAGTTGCGGGACTACGCCTGCAACCTATTGCCTATTCAGAGCACAGAACAGAATAAAAATTCTGTTCATTAAACGTCTTCATAGCTAAGATGCGTCGCCAGGGAAGTGCCTGGAGGCGCAGTCGCGATTCGCGAACTTGGGGGAATTCTTGACCGCGAGTCACGCAAGCAGGCTTCCCTTGTCTTTGCAACGGGTTTGGGCAACCCAGAGCAATCCGGCCATCCAAAAGATTTGCTGAGGAAGGCGCGCCGTGGCATAGGCGAGTTTCGGAGGCCGCGCCGGCATTTGGAAGCAGGATTGCTAACCCCTTGTAGCGGGGAATCTTACGCCCATTTGCGCACTGAGGGAGCTACCGGAATGACGGAGCGTCGCACCGCACGCCGATACGACCTATCGTTGCCCGTACTCGTCCGTCTGCCCATCAACCGCGAACCGGGTTCGCATAGCGGGCAGACCCGCGACATCTCCACGCGCGGCGTCTACTTCATCATGAGTAAGGATATGGCACCCGGCACCGAACTCGATTTCACGCTTACGCTTCCCGCAGAAATCACGCGCGGCACTGAAGTTTTCGTGCGCGCGCATGGGCGCGTGGTGCGCGTGGACAAGCGCGAAGGCGATGACACCGACAGCATCGGCGTCGCCGCCGTGATCGAGCGCTACGACATCATCCGGGGCAAGACCGCGTAATTCGCGGCTGCCCCGCGTTTTCCCTTCGAGTTTTCCTTTCGTTCCGCAATTCCGTTCTCGCCGCTATTTCGCGCGGCTCCATCGCCCGCTCGCGCGCGTCCGGCACTCACCTCCGCGCATCAGACTTTCGGCTCAGTTTTCGATTGCAAGAATGCCATCGCTGGTCTTAGGATGGCGCCACTCTCGGCTCGAGGAGGGCTCCATGAAAGTTTCGGACCTCATCGCCTCTCGCAAGGAAATTTTCTCGATCAACGAAGATGCTACGGTTCACGATGCAGCGCGCTATTTGCGCGATCGCGGCGTGCGTTCCGCCGGCATTTGCAACAAAGAAGGAAAGCTGGTCGGCGTGATTTCGCAGAGCGACATTTCCGATAAAGTCGCCGCGGAAAACAAGTGCCCGGCATGGATGCGCGTGACCGAAATCATGACCGCGCAGCTTGTTACCGTGCCGCCGGATGCGCCGCTCGATGCTTGCCTGCAATTGATGGAGAAATTCGGCATCTTCCATTTGCTGGTTGTCGATGAGAAAGGGCGATTCCACGGGATGATTTCCGTCGCCGACCTGCTCACCGTGATTGCCTCCGACGAGAAGGCGCGCGCAGATCTGCTGGAAGACTTGATGTTCCCGAAACGCTAGCGCGAGGCGCGCGATTTCGTGTCGCACTTGTCGCTTCAAAAAGTGTAAGAGTTCCGAGGAATTGCAGAAATAAATTTCTGCGCTCCAAGAGCCCCTTCCCAGCCTTGGTCTTCCCTCCGAGTAACCGCATTTCTCTGCTGTGAAACACTTTTCCTACTTTTAACGGGAGCGCCGCACACATCAGAACTCCTTTGCGCAACTCTGGCCTGGTTCTATACCTAGGTCATAATCCATTGGCAGCTTTGGAGTTACGGCGCGCACGACGGCCCTACGTCATCCACAGCGGCTCATTCCCGGATTGACCCCGTTTGGCCGGGCGAGTGCAGGTATGAAGTGTCGATTACACAAAGGCTTGCCCTCGGGGAATCGGGTCAAGGGCTGGCCGTGAGTTCAGGAGACTTGGGACCATGGCAGTAGACAACATTGTGGACGGCTTTGTGCCCGACAAGGCCCCGGACGGACCCTCTTCGCACGTCGTCTTCGGCCAATCCGAAGTAATGCGCGCGGTCCGCCAGAAGATCGAGAAGGTCGCCGGGACAAATGTCCCGGTGCTGATTCAAGGCGATAGCGGCACGGGCAAGGAAGTTCTCGCGCGGCTGATCCATCATCTCTCGCCGAGCACCCTCGGCCCGTTCGTGAAAGTGAATTGCGCCGCGATTCCCGGCACTTTGCTGGAAAGCGAACTTTTTGGATTCCGCAAGGGCGCGTTCACCGGCGCCTACAACACGAAACCCGGCCGCGTGGAAATGGCCAACGGCGGGACGCTCTTCCTCGACGAAATCGGCGAGCTGGATTCTTCGCTGCAAGCCAAGCTGCTTCAAGTGCTGCAGGACGGGCAGTTCTGCGCCATTGGCGACCAGGAAGAAAAGAAAATCGAAGCGCGCGTGATCTGCGCCACGAACCGCCGCCTCGAAGATGAAATTGAAGCTGGCCGCTTCCGCGCCGATCTTTTCTATCGCATCAACGTGATCAGCGTTAATCTCCCCCGGCTGCGCGATCGCCGCGAGGATATCCCCGGTCTCGTCGAATATTTCCTGGCGCAATTCAATGCGCGATTCCAGCGCAGCGCGCCGCTTCCCTCGCGCGAACTGCTGCAGATGTTCCAGGACTCGGACTGGCCTGGAAACATCCGCGAACTCGAAAACCGCGTTGCGCGCTACGTGATTCTCGGCAGCGAAGAGGCGTTCCGCACGGAATCCGCGCCGCCGCGGCCGATGTCGCTGCCGTACGAGATTCCGGAAAATGGCACGATTCCTCTGAAACGCATCGCCAAGCAGGCAGTGCGCGAAATGGAACGCGAGCTGATTCTGAAAGTGCTGACCGCCAATCACTGGAATCGCCGCAAGGCCGCGCAACAGCTGGCGATCAGTTATCGCGCGCTCATTTACAAGATCCGCGAAGCGGGGCTTTCGCAGCGCCACAATCGCAAGGAAACCATCCTGCCGCCGCCCGATGCGGCCGCGGCTGTCGGAGACTGACCGAGACCGACTCACGTAATCTTGCTTCCGTTCGCGGGCGTGGCCTTGCAACTGAGGCGCGTCCTTCAGCTTCATTCCTTCGTCATACAACCGCTCAAAGTCACCATTGGGCGATTTACGCTGGCTCCCCACCGTGGGCGCGTCTAAACTTTATTTATCGCGCCTCAGCGCGTATCCGATGACCGACAGAGCCCAACGCCGCCAAGCCTTACTCGACGCGCTCGAGTCGCGCATCCTCGTGCTCGATGGCGCCATGGGCACGATGGTGCAGCAAAAGAATCTCACGGCGGAGGATTTCGGCGGGCCGGCTCTCGAGGGCTGCAACGAAGTGCTCGTGCGAACAAGGCCCGATGCGATTCTCGATATTCATCGCGCCTATCTTGAAGCCGGCTCGGACATCATCGAGTCCGACACGTTTGGCGGCACGCGCATCGTTCTCGGTGAATATCATCTAGAAAAAGAAACCGCGGCGTTGAATCGCGCGGCGGCCGAGCTGGCGCGGCGCGCGGCCGATGAGTTTTCCACTGCGGCGCGGCCGCGATTTGTGGCCGGATCGATCGGGCCCACCACCAAGGCCATTTCCGTCACCGGCGGAATCACATTCGACGCGCTGCGCGAGAATTTTTACGAGCAGGCCAAGGCGCTTGTAGAAGGCGGCGCCGATATTCTGCTGGTTGAAACGTGCCAGGATACGCGCAACGTGAAAGCGGCGTTGCTGGCCATTGGGCGCGTGAAGAAAGAATTCGGCTTCGAGATTCCGGTGATGGTTTCCGGCACGATCGAGCCGATGGGCACGATGCTCGCCGGGCAAACGGCGGATGCGCTGTGGTCTTCGATCGCGCGGCAGAATCTGCTTTCGATCGGCTTGAATTGCGCCACCGGCCCGGAATTCATGACCGATCACATTCGCACGCTCAGCGAAATCGCCTCGACGCGCATCTCCTGCTATCCAAACGCCGGGCTGCCGCGCGAAGACGGCACCTACGGCGAAACGCCGGAGACGCTGACGGCGCAGCTCGCTCGCTTCGTCGAGCATGGCTGGCTGAACATGGTCGGCGGCTGCTGCGGAACGACGCCTGCGCACATTCGCGCGCTTGCGGAGATGGTGAAGGGCCGCAAGCCGCGCGCAATCCCGGCGCCCGCGCATCGTTCGTATTATTCCGGCATCGAGCTCGTCGAAGCCGATGAATCGAATCGGCCGCTTCTGGTCGGCGAGCGCACCAACGTGATCGGCTCGCGCGCCTTCAAGGAACTCGTCGCTGAAGAAAAATGGGAAGAAGCCACCGAAATCGCACGGCGGCAGGTGCGCAACGGCGCGCAGGTGATTGACGTCTGCCTGCAGAGCAGCGAGCGCGATGAAGCCAAGGACATCCCGCCCTTTTACGAAAACCTGATTCGCAAGATCAAAGCGCCGGTGATGATTGACACCACCGACGCTGCATCCATCGAGCTCTCGCTCACCTACTGCCAGGGCAAGAGCATCATCAATTCGATAAATCTCGAGGACGGCGAGGAAAAATTCGAGCGCGTCTGCCCGCTGGCGCGCGAGTATGGAGCCGCGCTCGTCGTCGGCTGCATTGACGAAGACAAGCTGCAAGCGCAGGCCTTCACGCGCGAGCGCAAGCTGGCTGTCGCAGAGCGTTCCTGCCGCTTGCTCGCCGGGAAATTCGGCATCCCGGTGGAAGACGTGATCATCGATCCTCTCGTGTTTCCGTGCGCGACGGGCGATGAAAATTACATCGGCGGCGCAGTCGAGACCATCGAAGCGATCCACCTGATCAAAGAGAAGATCTCCGGCGTCAAAACCATTCTCGGGATTTCAAATATCTCCTTCGGCCTACCTGCAGCGGCGCGCGAAGTGGTCAATTCCGTTTTTCTCTACTACTGCACGAAAGCGGGCCTCGACCTCGCGATCGTCAACGCGGAGAAAATCGAACGCTTTGCTTCGATTCCGGAAGAAGAGCGCCGCCTCGCCGAGCATCTTCTCTTCAATACGCCGCCCGCCGAAGTTCCGGCCGGTCATCCGGCGTCCGCGA
This sequence comes from uncultured Acidobacteriota bacterium, assembly GCA_963707165.1. GTDB lineage: Bacteria > Acidobacteriota > Terriglobia > Acidiferrales > UBA7541 > Palsa-147. The sequence continues at coordinate 30,317 of CAVPPO010000004.1, read as the reverse complement.
CGCTCGAAGCCGTGCCCGAAGACTGGCGCGAGCAAAGCCGCGAGCAGAAAATCGCCGTCAATCAATTTCACATCGCGGCCATCGCCGATCATTTTAGAGGCGCCACGAAGAAGAAAAAGCAGGCCGCCGATCTTCCTCTCGACCAGCGCCTCTCGAATTACATCATCGAAGGCAGCCAGGACGGCCTCATCGCCGATCTCGAGCGCAAGCGCGGCGAAGGCACGGCGCCGCTCGACATCATCAATGGGCCGCTGATGGCGGGCATGAGCGAGGTCGGCCGGCTTTTCAACAACAACGAGCTGATCGTCGCCGAAGTTCTGCAATCCGCCGAAGCGATGAAGAAAGCCGTCAATCATCTCCAGCGCTTCATGGAAAAATCGGAATCCTCCGCGCGCGGCCGAATCATTCTCGCCACCGTGAAAGGCGACGTTCACGACATCGGCAAAAATCTCGTCGAGATCATCCTCGCGAACAATGGCTATGAGGTGGTGAATCTCGGCATCAAAGTTCCGCCCGAAGAATTGATTCGCGCCTGCCACGAACATTCGCCCGATGCCGTCGGGCTATCGGGGCTGCTGGTGAAAAGCGCGCAGCAGATGGTGACCACGGCGGGCGACTTGCGCGACGCCGGAATCGAGCTGCCGCTGCTCGTAGGCGGCGCTGCGCTTTCCGATAAATTCACGCGCTCGAAAATCGCGCCGAGCTATGCCGGCCTGACTCTCTACGCCAAAGATGCGATGACCGGCCTGCGCCTGATGAACGAAATCATGGACCCAGCCGGCCGCGAGAAGCTCGTCGAGGTCGCGTCCAACGGCGACGGTGCGCAGCCGGCCGCCGTCAGCGAGAAGCCGCACGCGCCCGCAGGCGAAGCGCGCAGTTCGCGCATACGCACCGACATTCCCATTCCGCCCGCGCCGTATCTCGATCGCAAAGCGCGCGCTCTGCCGCATCTCGCCGAAATTTGGACCTACATCAATCCCTACATGCTCTACGGCCGCAATCTCGGCTTCAAAGGAAATTTCACGCAGGCGTTGCACGATCGCAATCCGCTAGCACTCGAGCTCTATCACAAGACCGAGGAAGTAAAGCAAGATGTCGCCAAGTGGATGAAGCCGCGCGGCGTCTGGCAATTCTTCGAAGCCGAGCGCGATGGAAATTCCATCCATCTCTTCACGCCCGGCGCGAAATCGCCGCTGCACACTTTCCGCTTCGGCCGCCAAGCGAAGCCCGACGGGCTCTGCCTCAGCGATTACGTTCTCGATCGCGAAGAAAATGCCCGCGATCACATCGCGCTTTTCGTAGTCACCGCAGGCGAAGGCGTGCGCGAGCGCGTCGAGCAAGAAAAGCAAGCCGGCGAATATTTCAAAGCCCACGCCACGCAAGCTCTCGCCACCGAAACCGCCGAAGCCTGCGCCGAATGGCTGCATCGCCGCCTGCGCGAAGAATGGGGCTTTCCCGATCCGCCCGCCATGACCATGCAGGAGCGCTTCACTTCGAAATATCGCGGCAAGCGTTACAGTTTCGGCTACGGCGCCTGCCCCAACATGGACGACCAGCAAGGTCTCTGGAAGCTCTTGCGCCCCGAAGAAATCGGCGTGCACCTAACAGAAGGAATGATGATGGAGCCGGAAGCCAGCGTGAGCGCGCTCGTCTTCCATCATCCCGATTGCGCGTATTTCTCAGTGAGCGACGAACTTGAAGCCGTCGCCAATTCTCCGCAATCCCAATAGTTGATTTTTCCCCGCGGCCGCCGGAAAATCGGCGCATGGCACACGAATTCACAACTTCCTACGTAAAAGATTCGATCGCTCTCTTCCGCCAATACAAACGCCTGGCCGACCGCGCCATCGAGCAGATGACCGACGAGCAGCTCTACACCGCGCTCGATCCCGAATCGAATTCCATCGCCATCATCATGAAGCACATCGCCGGCAACATGCGCTCGCGCTGGACCGATTTCCTCTCGAGTGATGGCGAGAAGCCCAATCGAAATCGCGACACGGAATTCGAAGCCGCGCCGGCAACGCGCGCGGGTTGCTGGCCATGTGGGAAGAGGGCTGGCGGCTGGTGTTCGCGGCGCTCGAACCGCTGAGCGACGCCGATCTCACGCGCACGATGTGCTTATCCGCACCGAGCCACATTCCGTGATGCAGGCGATCAATCGCCAAGTCGCGCACTACGCGCATGCACATCGGGCAGATCGTTTTTCTAGCGAAGCATCTCGCCGGAGCAAACTGGAAAACGCTCAGCATCCCGCGCGGCAAATCCGCCGAATTCATGGCCGACGTCTCCGCAGGCCGCAAATCCCAGCGGTAAGCATTATGTAGCGCCGGCCTTTTAGGCCGGCATCTTACTCGCGTGCAATGCCCATCTGAAGGCCGCGCCACATGACGACCGTTGCGACGTTTATTTCTTCTTCGGCGGCAAAAACTTCTTATTAATCTTCGCGATCACCACGTAATTCGGATCCACCATCTCCGGCAAATGAATCGTCGCCGACCTTCGAGAGCAGCTCGTAAGCGTCCAATTCCGACAATCCATAATCCTCGTGCATCCACTTCACCAATTCCGTAAACGCAATCCGCAAGCAATCATCCAAAGGCCGGTAAATTCCCGCAGCCATAATTTCGTTTTCATTTTCGAAGCGCGGCCACTTCGTAGCTTTGTGCTTGATCACTTCCACCTGCAAACGCACCCGCAGCGGAACTTCAATCGCCGACCCGGACACTTCGCCGTCACCCATCGCCGCATGTCCATCGCCCATGAAAAGCAGCGCGCCGGCCACATTCACCGGAAGATAGAGAATATTTCCGACGCTGACTTCCGACGAATCCATATTCCCGCCAAACTCCGCCGGCACCACCGAACTGCGCGCCTCACCGCCCGCCGGCGCCACTCCGATGCATCCGAGAAACTCATGCAAAGGAATGCTCACCGAAAAATTCGAATCCTGTGCGTGAAAACTGCCGGTATGCGAAGCGTGATCGATCGGATAAAAATAAAGCCGCTCGGGTATCGCGGGATTGAGCATGGGCGTGTAGTCGGTCGAGTTGAGCGCGCCAAAGCCGGGAGCAAATCCCCCCACGCCCTGATTGCTATTCACCTCCAGCGACAGAATTTTGATGGCAATCGTATCGCCCGGCTCGGCGCCGTCAATATAGAACGGCCCAGTCAGCGGATTATCGCCTTTGGTCATACTGAGAGTGTCGCCGGGCTTCTGAATCACATCGCCGAAAGCATCCAGTGTATTCGTCTCCAGAGTGTCGCCAGGACGCAGATGCTCGACGGGCGGCATCGTCCCGTAAACATATTTCACGTTGTCGATCGTGCCGCGGTACTTCACCACGCGCGCCTGATTCGGAGCCAGCGCCGGCCTGCGCGTGCGTTGTGATGGGCCGCGCGATCGCAGCAACCAAAATCACCACGAAAATTGTAAGCGCTCGAATTCGCATCCTCATTCCACCTCCGGGCGCACATCATACTGGCCCCAGCCAAAGAGCCGCCATAGGGCTAAGCTCAAGCGCCGCGCAACTCCGTCGGAACTTCTGAAACTTCCCAGCGATGCGTGTTACGCTTGCGCATTCTCACTTGAGATACTAATTGACAATATATAATGCATGAGATAATCTCTGCCTCAATGCCGCCGCATGAAAAGCGGCGGAAGGACCGCCGATGACGAATGCGCCGGACCCTTCGGGGGCAATCAAAGTTCTCTCGATCGATGGCGGCGGAATCCGCGGAATCATTCCCGCCATCATCCTCGACGCGCTGCAGAAACAAATCGGCGCCGAGCTTCACAAAGTGTTCGACCTCATCTCCGGCACTTCCACCGGCGGCATCATCGCTCTCGGCATCGGCACGGCCTCCAAGGGAAACGGAGCCGTACACTCCCGCCGAGTTGTTGAATCTCTACGTGCAAAACGGCCCGGCGATTTTTCACAAGAGCTGGTTCACTGCTGCCTGCACGAACTCATTCGGGCCAAAATATTCGCCCGCGGCCCTGGAAGCCTGCCTGCTCAAATTTTTCGGCGCTACGAAATTCTCATCCGCGCTGACGCCGCTGCTCATCTCCAGCTACGATTTGCAATCGCAGGCTTCCCTTCTTTTTCAAAAGCCACATGATCGCGCAAAGATTCCAGCTACGACTGGAACGTCACCGACATCGCCCGCTCCACTTCCGCCGCGCCCACATTTTTCCCTCCGAATCATCTTACCAAAGGCAACGAAAACTACGCGCTCGTGGATGGCGGCGTTTTCGTGAACAATCCAGCGATGGCGGCCTATGCGGAGGCGCAGTCGCCTTTACCCCGCCGCGCCGCGCTTCATCGTCGTGCGGTCGGCACCGGCAACGTGCAGGATCACATCTCTTACCATCAAGCAAAACGCTGGGGACTGCTTCGGCTGGGCGCGGCAAATCGTGCCCGGTCCTTATGGACAGCACTTCCGAAGCCGTGGACTACGAGCTCGGCATGCTTCCCGACTGCGAGTACTTCCGTCTCCAGCCACAAGATCTTAGCCCTGCCTCGGGGCGATGGATGACGCAAGCCCGGCAAATCTCGCGGCGCTGCAAGACGTAGCGCACACCTACGTGACGAAGAACGCAGCGCTATTGAACCAAATCGCTGCTCTTCTGAAACCTCTGCGCGGCAGCGCTCTCCCCGGTATCGGCAAACCTAAGCGCAGATCTCCGCCCGCTTCGTCTGCCCAGCCGCTCAATTCTTCGCTGCGGCAGTCGCGGCAGAACCAGCTTGAACAATTGATCGGCGAGCGCGTGGGCGTCTACCTCGTCCATGTTGATCAGCACCACCACAGCATCGCGTTTTTCCGGAGCGAGCGATGATGGCCGTGCTCGCTCCCTGCTGGCTTCCGTTATGGCCGATCTCAAACACGCCGTCATGCGTTCCGGTTCCCCAGCCCAGCGCGTAACCATTCTGCGAGTCCATCCGCGGTCTTTTGCGGCGTCCACATGATGTCGCGCGTCGCGCGCTTGATCAACGTATCGTCCAGAATACGGCAATCTCAAATCGCGCCATATCGTCCGCGGACGAGATGAATCCGCCTCCGGGAATTTTGTAGCTCGAATCGATCAAATCCGCGTTCACGACCGCGCCCGGATTTGTCCTTCGAGTAGTAGCGCGTGCGGTGCGGAATCACGGCGATCAGATCGTCAGCCTGCGTTTCGCTCATCCCCGCCGGCAGAAAAACATTCTCGCGGACATATTCCACGAATTTCTCGCCCGATGCGCCTTCCATCGCGCAGCCGACTAGCGTGTAGCCCATCGTCGAATAGTGGAACTTCGTTCCCGGCTTGGCAACCAACGGATCGTTGGCGAAAAACTTGATTCCGTCCGCCAGCGACTCAAAATGCTTCGTGTTGCCGATTTCCGGATCGTCCTGCGATTCCGATTTGTAATGGCGAATCCCGCCCAGATGCCCAAGCAGCTCGCGCGTAGTGATCGGCCATTCTTTCTGCGGAAACGCCGGGCAATATTTCTGCACCGGCGCATCCAGATCAATCTTGCCGCGCTCCCAAAGCTGCATCGCCGCGGTAGCCGTGAGTGGCTTCGAAACGGAGCCCAGCCGGTAAAGCGTGCGCGAAGTCGCCGGAACGGAATTCTCGAGATCGGCAAGCCCAAATCCCTCAGACCAAACCAGCTCGCCATTCTCGACCACCGCCGCCGAAATTCCCGGCGCATGACTCTCCGCCATAAATTTCGACACGGCGTCCTCGAATTGCGCTTTCTCCGCCGCAGAAATCTTCGCATCATCCGCCGTCAGCGCGCCCGCGAGCGCCATCGCAACGACTAGCGGCGGCACGATCCCAGCCCAATCCGCCAGCCGAAGACCCCGCCGCTCGCATTCAAAAATCGAGACATCGCTCACTCCGACGCCACTAAGAACATAGAGTATCGCGCGATCAGTCCCGGACGAATTTCACAGCTCATTTGCCGCGCAGCAAGCTCCGTGGGCACGGCTTCAGCCGGGCCGTATTCGAGATGCAGCAGCGTTCCCATTTGTCGCGCGTTTTCCCGCCAAGCAATCAATCAGCCGCCGAGTTTGTCAGGAATCGAGCTGAAGAAAAGCCGTGCCGGCAACAGGACTCGGTAGTAAGGCGCAATCGGGAGAAATCCGAGCGCGGCATAAAGTTTCGCGCCGCAATCATCGAGGGAAGCGTGTCCAGCCGCATGAAGCGGTGCCCCGCCCGCCGCGCTTCCTCGATCGCGGTTGTGCACAGCCGCTTCCCGAGACCCGTCGAGCGCCATGCCGGACGCACGTAAAGCCGCTTCATTTCGCAGAATTTTTCCGCCAGCGGCCGAATCCCCACGCAACCCGCAGCCTTCCTCGCCGTCCAGCGCGAGCAGCAGCGCCCCCGCGGCGGCGCATATTCGCCGGGTAGCGATTGAAGTTCGCTCCTCAAAATTCTGATACGAAAGGTCCACGCCCAGCGAATCCCCATACTCGCGCATCAATTCCCGCACTGCGGCAATTTTCTCCGGCTCACAGCGTGAATGATCCCCACATTCGCGTCTCTGCGTAGTCACCATCGTCATCGGCCGCATTTCTCCTCTTCAGCACCACGCTGCGCCGAATCCGTATCCGCCCACAAGTGCCATATTGGAGCGACGTCCGTCGCGCCGGCTCCAAGTTCACCCGTACCTGTCGGCCGGCGTTTTTGTCTCAACCAACCGTCAAGTCACACACGTCTCCTAATTGTCCAACTCGCTCAATTTCGATGCACTCCCGCTTCCCACGCAGCAGATCTCGTCGTAGAGCGCATTTTGGATGAACCGAACTGCGAAACTCGCGTGTCCCGACCCAGCGATGTCAATTGAGCACATTTCAACCCCAGTTCTATTGACTTCGGTGCGCACGGGCGAAAAATGAATGTAGCTGGTAAAGCGAGTCGTCCGGACGCCAACCAAATAATTCGCCGACACACCCGGGCCGCCTTTCGGAGTTGCAGCGGCTATCGAAATTAGCAGCACGCATCTCACCGGAGAATCTGCAATGAGCAGGGAAAAATCGTCGGCCGCAGGTGTTCACCTGAGGTCCACTGCTGGAAATTAATGCGGTGCCGGCCTGCGCGATCGCCGGCGTGTTGGTAATTTCAGCGCCCGCCGCGCGCGGCCAATAGCAATCCGACAAGCACTCCGCCCGATGACTCGTCGAACCCGGCAGCCAGCGCGCCCGCCGAAGCCGCTTCCAGTGGAACTCACTGCCGGCATAACGCTCGAAAAAATTATGCAAGGCGGCGAGACGCAAACTTACTCCATTCGCGCCGAGAAAAATGCTAATTTTTGCACGCCACCGTCGAGCAGCACGGCATCGATGTCGTGCTTACTTGCACGGCCCCGACGGAAAGCCAATCGCCTGATGGACAGCCCCAACGGCCAGTTCGGCCTCGAGCAACTCTCGACGTCAGCGACGCACTCGGGACTTATATTCTCGAGATTGCGTCCGGCGATAAAACCGCTCCCAGCCGGAAAATATAAACTTCGCTTCGATGCGCCGCGCGCGCCCACCGAGCAAGACAAAATCCGTCTGCGCGCCGAATCCATTTTTATGGCCGCCGGAGAACTCGACGGCCAGCAGACCGCCGATGCTGGCGAGCAGTCAAGCAAGAAATATGAGGAATCGGCGCCGCTATGGATGCAGGCCGGGGATCCCTATGAAGCGAGTCGTCGCGCTCAATGAAGCCGGGAGAGTCAGCGCGAATGTCGGCGAGCTGGACAAAGCCGAGGAACTCGGGCTGCAGCGCGCCGAATTAGCGCGATCCAATGGCGCGCCGGAACTTTTTGGCTGCGGCCATCAATAATCTTGGCTCGCATCGAGATGATGCGCGGCGATCGCGAAGGAAGCCTGCGCGGTTTTCTCGAGGCCCTCCCGTACTCGCAAGCGAGATTGGGGATCGCATGGAAGAAGCCGTGATGCTCAGCAACATTGGTTACATCCTCGACTATCCTCGGCAAATCCGCGAAGCGCTGGACTACGACAACCAAGCCATCGCCGTCTTTCTCGAGACGGGCCAGCTTGCCATGGCCTCCTCGATGACTTCGAACATAGGCGGCATCTATCAAGAATTGGGCCAGTTTCAAAAGATGCTCGATGCCTGCCTGAAAGCGCTCGAACTTCTAAAAACGGTGAACGATGACCGATGCGGAAAGGAAATGAGCTGGCCGATATCGCGCTCGCGTAAAACTGCTCGGACATTACGACAAGGCGCTCGACTACTACGCGCCAGCCGCGGCTTCTCTCGAGAAGGCCGGCGATCTCACCGATGAAAGCATTGTGTTGAACAACATCGCGAATATCGAGATGGATCGCGGCGAGCCGCAAAAGGCCTCGATCCCTGCTACAAGTTCTTTGGAATTGGCGCAGCAAGCGGATGTCCGTGCTGGCGCAAGCGACCGCGCTTCACTCCGTTGGGCATCGACTACGAATAACTGGGCGACAAAAGACAAAGCACTCGAAATCTTCAGCCAGGCCCTCGCGTCTGTATCACCAGATGAAAGCAGCCTTTCGACGAAGGCGTCACTCTCAGCCGCTTGATGACTTTCTGGCGCGACCACGGCCAGATGGAAACGGCAATCTTTTTCGGCAAGCAGGCGATTAACCGCTTTCAGCAGATCCGCGGAAATATTCATGGGCTGGACAAGGAATCCGAAAAGAGTTTCGTGGATTCGCAGACGGTTTCGTATCGCGATTCTTGCCGGCATGCTGATTTCCGCCGGACGTTTGCCGGAGGCGCAGCAGGTGCTGGGTTTGCTCAAGGACGAGGAATATTTTGAATTCATACGCCGCGACGGCAAGCAGGCAGCATTCTCTGAATTCCGCGGTGACGCTGACGACCACCGAAGACAACGCCAATCGACAGTATGAAGATCATGGCGAATCGAATTACTGCTATCGGCAATGAGTGGGCTTCGTTGCGCGCAAAGCCTTCGCGCACCGCGGAAGAAGACGAGCATCTCGCCGAGCTTTCCGCTCAATTGAAGCAGGCCAATCAGGAATGGAATCAATTTCTGAATAGACTTTACGCCGATCTGGGCAAGACCAAGCAAGCGCAGCAAGACGTCGCCAGCCTGCAGGAAAACGCCAGCGGCATGCAGAGCATCTTGCGGCAACTCGGAACCGGCGCCGTTGCTCTCTACACGTTGGTTGGCGAAGACAAATACCGCGTCATTCTGGTCACTTCGTCCGTGATGCAGGCGCGCGAATATCCCATCACGCCGCCGATCTGCGTAAGAAGGTCCTCGATTTCCGGCAGGCGCTCGATGATCCGCGATCGAATCCGTTGCCGCTGGCGCAGGAGTTTATCGCATTCTGGTCGGCCCGGTGGCGGATGATTTGGAAGGCGCAAAAGCCACTACATTGATGTGGTCGCTTGACGATGTCCTGCGCTATCTTCCCGTCGCCGCGCTGCATGACGGCAAGGATTATCTCGTCGCAAAATATCGCAACGAAGTTTTCACTCCTGCCAGCATTTCTCATTTAGCCGAACGCCCCGACGTGCAAAATTGGCGCGGCCTGGCCATGGGCGTTTCGAAAGCCTATGGAAATTTTCCCGCGCTTCCCTCCGTTCCCGAAGAACTCAATCGTGTGGTGCGCGATCCGAGCACGGCTGACAAGCAAGGCGTTCTGCCCGGCCGCCTGATGCTCGACGCCGCGTTCACCGAAGACTCCATGAAGCAGGCTCTCGGCCAGGGCTATCCGCTGGTGCATATCGCCAGCCATTTCGATTTTCGAGCCGGGAAACGAAACCTATTCATTTCTCTGCTCGGCGGAAAATCAACCGAAGGCACGCACCTCACTCTCGCAGAACTCCGCGAAGATCCCGAGCTGACATTCACGGACACGCAACTTCTAACTCTCTCCGCCTGCGACACCGCCATGGGCGGCTCAACCGGCGATGGCCGCGAAGTAGATGGCCTCGGAATCCTCGCGCAACAAAAAGGCGCAAAAGCGGTGGTAGCAAGCCTCTGGGAAGTGAATGACGCCAGCACCGGCTTGATGATGCAGGAATTCTATCGCCTGTGGACCACCAACCACGCAATGTCGAAAGCCGAAGCGTTGCGCCAAGCCCAACTCCAACTTCTGCACGGCCAGCTAACAAATTCCAGCGGCGGCGCCGCGCCCGCAGCGGCCAAGCCCGATCTCACGGCGCAAGTTCACGTGGAAGCAATCTCGCAGCGCGGCGTCCAAACAAAAACCGCGACCGTCGCATCCGGCTATACGCATCCTTACTATTGGGCCCCCTTCATCCTCTTCGGCAACTGGCAATAACATTTGCAATTGCATTTGGTTTTGTCTTTGCGGGTACCTCCACCTGGGCAAAACGCCGTCATCCCGAATCCCCTTTAGGGGCGAGGGATCTGAATTCGCATTCGCGTTGGTATTCGTATTGGCGTCGGCGTTCGCACTGGAATTTGCCGTTTCCTCAATCTGAAATTTCAAATCTGAAATTTGTAATCTCCCATGCCTCTGCCTTTGTAAGTCGATTTCCTTGCTGCCCGACTTTTTCCGCAACCTCTTCAGCCGCGCCGCGCCGCGACCGACGTCGAATCAACTCGGCATTAGCCGCTGAGTTTCCGTCTCATCATCCCGAAATGAGGACACCGCTCAGAAATGCGTCTCTGCATGCGCTAGAATAGATTTAAGGCATCGCCGAAGAATTCACGCGGCTGATACCTGACCACCCTCGCGCAGGGTATCAATGAAAAAGTTCTCCTCACTCTCAACGTCAACGGCCGCAATCACGAATTCGCCTGCGAGCCAAGCAAACTCCTCCTCGACGCTCTGCGCCAGGATCTCAATCTCACCGGCTCAAAACGCGGCTGCGACGATTCCTCCTGCGGCGCCTGCACCGTGCAAGTCGATGGCACGCCGATGTATTCCTGCACGATGCTGGCCGCAAGTTGCGAAGGACAAAAAATCCTCACCGTCGAAGGCCTCGCCGATCACGGCAGCCTCGCCGCCATCCAAAAAGCCTATGGCGATTGGGGCGGCGCGCAATGCGGCTATTGCACGCCGGGATTCATGATCACCGTTCACTGGCTGCTCGATCAAAATCCCAATCCCACCGAAGAAGAAATTCGCGGCGCGCTCAGCGGCAATCTCTGCCGCTGCACCGGCTACACGCAAATGTATCAGGCCATCAAAGCGGCGATTGACGCGGAGAAAAAAGGAGTGGCGGCGGCGAAATGAGCGAATTCTCCGTCATCGGAAAATCCATCGCGCTGATTGACTCCGCCGGAAAAACCACCGGCCAGGGAAAATACACCGACGATCTCAGCGTTCCCGGAATGATGATCGGCAAAATCCTGCATTCGCCCTATCCGCACGCGCGCATCAAAAAAATCGACGCGAGCCGCGCGCTCGCGCTCGATGGCGTCGTCACCGTTGTCACCGGCGTGGACGCCCCGAATCAATACGGAATTCTTCCCGTCGGCCACGATGAAACCGCGCTCGCCGTGGATAAAGTCCGCTACATCGGCGACAACGTTGCCTGCGTCGTAGCCGAAACCGAAGCCATCGCCGAAAAAGCCCTCGAGCTGATCGACGTCGAATACGAACCGCTGCCCGCCTGGTTCGATCCCGAAGATTCCATGAAAGCGGAAGCCGAGCTGATTCACGAGCAGCGCCCGCACAATATCGAAAAGGACTATCACCACGTTTTCGGCGATCCCGATAAAGGCTTCGCCGAATCCGACAAAATCATCGAAGGCCGCTACATCGCCAACGAAGTAACGCACGCGGCGATGGAGCCGCATTCCACTCTCGCCGCTTTCGAATTCGATCCGCAAACCGGCGGACAAGGCCGCCTAACCGTCTGGTCCTCCACGCAAGTTCCCTACTATCTCCAGCACAAGCTCAGCATCGTCCTCGAAATGCAGATGTCGCAAATTCGCGTGATCAAGCCGCTCGTCGGCGGCGGCTTCGGCGGCAAAAGCGAAGTGATTCCCATCGAAATCATCGCCGCGGTCGCCGCGCGCAAAGCGCAAGCCCCGGTAAAAATCACTTACACGCGCGAAGAAGTTTTCTGGGCCCATCGCGGACGCCCGCGCACCATCGTCGATCTGAAAACCGGCGTGAAAAATGACGGCCGCATCATGGCCGTCGCCGCGCGCGTGATTCAAGATGGCGGCGCCTACTGCTCCTACGGCGTCGTCACCATTCTCTATTCCGGCGCGTTGCTCGGCGCGCTCTACGACATCCCGCACATCCGCTACGACGGCTATCGCGTCCTCACCAACAAGCCCGCCTGCGGCGCCATGCGCGGCCACGGCACCGTCAATGTCCGCTTCGCCTTCGAATCGCAATTCGACGAACTCGCCGCCGCCATCGGCATGGATCCCGCAGAAATTCGCCGCCGCAATCTCCTCAAGCCGCCGACGATCACCGTCAACGGCCTGCGCGTGCAAAGCTACGGCCTGCCCGAATGCATCGAGCAAGTCTTCACCCGCTCGAAATGGCGCGAGCGCAAAGGAAAACTCCCGCGCGGCCGCGGCCTGGGCATCGCCTGCAGCCATTACGTCAGCGGCGCCGCAAATTCCATCATCCGCTCCGACATGCCGCACTCCACAGTAAATATAAAAATCGATCGCGACGGCGGCGTGGTGATTTACACCGGCGCATCCGACATCGGCCAGGGCTCCGACACCATGGTCGCGCAAATCGCCGCCGAAGCTCTCGGCTGCTCGCTCGCGCGCGTGAAAGTCGTCGCCGCCGACACCGATCTCACTCCGATCGACATCGGCTCCTACTCCAGCCGCGTAACTTTCATGAACGGCAACGCCACCCTCCGCGCCGCCCAATCCATCCGCAAGCAAATCATCGAAGCCGCCGCCAAGCGCATGAATTGCGCCGCAGAAGATGTAGAAATGCGCGCCGACCGCGTCTGGAAAAAAACGCCGCGGCATCGCAGCCAACGGCGCCAAGCCGCAGCGAGCCGAAGCCGCCGCGGCCGAACAAAACGCGCCGACCGTCAGCGGCCACGTCGAAGGCCAAATCCTCCGCGGCTCAGTCCAGCAAAAACGCAAAGACGAATCTCCGAAAGACGAAATGTCCTTCGAAGAAGCCGTCGTCTCCGCCATCGATTTCCACGGCGCGCTAAGCGGCACCGGCTCCTACGCTCCTCCGCCCGCAGCCCGCGGCGGAAAACACAAAGGCGCCGGCGTCGGCCCCTCGCCCGCGTATTCCTATTCCGCGCAAGTCGCCGACGTCAGCGTCGATGAAGAGACCGGCGAAGTCACGGTCCACAAAATCTGGGCCGCGCACGATTGCGGCCGCGCGCTAAATCCCGTTTCCGTCGAAGGCCAGGTCATCGGCTCGGTCTGGATGGGTCTCGGCCAGGCCCTCCAGGAAGAAATGGTCTGGAAAGACGGCCTGCTGATGAATCCCGGCATGCTCGAATACCGCTCGCCCTCCTCCACCGAATCGCCCGAGATCGAATGCATCATCGTCGAGAGCATCGACCCCGAAGGCCCGTACGGCGCGAAAGAAGCCAGCGAAGGCTCGCTAGCCGCCGCAATCCCCGCGATCGCCAACGCCATTTACGACGCCGTCGGCATCCGCCTGCGCGAATCGCCGTTCACTCCCGAGCGCGTTCTCTCCGCGTTGCGCGCGAAAAAAGCCGGCGCGAAAAAAATCCAAATGACCGGCGGCGTAGATCCCACGGACCCAAAAACTTTCCGCGAACATGGCGGCTCGTTAATCTTCCGCGGCAAAGGCCCGAAACGCCACGCGAGCGATTTGGCAATCGCGCATCGCCGCGGCAACGGCGCGGCAGCGCCGAAATCCGGCAACGGCAGCGCTGCGCCAAAAGCCGGCAATGGCGACGGCGATGCGTCGCCGCCCACCGGCAAGCGCGGCGGAGACCGCGCGTGAGCCTCGCCGATTTCCAATATCTCCGCCCGCGCACGATCGACGAAGCCGTCGGCCTTCTCGCGCGCCACGAAGGCGATCTCGAAATTCTCGCCGGCGGCACCGATCTAATTCCCTCGATGCGCCAGCGCCTCTTCACTCCCGGCTACGTGATGGACATCCGCGGAATCGCCGAACTGCGCGGCATCAGCGAAGATCCCGACGCCACAGTAATCGGCGCGCTCACCACGCTCACCGCGATCGAGCGCCATCCGCAACTCCGCCGCGACTACCCGGTGCTGACCGAAGCCGCCGCCACCGTCGCTTCCCCCATCCTCCGCAACATGGGCACGCTCGGCGGCAACATCTGCCTCGACACGCGCTGCCTCTGGTACAACCAATCGCTCACCTGGCGCCAATCCTGCGGCTTCTGCATCAAGAAGGACGGCGATCTCTGCCACGTCGCCCCCGGCGGCACGAAATGCTGGGCCGCCTTCTCCGCCGACACGCCCCCCGCGTTACTCTGCCTCGGCGCCGGAATCGAAATCGCCGGCCCCAAAGGCGTCCGCCGCGTCCTGCTAAATCATTTCTACACAAACGAAGGCGACGCCCGCATGAACCTGGCCCGCAACGAGCTGGTAACGCGCGTCTTTCTCCCCCGCGCCACCGCCGGCCAACGAGGCGCCTATCGCAAGCTACGCGTCCGCGGCTCGATCGATTACCCGCTAGCAGGCGTAGCCGTCTCCTTCCGCCAAAGCAATGGCCACATCAACGACGCGCAAGTAGCCATCACCGCGGTAAATCCAGCCCCATTCCTGGTCCCCGACGCCCACAATCTCCTAAATGGCCACGCGCTCGACGAATCCGCCGCCGCAGCCGCCGGCGACGCCGCCGCCAACATCTCCAAGCCGCTAACGACGTCAGCCCTAACCCCCGAATACCGCCGCGAAATGGTGAAGGTGCTAACCAAGCGCGCATTGCTCTCCATCGCCCCGCAAAACCACAAAGCGTAATGGATGTCCCGGCATCGATCCGCTTCACCGGCGATTTCGTAGGGGCCGGGGTTCACACCGGCCCGGTTTGGCATTGGGTTTTCGGTCTCGCCGTCCAGGCCGCGCACTCGCCGCAGCGAATCAAAACCCAAAACCAACCCGGGGGCGTGTAAACCCGCCCCCCTACAAGCGCGGCGCGAGACCGCGTCGAAAAAGGCGTGTTTTTGACGCGATTAGAAATTGCCTCCGTCTTTATTTTGTGTGGGTTACGGCGATTTCTAATAATTTTGCACGCGATTAGAAATGCGCATGCCGGAGGTTCGAGGCCGGAAGAACCGCCAACGGCGCACCGCAGAGACGCAGAGACCGCCGAGTTGAAAAAAGGCGTGATTTGTATCGATTAGAAGCACCTCCCGTCATTTGTTTTCTTGGGGTTACGGCCGTTTCTAATAATTTCGTGTACCGATTAGAAATTGCCTCCCGGGCCGCCAATGTAGCTCAGGTCTTCCGACCTGAGGCCGTTGGCAGTAGGCTGTCGGCCCCGCGGCCCCATTCGCCGTCGAACCAAATCCAAATCAAACCAAATCCAAACCAAAACCAAACAGCCTCATCTCTGAAGAGATGAGCTACATAAAGATGCATTTCGCGCGCAACATGGTCACTCACCGGGCTGAGCCGCCCGCACTTCAGGCGACAGCGCGACTGCCCCCCGCATCGAGGGTGGCGCAGTAATTACCAAGTGTCAATAGTCCCTTGGATCTAATTTGAGGGGGTACTGCGCAGGCGGAGCTACATCATCGCGCTTCGCTTGAATCCAGTGCTCATCCCTTACGGCTTTCGATTCGCCGATGTCATAATAGCGGTATGGTTTCGATATCTCGGGTCGCAGATCAATATACACTCCGCCGAATTCAACAGATTCAAGCAATTACAATTGTGTGGATGAGCGTCGAGGCCGGCGTCTCTCTATTGGCGGCGTGGGCCGCGCACAGCCCTGCCCTTCTCGCGTTCGGCGGAGACAGTGCGATTGAACTTCTTTCCGCAGCGGTTGTACTGTGGCGGTTTCGCGCCCCCCTTGCCCATGGCCGCGCTGAACGAAATGCATCGCGGATTGCGGGTGCATTGCTCTTCTTGTTGGCCGGATACGTGATCGTCGTTTCGGCAATGTGCCTACTCGGACGAAACGCACCCAGACCAAGCTATGTGGGTGTCGGGATTCTGATTGCCGCAGCCACAATCATGCCGTGGCTGGCCAAAGAAAAGCGGAAGTTGTCGGCAGCCACAGGTAGCGCGGCGCTCCGAGCAGATGCCGCCCAGTCTGGCCTGTGCGCCTATCTTTCGCTGATTGCGCTGTTGGGCCTCGCGGTGAACGCAGTTTGGCATGTGACTTGGGCTGACCCAATTGCTGCGCTGGCGATCACACCTCTCATCTTGTGGGAAGCCAAAGAAGCGATACGTGGCAGGGCGTGCGCTTGTTGCTGAAGCTCGTGCTGAACTGACTGGAGCACCCGGCCGCGATCGGAGGATTTGCAGAAGTACGCTGCTCTTCACCCAGGAATCCGGGAATTGGCCAATTCCCGCATATCTTTGCGCTCGGGCTGAGGAGCGCGAGTTCGGGCGTCGTGCAGGGCTTTCGCCGCCAGCAATCCGATGCCGAAAACCGCCGCGCCGAAAAGCAAAACCGCTATCGTCACTGGGATCATGTTCGTCTCTCCCGCCCTTTCGCGTCGCCCCACGGAGGGAGCCCCCGCATTCATGCGGGGGAAGGAGCGCTTTCGCGCCTTTTGCGTCCCGATGGTTTGTATCGGGAAGCGCTCCGGAAAACGCTTCGCCTCCGCCGCCGCGCTTTAGCGCTGGGCCTTGCGTCCCTTCCCCTCACGCCCGAAGCCTTACAGTTTGCGCCCGCCGCACATCATCAGACACATATCTAGAACGCGACGTTGGAAGCGCGGCTCGCGCTCAACGGCGCCTCGTGTGCGGACGCGATTCACATAGGCCCTAATCTTCTTTCCTGGCCGACCCCTCCAAGCGTGGTCGAACGCAGCGAGATATTCAGCGTAAGTCTTGAACCGCAAAGAAGCATTCGGGCCTAATACCCGGTAGAGACCATTCTTTGCGTAGCGGTCCCACGCCACAAATCGATCTGGCCTTAAGAAGGCCGCTACCTTCGAGAACACTGAGATCATGTGGTTTCTGCCGTTCCGAGTTCCAAAGTCCTTCCTAAGTACGCCTTCAATTCTGTCAAGCTCCCGCCCACATCCAGCGCTAATGGCCTTTCTAAATCCAGGTGACTCCTGTAACGTGCGACGGAAATCGTTCTGCTTTCCACCGCGTATCGTCCGGTGAACGCTGTATTCCTTACAGAAGGAAGCAAACATCTTCTGTTGAGCAAGCAGCGGATTTGTAGATATCGGACCATTGTGCTCGAAAACATCGATCCACTTCTTCCAGTTCTTCCGAGCAATTCCAAGTGCTTTTCGTATCCTCGTGACATTCGAATCATAAGGTTTCATTTTCGTTTACTCCGCAGGCTAGCCCACGCGCCGATGGCGTACGGTCAACGCGTTGGAGTTTTTGCGTCAGGGTCGTGAGTGGACCACCCGCCGATTGGGGCCCGGCGAGGCATCTCATCGTATGTTTTGCCGTCCAACAGCCGACCAGTGCGAGATTTCCGTACTCCTCCCCACTGTTTGAAGAAAAAAGGAATTCCGCGTATCCGACACTGCTTTCGGATCGAAATGACCCACTCGCGACGCATGGGGCGGGCGCCGGCTCCGCTCTCGCCGCCAACGATTACCCAGTGAATGCCGGACAGGTCGATTTGGCCGAGATCTTCAAGCAGCGGTTCGACCGAAAGAAATCGAACGGAGGCGTTCGAGAGCTGCAGATCGCATATTCTGGGAATTCCGTAGCTCCGATTTTCGACGCTCACTCCCCACCAGATGTAAGGCTGCGCGGCGGCTCGACGGAGCCTAACTTCGAGCAGATCCCGCATCCGCTGCGACCGTTTCGTGAGCACCTGGTAGGTGTGCCAGTTGGCTTCCACCATGACGTCCGCGACCGCGGCGATGTACTCGTCCGAAACGCCTTCGTGAAACAAGTCACTCATCGAGTTCACAAAGATCCTTCTAGGCGCGCGCCACGTCAGGGGCTCGTTGAGCTTTTCGGGCACGACCCGCAGCTCGAACCCTTGCTCGAACGGATGTCCCGGGACCCCGCGAAACCTCTCTGAGAACGTCTCGGCGTAACAGTGCGCACAGCCGGGACTGACCTTAGTGCATCCCCGGACTGGGTTCCAGGTTGCGTCCGTCCATTCAATTGATGAATTCAGAGACATTGGCGACTTCGCATTCGACTAAAGATCGAGTTTCCGCTGACCGGATGCTGCGATTTGTGTAGTCTTTCTCCAGAAATCATGGGCTCTGGGATGTCGGCTTGCAAGCACCATAAAATAGAGCAAAAGATTCTGGTCATTGTGTACCGGAATTTCACGATCGTCGACAGTCTGATATCCCAACGTACGAAGCTGGTTCAAGTAGCGATCCAGGATAAGGTGCGCGATCGCTGACGGAGTAGCGCCTGCCTTCACATCGCTTCGCCAGGAATCGTTGCCCAGAAACGCTGTCAGCGTTTCGCCTTCCGAGCGAGAGTACTGGTGAAGATTCATCCGTATTCCCATACCGAACTGGATGGTCATTAGCAGATCCACCCTTCGTGAGTTCACGAGCCGATTAATCGTCGAGAAATGAATGTGAAGGCCGGTTGGATCGACGAATGCGAGGGTCAAATGGTCTGCCGGTAACGCTGCTCTGACCCCGTCTATCACCTCGTTGCAATCCCCAGGAATGAATGTGATGTTATCGAATTTCTGATGGTTCTTTAGTCGTTGTTTCAGCGTTGCCAAGACGTCGGCCGAATCAACGAAAACATACGAAGCGAACGAGCACTTCAGTGCAACGAGCGGTGACCCGTCGACCTCCTCCCCGCTACCGCGTATGATGCTTCGCCCAGGGCCCGAGAACAGGTCGACGTACGCCAGTTTTCCTTTCCACTTTGGGCCAACGCCTTTAGTTGAAATTGTGAGATATCGCTCGAGATAGTATTTTTTGTCGTGGACCCACGGACCTGTCTCCCTTGCGGGAAGGCCATCCGAAGCAATCGTCGGTGCTCGGGACACTCTTCTACTCCAGCAGAGCAGGTGTGGTACCGATATGAGCATATCACGACGAAGTAACCGGTAGGTGGGCCAGCTTTTTCCGGAGGGGGTTGCTCTCGAGGACGCCGCATCCTTCCCGGTGTTGGGGTTTGGGAAGCGTCGGGGGTTCGGCGCCTTCTGGACGCTAGATGCGGGAGACTTGGAGCTTGAAGAAAGCGCGCAGACGCGCGGCGGGCTTGGGCCTTTTCCAATTTCAAATTTCCGAACCTCTACGCAGTACCCCCTCAAATTAGATCCAAGGGACTATTGACAGTTGGTAATTGCTGCGCCACCCTCGATGCGGTAGTGCGCAGTCCCTAAGCGCGGGGCTGGCTTTTCTGAGTTCACTGTACGTCTGCGCCGAAAATTTAGAAATGTAGGAGCAAGTGCAAAATGCGTGGCTTCGATGCCGGCGGCGATTCCGCTCGCGGCGATCGGGTTGGTTTTGTAGGGGAGGGCCGGGTTAGCCCTCCCGCGCCGCCCGGTTTTGGCGGGCTTCACAATCGCTTTTGGTTTGGCGTCTTGGCTGGGACGGGGCCACGCGCTGGGCGCGTGGTGGGGAGCGGCTGAGGGTCGCCGCTCGCGGGAGGGCTAACCCGGCCCTCCCCTACGTCGGAAACGGCCTTCGGAAACGGCAATCGTTCCAATGGCAGCTGCCGATCGAAAAAAGACATGTGTTGTGCAAATGCGTGATTGGCTCCGTCGGCCAAAGCCAAGGACAGAAGCTAACCGGCAGCTTTGATTTTTGTTTCGGTTAGAAAAAATTCCGCCGTTTGTTTTGTTGGAGTTACGGAAAATTTAATTGAACCCTTGTTTCGGTTAAACATTGCCGGATTCAAACGGCGAGTGGCATAGGTAGCACAGCCACTCCTGGCTGTGTGGGGTTCCCACGAAGCGTACTCGCTGGCGCGCAACTCGGGCGCGGGAAGGGGTGAATGGGCTGCCGTTCACATGCTGGCGCGGGCCGACACAGGCAGGAGTGCCTGTGCTACTCGATAATTTGATTGCCGTGGGCGGGCTGCTTGTATACAAACAGCCGGGGGAACTTTATGGCCCACGATGACGCGGCGAAAACGGCGGGTGCGGCGAAATTGGTTGTGCGCAATATCGGGTTGCTGCTTAGCGGCGATCTGGCGAAACCGATCCTGGACGCGGATTGCATCATCGCGATCGACGGGCGGATTGCGGCGGTCGGCAAGGAGAAGGAACTCGATACGGTTGGGGCGGCGACTGTCATCGATGCGCGGGGAACCGCTGTGGCGCCTGGGTTGATTGATAGCCATGTGCATCCTGTGTCGGGCGATTGGACGCCGCGGCAAAATCAAATTGGCTGGATTGATAGCTGTTTGCATGGCGGCGTGACTTCGATGATTTCGGCTGGCGAGGTGCATACGCCGGGGCGGCCTAAGGATGTTGTCGGGTTGAAGGCCATGGCGATTTGCGCGCAGCGGGCGTTTGCTTCGTTGCGGCCTAGCGGGGTGAAAGTTTTGGCTGGGGCGCCGGTGATCGAGCATGGAATGGTGGAGGAGGATTTCAAGTCGCTGGCCGAGGCTGGAGTGACTTTGCTCGGCGAAGTTGGGCTTGGCAGCGTGAAGGATGGGGAGACGGCGCGGCAGATGGTCGCGTGGGCGCGGAAATATGGGATGCAGAGCACGATTCATACGGGGGGGCCGTCGATTCCGGGATCGAGCTTGATTGACCGCGACGTGGTGCTGGCGGCGGATGCTGACGTGATCGGGCACATCAACGGCGGGCACACGGCGCTGCCCGACGATCAGATTCGCGATTTGTGCGAGCGGTCGCCGCGCGGATTGGAGATTGTGCACAACGGGAATGAACGCGCGGCGCTTTTGACTTTGCGGACGGCGGCGGAATTGAAGCAGTTGGCGCGCGTGATTTTGGGGACGGACGCGCCGGCGGGGTCGGGAGTGCAGCCTTTGGGAATTGTGCGATTGATTGCGATGCTTTCTTCGGTGGGCGAGATTCCGGCGGAGATGGCGTTTTGCTTTGCGACCGGGAATACGGCGCGGATGCGCAAGCTTGATTGCGGATTGATTGAAGTTGGGCGGGCGGCGGATTTTGTTTTTATGGATCGGGCGCAGCACTCGGCGGGGAAGACATTGCTCGAGAGCGTGCGGCTGGGTGATTTGCCGGGCATCGGCATGACGGTGATTGATGGCGTGGTGCGTTCGCAGCGCAGCCGCAATACGCCGCCGGCGGAACGGGTGCCGGCGATCGTTTAGACGGGAAAAACAGGAGACATACCGCAGAGACGCTGAGGGCGCTGAGACTGCGCGGAGAGCGAGCCTTTAGCGCAGGCCATCTTCGCCTTTGATTTCTTCTTTTTTCAGGCCGCCTACTCTTGGCAGCGGGCGGCCGCTATCCGTTACCGCAACGGCTACCATGATTTCGTTGGCGCGAGGGGCGTCGTTTAGGCGGACCTCCATGCCGTCGAAATGGCTGCGGACGAAGGCGGCGTCTTTGTGGCCGAGAGGGATGTCGAGGGGGACGCCGAGGCCGCCGCGTTTTTTGTTGGACGGAATCAGGGCGGCGCCTTTGCCGAGGACTTTGCGGACTGGGGTGCCTAGTTTGGGATGGAGGATTGCGGCGGCGTGTTCGAGTTCGCCGTCTTCGCCTACGGCGGCGGCTTTGCCGTAGCTTTCGGCTGACGGACCGGGGATGCCTAGGGCGGCTACGGCTTTTTCGGTGAGTAATGCGCCTAGTTCTTCGCCGATGGTCATTAGATCGCTTAGGTCTTCGACATATTTTCCGGCGTGGGGATTTTCGATTACTGCTACGGCGGCGGCGCGGCGCGTGGGTGGGGAGATTGGGCGGCCCATTTCGGAGTGGGTTTCTTCGACGAATGTGGCTAGCTTGCGAATTTTGGCGATCATAGATGGGCCTCTTTTCGGGCTGGCGTCATTCGGCGGGCGGAGCAAGCCCCGCCCCTACGAAAACCTTGGAGCTCCGCGCGACCGCGCCGCAACGGAAACCATTCCGCTGCGCGAGATTTCGCGGTGCGGTCATCGCAGGCCGTCCTCGCCTTTGATTTCCCACGCCTTTAATCCGCCTACGCGGGCGTGGATGCGCGGGCCTGTGGTCATTACCAACGCTAGGAGGATTTCATTGGCGCGGGGGGCGTCGGCTACGCCTACTTCCATGGAATCGAAATGGCTGCGGACGTAGGAGGCGTTGATGTGGGTGATGGGGACATCGAGGCGGGCGCCTGGGCCGCCTACTTTTTTCGTGGAGGCTACGATGGCTTTTGCGCCGCCTAGAATTTCGCGCATGGCGTAGCCGCCGGGGACGTGCCAGAGGGCGCCGTGTTCGAGTTCGCCTTTTGCGCCGACGATGGCGCCTTTGCCGTAGCCTTCGATGATGGAGGCGTCGCCGCCGAGGGCTGCGACTAGCGATTTCGCCATTTCGAGGCCTAGAGGCTTTAGATCTTCCATGAACGCGGCGATTTCTTCGACGTATTTGCCGGCGTAGGGATTTTGGATTACGGCCAGGGCGGCGGCGCGGCGGAGAGATAGATACGGCGGAGGGCCGCCTTCGTGGAAGATTTCTTCGACGATGATTAGGCGTTTGCGGAGATGGACTTCAGGCATGGGTGAAACTCCGGCGCAATGCGGACGATTCGGCGGCGAGATCGCGTACGGGGTTGGCATCTTCGGTGGAAAAGCTGCCGGCCTGAAGGACGGCGCTACACACTGCGGTTCGGCCGCATAAATTTAGCGCGGCGGCTTGAATTTGAGTTTCGGCTATAAGTTCGTTCGCTACTGCTGCACCAGCGGTCTAGCGCGCTCTCGATCTCTGCTCGGCGTGAGTTCGCCTACTCGCGCGGGTTACTGGGCGATTGCCTAGGTCGTTGTCGGGGGCGATTTCGTTTGCTGCGGCGCGGATGATTGCGGGGTGGCCTGGGAGATTTACGGCGTTGGCGATGATTGTTGCTGCGGCGTCGGCTTGGGCGGCTGTGGCGGCCAGGACTGTTACGGCGTCGGCTATGCCTAGGGAGAAGCTGCGGCCGCGCCAGCCGCTGGTGGCTATGCCGCGGACTGGATGCGCGGACTGGATGCGGGCGGTGCCGAAGAGCGACGGGCTATCGGGGCGCTCGACCATGCCGATGGAGAAGGATTCGCCGGGGGTTAGATGCAGGGCGATATCGCCGCCGTCATTTACGTAGGCGCGGGAGAGCGTCGGCGGCATTGGTCATCGTGGCGAGAATTTCTTCGGCTACGGCGCCTGCTACTGCGGCCATGGGCGTGATGAAGTGGCGCGCGGCGAAGGGGCGACTGCGTCGGCCATTCGTTGCGCGACTGCGGCCTTGCGGGCGCGGGCTATCTGGGCGCGCGGCGGAACGTAGGAGCGGGAGTTCGCTGCAGAGTTCGTCGAGAACCGTGACGAATCGCTTTGCTGCGGCGCGATACGCGGCTTCGATTTGCTGCGGGGGCGCCGAACGCTTCGAGGATTAGATCGATTGGGCCATCGTGAAAATGGAGACGGCGGCCATCGGGGAGATAGCGCATTACGGGCGGCTCTCTCATGGCCGATCTTTCCGATGCGTGTACGTCGCGGCGGGGCGCGGCTTCGCGGCGGCCGGCTCGGCGGCGGCGCGATTGCTTTTTGCGGCTAGCGAGCTGAGCGGGCGGACGTAGTCCATGTGGCCGCCGAGCGCGGCGTAATCTTTGAGCTTCAGCGAGAATTCGATGGGGGCGACGAGCGCGGGAGTGGGAACGTAGCCGAAGCCGTTGGCGGGGACGCGCGTGACATCCACCATGAAGGTGATGCCGCCGCCGGGCCAGACGTAGACGGGGGCGCCGCCGCAGGTGACGCGCGTGAAATTGTGTTTGATCGAGCGCGTGAGTTGAACGGGATTTTCCGTGACGCCTGCGCGCAGCGAGCCGCCCGCGCCGCCCATGAAGAGAACGTTGCAAAGTGCAGGCTCGCAATTTTCGCGGATGCGGGCTACGGATTCGGTGAGGGCTGCCGGCAATTCTGTTTCGACGGGGCGCAGCTTTTCGTCCAGTTCGTAGTAGGCGAATTGTTCGCCGGTGGTGCTGATCATCAGCAGGCGAAGATGCGGCCAGGCGATGGCGGGCTTGAATCCGGTGACGATCGAAAGCGGATCGGAAATATCGGTGCCGCCCCAGCCGGTGCCGGGTTCGGCGACTTGAAAATAGCGGCCGGGAGTGGAGCGGCGGCCTTTGATGCGAATGCCGGTGGCGCGTACGCCGAGAAGCTTTCCGGCTTGATGCT
The DNA here is from genome assembly GCA_963707165.1 of uncultured Acidobacteriota bacterium. GTDB lineage: Bacteria > Acidobacteriota > Terriglobia > Acidiferrales > UBA7541 > Palsa-147. The sequence goes on along the minus strand of CAVPPO010000004.1, from coordinate 6,011 downwards.
CGGAGAGCACGCCGGTGATGTGATCGTCCACGACTACGACTTCATCTACTTTGCCGAACCATTGGCGGGCGAACATGCCGATGGTGGCCGAGCCGCAGCCGACGCGCATGCGTTCTTCGAGAGCGCCATTGATGATGGGCGGCTTGCCGGCATGGACGATTACAGTCGCGCCATCATCGACTTTGAGTTCGACGGGATTGCCGTTGCAGAGATCGAGAAGAGTTTCGCAGGTGACGCGGCCTTCTTTTTTTCCGCCGCCGGTCAGATGATGCACACCGCCTAGTGAAAGCATCTGCGAGCCATATTCGCCGGTGGTGACGTGGCCGACCGGCTCGCCTTCGGCGCGGACGAGATTCTGCTCGAGGCCGAGATGGCGGTCGGTATCGATTTTCACTTTCACGCCGCAGTAGCTGAAGATGCCTTCGGTGACTACCGTGACCATGTCCACGCCATCGACTTCCGAGGAGACGATGAACGGGGCGGGCTTGTAATCGGGATAGGTGGTGCCCGCGCCGATGGCGGTGATGAAAGTGTCGGAGCCTTTGACTACGCGGCCATCCCAATCGCGCTGGGAATCGAGAAAGGCTACGACCGGTGCGCCTTCGGAGACGGCGCGATTGAGGACGATATGCGGATCGACGCGCACGAGCTGGCCTTCGTGATTCGCGTAGCGATCGCACGCGCCGGTGTGGCCGCGCTTGATGTAGCAGAGGACGGGGCAGGCGTCGCAGCGGATGGTGTCTTCAGGCATCATGCGCGCCTGCTTTCGCTTTCGCCGCGGCGAGGATGGCGGCGCGCACGCGGTCGGGCGTGGCGGGGATTCGCCGAATGCGCACGCCGGTGGCATCGTAAATTGCGTTCAGAATTGCGGGGGCGGTGGGAATCAGGGCTTGCTCGCCGATGCCTTTCGCGCCGTGCGGACCGACCGAGGATGGATCTTCGATGAGGATCGATTCGACAGGGGGCATGTCGCCGATTGTGGGGATCAGATAATCGTGGAGATTCTCGCCTTTGCCGGGAAAGAATTCTTCCATCAGGGCCATGCCCAAGCCTTGCGCGGCGCCGCCTTCGATCTGGCCTTCGACGAGAGTGGGATTGATGGCGCGGCCGACATCGTGAGCGGCGACGATGCGGAGGACGCGCACGGTGCCGAGTTCGATATCGACGATTACTTCGGCGAGATGCGCGCCGAAGCCGAAGACGGCGTAAGGATTACCCTGGCCATCTTTATCGAGAGGAGTGGTGGGCGGATCGAAAGTGGCTTCGGCGGAGGCGACGTAGCCGCGCGCGTCGAGCGGCAATTCGCGTAGATCGATGGTGCGGCGCGCGCCATTTTCTTCGACGATGACGTGGCCATCAGCGAATTCGAGCTTCGCGCAGGAGCACGCGCCTGCTAGGCGCAGAATCGCGGCGCGCAATTGCGCTCCGGCCATTCCGGCGGCCTTGCCGCTGACGAAAGTTTGGCGCGAGGCGGAAGTTTTGCCGCAATCGGGAGTGAGATCGGTATCGCCGGAGATGAGATCGAAGTGCTGGATGGGGGCGCCGAGAGCTTCGGCGCAAATTTGCGTGACGACTGTGGCTGAGCCTTGGCCGATGTCCACCGCGCCCTGATGCAGCGCGATGCGGCCGTCGCGCTTGAGGCCGACGCGCATGGTGGAGGGATTCGGCAGCGAAGTATTGCCGCAGCCGTACCACATGCCTGCTACGCCGACGCCGCGGCGCAGCGGACCTTCAGGCGATGCGTTCGCGGCAGCGGCTGCGGTGCGGGCCGCGACCCAATGCGGGCGAAGCGCTTCAAAGCAGGCGCGAATTCCTACGCCTTCGCCAAAAATCTGGCCTGTCACTGTGGGGCTGTCATCATCGAGCGCATTTAGTATGCGAAATTCGAGGCGATCGATGCCGATTCGCTCGGCGAGTTCATCGTAAAGCTGCTCTTGGGCGATCGTGGCTTGCGGCACGCCGAAACCGCGGAAAGCTCCGGCCGGAACGAGATGCGTATGCACGGCGCGAGTTAGGGCGCGATAGTGCGGGACTTTGTAAGGACCGGAGGCGTGAACGGGGACGCGATAGGCAACCGTCGGGCCCCAGGAAGCGTACGCGCCGGTATTGAAATCGGCTTGGAAATCGAGCGCGAGGAGGCGGCCGTCGTTGGTCGCACCGGCGCGCGCGCGAATGCGGGCTGGATGGCGCTTGGTGGTGGACATGATGGATTCGACGCGCGAATAAGTCATGCGCACGGGGCGGCGCAGGTGCCAGGCGGCGATGGCCAGAAATGGCTGCACGGATAAATCGAGTTTTGCGCCGAAGCCGCCGCCGACTGCTGTGGGAATGATGCGCACAGAATCTTGCGGCAGGCCCAGGATCGCGGCAATGTCCTGGCGATCCATATAGGGCGATTGCGTGCAGGCTTGCACTTCGATCCGGTCGCCGACGCGGCGGGCGAAACCGGCTTCGGGCTCGATATAGGCGTGTTCGATGAAGCCGGTTTCAATCTCGGATTCGACGACGACATCGGCCTGCTCGAGTGCCGCTTCCACATCGCCGCGAACGACGCGGCCGCGCACCAGCACGTTGCCTGGACGATGACTGTGAATCTGCGCGGCATCGGGCGCGAGCGCTTCTTCGAGCGTGGTGATGGGTGGCAATTCTTCCCAACTCACCGGGAAATCTTTCGGGTCAAATTCTGCTATGGCGCCTGAGTCGCCCACAATTGCGGCGACGGCTTCGCCGCGAAATCGGGCTTCGTCCACGGCGAAAACGGGCTGATCGGCGGTATTGGGAATCACGCCGAAGCAATTTTTTCCGGGGACATCTTTGGCGGTGAATGCGGCGTGAATTCCGAGATGCGCGGCAACGAATTTATCGAGATCGCCGAAGCGGAATCGCGCGCGATGAAATGGGCAGCGAATCACGCGCAGCACGAGCGAATCGGCCGGGGCTTCATCGGCGCCATAGATTTCCGTGCCGTCCACTTTGCGTGCGCCATCCACGCGCACTATGCGGTGGCCTACGATGCGTTCACCATTTGCCGCTGCAGCGAGGCCTCCGCCATTTTTGCGCGAGAGACCGGAGCGAGCGGCGCTCGCATCGAGAACTGCGGAAATGATCTTGCGATAGCCCGTGCAGCGGCAGAGAACGCCGCCGAGCGCGTCCATTACTGCCAATTCTGTCGGAGCTTGATTGCACTCGAGCAGCGCCATGGCGGAAACGAGCATGCCCGGAGTGCAAATTCCGCATTGCGCTGCGCCATGTTCGAGGAACGCATCGCGGAGAGCTGCGAATTTCGGGGAATGCTGCGAGAGGCCCTCGAGCGTCGTGATCGAGGCGCCATCCAGTTGGCCGACCGCAAGCAGGCAGGAGCAGGCCGGCTTGCCATCAACGAGCACCGTGCAAGCGCCGCAATCGCCGGCGTCGCAGCCCACTTTGGTGCCGGTGAGGCCGAGTTCTTCGCGCAGGACGCGCGAGAGGCGCGCTATCGGCGCAGACCGCACCGCGATGCTCCGGCCATTTACCGTCAGCGAGATGGCCACCGCGACTTCAGGCATGAGCGGCGCCTCCGATACAGGATTCGAGAGCGCGCCGCACGAGCAAGAGCGCAGCTTCGCGGCGATAAACGGCCGTGGCGCGAACGTCATCGATTGGCGAAAGTGTTTCCAAATGACGTGACGTCGCGACGCGCCCGAGGCCAGGATCAAGCGGCTTGCCGACGAGCTCGCGCTCAAGCGCTACCAGCCGCTGTGCCTTCGCCGAACACGAGCCGACAGCGACGTGCGCTTCCGCAATGCGCCCGCGCTCATCGGGCAGCAAAAGAATCGCGACCATAGCGATGGAAATCACGAGATAGCGGCGGGCGCCCAGCTTGAGGAACACGGATTTGGCATTTTCGAGCCGCCGCGGAATTGTGATTGCCGCGAGAATTTCTTCCGGGCGCCGCAGCGTCCGGCGATTTCCGGTGATGAATTCTGCGAGCGGCACGGTGCGCGATCCGGCGAGGCTCGCGAGAGTGAGTTGCGCATCAAGCGTCAGAAGCGGCGGAACGCCGTCGGCGGCAGGCGATGCATTGCAAAGATTTCCGGCCACCGTCGCGAAATTTTGAATTTGCACTGAGCCCACTTCGCGCGCTGCGGCTTTCAGGCCGTCAAATCCGCTGGGAAGAACGCTCGAAGCGATTTCCGTCCAGGTGGTGCGCCCGCCGATGCGAATCGAATCCGGGCCGATGGAAATGCCGCGGATTTCCTCGACGCGGGAGATATCCACGACCGGCCCGGAGGCGCAGCGGTCTCCGAGCGCGGGAAAAAAGTCTGTGCCGCCGGAGAGAATGGCTCCGCGCGATGCGGCCAGGGCTTGAACGGCTTCATGCAATGTCCGCGGCCGGAGATAGAGGCTCATGCAGATCGTTCCGGAGTACTTTGCGAAATCAGTTCCGCCGAAGGGCGGCCGGGCGATTCATTTGTATACCGATGAAGCGGATTTGTGAAGGCCGCGGAGAGGCTCAGCACAGCTTCCTCAGAAAGCGCAAGAGAGCCGACTGTTCCGCGCGAGTGAGCGGCCCGAGCGTTTCGGCGGTGATGCGGAAGCCCTGCTCCATAGCCAGCTTGGCGGTCTCGCGGCCTTTGCGCGTCAAGCGGACCATGAGCAGGCGCGCGTCTTTCGGATCGGGGCGGACTTCGGTGAATTCACGTCTGGTGAGGCGGTCGATGACGCCTTTGATTGTCGCCGCGTCCATTGCGGTCAAGCGCCCCAGACGATTCTGCGAGCAGGGACCGACTTCGTAGAGGCGGGCGAGCGCGCAGAATTGCGTGGGAGTGAGCGCTTCGACCATGCGGCCGGTGAAGATCGCGGTGTTGCGCTGGATCGCCTGGCGAAACAGGAATCCGATTTGATCGTCGATAACGTAACGCCGGGCCGCCGGAGCGGCGCCGTTGCGCGAGACTCTGCGCGTCAAATCTTCCTCCGCTGAAAGGATGAGGAGCGGCGAGTGCTGGGGCGCGAGTATACCACCGCCAAACTTCCAGGAAACACCGACCGACATTCACGCCGCGGATCGCCGCCGCCCTGCTAGACTGATGTGAGCCGACGAATCCCCCTTCCCGGTGTGCCCCTTCGGAATGAATTATGGAGACAGTTACGCCACTACTGGAATTGCGGGCGCTCGAAGCGCTAAGGGCCGCCGATCTCGTCGAGGCGCGTTTCATACAAAGCGTGATGATGCCCGCGGAATCGCTGCGCGCCGGGGCGGTCACGATCTCTCACGAATTCCAGCCGATGGCCGAGGTGGGCGGCGATTTTCTGGATTATTTCAAGCTGGCGGACGGAAGCATTGGGCTTTACCTGGGCGATGTGTGCGGGAAGGGTTTGCCGGCGGCGATGTACGCGGCGCTGGTGGTGGGGACGTTGCGGGGCGTGCACAAGACAGGGACGCCGCCGAGCGATGTGCTCGCGACCTTGAACCGGCGATTGATGATCCGCAGCATGCCGCGGCGGTATGCTGCGATTCAGTATGCGGTCTTCGATCCGCAAACCTCCGTGCTGCAAATTGCCAGCGCTGGGATGCCCGGACCTTTTTACCTCTACGAAAACGGATGCCGCATGCTGACGGCCTCGGCGATTCCTCCGGGATTGTTTGCGGGAACGAGCTACGAAATGTTGACGCTGCATTTGAAACCCGGCGACTCGCTGCTGTTTTGCACCGACGGTCTCACGGAGGCATTCGACCCGGATGGCGAGCAGTTTGGATGCGAAAGCGTGCAGGCGATGTGCGGTGCGCAGAGTGGGGCGCCGCCGACGGACTTGTTGAAGCAACTCTTCTCAGCGGTGGAGAATTTTTCGGGCAGGTGCGAACACCGTGACGATATGGCGGCGGCTTTGTTTCATTTTTCGGGCTGAGCTGCGCTCCCGGCGCTGGGATCTGCAAACCTTCTACGCTCAGGCGCTCGCGATGTGCGATATTGGACGCGCATCGCTATGCTTTACGATGCGGGTTTTTGCTTCTCTTATCACCGCGGCGGGCG
>CAVPPO010000003.1:877500-1185399 GCA_963707165.1 uncultured Acidobacteriota bacterium | reverse complement strand
TCAAATGAGCGTGAGAACCCGCAAAACCGCCGTTAAAATCTGTGTCAATCCTGGATATCCGTCAGGTAGCAGAAGCCGCCCTTAGCTGCACCTCCTGATTCTGGCAGCCCAGAATGGCCAGTTTCTCTGTTCGTGGTGAGGACCGTCTGTCAAGCCCGCGGCGCAGCCGCGCAACAGCGAGCTGTCCTTTATCACACTAAAATGATTTGACTTATCTGTTTTAATCGTATAGAAACGTACACTTTGCCGGAGCCCGCGTTTCCCGACCGGACTCGCCGATAGGTTCGCGCTGCTCTTCGAAGGGGGTTCAACATGCTGGGTGGATCTGCCGAAGGTTTCTCCGCATCATTCTCGAATGCCAGTCAGCGGCCCCGGGGCAGATGGATCAGGAAAATGGCTGGCTGGTTCCTGCCGTTGGTCGTTCTGGCGGCGGCGTTCGCTACACCGGCATCGGCCCAGGTTTCAGCAACACTGTCCGGTACCGTGACGGATCAGACGGGCGCAGTGGTTTCGGGCGCCGCGGTAGCGGCGACGAACCGCGAGACCGGAGCGGTCCGCTCTTCGACGACTAACGAGTCGGGGCGGTATCAACTGTTTTCCCTTCCGATTGGCGAATATGAGGTCCGGGTCGCCAAACAGGGCTTTGCCGATCAGACCCGCGCCGGCATTCATCTGGTGGTGGGACAAGATGCGGACGTGGACCTGGTGTTGCACGTCGGCCAGGTGAGCGCCGAAGTAAGCGTGTACTCCGACGCTCCGTTGGTATCGGTAACAACGGCGGACATCTCCGGCCTCGTCGCTGAGCAGCAAGTGAAGGACCTGCCTCTCAATGGGCGCAGCTACGATCTGCTCCTCACTCTCAATCCCGGCATCGTGAATTTCACGACGGAGAAAACCGGCGGCATCGGAGTCTCAAACTCTACGACCGGGAATAATTTTGCGGTCTCGGGCAATCGCCCGCAGCAGAATCTGTTTTTGCTGAATGGGGTTGAATATACGGGCGCCGCGGAGAACAACATGCAGCCCGGCGGCACCAGCCAGCAGTTGCTGGGGGTGGACGCCGTGCGGGAATTCAACGTGCTGCGCGATTCTTACGGAGCCGAATTCGGCAAGCGGCCCGGCGGCCAGGTGATCATCGTCACGCAATCGGGATCGAATCAATGGCATGGCAGCGCCTTCGAATTTCTGCGCAATAACGCGCTGGACGCGCCAAATTTCTTCGATCAAGACTCGGCGCCTCCATTCCAGCGGAATCAATTCGGAGGCGCGCTCGGCGGCCCCATCCACGAAGACAAAACCTTCCTGTTCGTCAACTACGAAGGGTTCCGGCAGCACCTGCATCAAACCTCCGCGGCATTCGTGCCGGACCTGCTCGCGCGTGCTTCCGCCGACCCGAGCGTCGCTTCGCTGCTGAATCTTTGGCCCACACCTTCAGCGAGCGATCCTGACTTCGAGACGCCTGCAGGAACTCCCGGCATCGCGGAAGTTTTCAGTAGCCCGCAACAAACGATCCGCGAAGATTTTGGGACGGTGCGTCTCGATCACATATTCACTCGCAGCGATTCGCTGGCCGCGATTTACACCATTGATGACGGCGGCGACGTGACCGCCACGGTGCTCGATCCATTCAGTTCGGACATCGTCACGCTGCGCGAGCAGGTTTTGAGCGTGGAGGAAACTCATGTCTTCTCCGCTTCTCTGCTGAACACCGCGCGCTTCGGCTTCTCGCGAGCCGGTTATTTCTTTACCGGCGAGCCGACGCCGGGAACGCCCGCGGCAAATGTTCCGGGCTTTCTCCTGGGCCATCAGGTGGGCGCGGTGGTCGTGGGCGGAAGTGCGGCCTCGAATCCGCAGGCACAAGTGGGGCTCGCCGGCAGCAACAATGGGAGCAACTTGACCATCGGCCGGAATTTGTTCACCTACGACGACCGCGTCACGCTCACGCACGGGCGGCATCAATTCAACTTCGGCATTTGGCTGCAACGCTTCCAATCGAACGAGACGATTGCGCTGAGCCAATTCGGCCAGGCCACGTTTAGCAGCCTCAATTCGTTTTTGTCCGGGACCGTCGCGACTTTTCTTTTTGACCCCGCGCCCACGGAGATGAATTGGAGGTCGCTGCTCGGCGCCTGGTACGCAGAAGACGTGATTCGCCTCAGCCCGAAACTGACCTTGTCGCTGGGCTTCCGCGATGAATTCACAACCGGATGGAATGAAGCGCATGGCCGCGCGGCGAACTATACGTTCAGCAACGGAGTGATATCGACCGATCCTCATATCGGAAGCGCCGAGTTCACCGTCAACCACGCCAAGTTCCTGCCGCAGCCGCGAATCGGCATCGCCTGGAGTCCCTTCGGCACAAAGACCGTAATTCGGGCGGGATTTGGGATGTACAACGACCTGCAGGATGCGCTCGGATACCGCGCCGATCAAAACGCGCCTTTCAACCCGACGTACAGCCTCTCGGCGCTGCCGGTGGCTTCACTGCCGATCGATCCCACTGCGCCTGTGCCGTCCGGAGCCAAGCTGGTGCCGGGGGGCGTTCAGCCGGATATGAGGACGCCGACGTTGATTTCCTATTCGCTGCGAATCTCGCAGGAACTTTCGCCGAACACGGCGCTGACTGTCGGCTACGTCGGCTCGCACGGCTACCACGAGATTACCGGCATCGATGCGAACGAACCGGTCCCGACCATTTGTCCCGCGTCTCCGTGCACGGCAACCTATCCATCCACGTTTCCGGGCGCTCTGGCCAACGCGCCGGTTCCCGCGGGCTCTTTCTTTATTCCTGTCGGAGCGCCAAAAGCCAATACTGCGCTGGCAAACACGTGGACCTGGTTCTCAGAGGCGAACAGTTCCTACAACGCATTGCAGTTGGACGTGAACCGGCGCTTCAGCCACGGTTTTTCGGTGCGCGGAATCTACACGTTCTCGAAAACTCTGGACGATGGCGATTCCTTGAATCAGACCACCGCCGGAAATGCGCCTGGCCTCGTGGCGAATCCATTCGATGTGCGCGGGGACTGGGGACTGGCCACTTTCGATGTGAGAAACATTGCCGTGATCAGCGCGCTATACGAATTGCCGTTTGGCCACGGGAAGCAATTTGCGAGTGGCCTCGGAGGCTGGGGCGATCGATTGGTCAGCGGCTGGTCTGTGAACAGCATCATCACGCTGCAATCCGGCTTTCCATTTACGCCGCAGCTCAGTTACAACCCCACGAATAGCGGCGACACGCGGAACCCCGTTCGCCCGTTCGTCAATCCGGATTTCACCGGACCGGTAATCCTCGGCAAGCCGGGCCAGTGGTTCGATCCGAACGCCTTTTTGCAGCCGCCGCCCAATAGCGGATTCTATGGCAATCTCGGCAGAGACACTTTGATCGGCCCTGGGCTCGCCACTTGGGACTTTTCTGTGTTGAAAGACACTTCGATTCGCGAACGGCTGCATGTGCAGTTTCGAGCCGAGATCTTCAATCTCTTGAATCGCGCGAACTTCAATACGCCGAATCTGATCGTGTTCACTCCGTCGGGAGTTTCGGGCACGGCGGGAGCGATCACCAGCACCTCGACGTCGTCGCGGCAGGTGCAGTTCGGGCTTAAACTGCTCTGGTGATGCCGGCGAAGATTGGGCGATCGAATTTTCTCCGCGTGTTGTTCGCGAGTGTGGCGGCGCTGGTCTGTCTATTCGCCGCGAGACCTGCCCAGCCCGGCGCCCAAAAACCGGAGCTTACCGTCTCGGCAGCTATCAGCCTGAAAGATGCTCTCGGCGAAATTCAGGTTTTATACCGCGCAGAACATCCGGACACGGCAATCCACCTTAATTTAGGCGCTTCCGGCACACTTCAGCAGCAAGTCGAGCAGGGAGCGCCGGTGGATGTCTTCATCTCCGCTTCTTCGGGGCAGATGGACGCGCTCGAATCCGAGGGCCTGCTGATTCCGGAAACGCGAAAGAATCTATTGAGAAATGAACTGGTTCTGATCGTTCCCAACGGCGAGACTCTCGTCACGAATTTTGCCGATCTCACCCGTCCGGACGTGAAACACATCGCCATCGGCGAGCCGCAGACCGTGCCCGCAGGCAAATACGCGCAGGAAGTTTTGACGCACCTTGGGAGCTACAAGCGGCTGAAAGCCAAGCTGGTATTGGCGAAGGATGTCCGCCAAGTATTGACTTACGTCGCCACGGGAAACGCCGATGCCGGCATTGTCTACGCTACCGATGCACGAACTTCATCGCAGGTCAAGATCGAGGCTGTGGCGCCGGAAGGATCGCATTCGCTCATCGTCTATCCCGCTGCAGTGCTCAAGGCTTCGAAGAATGTTTCGGGGGCGAAGAGTTTTCTCGATTTCCTTTTCGGCTTGAAAGCGCGCGCCGTGTTTCAGAAATACGGATTTATCCCCGCGGGCGAATGAGATCGATCGGCATCGTTTGTCTCAGACCTTATGCGGAATCGTAACCGCGCGGATGCCGCTTCTTCCATTCCCAGGCCGAACGGATGATGGAGCTGAGATCGGACATCCCCGGCGTCCAACCCAGAACGCGGCGCGCTTTTGCCGCGTCGGCCACGAGCCTGGCAGGATCGCCCGCCCGCCGCGCCTCTTTGCGCACGCGAATTTCGCTTCCGGTCACACGCCGCGCCGTCTCGATGACTTCAAGCACCGAATAGCCGTCGCCCGTTCCCAAATTCACGAAATCTGATTTTCCGCCTCGGCGCAAATATTCAAGCGCGCGAATGTGCGCGTCGGCGAGATCCGCGACGTGGACGTAGTCGCGAATGGCCGTCCCGTCCGGCGTCGGATAGTCGCTCCCGAATACCGGCACTTCGGCCCTCTCCCCCGCAGCAGCCTCCAGAACGATCGGAATCAGGTGCGTCTCCGGTTCGTGGTGCTCGCCGCAACGCTGGGTCGCGCCCGCAGCATTGAAATATCGCAGCGATGCGAATTTCAGTCCGTGCGCAGCATCGTAGGAATCGAAAAGTCGCTCCATGAAGAGCTTTGACCATCCGTAGGGATTCTTCGGCCACTGCGGGCATTCCTCGCCGATCGGGATGCGGTCGGGCTCGCCGTAAGTGGCGCACGTGGAAGAGAACACAATGCGGCGGACTCCGGCGGAAAGAAGAGATCCGATGAAGGCGATTCCTTGTTCGACGTTGTTCTCGAAATACTTCTCCGGCTTTTCCACAGATTCGCCCACATAGGCGACGGCCGCAAAATGCACGCACGATTCGAGCTTGCGCTCGGTGGCGATTTTCGAAATCAACGTGCGATCGCCCACGCGGCCCTGGTAGAACGGCGTCTCCCGCGTGACAGCCTCGCGGTGTCCGCGGGCGAGATCATCGAGAACCACCACGCTCTCGCCCGCCGCTTGCAACTTCTCGACCGTCACGCTTCCGATGTAGCCGGCGCCGCCGGTTACCAGAATCGCCATCGTTTCTCCTGACTGCGAAAACTCACGCGAAGAATTGCGCGCAAATTGCCGCCGACAACTCCAATTCCAGCAGTACCTTCTAGTTCACTCCTCGTCGCCGTGCGGCTCTTCTTCTACCCGCGGATTTGCCTCAATCACGATTTCCGGCAGCCGGGCGTCGTTGAGCCGCAGATTGAGCGCCGGAATGGAAGCTGTTCTGATTTCATCCCACTGCTTCAGCAAAACAGAAAAATCGCGGTCGATTTCTCCGAGCGCCTTCACCTGCGCAGCGGTCGGCGCCGCATCCGCACGATCTATTTCCGCGTACAAAGCGCCGGCGTTGGTATTTAGACGTTTGAGTGTCGCCTGCGGAGATGTTCCGGCCTCTGAGTCAGTATTCCCATCGAGGAGAATTACGATCTTGTCTCTGAGCGCGGTCACGGCTTCGTTCAGCCCGGCGCTCGGTTTCCCCGATAGCTTTTCGAGTTGTTCACGCGCCGAACGCGCTTGCGAAAGCGCCGTTGAACTTCGCGAGTAGATATCTGCGAGGCGCGTCTGCGCCTGAAACATCTGGGCCAGTCCGCTCTGCGCAATTTTCACGCGCGGGTCCATCTTCACCGTCAACGGCGAGGTGTAGGCTGTGCCATTCACCGTCAAGCGCACGCTGAATTGTCCCGGCAACGCCAGCGGCCCAAACGGCCCGCGAGGAGTATTCCCCGGCACAGCCGAGATCGGATACTCATGCGAGGTCGAAACCGGCGCCGGGTAGCGCAAGTCCCAGACCCAGCGATGCATCCCCGCGTCTGCCGAGAGACTCTTCATTGGCTGCACCCAATAAATCGGAATCAATTGCTTCTGCAACTCCTCTGCGCTCAGCTCCGCCTTGTCCTCGCTCGAAAAGCGCCGCACCAGCTTCCCGCTGCCATCGAGAATTTCCAGCGTCACGGCGCCGGAGGCCGGCTTCGACAAGAAATAATCTACGATCGCGCCGTCCGGCGGATTCTCGCCGTTCGGTTCATCCGGCGGCACGGGCGTATCGGTATATGTGCTGCGCCGGGCTCGAATTGCCGCTGCGGGCTTGAATAGATGGACGTCCTCGTTCGCCACCTTCTCGCTGATTTCCCGTAGCGGCAAAATGTCGTCCAGAATCCAAAAGCCGCGCCCATGTGTCGCCACGATCAAATCATTCTCGTGAATCAAAAGGTCGCGCATCGATGTGTGCGGCAAATTCTGCTGCAGTGATTGCCAGCGATCGCCATCATCAAACGAAACCCATACGCTCGTCTCTGTTCCCGCAAACAGCAGACCTTTCCGCACGGGATCTTCGCGCACCGTATCCACCGGCGCGTCCGCGGGCAATCCGCTAGAAATCAATTTCCAGCTTTTCCCGCTGTCGTGCGTGCGATAGATGTAGGGGCGCAAATCGTCGATCCGCAGGCGGCTGACCGACGCGTAAGCCGTCTCTTCGTCAAAATGCGAAGCGGTGATCTGCGTAACTTTGCTCCACGGCGTGAGTTCCGGGGGCGTAATATCCTTCCAATTTTTCCCACCTTCCCGCGTGACCCAAATCAATCCATCATCTGTCCCGGCCCAAAGCGTCTCCACGCTCTTGAACGACGGCGCGAGCGCATACACCACGCCGCGCTGTTTGTCCGCCTTCGCATCCTTGTCCGCCATTTTTCCCAGGTTCGCCGGTACGCCCGCATGCGCCCGCCCGAGATCGGGGCTAATCGTCTGCCAGTTCTGCCCGCCATCCGTCGTTTTGTAGACAAAATTCGCCGTCGTATAAAGAATGTGCGGATCGATCGGCGAAAACATCAGCGGCTGCGTCCGGTCGGTGCGAATTTTCTCGTCGCGCACGGGAAACGGCGTGACGTTCTGCACCTGCCCCGTGCTCCAGTGATACCGAGACACTTCCGCCCGGCCCGCGCCATAAATAATGTCCGGATCGAGCGGGTCCTGCACGACGTATCCATACTCAATCGCGCCCACCGGATGCCATTCGCGATAAGAAACTTCGCCATCGTTACCGCGCGTGGAGATGCACACGGAGCCGCTTTCCTGCTGGCCGCCGCACAGGCGATATGGAAATCCGCCGCTGGCACTCACATGATAAATCTGCGCCGTCGGCTGGTTGTACCAGGAACTCCACGTCTGCCCGCCGTTCACAGTCACAAGCGCGCCCTGATCGGCGACCAATAAAATAATTTTGGGGTCATTTGGATTGATCCAAAGATTCTGATAGTCATCGCCGCCCGGCGCTCCGCGAAGGCTCATCCAAGTTTTCCCGCCATCGCTCGAGCGCACGGTCACGAGGCTCGCGCTGTAAACCACATCCGGATTTTTTGGATCGACTCGAGGAATCGGCAAGTCCCCGCCGCCAATGCGCATCGCCGGCCGCGGGTCCGTTGTGATCTGCGTCCAACTCTCTCCCGCGTCATCTGAGCGATACACGCCCAGTCCTTTTCCCGACGCGTAATCCCCCGGCTCGCTCGTTCCCACGGTTGCGTATAGCCGCTTGGAATCGCTCGCCGCAATCGCCACGTTGATCTGCACGAGATTTTTCGGCAGTCCATTCGTCAATTGCTTCCAAGTGCTGCCGCCATCGGTGGATTTAAAAAGCCCTCCATCCGCTCCGCTATATGAATTGTTGTCTTCCCACGGCCCCTCACGCGATGCCCACAAGCCGGCATACAACACATCTGGATTCGAAGGATCCATCTCGATATCCGAACCGCCCGTATTCTCATTTTTATAAAGCACGCGCTCCCAGATCTTCCCGCCGTCCGTCGAGCGGAAAATCCCGCGCTGCTCATTCGCGCCGAACGGATGCCCCAGCACCGCCGCGAAAACTCGGTTCGGATCGTGCGGATCGATAACCATCGCCGGAATCTGCTGCCCATCGCGCAATCCCAAGTGCTGCCAGGTCTTCCCCGCATCCGTGGATTTATAAATTCCGTTCCCGACGGAAAGATCGGGCCGCTGCAATCCTTCGCCGCTCGCGACATAAATAATTTTCGGATCAGAAGGCGCGACAACAATCGCCCCAATCGATTGCGTAGGCTGCGAATCAAAAATCGGCGTCCAGGTCCGCCCAAAATCATCCGATTTCCAGACGCCGCCATTCACCGCCCCGATGTAAAACACATTCGGCTCGCTCGGCACGCCCGCCACAGCCCGCGTCCGCCCGCCGCGATACGGCCCAATCGATCTCCAGCGCAATTCTTGGTACGTGCTCTCAGGAAATTGCTGCGCGCCAAGCGGCGCTGCCGCACACGCGCCGATCACAAACGCAACTGCCATCATCAAAATCCGCCGGGCCGCTATCATCACCGTCCTCCAATGAATTTCTGCCGCGCGCAAGCATAAATCAAACGCGCAGCCCGCGCCGAAAGATTCTCGTGCGAGTGCGTCTTCGGATGGCCATTGAGTTGAGGAAACTACAGAAGTTTACAGCGCCGGCCGTTCGGCCGGCATCCGTTCGCACGCTGAATTACAAGAAGCCTTATCAATACAGCCGAAATGCCAGCTCGATCACCATTCGCACATCCGCCGCGCGGCCATCCGGCCCAATCGCGGGCTTGAACCGCCACTTCCGCACCATTTCAATCGCATTCTCGTCCAATCCAAATCCCAACCCGCGCACTACTCGAATCTGCGTCGGGCTTCCATCGCGCAAAATCACCGCCTCGATAAAAATGCTGCCCTGAATCTTCGCCTCAACCGCCTCGTGCGAAAAATTTGGCTGCGGGCAATACACGCAAAGAGGATTGCCATATCCATCCTTCCCCGCGCGAGGATGGCCCGTCCCCCAGCCCGACGTGTCGCCCGGCCCGTACCCGGCTCCTTCATCTCCATCGCCGACGCCGCCGCAGCAATGCGTACCGATCCCGCCGCCATGACCCGGCCCGCTCGAATCCGTCACCAGCGGCGCAAGTGGATTTCCCCAATTCGCCATATCCGGACTCGGCGGATGAAGCTCCGGCGGTCCGAGCAAATTCGGCGTCACTGCCAGACGCGGATCGAGAGGCGGCTTCACCGCAGGCGGCGCAAACACGAGATGGCTGAATGGCGCCAAGCGTCCCACGCTCGCCGGCGTAGCTTCCCGATCTCCGCCCGATCCGCCGCCGCGGATCAGCGCCGGCTTCGCTTTCGGCTCGGTGAGCGTACGTATCCCCGCGGGCAGCTCGAAGCGCACCCATTGTTTAATTCTCGCACCACGCGGACTCCGCCCAGCGATATCCGTCAACATCGGCGCTGCAATCAAAACCACCAAAGTTACGTGCATCGCGATTGAAAGCGCCTGCACGCGCCGAACCTGCACGCCGTCTGCGCGCCCGCGATCCGGCGAGCCCATCAATCGTCCGGCTCGCAATCCAAAAACATCCGCAATACCGTCTTGTTCCCGGAGAAAGTCCGCAGTCATGGCAGAGTCACCCCCGTAGGCGTTCTGGAGCCTCTGCATTTAGAAGCAACTCAATTAGAATGGATGCCCGCGGGCGCGCTGAGAACAGCGCGCATCGAACGGCAAATCTTCGCGATAACATTTGGGAATCTAAGATGACCGTCTACGCTATCGCTCAGCTCACCATCACCGATCGCACTGCCTACAATCGCTACCAATCCCGATTCATGAGCGTGATGAATCGCTACAATGGCCGCGTGCTCGCCGCCGACGAACATCCTCAAGTCGTCGAGGGCTCATGGGATCGCGAAAAGCTCGTCCTGCTGTCTTTTCCCGACGAAGCCGCCTTCCACGAATGGGCCGATTCCCCCGACTACCAGGAAATCGCCAAAGATAGAAAAGCCGGCTCGACGGCGGTAGTTCTATTAGTGAAGGGAATTTCCGCCTGAAGTAGCGCCGGCGCCCCTGCCGGCATCTTACGACCTCGAGCGTCGGCGAGGGCGTGATCGCGCGCGGACCGCCTCGCGACATAAATGGCACTGTTTGGAGCGCCCGCTCCGCGCATGACTGCTGCCTGTGGCGGGCCGTGCGTTCGTTGGATGCCGGCAGGGACGCCGGCGCTACCAAATTCCCGGACAGTCTCTCCCGACCTATCCACCCTTCGGCGTTACTAATTCATTGGCCTCTCTCCCAGCGTCAGTTGTAGAATTTGTCCGCCGGGCGTTCGTCGTCCGTCCGCCCGAGCTCGAGCCCGGCAACCTCAGACCGACAAGGAGACCCGCAATGGCAAATCCCGTAAAGCCGATTCCTGATGGCTACCACGCCATCACTCCGTCACTGATTTGCGGCAATGCCGCCGCCGCAATCGAGTTCTACAAGAAAGCCTTCGGCGCGCAGGAAATCATGCGCATGCCCGCGCCCGGCGGCAAAATCAGCCACGCGGAACTGAAAATTGGCGACTCAGCTTTCATGCTCAGCGATGAATTCCCCGGCAGGGCCATCCCGCCGAATCCCAACGCGCTGCCCAGCAGCGAGCTCTTTCTCTATGTCACCGACGCCGACACCACATTCAATCGCGCCCTCGAAGCCGGCGCTAAATCCGAAATGCCCATACAAGATATGTTTTGGGGCGATCGCTACGGAAAGATCATCGACCCGGCCGGCCATCACTGGGGCATCGCCACGCACAAGGAGGATGTGGCGCCCGAAGAGATGAAGAAACGCGCCGCCGAGTTCATGGCCAAGGCGGCCGCGGCCAAGCCGTAGTGGTTCGGCAGCTAATTCTTCGCGGGATCTACAGCCGTCGCTCGAAGTCGCCGCCACAAGCAATTCTGTCATCCTTCAGGCCCCGGCCGGGTCGGGGCCTGAAGGATCTCAACTCACGCGCGTCTAAAAGTGCTTTCACTCCAAGGATTCCGTGGCGCGACAGGGGACGCGAGGCAAGGAGCCTGCGCTTTTATCAACCGCTCTACGCCGGCCGCAGCGCCATCACCACGCGTTCGCGGCGGCTGAAAAACGCGCCCACGCCCAGCAATTGCTTCCACGGAAAATATTTGCGGTTAAGTAGCTGCATCCCATGCACCGCCGAATCGCCCTCCAAGATCTCAGCGCGCGCTTCCATCCATTCGCCCGCTACGTTTCCGCGCATATCGCACGGCGCAATCCGCACGCGCGAATTATTCCGAATGCGCTTCACTTTGCCCGTGTTCCCGATCGTATAGATGTAGAGCGCCGTCGCACCGCCATCAACGCCACCGGCCTCTTCCGCCACAAACCAAACCGGCGTGCGCACTCCCTCGCCGCTCTTACGAAACGTTTCCAGGCTCAAATATTTCTGCCGCTCAAATGCCGCGAACGGATTCGCCGCAATCATCGTCACAGACTTCCCTTATTCTCTCTGTCCTTATCCTTATCTTTCGCCTGATCCGGCTTTTTCTTCTCGTCACCATGCCCGCGGTCGAGCCCAAAGGACGGATTCGTACGCGTCCCGGTAATCTTGATCGGCAAGTCCGTCGCGCCGTTTTTCGAAACGAATGGATCAACAGCCTTCAGGAAGAAAGATTTCACTCCAGTGGTCATCTGCGAAAGCTTCGCATCCATCCGCAGGTGCCCGTGAAAATCCAGTGTCTGCTGGCCCAGATCATAAGTTCCGCTAAGCTGAATCGACGCGCCCTGAACATCAAATGCCAGACTCGAAAAAGTAGCCCGCTGGTCCTTCAAAATAAATTCCCCGCGCAAATTCGAAATCACGTCTTCGATATTTTCATTCTTAGGCTGCCCCTGCCCTTTGCGGCTCAGCGTATCAATCTTCCCTTGCGTCACGTCGCTCGTGAAATGTCCGCCAGTGACGCCGAATTTTCCGTCAAGATTCAAGCGATCGATAATCTTTACGTCGGTAATCGGCGGCAAGCTGATCTTCGCAGTCAGGCTGACGTTGCCCGTCATCACCGGCTTGTCGCCTTTGATCACCAATTGCAGCAAGTCTTCAATTCGCCCATCGCGCACCAGCGCGTCAAGCTCGATGTCTTTCCCCGGTTTACCGCGAATCCCGGCAATGTCGCCTCTCGCTTCCACCGTCGTATGCAGAAAATGCGCCACCACCGGCGCCAACTCGGTGTCCCCGTTCGTACCGTCCACCACCGCAACGTAATGCGTCGTCAAGTGCACTGGATTTCCGCTCACATCCAGCGAAAAATCCGGCGTGTCCGTATCGCCCTCCACGTTCAATTGGTCCAGCACGCCCTCATATTTCCCCTTCGACGAAAGAATTCCGCCAAGTCCCTTCAACGAATCCAGATCCGCATGCGAAAACTCAAACGTAGCATCCAATGGCGTATCGCCCGGCTCATCCGCATCCCACGGCCCGAATTCCCCCTCTGAGTCGATCTCCCCGATCGGCTTCGGATTCGACAACGTGGCGTGAAAATGCGCGGGCTGATCGAAGGAAAAAGACTCCATCACCAGGTTATGAATATCCCATTCATGCGGCAATTTGCTCGGGTCTCGCGGCAGTGTGATTACCCTCGCGTTGTCCGCGGTCATTTCATCAATCACCACCGGCAATTTCATTTTCGGCTTCGGCGGCTTCGGACCCACCGGCCTGTTCAGCGGTCGAGGCGGCACGGTAATCTCCAGCCCCTCGATGTGCACAGTCGCCACGTGCTTCGTCTCCGCCAGCAACGCCCGCAAATTCGCCGATAGCGTCAGCGTTTCGATGGTCATCAACGGCGGCACATCCGTCCGCCCGTGAAATCTCAGCGAAATTCCATGCGCGGCAACGTAAACGCGCGGATAAACGTAAACTTGGAGATCGCGAATCTGGACGTCGCTATGAAACCTCTCGCCCAGCGCCGTAACCAAATATTCCCGCAAGCGCCCGCGCTCGGTATACGTCAACGTCACCGCCGCCGCGATGAAGAGAACCACAATCACGGCGCAAGCGAGAAGGCTCCGGCGCAAAATCTTTCCAGCCAAGCGAGGTCTCCTGAAGATGCCGTCCGTTTGATTCGCCGAGCCTCAACTCGGACACAAATCTCATCGCGCGCGCATCATTCCTTTACGATTTCGCCTCCCTTGATCACCACTTTCACATTCTCCAGCACGCTCACGTCCGCCAGCGGATCGCCATCCACCGCCACCAAATCCGCAAACTTCCCCGCCTCGAGCGTCCCCACGCGGTCCTGCCAGCCGAGCAAATCCGCGGCGTTCACCGTCGCAGTCTGAATCGCCTGCAACGGCGTCAAGCCGAGCTTCACCATCACCGCAAATTCATGCGCGTTCAATCCGTGCGGATAAACCGCCGCATCCGTCCCAAACGCGACCTTCACGCCTTCATGAAATGCATGCGCCACATTTTCCCGCGCCGCCGGCATCACCACTCGCGCCTTGGCAACAATTCCCTCGCTCAACCCCAGCGCCTTGTAGTTCTCCATGAACCAGTCGCTCAAATAAAGCGTGGGCACAAGATAAGTCCCATGCTCCTTCATCAATCGAATGTCTTCATCATCGATGAAGCTGCCATGCTCGATCGAATCCACGCCCGCCATCACCGCGTACTTGATCCCCAACGCTCCGTGCGCGTGCGCCGCCACTTTGCGCCCCAGCCCGTGCGCCGTCGCCACGATCGCCTGCATTTCCTCGAGGCTGTATTGCGCGCTCGCCGGATTGTCGCCCTCCGAAAGCACGCCGCCAGTGGCCATGAACTTGATCACGTCCGCGCGGAACTTGATGTTCTCGCGCACTTTCGCCATTACGCCTGCAACGCCATCGGCCACGCCCTCTTCCATCGCGTGATACTGCGGCGCCAAGAAATTCTCATCCCCATGTCCCCCAGTGATGCTCAGCGGCGGCCCGGACGCCTGCATTCGCGGCCCGCGCACGTCTCCGGCATTGATCGCCTCCCGCAATGCGATGTCCGCGTATCCCGCGCCGCCCACATTCCTCACCGTCGTAAATCCAGCCTCGAGCGTCACCCGCGCATTCCGCGCCCCCAGCAGCGCCTGCCGCGGATACGACAGCTTCAATCCTCCCGGCCCCAGCGTCTGCGGCGCCATCGTCAAATGCGTGTGGCAATCAATCAACCCGGGCAGCACTGTCTCCTTCGACAAATCCACCACGCGCGCATCCTTCGGCAGCTTCGCCTCGAGCGCGCTCGCATCGCCAATCTCCTTAATCCTCTCGCCTTCAATCCAAATAATCTGATTCGCCGCATATTTCCCCGTGCGCACATCCAATACGCGCCCAGCCTTCACCGCCACCACACGGCCAGCTCCCGCGGGCCCCGCGCTCTGCGACATCAACCTCGGCGCGGCAACCAGCCCCGCAATCAAAATCATCACCAACGCAATTCGCTTCATCGCCTCTCCCTTCAGTCGATCAATTCGTTTTCACGATAGGAAAAACCGTCATTTCGAACCCGCATTTTGGGTGAGGAATCCCTCTCTCTTCGCTTTCCAAATTGGCCTCCAACGAGTCACAAGCCGCCGAGATTCTAGCCTTTCGCATAGGTTTTCCCCTGTGTTATTTTCCAGCCCACATTCGGTCCAAGAATCGCACGCCCGGGATTCACTCAGTCAAGAAGGAGCACCCATGTCCACGTCCCATCTCGTTCTCGCCTTCGTGCTTGCCGCCATTGCCACAAATCTCACCGACTGGTTTTTCTTCGGCGTCCTTTTCCACAAAAAATATCTCGTCTATCCCGAAGTTTGGTGGCGCCCGCGAGGCGGCGCCGGCGAAACGAAAGCCATCGTCTGGAGCTCGCTTCTGAGCCTCCTCTCCATCGCTGGCTTCATCCTCGCCTGCAGCGCCTTCTCCATTCGCGGCTACAAGCCCGCGTTCGAACTCGCTGCGCTGATTTGGCTGATGGCGCCGCTGCCCATGACCATCACCAACGCGCTTTTCGTCAAAATGCATCCGCTGATTGTTCTCACGCATTGTCTCGGCTGGTTTGCGCGATTCATGATCGTCGCAATTGCCGTCGGATGGCTTCTGAGCTAACCGTTTTTTGCCTCAGCCTTCTCCACAGCCCGCTCCCATTGACTGCCGCTCCAAGTTAGCGCAAGATTCCCGCGAGCCGCTGAAGCGCTCGCCTCAGCCCAGGTGGCCGTCTCCCGGACGGCCCGTGGTCATGATCCCGTCCCTTCAGCCTCACGTACCCGCCCTCAGGGCGAAGGAGACTCAAGTGAAGAAACTGTATGTGGGGAATCTCCCTTTCCAAGCAAACGAGGAAGAGGTGCAGGCGCTCTTCAGCGAAGCCGGGATTAAGGCCGATTCAGTTGCATTGATCCGCGATCGCTTTTCGGGGCAGCCTCGCGGATTCGGTTTCGTTGAAATCGGCGACGACGGTGAGGCTGAAAAAGCTGTAGCCGCGCTCAACGGAAAAGATTTCAAAGGCCGCAAAATCGTAGTCAATGAGGCCCGCCCGCAACGCGAAGGCGGCGGTGGTGGTGGAGGCGGCGGACGCGGTGGCCGCGGTGGCGGTGGTGGAGGCGGCGGCTACGGCGGTGGTGGTGGACGCGGCGGCGGTGGCGGACGCGGCGGTGGTGGTGGAGGCGGCGGACGCCGCGACTGGTAGCACCCCGGCACGTTCAAAAATTCTGGCGCGGAGCGGCTTCTCCCGTAGGGGAGGGTCTTCAGACCCTCCCGCATTTCGGCCCTCTTCCATTCGCGCCGCCAGCGAAGATTCGCGATTTCTCTTTCCGCACGGAGCATCGAATTTTCGTCGAACCGATCGCGGTAGTTTAGGTTTTCGTTTTCATGGTTGGAGCCACCGATGCCCCGCGAAATCCAAACTCTCCTCGCCGCTCTCGAAGAAGCCTACAAAGGCCCGGCCTGGCACGGCCCAAGCCTCCGTGCCTCGCTCTCGCGCGTCACCGCCAAACAAGCCGCGCAACGTCCCGCCCCCGGCCGCCACAACATCTGGGAACTTACCGTTCACGCCGCCTACTGGAAATACGCCGTCCGCCGCCAACTCCTCGGCGGGCCCCGCGGCAGCTTCAATGAAGAAGGCAGCAATTGGTTTCAGCGCGCGGCTGCCAATCTCAGCCCAGTCCTAAAAGAAAAACTTTGGCGCCAGGATTTAGCCTCGCTAAACCGCGAACACCAATCGCTGCTCCAAGCCGTCCGAAAAGTCCGCGAATCCCAACTCGATAAGCGCGTCCCAAAAAGCAAATACACCCGCCGCAAAATGATCGCCGGCGTGGCCTTCCACGACGTCTATCACGCCGGCCAGATCCAACTAATCAAGCGCCTCATCTCCAAGAAATAATCGCGGCACCGCACCTCATCCCGCCGACTTCCCCCTCGCAAAATCCAACTCCACCTCATCGACATAACACCAACCCCAATTCTCCCCCGGCTCAATCGACCTCATAATCGGGTGCTTCACGGCATGAAAGTGCTTCGTGGCGTGTTTGTTCTTCGAAGAATCGCAACAACCTACATGCCCGCATTCCAAACACAGCCGCAAATGCACCCACGTATCGCCCATCTTCAAACATTCCTCGCACCCGTTAGTATTCGCTTTCACGTTCTTGATCTGCCCCATGTGCGTGCATACGATCATTTTCTCTCCTCCTAAATTTCCGCCAATGCTCGATGCACAAGATGAATTGCAATCGCTCCTTCGCCCACCGCCGACGCCACGCGCTTCACATTTCCCGCGCGCACATCGCCCACCGCAAACACTCCCGGCAAGCTCGTCTCCAGCATCAATGGCGCCCGCGCCGATTTCCACCTCGGCGACCCGCCGTTCGCGCCGTCCAAATCCCGTCCGGTCAGAATGAATCCTTTATCATCCATCGCCACGCAGCCTTGCAGCCACTCCGTCCGCGGTGACGCTCCCGCCATGATAAAAACGTGGCGAATTTCGCGCACCGAAGTCTCGCCGGTCGCTTTGTCCTGCCAAGTCACTCGCTCGAGATGCGCGTCTCCTTCGACGCCAACAATTTCCGTCTTGTAGTGCACCTCGATCTGTGGATTCTCTTCCACCCGCTGAATCAAATACCGCGACATGCTCTCCGACAAGCCGTGCGACCTCACCAGCATGTGCACTTTCCTCGCTGTCTGCGAGAGAAAAACCGCCGCCTGGCCGGCGGAGTTCGCGCCGCCCACCACGATGACCTCTTCCTGCGCGCAAAGCTGCGCCTCCATGTGCGTCGCCCCGTAATAAATTCCCTGGCACTGAAATTTATCGAGGCTGGCGATCCGCGGCTTGTTGTATTGCGCCCCGCTGGCAATCACCACCGCGCGCGCCGGCAGCCGGTGGCCGTTGTCGAGCACAACTTCGTATGGCCGCTTCCCGCAATCCAATCGCGTGACGCTGTGCCCCACCATCATCTTCGCGCCGAATTTTTCCGCCTGCGCAATCGCCCGCGCCGCCAATTCCTGCCCGGAAACTCCAGTGGGAAATCCCAGATAATTTTCGATCTTCGAGCTCGAACCCGCCTGTCCTCCGGGCATCGACGACTCGATCATCAACGCGTCCAGCCCTTCCGAAGCGGCGTAAACCGCCGCTGCCAGCCCCGCGGGCCCGGCGCCCACAATAATCAAATCGCGCACTTGCGCTTGATCGATCGCGCTGTTCAATCCCAAACAATCCGCCAATTGCGCGATCGACGGATTCTTCAGCACCGTGCGCGCGTTGCAAATCACCACCGGAATTTCGTCCAGCTTCACTTCAAATCGATCGAGCAGCCCTTGCGAAGCCTTGTCCGTATCGAGATCCACGTACGTGAAAGGATGCTCATTGCGCGTCAAAAACTCGCGCAACCGCAGCGTATTCGCCGAGTGCAGCGAACCCAGAATGATCACGTCGCCCATGCCGAGGCGTACAAGTTCCAGCCGTCGCAGGATGAACGCGCGCATGAAAATCTCACTGAGCTCCGCATCCCTGGCCACGATCGACCGCAATCCTTCAGGCTGAAGCTCGAGAAAATCACCGTCTTGCGTTACGCGCCCGCGCACCAGGCATCGCTGCCCGGAAATCATCGCGAACTCGCCGGTGAATTGTCCCGCACCGTAAGTCACGATCAAGTTTTCGCTCGTTAGATCCGGCTGCACAATCTCCATCGCCCCGGAGAGCAAAACAAAAAACGGCACGCCCGTGTCTCCAGGCTCAAACAAAATCTCGCCTTTCAACACATGCCGCACCTTGCTGACCGCACGAAGGCGCTCAATCAGCGCAGCACTCAAGACAGGAAAAGCCTGCGTCCGAACATCCAGCGCGCTAGGCAAAGGCGCAGAAGCCATGCGACCTCCTAATGCCAAATACAGGCAATGAATATATGACGACGCCCGGCCTCATGAGGATTCACAAGCAGAGTAAACCGCGACGCCATCGGTACCGCTGGCGTCCCCGCCGGCTTCTTACGACCGCACGTGCCGGCAAGGGCAGAAAACGTGCGCGGCACGCGGCGAGAAATTTACGGCAATCGTTGGGCTCTACAGTCCGCGCGTGAGTGCTGGCTGTGGCTGAATCGCTATTTTCAGATGCCGGCAGAGACGCCGGCACTACTTTTCCGTCCCGCTATCGTGCAGCAACACCGCATCCGATTCCACATGTCGCTCCAACACTCCGAGCGTCTTTCCATCGGGCGAGTACTCGAACTCCTGCAGCGCGTCCGTCGTGAAATTCGTAATTTGCCGTCCGCGCGATCCATCCAAAGGCTGCAGCCAAAGATTCTCCACCCCGTTTTCGAGAATCGGATACACCAGCGCCGTCCCATCGGGCGTAAATCCCGGTCCTTGCGATATGCGCGGATCGGGCGTCAACATGCGCACCTCAGGCTTAGTCGTCGTATCCAAACTCACCAGCGCGATCAACGGCACCGGCACGGCAGCATCGTTCTTTTCCACCGAGAGCGCCAGCCACTTTCCGTCTCTCGAAATATCCACACCAGCCGCGCTCACAAACATTCCTGGAATATCCGTCCCGGGCACGCTTTCCGGCTTTCCACCTTCGACAGGCACGCGCATTATGTTGAGATTTGGCCGTTCCTGGTAATAAGCCCACTTTCCGTCCGGCGAACATACTGGAATGATGTCCACTCGCCCAAAGCTCAGTTGCTTGAGGTTCGAGCCGTCTAGATCCGCGCGCCAGATGTTGGCGTTACTGCTGCCCCCATGCAGCGACCAGGTAAAGATGATGTAGCGCCCGCCGTTGCATCCGGTCGGCCGCACAACTTGCGCCGCAGCATCGCTCAGCACCACTGTACGGTTGCTTCCATCGGGAGACATCCGCACCAAGTTGCTTGCGTCATCGAAGTAAATGTCTCCGTTGCTGGCGTAGCCGAATAAGAATGACGTCTTGTTCTGCGCCCCCGCCGGCGGCGGCACATTTCCGGTGAAGCCTGCCGTAGGCAAGAGATAAAGCGTTCGGATGAATTTCTGCTGAATGGTCGCCAGTGTTTTTCCATCCGCGGATAGGGAAAGAGACTGATAATTGTTTGTGTCCTTGGTTACCGGGCGGAGTCTCCCTCCGCCAATCGGAACGTAGCCGATCTGCTCCGGCGCCGCGGGGCTTGAACTCGTCGGATACTGCACCAGGAATCCGCGCCCATCGGGCATCCACAGCACATCGTCCACGAAGAACTTTCCAAACTTGATCGCGCTAAGATTTTTCCCTGATACCGCATCGCTCAGCCCGATGGCTTCAAACGGATCGTCCGCATCGGCCAGCGTCGTCGCAAACTCGCGCCCATCCGGCGACCACACCGCCGAAATAATATAAGTGAGCGGCGCCGTCGCGATTATCTTTTCATCCATGCCGTCTAGATTCGCCGTTATGACTTCGTCCTTTCCGACTTCTGGCGCGTTGCCGCGCTGGAACATGAAGCGCTTCCCGTCCGGTGAAAACGAAATGCCGGTATCTATATCGTGCACAATCGCCTGTGGCGTGCCGCCAAATACCGGCGCGCGATAGAGCACGAAGAGAGTGTGCGCGGTGTTCTCCGCCTTGCGGAAATAGATCGTGTTTCCATCAGGTGAAAATTTCGGCGTTTGGTAAAAAGCATCCGCCGGCGGCATAACCTGCGTATCGCTGTTCGTCGGCACGTTTTTCAGCCACAGGCTTTGCTTCCCTTTGTCTTCCAACACGCTCAACAGAAGCTTCCCGTCGGGCGAAACGGCCGCCGCCACGGTTTTTCCATTGTTCGTGATTTGCGAGATGGCGAAATTCTCAAAAGGCGTGGGCCGCTTGGCGTTCAAGAGGGCGTAGATTCCATAAGCCGCGGCGGCCACCAGCAGCAGTACGATCACCGTGGCCGTTGCCAATCCAATTTTGTGCTTCTTAGCTTCCTCCACCACGATCGAACTGCCGGAGCGGTGCGCCGCGGAGGAATCCGTAACGGCTTGTGCGCCGCTCGTTCGTGGCCCGGCTTGTGTCGCTACGCCCGATTGTTGCGGCACCTCAACCGGCGCCGCCACGCTCCCCGATCGCGTGTCGCGCATCAACCGCTGCAAATCGGTGCGCAATTCCGACGCATGCTGGTAACGCATGCGGCGATCCTTCTCCAGCGTCTTGCTCACGATGCGCTCGAGCTCTCCCGGCAACTCCGCGTGGAATCGCGAGACCGGCGCGGGCGCCTTATGCAAAATCGCATCGAAAATCGCCGCCGAGGTCGTCCCGCTGAACGCCTGCGTCCCCGTAGCCATTTCATACAGCACTACTCCGAACGAAAAAAGATCCGTGCGCGCATCCAGATCTTCTCCCATGGCCTGCTCGGGCGACATGTACATCACCGTCCCGATCGTCGATCCCGGATTGCTCAATACTTTGTCGTCGGCCACCGTCGGCAGCGAGGAGGCGTCGGCCTCCGCCCCCATCTGCGGCATCGCCACAATTTTCGCCAATCCGAAATCCAGCACTTTCGCCGGTCCGTTGCGCACGCAGAAAATATTCGCGGGCTTGATGTCCCGGTGCACGATGCCCTTCGCATGCGCCGCGTCCAGCGCGCCGGCGGCGTCCGCGCCGATCTGCAGCATTTCGTCTAGCGGCAACGCACCCCGGGCAATCCGCTGCTTCAGCGTCTGCCCCTCGAGATACTCCATTACCAGAAAAATCTGGCCCTGCTCTTCGCCGATATCGTAAATCGTGCAAATATTGGCGTTGTTGAGCGCAGAAGCAGCGCGAGCCTCCCGGCGGAAGCGCTCCAGAGCCACAGGATCGCGTGCAGTTTCCTCCGGCAGGAATTTCAGCGCCACGGAGCGCCCCAGGCGGGAATCCTCGGCGCGGTACACCACTCCCATCCCGCCGCCGCCAAGTTTCTCGACGATTCGGTAATGCGAAATGGTACGCCCGATCATGGATGCACGCTCAGTCATGACGTGCGGTTTTCTCTACCGGCTTGGTCTTTCGATTTCTTCGCGGTTTTTCCGGCGCTCAGCCGCCTACTTCAAACAACTACTTTTCCGCGCCGCTATCGTGCAGCAGCACCGCGTCCGATTCGACATGATTCCGCAACATGCCGATCGTCTTTCCATCCGGCGAATAATCAAATATCTGGATCGTGTCCGACGGAAAATTCGTAATCTGCCGGCCCTTCGACCCATCCAACGGCTGCAACCAGAGGTTCTCGGTACCATTCTCGCGAATGTTATAGACGAGGGCCTTTTCATCTGGCGTGAATCCTGGCGCTCCGGAAATCCGCGGATCGGGATTCAACATCCGCACCGGCGGCTTCGATCCCGCATCCAAATCCACCACGGCGACCACAGGCACCGGAGCCGTCTCCACGGTCCTGACAAACATCACCGAAAGCATCTTTCCGTCGCGGGAAATATCGAATCCAATCGTGCCAAGGAAGGCGTCTGCCTGGCTCGAACCCGGAACGAACTCCGGCTTCCCGCCGTCAATGGACACCCGCATGATCTGGTTTCCGAAGAAGTCCTGGTAATAGGCCCATTTCCCATCGGGCGAGCACAGCGGCGCTATGTCGTTCGATCCATCCGTCAGCTTCTTGGGATCTGAGCCGTCGGCATTCACCCGCCAGATATTGGTCTTGTTGATTCCGGCGTGACCGGACCATGAGAATAAAATGTAGCGTCCGCCTTTGCATCCGACCGGCCTCACAACTTGCGAAGCAGGATCGCTCAGCAGCGTCGTCTTGTTGCTACCGTCCACCGACATGTGCACGATATCGCCGCCGGAATCGAAGTAGAGATCGCCGTTGCTGGCCCATCCGAAAACAAACGCATTCTTGTTCTGCGCCGCCGCGGGACCCGGCGGAGTTCCGCTAAAACCACCCACCGGCAAGTAGTACATCGTTCGCGTAGGTTTCTGCTGGATCGCCGCCAGCGTCTTCCCATCGGAGGAAAGCGACAAAGTTTGATAGTTGTTCGTATCCTTCGTTACCGGCCGCAGTTTGCCGCTGGGATACGAAATAAATCCGATCTGATTTCGTACATCGGGTGTAATTTTCTTCTGATAGGTCGCCAGGAAACCGCGCCCATCGGGCGTCCACAAGAATCCGTTGAGAACCACTTGCCCGAATCCGGAAAACGTCTGTCGCTTACCCGAAGTCGGGTCCCTGAGCTGAATCTGGGTGAAGGCGTCGGATGCATTGGCAAGCGGCGCCGCAACCTGCTTGCCGTCCGGCGACCAACTGATCGGCGGAACAGCCGCGGGATCAATCATCGATTCCACGGTGACTACCGTTTCGTCGGTGCCATCCGCGTTCGCCGTCAGAAATTGATCCTTGCCAGCCTCCGGGCTGTTTCCTCTCATGTAAGCGATGCGCTTGGCGTCCGGCGAGAACGTTACGTCGGTGTCAATGTTGCGCACCACTACTTGCGGCGTGCCGCCCAGCACCGGCGCCCGATAGAGATTGAATCCTGTATGCAAGCGATCCATCGCTTTGCGGAAATAAATCGAATTGCCGTCCGGCGAAAATATCAAGCTTTGGTAAAATTCATCCGCCGGCGGAATCACCTGCGTGTTGCTGTTCGTCGGCACGTTGCGCAGCCACAAGCTCTCCTTGCCATTGTCCTCCAGCACGCTCAAAAGATATTTGCCGTCCGGCGAAATCGCCGCCGCGATCGTTTTCCCGTTGTCCGTAACTTGCGTCATGGTGAAATTCTCGAACGGCGTAGCGCCCTTGGCGCTCAGAAGCGCATAAATGCCGTAAGCCGCAGCGGCCACAAGCACCAGCACGAAGATGGCGACCGTAGCCAGGCCGAATTTGTGCTTCTTGGCGGCTTCGACCACCACCGAGCTGCCCGATTGCCGCACCGCGGATGAATCGCTGATCGACGCAGGCGCCGCGCTGATTCGCGACGAGGATCCGCCGGTCGTCACCGCGCCCTGTTCGGCCAGATCCGCCACCGGCGAGACCACGCTGCCCGAATGTGAATCCCGCAGCAGCCTCTGCAAGTCCGTCCGCAAATCGGAGGCGTGCTGGTAACGCATCTTGCGGTCTTTCTCCAGCGCCTTGTTGATGATGCGCTCGAGATCCGCCGGCATCTCCGGATTAACGCGCGACACCGGCAGGGGCACTCTGTGCAGGATCGCGTCGAAGATCGCCGCTGAGGTTGTGCCCTTGAACGGCAGCGCGCCCGTCGCCATTTCGTAGAGCACCGCGCCGAAAGAAAAAAGATCCGTGCGCGCGTCCAGCTCTTCGCCCATGGCTTGTTCCGGCGACATGTACATCACCGTGCCGATCGCCGAACCCGGACTGCTCAAAATCTGATCGTCGGGCGAAGTGGGCATCGCCGTCGCGTCCACGTCGGTAAACGCCTGCTGCTGCGAAATAATCTTCGCCAAGCCGAAATCGAGCACTTTTGCCTGGCCGCTGCGCGTGCAGAAGATGTTGGCGGGCTTGATGTCGCGGTGAACGATGCCTTTTGCGTGCGCCGCGTCTAGCGCGCCGGCCACTTCGACGCCGATCTGCAGCAATTCGTCCATGTGCATCGCACCGCGCGCGATGCGATGCTTCAGCGTCTGCCCTTCGAGGTACTCCATGACGAGAAAGGCGTGGCCCTGCTCCTCGCCGATATCGTGGATGGTGCAGATATTCGGATGGTTCAGAGCAGAAGCAGCGCGCGCCTCGCGGCGGAAGCGCTCGAGAGCCTGGGGATCGCGGGCCGTCTCGTCGGGCAGGAATTTCAGCGCGACGGCACGGCCAAGGCGAACGTCCTCAGCCTTGTAGACGATTCCCATCCCGCCGCCGCCCAATTTTTCCAGGATGCGGTAATGGGAGATGGTGCGTCCGATCATCGGTGTGGATTCAGCCACAGGCGATGCATCTTACGCCCAGCCCCGAATCCAATCAATTGCAGCCGGGCGGGGCTTTCGATTTTTCCATCGATTCTGCCGTTGCACCTCCTTTCGCCGCTAGCTCGTCAGCCGGGCTTAATGTTGGCTGGGCTTTCGATTTTTATTTGCCATACTGCGCACGTTTAATCGAAACAAGGGTTCATTTAAAATTTCGCTAACTCGCACAAAACAAAGGGTCGGGTGCAGGTCTAACCGAAACAAAAATCGATTGGGGTGGGTGTCATTTATTGCGCGACGCTTTGAGTTTTGCCGGGATTGAGTTTGGGGAGCGGGCGTGAGAATCGTTGTGAAAAAAAGGCGTGATTTGTATCGATTAGAACCAGTGCCGGCCTTTTGTTTTCTTTGGTTTAGCTCCGTTTCTAATAATTTCGTGTATCGATTAGAAATTGGGGGTTGATGGCGCCGGCGAGGGCCGCGGATGTGGCTCAGGTCGTTAGATCTGAGGGCGTCGTTTTCGAACTCGAATTGAAGTGCCAATCCAACTCCTAAGTGCCTCACCTCTGAAGAGGTTAGCTACATAAAGACCGATTATTCGGCGCAGCCTGCGAAGATATGATAATTGCTTGAGTAACTAAAGATCAATAGTACGTTAGTTCTATATGTGAAGGGCTTGGGCGCGTGTCTCGGGATTCCCCAGCGCTAAAGCGCTTCGTTGAGGGCAATTTCGTTTCGGAGCGCTGAAGCGCTCCTCCCCCGCATGAATGCGGGGGCTCCCTCCGAACTGCTAAAACCCACAGATAGCTGCTCGGGTTCGGCGCTGTTAATACGTTAGCGCGGCAGTTCGGAGGAAGCCCCGCGCTTCAGCAAGGGGAGCTGGACGGTACAGACCAGGGACATGTCTGACGGATTGGACCGGGGACATTCCTGACACTTCAGCCGACAGGGCGTTCAGCCTCATGACATCCTTTACAGAGCGTCCCTAGACATCCTTTACACTCGCGCGTACGCTGGCTCGCGGGTGGATTGATTCCGCGCCTCTCGGGGCGGAACTAGCCGTGGCGGACTTGCGTATCTTAGGGTGTGGCTGAGAGGCGAGGTGGGTCGAAATGCTTGTTCGGTTCCGGGACGGTTTAATCCCATGAGCGAGCAAAATGGAGGGTTGGCGGGGGCTTGTGGCTGTTGTAAGCCTATGCTATTAAACGTCTTAGGGCGTCGCTTCGAGCGGCAAGTGAGTTGCCTTATTCTCTTGCGAGGTCATACCGTTGGATATTGCTCGGCCAGATGTTAAGAGGAAGAAGAGGCTGCGGCAGGTGGCGTATGGCGTTGCCGGGCTGGTGGCTATTGTCCTGATTACCGGGGCTTTGCACACCTTGAAGCCTGCGGCGCCTAGCGTGGACAAGGCTACCTTGTGGCCGGGGACGGTGCAGCGCGGGCCGATGCTGCGCGAAGTACGCGGGCTGGGGACCTTGGTGCCCGAGACGATCCTGCTGATTCCGGCGCAGACTGATGGGCAGATCGCGCAGCGCTACCTTCTGCCGGGAACTCCCGTCAAAAAGGACACGGTCATTTTCCTGATGAACAATCCGGAGCTGCAGCAGGCGGCGATGGATGCGCAGTACCAGGTGAAAGGCGCCGAGGCCGAGCTGAATAATTTGAAGGCGCAACTCCAGAACCAATTGATGGATCAAAAGGCCAAGGCTGCCGTGGTGCGTTCTGCTTATCATCAGGCGCAAATCCAGCGCGAGACCAATGCGGAGCTTTTCAAGCTGGGACTGACCTCGGACGTGATTCTGAGAACGTCGCAAGTGGCCGAAGAAGAATTGGGGAAGCAAAACGAGATCGCCGAAAAGCAGGTGGAGACTTTCGCGAATTCGATTGACGCGCAGATCGCGGTGCAGCAGGCGAAAGTGGATCAACTGCACGCGCTGGCGGGATTGAAGCAATCGCAAGTGGAGCAATTGAAAATCCGGCCGGGAATCGACGGCATGCTGCAGGAGCTGGATGTCGAGGTGGGGCAGAAAGTGACGGCCGGGACGGTGCTGGCGCGCGTGGCGCAGCCGCAGCATTTGAAGGCGCAGCTGAAGATTGCCGAGACGCAGGCGAAAGATATCGTGATCGGTCAGAAAGCAACGATTGATACGCACAACGGAATCATCACCGGGCACGTGAGCCGTATCGATCCGGCGGTGCAGAACGGAACCGTGACCGTGGATTGCGCGCTCGAGGGCGAGCTGCCTTCCGGGGCGCGGCCGGATTTGAGCGTTGAGGGCACAGTGGAGCTCGAACGGTTGACCGACGTGCTTTTTGTGGGGCGGCCGGTGCACGGCGAAGCGAACAGCACCATTGGGCTCTTCAAGACGAACGGGCCGTGGAACGATGCCGGCGAGGCTTCGCGCGTGCAGGTGCAGGTGGGGCGGACTTCGGTGAATTCTGTGGAAGTCGTGAAGGGATTGCAGGTGGGGGATACGGTGATTTTGTCGGATATGTCGCAGTGGGATAATTTTGACCGGATTCAATTGAAATGAGGGCAGTGGGATTGGGCTGAGAGCGCGAGAAATCGAGATCCTTAGCTGCGCTCAGGATGACAGCCGAAGAAAAGACGGAATGACAACGAGTAGCTAGAAATTAGAGTTTCGCGAGGAGCGGACGACTATGGCTGACGGGACTGAATCCTTAATCAAGCTGGATGGCGTTACGAAAGTTTTTTATACGGATGAAGTCGAGACGCACGCTTTGGCGGGGGTGCATCTCGAAATTAAGACCGGCGAGTTCGTGTCTATTGCCGGGCCGTCGGGCTGCGGCAAGTCCACGCTTCTCTCGATTCTCGGTCTGCTCGATTCGCCGAGCGACGGGAATTATTGGATCAACAAGCAGGCCGTAGCGAATCTATCGCTGGCGGACCGCACGCGCATTCGCAACCGCGAAATCGGATTCATCTTCCAGGCGTTCAACCTCATCGGCGATTTGACGGTGTACGAAAACGTCGAGTTGCCGCTCACCTACAGGAGCATGCCGTCGGCCGAGCGCAAGAAGAGAGTGCAGGAAGTGCTCGAGCGCGTCGGGATGGCGCACCGCATGAAGCATTATCCTTCGCAACTATCGGGCGGCCAGCAGCAGCGCGTGGCAGTGGCGCGCGCGCTGGTGGGGCAGCCGTCGATCCTGCTGGCGGACGAGCCGACCGGAAACCTGGACTCGAAGAACAGCGAAGCCGTGATGGAGTTGTTGCGGCAACTGCACCGGGAAGGCGCCACGATCTGCATGGTGACGCACGACCCGCGCTACGCGAGCATCGCGGATCGAGCCATTCATCTCTTCGACGGGCGCATTGTCGAGGACACGGTCGGGACGCGCGTCGAGAGCGTCTGACGAATTTCAACAAAATAGCGCGGGCAACGCGCAACGAGCGGCGAAAAAAAGCGGACTCATGGCGAGAGTTCGAATGCTAGTGGTGTTTCTGGACGCGGAGCGCGGTAGTGATCGCGCGGCCGCGGATTTTTGTTTGGTTTCAGGTTATCCCGATGTTTCCGCTTGTAGGGGCGGGGGTCAATCGCTATGCGATTGCTAAGCAATCGACCCGTCCGCGGGCGTGGAGCCTGCGTGGCACGCGCCAAGTTCGACGCTCGGTGCTTTACGAATGCTCGAATCATCTCGAATAGCGACACTCGGGATGATTTTTACCTCGGCGGGCGCAGCAAGCAGCGCCCCTACGGGAATTGCGTGACATGAGCTCAGTTCGAAATGTGGGTGCGGACGGCTTAGCAACGTGACGTCAGGGAGAATCTGGTGAACACATTGGTGCAGGATTTGCGGCATGCGTTGCGGATGATGGCGAATGCGCCGGGGTTTGCGGCCATTGCGATTCTGACTTTGGCGCTGGGGATTGGCGGCAACGCTACTGTGTTTAGCTGGATTCGATCGATTCTGCTGAATCCGATTCCTGCGGTGCGGGATTCCGAGCAGATGGTGGCGGTGGAATCGATCATGCCCAGCGGCGAATATCACACCAGCTCGTATCCCGATTACAAAGATTTTCGCGCGCAGAATCACGTTTTTTCGGACGTGATTGGATTCGAGCTATCGGGCGTGAACATGAGCTTGCGGAATACGGAGCCGGCGGAGCGCGTGTGGGGAATTATCGCGACGGAGAATTATTTCGACGTGCTGGGCGTGCAGGCGGCGATGGGCGAGCACGTTTCACGAGCAGGCGAACCAGGCGCTGAATTCCGATCCTTATATCGTGCTGAGCTATGGGTTGTGGGCGCGGAGGTTCGGGTCCGATCCGAATGTGGTCGGCAAGATCGTTCATTTGAACGGGCATCCGTTCACGATTATTGGAGTGGCGCCGCGCGCGTTTTTCGGGACGATTGTGGGGATCGACGCGCAGTATTTTGTGCCGATGATGATGCAGCCGCAGGTGCTGCCGGGCGAAAGCATCGAGGAGCGCAATCCTACTTTCGTGCACATCATGGGGCGGCTGAAGCCGGGAGTGAGCATCGCGCACGCGCAGGCGGATCTGGCGACGATCGCGGGGAATCTGGCGAAGGAATATTCGACGACGAGCCAGAACGTGGGGGTGTTTGTCGCGCCGGTGTGGAAGGCGCATTACGGAGTGCAGGATTTTCTGCGCAGCGTGCTGGGATTTTTGATGGTGATCGCGTCGCTGGTGCTGCTGATTGCGTGCGTGAACGTGGCGAATCTGCTGCTGGCGCGTGCCACGGTGCGCGAGCGGGAAATTGCGATTCGCGCGGCGATGGGAGCGAGCCGGAACCGGCTGATCCGGCAGATGCTGGCCGAGAGCGTGGTGCTAGCTGTGGGCGGCGGGATCGGCGGAATCTTGCTGGCGCTGTGGGGCGCGAATCTGCTTTCGTTTTTCACGCCGGCTACGAAGCACCTGCCAATTGGATTGACGCTGGGCGTGGATAAGACCGTGCTGGCGTTCACGTTGATCTTATCGATCGCGACGGGAATTATTTTCGGGCTGGTGCCCGCGTGGCGCGGGTCGCGGACGAATTTGAATGAGTCGCTGAAGTCGGCCGGGCGCGTGACGGAAGGGCGCGCGGGAAGCCATCGCTTGCGGGACGCGCTGGTGATTGCGGAAGTTGTGTTCGCGACGGTGCTGCTGGTTTGCGCGGGATTGCTGCTGCGCAGCATGAGAAATGCGGAAGCGGCTGGGCCGGGCTTCAATACGAATCACGTGGCGCTGGCTGCGTTTGATTTGCGGACGAGCGGATATTCGAGCGAGGAAGCTACGCTTTACTACGACCGCTTGCTCGAAAAAATCCGCACGCTGCCGGGAGTGGAGTCGGCGAGCCTCGAGCGATTCGTGCCGCTGTGGTTCACGGGACGCAGCTACTCGCCGGTGGAGGCCGAGGCTTACACGCCGGCGCCCGGCGAGGATATGAACATCGATTTGAATATGGTCGGCGCGGATTATCTGCATACGCTGCAGATTCCGCTGATTTCGGGGCGCGATTTCACCGAGCAGGACCGCGCGGACTCACCGAAAGTGGTGATCGTGAATCAGACGTTGGCGAAGCGCTTCTGGCCGGGACAGGACGCGACCGGACATCGGCTGCGCGTTTGGGGCGATTGGCGGACGGTGGTGGGCGTGGCGCGCGATATTAAATATCACCGCATGAATGAGCCGCCGCAGTCGTTTCTGTATGTTCCGTCGCTGCAGGCGCGGGGGACGGACGCGAACATTATTGTGCGCTCGGAATTGCCTACGGCGGCGGTAGTGAACGCAGTGCGGGCGTCGGCGATTTCGCTCGATGCCAAAGTGCAGCCGCTCGAGGCGGATGATCTGGGCGGATTGCTGCACGTGTCGATGTTTGCGAATCGGACCGCGGCGTCGCTGGCTTCGGTGCTGGGCGGGCTTGGATTGTTGCTTGCGGCGCTGGGAATTTACGGCGTGCTTTCTTACAGCGTGAGCCAGAGATTCCGCGAGATCGGAATTCGCGTGGCTTTGGGTGCGCAGAAGGGACATGTATTGCGGCTTGTTGTGGGGAAGGGATTGCAATTGGCAATTTTGGGAGCGGCGGCGGGAGCGGCGGTGGCGTTGTTGGTGACGCGGGCGATGAGAGATTTGCTGTTTGGAGTTGGCGCGGGGGATCCGTTGACGTTTGCGATCGTGGCGTTGGGAGTGACGTTTGTTGCGGCGATTGCGGCGTATTTGCCGGCGCGGCGAGCGATGCGCGTGGATCCGATGGTGGCGTTGCGTTACGAGTAGGGGGGCGGGTTCACCACGCCCCCGGGTTGGCATTGGGTTTTGTTTTTGGCCGCCGCGAAAAATCGGCGCCGAAAAACCCAAACCCACACCGGGCCTCCGCCTAGGCGGACCGGCCCCTACGAGGGCGCGCAGAGTCGGGATGAGAGAACGACGATGAATGGGATTTTGCAGGATCTGAAATATGCGGCGAGGATGCTGCGGAAAGCGCCGGGATTTACGGCGATTGCCATTCTTACTTTGGCGTTGGGGATTGGCGCGAACACCGCAGTCTTCACCGTGGTGAACAGCATTCTGCTCCGGCCGCTGCCCTATCCTGATTCGGATCGCCTGGCAAACCTGCGCACGATCCTGCCTTATTTTCCGGAGTTTCGGCTCGGCGATTCATCGGCAAATTTCAATGATATCCGCACGCAGAATCATGTGTTCGATGGGACCGCCATTTTCCGCGAGTGGCCGATGAATCTCTCCGGCGACGGAAAGCCTGAGGAGGAAGATACAGTGCGGGCCACTCCTGATTTTTTCCCATTTCTGGGAGCTGCTGCCCGCGCGCGGACGCCTTTTCACTGATGAAGAATTGACGCCGGGAAAGGATGGCGTAGCCATCTCTGAGCGACGCGCTATGGCGCAGCCGCTTCGGCGCTGACCCGAAGGCCATCGGGCGCACGATACGGCTCGACGCGAAGCCCTACACGATCATCGGCGTGATGGCGCCGGGATTCCGCTTCAACGAAACGCAAATTTATGTGCCGCTTGCGCTCGCACCCAAAGAGCGCGACGACCGCAACATGCACGGCTATTCGGTGATGGTCAAGCTGAAGCACGGCGTCTCGTTGAAGCAAGCGCAGGCGGAAATGGATTCCTTCGCCGCCACTTTCAGCAGCCAGTATCCGGACGCGGATCAAGGCATCAAGTTCGCTCTCAATTCGCTGCAAGAGGACACCGTTGGGAATTCGCGGCTGGCTTTGCTGGTGCTGATGGGCGCGGTGGTGCTGGTGCTGCTGATTGGCTGCGCGAACGTGGGCAGCCTGGCGCTGGCGCGCAGCTTGGCGCGGCAAAAGGAAGTTGCCGTGCGCGCGGCGCTGGGAGCGAGCCGCGGGCGCATCGTGCGGCAATTTCTGGTGGAAAGTTTGCTGCTCGCGCTGATCGGCGGAGCTGTCGGGTGGATGCTGGGAATGTACGGCGTGGACGCGTTCCGGCATTTGGCCCCGGCAGATACGCCGCGGCTCGAGGATTTGCGCATGGACCGGCTGGTGTTCGTCTTCACGCTGGGCGTTTCGGTGCTGGCGTCCGTGCTTTTCGGGCTTGCTCCGGCGCTGCAGAGTTCGCGGACGAATGTCGGCGGCAGCGCTGAAGGAATCCGGGCCATTCGGTTTGACGGGAACGCGCAGCAGGCAGCGGATGCGCAGCGCGCTGGTGGTGCTGGAAGTGAGTCTCGCACTGGTCCTGCTGGCGAGCTCGGCGCTGCTGATCAAAAGCTTCTCGCGCTTGACTCACGTCGAGCCGGGATTCCGCACCGATCATCTTCTGACGGGACGCATATCGCTGCCGGAAACGAAATATGCGACGCCGGAATCGAAAGCCGCTTTCCTGGCTGAACTTATGGAGCGCATGAATTCTTTGCCGGCGGAAGGCGTGGCAGCATCGGGCGCGCAGGTCCTCGGCGGCAGCATGATGCTTTCAACAATGGACGTCGAGGGAGTCGCGAAAGATGCTGCCGGCAACAGCCCCAGCTTTGAAACACAGAACGTGACGCGCGGTTACTTCTCGACGCTTCAGATACCGATTGTGCGCGGACGGGACTTTTCTGCGGGAGATACTGCAAAATCCGCCGGCGTTGCGATCGTAAACGAATCGTCCGCGCACCGCAATTGGCCCACGACGGATGCGATCGGAAAGCGCATCAACACCAACACGGACCCGAAAGACAAACCCGGCGTGGAGCGAAGTAATCGGAATCGTGAAAGATGTCCGCGACGTCAGCCCGAGCGCGCCGGCTCGCCCGGAGATCTATTTTCCGGCGACACAGAGTTTTTCGGCATGATGTCGCAATATTTATACGCACGAAATCGGATCCGCACGCTCTGCTGCCTGCATTGCGCGCGTTGGTGCAGTCGATTGATCCCGATATGCCGATCACGCATGCCGGCACGATGGAAGAATCGATTCACAAATGGTCCACGACGCCGCGCTTTCGATCAATTCTGCTGGGCGTGTTCGCGGGGCTGGGATTGCTGCTGGCGCTGATCGGGATTTATGGCGTGATTGCCATCAGCGTGGCGCAGCAGACGCGCGAAATCGGAATTCGCATGGCGCTGGGCGCGCAGCCCGGCGACGTGATGCGCATGATGCTGCGGCGCGGCCTCATGTGGGTCGCGGCCGGCGCCGCCGCGGGATTGGTGGGCGCGCTCGGCGCGACGCGGCTACTGGGAACTTTATTGTTCGAAGTGAAGGCCACCGATCCGCTTTCGTTTGCGATTGCCACAGGATTGCTGGTAGCCGCAGCTCTGACAGCTTGTTACATCCCGGCAAGGCGCGCCATGAAAGTAGATCCGATGGTGGCGCTGCGTTACGAATGACGCTTTTGTAGGGGAGAGTCTTCAGACCCTCCCGCAGTTCGGCCCTGATGGTACGCGTGAGGATCAGTGCGATCGAGTTAATGGCGCGATCGTGCCGAACAGGCCCGGCTAAAGCGCGGGCCCTACGATCGGATCAATCCTTTACGGATTGGGCGTAGGGAAATGATGGGTGGCGCGTGGGAGCGATATTGAGTGCACTGATGCAAGATGTGAGATTTGCGCTGCGGATGCTGGCGCAAATCCCCCGGATTTCGCGGCGACCGCCATTTTACTCTGGCGCTGGGCATCGGCGCGAATACAGCGATCTTCAGCGTGGTGAATGCGACGCTACTGGCGCGTCCTGCTTTTCAACAGCCCGAGCGGCTGGTTATGGTGTGGGAGAGAAACCGGCAGTTTTCGCTCGACCGCAACGTGGTCTCGCCCGGAAATTTTCTGCATTGGCGGCAGGAAAACACTTCGTTCGATCGCATGGCCGCTTTGTATGACTTCGATACGACCATGACCGGACAGGGGAACGCGGAAATAATTCCGGCGCAGGCGGTGACGCCAGAGATGATGTCGCTGCTGGGGGTGCCCGCGCATCTGGGCCGCACGTTCGTGACGGAAGACGGCGAAACGGGAAAAGATAATGTGGTGATTTTGAGCTACGGGCTGTGGCAGCGGCGGTTTGGGTCGGACCGCAACGTGGTGGGAAAAACCGTGATTCTCGACGATCAGGTGCTCACGGTGATTGGCGTGATGCCCGCGGGATTTCAGTTTTTCATCGCGCAATGGTCTTTGACGGGAGAGAAGGCTGAGCTTTGGGAGCCGATTGCGTTCAGCAAGAAAAGTTGGACGCCCGTCGGACGATACATGACGGCCATGGCGCGATTGAAACCGGGCGTGACGCTGGCGCAGGCGCAATCGGAAATGGACGGAATTGCAGAGGGACTCGCGAAGCAATTTCCGCAGGCGGATACGGGTTGGGAAGTCGTTTTGGTTCCGCTGCACGAGCAAATGGTCGGCGGGATTCGTCCGGCGCTGCTAATTTTATTTGGGGCAGTGGGATTCGTGCTGCTGATTGCGTGCGCGAACGTGGCCAATTTGCAGTTGGCGCGCGCGACGGCGCGGCATCGCGAATTGGCGGTGCGCGCGGCGCTGGGAGCGAGCCGGTGGAGACTTGCGCGGCAATTCTTGACGGAGAGTTTGCTCGTCGCGGTGCTGGGAGGAGTCGCAGGAGTGTTGCTGGCGCAGTGGGCAGTCGCATTACTGCTGGCGGTGGCGCCGCGGAGCATGACGGAGTTGCAAAGCGTGCATATTGATTTGCGCGTGCTGGCGTTTACAGGCGCGCTTGTGCTGCTGACCGGAACACTTTTCGGGCTGGCGCCCGCGGCGGAGGCGTTGCGGCGCGACGTGAACGATGCTTTGAAAGAAGAAGGCCGCAGCGCTGGACAGGGCGCGCGCGGAGGACGGCTGCGCCGGATTTTGGTGGTGGCAGAGACGGCGATGGCGCTGGTGCTGTTGATCGGCGCGGGGCTTTTGATCCGCAGCTTCGAGCGGCTGCAGAAAGTTTCACCGGGATTCGATCCGCGCGGGCTGCTTACAGTGAAAGTTGAATTGCCGAGGCAGCGCTACGCGAAGCCGGAGCAGCGGTTGGCATTTTTCCGGCAACTTCTGGAGCGCGTGCGCACGCTGCCAGGAGTGGAAGCCGCGAGCGGGAATGCGTTTCTGCCTTTCACCGGGCTGGGATCGGCGACGGGATTTTCTGTTGTGGGCCGGCCGGCTCCTCCTGCGCTTTCGGATTTGCCGAACGTGGATGTGCGGGTGATCGAGCCGGATTATTTCCAGACCATGCGCATTCCGCTGATTCGCGGAAGATTCTTCAACGAGCGCGAATCAACCGAGGAAAGCCACATGGTGATCATCAACGAGACGATGGCGCGCGAAACGTGGCCGAATGATGATCCCATCGGGCAGCGCGTGGTGATCAACATGAAAGACGCCAGTGTGCCGAGCACGATCGTCGGCGTTGTCGGCGACGTAAAGCACGAAGGACTCGATTCCTCGCCGCATGCGATGTCGTATTGGCCGCACCCGGAACTGGCGCTTCCATTCATGACGCTGGTGCTGCGCACGAGCGGAGACCCGCTGCGAATGGCGGGGCCGGTGCAGGAGCAGGTGCGCGCGCTCGATAAAGATTTGCCGGTGTCGCGCGTGCGCACGATGGACCAGTGGATGGCGGATTCGCTGGCGCAGGCGCGGTTCAGCACGATGTTGCTGGCGACGTTTGCCGGAGTGGCGCTGCTGCTCGCCGTGGTGGGAATTTACGGCGTGACGGCGTATGCGGTGACGCAGCGGACGCGCGAGATCGGCATTCGCATGGCGCTCGGTGCGCAGATGGCGGATGTTCTGCGGCTCGTGGCGCGTGAAGGACTCTCGCTGGCGATTGCTGGAGTCGCGGCCGGGGTGGGGCTTTCGCTAGTTATCACGCGATTGCTGCGAAGTCTTCTGTTTGAGATTAGCGCGCTCGATCCATGGACGTTCGCAGGAGTCGCGCTGATTTTGCTGGCGGTGGCGCTGTTGGCGTGCCTGATTCCGGCGCGGCGCGCCATGCGCGTGGATCCGATGGTGGCGCTGCGCTACGAGTAGGGGGGCGGGTTTACCACGCCCCCGGGTTGGCTGTAGGTTTTGATTTGGCCGCCGCACAGAAACTTGGCACCTTGAAAGCTCGAAATCGGGCGTTGAGAACGGACGGGAATCGTGAAGTCGATGATTAGCGGACTTTTGCAGGATTTGAAATTTGCTTTGCGCATGCTGCGGAAGTCGCCTGGATTTGCGGCTACGGCGATTCTTACTCTGGCTCTGGGCATCGGCGCGAACACGGCCATCTTCAGCGTGGTGCAGCGCGTGCTTTTGCGGCCGCTTCCTTATCCGCACGCTGAAAATCTCGTTGAGATTTCGAACAGCTACAAACCGGTGTGGCCGCAGCTTGGATTATCACCGGGGGATTACGCGGACTGGCGGCAGCAGGCGCGCAGTTTTTCGGAAATGGGCGCGTACGTGGCGATCTCGGCGGGATTCAATATGACCGGCGAGGGAGCGACGGAGCGAATTCAGGCATGCTATTCGACGGCGGAATTGTTCCCGTTGCTGCGAGTTCGCGCTGCGTTGGGACGGACATTTGCTCCTGAGGAGGACAAGACCGGCAGCGCGCCGGTAGCTTTGCTGAGCCATCGTTTTTGGCTGAGCCATTTCGGCGGCGATGCGGGCGCGATCGGCCGCACGATCACGCTTGATGGCCAGCGCTACACGCTCATCGGCGTGCTGCCCGGCGATTTTCAGCTCGAGACTTGGCCCGATATTTGGCTTCCGAGCGGGCAGTATCCCGATGATCTCACCGGCCGCGTCCATCATCCTTTTACCGTCCTCGCGCGATTGAAGCCGGGCGCCAGCGTGGCGCAGGGACAATCCGAAATTGAATCGCTGAATCGCGCGGAACTCGCAGCCTTTCCGGATACGCACAAGAACTGGGGCGTGTTGGTGCAGCGATTCGAGGATCCCTCGGCGGTGAAATTGCGGCGGACGCTGCTGGTTCTGTTCGGCGCGGTCGGGCTGGTGCTGCTGATCGCATGCGCGAACATCGTGAATCTGGTGCTGGCGCGGAATACGAGCCGCGAGCGGGAGATTGCGCTGCGCACAGCGCTGGGCGCGAATCGCTGGCGCATGATCCGGCAACTGGTGACGGAAAGCGTGCTGCTTTCGTTTATCGGCGGGATGCTCGGAGTGCTATTGGCCAGCTTGGGGATCGAATCTTTGACGGCAATGCTCCCGGCGGATTTGGCGGTTGTGCATGACGTGACGTTGAACGGCGCGGTGCTGGCGTTTACGCTCGGCGTTTGCGTGCTCACCGGCGTGGCCTGCGGATTGTTGCCCGCGTTGCAGACGCTGCGCGCCGATTTGGGCAGCGTGATCAAGCAGGGAACGAAAGGATCGAGTGCGTTTGGAAGCCGCCGCGCGCATGACTTTCTGGTGATTTCGGAAATTGCGATGGCGCTGCTGACGTTGATTGGCGCGGGATTGTTGCTGCGCAGCTTTCATCATCTTATGAGCGTGAGCCCCGGATTTGCCACCGATCACGTGCTGACGATGCAGATTCCTCAAGCGGCGATTCCCCCGGCGCAGTTAAACCAGCTATCGAACGACCAGCAACTCGAATTGGGGCGCAAGCAATCGCTGCAATTCGAAGACTTGGCCGCGAAAATAGAGGCGCTGCCGGGAGTGAAGCACGCCGGCGGAATCGACGTGCTGCCGCTGGCTTCGGCCCTGAAGCAAGCTTCGCGATTCGTGATCGAAGGCAGGCCGATTCCTGAAGCGGGCGTACGGCCGGTGGCGCAGATTCGCAGCGTCAGCCTGGGCTATTTTGCAGCGGTTGATATTCCACTTCTTCAAGGCCGGCTGTTCAACCAGGCGGATTGGGCGCAGCAAAATGTCATCGTCGTCAATCAATCATTGGCGCGGCGCTATTGGCCCGACGGCGACGCGCTGGGCAAGCGGATTAATGTTTGTTCGCTCGCTCCGCAACCCTGCTGGTTTTCGATCATCGGGATTGTCGGCGACGTGCATCAATTTGGGCTCGATGCCGAGCCGACGCTGGATGTTTATTTTTCGGGAGGTTGGACGCCGTATCTCGTGATTCGCACCGCGGCTGATCCGTCGGCGTTGGCGATTGCAGCGACGGACGCGGTGCACAAGTTCGATCCGAATCTTCCGGTGGCGCAAGTGCTGACCATGGATGAGCTGCTTTCGGATTCGGTGGCGCCGCGGCGATTTGCGGCGGTTCTGATCGGCACTTTTGCCGGGCTGGCGCTTCTGCTGGCCGCCGTCGGAATTTATGGCGTGACAAGCTATACCGTGAATCAACGCACGCAGGAAATCGGCATCCGCATGGCGCTGGGCGCGCAGCCCGCGAATGTCCGCGGCTTGATTCTCGGCCGCACCATGAAGCTCGCCGCTGCCGGACTGGCGCTCGGCTTGGCCGGCGCGTTCGTGGTCACCAGATATCTCGGAAGCCTGCTCTACGACGTGCGCGCCTCCGATCCGGCGACGTTTGTCGTTGTGAGCGTGGTGCTGGCCGCAGCCGCGTTGGCCGCCTGCTTGATTCCGGCGCGCCGCGCCATGGGTGTCGATCCGATGGTGGCGTTGAGATATGAGTGAGCATGGATGGAGCGATGGCATTGAGGTCGGCATGAT
Source organism: uncultured Acidobacteriota bacterium (assembly GCA_963707165.1). GTDB lineage: Bacteria > Acidobacteriota > Terriglobia > Acidiferrales > UBA7541 > Palsa-147. Next base: position 1,146,841 of record CAVPPO010000003.1, on the reverse strand, counting down.
TTGCGCCGATGCGGAAAAAAGGCGAAATGTTGTCGTTCTGAGGAGTCCGCCGTTGTGCGGAGCTTTGATTTTGCAGTGAGGTCGTCGGAGGGCGCAGCAAGCCGGCGCCCCTACGAAAGCGCAGGCAAATGCAGATCCCTCGCTTCGCTTGGAGGCATCGATGGGCAATATGATGCAGGACATTCGCTACGCGCTGCGGATGCTGCGCAAATCGCAGGGCTTCACTATCGTGGCGATTCTCACGCTGGCGATCGGCATCGGCGCCAGCACCGCGATCTTCTCATTGCTCGACCAAATTCTTCTGCGGCGATTGCCGGTGCAGAAGCCGGAACAGCTTGTGGTGCTGCGTTCGCCCGGCGATGTGAACGGCAGCCGCTGGGCCGACGGCGGACCGGAGGGCCAGACATTTTCGTATCCGATGTTCAAGGCACTGCGGGAGAAGAACGAGGCGCTGACCGGGCTGCTGGCGCGATACGTCACGAGCGTGAGCGTTTCTTACCAGGGCGACACGGAACTGGCCGAGTGCGAACTCATCTCCGGGAATTATTTCGAGGTGCTCGGTGTGCGGCCGGCGCTGGGGCGCGTCTTCTCGATGAATGATGAGCAGGCGGCGGGAGCGAATCCGGTCGTGGTTTTGAGCTACGGCTATTGGCAGCGGCATTTCGGCGCCAATCCGCAAGTTCTGAATCAATCGGTCCCGATCAATGGAATGCCGATGACCATCGTCGGCGTTGCGCAGGCGGGATTCAAGGGCGTGCAGGCCGGAGAGTCGCCGGATGTTTTTATTCCGCTGACGATGACCGCGCAGGCGGCCCCCAACGAGTGGAAGATCGAAGAGTGGAACGACTATTGGCTTCCGTTGATCGGCCGGATGAAGCCGGGGATGTCGATGAAGCAGGCGGAGGCGTCGCTGCAGGTGACGTATCACGCGCTGGTGGAGGAACAAGCACAGCGGACGCCGAAGTGGGCATCCGAGACGCGGCGGCAGCAATTCGTGGATCGCAAGCTGCTGTTGATGCCCGGCTCGCAGGGGCGGCCCACATTGCAGAACGACGCAGGAGCGCCGTTGATGGCGCTTGGCGGCATGGTGATTTTGGTGCTGCTGATCGTGTGCACGAACGTGGCGAGCCTGCTGATGGCGCGGGGAGCATCGCGCAGCCGCGAATACGCGATTCGGAGGGCGCTGGGCGCGGAACGAGTGCGTCTGGTGCGCGCGGTGTTGATTGAAAGCTTGATGCTGTCGCTGGCCGGAGGGCTGGCCGGGCTGCTCGTCGCGGTGTGGGGCATCGACACTCTGACGCGAATTGCGTCGAGCGGCAACGGAATCGAGGGACTCTCGGCGAATCTTGATCCGCGGATATTGACTTTCAATTTTGCAGTTGCCGTGGGCGTTGGAATACTTTTCGGGATCGCCCCTGCGTTGCGGTTTTCCAGTAGCGATTTGAACGTGGTGCTGCGCGATCAGGATCGCAGTTCGACGTCAGGAGCCGGCCACGTGCGGATACGCAAAGTGTTCGTGGCTGCGCAGATGGCGCTCACGGTGCTGCTGCTGAGCGGAGCGGCGCTGATGACGCAGACGCTCTGGAACCTGCGAAAAGTGGACTTGGGAATGAAGGTTGATCACGTGATGCAGTTCACGGTGTCGCCGTCGCTGAACGGCTATACGCCGGGGCGCACGGCGGCGTTCACGAATCAGCTTACGGATGCGCTAGCGGCGCTTCCCGGCGTTCAAGGAGCGAGCGCAGCGCAAATCGCGTTGCTGATCGGTTCGGACAACAATGGAGGTGTAGAAATTGAAGGCAAGGTACGCAACGGAGACCCTGAAGAGCAGCGCGTGAGCCGGGACCGGGTGGCCCCGAAGTTCTTCTCAACTTTGGGCGTGCCGTTGCTGGCGGGGCGGGAATTTTCGGCGAGCGATACGCTGGACAGCCCGAAAGTCGCGATCGTCAATGAAACGTTTGTGAAGAAGTATCTGGCGGACCGCAGTCCCATCGGAGCGCGATTCGGATTTGGAACCGGCAACGGAGTGAAGACCGACGTCGAAATCGTGGGAGTGACGAAAGACGAGAAGTACGCGAACGTGCGGGAAGACAAGAGAGCGTTCGTGTTTTCGCCGATGGCTCAGGATAAGACACTCGGCGAAGCGACGTTTTACGTTCGAACATCGCAGGCGCCGGAATCGCTCTCCAGCGTGATTCGCGACACGGTGCGGAAAATCGATCCTTCGCTGCCGACTGCGCACATGAAGACCGAAGAAACGGTCGTGAGCGAGGACCTGGCCGGCGAAACGATCGTGGCGGGAATGTCGCTGACGTTTGGATTGGTGGCGGCGCTGCTCGGGTGCGTAGGAATTTACGGAGTGCTGGCGTTCTTGGTGGTGCAGAGGACGCGCGAAATTGGGATTCGGATCGCGCTGGGCGCGATGCAAGGTGACATCCGGCGATTGGTGTTGCGCGAGGCGGTGGTGCTGGTGGCGATCGGAGTGGCGATTGGGGTGCCGGCTGCATATGGGCTTGGACGGTTGATGGATTCGATGCTGTACGGAGTGAGCGCGGGACAGCCGCTGACGCTGCTGGCGGGGCCGGCGTTGATGGCGGTGGTGGCTTTGGCGGCGGCTTACATACCGGCGCGGCGAGCGACGCGAGTGGATCCGATGGTGGCGCTTCGATATGAGTAATTCGCGAAGGTGGTTGCATTCGTAGGGTCCGGCTTTAGCCGGACCGGGGTAGGACGGGATTGCGATTGTAGCGCGATCGTGCTCGAAGAGGCCCGGCTAAAGCACGGGCCCTACATGGAGCGGAGGGACGAATGGGAGCGGTGATTCAGGATGTGAAATATGCCTGGCGGATGCTGCGGAAATCGCCGGGATTCACGATTGTTGTGGTGTTGACGCTGGCGCTAGGCATCGGCGCGAATACGGCGATCTTCAGCATGGTGGATTCGTTTCTGCTGCGGCCTTTGCCGGTGAAGGAAGGCGACCGGCTCGTGGTGCTCGCGTTTCAGCAGGGCAAAGGGCCGCTGCAGAACCAGATTTCGATTCCCGAATTTCGCGAGTTGGCGGCGCAGAGCGGCGAAGTGTTCGACGGAGTATTCGGCTACGAGTTTGGCCTGGATGGGCTGAGCGTCAACGGCAAGGCCCAGCGGGTTTTGACGAATTACGTGACGGGAAATTTCTTTTCGGCGCTGGGGATCAAGCCTGCGCTTGGAAGATTTATTTTGCCGGGCGAAGGGGAGACTGTTGGCGCTGACCCGGTGATGGTTCTGAGTTACGCGTATTGGAAGGAACATTTCGGAGGAGCGGCGGACGTCGTGGGCCAGAAAGTTTCTGTAAATGGGAGGCCGGTGACGATCGTAGGTGTTGCGCCCGAGGGATTCACCGGCCTGTTTTCGCTAGCGTCCGCTCAGGGGTACCTGCCGCTGGGGATGGCGACATCCGAGAATCCCGCCGACTTCATGACCAACCGCGGGGATCGCAATATGGCGGTGCTGGCGCGGTTGCGGCCCGGGGTCGGCATCAAGGAGGCGGATTCATCGCTCGCGGTGATTGCGCAACGCTTTTCGCAGGACCATCCGGACGTCGAAAAAGATATGAGCATCCAGGCATTCCCGGAGATGCGATCGCGGCCGAATCCCGATCCGAACAACACCATAGTGCTGATTTCCGCGATGTTTCTGGGGCTGGCGACGATCGTTCTGGTGCTGGCGTGCGTGAATGTGGCGAACATTCTTCTGGTGCGGGCGACGATTCGCGAACGTGAAATGGCCATTCGCGCGGCGCTTGGGGCCGCGCGCGGCCGGCTGATGCGGCAGTTGCTGACGGAGAGCGTGCTGCTCGCCGCGCTAGGAGGTGCAGCGGGGATCTTGCTCGGAGCATGGGGAAGCGCGGCAGTCGGCTCGATTCAGATCGGCGTTGATCTTCCCGTGCATCTTGATTTCAGCCTGGATTGGCGCATCTTCACATTCGCGTTCGCCGCCGCGCTGTTTACAGGCTTGATCGTCGGCGCTGTCCCGGCAATTCGTATCTCGCGCGGAAATTTGAGCACGATACTGCATGAAGGCGGACGCAGCGTTGCCGGAGGGCGGCACCGCTTGCGGAGCGTGCTGGTGGCGGCGCAAGTAGCGGGCTCGCTGATGCTGCTGATCATTGCGGGGTTATTTGCGCGCAGCCTGCAGAAAGCGCAGAAAACCGATCTTGGATTCCGTCCGGAAGGCGTCGTCAATCTCAGCATGGATCCGGCTGAAATTGGTTACAGCGAAACGCGCGGCGTGGAGTTCTTCAAGACGGTGCTGGATCGCGTGCGGGAGCTTCCGGGCGTGGACTCAGCGAGCCTGACCAGCGCGGTGCCGATGGGTTACTTCAACAATGCGGACACGTTGACTATCGATGGATTCGAGCCGCCGGCGGGCCAGGCCGCGCCGTTTGCAGTTTACGGCGTGATTTCCCCGGACTACTTCCGCACGCTGCAGATACCGCTGCTGCGCGGCAGGACATTCTCGGACGCGGACAATTTAACGGCGCCCTACGTGGCCATCGTGAACGAAACGATGGTGCAACGCTACTGGCACGATGTTGATCCGATCGGGCGGCACTTCCGGTTGGCGGGAGACGCGAGCCATCAGGTCGAGATTGTCGGCGTGGCAAAAAACTCGCGATATAGCGGAGGAACGGGAGAAATTGGGGCCTGCTTTTATCTGCCACTCGCCCAGCATTACGCCGGCAATTCTCTTACAACGCTGCAAGTGAAGTCGGCGGCGCCGCCTGCGCAGATGATCCGGGAGACGGAACAGCTAATCAGCAGGCTCGTGCCTGATTTGCCGGTGTTCGACGTGAGAACGATGACGGAAGCGCTCGAGACGCTGAACGGGCTTCTCATTTTCAAGATCGGCGCAGGGCTGGCCGCGACGATGGGATTCCTCGGATTGATCCTCGCGGTGGTGGGCGTTTATGGAGTGATTTCCTACGCTGCCAGCCAGAAAACGCATGAGATCGGAATTCGCATGGCGCTTGGCGCGCGGCCGGCGGATATCTTGAGGATGGTGTTCGGAGAAGGGTTGCTGATCGTAGGAATTGGGATCATCGCGGGGCTGCTGGCCGCGTTTGCATTTGCGCGCCTGGTGGGCGATTTCATCGCGGTGAGCACTACCGATCCGGCGACTTACGTGGCGGTGACGCTGGTGCTGGCGAGCGTGGCGCTTGCGGCTTGCTGGATACCGGCGCGGCGTTCGATGCGCGTGGATCCTGTGGTGGCGCTGAGGCACGAGTGATCCGCGAATGTCGTGCATAAAGAAAGAGGCCCGGCTAAAGCGCGGGCCCTACGTTCGGAGATGCGGAGGCGCGAATGGGCTCGGTGATGCAAGATGTGAAATATGCGGTGAGAATGCTGCGGAAGGCGCCGGGATTTACGATCGTCGCAGTGCTGACGCTGGCGCTGGGAATTGGGGCGAATACCGCCATCTTCTCCGTTGTGAATGCTGTGCTGCTTCGGCCACTCGGCTTTGCACATCCTGAACAGCTCTTCGACGTCGGACAAGAATCGAAGCATGGGTTCGAGACATTGAGCCCGGCCGACTTTCTCGATATCGCGGCACAAAATCATGCGTTTAAGCAATTCGCGGCGTATCGCGAGGCTAACCTGACGCTGACCGGCACAGGGACGCCGGAAAAAATCTCGGGCGTGGTGACGACGCCGAATTTGATAACGCTGTTGGGGGTGGCGCCGCGTCTAGGTAACGGATTTTTGACCGGACCAGAAGCGGCCACCAGCGGAAGACAGGTGGTGTTGAGCTACGCGCTTTGGCAGCGCCGCTTCGGCGCCAGTCCGGGAATCATCGGCACGACGATCTCGATTGACCGCGAAACATTCACTGTCGAGGGAGTGATGCCGCCTGAATTTGCGTTTCCGCCCGAGGCTGAATTGTGGGTGACGCCGCGCGCGGGATTTCCGGTGCCGGAGCATCCGCTGCAGCCTGACAACAATCCGGCGGAGTCGCGAGGAATTCATTATCTGGACCAAGTGGCGCGATTGAAGCCGGGAGTCACGTTGGAGCAGGCCCGGGCAGATCTTAATGTCGTGATGCAACAGATTGCGAAAGCGCATCCGGATTCGGATTTGATGGATGCGCATGTCTGGCTCCAGGCGCTGCAGGAATCACAAGTGGAAGATGCGAGGCCGGCGCTGGTTGCGCTGCTGGGTGCCGTCGGATTAGTCCTGCTGATTGCTTGTGCAAACGTTGCGAATCTGCTGCTGGCGCGCGGAACGGCGCGCAGCAAGGAATTTGCGGTGCGCACGGCGCTTGGGGCAGGGCGAGCGCGGCTCGCGAGGCAGTTAATTACAGAGAGCGGATTGCTGGTCCTGCTGGCGGCGGGCGCGGGAATTCTTTTGGCGATATGGGGCGTTGGCCCGCTCAGGTCATTTCTCGCGGCGACCGTTGGCTGGCTGCCGGTGGTTCATCCCGACGCGCGCGTGCTAGGATTCACTTCGGCACTCTGCGTAGTGGCGTGCATTGCGTTTGGGATTTGGCCGGCGTTGCAGGCATCGCGGCTTGATCCGAATCGCGTTCTGAAGGAAGGCGGAAGAGGAGCACAGATGGCCCGGCGCAGCGGCCAGAACTTGCTCGTAATCGTCGAGACGGCGCTGGCGCTCGTCCTACTCGTTGGCGCAGGTTTGCTGCTGAAGAGTTTTTCGAAGCTGGTTTCCGTGGACGAAGGGTTCCGGACCGATCACATACTCACCGCGGGACTTTCGCTCGCGCCGTCGAATTATCCGACGCCGGAATCACGCGCGCGGTTCGCCGGAAATATTCTGCGGAACTTACAAGCGTTGCCGGGAGTGCGCGCGGCCAGCGTGGTCTCGAGGCTCCCGCTCAATCGGGGCTACAGTTCGCGCAGCTTCGCGATCGACGGGCGCAGCTATTCTCCGGGACGTAGCTCAGAGTTTGACCCGGCAGCCTACGTGACGGCGAGCCCGGATTATTTTGCGTCGCTGGGAATCCCGCTGCTCGAGGGGCGCATTTTTTCGGATGCGGACAGTGCAAGCGCGCCGCCCGTGGCGATCATCAACAGCGCTATGGGGGCGCTGTATTGGCCGAATCAGAATCCGCTGGGACAGCGGCTGAAGATCGGCTCGTACGACGACAAGGGGCCGTGGATGATGATCGTCGGCGTCGTTGGAGACGTGCACCAACACTCGCTCAGCGAGCCGCCGGACCCGATGTTTTACGCGCCCTATGCGCAGGATCCATGGACTTTCATGACCGTCGCCGTGCGGACCGCTAGCCCACCTGCGAGCGCCGCGACAGGGCTGGTCAGCGCGATCCGCAGTGTTGATTCCGAGGAAGCTGCGGATCACATACGTACGATGGAGGATGTGGTGTCACTATCGGTGGCGCCGAAGCGGTCTCTACTGACGCTGATCGCCGCGTTCTCTGGCGTGGCGCTGCTACTGGCGGGAGTCGGCGTTTTCGGAGTCGTTTCGTTCAGCGTCGGCCAGCGAACTCATGAAATCGGGATCCGGCTGGCGCTGGGAGCGTCGCCTGCGCAAGTGTTGCGCTCCGTGTTGGTAGAAGGATTGCGGCTGGCAGCGATCGGCATCGCGCTGGGAGCGTTTGGAACGTTGGCTTTGCGGGGGACACTTGCGCATCTGCTGTTCGCCGTGAGTCCGGCGGACCCATCGACGTTCCTGGCTGTGGGCGCATTACTGCTTGCGACGGTGCTGGTGGCGTGCTGGATACCGGCGCGGAGGGCGACGCGGGTGGACCCGATGGTTGCGCTGCGGTACGAGTGAAGAGCCTACTGTGCGGGCCACGATTCGCGATGTCCGATCTTGGGACGAGGGTATCCCGCAACTGGGCAAAAGTCGCGCGTTCCCCCTGCTAACCGTTCTCTAATCAACACATAAAAGGACATTTAAGCGAAGTTGCGGCTGGTACTCAGAGTGCCGTTCAGATGTGCGACCTGGTGGCGAGCATTCATCCGCTTGGCTGGGTCGACTGACCAGCATGGCCGCACAAACCCAACCGATTATCGAAGAAGAGCGAGGAATCATCCCCAGGGTTCTGATAGCGGACGACCAGCCGGACGTGGTGGAAGCCTTGCGGCTGCTTTTGAAGACGCAGGGATACGACACGGAATCGGCGAACTCGCCTGCGAGCATTCTTTCGGCGCTGGATGGCCGCGAGTTTGATCTGCTGTTGATGGATCTGAACTATGCGCGGGACACCACTTCGGGGCGCGAAGGGCTGGATTTGCTGGAGCGCATCCAGTCGCGCGAGGCCTATCCGCCGATCGTGGTGATGACGGGTTGGGCGACGGTGGGGCTGGCGGTGCAGGCGATGCAGCGCGGCGTGGGCGATTTTGTTGAGAAGCCGTGGGTGAATTCGCGGCTGATCGAAATTCTCGAAAAGCAGATTGCGCTGGGCCGCGAGCGGCGCGAGATGAAGCGCCACGAACGCGAGAATGAGCTGGAGCGCATCGAGTTCTCGGAGAAACTTCGGCTGCAAGAGCAGGAAATGTCCGAGGCGCTCAGCATTCAGATGCGATTGCTGCCCGCGGAAATCCCGCAAGCGCCGGGATACGAGATTGCGGCGGACTGGCGCCCGGCGCGAATTGTTGGCGGAGATTATTACGACGTGCTGCGATTCGACGAGAACACGCTGGCGTTCTGCATCGCCGATGTGGCGGGGAAAGGAATGCCGGCGGCGCTGCTGATGTCGAATCTGCAGGCCGCGGTGCGGGGATTGGCGTCTCCGAGCGTATCTCCCGCGGAGCTCTGCGAGGCGATCAACCGGTTGCTGTGCCGGAGCATCGGCGGCGACCGGTTCATCACGTTTTTCTACGCCGTGCTCGATATTCCCACCGGCCGGCTTCGCTACACGAATGCCGGCCATCCGACGCCGCTGGTGATACGCCGGGACGGATCGCACGAAGCGCTGGGCGAAGGCGGGAGCGTGCTTGGCGTCTTCGTGGGCGGGGAATTTCAGAATGGAGAGATTCAGTTGAGTGCGGGGGACCGCGTTGTGCTGTTCACCGACGGTTTGCTGGAGGCCCACGACGGAGCGGGCGATGAATTCGGCACGCAGCGAATTCTGGCGGAGGGGCTGTCTCTGCGTCAGAGCGATGCTGCTGCGGTGCTCAGCGGAATCTTTGAGAGGGTTCGCGAATTCGGGGGACGTGAATTTGAGGACGATGCGACGTTGCTCGTGCTCGCGGTGAGTGACGCCGCCGGATTGGATGATGCGGCTCGCGTGTGAAGGTCATTGGGGCGTAGGGAAAGTAGGGCCGGAACGTGGGGAGTTTATTTGAAGACTTGAAGTACGCGCTGCGGACGCTGGGGCGGAGCCGCGGCTTTACCATCATCGCCATTCTCACGCTGGCGCTCGGTATCGGCGCGAATACTGCGATCTTTTCCATCGTGAACGCGGTGCTGCTGCGGCCGCTTCCTTTCCAACATCCTGAGCAGCTCGTCCGCGTATTTGACGATTTGAACGGTGCGAATGCTAAAGACGCGGGCATGTCGGTGCCGGAGTTCTACGATTTGCGCGACCGCTCGGGTGTGTTCGAGGATATGAGCGTGCTTTGGCCCGTTAGCGCGGCGCTGGTGGGCGGAGATCATCCGGAACGCATCGAGTTGCTTTGTACGAGTCCGGATTATTTCCGGATTCTCGGAGCGCAGCCGGCGATCGGACGGGTTTATGGACCACAGGACGCGCAGGAAGGCTTCAGCGATCCGGTGGTGATCAGTGATGGACTGTGGAAGCGCCAGTTCGGCGGCGATCCGAATGTTCTGGGGCGTCACGTACGCGTGGACACGGACCCATACACGATCGTCGGCGTGATGCCGCCGGATTTCCGCCATCCCGGGCAGACGCTCGAAGGCGACGTGGAAATGTGGGCGGCATCGGGCTACACGAACGATCCTTTTCCGCATCCGCCGGTGCGCGCATTTAACTTCCTGCCGGGCGCGATCGGCCGGTTGAATTCGGAAATGACGGTGCAGCAGGCGCAGTCGCGACTCGACGCGTTTGTCGAGCAACTGCGACAGACTTATCCGAAAGAATATCCCGCCGTGACGCGCTGGGCCGTGCGATTGGAGCCGGTGCAGGAAAATTTGACGGGCAAAGTGCGGCCGACGCTTGTGGTGCTTCTGGCGGCGGTTGGATTCGTGCTGCTGATAGCATGCGTGAATATTGCGAGCCTGCTGCTGGCGCGCTCATCGGGGCGGCTGCGCGAACTGGCAATTCGCCAGGCGCTGGGAGCATCGCGAGCGCGGCTGATCCGGCAACTGCTCACTGAAAGCGTAGTGTTGTCGCTCATCGGCGGGGCTGCCGCTATCGCGGTGCTGATGCTGGCTCGCGAATCGCTTCTCGCGCTGATTCCCGCCGACTTGCCGCGTTTGAGCGAAGTACATCTGGATGCGCGCGTGATCGGCGCGGCCTTTTTTCTCTCGATTGCCACGGGGCTGCTCTTCGGGCTGGCACCCGCGCTGCAGTCTTCGAGCGCGGATCCGAATCGCGATTTGAAAGAAGGCAGCCGGACCGGCGGGCGGAGCGCCCGGCGGAATCGCTTTCAGAATGCGCTGGTGTGCGGCGAGATCGCGCTGTCGCTCGTGCTGCTCACCGGGGCGGGACTCCTGGTGCGCAGCTTCTGGAATATGTTGAGCGTGAATCCGGGCTTCGAACCTGACCGCTTGAGCGTAGGTCAAATCTGGATTCCCGTTCCGAATAATCCGCAGATGAATCCTTACCGGAAGACAGCGGACCGCGCGCAATTTGTGCGCGATGTGATTCGCGAGCTCCGGCCGATTCCGGGCGTGAAGGACGTCGCGATGGGAGGAAATGTCGGCCTGCCGTTCCTGGGCAGACGATTCACATTGCCTTTTGCGATTGCGGGCGAATCGGGAGCGACTGCGGCGAAGCTGGCAGCGCCGGTCGATAACGTGACGCCGGGTTATTTCGAGACGCTGGGAATTCCCGTGCTTCGCGGGCGGGCCTTCACGGACGCGGACACCGACACGACCGAGCGCGTCGTCATTGTTAACAAGACTTTTGCCGAAAGTTTTCTGGGAGCTCGCGACCCGCTCAGCACGCAAATCGTATTCGGGCAACCGCCGATAAAAATCCGGATCGTCGGCGTGGTTGGAGATGTGCAGATTAACGGCCTGGACTCACCGAAGTCGCCTGAAATTTATTTTTCAATGTACCAGGGCGGCGGGTTCGGAATGGTCGTCTATCTGCGGACGAATACGAATGCGGCGATTCCCGAAGCCGATGTCGCCGCAGCGGTGCATCGCGTGAATCCCGATCTTCCCGTATTTGGCGTGCGCAAAATGGATCAACTACTCGGAGCATCGATGGCGCGGCGGCGATTCGCGCTTGCGCTGATGGGAATTTTTGCCGGCTTGGCGCTATTTTTGGCGGCGATGGGGATTTACGGGTTGATGGCTTATGCGGTGAGCCAGCGGACGCAGGAGTTGGGACTGCGCATCGCGCTGGGAGCGCAGCGGCGCAATATTGCGCTGCTGACGCTGCGGCCGGGAATGATGCTGACGTTCGCGGGGCTGGCGATTGGGCTGGTGGGTGCAGCGATACTTACGCGTTGGATGGCGGCGCTGCTCTTTGGTGTGTCGCCGACCGATGCGCTGACATTCTTGGGCGTGCCGGTCATTCTTGGCATCGTTGCGTTGGCGGCTTGCTACATCCCGGCGCGGCGGGCGATGCATGTGGATCCGATCGTGGCGCTGAGATACGAGTAGTTCTGGAGGCTGGGGACTGGACGCTTGAGGCTGGAAGAAGCGAGCGATCTGGCGAGCGGTGAGGTTGGCGCGATTCAGTTTGTGGCGCGATCGCGCATGAAGATGCCGGGCTAAAAGCCCGGCGCTACATACGGCCCGTACGGAAGCGGAGGAGATGATGGGTGCTGTGATTCAGGATTTGAAATATGCGCTGCGGATGCTCCGGAAGTCGCCGGGGTTCACCGCGCTTGCGGTGATTACGCTGGCGCTGGGCATCGGCGCGAACTCCGCCATCTTCTCGGTCGTGGATTCTGTGTTGTTGAGGCCGCTGCCATTCCCAGAGCCGGATCGCCTGGTGGCGGTGAGCGGGCTGAACACGCGGGTTGGCGAAAAAGGGCGCGCGCTGAGCTATCCCGACATCGAGGATTTGCAAAAGCAGAGCACGGTCCTTGAACATGTCTCCGCATATACGGACGCGACGGCCACAATTACCGGCGCGGGCGAGCCGCTGCACGTGCCCTCTGCAGTTGTGAGTGCCGAGGCTTTTTCGGCGCTCGGAGTCATGCCGATTCTAGGCCGCAACTTCGCTCCCGGAGAGGACCGGCCGGGAAATTACGTCGTGATCCTCAGCCATGATTTCTGGAAGAAGCAATTCAGCAGAGATGCAAGCGCGATCGGGCGAGCGATTGCACTCGATGGGCGCAGTTATACGATCATCGGAGTCATGCCGGCGGGTTTTGCGTTCCCGATCGATTCCGATCCGCCGCAAGTGTGGACCACGCTTTCCGCCATGGCCACCTCCGAAAACGGCGATAAGGCCATGCCGGAGGAGCGCGGGGCGCACTTTCTCGCGGGCGTGGCGCGCCTGAAGCCAGGTGTCTCGCTGGCGCAGGCGAACAGCGAAATCGATGCGATCGGCGCGCGTCTTGCGAAGGCGTATCCCGATACGAACACTAATTTGACTTTTCGAGTCGAACCAGCGCTCGAAGCCCTAGTGGGTGATTTGCGGCCGCAGTTTCGCATCCTGTTCGGGGCGGTCGGACTGGTGTTGCTGATTGGTTGTGCCAACGTGGCGAATTTGCTTTTGGCGCGCGCGACGTCTCGCCAGCGCGAATTCGCGATACGCGCGGCGCTGGGCGCGGGCCGCGGCCGGATAATCCGGCAACTTTTGATCGAGAGCGGAATCCTCGCGCTTGCGGGCGGCACGGTCGGGCTGCTGATCGCAACATGGGGCTCATCGTTCCTGGCGCATCTCGCCGGGAGTAGCATCCCTCGTGTTGCAGAGACGGGCCTTGATGCGCGCGTATTGGCGTTCACGCTGGCCGCTTCGGTTGCGACCGCCATACTTTTCGGGATTGCGCCGGCGCTGCAGCTTGCGAAGCTGGGCATCAGCGAGACGTTGAAAGAGGGCAGCCGCGGCGCGGGCCATGGCGCGCATCGCAATTACTTGCGCAACGCGCTTGTTGTGGCCGAGACGACCCTGGCTGTGATTTTGCTTAGCGGCGCTGGCCTGCTGATCCGGAGCTTGATGAGCCTGGAACACGTGAATCCGGGTTTCGATCCTCACGGCGTAATCACATTCAGCACGGACCTGCCCGACCCGCGTTATCCGAAACCGGAGATGGCCGAGGCTTTTTACCGGCAGCTTCTCGAACGAGTGCGCGCGCTGCCAGGCGTGCAATCGGCGAGCGCGGTGATTCCGCTTCCGTTGAGCCAGTCGGTGATCCGCATCTCCTACGAGATTGAGGGCCGCGCCATCGCCAAAGCGGATCTGCCAGTGGCACACATGCGGATCGCTTCGAGCGATTATTTTTCCTTGATGCGGATTCCACTTGAGAAAGGCCGCGTGTTCACAGAGGCAGATCGCGCGGATTCGGCGCCGGTGGTCATCGTCAATAAGGCTCTCGCCGACAAGATATTTCCCGGCGAGAATCCCATCGGAAAACATATCAAGCCGGGCCTGGCGATAACCGGAGAGGCGAAGATGCGGGAAATCGTGGGGGTTGTCGGCGACGTGAAACACAGAGGACTCGACCGGCCGGACGATCCCGAGGCTTACCTGCCTCAAGAGCAAATGGGAATCGGATTTATGTCGGGGGTGGTGAGAACGTCTGCGCCGGCGGCGAGCCTGGTGCCGGCGATACGCGAGCAGGTTGCGTCACTCGACAAAGATATTCCCGTTTACGACGTGAAATCGATGGACGACTACGTCGCCGCGTCGGTGGCGCAGCCGCGGCTTGATTCGACGCTGCTCGGGATATTTGCGGGGCTTGCGCTGGTGCTGGCGATGGTCGGGATTTACGGCGTGATGTCGTTCAGCGTGGAACAGCGCACGAATGAAATCGGGATTCGCATGACTTTGGGGGCGCAGCGCCGGGATGTGCTGCGATTGGTGTTGCGGCAAGGATTGGCGATCGCGGCGATCGGCGTAACGCTGGGAATTTTGGGGGCGCTGGGAACTTCGGGATTGCTGAAGAGCCTGCTCTTCGGCGTGCGACCAAGCGATCCGGCTACGCTTGCCGGGGTGGCACTTCTCCTCGTCGGTTGCGTTCTGGCCGCTTGCTACATCCCGGCGCGGCGGGCGATGCGCGTGGACCCAATCGTCGCTCTGCGATATGAATAAGAAGCGAATTTATCCTCGATTGAAGGTGGGTGCGAATTGATTCGAATGGTTGACGTGGAAAAGTCTTACGAATCCGGCGCGGGAAAAACGTGGGTGCTCCGCCGGATCAGCCTGGATATCAAAGAGGGCGATTTCATTACGATTATGGGTCCATCTGGCGCGGGGAAATCCACGCTCATGGGCATCATCGGGATGCTTGATGGCGCCTGGAAGGGCGAGTACTACCTGCTCGAAAATGCCGTCCACAAGCTCGACAACCGGCGCCGCGTCGAGTTGCACAAAAAATATATCGGCTTCGTATTTCAGCAGTATCACCTGCTCGACAATTTGACTGTGGCGGAGAATCTCGATTTGCCGCTTTCCTACCGCGATATCAAAAAATCCGAGCGCGACGCGATGGTCGCCGACATCCTCGATCGCTTCCAGATTGTCGGCAAGAAAGCGCTGTTTCCCAATCAGCTGTCTGGCGGCCAGCAGCAACTCGTCGCGGTCGCGCGTGCGGTGATTGGCAATCCGAAATTAATTTTGGCCGACGAGCCTACCGGCAGCCTGCATTCGAGCCAGGGAAAAATGATCATGGATTTGCTGAAAGGCCTGAACGAAGCGGGCACGACGATCATTCAAGTTACCCACAACGAAGCCTGGGCGGCATACGGAAACAGAATCATCCAACTCGCGGACGGATGGATCGTGGATGGGCAAACCAAGGCGGGCACGGCTTAAACAACGGGGCGAATTCAGACGAGGAGGAGTTATGTCGCGGAATGAATACCTTCGGGAAATCGTAAAAGGTGAGCTCGACGCGGCGCACATCCGCGAAATGCTAGCCGACGGATGGAAGCCGCGCGCGGTGGAATGGGAGCGTGAAGCTCCGGCGGCGAGCGAAGGCGCCCCGCGAGTCGAGGATGTGCCTTACGGCTTGCAGATCGCGCCGGATTGCGGGCATCTCGAAGAGAATCCGGACGAGATGAGGATCCTCTTCACGATGATGGAGCTCGTCGTTCAGGATCGCTCGCTCTCGCGCATGGCCGAGGAGTTAAGTCGGCGCGGCTACGCGACGCGCGACGGCAAGCCTTGGACCGCGCTCGCGGTGTACAACATTTTCCCGCGCCTAGTGGACGTGACGCCGCGCATTTTCTCGAGCGAGAATTGGAAATCGCGACGCAGCGAGATTCCGCGCGTGGCCTGGAATTCCTAACCGGGCAGGGGCGATGAGGGTGCAGCGAGGAAACGTGAGACCTGCCGGAACCGCAGGGCGATGGCTCACCATTGCCGTTATGAAAACCGGAAGCCATTATCGATGGGTAAGATTACAATCGGAGACCCTCAACCCTCTCGGAGGAATCGTTGTTGGAAACGCTGTGGCAGGACATTCGATTCGGCGCGCGAATGCTGGCGAAGAGCCGCGGATTCACGATTGTGGCGGTGTTGACGCTGGCGTTTGGCATCGGCGCCAACTCGGCGATCTTCAGCGTCGTCAACGCCGTGCTGCTGCGCCCGCTTCCGTTTCGGGATCCGGACCGGCTGGTGATCGTTTGGGAGACTTCGGCGGTGCGGGATGTCCAGAAGGGCGGCTCCGCAGCCGGCGATTTTCTCGATTGGCGCGAACAATCCGGCATTTTCGACAAGCTCACGGTTTGGAGAAAGTGGACATACACGGTGCAGGGGAACGAGGGTCCAGAACAACTTTACGGCGTGAAGACGTCGGTCGATTTCTTTCGTGTCTTCGGCGTGAAACCGATGATCGGCCGCGATTTTCTCGAGGATGAGGAGATTCCGGGACACGAGCACGTCGTCATTTTGAGCTATGCGCTTTGGCAGCGGCAATTCGGCGGCGATCAAAGTTTGCTTGGGCGGCCGATCACCATCGACGAGCAGCCCTACACTGTGGTCGGCATTCTGCCGCCGGGATTTTCGCCGCTGGGATTGAGCCGGGAAAACGATGTGTGGATGCCCGTAGCGTTCGATCGCGCGCAGCGAAATTACACGGACCATACGTTTATCGTCCTCGGGCGGCTGAAGCCGGGAATCCCAATCGCGCGCGCTGACGCGGCCATGAAAACGCTTTTCGAGAACATGAAAAAACAGGGCAGCGGTGCCGACCCGCAGGACAGCGTGCGCGTGGTAAGCATGCACGACGATTTGACAGTCGGGCTGGGTCCGCAATTGCGGATTCTGCTGGGAGCAGTCGGCTGCGTGCTTTTGATCGGCTGCGCGAATGTGGCGAATCTGCTGCTCGCGCGAGCGGCGACCCGCGAGAAGGAAATTGCGCTGCGCACGGCGCTGGGCGCGCGGAGGTTCCGCCTGATTCGCCAGCTCCTGACCGAGAGCGTGATGCTCGCGATCGTTGGTGGAGCGCTCGGCTTGTTGATCGCTTACGGCGGACTGCACATTATTCGGGCGATCCTGCCCGAGGCGGGAACGCCGGGCGAGGTTCCGCACGCGAACTGGATCGGCATGGACGGCTCGGTTCTCGGATTCACGCTGCTGGTATCGATCGGCACCGGAATTATTTTCGGACTCGTTCCCGCAATGCAAGTTTCGCAATCGGCGCTTGGCGAGACTCTTAAAGAGATGGGGCGAGGAACGACGGGAGGCCGAGGAGGCCGGGCGGTGCGCGCGGGACTGGTGGTGGCGGAGGTGGCGATTTCGCTGGTGTTGCTCGTGGGTGCGGGGTTGCTGATTCGCAGCTTCGTGAAGATGATGAGCGAAGACTTGGGGATTCACGCGGAAGGCGTGCAAACGATGCAGGTGTGGCTGCCCGAATCGCGCTATCCCGACACGACGCGCGTCGTGAATTTCTATCGAGACGTCATCTCGCGCATTTCCACGATTCCCGGCGTGCAGGCGGCCAGCGCGGCGAATTTCGTTCCGCTGAGTGGCTGGCGGGATTTTGTGGATATCGACATCGAAGGCCGGGCGGTGCCCAAGGCGGGCGAAGAATTTACTTCGCAATACGTAGTGTGCGATTCCAATTTCTTCAACACCATGGGCATGCGCGTGAAGGAAGGCCGCGAGTTAGCCCCCTCCGACGGGCCCGATGCGCCCGGCGTCGCCGTCATCAACGACGCGCTCGCGCATCAGTATTGGCCGAACGAGGATCCGGTCGGAAGGCAAATCAAGGTTCATTTCGATGCGACAAAAACGCCCTGGAGACCCGAGCCTCGGGAAGCCTGGCTCACGATCGTCGGAATCGTAGGCAACATTCGGGAATGGGAGCTGGGAGACAAGCGGCCCGGCGAAATTTATGTGCCATATCTGCAGAATCCTTCGCGGCTCATGCGTTTGATCGTTCGCTCAAACGACCCCGCCGCGATGACCTCGGCGATGCGCAGCGCCGTTCTCTCGGTGGACAAAAGCCAGGCCGTCGGCGAAGTACGAACTGTAGAGGATTTCCTGGACGCGGCGATGTCGCAGCGGCGGCTCGGAATGGTGCTTCTCGGCGTGTTCGCTGGGCTGGCCACATTCCTCGCGGCCGTGGGCATATACGGCGTGATGTCCTACGCGGTCTCGCAGCGCCTGCATGAAATCGGGATTCGCATGGCGCTCGGCGCGCAACCAGGAGACGTGCTGCGGCTTGTGGTGCGCGAAGGGCTGCGATTGACACTGATTGGCTCTCTGATCGGCGGGGCTGCCAGCATCGTCGCGGCTCGATGGATTGCCAGCGACCTTTACGGCGTCAAAGCCTGGGATCCGGCCACGCTGGCGGGCGTAGTGGGATTGCTGATTAGTGTTGCGCTGCTCGCCTGCTACATTCCCGCGCGGCGAGCGACCCGTGTCGATCCCATGAGAGCATTGAGGTACGAATGAGTTCGACTACAGAGACCCGGGAAGGCCCCGGACAGAATAGAATCTATCGGGAAAACAGATCAACTATGTTCCACACCCAAAACAATCGAATCCGAGTGCTCGTTGCAGACGATCAGGCCGACGTACGTGAAGCTCTGCGCCTGCTGCTGAAGACCGAAGGAATTGACACCGAGAGCGCCGCGTCTCCCGCTGCGGTGCTGGCGGCGCTCGAGACGCGCGAGTTTGACGCGCTGCTCATCGATCTCAACTATGCGCGCGATACGACCTCCGGACAGGAAGGACTCGATCTGCTCTCGAGCATCCGCGCAAAAGACAGCACCGTGCCGATTATCGTGATGACGGCTTGGGGCAGCCTCGAGCTGGCGGTGGAGGCGATGCGCCGCGGCGCGAAGGATTTCATTCAGAAGCCGTGGGAGAACGCGCGGCTGCTGGCCATCCTGAAGACGCAGATCGAGCTTTCGCAAGCCTTAAAGCGCAGCCAGCGGCTCGAAGCAGAAAACCGCTTGCTGCGCGCAGAAGGCCGGCCGGCAATGATTGCTGAGTCGCCCGCGATGAGGCCCGTGATGGATCTCATCTCGCGCGTCGGGCCTTCGGATGCGAACGTCCTGATCATGGGCGAGCACGGCACCGGCAAGGACGTCGTGGCGCGCACCCTGCATGCCCTCTCGCCGAGGTCCGGCCGGCCACTTGTGACCGTCAACGCCGGCGGGTTGCCGGAGGGAGTTTTCGAGAGCGAGCTTTTCGGCCACGTGAAGGGCGCGTTCACGGACGCAAAAGTAGACCGCGTGGGCCGGTTCGAACTCGCGGACAGCAGCACGCTCTTCCTCGACGAAATCGCCAACGTCCCAATGAATTTGCAGGCCAAGCTTCTGCGCGCGCTCGAGACCGGAGAATTCGAACGCGTCGGTTCTTCGGCCACGCGGCGTGTGGATGTCCGCATCCTTTCGGCGACAAACGCCGACATCTCCGCCGAAGTCCATGCAGGCCGCTTCCGCGAAGACCTGCTCTTCCGTCTCAACACCATCGAAATTCAACTGCCGCCATTGCGCGAGAGAAAAGAAGACATTCCGCTACTTGCGCTTCACTTTCTGCGCCAGTCCGCGCAGCGTTATCGCAAGAATTTGACGGGATTCGAGCCTGTGGCGCTGCAACTGTTGCTCGATCATCCGTGGCCCGGGAACGTTCGCGAACTGGACCATTCGATCGAGCGCGCCGTTCTGCTCGCCGAGGGTGATTCGGTGCGTGCGAGCGATCTGGGACTTCGTCAAGCTCGCGAAACTTCGCTGCGCCTCGACGATATGGGGCTCGAGGAAGTCGAAAAAGTGCTGATTCAAAAAGCGCTCGCGCGTTATGGCGGCAATGTGAGTCACGCGAGCAAGGCCCTCGGCCTGAGCCGCAGCGCGCTGTACCGCCGCCTGCAAAAATACAGCCTTTGAGGCCACTTCCATACGAGCGGCGCATCCTCCTGCTGGCCCTGGCGGCGGGCTGCGTGAGCACGCTCGTCGCTCTGCTGCTGCTGTGGTTCGGCAATTTCTCTCCGAAAGAACAATGGACGCTGACGGTGGTGATCATCGTCGCGTGGCTGGGATTCGCGTTCAGCACGGAGCAGCGCGTTGCGTTCCCGATGCGCACGCTGTCGAATCTTCTGGCTGCGCTGCGCGAGGGTGACTTCTCGATTCGCGCGCGCGGAGCCAACCGCGATGATGTGCTCGGCGAAGTCCTTCGCGAGGTGAATGCCCTCGGGGAGACGCTGCGGCAACAGCGCCTCGGCGCGCTCGAAGCAACTACCCTGCTGCGCAAAGTGATGGAGGAAATCGACGTCGCGGTTTTCGCATTTGATGGCGCGGACCGACTGCGCCTCGTCAATCGCGCCGGGGAGCGCCTGCTCGATCAGCCGGCCGTGCGCATGGCCGGGCGGACGGCAAGCGAGCTTGGCCTTGCGGCGTGCCTCAAGACCGAAGGCCCGCAAATCGCCTCTGTCGTGTTCCCCGGAAAAGCGGGACGTTGGGAGATTCGCCACGGGATGTTCCGCGAAGGCGGCCTGCCGCACCAGTTGCTCGTGATTTCCGATGTGAGCCGCGCCTTGCGCGAAGAAGAACGCCAGGCATGGCAGAGGCTGATTCGAGTTCTCGGGCACGAGCTGAACAATTCGCTCGCGCCGATCAAGTCCGTCGCGGAAAATCTTCTCACCCTGGTGAAGCGGCCGCGCCGCGCCGAGGACTGGGAAGATGATATGCAGCGAGGCCTCGCCGTCATCGCCGCGCGCTCCGATAGCCTCGCGCGTTTCATGAACGCTTACGCGCGGCTCGCCAAGCTGCCGGCGCCGGTGCTTCAACCAATGGAAGTGAGCGCCTGGGTCCGCCGAGTCGTCGGGCTCGAGCCGCGCATGAAAGTCACTGTCATGCCCGGACCCGACCTGAGAATTCAGGCCGATCCCGATCAGCTCGATCAACTTCTCATCAATCTCGTCCACAACGCGGTGGAAGCGTCGCTCGAAACCGGAGGCGGCGTGAGTGTCGGCTGGGAAGCTTCGGACGGCTACCTGGAAGTCCGCGTGGTGGATGACGGCCCCGGAATTCCCAACCCGGCGAATCTTTTCGTTCCGTTTTTTACCACGAAGCAGGGCGGATCAGGAATCGGGCTTGTGCTTTGCCGGCAAATCGCGGAAGCGCATCGCGGAAGTTTGACGCTTGAAAATGTAAATGACGGCCACGGCGTCGCGGCGCGGCTTCGATTGCCGGCTGCGGGCTAGACTCAATCCGAGGCGAGGGCGCGCACGCGCTGCTCGATTTCTCGCGTGATTTCCTCGGCGCTGGCATCGCGATCGAATCCCACCGGCGCGCCGATCGAAACGCGAACTGTGCCGGGCCGCGCGTGGCTCTTGTCCGCCATCCGCACCGCATACAGCCCGTCAATCCTCATCGGTACCACCGGCACTCCGAGCCGCGAGGCCAGCAGCCCGATTCCGGGACGAAAGGCGGCAATCTTTCCGTCCGGAGTCAGCTCGCCTTCCGGAAAAACCAAAATACTCTCGCCGCGATCCGTCAGTTCACCCGCATACGCAAAGCTCTCGCGAAAACCGGAGCGGCGCGGCAGCGGGAACACATTGAACAGCGATACTACGAGCAGATAGCTCACCCGCTCGATCAATGATCGAAATATCCCCATTTGTTTCGGCGGCCGGCGCATCGCGGCCAGGTTTTCGCCGTCCATGGAAACGGCAAGCCGGTGACGCATCCGCGGCGGCAGCGCCGCCAGAACGAAGCCCACATCGAGATACGTTACGTGATTGCAAGCGACGAGAATCGGTCCGCAGACACCGCGCAAGTGTTCGCGTCCGCGAATCTTCGGATACGCCAGAATCATTGTCGCCGGCCAGGTCAGCAAGTAGTAGATGAAGACGCGAATCCACGGCACCGGCCAGCGATTCACCCATCTCGGATAAACGAATTCGGCAGGCCGCGGCGCCGGTACGCTCAGCAGGCGTTCGAGATCTCCGAGAGTTGCGGCATCCGTGAATCGCGTCTCGTTCAAATCCACCTGATACCGCTCTTCGATCTCGCTCATCAACTCGACGCGGTCCACCGAACTGAGGTTCAGATCGGCGGCGAGGTTCGAGGAAGCGGATAGGCTTGCAGCGGGACGATTCGTCACGCGCGCCACGAGGGAAGCAAGGGCGCTCGACGCCGGCGCGGCAGAGACTCCCGGCGGAGCGGTAGGCGCGGCGAACGCATCCGAGATCAGCTGGCGAATTTGTGGAAGCAGAGGCTTTTGCGTCGGCGTTCGCGGAAAATCCTGGTCCGGCCAGACGAAGTTCCGGCGTATGCGCTGATAGGACGCCAGTGATTCATTCGCCTGGCGCACCACCGACTCCGCGATTGCCGCTCCGTCGCCCGATGGCTCGCGCAAAAGCAGGGCTGCGCAGGGTTCCTCATTCCCGCTCCCATTCAGATCCAGCCCCAGCACGACGCAATCGCGGACGCGCGGATCGCTGCGCAGCTTCGCCTCGAGATCCTCGGGAAAGACATTCATTCCCTCGGGCGTGACAATCACATTTTTCTGCCGGCCACGAAAATACAGATTCCCTTCCGCGTCTCGCTCGCCGAGATCGCCGGTCCGGAACCAGCCATCTTCGCCGACCGCGGACTCCGGCCGCCCGCCTTTCCAATATCCCGCCGAAACATTCTCTCCGCGAACCAAAATCTCACCGTTGACATCGAGTTTCACCTCGATCCCCGGCATTGCCTTCCCAATTGAGCCGCGGCCGAGATGAAAGGGATGATTCAGGCTCACCAGCGAGGTCGTCTCCGTGAGGCCGTAACCCTGAATGACAGCGTAGCCGAGCCGGCTCCAGAATTTCTCCGCTTCGGCGGGCAGCGCAGCGCCTCCCGAAACCAGCGCCCAGAATTTCTGCCCGAAGCGCGAATGAACCTTGCGAAAGCGCCACCAGCGCCGGAGGAACTTCTCGCCCTCCGCCCGCTCGAAATCGCGGCGGAATCGCCCGGTCTTGCCGTCGGCCTCCAAGTCTCGTTCGAGTTTGTCGCGTAAGGATTCGATCAGTCTTGGCACGGTGATAAGGACTGATACCCGCTCGCGGCGAATCGTTGCGGCCACGTCGCCGGGTCGCAGCGAATCAAGAAAAATCGTCGTTGCGCCGAGAATTTGCGGGATGAAGATGCCCAGCAACTGCCCGAAAACGTGGCTCAAAGGAAGCAGGTTCAAAAACTTCAGCGGATGAAAAAATCGCTCGTATTTCCGGTAGCGCGCGATCTCGCGCTCGATGGGCTCGAGATTCGAGAGCACGTTCCCGTGCGTGAGCACGACGCCCCGTGGTTCCGCCGTTGTGCCCGACGTGAAGACAATTTCGAGAGGGTCGTTGCGCTGCAGCGCGCTCGAATCATACGGCTCTGGCGATCGGCCGCTCACAATCTCCGGAATATCTTCCAGAACGATGGCAGCGATCCCAGCGAGCGGTGGTATTTCGCGCGAAATCACCGCCAATCGCGGCGCTGCCTCCGCTACCACCCGCCGCGCGAATTCGGGTGACGAGATGGCGTCCATCGGCACAACAATCGCCCCTCTCAGCAAACATCCGGTGAAAACCGCGAGCCACTCGCCGGTATTCGGCCCCCAGAGAAACACGCGCTCGCCGCGAGCGATGCCGCGCGCTTCGAGTTCGCGTGCAAACTGCGCGGCGATGCTCGAGAGTTTTCTCCACGGCCACCGTTCCATCCGGTAGCCCTGCCGCCACGCCACGGCGATCTCGCGCGGAGGACGCGAGTCCGGACGAAAATATGGAGCCAGTGAATCGTGACGCATACCGCTCGGAGTTTCCCTCATTCCTGCGGAAATTGGAAAGGACTTCGGGCGGCCAGCGCGTCGTGAAGAAAAGAAAACGGCGGCGGGCTGATGCCCGCCGCCGGAGATTACGTGTGAAATTGTGTCCGCTTTACTGCTGTGGCTGCGGTTGCTGCGGAGCGTCGGCAGGCGGCTGCGGCAGATCCACCTGAGTTTTCGCGACGTCCGGTTTGGGCGGCGTTCCCGTGGTCACCGCGCCGGGTTTCTGGTAGAACGTCAGGAACGGCAGGAATGGCGTGACCTCGAACGGCATCTTTTCCCGCGCGGAAATCAACGCCACAGCCTTGCCCTTGTTCATCTCAACTTTGTCACTCCAGGGGTCGAGCTTGACGCGCGCGCCAAGCTGCAGTGCCGGAATCTGATCGAGCTTTCCAGCCTCAAGGTTTGGCGCAGCCTTTTCCAACTCGTCCGCAAAGTTAACGCTGTTGCCGAGCTTCGGGTTAATCAGCGACTGCAGCGCCCTCTGCTCGTTCTGGAGTTGCTTCAAGAACAAACCGGCGGCTGCCAGCTTGTCCTTGTAAGGTGAATTCTTCAGCAGCTCGATGGCTTTGGCGTTCGCCAGATCCATATCGTGCTGCGTATCCCGGAACGAGAGCCGCGTCATAATCTCGGTGGTCGTGATGTTGGTTAGATCGTTGAAGCCCCACTGGTCGGTCTGAGGCTTGGTCACGATGATGGCGCCCATCTGCTCGGCCAGCATCGTCGCCAGGGTCGCCTCATCCGGCAGCACATCGAGCAGGCCCCGGCTGAGAACCAGCGTGTGGCCGATGGAGAACGATTCAAGCGTCGAGGTCAGCAGAACCCGGCAGCGAATTTCCGGCTGAATATCGAGATTGTTGGTGACTTCGATGTTGTTCACGACCGTGGAAAGAATCTTGTCCACTTCGCCCGGCGGCGCGATCAAGCCGGAACGCTGCAGCCGCTCGAGGACGTTGTCTTCCGCCTCATGCTGCCATTGCCGCTCGGCCTCAACCGGCGACGGATCCTGATTCGCGGTAGTTTGGTCCTGAATTGCGCCGGGAGCTTCGACGGTCAGCTCTGCGAACTCCGATTCCCGCGTCATGCCCCTCAGCGCGTAGCCCCACAGCCGGCTCTGCGATTTGAACCGTACTTCCCCTCCGAGCGCATCCTTCAGATTAGATTCCTGGCTGAAGACGTACGCCGGGAGCCAGACTCCGGGCTGCATATTCACGCGCCAGGAATCAAAGTGAAGATTGAAGCCGCCAAAGCTCGCGATCGGCGTATACACGCCATTGAAGCGCACGATCGTGTAGTCCTGATCGTTCGCCCAAATGCGTCCCTTGAACCGCCCTTTGCCCGAATTCTTCAGCGGCGTCACGTCGAACACCACGCAGCGCACTTCGCCCAGAAATTCGCGGCGGACATACTCAAACGCGTAGTGCGAGCGGTCGAATCCATTGGTATCGACGAACACCATCTGCAAAAAGCCTTCAGGAACATATTCCGAGGAAAAGAGGTGAGAAAGCGGTCCGGCAGGATTCAGCTTGTCCTTCACTCCCTTGGGCCTGTCGAGAAGTGACCGGTCGACGATGCCTTTGGAGAAATCGGCGAGCCCGAGGAAGTAATGGTCCTTCACCGGCACAGCGCCCAAGTCTCGATCGGACTTCATGTCCTGAATGTAGGTCTCGATCAGAGGCGTGTACTGCCGGATGGTGGCGACTTCTTGATGCTCGCGAGTGGTGATGCGATCCACCACCTGGTCAGTCGCGGAGGGCGCCTGCGGAGCCTGCGCCTTTGTCAAACCGGGAATCGCGGCAATCATTGCCGCCAATAGAAAGTACTTCTTCCACGTGCGCATTGAAAATCCCCCCTACACTAAATCTCGATTGATTGCAGAACCGCTCGCGCTAATACGCCAGCTCAAACGTAATATGAACCAACCCGTTGAAATCCACCGGCTGCCCATCCTGGCGAGCCGGCTTGAACTGAATCTGGCGTGCCGCGGCTTCGGCTGCCTCATCTAAACCATACCCCAAACCGCGAACCACGCGTTGCACTTGTACTTGGCCTGATGCCGTAAATACAACCTGTACGACTACGTCACCTTCGATTTTTTTGTCTTTCGCTTCTTTCGTATACGTCGGACGCGGCTTGGAAATAATTTCGATCGGCTCGGATTTTGCCGCTACCGTGGCCTGTTTCGCAGTCGGCGTGGGCGCTGCAACATTCTGCGCGCCAAACGCTCCGGTCTCTACTTTGCCGCCACCGCGGCCGCCGCCGTTCGGGCTGCCTGCCGCTGTGCCGTTGCCGAATCCTGCGCTGGCCACAATGCCCTTGGCGCCCTTCGCGCCTCCCGTGCCGTTGCCATAGCCTGGACCCGGCGGTAGATCGAAGGCGCCCTTCACCGCGATGTTCGGCGAACCGTGGCTATTCGGATTTGCAGGAACGCCATTCGGATCTCCGAAGCCGCCCGTCTGCACTTGCTCACGCGGCTTTTGAATTGTCGGAATCGCCGAACTTCCAATCGATGTCGGCTTCTTCTCCACAAATATGTTCTTAAGTCCCGGAGCGTCCGGGTTGGGAGTGTCCTTCTTCGCCGTCGCCGGCTTCACGACCGGCGAGGTGAAAACCGGCGTCATAATCTTCGGCTTCGGCGGCGCAACGGGCTCCGGCGGAATTACCTTGGCGATGACTGGCTGCTTAATCGGAGCCGGTTTGAACGTCTTCGGAGGCGGTTGCGGCTTCCACGCCACGATCGGAGGCGCTTCGATCGGCGTGATCCAGCGCTGGCGCACCATCTCAAGCTTCTGAGGCATCAGCAACGGGATTCCGACCAGCAGGATGATTCCCAGACATTCAATTCCGAATCCCGCGCCGAAAAACCGTAGACGGGATTGCCCGTCTTCCAGCGGAGAAAATAATACCCTCGAACTCGTAGCCATAGCTGTCTCCGATACTTCCCAGAATGAGAAGCGCGCGCGCAATACGCCCGCCACAACCATTAAGTACTAGTCAACGGGCTGGGAGAATAGGACCGAAGTACTATTCTAGCCCCAGTCGTGTTGAAAGCATAACCTGTTCCGTTTCTGTCCTTAATGCCGGTTTCCAACGAAAAACACATCCCCTTCGATTGAACACCGCGGCTGGGTCGGAGTTTCGTCTTGAGACGCCCCCGCAAGATACCTGCAAGTGCCTAGCCAACTTAGATGCAGCTTCGCGCTCTTAGGTCGGCTCGTAGTCTCAGCGCTGGGGGCGGAGCGGAAAAGAGGGGGGCACGGCCTAGCTGACCGTGCCCGCCTCCATATTTCGGTTCGATGGCTGGGTCGAAATTAGCGCGCGTCAATCGCGACGTACAGTGTTATACCACCACGATTCACGAGCAGCAAGACCGGTCCTTTGCCTGCCGCCTGAATGGCATGCTCGTAGTCGCTGACGCTGGTCACCGGTTTGTGATTCACTTCCTGAATCACGTCTCCGCGGTTCAGGTTAGCCTCAGCAGCCGCGCTGGACTGATCCACGTTGTCCACCACCACGCCGCGGACGCCGGCCGGCAATTGGAGCTGTTCCGCAATTTCCGGCGTAAGCTCCTCGACGTGAACGCCATCGAGCGATGAGCCGGAATTTTCGGTTGCCGGAGCCTTCTCGTCCTTCTCAGGAAGCTCGCCGAGCGTGACGTTGAATTCCTTTTGCTGGCCGTCGCGCACCACCTTCAATTGGACAGAAGTGTTCGGCGCCGTCTGCGAAACTCGCAAACGAAGGTCGTTGGCGTCCTCCACCTTCTGACCGTTCAATCCGGTGATAACGTCCCCACGCTGCAACCCAGATTTACCCGCGGGCCCGTCCTTGGTGACGTCGCCAACCAACGCGCCATTGGAATCCTGCAATCCGAACGACTTCGCCAGCGCCGGCGTGAGGCTTTCGATGTGAATCCCCAGGTAACCGCGCACCACTTTGCCGTGCGCGATGAGCTGATCCATCACTTCGTGCGCCATGTTGATCGGAATCGCGAAGCCAATGCCCTGGTTTCCGCCGCCGTTGCCGGGAAGGATCGCCGTATTGATGCCGATCAGATTCCCATGCAAATCAACCAGCGCACCGCCGGAGTTCCCGTGATTGATGGCCGCGTCAGTCTGAATGAAGTCTTCGTAGTCCTCAATTGCGCTGCCAAGCCCGCGATTTTTCGCGCTGACGATACCCATCGTTGCCGTTTCGCCGATGCCGAAGGGATCGCCGATCGCAAAGACCACATCGCCGACTTCAACCTTCGACGAATCGCCAACGGCGAGCGACGGCAGCCCGGTCGCCTCAATCTTCAGCACAGCCACATCCGTTTTCGGGTCCGTGCCGATGACTTTGGCCTCGAGTTGTCGGCGGTCATTGAGCGTCACTTTTATATCCGTGGCGCCTTCCACTACGTGATTGTTCGTCAGAATGTAGCCGTCCGAACTGATAATCACGCCGGAGCCGAGACTCGACTCCCGTTGAGTACGCGGCTGCTGATTCTGGTTGCCGAATTGGTCGCCGAAGAACTGGCGAAAGAAGGGATCATTCAAAAATGGCTGTCCGCCCGTGGGCGTCTTCACCATTTTCGACGACGAAATGCCAACGACCGCGGGAAGCGCCGGTTTCACGATCGCAGAGAATCCATTCGAGAACGACCCGAGACTCACCGGACTCGGATTCCCCGCCATCCTCAACGCCACTTTCGCGGCGCCCAGCACTGTATGGCCAGACCAGTTCATGGCCCATACACCAAATATTCCCCCCGCAACCAAGGCTGCCGAAAGCACCGTCAAGGCAACCCAGCGGCGTACTCCAATCACTTTGCTACTCATTTCTGTTCTTCTCCTTTTTTCCATTCCAGCGGGCTAGTCAGCCCTTAGAATTTGCGATTCCGTGATGTATAAGGGATTCGTCCTGGCTATATGGTCCCTGTGTTGTGCGGGGCATCAGACTGAAACCGAGCCCGCTTCCCATTAGATGCAGACGCAGCAAGGCGCGTTGGGTAAGCAGAGCCTAGGGCGCAAACATTTTCAAACTCGTACGTCTAATATGATTATATTACGCTCCCGGTGCCAGGGGGAATGCCCTGTTTCTCGAATCACCGAAACTCGTCCAGGTTGATTATCGCCAAAGCCTCAAGGACGAGACTGCGTTTTTGAATCCGCGCTGCCCTGATTGCAAATCCAGGCTCTTCATCAAGGAGATTTTAGAATGATACGAAGACTCGCAAGCACCCTGTGCGTCGCGTTGCTCGTTCTCTTCGCCGCGGCGCCCGCGCGCACTGCGCCGAATAATCACGATGGCGCGCCGCCCTCCGATGCGGATCTCGACCGGAAGCTCGCCTCCATCGCCGGCGAAGCCATGATGGACGGTAAGCCGTATCAATATCTCGAAGAGCTCAGCGATGACGTCGGTGGCCGCGTCACCGGCACTCCACAAGCCGCGCAAGCAATTGCCTGGGGCGCCGAGAAGATGAAGTCCATGGGTCTCGAAAATGTTCATACCGAATCATGGCGGATGTCGCGCGGATGGACGCGCATCTCTGCCAGTGCCGAAATGCTCGCGCCCGCGCATCATCGCATCACCCTCGATTCTCTCGGCTGGGTTGGTTCTACGCCCGAAGGCGGAGTCGAAGCCGACATCGTGACCGTGAACATGTATCAACTCGCCGAAGAAATGAAAAACAATTCCAGCAACTGGGCGGGCAAAGTAATCCTCGTCGTGCACAAAGGCGATCCCCCGGCGGATCGCCACGCCACGTTCGCGCAGTTCGGGCCATTCTTGAAAGCGGCGTACGCGGCGCATGCTGTCGCAGTCATCGGCGGGCAGGGCGGCTCGAAAGCGGAGGGCATGAATCTGACGCACACCGGCGTGCTCGGCTTCGACACCTTTTACGACATTCCCGTCGTTAGCATTGCAGCCGAGGATCAGGGCCAGATCGAACGTTTCCTCGAGCGCGGCAAGACCGTGCACATTCGCATCAATGTTCAAAATCGCGCCACCTCCGGCCCGGTGGATTCCGCGAATGTCGTCGGTGAGATCCGCGGCATGGAGCATCCGGAAGAAATCGTCGTCGTAGGAGGCCATCTCGATTCCTGGGATCTCGCCGAAGGTACGACGGACAATGGCATGGGCGTCACAACAACTCTCGGCGCCGCCGAAGCCATCGTGAAATCCGGCCTCAAGCCGCGCCGCACTCTGCGCTTCGTGCTCTTTACCGGCGAAGAAGAAGGCCTGCTCGGTTCACTGGCCTACACGAAGATGCATCAGGCCGAACTCGCGAATCATGTTGCCGCCGTGATTCTCGATAACGGCCAAGGCCCAGTCGTAGCGATGAATCTTGGCGGCCGCGCTGATCTGATTCCCGCCGCCAAGGACTTCGCGAAAACTTTGCGGGCGTTCGGTGAAATTTCCGTGGATGACAACGTCGAGTTCGGCACCGACACCGGCCCCTTCTCCATCGCCGGACTCCCAGGCATCAATCTCGATCAAGATTCGCCCGACTACAAATACACGCACCACTCGGCCGTGGACACCTACGACAAAGTGAAGCCGGACATCCTTTCGCGCGACACGGCCGTAATGGCGCTCACGTCCTTCTGGATTGCCGACCGCGCCGATCGCCTCGCGAGCCCCTGGCCCGCCGAAAAAACAGCCCGCATGCTGATCGACAAGAAGCAGGACGGCTTCCTGAAGAGGTTCGGCATCTGGCCGTTCGGTGATCTGGGAAGCGAGCCGGAAAAGAAGAATTGATCCGGGCGGAGGCATCGAACGATGCCTCCGTGCAAATCTCGAGGAAATTCAACTGATCAATTTCGCCAACCCAAACGCCACGGCTGCCGCCAATCCGCCCACCAGCACCGTTTGCGATCCAGCCTTCCAGGGCTTGACGCCGGTGAAGTGTCCCTTGAAGGCGCCAAACGCAAACAGAGCAATCAGCGTAACGCCTACCGAAACCCACAACGCATGCAAGACATTGTGGATGAGCATGTAAGGCGTCAACGGTATCAATCCGCCCACGATATAGGACACCGCAATCGTCGCCGCGCTCCTTCCCGCCCGCGCCGGATCGGGCTTTTCCAATCCAAGTTCGAAGCGCATCATAAAATCCACCCAGCGATCGTTGTTCGAACGAATCACCTGCACGACGGGCTTGAGCTGCTCGTCCGTCAATCCATAATCGTGGAACACTTTCACGATTTCGAGTTCCTCTTGATCCGGAATCTCCTCGATTTCGCGATATTCCCGGAGCTTCTCCGATTCGTAATGCTCCGAATCCGTCTTCGCCGCGAGATAGCCGCCCAGGCCCATAGCGATCGATCCCGCCGCGATCTCGGCGAGTCCCGCCGTGACGATGATTCCCGTCGCGGCCGCCGCCACCGCTCCAGTCAATCCCGCAGCGAGCGCGAACGGAACGGTCAGTCCATCCGACATCCCGATCACAACGTCGCGCACCGCGGCCACCGTCGTGAAATGCTTCTCGACGTGACTTGTCGTCGGCATTCTCTCTCCCTCAAAACGAAGCGTCCGGGAATTTCCACGGCGCCCGCGCTATCCGGCATCGCGCGGAGTATAATTATGGGGCAGGACTGAAATCTTAGGAGGAAGAAATGAGCCAAGCAACAAGTCAAGGCGCGGCAGCCCAAACCACCCATGTCCTGCCGCCTCTTCCCTATGCGTTCGACGCGCTCGAGCCCTACATCGACGCGAAGACGATGGAAATCCATCACGACAAGCATCACGGCGCTTACGTCACGAACCTGAACAAAGCTCTCGAAGGCAACGCCGATCTGCAGAAGCTCTCGGTCGAGCAGTTGATCGCGCAAATCGACCGCGTGCCCGAGAATATCCGCACAGCTGTGCGCAATAACGGCGGCGGCCACGCTAATCACTCGCTGTTCTGGAAGATCATGAAGAAGGGCGGAGGCGGCGAGCCCACCGGCGAGCTTGCCGATGCTATCAAGTCTACGTTCGGCAGCTTCGCGGACTTCAAAACCAAATTCAACCAGGCCGCCACCACTCGCTTCGGCTCCGGCTGGGCCTGGCTATTCTTCAAGGACGGCAAGCTCACACTCGAATCCCTGCCGAATCAGGACAATCCGGTCATGAGTGGCGGCAAGCCGGTGATGGGCCTCGACGTTTGGGAGCACGCCTACTATCTGAAATATCAAAATCGCCGACCCGAATACATCGAAGCCTGGTGGAACATAGTGAACTGGGACGAAATCACGAAAAACTTCGGCGCAGCGAAGAAGTAAGCGCTAAGCCGCTCAAAGGACCTTAGCCCAGACAAAAACGCCCCGGCAAAATCCGGGGCGTTTCGTTTTCTATCAATTTTTCACCGTCGCTTCGGCGAAAGAATCGTAGGCGCTGTTGTTATCCAGCCTCTAGCCTCCAGCTTCGAGCCTCCAGAACTTAATGCGCCCAAATCTTCCCCGGCTCCGATTCATACGGATAAACATGCACCATCCAATTGAACACGATCGGCATCCAGCGACCACCGGCCGCATCGCAAGCATCCCGCGTGGCAATCGCCCCGTGCAGTCCAAACTGCCCCCAATCGGCCTGCTTCATCGGCACATCCTTCGGCGGCAAACACAAATTCACATGCTCGTGCCAGTGCGCGATGCTGAGTGGAATCCGTTCGTTCAATTGATCCTCGCTCAATTGCTTCGGTGCCGTGTACATCGCGCCTTCCAGCCGGTATTTCCCATCCACCTTCTTATAGAGCAGTGAAGTCGGCTTCGCGGAATCGAAAGTGAATTGCGCCGCAAGCGCATTGGTGTAATTCGTGAAGTGATAATGTTGCTGCGGAATATTCGGCAGGAAGATCTTGAATCCATCGTTCAGCGCGACGTGGTAGTCCTTGTACTTCGCAATGGCAGGCCGCAATTGCTCCACAACTTTCTCCGCACGCGCTTCATCTCCCGGCGCTTCCGGCCGCGCTGGAGTCATCTTCATGTGCGCGCTCATTTCCATGTGCATTCCGGACATGCCCTCATTCGCAGCTCGCGCCGTCTGCGGCGATTGTTCCGCTCCGTGCTGAATCTCTCCCATGTCCATGCCTTGCATGTCGGGATCTGATTTCTGATGAGAATGCTGCTGCCCCTGCGGTTGACTCTGCTGCGCCCGCAGCGCCGGCAAGAAAGCCAGAGCCGCTGCGGCGATTCCAATCAGCGTCCACTTCGCCTTAGTCATGGCCGATGTCTCCTACCTAAGTTAACGCTGCAGCAGGGAAAATGTTTCACCTCACGCGCCGCGATATGCGATGCAGCAACGCCTTCAAAAGCCCTTCGGTGCGCGACGCGCGCGCCCGGAAATAAAATGAGGAGACTCTGGGGGAAGCCTCCTCGCTGGACTTCCGGAGGAAAGATCGGCGTCTCCGCCGACCCCAGTGAAACCCCGAGGATCCGCAATAGTTGCGCTGCCGGCAGCCGGACAAGCGCCACCGAGGCTTCTGATCGATCATTGTTTCCGCTCACATCTTCGTTTCCCCGCAGTCTAAAGCTACAATAAGCCGCCACATTGCATCCCCGAAACCAAGGAGAGAATCTGTGAGGAAATTCGTCTTCGCCCTCGCCGCGGCCCTGTTCGCCTTCGCCGCCGTCTGCCACGCGCAATCCGAAAAGCCGCTGCTGATGCGCCAGCCCACGTTGAGCAAATCTCAAATCGCCTTCGCCTATGGCGGTGAAATCTGGACGGTCAGCCGCGAAGGCGGCGAAGCCACGCGCCTCACCACCGGCCCCGGCTCGAAATCAAATCCCAGCTTTTCTCCCGACGGTTCGCAAATCGCCTTCTCCGCAAAATATGAAGGCCGCACCAACGTCTACGTCGTCCCCGCAACGGGCGGTTTTCCGCGACGCGTCACCTTCCAATCCGGTCCCGACATCGTCTCTGGCTGGACCCCGGACGGCAAGAGCATCCTCTTCCTATCGAATCGCGATGCCTATAACCGAGGTGTCGTGCGCCTTTATACGGTCTCTTCAACAGGCGGCTATGCCACAGCCCTTCCGCTTCCGATGGCCTACGAAGGCTCCTACTCGCCCGACGGCTCGCATCTCGCCTATCGCCCCGTTCCGATGCCTTTTGGCACGTGGTCGCACTATCGCGGCGGCACATCGTCGGCCGTCTGGATCGCGAATCTCGCCGACTCGAGCATCGAGCGCGTCCCGCGGCAAGACTCGGTTGATATAGATCCGATGTGGTCCGGTGACACCATTTATTTCCTCTCCGATCGCAACGGCCCGCTCGCTCTCTTCGCCTACGACACGAACTCGAAAGCTGTCACGGAAATCGTCCCCAATAAAGGCATGCCCATTCGCAGCGCATCCGCCGGACCGGGCGGCATCGTTTACGAGCAGTTCGGCTCGCTGCACGTTTACGATTTCGCCGCCAAAGCCGAGCATCGCGTGGACATTCGCATCACCGGCGATCTCGAAGAAGCGCGCCCGCATTTCGAAAATGTAGCCAAGCACATCGCCACCGGCACCATCTCGCCCGCCGGCGCCCGCGCCGTCTTCGAAGCCCACGGCGAAATCCTCACCGCTCCGGCCGAGAAGGGCGACGTCCGCAATCTCACCAACTCCCCGAGCGTCGCCGATCGCGATCCCGCGTGGTCGCCCGACGGAAAATCCATCGCTTACTTCTCCGACGAAGGCGGTGAATACGCGCTGCGCATCCGCGGCCAGAATGGAATGGGCGAAACGCGCACGATCAAAATCGGCGACAACCCCTCCTACTACTATTCCCCCGCGTTCTCGCCCGACAGTAAGAAAATTCTTCTCACCGACAAGCGCCTGAATCTCTGGTATGTGGACCTCGATAAAAACATTCCGGCAGTAAAGGTGGACACCGACACCTACGACAATCCCCAGCGCCAGTTGAATCCAGTCTGGGCGCCGGATAGTGAATGGATCGGCTACACCAAAATGCTGCCCAGCCATCTGCGCGCCGTCTTCGTCTATTCCCTCGAATCTGGAAAGTCCACGCAAATCACCGATGGCCTCAGCGACGCCGAATTCGCCGCCTTCGACAAAAACGGTAAATATCTCTACTTCACCGCCAGCACCGATATCGGCCCGACCACCGGCTGGCTCGATCTCTCCAGTTTCGGCCACAACGTTACTCGCAGCGTTTATGTGATCGTTCTGCGCAAGGATTTGCCTTCTCCTCTCGCTCCGGAAAGCGACGAAGAAAAAGGCTCCGATGCCAAATCCGGCGATTCCAAGAAAGACGCCGGCTCAGCTTGCGATTCCAAGAAAGACGATTCCAAAAGCGACGCGAAGAAAGATTCCAAATCCGGCTCCGATAAAGACAAGGATAAGGACAAAGATAAAGACAAATCTAAACCCGAAGAATCCATCAAAGTCACGATTGATTTCGACGGCATCAGCCAGCGCATTCTCGCTCTACCCGTCCCTGCGAAGGACTACGTGGGTCTCGACGCGGGAAAGACATGCGAAGTATTTCTCGGCGAAAATCCTCCAGGCAGCGACGGCGGAGATGATGATGGGGGCGGCCCCGGCCCAGGTGTCAATGTCGAGAAATTCGAGCTGAAGACCAAGAAGACCGAGCCGCTCGTCTCAGGCATTCAAGCCTTCAGCTTGTCCTTCGACGGCGAGAAATTCCTCTACAGGCAGGGCGAAAACTGGTTCATCGCTCCCACGAAATCGGCCGCGAAACCCGGCGAAGGCAAGCTCAAGCTAGAAGGAATGGAAGTCTGGGTCGAGCCGCGCGCAGAGTGGAAGCAAATGTACGACGAAGTCTGGCGCATCGAACGCGATTTCCTCTATGACCCGCACTACCACGGCATGAATCTCGACGCGCTGAAGAAAAAGTATGAACCCTATCTCGATGGCGTCGCCAGCCGCGAAGACCTGAATTATCTCTTCATCCAAATGCTCGGCGAAATCAATGTCGGCCACATGTTCGTCGCCGGCGGCGACGTTCCCGAGTTCAAGCAAATCAAAGTCGGCCTGCTCGGCGCCGATTATTCCATCGAAAACGGCCGCTACCGCTTCGCCCGCATCTACAACGGCGAAAACTGGAATCCGCAATTACGTGCCCCGCTCACGCAACCTGGCGTGAACGTCAAAACCGGCGAATATCTTCTCGCCGTCAATGGGCGCGAACTCCACGGCTCGGACGATGTCTACAGCTTCTTCCAGGAAACCGCCGGCAAGCAGGTGCTCCTCAAAGTCGGCCCCAACGCCGATGGCAGCGGCTCGCGCGAAGTGACCGTCGTTCCCATCGACAATGAAACCGGTCTTCGCAACCGCGACTGGGTCGAAGGCAATCGCCGCAAAGTGGACGAACTCAGCGGCGGCAAACTTGCCTACGTCTATCTCCCCGACACCGCCACCGGCGGCTACACCTATTTCAATCGCTACTTTTTCGCGCAGGTGGGCAAACAAGGCGCCGTGCTCGACGAGCGCTTCAACGGCGGCGGCGCCGCAGCCGACTACGTAATCGAATATCTCCAGCGCAAAGTTTGGAATTACTGGCTCACTCGCGAAGGCGCCGATTTCGATACGCCCGTCGGGGGCATCTTCGGCCCGAAAGCGATGATCGTGAATGAATTCGCCGGATCAGGCGGCGATTACATGCCCTGGCTCTTCCGTCACGTCGGCATCGGCCAACTCGTCGGCAAGCGCACCTGGGGCGGCCTCGTAGGAATTTACGATTATCCGGAATTGATGGATGGCGGCTTCGTCACCGCGCCCCGCGTCGCCTTCTACACCACCGAGGGCACTTGGGATGTCGAAAATCACGGCGTGCCGCCGGACATCGAAGTGGAGCTCGATCCCAAAGCCTGGCGCGAAGGCCACGACCTGCAGCTCGAGAAAACAGTCGATATCCTGATGAAGGAGCTCGAAAAGAATCCGCCGCCAACGCCCAAGCGCCCGGCGTTCCCGGATTATTCGAACATCTCTAAGCCGTAATCCCGCTCAACCGGCGACGTGAGCCCGCGCTCGCATGGCCGGTGCGCTGGCGTCGCGCGGCGATGGCCGGCACTTTCGCATGCCGCGTCGTAAGCGTGCCCAGCGGATCGTCGGTCAGTAATCGCAGAAATTCCGTGATGTACGCCGGCGTGTTCCTGCGCCTCAATCGCGCCACGCTCCAATCGCGCCACAGTCCGTCGCGCGTCATCGCCACGGCCACCAAACTTCCATCCTCCAATTGCGGCGCGATGCTCCACCGCGTCATCACCGTGATTCCCATTCCCGCCTTCACCAACTCGATCATCGCCTCGGTCAACGTCAGTTCCTGAACGGCGCGTGGCGCAAGCCCCGCAGGCGTGAGCAAATTCGTGATCACGATGCTCTCCTCTTTCGGCGGATAAACCAGCAAAGTCTCGCCCGCAAAATCCTCCGCCGAAAGATACGCCTTCTGCGCCAATGCATGCCCCGGTGGAAGCACCGCCACTGCCTCATCCGAAAAAAGCGGCGTGTACACGATTCGCCGGTCGCGCACCGGCGCGCAAACAATCGCCAGATCCACTTTCTCTTCGATCAGCGCCCGGAAAGGATCCGGCGTCGCTTCCACCACCACTTTCACGTCTACATCCGTGTATGCCTTCATGAACCGCAACAAGCACGACGGCAGCCAGTGATAAACGGTGTAGCACTGGGTCGTCAACCGCACTTTGCCGCGAACCTGCGTCGCGCGCGACTCAATGTCCTTCTCGACGCGGGTCAACTCCTCCAGCACGGTTCGCGCCGAAATCAGCACGCGCTCACCTGCCTCCGTCAATTTCATCTTCTTGCTGGTGCGCTCGAAAAGCGTGGTGCCGAGCTGCTCTTCCGC
The DNA here is from genome assembly GCA_963707165.1 of uncultured Acidobacteriota bacterium. GTDB lineage: Bacteria > Acidobacteriota > Terriglobia > Acidiferrales > UBA7541 > Palsa-147. Next base: position 1,109,551 of record CAVPPO010000003.1, on the reverse strand, counting down.
ATCGTGCAATTGATGGCTCAGCGCCGATTGCGTCAAATGCAAGCGATTCGCCGCTCGCGTGATCGTGCCTTCCTCCGCCACCGCCGCCACTAGTTTCAGGTGCCGCACTTCGAGACTCATGGCTGCCTCCCCGAGGCGACGCCCGCGCCTGCTGAATTCGCGCGCAAAAACCGGATAGCCAATTCCCGCGCCTTAAAGATAATGCGCAGCGTCGGGAAAAGATTCATGAAAGCTGTTCATTCGGATGATGAAATCAAAGCGTTGGATTCACTTTTCGTGAATCACTACGCTCGATGTGCCTGAAGCTCACTCGGGGCCGCGAGATCTTCAGTCAGACCAGCAACGAAGTCGCTGGATGGACGGAAAAAATGAAAAAGCCCGGGAATTCATTCACTAGAGGTGTGCCCGCACGAACTCAAGCAGCGAATATCAATAAACGATTCGCAAGGCTGCGGCAGTTTTTTTTGATTTGCGGATTGCTTTCCGTCGCGAACTTCGTGCCCGCTCCGCTGCGAGCCCAGCCCGCGCGCAGTCTAACGCTGCCTCCCAGTATCACCATCGTAGGCACGAACGATCAAGCATGTCAGGAAAGCCTCGCCGAGCTTCAACGCCTCATCCGCGAATTCGCCTTCGTCCGCGGACATCGCATCTATCTCGTCTGCGATCGCGCCGCATGGCGCACCGTCATGCACCATCTCACCCTTGCCTACGGCGTGATCGTCAGCTCGCGCGCCGCTCTCTCCGATCTCCAACTGCGCGAAACCTGGTTCTACGCCAAAGCCCTGCGCAAAGGCGCCGATGGCCACAACGGCGATTACATTTACGCCCACGAATTGGGCCACTTCGTCTGTAGCTGCATCGACGAATCCGCCGCCGACAAAGCCGCCGCCCAACTTCTCGAGGACGCCAAACGCAATCGCTTCACAGCCACAACTCGCGCCGGCGCCTCAAAATGACAATCTGATTTTCCTCGCCGTCATCGTGAGGCAGACTGAGGTCTTTTCTTCCGTAGGGGCGCCGCTTGCTGCGCCCTCCGACGACCCATCCGTCAGATTACCGCACAACGCAATCGCGGACTCCGACGTGCCACCCACGTCGTTCTTGCTTTTCACGTCCCGCGCGCCCAACTCCCCACAGACTTTTAGTTAGGCCCGAGCTTTTTTTCGTGTCCGGCCAACGCGTCATTCTCACCCAACATCCAACCCCAACTTCCCAATCAAATAAGCCCCCAACCCTCCAATCAATCCTCCAACAATAATCACGCCCTCCCAAGCAAATCCCACAGCCACAGTCCGTGCCGCGGGCGCACCAAATGGCAACAGCAATCCCACCAGCGCCGCCTCGCGCACTCCGATCCCTCCCTGCGTCAAAGGCACAAGCGCCGAAATCTTCGCCATCGGCCAGGCAAACAACCAAGCCTGAAACGCCAGATGCAATCCCGCCGCATCGGCCAAAACCGCAGTCAGTGCAATAAACGACCCTTGCACCACTAAAGCCAGAACCAACGCCGCCAGCACAAATTGCGGCCGCTCAGCCATAGCCCGCTGCGCTTCTCTCAATCGCACCAATTTTCGCCGCACGCGAAACGAAAATCGCCGCGCTGGCAACAACACGATCACAAGCAACGCCACAATCGCCAATCCCAAAGCCGCCGCCCCCAAAACAAAAAACAAATGCCGGCTCTCCGCGCTCAAACTTCCCGGAACCAGCGCCGCCCCGGCAACGGTCAGCAGCGCCAGCGCCAGAAAATCCAGAATCCGGTCGAGAAAACTCCCGAACAAAATCGCCGCCTTGCTCCGCCCCATGCGCATCGCCAATCCCGCCCGCACAATATCCCCGCCAACAATCGAAGGCAGCAACAGCACGCTGAACAATCCCGCGAAATAACAATGCGCCGCCTGCGCCACGCTCAGTCCCGAGCCCGCGCGATTCACCATCAACCGCCACTTCATCGAAGCAATCGCATGGCTCGCCAAATACCCAACCACCACAAGCGCCCACAAATGCAGCGGCACAAGCCGCAGCGCCTCCCCCACCTGCCGCACCGGCAAAAAATGAAACAACAGCCCCAGGACAAGAATCGTCCCCGCGATGCGGAGGACAATGCCTCCAAGAGCGCGTTTTCTTAAGTTGTTCTCAGGTGTAGCGTTCACGGAAAAATCGCTCAAATTATGCGGCCCGCGCCCAACCACGACAAGCCCTTCAAATTCCGCCGTTCCTCGTAGGGGCGGGCCTGGTTTTTAGCCCCGCCCGCTTTTCGGCCTTCTTGCCTTTGCCGTTTTTCGACGCGATCCCCAATTCGTGATTCCGAATTAGATTGCCTATATCCCCCACTCGCTTTAGGCTATTCCCTCAATTTGCAGGGAGCCGCAGTGAGAAAAAAAATCCGCGTAGTGCAATACGGCGTAGGCCCCATCGGCGCATCCATCGCCCGCCTGATGCGACAGAAGAGCGCCCTCGAAATCGTCGGCGCAATTGACACCGATCCCGCAAAAGCCGGCAAAGATCTAGGCGAAATCGCCGGCGCGCCCGACGCCCCCTGGGGCGTCAAAGTCTCCGCCGACGCCGCCAAAATTCTCGACGGCCATGTAGATGTCGTCATTCACTCCACGTCGTCATACCTCGAAAGCGTGATGGATCAACTCACCTCCTGCCTCGAAGCCGGCTGCTGCATCGTTTCAACCTGCGAAGAGCTCGCCTACCCGTTCCGCAAGCATCCCGAGCTCTCGAAGAAGTTGGACACCACCGCACAAGAAGAAGGCGTCGCACTCGTAGGCACCGGCGTAAATCCCGGCTTCGTGATGGATAAGCTGGTCTTGACGCTAGCCGCGGTCTCCCACCGCGTTGATCACGCCAAAGCCACGCGCATCGTGGATGCCTCGCACCGCCGCCTACCGCTCCAGAAAAAAATCGGCGCCGGCATGACCCCCGAAGAATTCCGCGCACAAGTAGCAGCAGGAGTGATCAAGCATCACGGCCTGCCCGAATCGATCGCCATGGTAGCCGACGGCCTCGGCCTCGCCGTTGACGACATCTCCGAAACCATCGAGCCGGTAATCGCGGCCGATTCAGTGAGAACTGAATACCTGGAAGTAGCCTCAGGACAGGTAGCAGGCGTCCATCAAATCGCTCGAGGCACCGCCGCAGGAAAAGAAAAAATCTTCATGGAACTGAAGATGTATGTAGGCGCAAGAAATGCAGCCGACACAATCGAACTGGAAGGCGAGCCTAAGCTGACGCTGACAATCCCCGGCGGCACGCACGGCGACATAGCCACCGCCGCAGTAGTAGTCAACGCAATCCCGGTAATCCTGGCAGCCCCAGCAGGCCTGCGCACCTCGCGCGATCTACCTCTAAGTTTCTTCGCCCCAGACGCCCTAGGATAGCGCCGGTCCCGAGCCGTGGTACCGCTGGCGTCCCCGCCGGCATCTTACGACCACCACGTCAACTAGAATCGCACGCGACCGCGCACCAACAATTACATTTCGTCTCCTCTTAATTCAGCGCCCTCTGCGTCTCTGCGGTATTCCCTCTCCGGTTCCTCTCCCACCACCCACACGCATGTAGTCCCCACAATAGAAACGTTCACAGACTGGTTAAGTTGGCTCGTCGGTCGAGCCTGCAGCTTCAAGCCCCCAGCCTCCAGAACCTCGCCACCGCCGCAAAATCCGGATCATCCTTCGCCGCCGCCTGAATCGCGCTATAAGTCTCATAAGCCGCCGCACCAGCCGGCATCGGCACGCCGCGCTCTTTCGCCAACTCCAGCGCCAAGCGCATATCCTTATGCATCAAGCGCAACGGAAAACTCGGCTTGAACTCGCCCTTCAAAATCACCGGAACCTTCACATCCAGCACTCCGCAACGCGCCATGCTCGATTGCAAAACTTCCACCAATTTCTCTCCCGCAACTCCCGATCCGGTTACCAGCGCCAGCGCCTCCGAAAACGCCTCCACCTGCAAAGCCAAAATCATATTCATCGCCAGCTTCACGGTCTGCCCAGCCCCATTCGGCCCCAGCAAAAAAAATCGCTTCCCCACCGCCTGAAGCACCGGCTCAACGCGCGTCAACGTCTCCTGGTTCCCGCCGATCATGAAAACCAACTCACCAGCCTCAGCGCCCCAAGTCCCGCCGGTCACCGGCGCATCGAGAAATTCAATTCCGCGCTCTTCGCAAGCCTCGGCCGCCCGCCGTGCAAGCCCGGGCGAGACCGTGCTCGAATCCACAAGAACGCTGCCGCGCTTCAATCCCTCAATCGCTCCGTTCGCGCCCCACAGAACTTGTTCCAGCGCCGGCGGATCGCTGACGATCGTAAAAAGCACATCACTAGCCGCCGCAACTTCGCGCGGGCTCGCGCCCCATTTCGCCCCTTCGCGCAACAAATCCTCAGCGCGGCTCTGCGTTCGATTCCAAATGGTGAGCGGAAATCCCGCTTTGAGCCAATTCCGGCCCATCGGTTTGCCCATCAATCCGAGTCCAATCAATCCCACGGCAGGTTTCATCGCCATCTCCTGAAAGAAAAAGAGTGTACCGCATGGCGATTCCGAAACACGATGAGCGTCAAAAATTTAAGAGGGACAATGCGCGCGCGCGAGTGGCGTAAGTAGCGCCGGCGTCCCCGCCGGCATCCGACGAAGACAACGATCGCTAAGGGCAGCAATCCAGCGCGGAAGAAACCCGTCGAATGATCTATTCAAGCGCTCTTCGACCCAGGCGGCTCCCAATCGCGCAGCACCGGCGCTGGACCGACCGGCGCAGCGTCGGCCGCATCCGTGCGTTCGTAAATCCGGTGCACGTGCGGATAAGGAATTTCCAGCCGCATCTTTTTCTCGCGGCCGTTCTGCGTAAAGCGGTCTTCAATGAAGATCGAGCTGCCGGTATCGGCGACCAGCGTGCCGACGGCCAGCAGGTTGAGGTCACTGGCTCGGTAATGCGCTTCCACTTTTTTTCCGAGGAGCGGGGCGTAGTGGCTCATGGCCAGGAAGTTTCGCTGGACCCAAAGTACGGGTCAATGGTCCGAAGGTACCAGACGCGAAGCGTCGCGGCAGGGTGCCCCATGCGCCGAATTTGCGCGTGGGGATTTTCTCTCAATTACCACCGGCTTCTAGTGATGCGCCGCGCCGTGCCCCGCATCCGCATGCGCTGAAATCTCCGGCGGCGGCAACTCAGCTTTCAACGAGAGATCCGCGGTAAGCATCAACACCACCGGCGTAACAATCCCAAACGCCAGAATCGCAAACAAAATCGGAAACACCCACCCCAGCGCCTGATGATTCCCCGCCGCTTGCGTGCTGAAATACCAAGCGCCATACCCCGCGATCAATCCAGCAAACATCGAAAGATTCCGACTGATGCGCGAAACTTCCAGATGCCGGCCACAACCAGGACAAACCAAGTCATACGAATGCGCAACGACAGTCATCGCCCCAATCTTCGTCAAGCTCACAGGACACATTCGAATCGCCAACGCTCACCTCCGCTAAAACACGAACGATATCGCATCCCAACGCCCAATGAAACAATGGTACAGCAGGGCGAGCGATGTTTATGTAGCGCCACCCTTTTAGGGTGGCACAGCCGCAATCGAGCCAACGCTACTATGGGTGCCCCATGCGCCGATTTTGCGCGTGGGGGGCGACCGGTGTTCAGGAGCCGAGCATCTTGCTGGCCTCTTCTCGCGCCACAATCGCAAATTCCACGCGTTGGCGGAACGGATCGATGCGCTCGGCGCGCACGCGCACACGATCGCCCAAACGAAATGCGATGGAGGCAGCGCGGCTACGGCTCCGTCCATGATGCTGCGGCTCGCAGACGATGGCGTGATCGCGCTCGCGATACAGGCATCGCCCGGCCGTGAATTCCTCCATCTGATCGATTCCCACGAGGCCTTCAACGAATACGTCGATCAGCTCAACAAAGAATCCGAACTTCTGTACGGAAATAATCAGCGCCTCGAATTCTTCACCGAGACGGCTTTCCATGAATTGCGCCGTCTTCCAATCCATCAACTCGCGTTCGGCCGCATCCGAGCGGCGTTCGGCTTCTGACGATTCCACGGCGATCTTATCGAGTTCCTGCCGGCGATACGGACCGATGCCGGGAGATTCCGAGCCGTCGTGCTTATCTGCAACGCGCGATTTTGTCACCGGCACGATGCGCGGGCCGGACGCATCCGGATTCTCGAGCGCCGATTTCAGCGCGCGATGCACAATCAGATCTGGATAGCGGCGAATCGGCGAAGTGAAGTGCGTATATTCTTCGGCGGCCAGCGCAAAGTGGCCGAGCGGTTCCGCGGCATAGCGAGCCTGGCGCAGCGAACGCAACATCAAATAGGAAACGATGCGTTCCTCGGGCTTGCCCGCGATTTTCTCCGTGAGCCGCTGATAGTGCTCGGGCCGAATATCGATTTCTTCCGTCGCGGGCACCCTCACTTCCATCGAACGCATGCGGCCGTGGCCGGCGCGATCGCGTCGCGCGGGCGGCTGCGATTTGCCATGGCGAACCATCACGCGCCGCTCGAGCAGATCCGTTACGCCGAGCGTATAGCCGAAGGCCTTGGCCATTTCTTCGAACTCGAGAACTTTCTTCGGATCCGGCTTTTCGTGCACGCGATGCAGACTGACGATTCCGCGGCGGTCGAGATAGCGCGCCACGCTCTCATTCGCCGCCAGCATGAACTCCTCGATGATGCGGTGAGCAATATTGCGCTCGCTGCGAAGAATGCCGGTCATGCGGCCTTGCGCGTCGAATTCGATCACGCGCTCAGGCAAATCGAAATCAATCGAGCCGCGGCCATAGCGCCGCTTGTTCAGCAGCAGCGCCAGTTCGCGCATGCGGCGGAAATGCGCGGCCTGCGCGGTGTAGCGCTCGCTCATTTCCGGATCGTTTTCGAGAACTTTGTTCACGTTGGTGTACGTCATGCGCTCGGCGGAACGAATCACTCCGGCGGTGAAATCCGTACCGGTAATGCGGCCTTCGCCATCGATTTGCATGATGACGCTAATCACCAAACGCTCTACCTGTGGATTGAGCGAGCAAATTCCATTCGAGAGCTCTTCGGGAAGCATGGGCACGGCGCGCAGTGGAAAATAAACCGATGTGCCGCGAAGCCGCGCCTCGAGATCGATCGGCGAGCCGCGCTTGACGTAATGCGCGACATCGGCGATGTGCACCTGCAATTCGAAATTGCCATTCGGCAGCGTAGCGACGTGCACCGCATCGTCGAAATCGCGCGCCGTTTCGCCGTCAATCGTGACGATCGGCAAATCGCGAAAATCGCGGCGGCCGCGTCGATCCGTCTCACTGACTTGCTGCGGCACGGCGCGAGCTTCATCGACGACATCTTCTGCAAATTCATGCGGCAAGTGGTGCTTGCGGATCACGATTTCCGTGTCCACGCCGATGTCGCCGGGGCGGCCGAGAATTTCGATCACGCGGCCCGCCGGAGCGAGGCCGCCTTTCGGAAATCGCGTGAGCTCGACGTTCACGACGGCACCATCGAGTTCCGGGAATCGCACGCGGCGGCTGGCCACGCGCGGATTTGCGCCTGCCGCAGCGGGCATTTCGCCGAGCTTTTCTTTCAGCGCGGGCAAAAGTTCATCGCCAGGCGGAATTACGATTTCGTGCAAGATGCGCGTGTCGTACGGAAGCACGACGTTACTTTGCGGGCCGTAGCGGAAGAGCCCGACGACCGTCGGATGTTCGCGCTCGACGATTTGAACGATGCGGCCTTCCGCTCGGCCATCGGCGCGGCGCCGCTCGATGCGCGCGAGGACGCTATCGCCGTGCATCGCGTCGCCGACGGCGTCGCGGCGAATGAATAAGTCGCCGTCCATTTTCGGCTGCGGTTCGGCGGGAACTACGAAGCCGTAGCCGTCGCGATGCGCGATGAAGCGCCCGGCGATGAGATTCGGATCGCGTTGCGGCTTGCGATGCGGTTCCTGCTGCGCGGGCTTGGCCTTCTCCTGGCTTCCGGCGGCGGCTTTTTGAGCCGAGCGCGGAAGATGTCCTTGAGCGAGGCGATAGCGGCCACCGGAAACTTCCTCGACTACGCGATTGCGTTTGAGTTTCGAGAGAATCTTGGGAATCGCGCGGCGACCGCGGTGATGCAGGCCGAGTTCATGGGCCATTTCGCGGATGCTTTGCGGCCGGTCGATCTTGGCGAGATGCGCGAGGAGTTGCGGCTCGTTGATTTCCGGCTCGTGCGGCTTCTTTTCGGGTCTCATTCCGTTAGGCGGCCATTCTACTGGCGCCGGGGCGTGCGGGAAAGGCCCGGAAGAACCCTCGTCGACACGGTCGGATTTTTTTGGGAAATGTTCGGTTGCAGCGCAACTAGTTTGCGAGTCTTGGGTTGTAGCGGGAAACACTGTGTGCGTCGTTGGCCCGCTTCTCCTGGCTGGGCCATTCACGACGTACCCCAGGGACAAAGGTGGGGAGGGGTCTCGTCGGGAGGCTTCTCCCCAATCTTCTTTTGTACGGCCTCCATTTGAAAGTGATGTGCTGCCTGTGAGCGACCCCGTTGGGATGCTCGTTTTCACGCGATTAGAAATGATAGTCTTCCTTTATTTTCAGTGAGTTAGCTCAATTTCTAATAATTTCGCACGCGATTAGAAATTGGCAGGTCAGCTTGCGTGGTTTACAGAGGCGGCGAGGATCCCAGAGGGTTCCTCGAATTTGGAAGGCTGGGTGTGAAACCCGGGCCTTTTCTTTCGCTTCTTACTACGAAATTCTGACCAGCTATTAGAATAGCACATAATCAGGAAAATGCAAGGGCCTTCGCGAAAGTCTTGTAAGAGATTGAGGTGGTTGGATTTAACTATTGGAGGACGCGGTAGTGAGCGGCCTTGGGGCGTGAGAGGTCGTCGGAGGGCGCGGCGAGCGGCGCCCCTACGAAGAGGAGAATCGGTATGTGGGGGAGCCGCGGGTGGGGGTCGGGTGGCGTTACGTTTGCGGTCGTTGGATGCCGACCTGAAAGGTCGGCGCTACATAGGCTCGGATCACTCTATCGGTGGGTGGACGATTGGGCTTAGGTCTTCGGAATCGTCTTCGGCGATTTCGCCGTCGGAGGTGCGGATTAGGGCTGGGCAGTAGCGGCCTAGGAGGTCGCGGCGCCACCAGGTGCCTTCTGCGCGCTTGGTGGCTCGGTCGGTGAACCAGTATTGATAGATTATGGCGCGGACGGCCTTGGGTGGGTCGCCCTTGAACGGATCGCTCGCGAATAGAGCTAAGACATCCGGGCTGCCCTTGAGGATCTGCTCTTCGGTGGCTACTACGAACGGAGATCGGCGCCAGGAATCCAAGGAGGCGAACCAGAGGTTCCATTCGAAGCGCGGTTGGTAGGGGGCGTAGATGCCTGGGGCGGCTGTGAGGTCCTGGGGCTTGTAGCGGAACGGGTAGGGGATCCAGGTTTTGCCGTCACGGGTGCCTTGGAATTCGATTTCGTAGCGCTCGTGGGTCATGTTGGCGAAGAGGCCGTAGCGGTTGGCTATGCGGAAGGGATCGAGCCAGCGCATGGGGCCTTCAGGAAAGGGAATGCCGGGGATGAACATCTGGATCAAAATCGCCGATGTGACGTAGAAAACCATGCCGAGGGCCAGGCCGGCGACCGACATCTTCACGGCTGAAAAGGCTGATCGCAGCTTTGCCGGCAGCTTAGTGGCCCAAGAGCGTACATCGCGCCCTGAGATGAATTCGCGGAAGCGCGTGGGAAGAACGGCTTCGAGAAATTTGTCATCCACCAGAAGGATTCCGAGCGAGAGAACCAGGTAGTTCAGGAACGTGTAGTTGGCGGTGAGGATTATCCCGGCTTCGAACGGGGTGACTATGCAGAAGCAGATGATGCGGAAACGGCGGGGCAGGAAAAGCATCCAGACGATTACGAGCTCAACTCCCAACGTAAGAACGACGGTCGAGGCGTGGAACCAGTGCGGCAATTGGTGCGCGTACCAGCCGATCCACGTGGGGAGCGGGCCGTTTTGGTAGTAGTCGTCCATGGCGGTGAGGCTGCGCCAGGATCGGTCGCCGCTGGCGAGCTTCACCACGCCGGACTCGAAATAGATGCGGAACCATTCCCAGCGAAGGAGGAAGAGGCTGGCGCGCGAGGGGGCGTGGCTGCGGGCGAGGCCGGGGCGCAGACCCGGAGGGGCGAAGAATAGGCAGATGAAGCCGGCTTCGAGGAGCATGCCGTCGGATTGATAGCCGGAGAAATCGCGGGCGGCGGAGACGAAGGATAGAAAAGTTACGAAGCAGATTAGGAGCGCGGCGCGGGGCCAGATATTGAAGATGACGAGGATTGAGGAGATCAGGCCGGCCCAGCAGATGATTTCCAGTGCGCGATTGCTGCTGCTGAACCAGAGGAGGGTGGGGGCGTACCAGAAGCGGGCCAGGCCTGGAAAATATTGTGGGACGAGGTGAAGGAGTTCGCTTGCGGGTAGGATGCCTTGGGGACCGATTAGGCCTTTGATTTGGAAGATTAGAGAATAGAAGGCGGAGAAATAGATTAGGCCGATGGCGCGGAGAAAGAGCCAGCGGGGGTAGAGATGGGTCGAGCTCGGCTGGGATTCTTCCAGTGGTGCGGTCAGGATTCCGGCGGTGGGTTGCTGGGCGGGCTTTGGGCGGGATTCGGGGCCCAGTAGCCAGTTTAGCCAGTCTGCGAGCGTTTCCATTGTGGGGGATTATATGCGCGGGGAGTGGGGAGAGGAATCGGAGAACGGCGGGGAGCGGAGGGTTACCGCAGAGACGCAGAGGGCGCTGAGTTAAGAAGAGTAAGACGAAATGCAATCGTCGGTCCGCGGACGGGTACGGTCTTTTGGGACCGCGGTGGTCGTAAGATGCCGGCGGGACGCCGGCGGTACCAACCTACGCGGCTGGTAGGCCTCTTATGGTTAGATCGGCTATGTGGTCGGCGATTAGCGTTTCGTCTACCGGCTCTAGGGAGGTGAATTCGATACCGATGCCGCGGGCTGGGGCTACGTAACGGACTACGCCTTCGGCGTGGAAGGGATGTTTGCCGCCAACCTCTACGCTTACGTGGGAGCCTATGGGGAGTTCGCTAACGGCGGCGAACATGCCGCCTACGCTTAGATTGCCGAAGCCGTGGGAAATGCGGTCGAGGCGATCACCGTTGCGTACCGCTACGGGACAATCTTCTTCGGTGCGGTGAAAAAAGCGCTGTGCGGAACCTTCCATGACTTGCTCCTAGGCGGCCGGGGTGGCTCTTAGGCCGTGTTCAATATGCTGAACAAGATACCAGTATAGTGTACGCTGGCTGTTCGGGGTGTCAATCGGGCGTTCAGCGCGTTGAACGGTAAAAGGTACAGGGTTTCGTGTAGAAATAATTTTTTCGGGGGTAGATCCGGCCAAATTGCGTGATTCCCGTCACGGGTTGGTCCGCGCGAGAGTGCTGCCTGTGGCGCAGTTCGCGGTCGTAAGATGCCGACGGGGTCGCCGGCGCTACTTGTAGAGCTTTGCGGCGTTGTCGTGTAGGGCCATGTGTGCTAGCTCGGACGCTCTGGGGCGGGTGATTTCGCCGTCTTGCATCATGCCGGTCAGGGCTATGGCTAGGGCTGTTCTTGCGTTTTGCGTGGTTTGCCAGCCGATTTCTTCCCAGTCGTATTCTGTTTTGCCTGGGAACAGGTCTGTGCCGAAGAGAACCTTTTCCGGGTACCACTCTAGCCAGTCGCGGATTACCTGGCTCAGGGCGCGGGCGGAGGTCATCCAGGTTTGCTCGGAGAAATCGGCGTAGACATTTGGCTTCATTAGCAGGTAGCCGATTTCGCGGGTGAACGGACCGCTGCCTCCGTGGAGCATCACGAATTTTGTCTTGCGCAAGGACGGATCATTGAAAACGGATTCCAGGCGCATGGGTTCCGAACCATAGAGATTGAAATAGGTGCCGCAGCCGGCGCCGGTGTGAATGTGGACGGGGAGGTTGAGGCGACCGGCTTCGGCGGCGATGTAGCGGAAGAGAAAATCCTGGAGGCGGGTGTAATCGCCGATGGGAGGCGTGCCTGCGCTCGCGTATTTCGCGTAAATTGCGGAGGCTTCTTCGCGGGTGGCGGGCTCGAAGTCCAGCGAGCGTAGATAGGCGGCTTCGAATTTGATGGCTACGGCGCCTTGCTGTTTTTGCTTCTCGAGTTCGGGAGTGACTACGGATTTGAGGTAATCGTCTAGGGAACTAGGTTGAGCGGCGACGCCTACATCTTTTCGATATCTGGCCAGTAACATATCTTCGCGGCTGAAGAAAAATTTGCGGTCGGGGGAGGCTTCGGCGAGTTGAGCGTTCGAGAGCGGGAAGAGGAGAGCGTCATCGAATGGAACCCAGCGGAAATGGGAAGAGGTGAGGCCCCGGCCCAGCGCGATGCGATTGGCTAGTTCGGTTTCGATGCCGAGCTGATCGAGAACCCAGTTGAGATAATTGTCGCCTTGCTCCTGGCGGATGCGCGCTTTTGTGGCCAGGAGTTCGCGGATGTGGGCTTCGGTTTTATCGTCGTATTTGTAGCCCCAGAGAGATTTCCATGCGGCCAGGAATTGCGGGTTGTCGGGGCGATTGGCCGTGGGAGGATCGGAGGGCTCGAGCGGGTCGCAGGGCAGGGCGTCGAATTCGTCGTCGATTTCGTTGGCGGCGACGAGGCGCGGAGGGTGGGAGTGATTGTCGATGGCTTTGATTTTTTGGATTTCGGAGAGGAGTTGCGGGTCGGGAGTCTGCGCAAAGGCTGCCGAAGCGAGCAGCAGGATGACTGTGGCTATCAGGGCGGATTTCATCGGGGTCCTCGGGTTGTGGCTCGGTTTCAAAAATGGTTTGGCTGCTGCGTTGCGATTGCTGCTGATTTCGCTCTTGATAGGGAAAGTACGGCAATCAATAAGAGGCACGCGCCAATAAGTTGCTGAGTCAAATTAAGTGAGTTGATCAGAAAACCGGCAGACATCTGCTGACGTTCAACCAAATTAAACGGAAAAAATCCAACCGGATGTCCATGAAAAAGTCGGTCAACAAATACGAGCTCGCCGTACACAAGTAGACGAGATACAAGAGGCCAGATGACAATGGCCGCACCTAGCCAGATGAAGCCGGCATCCCGTGTTCGTAAGTACTTGCGCACTAAAACCACTGAAATTCCGAGGTACAAGACGAGGACAAGGGCATCAAGTATCGTCGGGATTACGGAGTACACGTCGCAACTCTATCACGTACTCGCGCGAATGCGGTTTCAAACTGACGCACTACAAGTCCTCGCTTTCGATTGATGATGGGGCGGCGGCAGTATACAGTCGGCCGCGGAGTGGTTGAGATTGAATAAGGATTGGCGCGGCGGACGTGGCGTGCATATCGGAGTTTGCGAGGTTGGCGGGCGGAGCAAGCCCCGCCCCTACGAAAGATAGTAATCTGCGCGTGGAGAAATTTGGTTGCCGCGTACCTAACGTGGAGCGCGATGGGAGGATGAGATCGAGACTGTATCCGTAATTGGGCTTGGGAAATTGGGGGCGCCGTTGGCGGCTTGTTTGGCGTCTAAGGGGATTTGTGTGATTGGAGTGGACTCGGATGCTGGGAAAGTTGAGGCGCTGGAGCATGGGCGGGCGCCGGTGTTTGAGCCTGGGCTTGATGCTTTGATTCGGGAAAATGGGGATTTATTGCGGGCTACTTCGGATGCTTCGCTTGCTGTCGCGGAATCGGAAATCACTTTTATTGTTGTTGGGACGCCCAGCGAGGGGGATGGCGGATTTTCGCTGCGGCATGTTTTGCCGGTTTGCGAGGCTGTGGGGCATGGATTGCGCGGGAAGAAGGAATTTCATGTTGTGGTGCTTACGAGCACCGTCATGCCTGGGGCTACCGGCGGGGCGGTGCGGGCGAAATTGGAAGCGGCTAGCGGGAAAGTTTGCGGCGTGGATTTTGGGCTTTGTTATTCGCCGGAATTTATTGCGCTCGGTAGCGTGATTCGGGATTTTCTGAATCCGGATTTTGTTTTGATCGGGGAATCGGACGCGCGGTCGGGCGAAATTCTGGAGGGGCTTTACAAACGCGTTTGCGATTCGAAGCCTGCGGTGGCGCGGATGAATTTTGTGAATGCGGAGATCACCAAGATTTCTGTGAACACTTATGTGACCTCGAAAATCAGCTTTGCGAATATGCTGGCGCGGATTTGCGAGGCGTCGCCGGGAGCGAATGTGGATGTAGTTACGGCGGCGCTTGGGATTGGATTCGCGCATCGGGGCGAAATATTTGAAGGGAGCGGTGAGTTATGGCGGGCCTTGCTTTCCGCGGGACAACCGGGCGCTGGCGGCTTTGGCGCGGGGGCTGGGGGCGCCGGCGGAATTGGCGCAGGCTACGGATTCGTTCAATCGGGCGCAGGTGATTTGGCTGGCGGAGCTGGTGGGACGTCATGCGAAGCGAGGCGCGGCGGCGGGAGTGCTTGGATTGACTTACAAGCCGCAGACGGATGTGGTGGAGGAAGCGGTGGGATTTTTGCTGGCGCGGGAATTGGCTTCGCGGGGATTTCGCGTGTGCGCGTTTGATCCGGCGGGGATGGCCAACGCGCGGCGGGAATTGGGCGAGGCGATACAGTTTGCGGGGACGGCGGAGGAGTGTATTGCGCGGTCGGAGATTGTGATTGTGGCTACGCCTTGGAGGGAATTTTTGGAGATTCCTGCGGCGACTTGGGGGAGTGGAGGCGGGCGGGTGGTGGTGGATTGCTGGAGGGGGTTGAAGCACATCGAGAATGTGGCGGGAGTTCGATATTTGAGTTTGGGGATTGGAGTGGTGGAGGAACAGAGAGGTAAAGGTTAGCGAAAGAGAACCCCACGGGCAACGCGGACGGCGCATGGGGCGACCCCGCGTGCGACGGGCAAAGCGCCGACGCGGTGGGCGGAATACGAGAGAGAATTCTTGATTACGATTTTTGCCATGCCGAAGGGATTTGACGGGCATATCGGAATTATTCAGAGGAATGCGATTGCCAGCTGGACGCGGCTTTCGCCTCGGCCGGAGATTATTTTGTTTGGCGATGAGATTGGGACGGCGGAGTTTGCTCGGGAATTTGGATTGCGGCATATTGCGGCGATTCGACGGAACGATCGAGGGACGCCGTTTCTGGATGATTTGTTTGCGCAGGCGCAGACGGCGGCTGCGTTTCCGATTGTTGCGTATGTGAATTCGGACATCATTTTGTTCGATGAGTTTTTGCGGGCGATTGAGAGCGTGGCGGCTTGGCGGCCGGAATTTTTGATGGCTGGGCGACGGTGGGACATTGATATTACGGCGCCGCTGGATTTTGCGGCGGCGGATTGGGAATCGCGATTGCGGGCAGATGTGGCGCGGCGAGGGAAGCGTCGATCGGTCAGCTGGATTGATTATTTTGTTTTTCCGCGGGGGATGTATCGCGAAGTGCCGCCGATGTTGATCGGGCGGCTGTGGTGGGACAACTGGCTGGTGTGGAAGGCGGGGGACATTGGCGCGCCGGTGGTGGATGCATCGCCGCGCGTTTTGGCGGTGCATCAGAATCATGGCTATGCGCATCCGGGGGGATTTTTCGGAATTTGGCAGAGCGAGGAAGGGCAGTGGAACGAGAGATTGGCGGAGGGAGGGCGCTGCGCGCGGACTTTGCGCGAGGCGCGATTTAAGTTGGGGCGAATGGGAGTGAGGCGGAATTTTGAGGGGGCGGTGGAGAGATGGTGGAAGTCGCTTGGCGGGGCGCGGAAGAAGGCGGGCGCGGTTTCCGGCGCGGCGGCGCAAGCGGCGGGCGCGGCGCCGAAGACGGATTAGGAGATGCGGGGGAGAAGAGAATTTCAGATTTGAAATTTCAGATTGATTTGATCACATCGTGCCGGTTCGTGAGATGGATGGAACGCGGAGAGCCTCGGATTGGGTCGCGTGCAGGTGAATGGCGGACGGTTTAGTGAGGATGCCGGGCTAGAATTCCGGCGCCCCATTTTTGGCTTCTCGCCGCGCGGATTTCCGACCTCGGGATGCGCCACAAAATTGCAGCCATTTGGGACCGGAATTTCCCCTTTTTTACCCTGGTGCGGAGGCCCCCAAAAAACGTCCTCTAAATGTGCTTTTGAGGGGGGTTGGGTGTCACTGTCTGTAGACGATGGGCGGGGCAGCGGTGGCTGCTAACCCATTGCAACGGAATGGCTTAGATACTAGTACGCTTTGGTCATGGCCTTGCTGCCTTCCCCTCGCGATTTGTCTGTCAACAGAATCCGGTTTTAGGGGAGTCTTGCATGCGGAAATTCTTTTTTGGCGCAACCGCGACGCGGGCGTTTTCAAGCGCGACCGCTAAGCGGTCGACGCTGGGCATCGGGATCATCGTATGCCTGACTGCTTTCTTTGCTTTCGGATTGAAGACCGGAGTGTCAGGTCCAGATGCGACCGCGCAGCGGCAGACCAAAGTCGACGCGAAGTCCGCAAACACGAGCGCGAAGATCGCTTTGCCGCGACCGCGAAACCGGCAGCTACACCTGCGACGAAGTCGGCAACAAAGCCGGCGAATCACGCTGCGGTGGTGCAGCAATACGTGAAATTGCCGCTTTCGTTTGAGCCGAATCTTGGGCAAGCGAATGGCGATGCGAAATTTCTGGCGCGCGGCGATGGGTATTCGCTCTTTCTGACTTCGAACGAAGCAGTGCTGGCGATGGCGGGACATTCGACTAAGAGCGCGCAGCCGGCGGCGAAGCCGGTGAAGTCGACCGGAGTTCTGCGCATGGAACTTTTGGGATCGAATCCGGCGCCGAATTTTTCGGCGCAGGATGAATTGCCGGGGAAGAGCAACTACTTCATCGGCGATCAGGAAAACTGGCGATCGAACGTTCCGAACTACGCCAAAGTGGCGGAGAAGAATGTTTATCCGGGAATCGATCTCGTTTACTACGGGACGCAGCGGCAGCTGGAATACGATTTCAATGTAGCGCCGGGAGCGGATCCGAAGGCGATTCAGATTTCGTTCGAGGGCGCGCGGAAGTTGCGCGTGGACGCGGCGGGGAATTTGATTTTGGGATTGGCGGGCGGCGAAGTGAAATTCGAGAAGCCGTTCGCGTACCAGATGAAGGGCGATGAGAAAGAGCCGGTGGCGGCGCGGTTCCACCTGGGCGACCGGAAATATCGCGTCTATTTCGCGATCGACAATTACGATGCCACGCGCCCGCTGGTGATCGACCCGATTCTGTCGTATTCGACGTATCTCGGCGGAAGCGGCATTGATGTCGCGCATGCGATTGCAGTGGCGCCGGACGATACGGCGTTCATTGCGGGTGGCACAGATTCGCTTGATTTCCCGACGGCTCATCCACTGCAGCCGAATGATGGTGGATCGCTCGACTTTCCGAAGGACGCGTTCGTAACTAAGATCAGCGCCGATGGTTCGACGCTGCTGTATTCGACGTACCTCGGCGGAGAAAATGAGGATGTCGCGAATGGTATCGCGGTTGATGCCGCGGGCGAAGCGTTTGTGGCACGGGACTGACGCTGTCGCCGCATTTTCCAGTCGACTCCGGGCTCCTTCAATACGCTGTGCGGCGGCGACGGACACTGCGGCGCTACTTTCAATTCGCAAGGCCTGATCGTTTCGAACGGATTCGTGACCAAAATCAATGCGGCCGGATCAGGCAATCATCTACTCCGGATTCATCGGGGCGTTTGAGAATGTAAGCGCGAACGCAATCGCGGTTGACGCGAATGAGAATGCATACATTACCGGTTCGTGCGAGCCCAACGGTTTCGCGTCTGCCGCGTCGGGCGGGACCCCGGTGGTCCTCAATATTCTCGCATCTCCCAACGGAGCTATCTCCAACGGGGACGGCACTTCCACAATCTTTGTGACCACCAACGTCGTGCTTCCCATCAACCAGCTTGTGGCCATCGCTGGGGTGGGCGGGACGACGGCGAATCCGAATCCGCCGAGTCCGTTCGATGGCTCTTTCATCGTGCTTAGCTCAGCTCCGGGCTCGTTTGTAATTGCAACCGCCGGCGGCCCGGCCGATGGCAATGGAACAGTGACCGTCAACACGGCGCCTCCATTCCCGATCACGCCGACCGCGTTCCAGCCACACTTCGGCGGTGGTTCCACGGATGCGTTCGTGATTAAAATCAACTCGACGGGCAGCGGCATTTTGTACTCGAGCTACCTTGGTGGAGACAGCGAAGATGTTGGCAACGCAATCGCGGTTGATACCAATAACGACGCGTACATCACTGGCTTGACGGATTCTCAGTGATTTTCCAGTCGAAAATGCGTTCCAACCGATCTACGGCGGAAACGGTGACGCTTTCTTTGCCGAGTTGAATACGGCCGGCTCGGGGACCAACTCATTGGTTTATTCCACTTTTCTCGGCGGCTCCGGACTTGATCAAGGGCAACGCGCATCACTATCGACGGTGACCGGCGACGCGTTCATCGCTGGCGGCACGGCTTCGACCGGTCTCGGAACGGCTGGGAGCGTTCCAGCCGGATTGCACCCTGGCCGGCAAGTCATGCGAGGGCGACGCATTCGTCGCGGAGTTCAATCCGGCCTTGAGTGGCGCAGCGCTCGGAGATTTTCTTCACCTACCTCGGCGGTTCGCTGGCGGACTCAGCATCGGGCATCGCGCTCGATCCGCACGGAAATATCTATGTCACCGGTTCGACGGTGTCACAGAATTTCCCGATTGCGGCGGCAGCGTTCCAGACCACGTACGGCGGCGGGAACGATGACGCGTTTGTCTGCGAAATTCGATCCGACGGGGTCGACGCTGCTTTACTCCAGCTATCTCGGCGGGACGCAGACGGACAACGGAAATGGCATCGCTGTGGATACGTCCGGCTCGGCGTACGTCGCCGGGCAGACCTGCTCGACGAATTTCCCTGTTTCGAATCCGGAGCAAGTTACTCCCGGCGGGAATTGCGACGCTTTTGTGTCCAAGATCAGCATCCTGAACGGAATTCAGCTTAACCCGGCGGCGCTGTCGTTCCCGGCTCAAAGCTTGAACACCACGAGCGCGCCGGAGACGGTGACGCTGACGAACGGCGACAATCCGCTCACCATTTCCAGCGTCGTTCTCGGCGGCACGAATGCCGGCGACTTCGCAATTTCCGGCGCATCCACGTGCGCTGCGGGATCTGCTCTCGATCCGGGAATCCAGTGCACGATCACCGTGACGTTCAGCCCGACGGGGCCGGGAGTGCGCAAGGCAACCATCACGCTGACGGACAGCGCTCCGGATAGCCCGCAGGTCATTAGTCTGACGGGCATCACTTCGACGCTGACGCTTTCGGCTTCAAGTTTGGATTTCGGCAGCGTGCCGGTGGGCCAGACTTCGGCGCCGCAGGGCGTAATTGCGACGAATGACGGCACGTCGCCGATAACCTTCACGAGCATCACGGCGAGCGGTGATTTCGCGGAGAGCGATAACTGCACGACGGCGCTACAGCCGACGACGAATTGCACGATTACCGTCACGTTCACGCCGTCGTCCACGGCATCCAGCGTGGGCGCTTTGACGCTCACCGACAACGCCCCGGGCAGCCCGCAAATCGTGCTGCTGACGGGCAGCGGGTTCGTGCAGACGCAGGACTTCTCGATCGGGTCGATAACGCCGACCGGATCGATCGTCGCGGGAGGCACCGCGACGCTACACCGTCGTGCTCAGCTCGATCGCCGGATTCGACCAGCCGGTCAGCTTGAGCTGCACCGGGCTTCCGAAGGAAACCAGCTGCAGCTTCCCGGTCAATCCCGTGACTCCAACGCCAGCCGGAGCCGCGGCGACGGTGAACATCTCCACGGCCGAGCGCACCATGGTGCCGCCGAGCGGGCAGATTCGCATCGCTCCGCCGGCACGCTTGATCCGCAATATCAATGTGCTGTGGGTGACGTGTCTGCTGATCCTGCTGATGTTCGGCATGTGGACGGCGGGAACGCAGCGCGGGCGGCGCGCGGCGGCTACGCTGGTCTTCGCGGCAGGCCTGATCCTGTTCTCAGTGGCCTGCAACGGCGGCGGTTCCACCGGAGCTCAGGCGGGAACGCCTGCGGGCACGTACACGATCAACGTGGTGGCGAGTTCAGCGAACGGCACCATCACCCATTCGACACCAGTGACGCTGCAGGTGAAGTAAGCGGCAACTGGATTCGGTATGCTGGATCGAATAGTAGTCGGCCTCTTCGCAGTGCGCGGGTGAAGAAGTTACGCGACGCGCAAACGGAAGAAATTCAAGGAGAGATCTAGATGAAGCGCGTCCTTTGGCTCGTCCCGGCAATTCTACTGTTTAGTTTTACTGCGAAGGCGCAGGACACGGCGCAGTGGGAGTTTTCAGGCGGTTATTCATTCCTGGACGCGAACCTGACTGGTCCAGGCTCGAGCTTTCACCTCAACGGCGGCTACGGTTCGGCGGATGAGAACCTGAATAGCTGGCTGGGTGGACGCTTTGAATTCAATGCCTGGGGCGGCTCGGTCGGCGGCGCGAACGTTTCGGCGCAGACGTTTACCTACGGGCCCGTGATTTCGTTCCGCAGGTTCGACAAGCTGACGCCCTACGTGCACGCGCAATTCGGGGCGATCCACGCGAATGCGGGCTATCTGGGAATTTCGAACTCGGCTTTCAAGCTGGCCATCGCGCCGGGCGGCGGCGTAACTTTCCGGATTAACGATCGCGTGGGCGTGCGCGGGCAAGCGGATTATCTGATGACACGATTTTTGGGCCTGCGGCAGGACAACCTGCAATTTTCGGCGGGAGTGGTTTTTTACCTCGGTCACAAGTAAGACGGGTTAAAGGTCAGTACGCATTGCCCTACACGGGCGCGGCCCAGCTCCGCGCCCGTGATTTTTTTTGGTCTCGCCGTTTTAACAAATTCCTTCCGAAAACAAATTGCGATGGATTGGCGGGATAGGTCCGCGGTTGAGTGTGACCTGTCGTTACAGTTGTGGTCGTCAGATGCCGGCAGGGACGCCGGCGCTACTTCAGCAGGCTTACAGGCAGAGATCAGCAAACTTCCGTGTGCGCCTCAGTGGGTGACGAGACCGAGAGTGTGAATGCGGAAGCTATCCGGAAATATGTCCACCATCATGAAGAGGACGAAAACGGTGAGCCGGGATGAGGCTCAGAAGAGGCTCTTGCGCTTTTCGTACCTCAGATGCATGATGTACGCAATGATCAGCGCGGCTTCGATGAACGAGAGCACCATGAAGAGAAGATCACTTCGCACGGCAATTGCTGATAGGTGAGAAATACTTCGCTGCCGCGAGGATGACCAGGCTCCCCAGATCACCACGAAGAATCCCATTCCCGGCTGCCTTGTGCGAGGACATCGCGATTGACTCCTTGGCTCTCCTCCGCGAACTCAGTGGCGCGCCAGCAAATAAATCAGCGGGAAAACGAACATCCATACGAGATCGACGAAATGCCAATAGAGGCCGGTGATCTCCACGTGATTGCGCTGAATTGTCTGCGGCCAAATCCGAGTCGACCACGAGGCAGGCGATGACGCCAGCGTGACGTGCGCCATGTGCAAGCCGGTGAGGCTGAAGAAAGCGGCGCCGAACTGACGGCGCCCCATGGGATTGTGGAACAGCCCCCAGCCTTCGCCGAATCATTTTCGACCACTCGCGGATGTGCAGAATGTCGAAAAGATGGTGCCGAGAATCATGGTGGACGCCAGCCAGTTGATCGCACGCCGGATTTGCCCGGCCTCCGCGCGCGCGCACCGCCGCCACCATGGTGAGGCTGCTGGAGAGCAGGACGAAGGTCATCACCATGGCGTTGACGATGTCGGCGAGAATTCGAATGGCACCAGCCAATTGGGCTGCCGATCGCATGTATCCGTAGGCGAAGAACATGGCGGCGAACGTGTGGAGTCCGGACAATGAACAGCCACATGGCCAGCTTTTTCGATGAATGCCGTAGGGAGTCGCCTCCTGACCAGGTGGATTCAGTCCATCGTCACGTCTGATTCGCTCACAGGCCCTCCCTCACCGGGTTTTTTCCAGAGCTATCGCCGCGGCATCAAGAGCCGTTTGAATGTCCTACGAGCTGATCACCTGTGCCGGCGCATCTTGCGGCAGAAACTCAGCCGGTGCGCCTTCGACGTTGTACTGGTAGGGCCCGCGATAAACCACCGGATGCTTGCCGCCGAAATTGTCCAAGGGCGGCGGCGACGGAATCGACCATTCGAGCGAGGTCGCTTCCCAGGGATTCGCCGTGGCGTTCCCCTGAACATGCTCCAGATCAAATTGAAGAGGAAGATGAATTGCGCCGCGCCGGTCGATAGAGCCGCGATGGTGATGAATTTGTGGACGGGAATCAGCGGGACCAGGTAATCGTCCGTGAACGCCGAGTAGCGGCGCATGTTTCCGGCAAGGCCGAGATAGTGCATGGGCATGAAAATTCCGTAGACGCCGATGAACGTGAGCCAGAAATGCCATTTGCCGAGCGTTTCGTTCATCATGCGGCCCAACATTTTCGGGACCCAGAAATACGTGCCGGCGAACATCGCGAAGATGGCGGCGACCCCCATGACGAAGTGGAAGTGAGCGACGACGAAATAGGTGGCGTGCAGGTAGGTGTCAATCGATGGCTGCGCCAGGAAAAATCCGCTGATGCCGCCGCTGATGAACACGGAGATGAAACCCAGGCAAAAGAGCGCCGGGGTGGTGAAGCGCATGTTGGCGCCGTATATCGCGCCGAGCCAAACAGAGCGTAGCGATTGTCGCAGGAATCGTGATGATCAGCGTCGGCACCGAAAATAGCAGCGCGGAGAAAGGATTCATGCCGCTCAGGAACATGTGATGGCCCCAAACCATGTAGCTGAGGAAGCCGATGGCGATCATGCATCCGGTGAGCACGCGCATTCCGCCGAGCAGCGGCTTGCGCGTGAACGTCGGCAGGATGTGCGAAATGATCCCAATCGCCGGCAGGATGGCGATATAGACCTCCGGGTGGCCGAAGAACCAGAACAGGTGTTGCCAGAGGAGCGGTGAGCCACCCGAATGCGGCTGCAGCTTGTCGCTGATCACTAACCCGCCGGAAAAGAAAAGCTCGTGCCCCGACGTGATCCAGAATCAGCCCGGCAATTCGGTCGAGAATCAACAGAATGCAGGCGGGAAATAGTACGGCGAACGCCAGCAAGCCGATGCATGCAGTGATAAACCACGCCCAAGTTGACAGCGGCATTCTCGCCAGCGTCATGCCCTTCGTGCGCAGATCGAGTGTTGTGGCGATAAAATTCAGCGAACCAAGCAGCTGCCCTATGCAAAAAAGAGCGATGGAGATGGCCCACAGATTTTGGCCCATGCCTTCGCCGGGCCCCGAATCCTTCCCGACTGCCGCTGAGAGGCGCATAGGCGGTCCAGCCTGAGATTGGCGGACCGTCGGCCACGAAGAACGCCGTAATCAGAACGAGGAAAGCGGCGAATGTGGTCCAGAAGGACATCATGTTGAAACGCGGGAAGGCCATGTCTTCCGCGCCGATCTGAATAGGCAGAAAGTAATTGCCGAAGCCCGCGAACGGCGCATTGGTAAGTACGAAGAACACCATGATCGTGCCGTGCATGGTCATCAGCGAGAGGTAATACTCGGGGGTGATGACGCCGCCGGGCGCGCCGTTGGGCGAAAGCTTATCGAGAAGCGGAATCGCCGCCGCGCCCCAGCCCAAATGAATGCGCATCAGCCAGGAGAGCACCATGCCCGTGACTACGGCGACGAGCGCCAGGCCGTAGTACTGCAGCCCGATGACTTTGTGGTCGAGACTGAAAACGTAATTGCGGATGAAGCCCTGCGGCGGCGAGTGATGATGGGCCGCGGGTTGCGCTGATGCTTGATCCATAGGCCTTCCTCACAGTCCCAAGCCGGCGCGCGGCCACGGCGGTGCGCAGCGGCGCCCGGGAGGAAACGCTATTGCGATTGAGTCTTCAACCACTGATCGAAATCATCTTGCGATACGACTTCCACGTACGCCTTCATGTTGTAATGCCCGAGACCGCAGAGCTGCGTGCAAACCAGTTCGAACTTTCCCGTCTTGCGTCGCGGTGAAATGAATCGGGATCACCAGGCCCGGAACGAAATCCTGCTGGATGCGCAACTCGCGGACGAAGAATGAATGTCCGACATCCTTGGCATGAAGCGTCAGCAAGATGGGCTTGTTCACCGGGATCGTGAGCGAGCCCACGACGATGTCATCGCGCGCCGCCACATCATTGGCAGGATCGAGACCAAAGTAATTCCCGCTGCCATCATCGATCTTGTCCGGATGAAGATCTCCAAATTTCCCGTCCGGCCCGGCATAGCGGAAATAAAACGCGAACTGCTCCGCCTGCACATCCACCGTCAGAGAATTCGGATCCGGCGGGGTGAAGTAAATCGAGGCCCAGACCTTTGAGCCGACGAAGGAGAGTGTCAGAATCTCAATTCCGACCAGGACGATGGCGGCGATGACCAGCGGGGTCGCCCCGCCGGGAAACTTCTTCATTTTTCGCGCCCCCTTGCTATCGCCGAACATGAACACAAAAGCAGCGAGAACAAGCTGCGACAGAACGAAGAGGATTCCCGAGCCGAGCATCGTTTCCTCCAACTGATGGTCAACGGCCGGCCCGTGCACCGAAACATCTATCGGCATCCACCAGGTGTGCGCCACCACGAAGTAGGCGGAAACCAGCGTGATGATGACCAACACCACAGCGAAGAATTTACCCATAATCATTCGCCTCGAAGTATTGACTCCGGAACTGGGGCCGAAAACGGGGAGGGCCTGAAGACCCTCCCCTACGATGCCTCGGCGTGAATTGCGAACCCTGCTTCGATCAGTACGGCAGGGCCTTGAATGTAAATGTGATGTTCTTGGTCTCGCCGGCGCCGACGGTTACTTCCTGAGATTGCGCCGCATATTGCTCGTGCCAGGCGGTGACGGTGTATTTGCCCGCGGGCAGTCCGGCCAAGCTGAAGCTGCCGTCGTTCGCGGAGACCGCATAGTGGGACGTGTTGATCACCGCGAAATAGCCGTGCATCCACGGGTGAATGTTGCATTTCACGGCGATGAATTCCGGCTTATCGTACTTGGTCTCGATCGGCGCGGTTCCCGGCGGCTGCGATTTATTCCACTCCTGATTTGTCTTCGCGAGCGGATGAATATTGTGCGCCGTCTGATCGTCGTTCTTGATCTCCAGAGGTTGCCCCGGCTGCATCACCGCTACGTGCGGGAGATACTGGCAGCCTTTCTGATCGTATTCGACGGTCTTGGTGCCTGGCGTCGAGCCTTGATCTCCGGCGGAGATGTAGACGACAACGTATTCGAGAGCGTTTCCGGGTCCGGTCACTACGTTTTCTGTCGTTACCGGAGTCGCGTGCTGCTTGGCGCAGGTGGGCTCCTTAGACATATCAATGGGCTTCATTTTCGGCGGAGTGCCGGTGTACGTGACTTTGCCGGTGATCGTGCCGGTTCCCGCGGGCGGAGCGGCAGCGACAACCATCGCTGAGCCAACGGCCACAATGACTGCGAGTAGCAGAAAATATTTGGTTTTCATACTACAACCCCCTTTTTACAAACTACAAAAACGGTTACTTCGAGCCACCTGCTCCGTTATCGGGCCCAATCGGCTTGATTTCGGATGAATGCGCGGCCGCATACGCCTTCCACAGCGAGGCCTCCTGCGTATTCAGCGGCTGCAGCGTGCGCAGGAAGTGCACCAGATCCCAACCTTCTTCCGGCTTCAGGACATCGGCGAACGAAGGCATCGGCGTGCCGTCCAAGCCGGTCATGAAGATCTTGTAAAGATCCTGGTTGGTCTCGCCGCACTTGAAGCGCGTGCCGGTGGAGAAGTTATACGGCCGGATCGGATTGTCCTTGCTGTCCGTCAGCGTGGAGGCCGAAGGTCCGTCTCCATGTCCTGCCGGACCGTGGCATTTCCAGCATTCCATCTTCTGGAAAAGCGCGCGGCCGCGCAGAACGCTCTCAATATTGATCGGCGTCTCCGCCGGAATCGTTATGGGCGTTCCGGGTTTTTCGTTTTGCCACCGCGGCGAGAACGACTTCACCGCGGCGATCAGGTTTGCGCGCTGCTGGTCCGTGAGGGGCCGCCACGACGGCATATTGGTCGTATCAAAACCACGGGTCACGGCATTGAACAAGGTCATCATCCGTCGGAAGCGTGCCCGTGGGCGTGGAACGGCACTTGAACACCGCCAACGTAAAATCCCGCGGCTTTGGGTCGATCCACTGCGCGTTCTCGCCGGTTCCGTCTCCCGCTGGACCGTGACAGCCGACGCAGAAGCGCCGGTACAGAACGAGCCCGCCCTGGGCTTCGCCGGAAGCTTCTCCAGTCAGCCCCCCGACATGGCTCTCCGCCTTCGCATTCACCGGCTTGATATTGTGGTCGATCTGCGCGTACGAAGGGCTCGCAGTCGCCAAGAGCAGGAGGACCACAACGGGAAACATCAAGACTGAGGCAGTTGCTATTCTTCTCATCAGCGTCCTCCGTTCCTAGAAGTCAAAGTCAAAGCCGATCATAAAGCTGCTGCTCCAAATTGCCGGGTCATTAGGATTCACGGAAGCGGTGCCACCGCCGCTCAACGGCGCAATGCCGATGGACTTGGAAATGGAATATTCGGTGTGCAGAGCGAGTCCCGCACGGCTGAACATGATCGGATACCAGCGGAACCCGACCGCGTACGCGTCAATGTTTCCAAAGTCGCTCGGAGTTGCAGGATCGGCCTGCGTTTGCATGCGCACCGCTTCATAGCGGCCGATGATCACCAGTTGCGGGCTCTGGTAGTAGCCAAACTCGACGAATCCGGCATTCCACGACGGGCCCTGCGCACCCGCGGGAAGACCGGCGGAGTTGTTTGAAGCGACTCCATTGCCCAGAAAGACGTTGTCGTGCCCGTGCATGTAGAACGGCTGGATATTGAGCTTGCCGAAATACAAATCGCCGGTGAATCCGACGCGATAGAACGGCTCGTTGCCAATCCCATAAAGCGGCGCGCCACCCGACGTCTGGTAGTTCGTCGGCCGCTCGCCGATGTAGGCATACGCGCCGACTCTCTGCACACCCAGTCGCCCGACCTCGAATGCCTGATCAAATGTGAGGTAGGTGTCGTAGGTGCGGCCCGTCGGGTTGCCGAACGCCGACAGGAAATCGGGATTGCCGTCGTTAGCGCTGAGCACCGCGACCGAATAACGCGTGTAGTCGTTCTTCGAATGGCCCATCAATTCAACGCCGAGCTGGTTGTCACCCAGGCCGAAATCGTTCGTGTCACCGGGAGGAACGAAGTGGTAGCTCTGGTAAAAGCCGCCATTTCCCGAGAGGAACAGGAAGCGCTTTTCGGAAATCAGGTTATTCAGCTCAAATTTCCCGAACTTAAAGTTGAACCACGAGCTGCCCTTCAAATTGTCGAAGCGCACGAACGCGGCCTCGAAGTGGAACGCGCCGGTTTCATCCGCGGAAGGTAGCAGCGAGAATGAAATGTTGTTGAACAGCGTTCCCGCAGTCCAAAGATCGAAGCCGGAGAGATCGAACCCGTGCGTCGTAACCGTTCCTACCCCCGACGACGCCTGATCGACCGCTTGGTTGGTGTTGTGCTCCAGATGCCAGTTCGGCGTCATTCGAAAGGTAACCGGGAAATACGAGGGATTCTGATAGATGGGAGAGTCGCGATCGTTCCCGAGCTGGTAGCCGTTGTCGCGGAATGTCATGCCGAAGTTGTTCAGCTTCGGCCAAGCCGTATGGCACGCCGAACAGGGCAAGCCATACTTTCTGGCAAAGGCCGGAATCGCCGACACCTTGTGAAGCGGCAGCGTGTACGCCGCCTGGCTGTCTCCGAGAACAATCCCAACGACGAGACATGCAAACATCAGCACAGAACTCAGCACGGAAAGATGACTGCTCTTCAAATTCCTCGCAGACCCAGTAATCATGCGACCTCCTTATACGGGCGTTGGGAAACCGATCCGAATTTTTGGCAGTTCACGATTCAGCCGAAAGGGAAATACCCATCCGCGCGAGACGGTTGCTGAATCAGCGGCGATTCTGATGTAGGCAATCATTCGTGGGCTCGAATGCCTGCGCCGTAAAGAGACTTTGGCCGAACCATGTCGAAAAACTCGACGAACGTACTCCCCTAAAATTCTGATTGCAACAATAAAAATTAATAATCCTTAATCTATCTTAAGCTACCGAACGGGGCACTTTCCCTCGCGAGCGTACCCTCACATCATCGTAAGTAACTGACAAATAATAACTTAGCAAAAGATTTGTGTAATAGAATGGCCTCTAACCAAGAATCGCCACCACACCATCTTATCTCTGGTCCTTGCATTATTCGTGGGCCTGCCCGCCAGGTTTTTGGAGGGAGCCCCCGCATTCATGCTGGGGAAGGAGCGCTTCAGCGCTCCGGAAAAGCCCCTTTTTTGACGTTGCGCTTTAGCGCTGGCTCCTCGAAACAGCTCCCTTGCAGACTCGAATTATCGGATCGCCTCTCGTCTGGAAGCTCGGACGCTACCCCGAC
The DNA here is from genome assembly GCA_963707165.1 of uncultured Acidobacteriota bacterium. Taxonomy (GTDB): domain Bacteria; phylum Acidobacteriota; class Terriglobia; order Acidiferrales; family UBA7541; genus Palsa-147. The sequence goes on along the minus strand of CAVPPO010000003.1, from coordinate 1,081,096 downwards.
CCTCTTTCGCAGTTTCGATTCCCGCGCGAGCAAGGTATAAACTAGCCCGATGCTACCGGCCAAGACCGACAATGGCGGAGAATGGCCTGCCACGCGCATTCTCATCGTCGACGATGACGTGGAACTTTGCGAACTGGTCGAGGAATATTTGAACTCTCAGGGATTTCATCTTGAGGCCGTTCACGACGGCTCGACCGGCGTTGAGCGCGCTCTTTCCGGTATTTATTCGCTGGTGATCCTGGATGTGATGTTGCCCGGTATTCGCGGCTTTGAGGTGCTGCGCCAAATTCGCACCAAGTCCGCGGTGCCCGTTATCATGCTGACGGCGCACGGCGAGGACGTGGATCGCATCGTGGGGCTCGAACTCGGCGCCGATGATTATCTGCCCAAGCCATACAATCCGCGCGAACTAGCCGCGCGCATCCATGCAGTGTTGCGGCGAACAGCAGCCGGGCTGGCCAGGGAACCTTTTACTCCCGTCACGATACTCCTGGACGACATACGCTTGGACGTACGCACGCGCACAGCGCGCCACAATACCCGCGACGTGGAATTGACCGCAGCGGAATTCGAGCTTCTTGCTTTGTTCTTCAAATCGCCGGGCCGCGTGCTCTCCCGCGACGACTTGGTCAAAAGTGCTTTGGGCCGCGACCTGGAACCTTCGGATCGCAGCCTGGACGTGCACATCAGCAACCTTCGCAAGAAGCTGGGGACGTGTCCCGACGGCACGGAGCGAATTCGTGCGATTCGCAACGTAGGGTACGTGTACGTGGTATCAGATGCGCCGCAGTAAGCGCTAGCGGGTGAAGCGGAATTGCGCAGTCTGTTTCTAAAGATATTTCTGTCGTTCTGGCTGGCGATGGTGCTCGTCAGCGCCACCCTCATCGCCTCTGTCGTCACCACCCAGTCCCAATTCGAGGCCAGGCGCGCCGAGGAATTTGACCGTACGGTCATGCCCCTCATGGCCGCGCGCGCCGCAGACATTCTGGACGATCACGGCATGGGCGCCTTGGCCGGCTTTCTCACTTCGCTTCAGGCCACCCTCAACTGGCAGGCCTATCTTTACGACGACGAGGGTAAGGAGATTCTCTCGCAGTCGCCTCCGTCGGAAGTGGACGAAATGGCGCAATTCGCGCTCCAAACGAACGAAACGACCATCAAGATATTGCATGGCACGGAGTTCGCTGCCACCCGCACGACCGGCTCGACCGGGACTCACTACGTTCTGGTGATCGGCAGGCGCGTCGAGTCCGTAGCAGACGTCTTGCGCGCTCCCATCCAGGTCCAAATCGTCCGCGCCGCCGCAGTCTTTTTTATTGCCGGGTTCGTGTGTTTCTGGCTGACGCGTTACATCACCTCTCCCATCCTGCACCTTCGCGCGGCTACGCACCGCCTGGCAACCGGCAATCTCAGCGCGCGCGTGGGCGCCGCCGCCGGCAATCGCGCCGATGAATTGGCGGAGCTTAGCCGCGATTTCGATCACATGGCGGAGCAAATCGAATCGCTGATTTCATCGCAACGCCGCCTGCTTGCGGACATCTCTCACGAATTGCGATCGCCGTTGGCCCGCCTGACCGTCGCGCTCGGCCTCACTCGCCTTTATGCCAATCCCGAATGTGCCAGTGGACTCGACCGCATCGAACTCGAAGCCGGGCGCTTGAACACGCTGATCGGCAGCCTGCTCAGACTCGCGCGTCTGGAAAGCGGCAGCGAAGCGCTCGAGGGCGACCCGGTCGTGCTCGATCGCGTGGTCCACGACGTAGCCGCCGACGCCGATTTTGAAGCCAAGGCTCGCAATCGCCACGTGCGCGTGACACGCGCCGACGGCTGCACCATTCTTGGAAACCGGCAACTCTTGCGCAGCGCCATTGAAAACGTGATCCGCAACGCCGTGGCCTACACCGCCGAAGGCACCGAAGTACAAATCGCGCTCAAGATTCTCTCCGCCAACGGAAACGGAACGGCCCAAATTACCGTTCGTGACCATGGCAGCGGCGTGCCGGAAGCCTCGCTGCAGGATATTTTCCTGCCGTTTTACCGCGTGGGTGACGCCCGCGATCGCTTTTCCGGCGGCTCCGGCCTGGGCCTTTCCATCACGGAACGCGCCGTCCGCCTCCACGGCGGCACAGTAAGAGCAGAGAACTGCAAGGACGGCGGTCTACTAATCGAAATGCACCTACCGTTCGCCACAAAATAGAGATCCCAGGCGCCGCTGTCAGAACCAGCAAGTTTTATCAGCGCACGGCTTCAGCCACTGCGAAAAAATTTAAAGCGTTGTCATCCTGAGCGAAGCTAAGGATCTAGCCGTCCAACGCAGTAACCACTCGCGCCAACAAAACACGTTGTCATCCTGAGCGAAGCGAAGGACCTCAGCGCCCAATGTGTGCAACTACTTGCGCCAAAAAGACGCGTCGGAAACTGCCGATTGATCGTCGAATTGGCTCTTTTTTCGCAACCTCTTCAGCCGTGCCGCAAACGCCACGAAATCAAAACGGCTTCACAGGCCGCGGAAAAAGCCTAACCGCCGTCATCCCGAATCCCCTTTAGGGGTGAGGGATCTGCTTTTGCTTTTTGCTTTTGCTTTTGCTTTTTGCCTTCGTAGGTGCGCCGGCTTGCTGCGCCCTCCGACGACCTCCCGGTAAAATCAGAGCGCCGCGCAACCGCGGACTCCTCGGAATGGCAACATTTCGCCTTTTTTCCGCAACTTCGTTAGCCGCCGAGGCAAGTCGTATCGCGTTCTCTCACACGCTCTTAGGCCCGAATTCAATCTGCAGAGTCCGCAAAACCGACGTGACAGGTATTGCGCAACCCAGCGCGGTGTGCGACGCTGCGTTCCCCATGGCTGACGAGAGCCGAAAGAAAACTGAGAAATGATGGCACTGGGACAGAACGTCAAGAAATCACCGAGGCCAGGAGCCGCAGATCGCAACTTGGCGAGTCGCCGAAAGACCAACAGCCTCGTCGCGGCCCTCACTATCTTCCTGATCACTCTGTCTGCCGCAGCTTCACAGGACGACAAGAAATCCGGATACGAGAGCTTCGTCATCGAGCTGCCCGCTCCTGAAGCCGACGTGCTCAAAGCGGTCCAGGAAGTCGTCGGCGACGATACCGTTCACGGCACACTCGAATATGAAAAGGAGCCGGTCCTCAACGGCGCCGAGTCCGCGCAGTCTTCGGATTACTACGGCCCCTGGAAGAGACCGGGTCGGGCATTTTACAAAGTACGCGCGAAAACGGTTGCGCCGCGCCACTTCAAGCAGAGCAACGACGTTGGCACGATCACGGTTCGCTATGTCGTCCAGGGGATCAACGAGAAGAGTACGCGCCTGCAAATCGATGCCATTTTCGTCGAAGACGGACGCCGCAAGGCTCATCCCTCCGACGGCAGCGTAGAAACCAGCGAGTTCAAGGAAATTCAGGAGCAACTCGCCGCCATCCAGCTCGAGCAGCAAAAAATCGCCGAAGCCGCTCGCCTCCGCGAAGCCCAAGCTCGCGTGAAGGCCAGCCAGCCGGAAACTCGCGAAGCGGCCGTCGCGCGGCTCGAGTCCGCCCAGGCGGAAATCCGCACGCTCCAGCAACGCATCCGCGAGATGCAGCACGATATCGAAGTCCGCGTGAAGGAGCCGGGCGCGGATCTCAAGTCCGCGCCCTTTCAGAAAGCCGCAAAACTTCTCACCTTGAACGCGAAATCGGATGTCCTCGTTCTGATCATCACCGAACACTGGTACGGAATCGAAACGGCCGACGGCAAGCGCGGCTGGCTCTCTCAGGATGATGTGGAGCCGCTGCCATGAGCGCCGGAAACCGCGTCCGATCATTCGCCCGGATTGCCATCGCCCTCGCGGCGTTTCTCGGATTCATCGCAATTGTTTTCGCGCCATCACCCGTCGCCGCTCAGAGCGCCGCCGTCGAGCGCACATTCAAAAATTCCTAAGGACGCAGTAGAAGCGGCGGTGAAAGATCTCCGCGCTTCGGCTTCGGGACGGCTGCCCGTGCTCGATGGCTTCGTCGAACCGCCCGATGAATCCCTGGATCGCTTTGAGCGCGGCTTTTTTCAATGCGAGGTTCAAGCAACGCCTGCGGCGGGAGGCGCAACGCTCGTTCGCGTCTCAGCGAAAATCACCGCGTGGTACGCCGACCCGAATTCCGCGAAAGCCGGTTATCGCCAGCTTCCTTCAAACGGCCGCATCGAAGCCGATTACCTCGATCGCCTCGAAGCCCGCCTCGGCGGCGCGCCAGCGGCGGCCGTGCGAAGCTCCAAGACTTCGCCGCCAACTTCGCATAACGCGAAGAGTGCAACTCCGAAGGACTCCGTCGGCGGTTCTCCGGCCGCTGCCTCGGACGATCCGCCTCCCCCGGCCGTTGCTCCCGGCGAGAGCCTCGATGCCATTCGCAAGCGAGTCGAGCAAAGTGAAAAGCAAGTCCGCGATTTGAACGCCTATCTCCAAAATCTCGAGCAGATCAAACAAAACCAGTCGCATCCCAACGATCTCGTCGTCGTGAAAAAATCCGGCACCCCGGTGCTGAGCAAGCCCCAGCGCGACGCCGAAGTTCTGTTCAGCGCGGAAGGTGATGACGAATTTCAGATTCTGGAATTGAGCGGCGCCTGGGTCCACGTGCAAATTTCCGGAGAATCCCGCGGCTGGATCCGCCGCGCGCTGCTTGACCTGCCCGCGGGCTACGCTCCCACCGGCGGCAAGATCGCCGACGAGCCTGCCGATGCCGACGAGTTATTTCACATCACCCGCGAAGAAACCAGCGCGTTCGCCGGCACGTGGGAGCCGCTGAAAGGCAAGACCGTCAAACTCATTTGGGCCGAGCCGAATTCAACCGAAGATCAGCTCACCAGTCCGCGCGCGAAACGCGAGTATGCCAAGTCTGTGTTACTGAACGCCTACGCCGGTCTCGGCGCCGCGGACGCGAACGTCGCGGGCGTGGTCGTAGTTTTCGACGCGGTAGATGGCGGCCAGATCGCCGCAACGCGCGCAAGCCTGCAACAATTGAAGAGCGGCACCCTAGCCGAACCCGCCTTCTGGAAGCAATGCTCCCTAGATCCCCCAGAAGCGTTCCTCGATCCCACCAAGCCGTAGCCTTTTGCTGCTGTCATCCCGAACCCCCTTCAGGGGTGAGGGATCTGCTTTTGCTTTTGCTTTTGCTTTTGCTTTTGCTTTTGCTTTTGCCGTTGCCTTTTGTCTTCGTAGGGGCGGGGCTTGCTCCGCCCGCTGCGCATAATCGCGTCCCGAAAACGCCCGCCATTCACCTCCGCGCACCGGATCCGACGGTCTCACCGTGAACCGGCCATAGACAATCTCAAGCAGGAAGCTACTCGTCGTAAGCAATCGAATGATTCATATGCAGCAAGAGCCACGACCCTCCCGCATTCCGAAAAAGCGCCGTCCCACGCGCATGAATCACCTGCTGCGGAAGAACGATACGCAATTCGTACTCAAGCCAAATCACATTGCCCGTCAAATGGTGCGCGCGAGGCGTAAGCGTCAGCACCGCCGCCGGATCGCGATGGAAGTAGGTATTCGCAAAATATTTCTGCACCTGTTCGCGTCCGTGATACTCGCCGGCAAAGGTGTACAGCACGATTTCGGGATCGAGGCATCCCGCAAATACCTGCTCATCCGAATGGCTGAAAGCCTGGCTGCACACGCCTAACTGCCGGTCCAATTCATCGAACTGCGCCTGCTCATCCTTCGCCACCACCGCAAACCGCGCCACGCGATTCTTCAGATCAATCGTCATGCCCAGTTTCTCGAGCAGATTCGCGCCCAGAACGCCATCAATGCGCTTGCCGCACGCCTGCTGCATGGAGGAAAGATCGACAGCGGAAAGTTTCAAATCTTTCAAGTGCTGGTTGCCGATGACTAGCTCGTCGAGCAGAACTTCGTGCCCGATCACCGAATCGCTCCCGTGCCAATTGGCGATCGTGGCCGGCTTCATGACGCCGTAGGGAAATGACTTGACGTTGAGAAAAGTGGAATTCGCCGCAGTATCCACCAGAAACGTCAGCGCGCGATCGCCGGTGCTGACCGGAATCGTAAGCAGCCCGCCGCAATTCTGCAGCGCGATATCCTGCGCCCCCGCGCCCGGACAAACAAGCAGCGCGCCAAAGAAAAATAGGAACATCCCGCAGAGCAAACTTCGACGAGCCAACGAATCGCCGACGCATCCGGAATGGATTGCGCGAAACATCCCTTGATCAAGCCTTTTGAACGGCTTCCACTGCCTTGGTCAAAAGCGACTGCATTTGTGCCCAGTTCGCGTCGCCCAGGCTTTTGCGCAATCGCGCTTGCGCGCGCAACCAACTCGGTTGCGCTTTCTTCAATTGCTTTCGCCCGGCGGCCGTAAGCTGGAGATATTGTTCGCGCCGGTCGGATCCCGGAATTCTCTCGATCCATTTCTTGCGGAGCAGCGGCCGCAGTGTGCGGCTCAGCGTCGTGGGATCGATCGTCAGCGTTGCGCCCAATTGCGCCTGCGTGGCGATCTTCGAAATCGACAGCGCGTGCAGTAGCCCGAATTGCACGATCGAATGTCCCCCGGCCTGAAAGACGGAATCGTAAAACTGCGTGATCACCCGCGACGCGCGCCGCACATTGGCGCAAGCGCACAGGAACTCCTTCACGTCCTCGGGTGCATCCGCCGGTTGTCTCGATCGCGTGCTTGGACGCATATGCATGTATATACAGCTTTCAGGAGTCGAAGTCAACAGGCAAGTCGCTCTGGCAGGAAAAGCGGAATGTATCTACATCAATACTCTAGGTGCCAAATGCAACGACGGAACGGTTGCACCCCAAATGACTCCGAGCTCATCGTCGCCGTCGTAGGGGCGGGGCTTGCTCCGCCCGCCGGCGTATCGCCAGGCGCCACCCTTGCCACTAACGCAACGCCGCGCCGTTATCAAAAACCATCTCCCCGCCAACGAATGTCTTCACCACCTGCACATCCTTCAACTCATCCGTCGGCACCGACAGCACGTCGCGATCGACGACAATGAAATCCGCCAGCTTGCCGAGCTCCAGCGTCCCCTTCGACTTTTCCTCGAATCCCGCATAAGCCCCGTTGTAGGTGTAGAGCCGCAGCGCCTCGGAGATCGTCAACCGCTCCTCCGGCGCCAGAACTTCGCCCGTCGCCAAATCCTTGCGCGCCACCGCCGCCCAAATTCCCCACCACGGGCTGAGCGGCGTCACCGGCACATCCGAACCGGCCGCTTCGATCACTCCATTTTCGATATACGATTTCGCCGGATACGACCAGCGCACTCGCTCCGGCCCGTACTTCTTAAACCAGCTCCCGATCCAATAGACGAACGGCGGATTGCCGTCCACGAGCACGTGCAGTTCCGCGAAGCGCTTTTGAATCGCGGGCGTCGAAATTCCCGCGTGCACGATTCGAAAGCGCGCATCCGTCAAATTCAATTCCTTCATCACCGCCGCGTAGGAATCGAGCACTTCATCGATGGCGCGGTCGCCGATGGCGTGCGTCTCGAGTTGCCAGCCGGCGCGCGCAGCGATCAAATGCGCCTTGTGCATATCTTCCGGTTTCCAGCGTAAAACGCCGAAATTCTGAGGCTCTCCGGCCACCGGCGGCGGATAAATGGCAATCGTTCGCGCGCCCATTCCGCCATCGGCAAACATTTTCGCCGCGCCGAATTTCAGCGTGTCGTCGCCGTAGCCGGTGTGAATTCCCATCTTCGCGAGTTGCTCGGCGTCTTCGATGCTTGCCGATCCGCGGCGACATTTGCACGCGCAGCTTGAGCCAGCCGCGCGCGTAGGCGTCCTGATAGCCGCGAATTTCATCCGACGAAATAAAAATATCGTGAATCGTTGTCAGGCCCAGCGCCAGCGCGCGCTCGGAAATCAGTTTCGCCGCGCGCATGTGAATATCCGGCGGATCGGGCGGCAGCAATTTGCCCGCAAGATCCATCGCCGTATCTTTCAAAATGCCGGTGGGCTCGCCCGCGGCATCTTTTTCGATCACGCCGCCGGTGGGATCGGCGCTGTCGCGAGTGATGCCTGCGAGTTTCAGTGCAGCGCTGTTGACGGCGATCAAGTGCCCGCTGACGTGATCGAGATAAACCGGATTTTCGGGCGCGACAGCATCAAGATCATGGCGATTGATGTAGCGATGCTCGGCGAACTTCGAATCATCCCAGCCCGCACCGGTGATCCATTGCCCCTTCGGCGTTTTGGCCGCACGCTCGCGCACCATCGCAACGATGTCGGCAATCGAATGGACTTTGGGATAAGTGACATCAAGCTGATCGCGCAGAATCCCTTCGGCCCACTCCATCGTATGTGTATGTACATCTATCAAACCGGGCAGAACGGTCTGGCCGCGAAGATCAACGATCTTCGTCCGCGGACTGGCGCAGCCAGCGATCTCGTCGTCTGTGCCCCGCGCCAGGATCCGGCCGTCGCGAATAGCCAGCGCCGAGACAATCGCGCCACTCGAATCCATCGTGACGATATGTCCGCCGCGCACAATCAAATCAGCATCGAGGCATGGCGCGCCGCGCGCTCTCTGCGAGAGCGAGCAGACGAGCACGATGGCAAGCAGCAATCCCCTCAGCAGCTTCATTCGCATGTGGCGCCTCTCCGCGATTCCAATTCCCGGTGAGGGTACCCGTTGACGCGCGAAAAGGCTACGCGAAAAAGCAGCGGCGCGACACGCGCGGGAATCGCCAGCCTCCGGAAGAGGCTGCGCCGCCCGCCAATCAAAAACCGCAGGCAGGAGTGCCTGCGCTACCCGGGGTGTGTCCCGATTGTTTGTGGGGCCCGTGCTTTATTTTCAACGACTTAGGCCCGGCAACAATATTTGAGTGTCCCGATTGTTTGTACGCTGGCTCCTTTGTTCGCGGGGCGCTTGATGGTGCGTGGGCGGCCGCGTGCGGCGGGGAGGCAGGAGTTTCTGGTGAAGCGATTTGTCGCTCCTGCGCAGCGGGCCGCGCAGTTATTGTGAGGGTAGGTTGAAGCATGGGCAATGGTACGGCTGGGCTAGAACTAAATGCGAAAGTTCGGATACAGGCTCAGGAATCCGGTGAAGCGTGGATTGGTGAGTTCGCCGAGGGATTGGGCGTGGAGTTCGTATTTATTTTATGAACGAAGTGACGATGGATTGGTGAGGATCGATACGGTGTGAGGGAGAAAAGAGAAAAACAAAACTGGGAAGAAAGCAAAGTCAAAGGCGGTGCCGATAGGATGGCCGAAAGCCCCACCCTCCTCATACGGCAAAATCGGGAAGGATGGGGCAACCGAAGCAAACCTTCGGAAAAGGCTGGCCCGCGCGCCAGTTATAGGATCAGAAGCAGGCCTTCGGAAAAGGCTGGGCCATCCGCGCGGTTTTGCAACCGCTTCAGCGGTGACCTCCGTTCCACGACTGCGTCTAACCGTTTGCGTTGATGCACACGCGCACAGAGCAAAACGGTCGAGGCGACTAGTGATATAAGGCCGGCGCTTCGACGTCCGCGGGAGGCGATCTGATGAGAAAGATGTACATCGTGGCAGTTCTATTGAGTTTCCTGGCGCCCGTGAGATCCGCTCATGGTCAAGTACTTTCCGAGCTCTCGCTCCCTCCAACCGGAGCAAACGAGCGAGCGGAAGTGTCGCAATGGATTGGGCTGGTAAAGGTCACGATCGACTATCACAGCCCCAATGTGCATGGAGGCACGGGAGCGGACCGGACCGGTCATATATGGGGTGAACTTGTGAAGTATGGTTTTTTTGACGAGAACCTGGGTCCGTCGAGGGCGACGCCATGGAGAGCGGGGGCCAATGAAACCACCACCATCAGCTTCTCGCATGATGTGAAAATTGAAGGTAGAGAACTCAAGGCGGGCACCTATGGGCTGTTCCTGGAACTGGAGAAAACCGGACCCTGGATGTGGATTTTTTCCCACGACTCGACTGGCTGGGGGAGTTTTCAATATGACCCAAAGGATGATGCTCTGCGAGTTCCCGCGAATCCCCAAGCATCTCCCTACACAGAATTCCTGACCTATGGATTTGACGAGCGTCGCCCGGATTCGGCGATCGCGTTTCTGCAATGGGAAAACAAGCGAATCGCTTTCAAAATCGATGTTCCCAACGTGAATGAGCTCTACGCGGCGGAGATGGGGAAGGAACTTCAGGGCTGGCCGGGATTCAAGTACCAAAATTGGCAAATAGCAGCACAGTTTTGCGCGAGCCACAAAGTGAATCTGGAAGAGGCGTTGATCTGGGCGGATAAAGCCATCACGGAGCCTTTCAAGGGGCCATCGCGAGGACGCGAGGACTCTTCCACACTGGCAACCAAGGCCGCGGTGCTTCAAGCCATGGGTCGAAATGAGGAGGCCGACGCAACCATCGACAAAGCGCTGGGATTGCAGGAAACGGACGTGGTTCGTATCTACTTCTATGCCGCCAGTCTTCTCGCATACGGAAGAAATGAAAAAGCCCTGGAGATCTTCAAATCCAATCAGCAACACCATCCTGAGGAGAAATTCTGGCCATACCTCGGATTGGCACAGGGCTACACGGCGGTCGGCGACAAAGAGAATGCAATCAAGAACTGGGAGACCGTGCTTCGCAATGTTCCGGCGAATGCCAAGTCAGATGTCCCGACCTATGAGAAAACATTAAGGCAATTGAAGGAAAGCAAATAGTGTTGGCGGCGAAAGCTCTGCATCGCGCGCGAGTTCGTGTTCCTCAGCCCGAGCGCAAAGATATTCGGGAATTGGCCAATTCGCGGATCCTTGGGTGACCTGCATCGTTGTTCTGAAAATCCTCTGATCGCGGCAAACAGCGCCGCTCTTTTCCAATTTCCAACCTCCGGCCTCTAGTACTCTCTAGTACTCAATTACTATTGACAATTGGTAACTCCTGCGCCATGCTGAGCGCGGCAGTGCGCAGTCCCTAAGCGCGGGACTGGCTCGGGTCCGGGCTGATGATTCAGCCCGGCGATAAACCTGACGCTACTGCAGGTGCGCGCAAAATGGATCTTTATGCAGCTCATCTCTTCAGAGATGAGGCCGTTTGGTTTGGTTTGGTTTGGTTTGGTTTGGTTTGGTTTGGTTTGGTTTGGTGGCTCGGCGGCGGACGGGCTCCGCGGCCGACAACCAACTGCTAAAGGCCTCAGGTCTGAAGACCTGAGCTACATTGCGGATCGGGAGGCAATTTCTAATCGAGACACGAATTTATTAGAAACGGGCGTAACTTCAACAAAACATTGAAAGGAGACCCGGTCTAATCGAGACAAAAACGTACATTTTTCAACTCGGCGGCCTGTGCGTCTCTGCGGTGCGCCGTTGGCGTTTCTTCCGGCCTCGACCCTCCGGCATGCGCATTTCTAATCGCGTGCGAAATTATTAGAAATCGCCGTAACCCGGACAAAACAAAGGCGGGTCCGGGCTGATGATTCAGCCCGGCGAAATGATGCGGCAATTTCTAATCGTTTCAAAACAGGCATCGTAGGGACCGGGGTTCACCACCGGTCCGGAGTTGGTTTGGGTTTTGCGGCCTGCGCCGACGCGCGGGTACGGAGGCGACGAGGGAATTAGGCGAAGCCGGGCGCGTCGATCGCTCGGCAATCGCACAGCGATTGACCCGCGCCCCGACGGGAGAAAAGGCAACGGCAGGGCCGAAAACCGGGCGGGACTTGGAGAGCAGGCCCGCCCCTACGAAGTAAAGACGAATGCAGATTCCTCACCCAGAAAGCGGGTTCGGAATGACAGCGTTCGGGATTGGGGGGAGGAAAGGAAAGACCCACGCGCAAGTACGGCGCATGGGGCACCCACGAAAGAAAGGGTGACTGCAGATTCCCTCGAGGGACTCAGGACAGGCTCTTCATCCGCCTAGGCGAATTCGGAATGACAGCGGTTCTGGAGGCTGGAGGTCAGAGGCTGGATACTGGACCGGAGACTGCAGATTCCTCATCCGCCTAGGCGGAGGCACCCTTAAGGAGATGGTGCCCAGGAGAGGACTCGAACCTCCACGGCCTTGCGACCACTACGACCTGAACGTAGCGCGTCTGCCAGTTCCGCCACCTGGGCACGGTTGAGGAAATGCGAAGCAATTTGATTTTGACGCGCACGTGGTTGAATGTCAACGCGGGGGAGGGACGGAGCGCAATTTCAAATTTGAGATTGAGATTTCCGAGAGAGGCGAAGAGGGATCGTGCGGCTGTGGGAGGACGCGGTTGATTGCGGTTGTCGTTGACGCAGGGGGTCGTCGGAGGGCGCAGCAAGCGGCGCCCCTACGAAAGACGTAGGACAAGAGGTCATGGCCCTACTGGGTCTTGACCGTTGGGGTTGGGTCCAATAGAGTGGGCGGAATTTTGTTGGGGGCGCGGAGGTGCGATGGCTAGTTCGTCGGCACGGATTGAGCGGCGGCGTGCTCCGCGCGTTTTGATTCGCATACCGATCAAGGTGTTCAGCAACGATGGTGCGGGGCATCCGATCCGTGCGGCGGCGGAGGCGGTTACCGTGAGCCGCGTGGGGGCGCTGCTTTGGGCGCCGATTGAGCCGGGGCTTGGTACTGTCCTCGAAGTGCTAAATGCTTTGAACGACGAAGTTAAGGAATTCCGCGTGGTGCGCGTGGCGAAATCGGCGCGCGACGGCGTGTTCGAGCTGGGAGTGGAGATGCTGCAGCCGCTCGAGGGCTTCTGGGGCATCCATTTCCCCAACGAAACAGCGCCACGTCCTGCTTGACTTTTTGAGCCTCTCCTGGTGGTACAATTGCGTCACTCGGGCCCGTACGGGACCGCTCGCCTTATTCGCTCATGCTGCCGCGGTCTGTCGGGCATGGAGGAAGCGCATGGATCTCGAATCTCTGCACAGTTATATTTATTATCTGCTGGGGATCTGGGGCGTCCTGACCGGGATTCTGCTGATACTGGTGATTTACCGGAGCCAGCTCAGCAACCGCGAAGGCGACCAGCTTTACCTGGATGACGCCGAGCAGGGAATGGCGGCGGAGCAACGCGTGATCGTATCGCGGATCGAAGGATTGAGCCGGCCGATTGCGGTATTGTCGTGGCTATCGGGATTGCTTCTGGTGGCGCTCGCGGGCGTGTGGATCTGGCACGCGATCCGCAGCTTCTAGTATCACGGCTTCACCGGCGCTGGAGAGGCCGCGGGAGCGCCGGCGTCGCAGACTTGCGACGTGTGATTGTGGACGATGAGCCATTTGTCTCCGGTCTTGCCAAAAACCAGCGTCGTTTGACCGCGCGCGTTGAACGGCTGTCCCTCCACGGTAGCCAGTAATTCCCATTGATAGGAAGCCCAGGCGAAATCCGTGCGGAAATAAACGACCGTGTTCTTGCGGATCAATTGCATGCCTTCGAAGCGCGTGCGGGCTTTTTGGTAGGACGCGACGTAATTCTGAAAGCCGACGATGGGAGGCTCGAAGGCGCCGCTGGTGAAGGTGGCGTCGTCGGCGTAGAACTTGTGCATGGCGTCGACATCGCCGACCTGCCAGGCGCCGAGCATTTCGCCGATGTTGCGATCGAGTTCATCGGCGGTGGGAATGGGCGGCATGGGCATGGGATCTTCTTTGGTGTCCTGCTTGACCTTCTTTTGCTTTTTGTCCTGGCCCGCGGATGTGGCGGTGATTGAAAAGGCTACGGCGAGCAGCAGAAGGAACGCCAGGCTGGCTGAATTTCCCAAGAGTGATCGCTTCGTCATCGTTCATTTCCCCCAGACTTCGGGGAGAATAGCATGATTCATCGGATTGGGTGGATTGCGGGCGGAGAGGGTTTCAAATTGCGCACGGTGGAGTAGGACGACGGAAAATCCCCACGCGCAAATGCGGCGCATGGGGCACCCTGCGTCCCGCTTGCGCGGGACTTCGTGAACTGCGCGCCGATGGTCGCATGAAAAACTTGTTATGTCGCGTTACTTCGAGGAGTCGTTGGCGTCTCTGGCTATGCGGAAGCCGTAGTCGGCGTATTGGAAGCCTGGGGGGATGCTGGAACGGGCGGCGCAGCGCGAGACTTTGATGTAATGGCGCCAGGAGCCGCCGCGCGAGGAGCGGCGCGAGCCTTCTGCCGGGCCTCGCGGATTTCTTTCCGGGCGTTCGGAATAATATTCTGCGTCGTACCAATCGATGCACCACTCGTGGACGTTCTCGCACATGTCGAATAGCCCGTAGGGATTCGGCGAAGATTTGCCCACCGGATCAGGGCCGTGAATCCAGCGCAAATGATAATCGAGTAGCGATTCGGGCGGCTCGTCGCCCCACGGATAAGCTTGTCCTTCGACTCCGCCGCGAGCGGCGCGTTCCCATTCGGCTTCGCTTGGGAGGCGATAGTGGCGGCCGGTGATGCGCGAGAGCCAGGTGCAGTAGGCGGAGGCGTCGAACCAGGAGGTGGCCACGACGGGCTGTTCGGGATGATTGTAATTTGGATCGTCCCAGTGGAGCGGCTTCGGATGTTCTGCGGCCTCGAGAAATTGGGCGTAGTCGGCGTTTGTGACCTGGCACGCGGCGAGATCGAAGGCATCCACCCAGACTTTATGGACGGGCCGCTCGTTGTCCTGGCCGATCTCGCTGCCCATTTGGAAATAGCCTTCGGGAATGCGCACCATGAGCGGGCCGAAGTCGCTGCGCGGAGATTCAGACGGAGTCGGAGCTGCGCTCGCCAAACTGGAATCCTTTGTGTGCGTGCTTTACTGCGACGGCGCCTTCGACTGACTCAGCAAATTTACGAACAAGCGATATGCCCCAGGAACACCCGCCGGCAACTCCCGGAAGAACGACAATCCTGTATAGATGTATACACCCTTTTCGACGCGGGCGGTTACTAATGCTCCGTTGAGTTCCTCTTCGCCAGGGTCGGTGAGTCCGAGGATTGGTTGATAGTGGGGATCGAATTTGCCCCAGTAATAGAGGCCGCGCTCCTGCGTCCAGCCTTTGAAATCTTCGAGTGTGATTTTGTTGGGGAAATTGAGGAGCGGACTTTCGGGCGCGAGGAAGTGCACGGGGGAATTGGCGTCGGTGGTGCGGGCGGTGCTTTCGGGCATGGTCGCGGGAAAGGGAGCGGGGAGAATTCGGTTCCAGGCAAAATCGCGCTGGTATTGGACGAGGAGAGTGCCGCCCTGCTTTACGTAATCGAGCAGGCGGGAGTTTGCGCGAGGTAGATCGGGGCGCAGTTCGTAGGCGCGGATGCCGACGACGATGGAATCGAAGTGGCTCAGGTCGCCGAAGGCTAGTTCGATTTCGTTGATGCGTTCGACGCGGATGCCTAGCTGGCCGAGCATTTCCGGCAGCGGATCGGTTTCAACGGTGATGTATCCGACGCGAAGATCTTTCGGGACGGTGAGATCGACGACGTGAACGGTGGCGAGAGTCGGCTCGGTCCAGTTGCGCGTGGGGAGCGAGGGAAGCGGCTCGACCGAGACATCGAATTCATTGTTGCCGATAGAGGAGAATGGCCGTAGGGAATACGTGCCGGCGGCGAGCTTTGGCGGCGGCGTGACTTGAAAGCGGACGAGTTGATCGCCCGACGCGGAGAAATCGACCGCGTTGACCGGTGCGACGCTCCAGCCTTCCGGCGCTTTCACACCCAGATCGACTTTTGCGGCTGCGGTGGCGTGATAGCGAACGCGAGCGAGCAGTTCGATCGGGGCTCCCTCGCGCGATTCGGCGGCCATGACTTGCTTGGGCTCGATCGTGAGCGTGACGGCGGGAACTAGCGTTAGTGGAAATGTGTCCACGCTGGTGGAAGTGGCATGAATCGAGACGACCGGCTCATCAACGGCGAAGGAATAGTTGCCGGCAGTAAGTTCAAGGCGCTCGCGCACGAGCGGCGGCGGCCAGGGAAGAACTGCGTCTGCAGGTGAGGACGGCACGGCAGCGTTTGAAGGAACTGAGATCGTGTCTGTTGCTTCTTGCCGGCGGTCGCCGGAGGCCGGAGCTGAGTTGCCGGCCACGGCCCAGCCGCGCGGGGCGATTACGGCGGCATCGTTGACGGTGATGCCAGCATTGGTGCGCAGCGTCCAGCGCGCGTCCACTTTGAAGGATTCGCCGGCGACGAGTTCGTTTTTGTCGGCGCGCGCGTCGATGTGGAGCGCGGCAGCACCGGCCAAGGCGCGATCGATTTTTTCGCGCTCGTGGTCGAGTTCCCAGGCGAGATCGCCGGCGCCGGAATCTTGAGACTGCGTCACGGTTTTTCGCAGGGCCGCGATTTGCGAGCCGGCTGCGGCCAGGGACTTGATTGCGGCGGCCCAATCGAGTTGCAGAGCGGCATCGTGAGCGGCGGCGAGAGAATCATCGGCTTTTTCCAAGCCGACGCCCATGGGCGTGGCCGCCATCGCTAGCATCTTCAAAGTTTTTGCGAGATCAACGGGGCTGAGGGTTTGTGTTTCCGAGTCCGGATTTTCGATCACGAGGTAGAGAGAGGCGCGAAGAAACGGCGAGCTGAGGAACATGGTTACGCCTTGCGAGCGGTGATAGACGAGGCTTTCGCGGCCGAAATCCGAATAGCTCTTTCCCCAGAGCGCGGAAACCTGCTCCGTGGGCACGCGAAATCCGGTTTTAGATTCCGCGCGGCGGTCGTCCAAGAGAAGGGCGACGCTCCAGGGCTTGAGACCTTCCTTTAGTTGATCGGGAAAAACATTGGGATCGGCGGCTTGTTTCACGGCTTGCGGCGTGAGGATGCCGCTTGATTGATGCTGGCCGTGGCCGGTTTGAATGCCGCCCCAGCCGTTGATGACGATGTTTGGGCGGAAGGTGCGGATCACGCGGACCATATCTTCGAGCGGCGTATCGCCCCAGATTTTCATGGTCTGCGCGGCGCTTTTTGAGTAGCCGAAATCGGGAGCGCGGGAAAAGAATTGCGTGACGCCGTTGTGCTGGCTGGCGGCGAGCAATTCCGAGGTGCGCAACATGCCGAGGCGCTCGCCTTGCTCGGGACCGATGGCGTTTTGGCCGCCTTGCCCGCGGGTGATGGTGAAAAGGCCGACGTCGGCGTCTAGGCCGTGGGAGAGATAGCTGAGCAGGCCGGAGGCTTCGTCGTCGGGGTGCGCGGTGATGAAGAGGATGCGCGTGGTCACGCGGGCTTTGTCGATGGCTTCGACGGTTTCGGGGAGGGATTGGGCGCGGAGAGGGGCGGCTGCGAGAAGGCAAATTGCAGCGGCGGCAATGCAGAGCGTCGCGATTTTTTTCGGCATGATAGCCCCAATCGAACGAGATCAAAAGCGAACCCAAGAGCAAAGACAACGTCAAAAGCAACTTCAAAAGCAAAGTCAAAGACGAAACATAACGGCCTCACCTCTGAAGAGGTGAGCTACATTGATACTGTCGATCCCTGATGAGAGTTGCTTGACGGGCGCGCCGCGAACTGCCCAGCGCTAAAGCGCGTTCTTAATACTAAGCGCTTTTCGGAGCGCTGAAGCGCTCCTCCCCCGCATAAATGCGGGGGCTCCCACCGAACTGCCAAGGCTCCCACCATAGAGCTGACGCACTTAGCAAACCGCCGATACTCCCTGCAAAGTGCCAAGGCTCCCACCATAGAGCTGACGCACTTAGCAAACCGTTGATACTCCCAGCAAACTGCCAAGGCTCCCAGCGTCTAACGAACTTCATCCGATATCAAGCGCAGACATTGGCGCTCATGGGGCCGCTTCGAAGGGCCATTGATTTATTAGACGGGCGCGAGCGAAGTAGATTACGCCTCCGGCGATCATCGCTCCTAGCGACGCTAACATGGGTTTGCGGCCCGTCGAAATGAAGATTCCTGCCCAGCCTAGAATGGCGATGGCCACTGGTAGCGGGTAAAACCACATGCGAAATGGAAATTTGGACGCTTGCCATCGGCGCCGCAAGATTAACAGGCCTACGGCCTGGCCGATGAATTGGATGATGCAGCGCATGGCCAGGATGGCGCGAATCGAGTCAATGAGGCTGAGCGAGAGACAGAAGAGAATTGCGGTGGCGCCGAGCGCGAGCAGGGAAATATGCGGAAAGTGTTTCTTCGGATGAATGCGGGCGAAGACAGAGAAGAAATTTCCATCGAGAGCGGCGGCATAGGGCACGCGGGAATAGCCGAGCATGGCTGAGAATACGGAGCCGAACGCGCTGATTAGAATCAGAGCGGTGGCCAGGGTTGCCCAGTTCGAACCGAAGGCGCGCTCGACGAATAGGCTTACGACCGCGCGCGTTTTCGCCGCTTCCTGCCAGGGAATTACGCTCAACACACTTGCTTGCATGGCCAGATAGAGCACGGCAATTCCTAGAATGGAAATGAAAATCGCGCGGGGGATATTTCGTTCCGGGTTCTTCATTTCTCCGCCCAAATTGCTGACGTTGTAGTAGCCGAGATAGGAATAGACGGTCTGGACGGTGGCGTGGCCGAGGCCGAGGAAAAACAGGCGCGAGAGATTCCAGGCGCCGGGGGGATAGGCGAAGAGCAGGCCGGGTTGATGATGGCGCACTCCGCCATAAACCATCCAGAGAATCGTGCCGATGACGATGACCCAGAGGACGACGGAGATCTTTCCGATGGTGGTGATGCGGCGGTAGAGAAGGAGTACGACGAGAGCCACAGTTGCTCCGGCGATGAATTTGCCGGCATACGGCCCTAGCGGAGCGAGTGTCGCTGCGAGCCAGTTTGATTTTTTGACCAGGAAACTCGAGTAGTCCGCGAAGCCCAGAGCGCCGGAGGCAATACTGAGCGGAGCTTGAAAGAGCGTCTGCCAGATAAAGAGGAAGGACATCAGGCGGCCCCAGCTTTGGACGCCGTAGGCCTCGCGAAGAAAGACGTAGCTTCCACCGGCCTGCGGCATTGCGGCGCCGAGTTCGGCCCAGACGCAGCCATCGAAGGCGGCCAGAGCGGCGCCGAGCACCCAGGCGAGCAGGCATTGCGGCCCGCCCATGGCCTGGACTACGAACGGAATTACTACGAACGGGCCGATGCCGACCATGAAAGTCATGTTGAGCGCGGTGGCTTCCGTTAGCGTCAGGCCGCGTTCGAGTTGTTCGGGGGGATTCAAATTTGAGCGGCTCAGAATGGCACCGAGCTCAGAGGGCAGAATGAAAGGACGGACAAGGGCAGATCAGAAGAGAACGGAGCAATCTGGCATGAATTGCACGATCTTTGCAGATCGAATTGGAATGATTGCTTCATGCCGGTCTGGCGACCAGTTCCAAGCGATTTGAGCCTGGAACGAGCGCGACACTGTATCCCAAATTGCGGAGAAATTCCGCACAATCGCGCTGCAAGTTTGAGGAGTGAGCCGCGACATAGACGACGGGCCGGTCGCTTTCGAGCAATCGTGTTGCGCCGTGCAAGGCTTCGAGCTCGTTGCCCTCGATATCCATCTTGATCAAATCCGGGGCGGGCAGCGTGGCGGACTGGCGGAGTTCATCGAGCGCGACCGTCTTGACGCGCAAGGTTCCGCCGGTTGTCAGCGCGGCCATTTCCGGCGTGGGACCTTCGGCGAATTGCGCCCAGCCGCTCGAGGAGTGCACGGCGGCGGGGATAACGGTGCAATTCGTGAAGCGATTCAACTCGATATGACGGCGCAAGAATTCAAGATTTCGATCGAGGGGCTCAAAGCTGTAGACGTGCCCGGCGGCCGCTCGGGTGGCGGAAAGTAATGTATAGACTCCGGCGTTGGCTCCGAGATCGAAGACAATGCTTTCGCGGCGAATTTCGCTTTTGAACGCGGCGACTTTGTCCGCCTCGAAAGTTCCGAGCCAGCAGCCATGAGTGCTGGCGCCGACAATCCACTTGAGGCCCTTGAGCGGCCCGCGCGGAATCCGCACAATGGTGCCGCGAGGGATGAGGCGTAGAGGGGCGCGCACGACGCGCCCGAGAAACGTGTCCGGTGAGAGCTCAGCTAACACGGACCTATGATACGCCGGTCGGATTGGCGATGCCGATTTGAAGGTCGCAAATGATTGAGGGAGGAGTGACGATTACGGCGGCGACGGTGACAATTCTGATCGCCGAATTCGCTTACTGGAAGCGCGCGCGGTACCCCGCATATGGATGGCTGGGAATCGCGTGCTTGACCGGTGCTGAGTGGTTGATGTTTCGCGGCATCGAGCCGGTGGCGACTTTTTTTACTCCTGTGGCGTGGTCGGCATACATCCTGATTGTGGATGCGGCGGTATTTTCCGTTACGGGCCGCTCGCGGCTGCGCGGTGCGCCGCTGGCGCTGCTGCGCATGGCTGGGCTCTCGATTCCGCTGTGGTTGATTTTTGAAGCTTACAACTTGCGGCTGCGCAATTGGACTTACGACGGCGTTCCTGATTTTTGGCCTGCGGGAATGATTGGTTACGCGTGGTCGTTCGCTACGATTAC
Organism: uncultured Acidobacteriota bacterium; assembly: GCA_963707165.1. GTDB lineage: Bacteria > Acidobacteriota > Terriglobia > Acidiferrales > UBA7541 > Palsa-147. The sequence goes on along the minus strand of CAVPPO010000003.1, from coordinate 1,060,810 downwards.
TCCGGCGATTTTTGAAACAGCCGATCTCGTTCAGGCGTTTTTGCCCTTCCGCGAGAGGGAGAGCATAAAGATTTCGCGTGGAGCGCAAATTGGATTGATGACCGCGGGAACGGTGTGCCTCGTTGTCCCGCTGGTCTTGCCACAGCACATCGGGGCCTACCTTTTTGCGCTGGTTTGGATCGGGTTTCTTCTGCTGCTTGATCCGCTGAATTACCGGATGGGGCTGCCGTCGTTTATCGGCGATTTCTCCGAGGGCTTGCACACGCGGTTTTGGTCATTCCTGGCTGCTGGATGGGTGTGCGGCTGGTTGTGGGAATTCTGGAATTTCTGGGCCGAGGCGAAATGGAGATACATTTTTCCGATTTTTCAGAACGTGAAAATATTTGAGATGCCTGCGCCCGGATTTCTCGGGTTTCCTGCGTTTGCGCTTGAGTGCTTCGTGATGTACGTGGCGGCGCTGGGGGTGATGAAGATCCGGTGGCAGCGATGATTTTCGCAAACGTCGCCAGGCCGATTCTGCTCATCGCGATGGCCGCGGTTCTCGGAGCGCCGGCAGTTTTAGCCGGCAATCCGGTGCTGCCTGCGGAGGCGCAGCAGGGGCTTGAGAAACTGAATAATGGCGATGCGGACGGGGCGATTGCGCTGTTTCGCGGGCTGCAGGCTTCCGCGCCGGACCAGCCGCTGGGATTCCTGCTCGAGGGCGAGGCGCTGTGGTGGAAGAACTACTGTGCATCACTGGAAGTGAAGTGGGGAATGGTGGACGCGGCAAAGCGCGGGAAACAATCGGGCGATGACGAATATCTGGCGCTCGCGGAAAAGGCGGTGCGGCTGGCTGCGGCGCAATCCGCGAAAAAAGATTCGGCAGAGATGCATCTTTACGCCGGGCTGGCGTTGGCGCTGGAGGCGCGCCTCTACAGCATGCGCAGCGAAAATCGGGCCACGGCGCGCGTCGGCGTGCGTGCGCGGGAAGAATTTCTGCGCGCCAAGCAGCTCGATCCGCAAATGACCGACGCCGACACGGGACTGGGGCTCTACAACTATTACATCGACACGCTTTCGGGCATCGTCAGGCTGCTGCGCTTTTTCATGGGTGTTCCCGGCGGGAACAAGCAGGAGGGAATTCGGCAGCTGGAATCGGCGATTAACGGCGGGGGGATGACCGCGGCGGAGGCGCGATTTTATCTGGCGAAGAATTTGCGGACTTACGATCAGCAGTATGAAAGGGCGGCTGTGACGATCGAGCCGCTTACGCGGCAGTATCCGCGGAACGGAATCTTCAATTTGTTTCTTGGCAATTTCAATTTGGAATTGAATCGGAAGGAGAAGGCGGTGGCGAGTTTGCGGGCTGTGGTGGATCAGGCTTGCTGCGAGATTTCGTGCGGGGCGCGGGTGCGGGCATTGGCCAATTCGTTGCTGGCGACGGTGAGGTGAGTGACGAATCTTAATTCAGGGTCGAGATGCGAGGTCCGCGCGTGGCGGCTGCATGTGGTGGGCTCGTGCTCGTAAGATGCCGGCAGGGACGCCGGCGCTACGAACGGGCGGATGCTTCTTGCTCGAAGGCGTGATAGGAGCTGCGGACTAGCGGGCCGGATTCTACGTGCTTGAATCCCATTTGTTCGCCTCGCTGCTTGAATTCTGCGAATTCGTCGGGGTGAACGAAGCGCTCGACTGGTAGATGCTCGGGCGTGGGTTGCAGATATTGGCCGAGGGTCAAGATGTGCGTGCCTTGCGCGACGATATCTTGCATGGCGTGCGAGGACTTCTTCGCGCGTCTCGCCGAGGCCGAGCATCATGCCCGTTTTTGTGGCCATTTGCGGGGCGAGTTCGCGGGCGCGGCGCAGCAATTCTAGCGAACGCTCGTAATCGGCGCCTTTGCGGACGCGGCGATAGAGGCGCGGAACGGTTTCCATATTGTGATTGAGGACGTCGGGGCGCGCGGCGATGACTGTTTCGAGAGCGGGCCAGACGCCGCGAAAATCCGGGATCAAGACTTCGATGCGGCAATCCGCTACACGCTGACGAATCTCTGCGATGGTGCGGGCGAAAATTGCGGCGCCGCCATCGGGTTGATCGTCGCGATTGACTGAGGTGACCACTGCGTAGCGGAGGCCCATTCTCTCGACGGCTTCCGCTACTCGCTCGGGCTCATCTTCCTCGGGCGGGCCGAGAGGCTTGCCTGAGGGCACGGCGCAGAATCCGCAGGCGCGGGTGCAGATGTTGCCGAGGATCATGAAGGTTGCGGTGCGATGTTCCCAACATTCGCCCATGTTGGGGCAGCGGGCGCTCTCGCAGACGGTGTGCAGGTCGAGCGTGCGCATGATGCGTTTTAAATCCTGATAATTGGAGCCACCGAAGAATTTCACGCGCAGCCAGGGAGGACGCGGATGGGCGCCGGGCGGGGGCGCTGCTGCGATGTTCGGGAGAATTGGGAAAGGTGAGGCCATGGGCTTGCGCCTTGCTCTATTCTACGCAGTCTCGGTGTGCGCGACAACCGCGGCGTGCGCACTGTGGTGTCGTAACTTCGGGACGGGACGCGATTGCGCTGGCCTTCATGCGAGTTGCTTCAGGGAGGCAGCGCTAAAGCGCTCCTTCCCCCGCATGAATTGCGGGGGCTCCCACCCAAATGCCGGAACTCCGACGAGAATGCCAAGGTCCAAGAGGCTCAAGCGACTTCGGAGTGGCGCGCTGCAGAGCTCGACGCGAATCTCAACTGTTTCGAATTGATTCACTTTAGTGCCGTGAAATCTCTGTTAATTTTCACTGGGTCGTTAAGTTGACGGGACCTGCTGCCGATAACCGAATCAAGTATGCCGCGCAGCGGGATTGGCAGCGCCCGCTATGAGGAGGGACCCGTGGCTTCGATTCCAGTGGCAGCAGCAAATCAGACGGCGCAGTTGAGCACAGAGGCTCAGTTGCCGGTGCAACCGCAAAGCGCAACGACCAAGCTCGCGCAGTCAAATCCGGTTCAGGATACGGTGACGCTTTCAAATGGCGTTCCGCAACCAACGCCCGCAGAAGAGGCCGGGCTGTTTCAGGTGGCTGCACCTGCACTTTCGACATTTTCGGCCGCGTCGTTTGGCGGCGCGAATGCGGGGGCGGCGCCGAAAGCGAATGACGCCACTGTTGCGGCTCTGAACGCGCCTCCAGCGACGCCAGCGGCACCTAAGACGGCCACCGTGCAGAACGCTGCCGCGGTTCAGGCGACTTCGAACACATTCGATGCCGCCGGTGGGAACGCCGGAGCTGCACCCGCAGCCAATACGACGGCCGCGAACAACGTCAACGCCATCGTGGCGGGCGCGGGAACGCCGACCGCGATTAACGCGGCGCCTGCGGCCAATGCGGCGCAGACAGCCAACGCGCCATCGACGAACGCTGCGCAGAGCGCTCCTGCAGCTTCGTCTCAGAGCCAGAATCAGATCTTGCAATTCACCGAGTACCTGCAGCAGCTGGGGCTTTCGCCGCAAGCGCAGAGTCAAATGATCGATGCCGCGCGACTGCTGAATGATCTTGATCCGCCCGCGTTTCAACAGGCCATTGTGGCGCTGCGAGCCGAGGCGGCGAGCCTCGCGGCGCAAGCGGGGAGTGCTCCGACTGCCCAGGTGGCGACGCCAGCGGCTGACGCGGCAGCCACTCAGGGAGGCGGCACTGCCTCGACGGCGGCAGCCGCCCCTGCGGCGTCTAAGGCGAGCTCTGGCACTACGCAGTAAGCGCCAGGAGCCTGAACCAGAACGGTACCATACCGTAGAACCACGGCCACAGAGATTGAGGCGAAAGTGTTGTATCTCTACAACACCAGCTGGAAATCCCCTCGAAAATTCTCTGTAAATCACTGAAAACATTAAGCTAAAATGAGCTGGACGGGGCAGCATAAGTGCTTAGTAATCCCGGCCCTCAAAATGTCCTTCCAAAACACGATTGTCCGGCCTGTCGAGGCGGCAGGTATCGGGCTTCATACCGCAGTTCAATCGCATTTGCGGCTGGTTCCTGCGCCGGCTGGAACTGGAATCGTGTTCCGCCGGACCGATCTTGATGGCTTCCGGATCGAAGCGCATGTCCGGAACGTCGCGCGCGTCAGCTACGCCACCAGCTTGATGAAGCAGGGCGTACTCCTCTCTACGACCGAGCATCTTCTTGCCGCGGTCTATTCCTGCGGGGTGGACAACGTTTTCGTCGAAATTGACAATCTTGAAGTGCCCATCCTCGATGGGTCTGCTCAGCCATTTATCCGCATGCTGAATCGCGCCGGATTGCGCCGGTTGCGCCGGCGGAGAACTTATCTGAAAGTCGTGAAGCCGCTGGAGGTCTCGGAAGGCGATCGGCGGATTGGGATTTACCCGCATGACGATTTTGTGGTGAGTTGTTTCGTGGATTACGCGCACCCGAAAGTGGGGCGGCAGGAAATTGAGATTCGCGTCAATCGCGATAGTTTTAGCCGCGAACTGGCCACGGCGCGGACTTTTGGATTCATGAGCGATTTTGAAGGCTTGCGGGCGATGGGGTTGATTCGCGGGGGCTCGTTGGAAAATGCGATCGTGCTCTCTGCTGACGATATTTTGAATGGGCCCGTGCGCTTCCCTGACGAGTTCGTGCGACACAAGGCGCTTGACCTTATTGGTGATCTGGCGCTCGTGGGTCGCCCGTTGAAGGCGCGCGTGGTGGCTCACAAGGCGGGACATGCATTGCACACACAGCTTGTGACGCGGTTGTTGGCCGATCCGACCCTGTGGGTAGAGACCACGGTTGAATCCGAACGGCAGCCCGTTGTCGCGACGCCTTTGCTCCGAGAATCGGCATCTGCCGCTGATTGATCGCCAGGATCCTCATTTCGGGATGCGACGTTAGAGGTACGAGCCGATCTGCTTCAAGGGCCAGCGCTGTGCTTTCTCCAGCGCTAAAGCGCATTTTCAAATGCGAGGCGCTTCCCGGAGCGCTGAAGCGCGCTCCTTCCCCCGCATGAATGGGGGCTTCCACCAAAATGCTGGACCTCTTAGAAATTACTTGGCGGAGCAGTCCGTCGTTGACGAATCGCATTGAGGGGTCCGCGGGCCGTTTGCTGATTGGCCGACGCATGTGCTCGTAAGATGCCGGCACGGAGGCCGGCGCTACTCGGATTCACCGCGGGCTGATTCCACGATAGAATGACCGGCCTATGGCAAATCTGCTGGAAGGAAAGACTGCGCTGATCTTGGGCGTGGCGAACAAATGGAGTTTGGCCTACGCCATCGCGTCCGCTTATCGCCGCGAAGGGGCGAAAGTTGTCCTTACTTACCAGGGCGAGCGGCTGAAACAAACGGTGGAGGAGTTGGGCCAGGAACTTGGGGCGGCAAAAGTATTTCAGTGCGACGTTACGCAGGCGGCGGAGCTGGATCGGCTGGCTACGGAATTGAGCGGCGGGCTCGATACGGTGATGCATGCCATTGCGTTTGCCAACCGCGACGATCTCAGCCGGCCGTTTGTGGAGACATCGCGCGACGGCTATTTGCTGGCGCAGGAAGTGAGCAGTTATTCGCTGCTGGCGGTGGCGCGGGCTACCGCGCCCTTGATGGCGCAAGGCGGATCGCTGCTGACGCTTACTTATCTCGGTTCGCAGCGCGTGGTGCCGAATTACAACGTGATGGGAGTGGCCAAGGCTGCGCTTGAAGCCACGGTGCGTTATCTGGCGAGCGACTTGGGGCCGAAGAATATTCGCGTGAATGCTATTTCCGCTGGGCCCGTGAAAACAGCCTCAGCGCGCGCTATAAAAGATTTTTCGTCGATTCTGGATGTCGTATCGCAGCATGCGCCGCTGCGCCGGAACACTGATCCGGCTGAAGTAGCTGATACCGCTGTCTTTTTGGCTAGCAACCTGGGCCGCGGCGTTACTGGCAACACAATCTTTGTGGACGCTGGATTCCATATTATGGGGTTGTGATTCGCCGAATATTGTCTCGCTGATTTTGCCGGGCGTCAGTTTGTGACAAAGACGCCGGCAGGCTGCCGGCGCTACGGATGCCTTTTTGCCTGGCTCTTCAGTCCAGCGGGGGGCTGTCTCTTCCTGCCGGCTTATCCCTTTCGACGGTAATCACCTGCGTCTCGTCCACATGAAAGTGACGGTTGCCGGTGGCGCCCGGAGTGATCGGATTCGCGGTTAGATCGAAGCCGTCGAAGACACCGTTTCCGTGCGAACTCACCGGTTGATAAATGAATTCGTAGCCGCTCTCGGAATCCCTCATGAGCATCCCGTCGATGAGACCGGCGCCATCGGCGTCCGGGGCCTTGCCGCTGAGCGGCGGACCGAGGGCTGAGAGGCCCGACGGATAAGTGTTGTAATCGCTTTGATAATTAACGGCGGCCGTGGCGATGTTTCGCAGATTGTGGACGGCGGTCGCCTCGTTCGCGGCCATTCTAGCCTTCAGCAGATTCGGAATTGCGATCGCGGCAATAATCAGAATGATGGGGATGAAGGCGATGCCGACGTAGCCGAGAATCATCCCGGCCAGCGACATTCCTGCGCCCTTTAACCGGCCTGCGCTTTTTCTGATCTGCGAATTGGAGATGTGACCGAGGATTACGGCCACAACAGCGGCCGGAAAGATGAAGAAGAGCAAGCCGAAGATCAGGCTGGCGACAGCCATCCCGCTGGTTTCTTGCGCCCCGACTGGGGCTGGGGTGCTTGTCACGGCTAGCGATAGATTCGTTCCGCATCCATTGCAGAAGGATGCGGTGTCTTCGTTCGCTTTCTGGCAGGTGGGGCAGAGTTTCATAGTCGCCTCCGGATTTTCTCGCTCAAGGGGAGTACCGGCATCGTAACAGTGATGCGTGCGGGAAGGCCAAAAGCTGCGCCGCCATTCGGCGAATTGTGCACCCGCGCTCCTGGAACACGTCCGTATTCGCCGGATTTGCCAAACGGAGGCGGTGAGGCGAGAATAATCCTGCGATGCCCGCGAAAGACACTGTCGCCCTCGTTCTCGCCGCCGGGAAAGGCACGCGCCTGAAATCCGACATGGCCAAGGTGCTGCATCGGGCGGGCGGGCGATCGCTGGTCGAGCACGTTGTGCGAGCTTGCCAGCCTCTGAAGCCTGCTGAGATCGTCGTCATTGTTGGACATCAGGCCGAGGCGGTTGCCGCGGTTGTCGAGTCGCTTGGCGCGAAAGCGGTGGTACAGAATCCGCAGCGCGGCACGGGCCATGCGGTCCAGGTGGCGCGCAAGGCCATACGTCGCAGCGCGAAGTTTTTGTTAGTGGTGCCCGGCGATGCGCCGCTGCTCAAAGCCTCAACGCTCGCTGCGCTGGTCGAAACGCATCGCAAAGAAAATGCTGCTGCGACGCTTCTGACTGCCAATCTTGCTGATCCTACGGGCTACGGACGCGTGATCCGCAAGGAGGGCGATGGCAGCGTGGCGGCGGTGGTGGAAGAGAGCGCGCTGGCGCCCGAGCAGCGGGCGATCAACGAAATCAATTCGAGCATTTATTGCTTCACGCTCGAAAAGCTGTGGCCTTGCCTGTCCGCGCTGCGCCCGAATAATGTGCATCGCGAACTTTATCTTACTGACGCGATTGCACTACTGAACGCGCACCAGGAACGTGTCATCGCCATGCCGACCTCCGATGCTGATGAAATCATCGGCTGCAATACGCGCGCGCATCTTGCTGACGCCGATCGCGTTTTTCGACAGCGCAAGGCTGCGGCCCTGATGGATGCTGGCGTGACGATTTATTTGCCGGAGACTGTGGTGATTGATGCCGACGTCGAGGTGGGGCGCGATACGATCATCGAGCCCGGCGTCGAATTGCTCGGGAGCACGCGCGTTGCTGAGCGCTGCACGATTCGCACTGGCAGCGTGCTGACGAATTGCCGCGTGGATGAAGGCGCGCTGATCGAGCCGCATTGCGTGGCCATCGACAGCCGCATTGGGAAGAATTCGCGGCTCGGGCCGTTTGCGCGTTTGCGGCCTGGGGCTGATATGCGCGAAGGGTCGCATGTGGGGAATTTTGTCGAGCTGAAGAAGACTGTGCTGGGCGAGGGCGCGAAGGCCAATCATCTTACTTATCTCGGCGACGCGACGATTGGCAGCGGCGCAAACATAGGCGCCGGGACAATTACGTGTAATTACGACGGCGTGCACAAGTATCCCACCACGATCGGCAAGCGCGTTTTTATTGGAAGCGATACGGCGCTGGTCGCGCCGGTGCGCGTGGGCGATGGGGCTTATGTGGCCGCGGGCTCGGTGATCACGGAGAATGTTCCTGCTGACGCGCTGGCTATCGCGCGGGGCCGGCAAGCGAACAAGCTCGGCTGGGCGAGAGCCCGGCGGGCTGAATTGGCGCGCGAAGCGAAGCAACGGAAGAAGCCCAAGCGCCGCCGCACGAAGAAATCGCGTCGCCGGTAGCGCCGGCGCTTCAATCATCGCTGCGGGCCAATTCTCGGTCTGTGTTAAAATGCACGCGGGAGATTCCCCGGAATGAAATTCGGCGTGGTTGTGTTCCCGGGCTCGAATTGCGATGACGACGCTTATTACGCCGTCGGCAGCGTGCTTCGGCAGCCCGTGGAATTCCTGTGGCACCGCACGGAAAATCTCGGTGGCTGCGACGCGATTATTCTTCCCGGCGGGTTCGCTTACGGCGATTATTTGCGCACGGGCGCCCTTGCACGCTTTTCGCCGGTGATGAAATCGGTGGAGAGATTCGCGAGCGGCGGCGGGCTCGTTCTCGGCGTGTGTAACGGTTTCCAGATCCTATGCGAGGCGGGTCTGCTACCCGGCGCGCTACTTCGAAACACCGGCCTGCGATTTCTTTGCCGGCAGGTGCATGTGCGCGTGGAAAGCACGGACACGCCATTTACTTGCGCGGCGGAGCGCGGTCAGATCCTGAAAATGCCGATCGCGCATATGGGCGGCAGTTATTTCTGCGACGAGAAGACCCTCGCCGATATCGAGCGCCACGATCAGATTGTTTTTCGTTACACGACGCCCGATGGGCGCGATGACGCCGCCGGAAATCCCAACGGTTCGCTTGCGAATATTTCGGGTATATGCAATCGCGAGCGCAATGTGCTTGGATTGATGCCGCATCCTGAGCGGGCTGTGGAAGCGCCGCTCGGGTCCGCTGATGGATTGGTCATTTTTCGCTCGATGGTGGAGAGTCTGGTGCAACGGATTGCGGTGCCTGCTTAGTGTCATTCCAGAAATTCAGAAGATGGCCGAACTGCGGGAGGGTCTGAAGACCCTCCCCTACTGAAGAAGGACCAACCAGGTTGATCGCTACTGAACCAAAAGTTACGCCTGCACTTGCGGCCGAGCACGGGCTCAGCGCTGAGGAATATTCGCGCATTCTGAAAATTCTTGGGCGCGAGCCTAGCATCACCGAGCTTGGGATTTTTTCCGTGATGTGGAGCGAGCATTGCTCGTACAAATCGAGCAAGGTGCATCTGAAACGCTTGCCGACGCGCGGGGCGCAGGTGTTGCAAGGGCCTGGGGAAAATGCGGGCGTGGTGGATATTGGCGACGGGCTTTGCGCGGTCTTCAAAATCGAATCGCACAATCATCCGAGTTTTGTTGAGGCGTTTCAGGGGGCGGCTACCGGCGTTGGCGGAATTTTGCGGGATATTTTTACCATGGGGGCGCGGCCGATTGCGGTTTTGGATTCGCTGCGATTTGGGCCGATTGTGGGACGGGAAAAAGAGGCCCGGCTGAAGCCGGGCCCTACGGGGGCTGCGGCACCGGGCGCGACTGTAGAAATTGGGCCGGAAGAGATTGCGCGGAACCGGCGGCTTGTGGACGGCGTGGTGCGCGGAATCGGGTTTTACGGGAATTGCTTTGGCGTGCCTACTGTTGGCGGCGAAGTTGTCTTCGAGCCTTGCTACTCGAATAATCCGCTTGTGAATGCGCTGGCGCTCGGCATTGCCAAGCGCGATGAGCTTTTCTTTGCGCGGGCGCGCGGCGCGGGAAATCCCGTGATCTATGCCGGTGCTAAGACCGGGCGCGACGGAATTCATGGGGCCTCGCTTCTCGCTTCTGCGGAATTCAGCGAGGAGTCGCAGCAGAAGCGGCCGAACGTGCAGGTTGGCGATCCTTTTATGGAGAAACTTCTCCTTGAAGCTTGCCTTGAAGCCATGCGCACCGGGGCGGTCGTCGCGATTCAGGACATGGGCGCCGCTGGGCTCACCAGCTCTAGCTCTGAAATGGCTTCGCGCGGCGGAATGGGTATCGAAATCGAGTTGGCGCGAGTGCCGCAGCGCGAAACCGGCATGACGCCCTATGAAATGATGCTGAGCGAGTCGCAGGAACGCATGCTGCTGGTGGCCGAGCGTGGGCGCGAGGCTGAAGTTTTTCGCGTGTTCGCGAAGTGGGGCCTCGACGCCGTGGAAATCGGCCGCGTCACTGACGATGGCAAGCTGCGAGTGCTGCACCACGGGAAAACCACGGCTGAAATTCCGGCGCACGCCATCGCAGAAGAAGGACCGGTTTATCAGCGGCCGCTTGCGCCGCCCGCGCCGCCGGACGGCAATGCGCGCTTCGTCGAATTTGCCGCATCCGGCGCGGACCTGACCGCTAATTTCAAGAAGTTGCTCGCGTCGCCAACCATCGCTTCGAAACAATGGATCATCGGCCAGTACGACTATCAGGTGCGCACCAACACGCGCGTGATTCCCGGCGCGGGCGACGCCGCTGTGCTGCGGCTGAAAGAATCCGCGCGTGGGCTGGCGCTTTCTACCGACGGTAATGGTCGCTGGTGCTGGCTCAATCCGCGGCTCGGTGCGATGCACGCGGTCGCTGAAGCCGCGCGCAATGTGGCCTGCTCGGGAGCGCGGCCTGTGGCCGCGACGAATTGCCTGAATTTCGGCAATCCGGAAAAGCCCGAGGTGATGTGGCAATTCAGCGAGGCGATCGACGGCATCGCCGAGGCTTGCAAAGTTCTCGGTGTGCCGATTACCGGCGGCAACGTCAGCTTTTATAACGAAACGCTTGGCAAGCCGATTTATCCGACGCCGGTGCTGGGCGTTCTCGGGATTCTCGATGATGCGAGTACCGCGCTCGGCTTGGCCTTCCGCAACAAGGGCGATGCGATTGTGCTACTCGACGGGGCGGACGATGCGGCTTCCGCGCGTTCGCTCGAGACACTGTGCCGCGAATTTTCATCCTCCGAATACTCGAAGACGATTCACGGAATTACCGCGGGCACGCCGCCGGATATTGATCTTGCCGCGGAAAAGCGGCTGCAAGAGTGCCTCGTTGCGCTGGCCGCGGATCGCGCCGTCGAATCAGCGCACGATTTGAGTGACGGAGGGCTTGCGGTGGCCATCGCCGAGTCCGCATTCGGCAGCGAGGATTTCACGGCGCGCATTTCGTTCGATTCGTTCGCGCCGCCCGAATATGCGCTCTTCGGGGAAAGCGGGGCGCGCGCGATCGTTACCGCGAAACCCGCTTCGCTTGCCCGCGTGATGGAACTTGCGGCAAAATACAAGGTCGGGGCGCGACGCATTGGTGAGGTCGCGCGGGGCGATCTCCGCATCGAATTAAATGGAGTGGTTTGCGCCAGCGCCGCAGTGTCGGCTCTTCGCGACATCTGGGCCGGGGCGCTGGAACGAGCTCTGCAGAGCGATCACTAGGACGAATGAAACCTCACTCTCATTTCGATTCGGATCATTTTCACGACGAGTGCGGCGTCTTCGGAATTTTCGGCCGCGAAGAAGCGTCGAAGCTCACCTATCTCGGCCTCTACGCGCTGCAGCATCGCGGCCAGGAATCCGCCGGGATTGCTTCCAGCGACGGCAACTCGCTCGAGTTCTACAAATCGATGGGCTTGGTGCAGGAAATCTTCACGCCTGAAGTCCTCTCTCGGCTTCCTGGCGCTTCCGCGATCGGGCACACGCGCTATTCGACAGCCGGCGAAACTGCGTTGACGAACGCGCAGCCCGTGGTGATCGATTGCAACAAGGGCAAGCTCGCGGTGGCGCATAACGGCAATCTGACCAACGCGCTCGAATTGCGGCGTCGGCTCGAACATGGCGGCTCGATCTTTCAGACCACGAGCGACACTGAGGTCTTCGTCCATCTCATCGCGCGAAGCAAAGCCCGGAATCTGGTTGGCGCGCTTGCGGATGCGGCGCAGCAAGTGGAAGGCGCGTATTCGCTCGTCATTCTCACGCGCGACGAACTCTATGCGGTGCGCGATCCGCGCGGCTTTCGGCCTCTCAATCTCGGCCGACTCGAAGGTGCGTGGGTGGTCGCCTCAGAAACCTGCGCGTTCGATCTGATTGACGCCGAATACGTACGCGAAATCGAGCCGGGCGAGTTGGTGCGCATCTCGCGCAGCGGAGTGGAATCCATCCGCTTTGCGCCCGAAAAGCCGCATCAGTTCTGCATCTTCGAGCATGTCTATTTCTCCCGGCCCGACAGCGTGATTTTCGGCCGCCCGGTAAATCAGAGCCGCGAACTTCTCGGCCGCCTCCTGGCGAAAGAATATCCAGTCGAAGCCGACGCGGTGATTCCGGTGCCGGATTCGGGCGTTCCCGCGGCCGTGGGCTATGCAGCCGAATCGGGCATCCCGTTTCGCATGGGGCTCATCCGAAACCATTACATTGGACGCACATTTATCGAGCCGGTGCAGGCGATTCGCGATTTCGGCGTTAAGCTGAAATTGAATCCGGTGCGTCGAATGATAGAGGGGCATCGCGTGATTCTGGTTGACGATTCGATCGTGCGCGGCACAACGAGCCGTAAGATCGTGCGCATGGTGCGCGAGTCGGGCGCCACGGAAGTGCATGTGCGCATCAGTTGCCCGCCGACGATTTCGCCGTGCTATTACGGGGTGGATACGCCTACGCGCAACGAATTGATCGCCGCCAATAATTCCATCGAAGAAATTCGCAAGTTTCTGGAGGCCGATTCACTCGGCTATCTTTCGCTAAACGGCTTGCGCGAGGCCGTCGAAGATCGCGATGGCCAATTCTGCACCGCCTGCTACACCGGCGTTTATCCCACCGATTTAGTACAACTGGAAGTGGAGGCACAACGTGAAAGCTGAAGTCGAAGCCCAATCCCGCGCGGCCGCGTTCGATGAGCCCAGGGGAAAGAAATCAGTCTGGAAGAGCCGCGCGATGCGCGAAGCCATCTCCTGGTTCTGGGTGATCCTCGCTTTTCTATTCATCGAAGGAGGAATCGTCCAGGCGCGCGTGATTCCCAGCGGCTCGATGGAAAAGACAGTCCTGATCGGCGATCACCTCATCGTCAGCCGCATGGGCTACGACGCCGGCGTTCCCTTCACTCCCTGGCACACTACTCTCTGGCGCGAACCGAAGCGGCAGCAGATCATCGTGTTCCGCGCGCCGCTTCCGGAGATGGGCAATCCTGATTTCATCAAGCGCACCATCGGACTCCCCGGCGATCTTCTGGAAGTGCGCCGCGGCATCGTTTACGTCAATAATCAAGCGCTGGTTGAACCGTATCGCATGGATCCGCCCAGTCCCGGCGACAATTTCGGCCCAGTGAAAATTCCAGCCGGCGAATATTTCATGATGGGCGACAATCGCAATAATTCCTACGACAGCCGATACTGGGGCTTCGTTCCCCGCTCGAACATCGTCGGGACGCCGCTGCTCATCTACATGTCCATCGATGCGCCCGAAGAAGTCTGGGAACCCGGGCACATCGAACAGCGCTTCGCGACGTATCTCAACGCTCTGATCCATCCTCACGAGGTGCGCTGGAAGCGATTGTTCCATACGTTCTAGCGCGGCTGCCGCTGTTAACCAATCGAGGGCCTGTTCGATGCGCTACGCCGATGCAGGAGTGGATATCTCGGTCGCCGAAGAGGCCAAGCGGCGCATCCGCACCATGGCCGGGCGCACTTTTCGACGCGGCGTGCTTTCTTCCATCGGCGGCTTTGGGGCGCTCTTCGAGTTGGACCACAAGCGTTGGCGCGATCCCATTCTCGTGGCCAGTGCCGATGGCGTTGGAACGAAACTCAAAGTCGCTTTCGCGACGGGCGTTCATTCCACGGTTGGTGCGGATATCCTCAATCATTGCGTGAACGACATCCTCACGCAGGGCGCCGAGCCTCTCTTCTTTCTTGATTATCTGGCGATGGGAAAACTGGATCCGCGGGTCGTCGAGCAAATCATTGAAGGCATGAGCCGCGCCGCCAAGCAGGCCGGCTGTTCGCTGATCGGCGGCGAAACGGCCGAGATGCCCGATTTCTATGCACCCGGCGAGTATGACCTCGCAGGATTTATCGTAGGCGCCGTGGAGCGCTCGAAACGACTCGAGCCGCGCCTCGTGCGCCCCGGCGATACGCTTCTCGCACTGCCCTCGAGCGGCTTGCACACCAACGGCTACTCGCTCGCCCGCAAATTGGTATTCCAAGTCGCGCGGTTGAAAGCCGACACCTACGTCGCCGCCGTCGGCAATAAAATCGGCGCCGAACTCCTCAGGCCGCACCGCGCGTATTGGCCTCTGCTTAAGAACATCGTCGGCAAAGGTTGGCTTTCCGGCATGGCGCACATCACCGGCGGCGGCATCACCGGAAATCTACCGCGCGTACTTCCGCGCAATGTTCGCGCCGTGATCGAACTAGGCTCGTGGCCGGTGCTGCCGATCTTCCGCTATCTCGCGACGCTCGGAAAAATGGAAGCGGGAGAGCTGCTGAGGACCTTCAATATGGGCGCAGGAATGATCCTCGTGGTCCCGCCAAAATACGTCCGCAAAGTAGAAGCCGAACTTCGCCGCCGCCGCGAAAAATTCTACGCCATCGGCCACATCGAAACCGCCGCCGGTGCCCCCAAAGTCACCTACAACGGCAATCTTCCAGTCTAGAAAGCCATCTCCTGAAACGTGGGCAAGGATTCGGCGAAGATTGGCAGCCACTCTTAGGGTAAAAAAGAAACCCGAGATCAATGAATAGGAACTGGAATTAAAAGATGCCGCAGATTTCTCCAACGGAGTTTTACGCGCTACCCCTTCGCGTGCACACACTTCTCGCCGGCGTTCCTCTGCACGACGTTTGGGCGGTTGATCTGCCTGCGCGCCGCGAAGGTGTTACCCTTTCTGAATTTCTTCGCCGCACGAGTCAGGACGAATCCAGCGCAACGGATGCTGAGGTCAAGAAATTTCCGCCAGTGGCTCGCGTGCTTTTCCGGTTGCGTTTTTTTCTCGGACGCATTTTCCGGCTGGAGGACAAACCGAAGAATGCTTCGGCAGCCTCGTTTGGATGCCGCCTGACGGCAGAGGATCGCGCTAGCTCTTCTGTGGTTTCGGGAACGCCGGAAGGACTGTTCAGCGTCGTCTATCGCTTCGAAAACGAACAGCTACTTGAAATCCAGAATCGTACCGTCCATGCTGCGGCCCTCAGTGCCCTCACTGAAAGGGCGGATGGCTATCGATTCTACTTTGCGGTCTACGTGCGCCAGAGAACCTGGATTACGCCCTTGTACATGGGCCTAATCGATCCGTTCCGAAGGTGGATTATCTATCCGGCCATGCTGAAAAAAATCCGCGCAGCCTGGGATCAGAAAATCTGACCAGAGAACTCGCTCGCAAGACTTCACTGCCCGGCATTATAGGTATCGACCGCGACCTTCCACGAGCCATCTACCTGCTTCTGCCAAACCTCGACGTATTTCCCAGCTTCCTTGCTGGCCTTCCCGTCTTTGTCCTTGGTAGTGAGTTCGTACGTGCCGATGTCCCAGGCCATATCTCCAGCCTGCGCGACGGTTACTTTCGTAGAGGCAAACGTGAGGCTTACGTACTGCGGCCCGGTGACCATCGCGGTCCACGATTTCCGGAAGGCTTCTTTTCCCGTGACGACCGGGGCATTGGGTTCAAGCAGCAAGCCTTCGTCAGCGTAATACGAGATGCAAGTCTCGACATCTCCGAGGTTCGCCGCATGGCTCCAATCCGCATCCATGCTGCGAATCTGCTTCTCGATCGCCGCGGGATCGACGGGCGGCGGCACCTGCACCGAAGGCTGTGTCGGCGCCGAAGAACACGCAGCGGCAACCAAGCAAATCGCCAGGACTATTGCGAAGCCGGTGAAATTTCTAGACGCGCTCATCGCCCCTCCCCAAATGCGGCGTATGCACAGCAAGATGCCAACGCGGTGAATCGAAGTCAAGCCGTCGTCTTAAGCGCGAATGGCGCGGAGTTCGCGGATGAAGGGCTGCGCCGCAACTTGGTACTTGTCTTCATAGACCACATAACCCACGCGCTTGGCGGTCAACATGCGCACGGGTACGTAGTGGTTCTCGAGAATGGCCACCATCCCGCGCACTTGATCAAGATGCACTTGAGCCGTGTCCTTAAACCAGCAGATCGCTTTTTTCGGCTTGCGATAGTAGGGACGCTTGGATACGGTAAATCGAGTGGGTCTTCGCAGATAGTCGCTGAACCAATCGCGAATCCGTTCGTACTCAGTTTCCTCGTAGGAAAACATGTGCCCGGACCAGTACAAATTGCCGGCGGCATGAAACACCCCTAGCTCGCAGTGGGACTCCGAGTCGAATTGGGGCACAACAAACCTGACGAACATGGCGCGAGCGGCTGCCAGCACAATTTGGGTGCAAAAAGCTCATCGGCTCCTACGGATTCGATAAGGGTTTCAGGACGTCCGTGCGGCCTGCGCGTAAAAGTATAATACGAACCGCCGGAGCACGGACAAGTTTCCGTCTCTCGCGGAAGATGTGCTAATTTTCTTCGCTTATGATCAAGCGCATCGGAGTGCTCTTGTCCGGCCGCGGCTCGAATTTCGAGGCTCTGGCGGAGAGTATTCGCGCGGGGCGCATTCCCGGCGCCGAGATCGCGCTGGTAGTCAGCAATCGCGACGGCGCTCCGGGGATCGAGAAAGCCCGCGCTCGCGGAATCTCCACGCACGTAATCCCCTCGAAAGCCCTTGAACGCGAAACCTACGATCGCCAGGTAGCCGCTGCGCTGCAGGAAGCGAAGGTGGATCTCGTCTGCCTCGCCGGCTACATGCGGCTTCTCTCGCCGTATTTCATCGCCGCGTTTCCTCAGCGCATTCTCAATATCCATCCTTCGCTGCTCCCTGCGTTTCCCGGCCTCGAAGCGCAGCGCCAGGCGCTCGAACACGGTGTGAAATTCACCGGCTGCACCGTGCATTTTGTGGACGAAAATCTCGATGCCGGGCCAATCGTGCTGCAATCGGCCGTCGCGGTACGCGATGACGACACGGTCGAATCGCTTTCCGAGCGCATCCTGCGTGAGGAGCATCGCATCTACACCGAAGCGGTGCGCATCATTCTCGAAGGCCGCTTTCGCATCGAAGGCCGCCGCGTTCTGATTACTCCGGAGAAAAAATAGCGATGCCGAATTTCAAGCCGGTTGAAGAACAGCTCGCTTATCTGCGCAAAGGCGTTGCGGAAATCATTCCGGAAAACGAATTCCGCGCGAAGCTGGAGAGCTCAGTCAAGACCGGCAAGCCCCTGCGCGTGAAACTCGGCGTCGACCCCACCGCTCCCGACCTTCATCTCGGCCATACGGTGGTGATGCGCAAGCTGAAGCATTTCCAGGATCTGGGCCATACCGCGATATTTCTGATCGGCGGATTTACTGCCATGGTCGGCGATCCCACCGGCCAATCCGAAACTCGCCCGCCTTTAACCCGCGAGCAAGTGGACGCCAACGCGAAAACCTATCTCGACCAGGCTTTCCATATTCTCGATCCCAAGAAAACAGAAGTGGTGAACAACGCCGACTGGCTCGGGAAGCTCACCAGCATCGAAATGATTCAGCTTGGCGCGAAATATCGCCTGGCGCGCATGCTCGAGCGCGACGATTTTCGCTCGCGCCTCAGCTCTAACCAGCCGATTTCGGTGCACGAACTGTTCTATCCGCTGCTCGTGGCCTACGACTCCGTGGAAGTAAATTCGGATGTGGAGTTAGGTGCCACCGAGCAAAAATTCAATCTGCTCATCGGCCGCGAAATCCAGCGCGAGTACGGCAAGCCGCAGCAGATCGCCATGACCATGCCCATCCTCGTCGGCCTCGATGGCGAGCGCAAAATGTCGAAGAGCCTGAACAACTACGTGGGCATCACCGAAGCCCCGCAGCAAATGTTCGGCAAGCTGATGTCCATTTCCGACGCGCAGATGTGGATTTACTACGAACTGCTCACAGATTTCGACGAGCGCACCATCACGCGCCTGAAACAAGAAGTCCACGACGGCGATCTCCCGCCCATCGACGCCAAAATGCAACTAGCTCATAACATCATCACCGGCTTCCACGGCGAATCCGCCGCAAAAAAAGCCGCCGATGAATTCCAACGCGTCTTTCGCGACCGCTTAGCCCCCGAAGACGCGCCGATAATCAAGCAAGCGCTCTCCGAATCCAAGCGCCTCTCCGCGCTGCTCGTCGAATGGAAGCTGGCGCCGTCGCGCAGCGAAGCCGAACGCCTGATCAAGCAAGGCGGCGTGGAAATCGACAACGCCCGCGTGGAGGATGTTCAGCGTCAAATCGATCTCACCAGACCATCCGAATTCCTCCTCCGCGCCGGCAAAAAGAAATTCGTCCGCATAGTCGTAAAATAGCGATCGGAAGTTGACGGGGAAAGGGCGGATGACTATCGTGAGGCTCGCAGGAGCTTCGGTTCTAGATTGAGGTAACCAGGGGGCGCGGTGATGGCTTCCACTGCAGCGGCCGCCGCAACCGGGGTTTATCGCGACGGAAAAAATCTAATCGTGACACGCGGCGCAGAAGTACCGCCCATTTGCATTCGCTGCGGCCAAGCCGCGACCGGCGGCCAGGTGCTCAAGAAATTCTACTGGCACGAACCTTGGATATACTTCCTGCTGCTCCCCGGAGTGATCTGGTACATCATCGCGGCGCTCATCGTCAGGAAGAGAATGGATCTGGCAATCCCTCTCTGCGCACCACACAGGTTGCGCTATCAGTGGTTGCGCATGGCTGCCATATTGATGATGATCGGCAGCAGCATCTTCGTGATAATTTCTTTTTTCCTTCCGCCAGACTATCTCGCGTATGCAATTTTCTCTTTTTTTGGGCTCTTGCTGATCGGATTCGTCACGTGGCTCGCGGCCGGCCAGCTTCTGCGTCCGAAACTCATAAACGAGTCGCGCGGCGTTTTTCGCGGCGCCGGCGAGCATTTCCTCGCACAACTTCCTCAAAAACCACCCTCCCTGGCTGCCCTCGGCTAGCAAATCTGGACGCCTCAAACCCTGCAAGTTTTTCCGCCCACGCCGTTCTCACTTCAGAGGAAGCTCAAATCCTGGAGGTTCACGATGAAACGCCTCGCTATTTGCTCGGCATTTCTGCTCGTCTGTGCTCTCCCGCTAGCTGCACAAAACAACGACGTGAAATTCATCGCGGATACGCTCGTAGTGCAGGCCGATGGAACCTACGAAGCTGATCCGGACCTCGCCACGCTGACTTTCGACATTTCCTCACAGGACAAAGAGCTCAAGCCGGCCTACGAGAACGCCTCGCAAGCCATGCAGAAAATCGTAGCGCTCGCAGCGAAGAACGATGTGAAGAAGGAAGATGTTTCGAGCGGGGTCTTCACCGTCGTGCCTTACTACGGCGGCGACCGCAAAAAGCGCGCGAAATCATTTCTGGTGCAGGGACAGATCATTCTCAAGGTGCGCGATTTTTCGAAGCTCGGCGCGATTCTCGAGGATTCCGTCACTAGCGACATCACCGATCTTCGATCGCTGACGTATTCTCTCGCCGATGAAGAGGCGGCGAAGCAGCACGCCGTCGCGGAGGCCATGCACCGTGCCGTGGGCCGCGCTACGGCAGCGCTGGATCAGAAAGGGCAAAAAGTCGGGACGCTGCGCTTCGCCAGCGTGGACGTAAAGCAGATCGTCGGCGTCGCGAGCATGGACATCAGATCGCTCCCACTCGCTACCCAGACGATCGAAGTCTCAGCCGGTGCCTATTCCGGCGTCTCACGCGAGAAGCTCGCATCGCCGCCACCTCCGCTGCCACAACCGGAGAAAATCACGGTCAGCGCCACGGTGCAGTGCGCATTTCAGATTCAGTAGCGCCGGTGTCCCTGCCGGCTCTTTAGCCGGCCATACATTGGCTCGGTATCATCGTGACGGACTAGCGGCGCTCGGCGAGTTGGGCCAGGCGGGCTAGCCAAGAGCGGTCGCGGAGGGATACGGCGTGGCGCGTTAGAAGTGCGTCCACAATGCGCGCGAATCGGCCGGGCATTTCGTACTCATCGCTCATGCGCACTCGCGTCGCGTCGTCTTGCGCGGCGATCTCCCACACCTGCTTCCCCTTCACGGCGTACTGATCCTGAAATTGCCATTCGAGCGCGCGGCCGAATTCGTAGCGCGTTACTACCGCCGTCAGCGATACTTCGCGCGCGCCAAGGCGGCCTGTGATCCGCACTTTTTGCCCGGCAGCGAAATCCGACGCGCCCCCTAAGATCTCGAATTCGGCTTTCATCTCGTGGCCGTACCAGTAGGGCATGCGCTGCGGGACGAAAAATGCGGCGACTAAGGCCGGCGTCGCGGCGATGCGTTGCTCAAATTCTAGGCGGGCCATGCGGCTGTGCTTCTGGAGTTCAAGAAATCTCGACGAGGACCAGCGACATATCGTCCGCGGGCGGACCGTGGCGGAATTGAGCGATGCGATCGAGGATTTCCTGTTTCATCTGCGGCAGCGGCAACGCGGAGGTGTCACGGACGATGTCGCTCAGGCCTTCAATGCCCAGCATGTCGTTTTGCGCGTTGAAATTTTCGGTCAGGCCGTCCGTATACATCATCACGCGGTCGCCGGGCTGCACGGGAACTTCGATGGTCGCTTCGCCATCAACGGCATCCGGCAGAAAACCGAGCACGACGCTGCGCGACTCGAGCAGTTGTGGCGCCTCGCCCGGCCGAATCAACATCGCCGGTGGATGGCCCGCTCCGGCAAATTCGAGCGACCTGCCGTCGCGGCTCAGCCGCGCCGCCGCCATGGTGAAATAAAAGACCGAGCTGCCCAGATTCTGAATCACGAAGCGATTCAAATGGCGCATCATGGGCGCGAGGCCTTCGCCGCGTTCGATCTGCGACATCGTCTCGGTGTAGATCCGGTTGGCCACCAGCGCCGAACTGATTCCGTGCCCGGAAACATCGCACACCAGCAGATCGAGTTGATCTTCCCCGGGCGTGACCAGCCCAAAATCGCCGCCGATTGAGCGCACGGCTTGAAAATACGTCTCGACGGAAGCGGTGCCCCAAAGCAGGCCCTTGGGCGCGAGGCTTTGTTGCACGCGCGAAGCCAGCGTGAGTTCTTCCTCGATTTCGCGCGCCCGCAATTCGAGTTGCGTATTGGCGCTGCGCAGATCGTCTTCGGCGCGCTTCTGTTCAGTGATATCCGTAAACGTGACCACGGCAAATTCGCGCCCGTCGGGATCTTCGAGCCTCCGCGCACTGATCACGACCGGCAGCCGCGTCCCGGCGGCCTGCGGCACGTAAAATTCAAACCGGTTGCGGCCCGCCGCCTGCCCGATTTCGATTTGACGCGCCAAGATCGGCGCATCCTCAGGGGCAAAAAAATCTCTGCCTATGCGGCCGAGAATTTCATCTCTCGTCCGGCCGATCATCTCGAGGAAAATTTCATTGGCGAAGACGATGCGGTGACAATCGTCTGTGATGATGACGCCCTGATTGAGCGTCTCGAGAACGCCTTCGACTTGTTCCAGCCACTCGGGCCGTTCGTGCTCCACTGCTGCACTCCCTCGGGAATCATTCGCCGCAGGCGGGCCGCTGCGCAATCTGCTTGGGTCCATTTTAGGCCGGTGCAGCGTCCGGCGCAAATTCCGTCTCACTTTAATGGATGCGCCAGAATTTGAAATGACGCGAGCCTTCGCGGGCCTTGGTGCATCAGAAAATGGGTGCGCTGTGGCACAATTCGATTGTCTGAAACGAGGAGAACGATGGTGACGCGAGACGAAAAATATAAAGTATTTCGGGCTCTCCATGTACGCAACGGGGCTTTTGTAATCCCGAACCCGTGGAACGCAGGAACGGCAAAAATTCTGACGGCTTTGGGTTTCGAAGCGCTGGCAACTACGAGTGCGGGTTATGCCTTCTCCACCGGACGTCTTGATTCCACAGCTGTGTTGACGCGGGACGAAATTTTGGAAAATGCGAAGTCCATAGTAGAGGCGACCGATCTGCCTGTTTCAGCGGATCTGCAGGACGGGTTCGGCCGGTCGCCCGAAACGTGCGCAGAAACGATTCGACTCGCGGCCGATGTCGGCCTGGCGGGCGGTTCCATCGAGGATGCGACCGGCGATGAGAACGATCCCATCTATGAATTCAAATTCGCGGTGGAGCGGGTGGCGGCAGCGGCAAAAGCAGCGCACGCTTGCAAGTTCGTGTTAACCGCGAGAGCCGAGAATTTTCTTCATGGCCGCCCCAATCTCGACGACACCATTCGCCGATTGCAGGCGTTCGACGAAGCAGGCGCCGATGTTGTTTATGCACCAGGCCTTCCCAGCCTGGAAGCGATGCGGCAGGTTTGCTCGGCCGTCACGAAGCCGGTCAACGTGGTGATGGGCTTGAAGGGTGCCACCTATTCGATCGAACAACTGGCAGCAGTTGGAGTCAAGCGCATCAGCGTAGGTGGAGCTTTGGCCCGCGCCGCCCTCGGGGCATTCGTCCGAGCGGCCCGCGAAGTGAAGGACAAGGGGACTTTTACTTTCGCAGCAGACGCCATCTCTCACGCCGATGCAACCGCCTACATGGCAAATACCAAACGCAGCTGACCTGCTGTCTGCACCGCGGCGCCCTACAGTCCAACCGACTCTCTTCTATACAGGACTTGACAGCGATGCGCCGACACCGTATATTTCCCAAAGGTTATGCAACCGATAGGTTATGGACGAATGACACCTGGCCGGCTTGACGCGACCTTTGCGGCGCTGGCAGATCGCACGCGGCGGGCGATCTTGGCACGGCTGGCGTCGGGTCAGGCATCGGTGAAGGAGCTGGCTGAGCCGTTCGCGATGAGCCAGCCCGCAATCTCGAAACATCTCAAAGTGCTGGAGCGTGCCGGGCTGATTTCTCGCAGTCGCGATGCGCAGCGCCGCCCGCGCCGACTCGAGGCCGTCCGGCTCGCCGAAGCCACTGAATGGCTCGAACGCTACCGCAAATTCTGGGAAGGCAACTTCCAGCGCCTCGATGCTCTGCTCGACGAACTAAAAGCCAAGGAGAAAAAACGTGGACGCAAGAAGCGATAAGCGGCCGCTGGCAATTCCGGGAAAATTAATAGTAACCACGCCGAGCGACAGAGAAATCGCCATGACGCGCACCCTCGATGCGCCGCGCGAGCTGGTCTTCGACGCCTGGACCAAGCCCGAACTGCTAAAGCGCTGGCTCTATGGGCCGGACGATTGGCCCTTCGCAGTCTGCGAAGTTGATTTAAGGGTGGGCGGCGCGTTGCGGTTCGAGTGGCGACACCGCGGCGGCGGAGTAATGGCGTTGAGCGGCGTGTATCGCGAAATTGTGCCCTTCGAACGGCTGGTGTTCACCGAAGTGTTTGACGAAGACTGGACCGGCGGCGAGACGCTGGTGACCATGACCTTCATCGAGCACGACGGGAAAACGACGGTCACGCAATCGATACTCTATTCCTCTCGCGCCGCGCGCGATGGCGCACTCAAGACGGCCATGGAAGAGGGTATGGCAATGAGCTACAACCGGCTGGCGGAGCAGTTGCCGTCACTTGGCGTCCGAGGAATGGAAAAAGGCGCAAGTCCGTCTTGAACGAAGAGCTGGCTGCGACAGGCTTGTTCAATTTCGAAGTAAAAAAGGAGAAAGCGATGCAAAAGATTAGCCCATTCTTGTGGTTTGACGGCAACGCCGAAGAGGCAGCGAATTTCTACGTTTCGATCTTCAAGAACTCGAAAATTCTGACCATTTCTCGATATGGAGACTCGGGGCCGGGACCGAAGGGCAGCGTGATGGTCGTCAAGTTTCAGCTCAATGGGCAAGAATTCATGGCCCTGAACGGCGGCCCGGCATTCAAATTCACCGAGGCCATATCGTTCCTGGTGAACTGCGAGACGCAGCAAGAGGTGGATGAGTTGTGGGAAAAGCTGACGGCAGGCGGGAAAGAAATCCAGTGCGGATGGTTGAAAGATAAGTATGGCTTGGCGTGGCAAATCGTCCCAACGATTTTGGGTGAATTGATGACGGACAAAGATCCGAAAAAAGTGGCGCGAGTGATGCAGGCCATGATGCAGATGATCAAAATTGACATCAACAAATTGCAGCAGGCATACGATCAGGCCTAGTAGGTTCGCGCGACTTTTTGATCAATTACTTTTGCCACGCGCTCGGCGCGAGTAAGTGGTAGCGCCGGCGTCCCTGCCGGCATCTTACGACCGCTCCTGTCGGCGAAAATTGCGTTCGTCCGCGGCGCGCACCGTCATATACACCCGACGTGCTGGAGTGCGTGGTCCGCGCGTGAGCATTGCCCTTTGCGGAGCGCCAATCGTCGGATGCCGGCAGGGACGCCGGCGCTACCCCGCGGACGCAGATTCTTGCGCTAGACTGAAAGGCGGCGATTTTACTTGCGCCGCTGATTCGATGGCTTCGACGCGCATTCCACAACCCTTGACAACGGTCACAAAGGGCGCTCTACCTCCGGGCCCGAAAGGGCTGCCGTTCATTGGCGTCGCGCTCTCGCTGCGGCGCGACGTTCTTGGCACGATCACGCGCATCGTGCGCGAGTATGGCGACATCGCGCACATGCCGCTGCTAATGCAAAGCCGCATCCTGGTGAGCCGGCCGGAATGGATCGAGGATCTGATCGTCCGCCAACCGCAGAAATTCGACAAAGGGCCGGGATTGAAAGATGCGTCGCGGCGGCTGCTCGGAGAAGGCTTGCTCACGAGCGAAGGCGAGCTCTGGCGGCGGCAG
The DNA here is from genome assembly GCA_963707165.1 of uncultured Acidobacteriota bacterium. Taxonomy (GTDB): domain Bacteria; phylum Acidobacteriota; class Terriglobia; order Acidiferrales; family UBA7541; genus Palsa-147. The sequence continues at coordinate 1,035,934 of CAVPPO010000003.1, read as the reverse complement.
CGACGCCTGGCGCAGCCGGCTTTTCACCGGCAACGCATCGCGGAGTACGCACAGGTGATGGTCGAGCAGGCGAAGGCGCACACGCGCGATTGGCGCGATGGCGATCGGCGGGACATGGCCGAAGAAATGATGGCGCTCACGCTCGTGATCGCCGTGAAGACACTTTTCGGAATTGAGTTCACCGAGCAAGCAAAGCGCGTCGGCCCGGCCGTCACGCTGCTGATGCGCTACCAGCTTCGCCGCCTGCGCTCGCCAGTGAAAATTCCGATGCACTGGCCAACGCCTTCGAATCTGCGCGCCGATCGCGCCTACAAATATCTTGACTCACTCGTGTTCGGAATTATCGAAGAGCGCCGGAGGCGGCGCGATGCCGGCGAACCCGAAGGCGGCGACGTTCTCTCACTGCTGATGAACGCGATGGATGAAGACGGCATCCGCATGACGCCGAAACAGCTTCGCGATGAAGTGATGACGCTCTTCATCGCCGGGCACGAGACCACGGCCGTCACTCTCGGCTGGCTGTGGCATCTACTGGCGCAAAATCCGCGCGTCGAGGAGCGGCTCGCGGAGGAATTGCGTAGCGTGCTCGGCGGCCGCGCGCCCATGCCGGATGATTTGCCGCGCCTGCCCTATCTCGATGCGGTGATTCACGAGGTGCTGCGGCTATATCCAGCGGCGTACGTGCTGCAACGCACCTCGGTCGAGCCATTCGATCTCGCCGGATACCATTTCCCTGTGAACACTACGGTGCTCATGTCGCAGTGGATCGTGCATCGCGATTCGCGCTATTTCGATGCGCCCGACGAATTCCGGCCGGAGCGCTGGCTCGATGGACTGGAAAGCCGCTTGCCCGCTTACGCATACTTTCCATTCGGCGGCGGGCCACGCCGATGCATCGGGCAGGTATTTGCATTGATGGAAACGGCGCTGGTGGCGGCGACGCTGGCGCAGCGCTTCCAATTCGTCGAGCGCGAGGGGACAAGAGTTGTGCCCGAGCCGCTCGTCACGCTCCGCGCGCGAGGCGGCGTGCCGATGACGCTAAAAGTACGCACCTAACGAAATATTCTTTTCTCCTACTTTATTTCACGAACTCGCCGGCTTCGCCCTTCGACCACGGATCGTAATGCAGCGCGAACTGAATGCGGTCGCCGATCCACGGATGATCCCAATACCACAGAATTTCGAGCCGGTTCGGCGCAGGATCTTCCAAGTCTATCTCACCGAGAATTTGAAATGATTGAGCGGCGAGCTGGCCAGAATCCGGCGTGAGCCCATGGGTAACTTCGAGGCCGTATTGATCCGCCTGATGCTCTTCATACCGCGAGTAGGCGTTGCTGATCGGCGTCGAGACGATCGTCAGTAACAGAATCGGGATGGCATAGACGGGCAGCGCGGCCCAATCCGCGGGCCCGCGAACTTTCCAGTCGGCGGAGTGGCGCTCGAGCCAGCGGCGCGAGATGCGCGCCGTGAGGAAGAAGCACACAAGAAGACCAAACGCGGCGACGATCAGACCTTTATAGATATGGTTCAACACGTAATGGCCCATCTCGTGGCCGAAAACATAGAGGATTTGCGGCCGCGTCATTTTCGCGATGGTCGTGTCCCACACGACCACGCGCTTCGATGCGCCGAGTCCGGTGACATAGGCATTCACAAATTTCACTTTTTCGCTGGCCTTCATCAGGAACATGCGCTGGGGAGGAATTTCGAGGCCGGCGCGATTGACGACGCGCTCGAGATCGCTCACCAGTTGCGCATCGTGATCGGCGAGCGGCTCGAATTTGTTGAATAGGGGATCAATCACCAGCGGCGTGAGGAAAATGATTAAGATCAAAAAAGGGATCGAGCCCAGCCAGAAATAGAACCACCATCGGCGCGGGCTGCGGCGAATAATGGCGGAGCCGGCGAAGACGAGGATCGTAGCAATGATCGTGCCGATGAGCAGCATTTTGCCTCGATCCCCGAACCAGGAACCCCAACCCTGAATCACCAAATCGTTCCCGCGATACAGCCAGTGGAACCACATGCCAATCGGCAGATTGAGAAGCGACACAACCAAGTTAAACGCGGCCGTGTAAATCGCAGCCTGGACGATGCGCCACGAACTCACTGCTTCCGCCCAATCGCGGAATTTCGCCGACCAGGCCCAGCGCAGCAGCAAATAAAAAATGAGCAAGGAATAAAGCGGAACCAAAATTCCCGCGACGTAGCCGATGCGCGCCAAATGGCGGGCCTTCGCATAATCGCCGGGAGGGAGCGTATACGCGGTGACGCGCGTGGGCGGCGATGATTCGGAGCCGCCTGACGGAGCGATGTGGTTGTCGTGCGGCGTTGTGCTCGGCGCTTGCGTGAACGCGCTATGGGCGCTGGCTTGTGCAGAGCTTGCCGCGAGACACACACTGGCCAACGCGAGAAGGCAGAACACGGCAAGAAGCGCTAACTTGCGCACGACCATCTCCCTTGAAGCTTGATTTGTAATCGCTCCGATTGCGAGAGGCGGAGTATGCCGCTCAACAGAAGGCATTGCAAGACGGTTGGCGTGATGGCGCAAGGCTCTCGCTCCGTAGTGAACCGAATGAAGTCCCTGAGACATCGAATTCATATTGCGATTAAGGATTCTTCCAGGGAGAAACGCTGTGAGCCTGGCTGATGCACCGGTTGCGAAAGTGGGATTTTTCGTCGCGCATTTTTTGACCGCAAAGGATCCGGCAAGATCGCAGGAGTTTTATGTCCGAGTTCTCGGGGCAAAAGTGGTTCTGCCAGAGAATCCTTGCTATCTCAAGGTGGCGAATTTCTGGATCATCTTGAATGTGGGAGGCGGATCGACGCCGGACAAGCCCGAGGTAATTCTGGAGACGCCGCGGGATTTGAATCGGGCGAGTTGCTTTCTGAATCTGCGAGTGGCGGACATTTGGGCTTGTTACAAGGAATGGAAGGCCAAGGGAGCGGAGTTTTTGACGGAACCACTTGACAATCACGGCCACGAGTGGCGATGCGATATGCGCGATCCGGACGGGTACATCATCGAAGTCGGACAGTACACGCAGAAGGCGATCGACCGGTTCGCGGAGTTCAACGGCTGAGAAAGAGATACCAGTGCTTCTTTGGGCGCTGCCGTGGTCGCGGATTGTTTGCCGGGCTCGCTGAGGAATACCATTGGTGATGTGTTTTAGCGGGAGGGCCACGTATATGTTTGCGAAGATTGTGCGTTGCGGAGTGGTTGTTCTGGGTCTTGTGACGATAGCGGGCGTTGCCGCGGCGCGTCCGCAGGCTGCGGAGAGTTCGACGCGGACTGAGTCAGCAGCTGAAGCGGCACGCAAGGCTCGCGAGCAGAAGAAGGCGGACACCAAGACCGCGCGCGTTTGGGATAACGACAATATAGTGATGCCGGCGGGCGGCGTTGAAGTTATCGGCCCTGATGCCAACGCGCCGGCGACGGATGCGAATGCGGGCGGCACGTCGAGCGATCAAACGCCCGCGGCGGCGCCAGCGGCGCTTTCTCCCGAGGAACTAGCCCATGCGCAGGCCGCGCTCAAAGAGGCACAGGACAAAATTGCTGAATTGAAGCAGCAGATCGACCTCTCGCAGCGAAAATATAATCTGGACGCGGCGATGTATTACGGCAAGCCGGAGTATGAGGCCGACAAGGACGGACAGAAGGCCGTTAACCAGGAGAAAGGCAGCCTGGATGACAAGAAGCAGCAATTGAAGTTGACCCAGCAGATGCTGGCGGAACTGCAGGCAAAGATTGGAACCGCGCCGGTGAAGGCACCGGAAACGAAGCCGGCGGAAACGAAAACGGCCGAAGCCAAGCCAGCCGAGACTAAGCCGGTCGAAACTGCGCCTGCTGAAACTAAGCCCGTCGAATCTAAGCCGGCCGAGACGAAGCCGGCAGAGCCCCGGCCGCCCGACGACCTTCAATAGACTTGAGCTCCGAGTGCGAGGGGCGGCGAGGACGTAGGCAGCGAGAAACCTCGGATACCAGATGCTTCCTTGAGCTCCCTTGCGGTGAGTAACCTCGGTTCCGTAGGGGCGTCCTCCTAAGCGCGGCGCCCCCCTTCCGCTTAATCCCCACTGTGACGTCTGCCACCAAATACCTGCCCGATTTGACTCTGGACCACTTTGGAACTGCACCACTACTAATTGTAGCGAATTCTCTTGACACACTAGGGACCCTCGCTCACAATCCCGGCATCTTTTCCGGATTTCGCGCGCGGCGACGGGGGCACTTGGGGTTCGCAGCGGCGCGGGGCCCGGAATCAAATCTGGGAGAGCGATGCAATATCTGCCGGGTTGGACGGTGCAGTGTTTGAGTCCGGAGTGTCCGGCGCGGGGGCATTGGTTGCGCGTGGAGGGCACGCAGCAGGAAAGTTGCAGCAATTGCGGCGCGCCTCTGCATAACGTGCCGCCACCGCTGGCGCCGCGATTCCGGATGAGACCGCGGCCGTTGAGCGCGTATCGACCGAGGCTCCGGCCGAGGTAACCGCGCCGCGCGCGAGCTTTACCGCGCTCGGGTAGGAGAATCTTCAGAATCGCGCGATGAACTCGGCCGTGATGGCCTGAGGCGCGTCGGCGTCGTCCCCGCAGCAGCTTCTTTCGAATCCATCAGCTTAGCCATACGGTAATTCGCTTCGGACTCGGATCCTGTAGGGGAGGGTCTTCAGCCCTCCCGGGGTTCGGGCCCAGGTCCAGCGTGTCACCGGTTGCCTTCTACCGGAAATGAAAATCAGAGTTGAAGAGGGCCGAAAAGCGGGAGGGCATGAAGCCCTCCCCTACGAAACCGTCGTCTCGGCCGCCGGGCTAGTTAGAAATAAAACTTCAGGCCGAATTGGATCAGGCGCGGTCCGCGATCGGAGATGACTTGGCCGAACGTGGCGCTGCCGCCTGCGTCGTCAACGCGTAAGAATTGCGTGTGATTGAAAGCGTTGAAGAATTCGGCGCGGAACTCGACTTCGCGCGTTTCGCCAATTTTGGTCTTCTTTGTGATGGACAGATCCCAATTGTTAATTCCGGGGCCGCGCAAAGTGTTGCGGCCGAAATTGCCGAAGGTGAACAGCGGAATGCCGGGGCCATCGCCTGGCAGGATGCAATTCGGATCGGTAGTCGGGCAGGGCGTGCAGACCATGTTCGTCGGATCAATCCAGAAATTCCCGGTCGTAGGCCCGCCGTTGCAATCGTCGCCGAAAGAATTCTGTGAATTGCGCGGATTTACGTACGGAACTTTCCCGATGACGTCGGTGCGGGTGAGATCGGGGAATTGATTTTGCTGGCTGGCGTTGCTATTGGAAAAGAAAGTGAGCGGATTGCCACGTTGAAACGAGGCGATGCCGTTGAACTGCCAGCCTTCCACGACTTTCTTCATGAAGCCGTCGCTGTGCACGAGTTGATTGAACGGAACTTCCCACAGCCAACTGAAGACCAGGCGCTGCGGCGTATCGAAATCGGCGACGGCGCGATCAAGATTGTAGTCGAGAGGATCGGTGAATTCGCCGGAGCGCGCACGGAACCCGGAGGAAAGGTCCACTGTCTTCGCCAAGGTGTACGCCGCGCGCAATTGGAGGCCATGGCTCAGGCGCTTGTCGACGGTGAGTTGGAATTGATGGCTATCGGAAACGCCGTTGCTGAAATTCGTCAGCAACTGCCCGGCGGCCGTCGGCGAGCCGCTGGGATCATTCGGGTCGGAAGGATTGAGCGTGCCACCCGTGCAAGCCGCCAGCGGACGCGCGCACTCGGGATTCACTTCACCGTAGGTGGCCAGTTGGTTCATCATCACGCTGGGAACGGGGAAATTCGTTTCGCCGGTGCTGACCAGCTTGCGTCCCAGACTGCCGACGTAAACTGCTTCCACCATCAAGTCCTTCGTCGCTTGCCACTGGAAGCCGTAATTGAAATTCTCGGAATACGGCGTGCGGAAGTGCGGGAACGTGGTGTAAGCAAAGCTCAATGAGGGCACGAAGAACTGCCCCGTAAACGTTGCCGGGAAAGGCTGCGACAAGCCCAGCGGCGTGAACGGATCGGAAACGATGTCGCCGGAAGCGCCCAGCCAATCGTTGGGGAAATTGTTGGCCACGAATCCGAAGGGCGGCTGCCCGCCGAACTGCAAATTGAGCGCGCCGTCTTCGATGTCGTAGAAGATTCCGAAGCCGCCGCGCATCACCAGCTTGGCATTCCCGAACATATCCCATGCGAATCCGAGTCGCGGCGCGAAATTGTTCTTATCGGGATAGACCAGCGCGTCGTTCGGCGTGCCGGGATCTCCAGGATAAAGAATGTCGGGTGGCGCGCCGGGAAACTTGGTCGACTGCTGCCCGGGGAAGAAGCCCAGAATGTTGTTGTGAATGTCGCGCTGCGGCGTGTTGAATTCATAGCGCAAGCCGTAGCTCAGCGTCAGTCGCGGCAGGATCTTCCAGGTGTCCTGCAGGTAGCCGGCGAAAGTGCTGGCGCGAATGCCGTAGAGAGCCTGAGAAAACTGGAAGTAGTTGTCCCAGAATCCGCCGACAAAATCCGCGTATTCGTTGCCGGTGAACTCGCCGAAGGTAAAGTCAAAGCTGCCGTTGTTGTAGAAATCGTAGTGATAGTTCTGGCGGATGCGCGTGATGTCGCCGCCGAATTTGATTTCATGGCGTCCGCGCGTCCAGGTGAAATTGTCCTCCCATTCAAACGTGGCGCGGCGCAACTTGGTGGGACCCTGCGACGAAGGTCCGATCGTGAACGATGGCCCGAAGACGATGGGAAGAGCTGCTCCCAGCGGATCGTCGGGCACTACGTTCGTAAATCCGAAATCCTGGGGCGAAGTTGTGTCCGACGGTACGGCCTGCAAAGTGGCGTAGCGGCTGGTGGCAAAGCGAAACTCATTCAACTTGCCGCTGTCGAAGTTGTGCGTCCAGGTAAGCGTGCCGATTTGCGTGCGCACTTTGTCGCCGCCGCCGGAACCAAGCGGAACGTTTCCGCCCTGGCCATTCGGCTGCGGGCCGATGCTCGTCGAAATGCTGCCGCCCTGCTCGGGGAAGAAATCGCGCGAGTCATCGATAACATAAACGAACGACAGCACGTCGTGCTGCGTCAAATTGTGATCCACGTGCACGATGCCCTGGTCGTCGTTGATGGATGCCACTGGCGACGCTTCGAAGTTGTTTGAGCCCGGCACGTTCGGCATTGGCAGAAACTGATTGATGTATTTTTGAATCGTGGGATTCACCAGGCCCGCCGTGTCCAAATTGTTGAACGGCAGATTGGCTCCAGTGACGGGATTGATGAGCTGGTTGTCTGGATTGCCGCAATTACCGGCGCCATCGAATCCCTCCGGGCAAATATCGCCGAAGTCGCCGGTGCGTTCCGTAGGACTCAGCACAGCCACGGGAGTTGGCGTTTGCCCTTCACGGCGTCGCGCGCCTTGATAAGCGAGGAAGAAGAAAGTCTTGTCCTTCTTGATGGGGCCGCCGCCGGTCGCGCCGAAGACGTTGCGCTTGAACGAAGACCGTTCGCCGGCAAAGTAATCACGCGCGTTCAGCGCATCGTTGCGCAGGAACTCGAAAATGTCGCCGTGGAATGCGTTCGTTCCTGATTTCGTGATCTGGTTGACGATGCCGCCGGACGTGCGGCCATACTCCGCGTCGTAATTGTTGGTGAGGATCTTGAATTCCTGGACCGCGTCGGGATTTGGGCTCACCACGATATTGTTACCGAGGAAATCGGTGTTGTTCGCGCCGTCGAGCAGGAACGTCAGCGATTCGGAGCGCTGGCCGCTCACAGAGAAAGGATTGCCGCGAGTGTCGTCCGGATCGGGCGCGAAAACTCCGGCTTGCAACAAGCCCAGTTGCAGCGTGTCGCGATCGAGCAAAGGCATATCGCGAATAGCGCGCTCGTCTTCCACTTTGCCGAGAACCGCGCTGGCCGTATCCACCTGCGCCACGACAGCGGTGACTTCCACGGTCTGTGAAGACTCGCCGAGCTTCAGGGCCACATCCACGCGCCCATTCTGGTTCAGCTCGAGAACGATGTTGGTCTGCACGGAGGTTTGGAAGCTGGCATGAGAGACAGTGAGAGAATAAGTCCCGACGATAACGGACGTGAAGAGATAGCCCCCATCATTGCCGCTCGTGGCGGTGCGGGAGATGTTGGTCTTAGTATTCGTCAGCGTGATTTTTGCGCCGACGATTACGCCACCGCTCTGGTCCGTAACCGTGCCGCGCAGCGAAGCCGTATCCTGGCCGCGGGCAACGGCAGCGGACGCGAAAATCAGCGCGAATAGAAGGACACTTCGGGGAAGACTCAGCGTTTGCCTCATGCCACACCTCCGTAGGCGGCTAGTGCCGGATGAGAGTAACGTAGGCTGGAACGCACCCGCCGAACACCCCAGATCGAGCCGGAGCTGCCGAATCACCCCTAAATCAGCGCCGCCTGAAAACTCTGCGAGAGTGTATAGATTCGTGGCTACGAGTTGTCAAGCACGAGGTGAAACGGAAAATAGAGACAAAATGACCGTGGGTTCTGCCGCAAAAGAAGAAAGGCGGCCGGTGGGGGTGCCGGCCGCCGTGGGCATGGGGTGATGGAGGTGCAGACACTTTCGAAACTCGGCGTCTATGGGGGCGCCCAGCCTCGAACACTATGGATTCTGCCAGCGGCGATAGCGGCTGGCGATAGCCCGATGGGTTCATTTTCGCCTAGTACGAAGGGACTAAGGTGGCGGGCGGCGTTGGTATCGGGCCTTGCGTGTTACGTACCCCGCGACGCCGACGGTTGTACCCCGAGGGTTGTGGTGATAGCCTTCGACTAGCTGGCTGCAGTTCCGTCCCCGGGGGGACCTCACACATATTTCTATGTCTACTCCCGGCATGAAACTCGACCGCTCGCCCATCGTCGAAGAGCAGATCCTCGTCATCGTTCGCGATCTATTGGCCGAACTCGGAAACCGTTCGGCCATCGAGACTTGCGCGCGCGCTGGGCTGGCTGCGCATCTCGAGCGCGACCTTGGTCTGGGGAGCCTCGAACGGGTCGAGTTGCTGGTGCGCCTCGACAAGGCTTTCTCAGTTCAACTCCCCGACAGCGCACTGTCCGAAGCCGACACGGTGAGTGACTTGGTTGAAGCCGTGCTGGTCGAGGTTCCGTCATCGCGCGAGGCCAATGGGCGCAGCGCCGCTTCGTCCACGACGGCTACGGGGCCGGCGGCGGGAGCCGACGGAAGGGATCGAGCATGGCTGCGCGGCGTTCTGGAGACCGCGAAATCTCTGACGGAAATTCTGATCGCCCGCGGCCGCGCCGAGCCTGAGGCCGCGCACATTCACGTTTATGAAGACGACGAGCACATCCTCACGATTACTTCCGGAGAGTTGCTCGCGCGCGCATCGGCAGTTGGCGCGGAGCTGACGCGGCGCGGCCTCGCGCCGGGCCAAGCCGTGGCGCTGATGCTGCCGACGGGCGCCGATTTCTTCTTCTGCTTCGCGGGCATCTGGATGGCGGGAGGGATTCCCGTGCCGATGTATCCGCCCTTCCGCGCCGACCGCATCGAGGAATATGCCGCGCGCCAAGAAGGGATTTTGCGGAATGCCGAAGCCAAGTTCCTGATCACTTTCCGCCAGGTGGAAGGACTAGCGCGGATTCTCGGGCCGCGCGTGCCTTCACTGATTGATATTCTCGACGCAACGGAGTTGGTTCGCGCCGAGCGCTCGTCTGCGCCGCCGCGAACGGAGATACGCCCGACGGATGGGCATTTGCGGGGCAAAGCCCGCGGCGAGGAAATCGCCTTCCTGCAATACACCTCCGGCTCAACGGGCGATCCGAAGGGCGTGGTGATGACGCACGCAAATCTGCTCGCAAATCTCCGCGCCATCGGCGAGAGCGTCAAAGTCCTTCCCGAGGATGTGGCCGTCAGTTGGCTGCCGCTGTATCACGATATGGGATTGATCGGCGCGTGGTTTTTTCCACTGTGCTACGGGCTTCCGCTGGTGGTGATGTCGCCGCTGGCATTTTTGACGCGCCCGGAGCGCTGGCTGCGCGCGATTCACAAGCATCGCGGCACATTGAGCCCCGCTCCTAATTTCGCCTACGAGCTTTGCACGCGAAAGATTGCCGATGCGGATCTCGAAGGGCTCGATTTGAGCTGCTGGCGCGCCGCGTTGAACGGCGCTGAGCCGGTGCGCGCCGAAACCATGGAACGATTCGCCGCGCGATTCGAGCGCTGCGGCTTCCGCCGCGAGGCATTGATGCCGGTGTACGGACTCGCAGAAGCGGCGCTCTGCGTTTCCGCGCCCGCCGTAGGTTCAGGTTACAAAGTGGACCGCATCGCTCGCGAAGCCTTCGAGCGCGAAGGCCGCGCCGTGGCCGCCGATCAGGCCGATAAGAACGCGCTGGAATTTGTGTTCGCAGGCGCACCGATCCCTGGCTTCGAAGTGAAGATACTCGATCGCGAAGGGCGTGAGGCAGGCGAGCGCATCGAAGGACGCCTGCTGTTTCGCGGCCCTTCGGCGACGCAGGGTTATTACCGCAATCCTGTTGCGACGAAATCGCTCGTGCAAGCGGACGGGTGGCTCGATTCGGGCGACCTCGCTTACCGCTCGGACGGCGACCTTTACATCACCGGCCGTGCAAAAGACATCATCATCAAGGGCGGGCGGAATTTGTATCCGCACGAGATCGAAGAAGTAGTGGGGCGCGTGAAGGGCGTGAGGACGGGATGCGTAGTCGCGTTTGGCGCCCCGGACGCGCGCAGCGGCACGGAACGATTCATCGTTGCGGCGGAATTACGGACTGCAGGTGAGCGGCAGCGTGTCGCAGCGGAAATCACCTCGCTCGTTTCGCAAGCCATTGGAATGCCGCCGGACCACGTGGAGCTGCTGCCGCCCCATTCGATTCCGAAGACCTCGAGCGGAAAATTGCGGCGCATGGAAACGCGGCGGCTCTATCTCGAGGGAAGACTAGGGAAGCAGACAGCGGTGTGGCTGCAAATGGCGCGGCTCGCATTGATGAGCGCGCCGCGGCGTGTGGGCAAAGGCTTGAAGAGCGGAACGAAATCGGCTGCGCAGACGATTTACGGTGCTTACGCGCTGGCGGTGTTCGGCGGATTCATTGTACCGCTCTGGCTGGCCGTGACGCTGGCGCCCAATCGCCGCACGGCCGCGCGCGTGACGCGATTCGGCGCGCGCGCGATGCTCGCCTGCGCCGGAGTGCAGGTCTCGACGAGCGGCCGCGAAGTCCTTGGCGGATTGAATGGTTCGGGCCCTTGGATTTTCGCGCCCAACCACTCGAGCCATCTAGATGTTCTCATAACGCTAGCGGCGCTGCCGCCGGATGTGCGCTTCGTGGCCAAAGGCGAGGCGCGCTCGATGCCATTGATCGGAACGTTTGTGCGTCGCTCCGGACATTTCGCGTTCGACCGCAGCGATTCGCAGGCGCGTGTGCGCCAGACCGAAGGCGTGGGCGAGGCGCTTGAGCGCGGCGAATCGGTGCTGATTTTTCCGGAAGGAACTTTTACGTCGGCGCCGGGGATTCGTCCATTCCAGCTTGGCGCCTTCAAGTCGGCGGTGCTTGCAGGCCGGCCGATTTGCCCGGTGGCCGTGCGCGGCGCTCGCGAAATTTTGCGCGACAAGACGCTGCTCCCGAAATTTGGGCGCATCGAAGTGCAGTTCGGGCCGCTCGTCGAACCGCAAGCCGACGCGGTAAAACCCGCTGGAGACGGTGCCGCGCAAGCCGACTGGCGCGAAATCGTCCGCATGCGCGACGCAGTCCGCGAGATCATCGGCAAAAATACCGGCGAACCTCTCCTGTAGGGGCCAGGGTTCACCACCGGCCCGCTCTGGCTTTTGGTTTTCCGCCCCCGCCCCAAGAGCCGTGCATTCGCCGCAACTCCGCCCTACCGGCCTGCCAACCTCCGGCCGACTCGCCTCATCCAATTGATTGCCAGTTCAGAGCGGGTCTTCAGGGAAGCCCGGTTGCGCAATCTCACGTCTTTGCTACTGGCCGCGGTGTGCCGGTGTCTCCGCGAATCCTTAATTCACACGGAGGAATCCTAGATGAGAAAGTTTCTGGTGGTGGCGGTCCTTGTGCTTTGCACTTCACTTACCGCGAAGGCGCAGGACACCAAAGCGGAAGTCTTCGGCGGTTATTCGTACATGCGCTTCAACCCCACGGGCGGCGACGTCAATTTGAACGGCTGGAACGCGTCGCTCAACTACAAGCTGTTTCATGGAGTGGGCATCGTCGGCGATTTCGCCGGGGATTACGGCTCGCCGGGTGGCGTTAGCGGGAGCGTGCACACGTACATGTTCGGACCGCAGGTTTCGTTCCCCGCACGCGTTTCGCCGTTCGCGCACGTTCTGTTCGGTGGGGCGCATTTGAATATTTCCGGCGCGACCGATAATTCCTTCGCCATGGGCTTCGGTGGTGGAATCGACATTCATGCCAGTCACAATTTTGCCTTCCGCGTGTTTGAAATCGATGACGTTTACACGCGCTTCGCTAGCCTAAATCAGAACAATGCCCGCGCTTCGGCGGGAATCGTCTTCCGCTTCTAGAAGCGCACCAGCGAGAGCAGTTTTGATTTAGATCTGAATTTTCAGATGCAGAAACGAAAGAAAGAGGCCGGCGTCGATTTGGCGCCGGCCTTTTTCCGTGGTAGCGCTGGCGTCCCTGTTTACCCCGAGCCGCGAGGGGCCGGCCTCCGACGAGCAAAATTCTCACCACGCGCAAGCGTCACGCGCGTACTCGCAGCCCAGCCAACACCTTGTATCTAAATCCGCGCTCCGCTTAAGACTGCGCCTCTGGCAAAATTCGTAGTCGCAAGATGCCGGTACATTCGCCGGCGCTACCGCAGAAATCCTACTCAAGCGTAAATTTCACGGTGATGAACGTCTGCACTTCAACCGGCTGCCCATTGAGCACTGTCGGCCGATAGCGCCATTGTTTCACAGCTTCTACGGCAGCTCGGGCAAGTAGCGCGTTGCCGCTTATAACTTCGAGATGCATTACGCTTCCGTTCGCCGCAATGATCGCGCGCAACTCAACCGTTCCGGAAATATGCGCTTGCCGCGCGAGCAACGGATAGACAGGTTGGATGCGAACGACGAGCTTTGCCTCCTGGATGCTGTTTACGATAGTGACCTGCCGTTTATCGACAGTCGTCTCCGGCAGCCGCGGTGGCGCCGGACCGTTTCCCGGACTGCCGAAAATGCCTGGGCCGATGTCCGGACCGACTCTTACGCCCCCGCGGCCGTCGCCAATTGATGGCGCTTCGTCCCCCGCGTCGGACTCTGGCGCGGGACGGGGATGGGCGCCGGGCACTGGAAAGACTGGGGTACCGTCGCTGATAATAGGCGGCGGAAGGTGCGGGTTCGACGGATGCGCCGCTCGATGTCCACCTCCGGGGAAGGGCGGCACCGGCACGACAGCGAAGCGCGCGGACATCGTGCTCGGATTGAGCAGCGGCCCGGCCAGCAATGCCGCCACCAGAATAAATTCCACGACAAGGGAAATTGTCAGCGCATTGCGCCGGCGCTGCTGCGCGCGGCGGGTGGCGTCCGCGTCGGAATCCACCAGGCAATCGGACAGCAAATCAGAGTTGCGCATCGGCGTTTCTCTCCTTCTAGCCGCCGCCTCAGGGTGCGGCGGGATTGGGCTTATCGTCCCGGCTTGTTGCACCGGAACGAGGAGTTGCCGATCGCGCGATCTTGCATGAGATAGACACCGCCTCCTGAAACTAGTGCCCCAGGGAAAGCGTCTAACTCTTGGGCCGGTGCGGCGCCGTTTCTATAAGTAAAAGAAAACAGGCTGGTTAGATTAGCCTTAGGAGCGCATGCATCGAGTTGCAGCTCCCCGACATCCAATTCTAGGACGAACAGAGAAAGTCTTGGGGTAACGACCATGGAAAAAGCAACCAAGGAAGCATTGGGACTGCGCTACACCGGACGCGCTGCGCTGGATCGCAATCCGCTCGAAGACCGCGTGGAATTCGTCTGCCCGGACTGCGGCACTCCGGGAGACAAGGCCGCACGCCGCCCGCGCGCCGCGTATCACTTCACCGATGGCTTCGTTCAGGATTTGCAGGGCGAATCGGCGATTTGCCGCAAGTGCAAGCACTCGATCCACGTCGCCCCGGTAGTGTTGCTGCATGACCGTGACGAGAAGCGGCGCTTCGAAGCAGCCTACGATTTCGAATTAGGCGTAGCTTCGAACTAACCGCGGCCGATTTCGGATCCAACCCACACGCTAACAAAAGAGGGAGGGCTTTACGCCCTCCCTCTCGTTTTTTCCTGATTGTCTGCTTGTTACTGCCGCTGGCGCGTCACCGGTAACCGTAGCGGTCCCGGTAAGCATCGCATCTCGCGCGGAGCTTGGCGATTTCGCGGCGTTCATGCTCGGCTTGACGGCTGTTGTAGCCGTGCCGCTCTATCGCCCTGTCCAGTTCACGTTGTTCGCGCGCAATGCGTTCCCCGCAATCACGGTCGGCGGCGCTAGCCGTGACCGCCAGAGGACCGCCCAGCATCAACAAGAGCCCCACCGCAACTGCGACCTGCTTAATATGGCGTAGCATGATGGCCTCCCGGCTGCGCAGCCGGCTGGGAGGTTTCCGCAGCCTTAGGTATGAGACGGAGGCGGCACGCCGCAGGTTGCTCAAACCCGCGTTGATGTGCAGCGTACTGACCGGAAGCGGAATGGAGCCGTGAATGGCGCGGCATAGGGCTTGGCGGATGAAAGTCAAAAACGCCGGCAGGCTGCCGGCGCTACGGACGGCGACGCGCGAGGCAGCGCGCTACCAAATCTTCCCCATTCCGCCGCGCCCGGGATATTGCAGGTCCCGTCGCAACCGATCGAAAGCCTCATCCACTGTATCCGCAAACTCGAGCAGGTTATATTCTCGCTGGCTGATCGTGCGCCAGCGCACCATCGCCTTCCAGTTCAGCACCTGATCCCAATATTTCCGCCCGTAAATCAGAATCAAGTGCCGCGATGAAAGCTTTCCTGTTTGCAGCAGCGTGAGCATCTCCCAAAGTTCGTCCATGGTCCCGAAGCCGCCGGGAAAAACGATGAGCGCCTTGGCCATCTGCGCAAACCACAGCTTGCGCATAAAGAAATAATGGAAGCAGAAATTCAGCTCCGGCGTGATGTAGGAGTTCGGCCGCTGCTCGTGCGGCAATTGAATGCTCAAGCCGATGGAGGAACCGCCGGCATCGTGCGCGCCGCGATTGGCGGCTTCCATGATGCCGGGACCACCGCCGGAGCAAATCACGAAGCGCCGCGGATTCGTGCCGAGAGTCATGGACCATTCCGTAATGCGCCGCGAGAGCTCGCGCGCCTCTTCGTAATAGCGCGACATTTCGAGATCGGATTTCGCCTCGCGCATTTTGGCGCGCCAGCCCGCGGCCTTGCGGATTTTCGCAGGAGCGGCCTCGAGCCGCCGCACAGCAGCAAGAGCGCGGTCGCGCGCAGGGATTCGGGCCGAGCCAAACATCACAATCGTGTCCGCAACATTTTCGTGGCGCAAGCGCGTGAGAGGATCGAGATATTCAGCGAGAATTCGCAGCGGCCGCGCCGCAAGACTCTCCATGAACGTCGGATCCTGATAGGCCAGATTCGACATCGGCAGATGGCGGACTGGGGTCATTCTTCCTCCTGAGTGTCAAAACACGCGCCTGGGCACCAACGGCGAGACCGAAAAACGGGAGGGTCTAAAGACCCTCCCCTACGAAAGCCCGGTCGAGCGAACGAAACTGTCATTCTAGGAGAACGCCGCGGTGAAAAGCCAGACAGTTGCAAGAACGGAAGTTTCGCCGTTCCGATAATCCGGCTAACAATGAGTTGACTCGCAGCAATTGTCCTGCCTGATGATTGCTCGAAGTGGCGCGTCAACCTCATTCAATCGGCTGTTCAGTCTCGCCGAAGTCGCGTCCCACAAATGAACAGTGCCGCGCGATTGCAATCAGCCCAAGTCTCCTAAGTGACGCGCCAGCAGTGAGCTTAGCGGTGGACCCGGATTGGGCGGAGACATGCTGTATGTCGTCTAACATGATGCCCGGAGGTGCTGTCGTGACGTCGTTCTGGCTCGACCTTCGATACAGCCTGCGAATGCTCGCCAAGGCGCCGGGGTTTGCGGCGATTGCCATCCTCACCCTGGCGCTGGGTATCGGCGCGAACACCACGATTTTCAGTTGGATCAATTCGGCATTGCTGAATCCAGTTCCCGGACTCACCAACTCGAGCGAGGTTGTCTCGCTGACGCTGAGCAAGCCCGGGAACACTCCGCTCGGATTTACATATCCGGATATCGAAGCGCTGCGCGACGGACAGCAGAGTTTCACCGGCATCGCCGCGTGCAACTTCGCCACCATGAGCCTCACCGGGAAAGGCAAGCCGGACCGCGTATTTGGCATGGTGACGTCTGCCAATTATTTCGATGTCCTGGGCGTGCGGCCGGTCCTCGGGCGCGGCTTTCTGCCCGCGGAGGACGAGAAGCCGGGAGACGCACCTGTGGCGGTAATCAGCTATCGGCTGTGGCAAACGCATTTCGGCGCAAATCCCAATATCGTCGGCCAGGCGATTGAGATCAACGAACACTCTTACACGATCGTCGGTGTCACGCCGGCGGTGTTTCAGGGCAGCCAGACGGGCGTAAGAACCGAGGTTTATATTCCGATCATGATGGAAGAGCAAGTGACGCCGCAAGGCAACCTGCTTCAATGACCATCACTATTTCTGGTTGTTGGCGTTTGGGCGGTTGAAGCCGGGCGTCACGCTGGCGCAGGCGCAGGCGGAAATGACGCTGCGACTGAAACCGGAAGCGAAGAATTATCCCGAGGAACACCGAGGGAAAGACACGGTGACGGTGTATCCGCTGTGGCGAAATCCATTTGGCTTGAATATGTTTCTCTCGATTTTGCTGCCGGCGCTGATGTGCATCGCGGGCCTGGTGCTGCTGCTGGCATGCACGAATGTGGCGAATCTGATGCTGGTGCGGTCGGTGGGGCGGCGGCGTGAAATGGCCATTCGCATGTCGCTGGGTGCGAGCCGCTGGCGGCTGGTGCGGCAGCTGTTGGTGGAAAGCCTGCTGCTGTCGCTGGCGGGAGGCGCGGTTGCGCTGCTGATCACCACGTGGACTGCGGGAACATTGATGGACTTCCTGCCGAACTCGCCAGATATCCCGATTTCGCTCAGCATCCGGGCTGACCGCGCGGTCTTGCTGGCGACGATGGTCATCTCGATACTCACCGGCGTGATTTTCGGGATTTTGCCGGCGCTGCGAGCTTCGCGAGAAGCGCCAGTTGGCGTGCTGAAAGAGGAGACGGGGAGCGCGTCGGGCGGACTGCGGAAGGCGCGGCTTGCGAACGGGTTGGTGGTGGCGCAGATTTCGCTGTCCCTGTTGCTGTTGATCTGCGCGGGATTGTTCATTCGCAGCGTCAGGAGCGCGCAGCAAATCTATCCTGGCTTCAACTCCCGCAACGTGCTGATCGCTTCCTACGATCTGTTTACCGCGAGGTATTCGGAGGAGAAGGGAGCGGAATTCGATCGCCAGCTTGTCGCGAAACTGGAAGCGCTGCCGGGCGTTCAGTCGGTGGCCCTTTCGAACCGAATGCCGCTGGCATTTGGCGGAGGGTCGACGAGCGTGCAGCCCGAAGGCTACGTCGCGCAGGCCAACGAATCGATGGAAATACCGGTCGCCATCATCTCGCCGAATTATTTCCACACGTTGCAGATTCCGATGGCGAAGGGGCGCGACTTCACGCCGCAGGATACGAAGAGCGCGCAACGCGCGGTGATCGTCAGCGAAGCGTTCGTGAATCGCTACTGGCCGGGTCAGGAAGCCATCGGCAAGCAGCTCAATTCCGACTTGACGCACGAATGGTTCACGGTGATCGGAGTGGCGCGCGACGCCAAAACGAACAGCCTGAATGAACAGCCCCGGCCCTTCGTGTATTTGCCGCTGTACCAGGTTTACCGCGCCGGGATGACGATCTGTGCGCGGGTGGCCGGAGATCCATTGACGTTCAGCCAAACGCTCGACAAAACGATCCACGAACTGAATGCCAATGTGGGATTGTTCGATATCACCTCGCTGGAATCGCGCAATCAGTTTGCCAGCTTCGGCCAGCAGGTTGCTGGAACGTTCGTGGGAGCATTCGGGCTGCTCGCTTTGGTTTTGGCCGCGGTGGGAATTTACGGGGTAACGGCTTACACCACGCGCCAGCGCACGCATGAAATCGGCATCCGCGTGACGCTCGGAGCGAGCAAGAAAGACGTGTTCCGCTTGGTGCTTGGCCATGGAGTTCGGTTGATGCTCACCGGCGTCGGAGTGGGATTGGTGCTGTCGTTCGCTCTGACGCGCTTTCTGAGTGGTTTGCTCCTGGGCGTGACAAGCACCGATGCGTTGACGTTTTTGAGCGTCGCTTTCCTGCTCTGCGCGGTGGCCTTGTTCGCCTGCTTTATTCCTGCGCGCCGCGCCATGCGCGTGGACCCGATGGTGGCGCTGCGCTACGAATGACAGGGGCGGAATATAGCTCCCTAAAAAAGCACTTCGGAAACTGTGGCGCGCGGACGCGTAGCTATTGCGACGCCGTGCGGGTATCGCGCAAGAGAACTACGTCGGAGACGACGTGCATTCGAACGACGGCGAGCGTCTTGCCGTCCGGGGAGAATTGAAAAGTGCGAATGCGATCCGACGTGAAGTTCGTCAAGCGATGACCCGGCGAGCCATCGAGCGGCTGCGCCCAAACGTTTCCGACGCCATTTTCGACGATGGTGTAAGCCACAGCCTTCCCATCCGGAGTGATGGCGATGGGAGCAGTGATGTCCGCACGGGGAACGATATACTTCACGGACGTCTCGGTGTTCGTAGCTAGATCAACGAGAGCAACCTTGTGCGTGCTTGCTTGCGTGGCCGGATCGGTTGTCGTCTCGATCTCCGGTATCCACCTGCCGTCGAGCGAAAAGTTCGCTGCGCCTTCCATGAATCCATCGGGGACTACGCTGGCCTTGATGAGCTCCGGAGATCCTCCGTCGATGGGCATCTTCATAATCCAATTCGAAACGTTATCCTCGTAGTAGAACGAAGCTCCATCCGGCGAGCAGAGTGGACGGTTTTCATTCTTGCCGCTCGTGAGCTGCTTTGGACGAGACCCATTCGCGTCCACGCGCCAGATGTTGTAAGACGTCTTTCCTTCCCGAAGATAAGTGCTGAAGAGAATGGGGCCGCCTCGACTGCAAACGGACGACAACCGCAGAGTCTCTGACGGGTCGCTCAGGAGAGTGGCTTGCCGGCTGCCGTCGGGTGACACTCGCAGGATCGAAGTTGTCGTGGTGACGAGCAAGTCTCCTTCGCTGTTCCAGGCCACGCCTCGGACTTCGGCCTGATTCGGCAGGCCCGGAACGGCGGTGGGCGTCCCATTGCTTGTTGCGAGTTGCAGGGAAACGGAATCAGACTCTTGCCCCTGTATCGAGACAATCGCCTTGCCGTCGGCAGAAACGCTCAGCGTCCGATAGCCGTGAGTGTCGTTGGTGAGCGATTGAAACCTGCCGGCGGGATAGGAAACGAAGCCGATTTGCTGGTGAATTGAGCCAGAGGAACGATAGTTCACAAGGAGGCCCCGCCCATCTGGAGTCCAGGCCAAGCCCGTGAAAACCTTGTCCGGGAACGACGTCAGCGGAGTGTCTTTGCTGCTCGCCATCTCGAATGTGCTGATCTGTCCTTGGGCATTGCTCTGGGAATACGAAATAAAAGCAATTCGCTTTCCGTCAGGCGACCAAGAGAGACTGTCCGGGAGAGGGAGCGGAGCGATTTGGAGAATCTTCTCGTCGCTCCCGTCCACATTCGAAGAAAGGAGCCGATACTTGCCGGCTTCCGGATCGTTTGCGCGTAAGTACGCCATGCGCTTGCCGTCCGGCGAAAAAGTTGGTCCGTAATCGACATCGCTCACCAAGACTTGCGGCGTGCCGCCGAGCACCGGCATTCGATACACCCGGAATACGTTCTGAGTGGCATCGGCCGCTTTGAGGTAGAAGATAAAGCTCCCGTCCGGAGAAAATGCGGCGCTGCGAATGACAAAAGGATCAGGTTCGAGAATCTGGGTGTTGCTGCCGCTCGGCACGTTGCGAAGCCATAGGCTTTGTTTTCCGTTGTCGTCCACCACGCTTACGATGTACTTCCCGTCCGGAGAAATTGCTGCGAGAGCTGCCTTGCCCGAATTTGTGACCTGCGTGACGTCGAAGGTTTGAAATGGAATCGTCACCGTTCGATTCGCCAGGAGCGAATAGAGGCCGTAACCTGCGCCGGCGATCAGCAGGAGCGCGACCATCGCGCCGGCGACGAGCGCGGCTTTGTGTTGCTTCGCTGCCGCCACGACAACCGAACTGCCGGAGGCGTGGGCCGGCTGCGGCTGTGGCGCTACGACTGCCGATACAGATGCGCCTCCGCCGACGGAGGCGGAAACAGTTGCGGAGGATCCGGACTGCGCGGAGTGCGTGCCGCTGACGATGCCCGAAGCCGTGTCGCGCCGCATGCGCTGCAAATCGGCGCCCAGATCGGAGGCGTGTTGATAGCGCAGCTTCACGTCTTTTTCGAGGCACTTGCTGATGATGTGCTCGAGTTCGGGGGGCACGGAGGGATTCAGGCGAACCGGCGGCACGGGGGCACGATTCAAGATGGCATCGAAAGTTTCAACCGAGCTGTTTCCGCTGAAGGCTTGCCGGCCGGTGGCCATTTCATAGATTACGGCGCCGAAGGAGAAGATGTCGGTGCGCGCGTCCACTTCGCGGGCGCGGGCTTGTTCCGGAGACATGTAGGCGACGGTGCCGACGGCGGCGCCGGGAGTGGAGATGTTCTTGTCGCCGAGAGTCGCGGCGGTGAAGGAATCGGCGGCGCCTTTTATGGGCACGAGTTTGGCGAGGCCAAAATCGAGAATCTTGGTTTGTCCGCGTTGCGTGACGAAGATGTTTGCGGGCTTGATGTCGCGATGGACGATGCCTTCGGTGTGCGCGGCGTCCAGACCGTCGGCGATTTGTGTGGCGATATCGAGAAGCGTCTCGGTTTCGATCGGCCCGGCGGCGATGCGATGCTTGAGCGTCTCGCCTTTGAGCATTTCCATGGCGAGATACGGGCGGCCTTCGTGCTGGCCGATCTCGTAAATGGTGCAGATGTTGGGGTGATTCAGCGCGGAAGCGGAGCGGGCCTCGCGCTGGAAGCGTTCGAGAGCCTGCGAATCGGCGGCGAGCGCGTCCGGCAGGAATTTGAGCGCGACGCGGCGGCCGAGATTGAGATCTTCGGCTTCGTAGACGACGCCCATGCCGCCTCCGCCGAGTTTCGAGAGGACGCGGTAATGGGAGACGGTGCTGCCGATCAACGAGGAAGAATCCATCATTGAGCGCTCATCTTAATTTGGGGCCGAAGCCAAGTCAACGAACACGGGCTGCTTGCGCTTCGGTAGCGCCGGCGTCTCTGCCGGCATCCGGCGAGTACAGATCAAGCCAGGAGCAGCAGTCACGCGCGGACCACTCAGACTATGTAGCGGCATAAATTTAACGCTATGCGCCGCGCGCGATTGTCGAACTTGGGGACACTCGTGGTCGAAAGATGCCGGCAGGGACGCCGGCGCTACTGTGCGTACAACGCCGGGAATTACGTTCGAATCAGATAGACTGAACCGATGAGAGAGCATGTTCGAAGTGTTGCTTGGCTCTTGCTCGCGGGAATTTTTTTCGCGCTGCCGGCCGTTGCGCGGGCGCAGGAGCCTGTGGGGCCGATTCATCCGCCGCCTGGGGCTACAGACAAGAAGCCTGCCGTTGATTTGAAGCCGCCGCCGTTGCAAGAAAAGCCAATCATTATACGGACTACGGAAGTGATCGCGCCGGTTACCGTGCAGAATCGCGACGGGGAATTGATTCTTGATCTCGAGCAGAAGGATTTTCATATTTTCGATAACGGCGCGGAGCAGAACATTCTTCATTTCGATTTGGGGGGCGATCCGCTGGCGGTGGTGTTTCTCGCGGAGAGCAGCTCGCGGATCGAAGCGCTGCTTCCGGCGGTGCGGCGATCGGCATCGGTCTTCACGCAGACGGTGATGGCGCAGACGGGCGAAGCAGCGGTGGTGACGTATGACGATTCGATCGACGTGCTGCGAAGCTTCACGGGCGACACGGAAGCGGTGGAGGATGCGATTCATAAGCTGCCCATGGGCTCGTCGGGGGCGCGGCTTTATGACGCGATTTCGCAGAGCGTCGCGCTGCTGGCGGCGCAGCCGCCACGCGAGCGGCGAATTCTTTTGATCGTGGGCGAAGCGCAAGATGAGGGCAGCCAGAAGAAGCTTGGCGAGGCTTTGCGCGAAGCCGAGCTGGCGAACGTGACGATTTATACGATTGGGTTGAGCACGCTCGGAGCGGAATTGCGCAATCCGCCGAAGCCATACGCGCCGACGGAGATCGGGCCGCCGGGAACTTTTCCTGTGCCGACGCCGCCGGGAGTGCCGCAGACGCCGCAGACGGAATCGCAGGTGTACGGGAATATCGACATGCTGTCGCTGGCGATCTGGGTGGTGAAGCATGCGTCGAATGCGGTGAAGAATCATGCGCTGGAAGTGGCCACCGAGGCTACCGGCGGAATGCACTATGCGACGATGAAGGATCGCACCATCGAGAAGGCGATGGATGCAATCGGTGCGGAGCTTCACGCGCAGTACACGCTGGGATATAAGCCGCCGGGGGATGAGCCTTCGGGATTCCATGAGATCAAGGTGACCGTTACGCGGCCGGGAGTGCGCGTGCGGACCCGGCCGGGATATTACCTGCCTCCCCCGCCCGCGAAATAAGTTCGGCGTGGACGAGATTGCGCGGCGGTCTTTCGGAGACTCTGGGACGGCTCCGAAGCCGTTACGAGCGATTCCCGATACTAATTTCGGTGTGTTTTTGTCTTGAATAGAAATGAACTCGGTGCTTTATTTTCAGTGAGTTACGGCGTTTTCTGCTCCCTTCTGTGTCTCGAATAGAAACGTGCAGAACAGATTTGCTGGCCGGGAGTCTTTTTTGTGCGGCGGCCGCGTTTGTGCGCAATTTCCCACGGTAGGCTAGCAGCAATTGGCGGGGGAACCTATTCTACCGATTGCGGAACTACATAGCAGAAGGGGAGCGAGGATTGGTCTGAAAGCTACTCTGGGGCGCGGCGCTACAAAGGACTTGTCAGATTGGTTGGAGGGCCGGAGAATACGGCTGGCTCAGCTGAGGAGAATGTTCCCGTGAAGATTGAAATTTATGGTCAAGCTTACAACGTGCAGGCCGACGAGAATGAGGCGTATCTGAAGGAACTCGCGGCGTACGTGGATGCAAAGATGCGGACGGTGGCCGAGGCGACGCGGACCGTGGATTCAGTTCGCGTGGCGGTGCTGGCGGCGCTGAACATCGCCGACGAGTTGCATACGATCCGGCGGCGGCAGGATGCCATTGATGGGCCGCTGCAGAAGCGCGTGGAGAAGTGCGTGTCGATGGTCGAAAAAGCCCTTGAGCAATCGGCGTGAGGCTTGCGGCTCAGCAGGGTGACGGTCGAATCACACAATCCTCCCGACTTGAGTCCGGCACCGCTCCTCGCTCTTTGATTCACTCTTCCATCTGATTTCGAAATGGCGGTCTTGTGCGTATGCAATTGAGTCGTTTTCTCATAATGACTGCGGTCTTTTGTGGCTCGGGCGCGATTCCGACGCTGGGGCAGAGCCAGGGGCCGGTGCGGATCACGCTCGATGACGCGGTGAAGATGGCGCTGCAGCACAATCACGCGCTGCAGGCGGCGCGGACGACGATTCAGCAGTCGCAGGCCGAGGAGATTACGGCGAATTTGCGGCCCGATCCGGTGCTTTCCTGGGACGCGCAGTTTCTGCCGTTCTTTCAGCCGAACCTGTTTTCGAAGGATTACATCGACCAGTCGGCGCAATTCGATATCGGGATTGGGTATCTGTTCGAGCGCGGGCGAAAGCGGCAGCACAGGTTGCAGGCGGCGCTGGACGTTACGGCGCAGACGAAATCGCAGGTGGCGGATAACGAGCGGGCGCTGACGTTTCTGGTCGCGTCGGAATTCGTGAGCGTGCAGCTTGCAGAGGCCACCGTATCGCTGGCCGAGCAGGATTTGAAGAGTTTTCAGGGCACGGTGGACATCAGCGAAGCCCGTCTGAAGGCGGGCGACATGAGCGAAGGCGACTATCTGAAGATCAAGCTGCAGTTGCTGCAATTTCAGACCGATTATTCGCAGGCGCAGCTGGCTCGCGTGCAGGCGCTGGCGTCGCTGCGGCAATCGCTTGGATTCGAGAGTGTGGGAGCGGATTACGACGTGGCTGGGGAGCTGGATTATCAGCCGGTGCAGGCGAAGCGCGAGGATTTAGAGGCGCTGGCGATCCGGCAGCGGCCGGATTTGCGTGCGGCGCAACAGGGAGTGACGGCGGCGCAGAGCCAGTTCGAGTTGCAGAAGGCGATCGGCAAGCGCGATTTGAACGCTTCGGCGAACTACACGCATACGGCGGGGATCAACACGGCCGCGGTGTTTTTCAATATCCAGCTGCCGATATTCGATCGCAACCAGGGCGAGATTGCACGCACGCGGTATGCCATCGCGCAGTCTCAGGAGACCGAGAAGTCGGCGGTGGAGCAGGTGCTGACCGACGTGCTCAGTTCCTACGAGAATCTGCAGACCAACGATCAAATCATCAAGCTGTATCGCTCGGGTTATCTCGATGCAGCGAAGGAATCGCGGGACATTAGCGAATACGCCTATAAACGCGGTGCGGCGAGCCTGCTCGATTTTCTGGATGCCGAGCGGAGTTATCGCGCGACGCAGCTCGCCTACCTGCAGTCTCTCGCGTCTTACCAGACGGCGCTGGAGCAATTGCGCGAGGCGGTGGGTACAAGGAATCTGCCATGAACAAACATTTCAGATATCGCGGATTGGGTTTAAGTTGCGAAGCCGCAGCGGGCTTGGGGTTGGCGGTTGCAGTAGCGCTCGGCGGGTGCAGCACCAGTCGCGACGAGAAAGCCGATCAGATGACCTCGTATTCGGCGTCGGCAACGAAGACGGCGACGCCGCAGCTTTTTTCGATTCCGGAGGAGCAGGTTTCGCACGTGCAGGTGGTTACCGTTGAGCCGTCGCAGTTTGTGCGCACACTGCGGTTTTCGGGAGCGGTGGCCTACAACGCGTTTCGCACTACGCCA
The DNA here is from genome assembly GCA_963707165.1 of uncultured Acidobacteriota bacterium. Lineage (GTDB taxonomy): Bacteria > Acidobacteriota > Terriglobia > Acidiferrales > UBA7541 > Palsa-147. The sequence continues at coordinate 1,010,773 of CAVPPO010000003.1, read as the reverse complement.
GTGATCACGCAGGTGGGCGGGCCGGTGAGCCGGATTTTGGTGGTGCCGGGGGAACGCGTGAAGCAAGGGCAACCGCTGCTGGAAGTGAGCAGCCCGGATTATTCGCAATTGCGGGCGACTTACTTGAAAGCGCGGGATACCTATCGCGTGGCGGACAAGAATTACGCGCGGGCGCAGGACCTTTACGCGCACAACGCCATCGCCGAGCGCGATTTGCTGCAGGCGGAATCGGATCGTAACCAGGCGCATGCGGATCTCGAATCCGCCGAGCAATCGTTGCGCATTCTGGGAATTCCGAAGCCGGAGAGCACGGAGCAGGCTACGCCGCTGTCGGAGATTCCGCTGCTTGCGCCGATCGCCGGGGAAGTGGTGGAGCGGCTGGTTTCGCCGGGGCAGGTGATTCAGGCCGGGGCGACGCAGGCGTTCACGATTTCGGATATGAGCACGGTGTGGGTGCTGGCGAACGTGTTTCAGAGCGATCTGGCTAGCGTGAAGGTGGGGGATTTGGTGTCCGTGCAGACGGATGCTTATGCGGATAAGTTCAGCGGAAAGATCTCTTACATTACTGCGGCGCTTGATCCGAATACGCGGACTTTGCAGGCGCGCATCGTGGTGGAGAATCCCGGGGAAAAATTGAAGAAGGATATGTACGTGACCTGCGCGGTGACGGCTGGGGCGGTGAAGAATGCTTTGACTGTGCCGGACGCGGCGATTTTGCGGGATGAGGAGAATGAGCCGTTCGTTTACATGGCGACGGGATCGAACCAGTTTGCGAAGCACAACGTGGAAATTGGAGATAGCCGCGATGGGCGGACACAGATTCGGAGTGGATTGAATGCTGGGGATCGCGTGGTGGGGGATGGGAGTCTGTTTTTGCAGTTTGCGAATTCTTTGCAGAGGTGAGGGAAGGGCGGCAGAGAAGAAGAGGCAAGAGATTTCAAATTTGAAATTTCAGATTTGAACTCAAAGACGAAGAGGGACCGAAAACCGGGCGGGACTACGAGGCAGGCCCGCCCCTACAACATCATGATTCATCGGATTGTCCAATTCGCGCTTAACCAGCGATTTTTGGTGCTGATGCTTACGCTATTTGTCGTCGTGGCCGGTAGCGTGTCGTTTCAGCGCATGCCTGTGGATGCTTATCCGGATCTTTCGCCGCCTCAGGTGGAATTGATTACGCAGTGGCCGGGGCACGCTTCGGAGGAAGTGGAGCGGTTGGTGACGTTGCCGCTGGAGTTGGCGATGAGCGCTACGCCGAAGATGGAAGTGCAGCGCTCGATTTCGCTCTATGGGCTTTCGGATCTGCGGCTCACGTTTGAGGAAGAGACGGACGATTACTTCGCGCGGCAGGTGGTTTTTCAGCGCATTGCGGATGCGCAACTGCCTGCGGGCGTTACGCCTTCGATGGCGCCGCTCTTCAGCCCGAGCGGGCTGGTGTATCGCTACGTGCTCGAAAGCCCGGACCGCTCGCCGCAGGAATTGAAGATTTTCGAGGATTGGGTGGTGGAGCGGGCTTACCGGCAGGTGCCGGGCGTTGCGGATGATTCGGGGTTCGGCGGAACTACGATGCAATACCAGGTGCTGCTCGATCCCGCGCGGATTTTTGCCTACCACATCACCGTGCCGATGGTGGTGCAGCAGTTGACGGCGAATAACGCGAATACGGGCGGCGGATTTTATTCGCAGGGCGGGCAGTTTTATTACGTGCGCGGGCTGGGGTTGGTGAAGGACACGCACGACATCGAAAACATTCTCGCCGGAACTACGAATGGCGTTCCGGTGCGCATCCGCGACGTAGGCCGAGTGGCCATCGGATATGCGCCGCGGCTGGGCGAATTCGGATTCGACAATCGCGACGGCGGCAAGGTCAACTCGAACGACGATGCCGTCGAGGGCGTCATTCTGATGCGGCGCGGCGAGCAGACGCAGACGGTGCTGAAGGGAGTGGAGGCGAAGACCAACGAGCTGAATACGCTGACGCTACCGCAGGACGTGAAGGTGCGGCCGTTCTACGACCGCAGCGACCTGGTGCAACTGACGACGGATACGGTGGAGGCGAATCTGCTGCGCGGGATGGTGCTGGTGCTGATCGTGCTGATGTTTTTTCTAGTCAGCGCGCGCGCGGCGATCATCGTGGCGCTGACGATTCCGATCAGCTTGCTTTTTGCGTTCGTTTTTCTGCACGCGCACGACGTGGCGGCGAATCTGCTTTCGATCGGCGCGATCGATTTCGGAATCATTATTGATGGCACGCTGGTGATGGTGGAGAACATCTATCGCGAGCTGGGAAATCGGGCGGGGCAGGATTACAAGCTGAACGACGTGATTCTCGCGGCGGCGCGCGACGTGGACCGGCCGATTTTTTATTCGGTGGCCGTAATCATCGCCGGGTACATCCCGATCTATGCCCTGAGCGGACCGGCGGGGAAACTTTTCCATCCGATGGCGGATACGATGTCGTTCGCGCTGCTGGGCGCGCTGATTTTGACGCTGACGTTTGTGCCGGTGCTGTGTTCCTACTGGTTCAAGCGCGGCGTGCATGAAAAGGAAAACCGGCCGTTTGAATGGATGAAGCGGACGTATGCGAAGCGCCTGGACTGGTGTCTCGATCATCCGAAGATGACGATGTTTGTCGCGACGGTGATTTTTGGCGCGTCGCTGATTCTGGTGCCGTTCATCGGCGGTGAGTTCATGCCGCATTTGGATGAGGGGGCGCTGTGGATTCGCGCGACGCTGCCGTACACGATTTCGTTCGAAGAGGCGAGCAAGTTCTCGCCGCAGATTCGAACTTTGCTGATGGCGTACCCGCAGGTGACCGAAGTGGGCAGCGAGCTGGGGCGGCCCGATGACGGCACGGATCCCACGGGCTTTTTCAATGATGAGTTCTATGTGGGCTTGCGGCCCTATGACGATCCGGCGTGGAAAAAGGGGCCGGTGCATACCAAGGCGGAATTGATCGAGGCGCTGCAGAAGCAGCTCGAGGCTTATCCCGGCGTGATTTTCAATTACACGCAGCCGGCTGAGGATGCGGTGGATGAGGCGCTGACGGGGCTGAAGAGCGCGCTGGCGGTGAAAATTTTTGGGCCGGACTTGAACGTGCTGGAATCGAAGGCGCTGGAGATCAAGCGCACGCTGCAGAATGTTCCGGGGTTCACGGAGCTGACCGTGGTGCGCGAGCTCGGGCAGCCGAGCTTGTTGATTGACGTGGACCGCGAGAAGGTGGCGCGCTACGGAATCAATGTTGCGGACGTCGAAGCGATCATTCAGGCGGCCGTGGGCGGGCAGGCGGCGACGCAGGTGATTCAGGGCGAGAAACTTTTCGATCTCGTGGTGCGCATGGAGGAGCGGTTCCGGGAAGGTCCGCAGGAGATCGGCAACCTGCTGGTGGGGACGCCGGCGGGGCAGCAGATTCCGTTGCGGCAGCTTGCGGATATCCGCGAGGGCAACGGGGCTTCATTCATCTATCGCGAGAACGGATCGCGATACATCGGCGTGCAATATAGCGTGGAGGGGCGCGATCTGGAGCGTGCGGTGGTGGACGGGCAGAAGGCCACGCGGGCGATTGCGCGGTCGCTGCCGCCGGGTTATCGCGTCGAATGGGGCGGAGAGTACAGCGAGCTTGTGGAGGCGAAGCGGCAGCTCTCGATTATTGGGCCACTGGCGTTGCTGCTGATTTTTCTGATCTTGTTCGCGCTGTACGGCAACTTCAAATTTCCGGTGACGATTGCGATTGGCGTGGTGATGACGGAGCCGGTGGGGGCGCTGATTGCGCTGAAATTGACGCATACGCCGTTCAGCGTTTCGTCGGTGCTTGGGTTGCTGGCGCTGATGGGCGTGTCGGTTGAGACGGCGGTGATTCTGGTGTCGTACATCAACAAATTGCGGCTGGAGAGCGGGCTGGGAATTCGAGAGGCGACGCGCGAAGCTTCGTTGCTGCGGCTGCGGCCGATTATGATGACGGCGCTGGTGGCGTGTCTTGGGCTGCTGCCAGCGGCGATGTCGACTGGGATTGGCTCGGACACGCAGAAACCGTTTGCGATCGTGATTGTCGCGGGATTGATTTCGCGATTGTTTCTTGGATTCTTCGTGAATCCGGTGCTCTATGAAATGGTGGCGCACGACGGCGACGTTTTGCAGGTCTAGGTCGGCACGACAGGTGCGTACCGGGCCACGCCCATCGCCCGGCGCCTGAATTTCCGACAAGAAAAACCCAAACAACTGAGAGCGCCACGCGGTGAAAAGAATCCATGTAAGCAAATAATATAGTGGGGTATACTACATTAGGTCTCAAACGGGGGACAAGTGAATGGCTCATACAACCAAGGACAAGGACAAATTGCTCGCGCGGGTACGGCGGATTCGTGGGCAGATCGAGGCGATCGAACGGGGGCTTGAGTCGGAGGAGGAGTGCGCGAGCGTGCTGCAGATGATGGCCTCGGCGCGGGGAGCTTTGAACGGATTGATGGCCGAAGTGATGGAGGGGCATATCCGGTTTCATGTGTTGGCGCCGGATGGCGCGAAAAATCGAGCGCAGGCCGAGGCGGCGGAGGAATTGGTAGAGGTAATCAACGCGTATTTGAAGTGAGGTTGACTGGCGGCTGGTTGGGAGCCGTCTGGTGGGTGTCAAGAGTGTGGGCTCGAGAGCGGGCGTGGTGAGGCGGCGTCATGGATCAATCGAGAGCGACGCAGGCACGAGGGCTGGAGATTGGCAACATGAAAGATGAGCATGCTGCTCACGCTCAAGGCGGTGCGGAAGAGCACGCACATGCGCTTGGCTGGCGGGAAATCAATCGGCCGCTATTTGTGGCTGCGGCAGCGGCGGCCATTTGGTTTTTGCCGCAGCCGAACCCGTATTACACGGCCGTCGGGGTAATTTGCACGCTGGTTGGTGGCTTTCCTATTTTTCGCGAAGCCTACGAGAACATGGTCGAGCGGCGGATGACCATGGAGCTTTCGATGACCATCGCTATCGTGGCGGCGCTCGCGATCCGAGAGGTTTTTACTGCGCTCGTAATCACGCTGTTTGTACTCGTCGCGGAGATTCTCGAGGGTCTAACGGTCGGGCGAGGGCGCAGAGCGATCAAGCGCCTGATTGAGCTGCTCCCGGGCACGGCAACTGTTCGGCGCGCGGGAGAGTGGGAGGATGTGGGCATTCAGGAAGTGGCTGCGGGCGACGTGGTGCTTGTACGGCCCGGCGGGCGGATTCCGGTTGACGGCGCGGTTGCCGGCGGACATTCGTTCGTAGACCAGGCGCCGATCACCGGCGAATCGATGCCTATTGAAAAAGGGCCTGGGACTAAAGTGTTTGCCGGGACGATCAATCAGTCGGGCGCGCTGGAGATTCGCGTCGAGCGGCTCGGTCGCGACACGGCCTTCGGACAGATCGTGGAGGCGGTGGAACGCGCCGAGGCCTCACGTGCGCCGATTCAGGGAATCGCCGACAGGCTCGCGGGCTATCTCGTATATATGGCGCTGGCCGCGGCAGCAGTTACGCTTTTTTTCACGCATAACATGCGCTCGACGATTTCTGTGGTGATCGTAGCCGGCGCGTGCGGAATCGCGGCGGGCACACCGCTGGCGATTCTCGGAGCTATCGGCCGTTCGGCGCAGAACGGCACGATCATCAAAGGCGGGCGATATCTCGAGGGGCTCGCCGCTGCGGATACGATCGTTCTCGACAAGACGGGCACACTGACATATGGCGCGCCGGCGATCGAAGAGTTGTGTCCGGCGAATGGAGTCAGCGCCGAAGCGCTGATCGAAGCCGCGGCGACCGCCGAATGCCGGTCCGAACATCCCGTAGCGAAGGCGATTCTGGCCCGCGCGACGGAGATGAAGCTTCCGGTGAGGCATCCTGAGGAATTTGAGTACACGCCCGGGCGCGGCGTTGTGGCGCGAATTGACGGCGAAGAGATTACCGTGGGCAGTTGGCAGCGGGATGGGAATCACGGTGGTAACGGCGCGGGATCTCGCGCCTCGGGCGACGACGAAGCGGTGCTCGTGACGCGCGGTGGGCATCTGCTCGGCTCGATTCGGGTGGCCGACCGGTTACGGCCGGAGGCGCGCGCGGCCATCGAAAAACTGCGGGGCATGGGGCTGAAAACGATTTTGCTTACGGGCGATTCGAGACGCGTGGCCGAGGACATTGGAAAATGGCTTGGCGTGGACGAAATATTCGCAGAGTTGATGCCGGAGCAAAAATTGGAGCACATCGAAGGGTTGCTTGCGCAACGGCGGGTTGTGGTAATGGTAGGCGATGGAATAAACGATGCGCCGGCATTGACGCGAGCGACGGTCGGCGTAGCCATGGGCTCGGGGACCGATGTCGCAAGAGAGAGTTCGGACGTCGTGCTGATCGGGTCGGACTTGTTGAATTTTGCAGAGACGGTACGAGTAGCCAGATGGTGCCGAAGCATAATTATGCAGAATTTTGCCGGCACGTTGGTTGTCGATAGCGTTGGTGTGGGATTGGCGGCGGCCGGATTTCTAAACCCGCTATTAGCGGCGTTTATCCACGTTTCGTCGGAGTTGGCGTTCATTTTGAATTCCACGAGGTTGTTGCCGCGACGCCAGGGAGCACATCGTTAAGGCCACAGAGCGAGCACAGGCCCACCGCTCCGATTTTCACCTGACCGATGGCCGCTGTGTATCTGAGTGCTAAAACCGAGCTTGGCCCCTGATTCTTGCGGCAAACCCTTCAGCCTTTTTTGCGTCTAATGGTCTTTTGGCGCATATAATGAGAGAGCGATGAAGCCCTGGGCAAATCCGAGGCACCGCAAGGCGCAGGTTCTATTTGTCTGCCTGGCCGTCTTCGCGCTGCTGTTTATGGCCACGGAGTCGACCCTCGCGCACCATCACGCGGGGAGTACCGACGCGGCCTGCCCGGTTTGCCACATCGCGCATAACGCGCCGATTCAAACGGCTACGGTCGTCAAGCTGCCGGTTTTGGTCCCGGTGGCCCACAGGGTGAAGTGCGAAGTTCGCACGCCCGTGGTTGAGGCGTTTGTTGCCGACCATTCCTCCCGCGCACCTCCCGCTGCGTAAATCTACCGACTGAACACTAGTCTGAATCTCACGCGCTGAGCCCGACACGGCCTTGGCGCTCCGCCTCTTTTGCGGCGGCCCTTCCAACGACAAGCCCACAACAGAATCCCCGAGTGTTCGGGGAATGGAGGAAAAATGCGAAGTGTATTCAGGTATTTGGCGGTTTTGCTGTTGTCGCTCGGCGCGGCGCTAACCAGCGGCAGTGCATTCGCGCAAACTGGGAATTCGGGAACGATTTCGGGAAATGTGAAAGATGCGACGGGCGGCGTGATCAGCGGCGCGTCGGTGGAAGTCACGAATCCCGTGAGCGGCTACACGCGATATGCCTCGACGGGTGCGGATGGCTCGTTCAAATTCCCGAACGTGCCGTTCAATCCTTACCACCTGGTCGTGACGGCGAAGGGATTCGCGGCTTACACGGAAGACGTGGACCTCCGTTCATCGGTTCCGGTGGCGCTGCAAATTGGGATGCAGATTGCGGGGACATCAGCGACCGTGACGGTGGAGGCGAACGGCGGCGACTTGGTCGAGACGGAATCGACATTTCACACGGACGTCGACCGCGACCTGTTCGAAAAGCTGCCGCTGGAAAGCGCGTCGTCATCAGTGAGCTCGCTGGTTACGCTTTCGACTCCGGGAGTTGCCGCAGATTCGAACGGATTATTTCACGGGCTCGGCGACCACGCCGAAAATTCGTTCTCAGTGGACGGCCAGCCGATCACGGATCAGCAGAGCAAGGTGTTCTCGAACCAGATTCCTGCGGATTCGATTCAATCGATCGAGGTGATTTCCGGGGCGCCGCCGGCGGAATACGGCGGGAAGACGAGCTTGGTGATTGATGTGACCACGCGCTCGGGCCAGGGCGTGAAGCATCCGACGGGCAGCGTTTCCTCTTCGTACGGAAACTTTGGGACAGCCACGGCCGGGTTTGACGTGGCCTACGGCGGAGACAAGTGGGGGAATTTCATCGCCGCCAATGGACTCAATTCCGGCCGGTTTCTCGATCCGCCGGAGTTTGTGGTGATGCACGCGAAGGGCAACGAAGAAAACATCTTCGACCGGGTTGACTACCAGCTATCGCAGGCGGACTCCATCCATCTGAATTTTCAGTACACGCGCTCGTGGTTTCAGAATCCCAATTCATTCGATCAGGAATTTCATGACGGAGTCGTTGACAACGTTACAGGCGGTCCACTCGGCACAACCGACCAACGCGCGAAAATCGGGACGTTTAACATCTCGCCGACCTACACGCGGCTGATCAATTCGTCCACGGCGTTTACGTTTGGCGCGTTCGTGCGCCAAGACCAATACCACTACTACCCGAGCGCCAATCCCCTTGCGGACCTAGCTCCGGACTTACAGGCAGAAACGGTGGGGCAGTCCCGAAAGCTCACCAACGCGGGCGTGCGGTCGAGTATTTCTTTCGTGAAGGGCATCCACAACCTCAAGGCAGGGGTCACGTATCAGCATACGTTTCTGACGGAGAACGATACGCTCGGGATCGTCGATCCTACGTTTAATCCCGTTTGCTTGAATGCCGACGGAAGTCCGAACACCGATCCCACGGTGACGAATGGCGCGCAATGCGGAGGCCCTCTCGATCCGCTCGGCAGCATCAATCCGGCGTTCAGTCCGATCCTGGCCTGCAGCGACCTGACCCGGCCGCTGCCGACCGACCCGGCGGATCCGTGTGCGGGTTCTCCGAGTGCCCTGTTCCCGTTTCGCGGACATACGGACGTGAAAGAACTCGCGCTCTACGTCCAGGACTCGATCAGCTTGAAGAATTGGACGTTTAACGTCGGAATCCGCGGCGATTTGTACAACGGACTGATCAGCGCGCGGCAGGCGGAGCCGCGGCTGGGAGTCGCGTACAACATCAAGAAAACCAACACCGTGATGCGCATATCGTACGCGCGGACGCTCGAGTCGCCGTTCAACGAGAACCTCGTCCTCTCGAGCTCGGGTTGCAACGACCCGACGGGATTCATTCCGGCGCTGATCCCCTGCGTGCCGGCAGCACTGGCTCCGGGCTACCGCAACGAGTTTCACGCGGGGTTTGAGCAGGCGTTTGGGAAGTACCTTGTGGTTGACGGCGAATACATCTGGAAATACACCCACAACGGGTATGACTTCAGCACGTTCGGAGCGACGCCAATTACGTTTCCGGTGGCATGGCAGAGTTCGAAAATTCCGGGATACGCGATTCGCGCGAGCGTCCCAAACTTCCACGGATTCACGGCGTTCGTTGTGATGTCCAGCGTGGCTGCACGCTTTTTCCCACCGCAACTCAGCGGGCTGGGCGTGACGGTCGGCCAGAGCGGGGAGGTCTTCCGGATCGACCACGACGAGAAGTTCAACTCGACGGCTCACCTGCAGTATCAGCCGTGGAAGAAAGGCCCGTGGCTCGGCCTCAACTGGCGCTACGACAGCGGACTGGTGGCTGGTGCACTGCCGTGCGCGGGGGGGAATTGCGCAAATGGGCCGCTGGGAGACAACAGCACGGTAGATGTGTCCGGGCTGACACCGGATCAACAGTTCCAGGCGGGACTATTCTGCAACGGCGTGCACGCGACTCCGACGACGCCGATCAGCCCCACGGGCTTGTGCCCGGCGTCGCTGTACGGGTCCACGCTGTTGACGGTGCCGAAGGCGGGCACCGAAAACGATGATCACAATCCGCCGCGCGTTGCGCCCCGGAGTTTGTTTGACGTTGCGCTTGGCGAGGACAACCTCTTTCGCGGGGATCGCTATAAGTGGAGTTTGCGGTTGACGGCGATCAACGTGACCAACAAGTACGCGCTGTACAACTTCCTTTCGACGTTCAGCGGGACGCATTACGTTACGCCGCGCTCTTATTCTGCGGAGCTTGGCTTCCACTTCTAATCCTTCAGTTGTAGCTATCCGGTGGCCGGCAGGGGCGCAGCAAGCGGCGCCCATACGGCCGCGCGGCGGAATTTAGCCGCTCCGAATGGACCACGCCGGGTGACATTTGCACAGGTGCGGGTGGATTTTTACTTGACACTAATTTACAAGTAGCCTACCCTCGCCTACTTGTAAACGATTATCAACTAGGGGGGTTCGTGCGGTTTGCCTGGATTCGCTGTCTGTTGTGGATTTCTGCGCTGATTGTGGCAGGAGCGGGGGCGGCGCCATCCGCCGGCGCGCAGGAGCCTCCGTATTTTGTGGCTTATGGCCAGGCGATGGAGGAGCCCGGAAATCTGGAGATCAATTTCAACGCAACCTACGGCACGCAGCGCGGCGGAAACGACTACATGGCGTATTGGACGGAATTCGAATACGGGGCGACGGGTTGGTGGACTACCGAGTTCTACCTCGACGGGCAATCCACGTTTCACGACAGCTCGGTCTTTACCGGTTTCCGCTGGGAGAACCGCTTCCATCCGCTGATGAAACAGCATTGGATTAACCCTGTGCTGTACGTGGAGTACGAAAACACCAAGGGCTCGGACAAGACTATGAAGGAAGTGGTGGGCTTCGACGGACAGGACGATTTCCTGGAGTCCAACGCGGAAGGCAACGACTACGAGCACGAACTCGAGACCAAAATTATCCTGGGAAGCAATTTCAAGGGCTGGGACGTTTCGGAGAATTTCATCGCGGAGAAAAATTTGGGGCACGAGCCGTGGGAATTCGGCTACGCGGTGGGTGCAAGCCGGTCGCTGCGGCTGGCGGCTACGCCGACGGCGTGCACATTTTGCCGCGAGAATTTTGTGGCGGGCGCGGAGATGTACGGCGGCCTGGGCACGGTTTCAAATTTCACGCTGAACGGGACGTCGCATTATTTTGCGCCGATACTCTCGTGGCAGTTGCCCAGCGGTTGGAATCTGCGAATTTCACCTACATTCGGGCTGACCGACGCGAGCCATCGTTTTATGTTGCGCTTTGGCGCGTCGTACGAGTTCGCCGGGTTGGGCCGGAAACTGAGGAGCTTGTTCCGATGAGGAGCTTTGGATTTGGCGGCGCGATTCTGATGGTGATGGCTTCCGTGTCGCTCGCCGCCGGCTCTGGCCGCGCGCACGGGAAAGCGGCCGACGTTACGCCACAGTCGGCGCCGAATGCAAGAGAGCAGACGTACATCGGTCGCGAGGATCAGATTCGCGCGGGTGAAAAGCTGTTCCGCCAGCACTGTGCCGAATGTCATGGCGCCGACGGCCATGGCATCGGCAAAGCGGCGAATCTGCAATCGCCGCACGTGCAGGCGAAATCGCCGGCGGAATTGGTGGAGTTTCTGCGCAACGGAAATTTGTGGAAGGGAATGCCGTCGTGGGCCGGCTTGCCGGAGGAACGGCGGTGGCAGATTGTGGCTTACATTAAGACTTTGCGAGCTCAGTAGAGCGCGCAAGACTGCGAAGAAACTGCAGATCCCTCACCCTAAAAGCCGGGTTCGGGATGACAACTAAGAGATTTCTTCCGACACCTCTACGCCGTGCGCTCGCAGAGGCCATTCAGTTTCCGCCGAGCGCGGCTAGGAGTTTTTGGCGCGAGGCTTCGAGTTCGGCGCGGGCGTCGTTCACTTTGGTGAGCGTCGGAGTCGTCTCGCGAAAGTAGGGGTGAAGCGTGCTTACGCGCGCCTCGATGGCCAGCATGCGCTCGCGGGCCTGTGCGGCGGGAAGACGTATCGCCGCTTCGGCATCAGAGAAGAGCGCGCGACAGTCACCGATGTCCTTTGCAGCGGGCGCCGTAAAATTCTGCGGCGCATCGTGGCCCATCATTTCCTTGTAATAGGCTGAGGGATTTTCGGCTTGCGCCATCTGCTGGATGCCGACTTCTAGCGTTGCCTCCTCGAGAGCGAGCGCCTGGGCCCAATCAAAGCCACCGGCGGGCAGAGCGCGAACAGCCGCCAGAGCCTGCGTCTTTTCCTGATCATTGAGCTGGTGTGATTCGGCTGCGCTGGTTAGCGCGCGAAAATTGGAAAGCATGGCCATTTTTCCGACCAGTTGGAAAATGAGCGTGCCGCCTTGCGCGACGTGTTGCGAGAAGCGGATGCCGTCGAGCCAGGTGTCCACGGCGGCTTGAGATTCGCCTTTCGCCATGAGGCGCATTCCGTAGAGGGTGTTGAGGCGCGCCAGGACGCGCGAGCGGGGTACGTAGGCTATCGAAGCTCGCGGGCCGCGGCTGTACTCGAGGCCCCAGTCACATTCCGGGAGTTTTGTGGCGCGGTGCATGGCCAGGATGGCAGTCTCGTTTTGGTCGAGAATGGGTCCCAGCTTCGACTCATCCCAAGGCGCATCGCCCGCGGCAGTTTTCTCAAGGAGATCCTGCGTGGACTTGTCTGCGGGCGGGTCTTGCATGTCGGCGAAAGCCAGCCAGTAGCGCAAGGCGGCGTTGCGGGTTTCGGGTGGCTGCACGGATTTCGCCTGCGCGCGCGTTGGTGCCGGAGTTGCGAACAAAATCGCCAGTATCAGGATTATTGGTATGTCTCGACGCATCGTTTTCTCCTCTTATTCCTTTGCCAGGACGCGAAGCATGCTGTCTTTGCGGTCGAAGCGCGGCAGGCTGCGCTGTGCCATGTCGTTCATCTCCCGATCGAAATCTGGGCTGCCTTCGAGGGCTGCTCGAGTTAGAGAGATTGTGGATATCGGCTGGTGATGATTCGCGGCCGCGCCTATTACGCTCAATCCGGCCGGCTGGCCGTCGTTGTGCATCTTCTGGATGCGGGGACGGCCAATCCACAGCGAGACTCCTCCTACGGCCAGAATCAGCGCGGCGGCCGCAGCGAGGCGGGGCCAAGAGTGCGACGTGCTTTCGGCCTGCGGCAGAGGACGGGGGCGGCGCGGCTTGAATTCGCTTAGGAACGCTTCGAATTTGCGGTCATCGTCGTTCATACATTGACCTCATCCTTCGATCGGCTTGCGGGGCTTCACCATTTGCTGAAAAAGCTGAAAGCTCTGTGTCAGAAGTGGGCAATCCGCGGTTGGGCCGAGCGTTGATTTTGCCGATCGGTCGCCCGAGGGCGCGGCAAGCGGCGCCCCTACGAAAGAAAAAGCAAGAGATGACGATTGCGCTAGGAGTTGTCACATGACCTTCAAAACCACTGTTTGCTGAGTTCATTTCGTGGCTAGCCTTTCAATCTGGCGCGCAGTTTTTCGAGGGCGTAGCGGTAGCGCGATGCTGCTGTGTTCAGTGGCACGCCTGTTGCCTCCGCGACTTCCTCTAGCGTCATGCCGCTCCAGATGTGCATGACGACCGCTTCGCGCTGCTCCGCGGGTAACTCTGCCAGAGCGCTTTGCAACGCATAGTGCGGATTCACGATCGCCACCGCGATGCACGAACCAGGCTTCGTGGTCCGGCAGCGGGGCTTCGCGCGAGCGATTGCGGTGCTGATTCAACGCTGCATTCTTCACCGCGCGATAGAGATAGGCGGCTGGAGCCTCCCGCACATTTGGGCGTGTCCGCAGGAGGTTTAGGAAGACGCCGTGCACCAGATCTTCGGCAGCGCTTGCATCCGCGACGAATCCGCGTGCGAAGAGCAGCAGCGCGGCGCCGTGCCGATCGTAAAGCTGCCTCACGTCGTTTGCGCTAAGCTTCTGCTCTGGCAAGCTGGCGTCCCATCGAGCCGCCTTCTCACTTGTTAAGACACGCGAGCGGCCTGGTTTTGTCTAGGTAGCTTGAATCAGTGCGGCCTTATTTTGACTACGCGCTGCGGGCCGCGACAGCAAAATCGAATGCAAGTGCAAAGGTAAATTCAAAAACGCCGGCAGGCTGCCGGCGCTACGAAACCGACTTGCGTTGGCGGCATCGAAGCGGGTTGCGAATACGCACGCTGGCTCGCGGCGTAGCTTGATTGATTCCTGCTACAATGATTTGTGGAGGCGGCCTGCGACGCAGGTGCCGGTGTGACGGCCTATTTGAACCAACACTGGATCCCCGGGAGCCCCCGTCGTCCTGCCGTTGCGCATGTCCTCGCCGGCTCCGCCGGTACGGGAAAGCCTGAAAGCAGGCGCAGGGCACCCACTTATTCGTGGGGTTCAGGGTCTAGCACTGCACGGCGAAGTGGACTTCCTCCGCTTTGAATTCAAGATCCAGAAATTTCGCGACTGCGATATATGGCGCGCTGGACTGTTGCGCGCGCGCAAGTGCGTGGCCGAACGGCGGGAGGGTCTAAAGACCCTCCCCTACAAAGGCTAAGAATCGAGTAGTACGCGTGCGAATTTTGTTTGTTGGTGACATTGTGGGATCGCCGGGGCGGCAGGTGGTGCACGACCATTTAGCCGATGTCGTGTCGCAGCAGCGCGTGGATTTGTGCATCGCGAACGGCGAGAACTCCGCTTCCGGCTTCGGTATCACGCCGCGGCTTGCGGACGAGCTGCTGGGATCTGGTGTGGAGGTTTTGACGGGCGGCAATCACATTTGGGATCGCAAGGAAATTCTTGAGTACTTCCCGCACCAGCCGCGGCTCTTGCGGCCGGCGAATTTTCCGAATGGGTCGCCCGGTGAGCGGGCTTTACATGGGCACGGCGAAGAATGGCGTGCCTTTTGCGGTGCTCAATCTGCAGGGGCGCACGTTCATGACGCCGATTGATTGCCCGTTCCGCGGGGCGGAGCGCGAATTGGCGAAGATTCCTGCGACGACGAAAGTGATTTTCGTGGACATGCACGCGGAAGCGACTTCGGAAAAGCAGGCGATGGGCTGGTTTCTTGATGGCAAAGTTTCCGTCGTTGTGGGCACGCACACGCATGTGGCGACTGCCGACGAACGCGTGCTGCCCGGCGGCACGGCTTACATCACCGATGTGGGCATGACGGGGCCGCACGATTCCGTGATCGGCATGGATAAGGCGGGGATCATTCAGCGATTTCTCGATGGGTTGCCCGCGCGATTTACGGTGAGCGAGCGGGATGTGCGGATGAACACGGTGCTGATTGACGTGGATGAATCCACCGGGCACGCGCGGTCGATTGAACGACTTGTTTTTCGGGCGGATTGAATCCGTGGCATACCGGGCAACGCCTCTTGTTGGCGGCGCATCTTTGGTGCTTGCAGCCGCTACAATTTGAATCCCATGAAACTCCGGCTCACGTCCGCCATCGCTGTTTTTGTCGCCGCCGTTAGCCGCGCTTGCGGGTGCTGCGACGCTCTTTGAAGCGCGGGCGCAGGAGTTGGATTTCGAGTTGACGGCTACGGCGCGTGTGCTTCCGGATGTCGGACCAGGCTTGCAAGCGATTCGCCGAGATGCTGCTGGGCGTTACTACGCGCTCACGGCGCCGGGCGCCTCGGTGATGGTGTTCGCGCCGGGCGGAAGGTTCGTCGGCAAGATACCTGCGTCGCCGACGAAAGAGACTGCGATCAGCTATGGCGCGGATCTCGACGTGGACGCGGCCGGGCAGATTTACGTCGCGGACCGCGGCGCAAATCTGATTCGCGTCTTCGGCAACATCGAAACCGGAGGCCAGGACGTCGCGGAGATTCCGGTGAATTCCCCGATCTCCGTTGCAGCGCTCACGGGCGGAGAGATTGCGATCACCAGCGTGCATGAGAGGCACCTGGTTCAGATTCTGGATCTTCACGGCAAACTCGTCCGCGAATTCGGCGACCTCGCCAATCTGGCCGACCACCTCGCGCTCAATCGCTATCTGAACGGCGGGCGCGTGATTACCGATCGCGAGAGTCATCTCTATCTCGCGTTCACGCATTACCCGGAGCCGACGGTGCGCCGCTACGACCGCTTCGGTTATTCCACGCTCGAGATTACGCTCAACACACTGGAATTCGCGCCGGTGGCCACGGCCAAGCGCCGCGTGATTTGGGAGCAGGATCAGAAGAGCGGAGCGGCCGATTTGAAGCCGGTGGTGAATGCCATTGGCGTGGACCCGGATTCAGGAGACATCTGGATCGCCGTCAGCGACGAATTGGTGCACTACGATCGAGACGGCAACCGCAAAGGAACGACGTATCGCACATTTTCTCCCGAAGGTGCGCGCGTCGAGCCGGTATCGATTCTCGTTGAGCCCGATCGGTTGCTTCTTGCCGCCGATCCAGTCGGCGTGTTTGCCTTTGCGCGACCCGACAAGATGTCCGGCAATACGGAAGAGAAAGCGGCTGAAAAGTCCGAGAGCAAGCCTGCGCAGAAGCCTGCGGCGCCCTCACAGAAACCGTAGTGTCAAGCGCCTGTGCAATTCACCAATGCTACTTTTCTGCGCACTGCCGCTTGTTTTCTCAACAAACGTTGAAAAAATTGAGCATTTTCTCCCGATTTGGCGCTGTGGATATCCTGTGAATTCTGTGTGAAAGCTGTGGGTGGCCTTCGCTCAATTTTCTCTTGCCCTTAACCGTTCTTTTATGCACAATCCCGCCTCGCATTAGGGACGTCGTTCGGAGCCATGCACTCCTCGGGTGAATACGGTCTTGGGGACCTAACCGCTCCTCTGTATTGAAAGCGATTGTGATATCGCTCCCGCACGGCTGCGGGATTTCCACAACATTTCCACACCTGTGGGAATGTCCGGAAGGGTTGGCGTCGGTATGAATCAGTGGGATCGGATCCTGCACCATGTGGAGCGCCGGGTAAACCCACACAGTTTTAACACCTGGTTCCGTCCTACGCGGCTGGAAAGCGCGGATGAGGGCCGCATCGTCGTGCGCGTGCCCACCCGGCTATTCCGCAAGCGTTTGACGGAGACTTACGGGCAGATATTGCAGGGCGTCCTGGTGGAAGTGGGGATGGAGAACGCGCGGATCGAGTACATCTGCGTGGAGCAGGACGCGGCGGAAGGGGTGCCCTCGACCCAGGCGCGGCTCGATTTCGACTCGGTCAGCCACCAGCTCAATCCCCGGTATACTTTTGAGACGTTTATTGTCGGGGCGTCAAACCAGTTTGCGCACGCCGCCGCCCAAGCGGTGGCCGAACAGCCCTCGAAGTCCTATAACCCGCTGTTTCTGTACGGTGGGGTGGGATTGGGCAAGACGCACTTGATGCAGGCGATCGGCCACTCGATCAAGAAGCGCAATCCTGCGATACGGCTTACTTACGTCAGCGCCGAGAAATTCACGAACGAAGTGATTGCCTCGCTGCGCTTCGATCGCATGAGCAGCTTCCGCGATCGCTTCCGCACCATGGACGTCCTGATGGTGGACGATATTCAATTCATCGCCACGCGCGAGCGGACGCAGGAAGAGTTCTTCCATACCTTCAACGCGCTTTACGACCAGCAGAAGCAGATTGTGATTTCTTCGGATTGTCCGCCGAAGGAGATTTCGGCGATCGAAGAGCGGCTGCGCTCGCGATTCGAGTGGGGCTTGATTGCGGATATTCAACCGCCTGACCTGGAAACGAAAATTGCGATTCTGCAGAAGAAGGCGGAGAACGAGCGCGTGCGGCTGGCTGATGACGTCGCTGAGTACATCGCGCGGTCGATCAAGTCGAATATTCGCGAGCTGGAAGGCGCGCTGATCCGGTTGATCGCGTTTGCTTCGCTGACCGGGGCTGAAGTAAATCTGGCCACGGCGCAGCAAGTGTTGAAGAACATCATCGAGATTCAGGAAAAGAAAGTCACCATCGAGCAGATTCAGAAGCGCGTGGGGGAGCATTTCGGGTTGCGTGCGCAGGATTTGAAGATCCGGTCGAACTCGAAAGTGATCGCGTTCCCGCGCCAGGTGGCGATGTTCCTGGTGAAGCAGCTTACGTCCGCATCGCTGCCGGAAATCGGCCGGCAATTTGGCGGCAAGCATCACACTACGGTGCTGCATTCGATCCACAAGATCGAGACATTGCGCCGCGCGGACAAAGATTTGAACAAGACGATCAACAGGCTACTCGACTCATTCGGATGAGATTAGCTCGTGGCGGGCCCGCGCGGCGGGCTTTGGGCTGTTGATTCGCTGTGGACGCGCTGTGAATCCCCGGGGCTTCGTGGGCTATGACGGTGGACGTGGCGGCACTTCAGCGGTTCTTCCTCGGCGTTCGATTTCCATCCACAGCTTTGCAAACCACTCAATGCGCTTCCCCTCAGCGGTATGGAGCGATATCCGCAATTTCCACAGTTGCGGCGACGACGGCGGGGTCTTATCTTTATCCTGAAGGAGAAAAGCTGTAGAGTAGGCACACACTATGAACGCCACCAGCACGCAAGCCACGAAAGACGCAGCGCGAGGACAGACGGATATGGAATTCAGCGTGAAGAAGTACGACCTCGTCGAGGAGCTCGAGCTGACGCAGGGCGTGGTCGAGCGCAAGACGACCATTCCCATCCTGTCGAATATTCTTTTTGAGGCGCACGGCAATCGCCTGTCCATCACCGCCACCGATCTCGAGTTGAGCATCCGGACTTCGTGCGAAGCGAAAGTGAAGAAGGATGGTTCGGGGACGATCCCAGCGAAAAAGCTGCTTGATCTGGTGCGATTGCTGCCGGATGAGGAGATCAAGTTCAAGCTGCTTGATAATCATTGGATTCAGATTAGTTGCGACCGCAAGACTTACAAGATGGTGGGGATGTCGCGGGATAATTTTCCGATTCTGCCGTCGTTCCCGCATGTGCTGGTGAAAATTCCTGCGGCGACGCTGAACGATTTGATCTCGAAGACTACGTTTGCGATTTCGCTCGAGGAATCGCGCTATACGTTGAACGGGGCGCTCTTGGTGCTGAAGCCGGATTCGATCACCATGGTGGCGACCGACGGGCACCGGCTGGCGATGGTCGAAACTTCACAGAAATTCGATGGGTTGAGCAGTGAAGTCCGCGTCCTCGTGCCGAAGAAAGCCATGTCGGAGATTTCGCGGTTGGTCGGGGGCTCGGGCGATGATGCTGTAGCTGATTTTGCGCAGGATGACAGCCATTTGTTCTTTCAGTTTGGCCGCCGGTTGCTGACTTCGCGCAAGCTCACCGGGCAATTCCCGAATTACGAAGCCGTGCTGCCGCGCGATGCGAACAAGACGGTGGTGCTCGAGCGCAATGAATTGAACGACGCGCTGCGCCGCGTCTCGCAGCTCGCCGATGCGCGTTCCCGCGCAGTGAAGTTCACGCTGGCGAAGGAAGCGATCGAAATTTCCGCTTCAAGCCCTGAATATGGCGAGGCGAAGGAAGCCATCGAGAAGGAATATAAGGGCGAGCCGCTCGCGATCGGTTTCAACGCGCAATACATCCTAGATTTCCTAGCCGCCGCGGCTGACGGCCCCATCGCCTTCGAGCTGAAAGATGAACAATCCGCCGGCCAACTGCGCCCTCTCGCGGACGAAGCCACGCGCTACCGCTACGTTGTAATGCCCATGCGCATCTGATTTTTGCTCACCGCGGCGAACAGTTGCACAATAAAATCGGCCATCACGTTCGGGGCGAATCTCGCAGCATCTGAATAACTACGTACGGTCAAGCTCATCCTGTAAACCATTGAAACTAAAAGGTTATACCGCCTTCCGGCTGCAAGAATCGCCTTGAGAAATCTGCGTGAATCGGTTAAGATTTTTCCGTTCGTCGTTGGTCTCGGGATTCCTCCAGACCGGCACTTAAGCGGGGTCAAGCAGCTCGAATTTTACGCGCCGCTCCGATGCACATCGGGGCAAACGCCAGGGCGCTGAGCCGCCAGCCCGCCGCGATTCTCCGCAAGGAGAAACTGTCTTCGCCGCGCCCCTCCGGCTCGCCGGGGTGGGGCGGGATGAAGCGAACGATTACCCTTCGAGCCCGCGCTCCATGCAGCCAGCGAGGGCCACAGGGGAAGGCAAGTGTCGAGTTCCTTCGCACGCCTTCCTGCACACGCAACTGAGGAGCGGTCCAATCATGGGTGAAAAGAATGGTGCGGCCGGCAAAGGCCCGGGGCACAAGTACGACGCTACTTCCATCAAAGTGCTCGGTGGGCTGGAGGCGGTGCGCAAGCGCCCGGCCATGTACATCGGCTCGACGGGCGAGCTGGGCCTGCACCATCTCGTCTGGGAAGTGGTGGACAATTCCGTGGACGAGGCGTTGGCCGGCTTCTGCGATGAAATCAATGTGACGGTGCACGACGATAATTCCGTCACGGTGGTGGACAACGGCCGCGGCATTCCGGTGGACATGCACGCTACGGAGAAAAAGCCCGCTGCCGAAGTCGTGATGACTGTGCTGCACGCCGGCGGAAAATTCGATAGCGACACTTATAAAGTTTCGGGCGGTTTGCATGGTGTAGGCGTGTCGGTCGTCAATGCGCTCTCCGATTGGCTTGATCTTGAAATTTATCGCGAAGGTGAAGTTTGGGAGCAGAGCTATGAGAAGGGCGTTCCGACTTCGAAGCTGAAGGTGACGGGCAAGACCCGCAAGACCGGCACGAAAGTCACTTTTCATGCCGACCAATCGATTTTCACCACAGCGAATTACAGCTACGACACACTTTCGCAACGTTTGCGCGAGCTGGCCTTCTTGAATAAAGGCCTGAAAATCACGCTCGATGACGAGCGCGGCAACAAGAAAACCGAATTCCGATTTACCGGCGGCATTGCCGAATTCGTGAAGCATCTGAATCGCGGCAAAACCACGCTGCACGATTCACCGATTTATTTCGAAGGCAAGAAAGACAACGTCGAGATCGAAATCGCAGTGCAGTACAACGATAGCTACGCCGAAAATGTCTTCGCCTTCGCCAATACCATCAATACCGTGGACGGCGGCACGCACATCTCCGGGTTCCGCTCCGCGCTCACGCGCACCATCAACTATTACGCCAGTTCATTCGGCATGTTGAAAGAGCAGAAGGACGAGATTTCGATTACCGGTGACGACGTGCGCGAAGGCCTCGTCGCCGTCGTTTCGGTGAAGCTGCCCCAGCCGCAATTCGAAGGCCAGACCAAGGGCAAGCTCAATAGCGACATCAAGGGCACCGTCGAGACGATGGTGAACGATCGCCTCGGCGAATACTTCGACAAACATTCCTCCATCGCGCGAAAAATCATCGGCAAGTGCATTGACGCGGCGCGTGCGCGGGAAGCCGCGCGCAAAGCGCGCGAGCTCACACGGCGCAAGTCGGCGCTTGATTCCGGCGGTTTGCCGGGCAAACTGGCCGATTGCCAGGAACGCGACCCGTCGCGCTGCGAACTGTTCATCGTCGAGGGTCCATCGGCCGGAGGCTCGGCCAAGGAAGGCCGCGATCGCCGCTATCAGGCCATCCTGCCGCTCAAGGGCAAGATCCTCAACGTTGAAAAGGCGCGCTACGACAAAATGCTCGGCCACGAAGAATTGCGGCTGATCATCATGGCTCTCGGTACCGGCATCGGCAAAGACGATTTCGACGCGGTCAAGCTGCGCTATCACAAAGTGATTCTCATGACCGACGCGGACGTGGACGGCAGCCACATTCGCACTTTGCTGCTCACGTTTTTCTTCCGGCACATGCGCGAGCTGATCGAGAAGGGCTACATCTACATCGCGCAGCCGCCGCTCTATCGCGTGAAGCGCGGCAAGATGGACCGTTACATTCGCGATGAACGCGAATTCTCACGCGAGCTGATGAAGCGCGCCACTGAAGAGCACGCCGTGAAGGGCAAGGACGGCAAGACGCTCGAGGGCGGCGCACTTACACAATTCCTGCTCAATGTTCAGGAATACGCGCAGGTGGCCGCGAAATTGAAGCGCCGCCTGCACGAGGCCAAGCTCGTGGCCCTGCTCGCTGATAGCGACATCGAAAAGAAGACTGACTTCGCCGACAAGAAAAAGCTGAACGAGGTGGTGAAGGCCATTGAAAAAGCTAAGCTGAAGCTCGAAACCAAAATCGATTTTGACGAAGAGCACAGTCTCTACGAACTGGTGCTTTCAAATGGCGGCGAGCGCCGTATCAACTGGGCGCTGGCGGCAACAGCCGATTACAAGCGGCTGCGCACGCTGAAGCAGGCCATCGACACGCTCGATCGCCCGCCTTTTACGGTCAGCCATAATGGCGACAAGGTGACCAAAGAGGATTCCGACGGCGTGCTCGCGTACGTGCTCGAAGATGCCAAGCGCGAATTCGCCATCACCCGCTTCAAGGGTCTCGGCGAAATGAATCCCTCTCAACTGTGGGAGACCACCATGAACGCCGAAACGCGCACGCTGCTGCAAGTGAAGCTCGAGGATGCGGTGGCTGCAGAAGAGATCTTTACGACGCTGATGGGGGAAAACGTAGACGCGCGCCGCAAATTCATTCAGGAAAACGCGCTGGACGTGGTGAATTTGGATATTTAAGTAATCGCGGCCCGATCGAAGCACCGGCTCTTGGGAGCGAAAGCAACTGCCGATCCTTCACTGCGCTCGGGATGACAGCGTTTTCTCTCATTAGCCGGGATTGCGGAAGGAGGCCACATGGCGAAGAAGCAGGCTGTGCGGCGAAGTATTCGACGCGCGGTGGCATCCAACGGCACCCAACGCTCGATGCCAGAACCTTCGCGCGGCCGGCCGACATTCTCCACAGGGTATGGCATCAAGACCGACGACAAAGGCCTCGTCGCTTGGAAGGATGCTTGCGCGCAGCTGGCGAAATCGAGGAACTACTGGGTGGCTACTTCGCGTCCCGATGGACGGCCGCACTCGATGCCTGTGTGGGGCGTGTGATGGATGGTGCGGTGATATTCGGCACCGACCGGAATTCGCGCAAGGCGCGCAACATTCAACACAATCCTGTGGCAACGGTGCATCTGGAAAGCGGAGACGAGGCGGTGATTCTCGAATGCACGGCTCACGAGATCAGCGACGCGGACACAATCAAGGCGATCGACGCCGCGTATCTCAAGAAATATAAAATGAAGCTCACTGACGCGCCGGGCGTGCCGTACATCGTGGCCATGAAGCCGCGCGTCGCTTTCGCGTGGCACGAGCGCGATTTTCCCGTGTCGGCCACGCGCTGGAAATTTTGAAGCGGGGTTTACGCCCGGGCGCACGGAGGCGGCGACACGGACTTAAGAATGCGCGCATGGGTAGTGCTGCTCAGCCCAGCCTTCGTTGTTTCTTGTGTTGGGTTGGTGATGTTGTGGCGGCAAACTCGAGGCACAGCGAAAGCGCCTAGGCAGAGTCTGCGGTTCCTGCTCTACGTGGTGGGAGGCGGTTGCATGGGCGTGATTCTGATGGTCATTGCTATTGTGATTCTCATGGCGGCTGCGCACGGGGTGCTCGCTCCGCTGTGGCTCATCTTCGCACCGTGGGGATTTGCAATCGGCGAGGCAGTTGGTCTGGTGTCGTGGAAGTGGCGTGTCACGCGCGCAGCCGCCCGAATCGGATGATGTATCAACTCAATTGGGAAACGCTGCCGGGATTGCGAGGAATTTCGTGCTCCGATTTCAAGGCGTCGCCGACGAATTCGCCGGATATGGAGCGCGGGGTGGCATTTGAATGCGCGAGCGAAGCCGAATGTGCCAATTTACTTTCGCGCCTCGAAGCTCATTTTGGGCCGCAGCGATTTTCGAATAACGCTTCCGCTTTCGAAGCGGTGAAAAGTTACGTTTTGGAAAAAAGGTGACGATCGGGCATCGCCCGCGCAGTCTGAGATCAATTTAACAACGGGGAAGAAATGGCTGACGAACCGAATCAATCAATTTTAACGCCGGTGGATATCGAAGCGGAAATGAGGAAGTCGTACCTCGATTACGCGATGAGCGTAATCATCGGCCGCGCGCTGCCGGACGTGCGCGACGGCTTGAAGCCCGTCCATCGCCGAATTCTTTTCGGCATGTACGAACTGGGCCTGACCTCGACGAAACCGTATCGCAAGTGCGCCAAGATCGTCGGCGAAGTCCTCGGCAAATTCCATCCGCACGGCGATTCGCCCGTTTACGACGCCCTCGTCCGCCTCGCGCAGGGCTTCAACATGCGCTACCCGCTCATCGACGGCCAGGGAAATTTCGGCTCGGTGGACGGCGATCCGCCGGCGGCCATGCGTTACACCGAAGCGCGCCTTTCGAAAATGGCCGAAGAGATGCTCGCCGACATCGAAAAGGAAACCGTAGATTTCGTTCCGAACTTTGACGAGAGCACCAAGGAACCGACCGTCCTCCCAACGAAGATTCCGAATTTGCTGGTCAATGGCTCGAGCGGCATCGCCGTCGGGATGGCCACGAACATTCCGCCGCACAATCTCAAGGAGACAATCGAAGCCGCGATTTTGCTGATTGAAAATCCTGAGACGACGTTGAAACAGGTCATGAAGCTCGTTCCCGGTCCGGATTTTCCGACCGGCGGATACATCTACGGCCGCGAAGGAATCGAGCAGGCTTACAAGACCGGCCGCGGCACGTTCCAGGTGCGCGCAAAAGCAGCGATCGAAGCGCGCGGCAAGGATCGCCAGGACATCGTCATTACTGAACTGCCGTACCAAGTGAACAAGGCGCGGCTCATCGAGCACATCGCCGAGCTCGTGCAGGTGAAAAAGATCGACGGCATTGCCGACATTCGTGATGAAAGCGACCGCGACGGCATGCGCATCGTCATCGAAGTGAAGCGCGACGAAGAGCCCGAGATCATTCTGAATCATCTCTTCAAACACACGCAGATGCAGGAATCGTTCGGAATGATTCTGCTGGCGATCGTCGGCGGGCAACCGCGCGAGCTGGGGTTGGTTGAACTTCTCCGGCTTTTCATCGAGCACCGCGTGGATGTCGTCCGCCGGCGCACGCAATTCGATTTGCGCAAGGCTGAAGAGCGCGAGCATATCTTGCTCGGGTATCAGATTGCGCTCGATTACATCGACGAGGTCATCAAAATCATTCGCGGATCGGCCAGCCGCGCGAACGCACGCCAGAATTTGTTCGAATTCTTCGAGAATCGTTCCGTGCGCGTCCTCGTCGGCGGAAAAGAAACCACAGTCCGCGGCATCAAACTGGATCACAAGAAGTACGGAATCGCAGGCGCTGCCCGCGTTGAGCACGTTGGTCTGACTTACATCCAGATCGACGCCATCCTCGAATTGCAATTGCACCGCCTGACGCAGCTTTCCGTGGACGACATTCTCAAGGAGCTGGCGCAGATCCGCGAGCGCATCGCCGAGCTGCGCGAAATTCTGGCCAGCGAGAAGAAACTGCGCAGCGTGATCGTCGCGGAGCTGAAAGAAGTGGTGAAACTCTATGGCGACGAGCGGCGCACGCAAATCGTGGACCGCGTCGAAGAGATCAAGCTCGAAGACCTGATTAAAGACGAGGAAATGGCCATCACCGTGAGCCACGCGGGCTATGTGAAGCGCACTTCGGTGGATGTGTACCGGCACCAGTCGCGCGGCGGCAAGGGGCGCATCGGCGCGCGCACGCGCGAAGAGGATTTCGTCGAGCATTTCTTTGTGGCCTCGGCGCACAGCTACATTTTGCTGTTTACGTCGAAGGGCCGGATTTACTGGCTGAAGGTGTACGAAATTCCAGAAGCGGCAGCCGCGACGCGAGGCAAGGCCATCACCAGCCTCGTGCGTTTCCAGGAGAATGAAAAGCTGACGGCCGTCGTCTCGGCGCGGAATCTCGAGGAGGCGAATCGCTTCGTCTTTCTTGCCACCCGCAACGGAACGGTGAAAAAGACCGAACTTGCGGAATTTTCAAATCCGCGCCCATCGGGAATCATCGCCATCAGTCTCGACGAGAAAGACGAATTGATCGGCGCGAAGCTCACCGACGGCAAGCAGATGGTTTTCCTCGCGAGCCGCGACGGCCAGGCCATTCTCTTCCGAGAGACCGAAGTCCGTGCGATGGGCCGCGCTGCCGGCGGCGTGAACGGCATGGATCTGGCGAAGGACGATTTCGTCGTCAGCATGGACGCGGTGCAGCCGGACTTCGAAATCATCAAAAAGGAGTTCAAGAAGACCACCGATAATCTCGACGAGCTCGAGAGCGATCAAATCCGCGAATCGCTAACGTCGCTGATGCTCACGGTTGCCGAGAAGGGCTACGGGAAGCGCACGCCACTCGCCGAGTATCGCGTGACGTCGCGCGGCGGCAAGGGCGTGATAAATCTCAAGTCCACAGATCGCAACGGTGCCGGTCGTAGCTGCGTTGCAAGTGAAAGAAGATTCCGACGTGATGATCATCACCGGCCAGGGCAAGGTGATCCGCGTCCATTCTGGCGAAATCCGCGAAGCGGGCCGCTCGACGCAAGGCGTGCGATTGCTGCGCTTGGATGAAGGCGATCGCGTAGCCGCAGCCGCAGCGATTCTGGAAGAAGAAGCCGCAGTGGGTGACGCGAAGGGCTAGGGAGTTACGCGTCGTCGCGAGCGGAGCGAGCGTAATTGTACCGCTGGCGTCCCCGCCGGCCTCTTACGACCTCAAAACACGCCACAGCTGAAAGATATAGACGGAGCAAGTCCGCGCATGATCGCAGTTCTAGTTGTGATTTGCGCTCGTAAGAGGCCGGCGGGGATGCCAGCGGTACGTTAGCTTGCGCGAAGCGTGGCGCCTAACGACTTCTCCAGGGCGCTGACGATGCGAGTGGAGAAATCTGTTAGCTGGGCGTCCGTTAGCGTGGCTTGGCTGCTTTGGAACGTTACGCGGACTAGTAGCGAGAATTTTCCCGCGGGCACATTTTTGCCGCGGAATAGATCCACGGCTTCTACTTTTTGCAACTCCGGAATGTTCAGGGCGCGGATTGTTTCCACTACCTGCGCGAAAGTTGTACCGTCGTTCAGCAGCAGAGAGAAATCGCGCTCGACTGCAGGGAAGCGCGGCAGCGGCTCGTAGCGGCGCGACGCGCGGGCGGCGTCAACGGCTTCCAGCAGCGAATCCAGCTTCAACTCGGCATAAAAAATATCCTGGCGCAGCTTGAATGTCTCGGCAGCTTTGCGGCCAATCTTTCCGGCTACGCCTACGGTTGCGGTGCCGCGATTTGACGCGAGGATTTGCGCGGCCGCAGCAGGCGAGAGCCAAGCCGGTGCGCCCGGCTTCCATTCGAAGCTGCCTGCGAGCTCGCCAAGGCGATCCAGGTCCCCTTTCAGGTCAGCGAACTCGAATTCGCGGGCGTCGTCGTGGATCGTTTTCTCGCGCGACAAGCCCGTGGCGCCCAGCGTCAGAATGCGCGTTTCGACAGGCTTGCCAGCCTCCAGCGCGTAAGTGCGGCCAATTTCAAAGAGCCGCAAATTGCGCTGGCCTCGATTGAGATTCCACTCGAGCGTGGCGAGCATATTCACCGCACCGGAACTGCGCATCGCGGAGGCTTCTTCTGAAAGCGGATTGCTGATGATTGCGGGCGCGGTTTTCGCGTCGCGGAAAAGCGCATCCTGATCCTTGTCGACGAGCGGAATTGTCACAATCTCGTGGTAGCCCAGTCCGACGAGCCGCTGGCGTACCAGATCCTCGGCTTGCGCGCGCGGCTGCCGCAACGCAGCCTGCTTCGATGGCGGAATGCGTGGCGGAAATTTGTCGTAGCCATGGATGCGCGCGACTTCTTCGATCAAATCGATCTCGCGCGTGACGTCGCGGCGCCACGACGGCTGGCGGCATTCCCAGACCGCGGCGAGCGAGCCCGCACTGCCGCGATTCACATCTACACGCACGGGCGCGAAGCCCAGCGCGCCGAGTATGTCTTCGATCTCGCGATCGGGAACGTCGGCGCCCATCACGCGCAGGATTTCTTTTCGCGTCAGCTCGAGTTTGCGCTGCGGTTCTTGGCCCGGATATACATCCACGCCGCCGCTGAGAACCTCGCCGCCCGCGAGCTGCTGCGTTAGTTCGGTGGCTCGGCGCGAACCAAGCTCGGCCATCTCGAGATCGGCGCCGCGCTCGAAGCGCATCGAGGCTTCCGTGCGCAGATTCAGAGCCTTCGATGTGCGGCGAATCGAGATTGGATCCCACCACGCAGCTTCAATCAGCACGTTGCGCGTGGCGAAGCCGATTTCGGTGTCAGCGCCGCCCATCACTCCGGCGAGGGAAATGGCGCGCGATGAATCGGCTATGACGCACGTTCCGGCGGTGAGCGTACGCTCGATTCCGTCGAGGGTGCGGAGCTTTTCGCCAGCGCGTGCGCGGCGGACGATCATGCGGTGCTCGGCAATTTTGTCGAGATCGAAAGCATGCAGCGGCTGGCCAAGCTCGAGCATAACGTAATTGGTGATGTCCACGACGTTGTTGATCGAGGCATGGCCGAGGGCTTCGAGACGCTGGCGGAGCCAGTCGGGCGACGGCTGCACCTTTACGCCGCGAACGACCCGGGCAGTGAAGCGCGAGCAGAGCTCGGGGGCTTCGATAGACACACTCGTAGCCTGCGATACCGGCGCCGCCGATTCCGCGAATTTTGGTTGGACGGGCTTCAACGCGAGTCGGTAGAGCGTGGCGGCTTCGCGGGCTACGCCGTAGTGTCCGAGACAGTCAGGGCGATTGGCTGTCAGCTCGGCGTCGAGGATCGGGCCGGCTGCGGATTCTGCGATCGCGTCCACGGCTGTACCGGAAATAGAAAGCCGCGCGCGCAAATCGGCCGGCGTCGCTTTGAGGTCGACGAATTCTTTGAGCCAATGGAAGAGGACTTTCACTATGGAAACTGGCGCAGGAAGCGCACGTCGTTCTGGAATAGCACCTGCAAATCCGTCATGCCGTAGCGCAGCATCGCAAGTCGATCTACGCCCATTCCGAAAGCGAAGCCCGAAAGCCGCTTCGGATCGTAATTCACGAAGCCATACACCGCAGGATTCACCATGCCCGCGCCGAACATCTCGATCCAGCCGGAAAATTTGCACGTGCGGCAACCCTCGCCGCCACAGACGTGGCACGACGCGTCCACTTCGGCCGATGGCTCCGTAAACGGAAAATAACTCGGCCGCAAACGCGTCTTTACTTTCGCGCCGAGAAATTCGCGCACGAAATGCTCGACTGTGCCGCGAAAATCGCAAAAAGTGATGTCGTTGTCCACCGCTAGCCCTTCGATCTGATGAAACATGTAGCCGTGCGTGGCGTCGGGATTATCGCGGCGATAAACCTTGCCCGGCACGACGATGCGCACCGGAGGCGGCTGCTTCTCCATGGTGCGGATTTGCATTGGCGAAGTGTGAGTGCGCAGAAGATGGCCGCCGGAGCCTTCGATGTAGAAGGTGTCCATGTTGTCGCGCGCGGGATGGAATTCGGGAATGTTGAGTGCCTCGAAATTGTAGTAAGGCGTTTCGATCTCCGGGCCTTCGACGACGCTGAAGCCGAGCGAAAGAAAAATGCGCTCGACTTCTTCGTAAGTTTGGCGGATCAGGTGATGTGTGCCGACGGGGCGTTCGACGCCGGGAAGCGAAAGATCGATCGCCGGACCCGAGCTGAGATCGGTGACCGCGGATTTTGCAGATTCGATCGCCGCTTCCAATGCGCTGCGCAGTTCATTCAGCCCGGCGCCGATCGCTTTCTTGTGTTCGGGTGGCGCGGGCTTGAGCCAATTTTCGGTAATGCGCGAGCAAATGCCATCGCGGCGGCCCAACCATTTCACGCGGAAGGATTCGAGCGAATCGGTACCGCAGATTTGTGCGGATTCGCCGTCCGCGAGCGAGCGCAACTCGGCGATGAGCGAGCCTATGTCCGACGCCGAAGACGCCCCAAGCTGATCGAATCGTTGAGCAGTTTTTTCGAGAGCGGTCATGGCGCACACCGGGAAATGCCGACTGGGACGGGGCCGAAAATCGGGAGGGTCTCAAGACCCTCCCCTACAACTGCCGCTAAGATTTCGCCGGTTTAGCGGTGGCTAGATGCGACTTGGCTGATTCGACGAGCGACGTGAAGCCCGCTGCGTCGTTCACCGCCATATCCGCCAGAATCTTGCGATCCAGGTCGATGCCGCCTACCTTCAGGCCGTGAATCAATTGGCTGTAAGAGAGGCCATTGTTGCGCGCGGCGGCGCCGATGCGCTGGATCCACAGCGTGCGGAAATCGCGCTTGCGATTGCGGCGATCGCGATAGGAATAGCGCAGCGAGCGATTTACCGCCTCGCGGGCTGATCTGTAGAGCTTGCCTTTGGTTAGGAAAAAGCCTTTAGCGTGGCGGAGTAGCTTCTTGCGCTTGGCGCGACGTTTGGTTCCGCGTTTGACTCGAGACATTTGCGATTCTCCTCGTTTGAGTGCGTGCGAATGATTTCAGACGTGGAGAATGCCTGGGCGAGTGGCAGTCGGCGGACGCAAAAGCCCGCAGCCTGCAAAACGCACGAGCGATCTCCACGGCGAGTTTTGTTGGCCGCTTCCATTTCATACCACTTGAAGCGGCGCTGTGCTCCGATCCTAATTCTCAGGATCGGAACATCCGGCCGGCAGGCCCGCCGTGGCGGGAATTCGCGCTGCCTGGCGCGGGAATGACCTACGAAAACGAAACTCTAAGAGTACGGCAACATGCGCCGGATTTTCTTCGCGTCCGACGGATCGACTTGGACCGACCGGCGAAGATGGCGCATGCGCTTCGGCTTTTTCGTGCCGAGCAAATGGCGCTTGAAGGCGTGCGGGCGCATGATTTTGCCGGTCTTCGTTACGCGGAAGCGCTTGGCCGCGCCGCGATGCGTTTTTAGTTTGCGAACTTTTGGCTTTGCTTTTGACAATTCAGCACCTGTTGCCTTATCTCAATTTCACAGAACAGCGAAAAACCGCAGGTCTAAAGACCTGCGCTACATTACGCTTGCCCGCCCGCCGACTTGCCGGCAACCGCGCCCTTTTTCGGTGCCAGAAGCGCTAGCAAAATATTCGCTTCCATGCGCGGGCCGAATTCCACCTGCGCGTGATCGCCGATATCTTTCAACAGGCGCGTCATCTTGGCGCGGCCCACATCCTGGTGCGCCATTTCGCGGCCACGATGAAAAATCATGGCCTTTACTTTATGGCCTTCGCCGAGAAACCGGATGATCTGGTTCTTGCGCACCTGGTAGTCGTGCTCGGCCGTCGCCGGCCGGAATTTCACTTCCTTGATGTGCGCGGATTTCTGATGCTTCTTCTGCTCGTGCGCTTTCTTATTCTGCTCGTAGAGGAATTTCCCATAGTCCACGAGCTTGCAGACTGGGGGAACGGCCGTGGGCGAGATTTCCACAACGTCCAGCCCCGCCTCGCGTGCCGCCTTCATAGCATCGAAGAGCGACATCACTCCGAGCTGATTTCCGGCCTCATCCACCACGCGGACTTCGCGCGCCCGGATGCGCTCATTCACCCGCAGACCGCTATTGCTGCTAGCTCCACGCTCAGCGATAAACCCACCTCCAGAAGAAACCCCGCAATGATACCCCGCCCACAGGCAAGCCCGCGAGAGGTACGGGGCAGAAAGTATAGCATGACGCCTCGGAGGCACAAACGAGCTGAGCCGCAGAAAGACGCGTCATTCCCGGTCCGGAATTGCTGCCAGGAAAGGTCTCAATGGGGCTTCGTGGCGGAAGTACGCGGCCGATCCAGCAGCCAGCGCTGCCAGCTCTCGGGGAAGTACCGAATCATGGCATTGAACGCGGGATGGCCCCAGAGCAACCGGAAGGCCACTAGCGCCACAACGACCAAGCCGATCCAAATTACTTGTCCGAGATTTTGCAGCATGGCAAAAGAATTATAGCACCAAGCGAAGTCCGCCGGCCTATTTCTCGTTTTTGAGAGCTTGCTTCCTCAATGGGGCGATAGGCTCGATGCCGATTTGCTCGCGGAGCCACTTATCGCGGGGGAGACCGATGTGCATGTTCATCAGCTCATGGCCAGTGTCGTACCGCTTTTCGTCCTTCGGCTCGCCGGCGGCTTGAAAATATTCATCCATGTCCTCGCGGTTGAAAGCGGCCGAAAACCGGGAGGGCTGAAGACCCTCCCCTACTAGACCTAGGCGATTTCGTTGCGGAGATTGGCTATGAATTGATCCAGTGGAATCGCGCCTTGGTCGCCTTTGGTGCGATGGCGGACCGAGGCAGTGCCGGCTTCGGCTTCCTTGCCGCCGAGGACGAGCATGTACGGGATTTTTTCCATTTGGGCGTCGCGGATTTTGGCTTGCAACTTTTCGTTGCGCTCGTCGAGATGGACGCGGAAGCCGGCGGCTTTGAGTTTCTCTGTGACCTGCTTCGCGTAGTCCGCGACCTTTTCGCTCAACGGCAGAACCGAGACCTGGACTGGTGCGAGCCATACCGGAAATGCGCCGGCATAATGCTCGATGAGCATGCCGAAGAATCGCTCGACGCTGCCGAGGAGCGCGCGGTGAACCATCAGCGGCTGATGGCGCGCGCCATCTTCGCCGACGTATTCGAGATCGAAGCGTGCAGGCAGATTGAAATCGAACTGGACGGTGGTGAGCTGCCAGGGGCGGCCGATCGCGTCGATCAATTTGATGTCGATCTTCGGGCCGTAGAAGGCGGCTTCGCCCTCGATGTGCTTGAATGGAATCTTCAGCCGGTCAAGAGTGGTCTTCAGCGCATTTTTGGCGCGCTTCCAATCTTCCGGCTTGCCGGCGTAATTCTCCGGATGCATCGGGTCCCAGTCCGATAGCTCGACGGCGTAGCTCTCGAAGCCGAATTTCTTCATCACCGCGAAAGCAAAATCCACACAGTCTTCGATTTCTTTTTCGATTTGCTCGGGCATGCAGAAAATGTGCGCATCATCCTGCGTGAATCCGCGGACGCGCAGCAAGCCATGAAGCACGCCGGAACGCTCGTAGCGATAGACGGTTCCGAGCTCCGCGAGACGCACGGGCAACTCGCGATAGCTGCGCAGCTTCGATTTGTAAATCAGGATGTGGCCCGGGCAATTCATGGGCTTGAGCTGGTAATCGGCTTTTTCGACTTCGACGGGGCCGAACATGCTATCGCGATAAAAATTGGTATGGCCGCTGGTGTTCCAGAGATCGCGGCGCATGATGTGCGGCGTGAAGACGAGATCGTAGCCGCGGCGGAGAAGTTCGTCGCGCAGCCAGTCTTCGATGATCTTACGAATCAAGCCGCCTTTGGCGTGCCAGAAAATCAGGCCGGGCCCGGCTTCATCCTGAATGCTGAATAGATCGAGCTCGGCGCCGAGTTTGCGATGATCGCGGCGCTTCGCTTCTTCCAGGCGATGCAAGTATTCATCGAGTTCTTTCTTGGTGAAGAAGCACGCCGCGTAAATGCGCTGTAGCTGCGGATTGCCCTCATGGCCTTTCCAGTAAGCGCCCGCGACGCTCATGAGCTTGAACGCCTGAATGCGCTTGGTGGAAGGAATGTGCGGGCCGCGGCAGAAATCGATGAATTTGCCGGTGGTGTAGAAGGAAACCATCGGCTCGATGGCTTTTTCTTCCACCAGCTCGCATTTGAAAATCTGCTGTGATTTCTTGTAAAGCTCGATGGCTTCAGGCTTCGGCAGTAACTTCCGCTCGTTAGGCAAATCCTGCGCGGCAAGCTCGTGCATCTTCGATTCGATTTTGGCCAGATCCTCGGGAGTGAAAGCCTCTTCGCGCAAAAATTCGTAGAAGAAGCCGTTTTCGATCGGCGGGCCGATGCCCAGCTTCACATTCGGAAAGAGTTCGGTCACGGCGGCGGCGAGAAGATGCGCGGCCGAGTGCCGGAAGACGAACAGCGCGTCCGGATCTTTCTCGGTCAGAATCTGCAGCTTGGCATCGCCCTCGAGAGGCCGCCGCAGATCGATCAGCTCGCCTTCGCCATTATTCGGCGCGGCAACGCGCGCCACCAGCGCGGCATCCGCAAGGCGCGGCGAAATCTGGCGCGCGATATCCACAGGCGTAGTGCCCTTCGGCACTTCGCGCTTGGCGCCATCCGGCAGCGTAACTTGAATGGTATCCATACGATTCTTTCGCTGGACGAAACAGAATTAGATTACTGGCGGGCGCGCAAGCGGTCAAGACGGCAGCGGCCAATCTTCAGGGGAATTTGCTCACCAGCACTTGATGAACATGAATGGACGGAAATCCCTGCGCGAATCCCTGCACCCGCGCGAGCGCATGATAGAAGGAGAGATTGCGTTCGGTAGCGTCGAGATCTTCCTGCGTATCCCACAAGGAGAGAACCTCGACTTCGATGGGATCGGCGGTTTGCGTGTGAACTACCAATAGCCCGCGGAAGCCTTTCTGCTTCACCAGCTCCGGCATCAGCGATTGAACCGCTTGCGAGAATTCATTGAGCTTGCCGGGGAGGATGTGGAAGTGCGTGACTCGCGCGTACATAGTGGCCTCCTGGTTCCGCGCGGCAGAATGCCAATTGCGAAAAGAGCCTAGCGCATCGGCGAGCCGGAGTAAAGATTTCCGGGCCGCTCACAGAAGCGTGATGCGAGTTATTTCTTGCGGGCTTGCTCGATCAGGGCCCACATTTCGTCAGGAAGCTTTCGGTACTCATTGAATTCCCCCGCTCCGGCGAGCCATTGCGCGCCGTCGATGGTAACGCAGTCGCCGTTGACGTATTCGGCCTGCGGGCTGAGGAGATAAACCGCGAGGTCGGCGAGTTCATCATGGCGGCCGAAGCGATGCATCGGATGGTTCTTGATGGCCATCTCCTCGAATTCTTTGCTCTGCATCAGGCGGGACCACGCGCCTTCGGTTGGGAACGGTCCGGGGGCGATGGCATTGAGGCGGATGTTGTAACGAGCCCATTCGACGGCCAGCGAGCGGGTCATGGCCAGTACGCCGGCCTTGGCGCAGGCCGAGGGAACAACGAATCCGGAGCCCGCTCCGGTCGAGGCGTAAGTCGTGACGATGTTCAGAACATTGCCGGGCTGCTTCGTTTCGATCCAGCGGCGGCCGAGAGCGAGCGTGCAGTGAAACGTACCACCGAGCACGATTCCCACGACGGCGGTAAATGCGTTGGGCGAAAGCTTCTCGGTGCGAGCGACGAAATTGCCCGCAGCATTGTTGAGGAGCGTGTCGATGCGGCCGATCTCTTTTTCCGCGGCGTCGACGGCCTTTTCGACCGCGGCGAAGTCGCGAATGTCGCAAGACGCAAATCCGGCCTTCGCACCCTTAGCCTGCAGCTCCTTCGCGGTGGCTTCAAGCGGTTCCGGCCGCCGCGCCACAAGAAACAAATTCGCGCCAAGCTCCGCGAAGCGCAGCGCCATCGAGCGGCCAAGCCCAGTCCCGCCGCCGGTGATCAGGATGTTGCGGCCCTTCAGCAAATCGTTCTTATACATGCAAGCCTCCACCCCGAGCCGTCGTAGGGGAGGGTCTTTAGACCCTCCCGCCTTTCGGCCATCTTCAAGCCCAAATCATAAAACCGCGCTTCAACGTTTCTTGCCAAGATATTTCTTCGGCAGCGGCGTATCCGCCGATTCTTCCTGCCAGTAAATGGTGACGATCCACCAACGCTTACCATCGTTGAAGAGCTGAAAGCTGTTGATGCCACGCGCGAAGGGCTTGGGATCGGCAGCGGCGTGGCGCGATTCGTAGGTGCTGAAGATCTGCTCGATATTGGCCCAGCTTTCGAGTGTGCGCGAAGATTCGCGTTCGAAGAAGCCATCCTTCTCGAAATACGGCGTCGCCAATTTCACGTAATCCTCAGGCGAAAAAGTGTGCGCGACCAACTGACCATCATGATTTTTATCGACCGCTATAAGCCGCGCACCAGGAGCGAAAAGCGAGAGGAAGCGATTCCAATCGCGCTTCTTGCCCGCATCGCCGGAAATGACATCGTAAGTGGCAGCCATGATGGCATCGCGCGAGGCAACATCCGGGGGATTTGCGACCGGCGGCGCGACGGCGGGCGCTGCTTCGCCCGGCTTCTTTTCTTGGTCCTGAGCCAGAGTGAAAGTTGCAGAGAGAGCGATAAGGCAGGCGAGCAGACAGAATCTTCGCAGCATGGCGGATCTCCTTGTGTGATTCGAGTGCATCGACGCACCCGGCGGCGCGCGATTGTGCTCTTAGACGTTGGAAAAGGGCAAGCGGATTGGCGCGGCAGGCGATGACAGCGTCTTTTGGGGGTGCGTTTTGAGCCGATTAGAAAATGAGTTTGCCCTTTGTTTTCTGTAAGTTACGGCGATTTCTAATAATTTTGCGGCCGATTAGAATCGCCCTTCAGTCCGAGAATACCGCCCGGCAGTGGCCCTCCCCGGTCAGAAATCGGCGTGCAAGCGCAGGCCTGGGACGGTCGCCGGGCCGCGGTCTTTGTTGTAGCCGGGGTTGTTGATGTGCTGGAGATCGAAGCTGGCGAAGATGCCGCGCCAGGCATGGAGGGTGTAGTAGCCCTCGAAGATTTTCTCGTGGCCGTAGGTGAGCGCGCCGTCGCCGAGGAGGAAGCCGAGGCCGCCGAGCGCGAGATAGCGGGCGTGGTCGCTGACGATCCCGTTCATGGTGAAGACCGCGCCGGCGTGGTCGTTCTTGCGATGCCAGCTTTGGCCATGAAAGTAGCTGCCGATTTCTACCGCGCGGTCCACTTCGGTATAGGCGAACGATTCGTTGCGGCCATCGCTCCAGCCGAGCCGGGCGAAGACGCCGAATTCCTTGGTGAGATCCTGCTCCACATTCAATCCGAAGCCGTATTTCACGCGGCCCTGCTGGCGCGTGGTAATGATGTCGGGTCGCGAGCCTTGGCCGGCGAGGAAATCGTTGATTGCCTCGCGGTAGTTGCCCATGTTGGCGTGATTCTCATAGCCGAGCAAACGGATCACGCCGGACCGCCCGGCCAAGAAATTCTCGCGCCATTCAGCTTCGTAGTTTTCGGCATGGGCGCGGAAAAGATCGGCGTCGAGATGAATACCATTAGCTACTTTGGGCATCATGGCTTCAGCGAAGCGGAACGACCACGAGCGGGCGTCGAATTCAACGATGGCGGCATCCGTGTAGCCGCGGGTGTTGGCCGCATAGTCGTAAGCGCCATTGTTGTCCACGGTCCAATTCAGAAATTGCAGATGGCTATCGCTGCCGCCGGTATTCGCGTCGAAGAAATCCACCAATCCCATTTTCCCAACGCGAATCTCAATACGCCGCGCCGGGAGCGACGTAGCGAGGCCGAATGGGCCGCGCTGCGCCTCCACGCGATCGCTGCTAAGGGGAATGATCTGCCGCAACTCGAAGCGCGCGAGATAGGGAGCCGGGCCCAGCGCCGGGTTGCGCACCACGTCGAGATTCGTGAACCCGGCAATTCCCAAGGCCTCGCTTAAGCCATGACCGCCGGCACTCTCTGCGTCCACGAAGATTTCGGTCGTGTGCGTGAGCGCGAAGCCGGTGTAGAGCGTATAGACCTTTGATGTGTCGTTTTCGCCGGGCGAGCGGAAGCTGTTCGGGCCGCTGTACGCGGCGTGAAATGCCGGATGCCATTGCAGGATGATATTGGCCTGTCCGGAAACCCAGAAACGGCTGGTCTCGGAATGCGGGAAGAGAGTTACCGCGGAATCGCTGGAACTGTCCGGTGCGTCAGAGGGAGCAGTCTGGCCGGCAGGTGCCGCAGGCGCGTCCTGCGCGCACACGACGGGCGTACACGCCGCAACGGCGAGCAGTGCGAGCGCAAGACGGAGGGTGATCTTCGACCGCATCGACCTGCATCCTTGCTTCGAGCGAAGTTGCATGATTTCGCGTCACGGCGACAGCTTAACCTGTCGTGTAGGAACGCCGTCAACGGAAAACCATCATTACAGGAAATTTATTCACCCCACGGAGTGGGTGACCAGCAGGCGGAGCAGATTCGAGAACCAGTATTGTCGAGGTGTGTTGGTGCAGCCTGAAATGGAAAGAGGGCGCTGTGCGTTAGTGAGTATTCCACCCTTCGGGCAGGGATTTTCAAGGAATGGATACGACCATCAGGCTATCCCTCAGCATGGTAGCGTCGCCGCACGGCCCGCTTCCGTTTCGCCCGGAAAGATCATTGTGGCTCCGCCATGCCCTCCCGCCTCAACTTCCGGTTAGCCCGTCACTCGGGAAGAATCTCAGCGATTCCTGGCGCATTCAGAAATGTTCAAGTGCCGTCGCACCGTTCTACGCAGTGCTCTCCGCTAAGGTCAATATCGAGACCGCATAAGAAACTCACGACCTATCCGAGGGAGACTTCCTGGTGGCCAAGCACAGCAGTGGTCCGAGCAGACGATGCAGGCGCACGTAAGAACGCCTATTGGGCTGAACTCTTCCGGGCATGCGTTTTGAGTTCGACGACGAGTTGCTGGAAGTTTGAGTTGGGGCGGAGCTTCTCCAGATCAGGGTCGGCCATCAGGCCGTCGGCATCTTTGTACCCGCGATTGATGGCTTCACGCAAATACTGCAGCGCGTCATCGGGGTGGTTGGCAGCCAACTGTCCCGCCAAAATACTCTCTCCTTGACCAACTAGGAGAGCGCTGTTAAGGTCTCTCCTAGACGCACAAGGAGAGATCGTGAGCAAAGCGATTGATTTGCTGCAAGGCACACTGGACATGCTCATCCTCAAAGCTGTCTCGCTTGGCCCGCTGCACGGCTACGGGGTTTTGCTGCGCATTCAGCAGATCTCTGGCGAACAACTGGAGATCCAGCAGGGCTCGTTATATCCAGCGCTCTATCGTCTGGAACATCAGGGTTGGATCGCCAGCGAGTGGGGGGAATCGGACAACAAACGCAAGGCAAAGTTCTACAGCCTGACTGCAGCTGGGCGGCGCCAACTCCATTCGGAAACCGAAAAGTGGAACCGAATGGCGTCGTTGATCACGAGTATTCTGCGAACTACTCCGGAGGAGATATGAATCTCACTCGCTTCCGCTCCTGGTTGAAGTGGATGGTCAAGGGACAGCGGCTTGAAAGTGAAATGGAAACGGAAGTGCGTTTCCACATTGAGAGCCGCGCAGCGGACCTGGTTCGCAAAGGCCTTTCCCAGCAGGAAGCGATGCGACAGGCGAGGATTGAGTTCGGCGGAATCGAGTCTCACAAAGATGCCGTGCGGGCATCCGTGGGCGTGCGCTGGTGGCGTGAACTAGGTTCGGACATGCGTCATGGATCGAGATTATTGCGCAAGAATCCAGGTTTCACCGCGGTTGCGATTTTGACTCTGGCTCTCGGCGTGGGAGCCAACACGGCAATTTTCAGCATCGTGAATGCCGTGTTGCTGCATTCTCTGCCCTACCGCGATCCCGATCGTTTGGTACGAATCTTCTTTAACGAGCCTGGCGTAGGATTGCGGGACGTTAGGTTTTCCAAGCCCGAACTGGATGACCTGCAGACGCGCGCGGGTGTATTTGAAGATGTGACCCCAATCTTCGAGGGCAGCGAGAATTTGACCGGCACCAAACAGCCCGAGCGCGTCGAGGGGGTCAATACCAGTTTTAGCTATTTTTCCATGCTGGGTGTGCTCCCGCAAATTGGACGGTTGTATGGTCCGCAGGACTTCACGCCTGGTTTCGCTCCAGAGGCCGTGATCAGCGATGGCCTGTGGCGCCGTGCCTATGGCGCCGATCCGAATATTCTCGGCCGTACCATCCGGATCGACGGTGATCCCCTTACAATTATTGGGGTTCTGCCACGCGGATTTCGCCATCCTGGACCGACGACTTCGGGCGACGCGGAAGTGTTTGGCGCCGGCGGATTCAGCGGGGACCCCTTTCCCCCGCCAATACGTGGTAACCGGATTTTAATAAATGGAATCGGACGACTTAAGCCAGGCGTGACACGGGAGCAAGCTCAGGCGCGGCTCAGTGCCATGGCTGCCGAATTACGCCACGACTTTCCCACCGATTACCCGCCGCAGGCGCAATGGACCATTGAGATTCAACCATTGCAAGAAACTTTGGTAGGCAATGTTCGGCCCATGCTGCTGGTGTTATTGGGTGCGGTGATCCTGATCGTTTTCATCGTATCGTTGAACATTGCCAATCTCCTCTTGGCGCGCGCTTCGGGGCGACAACAAGAGATGGCGGTGCGGTTAGCGCTGGGGGCGACCCGCGGCCGCATAGTGCGCCAGATGCTGACCGAGTCCACGCTGCTGTCGCTCTTCGGCGGTGCCGCGGGAATCGCAACCGCGGTTGGTACTTTAGGGTTCATTCTGCGCTTTGTGCCATCGAACGTTCCCCGGCTCAACGAAGTACGAATCGACTGGGTGGTGCTGGCGTTCGCTCTGCTGATTTCCATTCTTACCGGCTTACTGTTTGGACTTGCTCCAGCGCTTCATTCGGCAAAAGGCGCTCTCTCCTCGGCCATTCGTGAAGGCGGCCGCGGTTCCGGCTACAGCATTACGACTGGTCGATTGCGGGATGTTCTAATCGTCTCGGAACTGGCATTTGCCGTCATACTGATGGTCGGAGCCGGCTTGCTGCTGCGCACGCTGCGGGATCTGTTGCAGGAGAATCCAGGCTTTAATCCAACTCAAGTTGTCACGGCAAACACGTGGCTAGGAGTTCCCAACGATCCGAAGACGGATCCGTATCTCGGTGTTGCTGGTAAGGCCGCCTTTGATCGTGAGTTGCTGCGGCGCATGAAGGCAATTCCGGGAGTAGAACTCGCCGCAATCACCTCATCTCTACCGGCCACCAATAGCAACCCCAACGCGGTCGGTGGCTTAGCGACTGAAGGCTTCGCGATTGAAGATAGACCGGTCGAGTCCTCGCAGGATCTGCTCGCCGAGAGAATTCGGATAAGCCCCGATTATTTTACGGTGATGCAGGCGACGCTGCTACGCGGCCGCTCATTCACCGAGGGCGATGAAGACGGCAAACTGCCGGTGGCCATCATTGATGAAAGCACCGCTCGTAAGTATTGGCCAACCCGCGATCCGCTGGGCCGCCGAGTGCGGTTCGGAAAAGACCCTACCGAGCCATGGACGACCATCGTGGGTATCGTCAAGGATATCAAGAGCGACGGTCTCGACATCGATGGCGTTCCCCACATCTTCGTTTCGACCTATCAAGACCCCAGCAAGCAAGTGAGCCTGGTGTTGCGGACGTCTCTGCCCGCGGCCCTGCTCGAGCCACAGATTCGGCATGAAATCCAGAGCATTGATCCCGGCTTACCGGTATTCAATGTTGTCTCTATGAATGACATCCTTGATCGCTCACTGGCTTTACGCCGTTTTTCTGCCGACCTGGTGGGCGGATTCGCCGGACTGGCGGTGCTTCTGGCCTCCATCGGAATTTATGGCTTACTGGCCTACATGGTCAGCCAAAGATCGCGCGAGATCGGTATTCGCATGGCCTTGGGGGCCGGGCCAGGCGGCGTCCTGAAGCTGTTTTTACAAAAGGGTTTAGTGCTGGCGGGCCTTGGAATTGTGGCCGGCATGGTCGTTTCTGCATCCACTGCATCGTTGATGGGCAGTTTGCTTTACGGCGTGCGCCCGCATGATCCGGCTGTGTTTGTGATGGTTCCTCTGCTTTTGTTTGCCGTTGCCGTTCTAGCCAGCTATCTTCCAGCGCGGCGCGCAACCAAGGTGGACCCAATGATTGCCCTGCGCGAGGCATGAACTTGCCGGGTTTACGGCCCGTTCATAAGGACAGTCCTAGCCTCGCGTGGGTGTGTTTTCGCAGTTCATTGCTAATCCAAAGGAGAAATTTATGATGAAACGGTCCTCGCTTGCGCTAGTTGCGGTCACTTTGCTTGCCGTCGTCGGAACGAGTCTTTACAGTCAGGGCCAACCGCAGAATCAAGCGCCGAGTCCTGCGCGTTCCCGAGCCGACGAGACGCTGGCAATGTGGAACTCCATCGGGAACAAGCTCATCGCCATGGCCCAGGATTTTCCCGAAGACAAATACGATTTCAAGGTGCAGAAAGACCAGCGCACCTATGCGCAAACTCTTCTACACGTCGCTGGAGTCGATTACCTCATGATGCGCACGGTTTCCGGATCAAACATCGGGCCGGACCTCGGCAAGGACTTGGTAAACCCGTCGCGAGACGTTTACAAGACGAAAGCCGACGTGGTGAAGCTGCTTCAGCAGGCCGTCGCGGACGGAGCGAACCTGATTCAACAGCAGGGCGACGCGGGGCTGGACAAAACGACGAAATTCCCGTTCGGGAACAGGCTGGTCCACAATTCCTACAACTGGATGTTCAACATCGAGGACAGCGGCGAGCACTACGGCCAGCTCGTGGTGTACTATCGCGCCAACAACATGGTGCCGCCGGCATCGCGGCCGCGATAAGGCCCTTGAAAGTTCTCGACTGAAATTCCTAACTCCCGAATTGTCGGCAAAGCGGAAGTAATCGGTTTCATCTGTCACGCGGCCTGCTGGCGGCGTTCTTCCGCTGTTCCCTCGCCGCCTCCAACTTCCGGGCCTGCTCGGCCTGAGTCTCTTGCCGATGCCGGGCGAGCATGTCCTTTGGCGTGATGTAGCCGATAGCGATGCTCAAACGAGCGCTGTTGCAATGCTCTGCGTAACCCTCCACTAGACGCCGCGTATCTTTGAACGACAGCCCGGTCGCCGCACAGATTCGAAATTGGCGCTCTCTCCACCAAATGCCGCCTCAGAATAGCGACTTTCCATTACGGCTAGTTGTGCTTCCTTTGTTTCTCCATGTGTTCGCTCCGTTATCTTAACGGATGAACGCTTTCTCCATTGCCAGCGAAGGCAGGACAGAGCCGCATCGGGAAACCCAGGCATCCGCATTGCCCCATTGCCTCATCTCTAGTAGTCTCTCCTATTCCAGTTGCCACTTCTACGGGCCGCCACACGCGTCGAGCGGGTTCGAGGTGACCGGGTTTAGGGTAAAAGGAGCCGGGGAATTGACGGGGAAGAGTTCGCTCCAAAATTGGCTGGTGGTCGCGGCGGCACTACTGCTCGCTTCGTGCGGCCAGGGCATCGCCAATAATCCGAAGCCCAAGCTCAGCTCATTGACTCCGCCGAGCGTTTCCGCGGGCTCGCCGGGGTTCGTGCTGACCGTGAATGGAAGCGGGTTCTCGCCGCAGTCGGTGATTTTCTTCAATGGCAGCGGCATCCAGTCCATATTTCAGAGCGGCAGCGAACTGACCGCCAACATTTCGTCACCGTTCGTAGCCGCGCCCGGCAACGCGACGATCGAAGTCCAGACTCCGCAGCCCGGCGGCGGAGTTTCAAACCAATTGACGTTCATGATTACGCAGGTGACCAGCCCAATTCCCACGATTTCCAGCATGTCGCCATCCTCGGCGCTGGCGGGTGGGGTGGGTTTTACGCTGAACGTCTTTGGCACAAACTTTGTGGCACTTTCGCAAATAACGGTGAACGGCGACAACCGGCCGACACTGCTGGTTAACGGCACGCAATTGGAGACGACAATCGCCGGCGGAGACTTGATCGAAGCGGGAGTTCTGAATATTGGCGTCTTGAATCCGGCGCCGGGCGGCGGAAGTTCGGGGACGCTGCCGCTGCCGGTAAACGACGCGGTTCCGGTCCTCACCACGATCTCGCCGAAGAGCGCCGCAGCGGGCGGGACCACCGCGTCGCTGACGATATCAGGAAGCGGCTTCGTGCCGCAGACGCAGGTGTTGTTCAACGGGAGCCCGCGATCGACTACGTTTGCATCGAGTTCGTCGGTGACGGCGATACTCACGCAGTCGGACCTTGGCGCGGCGCAGGTGGCGCAGATCGTGGTGCTGAATCCGGCGCCGGGAGGCGGGACTTCACAGCCGCTGACATTCGCGGTGAACGGCATCGTCCCGACGACCACGAATCCCGGCTACACGGGCTTGCCCGAGCTAGTTGATTATTCTTTCGATGGAATGCAGGCGAACAACGGCATTGGCGATCTGAGCCGCTCCGGTCCGGTCATTAGTTCGAATGGGCGTTTTGTGGCGTTTGCGTCGGTTTCGAGCAATCTGATCACGAACGACACCAACGGCCAATCCGATATTTTCCTGCGCGACACGTGTTTCGCTCAGGCTACGTGCTTGCCCTCGACGGCGCTCGTCAGCATTTCCGGCACATCCGGCAGCGGGACGCAGGCTGGTTCGCAGGGGAATTCTGACAGCCTCGAGCCGACGATGGATACAAGCGGCGGCTTCATCGCGTTCTCATCGCACGCTACGAATCTCGATCCGAACTTCCCGACGCTGACGGGAACCACGCGGCAAATCTTCCTGCACAGCGGTTGCGCGGGCAGCACAACATGCACAACGACCGCCACGGCGCTCGTTTCGGTGGCGGCGGACGGGGTGAGTGCTGCGAATGCCGATGCGATCCAGCCTTCGATCAGTCCGGATGGCCGCTACGTCGCGTTTGTTTCGACAGCGTCGAATCTCGTGGCAGGAGTGGACCCAGGCGGGATCGCGCAGATTTATTTGCGGGATACCTGCTTGAACCTCACTTCGACGACGATAACCTGCACGCCGAAGACGATCCTGGTTTCCTCGTCGGACGGCTTCACGCCGGCGGATGCCCCAAG
Organism: uncultured Acidobacteriota bacterium; assembly: GCA_963707165.1. Taxonomy (GTDB): domain Bacteria; phylum Acidobacteriota; class Terriglobia; order Acidiferrales; family UBA7541; genus Palsa-147. Next base: position 966,695 of record CAVPPO010000003.1, on the reverse strand, counting down.
CTCGCAGCCAGCGACCGCGGGAAGCGGATCTTTTGTTGCATTTACGTCGGCGGCGACGAATGTGGTGAGCGGCGTGACGCCGCCGGTGCCGCAGATTTACCGCGCCGCGACATGCATCGCGGGAGTTGTGGATTGCGTGCCAGTGGTTGTAGTGGCGTCTTCGAACGACGGCACCACGCCGGCCAATGGAGCGAGCGCGCAGGCGGCGATCACCTCGGACGGGCGGTTTGTGGCATTTGCATCCACAGCGACAAATCTGGTGCAGACGGCGACCAACGGGACGCAGCAGATTTTCGTGCGCGACACTTGCGGCGTTGTCGTTTCGACGGGCTGCACGCCTTCAACTACGCTGGTCTCCATTGCCAACGATAATGTTACGCCTGGCAACGGCTTGAGTGAGCAGCCAAGCATCAGCTCGACGGTTGCGAATTCGAATGACGGACAATTCATCGCCTTCGCTTCGCTGGCCACCAACCTTGCGCCCGGGACGTCCAACGGATTTGAGAATATCTTCGTGCGCAACACGTGCGAAGGCTCCGTCAGCTCCACCACGGCTTCCTGCACGCCGGGAACTTCGCAGCGCAGCATCTCGCTCGGCGGAACGCAGGCAAACAATGTGTCGCTGCGTCCAGCGGTGAGCGGCGATGGCCACACGGTAGCGTTCATCTCGCCGGCGACGAACATCGTCGCCAATTTCGCCACCGGCCTCGGTGATATCTTCCTAGCCGGCACCTCTTTCTAATTTCTAATAATCTTCAACAAATCAGCACGCCGGTCGCGCGTTGGTAGCGCCGGCGTCCCCGCCGGCATCTTACGACCACGGGTTTGGATGAGTTCTGGAATTGTGCGCGGATCACAGGGTTAAACAACTTGCGCTGTTAGGGCTGCGAGGTCCGCGCGTGACGATTGCCTGTGGTGGGGCTTCTAATCGTAAGATGCCGGCGGGGACGCCGGCGCTACCGAGGCAGTGCCGGAGCGCGTTGCCGCTATTTTCAGAAGCGCCGAGCGCGTGGTTCCCAGCGTAAAGTTCAGCGATTCGCGCGGAATGCTGGTGACGAAAGGCCCGATCATCCAGCCGAGACCGGTGGGAATGTCGCGCGTGAGGGAAATCGAGCGGCATTCTACGTAGGTGCCACCGTCCTTTTCTTCAAAGCGCCAGTACGTGTTCATCCGCCAGAGAAAGCCATTGTCATCGCCCACCGGTTTGAGCGATTCATTTGCTTGCCCGGCATTTTCGACTTCCTGAACGCGCGTGGTGCGTGAGCGGCTTTCGGCGTGCGTAGCATCGATCGTATGGTATCGCACTTCGTGATCGGTATCGAGGATGGTGGTGATGATTTTCTTTTTTCGCAAACGGAAATAGACGCTGAAGTCGCCGCCGTTTCGCCGCAGAATTTTTGAGCGCATCACTTCCGGCTGGAAGATATCCTGGTGGCGATCGTAATCCTCTTCGAGTGCCAAGGTTTCCTGCAGCGTGGCGCCGGAGATGAAGACGGTTCCGATCCAGTCGTGAATCATGCCGCCGGGCGCGGTGATGGTCTTACCGTTCTCGGATGTCTCGAGCTTTTCGATCACCACCTCGCCGCGCTTCAATTTCTCGAGCGCCGCCGCCCGGCGATCGGAAGGCAAACCCTCGACGTAGAGGAACTGCCCGCCGCCGTAATCTTCCGCGGCCATCTTGGATTCAGAAGCTTGTACGTAATGATCGAAGGCCTGGAGCGTTTCCGGCTTGAGCTGCGCCCCTGCGGCCGGGCTGGAGAAGATCGCCGCGGCTATCGCGAGCGCCAATGCCGCACGTACGCGAATAAGCCAATTGGATGTTTTGGACGCCATATGTCGGCGATGCCCGCGCCTCTTCGGCGAATGCCGGCGCCTAAGCCATAGATTCCAGAGCGCCGGTTCCGCGCGAGATCGCAATCACATTATGTGGGATGCACGAAGCTTGCCAGGCAATTCGAGGAGGGCTTGTGGGAGAACTGAAGTGGCCAGACGTGCCCCCCTGTCAGCTGGGGGTCAGGAGGGGTATGCCGACAGGGAGGGCTGGGCGGATTGGGTAGCGTGCCCCGGCTCCTTACGGAACCGTCGTCCCCGCAACGCAGCTCCCAACCCGCACGATGATGGTAGGGAAAGGGATGGGCAGCGCCAATGGCTCGGAAGGTTCAATGGAGTTGTACTCGGGTTGTAGTACTAGGCCATTTTGAAGAAGTAGGCTAGGCCTTCATTTTGTTTTACTTACGGTGATGCGGAGGGTTACATCAGTACCTTTTCCGACCTTCACTTCCGTATTTCGCGCCCATTCCGACCACGTCCCTTTGTAGTAGGCGCGGAGGCTGTAGAGGCCGGGTTCGAGACGCGGGAAGAAGAAGCGGCCGTCGGAGTTTGTCAGCGTCGCGTGCGGGTGTGCGCCTTCGGCTTGCTCGGCGGTGACCCGCGCGCCTTCGAGCGGCTTGCCATCCGCGCGCAGCACCGTGCCCTCGAGAGTGCCGAGGTGTTCGTGGGATGTGAGCGGCTGTGCGGTCAGCAGCAGCGCGAAGATTAGCAGTGCACCGAAGAAATATTTCATGCCTATTCTCCTGATCTGCTAATCCTGATTTTAACGCCGCGTGGCCTGCGCCGGTGACGCGTTCATCGTATCGGTTAGCCTGTTCGTTCGGCCGGGGGTCGTAGCGCGTTTACAATTTGTAAACGCGGTGAGCGCGGGCGTGCGCTTCCTGATCCTGGCGGCCGGTGTCGGGATTGATCTTGCGGGCTAAAGCGATGTGATAGGTCAGAAGTTGCAGCGGGATCAGTTGCACGAAGGGCGCGAGCCAGGGAGGCGCTTCTGGTACGACGATGATGTGGTCGGCGGCGATATCGCGATTCGCGGCCGGAGTTGTTACGGCTACTCGCAACATTCCTAGCTCGCCAGCGGCGCGAAGAATCGTGCGGGCGCGCTCGTCGGTGGGTTCGCCTGTGAGCATGCCGATCATCGCGTCGCGGTCATCAATTTCTGAAAATGGCCCGTGCAGGATTTCCTCGGTTTCAAAGCCCTCGGCGGCGATGTAGCTGGTCTCTTTGATCTTGAGCGCGGCTTCGGAGGCGGTGGCCCAGCAAGTTCCGGCGCCGAAGAAGACGATGCGCTGGCGCTCGGCGATCAGCGCGGCGGCGCCGCGTAGTTTAGCCTCGGTCTTCAGAGCCTCGTGCATCAGCGCCGGGACTTTTTCGAGCGCGGTGCGGGCGCTCGGGCCATCTTTGAGAAGCCCGCGCTTTTCGAGCACGCCGAGCACTAGCAACGCGAGAGCAGCGAGAGCGGTTGTGTAGCTTTTCGTATAGGCGAAGGCTACTTCCTGTTCGCAGGTTTCGATGCGCACATCCGCGCCGAGAATTCCTTCGCCGGGATTATTACCCGTAACCGCGATGGTAAGCGCGCCCATGGCGCGTGCGGCGCGCAGGGCTTCCACCGACTGCGAGGTCGTGCCCGTGTGAGTGATGATCACGGCCGCATCGTCGGCGCCGAGCGCCAGCGGATAGTGCGCAAATTCGAACGATTGTTCCGCGCGCGCGAGGGCGCGCCCGCCGGAATGGTGCCGAATCCAACGCTCGGCCACGTTGGCCGCGTTGAGCGAAGTTCCGATGCCGATGAAGACGATGCGCTTGCGCCCGGCGGCGGCCTGCACCGCCCGCTCGATTGCCGCGCGCGATTTGGCGAAGACTTGTTCGATCAATTTTGGCTGGGCGACGATCGCGTCGTAGAGAAAATAGGGATGAGCCGAGCGCGTTTCGGGCATTTGCTTTTTCTCCGCGGTCAGTGTATCCGAGGAGGTCGCGGTTCGCGAATGCGAAAATGAGATGGGCGCGCCGCAACTCGCTTTACGCCAAAAGGAGCCGGAAGAATGCGGCGTTATCTCTCGCAGCACACGATTGCCTGCCTGACGCGCCAGGGCGCTGAGGAACTCACCGCACGGCTCCACGCTGCTTCCGGAGTCCACGTCCGGCGCGTGATGCTCTGCCTGCAGGACGGGAAGCTGCTGGTGGAATTCGAAGCGGCGAGCCGCGAGGAACTCGAGAAATGGTTGGCATCGGAGAAATTTCACTTCGACTGGATATTGCGGATCGAGCAGGAGTCCAGCGGAGGAAAGCTAATCCCGGTCTAGTGGCGCGAGGATAAAAGCGGAGCTGAAATGTGGCGTTTTTGTCGATTAGAATCGGGTTCCTTTCTTTGTTTTCAATGAGTTGCAGCGATTTCTAATCGGAACTGTGTCAATTAGAAATCTGCTGGCTAGGAATGCCGCCGCTCTCGTTTTTTGAATTCTGCGTCTAACTTTCATGGCGAATTCCGCGAGCCAACGTAGCACGGGCTGGCGCGGAGAACCAGAGTACCGAACGCAGACATACGTACTTCGGTGACGGCCGGAAAACGGGACGCACATCGAGCAAATTTGGAGAATCCCAAAACTCGCCAAGGCATCCAAGCAAAGAGCGTTCCGGGATATACTGCCGTGGCTTGGGCGCGGCGAGTGCCCGACTTCCCCAACCCGACGCGGACGTTTCGATCTGAGTGAAAAGGAGTAACAGTCATGTCCGAATACGCGCATCCGGAAGTATTGGTATCAACTGAGTGGGTGGCCAGCCACGGGAATGATCCGAAGATACGGCTCGTCGAGGTGGATGTCGACACGTCGGCTTACGAGCAAGGGCACATCGCTGGAGCCGTCGGCTGGAATTGGCAGACTCAGCTGCAGGACGGAGTGCGCCGCGACTTGATCACCAAGGAGGCGCTCGAGGATTTGCTCAGCCGCCCGGGAATTTCGAACGATACGACCGTGATCCTCTACGGCGACAACAACAATTGGTTCGCCGCCTATGCCTTCTGGCAACTGGAATATTACGGGCACAAGAATTTGAAGTTGATGAACGGCGGACGGAAAAAGTGGCTGGAAGAGAAGCGGCCGTTAACTAGCGATGTACCGAACTATGCGAGGACAAGCTACCGCGCCTCGGAGCCGAATGAGAAGGTTCGCGCTTATCGCGAGGACGTGCAGGAGTTGGTGGCGAAAAAAGCAGTGGGACAATTGGTGGATGTGCGTTCGCCTGATGAGTTCACCGGCAAAGTGATTGCGCCGCCGGGAATGTCGGAAACGGCGCAGCGCGGCGGGCATATTCCCGGAGCCGCGAGCATTCCCTGGTCGCAGGCGGCGGCGGAGGATGGGACATTTATGAGCGCCGACGCTTTGAAGCAGCTTTATCAGGGCAAGGGAATAACCGGCAAGGATGAAGTGATTGCTTATTGCCGGATTGGGGAGCGCAGCTCGCATACCTGGTTCGTGCTGAAATATCTGCTGGGCTACGACCGCGTGAAGAATTACGACGGATCGTGGACCGAGTGGGGAAATTTGGTTCGGGCGCCGATTGAGAAGGAAGTTGCGGCTGCGGCGAGGTGAGCTTGGTAGCGCCGGCGTCCCCGCCGGCTTCTTGCGACCACCGGCGCCGGCAAATGACGCAATCGCGCGCGGAGCCTATCGATAGATAGATTGCATTGGATTGCTGTCTCAGTCCGCGCGTGAGCGTTGCCATTGGCCGAGTTTGTGATCGTAGGATGCCGGCGGGGACGCCAGCGGTACCAAAGAGGGACGCCGGGGCTACCTTAGTTGGCCGGGTTCTACTCCTGCGTGGCGGGCTTGATCTTCTACGTCGCTGATTTGTTTTTGCAGGGCTTGCCTTTGCTTTGCTAACGCTTGAATGTCTGCGCGCGAATCGGTGATTCTTACGCCGGATTGCTTCTCGCCTTGTCCTGGGGCTTCTCCGTGGGCTAACGCTTCATAATTGTCGATCTTTTGATCGATGGCGGCGATCTTGGCTTTCAGCGAGTTGATTTGATTGCGGTAGTAGTCGCCATTTGCGGTGCCTGAGTAGCCTCGCGGGCGGCTGGAGTTCGGCCGGGATGACTTCGAGTTCGGCGCCGCATCGTAGGTTGGACCGGTGAGCGAGCTCATATCTTCGTCGGTCCATACCTTCTTTGAGGCTGCCGGTTTCGCCGGCGTTTTCGACTCCGGCGCTGGAGGCGGAGTGCTGGGCGCGGAGGCCGATGCAGGAGCAGGAGCCGGCTGCTGCGGGGCGCTCTGCGCGCGCAATTGGGTTGTGAATGTTAACAGGAACATAATATGGCGGTGATAAAGAGGCGTCGCGGGAACATAGTGGTTCAATTATCGAACGGTCGGCGGAGCCGTTGAATTAGCTGAATTTGATGAACGGTTCCATCCTAGCGACACTGCGCTCGGACGCGTGGGAATTTACGGATCGGCGGGGAGCGGGGCGCCGTGGGCTAATTCTTCGCGCACGGCGGCGAGTGCTTCCTGCGGGTTCCCCAAGCGCCGGTAGCGGCTGTTTCCGTCACTTCATGCGTCTCGAAGGTGAAGAGGAATTTTCGCGCGGAGTAATCGAACTGCACGCGCGTGGGCAGCCAGATTCCGGGCGCGACTTCCGAGTTGTCCAGCGAGAAATGGCCGCCGCGATACAGTTTGCCGAAAATTCCGCCGCCGAAAGAAATATCGCGAATGATGTCGGCCTCGCCGTGCACGATGTGGCCGGTGGCGTCGTCAATCCAGATTTTCGCGCGGGTTCCGGTGAAGACATTCTCGACGGTCGAGTGCGAAACGAAACTTGGATTGGGTTCGAGTTCAAGGATGTCGCAAAGGCGCCCGTTGCGCATTTCCTGCGCCGACGCGGTGACGCGAAAAGCCTTGCGCGCCGCATCCACCAAATCCTTGCGCTCTTTCATTTTCTTCTGCCACTTGGCATAGACCGCTTGCTGGCGCGGGTCATTGGGATTTATGGCGATCTCCAGCACTTGCTCCCAGTCGTGCAATTCTCTGCGGTAAACGCCGGGCTCGACCTGCGAAGAACCGTCCTTCAAAAGAAGTTTGAGTGTGCCAGTGCCGGTTGGGACCACGCGATAGACCTTGCCGTCCGTGACGCGCCGGTTCGAGCCGGAATAAACGGTGTGGCGCTCGATGCGGTCGAACTCTTCAAGAGCTACGTCGTCGCCATGCTGCGCGGCAATCACGCGCTCCGCCAGCGCGTGAATCTGAGCATCGCTCGAGCCGGCAACCGGTGAGCTCGGCAGTTGCTTCTGAGGCTTGGCGGCCGGGGGTTTGCGAGGTACGCCTTGAGCGCTGGTGGGCCCGGCGAAGCCGAGAATTGCGGCCAGTACGTAAACTACTAGTATCGCGAAACGTCTCATGATGCGACGACCCGAAGGCTGGCACCTCTCCGATTTGTGAGCGCCTGCCCGCCGGGATGGTGGCGCAAGCAGGCCCGCTTCGTAGACTATTCTATCGGTTTGCGGCCCCAAAATATCGAGTGCGCCGGAGAACATTTCTGTAGCCACAACCGTCTATACTAGACACATGGCTCCTTTCCGCATGGCAATGAAGGCGAGCGAAGCGCGCGTAGCGCTGCGCGAGACGCTGTCCATCGCCGTCGACACGCTGCGAGCCCATAAAATGCGGAGCTTCCTGACTTTGCTGGGGGTTATCTTGGCGGTTGCCACGCTGCTTGCAGTGATGTCGGTGCTGAACGGACTGAATGTCTACGTGGCGGAGAAGGTGGCCAATCTGGGCGCCAACGCGTACGTCATTGACCGCGTTGGAGTGGTCACCAATTTCGAGCAGTGGAACAGGGCGAGGAAGAGACCCCCGCTGCAGATGGAAGATCTCGAAGCGCTGCAGGCGGACATGAAACTCGCGACCAATATCGCGGGATTCATGCAAACCTTCGGGGATGTGCGCTATGGAAATGACTTGCGCGAGAACGTCACGATCATGGGCGTTTCGCCGAGCTACGCGGAAATCAGGGACGTCGAGACGGCGACCGGGAGGTTGCTCACCGGCACTGACGAAGATCATCGTTCGAACGTTTGCATAATTGGCGCGGACGTCGCGAACTACTTTTTTCCATCGGGTGATCCTATCGGCAGGCTTATCCGGGCCGGGGCTGAGCAATACGAGGTTGTGGGCGTCGCCGCGGCGAAGGGCACCGTGCTCGGACAATCGCTCGATGACTTCATCATGATGCCGCTCTCGACTTACCGCAAAGGGTGGCTTGCGCCGCTCGATTCCGTGTCCATGTTTATTCAGGCGCCTACGCCGGACCTGATGCCTGCGTCCGAAGACGAGGCACGCGTGTTGCTGCGTGCGCGGCGGCATGTGCCGTATGACGCCGAGGACAATTTTGGAGTGGTGTCACCGACACAGCTCACCAGCATCTGGAATCGCATCACCGGGAATGCCTTCGGCATAGCCGTATGGGTTACGTCGGTCTTTCTGGTGGTTGGCGGAATCGTGATCATGAATATCATGCTGGCGAGCGTGACGGAGCGAACGCGGGAGATTGGCTTGCGGAAATCGCTGGGGGCGCGAAAGCTGCATATTCTGCTGCAATTTCTGGTGGAGTCGTCGCTGCTGGCGGCGCTCGGTGGAGGTATCGGAGTGCTTCTGGCGCTGGCGCTGGCCGCGATCGTGCGGTCGGCTACCTCGATTCCGTTTTCGACGCCGATTTTTACGATTGTGATTGCGCTTTCGCTTTCTACTATCGTCGGGTTGTTCTTCGGGATTTATCCTGCTATGCGGGCGGCACGGTTGGATCCGATCGAGGCGCTGCGGGCTGAGGGGTGAGGGATTTGGGCTTTTCGGGTGTGGGTGATGACAGGATACGACGTTTAGATCCTTAGCTTCGCTCAGGATGACACGTTTTGAATTTTTATGCGAGCTGTAAAGTCAGGCCCTGACAGGACACTTCGATTAGGGCATGGGTGCTGGGTTGGACGGATGCCGCCCTGAAAGGGCGGCGCTACAAAAGGCTAGAGAATGAAGCAGGATTATAAAGAAAATTTGGCGCTGGCGTTTGATACCTTGCGAACGCATAAGCTGCGCAGCTTTCTTGCCGTGCTGGGCGTGATGATCGGCGTCGGGCTGATTATTCTCGTGGTCGGGCTTGTCGACGGCTTCAAGATGGTGATCCAGGATGAAATTACGCAAGAGGGGATCGACACGGCGTGGGTGCAGCGCTTCAACCAGAATTTCAACAATAACGCGCGGCGGCCGAAAGAAGAGCGCGAACGAAAGCCGCTGACACTCGAAGATGGAGAGGCGATTCTTCCGTCGTGTCCGGCGGTGAAGCAAGTGGCCGTATCGATCTTTCAGTGGGAAACGCCGCACAACGTGCGGTATCAGAACAACGAAGTGCAGGGCATCGAATTCCGCGGCACTTTTCCGGCGTTTCTCGAGGTGTATTCGAATGCGACGATGGCGGCGGGGCGCTTTTTCACCGATACGGAGAACATTCACCGCGATAACGTGGCGGTGGTGGGCGAAAATATCGCCACGGCGCTCTACGGCACGATTCCCGACGCCATCGGCAAGGACATTCTCGTGGATGGCTCGACGTTTCAGTTGATTGGCGTGTTGCAAAAGCCGGTCGGCGGATTCGGCACGAATGATGAGGATCGCCGCGTGGTTCTGCCCTATTACACCTTTCGGAAAATTTATCCGGCGGCGTTCGAAATCTTCATCCGCTTTCTGGCTTATCCGGGGCGGGTGGACAAGGCTGTGGACGAAGTGCGCGACGTGCTGCGCCGGCGGCGCAATGTGCCCTACGACAAGCCCGACGACTTTTTCATTCAGACGAACCAGGAGACCGCGCAGCAATTCAACGACATCATCAAGAGCACCGTGGTCGCGATTATTGTGCTCAGCTCGATCGGCTTGCTCATCGGCGGAGTGGGCGTGATGAATATCATGCTGGTCTCGGTGACCGAGCGGACGCGCGAAATCGGCGTGCGGAAGGCGATTGGGGCGCGAAGCGCGGATATTACCTGGCAGTTTTTATTCGAGGCGATGACCTTGACGGGCATCGGTGGAGTGATTGGAATCATCGTGGGCGGCGGGGCGACGATGCTGATTCCGGTGGTGACCTCGCTGAAAGCTGTGGTCACGCCGTGGGCCGTAATCATGGGCTTTACGGTGTCAGTGAGTATCGGCCTGATTTTCGGAGTCTGGCCGGCGATGAAGGCATCGCGATTGGATCCGGTCGAAGCCTTGCGCTACGAATAAGACTTCTCGCTTCTAGCTTCGCTGCGTCGCGAGCAATCCATAGACGGCCACGCTGTTCTGTGTGGCTACGAATACCTTTCCATCGGCAATCATCGGAGTGATGAATTTATTCCCTGCGCCGGGATGGTCCTGCGTTGCCGAGCCTGATTGCTGTTGTAAAGCTCGTTGGCGAGATTGTTTGCAGCGAAAGCGTGCAAGACGGCCGTAGCGGAATTCTCGATCGCCCAGACGATGCCGTTCGACGTTCCGTTGGCGGAGACGGCCGGGAGCACTCCGGGATATCCAAAATTCATCGCAGTTGACGAGGTGGGAGAAGTTGTCAGCTTCGCGTTGCTGATCCCGAAGGCTTTCAGCGCACTTGCCTGGTCGCAGTAATAGACCGTCTGATTGAAGTACGCCGGGAACTCCCCATACTCCTTCGGGCAGTACGTGATCCACATCCTGATAAATATTATTCTGTGTGAGGATCGAACTTGCCCATGTTGGTGCGGTCTGCAACATAGATCGCGCCGTCTTTGCCGGCGGCGATCGCCAGTTGCTTGGTGCTGCTGCCATTGCTCAGGTCAGGCAGAACAAGCGGGCCGCCCGATCCGAGATCCTGATCGTTATCGGATTCGGTCAAAGTATTTTTCATCGCGAAGTAATCGGCAACGGCGAGCTTCCCATTGTTCACCGACAGCTTTACGAAAGCATTGCCGTAGTCCTGTTGATTGGGGAAGCCGTTGCCATCGAGCGTGGTCTCGAAATCGCCGTTCGCGATTTCGACGTAAATGCTGCCCTGCGGATCGGCGGCAGGACCGCCGCCGCTTTGCCAGATCGCGCCGGCACCGAAGTTCCCGCCGGCTGAATTCGGCCCGTTGGGCGAAAGATTCAAGACGGTGGTCTGCTTCAGCGTGCTCTCGCTATAGCCCATGATCCATGCGGAATAGGGAGGGGCATCGCAGTGGGACGCGAAGCTGGTGTAAATCGCGCCGTTGAGCAGGAGCAGCGCCGCGCGTTCTTTGTAATTCCCCGGCGCGAAGGTCATCGTGCCGCCGGAATTTCCCGCGCCCACGCCCGGGTAAGTTGCCTGAATTTCGGTAGGGCCGTTCAGCAGCTCGGCGCCGGTGGTCACGTCGACTGGCGTGCAGCCGCTGGTGATAATTGCTCTGGCTGTCCTTCGACATGGTGACGAAGAAAATTGTTCCGTGCGGCCCGGCGTGGCGATCGATCACCGGCGTAGCCGTGATGCCGATCTGCGGACTCACCTGGCCGCAACCTCGCGATTCGCTGGTCGTCTCACCGGAGGAAGCAGATTCTGCGCCGTATCCTGCCAGATCGTCGCGCCGGTATCGGAATCGAAGGCGTAGACGCTGTCGTTCTCGGTGGCCACGAACACCACGTTGTGGGCCGCGCCATTGACCATCAAGCCCGAAAGATAGAGCGGCTCGGCATCCACTTTTCCATCCACAGAAAGATTGCGGAGAAGGCCGAACATGTGAACGTTGACGTTGGTTTGCGTGAGCACGGTCTCCGTGGAATTCAGGCCGGTGCGCGCAATGTCGTTGTGAAATGTGACCACGTCCGTGTTGGAAGTTGTCGAAGTTGTAGCTCACGGAGAGCGTGACGGTGTTGCTGGTCGCGCTACCGGCGGCATTGCTGACGACGACGTCGAATGTCTCGCCGTCATCCGCGGATGTAGTTGGCGGAGTCGTGTAACTTGAGGACGTGGCGCTGGCGATGTTCGCGCCGTTCATTTGCCACTGGTAGCTTAGCGGCGCCGTGCCTGTCGCCGTTACGGAGAACGTTGCGGTCGCAGGTGCTGTAACGCTCTGGTCGGTGGGCTGCGCCGTGATCGACGGCGCGACTGGCGGATTCGAGCCGATTGAGCCGCCGCCTGCACCGCCGCCGCAGGAAGCCAACGTCGCGGCCGTGAAGAGCAAGATTGCTCGCTGAATTCGAATTCGTCCCCGCATTTCGCCCATCCTTTGGCAATTGAGCCGCCGCTCAACGCACCGCCTCGACGCCTTCAGTTTAGCAAGTGTTCGATGCGAGCGGCCTGTCCACCAGTACAGATTTAGGGCTGCGTCCGCGGGTCAAATGAAAGCCCGCTTTACTTTCGTCCCGACCAGTCGCGCACTCGCTCGGCCATCGGGCTTTGGGGATCAACGGCCGGTTCGCCATTTGCGTCCAGGACATACGCATAGCCGCCTGGATCTTGTGGGACGCCGAGAATCAGCCCGGCGTTAACGAGATCTTGCACGGAAGTGGGAGCGCGGCCCGTCCGTTTTTTGTACGTTTCGATGAAAGTTTTCAACAGGTCGAGGTCGTCCTGCGCGCGCAAGACCTGCAGATGCGCCAGTGCATTCGCGCGGACTGTGACGTCTTGCGTCGATTCGTAAATCTGCGACCACATGAAGCGCGAAGTGTCGCGCGAGCCGCCTGTTTCCGCGATGTGCGCGGCCATCGCTCCCATCCACGGCAGCGCGCCGGGAACCTTGCTGCCTTCCCAGAAAGTTTGCGAGGCCTGCTTGTAATCGCGCAGGTACCAGTAATAAACGAAGCCGAGATTGTAGTAGAGGCGCCAGTTCGTCGGATTCAAGGCGATGCCTTTGCGCACCAGCGCGATGGCCTGGTCCGGTCGCCCGGCGCCGGCCGGAACTCTCTCGGAGAGGAAAATCGCGCCGTACTGATAGGCGACATCGAGGCGCGGATCGAGATCGGTGGTTACGTCGAGAAGCGGCGCCAGCAGGCTGAAATCCGATTCGCCTCGTTCGAGGATGCCGCCGTTGTATTGCACTGTGCGCGTCCAGTAGATATCGGCTAGCAGCGAGTCGTAGCCGAGGCTCAGCTTCTTCAGCAGCTTGCCGGAGCGAAGTAGCAACTCCTGCTGCTGGGCCGCGATCGATTCTTTTTTCTCGGCGATGGTTTGCTGCAAGGGATAGAGAGAGAGCAAAAGCAACGGCACGCCTAGCGTCGCGAACCAGATTTGCTTGCTGCGGGCGGAAGCTGCCATTTCAAAATTCTCGCAGGGCGGAGATCATTTGAGGTTCCGGTTCGAGAAAACGGCTGACGCGGCGAGCAACAGAGCCAAAATGTAAATGGCGGCGTACGCCGTATTCTGCCAAACGAGTGATATTGGAATCGCGTCGCCGTGGGCGGTCGCGCCGATCACATTGAAATTGCTGAAATTCGGGAGCGCGTAGTAGAGAACAGAGGTAATCGCTTTCACCGCTCCGCTGCTGCTTAGCGCGCCCGCATCGCGGAGGTCCGACGCGAACATTCCTGCGACGTAAAGCCCCAGCGTGTACAGCGTGGAAAGAATCGGCGTCGAGAAACACGAGAAAAAAAGCGCGAGCGCTGTCACCAGCGCAAATTCGAGCAGGATGAAATAGACGGCCAGCAAAATGTGAGCGTCGGCGCGCCCGATCGCGCGATCCACATAGAGCAGCGCGAGGAAGAGACCGAGCGTCATCAGCGCGGTATTGATCGCCAGCGTCAGCAGCAGACCCAAATACTTGCCCGCAAGAAATTCCCAGCGGCGCACGGGCTTGGCCAAAATGCTATAGAGCGTGCGCTTCTCGATTTCCTTGTAAACGAGGCCTACGCCGATGAATACCGACATCACCAATCCCAGGAGCGAAATCGCGCTGAGGCCGAGATTGATGATCACCAGGCGCTCGATGCCGATCGAAATTTGCCCTACGAGCACCGCAGCGGCCATCATCAGCAGCGCGAAGAAAATCAAGTTGTAGAGCACGCGGTCGCGCACTGATTCCCGGAACGTATTGACCGCGACGAACAAGGGCACGCTGCTCATTTGTTCGCCACCTCGACGGCATACGAAGGCGCCGTCTCGCGTCCGACGAGCCGGAAGAAATAATCTTCGAGCGTCGGCTTCAATTGCGTGACCGAGAGAATGCGCGCTTCGCCGGCGCGTAATTGCGAAATGGTGTCGTAGAGTTCCGCTTCCGGCACTTCCAGCCGGTAGGCCACTCCGGAGGGCGTAACGCGTCCGGCGAGAGCTCCTGGCACGGAACGGCCCGCGGGAAGCTCGAAGAGAATTTCCATTCCTTGCACTTCGATGGAGACGATTTCCTGCGGCGTGCCCACGCCCTGGAGCTTTCCTCCGACGAGCACTGCGACGCGATCGCAGAGCACTTCGGCATCCGGCAAAATGTGCGTCGAGAAGAAAACCGTGCGACCTTGGCGCTGCAAATCGAGGATGATGTCGCGCACCTCGCGGCGTCCGACGGGATCGAGGCCCGGAAGTCGGCTCATCGAGAAAAATTACCTGCGGGTCGTGCAGGATTGCCTGCGCGATTCCCACGCGCTGCAACATGCCTTTCGAGAAGCGCCGCAATTGAACATCGGCGGCGGCGCTCAAGCCGACGCGCTCGAGAAAGCGCGTCACGCGCTCGCGCCGGTCGGCTTCGCTGAAGCGGAAGAAACGCGCGGAATAATCGAGCAGCTCGCGCGCGGTCAGGTAATCGTAGAAGTAAGGCTGCTCGGGGAGAAAGCCGATCTCGCGGTGCATCTCGACGTCGTCAATCGAGCGGCCGCGAATCCGCGCCGTGCCGCTGGTCGGGAAAATCAGTCCCATCAGGAGCTTGAGCGTGGTCGTCTTCCCCGCGCCGTTTGGCCCGAGAAATCCGAAGACCTCGCCCTCGCGCACCTGAAACGTCAGCGCATCGAGCGCCCGACGGGTGCGCTTGCGCCAGAAGCCGACGGCGTAGTCCTTGGTCAACCCTTCGATTTCAATGGCAGGAGTGCCCACGACAACATTTTTTTGGACGCAGCCCCGAAAGTCAATCGCGCTGGTGCAACTGTGTTCCAGCGCAAACCAGCAACTCCTCACTCCCCGGTTAGCGGATCAGTATTCGATTGGCGCGTAAGCCGGGGATTGGCGTAGTGAACGAAGAGCCTTCGTATCAGGGCTGCCGCCCACACATCCGATGGGCCGGATTCGACGGCGCGAAAGATCAGTCGCTTGTTGAAAGGGCTTGAAGGAACACTATCAAAGGGCTATAGAATTTCGTTCAGCGGTGCGAGATTAGCCGATGAGCGGTTTATGGCGTGATGTTCGGTATGGCCTGAGGACGCTTGCCAAGAGCCCTGGCTTTGCGAGTGTCGCAGTTCTCACTCTTGCTCTTGGAATCGGCGCGACGACGACAATCTTCAGCGTCATCGACAGTGTCCTGCTCAAGCCCTTCCCGTATATAAACGCAGACAGGCTGGCGACGCCTTCGATTCGCTTGCCTGATCAAAGCGACTTCACACGTTTTCCAGTCCCGGTCTTCCTCGATTTCAAGGAGCAAAATCATACGTTCGAGGACATGGTCGGGCTCGCTTATGTGGGCGTCCGGTATCCGGCGCGCGGAGCGACCCAGCAAGTCTGGGGCGGATGGGTCACTCCCGATACGTTTGATGTTCTTGGCGGTAAGCCCCTTCTGGGACGACCGATTACGCCGGAGGACGGAAAGTCCGGTTCTCCCGCCGTGTTCGTGATGAGCTACCAATTGTGGGCCAAGCAGTTCAACCGCGATCCGAAGTTGCTCGGCGCCACTCTAAATCTCAATGGTACCCCAAGGACTCTGGTCGCAGTCATGCCGCCGCGATTTCGATTCGGCGAGTGCGAAATTTGGATGCCGCTGAGCCTTACTCGAAACACCTTCATTACAGGTTTTGGTCTGGCGGCAAACGAAGTATGGGTGGTTGGACACCTCAAACCGGGTGTGAGCACCCAAGCTGCGGAGGCAGATCTCGAAGTCATTGCAAAGCGACTGGAGAAATCATACCCCGCCTATTTTCGGTCTCAGTTCAAGATCGGAATCAACACCTTGCTGGATGATTCTGTAGGGCACTTCAAAACTATTCTGTTCGCCCTGATGGCCGCAGTCGCGATCTTGCTTGTGATTGCTTGCTGCAACGTCGCAAGTCTGTTGCTCGCGAGAGCAACTGTGCGTGAAAAGGAGATCGCGATACGGGCCGCTATGGGCGCGACCCGCGGCCGGCTTTTGAGGCAATTGTTGGTTGAGAGCTTCATCCTAGCGACGGCAGCATGTGTCGTCAGTTACATCCTTGCGTCCTGGGGTTTAAAGGGCGTGGTCGCGGCGATTCCGCCGGACGCGATCCCCTCAGAAGTGGCCATCAGCCTGCGGCCAGCAGCTTTGTTCTTCGCCATGGGCGTCGCTGCAGTGACTACACTGCTCTGCGGTCTCGCGCCTGCGGTCCACGCCATCCGCCGGGATCTGCGTGCTGGCCTCGTGGGAAGCGGGAAGGGCACAAATGGGAACTCCCGACACGGAAGACTGCGCTCCGGTCTTGTAATTGCGGAAGTGGCAGTCTCGATGGTGCTGTTAATAGACACAGGATTGATGGTGCGCACTCTTCTTGCGCTCGAGCGCGTTGACATCGGATTTAATCCGGCCGACGTTTTGTATGCGGACTTGGCTCTTCCCGAAGGACGTTACGATACCGCTGTTCAAAAGCAAATCTTCTTCCGGAAAATACTCGATCGCATGAAAGCCATTCCAGGAGTAACCGCAGCGACCGTGGCTAGCTCGATGCCGCCCTATTCCTGGGGTTGGACGGAGGTGGAAGTACCCGGAGAAACGCACTCTGAGCCTTGGGGCACGATACCTGAGATGTGCAGCGAAGGTTACTTCGAGACACTAGGCCGGCGCTTGTTGAGCGGCAGGCTACTATCGCAAAGCGATGTTGATTCGGCGCGACATGTAACCGTCGTCAACCAAACACTCGCCCGCGCCTATTTCCGAAACGAAAATCCCATCGGTAAAAGAATCAAATTCAGCAGCTTCGAAATGTATGCCGATTGGCCGCGTGACGCTTACTTTGAGATTATCGGGATCATCGCGGACGCTAAGAACCACGGCTTGCAGGATCCCCCGCGTCCCGAGGCATATTTCCCCCATACGCTCACTGGAGTGTTTCATCGCCGGATCATGGTTAGGACAACCGGGAACACTGATCGGATCCTAGCGAGCATAGGGCGGGAAGTGTGGGCGCTGGACCCGGACGTTCCCGTTTTGGAGGCCGGGTCGATAGAGCGTTTGCTTAAGCTCGAGTACTTCGCGGAACCGCGATTCATCCTGATTGTGCTCGGAACATTCACAAGCATTGGACTGTTGCTGGTGATCATCGGAGTCTTCGGCGTTATGGCGTACACAGTCTCGCTCCGAGTGCGCGAGATCGGCATTCGAATGGCTTTGGGTGCTCAACAGATCGATGTTTTGCACATGGTGCTTAAACGGGGTCTGGTTTTGATAACCGCAGGGATTGTGGTTGGCGTGGCTATCAGCTTGGCCATGACACGATTCATGGCCAGCCAGATCTGGGGTGTCTCGACAACCGACACTTGGACTTTTTTTGCCGTAATTGCCGTCATCCTCGCAGTGGGCTTGGCGGCATGCTATTTGCCAGCGCGCAAAGCAAGTCAAGTTGACCCGGTGGTTGCTCTCCGCGCAGAGTGAATCAACTTGGAGAATTGGAAACTGACCTGCTACCGCTCGTTGGGCTGCGTTGACATTCGGAATTGCGACACGTACGCTCGGGCGAGATAGGGCTCCTTACGCATGATTGGCCAAACGATATCGCATTACCGCATCAGCGCGGAGCTTGGGCGCGGAGGGATGGGGGTCGTGTATCGCGCGCACGACGAGCGCTTGCTTCGCTCCGTGGCCATCAAGATTCTCTCGGATATCTCCTCGGGCTCGGCCGAAACTCGTTCGAAGATGCTGGCGGAGGCGCGTGCCGCGTCGAGCCTGCATCATCCGGGAATCACGACTATCTATGAGGTGGGCGAGGACGGCGAGAGCATTTTTCTGGTGATGGAGCTGGTGGAGGGCCGCACGCTGCGCTCGCTGCTGCTCGATGGCCCGCTCGACGCGAAGCGCATCGTCGAGATCGGCGCGCAACTCGCCGAAGCGCTTGAGGCCGCGCATTCGCGCAACGTCTTCCACGGCGACATCAAGCCCGAAAACATTGTGGTGCAAGCCGACGGTCGCGCGAAGCTGCTCGATTTCGGGGTGGCGCGCCGCGGCGTGGACGATGTGGTCACTCGAACGATCAGCGCGCCGGTTGAAGTCGACGTAACCCCCGGCATTCAAGGCACCATTGCCTATCTGGCTCCCGAGCAACTACGCTGCGAGCCAGCCGACTGGCCGCGCCGACCTCTATTCGCTCGGCGTTGTGTTCTACGAACTCGCATGCGGCCGGCGCCCGTTCGCTGCTCCGAGCCTCGCTGCGCTCATCTCGCAGATCATTTCCGGCCCTACGCCCCGCTTGAGAGATGCCGCGCCGGGCGCCCCTGCCGCGTTCTGCGCGATTGTCGAAAAGCTTCTCGAGAAAGAAGCCGCGCGCCGCTTTCAAACCGCGCGAGATCTACAGCGCGAGCTGACCAACATATCGCGCGAGCTCGAACTCGGCTCATTTCTGCCGGCAGCGCTGGCGGGACAGCGTTCGGTGGCCGTGCTTCCGTTCAAACTTCTCACGCCGAATCCCAGCGACGAATATCTCAGCATGGCTCTCGCCGACGCAGTGATCAATCACCTCAGCGCCAGCGGTGAATTGCTGGTCCGCCCGGCGCAGTCCGTTTCACGTTATGCGCAGCACCAAACCGATCCTCTCTCGGCTGCGCGCGAGCTGAACGTTCACATCGTGGTGGACGGCAGCATTCAAAAGCTGGGCAGCAAGCTGCGCGTGCACATCAGCGCATGGAACGCGGCGGACGGCTCGGTGCTTCTCTCGGCCAAGCATGACAGCGATGCGGCCGACTTGTTTCATTTGCAGGATGCGATCGCCGAAGGCATCGGAAAATCTCTGGGGCTCAAGACGCATGAACACGACGATGAGGCAGCCGGGCCTCCCACAAAAAATCCCATCGCCTACGAGCTTTACCTGCGCGCGGCCGATCGCCTCTTTCGTCTGAACAGTTGGGACAATCGCGCGGCGGTGGACATGCTCGAGAATGCCACCAAGCTCGATCCCAAATTCGCAGACGCTTGGGCGCGCCTCGCCGAAGCCCTGATGCTCGTAGGAACGACGTCGAGCGCCTCGCCGCACTGGGTGCGCGACGCGGAAAAAGCGCTGAAGAAAGCGATCGCTTTAGATCCCGACAACGCGGAGGCTCACTGCGCGAAGGGCCGCATTCTCTGGTCTCCCGCGAAGAAATTTCAGAACGGTCCGGCGCTGCGCGCGCTTTCCACCGCCCTGCGCCTTAATCCGGGCTGCCAGCCCGCGCGCGTTTGGCAAGCCCTGATCTTCAATCACATCGGAATGTTGAAAGAAGCAAAGGAAGGCTTGCTTCTCGCTCTCGCGGCTCGGCCCGACGACGCATTCACGAATGTGTTTCTCGGCCACGCCGCGATGAACGCCTGGAATTACGAAGAAGCGGAGGAATGTCTGCAGCGCGCGCTACGCTACGACCCTGTGAACATCTGGGCCAATGTGTTTCAGCCTACAGTTTTTATTTATGCCGGGAAGCTGAACGAAGCCGAGTCGCGAATTCGGGCGGCGCAGAATGCGCTGCCGGATGATCCGTGGCTGCACTCGTGCGAGGCGCTCTTGTGGGCTTTGCGCGGCGAACGAACCAAAGCGGCGAAGTACGTGCATGTGGCGCTGCACGGCAAGACCAAGCCGCTCCTTCACACGCATCACATGTGGCATACCGCCGCCGCGGCGCTCGCGCTTCTTGGGAAACCGACGCCGGCGATCGAATTGCTCGAGAAGGCTGGAGGTTTCGGCTTGCCCAACTACGAATTGTTCCGCGACGATAAATTTTTGAAGCCGCTGAAGGGCAAGCAGCGCTACGAGCGCCTGCTCGCGAAATTGAAGCGCGAAGACGATGGCTACCGCCGCGAGTTCACTCCCGCTTCTTGAGGCGAACCGCAATCGCAACGGAAAGCATCACACCTAGCATGCCCGGAACAAAAACAGCCGCCGCATCCGCGAGCGCCGTGCTGAGCGCGCTGGCGACGCTCGCTTGCTGCATGCCGATGGGCTTCGCCGCCGCTGCGGGCCTCGCTGGCGTCGGCATGTCGCTTTCGCGGTATCGACTGTGGTTACTGGGCGCGTCAGTCGCGATGCTGGCCGTCGGATTCATTCAGCACTATCGCGCGCCGCAGTGCGATCGCAATCGCGCGCGCTGGTCGAGTGCCATACTCTGGGCCGCCGCTGCGATCGTTCTCACCAACCTGATTTTTCCGCAATGGATCGCGGGCTTGCTGGCGGGACCTGCGCGATGACTGCAAACGCGCGGCTAAAAGCCGTGCTACTCAGCCTCGTCGCGCTAGCCATCGCGATTCTCGCGTGGCGGCAATTCGGCCCGGCGCGCACGCCGTCGCCGCAACCGCCGCTCGAATCGCTCGCCGCTGCAAATTTTCAGGATTTTCGCGACGCGTTCAATGCCGGCTCGCAGGAATCACGTCTTGTTCTGCTTTTCTCGCCCACTTGAGCAGCATGCCTGCGGGGGGCCTCCGCAGCCGAGCGAATTCTGCAATCAAATCCGCAGTTAAAATTGCGCATCATGGTCGTCTGGGAACCGATGCTCACAACAGATTGGTTCCATCCCTCGACCGGCACGTTAGCCCGGGTCTCCGATCCTCGCGCCATTCAATTCTGGGACCCGAAACATCTAGTCTCAGCCGAGCTGCGCCGCAGCCGCGCCGCAATCGCCGGACAACCCGAGCCAGCCTGCTGCGATGACGGCGGCTACTATTGGGACATGGCCGTCCTCTACCAGTCCGGCGAAATCTGGAAGGAAACGCTGCCCGCAGCAATAATCATGGAAGGCCCGGTCTATAAAATCGCCAAAAATCTAGAGCACGAACTCGGAAAGTAGCGCCGGCGTCCCTGCCGGCATGTTACGAGCGCAAATGTCGTTCGAGATTGCAATTGTGCGCGGCGCAGATAAATCAGGCCGATTCTGATTTGTCTCCTGCGGACGACTGTTGCCCATCGCGGATTCACTGCTCGTCGGACGCCGGCAGGGACGCCGGCGCTACTGGGACGGAACTTGGACGGCTGGAATGACAGGCGGAGAGGGCGCGCGCAGCGGCGCAAAAATCGGATCGTTAGCATATCTCTTCGGAAAAATACTCTCGTAACTATTCAGCGCTCCGCACCAGGTCTGGTGCACCTGATCGAAGCCGTAGGCAATCATCTCGAGGCGCGCTTGCTCCGGCGTCCAATTCTGCTCGGCCATGCGATATGCCGCGATCATCATTCCGGTGCGGTCCACGCCATGCTGGCAATGCACGAAGATTTTCTTGTCCTCATTCTCGCGGACCAAAGAGAGAAACTTCTGCGTCGTCGCATCGCTTGGATAGTGGCAACTCCACGGCAACGCCACATATTGCATCCCTGCTTGCGTGGCACTTTCTTTTTCCCAGGCGCGATCGCCTTCGAATCGCAAATCTACGTCAATCGCGATCCCGAACTTCGCCAGCGCGCGAAAGCCTTCGGAACTCGGCTGCGCTCCGCGAAAAAGCGTGGGAGTCACTTCGCCCGCATTCCCAACACCAGCAATCGAAATTCTCTTCGCAGAAGCATGCGCAGGGTCACTGCCGTCATGCGTGCCGGATTCGGAACGCGGCGCGGCCGCGAGCGCGAACAGCAATGCCATCACCGGCAGCGCGATCGCCGCGAAGATTGTTTTTCGTTTCACGAAATTTTCCGGCACAAAATCAGAGTAGGCTGCTGCGCTTTCGGCGTCAACTGGCCGGATTGCCATCTACGTATCTTTCGCGCACGTACCACGACACCTAGACGCTTACGACAACTTCACCACAACATTTTGTATTTCTTGGCCAGTTTTTTCTTGACAAGTTTTCCACATCCCCTATACTCGCGTCCCAGATTCGAGGGCGTGGTTCCGGTGAATTTCTTGGTCATGCCCAGCGCCTGACCTCCGGCATCACGAGGGCCTCTCGGATTTAATCAACTAAATTGCGGGGAACCACCCCCAACCACTCACCGCGATGGCGGTGTGATTCGCGGCGTGGCGGAGCGTTCCCTAATTTTGGCTTTGTAGCCATACTACTGGGACTCGTGCTGGGGTAAAATAGATACAGCCCTTCGCGCGGTTTCCCCAAGCCCAAACACGGCTCAACTTTCTCATGCCTGCGCGGAGGCAACATGGCAGAAGCACGAATGGCACTCAATAGCAAACTCGCTTCAGAGCAACAGATCGGCTCCAAGCGCGGTCTGGAATTCCGCCGGATGTTTACCGACGGCACGATCTCCCCGTACGACAAAGTCGAATGGGAAAAGCGCACCGCACTGATCGGCAATGATAAAGGCCAGACGATTTTCCGTCAGGAGAATGTAGAAGTACCCAAGTCCTGGTCGCAGACTGCTACAAACATAGTCGCTTCGAAATATTTTCACGGCAAGCTGAACACGCCCGAGCGCGAAACTTCTGTGCGGCAATTGATCGGCCGCGTCGCCGACACGATCGTCCGCTGGGGTGAAGAAGGCGGCTACTTCGCCTCGAACGCCTCGCGCGATGCCTTCCGCGACGAACTGACGCATCTTCTCGTCGAGCAGAAAGTGGCTTTCAATTCGCCCGTGTGGTTCAACGTCGGCGTTCAGCCCAAGCCGCAATGCTCCGCCTGCTTCATCAATTCCGTTCAGGACAACATGGAATCCATCATGGGCCTGGCGAAGACGGAAGGCATGCTCTTCAAGTGGGGCTCGGGAACCGGGCACGAATTTCTCCACGCTGCGCGGCAGCCGCGAATCGCTTTCCGGCGGCGGCATCGCTTCCGGGCCGGTGAGCTTCATGAAGGGCTTCGATGCGTTCGCGGGCGTAATCAAGAGCGGCGGCAAGACGCGCCGCGCCGCCAAGATGGTGATCCTGAATGTCGATCACCCCGACATCGCCGAATTCATCGATTGCAAAGTGAAGGAAGAACGCAAGGCGCACACGCTGATCGAGAACGGTTACGATCCCTCGATCGACGGCGAAGCCTATTCCTCGATTTATTTCCAGAACGCCAATCACTCCGTCCGCGTCACCGACGAATTCATGCAGTCCGCCGAAGACGATCGCGATTGGTGGACCAAGAACGTCGCCGACGGCAAGCCCGCCGAGAAATATACCGCCCGCGAGCTGCTACACCGCATGGCCGAATCCGCGTGGCAATGCGGCGATCCCGGCATGCAGTACGACACCACGGTCAATCGCTGGCACACGTGCAAATCCACGGATCGCATCTACGCTTCGAATCCGTGCTCGGAATACATGTTCCTCGACGACACGGCCTGCAATCTCGCCTCGCTCAATCTCCTGAAATTCCTCGGCTCGAACGATCAATTCGACGTTGAAGGATTCCGCCACGCCGTGGACGTGACCATCACCGCGCAGGAAATTCTGGTGGATAAGGCCAGCTACCCGACCGACCGCATCGAGAAGAATTCGCACGACTATCGCCCGCTGGGCCTCGGCTACGCGAATCTTGGCGCGCTGCTGATGTCACTTGCCGTGCCGTACGATTCCGATGCCGGCCGCGATCTTTGCGGCGCCATCACGGCTCTAATGACCGGCGAGGCCTACTACCAGTCCTCGAAGATTGCCGAGCGCATGGGGCCGTTCAGCGGCTATCAACGCAATCGCGAAGCCATGCTCGACGTGATTCGCATGCACCGCGATTCGCTCCGGCCGATCAAGGAAGACAACGTCCAGCCCAATCTTCTCCATGCCGCGCAGGAATCGTGGGACAACGCGCTGGCTCACGGCGAAAAGTTCGGCTACAAGAATTCGCAGGTTTCCGTCCTCGCTCCCACCGGCACGATCGGCTTCATGATGGATTGCGACACCACCGGCATCGAGCCGGATCTCGCGCTCGTCAAGCAGAAGCGCCTTGTCGGCGGCGGCGTGATCAAAATTGTGAACAACACCGTGCCGCGTGCGCTGCTGCACCTCGGCTACACGCCCGAAGAAGGCGGCCAGATCGTAGATTTCATCGATCACAACGGCACGATCGAAGGCGCGCCGAATCTTAAGCCCGAGCATCTCCCGGTCTTCGATTGCTCGCTCACTCCTGCGGGCGGCGGCCGTTCGATCGCCTGGCGCGGACATCTGCGCATGATGGCTGCGGCGCAGCCGTTCCTTTCCGGCGCGATCAGCAAGACCATCAACATGCCCGAGGAATCCACCGTCGAAGACATCATGCAGGCTTACATCGAATCGTGGAAATATGGCCTGAAGGCTGTGGCCATCTATCGCGATAATTCGAAGCGCTCGCAACCGCTCTCGGCGTCCAGCGGGAAGAAAGAAGCCGCGGCGCAGAGTGCTGAAGGCAGCGCAGTACCGCCAGCGCCCGAGCAGCAGGAACTTTTCGTGCGCACCTCGCGCCGCAAGCTGCCCGACGAGCGCAAATCGATCACCCACAAATTCTGGCTCGGCGGCCACGAAGGCTACATCACCGTCGGCATGTACGATGACGGCACGCCCGGCGAACTCTTCATCAAGATGGCCAAAGAAGGCGCCACGCTTTCCGGCTTGATGGACGGCATCGCGCTTTCCATCTCCATCGGCCTGCAATATGGCGTGCCGCTCAAGGCGCTGGTGGATAAGCTGATGAACACGCGCTTCGAGCCTGCCGGCTATACGCACAACGCCGACATCCGGTTCTCCAGCTCCGTGCTCGATTACATCGCGCGCTGGCTCGGTGGCAAATTCATCTCGCCTGCATATCTGAAGCTGAATCCGCCGGTAGACGAGGACGCGAACATGCTCGGCACGCAAGCGTCCGCGGCAGGCACTGCGGCGGCGCCAGCGGTGGCTGCAACTCCGGGAATGGCCGCCCCCGCCGATCCAACCGGCTTGGCCGCGACAGCACGCACGCGCTTCACCACGGATGATGCGCCGTCGTGCTCCGAATGCGGCATGCTTATGGTGCCGAACGGGAGCTGCTACAAGTGCATCAATTGCGGCAGCACTTCGGGGTGCAGCTAAAAAAATATCCGTGCGGCCTGCGGACCGACAATCGCCCTTCGCGCCCGACATCATCGAATCGGTGAAATGGAATATCCTCCTCGGCGAGCAAGGCGCGAAGCGCGCCCATGAAATCACCACCCGGCTTGAAATGTTTATGCGCCAGATCGGCGGAGCGCCAGCTGATTTCTGCGTTGGAATCTCCCGCGAGCCGCTCTTGCGCCGCTGGTCCGGCCACGCGGTAGATCTCAAGGATGGCAATTACGTTTTCTCGAAGGCCGACAGCGCCGAGATGGCGCGCCTGATCGAGCAGCATTTCGCCGAAGTCGTCGGCACGGACGTCGCCACGGTAAACACGACCGGCGATTCCAATTACGTTTACGCCTTTCGCAAGA
This sequence comes from uncultured Acidobacteriota bacterium, assembly GCA_963707165.1. GTDB lineage: Bacteria > Acidobacteriota > Terriglobia > Acidiferrales > UBA7541 > Palsa-147. The sequence goes on along the minus strand of CAVPPO010000003.1, from coordinate 941,274 downwards.
TCTGGCACACCGATCAAGGCGATCGGTTACCGCTGCCAGCGTAGCGTTGTTCGAGCGCGAACTGCGAAGATACCGAGGTTTGTGTAGCGCCGTCCTTTAAGGGCGGCAGTCTCGAGCGTAGTCTAGCGAAAATGCTGCCCTTAAAGGGCAGCGCTACAAAAACCAGAACGCTCACTCCGTGCTGCCATTGCGCCAACTGATTCCGCCGCTAACGCTGCACGCCTCAAACGGCCAAACCGTCCGCGCGTGGGACTTCAAGCAGAAGAAAAATCTAATCATCGTCTTTCTCCACAACGAATGTCCGCGCTGCGAAGAATTTCTCCGCCAGCTCTCCGCCAACGCATCGCTATGGAAAGAAAATGAAGCGGTAGTCCTGGCCGCCGTACTCGCGCAACCATCGCGCGTGCTAATAGACTCGTTGCACGAATCGGTAATCGTCGGCGTAGATTCCTCAGGCCGCGCCGCAATAGCCTATCTCGGCAAACACTCCCTATCCCCGGCCGGACTGGCTCAACTCGGCGTATTCCAAACCGATCGCTACGGCGAGTTGGCCGCAATCTGGAATGTGACAAGCGATCACAATTTCCCCGACGTCGCCGATATCGCCGCAAGCCTGGAACTAACCGAAATGAGCTGCGACGCCTGCACCACTCCAATCTGGCCCGTAGAAGATTAAGCGCGAATTCGCGACGCTTGGTAGCGCCGACGTCCATGTCGGCATCTTCCGACCAGAGGCGTCAACAATTGCCGCAGTTTGTGCGCGGACCCGCTCGGCCGGCTGCGATCTTTGTGTGTCGGGTCAGCCGCACCATTCCGAATCACGCAGGATCCTTCAGCCCAAATAAAAAGGGGTCCCGCGAACGGGACCCCTATGCTCTATCCCCCAGTATCCGATTCCGGCGCGGCGGAACCGGCCCACCCCGGGAAGAAGAGACAGCCGCCTCCTACGTTGCACGCTCTATGCCACAGCCCAAATCTACAAGCCCAAGCAATCTCGCACTGAAACCACAGGATTTACGCAGAATTAGCGCGTCCGGGGCCCCGTCCGATATTCGCCCGCTACGCTTTCTCACAAAATACGCGTGCCCCATCTACAGTCTTTGGAAGATTCTCTTGCGATTTTGCCTAGTAGCTGAGCGTGAAGATAACCGAGATGGTCGTGTCCACTTCGACGGGCTCGCCATTGATTTGCATGGGCGAGTAGCGCCACTGGCGCACCGCGCGGACCGCCGCCTCGTCCAGCATGCACGGCCCCTGCTTCACTTGGATCTGCTGCACGGTCCCGTCTGCTCCAATTATCGCGTGAAGAATCGACCGTGCCTTGCACGTGGTTCGATTTCGCAGCGCTTGGGTAGGTCGGCGGCACTTGGTGAGTGATCTTGGCTGCTGCGACGTTTCCGCCAACTTTGACTCTAAGACGGCTTGAATCGTCCGGCTTTGGCTGGCTGTCGGCCGCGGAAGCCTGTGCGTACAATATCCTTTAACCGCCTGCCGAATCCGAGCCGCGTATTGCCAATGTATCGAAAACCTCCGTTCACATACGCAAATGCCCAGATCCCCCGTTCATCATCTCCCGAGCGAAAACGTATCTCGTCGAGCGGTATTTTACGTTTGCGCATCGAAAGCAACACAATCATGTTGCCGTTCATCCCGGTATCGCAGACTTCAAAGAAATGATAGCCCGTGATCGCTGTCGCAGCGGGATCGGCTAAATCTTGAAACGCTGCCTCGAGTATTGCCGGGAGTGAAGGAGCTACCTCCGCATACTCGGCTGCCGATTTCTGCGCCAAATCCTTTTCGAATGCCTCGGCAAACCAGGAATTCGGGTCCGGCAGCACGAGGGCGTTCACATAGGCCTTAGTAGTGGCCGTATCGCCTTTCTTGATCGCAGCAACTATGTCTTGGGCGAGCGCGGTGAGGCCCTTCGCCGAATCCCGATATTGTGGAATCTGCGGCGCGCTAGGAGCAGCCTGAGGGGAACTAGTCGCCGGTTCAGGTTGCGATGCTTGCGCCCAGGCGCGAGGCGTCGCGAAGCTCAGGCACAGCGCGAGCACTGCGGCATGATTCCGCATGAATGTACTCCCTCAATTGAGTATCGCTGCGCGATAGGAATTACCGGAGAGTAGCACTAAAGTCAATTATCTTCAGGGGGAAACATCCGGATTCTGTAGCGCCGGCCTTTTAAGGCGGGCACTGGCAATCACGGTAATTGATGGCCGCGCGTTAGCTCCGCTAGCTTTTGCCAAATGCTGCCCGCAAAAACCCGCGGCGCCTCCAGATTGCGCGGGCCGGCCAGAAGAGAATGAATCCCCACAGCACTATCATCGGCCCGGCATTCAATACGAACGCTAGCAGCCCAATCAAACTCTCGATCGCGTCGCGATATCCGCCGACGATGGCGTTGCGCAACCGCAGCCCCACCGAGCCATTGCCCGTAGCCGCCGGCGCCTTATATTCCTCGGCGATTTGCAGCTTGATCGAGGCATACGCTACGCGCTTATCTAGATTCGCGAGTTGCGCTTCCATCTGCTCGATTGCGCCGCGCGTCTGCGAGATCTGCTCTTCGACTTCGACCACGTCGCTAAGCTTCCCGGTCCGCGTCCGCAGGATTTCGATCAATCGCTGCTCGGCCTCGCGCTCATTGTGCAGCCGCGCCGCCAAATCCACGTGCTGGTCGCTAACGTCTTCGCCGCCCTGCGATTCCGTCGTAACGCGCCCCAGCCCACGCAACTCGCCCAGCACCGAATCCAGTTCCGCCGCCGGAACCTGCAGCGTCGCATCGAGCGAAGCCGAGGCGTCATTGCTCTTGTCGAGCGTCATCGCGCTCGCAAACCCGCGATGCCGCGCCAGCAGTTTCTCCAGCAACGCCCGTGCCGGATCCAGCTTGGCCACCACCAGATTCATCGCCGCCGTCCGCGCGATCATCGGACCGGTAGTAGGCGCACGGTCAACTGTGGCCGTCTTTTCGCGCTCAGCGCTTTGAGCATCGGAGTCTTCTGCTGCGGTATTTCCACTCACGACGGTCGCGCGGTTGCGTCCGGTAGGCGCAGCACTCCCGGCGCTAAGCGTTAGCCCCGGGTTTGGTGAATACAGATACAGACCGTATTCGATGAGCTACTGGCCACACGCTTCGCCATGTACATCGGCTGCAGAAACGTGACCGCCACCAACGCCAGCGCCGCCAATGCGCCAAATGCAGTGGCAATCTTCCACGGCCTCCCTCTCATCACTTGGCCGACGCGCGAGAGAACCCCAGTTCTCGGTCGATCGGCCTTCCTCGCAACCTGTGTCACGTACCCAATCACCTTAGTCAGCGCATCTGTCGGTCCAGCGACTGTCCAATCGGCGAGCTTTTCAGAGATTGCGCAAAAGTCTGCTGCGACCGCCGAGCACGCCGCGCAGTCTGCGATGTGCGCGGCAACTTCGCCCGCTCGCGACGCTCCCAGCTCGCCGTCGAGATACGCCATCACTTCTTCTGGTTCGATTTCATGCGCGGTGCGATTCATGGTTCCTGCCTCAATTCCTGCGCCGGCCGTTGTCTGCGTTTCGCAGCGCAGTTTCTGCGGCTGCGGATCGAGCAACTCCTTCAGCGCCATTCGCGCGCGAAACAGCCGCGAGCGGACGGTGTTCACCGGAATCCGCAATGCCGCGGCAATTTCCTCGTAACTCAATCCTTCGTACTCGCGCAGCAATGACGACTTCGCGATGCTCCGCATCGAGCGACGCGATCGCGCGCCGCACGCCCAACTCCGCTTCCGTCGCATTCGCCTGCCCGACTTCATCGGCCTCGACTCCGGATCTTTGGCTCCTTCTGCGATTTCCAGTATTCCGCGGTCGTCAATTTCAACGCAATCGCATACAAATAAGTCCGAAACGTAGCCCGCGGCTCCCACCGCTCCGCCCCCTGCAACACCGCCAAGAAACATTCCTGAGTCAATTCCTCAGCCCGCGTCACATTTGAAAGCCGCCGCCGGAAGAAGCCGTAAAGCGGATCGCGATAACGCAAAAACAATTCCGAAAAGCTCTCGGTAGAGCCCTTCTGAAACTCCAACATCAGTTCTTCATCGCGTTGCATATCTTCTCCGCCGTCTTGTAGGGGAGGGTCTGCCGTTCAGTCCCTCCCGCATGTTCGGCCCCGCAGTTCGGTCCAATCTCAGCCCCCAGTGTTAGAACGAACTCGCTCATCAATCTTGCAGTCTGCCAGTGCATCTCTCACGGCTCAGCTCTCACTACCTGTAATGCCGATTCAGGCCGAAAAGTTCCCAAGCCCGGTACCGCCGGCGTCCCTGCCGGCATCTGACGAGCAACACGCGCAACAACGACCGCACAAACACGCGCGGCGCGAGTATTCCGCAATCGCAGGAACTGGCTTAACTTGCCAGCCGATTGAAAATTCGAGCCAGGATAGTTGGCTCGGTGTTGCGCCGCGATAGTTTTCGGAGATGTGGCACGCACGTGGGTCGCAAGATGCCGGCAGGGACGCCGGCGCTACCAAACCTGCGCTAGAATTTGTGAGCGAATTTTATATCGAAGGGAAAAACCAGAAGGGAACTACAACCGCGCTACTACTACACGCCAATCGCTGTCCTCAGCGCTCCAGCCAGCGCATCCGCCCATCGCCGCACATCCTCATCGCGCTCCGCTTCTACCATCACGCGCGCCAATTTCTCCGTGCCCGAATAACGCAGCACCACGCGCCCCGAATCGCCCAGCGTCTTCTGCGCCTCGGCCAGCGTCGAAGCCACATCCGGCAGCGAATCGAGCGGCGGCTTCGAGCGCACCTTCACATTCACAATCGTCTGCGGATAAATCTTCAGATCGGCAACCAGCGCATCCAGCGGCCCTTCGGCAGCAACGAGCGCAGCAATCTTCACCGCCGTCAACATCCCGTCGCCGGTCGTAGCATCATCAAGAAACAAAATGTGCCCTGATTGCTCGCCGCCAAGATTTGCGCCGATGCGCTGCATCTCCTCGAGCACGTAGCGATCACCCACCGCCGCGCGCGCCAATTTCAGCCCTGATTTTTCGAGCGCCCGCTCGAGGCCCAGATTCGCCATCGTCGTCCCGACGATCGTTGCGCCCTTCAGCGTTCCGCGCGCCTTCATGTAGCGCCCCATCGAGAGAATCACGCCATCGCCATCCACCAATTTCCCGCTCGCGCTCGAAAAAACCGCGCGATCCGCATCGCCGTCAAAGGCCACGCCCAGCGCCGCGCGCGTCTCTACGACTTTCTTCTGCATCACTTCCGGATGCAGCGAGCCGCAGCCCGCATTAATGTTCTTCCCGTCCGGCCGATCATTCATGGCCAACACATCCGCGCCGAGCGAGCGAAACAAGCCGCGGCGCCAAAGCGCTGGCCGCCCCATTCGCGCAATCCAGCACGATCTTCATCCCGCCGAGCTTCACGCCGCCCGGCACCAAGGCCCGCAGCGAAGCCAGATAATCCTCTTCCAGTTTCGGATCGCTCTCGATCCGCGCCGAAGCGGTCACCTGCTCGTGCTCCTCCGGCGAAAGAATTTCCTGCTCGATCTCCGCTTCAATCGCATCCGGGAATTTCATCCCGCTCGAAGAAACCAGCTTCACGCCATTATCGTGATAAGGATTATGCGAAGCCGAAATCACCACGCCCGCCGCAAATCCCTCGTTGCGCACCACCCACGCTACGCCGGGCGTAGTCAGCACTCCGCTCGAAAACGCCTGCGTGCCAGCGGCCGCAAGCCCTCGCGCAATGCATTCTTCTATATGCGGCCCGGATTCGCGCGTATCGCGTCCGATCAACACGCGATTCCGCGAATCGCTCGCAGCAATCACCCTGCGCAAATAATGCCCCAGCGCTGCGCCCACGCGCACCAGTGTCGCGTCGTCGAGCGGAAATTCGCCCGGGACACCTCGGATTCCATCCGTGCCAAAAAGCTGCTTGCTCATGGAGTGCACTTTCGCGGGAAGCGCGCGATGAATTTCGAGTCTAGCACAGCGCCGCGCGGGCTCATCTCGCCTCCCGCGCTGTGTAGTCGAATTCGTAACGCCGCGCCGCGCGGAATCCGGCCAAACGCGCGGACTATGCTATGTAGGCAGATTATATGGAAACGCAGACGCCCATCGTGTCCGTCGCGAACGCGACCTTCCGCCTGCCCAACTCCGCGAGCGCGCGCATTATCGCCGCCGGCATTGTCATCGCATTCCTGCATTTCGCTTCGAGCGTCGTCGTCACGCTGCTCGTGGCCGTCCTGCTCGCTTATTTCCTCGATCCCATCGTCACCTGGCTCGAGGACTGGCACATTCCGCGCGCGTTGGGCGCGTTTCTGATCGTCATGGCGGTCATCGGCGGAATGTTCGCGATTGGCTGGGTCCTGGTCAGTAAGATTGACAGCTTTTCCGCCGATTGGCCGAAGTTCCGCGAGCCGCTGCATGCTGCCACGGCAGCGGTTCAGAAGCGTCTCGAAGGAATCGAAGCGCACGTCTCCGAAATCGCACCGAGCGAAACTGGTCCGAAGATTCTGCAAGTCACGGAATCGCATCCGTTCCGCAACGCTGTGGTGTCACGTCTGAGCGGACTGTATGAAGTGGTTCTCGGCGCAACTTTTATTCCCTTCCTGTTGTTCTTTATGCTCGCGGCGAAGCGCCAGGTCTGGCACGCCACCATGCAATTATTTCCCTCGGGTCAGCGCACGCAGGTGAAGCAGACGCTCACCGACGTCAGCGCGGTCCTGCGCAGCTACGTGATCGGCACTTCGATGGTGGCCATCACGCTGGTGATCACGAGTTGGCTTTTCTTCTGGGCCATCGGTCTCGATTACGCATTTCTCACCGGCTTGGTCGCCGGCCTTCTCAATCTCGTGCCGTATCTCGGCGTGGTAATGTCCTTCGTGCCGCCGACGCTCATCGGCCTGAAACATTTCCACACCGTGGGGCCGTTCCTGGGCATCTACGCGATGCTGATGTTCCTGCATTTGATTACTGCGAATCTTCTATTTCCCGCGATGGTGGGCCGCCGAGTTCACCTGAACGCGCTGGCGGTAACAGTAGCGCTGCTTTTCTGGGGCTGGATCTGGGGCGGCGCCGGACTGATTCTGGCAATTCCGATTACCGCGACGATCAAAGTCCTCTGCGACAACATCGAGAATCTCCAACCGGTAGGCCGCTGGTTAGGCGCATAGTAGCGCCGGCGTCCCTGCCGGCATCCGGCGACCTGGCGGATCAATCTTGAGAAATCCAAGCGCGGACTACAAACTGTAAATTCAGGGGTCTCCTTGATTCTACGAAGAGGTCCGCGCATGACTTCTACAGTTGCCGGCGCAAGTGGTCGTAAGATGCCGCCAGGGACGGCGGCGCTACAACTGCCGCAAGGCCTCAATCCGACGTCGCAGTTCGTCCACATTCGCCGCGTCTTGAAACAACCGAATCGCCGCGATTCCGGCTGCTCCCGCCTGAAAACACTGCGCCGCGTTCGCCACGCTGATTCCGCCAATCGCCAGCACTCGAATCCGGAGCTCGCCGCAAACTTCCCTCAATCTCTCCATTCCGAGCGGTGCGCCGAATTGCATCTTCGAAGGCGTCTCAAAGACGGGACCGAAAATAATGTAGTCCGCCCCTTCGTCAGCCGCTGCGCGCGCCTCCGCCAAGCTATGGCACGACGCCCCGATCACAAAACCCGCCAGCTCTCGTTCTCGCGGTCTTCTCTCTCTCCCGCCAAGCCACAACTTCGCGCACAGGCAACGATTCGCGCCCAAGATGAACTCCACCCGCGCCAGCAGCCACGGCAACATCCAGTCGATCGTTCACGATCACTCGCGTTCGCCGTCCTGCCGCAGCCACCACAGTCGCGCGCGTCAATTCCACAAGCTGCTTCCCGCTCAAATCCTTCTCCCGAATCTGAATCCAATCCACCCCAGCCTCGATCAGCATCACGAATCCGCGCAATCAGCCTCGCCACAGCGCGCAACCTCCGGCTCCGCACCTCCGGAATCCGCACCAAGCCCGTTACGATCGGTGATATAGCAAAGAATCCGCGGCTCAGTGGCGCTCGACAATGGCCGTCGCCCGCCGCCGGAACGTCTCCGCAGCCAGGATGGCATCCACCAATCCCAGCCCGGAAATCGCCCCGCGCAGATACGGATTCAAAAGGTAGGGAATCAATCCAGGAAAGCGGTTCAGGAAGTAATTCATCTCCCAGTAGTCAGACCAGGGCACCAACACGAGTAGTAACCCGAGTTCCAGCCACAGGAGTAGCAGGATAACGCGAAGTACGCGATTCATTCAGTAGTAGTAGTCAGCGTCAGCGCTTTTGTAGCGTGGCGATGCGCTCGGCGACGTCGCGGTAATCTATATTCACCGCGTAGACCTGGCGGAAACTGTTGAGCGCCGCGGGGGAATCTCCGGCCTGTTCCTGAGCGAGGCCGAGATCGTACCGCAGCGCCAGCACCGTTTCCTGATCGATGCCGGGCGTTTCAAGCGCACGAGAATACCACAGCGCTGCGATTTGCGGCTCGCCCTTGTCGATAAACGTCAATCCGAGAAGCGTGGAGCACTGCATGGCGTAGCGGAACGGCTTGCCGCGCTGGATGGCCTTGGCCACTTTCTGAAATTCTCCGATGGCCTCGTCGAGCAGCCCCATTTCGCGGTAGGCAATTCCGAGATTGTAGTGGGTTTCGAGATCTTCGTCCTCGTCGCTCATCTCCCCGAGTTCGGTGCGGAATTCCTGGAACACTTCTTCGAGCTCGTTGAGATTTGCTCCGGCATCGATTGTTTCGGTGGCGATGGCTGAGGCCGAAGGCTGATGCAGCGTCTGCACCCCGGCTTCGAGCGGAACTGACGAGCCCAGAGCCGAGATCGGCGCCGCTGCAGGAACGTGTGGCGGAACTTGATAGGTCGGCGGCGCGCTCACCGCGTGCGTGTCGGCGGGAGCGGGCGCATGTGGTGCGGCGAAAGCTGGCGCACGCATGTGGCCGGGCTCGCCATCCGTCCCGAGTTCCGCAGCCAGATCGCTCAAGAACTGGTCTGAGGTCATCGGCGACTTCGGCGCGGCTGCAGCAGGCTCCTTCGAATCTCCGTCGGCGGGCACCAGTTCAAACTCAAATTCGTCGGCGGCCTCTGTGACTGGCTCAGCCGGCGCTGCTTCAGCCGCTGTCTCCACGACCTCTGGCTCGCGTGCTGGCTCAGCCTCTGCCTTGTGCTCCGCCTCTACTGCCGCTGGCGGTGCGGCTTCGGCGGGCGTGGCCTGAACCTCGTCCTCGAATAGTAAGGTTTCTTCCGCGGCCTCCGTCGCAATGGGTTCAGCCACGCTCGGCGTTTGCTCCGGCGTCGCATGAACTTCCGCCGGAGACTTCAGCCGTCATCGCGCCCTGCGCCTCGCTCGAGACCGGCTCTTCGATCTCGAAGAATTCTTCCGGGCCCTTCTGCCGGCGTCGCTGCCGGCTTACTCGCCGCATCTACCGCTTCCTGCGAGAGCGACTCCCACTCATCCGACAGATCGACTTCTTCTTCCGCCGCTGGCGCCGCTCCAGCATGAGCCTCGACGGCTGCCTCGGCTTCCGGCTCGGCCACGCTCAAATCAAACTCCGCTATTTCGGGTTCAGCCGTAGCGGCCACCGGTTCACGCGCCGGCGCCTCGACGGATGCCTGGGCGGCAGGCGGCGCCACCGGCGGTGGCGCGACAGGCGCAGACATTGCAGCCTGGGCCGCGCCCGACTGCACCGCCGCTCCCTGATATCTCTGCCGCAACTCCGCGAATCTCTCCGCGCTAGCCTGATCTCCGCGCGACAGATGAATCTGCTCGAGCTGCGCCGCAAGCTGCGCCGTGCGCAATTCATCCCCGGCGCCCAGTGTGATATCCAGCAGCCGCTCCAACGCCGGAGTATGCCGCGGCGCCTTCTGCAGCACGCTTTCCAGAAGATGCGTCGCCTTCTGCGTCAGCCCGTAGCTCGAGAACAAATCCACATCCGTCAGCGCCTGTGCCACGTACTTCTGCGTCTCTTCATCCAGCACCGGCTCGACCTGCACCTTGGCCTGCTGCGCCGCTTTCTCTTCCTCTGCCGGCGCATCGAAATCCCTCTTCGGCTCCTCCGGAAACGCCTGCACCGGAGACATCACCGCCGGGGAAGCTGCTTCCAAGGTTCCTGCTGGACTGCCCGCAACTTTGGCTCGCGCCTGCTCGAGCCGCGCAATCAGTTTGTCGTCGTCGGGTTTCTTCTCGAGCAGTTCCTGCAGCAGTCCTTCAGCGCGCTCGAATTGCCCCGCATCCGAGTAGGCTTGCGCGAGTTGGCTCACCGCATCCGGCAAGCGGAACGAATTGCTCGTCTCGCGGCAGAAGCCCACCAGAGCCTCAAGCGGCTCAATCTCGCCCGGCAAACCATTTACGACTGCCGTCAAAGCTTCGAGCAGCTTGTCCTGCTCGCCTGCCTCGATCATCGCCTCGCGAATTTCTTTGAGCAGTCCCAGCGCATCCGCCGGCTCGGCCGCTTGCAGCAGCGACGTCGCCACGTGCAGCGGGAACGGATAGAACTGGTTCCCGCGCTCGAAGACGCGCCGCGCCAACTCCATCGCTTGCGGATATTTCTCATCGCGCAGCAGGTGATTGATGATCTGCGAAGTCGTTTCTCCGCCGGCCTCGGCGTCTGGCTGCGCGCGCAACAATTCCACTGCTTTGCCGGTGTTCCCCGACATTCCGAACGCCTGCGCCTTCATCGCCACCGCAGTGGTATTCGACGGATCGACTTCCAGCGCCCGGTCGCAAAGCTTTTCTACTTCCGTCAAGTCTCCGCGCTCGATCAATCGCTGCGCGTAATTCAAATAAGTCTTCGCCGCCTCGGTTTTCTGCCCGATGACGTTGTAAAGCTCCGCCAGCCGCATCTGCACGCGCAGATTTTCTGGCTCGACTTCGAGCAGCCGCCGCAGCACTTCCACCGCTCGCGGCGCGCGATTCCCCTTCAGGTGCCCTTCCGCAATCTGCAAATAAAGTGGCCGCGCCTCGCTCAGCACTCCCTGCTGCACGTAAAGATCAGCCAGCCGTTCGAGCGGATCCAATTCATTTGGCGCCAGCTTGGCAATCTTTTTGTAAATTGCGATGGCCTTGCTGTTGAATCCATCCGTCAAATACACTTGCGCCAGCCGCTCGAAATATTGCGTCGCCGAGTGCATATCGCCCTGGCGCACGAACAAATCCCCAAGCGTCATCAGGGTGACCTGATCCTTCGCATCCTGCCGCAGGATTTGCTGGTATTCGCGGATCGCGTCGGGCACGCGTCCCTGGTTCAGGGACTTCAGTGCCGACTCGAGTGCTTTGCTCTTGTTAAATGCCATGGTTCGTTGGCCGCTAACCGCAATCTTCCGATCCTGCTCTCAGCAGGGACACGAGCTTCATGCGGCCCTCAGCAGCAGCCCGCAAAAAGCCCGCCGGGAATGCGGAAACTCAAACGTAGCACGCGAAGAAAAACACGGTCAACGAACCATCTGAGGTCTTGTTTGGTAGCCGACAACAGCAGCCCGGAGGGCCCCGTAGGGGAGGGTCTTCAGACCCTCCCGGTTTTCGGCCCTTCTTGGGGTCTTACTCCGGCAGGGTGGGGTGCCCCATGCGCCGTAGTTGCGCGTGGGGCTTTTGACGTTTCAAGATTTGCCGTTGCTTTTTCTTCGTAGCGGCGCCTCTACGAGACCAATGCGCAATTGCAAGCACGGACCCCAGTCTTCACTCCGCCCCGCCGACCTCCACCGCCAAAGGCAACGCCTCCTGCGTCGCCCCCGCCGCCCAACATCGCGCCTCTCTCACCGGCGCAAACGAAAATCGGTGCAACCGCGTAGGCCCATGAATCCGCAAAGCCTCCAAATGATCCGGCGTCCCGTAACCCTTGTTGCTCGCCAATCCATACTGCGGATAAACCTGATCCCACTCCGTCATGATCCGGTCGCGTTCCACCTTGGCGATAATCGACGCCGCCGCAATCGAAACCGACCGCGCATCTCCGTGTATCAAGGATAGCTGCTCGCAGCAAACATCCAACTGCATAGCATCAATCAGCAAATAATCCGGCGCCATCGCCAGCGCCTCAAATGCCGCAGTCATCGCCTGCCGGCTGGCCTGATAAATATTCCAGGCATCAATCCGCGCCGCATCCACTTCGGCCACAGCCCAGGCCAAAGCATGTTCGCGAATCCGCGGCGCCAATTCCTCGCGCCGGTCCGCCGCAAGTTTTTTGGAATCGTCCAACCCAACGATGCGCCGCCGCGGATTCAAAATCACCGCCGCCGCAACCACAGGACCAAAGAGAGAGCCGCGTCCCGCCTCATCTATCCCAGCGATACGTTGCCAACCGCGCTGCCGCGCAATCCGTTCGTACCGCGACGAACAAAGCCGTCCCATCGGCCGCAGATTTTACCACGGCCACCGTAGCGTCGGCTGCCAGCCGGCGTTTTTGTCACAACGAACCCGCACAGTCGCCACCTCCACTCGCCCTCGCGCATCCGCCTTGGTAGCGCTGGCGTCCCCGCCGGCATCTTACGACCACAACCCCCGCCAAAGGCAGCGATCATGCGCGGACTCACGTCGTAAAACGAATGCGCTTTCTCCTATGAATCGCACCGCCAAAACAAAAAGGGCCGAAACCCTCTCGGCCCTTCTCAATTCCAAATAGTGTTTCTTGCGACTAAGCTTCCGCCTTCGCCACCTCAGCAACTTCCACCCTCTCCACTCTCTTAATCCTCGCCGCCTTACCCTTCCGCCCGCGCAAGTAATTCAACTTCGCGCGCCGCACGCGTCCCTGCCTCACCACTTCAATCGTGCTGATCATCGGCGAATGCAGCGGAAAAATCCTCTCCACGCCAATCCCGAAACTCACGCGCCGCACCGTAAAACTCGCCCCGGCCAACTCCCCGCGCCTCTGCATCACCACGCCCTCAAACGGCTGCACGCGCTCTTTGTCGCCTTCCTTCAATCGCACGTTTACGCGCACCGTATCGCCTGGGCGGAAAGTGCGGCAAGTCTTTGCGCAATTGCGCATGTTGTGCTTTCGCAAGTGTAGGGTTCATATTCGCATTTCCCGGCAGACCCGCTCAGGTGGGGCCAGCTCTATCGAGCCAAACCACAATTTTACGGGATTTTCACACTTTTTGCCACCTGAAGTTGCGTTTGGGGGAAATATCGGCTCATGTAGATTTAGTAGAAATTAAACCGACGCAACCATTGCTTAATTGCCGGTCGGAATAATCCCGGCATTCTCAAACATCAAAACCACAGTCCGCTGTGGTGCCCGCGTCCGGTGCATCACGCCCTTCGGCACCACAAATCCCTGCCGCGGCGCCAATTCCACCGTCCGCCCCTCGAGATCAATCAAGAGTAGCCCCTCGACCACATAGAAAAATTCATCATCCGCCTCGTGCTTGTGCCAATGGTATGCGCCCTGGAACACGCCGATGCGCACCACCGACGCGTTCACCTTGCACAAAGTCTGGTTGTACCACTTGTATTCGCAAGCATCCGCGAGCGCCTTCTCATCCACAATTTCCAGCGGCTTATACAAAATATTCACCCGAGTCTCGTAAGGAAAATCAGCCGCATCACTCATCCCATCCTCCAGGAACCAATCTGCTCCGCAATAATTTTAATGTGTAATGTATGTAGCTCATCTCTTCAGAGGTGAGGTCTCAACCTGCCAATTTGCCTCCCACCAACCTAAAAACTCCATCCCGTAGGCGGGCAATCGCTGTGCGATTGCAAGCAATCGACGCGCCCTCCGACGACCTCGCCGCCCATCCAACGCTCCCACTGAACCGCGGAAGATCATCACGTTAAAACCAAGTCTTCTTCCGATACTCGCGGTAATCCTCCCCAAACGCATTTTCCAAGACCCGCGCCTCATTCCGCGCCCGAAAAATCTGCATCGGAATTAACGCCACAAAAACCAACATTAACCAAGGCCTCTGCAAGAACAAAAAGATCCCGGCGATGCCAATCGATCCAAACACATAAATCGGATTCCGGATCCGCGAATAAAGCCCGCGCGTAACAAGCTTCCGCGCCTGCGCGCTCGCCGTAAACGACGCCCCAAGCTGCACATGCGCCACGGTCCAAAACGCGAACCCGGCGACAATCATCCCCGCGCCAATCCACCGCATCCGCGACCACGGCCCTTGCCAAAAGTAAATAAACAAAGACGCCAGTCCGCAAAACGGCGGCAAGAGAATCCAAAGATGTTTGTCTTTCATTTCCAACCTATTCGCGTCGCTACGAACGCCCCGAATCACTCGCCAATAAATCCGGCCGGTTTCGCATCGTCTTCTCCAGTGCCTTCTCACGCCGCCAGCGCCGAATCTCCTCGTGATTCCCGCCGACGAGCACCTCCGGCACTTCCCACCCGCGAAATGATTGCGGCCGCGTGTAGTGCGGGCAATCCAAAATCCCCCGCGAAGCGTAGGGTGCCCCATCCGCCGAATGTGCGGGTGGGGATTTTGAATTTTCGCGCCGCACCGCAGCGGTTATCGCGATCGCGGAGGAAACCGCATGCAATGGCTCCGAAAACGATTCATTCACCGTCGAATCCTCATTCCCCAGCGCCCCAGGAATGAGCCGCGTCACCGCATCCAGAATCATCGCCGCCGGCAATTCGCCGCCCGACAGCACAAAATCGCCGATCGAAATTTCATGCGTAGCCAAATGCTCCGCCACGCGCTCGTCCACTCCCTCATAGCGCCCGCAGAGCAACACAATCCGCTCGAGCTGCGCAAACTCCCGCGCCGTCTCCTGCCGGAACAGCTCGCCCGAAGCCGAAAGCAGCACAATCGCCGTCCGCGGCGGCGCCACCGTCGAGCCCACCAGCGATTCCACCGCTTCGAACAGCGGCTCCGGCTTCAGCACCATCCCCTCACCGCCACCAAATGGCCGGTCGTCCACGGTGCGATGCCGGTCGTGCGCAAACTCGCGCAAATCGCGCACCGCCGTTTCAATAAACTTCGCCTCCCGCGCCCGCCGCACAATTCCATAATCGAGAGGCCCAGCGAAGAACTCCGGAAAAATCGTCACAATATCAAAGCGCATCTTTCGCTCGCCTCGGCGCAAACCGCGGAATCCACCGCGGCACTTCCCGGCAGTACTGCTCGTAGGCCGGGCCCATCTTTCTCCGCAGCGCCGGCTCTTCATAGAGCAGCACGAATAGGTTAATTCCCAGCGCGACCAGCACCGCATATTCGACGAAAATTGGCGATTTCAACAGCACGCATTCGCCCACCAGCACCGTCAGCACGCTGATGTACATTGGATTTCGCACGAACTTGTAGAGCCCCTGCACCACCAGTACTTTCGGCGGTTCAATGGGCGCGGGTGTGCCCTTGCCGCGAAACGCAAAATCGAGCGCGCACCAGACGTAGCCCGCCGCTCCCGAGGCAATCAGTGCCGCCGCGATCACTTGCAAGCCGCGATTCGGCGTCACCTCGCCGCGCAGCCACGGGAATAGCCAATAAAGGGGAATCCACACCGTCACCGAAGCCGGCACGACCACGGTGAAAATCGCCACCCTCAGCAGGAGAAATACAACGGCTGGCTTTGTTGGTAGACGGCTCCGTCATGCACCGAGCCTCGCGCGTACTCGCGCCAAATAATTTCGCCTCAGTGTACGTCAATCGCCGCTTAGGAATCGAGGTTCAGGTCGAGCAGGCCTTCGGGCGGGAGAATCTCAATGCTTCGCGAAACGAGGTCAATCTTCGCGCAAATTTCCAACGCCAGCGGAATCAGCAATTCGCCCCGCGGCGAATTCACCACCAGCAGCGGCGTCCCGGCCGTCACTTCTCCCGTAGGCTGCACATCGCGCACCACGCCCAGCCGGTTCCCTGTCTCGCGCTCGCGCACTTCGCAGCCGATCAGGTCGGTGATGAAGATAACTCCCCGCCGGCAGCTCCACGCGCTCGCTAATCGGCAATTGCACTTCAAGCCCGACCAGACTCCCGGCATCGCTGATGGAATCGGACCCGTCGAAATGAAAGACAGCCTGTCCGCCGTGGCTCTGGCTCAACCAGCAAGCACGTACCGCAATCTGCCGCGGATCGCTCTTGCCATCCCATAAGTAGACGGAACTTAAGCGGGTTAACCGTTCAGGAAAATCAGTGAGGATCTCAGCCGCAACTTCCCCGCGACGCCCCTGCGGTCGGACGATGCGGGCGAGCGTCACGTAGTTCTTATTTTCAGCGCTCACTACTCAAGTATTTCCAGCGTGTATCGCTTCCTGAGCTTCATCCCAGCTGCGCCCAGGATTGTTCGTATCGATTTGGCCGTGCGCCCTTGCCGGCCGATAACTTTTCCGAGATCTTCGGGATGAACCTTCAATTCCAGGACCGTAACTTGCTCACCATCCACTGCGCGAACGGAAACTTGATCGGAGTGGTCAACGAGAGCCTTCGCAATAGCCTCAACGAGATCTTTCATATAGCGCCCCTCCACAGGTCGCTAGGGCGAGCGGGATAAGTCGCTCGAGCTAGAAAATGAAAACACTTCCCCTGTGGAATCGGACGTGTCAGGCTATCTTCTGGTTTCGTAAAAAACTGCGGACGGTGTCGCTTGGCTGCGCCCCGACCCCCAGCCAGTACTTGATGCGCTCGGCGTCGAGCTTGATCTCGGCAGGCTTCTTCAGCGGGTCATACGTCCCCACAATTTCCACAAACCGCCCGTTGCGCGGCCGCGTCTTCTCCATGATCACCACGCGGTAAAACGGCCGCTTCTTCTTACCCATACGTGCCAAACGAATAGTTACCACTCGACATTTCCTCCCATTTGAATCCCACAATTATAGCCAACTCAGCCGATTCCCCCTAGCGCTTTGGTACCGCTGGCGTCCCGCCGGCCTCTTACGACCACAAACCCCGCCAGTGCCAACCGTTTCGCGCGGCCCGGCCCCCGCCAAGCCAGCGTTACTTCAACCCCGCAAACTTGCCAATCCCGCGCATCTTGCCTTTCGCCATGCCCCCGAATCTCTTCAACATCCGCCGCATATCCGCATACTGCTTCAAAACCTGATTCACTTCCTGCACCGCAGTCCCGCTGCCGCGCGCGATGCGTTTGCGCCGCTTGCCGTCAATAATGTCCGCATCGGCGCGTTCCGCCGCAGTCATCGAATTGATGATCGCCTCAATCTGCCGCAACTGCTTTTCATCCACGGAAACATCCTTCGGCAAATTCGCAAACGGCCCAATCTTCGGCAACATGCCCATCAATTGCTCGAGCGAGCCCATCTTGCGCACCTGCTGCAACTGATCGCGGAAATCGTCCAACGTAAACTCATTCTCGCGCAGCTTGCGCTGCATCTCCCGCGCCTTCTTCTCGTCAATCGTCTTCTCGGCTTTTTCAATCAGCGTCAGCACGTCGCCCATGCCCAGAATCCGCGACACAATGCGGTCGGGATAAAACGCCTCGAGCGCATCGTACTTCTCGCCCACGCCCGCAAATTTCACCGGCGCGCCGGTCACTTTGCGAATCGAAAGCGCCGCACCGCCGCGCGCATCGCCATCCAGCTTCGTCAAAATCACCCCGGTCACCGCCAGCCGCTTGTGAAATTCCCCCGCCGAGCGCACCGCGTCCTGCCCGATCATCGCGTCCGCCACGAACAAAATTTCCGAGGGCGAAAGCTCCTTCTTCAATGTCGAAAGCTCGGTCATCAATTCATCGTCAATGTGCAGACGCCCCGCCGTGTCCACGAGAATCACGTCGTAAGCCGAAAGCTTCGCTTCGCGCACCGCCCCGCGCACAATTTCAACCGGCTTATCGGTCCCAGTCCCAGGCCAAATCGGCGTCCCGGTAGCCTTGGCCACCTGCGCCAACTGCTCGCGCGCCGCCGGCCGGTAAACGTCGGTTGAAACCACAATCGGCCGATGCCCATGCTCGCCCAGCCACTTCCCCAATTTCCCGGTGGTAGTAGTTTTGCCCGACCCCTGCAAACCAACGATCAGCCACACCGAAGGCGGCCGCGAAGCAAATTGCATCTTCGCCTCGCGCCCCAGCAAAATCGAAAGCTCATCGCGCACAATCTTCACCACTTGCTGATCCGGCGAAAGCGTCAGCAGCACCTCGGCCCCCAGCGCCCGCTCCCGGATATGCGCGATCAATTCGTCCACAACGCCGACGTTGACGTCGCCCTCCAGCAATGCCTCGCGAATCTCCCCCAGCGCCGAATCCAAATGCTCCTCGGTAAGCTTCCCCTGCCCCCGCAGGTTCTTGAAAGCCCGCTGCAATTTTTCAGTTAAGGTCTCAAACATTCGCAATTTCCCCGGACCATCAAGTTAACACGACACACAAGCAAGGTCGAAGTGGAGCAAAGAGTGGCCATGTCCCAATTTGATATCGATTGAAGTTCTTTGCGCGGTGCGAGTCCCCGCATCTTGGTGGGCCTGCCCACCGAAGCCTCGCCGTAAGCGGAAGCATGCGCATTTTTACGGGTGTCTTAGCACTTCGGAGGGAGCCCCCGCATTTATGCGGGGGAAGGAGCGCTTCAGCGCTCCAAACCCAACCTCTATATGCCTTCGCTGGCGTACTCGAACCTGCCCGCCTAGCGCGACGATCGCTATTTGCTCTGAGTGGAAGTCTTCGTTTCTTTCGGGATGGGGTGCTGCTCGGCGGCGCGTTCGCGCATCCGCGCGCTGCGATCCTTCGCTTTTTCCTGGCGCGCGAGCAATTTATCGGAACCTCGTTCGGGGTGCTTCGGCGTTTTCTGTTGGTGATGAAATACGTTTTTGAACCAATGGTGGCTGCCGCTGTTGGCCCCGGCCTGTGGCGCGGCGAAGACCAGAAACGCGGCGAGGATCAGCACCACCTTGCAGCAATTCCTCATTTCCAGTCTCCTCTCCGCAATTTCCGCACGCGCGAATGCCAACGGCCAAACCGGCCCGCAGAATCCAAGTGCAGCTAGCTGGCCAAATTAAGCAATGATTTGCCATTGAAAACACAGCGCTTGTGGAACGCGAATTCCCGCATCGCAATAAAAGTGTCACCTTTCGGTGACTAAATTCCACCCTCGGACTCCCGCGCTGAGGACACTCTATGCACGACCTCCCACACCTCACGAAGAGTTGGAACCACGCACCCGAAAGCAATTTGCTTCGAAATCCTCACTATCCGGCGTGTGATATGCTAAGCCGCACCTGCGGAGTAAAAGCCCGATGCCAGAAACGCGCGAAGCCGCCTGGACGCCCGGAGATCTCCTCGAAAAACTGCACGAGCGCGCCCAATTCTTCGTCCTCGACGTGCGCAATCACGATGAATTCGAGCGTTTCCGCCTCGAAGGCCGTGAACCTCTCCCTGCCATCAATATCCCTTATTTTGAAATGCTCGAACTTGGCGGCCAGGATGAAATGGTGGATTCCGTCGTCGCCTGCGTCGAGAAAGAGCTAGCCGCCCAGCTTCCGCGCGATCAATTAATCCTCAGCGTCTGCGCCAAAGGCGACACCTCCTCATACGTCGCGCAAGGATTGCGCCGCCTCGGCTACAACACCGTCGATCTAGCCGGTGGAATGAGAGCCTGGGGCGAATACTATGCGGCGCGCCCCGTGATCGAAACTCCAGCGCTCGCCATTTATCAAGTGAGCCGGCCCGCGCGCGGATGCCTGAGTTACGTCGTAGCCAGCGAAGGCAAAGCCATCGTCATCGATCCGCTGCGTCACCTCCAGCCTTATCGGAATCTGCTGCGCGAAAAAAATCTCACCCTCGAAGCCGTAATCGATACGCACGGCCACGCCGACCACATTAGCGGCGGCGTCGCGCTCGCCGCCGAAACCGGCTGCCGCTACTGGCTGCATCCCTACGACGCAATCCATCCCATGGACATGCTGCCCGCAACAATCGCCTACGAGCCGCTCCACGACGGCCAATTTTTTCACGTAGGCAACCAGCAGCTAGAAGTTCTGCACATTCCCGGCCACACGCTAGGCCTCGTCGCACTGCGCCTCGCCGGCAACTATCTCTTCACCGGCGACAGCATCTTCATCCGCTCGATCGCAAGGCCCGATCTCGGCGGCAAAGCCGACGCCTGGGCCCCGCTGCACGCGCATTCTCTGCAAAAGCTCGCGAAGCTGCCCGATTCAATGATCATTCTGCCCGGCCACTTCAGCGGCCTCGATGAAGCGGACGCAACCGGCCTCTTCGCCGCCTCACTAGGCGATCTGAAGCGTTGCAACGACGGCCTACGCGTCCTGCAGCAAGAAAACGAAAGCGGCTTCGTCCGCTATTTGCTAGAAAGCCTGCCAAAATTCATCCCCGAATACGTGGATATCAAGCGCGTAAACGCCGGCCTGCTTTCGCCCGACGAAGACGCCGCCTCCACGCTCGAATTGGGCAAGAACGTCTGCGCGCTCGCCCAGGCCTACGAAGCAAAATCAGGAGCCGTCCGATGAGCCAGCCATTCGACAAGGAATTCGACGCGCGCGGCATGAATTGCCCCATGCCGCTCGTAAACGCGCGCAAAGAAATCGGCAAGCTCGAGCCCGGCCAGGTGCTGAAAATCATGGCCACGGATCGCGGTTCACTCGCCGATTTTCAAGGCTGGGCCAAGATTGCCAAGAATGTTGAGCTGCTCAGCCAGGAAACGGAAACTATCGATGGCGGAAACATCTACGTTCACTACGTGAAGCGCACAAGCTGAGGAGACCCACCCATGGAAGCCAGCGCCGGAATGCAAGCGAGCATCGAAACATCGCGCGTGCAAGCTCTCGAGCAGCAGGTGCAAGCTCTTGAAAAGCGCCTCGCCGATCTCGAAGAGCGCGCCCCGGAAGATCGCGTCGCCATCATCATTTTCTCCGGCGATCTCGATCGCGCTCTCGCCGCTTTCATCATTGCCACCGGCGCCGCCTCAATGGGCCAGCAGGTCAGCATGTTTTTCACCTTCTGGGGCCTAGCCGTGCTGCGGAAGGGCACGCAATTCTCAGGAAAGACGATTCCTCAAAAAATGATGGCGCTGATGTCGCCGGGCTCGAGCAAATCGCTTCCCGTCTCGAAAATGAACTATTTCGGCGCCGGCGCAAAAATGCTGCGCGGTATGATGAAGCACAAAAATGTCAATTCGCTCGAAGAAATGATCGCGCTAGCCCGCGAACTAGGCGTCCGCATGATCGCCTGCGAAATGTCCCGCGACCTGATGGGCATCCGCGAAGAAGAAATGGCCGCCGGCCTGGAATGTGGCGGCGTAGCAACATACCTAGCCGACGCCCTGAAATCCCGCACGAGTCTATTTATTTAACCGTTTAGCGCCGGCGTCCCAGCCGGCGTCTTTGCACCAAACGGCCACGCTGCCGCTTCACAATCCGAAATCGCCGCCCGAATTAAAGTGACCCGTACGGCCCGAATCGGCTGCCGCTAAGAATAATCTCGTAATCAATCGGCGCATCCCCGCACCGCCGCACAGGAAACTTCGCATCATGCAAAATCCCCTCCATGCGGCGATTTTCTTCCTCCGGCCCGTGCCGCAACGCGACGATATTCGCCACCTGCCCGTCGCGCCCAATCAGCAAATAATACGCGCTGAAATCTCCCGGAGGCGCCATCGCCGGCCCCGGCATTCCCCAAACGCCCGGCGGATGCGGCCACTTGATGCCGCCTTTTCGCGATGGCTCAGAGCACCAATCGTGCATTTCGGCCTTCGCGCCGGCGGCGAATAGCGTTTCGTCGAAATTGCTCTGCGCTTCGAGCGTGGTGATGTGCAAATCAATCGATTCACCCAGCGCCGTCAGATAAATGTGCCGCGGAAATCGCTTGCCGCCAATCGAAACGAAATCGTTGATCCGGAATTCCGATCGCGCAGCCCGCCCGTAGATCCCTC
Organism: uncultured Acidobacteriota bacterium; assembly: GCA_963707165.1. GTDB lineage: Bacteria > Acidobacteriota > Terriglobia > Acidiferrales > UBA7541 > Palsa-147. The sequence goes on along the minus strand of CAVPPO010000003.1, from coordinate 919,498 downwards.
CGATGGCCGCGTCGATCGCATTCGTATTGAGATCGAAGCAAGCCTGCGGCCGCGCGTAATTCGACTCGAATTCCACGCACGTCCGGTAATCTCCGCTGCTCTTGTCCGCATACACTTTCTTCACGTCGGGATCCGAGCCGACGAGTTGCGCGACAGGCGAGCGCAAACTCTGCTCGATCCGCCACAGCGGCAAAGGCAGCGCCTTCGAGCTCCTCTCGACGGCCAGCTTGTTTCCAGCCGCGATGTCCGTCTCGACCACCCCGCCCATCTTGAAATTTACGCGGTATTTGTTCGGCGCCGCCCAGAAAAGCTCGTAGGTGCCTTCGGTGGTGTTGTCGTCCAGCGTGTACTTGAAATTCGCAACCAGGTGAAATGGCGCCCCGCCGGAACCCCGCAGTTCTGAATCCGCCGCGGCCTTCCGCAGCCATTCTTTAGCTTCTTTTTTGGGTGGCAACTTCTGCGCGCTCGCGGCCGACGCCGCAAACGCAATGGCTAAAACGGTGCAAGCAATCGTTCGAATCGTATGTGGCATATGTATAAGTCCAATCTAACCCGGCGAATTATATAAAGTAGCGCGGGTTTCATGAAAAAGTAGATGCGGCACATAGGATACAGCGTTGCAAGCCAATCTCCGCCGGCCCAGCGGTAACACCTAGGCAACACCTGCGAATACATGGCTGGTGCCGCAGCCGCGCGCGTTCGAGAATCGATGTAGGGAAATGGCGCGGCACACATGCCGGCGCCGCATTCGTGTTGCTTGGCGGCGCGTGGGAAATAGGCGATGGCCACTCTCAATCAATCGGAACTCGACCAACTAGAACGGCGCGAACGCCAGTTGACCATCCTGGCTGCCGTCATCGTGCTCGTTCTCGCCGGCGGCGTGGCTCTGCTCATGTATCCGCTGGTGTTCGTCCACGCGGAAGAAGCCACCAAATGGCCGATGCGCTTTGCCTTTTTCGGATTTTGCGTCCTTTCGCTGCTCATCGCGGCCTATCTGCTCGACCGCCAACGCACCTTCCGCAGCATAAAACAGCAACTGGTCTCCGAGCTGCAGCGCAATGTTGACCTGCGCCATCAGGCCGACGCCGACCTGCTGCACACCATCCCTGATCTAAATCATTTCCAGGATCGCCTGGCCATGGAATATCGCCGCGCTTCCGCGATGGAGCGCGCTCTCTCGCTTCTGGCCGTCAAAGTAAGCGTCTCTCCAAACGTCACGGATTCGAACGAAGCCACCGCTCTGCTCGGCGAGATCGCGCGCGCCATCGGCCGGAATCTCAGGGCGTCCGACTCGATGTATCAACTGGCCAGCGGCTTCTTCGGCGTCGTGCTTTCAGATACCGACACCGCCACCGCGAAGAAGCTCACCGCCAAACTTGAACCGACAATCCGCGCCATCGCGCCCGAGAGCAAATTCGCTTTCGAAATGTTCGTGCGCAATTATCCCGACAACGCAAAAAGCGCCCACGAGCTGGAGCAAGCCGTAGCCTCCCGCCTTCCCGCCGAGCAAAACTGGGACGAAGTCCCCTCCCCGCGCTAAAAACGCCGCTGTAGCCTCGGGCCTTCGGGTGCGCGTGAGACCAATGCTCGCCTCTTTCCTGCTACGTAGCTTTGCGTCGCGTACTCTGGTATTCGCCACTTTTCGTTGCTAGCCTGCCGTGGGATATTGCAAATGAATCAGCCCAGCGCACGAGCAACAACGCCCCCTGCAAATGGTCCGGATCCCAGATTTCTAATCGATACACGAAAACGAACAGAAATCGCCGTAACTCACTGAAAATAAACAACGGAGGTCATTTCTAACCGAGACAAAATCGCACCCCCTCAGACGCCTCTTTGGTCCCTCTCAATGGCCTAGAGCGGTCGCAAGGTCCCCGAATGGGGGCCGCGCATTCTCCTCGGCGAGGCACATTTCCCGGAAGGGGCAACGTGCCTTCTACTTCTTGGAAACGACAAATGATTCAGCCGAGGGCAGTAGGGAATCGAGTTCTGACTTGGAAAGAGCGAAGATTTCGAGTGTGACCCGAAACTGGCCGGCAGCCATGAATTGTAGAGACGCCGTCCAAACAGGCGGCGAAGCCCATGGAAATTCCAGGTCGGTCCGCAAGAGCGAGAGCTTTCCGAGCGCAATCTCTTGCAACGGAGCGGAGACCGTGGCGCCGCGCTCTTCGAGGTCTTTCTGGCGCTTCAACGCGGAGTCGCGATCGAGAGCCCCGCTCATCGCCACGCTGATGCGCACGAACGGAGCGTGATTCCGCCGATCGGCGGACGCGAGAAAGATAATCTTCGGAAAGGGAATTGGCGCGGAGGAATTTGAGGCCGCGTGCTTCTTCATCCATTCGAGCGCGGCCTGATTCATCTGCTCGAGAGACTCCGGAGTCACAGCCGACAGTGATTGCGGCCATTTGTAGCGTAGTCCTAGGAGATCGTTGCGGTAGATGCCGTGCTCGGCGTCACCGTTCTCTACGTCGTCGGACGGGAAGATAAAATTCGAATCGGAGAGTTCGCCGACGCCGGAGTCGGGATTCATCGCGGCGGCAGCGAGAGCGTCGAGCGGAATGGAGGCGAGCTGCGCGGGCGCAATCGGGCGCGCAGGCGAAACAGGCGGCGCAACCACCGCAGGAGGCGGCGCTGTTGCCGCTGCTGGCTGCGGCTCGAATGGCTTACTCAGTGCGCGGTTGATGGCGCGCTCCAAATTCTGCGCCGTGGGCCCGCCGAAGCCCGACTGGCGAAACCCGATGACGCCGCTGCGGTCGAGGACGATGTACGTCGGAAACGCATCCACCTCGAACAGCGCCTGCATTTCGCGATCGCGATCGATGGACTCGGCCCAGTCCATGTGATTGGACCTGATGAAGCTCTTCCAGTCGTCCTCGTCTCGATCGGCGCTGACGCCCACGATTTGAAATGGGCGGTCGGCAAATTCCTGGTGCAGCTTTACCAGCGCCGGCACTGACTCGCGGCACGGCGGGCACCACGTGGCCCAGAAATCGAGCAGCACAACCTTGCCGCGCAGCGCGGAGGCGGTAATCTTGCGGCCCTCGAGCGTGACGACGGAAAAAGCCGGGCCGGCGGGTTCACGCGCAAGCACGGGAGAGGTGATGAGCCGGCGTGCCTGCTCGATGCGGCCCGGCTCGGCAAATGGGCCGTTGATAAAGCTGTTCAGCTCGGCGACGCCATCCGCATCGCGCCCTTGGAGCAACAGAACTTCGCCGAGATAAAAACGCGCGACGCTCTTATTGGGATCAGCGGAAAGCGCCGCGCGAAATTCGTTTTCGGCTTGCTTGAGCGCCGCGGACGAGAGGTCGCTTGATTCGGAAGCGAAAATCGACCCGCGCAGAAAATGAGCCTGCCCGGCGAGCCAGTGATCGTTGCCGGCAATCTCGATGGCGCGCTGTGCCGCTTCGAGCGCGGCAACGAAATCGCCGAGGAGACGTTCTGTGCTGGCCATGCGCAGGAAGCAGAGTCCGCACGTATGATTCGAATTCTTGTCGGCTTCCCGATATGCTGTGAGCGCTTCGGCGAACTGTTGATGCGAGACGAGCGCGTCGCCGCGTGAGATGCTCTCGGAAACCGCGGGGAAAGCTGCCGGCTGCGCCTCCTGCGCGCGAACGGAGGTCGACGCAAGCTCAAGCGCGAGAACTATACTGAAGATCGGAAGAGCGAGTTGTCGCAACATAAAACTTGACCTTCTCGATATGCACGCGTGCGAGCAGGATATCACTGCCGGCGCGAAATGCGGAGAAGTCGGCGCCGCGCGCGACACAGCGAGCCAAGCCGCGCGAGGCGAAATCGTGTAGCCTTGTACGCGGACGTGGTTATGAAGACTTTGGGATTACTCCTCGCGCTGTTGTTCGGCTGCTACGCGCTGGCGCAAGAAAGCGTGGCGCCATTTCATGGATCGTGGACGGCAACTGTTGGGCCCACTCAGGTTTTCCGCGGCACCTGGACAGGAAGCGTTCTTCCGAAGAATCCGAATTCGGCGCACGGATCATGGTCGCTGATCATTGATACCGGTCAATCCGTGATTCAGGGCACCTGGACAGCCCAGAAAACCGGCGCAGAATGGCGAGGGACTTGGACCGCGCGCACCACGCAGGGACGCTCGTTCACCGGCTCGTGGAATTCGAACGATGCAAATCTCAGCGGAAAGACGTTTCAAGATTTGCTGCAGAGCGCGATGGAAAAGGAAATCGCCGGCAACTGGCGCAGCAGCCCTTATAGCGGCGGCTGGTGGCTGCGCGGCCCATCGAATCAACAGCGCAGCCGTTGAATTATTTTCCAGTGGTGGTCACAGCGCGGAAACCCGCTTCGCCGCTCATCAGACACTCGAATGCGTCTGCCACGCGTGGTTGCGGGCCGCCGGGAAGGAGACTAGAATCTGTCCCTGCGCCGCGAATGCCTCGCGATGCGAATGTTCAACCTCTAAAGGAATCCGGCTGGACGCGTAATAAGACTCTCAGGAGACTCCAAGATGAAAAAAGCGGCGTTGCTGATTTGCGCGGTTCTCTGCTTTCAGATTGCGGCCTTCGGGCAGACCCTTTCCGATGAAGACCGCGCCAAGGGCGTAGCGTATCTCGAAAAAACGCGCCAGGGCGTCATTGATGCGACGAAAGGCCTCTCGGAGCGCAATGGAAATTCAAGGCCGCGCCCAGACCGCTGGTCGGTGGCCGAAATGTCTCGAGCACATCGCGCTGGCAGAAGACTTCATCTTCGGCAACATTACGTAGAAAGTGATGACGGCCCCGGCGGGCGCTGCAGATCGCGACTTACGCCAAGATCGACGCCGGCGTCCTTGCCATGATTCCCGACCGCAGCCACAAGGCGCAAGCCCCTCCGCCGCTCGTTCCCACGGGACGCTGGACGCCGGCCGAAACTCTCGACCATTTTCTGAAGTCCCGTGAGAAGACCATCGCCTACATGAAGAGCACGCCCGACCTGCGCGCGCACGTAGTAGCGACCAAAATCCGCTGGGCATGCCGCTCGACGGGTACGAATTCCTGCTGTTCATCGCAGCCCATAGCGAGCGCCACACCAAACAAATCCTGGAAGTAAAAGCCGATCCGAACTATCCGAAGAAGTAGCGCCGGCTGCCAGCCGGCGTTTTTTTGTACGCGAGAGAAAATACGTCGAGCGTCGAGATAGCGTTGAATGGTGAGATAGAAACTGCGCGCAGTCGGGCCCGCTGCAACTTATGAACCGGCATCGCGCCTGTTTGGCACAAAATCGCCGGCTGGCAGCCGGCGCTACGAAACCGTTGCCCTTTGCGCTCAGTGCTACTTCAGCTTCGATTCGGCGTTGGCCTTGATTCCGTCGCGTCGCGCTTGACTATCAACTGTGTCCGTTGCCAGCAGTTCAAGCGTCTTCTTCGCATTCTCGCGCGCTAAATCCTTCTGACCATCCGCCAGGTACGCGTCGCCGAGGCTATCGTAGACATTTGGAGAATTCGGATACGCGGTGACGTTGAGCTTAAAGATCTCGATCGCGCCTTTTTTGTCGCCGGTTACTAGATGCTCGTATCCGATCCGGTTCAGGACGATTTCCGAGAAAAGCACGCTCTTCGGATCGCGCCGGTGATCTTGCGCATACATCGCGGGCGCCTTGCTCAAGCCATCCGGCTGATCCAGAAGCTCGAGAAACCGCGACTCCGCGGACATGGAGCCCGCCGCGCGAGTAGCCGGCGCGCTCGGCGCATCCTTCAGCGTCGCGCGAAACCAATCCACGATCATCCCCGGCAATTCTTTGTGCGCCGCGAACATCTCCACGCCGTGCCCGCCGGTCGTGTAGTGCACAAGCTTGTTCGATGTATCGGGCGACAAATCGCCCAGCCATTGCATGATTTCCACGACCCCGAGATCGGGATCGTCATCGGCAGCAGCCATAAAGAGCGGCAGCTTCGGCGACTTGCGCAGAAACTCCCGCCCCGCGCGATCCGTTCCCTCGGAGAGCAGCACCAGCGACTTCACCTCCGCGTGCCGCGCTGCAAGTTTCACGGCCTGATCCACACCGCAACTCGCGCCGCCTGCTCCAATGAAATCGTGACTCACGCCGGGCTGCGATTCCAAATACTTGAGCGCCAAATCCACATCGCCAGGCCAAATTACTTGCATATCCCGGCCGGCCTCCTGCGGCGTAAGCTTGTCGAAAGGCGTCCCGCCGCTATCGCCGAATCCGCGGAAATCCAAAGTGAGGACATTGATCCCCGAAGCAGAAAGGCTCCCGCCAAGCTCGTCCCAAACCTTTCGTTGCCGGTTGCACTGATGCAGCATGATCACGCCGGGCCCCGGCTTAGCCGCAGCGAAGAAAGTAGCCTTCAGCGCAGTGCCGTCGGCGGCAGTCATATCCACAACGCGCATCCCGGGCGCGTTCTGCGCCGCACACGAAAGCGCAAGCCCTAACAACGCGGCAAGCGGAGCAACGACAGCGATTCCACGTCGCATCATGGAAGCCTCCTCAATCAACGCCATAATACAGAATTCTTCAACGAACGGGCGACAACTAGATGGACGCGCACGACATCCCCGACTGGCGCCACGCGAATCGTTTAAACGTGCGGTTGCCTTCACCGGCTTCTGAGCTTATTTCGAGCCTAGCTTTTCCGCAGCGAGCTTCTCCGCGGTTGCGAGCGCGTCGGCCGCGGGAACCTTCACGTCAGGATCGACGCCGGTTCCTTCCCAGTTGGTCTTGGAGATGGGGTTGATGGCCTTCGCGTACGGCACGCCAATCCTGAAATGGTCGTCAATGCGGTGACCCGCGACGGGATGGGCGCCGCCTCCGGTCGTCTCGCCGACAATGGTGGCGCGTTTCAGATTTTTGAGGTTGTAGCTGAACTCCTCCGCGCCGGAAAAGGTCCGCTTCGAGGTCAGCACGTAAGCCGGCTTGCCGTCTAAAATTTTGCCCGGAACATACGGCAACGTCCAATATTGCTCGGTAGTGTCCGTCTTCCGCTCCCAGAGATCGTTCAGATGCGTGGGCTTAGAGAATAGATAGGTTGAGATGAGTGCGATCATTCTTGGATCGCCACCGCCGTTTTCGCGCAGGTCGAAAATGATCGCGTCTACATTGCCGAGGAAATTCATGGCCGCCACTGCCGTGGGCCCGCAGACATCCGGATCGGCAAACATGTTGAATTTCAGGTAGCCGACGTTGCCGGAGAGGAGCTCGACCTTTTCGAAGCCGCAGTTTACGCGCTCCATTTCTTTGCGATACCGGGCGTCAGCGTCCGGATCGGGGCCTTGCGGCTTATCGGGCATGGGCACGGGACTGAACATCACATGCAGGTGCAAGTCGTGGCTCACTTCCTGAAAATTGTCGGTGAGCATCATGGCGAAGGCGTCGCCGTCGGTCACCGAGTCGTAGTCGCCCTTTTTCTGCCGAGCCCGCACCGCTTCCTCCATCTTTTTCGCCAAATCCGGAGATACGTAGAATTCGTTTAGATTCGCGATCGCACCATCGATCACTTTGTTTCGAGTGGCGGCATCAATTTTGAAATTGAAATCCGAGACGGAGGCGCCCGGAGGAATAGCGCGCAGCGTGAAGCTGGTGACCTCGGCAGGGTCGCCATCTTTCACCTCCATCTTCCCGAGAGCTTTCGTGTCGCTTTGCCGCTCCTTGACGAGGAACTGGAGTTCCAGCGGCTCGCTCTTCTCGATGGCGAGAAGGTCGAATCCACCGGTCTGGCCGCGGAACTGCATCATGTTGTCCGCTGACTTGGCCGGCTCATACTTCCGGTAGTAAGCGTCTAGGGCCGCCCGGTCACCGCTGTTGAACGCTTCCAGCCAGGCCTTGAATGTGTGGCCGGCCGGGGTGTCCGGGATCGTGGGCTGCGCCTGCGCGGCGGCCAGCGTCAAAATCAAAGCGATGCATGTGCGATAGAGCATTGGTATCTCACCCAGAATTTCCTTTTTTGGATTCGCCCCGGCGCAGTTTATCACTCTGACGGCCCGGCAAAATCCTAACCCGGATGCTGACATTTGGTGCATTCCTCGTGCAAAATGCCGGGGCACACGAAGGAATAAAGGAGAAATCATGCCCAGCGCCGCGGCCATCATGGCCGAGTTGAAGAAGAAGGGGAGCGCGCAGACTCGCAAAATATATGCGCGGCACGGAAACGCCACGCAGAACATGTTTGGCGTGAGCATGGCGGATCTCAAGGTCATCGCGAAGAAAATTAAAGGGCAGCAGGCACTCGCTTGCGAACTTTACGCCACGGGCAATATGGATGCCATGTATCTCGCCGGGCTGGTGGCGAATGGCGCGCAGATGAGCACGAAACAATTGAATGAGTGGGCGGACAGCGCAGCGGGTTTGCAGATGATTGCCGAATATACGGTCCCATCGGTGGCGGTGGAGAACGCGCAAGCTCGTGACCTGGCGATGCGCTGGATCAAGTCAAAGAATGAGCAGGTGGCATCCTGCGGATGGTGCACGTATGCGGGAATCGTCGGCACCCAGGCGGACGACATTTTGGACCTCGCGGAAATCAAGCAGCTTCTCGGGACGGTGGTCAAGGAAATCCATGGCGCGCAAAACCGCGTTCGTTACACCATGAATGGTTTTGTCATCGCGGTCGGAAGTTGCGTGCGTCCGTTGGTGAAAGAGGCGAAAGCGTCGGCCCGGCAGATCGGCGCCGTTTCGGTGGACATGGGCGAGACATCCTGCAATGTTCCGCTTGCCACTGCGTACATCGAGAAGGTCGAGGCGGCCGGCCGGATAGGTCAAAAACGAAAGATGATTCGCTGCTAGCTGGAGCGCGCAGCCTCCGCGCAAAAGACTCCTCCGAAATGCTCTCAGTTATCTACTTCAGGTGGTCCACGAGAAATAAATCCGATAAGCTGCGGGTATAGCCGATTACGTAGTGTTCCTCATCCGCAGCAATGCTGGGACACGAAACGCCAATGATGCCGGCCACGTCGGAGGCGCCAAAAGTCTTCCAGGGCGTCCGCGCGCCGGTTTCGACATTCAGACGCGAGACCACACACGCGGTATCACCGCGGACTCCGACGAACAATGACTGCCCGTCTTTCGCCCAGTGCACCGGTAGCTCCCCAGGTTGCGAGCCGCGCACCATTTGTGGTTCGCCCCCCTCGACGGAGACCCAAGCAATTCCATCGCCGGTTCCAAGGACGATGCGCTTGCCGTCCGGCGACAGCGCGCGGCCTCGCGGCAAGTTGAATCCTTCAGGCGTCAGCGCCCGCGGCTCGCCCGCCGTCCAGACTTACGATGTAAACCCGCGAGGCATGCCCCGGCTCGTGGCCATCAAACAGCACGCTCTTGGAATCCGGCATCAGCTGGCCGCGATTAGGAATGACTTTGCCGGTCGCAATCGTCCGCTGCTGCCCCACGCCGGTCGGCAGCAGCACGAAGTCCGGTGGCGACATATTCTGCCGCAGCACCAGAGCCCACTTCCCATCGGATGAAAGCTCGCGCGAAGATCCCTGGCCCAATCGCACGGCGGGTCCGCCATTCGTGTCGCGAATAAAAACCGCATACTCGCCGCCACCGGCCTCGCCCGCTTCAGTAAAGAGAACGACCTTGCCGTCGTCGGATATGGCCGAAGGCACCGTCCAATCCTGCCAGCTCAGGTCGCGCTCTTTGGTTTCCCCGGGTGCCAGGCCGATCGCGCCGGCGCGCAACGCGTCACGAGAAATCAGCGCCCGGCCGCCAGCTCCTACATCGTGGAGCGTGAGGGTGCCTGGGGCACTTAGCAAGTTCGCGGAGCTTGCCTGACAGAGTGACGCCGCGCAGCGAACGGCTGAAACCCGTGGATGTCGCGGTGAACCACACTTCATCGCCGGACGGTGACCACGCCAAGCCAATGGCGCTGGCCCAGCGTTCGGTCAAATCTGTTTTCTTGCCGCTGAGATCCACCACGCTGACCGTTCCACCATCGTCGCCAAGAAGGGGATGGTCAATGAACGCCAGGTGATCACCTTTTGGAGAAAAGCGCAGATTGCTGATCCAGCCCGCCGTTTCGTAGATCGCCTTGCCGATCGGATACTCCAAGCGGCTTTTGCCTGCGGCCACGTGCACCACCGCCAGTGCGGATCCGTCCGGAGTCCAATCGGCGCACTCAACCTTGTCCAGCAAATCGCGCGGTGCATCCGCGCCGATGGAAAGCTGCGCCAGCGTGCCGACATGCGTGAAGGCATTGTCGCTGACACGAAAATTGCGCATCACCGCCATTTGCCCCATCGAAGAAACCGCCATCACTTCCGTCGTCTCCAAGCCCCAGATCGCGCGATTCGCGTGGTATTCGGGGAGCTGATGAAAACCGCCTCCGGATTGCCTTCCCAAGTGGCACTGTAGATGGCCGAGCGCGGATCGGGAGCAAATCGAGCAGCCAGCAGAGCGCCGCGGCGGAAGGTGAGTTCGCGGAATGTGGGCACGGGCCGCGTGTCCGCTCCCTCGCCGAAGAGGATAACCGGCGAATATGCGCCGCAAGCAGCGCGACGCGCCACGGCACCCGCGAGCGATGGGAAGCCGTTTGCCCTTCATCGCCTACCGGCGTGGCAGCTCTTCGAGCTTTCGACGGCTCGGAGCTCGGCTGCTGCGCGCTGCCGCCAGCGCCGGATTCTGCTGCCTCGACGAAATGTTTCGGAGAAGAAGGCCGGTCGCGATGCAGGCGCTTGAGATCGGCGCGCATATCGGCGGCGCTCTGATAGCGCAGATCGCGATCCTTCTCGAGCGCCTTGTTAACGATCCGCTCCAATTCCGCGCGGAAGATCGGGATTCAGTCGCACCGGCGCGGTCGGAATTTTCTTGAGGATGGCATTGAAAATTGCGGCGGAAGTGTCGCCTTCGAAATGGCAGTGTGCCCTGTAGACATTTCGTAGAGCACCACGCCAAAGGAAAACAGATCGGTGCGGGCATCCAGCTCTTCGCCCAGCGCCTGCTCCGGGCTACATGTACGCCACCGTACCCAACGCAGAGCCCGGCGAATGTCAGTTGCTCTGGCTGACTCCGACAGTGGCCCGGCAGTGCGTCGCGTCATCTTGTCTTGCCGCGCCTGGAACGACTTTCGCCAGTCCAAAATCGAGAATCTTCGCGTGGCCGCGCTCGGTAACGAAAATATTCGCCGGCTTGATGTCGCGGTGAACGATGCCTTTCGAGTGCGCCGCGTCGAGCGCGTCGGCGATTTCAATCGCCAGATCCAGGAGCAGGCTCCGTTTCCAGCGGCCTGCCGGCGATGCGATGCTTCAGCGTCGCGCCTTCCAGAAACTCCATGGCGATGAACGACTGGCCGTCCTGCTCGCCGATCTCGTAAATCGTGCAGATGTTCGGATGATTCAGAGCCGAAGCAGCGCGCGCCTCGCGCCGAAAACGCTCCAGCGCCTGCGCATCCCGGGCCAGATCCTCCGGCAGAAACTTCAGCGCGACGAAGCGGCCCAAGCTGCGTGTCCTCGGCTTTGTAAACGACGCCCATGCCGCCGCCACCCAGTTTTTCCACGATGCGGTAATGAGAAATGGTCTGTTCCATGCTGAGCCGCTAAATTTCCCATCCGCGTATCTTATGGACTCGCCGAATCGAAGTCAAAGTCTTGCTCGATCCGACGGGCGGCTCTCAGGCCGGGAAATCCTGCTCGCCGTGTACATTCACGTAGCGCATCATCGCGGCCAGGCCGAAATCTATCTGCGCGACAAAGGCATCAAGCCGCCGTCCTACAGGATTTGAGCTTTAGCGCCGCGGCGAACGATCCAGGTGCCGGCGCGGGCAATCGCTTCGGAAGTCGATGATTGCGGCGAGTGGAGCCAATCCGGCACTCTCCGCCGGTTTGGGGAACCTTCAGCGGCTTGCCTGCGTACCGTAGTCAAGCAGAGGTCCGCCATGCAGAACTTCATCGGCAATTTTCGCTACGCGCTGCGGCAATTCCGGATGTCGCCTGTTTTACGGCCGCGGCCGTGCTCACGCTGGCCCTGGGCATCGGCGGAACCACGGCGATCTTCACGCTGATCGATGCGGTGATGCTCCGCTCGCTGCCGGTTGCCGATCCCGGGAGGCTCTACCGCATCGGCGATGGCGACGATTGCTGCGTGGAGGGCGGACCGCAGGACCGCTGGGGGATGTTATTCGTTCCCGCTGTTCGAGCGGCTGAAGGCGAAGACGCCGGAGTTTGAAGAGGTGGCCGCCTTTCAGGCCGGCGACTGGCTGCTTGAGCGTGCGGCGGGCAAGGCGCGAATCGGCCGCCAGGCCGCTGCGCTCCGAGTACGTCACCGGAAACTATTTCTCGACGCTGGGCGTGCGGCGCCTTCGGCGGGCGGCTGTTCACTGCCGATGACGACACGCCGGCGCGCGCCGCCGGTGGCCGTGCTCAGCCATCATGTCTGGCAGACCACCTACGGCGGCGACCCGTCGGTGGTGGGTTCGACCTTCGTCGTGGAAGGCCATCCGTTCACCGTCATCGGCGTCGCGCCGCCGGGATTCTTCGGCGAAACGCTGCGCAGCGATCCGCCCGATATCTGGATTCCGGTGCAGCAGGAGCCCATGATCGACGGCGAAGGCGCGCTGCTGCACCAGTCCGTCGCCGCCTGGCTGCGCGTGATCGGCCGGCTGCGGCCGGGAGCTTCGATCGACGGGAATGGCTCCGCGGCTCACGGGAGTGCTGCGGCAATGGATGCAGCATGACTCCGGCTATCCTGCCAACTGGATGCCGGACGTGATCCGAATGCTGCCCAAGCAGGTGATCAACGTCGTTCCGGCCGGCGCCGGCGTGGCGGAGATGAAGGAAGAGTACGGGCGCAGCCTGCAGATCCTGCTCGCGGTTTGCGGCCTGGTGCTGCTGATCGCCTGCGCCAATGTGGCGAACCTGCTGCTGGCGCGCGCGGTGGCGCGCCGCGGGCAAACCGCCGTGCGCCTGGCCATCGGCGCCACGCGGCGGCAGATCGTCATGCAGGCGCTCACGGAAAGCGTGCTGCTGGCCATCGGCGGCGGCATCGCCGGACTTGTGGTGGCCGTCGGCGGCCGCGCGCCTGCTGCTGGCGCTGGCCTTTCACAGCGCGCATTTCCTTCCCATCAGCCCGCATGCCGTCGCTCGTGGTCCTGGGGTTCGCCTTCGGCCTGGCGCTGCTGACCGGAATCATCTTCGGCGCGGCTCCCGCCTGGTTTGCCACGCGCACCGATCCCGCGAGGCTCTGCGCGGATCGGGCCGCAGCACCAGCGATCATTCCTCGTTCGCCCGCAAGGGCCTGCTGATCGTGCAGGCGACGCTGTCGGTGGTGCTGGTCGCCGGCGCGACGATGCTGGCGCGCAGCCTGAACAAGCTCGAGCATCAGGATTTCGGATATCAGGTTCACGGGCGCGTGGTGGTGGCAGCTGCACAATCCGCCGGCCACCTACACCGCTGCCGAAGTTGGCCGCGCTCTACCGCGCAGCTCGAAGACCGCCTCAATCGCCTGCCGGGAGTGCAGGGATCGCGGACTGGCGCTCTATAACCCGCTCACCAATAACTGGGGCGAACTGATCTATGGTGGCCGGCCATCCCGCGCCCAAGATGGACGAGGAATCGGGCGCTCGTGGGACCGCGTCAGCGCCAACTATCTTCAGAACTTCGGCATGACCATTCTGCGCGGGCGCGCTTTCACCGCTGCCGACAACGAAACCACGGCGCCGGTGGCGATCGTGAACCAGGCCTTCGTGAAGCGCTTCTTCAAGAGCGGCGAAGACCCGCTCGACCAGCACTTCGGCCTGGACTTGCCGCGAGAACGCCGGCACCTTCCGCATCGTCGGCGTCGTGCGCGACGCGAAGTTCGCGGGCTGGGGCTTGAGCCGGCCGGCGCGTCCCATGTTCTATCGTGCCGCTCGCGCAGAATGTCGATTACAAGACAGGATATGATGAAGAGGATCGAGCTCGCGCTCGCATTTCATCGGCGGCATCATGCTGGTGACCAAGCACCCGCCCGGCGCGCTCGAGCCGCTGCTGACAAGACGCTGGCGGAACTCGATCCCAACCTGACCATCATCAGCGTCAGGACGATGCAGCAGCAGGTCGATCTCTCGTTCGATCAGGAGCGCGCCGTGGCCAGCCTCGCGGGCCTGTTCGGGATCGTGGCGCTGCTGCTGGCGGCGGTCGGACTGTACGGCGTCACGGCTTACACGGTGGCGCAGCGCACCAACGAGATCGGCATTCGCATGGCGCTGGGCGCGGACCGCGCGAAAATGGTGCAACTGGTGCTGCGCGGGGCTTTTCAGCGTGTGCTGATCGGCCTGGTCCTCGGACTGCCGCTGGCCATCGGCGCCGGCCGCCTGATCTCCGCGCAACTCTACGGCGTTTCCAGTTGGGATCCGCTCGCGCTGACCGTGGCCGCGGGCGCGCTCGCGATCTGCGCCTTCTTCGCCGCCATCATTCCGGCCAGCCGCGCGGCGTCGATTTCCCCGATGAACGCGCTGCGAATTGAATAGCAGCTATGGTGCTTATCGTTCTGGCGATTCATCCGCGCTGAAATCTTCGACGCTCCTCGCGCAAGTCTAGGGCTGCGGCACGTCTATGCTAGAATTTAGGCGTCCCCACAGAGATGAGGAACACTTGGCGAAACTACGAATTTCGATTGTCGAATATCTGAATACCGCGCCGCTGGTTTGGGGCTTTACGAATGGCCCGTTGGCGGGACGCTACGATTTGTCTTTTACGCTGCCGTCGCAATGCGCCGAAGCGCTGCGCCGGGGCGAGGCCGATATCGCCATCATCCCGGCCATTGAATACCAACGGATCGAGAACCTTGTGGTGCTGCCGGGAATGGCTGTGGCCGCGAAACAGCCGGTGCGCAGCATTTTGGTGCTCTCGAAGAAGCCGATCGAGATGGCCAAGCGCATTGCGCTTGATACCAGCTCGCGAAGTTCCGCCGCGCTGGTGCGCATTCTTGCTGCGGAGAAGTGGGGAATTCAGCCCGAGTTTGTTGACGCCGCGCCCGACGCCTCGAAAATGCTGGAGACGGCCGATGCGGCACTGGTGATCGGCGATCCGGCGCTGCGCATTTCGGTGAAGATGGATCAGCTTGCCGGAAAAGCGCCCAGCGGCAAATCCTGCTGCCAGGGCGATCCGAAAGACATGCCGGTGCCGGGCTACGATTCGATTTTCGCGTATGACGTCGCTTACGAGTGGCAGGAACTAACCGGTAAGCCGTGCGTGCTGGCTATCTGGGCGGGGCGGCGCGAAGCTATCACGCCTGAAGTGATCGCCGATTTTCAAGCGTCGAAGGAATACGGCCTCGCACATATTTCGGATATCGCCGATGGCGCCGAGGAAGAACTCGATCTTCCCGAGAAGGATCTCGAGAAATATCTCACGGACAACATCGATTTCTCGCTCGATACCGCGAATCTCGAAGGGCTCGAGCTGTATTATCAAAAAGCGGCGGCGCTGGGATTGATTCCGCAGGCGCGGCGCCTTGAGCTGGCCGGCGCCAAGGAACTTCGCGAAAGCCGGGCGGGCGCGGCGCGGTAACAGCGCGTAAAAACATTTATGGGCATCTCACAACAAGAAGCGCTCGATCTCTTCAACTCTGACGACCTCGTCGGGATCGGCATGGCCGCCAACGCAGTCCGGCGGAAGAAGACCGACCCGCGCGTCGCGACGTATCAGATCGACCGCAACATCAATTACACGAATTTTTGCACCGAGTATTGCTCGTTCTGCGCGTTCTACCGGCCGATGGGCTCGAAAGAGGGCTACATTCTCACGTTCGAGCAAATCTGCGCGAAGATTGACGAGATGCTGGAGCTCGGCGGGACCGGAATTTTGCTGCAGGGCGGCCTGAATCCCGATCTAAAGCTCGAGTATTACGAGAATCTGCTCCGTTCACTGAAGCAAAAATATCCGCGCGTGCATCTGCACTGCTTCTCCGCGCCCGAAATCATCTGCATCGCGGAAATTTCCGCGCTCAGCATCCGCGACACGATCGCGCGCCTGCGCGACGCCGGCCTCGAGTCCATTCCGGGCGGCGGCGCGGAAATTCTCGACGATGAAATCCGCGCGCGAATTTCCCGGCTGAAATGCACAGCGAACGAATGGGAAGAAGTGCATCGCTCCGCGCATTCACTCGGCCTGCGCACCACCGCGACAATGATGTTCGGCTGCGGCGAGAATTTCCAGCACCGCGTGAATCATTTTGAGCGCGTGCGGCGATTGCAGGAAGAGACCGGTGGATTCACGGCGTTCATTCCGTGGATTTTCGCGCCCGAAAATACGCCGCTGGGAAAGAAAGTGCCGGAAGCTACCGCCGTCGATTATTTGAAGACGCTGGCGATCAGTCGGATATATCTCGACAATATCGACCACATTCAATCGAGCTGGCTCACGCCGGGAATCAAGATTTGCCAGATCGGCCTGCAATTCGGCGCTGACGATGTTGGCAGCATTTTGATTGAAGAGAATGTGGTTTACGCCGCAGGCGTCCGCAACCGCACCAATGAAACCGAATTGCGCCGCATCATCAGCGATGCTGGCTACATTCCCGCGCAGCGCGATACTCTCTACCGCACTTACTTTCTAAAGCAGTAGCCTTTGCAGTTGCGGTCGTAGGGGCGTCGCTTGCTGCGCCCGCCTTTCGGCCCGTCGACCCAACCTACGCTCTGATTGGAAAAGCCGCGGCGGGGACGGCGGCGGTGGGGATCTCGACGGCTATGCTTGCGCCGTAGGGCGGCTTGTTCGATAGGGTGATGCCGCCGCCGCACTCCTTCATGATTCCGTAGCAGATGCTCAGACCGAGACCCGTCCCTTTACCGACAGGCTTCGTCGTGTAGAACGGATCGAATGCGCGATTCAACTCCGCAAATCCCGGCCCGCTGTCTTCGAAGCGGATGCGCACACGCTCATGGTGCGCCGAAGCGGAGACGCGGATCCGCCGCTCCTTGCTGTCCTCGACCGCGTCCATAGCATTGGACAAGAGATTGAGCAGTACTTGCCGCAACTCGTCCTCGCCGATAGCGATGGGCGGCAAATCCTCCTCGATCTCGATTTCCACCTGGATGCCCAGCTTGCGGAGATGGTATTCGCGAAGTTGAACTATCTCGCGGACCACGAAGCTCAGATCGCACGAACGCGCGGCCGAAGTACTCTGGTGCGCAAAATGGAGCAGTCCGTCCACAATCCGCTTCATGCGCCGCGCCTCGTGGCCCAGCTTCCCGATGCGCTTGAGCGTCGATTCCTTCTCGACTTCCTCGCTCAGCAATTCCGAATAACCAAGAATTCCGGTGAGCGGATTGTTCAACTCGTGAGCCACTCCCGCCACCAACTGCCCCATCGCCGCAAGTTTCTCGGTGCGCACCAATTGCTTGTGCAGCCGCGTGTTCTCCATCGTGACGGCAAGATCGCCCGCCATCATTTCCAGCTTGGCAATCTCGCCGGGATCGAGTTCCGCCACGCTACGATCGCTGGCGAGCCACAGTCCGCCAACGAGCCTGCCGCGCGGCGAAATCAGAGGTATGAGCACCACAAAACGATCGGGGATCGCTTCCGCTGGAACGCTGCGCCGCCGTGCGAGCTCCCAGGAATCCATGATCAGCGAATTGTTGCCGATGCGCATGCCCGAGGCTCGTTGCTCTTGATAGGTTGCCCAAGTCACTTCGCGCGCGACGTCGCCCAGGCGGCTCGTCTCCGCCTCGGAGACTCCGCTGGCGCTCGCCAGCGAAAGACGTCCGCCTTCGCCGGGGACGAAGAGAGCGGCGCGCTTGAAGCTGCTGGCGCTGGTGACCGCTTGCGTGATTTCGCCGCAGAGCGCGAACGGGTCGCGGCTCGAAAGCAGCCGCGAGCTGATCTGCGACATTTTCTGCAGCAGAAGATTTTCGGAGTGCTCTCTGGCGCGCGCCTCTTCCACCATTTGGGATTTGTCTTCGAGCAGCTTCAGAATCATGCCCATGGCCACAAAGAATTTCGGCACGTTCCACAATTCCGGATTTACCTGAAGCTTCGGAAGGTAGTGCCCCAAAATCGTGGCAGTGGGGAAGACAGCGCCCCACGCGAGGAACCCGCCTGCAACCGCTACAACTCCGGGCGTCCAGCGCGGCACTCGCCTCCAGAACAACACGCCGCAAGCACCGAACGATAGCGTCAGGATGGCGACGACGGCCAAGTCCGGATTTCCCTGCCATTGATCGTGAAGCGGCCACGCGCTCGTCGCCAGTATGACCGCCGAGAGAATCAGTGCGAAGTAGGACCGGTAACCTTCCTCCAGGATTGTGAACAACACGCTGCCGAGAGTGAGCACCGCGAGCGCGCCGACCAACGCCCCGCGCATGTGCCAGCCGAAAGTGATCGCCGTGGCATGGAAGGCCGTCGGCACGCATAGAAAAACGAGAAGCACGCGGCGGCGGAAGCGATCCTCCACTGAGCGCGCCATCGAGACGATGAAAACTATGCCGGACAATTCCAGCGCGCCGAGATCGATGGATTCGAAGATGTTCTCGATCGTCCCGCTGCGCCCTTCGAATATCTGGATCAGGAAGTGAGCGAAGATCAGCGCCCAGGCGTAGGTCCAGAGGCGGACGCGCGTGGAGGTTGAGTGCTTGCGCAGCGCCAGGAAAATTCCGACCAGCACGGCAAGCGTCAAAATTGTGGGCAGTTTGTCCAGCATTATGCTCAAGAACGTATGTCCTGAGGAGACGCGAGATTAGCAGCGCGTGCAGAAACCGCTCAATGGACCAGAAGTACCAGTTCTGGGGATTTCTAATTTTTGGGGTTTATGTAGCGCCGGCCTTTTAGGCCGGCATCTTGGTGCAAGATCGTGCTACAAGCGAAAAACGCAGCCCTCTAAACACTTTCAATCCAATAACTTGCGGATATCGAGCGCCACTTCCGCGCCCTCGGCCAATTCCAGAGGTTCGAAGGGTACGAGCACGCCTTTAACGTAATGCGCACGAACGCGAATGGGCTTCGCGGCGGCGCTCGGACTCGGCGCCGGCTGCTGTGCGCCATCGCCGGAGCTCTTTCCCGTGCGATCGAGCGCCTGATTCGCGAGCTTATCGGCTTCGCGATTGCGCTCGCGGGGGATGTGGTCGATGGCGAAGTAATCGAGCGTGCGGGCCATCTGCGACGCACGCTCGTAAAGCGGGCGCAGATCGGGACTCTTCACTTTGTAGCGGCCTTGCATCTGGCGGACAAGAAGCTCGGAATCGCTGAGGACGCGCAGGCGAGAAAGTTTGTGCGACGTCGCGTAATCGAGCGCGGTGATCAGCGCGTAATATTCGGCAACGTTATTCGTCTCGCGGCCGAGATATTTTCCCAGCTCCAGGACGCGCTCCCCGTTCGGCGCGTCAATTATCACCGCATACGATGCCGGGCCGGGATTCCCGCGCGAAGCCCCGTCCACAAGCGCCGTGTAAACGCCCGACGGCGCAGCCAAAGCTTGCGGCTCACCGAAGAGCCGCGCGCTGCGAGGCGGAGCGGTAGCGCGTTCACGTTTCATGTTTGTGAGCGATTCATGTGCGGCCCGCGCTTCTTGTCCTGCTGCGCCCAGGCGTGCGGGGAATAACCGCGCCACGCGCAAATTCTTCGTAGGGGCGCCGCTTGCTGCGCCCTCTTCGTGCACGATCGCGCCACGAAATCCAATTCGCGCAGGCCCACAGAGCTCACTGTCCCTCAGTCGGTTGAGGCGGCGGCGTTGAATCAACGGCTTCTGCAGAAGGCGCGGGAGGTTTCGCGGGTTCAAAGTAGTAGAGAATTCGCGTGCAGGTTTCGCAATGATAGATCTCTTCGTTTCCATCGCGGCGCATCTCTTGAAACACATGCGGGCGCACTCGCATCCCGCAAGCGCCGCATTTCTCTTCGCGGACCTCCGCCAGCGCCGTGCCGCCATGTCTGCGCGCGATGCGCTGATAGTGATCGAGGAGATTTTCGGGCACCGCGGCGATAGCCTTCGCGCGTTCGCCCTCGAGCGCGGCGCGTTCCTTCTCGGCCACGGCGCGATCAGCTTCAATCTTGACGCGCTCGCCCTTCGAAGTCTCTTCCACTTCCTTCAACGTTTTTTCCGAAGACTTGATTCGCCGGTCGTATTCTTCGCCCGCCACCATCTGCTCGAGAAGACGATCCTCGGCGTTCGCGGCTTCCTGATCGGCCATTTGCGCTTCGTGCTGCAGAGTCTTGAAAGCGTCGTTGGTCTTGACCTGGTAAGCCTGATCGCGATATTTGCGGCCCTTCTCTTTCCACTGCTCAACGTCCAACTCGTATTTCTTGCGTTCCTTGAGAGCGGTCAGATGAGCGGCTTTCGAGGTTTCCAGTTCGGCCCGCGCCGCGGCGACGTGCGCTTCGACTTCAGCGAGTTTTTTGGGAATGGCCGCGAGCCGCGCGCGAACTTCGCTCAGACCCACATCCACGGTCTGCAGCTCGATGAGGTGCTTGATGACGGGTTGCACGGGAGAAGAATTCTAACACATGCGTCGCGGCGTTCAGGGCTGTGGTAGCGCCGACGTCCCTGACGGCATCCGGTGGGCACACTCCGCGCCAGAGGCAATAGTCACGCGCGGACCACCGTGCAGAACGAAATTTATTTACTGTTGTCGTCCGCGCACGATCTCAGCCCTTACCGACACTTCTGCTCGGAAGATGCCGGCAGGGACGCCGGCGCTACTTTCATCGCCCCGATTTGGCGGCTTGGGCTTCGGCGTGCACCGGCAGATCCGCACCGCCGATTTGCAGGCGGACGCACGCGTGCCCATGGCCCAGGCCATATTTCAACGCCGGGTAGACGCGCGAAGTGGCAATCGTGAGCGCCAACGACACCAACGCGCGGCGGCCCCAGCGATCGACGACCTTCTCCCGGAGGCGATCCGATTCGGCGATATCGCGAGCCAGAACCGACTTCGCGAAGCGCCAGCCGAGCGCGGCATCCTCCGGCATCGCCGCTTCATTGCCGGTCACGATCGCGCGCAGCGCTTCGGGCTTCACGCCGGCGCGTTCCGCCATCGTCGCTACGAGCTGCGTGCACGGGCCGCAATCTTCGGCCAGAGTGGCCGTGAGCTTCGCCGCGTACCACGCTTCCTTGGGCACATCTTCGCGATGCTCTGACATCGCGGTGATTTTTGCGAACTTCCAGAACGCCCGCGGGCTCGCGGTGTACATGTCGCGCATGTACTCCGCGTCGTAATCGAAATTCTTCTCAAATGCCGCGATTCTCTTTCTTACCAGCCAACCCAACATGGCTTCACTCCTTCTCCGCGTGCCGCACCGGCCACGCCAGCCAAATAATCAGAAGGCCCGGAAGAAAAACAGTCGGCAATTCGCCGAGCAACTGATGCGCATGTTCGCGGCCCGCGAACGCATCGCACACGTGAACGAGAGAATGCAGAACGAGAAAGCCGCCACCGATCATCGCCGCGGGCCAAGCCAGCCTTGGCGATTTGAACAGCCAAAACAAACTCAGCGCGGTAGCAAGGTACGCGCAGCCGATATCCCGAATGAAATGAATGTTCGCAGGCCCGGTCCCGGTCACGCCCGGAACAGCGCTATACCAACTCATCGGGCTGACGAGCATCCACACCGCGTTCGCGCCAAGTGCCAGCCCGAGGATAAGTGTCAGCGCCCGCCGCATCTGCTTTGCACCCGTACTATCTATTCGACGACCGAAGCGCGCCGATGGCTGCGAGCATCATACGCCTCGCGCCGCGTCTCTATCGGGCCGTCTTTTCATCAAGTTACGCGTGCGTCTTTTTCGCTCGGCCGCTCGTATAGCTTATATGATAGCCGCGGCAATCTTCGCTGGGGAGGCGCGGGTGGGGCTCGAAGCCGAAGTCAGTCAGCTTCGTCGTGGCGACCTCGACGCGCTTTCTGTCCTGCTGGCCCGCTACCAGAATCGCCTCTATCGCTACCTGCTGAGGCTGGTGCGTGATACGGCCGATGCCGACGATTTATTCCAGCAGACCTGGATTCGCGTGGCCGAGCAGATTCGCAAGTATGATCCCAGCCGCAATTTCGATGCGTGGCTTTTCACTCTCGCCCGTCATTTGGCGATCGATCATCTGCGCCGCCGCCGGCCCGAAAGCCTCGACGAACCGGCCGCGCACGATCCGCAAGGCGCGACGCCCGCGGATCGCCTGCCATCCGCCGAGCGGCCGGCGCTCGAAGGGCTGATCGAACGCGAGAAGGGCTCGCGTCTGGCCGAATGTGTTGTCGAGCTGCCCGTGATATACCGTGAAGTTCTGAGCCTGCGTTTCGAAGAGGAAATGAAGCTCGAAGATATCGCCGTGGTGCTGGATGCGCCGCTCTCGACGGTGAAGACGCGCCTGCGCCGCGGCCTCGAATCGCTGCGGCTGAATCTCGAAGCCCGCTATCCCGGGGAACGTTGGATATGAGCAACTGCGACCAAATCCGCGATCTGTTGGCGCTGGCCGCCTCCGGCGCGCTCGACCGGAAAGCCGAGGAGCGCGTTGCCGAGCACGTGCGCATCTGCTCGGTCTGCGCGGCCGAACTCGATAGCTATCAGCTTGTCGCGCGCGGCCTGCGCCGCCTGCCGACGCCGCAGCCGTCTCCGATGCTGGTCGAACGCGCCCGCGCCAGAGCCGAGTTTCGCATGGCGGAAGAAACCGAGCAGCGCTCGAATCGCAAAGTTTTGATCCTACTCATCGGCTTCGCGTGGACTCTGTTGATTGTGAGCTGGCCCATCGTGCGGCTCCTGAGCGGCGGCATCGAGACGTGGCTCACCGCGCGCCTGCCGCAATCCTGGTACGCCTTCGCCGGATTCACCGGGCTGGGCTGGTTGGCCGCTGGAGCCGCAGCCATCGTCCTGGCCTGGCACAACCGGCGCGAAAGGGAAACGACATGAGCACCTGGAGCGAACGCATCGCAGTAATTCCGCGTACAGCCAAAGTGATCGCAGGCTTGCTGGCGATCGGATTTGTCGTCCTCATCATCGTTCTCTCGCACCTTCCGCCATCGCATGGAGAAGCGCCGCTGCCGCTGGTAGCGAAGGTGTTGATGCCCATTCTCGCAGGCTCTCTGATATTCGTTTGGGCGCTGTTAGTCGGCTTCGTCTACGGTGACGCGAAGCAACGTGGCATGCGCTACCAGATGTGGACCTGGCTGGCGGCGCTTATTCCCGACTGTATCGGCGTTATCCTGTACTTTATCCTGCGCGATCCGCTGCCGACTACTTGCCCGCATTGCAGCACCAAGGTCTTATCGAAGTTTGCCTTCTGCCCGAGCTGCGGCACATCGCTGAAGCCAACGTGCCCGCATTGCGGCCAACCCGTCGAGCCCATCTGGTCGAACTGCGGCCATTGCGGCACCAGGCTCCCCGGCCCGATCCCGCGCACCGCGTAGCCTGTAAGTAGCGCCGGCTCGTCCTGAGCTTCGAAGGGCGTCCCCGCCGGCATCTTACGACCAGGAGAGTCCGCGAGGTTCCGAATCGACCGCGGACCCGTTTCGCCGCACCCATCCGGCCTTTTCATTTTTGTGTGGATTCGCCTTCGCAATTCTCGCGTAAAATTCTTCGCGGGAGGAGCTTGCATGCCTTACGTTCAAATCACCTGGGTCGCGGGCCGCAGCCCGGAACAGAAGCGGCGCATCGTTGAGCGCGTCACGGACACGCTGATTGCCGAAGGCGCGGCGAAGCGCGAACACATTCAGATCACGTTTGTGGATTTGCCGCCGACCGACTACGCCGAAGGCGGCGTAACGGTAGCCGATCAAAAGCGAGTGAAATAGCAGGCGTCGGTTCTCACCTCACGGCGCAACTCGCACTTCCATGGATGAATCCACGAAGTAACTCGTGCAGGGCTGCTGCGGCGTAGCGGCGCAGTGCGCGACCGCGCGAAAATCCGTGGACGATGACTCGACTTCATAGGTGTAACCGTCGCGCCCCGTCTTCGCCACAACCAGCGAGCCGCTCGAAACGAGATCCGGCAGCGATGCATACGCGCCATGCTCGGCCTGATAAGCGCGCTCGGCCTGGGCAATCGCGATCAAATCATTCTTCACGCCGGTCACGTCGATCGTCTGCTGCGGCGTCCCGCCGCCCGTCGGCGAGGTTCTTTTCAAGATCAGCACGTAAAGCAGAACGCAGAGTAGCGCCACCACCAGCAGCCCCACCAAACTCTTCATAGCCGCCTCCCGCCAAGCATTGTGTAGCGCCGGCCTTTTAGGCCGGCAGTTCGATGATCGCGCCCCGATTCGACATGTCCAAGAACCAGTTAAGCCCGCCCGTCGACAGGTAGCAAGCACCCGCGCGACGCCGACTCCCGATAAGTAATCCCGACGAGGCGTTTTGGTAGCGCCGGCGTCCCTGCCGGCATCTTACGACCTCATCGTGCGCATGATCTCGAACTCTCCCGCGGCGCGAGTCCGCGCGTGAGTGTTGCACGTGGCGCGATTCGAGACCGTCGGATGCCGGTGGGGACGCCGGCGCTACCCCGCTCTTTAGCCTCTGAAACTCGGTCGAGAGTGATAAAGTCCCAGCGCAAACTCAATCCACAACAAAAAATGCCCTCTCCCCGCCAACTCGTCGCGCGCCTCGGGCTCTTCGACGCCACCATGATCGTCATGGGCGGCATCATCGGCTCCGGAATTTTCATCAATCCCTACGTCGTCGCGCAGCAAGTCCACACTCCCGCGCTCATTCTTGGCGCATGGGCAATTGGCGGCGGCGTCGCGCTTCTCGGCGCGCTGGTCTATGCTGAACTCGCCGCACGCATGCCCAGCGCCGGCGGCCAATATGCGTACCTGCGCGAGGCCTATCATCCCGCGATCGCGTTTCTTTATGGATGGGTTCTGTTGCTGGTGATCCAAACGGGAGGAATGGCTGCGGTGGCAGTGACGTTCGCAAAATATCTTCGGACCATGGCGCCGATCGCGATTTCAGACGGCTGGATCGCCGCACTCGTACTCGCAGGCCTGGCGATCATCAATTGCCTTGGTGTCCGCGCGGGCAGCACAGTGCAAAGCATCTTGATGGTGATGAAAATTGCGGCCATCGCCGCGCTGATATTCGTGGGTCTCTGGTACGCTCCGGCCGATCCGTCAGGAACGAATTTGCGGCCGGTGCTCGATCGGCCGGTATCGTTCAATCTCCTCGCAGCAATGGGCGCCGCGCTCATCCCGGTATTTCTTCGCTTACGGCGGCTGGCAGACCATCCAATTTCATCGCCGCCGAAGTGCACGAACCGCGCCGCAATCTTCCGCGCGCGCTGATTTATCGGCGTGATCGGCGTGATTCTGCTCTATCTCGGCGTGAATTTCGTCTGCGTGCGCGTGCTCGGCCCCGCAGGCCTCGCGGCAACCGCCACGCCCGCCACCGAAGTGATGAGCCGCGCATTCGGCCAGACCGGCACGCGCTTCCTCGCCGTGGCCATCACCATCTCCACGCTCGGCTTCCTCAGCCAGTCGGTGCTCACCGCGCCGCGCGTCTATTTCGCGATGGCCCGCGACGGCCTTTTTTTCCGCAGCGTCGCGTGGCTCGACCCGCGGCACAACGCCCCAGTCGTCGCGATTCTGCTGCAAGCGGTTTTCGCCATCGTCATCGCGCTCTCCGGAAAATACGAGCAAATCTTGAATTACGTCGTGTCCATGGATTTTATTTTCTTCGGCCTGACCGCCACGTGCATTTTCGCCTTTCGCCGCCGCGATGCCCGCCGCACCGCGCAGACAGATCCAATCAGCGCCTCCCCCGGCTTCCGCATGCCCGGCCATCCGCTCACAACGCTCATCTTCATCGCCATGTCCTGGCTCGTCGCCGCCAACACCATCGAGAAATATCCTGGCCACACGCTCATCGGAATGGCTATCCTTGCAGCCGGTGTTCCCGTCTATTTTTTCTGGAATCGGCGGAACAAGAAGATCCAATCGGCGTGAGATCTGCATGACCCACCGGCGCGAAATCCGATCGCCTTACATGGAATGGGCCAAGCTGCGTTCCGGCGCAAAATATAATCTTGCCGTGAGCGGCATGCCCAATCTGCCTCTTTCGCGATTGGGAGTCACCCTCGATGACATCGAGATTTCCGGACCGGGCGGTTACGGCTATGCGCCGCTGCAGCAAGCCCTCGCCGCGAAATGTGGCGTCGCCCCGGAGTGCGTCGTGGCCGCCACGGGCACTTCGATGGCGAATCATCTCGCCCTGGCCGCGCTGATCGAGCCGGGCGATGAAGTAATCATCGAGCAGCCCGCCTACGAATTGCTCATCACTACCGCCGAATATCTGGGCGCGCGAGTCACGCGCGTTCAGCGTCCCTTCGGCGCCGGCTTTCAACTCGATCCGCGCGAAGTCGAGCGCGCCATCACCGCACGCACGCGCGTCATCGTCATCACCAATCTCCATAATCCAAGCAGTGCGAGAATTCCGGACTCCATTTTGCGTCTCGTGGGAGAAATTGCGGCCAGCCATCGCGCCGTCGTGCTAGTGGACGAAGTTTATCTAGAAGCCTGCTACGACCCCGCCGTGCGCTCGGCTTTCCATCTCGGCCCGAATTTTGTGATCACCAGCAGCCTCACGAAAGCCTACGGCCTTTCGGGCCTGCGCTCCGGCTGGATTCTGGCCGCGCCGCAACTCGCGGAGCGCATGTGGAGGCTCAACGATCTCTTCGGCGTGATTCCCGCGCACGCCGCCGAGCGGCTCAGCGTGATCGCGCTCGAGCGTCTTCCGGAAATCGCCGCGGAAGCCAAAGCGCGCCTCGAAACCAATCGCGCGCGCGTGCGAAAATTTTTCGAATCGCGCATCGATATCGTGGCTGCTCGCCCGGAAGCGGGCACAATCGCCTTTCCGCAGCTCACTCATGGCCGCTCCGATGCTTTCTGCCAACTCCTTCGCGACAAATATGAAACCTCGGTAGTCCCCGGCCGCTTCTTCGAATCACCCGATCACTTCCGCATGGGCTACGGCATGGACACTGCAACGCTAGAGGAAGGATTGCAGCGAATAGGCGCCGCCTTGGACGAATTCTCTTAGGTACCGCTGGCCCTACGAAGCCTTCAACAGCCGCATGAAAGCCCGCGCCGCATGAGAAAGCGCCCGATCCCGCCGGTGCAGAAAAAACAAATGCCGCGGCAATTGAAGCTGCCGGATACGAAGCTCCACCAATGTGCCGCGCTCCAATTCCATCCGCGCGCACATCCGCGGCACGATGGCCACGCCCATATTCATCTCCACAAATCGCTTGATGCTCTCGATGGTCGGCAGCTCCACGTCCATGTGCAACGGCACACGATGCCGCGCGAAAAGCTGCACGACGCGAATGCGGTAAGGCGACTCGACGATGTGCGCGACAAAAGACTCCTCTCCCAGATCCTTCACGCTCACGCTTTTTCTTTTCGCCAGCCGGTGATGCCGCGGCACCACAAACGCCAGCTCGTCTTTCAGAAATTCCACCGCAGCAAGGTTCGGATCGGTCGGCCGGAACGTCACCACGCCGAAATCCAGCCGGTAATTCAAAATCTCATTCGGCACGTCCCGCGAAAACACGCGATGTATGCGCACATGCACATCCGGATATTTCTTGCGGTAAATGGCCAGCGCCGGAAGCAATGCGTGAATCGAACTCTCATTGACGCCAATCGAGACTTGCCCCCGTCGCAAAGTCTTTAGATCCTCAACGCTCTTGTGAATCTCTTCGCGCAGATTCAGCATCCGCTGCGCATATTCGCGCAGCAGATGCCCGGCTTCCGTAAGCTGCCCGCTCCGCGACCCGCGCACAAAAAGCGGCTGCCCGACCCAGTCTTCGAGCTTGCGCACAGCAATACTGATCGCCGGCTGCGTGCGATAGAGCTTCTGCGCCGCCCGAGAAAAGCTCTTCTCCTCAGCAACAGTAAGAAACACCTGCAACCCAGCAAGATCCAAGTAAGCCTCCAACAATGCCGCGCCGTCGTAGGGGAGGGTCTTCAGCCCCTCCCGCCTTTCGGCCCAGGTTTCGTCTAAATCGCCCCAATCCTTCTATAAACTCCACTAATAGACAAGCAAAAAACTATAAATTTGACCCCCCTGCCCTGGGAGGGTTCACTACTAACGGGGAAGAAGTATGGACACGGTACACATCTTCGACACCACGCTTCGCGACGGCGAGCAATCGCCGGGCTTCTCGATGAATCGAGACGAGAAGCTGCGCCTCGCCCGCCAGCTCGAGCTTCTCGGCGTGGACATCATCGAAGCCGGCTTCCCCATCGCCTCCGACGGCGATCTCGAAGGCGTCCGCGCCGTCGCCACCGAACTCAAGTCCTGCCGGGTAGCAGCGCTGGCCCGGGCGTTTCAGCTCGATATCGATGCGGCGCTGCGAGCGCTCGAGCCGGCTGCGATGCCGCGTCTGCATATTTTTCTGGCCGCTTCGGATCTGCACCTGAAGTACAAACTGCGCATGACGCGCGAAGCCGCGCTAGCGCAAATCGGTGAAATGGTCCGCTACGGCCGAGCGCGCTCTGATGAAGTCGAATTCTCTGCCGAAGATGCCAGCCGCAGCGATCTCGATTATCTCGGCCAGGTCTTCGAAGCCGCCGCCGAAGCCGGCGCGACAATCCTGAACATTCCCGACACGGTCGGCTACAGCACTCCCGAAGAATACGGCGCGATGTTCCGCGCGATTGCCAAACGCGTCGCGCGCTTCCCCGGCATCACTCTCAGCGCGCATTGCCACAATGATCTCGGCCTCGCCGTGGCGAATTCTCTTGCCGCCATCGCCGCCGGCGCACGGCAAGTCGAATGCACCATCAACGGCATCGGCGAGCGCGCCGGAAACGCCTCGCTCGAAGAAATCGCCGTGGCCCTGCAAGTGCGCCGCGCGGCCTTCTGTGTCGCCACGAATATCAGCCTGAAGGATATTTACGCGACCAGCCGCCTGCTCAGCGAGATCACCGGCGTCTCCGTCGCACCGAACAAAGCTGTGGTCGGCGCAAACGCCTTCGCGCACGAAGCCGGCATTCACCAGGACGGCATCCTGAAAAATCCGATGACCTACGAAATCATTTCGCCGCAGGCCGTCGGCGTACCGGCGCGCCGCCTGGTTCTCGGCAAACATTCCGGCCGCAACGCCCTGCGCGCGCATTTACTCGAGCTTGGCTTCATGACCAGTGACGAGGAACTGCGTCTTTGCTACCTCGCGGCCATGGCCCTGGCCGATGCGGAAAAGCAAGTAACCGATCGCGACCTTCTGACCATCGTCCATCAGGTGCGCCGCAAAAATAATTCAGACGCCAAAGATCGCGGCGTCGGCGCTGCAGCTCCGAACTAGATCGCGAATCCTGCCGACGTCTTTGTAGGGGAGGGTCTTCAGACCCTCCCGCCGTTCGGCTCCGGCGAGGGCGTTAACGCACGCAGGCGTACAAATCATGGGCGCACTCCACAAAACGATCGCGGTCCTCCCAGGCGACGGCATCGGCCCGGAAGTAACCCGCGCCGCCACAAAAATTCTCTCCGACTGCGCCGCAGCCTTCAGCCACAGCTTCGAACTAATCGAATACCCGTTCGGCGGCAATGCTATCGATCGCCTCGGCGAGCCGCTGCCCGCCGCAACGCTGGCCGGTTGCCGCGCGGCCGATGCGATTCTGCTCGGCGCGGTCGGCGGGCCGAAATGGGATAGCCTGCCGCTCAGCAAGCGCCCTGAAAGCGGCTTGCTCGGGCTGCGCGGCGGACTCGAGCTCTATATCAATCTGCGCCCCATCCGCGTGCGCGAATCGCTGGCCGGAATTTCACCGCTGCGTCCCGAGCGCGTCCGTGGCTGCAATTTCGAAATCGTGCGCGAACTTGCGGGCGATATTTATTTCGGCGCGCACGAACGCCGCCGCGACAACGGCATCGAAAGCGCCCGCGACGTTGCCGCCTATTCCGAAACCGAAATCGAGCGCCTCGTTCGCTACGGTTTCGAACGCGCCACCGCTCGCCGCCGGCGCGTGGCCAGCGTGGACAAAGCAAACATTCTCGCCACGTCGGTCCTGTGGCGCGAGACGGTCACGCGCATCGCCAAGGATTATCCGAACATCACGGTCGAGCATCTCTACGTGGACAACGCCGCGATGCAAATCGTCCTCAACCCGACGCAATTCGACGTGATCGTCACCGCGAATCTTTTCGGCGATATTCTCAGCGACGAAGCCGCTGCGCTGGCCGGCTCGATCGGCCTGATTCCCTCGATGAGCCGCAGCCGCACCCCAAAAGGCGCGCTCTACGAGCCCATTCACGGCTCAGCTCCGTCGCTCGCGGGTAAAGATGTTGCCAGCCCTCTCGGCGCGATCCTCTGCGCCGCCATGATGCTTCGCGAATCCTTCGGCTTAACCGCCGAAGCCGACTGGATCGATAGCGCCGTCGATCACGTCCTCGAGCAAGGCTATCGCACCAACGAAATCGCCGAGCCCGGCAGCCAAATCGTCGGCTGCACGAAAATGACCGAGTGCATCCGCGCCGAAATGGCCGATTCCGCCCAACACGCCGAGCGCTACGGCTGGGGCGTCTAACCGCGCAAATGCAGTTGGTAGCGCCGGCGTCCCTGCCGGCATCTTACGACACAAAAGTACCGGAAAAGTCAAAGCTCGTCCGCGGACTACAAAACCGCGAATGAGAATTCCGTCGTGAGTTATTGTTGTCGCGTAGAACAACTCTGACGAGAAACTAACTCTTCCGCAGCACCAAAGTTCCCGCGATCATGTCGTGCAATGCCTGCTTCTTCGCTGTAATTCCTGCGAGAATATAGCCGATGAAGAGCGGCACGAGCCCGGTGATCAGCCGCGAAAAAAATCGCGCCGTTGCCCGGCCAAAACTCACGCGCCGCCCATCCAGATCCGTCACGATCAATCCCAGCGCTTTTTTCCCTACGGTCCCCTGCCAACTCGAACTCTCCAGCAGCGCGTAGTAGAGCCACAATCCGCCGAGGACAATTACAAAAAGCGAGCACAGGAAAATTACGAAGCCGGCGGCCGCCAGCGCCTGCTGCGGATTATTATCCTCCGACATCGACGAAAGCGCCGCACTCGCTCCGGTGGCTACGGCGAGAACCACGACGATGGGCACGGCCACAATTCCCACGATGATCACGTCAAGCAGATACGCCACGAATCGCAGCCAAAATCCCGCGTAAGGAACCGCCGGTACCATCACCATCGGCACCGCGCCGGGCGGCGGCATCATCGCTCCGGCCTGCGGATACGCTGCTGGCGGCGCGGCAACCGGCGCGTTCACCGCAGCCGGCGGCGCCAAACTACCGATCGGCGCACCGCACTTGGTGCAGAATGTAGCTCCCTCAGCGAGCGACGTGCCGCAGCGCGAGCAAAACATCGGCTTCTCCTCTCCCTACCACGCGTCCGTGCGCGTCCTTCGCCTTATTCCTGGCGGATCACCAGGCAGCTCGCAATGATGTCGTGCAGCGCCTGCTTCTTTTCCGTGAAGCCCGCCATGATGTAGCCGATCAGCAGCGTGAAACTGGAAATGATGCGCGCGAAGAATCGCCCGGTGGCGCGTCCAAACGATACGCGGTTCCCCTGCAAATCGGTCACGCGCAATCCCAGCGCCTTTTTGCCCAGCGTTCCTTGCCACGCAGAACTTTCCATCAGCGAATAGTAAAGCCATTCCAGCACCAGGCCGACAAGGATCATGCGCCCGAACATCCCGATCAATGGCGCCAAGTCTTCCGGGGTAGGATGTCCTCGCAAGATCGTGCGCAAAGCGGACATACCGAAAAAGGGGAACAGGACGATTCGCGTCACTACGCCTATCAGTATGCGATCAAGGATCCAGGCCACAAAGCGCAGCCAGAATCCCGCATAAACTACTCGCGGAACTGCGGCTACATAGGCCGGCGCCGCTACGCCGCCGGTCGGCTGCCCGCACGCCGGGCAGGCTGCGACCGCTTCCGGCACCGTCGCACCACATTTGGAGCAAAACATTTTTCACCTCACAAAATTCGCGCCGCCGCTGCGCTAGCCTCGACTAAACGCTCTTCACCACCAGGCACGCGGCGATCAGGTCGTGCAGCGCCTGCTTCTTCTCCGTGAATCCGGCCATGATGTAACCGATCATCATCGTGAGGCCGGAAATTATCTTGGCGAAGAATCGCCCGGACGCTCGACCGAACGAAACGCGGTTGCCGTCGAGATCGGTCACACGCAGCCCGAGGATTTTCTTTCCAATGGTGCCCTGCCAGCCGGAGCTTTCCGTAAACGCGTAGTAGAGCCAGACGCCGACGACCGCGACTGCCTCGACGAGTAGAAAGACGCCCACCATTGAGCCGCCGGCCGCCATTTCGTCCGGATTGCGCGCCATGGAGGCCATCGAGAGGCCGAAGACGGCGCTGATCACAAAGAAGATCGGGAGACAAACGATCCAGATGATGACGACGTCTATCAGGTAGGCCACGAAGCGCAGCCAGAAGCCCGCATAGTACACAGGGCGTCGCGCATCGGCGCTTGCGGCATACGCCGCGGCCACTCCTGGTGACGGCGCGGGCGGCATTACCGCTGGTGCGCCTCCTGCGGGCTGGCCACACGCGGGACAGAACGAAACTCCTTCAGGAACCGTCGCGCCACACTTCGAGCAAAACATGGGACCTCCCTTATCCGGCGAATGCTTGTAGGTCGGAAAATGCGTCTCTGGTGGGGCATCCTACT
This sequence comes from uncultured Acidobacteriota bacterium, assembly GCA_963707165.1. Classification (GTDB taxonomy): domain Bacteria; phylum Acidobacteriota; class Terriglobia; order Acidiferrales; family UBA7541; genus Palsa-147. The sequence goes on along the minus strand of CAVPPO010000003.1, from coordinate 887,000 downwards.
CAACTCGGTTCGCGCGGGTCAACCACCAAGCGGCGATTCGTGGCCTTCCTCGTTGCAAGGATTGAACGCTGAGATTCCCTCGAAGGACTCGGGACAAGCGCTTCGCTGCGCTCAGGATGACAGCACTGCGATTCGCATCCGCGATGAATAGCCCTCACATCTACTGCGGCGCGCGCGGCACGCTGTAAGTCTTCGCCGTCATGCGATCTAGGGTGCGGTCCGTCAGGATGCGCTTCAGGAAGGTCACAATTTTGGCTTCACGCGTGACGGGATAACGTGCGCGGGGCGAATTCGCGCGAATCGCGGTTAGAATTACGCGGGCGCAATCTTCCGGATTGGACTTTGAATCCTTGGTCAGATTCCCCCAGCCGCGCTGGAAGCCGCTGTAGACCGCGGCGTAAGGACTCTTCTCCGCGCCAGCGATGTAGCGCGATGAAAGCTCTGCCGCTGCGCGCTCCATGTCGCTTTTTATGTAGCCCGGCTCGATCAAAATCACATGTACGCCGAATGGCAGAAGCTCGAGGCGCAAAGAATCGCTCATCGCTTCGACCGCGTGTTTCGAGCTGCTGTACGGCCCGAGAACCGGCGACGACATCTTGCCGGCCACCGAGCTCATGTTGATCACGCGGCCGCGGCGCCGCGCGCGCATTTCCGGCAGGACGCGCTGCGTGACGCGCACCATGCCGAAAAAATTAGTCTCGAATTGCTTCCGGAAATCCTCGATGGTGATCTCTTCGATCACCGCCGCGAGAGCGATCCCGGCATTGTTGACGAGAATGTCCACGGGGCCGGCTTCCTCGTGAATGATTCCGATGGCGCGATCTACGGAAGCATCATCGGTGACATCCATTTCGAGGGAGCGCAGCGGCAAATTCTTCTGCTTCGCTTCGGCGTCGAGAGCTGCACGTTTTGCCGCATTTCGCCCAGCGGCGAAAACGCGGTAGCCTTCGTTCGCCAGCATCAGCGACGTGGCCTTCCCTAATCCCTCAGTACCGCCAGTGATTAAAACGCATTCCATTGCAGCACCTCGCCGAGGCAATCGAGTTCCCAACGCTACCGCAGATGGGCGAAGTTTGGTAGCGGCCGCGTCAGGGACCCAGCGCTGAAGCGCATCGTCAACGACAAGGCGTTTCCGGAGCGCTTAAGCGCTCCTTCCCCCGCATGAATGCGGGGGCTCCCTCCAAAATTCAGAGAATCACCGCGATACCAAGACTTCGGCGGGCAGGGCCAGCAAGGCCGAGGTTGCGGCGAGCGGTAACGAAATGACCCGAAGTAATACGCCGATTGCCCGGACGAGATTTGTCAATGCACGCGCGACGTCGACCGCTAGTTGAGCGCCGTGGGCCAGCGTTGCGCACGCGAAGACGCTTAAAAAGGTGCCGTTTTCACGCGATTAGAAATGACGCCGATGCTTTGTTTTGTTGAAGTTACGGCGATTTCTAATAAATTCGCACGCGATTAGAATTCGAGGAGTTTCTCCTTTCCGGCACCTTCTAGTCCGAACCGAAAGCGGCAAGATGTGGCCCAAATCTGCAGCACCTCTCCATTGAATGGAAGCAATTGCATTTCCCAACGGCGGGCCGAAATTAGCGCATACGCATCGGGACGAATTCCGGATTTCTTGCGATGCAAGATTTCGAGAATTAAATCGCGCGCGAATCACAATCCATCGGAGAGCGGCCGCCGTACTTACCACGGGAAACGAAATCCCAAATCAATCGACTGAGGATGGAGAGAAAAATGAAAAGATTAATCGGATATCTGATTCTGGCTTTTTCGCTGGTGGCTCCGGTGGCCGCTTTTGGGCAGAGTAATACCGTGATGGTCGGCGGGCAGGCCATGTATCCCACGAAGGACATCATCGACAACGCGGTGAACTCGGCGGATCACACCACGCTGGTTGCTGCCGTCAAGGCTGCCGGCCTGGTGGACACTTTGAAAGGAGCGGGCCCGTTCACCGTATTTGCGCCGACGAATGAGGCGTTTGCGAAGCTGCCTTCGGGGACCGTGGACACGCTGCTGAAGCCTGAGAATCACGACATGCTGGTGAAGATTCTTACTTACCATGTTGTTGCGGGGCGGCTTTCTACCGCCGCTTTGAAAAAGCAGATTCGCGCGGGGCATGGAACGGCTACGCTGAAGACCGTCAGCGGCGGGACGCTGTGGTTGATGATGAACGGCGAGGACAACATCACCATCAAGGATGAGAAGGGTGATGTAGCGAATCTGACGATCGCCAATGTGAATCAATCGAACGGCGTGATTCAGGTGATCGATACTGTTCTTCTCCCCAACTAACCTGAGAAAGCGCACGCAATGCCGGAGGCAGCCAGGTCTGCTTCCGGCATTTTTAATTTGCGCCGGCGCTACCAAACCGTGAAACCCGGGCGCGATCTTGATCATCAGTTTATTTTGGAGTCGAGCAGGGAGGCCCAAAATGATCAAGAAAGTGAAAGGCGGCTACAAAGTTCTGTCCACCAAGGGCAAGAATCTTGGCGGGCCGTACAAAACCAAGGAAGAGGCGCAGAAGCGGCTCCGGCAAGTGGAGTTCTTCAAGCACAACAAAGGCTGAGACCGCAATGCGGGCCCTACGAAACCTTCGTGGATTTCGACAACCGTCTCAACACCGTTATCAACGAAATTCCCGGAGTTTTGGGCGACTCGGCAGAAAATCCGCGCTTTGAAGACCTGATCGGCCGGATGGACTACCCGTCTGATCCCCATTGCACGCCGGCATCACGGCGGCTATTAGCTGAGGCGCGTGGACCCTGGCTCCGCCAGTCGGGGTCCACGCGCGTTTGGTTGGCTTGGGTCACCCTTATTGCAGCAGCATTCGCTTCATTTCGGTGGTCAGAATCACCGGCAAGACCGTTCCGTCCGGTAGCGTGAGTGATTTTTGGACGAAGCGGATTTCTGTGTTGGAGTTGTCCACGACGAAGCTGAGGACGGAAGTGCGTGCGAGTTGGCCGTCCTCGTAGAAGTTGATCGTGGTGGTGCCGGTGCAGTCGGAATTCACCGAGAATGTTCCGGTGAGAGTCTCGTCGGCATATTGGCCGCCCACGCTGCGCGCCTCGGTTCCTGTTACGTTGCCCTGCCCATCGAGCTTCGCGGTGCCAACGGCCGCGATCGGCACGGGCCCGGTGGGAAGAACGACCACTCCGTTGAGCGTGAATCCCCAATTTCCCGCGAGCCTTGCCGCCGAGCAATGCTGCGCGTGAGCGGGGGTTGCAAGTATGGTCATAGCGATTGCGAGCGCGAAAGTCAGCATCGTTGTTTTCAGGAAGTTCATATTCTCTCCTCACTTTTGCAGCAGCACATTCATCTGCGCCGCCGTGGGCGGGAGGATTGTTCAAAGCGGAACGCAGGACAATGGACGGCGGCTTGATTGGAGCTTGTCCGTTTCTTAATAGCTATCGCTGTGGTTATGCAGAGGTTACGCAAAGGCCTTATCCGGAGCGGCGCTATTCCTGCAATTTGCCGTTGATGCTAGACTGCGCGGCAAAGTGACACTGTGCAGGATTCTGCTCAACCCCGGCGCGCGGCGAAATTCGGGTCGTTTGAGGTGGACTTTGCGTCGGGCGAGCTGCGCAAGAGCGGGCTAAAGATTCGTCTGCAGGATCAACCGTTCCAGGTGTTGGCGCTGCTGCTGGAGAATCCCGGGCAAGTTGTGTCGCGGGACGAACTGCGGCGCAAGCTGTGGCCTGCGGATACGTTTGTTGATTTCGACAATGGCTTGAATACTGCCATCAACAAGATTCGCGAAGCGCTGGGGGATTCGGCGGAGCATCCGAAGTTCGTCGAGACGCTGCCGCGGCGCGGCTACCGGTTTATCGGAGAGGCCGCAGCGACGGTTGCGCCAGCGCGCGCGTCTGGGCGGATTGAATCGCTGGTGGTATTGCCACTCGAGAATTTATCGCGCGATCCGGAGCAGGAATATTTCGCCGATGGACTCACAGAAGCTTTGATCACGCATCTGGCGAAAATTAGCGCGCTGCGCGTGGTTTCGCGCACCACTGCGATGCATTACAAAGGAGTGCATCGCCCCTTGCCGGAAATCGCGCGAGAGCTGGGAGTCGACGCCGTGGTGGAGGGAACTGTGTTGCGCGCCGGTAAGCGCGTGCGCATCTCGGCGCAACTTCTGCAGGCAACCGCCGACGCGCATCTATGGGCGGAGATTTACGAGCGCGATTTGCGCGATGTGCTGGCGCTGCAGCTCGAAGTGGCGCGCGCCATCGCCAATGAAATCCGCGTGAAGCTGACGCCGCACGAGCAGGAGCAGTTGCAGCACAGCCGTCACGTGAATCCGGAAGCTTATGAGGAGTATTTGAAAGGCCGATTCAATTGGAATAAACGCACGCTCGAAGGACTTGGTGAAAGGCGCAACACATTTCCGCAATGCCATCGAAATCGACACCCAGTACGCGGGCGCGTACGCCGGACTTGCGGATTCGCTGACTTCGCTTGGCTTCTGGGGACATGTTCAACCAGAGGAAGGGGCTGCCAAAGGCAAAGTGGCGGCGCTCAAGGCCGTGGAATTGGATGCCAGTCTATCGGAAGCGCAGAGCGCCCTGGGGTTCGCGATGATTCACCACGATTATGATTTTCTGGCGGCGGAAAAAGCCTGCCGCAAAGCGGTGGAATTAGATCCGCGCAGTGCGCTGGCCGCACGCACCCTTTCTTACTGCCTGGTCGGGACCCGGCGGTGCGACGAGGGGATTGCCGAAGCGTTGCGCGCCGTTCATCTCGACCCGTATGGATTGCCGTGGAGATGGTCGCTGGCCATCATGCTTTACATGGCGCGGCAATACGACCGTGCCATCATCGAATGCTCAAACGCGCTCGATCTCGATGCGAATTTCGCACCGGTATTGTGGGTCTTGGCGCTGGCTTATTTGAAAAAGGGGAGAATTGAGGAAGCCATTGTGCAGGCGGAAAAATCCGTTAGCCTGACGGGCGAGTCGCCCTTCTTTCTTGGGGCACTCGGACATTGCTACGCGGCTGCTGCCCGAGTGGATGATATGCGCCGGATCCTGACACAAATCCAGAGTCTCGGCATGCGGTGCTACGGATTTTCCTTCTGGCAGGCGGTGGTGCGCGGGCCTATCGCAGAGGAACGCGACGACGCGTTCCGCCATCTGGAAGACGCGCGAGTGGAGCGCGCGCCTTGGTTAGCGTGGTCTAAGACTTTGCCGTTGTTGGACTGCCTACGGGCCGATGCGCGCTTCGATGATCTGGTACGGCGCATGAAGCTTTCGTAGCGGCGGCTGGCGAAGTCTGCCAATGCCCTTCCGGGAAGCAATGCTAATCGACGAGGGCTAATTCGGCGCGCCTACTGGGATCATGGCGTGTTCGTAGGGGGTGCCGGCCCACATCATGTAGGGTTTTGTTGGGTCGGGGTCCTTGGCTTCTGTGTAGCCTAGCGTCTTGGAGGCCTGACCGAAGACCATTATGTGCGGGCCTGTTACGACCCAGTGATTGTCGGGGGTTTTTGCCGTGGCGTAGGGATCGGTGTTGCTGGCGCCTTCGTCGCCCGAGAGCATGTAGGAAATTCCGATTTTGTCCGAGGGCATGGACTTGTTCATTACCGCGGTGGATGAATTGCCATGCTGTTGGCGTCGTTGCACATTTTGTCTGTGCCCATGACCATGCAGGTGAAGCCGTTGCCGCCTTTGCGGAGGGTTTTCATATTTCCGTCAGCGCCCATGCGCACTACTGCTGCGCCATCGGCGATGGCTTTCGGTGCGGCTGAGAGGGCTTGGGCGGTGTACTCGGCGTCAGTGACTTCTTTTTTCTGGGGCGTCTCCTTCTTCGGGCTCATTTGTTTTTTTTGAGTTTGGGCCAGGACTGCGACGGCTAGCAGCGAACAGGAAAGCGCTAGCGTCTTTGCGAATGTGCGCATATATCCTCCGTGAGGTTGGATTCAGGCTAAGCGCCGGGACCAGGATCAGGCCGGAAATTACACAAGCCCCGCGACGAGTGCAACGATTTTTCTATCATTACGTTCTGTGAATCTGGTCGTGTTGAGGCAGTGGCTTTCGGGGATGCCGCCCTGAAAGAGCGGCGCTACATACGGCTCAGACGCCGTTGATAAAAGCCGAAAGGGGCAGTCGTAGTTTGAGCGACAGCCCCTCTCGAAAATGCTTTGATTCTCTTACTTCCAGGCAAGCGAGGAGATTAATTAAGTTATCCTACGTGTTGCCCGCCGGCTTTCCTCACGAGTGGCTTTACGGCAGGGAGTTTGGACCCCTTTTTCAGCGGCTTCTTCGTGGCCATATTTGGTTCACCTCATTCGTCTAGATTTGCGTATCGTGGCACGGTTCACATCAATCGCGGGGGATATGCCAAACTCCCTAATGAAGCGAGAGCAAATGGCGGTGGGAAGGTACTCTATTGATGGAGAAGATTCAAGATTTTCTGTGGCGTCAGCTATGACCGCGCCCTCGGCAAAACGCGAACCGCGCGCCCGGCGTACGGACCCGAATTGCGCGCCAGCCTCGGCTTTGCGGCACAAAAACGCCGGCAGGCTGCCGGCGCTACGGTCCGATACCCCGCGCTCATTTTCCACAGGCGCTCCTGATTTTCACATGCAGACCATCCCAAAAACTCTTGAACCGCGCTTGACGATTATGAAAAAAGTGTTATACTTTCCGATTGTCAGGGGGGCCCGCGTAGGTGTATTGCCCTGCCGACGGCCCGCGATCGTCCTTATCTTCATCGAGGTGAGGTTGGTTACGAATACCGGGTAGAAAACAGTCGAGCTTCGCGCGAATCCGTCACCCGAAGGCTGTACTCGGGAAAGGACGGAGTCACCCGGCGCTCGACGCCGGGTTTTTTATTTCCCGTGGGATCGGCTCCAAACCGGTCTTACGCTCCGCCAGGCGCGGGGAAGTTCCGGGCAATTGCCGGTAACTTGGTTCTTTGACAACTGAAGGAAGCTGGCAATTTACACCTTCTGCTCTGCAGGCGGATGTATCGCTGCGTGGAGTGGAGGGAGTAAACCGCATAATTTGCTCGAGTAGCGTATTGTGGAAAGGCGAGCTTGCCTTGACGCGCAGTACTGAGCTGCAGACGACGAAGCTTTGCAAGAGCGTTCGGCGTAGGCAACTAAGGCTCTTGGTTCCGCGAGGAATTGAGACGTGTTGGGTAAGTTTTATGGTCAAGCTACTAAGGGCGTACGGTGGATGCCTTGGCGCCAACAGACGACGAAGGACGTGGCAAGCTGCGAAAAGCCTCGGGGAGCCGCAAACAGGCTTTGATCCGGGGATGTCCGAATGGGGAAACCCTACCGAGTGAACCTCGGTAACGGCCCGCTGAATACATAGGCGGGTGCGAGTCAACCCAGGGAAGTGAACCATCTCAGTACCTGGTGGAAAATAAATCAAACGAGATTCCGAAAGTAGCGGCGAGCGAAATCGGAACAGCCCAAACCTCGGTGTTTACACCGGGGGGTTGTAGGACCGCGTGAGTAGAGTTACCAATCCGGAGGCTAGGTGAACCTGCTGGAAAGCGGGGCCACAGAATGTGAAAGCCATGTAGCCGAAAGCTTACCGGACTCGAAGCGGTATCCTGAGTACTACGGGACACGTGAAATCCCGTGGGAATCCGGGGAGACCACTCTCCAAGGCTAAATACTCGTTGGCGACCGATAGTGAACTAGTACCGTGAGGGAAAGGTGAAAAGCACCCCTGCGAGGGGAGTGAAATAGAACCTGAAACCGTATGCTTACAAGCAGTCGGAGGGCTATGGTATCGGCTTCGGCCGGTACAATGCCTGACGGCGTGCCTCTTGCTTAATGAGCCGGCTAGTTATTCTCACAGGCAAGGTTAAGCGAAAGCGAGCCGTAGCGAAAGCGAGTCCGAATAGGGCGCTCAGTCTGTGGGAATAGACGCGAAGCGGGATGATCTACCCTTGGCCAGGTTGAAGGCCGCTTAACCGCGGCTGGAGGACCGAACCGTTGTGAGTTGAAAATCGCTCGGATGAGCTGAGGGTAGGGGTGAAAGGCTAATCAAATTCCGTGATAGCTCGTTCTCCCCGAAATGCCTTTAGGGGCAGCCTTGCGTGATCTGCCACGGTGGTAGAGCACTGAATGGACTAGGGACCCATCCAGGTTACCGAATCCAATCAAACTCCGAATGCCGTGGACAGTAACGCGGGAGTGAGACTACGGGGGATAAGCTCCGTGGTCGAGAGGGAAAGAACCCAGATCACCAACTAAGGTCCCCAACTGTAAGCTAAGTGGGAAAGGACGTGTGAGTACTCAGACAGCCAGGAGGTTGGCTTAGAAGCAGCCATCCTTTAAAGAAAGCGTAACAGCTCACTGGTCAAGTGTTCACGCACCGACAATCCAACGGGGCTCAAGCTTACGACCGAAGTTGTGAAATTCTAGAGGCTTGATACTGGAGGCTAGAAGCTGGATGGAAGAGAAAGGCAAGTCTGCGATTCAGAGTTATCGTGACTTGAGAATTTTTCAGCGCAGATATAGCGTGGCGTTGGAGATTCACAAACTCACGCGCAAGTTCCCGGCGTTCGAACGCCATGAACTTGGGACTCAACTTCGAAGATCTGCCGTATCGATTCCGATCAATATTGCCGAGGGATATGGGAGGAAGAAGTCGACGCAGGATTTCAAGCGCTTCTTAGTGATGGCGCTGGGATCGTGCGATGAGACTTCGGTACTTCTGGACTTCGCGCACGACCTAAAGTATCTGGACGATCAAGCGTATGCCGATCTGAAATCAAAGTATGAAGAGATCGGCAAAGGCTTAAACAAAACGATTCAGGTATGGCGTTAGGTCTTTTCCTCGGTTTTTGCGAGGTTTTTCCAGTGTCTAGTTTCGAGTTTCAAGTCTCTAGATTTGGTAGGGGAGCATTCTGTGGTGTCCGACGGTAGACCGCGAGGACTACTCAACGCCACTGAAGAGACTCTGCCGGCATAAGTAGCGATAAACGCGATGAGAACTCGCGTCGCCGAAAGTCTAAGGTTTCCTGAGGAAGGTTAATCCGCTCAGGGTTAGGCGGGTCCTAAGGTGAGGCCGAAAGGCGTAACTGATGGACAGCAGGTCAACATTCCTGCCCCGCCAGAGGAACGTTATCACGATGGGGTGACACAGAAGGATACGGGAGTTGGGCGATGGATGCCCCAATAGACCGGTGCAAGCTGGATCCCGCAGGAAAATCCACGGGGTCATTCAACAGTCAGACCGGGCTCGAGGCCACACGGCCGCAAAGTCCCCGATTTCACGCTGTCAGGAAAAACCTCTAAGGAGTTCCGCTGGTGCCCGTACCTCAAACCGACACAGGTAGACAAGGTGAATATCCACAGGCGCTCGAGAGAACGCTCGCTCAGGAACTAGGCACATTAGCCCCGTAACTTCGGGAGAAGGGGTACCCCGCTAGGGTTTATAGCCCGAGGGGGTCGCAGTGAAATGCGTTCGGCGACTGTTTAACAAAAACACAGCTCTCTGCTAAGTCGAATACGACGTATAGGGGGTGACGCCTGC
>CAVPPO010000003.1:0-875000 GCA_963707165.1 uncultured Acidobacteriota bacterium | reverse complement strand
GCCTCCTGGCGCTCGAGTTCGCGGTCGCCATCCTCGTCTCAGGTCGGACGCCCGGCGTCATCGAAGGCATCGGCCGGCTGCTCTACCTCATCTTCGGCAGCATCGCCATCGGCCTCGTTCTAGGAAAATTGATTCATCTCTTCGAAACAAAGATCGAAGACGCCTCGATCGAAATCACTCTGAGTCTCATCGCGCCGTACATCGCCTATCTCGCCGCGGAAGGCGCCCACGCCTCGGGCGTTCTCTCGACAGTCGCCTGCGGCCTCTATCTTGGTTACAAAAGCTCCCTCTATTTTTCCATCGGCGCGCGCCTCAAGTCCGGCGCGGTGTGGGATACGCTCACCTTCATCCTCAACGGTTTCGTCTTCATTCTGATCGGCCTGCAATTGCCCTACGTCCTCTCCGAAATCCCCGCGATGAATATGCAAAAATTGCTCGCTCTTGGACTCCTCTTCAGCGTCGTAGTGATCCTTCTGCGTTTCCTATGGGTCTATCCGGGGGCATGGCTCTCGAATCTCATCCGCCGGCGCCTGCTTGCATCAACCGGAACCGTTCCCGAATCCGCGCTCGGTGTTCCTGGTCGGATGGACGGGAATGCGCGGCGTCATTGCTCTCGCCGCCGCGATTTCTCTCCCGAAGTTGCTCGATGACGGCTCGCCGTTTCCCCAGCGCAACATCATGATCTTTCTTACCTTCTGCGTAATCTTCGTCACGCTCGTTCTTCAAGGCCTGGCGCTTCCTCCGCTGATCCGCAAGCTCGGCCTCGCCGGCGTAGCTGGAAAAAATCCCGAAGAAGTAAAGGCCCGGCGCGCCATGACCGAAGCCGCCGTCACCTATCTCGAACAGTGCCGCGAGAACGATCAGCCCGATTTCGCCCACGTTTATGACGAACTGATTCAGGCCCAGCACCGCCGGCTCAACTTGCTCGACGAGGATTACAGCGATGAAACCGGCAATCGCCGCGGAGACTACGAACGTTTCCGCAATCTCACGCTGCAACTCCAATCCGTGCAACGCGCCGCCATCCTCCACCTCCACAACCAAAACGAAATCAACGACGAGGTAATGCGCAAGCTCGAGCGCGAAATCGACATGGTAGAACTGCGCTACTCGCCCTCCGACGACTAATCGAAAGGCGTCACAGCTCGCCCCAATCGCATATCCGCATTTCTACGGATGAATTCTTGGGCTTTTGCGTGATTCAATTCGCACCAGCCTCGATGGCCGGCGCGCGAAGGAGAGGTCTGCTCATGCGCTCATCAGCTCGCAGCATTGCGGGTCCGCTGTTATTCCTGATTTTGGCAATAGGCGCTCCATCAGGCCGCAATGCGGGCGCCGCGCAGCAATCCGCTGCCGCGCGCGCTCCGTCTGCACCGATCGTGTGTCGCGTAATGGAACGCCACGCTGATAAAGAGCGCGGCACGGTCATCATTCTTTTTCATCAGCGGGATAAGCCGGATCAGCCGCGGCTTAAGGATTTCCTGCTGCAGCACGATGGAGGGGCGATCGAAATTCAAATTGGCTCGGGCGAATGGCAGAAGGTGACCGTGTGGCGCATGCGCAATTGCTTTGGCCGCGGGATTTTCATTGTTTCGGAGAACGACGCGCCGAAAGAGAAAGCCATCTTCAAGATTCGCGCGGTTTTGTAGGCGGGGTGTTTGGATTACGTGCGAGAATCGGAGAGACAAAACCTCAGCGGCTGAAGCCGTACTAATTCTGCGTCGCTCGCGGCACGACTGAAGTCGTGCCCTGACAAATCACGGCAGCTCGCACGCGGGCTTTTTCGTCGCGCGCAAAATTCGGAGGTGCATTTCGTTCTTCTCGACGCGGCCACTGCTCGCCGATTCAAGCCTTTTCCGTTTGCAATCCTTTTGGCACCAAGGGCATCGCGCGTAACCTCACGCCCACGGCATCGAAAATTGCGCTGCCGATGGCCGGGGCTACGCCCACAATCGGCGTCTCGCCTGCGCCCGCCGACGGCAAATCCTTGCGATCCACTAGCACTGCTTCGATCTTTGGTATATCGCCGAATCTTGGGACGCGATATTGCGCGAAATGTGGATTCGTGATCTTTCCATCCGCAAACTCGATGGCCTCGAAAAGCGCGCCGCCCATACCCATCACCATGGCGCCTTCCACTTGATTGCGCAGATGTTCGGGATTCACGATCGCGCCGCACTCGAACGCGCTGACCAATCGCTCCACTTTCACTTCTCCGTTCGCGCGATCCACACGCACCTCGGCGCAGGTCGCCAAGTAGCCACCCTTCTCGACTCCGCCGGCAATCCCGAATCCGCGTCCGTCCTGTTTTTTCCGGTCGCTCCATCCAAATGCTTTCGCTGCGGCCTCAAACACCGCTAGCAATCGGGCATCTTTCAGATTTCGCCGCCGGAATTCCAGCGCATCCACTTTTACCGCACGCGCTAATTCATCCATGTGCGTCTCGCGCGCGAAATGATTCGCCGTGGCGGCGAGGCCGCGATACGAGCCTTGCCGCAGAGGTGAATCCGCGGGATGAAATTCAATCTTCTGATTGGCAATATCGTAAGGCGTTCCGATTCCTGAACTCCCGGAATTGTAATTGTGAAATTCCCAGGCCGTCACGCGTCCATCGCGCGTTGCGCCGCTCGAAATTTCAATCAGCGCGGCCGGTCGGAAATAGGCCCAGGTAAATTCCTCCTCGCGTGTCCAAACCAGCTTCACTGGCTTGCCTGCGGCTCGCGCTAGGCGCGCCGCCTCGATCGCGCACTCCGCCGTGTGCTTTCCGCCGTAGCCTGAGCCCATGTCCGGCATCAGGACGTGTACGCGGTCGCGCGAGAGATGGAATGTCTCCGCCAGATTGTCGCGCACGGCAAACGGGCGCTGCGTCCCAGTCCAAACCGTCAACGCGCCATCTTTCCATTCGGCTACCGCCGCGCGAGGCTCGAGCGGGGCATGCGCGATGTAAGCCACCGTGTAAGTCTGCTGCAATTTCACTTCGGCCGCCGCCAGTCCCGCTTCCATCGAGCCGGCAACATGCGGCTTCGGTTCGTCGTAGTCCTGGCCCTTGCCGCGATGCGTTTTGAGATAATCGAAAATCCCATCGCTCGAAGGCTGCGGCGAGCTTTTCCATTCCGCATGAATTTTCTTCGCCGCCTGTGCCGCCAGGATATTCGCTTGGCGCGGCCACGCCGATGAAATCTCCGTCCGTCACGCAAGTCACGCCGTCCATGGCCTTCGCGTCTTTCGCATCCACCGAGACAAGCGTGGCTCCGAACGCCGCAGGCCTCACAATCTTCCCGAACAGCATGCCCGGCAACGCAATATCCGAGGGATAGCGATGCTGGCCCGTAACAAAATCACGGCCGATCACTTTCTCGATCGATTTTCCGGCGATGGTCCATTTCGCTGGCGCGATGAGCGGATCTTCTTCAGGAATGGATTGCGAGAACTGCTGCCCGGTAGCCAATTCCGCATAACTTGCTGTGCGCCCGGACTGCGGATCGCGTACGCGCGCGTCTTCCGCCGTCAATTTATCGCGCTGCACGCCCCATTTCTTTGCCGCGAGATCGATCAACACATCCTTTGCCGCAGAGGCCGCGCGGCGAAGCTGCAATCCCATCGTGGGTGTTGAGCGGCTGCCGAACGTGCCCATATCAAAGGGAACTTTCTCCGTGTCGCCCATGGTCATGCGAATTGAAGCATAGTGGTACGCGCAATTCTTCCGCCACAGCCTGCGCAAGCGAGGTGCGTATGTTCTGCCCAATCTCCACTTTTCCGGTGAAGACGCTCACGGCTGCCATCCTCGCCAACGTGCAACCAGGCCCCAACCGTTTCCGGAATTTCCTCGCTCCCGCGTCGCCCGCGACCGCCCGATTCCTGCGCCGCGACAGCCGTTGCCAGAGGCGCGCGGACGGCCACGAGAATGGCAATGCCTCCGCCGACCGCCTTGAAAAAATCGCGCCGCTGCAATTCAAAATGGTGAACGGCTCGCTCGCGCATCTCATACCGTTCAAATTCCACCTCCGGCTGCGGCGACGCCCGAAGCCTCCGTAGGGCCCCGCTTCAGCCGGGCCTCTTTTTCGCACCCATTCTCCCATTGAGCCATCAGCGTGCACCTCCCATCTCCGCCGCAGCCTTCTGGATCGCCGCCACAATCCGCGGATAGGTCCCGCAGCGGCAAATATTCCCCTGCATAAATTCCACAATCTCCGCGATCGAAGGATTCGGACTAGTCTTCAAAAGCCCCACCGCCGAGACAATCATCCCCGAAGTGCAATACCCGCACTGCAAAGCATCCTCGGCCAGGAACGCCTCCTGCAAAGGATGCAATTTCCCATCGCGCTCAATCCCCTCGATGGTAGTGACCGCCTTGCCGCCGACGCTCCAAACCTTAGTGATGCAAGAGCGCTGCGGAAATCCGTCAATCAAGACGGTACAAGCCCCGCACTTCCCTTCGCCGCAACCATACTTCGACCCCGTCAGACCAATCTCATCGCGCAAAACGTTGAGCAGCGAAGCCTCTCCGTCCGACGCAACAGAATGGCTCGTTCCGTTCACCATTAATTCAATCGCAGTAGTTCGCATAGCCCAGCTCCTCGCCACAAATATAGCACCGCCAGAATTGGCCGCGCTCGCCGTCTGGTTCTGAAGGAGTCTTCCATTCTCCTTTCGCCGGCGTCGCTCCGAGCGAGCGGCGGCATCGGTGAGAACAGATGCGCAGGTATACGAATATATGTATAATAGTATAGTGGAGCGCAACGAGCCAAAGCCTCTTCGATGGATCGGGACATCTCGTGACGACTTGAAATCGTTTCCGCCGGAAGTGCGCCGGGACATCGGCCGGGCACTCTACGCGGCGCAGATGGGCGACACCGACCCAGCGGCGAAACCGATGAAAGGTTTTGGCGGAGCAAGCGTGATGGAGATCATCGCGCGCTTCTTCGGCAACACGTGGCGCACAGTGTATACGGTTCGATTTCGAGGCGTTATCTATGTGCTCCACGCCTTCCAGAAGAAATCGAAATCGGGCATCGCCACCCCGAATAGCGAAATTCGATTGGTTCAACGGCGGCTGGCGGAAGCAAGCCGCGATTACAAAGAAAGGCAAGGCCAAAATGAAGAGTAGAAAGAAAGCCGCGAAAAAGGCCGCGGTGACCGCGAGCAGCGGCAATGTTTTCGCCGACCTCGGATTGCCAGGTGCGGAGCAGGAGTTGATGAAAGCTCGTCTGACGCTGCAAATCTACCGCATCATCAAGGACCGTGGGCTCACACAAACGGAGGCCGGGAAGATCCTCGGCATTTCACAACCCCAAGTCTCGGCTCTGGCGCGCAATCGTTCCGGCAATTTTTCTGTTGGCCGGCTAATCGAATTTCTCACGTCTCTCGGCCACGACGTGGAAATCACCGTTACGCCGGGGCGCAAGCATCACGGCGAGATGTCCGTTGTGGTGACGTAGCGTCGAGGTGCGCACGCAACGGGAAGCCGGCCGATGGGGTCCTATCGCTTGGTTGACTTCAATGCAGCGTTATTCTCGCGGAGGAACGCCCACCAGCGGCTCAAGTTGTCACGAAGCCACTCGGTGTCGCGCCGCTGAAGCGGGATCATATGGGACACGGTGTTACGCAGCAGTTCTACACACAGTACATGATTTGCGAACCAGTTCGGCCGCGGAAAGAGCTTGCGGAACACCGGCCAATTGCGTTGCACAATTTGAATCAGATCGTTGACATCCGCGTAGTAAATTGGGTGGGCTACCCGGCCGCTGCGCCAAGCCGCGGCTTCTTCTCCTTCGCACTTGGCGACTTTTTTCTTCAGCGAATTCGGAATCACCGCTTTGAGCCACCAATCCTCGCCGAATTCGTTGGCCAGCATAGTCGCGATTACGTAGCGAATTGAATTCTCGAAGACGTAGAGCATCAGATAGGAGGTCGTCGCCATCTTGCTCGCGTCGTCGAGAATGCGTTTGGGCAGGATCGGATCGGGGAGCCGAGTTCCTCCCGCAAGAATTAGTTCGCGTGCCTTCGCCTTTCCTCTGGGTCTTGAGCGGTCCTGAGTGGAGGGGAGATCGGGATTCGCTCCGAGAGCGCGCAACAGAATTCGCACGCGCTTGAGGGTCTTCAGCCGGAAGGTACTCGTCCAGCGCGAATCCCTCCTGGTGCGCGAGGCAGTAGGTGGCGTCTTCAGTGCTCATCGGCACATAGACTTTTAGCGCCTGTGCGCGCTGGCTGATCCTCTGCCGGGTCACGCCTAGTTTCGCGGACAGCGCGTCCCTCAATGCTTTATCTGTCATCGATGCGGCCTTCTCCAAATCGGAATCGGCGTGAAGCTGGAGTCGGAACTATCTCCGCAAGCACCGCTTCAGTATATGCCTGCTGCGGCCGATTGCGGGCCGACGGCTTGCGGAAAAAGACAAGACGCAATCGTAGGGCCGGGGCTCAACACCGGCCCGGTTTGGGTTTTAGTTCTCCCGGATAGGTGAAGGCCAAAACCCAAAGCCACACCGAGGGCGTGGTGAACCCGCCCCCCTACAACCGCTCTCGCCTCTGCGCTGCTGCTCTGATAATCTCTGGCGGCAGCAGGAATTCAATTTGCAGACACAGGCAGGAGTGCCTGTGCTACTGGTGCGGGATCGCAGATGAAATTGAGCGTCATCCGCAACACAACATTCGCCGTTGTAACTATCGCCCTGGCTCTCGCCGCCAGCATCGCTGTTGCCGCGCGCGCCGCTCTCGATTACGAAACGCGCGAGCTGGCGCGCCGCATCTTCAAGCAGCTCGTGGAAATCAACACTACCGAATCCGTGGGCAGCACGACGAAAGCTGCCGAAGCCATGGCCGCGTGGTTTCGCGGCGCCGGCTTTGCCGGATAGCGATGTGCAACTCCTCGGCCCCGATCCGCGCCACGGCAATCTCGTCGTGCGCATTCACGGCACGGGCGTTCGCCCGCCGGTCCTGTTCATCTGCCATCTCGACGTTGTCGAAGCCCGCCGCGAAGATTGGTCCACCGATCCCTTTCCAATTCATCGAAAAGGAAGGCTACTTCTACGGCCGCGGCACCGAAGACATCAAAGACGGCGACGCAATTTTGGTCACCGATTTTATTCGCCTGAAAAAAGAAGGCTATCGCCCGGATCGCGATCTGATTCTGGCGCTGACCGCCGATGAAGAAGCCGGCAGCAACAACGGCGTCGTATGGCTCCTCGCGAATCACCGCGAACTGATCGACGCCGATTTCGTGGTCAATCCCGATGCCGGCAATTTCGAAATGGAGAACGGCAAGAAGTCGCTCGTCGGTGTCGGCGCGAGCGAAAAGCTCTATCAGGATTTCGAGTTGAAGGTGACCAACCGCGGCGGCCACGGATCGCTGCCCACTCCCGACAACGCGATCTACCAGCTCGCCGAAAGCCTCACGCGTCTCGAGCACTATCAATTTCCGTTCGAGCTGAATGACGTCACGCGCGCTTACTTCACGCGCATGGCCGATCTTTTCGGCGGCGATACCGGCGCGGACATGAAGGCCATTCTCAAAGTTCCCGCGGATTCCGCGGCCATCGATCGCCTTGCCAAAACTCCCTATTACAACGCGCGCATGCGCACCACGTGCACAGCCACGATGCTCAGCGGGGGCCACGCCAACAACGCGTTGCCGCAATCGGCGACCGCCAACATCAATTGCCGCATTCTTCCCGGCCACTCGTCGGATGAAATTCGCGCGACGCTGGTGAAGATCGTCAACGATCCGGAGATCGCCGTCACCGCGGTCGTCGCCAACGGTGCAGGCAGCACGGCGAATCCGCCGGCAACGCTCCGCCCGGACGTTATCGGCGCAGTAGAGAAAGTGAGCGCCGAAATGTGGCCCGGCGTTCCGGTTGTGCCGGTGATGGATTCGGGCGCGAGCGACAATTCCACCACGCGCGGGGCCGGATATGCTTCCTACGGCCTGGCCGGCGTGTTTATCGATATCAATGATGATCGCTCGCACGGGCGCGACGAGCGTCTGCCGGTGACGTCGTTCTATGAAGGCGTGGATTTTTATTACCGCCTGATGAAAGCGTTCTCCTCGAAGTGAGGCGGTGTCCGCCGCGGGGTGCCCCATGCGCCGTAGTTGCGCCTGGGGCTTTTGACTTTTTCGAGTTCGCGTTACACGATGGCCCCTTCACGATGAGCATCATGCGCCGTGCACTTCTGGCTGCTTCGCAAAGCCGCTGGCTACGCGAGCGCGCCCCGCATTATTCGTTCGTTCGCCGCAACGTCTCGCGCTTCATGCCCGGCGAAACTGTCGAAGATGCGTTCGGCGCCGTGGAGCAACTCGCGGGGCAAGGCATCGGGGCTGTCCTCACTGCGCTCGGCGAAAACGTAACCGATCGCAAAGAAGCCGCCGCCGAGACCGAGCACTATTGCGGCGTCCTGCGCGAAATCGCCGCCCGCAATCTCAACGCCGAAATTTCCGTCAAGCTCACGCACCTTGGACTCGATCTCGACAATTCCTTCTGCTTCACCAATCTCGAAAAATTAATCGCCCAGTCGCCACCCGGCAAGACCGTCTGGATCGACATGGAGCAAAGCGGATATGTAGATCGGACGCTGGCGATTTACACGCGCGCTCGCCGCAAAGGGGCAAACGTCGGCGTCTGCATTCAGTCCTACTTGCGCCGCACCGAAGATGATTTAAGGAGCTTGTTGCCCTTGGGAGGAGCAATCCGGCTGGTGAAGGGAGCTTACAACGAGCCCGCCGATGTAGCCTTCCCGAGAAAAAGCGAGGTTGACGAAAACTATTACCGGCTGGCGCAAACGCTACTGGGCCAGGACGCGCGCCACGAAGGAATTCGCTCCGCAATAGCGACACACGATCGCACGCTGATTCAGAGAATCATCGGCTTCGCTACGGCGAACCAATTTCCGAAGAACGAACTCGAATTCCAAATGCTTTACGGCATCCAGCGCGCTGAGCAACAACGCCTGGCTGCCGAAGGCCATCGCTCGATTGTCTTAGTGGCCTACGGCGCTTACTGGTTTCCCTGGTACATGCGGCGGCTGGCCGAGCGGCCGGCAAACGTCTTATTCCTGCTACGCAATCTCTTTTCCGGGTAATTGGTAGCGCCGGCGCTACCCGCCCTGGCCGGCCTTCTTGGCCATTTCTCCGAAGACGGCTTCCGCGCGCTTGGCGATCTCTTCGCGCGTCAAATCTTCCACATGGGCGCCAATCGACCACTTATGCCCGAAGGGATCCACCACCTGCCCGTATCGGTCTCCCCAAAACTGATCCTGCAACGGCATCGTCACCGCAGCGCCAGCCTTCACCGCGCGATCGAACGCCTCATCCACTTTTTCGGTGTAAATGTGAATCGTCACCGGGCTGCCGCCCAGCGCCTGCGGGCCGAGGCACTGCCACTCAGGAAATTCATCCGTGAGCATGAGAATCGAATCGCCGATTTTCAAACTGGCATGAGTGATTTTGCCGCCGGGCCCATCGGCCGCGACGGTGAGCAATTCCGCGCCAAACGCGGTCTTGTAAAATTCAATCGCGCGCGCCGCCTCGCGCACCACGATCAACGGCGTAAGCGTATGAAATCCCTCCGGGATGGCTTTGACAGTACCGGGCATGTCTGTTCTCCTCTTTTTCCACGTTTCAAGTCTGCCGGGCAACTTCACCAGAGCGGGGCGAGACCCGAATTCTATGCCATAAGCCCGTTTGATGCTATCAGCTTCGCCTAGGTGCCACCGCACAACTCGTGTTCCGAAAGTAGTACACGCGAGAATTCTGAATACACCGCGTCACATCGATGCGTGACCCCCGTCACGCCGCAGAAAAAACTTTTCTGTTAGCGTCGCTCCGGGGGAGGTGTAAGAAAATGAAGGTCTCCATCAGTGCGTTTTCATTTACAGCGTTGCTTCTATCGGGAATTGTCATCGCGGCGGCGGCGCAGGAACAAGTGCGCGCCCCGATGCCAATCGGTCGCCGCGTCGAGATCAAGGCACCGCTCGGGTTGCCGCCGGTTCCAATTCCGCAGGATAATCCGCCGACAGCCGAGACGATCGCTCTCGGACGCCACCTATACTATGACCCTGCCCTATCGTCAGACGGCACGGTCTCGTGCGCGTCATGTCACGCGCCTGAATTCGGGTTCGCCGATAAGCGGCCGTTTTCTGCAGGCGTCGGCGGCAAGCTTGGCGGCCGCCACGCGCCGACAGTCATCAATTCGGCGTACAACACGGTTCAATTCTGGGATGGGCGCGCGCCCAGCCTGGAGAAGCAGGCGGAGGGCCCGATCGCCAATCCTGTGGAAATGGCGCACTCGCTCGACGGCGTCGTGAATCGGCTGCAACGTGATCCGAAATACGTGGCGCTCTTTCGCGAGGCATGGGGCACGGATCAAATCACCATTGATCTGGTTACGAAGTCCATCGCATCGTTTGAGCGGACAGTTTTGAGCGGCGATTCGCCATTCGACCGCTACTACTACGGTCACGAGAAAAAGGCCTTGTCACCCTCGGCGCACCGCGGCTTGAAAATATTCATGGATACGAAGAAGGGCAACTGCGCGACGTGCCATACGATTGGCAAGGACGATGCTCTCTTCACCGACAACAAATTCCACAACATCGGCATCGGCGCCGATATGACCGGCAAATTCGCGGATATCGGCCGCTGCGGTGAAACCAAGAACGAGGACGACATGGGCGCGTTTAAGACGCCCACGCTACGCGACATCGCGCAAACGGCTCCGTATATGCATGATGGCAGTCTGAGTACCTTGAAGGATGTGGTCGATCACTACATTGGCGGAGGGAATTCGAATCCACATCTCGACAAGCAGATTCACTCGCTCGATTTTCTTACTTTCGACGAGCGCGACGATCTCAAGGCGTTCCTCGAATCTCTTACGGGACGATTGCCGCGGGATTTGGGACCGCCGGCCGATCTAGTGCAGAAGGATAAAGAATCTGCAAAAGGCAAGTAGCCGGAGTCGAAAATTTAGGCTTGACTGCCGAAGATTCTGGGGTCAATAAGTTAGCGCCTAAATTCTTTTGCCATTTTTACAATCGGCAGCACTTCTCCGTTGCCGAGGCCGACTTCCAAGTTCTCCAGCGCCGCGTACCCCTTGGCTTTATAAAAAGCCACTCCGCTGAGGGTTGCGCCCATCTCGAAGCGCGTGAATCCCGCGTCTATGGCCGCGTTCTCGCAGGCTTCGAGGATCAAGGCGCCGATGCCATGCCGCGCCCACTGCGGATGTACGAAGAATGCGCGAATCTTCGCCGCATCCCGTGCCGGATCCAGGAGCGAGTCTTCACGCCCGATGTATTGATCGCCTCCATAAAGCGTTTTGCGCATACTCCAGCCGCCGCAGCCGACGATCTCGGCGTTCGTCGCCTCGGATTGCACAACCTCTGCGACCAGATACGTTCCATCGGCGATGAGTTGGCTATCCACTCCGTAGACCGAGTTCAGTGCGCCTTCAATCTGCGCCGGCGAATAGTAGCCAGCTTGCAGTCCTCTGACGGAGGCATCAATCACTTCACGCAACCGGGGAACATCCGCCTCGGTAGCCTTTCGTAAAGAGTACCTTCCGCCGTCGAGAGCGTCGCAATTGCACGATCCCATACCGCTTGTAGGAGGATGATGAAGCGAAAATCCACCCGCTCCTCACGGCTTCACTATTTTCGCCATTCCCAAGCCGCCGACGCCCCAGGAGACGGCCCAGCCGGCCATGTCGCCCAGCACGTAGTTCAGCGGGAAGTTGTACCAATTCCAGTACGGCAATATGAACACCACGCCCGCGAAGATGCTCGCCAGAAAGACAATCAGCCACCGGCCTCCGAATGAAGTCCCCGCCGCGCCCACTGACAAAATCCACGCGAGAATTAGAGCTGCGACCACATTGAATAGAAATTGGTTCATGATCGCTTTGCCGAAATTGAAATCCTTGCCGCCGGGCGAATAAATCAAAATGCCGGTCGGGCCCTGCCTGTATTTCGACATATAGGCCGCGGCGTCCGCGTCTTTCTGCTCTTTTGAGCGCCCCGGGGTCATATTTGGGGCGGGGAAATAATAGAATCCCGGCTCGGTGATCGTGGCCCGCAGGTCGGCGCGCACGGCGTCTTCGTTTGGTAGAGATTTGACGCCGACATCTCCAAACAGAAACATGTGCCAAATGAAGCTCGCGATAAACACGATCACTGCGGTGACCAAACCACCGAGAATGACTTTCTTAGCCACGGACGCCTCCGTAAGAACGATGAGATTACTGATTTCTGGTGGGGGAGACTCTACCGCGTTTTCTCGTCTTTTTCGACTTTTCCGTCGCGCAAACGGATGACCCGGTGGGCATGCGCGGCGATATCCTGCTCGTGGGTGACCAGGATGATGGTATTGCCCTGTTCGTGCAGGCGCGCGAACAGATTCATAATTTCCTCGCCTGTCTGCGAATCAAGATTTCCAGTAGGCTCATCGGCCAGCAAAATCGAAGGCTGATTCACCAGTGCCCGCGCGATCGCCACGCGCTGCCGCTGCCCGCCCGAAAGCTCATTCGGACGATGATGCGCGCGGTTGACCAAATCCACTTGCGCGAGCGCCTTGTTGGCGCGCTCGAGCCGCTCCTCGGCCGGGCGTGCCGTTGTAAATCAGCGGCAGCTCGACATTGTGCAAAGAAGTCGCGCGCGGCAACAAATTGAAAGTCTGAAAGACGAATCCGATTTCTTTGTTTCGAATGTAAGCCAGCTCGTCATCATCCAGCTCGCTCACCAAACGCCCGGCCAAATAATAGAGCCCCTTCGAAGGCGTATCGAGGCATCCGATCAAATTCATCAACGTGGATTTCCCCGAACCCGACGGCCCCATGATTGCCACGTACTCGCCCTTAAGAATCTCGATGTTGATCCCGCGCAGCGCGTGCACCTGCTCGGTCCCCATTTCGTACGTCTTCCACAGATCGTCTGTATGAATGACGATTCCCGCCGCGACAAGATCTTCGCGGAACGACAGCGCCGCCCCTGCTTCAACCGGCATGAATCACACTCTCCACTAAATGGGCACTCCGAAGTCCGCGCCGCTTAACTCGTCGTCTGGCCTTCGCGTTTCGGCTCGGAATTATCCACTTTCACCGCCGCGCCCGGCTTCAAAGTGCGCAGCGCCTTGTAGCTCCCGGTCACTATTTGATCGCCGTCATTCAATCCGCTGGTAACCTCGATATCCGTCACGCCGCTGATTCCCGTTTGCACCGCCACGAATTCCGCCTTCTTCGCGCGCAGCACAAACACGCCCTGGATGTCGGTCTTGTCAGCCGGCTTGTCCCCGGCGCCCGAATCCGTCTTCGACGCTGCAAGCGTCACGCTGCTCTCACCCTTTGAGCCCTTGGCCGCTTCTTCAAGCGCTTTCTTTGAGCGCATCGCCAGCGCTTGAATCGGAATCGTCAGCACGTTTTTCTTCGAGGCCGTCTTGATCGTCGCCGTAACCGAAAGCCCCGGCCGCAAGTTATCCGGCGGATGATCGAGCGTCACCACAACTTTGAAATCGCGCGCTTCCTGCGTATTCGCAGTCGTCTGCGTGGTGGCCAATCCCGAAGAACGCAAAATCGCTTGATCTCCCACTTCGGTCACGTGCCCCGGGAAATTCTTTCCCGGCATGGCGTCAATCTTCACGTCCACGTCCTGCCCGTTCTTCAAATTCACGATGTCGGTCTCGTCCACTTTCACTTCCGAGGTGACTACCGACATATCCGAAATCGTCATCAGATAGCTGCCCGTAGCATTCTGAATTCCGGGCACCACGTTTTCGCCCACGCGCACCGCGATGTAAGTCACGATCCCGTCAATCGGCGCCGTATAAGTCGTCTTCCGCAGCACGTCTTTCTGGTGCAACAGAATCGCCCGGTTCTGCTCCAGATTCGATTTCGCGCCTTCGCTCATGGCCTTCGCCTGCGCCATCTGTGCTTCCGCGGCATCCACCGCCGCGGCCGCGCTGTCATACGCCGCCTTCGACGTGTCGAAGTCCTGCTTCGAAATCAGTTGATCCTTGTAAAGGTTCTGGCCCCGCTCCCAGTCAAACTTGGCCTTCTCGAGATCCGCCTTCCTTTGCACCAGCGTCGCCTGCGCCGATTTCAGTGCTGCGCTCGACGCCTGTGCCGACGAGTCGGCCGACAAGATCCCGGCTTCCTGCGCCTGCACGTCGGCCGCGGGCTGGATGCTCTCGAGGCGCATCAGCACGTCGCCTCTGCGCACGTGGTCGCCTTCCTTCACCACGATCTGGGTAATCTTCCCGATGCCCTCGCCCAGGATGTTCGAATACGTCAGCGGTCGAATTTCACCCGATGCCGTCACGATGCTGGTCAAGTCCTGCCGCTTGGCAGTCCCCGACTGCACCGTAACCACGTCTTTATTGGCCTGGTAAATGCTCGCCCAAACAATCCCCACGAGCACCAGCACTGCCACCCCGCCGATCACCAGTTTCTTCGTCAAGCTCATGACGCGAGTCCCCGCAGTAATACCATCGTGTATAGACGCTACTTCGCTTTACTTAGTACGGCCCGGTCCTCGGAAATGTTTCCGGCAGGCTACCTCGTCGGGATAACCCAGACCTCAAAGGAAGGGTACATCGCAGATACCACTCGACGCCCCATCGCACTCTGTCCGGACGCACTGCTCGCCACCATTGTAATCCGTTTCGCCCCATCTGAGAAGCGGTCTTGAGGCTTGGGAGTTGGGGTTGGAGGCTCGAAAAAATATAAAAGCCCGCGGACGGTCTCGCTCGTCTCCTGAATGGGCGTCGGGCTGGTCTACAATTCACGCCCCGAGCGCCGGGCTTCAGCCCGACATGTTCGAACGCATGCCGCGTGCGCGACCCGGCCACCTCGGCCAAGGTAAACCGCTTGTTTCCAGAACGCCAGGACTAGAGGTATGATTGATTTACTATCGGAGGAACACCATTGCTGGCCGCGAAGGACATCTCCAAATTGCTCTCGGGAGTGCCGAAGGGAGCGTGGGTTGCCTTGTCGAAGACTGAGGACAAAGTGATTGCCTATGCTGCTGAACTACAGGAGGCTATCCGGATGGCGAAGGCCGCCGGAGAAAACGACCCGGTCGTAATCCGCGTGCCGGAAGCAGACGGCTCAACTTTCCTCGTGTAGGCTCCATTGGCGGTCTATCCTGTCGCTTATTCAGAATTCCCGATCCCGCCCAGCTCTGCGTATCCTCAAGGCCGCACCGCACGTCGTCCGATTCTACAAATCAGTTTAATCAGCGGAACAAATCGTCTGTCCTGCTACGCCGTCGTGGATTCAGGGGCAGACCACTGCGTTTTTCCTCGTTCTTTCATTCAACCTCTGGGTTTGGACGTTCTCGGCGCACCGATCGAATTGACCTCGGGGATGGGTAGCGCGAATGTACCGACCCACTTTTTCAACATCTCAATCGATCTGCAAAACGTCGTCCGGATTCCAGTCTATGCTGGCTTCACCGTCGGTCTGGACCAGATGGGTGTCGGCCTATTGGGGCAATCTGGATTTTTCGATAGATTTAACGTTCATTTCAAGCTGCAGCGTGGAATCTACGAAATTGACGTACCGTGGCAGCCCCTGAAGCCGACACCGGCACCCAGTTCTCCAGGCAACCACTTCCCAACCCCCAGCCTCTCACTCAATACATCAATCCCGGCACGGGATTAAATTGACCTGTACCGGGGGACAGGTTAGAATTTCCTCATACTGAAGAGGTGTCGGCATGTACAGGAGTTTGCGCCTCATTGTCTTTCCTTTCGTAATCTTAGGCCTAGCTATACCTCCAGCACCTCTTCGCGCACAGGCCCAGGAACAGCAGCAAGACGACAAGCAATCCGGCCAAAGCGATCAGCAGCAGCCCGAAGCTCAACCCACCAAAAAGACCCAGGAAACGGCCAAAGAACGCCGCCGCCGCGAATCCCAACTCCACAAGGAGTTGGACACTCCCTATAAGAAGTGGCTCGACGAAGACGTTACCTACATCATCACGCCTGAAGAGCGCAGCGCCTTCCTCCGCCTGCAAACCAACGAAGAGCGCGAGCAATTCATCGAGCAATTCTGGCTGCGCCGCAATCCGGACCCGGATTCCCCGGAAAATACCTTCAAGGAAGAGCACTATCGCCGCATCGCCTATACCAACGAGCACTACGCCTCGGGCATTCCCGGCTGGAAGACCGATCGCGGCCGGATTTACATTATGTGGGGCCCGCCCGACGAGGTGGATTCGCACCCCTCCGGCGGCTCCTACGAGCGCCCAGCGGATGAAGGCGGCGGTGAGACCTCGACCTATCCGTTCGAGGACTGGCGCTATCGCTATCTCGAGGGCATCGGCAACAACGTAGAAATCGAATTCGTCGACCCCACCATGACCGGCGAATACAAGCTGACCATGGACCCCAGCGAAAAGGACGCTCTCCTTTACGTCCCCGGCGCCGGCTTGACCATGTTGGAATCGATGGGCATGTCCAGCAAGACCGCCCGGTTCAACAACACCGACGGCACGCACATGGCGCAGCCTCTCGGCGGCCAGCCAGAGAGCATGTCCGAATTTTCGCGCCTCGATCTCTACGCGAAAATCCAGCAGGCTCCGCCCGTCAAATTCAAGGATCTCGAGGCAGTGGTCACTTCGCGCCTGGTGCGCAATCAGGTCGCGTTCGACTACCGCTGGGATTACCTCCGCATCACCAGCGACACAATTCTCGTTCCCATTTCCATTCAAATTCCGAATAAGCAATTGAGCTTCACGCAGAAAGAGGGCATCCAGTCCGCCACCATGAACCTCTTCGCCCGCATCACCACTCTCAGCGGGCGCAAGGTTCAGACCTTTGAAGACACCATCAGCCACGACGTCCCGAACTCGCTCCTGCAGCAATCGCTTAAAGGCTTTTCCATTTATCAAAAAGCCGTGCCGTTGAGCCCCGGCCTCTATCGTTTGGATATCGTCCTGAAAGACGTCAATAGCGGCAACGTGGGCGTCGTGAACACCAATCTCCGCGTCCCGCGCTACGAGGATGACAAGCTCTCGTCCAGCTCGCTGATCCTCGCGGATCAAATCCAGCGCGTCTCCGCGAAAGATATCGGCGTCGGCCAGTTCGTTCTTGGCGACGTTAAAGTCCGGCCGAAAATGGATTCCACCTTCGCCACCAACGACAATCTCGGCATCTTCCTGCAGATCTACAATCTGAAGGTGGACGACAAAACGCACAAAGCCAACGCGACGGTCGAATACCGCGTGATGAAGGACAAGCAATCCGTCCTCAAGTTCAACGAGGGCGGCGATCAAATCAGCCAGCGCGGCGATGAACTAACTCTCGAAAAAGCACTCGCGCTGAAATCTCTCACTCCCGGCAAATACAAACTCGAAGTTCAGGTGACGGACAACGTCACCAAGGAATCCATCACTCCGACCGCTGATTTTACTGTTAAGGCTGCCACTCCATGATTCGGGGGAGGTGACGCGCCGTGAAACTGAATTTGATTCGCACATTGGGCCTGCTGCTCCTCGCTGGGCTGGTGGTGTCGCCGCTCAACGCCGCGCCGCGTGAGGGTAGAATTGCGGGCGTAGTCGTTGATCCGCAAGGCACGCCGCAGATGGGCGCGACCGTCTATGTGGTCTCCGAGCAAACGCCGAACCTCGCGCCGGTCCAGCTTCTCACCAACGCCCGCGGCATTTTCTCCACCGATGGCCTGGATTCCGGCTTCTACTCCATCCGCGCCACTCTCGCTGGATATCTTCCGGCCCTCGCGGAACACGTTCACGTCCTCGACGAGCGCGTCACCAAGCTGCAAATCGAGCTGGGCTCCGTTTTTTCCTCGCTCGGAAAGTTCCGCCGCCCGCCCAATCAAGATACGCCGCCCGATGAATGGACTTGGGTTCTGCGCACTTCCGCCGCGACTCGCCCGATTCTCCGTTGGGATGAAGGCGATGTCCTGCTCACTGGCGGCCAGCCCTCCGTCCCTTCAGGAATTGACAGGCCGCAAAGCCGTCACGCGCACAGCCTCTTCGAGCTCGCCAGCGGCAGCCTGCATCCCGGCTCTATTTCGAATATCTCCGATTCTCCAGGCACGGCCTTCGCCTACACGCTCGACGCCGGCGTCCGCGGAAATATCGTCTTCGCCGGGCAATTCAATTACGAAAGCGGTTCCGGCAGCGGTGGCCTGGTGACGCAATGGGTCCCCAGCGGCAATCCGCACACCGGCCCAGTTTCCACGCTCGTCCTGCGCGAATCGCAGATGAATCCCGGCGGCCCCGCCTTCCGCGGCGCCCGCCTCTCGGAAGACAGCAGCCTCGAGCTCGGCGATCGCATTCACGCACGTTACGGCGCCGATATGCTCCTCGCTTCTTATGGCGGCACAACCACCAGCCTGCGCCCGCGCGCTCAGGTAGCCGTCCAGCTCTCGCAAAACTGGATGGCCAGCTTCACCATCGCCAGCCATCCCTGGCAGGATTCTGACCCCTCGACAAGTTCGCTCGAATCGGCTATCTCCAGTCTCGATTCGCTGCCCACCGTCCTGCTTCACAACGATCGCCCGGTTTATGAAGACAATCTCCACGAGGAGATCGCGGTTCTGCGCAAACTCAGCTCGAATGCAAACCTCACCGGCGCGATCTTTCATGATCGCTCGAGCAATACAGCCGTGATCGGCCGCGGCGGCGTCTCCAGTTCCGATTTCCTGCAGGATTTTTATTCCAACGCCTTCGCTTACGACGCCGGCGGATCCAATTCCTGGGGCGCCCGCGTGGTTTACGAGCAAAAGCTCTCCGATAACCTGAGCGGCGCCGTGATTTACTCCTGGGCGGGAGCTTTGGTGCCGGGAATCGAGTCCTCCACCACCGAATCGCTGCGCGATATGCTCGAAACCCGCAATCGCCAGAGCGTTGCCGCGAAATTCAGCGCGCGCATTCCTCATCTCGGCACCCAGGTGAGCGCCGGCTACAAGTGGATTGACGGCAGCGTGGTCTCGCGCCAGGACGCCTACGGCGAGGCTGCCTACAATATCGATCCATACCTCAGCGTGATCATTCGCCAGCCGCTTCCCAAGTTCATCCCGGGCCACGCCGTGGCGACCGCCGACTTCGGAAACTTGCTGGCGGAGGGGTATGTGCCGCTCGAAACGCGTGACGGCCGCGTTTTTCTAGTCTCAGCGTATCGCTCGTTCCGCGGCGGCCTTAGTTTTCAGTTTTAAGGGTAGCGCCGGCGTCCCGCCGGCATCTTACGAGCGCGAACTTCGCCAAAGATCGAGCTTGTCGGCGGCGCTCGATGCTAAATGGCTCTTGCCGATTGCGCGGCGAGGTCCGCGCGCAACTGTTGATCGTGGCCGGACTTGAGATCGTCGGACGCCGCCGGGGACGGCGGCGCTACCAAGAGCTTTCAGGCCCTCAAAAAGGCCGGTACCGGATTTGGAACTGTGTCTCCCAAAAGCCATATGCAGTCGCGGCACTCCCGGCCAAGCATCTGTAACTCACTAATTCACAGCGACATACAAACCCGTTGTAGTGCTCGTATCTGGAAGCCTACGTGCACCAATTCTTTACGGGTGTTTGTGTCCGAGGTCCGCGCGTGCCCGAGGTTTGCCGGTGAATGACGGGATGCCAAAGCGAGTCGGAGCGGTGGCTCTCGCCATCGTCACGGTCGTCGTTACCGTCGCAGCCATCATTTTCGCCGCCGTCAACTTCAACCAACGCCGCACCTTCCCTGTTCCTGATGACGGCGTCACCTGGCTCGATACTCCCTCCGGCGTCCAGGCTTGGTACGTCGCTCCCCATTCGCCCGCAGAAACCAGCGGCATCAAGGCCGGCGACTACGTCGAGACGGTCCGCGGCGCCGCCATTCGTCGCTCCACCCAAGTCACGCAGATGCTCTTCCGCGCGGGAGAGTGGACCGAACTGACCTACGGCATCAAGCGCGGCTCTTCCACCTTCGACACCAAGCTGATCACCGCGCATGCCGAGAATCCTGCTTCGCTCGAAAATTACCTGCGCATTACCGGCTTGATTTATCTCTTCATCGGCCTTTTCATTTTCGCGCGCCGCTGGAACGCGCCCCGCGCCATCCATTTCTATCTCTTCTGCCTTGTATCGTTCATCTTCTACAGCTTCCATTACAGCGGGAAGCTCAGCCCGTTCGATTGGGAAGTTTACTGGGGCAACGTCGTTGCGATGTTTCTCACGCCGGCGCTGCTGGTTCATTTTGCACTGGTCTTCCCTGAGCGCCGCGGCCGCCTGTGGCCAAAACTGTTCGCTGTATATTGTCTGCCGGCAGTTCTGTTGCTGCTGCACATCTCCGTCGCCGCGGGCGTGATTGATGTCTTCTCGCCCCTCGGCTCGCGCATCGTGCTCGATCGCGTCGAACTGGCCTACGTGGGAATCTATTTCCTCGCCGCGGCTCTGATTTTCGCTCTCAGCTATCGCCGCTCGGCCACTGCCATTCTCCGTCAGCAATTGAAATGGGTTACCGCTGGAACGATCACCGGCATCATTCCATTCTTCCTTTGTTACATCGTGCCCTATTTCTTCGGCGCCGTTCCGCAACCGTGGATGAAGCTTTCCGTCTTCTCACTGGCGCTCATCCCGCTCTGCTTCGGCTACGCCATCATTCGCTATCGCCTGATGGACGTGGACATCATCTTCAAGCGCGGCCTGGCCTACACATTCGCCACCGGCGCCATCGTCGCCCTCTATTTCGGCACCGTCGCGCTCATCGGAGAATTTTTCCACACGGCCTGGGCTACCGGCCCCGCCGGGGTGGTCGTCGCCATCGTAGTCGCCGCGTTTCTCTTCGAGCCGGTTCGCAACTGGACACAAATTCTCCTCGATCACTTTTTCTACCGCGACCGTCTCGATTACCGCCGCACGCTGATCGAATTCGGCGTCACGCTCACGAACGAAGTTCGTCTCGAGCCGCTGCTCGGCTCCATTCTCGATCGCATCTCGCAAACTCTTCTTGTAGATCGCCTGGCCATCTTTCTCGAAGACCCCTCCCAGCCCGGGGCCTTCGTGATGTCGCGCTCGATGGGCGTTCATCCCGATGGCGCCCTCGATCTCACTTTCCTGGATGCCAATCGCCCGCAATTCCGCCAGAGCGGGTGTCTCTTCTTCGAATCCGCTCGCGCCGCCATCGCCGAGACCGATTCCGTCCGCCGCACTCTCGATCAGCTCGATTTGAATTATTTCCTGGCCTGCCGCTGCCACGACCGGACCGTGGGCATCCTCGGCCTCGGCAAGACCATGGACGGTGATTACCTCACCAGTGAAGACCTCGAGCTGCTGCTCACTATCGGCAACTACGTCGGCATCGCCATCGAGAACGCGCGCCTCTACAACTCGCTCGAGCAGAAGGCCACGCAGATCGAGCGTCTCAAAGATTTCAACGAGAACATCATCGAATCCCTGAACATCGGCGTCCTCACCGTGGACCTCGAAGACCGCATCGAGTCCTGGAATCCCCAACTGGTGCGCCTGCTCGAAATTTCGCGCAGCGAAGCTGTCGGCCGACGTCTCAATGAGGCGCTGCCCGCCGATCTCGTCGCCGAGCTCACTTCACGCTCGAGCGAGGACCGCGTAACCGGCATCTACAAATTCCTCCTGAACACTTCAGCCGGCCGTCGCGCCGTAATAAATGTCTCGATTGCCCCTCTAGTAGGCAAGACCGGAACGCGCATCGGGCGTCTAATTCTCTTGGACGACATCACGCAAAGAGTGAGCCTCGAAGAGCAGATGCTGCAGACCGAAAAACTCACGTCGCTCGGCTTGCTCGCCGCCGGCGTGGCTCACGAAGTCAATACGCCCCTGGCCGTCATCTCGAATTACATCCAGATGCTGGCCAAGCAAATGCCCTCCGACGATCCCAAGCAAAAGACCATCGAGAAGATCGTCAAGCAGACCTTCCGCGCCAGCGAAATCGTCAACAACTTGCTCAATTTCTCGCGCACCGGCGCCGCTCAATTGGTCGAAGTGGACCTGAACACCGTCCTCGAAGACACGCTGACCCTAGTCCAGCACCCCTTCCGCACCGCCCAGGTCAACGTAGTCCGCGCCTATCA
Source organism: uncultured Acidobacteriota bacterium (assembly GCA_963707165.1). Taxonomy (GTDB): domain Bacteria; phylum Acidobacteriota; class Terriglobia; order Acidiferrales; family UBA7541; genus Palsa-147. The sequence continues at coordinate 852,984 of CAVPPO010000003.1, read as the reverse complement.
GGACACGCTTCCCGCGGTCCTCGGTTCCACCACACGCCTCCAGCAGGTGTTCCTGAATCTCTTCATGAACGCCCGCGACGCCATGCCGTCCGGCGGCATGCTCGAGGTCCGCACCTTCTCCCAAAACGGCTCCGTCGAAGTCGAAGTCACAGACACCGGCTCGGGCATCCCCACCGAGCACCTGAATCGCATCTTTGACCCCTTCTTCACCACCAAGGGCTCCGGCCGCGGAACAGGCTTAGGACTTTCAGTAAGTTACGGTATCATCAAGGAGCACGCTGGCAAGGTTGAGGTACGCTCGACTCCGGGCAAGGGAACCTCTTTCCGTTTGGAATTCCCGGTCGCGCGGAAGGCTGTTCATGCGTAAAGGTTCGATTCTTGTAGTTGACGATGAAGCGGAGATTCGAGAAGGCCTCGAAGCTCTCTTATCCTCCGAAGGTTTCGACGTAACCCCAGCCGACACCGGCGCCGCGGGTCTCGCCCGCCTGGAAGATCAGCCCTTCGATCTTCTTCTACTCGACGTCAGCCTGCCCGATCGCAACGGCCTCGATCTCCTGCGCGAGATTCGCCGCCGCGATCCCTATCTTTCCATCATCCTGATCACAGCCTTCGGCTCCATCGACATGGCCCGCCAGGCCTTCAAAAGCGGCGCACAGGACTACATCACCAAGCCCTGGTCGAACGACGAGCTCATCGCCCAGGTCTCGCTGGCCATCGAAGGCCGCCGCCTGCGCGAAGAGAACGTCCAACTCAAGCGCGCCTTCAAGCAGCGCTACAATTTCCCCAGCATCATCGGCAAGAGCGAAAAAATGCTGGCGGTGCTCGACCTGGTCACGCAGGTCGCCCCGTCTCGCTCCACCGTCTTGATCAACGGCGAAAGCGGCACCGGCAAAGAACTGATCGCCAAGGCCATCCATTCAGCCTCGACGCGCGCCGACAAGCCTTTCATTCCGGTCAACACCGGCTCGATCCCCGTAGATCTTCTCGAATCGCAGCTTTTCGGCCACGTCCGCGGCGCATTCACCAGCGCGGTAGCCTCGAAGAAAGGTCTCTTCGAAGTCGCCGATCAAGGCACCATCTTCTTCGACGAAATCAGCACCATCAGCCCTGAAACTCAGGCCAAGCTTCTGCGCGTAATCCAGGAGCGCGAATTCATGCGCCTCGGCGGCACGGACACGATCAAAGTCGACGTCCGCATCCTGGCCGCCTCCAACGAAGATCTCACCACGCTGGTTCGCGAAGGCCGCTTCCGCGAAGATCTCTTCCATCGCCTGAACGTAATCTCGCTGAAGCTACCCCCGCTGCGCGATCGCAAGGAAGACATTCCTCTGCTCGTCGAGAAATTCCTCGAGCGCTATCGCACGGAAAACGCCAAGCCGCCGCGCGCCTTCACGAATTCCGCGATGAAGTTGATGATGGATTACGATTGGCCCGGCAACGTCCGCGAACTCGAAAACGTAGTCGAGCGCGCCGTGGTCCTCTCCAATCTCGAAACCATGGACGTCGAGCTGCTCCCGGAAAGCGTTCGCACCCGCGAAATCGTCAAGGGCGTCCGCCTGCAGCTAGCCGAATTTCTCCCGAATCTTCCCGGCGACGGCGTCACCCGCAGCGGCAACCCCTCCCACTCGCTATTCCAAATCATGGAAGAGGTAGAACGCCGCGTAATCGTGGACATGCTCGAGCGCACCAACTGGAACCAAACCGAAGCCGCCGAGCGCTTCCAAATTCCGCTGAGCACGCTAAATCAAAAAATCAAGCGCCTGGGCATCGAAACCCGCCGCCGCAGCGCCACCGCCGCAGGCTCCCGCGCAGATTTCCCGCAGGCGTAGGGGAGGGTCTTCAGCAATCCCGCCTTTCGGCCATATTTCACTACGCTATTTCGATTCCGGCTTCTTCCATCCGCGCGGTAAAAGCGTCGTCGAGAGATCATTTCCTGTTAAATCCACCCCGGTCAGATCCGTCTCCGTCATCACCGTGGTGGTCAATTTCGCCCCGGCAAAATCCGCGCCGCGCACATTCACCAGGCGCAAATTCGCATTCGTCAGATTCGCGCCGCGCAGATTCGCGCCCGACAAATCCGCGCGCAACATTTCCACGCCGGTAACCTGCGCCTCGGACAAATCCGCTCCGCTTAAATTCGTTTCGGTCAGATCCGTCTTCCGCAAATCCGCTCCATGCAATTTCGCACCGCTCAAATCGGCAAAAGTAAGCTTGGCGCCAAAGAATCGCGCTCCCTCCAGATTCGCGCCGGAAAAATTGGCATACGCCAAATTCGCGCCGGAAAAATCCGCCCGCCGCAAATCCGCCGAGCTCAAATCCGCGCGCACTCCTCCGTCCGCTCCGCGCGTAAATCGATCGTGCAATTCCAAAATTTCCGAAACGCGCTTCCCGCCGTGCCGTAAACTCTTCAGAGATTTCAATCCACCCCTCCCAAAAAATCCCGTCATTCCATCTCCCTCTTAGAATGCGCTGAACGCCTGTGTAGCGCCGGGCTTTCAGCCCGGCATCTCCGTGCCCAATTCACGCCACCACGCGCCACGCAACGGGCGTCCGCCCCCACAAATTTATGATACTTTGAATCCGCCGTGATTCTCCTCGACACTCTAAAAAATCGCGCCCGCAGCTCTCCCAAGCGCATCGTCCTACCCGAAGGCGAAGACCCGCGCGTAATCGCCGCCGCAGCGCTCATCACCTCCGAAGCTTTCGCCCGCATCACTCTACTAGGCCGCCCGGCAACAATAGAACCCGGCGCAAAAAAGCTCAATGTCTCTCTCTCAGGAATCACCATCCAGGATCCCAACAACAGCCCGCGCCTCGATTCCTATTCTCAAATCCTCCACGAACGCCGCCGCGCCAAAGGCGCCACGCAAGAAGAATCCCAAGCCGCCGCCCGCTCGCCATTATATTTCGCCAATCTAATGGTAGCCGCCGGCGACGCCGATGGCTCCGTAGGCGGCGCCGCAAACTCCACCGCCGACACAGTTCGCGCCGCTCTCCACGCAATCGGCCTGGCCCCAGATTCCAAACTCGTCTCGAGTTTCTTCCTGATGGTCGCTCCGCCAAGCAATGGCACAGCGCTAGGCGAAAGCGGCGCCATGCTCTTCGCCGACTGCGGCGTAGTCCCCGATCCCGACGCCCAAGAACTAGCCGAAATCGCCATATCTACAGCCGAAAACGCCCGCCATTTCCTCGAAGCCGAGCCGAGAGTAGCCCTTCTTTCCTTTTCGACAAAAGGTTCAGCCAATCATCCCGGCATAGAAAAAATCCGCGAAGCCCTGCGCATAGCCAAAGCCCGCCGCCCCGATCTGACAATCGACGGCGAACTCCAAGTCGACGCCGCCCTGGTCCCAGAAATCGCCGCAAGCAAAGCCCCAGGCTCCCCAGTAGCAGGCCGCGCAAATGTCCTGATTTTCCCCGATCTAAACTCCGGCAACATAGCCTACAAACTGGTCGAGCGCACCAGCAACGCCCAGGCCCTAGGCCCAATCCTCCAAGGTCTAGCTCGCCCATCCAACGATCTATCCAGAGGCTGCACCACAGAAGACATAGTAAGCGTAGTAGCGATGACAGCGATTCAAGCCCAGTAGCGCCGGCGTCCCTGCCGGCATCTTACGACCACAATCGTCAACAAGAACCCCAATCGACCGCGGCGCAATCACCAATCTCTTTCGTAGCGCCGGCAGCTTGCCGGCGTTTTTGACTTTGACTTTTCGCCTGTCGCCCACCGCTCCACTCAACCGCGGACCCACTCAACGAGCCTCGTAATCCCTCTTCGCTTTTATCCGAAATCTCAAATCTGAAATTTGAAATCTCTCAACTTCATTTATGATGTACTCCACACAAAATGCCCCGTGCGACAAAATCCATCCTAATCTCCGCAACTCTCTTCTTCCTCGTCTCCTCTCCAACCCGCGCCCAAGACCCCGACCAACTCGCCGAAGAAGTAATCGCTAACCTATCCTCCGGCCGCGTAATCCTAGCCGTCTACAAAGACGCCATAGTAATCGCCACGATAGAAAACAAAATCGAGCCCGGCACGCTCACCCCCCCAATAGTCCCAATCAGCGGCCAAAGAGCCGGCATCCTATTAGGCGCAACAGTCTGGGTCTCCCCCTCCTCGCGCCAAACCATCGCCAACCTGGCCCAAGGTCTCCAACACGCCCGCAGCAACGCCGTCGGCGCCAACAGACCGCATCTGGCCGCTCCCAGCGACTCAGAAAAAACCGCCATTGACATCGAGCAAACCGGCCTCGGCTTTCTAGTCCTCCTGAACGAAGCCGCCGGCAACATTCACAGCCACCTAAGTCTCAGCGACACGGAGCCCCTAACGGAACTAATCCTAGCCGACTACGCCCCAGGCTACGGCCCCGAAATCTGGCAACTCGCCTACACAATCCATCAAGAGCCCGAGCGCGGCGATTACTGGCAAACAAGAGTCCAGCGCCCGCGTTACACTCAATTCTGGCCTCCCGAAAAAAAGGACCCGCACGCGATAATCGAAATTCACTATCCCGCCGACGACAACCAAACCCCGCTTCGCGATCTGCTCCTGGCACACGATGAGCGCCTGGAAAAAATCCGCAATTCCTCCCCAGATCAAGCCGCAGGCGCTGACGCAATCCTCCACGCCGAAACCGACAAACTATTGGTAACGCAAGGCCTGCCATTCCTAAGAGCCGCAATCGAAGCCCTAGCCGCAGGCAATCGCACTCAACTAGCGATCATCCCCCAAGCCAACAATTTCCAGTGGCTAATCTCTCCCGCACCCGAAGAACGCATCACCCCAGACAAAAATCGCCCCGAAGGCGCTCCAACGCTACAGCGCCCACCCGAAGCCCCCACGCTAGAAAAGCCGCACCCGTAACGCCGGCTGCCAGCCGGCGTTTTTGCGCGGCAAATCAAAAAATAAGGTTGAGCACTACAAATCCAGCTAAGTCCCCGGTTGCTCGTTTTTCGCTTTCAGTGAAGTTTGAAATCTGAAATGGCTCTGTTGATTTCCTCGGCTGTAAATGGTGTTCGGTCGTAGGAGCGTCCGCCTAGGCGGACTGCGCCCTCCGACGAGCGCTGGAGCCAACAACAACCGCGCTCAACCGCGGACTCCCAATCGCCGCTCAATCCCTCTTCGCCGTTCTCTAAAATCTTAAATACCTCTGTTGATAACCCATCACAGAAGTCGAACGCGTGTCATCCTGAGGTCCGCGCAGCCCGATTTCCGCGTCCATAAAGCACAACTCCGCGCGGAAATCGGGCGCTTTGGCGCGGCCCGAAGAGCCTGTCCCGAGTCTTTCGAGGGAATCTCGTAGGACACCTCGATCCGGTTTTTCTTGCTTCGGACCACGATGTCAACAAAGCCATTTGAAATTTGAGATCTCCGCCGCAGTGCCCTCATGTACCACGGCGGAAACGCCAAAAAGGTAGGAACTACCCGCGCCGTTTCCGCAACTCCTCCTGCAACCGCGCATTCTTCTCCGCCACCGACTTCGCCAATTCCTTCTTATGCTCCGCCAATTTCTCCGCCACCCGCGCGTCCGAAAGCCCCAGAATCTCTAAAGCAAAAATAGCCGCGTTTACAGCCCCAGCCTTATCAATCGCCATCGTCGCCACAGGAATCCCCGCCGGCATCTGCACAATCGCCAAAAGCGAATCCATTCCATTCAAAGCCGTAGTAGCCATAGGCACGCCGATCACAGGCAAAGTCGTGAGCGCAGCCACCACTCCAGCCAAATGCGCCGCCCCCCCTGCCCCAACAATAATCGCCTTCAATCCGCGCGAAGCCGCAGTAGAAGCATACTCATGCGTCCGCGCAGGCGCCCGGTGCGCCGAAATCACTTCCATCTCATAAGCAACGCCAAACTTCTCAAGCGTCTTCCCAGCCTCAGCCATCACCGGCAAATCCGTATCCGACCCCATAATGATCCCAATTAAAGTCATGTACCGTCGGCCTCCGCGCCGGCATCTTGCGACCACGATAAAATCCTAGGCCATATCACGCCCGCGGACCCAGTCAAACGATGACGCCCCGTATCTCCACTCTCATCTGAAATTTCAGAACCAAACCAACTCCACCCACATCTTCGGGGGCGGAAGATTTTCGGGTCGTAAGGGCGCCGGCTTGCTGCGCCCGCCCACGTAACCCATACCGAAACCCTCGCCATTCACCTCCGCGATGCCGCCCTCAATGTGTCCGGACTCATCTTTCGTCACGCATCGGCTATCGATGCAGAGGACATATAGATCCATGCGCTACTTTAGCCACGCCTAGCCTCGACTCGGGCACTCATCGCCGCTGGACCCGCCAGACCAATATCCCGACGGTAGCGACATCCTGGCGCACGTATAATACTAATCATGTCGTAGCACAATCTCCTTGCTTGATCTACACTTACGCCATTCACACCGATCCCAAGTACGCGTCCACCACTAACGTAGTAGTGCATCTCTTTCTGCCTCGTCCCTGCGTGGAACGCAACTCGATCTGCTGTTCCCGCAATCCGCTCAAGCCCAAAAATCTCCGCTCCCATCTCGGGCTTTTCCGGATAGCCCTTAGCCGCAAGAACCACGTAGCAACTAGCTCCAGGCTTCCACCGAGCCTCGCGTGACCCAAGATCTCCCTTAGCCGCGGCCATCAGAAGCTCCGCCAAATCAAAATCGGCCCGCAGCATGATCGCCTGCGTCTCCGGATCCCCCAAACGGCAGTTATATTCCAAAACTTTCGGTCCCTCAGCGGTAATCATCAACCCAAAATACAAAAATCCTCGATAATCCAGCCCATCCGCCCGCAATCCGGAAATTGTCGGCTGGACGACATCGCGTTTTATGAGCTCCTCCAGCTCCGTCGGCAGCAAACTATCGTCCGAATAAGCCCCCATCCCCCCAGTATTGGGCCCCTGATCGCCGTCATAGGCCCGCTTGTAATCCCGCGCCGGCGCCATCGGAATCACTCGCGTCCCGTCCGTCAACACGATGTAAGACAGTTCCTGCCCCAACAACCCCTCCTCGAGCAGAATCCGCCGCCCAGCCTCACCAAATTCCCCGCGCACCATAGCCCGATCAATGAATTCCTCGGCCTCCGCCCGCGATGAAGTCACCAAAACGCCCTTCCCCGCGCAAAGCCCATCCGCCTTGATCACGACAGGCCACTGAACGCCGTCAAGCCCCGCCTTGGCCTCGGACGCCGAATTAAACACGCCATACATCTTCGCCGTAGGTATCGCGTGCCGCGCCAAAAACTCCTTCGCAAAAACCTTGCTACCCTCGAGCCGCGCCGCCTCGCGCCCAGGCCCGACGACCGCAAACCCCAGCCGCCGCAATTCATCCCCCAGCCCAAGCACTAGCGGCAACTCCGGCCCAATCACGGTAAGATCGGGACGTATCCTCTCAGCAAGACTAACCATCTCTGCAAGTACCGAAGTATTTACGGGCAAACACTCCGCATCATTCAGGATCCCGCCATTCCCCGGCGCACACCAAATCTTCTCCACGCCCGCGCTCTGCTTCAATTTCCAAACCAGCGCATGCTCCCGCCCCCCACCGCCAATTACAAGTATCTTCATCATCCTCCACCGCGCCCAATCGCAGGCGTCTGCCAGCGCAGCATCTCGTCACTGCTCAATCCATCAAGAGCGAAAACGCAAGATAAGCGCACAAGCCCCTGCTGTCAACAACCGCCCTTCTTAACCATCAAAAACAATTAGGTGCATTAGTTTCCGGATCGCGATGTCCTTCTCTGTTTCTGAAATCTGAAATTTCAAATTTGAAATTGCCTTTTTGATTCGCATCGGAATTCGTCGTAGGCCACCGCCCATAAAATTGATTAACGCTAGCGATTTCACCGGCTCCGCCCGCAACTCCGAACTCAATCACACGAGCTCACCTCTATCGCCCTTGAATCCCACCACCGTTCGTGCTCTTATCATCCCCGTATGCTTCCATCCGCGCTCCCGTGGGATTTCATCCTAATCTTAATCGTCCTAGCCATCGTAGTCCCCTGGCGCGGCGCCGTACGCATCCGCTCCCTAATGCGCCGCGAGTCCCTAACCAGCGTAGATCGCATCGCCCTCTACGCCTCCACAATTGCGTTCCAATGGCTAGCCACCGCAATCATCCTCTGGCGCGCCTCAGCCCATGGCTATCGCCTAGCCGATCTGGGCCTAGCCCTTCCATCCCCCTGGCTCACAGTGATAGTAGGCGTCGCCCTCTCCGCGCTAATCACCCTCAACCAAGCCGCCAGCATCCGCCGCCTCGCTTCGCTCCCAAGCGAAAAGCAAGGCTTCATGCGCGCCCTAACCATCAAGCTAATGCCCCAAACCGCCCCAGAGCGCCTAGCCTTCTTCGCCCTAGTCACCACGGTAGCTCTCTGCGAAGAAACCATCTACCGCGGCTTCATCCAAAGATTATTCCTAAATGTCTCGAACGGCTCGATCGCCATAGCCATTCTCGGCGCCGCCGTATTCTTCGCGCTCGCCCATCTCTATCAGGGCCGCCGCGGCCTAATCGTCACTTTCTTCGCCGGCGCAATTTTCTCCGCAGTCCGCGCCTGGACCGGCTCGCTAATCCCCACAATGATCGCCCATTTCGTAGCAGATCTCTCGGTCGGCCTGCTAGCCCCGCGCCTTCTAACGGTCCGCGCGCTACCCCCAGCGGATCAAGTTCCAGCCAGCGCAGACACGAATCCATGAGCCTGCAAACACAGTTCGTCGGCGCCTCGCAGTCCCGCGTGAGCGTCTTACCGCCATGAATTCCCCAGCCGCAAGTTCAATTAAGTCTGAACAGATTAGCGCTATCCTCCATTCGTTCGATCTAGCTGTCTCCGAACCGCTCTGCGAGCAAATCCGCGCATATATCGATCTACTGCTCCGCTGGAACCGCCGAATTTCCCTGACCTCCATCGAATCTCCCGAGGAAATCGTCCGATCGCACTTCGCCGAAAGCCTTTTGGCGACAAAAGCCGTCCGCAATCTGCATGGTCGGCTCGCCGACGTTGGCACCGGCGCAGGTTTTCCCGGCCTCCCGCTGCGCACGTACATCCCAGACTTGCAGCTCACCCTCATTGAGCCAAACGCCAAGAAATGCGCGTTCCTAGCCGAGACAGTCCGTGCACTCGATCTAAAAGCCGTCGAAATCATTCAGCGCCGCTACGAAGATGTCCGCAGTCCCGATCCGCCGTTCGATATCGTCACCGCCCGCGCCGTAGGACAATTCCAAGAGTTCGCAGATTGGGCCGAATCCGTCCTCACGCCAAACGGTCGTGTGATGGTCTGGACTGGCCCGGACGGGAAATCCGAGCTAGAGCGTAAGAAATCTTGGAAATGGCACCCACCCTACGTGATTCCGCGAACAAAACATCGTCTAATCGTAGTCGGCTCGCGCTAACAGATTGCGAAAATGGTCAGAGCGCTGTCATCCTGAGCGAAACTAAGGATCTAAGCGGCTAATCTGTGCAATAGATTATGCTAACTGCACTCGTCGATGTGCTCCGGCCGGTCAGCAAGAAAGTGTTCCACGTGAAACATCTCAAGTAACACTTTATATGTTCCACGTGGAACGGTTCTCCGTATTTTTACCTACGTATAACGAAATTCCTTGCACACCCCTCAATCCCTCTGCTAAATTCCCATCGCTCGGGGGGTAATTTGGGGCGAGTCATCGCCATTGCCAATCAGAAGGGCGGCGTCGGTAAGACCACCACCACTGTCAACCTCGGAGCCTCCCTAGCCGCCACAGAACGCCGCGCCCTAGTCATCGACTGCGATTCCCAAGGCAACATGACCACCGCCCTGGGCTTCCAGAAGGATCCCTCCCGCCGCACGCTCTATAACTTACTGATTCTAAATGAATCTATAGACAAGGTCCTGCTCAAGACCCAGGTAGAAGGCCTCGACCTAATCCCCTCAGACAAAAACCTGGTAGGTGCCGCGGTAGAGCTAGTCAACATGGAAAACCGCGAATACCAACTGAAAGCCATAGTCGATCAGCTAAAGCAGAATTACGATTACGTCCTGCTCGACTGCCCGCCGGCCCTAGATCTACTCACCCTAAACGCCCTAGCCGCCGCCGACTCCGTCCTAGTCCCAATCCAAACCGAATACCTAGCCCTAGAAGGCGTCTCCGAGCTACTCGACACGCTAATGCGCCTCCGCCGCACCATCAATCCCTCCCTGGCGATCGAAGGCATCCTACTCACCATGTACGACGACCGCACCACGCTCTCAAAACAGGTCGCCGCCGACCTTCGCAGCTTCTTCGGCGCCCAAGTCTTCGAAACGGTCATCCCACGCAACGTCCGCCTTGCCGAAGCTCCCAGCCACGGCAAGCCAGTAATGTTCTACGACATACATAGTAAAGGCGCTGAAAGCTATCTTCAGCTCGCCAAGGAGGTTGTCGCCTATGGCACGAAACGCTTTGGGGCGGGGGCTTAGCGCATTAATTCGCGAGCCGGGCCTAGCAACAGATGTGCCGGGCGCAGGCAGCCCGGAGCACTCGCGCCAGCTCAATCGCAAGGCGCCGCCACCGCAACAGCCCCAGCTCTAGCCCCGGGCAGCGAAGCCGTAATCCAGGTCGACATCGACATCATCGATCCCAGCCCGCATCAACCGCGCCTGAAATTCAGCGAAGCCGCAATGGAAGAGCTGGCCGCGTCGATCACCGCAAGCGGCATCCTCCAACCGGTCCTGCTGCGCCGCAAAGGCACCCGCTATGAACTGATCGCCGGCGAACGCCGCTGGCGCGCCGCCCAACGCGCCGCAATGAAAAGCGTCCCAGCCATAGTGCGCAATGTCCCCGATGAACGCGCCGTAGAAATGACGCTCATCGAAAACCTGCAACGCGAAGATCTCAATCCGCTGGAAGAAGCGATGGCCTTCGATCGCCTCTCCCACGATTTCGGCATGACCCAGGAGCAAATCGCCGAGCGCACCGGCAAAAATCGCAGCACAATTTCAAACTCGCTGCGCCTGCTGCGCCTAGATCCGCAAGTAAAAAAGATGATCGGCGAAGGCCTAATCTCCGCCAGCCACGCCCGCGCCCTAATAACCATCACCGATCCAGCCACGCAAATCGAAGCCGCCAAAAAAGCCGCCCGCGGCCGTATCTCCGTCCGCCAAATCGAACGCATGACCGCCAAGAGCGCCAAAGCTCCAAAGCCCGGCGCAGTAAGCGTAAACGACCCCAACGTCCGCCACATGCTAGGCCTAATGGAGCAAAAGTACGGTACCAAAGTAACGCTAAAACCCTTCGTAGGCGGCAAAGGCGGCCACCTAATCTTCCACTACTACGAGAACGAGTACTTGACCACCCTCTACGATCTATTGATGACAGAACACTAGAAATGTAGTAGTACGGCCCTTGTCTCTTTGCTGTCATCCTGAGCGAAGCTAAGGATCTAAGCGTTGCCGCGTCTGCCGTGGTCTTTAGTTGTCATCCTGAGCGAAGCGAAGGATCTGCATTTTCTTGCCTTTGCTTTAGTCTTTGTTTGTCATCCTGAGCGCAGCTAAGGATCTCACCGTTCTCGCTTCTCCCGTGGTCTTTAGTTGTCATCCTGAACGCAGTGAACGATCTGCATTTTCCCGCTTTTTCTGGCAGTCGCAGTTGTTCTTCCGCTGTCATCCTGAGTCCGCCTAGGCGGACTACGGACCTAACCGTTCTTGCGTGCGACGTAGCCCTTTGCCTGTCATCCTGAATCCGCCTGGGCGGATGAAGGATCTGCTCTCTGATTTTGCTCTCGTAGGGGCGCCCGCTTGCTGCGCCCTCCGACGACCAGGCCGTACAATCCCGCGCCGCACAACCGCGGACCCCTAGGAATGGCAACATTTAGCCTTTTTTTTCGCAGCCCCTCCAGCCGCTCAGGTCCGCCTTTTCCCACGCGCCGCATCATTCCCCAACCTTCCCCCCGCACAAGACCCCCAACTCGGCTACTATGTATCAGGAGACTCACCACGTGCCCTGGGACTGGCTAGAACGCAAAATCACCGACTCCGACGAATGGACCGGCTTCCTCGAGCGCGGCATCAAAGTAGTCGGCGACATCGAAAGCTCCGGCACTCTGCGCGTAAACTCGCGCGTCCAAGGCACGCTAAAATCCCACAGCATGTTAATCCTCGGCGACGCCTCCGAAGTCGAAGGCCAACTCGAAGCCCGCATAGTAATCGTAGGCGGCAAATTCAAAGGAATCGTCCGCGCCTCAGAGCGCGTAGAAATTCACGAGAAGGGCGTAGTAACGGGAGAAGTCCACTCCAAATGCCTGCTAATCGAGCCAGGCGCCATCTTCGAAGGCACCTGCCACATGATGCCAGAAGCCTCCAACGGCAAAATAGTAGCCATCCCAATCCGCGCCGCCGGGCGGTAAGAGAATCTGCACCGCTAATGAACTGGGCGAAGAGTTCCGTGATAGCGCGGTGCAATGGGTGGGTCGCGCATCAACTCGGCGCAACGCACGTGCTGGAGAGAAGTACGAGCTAAGTACGGACCTTGGCGATTACCAACGTAAGGTCATCGGACTGGGCGCCGGCGCTGAACTTCTGCACGCTGGTAAAGATGGCCTGCACGATTTCATTCACCGGCAGGTCGCGGCAGGCTTGCAATTCGTGAATCAGGCGAGCCTCGCCGTATTCTTCTTCTTCGTTGCGATCCGCCTCAGAAACTCCGTCGCTGAATATGACCATCAGGTCTCCGGGAGCAAGGCGTATCTGTTCCACCTCGCACTCCCACTGCTCGAAGATGCCGATGATCGTAGCGGTGGCAGGCAGGCGCTGCACGCTTCCATCGCGACGCAACAAGATGGGAGCGTTGTGGCCGCAATTGACATAGACCATTTGACGCGAGGCGTCATCGTAGATCGCAAAGAAAAGAGTGGCGAAATGTTCCGAAGCGGTGGCCTTCCATAGCATGCGGTTGGTCTGCTGGAGCAAGCGCGCGGGATCGAGGGGCGCGATGCCGCTCTGGCTGCGCAGGTAGGCCTGCAGATTCGCCATCAAAAGCGCGGCGTGAACGCCTTTTCCGGAAACGTCCGCGAGCACGAATCCCACGTGGCCCGGGCCGAGATCGAGAAAATCATAATAATCGCCGCCCACGGACCGGGCTTCGATGCACTGCGCCGCGATGTCTAAAGTCTTCAGTCGCGGCGGCTCTTGCGGCAGAAGCCTGGCTTGCACTTCTCTCGCAATTTCCATTTCGCGAGCGAAGCGCCGATCGGCTTCGATGCGATCGGCAATCTCTCCGGCCAGACGGATGTTCTCGAGCGCGGTTCCAGCTTGGCCGGCAATGGAAGCCAACAGCCGCTTGTCTTCGCCCGAGTACGGTCCTTCGGAAAGCCGCGGACCCAAAACCAGCAGGCCCACCAAACGGCCGCCGCGCCCCATCACCGGCACGAGACACTCCGGATGAAGCGGCGCCAGCATGGACATTTCGGCGGCATCTTCGCCAACCGGCGGAAATTCCCACGGCTGGCCACGCCGGGCCAATTCGGCGAGGATGGGCAGGTTTGCGGGAATGGTTTTCAGTTCCTTCGGTACGCTCTCAGTCGCGGCCACGAGGCTATCGTCGCTTCGCTGGAAATAAATGATCAGAGAACTGGGCTGCAGCGCCTCCTTGAGGTGGCGTTCCAGCAAGTGAGCGAGTTCGCCACGGTCCGTTGCCGTCCGCGTTTTTTCCGCCAGGTCCTCGAGAATCACGCGGGCGTCATACGCGCTGCGGAAGAAAGCGCGATCGATCTCGGCGCTCACGCGTTTGTGGAGCTGCGATCCGCCCCAAAGCAGCACCGTGCCGAAAAGCGCGCCAAGAGCAATTCCCGCCGGCAGCGCAACTTCAATCAGCGGACGAAGGTAGCGCGTGAAGGACGAGGCAAAAAGCAGCGTGACGGCAATGCTGAGAAGAGTGAGGAGAACGGTGAATCCGCGCTGCACGAGCAGGTAACGCGCACTTCGTTTCAGCAGGACGGGGATTTCCAGCACTCTGTGCTTGACGACGGCATAGGCGAACGACAAGGGAAAGAGAAACACCATGACGATCACCGCGGTGTCCAGCCAGTCAGGATCCTGATATTCCACGAAGAAATGGCTTGCTGCGACTACCAGCAACGGTGCAAAGCCGGTTGCCGTACCCCAGAAAATCACGCGAATCTTTCGCAGCGCTTCCGGGTCGGTGGTATGGAAATAGTTCGAGGCGAGGGACACCACGCCCAGTGCCACGAACGCTAGGATGCTAAACGCAAAGATCGCCTGCATCTGCGTCTGGTCCCCGAACAGGGCGCGGCAAGGGAGCAGGCAATCGCAATCCGCCCGTGCGCAATTCCGGCAGTGCCAGGGAAAGTACTCCGATCGGCAATGTCACCAGCGATGCCCATTTCAGCCAGGGAAGACGCCGATCCAGCGGCGACCGCGTCGGAAAGACGGCAAAAAACCAGTAGAAGAGCGGAGCAAGCATGCCTTGAGCAATAAGTTGGTAAGTTATCGCAAATGTCCGCAACTTCTGAGGCACGGCGGCGAATTCAACCCCGCCAGGCCCCGGCGTGAAGCTCGCGAACAGCAGAGCCAGGTGCCAAACCCTCCGATCTTCGATCCGAAGAAACAAGATCACCAGGCTCATTACCACGAAGGGCACGGGATAGGAATTGCGAAGCGCTTCGGCCAAGGACCCTGTCCAGCCTCTCTCTTCGGGCTGAAACAGACGCCGGCGGAACACCGCCGTGAGGACGACAGGGGAGGTTTGAGCCGGACGGGCGATGGTCAGGTGAACTGTATCGCCCGGCTTATGCGGTTTGTACAATCCGTACAGGGAATTTGTGCTCCCCAAGGGGATTCCGTCTATAGCGAGGATTCGATCGCCAGGCAGCAGGCCTGCCTTCTCGGCCGGGCTGTCCGGGTAAACGCGTTGCACCACAAGAGACGGCAAATTGTCAAAGCCGAGCTCGACGCCGGGAGTCCAACGTTTGGCGAACATCCAAAGTGCGGTGTAGAGAATCGTAGCGGCGGCGAACACCACCGCCAGTGCGAACAGCACCGGCCGCGGCCATCGCCGCTTGGGAGCTCGCTGGGGATTGTTCCGCCATGGATCTGCAGCTACTAATAGCACAAGTCTGGCTGCATCTGGTTTCGCCGCCAGTGGGACGGTTCCGCTCCTTCAGTCCGCGCCCAGTACTTTTCTGATCGCCCGCATTGCCAGATGCCGAGAGCTCAAGGCTGGAAGAAATGCTCGCCGACCGCACGCAGGACCGACCGAGCAATGCTCTCGGCGTCATGCTGTCCGAAATTTCAAATGGCTCAGTCGACTTTTCCCGCGGTCAGAGTTCTTTCGGCCGTAGGGGCGGGGCTTGCTCCGCCCGCGGGCGTAACTCCAGCGAAAACGTCGGCCATTTACCTCCGCGCAACCCAATCGGGCTGTTTATGGATTCCACCGGCCTCGTTAATCGGTAGAATGTCAACCAAGCTATTTCAAATCTGAAGTGTCTTGGTTGACTTCCCCCCGTGTAAATGGCCTTGTGCCCGTCGCGCGACGTAGCCAGTCCAGTAGCACAGGCACTCCTGCCTGTGTCCCCCTGTCCCTGCAAATGCTGTAGCTGCTATTCGATGGCGCCCACAGCCAAGAGTGCCTGTGCTACTTCCAGCCTCAAGTACCATGACTTTAGTACTCTTGACTACTGATTACTCTCATGCTATCCGTTGTTCTGGTTGTCCGCAGTCCCTTAGCGCGGGGCTGCTCCGGGTCCGGGTCCGGGCTCGGGTTTGGGCTGTCAATCGACTCTGCGATTGCAGAGCAATCGACTCAGCCCAACTAAGAAACGTGATTCAGCCCGGCAAGTGACCGGGTCCGGGCTGATGATTCAGCCCGGCAAGTGACTTTGCCCCGCTGCAAGCTCGCGCAAACAAATTAAATTCGGAGGAGCAACTTCAAGATGCGTGGCGCAGTCTCCGGCGGTTGTAGGGGTGGGCCTTTCCTGCTTTTACCGGAAGTCCCGCCCGGGGTTCGGCCATCTTCTCGGGAACCCGCCCCGCCTGCCGCCCGCAACCGCAAATTTCTAATCGATACACGAATTTATTAGAAACGGTCGTAACTCGAAGAAAACAAAAGACGGCACCCACGTCTAATCGAGACAAAAACGCGCTTTTTTCACGGCACATTCTAGGCGCTGGAGACTGGAGTTTCGGTGTTGAACTGGCCGCTCGTCCCGAATTCAAAACCAACGGCCTCAGGCCTGTCCTTCGGCCCGGCAAAAGGCCTCAGGACAAAAAGACCTGAGCTGAATCGGCGCCACGAGGAGCGAATCCTAATCGGGAACCAAATTATTAGAATGCAGCCTAACCCAAAGAAAACAAAGGAAGGGAACCCACTCTAATCGGGAAAAAACACGCTGTTTCAAATACGCGTTTTTCAAATCCGAAGCCGCACGGAACTTGACGCCGCGCAATAGACCCGGCCGAAAAAAAGAGCGGGGCGAATCTTTCCGCCCCGCTCGGGATTGGCCTCGGCGTCTCGCCCCTGCTTTTTTCGAGGCGCTCCGCCTTGGCGACTCGGCTTAGAGTTAGACCAATCCTTGATCCAACATCGCATCGGCAACCTTGGTGAATCCGGCGATGTTCGCGCCGTAAACCAAGTTGCCCGGCTGTCCATATTCCGCCGCTGTATCAAACGCGTTCTTGTGGATGGCGATCATGATCTTATGCAGACGATCATCCACTTCTTCGCGCGTCCAATTCAGCCGCGTGCTGTTCTGCACCATCTCCAGGCCCGAGGTCGCAACTCCACCAGCATTCGCGGCCTTCGCCGGCCCGTAGAGGATTCCGGCCTGCAAGAACATCTTCGTCGCATCGAGCGTGCTGGGCATATTCGCACCCTCGGCAACCAGCTTGCAGCCGTTCATCAACAGATTTGCTGCATCCTTCGGATTGATTTCATTCTGTGTCGCACTTGGGAACGCGCAGTCAGCCTTGATCTCCCAGATCGGGTTCACATCGGCCTTGGGATCGACGGGAATGTACTTCGCCGTCTTGAACTTATCTGCGTATTCCTTGATGCGCCCGCGCCGGACGTTCTTCAGTTCCATGATCCACGCCAGCTTCTCGCGGTTGATGCCTTCGGGATCGTAAATCACGCCATTCGAGTCGGACATGGCGATGACCTTCGCGCCGAAGTCCAGCAACTTCTCAACGGTGTACTGCGAAACGTTGCCGCTTCCGGAAACCAGGCACAGCTTGCCTTCGAGCGTGTCCTTCCGGCTCTTCATCATTTCATACGCGAAGTAGACGCAGCCGTAGCCTGTCGCTTCCGGCCGAATCAGCGAGCCGCCCCAGTTGATGCCCTTGCCGGTCAACACGCCCGTGAATGTATTCGACAGGCGCTTGAACTGCCCAAAGAGATATCCGATCTCGCGGCCGCCCACGCCGATGTCGCCGGCCGGGACGTCCGTGTTGTGTCCGATGTGCCGCCAGAGTTCGCTCATGAAGCTCTGGCAGAAGCGCATCACTTCATTGTCGCTCTTGCCCTTCGGATCGAAATCCGATCCGCCCTTGCCGCCGCCCATGGGCAGCGTGGTCAGGGAATTCTTCAGCACTTGTTCGAACGCCAGGAACTTCAAAATTCCCAGGTTCACGGAGGGATGGAAACGCAACCCGCCCTTGTACGGGCCGATCGCGCTGTTCATTTCAATGCGGAAACCGCGATTCACCTGCATGTTGCCCGCATCGTCGAACCACGGCACGCGGAACATCAATACGCGCTCGGGCTCCACGAAGCGCTCTAGTATTTTGGCCTTCTGGTATTCGGGGTGTTTCTCCAGCGCCGGGGTGAGGGAAACAAGAACTTCCTCAACGGCCTGGTGGAATTCGGTTTCCGCGGGGTTCTTTCTGCGTACTGTATGAAGAACTTCATTTACATACTCCTTTGCGGTCATGATCGCTGGAGATGTAAGAGTAGCTATGCCCATGTGAGTCTCCTCGTCGGACGAGCTATAAGGTCGGATTTCTGTCCCTCGCTCATCTTTTTTCTGCGGTTCTAAGCCTTCAAGGCGTAGTGCCTGAACGCAATACGATTAGAGTCCTCTTCCACTCGGCGTTCCGTGACATCCGTCACAAGTGAGTGTGACGTGCGCACTGGCCTCACGTTGGTACTAAGCGGAGACTGGTCGCTATTGGAGGTGCTGTCATGGCAAGCAAGGCTGCGGACCTGGCGGGACCAGGCATTGGAAATTACGCCGAACTAGAAGGCATTCTGCCGAGCGATTACAGCAGCGTGCTCACCCGGCGCGAAACGCAAAAGGCCATCTTCGCCCTCAAGCGCTTCATTGAGGACAATCTGTGCAAAGAGCTGAATCTGATGATGGTCACCGTGCCGCTCATGGTCGATACCGAGACCGGCGTGAACGACATGCTGGACCGCGACGGCTCGCGCACGCCCGATCCAATTCCACATCTCGAATGACCACAATGTCCATCCTGTGGACGCGCAGATCGTTCAGGCGGCCACGAAGTGGAAGAGAATGGCGCTGAAAGAATTCGGCATGCACGCGGGCCACGGCCTGTGCACCGACATGCGCGCCGTGCGCAAGGACTATTTCCTCGATCACGACCACAGCGCCTATGTCGATCAATGGGATTGGGAGCGCGTGATCATGCCGGCGGAGAGGCAACCTCGAATTCCTGAAGGAAATCGTCAACAAAATCTGGAAAGTCATCGTGGGCGCGGAGCTCTACGCCGAGGAACTCTTCCCGGAATTGAAAGCTGAGAAGTATCCGAATCTTCCGGAGAAGCTTACCTTCATGCACGCCGAAGAGATCGCTGCAGATGTATCCCGACCTGCCGCGCAAACAGCGCGAGACGACCATCCTGCAGGAGTATCCCGCGCTCTTCATCATCGGTATCGGCTGTCCGCTCGAGGACGGCTATCCGCACGAAATGCGCGCCGCCGATTACGACGACTGGGTTACAGAGACCGCCCGGCCGACGGCACGTGCGTGCACGGCCTGAACGGCGACATCCTGGTCTGGAATCACGTCACTCGCCGCCGGCACGAACTGAGCTCCATGGGCATCCGTGTGGACGCCGAGCCTGCGGAAGCAACTGGAGATGTCCGGCCAGATTGGATTTCCTGAAGTTCCCGTACCATCAGGCTATCCTGAACAACGAAATCCCGCTGAG
Source organism: uncultured Acidobacteriota bacterium (assembly GCA_963707165.1). GTDB lineage: Bacteria > Acidobacteriota > Terriglobia > Acidiferrales > UBA7541 > Palsa-147. Next base: position 833,859 of record CAVPPO010000003.1, on the reverse strand, counting down.
CATCGGCGGCGGAATCGGCCAATCCCGAACCCTGATGCTGCTCCTGCGCAAGGCGCACCTAGGCGAGGTCAGCGTGAGCGTCTGGCCGAAAATCCTGAAGGAGATGTGCGCCAAGAGAAATATCTTCGTCCTCGAATAATTCGAATTTATCCGTTGAGCGAGCTTCTTCCGAGAAGCTCGCTCTTCGGGTTCGACAGCCGTTCAGAAGCGCCTTGACGCGTCTCGCCTCATTGAGTTCTCATACAAGTATATTGAATCTCGCATCTAAGCTCCGATGAGCGTCGCGACAAAGCGCAAGGCGGCCAGCGATTCGCCTGAAAAACCAAGCGCAGCTCTAGCTGCATTTGTTCCCCGCGAACTTAGGGATTTGGGCGACCCCCAGACGGCGATTCCACGTCTTGCCAGAGATGAACAATCGGTACGGATCATCGAACAGGCCGTTCAGACCATCCCGACGACGCATCGGCTGTATCGCGGCGATGCCCGGGAGATGCCGACCCTAAAGACTGAGAGCGTACATCTGGTGCTGACCTCGCCACCGTACTGGACACTGAAGGAGTACAGGGAATCCGCTGCGCAGCTTGGTCATATTGAGGATTACGACCAGTTTCCTTCACGAGCTCGACAAAGTCTGGAGGCATTGTTTCGACGCGCTAGTTCCTGGAGGCCGTTTAGTCTGCGTGGTTGGAGACGTTTGCCTGTCGCGAAGGGAGAACGGGGGCCGGCACACAGTGGTTCCGCTCCATGCGTCGATCCAGGAACATTGCCGTAGGCTCGGTTATGACAATCTCGCGCCCATCATCTGGCACAAGATTTCCAATGCGGCTTATGAAGTGGAAGGCGGCGCTGGCTTTCTTGGAAAGCCTTATGAGCCCAATGCAGTGATCAAGAATGACATTGAGTTCATCCTGATGGAGCGCAAGCCCGGTGGCTACCGTGCGCCCGACCTCCCGACGAAGATCCTCAGTCTAATATCTGCTGAGAATCACAAGAAATGGTTCCAACAAATCTGGACGGGCGTCACAGGTGCCTCGACGAAGCACCACCCCGCCCCATATCCCACTGAACTCGCCGAGAGATTGATCCGTATGTTCAGCTTTGTTGGGGACACCGTTTTGGATCCCTTCTTGGGCACCGGGACGACAACTGTGGCAGCCGCTAAATGGGGCCGCAACAGCGTAGGATTTGAGGTGGACGCTCATTATTTCAAGCTTGCGCAAAAGCGGATCAATGAGGAAACGTCCTCACTTTTTAGTTCGGCCCTCATCTCTTCGACGGTGGCCGAATAGCACTCTGCACGGCTCTTAGTCCAAATCTGGAAAGAGCACTTCGAAAGGCAATTAAACATTTCTGGGCCACCCGCAAATCCAAGCCCGGAAGCAGGGCTCCACGACAGGCTCGCGCGATGCTGGCGCAAGAACCGCGGTTACGGGCGGGCGCCAGATGGATGGCTTCATTTCGTTCGTGCGGGACCACCTCTGCGCGAATGGCCTTCCTAAAACCCAAGTCTACTGCGAGAAGAGATCGAACTACCTGGTTGGTATCGTCCGGAGAAGCAGTGGGATCTTCTCGTTGTGAAAACGGGCAGTTCTTGGCTGGCATCGAGTTCAAATCCCAGGTCGGTTCTTTCGGAAACAACTACAACAACCGCACCGAGGAAGCGATTGGCAGCGCATGCGATCTTTGGGCGGCGTACAGAGAAGGCGCTTTCAAGCCCTCTGCCCGTCCTTGGTTGGGCTACCTGATGCTTTTGGAGCATGCACCCGAGTCGACGCGGCCAGTCAGGGCTCAGGAACCTCACTTCAAAGTTTTTCCAGAATTCAAGAAAGCATCCTACGCGAAACGCTATGAGATTCTCCTGACAAAGCTCGTGCGAGAAAGGCTGTACGACTCGGCGTGCTTCCTGCTTTCAGATTCTAAGAATGGCCTCGAGGACAATATCAGGAGCCCGCGGTGGAGCTAAACTTCGAGAAGTTCATGACCTCGCTGCTAACTCGAGCGATTTCGGTTGCAAAAACAAGAAAGTAGCCTGAGCAAGCCCCCGAATAAATAGATTGCTTAACGGTGGCCCCCCTGGCCGACCTTTGCGTGGATGGCGCCACCGTACTGATAAAGGGTCGGCCGCTGGGTTACGTTGTTGTGATTTTCATTTTTGGCTTATGATCTTGCACATGGCGAAACTTACAGTTCAGCAAATTCGAAGCCTGGCTAAATCCATCATCGCCGAGAAGCCGGGAGGAATACGGTACGGTGCCCTAATACAGGCGATTAGCCAGCAAACGCCTGAGACACCAAAGAATACGATTCATGGGTCGGTATGGAACCTTGATGCGTTGTTTCCCAATGAGATTGCGAAGCCCAGCCGAGGCCTGTTTACCCCGGCTACGAGATCAGGAAACGACGTCGTCACTGAGAGTATTGACCAGATCTCAGCCACCGAGGCCAAGATAAAGGAATCTGATTTCTACGAACCGTTCGCTCAGTGGCTCAGGAACGATTTGGATGAAGTCACTGAGGTCGCGGCACTTGGCGGTGCCGGTTTGAAATCGAAATGGGGAACTCCTGACGTAGTCGGTGTCTACAAGCCCCTAGCCAGCAATCTCATCAAGTTCCCTCTCGAAATCGTTTCTGCTGAGGTCAAGATAGATCCGCAGGCTCCGATTGTGGCCTTCGGCCAAGCGATAGCGTACCGATTGTTTTCAACTAAAACCTACATCGCCATGCCGACTGCGCTGACCGAGGAGGATCAGAGTCGGCTGGAATCGCTCTGCATACTCTTCGGACTCGGACTGGTCCTGTTCGATCTGAACAAGGATGCACCGGATTTTTCGATTCGCGTACGTGCGCAACGTTTTCCAGCAGACATGTTCTATGTCAATGAATTCGCTGATCGTCTAAAGCATTACGACGCCGATACCTTCGAAAAACTCTTCAGATGAAATGGGCGGTGGGCCACCGTCCGAAGCACCCTGATCCGCACATCTTAGGGAGAAGCGTCGCCCGTCTGCCAACCTCGATTTACAAGGGAGGGAGGCGGAACGGTTCAGAGCCCACGGAAGGCTCAACCGGATCCGGCGAGACACGATGTCCTGTGACTTCCTCGATGTGAATGCAGTACGGAATTGGGGATCTTCGATTGGATTGCTGGCGAGTCTGAGCTTTTGGCCACGCCTTTGACTTTTCCTTATCTTTATCCCCGCGACTCGAGAGGCTGGACGCGATCTGGAGGCTGCACACTCGAGGCTTGAGCCCGGAAGAAATGCCCGCGAAACGTGTGGCGGGCCTAAACATCTTCGACCATCCAACTTCGAACCCCCAATCTCTAATTTTAGTACTTCCGCCCTATTGACAATTGATAATCACCGTACGACCATAATTGTGCAGTCCGCAGTCCCTAAACGCGGGGCTGGCTCTTCTGAGCCCGCCGCGGCTTGCCCTGAGCTAGGCTGAATAGCCTGCGCCGAGCAAAGCCAAGAGGGTCCGCGCCGAAAATTTGAAAGATAAGGAGTACCACGCAATGCTTGGCCTCAACGCCAAGATCAATGGCGCCCGCGCCAAACGCCGCCCCGCCTTTTGTAGCGCTGGGCTTTCAGCCCAGCATCTTCGACTTGAGCGCCGGTTAAATCCTTCACTCGAGCGCCAATCTCGCGTGCCCCTTGCCGCAAAAACCGGCCAAGGAAGCGCAACGGGCGCTTCGCAAAATGTTTCGGTTAGAACTGATCTCGACCCTTTGTTTTGTGTGACTTACAGATTTTTTAAATGAACCCTTGTTTCGGTTAGAAATCGCGTCGCCGTGCCTCACCGCGACCGGCTGCCACCCGGCGAAGGGCGGGCTAATTGGTACAAAATGCATATTTTTCAAATCGCATTCCAGACGCAGGAAGCTGGAGACTGGAGGCTGAAACAAACAGACGGCCGCTCGCGTTGACTTGCCTTAACACGCAGCATAAGATTTGCGGCAATGCCTGATTCTTCCTCGTCGGGGCGCATCATCTCGCACTACCGCGTGCTCGAAAAACTCGGTGGCGGCGGCATGGGCGTGGTCTTCAAAGCCCAGGACATCAAGCTCGATCGTTTCGTAGCTCTGAAATTTCTGCCCGATGACGTGGCCAAAGATCCGCAGGCGCTGAGCCGCTTCCAGCGCGAGGCCAAGGCGGCGTCCGCGCTAAACCATCCGAATATCTGCACGATTTATGAAATCGGCGATGAAAACGGCCAAGCCTACATCGTCATGGAATTTCTCGACGGCGTGACGCTGAAGCATCGCATCGCCGGCCGCCCGATGGAAATCGAGGCGATCCTCGAGCTGGCCATTCAAATCGCCGACGGACTCGACGCGGCGCACGCGGAAGGAATCATTCACCGCGACATCAAGCCGGCAAATATTTTCATCACCAAGCGCGGTCACGCCAAAATTCTCGATTTTGGTTTGGCGAAGCTGAAGCCCGCGGGCGCGGGCCGGTCGTTGCTCGATTCGGCCGGCGCCACGGCAGCGATGGCCGCCGCGGGCGTTACGGCGGAACATCTCACCAGCCCCGGCACGGCGCTCGGCACGGTCGCGTACATGTCGCCCGAGCAGGCGCGCGGCAAGGACGTGGACGCGCGCAGCGATTTATTTTCCTTCGGCGCGGTGCTCTACGAAATGTCCACGGGCATCATTCCATTCCGCGGCGATACTACCGCCGTAATTTTCGACGCGATTTTGAATCGCGCTGCGGTCCCGCCGGTGCGCTTGAATCCCGAAATTCCGGTGAAGCTCGAAGAGATTATCACCAAGGCGCTCGAAAAAGATCCGCGGATGCGCTATCAGAGCACCGCCGAGATTCGCACCGATCTCCTGCGCATGAAACGCGACCATGATTCTTCGAGCCGCGCCATTCCGATGGAGATCGAGCCGCTGCCTGCCGCGCAATCCGGCGCGGTGCGCGAGGCCGCTTCGCAGCCAACGCCTCGCAGCACGCCGGCGGTTCCAGCCGCTGCATCGCCGGCGCCCGGAAGCGCAAGCGGCATCAGCGCCGCCGCAAGTCCCACGACAATTCCGGCGAGTGGTTCCACTGCGGCCGTCGCGACGTCGCGCCGATGGCCCGTGCTGGCAGGCGCGATTCTTAGCGTCGTTGCCCTATCTGTGATCGCAGTTTTCTATTTCACGCATCGCGCGCCGAAGCTCACTGAAAAAGATTCCATCGTCCTCGCCGAGTTCACGAACACCACCGGCGATCCTGTTTTCGACGGCACGCTTCGCCAAGGCCTCGCCTCGCAGCTCGCCCAATCGCCGTTCCTGAATATTCTTTCGGATGAACAAATCCAGCAGACGCTGCGCTACATGAGCCAGCCGCCCACCGCGCGCCTCACCAACGATCTGGCCCGGCAAGTCTGCCAGCGCACGCAGAGCGCCGCCGTGCTCGACGGCTCGATCGCGCAAATCGGCAGCACCTACAATCTTGTTCTGAATGCCGTGAATTGCGCCACCGGAGAAATGCTGGCCACGGCCCAAGCCGAAGCCTCGGACAAAAATCAAGTGCTCGGCGCGCTGGGCAAAGTCGCCTCGGACATCCGCAGCAAGCTCGGCGAATCTCTCGGCTCGATCCAAAAATTCAATACGCCGATCGAAAAAGCCACCACATCATCTCTCGAAGCTCTGAAAGCCTACAGCGGCGGCATGTTGGCTCGCCGCGACAAAGGCGACGAAATCGCCGCGCCTTTCTTCTCACAGGCCATCAATCTCGATCCCAATTTCGCCATCGCCTACGCCGAATTGGGGCAAGTAAACTTCAACACCGGCAATCGCGCTCTTGCCGCCGAATACACGCAGAAAGCCTACGATCTCCGCGACCGCGCCAGCGAGCTGGAACGCTTTTATATCGAGTCGCACTACTACGACAACGTCCCCGGCGACCGGCAGAAGGCGCTTCAGGTATATGAGCAATGGTCGCAGACGTATCCTCGCGACTCCTTCCCCCCCAACAATATGGCGGTGGCATACGCGCTTATAGGCCAACCCGAGAAGGCCTTGTCGAAGGCTCTGGAAGCGCAGCGCCTCGATCCGGAGGATTCCCTCTCGAATCTTGCCGTCGCTAACAGCTATCTCGTCCTCGATCGCTATGACGAAGCCAAGGCCACCATCAACCAGGCATCGGCGAAGAAAATCGACATTCCCCCTTTTCACGTACTTTCCTATCAACTGGCGTTTATTCAGAACGACTCGGCAGTGATGGCCCGTGAGCTCGATTTTCTTCTTAAAAATTCGCCGTGGTCGGCCGGGAACGGAATGAATCAGCAGGCGCAATCGGAGGCCTGCGTCGGACATCTCGAGAAGGCTCGGGATTTAATGCATCGAGCCGCCGAAAGCGCGAAAGGCCTCGGTAGGAAAGAGCCGGCGGCAAGCTCATTGCTCGATCTCGCCGAAATCCTGGCCGTCACTGGCGACACGGCCGGCGCCCGGAAGGAAGCCGCGGCGGCCCTGGAGATCGCTCAATCGTCGGAAATCAATAGCGGCGCGGCCATTGCGTTCGCATGGGCGGGTGATACGGCTCGTGCCCAGTCGGTGGCGAGCAAGCTGGCGAAGGACTTTCCTTCGGAGACGGACATTAATGAAATGGTTCTGCCGGAGGTCGGCGCCTCCATCGCCATCGACCGCAACGATCCTGCAAAAGCGGTGGAACTTCTTCAGCCGGCTCTGCCTTATGATCTCGCTTTCTTCTACGAGATCCCCTACGTGCGCGGCCAGGCCTACTTGCAGCAGCATAAGGGTCCCGAAGCCGCCGCCGAATTCCAAAAAATCATCGACCATCGCGGCATCTTTCGCAACCGCATCTTCGGCGCGCTAGCCCACCTCGAGTCAGGCCGCGCCTACGCCCTGCAGGGCGACACCTCCAAAGCCCGCACCGCCTACCAAGATTTTCTAGCCCTCTGGAAAGACGCCGATCCCAACATCCCAATCCTGCAACAAGCAAAATCCGAATACGCCAAGCTGAAGTAACCCCGAAGCGCAAACACTAATTCTCCTGCTAAGGCAGGCGCACTCGTGCGAGCTAACGGCAAGCGTGTGGCCCGAAATCTTCGTCCTCGAACAAATCGGATTCGGCGGATGGGCGAGCCGGTTCCCACGGTCTAATTCTGAAAAAGAGTCGCGTCCTCCGGCCCGAATCTTCAGGCCGGAGGACACGTCAACGTGGGGAGATTCTACTGATCTGTGGCTTGAGCTTGCGCGGAACCTGTCGCGACCAGGAGCAACTGCGTACCGCTGTCCAGGTGGACGTTTCGCGTGGTTGAGGTGATCAGCGAGCCTTGCGTGTTGCTGCTTGTAACCGATTGCAGCGTCATCCCCGACAAGCCGAAGACGCCCTGGCTGTTCGAGGTTAGCTGACCAGCGGAATTCAGTCCGCCTACGGCGCCTCGCGTTGCACCGGCAACATTCGTGGTCGAGCCCACCGCGCCACCGGCGGCACCGCCTACATTTCCCGCTGTGTTTCCCACTGCGCCGACAGTGCCAGTGGCGTGACCTGCAGCGCCGACGGCTCCTCCCGCCGCGGAACCTACGCCGCCGAGCGCGCCGCCGCCCGATGTACGAGCATTGCCTGCCGCTGCGCCGCCCATCGCCAGACCATCGTCCGCCACGGGGCTCGTTTCTGACGCGACAGCTTGTGCGGAGGCCAGAGCTTGCACGGCGACATTCAGCGGGACTTCCTGGCCGTTCTTCAGAATCGCCTTGTCAAACACAACTCCCAGCGACGATTCCGATTGGTCTTTCCCGCGAGCCTTTGCATCGGTTACGTGGCCCTCAAGTTTGCTACCCTTGGGGATCACCACTTGGCCGTTCGATTTCGTCGCTTGACTCGTCTTGGCATGAACTGGATCGCCCGGCTTGTTTTTCTTGGCGTCCACCGGAGACGTGAGTGCGGCATTCATAGTGGTGCCATCGGCGAGCGATGCCGACTGATGTCCGGCCTGCGCGCCGGCGGCTCCGGAAGCATTTCCGGACGCTTGCGCGCCTTGCTTGTTGGCCTGCGCCGACGCCCCGCTTTGCGCGGAAGCGCCGCCCTGAGCAGTGGATTGAGCGTCGCCCGCGACTGCCCACGCACCGACGCACAGCGCGAATAAAATTGCTGCAATTGTTCGCTTCATCAGGATTAAGTTCCTCCCTTTAGGTCTGCGGCCATCGACACTTCGATCCCTCACGATGGGCCGCGTGTCTTGCGCGGTCAGAGAACGATGCGCACCTTGCGTACCAGTAGTTAAATGTTGTCGATTCAGGTAGATAACGTTTGTTGAGGGCTGACCGCTTGTTACGAAACTACCCGATGTAAGGCAGATATTTCAGAGTACTTTAGTACTACTCCACGGCCTCGTGCGTGAGTTTTTCAGCGGTAGAAATGACTGCACGATTTAGTTTGCGACGCGTACAGTTATTGCTGTATGAGCTGCTATTCAAATCTCTCCGAGTGAAATCATCCGCTTTGCTTACGCCTGCAAATAATACATAGACCGCAGCGGACTCGTCGTTCTATTACCCCGGCGCATCATTCGACTTGCATCGCTGTTTCCATTGGATTTAGAAGGACTTTTATCATTTCAGATTTCTGGCAGCGCAATTGCCTCTGTCACTTTGCGTATGTAGTTGTTCCGCTCTCGGATGCAGTCGGGCCCGGCCGGTAAACCACCGGCCGAATTCATTCTCGAAAATGAAAGGAGTACCAAAGATATGAGTGGACGTGTGTCTCCCGAATGGTTCCTGCGCGCTCTGACCCTCGGCGCGCTGCTTCTCGTTGTCTCCGGAAGTGTGGCGGCCCAGAATTGGATTTCGACTTCCACACAGGCGATCGGCCCAGCCCTCGCCAACGCGACCTCGCAAGGTCTCTTGCCCGATTCAACACCCATCCACGTGAATGTCGCTCTGCAGATTCAAAATCGCGACGCTCTCGTCCAATACGTGCAGCACATCACCACGCCCGGCGCTCCGCTCTACGGTCAGGAATTGGATCCCGCGGGTTTCGCTGCCGCTTACGCACCGTCCAGTTCGGAAGTGCAATCGGTAGTGAGCTATCTCTCTGGCGCAGGTTTTCAAAACGTGCAAGTGGAGCCGAACAATCTAATGATCGCAGCGGATGGAACTGCGGCCGCCGTCCGCCAGGCCTTCAACACTCAGTTGGGCCTCTATCGAGTGAATGGCGCATCCGTGTACGCGAATCTCGGCCCGGCGCAGGTTCCCTCCGCACTCGGCAGCATCGTCGGAGCCGTTCTCGGTCTCAACAACGCCGCCAAGATGAGTTTTCCTCTGGCGTCGAACGCCGTCAGCCTCCCGACTTTCCCGGGCTCCTATCGCGCCAAGAATCTCTGGACCGCCTATGACGTTACCGGCACGCCCAACGGCTCGAAGACCGCCATCGCGATTTTTGCTGAGGGCGATGTCTCCGGCGTCGTGAGCGACTTGCGCCTCGCCGAAAAGGCCAATGGTCTTGCGCAAGTGCCGGTCAAGATCGTGCAGGTCGGTCTCGCCAGCCCCGATACTTCGGGCGCGGATGAATTCGATCTCGACACTCAGTATTCGACGGGCATGGCCGGAACAGTTTCGACTCTGTATATCTATACGACCACTTCGCTTACTGATTCCGACACCGCGCTGATGTTCAATCACTTCGCCGCCCAGAAACTCGCGCGAGCCGGAAGCGCATCCTTTGGCATCTGCGAAGTCTTTCCTTATCTCGATGGCTCGATGTTGGCGGACGACAATTCGTTTCTCGAAGCGGCCGCGCAAGGACAGACTGTCTTCGCCTCGACCGGCGACACCGGCTCATCGTGCGGCGTTGCCGTCGGCGCAAATGGCGTGCCCGGCGCCGGCATTCCGATGGTGGAATATCCGTCGTCTTCGACGTATGTGATCGGCGCGGGCGGCACAACTCTGCTCACTAACGCCGATGGCACTTGGGACAACGAGATCGGCTGGTATGCGGGCGGCGGTGGCTTGAGCCAATTCGAGCTTTCCGGGTTCTGGCAAACCCCCGTCAATTCGCTTTCAACGGTCGGTAAGGGAACGCCGGACATCGCCATGGATGCGGATCCTAACAGCGGCGTTTATCTCTGGCTGAACGGCGCTGAGACTTGCTGCTATGGCGGCACGAGCCTGTCATCGCCGCTGGCCCTCGGCGTCTGGGCCCGCCTCCAGAGCGCACACAGCAATAAGCTCGGCTTTGCCGCTCCGGTTCTCTACACGGGGGCGACCGGAGTCCCGAGTCCTGCCTCTCCGGCGGGCTTCCACGACATCATCGTGGGCGCCAATGGTCTCTACACCGCGCTGCCCGGCTATGACTACGTAACCGGCCTGGGTACGTTCGACATAGCCAAATACAATGCCGCGCTGCCTCGGCACTAGCAGCTCTTTCCTGTCGGCGCCGATAACTAAATAGAGAACCGGTCCCGCAGCCTGGGACCGGTTCTTTTCGCGACTGACCGTGACGAGTCGAGAAAGGTGGCACACCCTCCGCTAATGTCCGCCACATCCTCCGCGCGAATCGAGGCGATGGTGTTGTCGTTCCAGTAGCCGCGATAAAGTCACGAATTCGACAAACCCATTTCCAACTTCCCATCTCTAATTTCAATACGTCTGTGGAATTGACAATTGATAATTACCATACGACCATATTTCAGTAGTCCGTAGTCCCGTAACGCGGTGCTGGCTTACCTGCGCCTGCCGCTAGCCGCACCGAAAATTTGAGAGAGAAGGAGTACAAAGCAATGCTTGGCTCCCACGCCAAGATCAATGGCGCTCGCGCCAAACGGCGCCCCGCCTTTTGTAGCGCCGGGCTTTCAGCCCAGCATCTTCGGCTTCAACGCCAGGCTCAACGGCCCCGACGCCAAACCGACCGTTTCCTCGAGCGCCAATCTCCCGCGCGCCTTCCCGCAAGAACCGGCCAACGAAGCAAAACGGGCGCTTCGCAAAATGTTTCGGTTAGAACTGACCTCGACTCTTTGTTTTGTATGACTTACAGATTTTTTAATTGCACCCTTGTTTCGGTTAAAAATCGCGTCGCCGCACTTCACCTCGACTTTCAGCAAACTGTCGGCGCCACGAAGCCGAATGGCTCAGCCTGCCGGGCAGCGATTTCTAATCGATACACGAATTTATTAGAAACGATCGTAACTCGAAGAAAACAAACGACGCCACCCACTTCTAATCGATACAAATCACGCCTTTTTTACAGCGCGTTTTAGACGCTAGAAGCTGGAGGCTGGAGGTTGAAAGAATAGAGACATCAGGTCGCGTTGACTTGCGTGAGGGCGCGGCATAAAATTCGCGCTCATGCCTGATTCTGCTCCACTTTCTGGACGGACCATTGCCCAGTATCGCGTCCTCGAAAAACTCGGGGGCGGCGGGATGGGCGTGGTCTACAAGGCCGAAGACACCAAACTTCATCGCCTGGTCGCTCTGAAATTCCTTCCCGATGAGGTGGCGCGGGATCGCCAGGCGCTCGAACGCTTCCAGCGCGAGGCGCAGGCCGCGTCGGCACTGAATCATCCCGGCATATGCACGATTTACGACATCAGCGAAGACAACGGGCGACCGTTCATCGCCATGGAATATCTCGAAGGCCAGACGCTCAAGCACCGCATTTCGGGCCGGCCGCTTCCTCTCGAAGATACGCTGGAGTTGGCAATTGAGATTGCCGATGCGCTCGACGCGGCGCACGCGAAGGGCATCGTGCATCGCGACATCAAGCCGGCGAATATTTTCGTGACTTATGTTGGGTCAGGGTTTGCAGGTACAAACCCTGAAACCCGGCGTGGGCACGCCAAAGTGCTCGATTTCGGCCTGGCGAAGACGCTGGCTCCGGCGAACGCGCCGGCGATGGACGCGACGCAGGAAACTGTCGGCGCGGTGGCTCCCGAACATTTGACGAGTCCGGGCAGCACGCTCGGGACGGTCGCGTATATGTCGCCCGAGCAGGTGCGCGCGAAGGACGTGGACGCTCGCACGGACCTATTTTCATTTGGCGATGTGCTCTACGAAATGACCACCGGCATGCCCCCGTTCCGCGGCGAAAGCACGGGTTTGATCTTCAAGGCCATTTTGGACGCGGCGCCGGTTCCGCCTGTGCGGCTGAACGCCGATGTGCCGGCGGAACTGGAGCGGGTGATCGCCAAGGCGCTCGAGAAAGACCGCGAGACGCGCTATCAGTTTGCCGCGGAAATGCGCGCGGATTTGAAGCGCATCCGGCGCGAAATTGATTCGAGTGCTCGCACAGTGACCACGACGGCGGCGATCGCCACCGCCGCGTTTTCCTCGGGAGCGACGCCCGCGGCTCCGGCGGAACCTGCAACGAGCGTGGCATCGGCGGGCTCGGGCTCCGGCACGGGCTCGAGCTCGGCTGTGACGCATGGCTCCGGAAGTTCTGTAGTCGAAGCGGCGAAGCATCACAAACTCGGCCTGACGGCAGGCGTTGTCTTGCTGCTGATTCTGCTCGCGGCGGCGGGCTACGGCGTGTACTCGATGTTCAGCGGCAAAGCGGCACTGCCGTTTCAAAATTACGCGATTTCGCAAATCACGGACAACGGCAAATCGCAGGCCGCGGCCATTTCGCCCGATGGAAAATATATTTTGAGCGAAGTGGACGACGCGGGAAAGGCGAGTATCTGGCTGCGCCATGTTCCAACCAACAGCGATACGCAAATTATCGCACCCACGGAAGCGTTCTACCGGAATTTCGAATTTTCTCCGGACGGAAATTATTTCCATTTCCGCAAGGCGCGCACCTCCGCGCGCGACGCGTTCGATCTATACCGCGCCCCGGTTCTGGGCGGCAATCCGCAAACCGTCGTGCGCGATATCGACACCAACGCTGCGTTTTCGCCGGACGCAAAACACATCGCGTACGAGCGCGCGAACAATCCCGAGGTCGGAAAGTTCCAGCTTCTGGTGGCCAATGCGGATGGCACGGATGAGAAAATGATCGCCGGTGGCCCCGTGGGCGCCTCGCACTTTTTCCTCTCATGGTCGCCTGACGGCAAGCGCATCGCCTTGACGAATTTTGGCCGGGCTCCCGGCCCGATTCAAATGCTGGATATTGATTCAGGAAAGATTCGAGATTTCGTGGGTTTCAAAGGATTCGTATTTTTTAAATCGGCGTGGATGCCGGATGGCCGCGGCCTTCTGGTGCAGTATCAAGATCTCAGCACCGGCCTGAACCACAATCAAATCGGGCTTGTTACTTACCCCGGCGGCCAGTTCCATGCCATCACGAAGGACACAAACAGCTACGACTCGTTGACGCTTTCGGCAGATGCGAAAACAGCGGCTACGGTTCAATCGAAGGCTTTGTACACCATGTACACGATGCCGGCTGGTGGAGCGGGAACGAACTCTCTTAATCCCGCCATTCCGCAACAGCAGAAAGGCGCTCTGAATTTCAGTTGGGCCGGCAACGATGGATTTTATTTCACGGAAGACAACCACCTGGTGCGCGTTTCCAGCGACGGAAACAATAAGACCACGCTCGCGAGCCTTGTTTCGAACTACGCTCCGGTCGCGTGCCCGGACGGGCAGACCCTGCTTCTCGCATTGATCGACCGCGGAGGCGGGAGCGGCATGAATATCTGGCGGGCCAACGCCGACGGCAGCAACCTAAAGCAGCTGTCGAAGGGACGATTCGATACCTCTCCCGAGTGTTCTCGCGATTCGAAGTGGGCTTATTACCTGGACCAAGACGCGAGTCAGGTCGGACGCGTGCTGTTGAATGGAGGGGCGCCCGAGATTCTGCCCGGAACGCCCATCCCCCACGCCTTCGCCGCGGGCACCTATGTGGATCTTTCGCCGGATGGCAAGTCGGTGGCCTTCGGCGTCGAGCTTGGTGAAGCAAACCCGGTCCACAAGATTGCCGTGGTTCCGCTCGACGCCGGACCGCAGCCGACCGTTCGCATGCTCGATCCGAATCCCGACATTGCCAACAGCCCGAGGTATTCGCCCGACGGAAAAGCCCTCGTTTACCCGATCGTGAAAAATGGAGTGTCGAACCTGTGGCTGCAGCCGCTGGACGGCGCCCCGGGGCATCCGATCACGAACGTCAAGTCCGATCTGATCATGGACTTGCGCTGGTCGCCCGATGGCAAAACTCTCGGTGTGCTGACTCGGCGCATCGACGCTGATGTTGTGCTGCTGCGCGAGTCTAGCAACGCGCCGCAGTGATCCGCACTGTGGAGATCCTCATTCCTATTCCGGTTAGCGTGGGCCTATGGCGAGAATGAATTGCCGCGGTGCGTTGACTTGGGTTGGGGCCTTGAATAAGATGCGCCTCAATGCCTGATTCCTCTTCACTTTCCGGGCGGACCGTATCGCACTACCGGATCCTCGAGAAACTCGGGGGCGGCGGGATGGGCGTGGTGTACAAGGCCGAGGACATCAAGCTCGGCCGCTTCGTGGCGCTGAAGTTCCTCCCTGATGAAATCGCCAAAGACCCGCAGGCGCTGAGCCGGTTTCAGCGCGAGGCGAAAGCTGCTTCGGCGCTGAATCATCCGAATATTTGCACTATTCATGAGATTGACGAGCAGAACGGCCAGGCATTCATCGTCATGGAGTGCCTGGACGGCGTGACGCTGAAGCACCGCATTGCCGGCAAGCCGCTGGACACGGACACGCTGCTTTCACTGGCGATCGAAATTGCGGACGCGCTCGATGCCGCGCATGCCGAGGGGATCGTGCATCGCGACATCAAGCCCGCGAATATTTTTGTGACCAAACGCGGGCACGCGAAGATTCTGGATTTTGGATTGGCGAAGGTGAAGCCGCAAGAAGTTGCGGAATCCGATGCGACGCAGGCGGCTGATGCGGCGGGAGGAGTAGGCCCGGAGCAACTGACTAGCCCTGGGACCGCGGTGGGGACGATTGCTTACATGTCGCCGGAGCAAGTGCGCGGGAAAGAGTTGGATGCGCGCACGGATCTGTTCAGCTTTGGCGTGGTGATTTACGAGATGGCTACCGGGACGCTGCCATTTCGCGGCGAAACTTCCGGCGTGGTTACGGAAGCGATTCTGAATCGCGTGCCGGTTGCGCCGGTACGGCTGAATCCGGATTTGCCGGCGGAACTCGAACACATCGTCAACAGAGCGCTGGAGAAGGACCGCAACCTGCGTTACCAGCACGCCGCAGATATGCGCGCGGAGCTGCAGCGCGTGAAGAGGGATACGGATACGGGGCGCTTGGCAGCCACGAGCTCCGGGCCGGTGACGGCGGCGCAGGATACGGTTTCTCAGAGCGTCGTGCAGCCCGCTGCGCAATCGTCGGGTTCTGTTGCGCGTGCTGGATCATCGGCTGCGGTGAGCGTCGCGGAAATTCCGGCCGCTCGAGGCGGAAAACTCTGGAAGATTCTGGTTCCCGTTGCTTTGATTGTGATTGCCACCGTGGTTGCCGGAGTTTTCTACATGCGTCCGCGCCCCACAGCGCCGTTGGCGGAGAAGGACACCATCGTTCTTGCGGATTTCGATAACACCACTGGAGACCCCGTCTTCGACGGCGCCTTGAAGCAAGCGCTGGCGGTGCAGCTCGGGCAATCTCCGTATCTCAACATTCTTTCCGACCGCAAGGTGGGTGAAACGATGCGCCTGATGGGCCGCCAACCCGGCGACCGCATCACCCGTGATGTGGCTGGAGAACTCTGCGTGCGCACGGGCAGCAAGGCGATCCTCTTGGGCTCGATTTCGAACTTGGGCGGCCAGTACGTAGTCGGGATCGATGCGGTTAGCTGCAACACCGGCGACACGTTGGCCAAAGAGCAAGAAGAGGCGGCGACGAAGCAGGACGTGTTGAAAGCACTGAGTACGGCAGCCTCCAGCCTGCGAGGCAAGCTTGGTGAATCGCTGGCTTCCATTCAGAAGTTCGATGTTCCGGTTGAGGCCACGACAAGCTCGCTTGAGGCACTGAAAGCCTTCAGCATGGGCATAACGACATCGCGTACTAAAGGAGACGCGGCGGCGATTCCGTTCATGAAGCACGCTCTCGAACTCGACCCGAATTTCGCCGCAGCCTACGCGGCTCTGGGAGTTGAATATGGCAACCTCGGACAGGCCAGTCTGGCGGCGGAGAATATCAAGAGGGCCTATGCACTCCGTGACCGGGTCAGTGAACATGAAAAATACCGTATCTCCGCCTTGTACTACGACGGAGTCACCGGGGAGTTAGAACAGGCGATTCAAGTCTACGAACTTTGGGCCAAGAGCTATCCGAAGGATTTCGTGCCTATTGCCAACTTGGGGGCCGATTATAGCAACCTTGGGCAGTACGAAAAGGCGGCAGCTGAAACGCAAGAAGCATTGCGATTGGAACCGAATGCGGTAAGTGGTTACGGCAACCTCGCAGTCGACTACCTTGCACTCAACCGACCGGACGACGCGAAAAAGGCAATTCAGCGGGCCGAAGAGCTCAAGCTCGATGGCGATTTCTTGCACTGGACGATCTATCAGTTGGCCTTTGTCGAAGGCGACACGGCAGAGATGGCGCGGCAACTGGCTTGGGCTGCAGGGAAGCCTGGAAGTGAAGACCTCTTGCTCTCGTTCCAATCCGATTCAGAGGCGTATTACGGACGGCTCGTAAAAGCGCGAGACTTTTCCCGGCGTGCCGTGGATTCGGCAGTGCGTGACGATTCGAAAGAAACGGCGGCGCTCTGGCAGGTGAACGCCGCTCTTCGGGAAGCGGAGTTCGGCAACACAGCAGCCGCCAAGCAAGGTATTGGAGCAGCACTGGCGCTGGCTCCGGGCCGGGACGTGAGAATGTTGGCGGCCCTGACACTGGCGCGAATTGGTGAAGGCGCTCGCGCGAAGGCCATCGTAGATGAACTGGAGAAGTCCTACCCGTCGTTCACGGTGCTCAAGGTTTACTGGCTGCCGACCCTCAAGGCAGCGTTGGAGCTTGACGCCAACAATTCCACCCAAGCAGTGATGTTGCTCGAAGCTGCTGCACCGTACGAGCTAGGCGGGCCGCCGCCATTAATCGGAACAATGTATCCCGTCTACATTCGCGGCGAAGCGCAGCTACAAGCCCACAACGGCGCTGCGGCAGCAACTGAGTTTCAGAAGTTTCTCGACCACCGGGGAGTCTCAATAGACTTCCCACTGGGCGCGCTCGCGCATCTCGGCCTTGCCCGCGCTTACGCCTTGCAGGGCGATGGCGCGAAGGCTCGCGCGGCCTACAATGATTTTTTCACATTGTGGAAGGATGCTGACTCGGATATTCCGATCTTGCAGCAGGCTAAGGCTGAATACGAGAAGCTGCAATAGAAGTTGGATGTTGGAGGATTGAGGTTAGAAGAAGGGTGCCGGGACTACGAGTTCCGCTATGGGCGCTGCAAGTCTGCGCGTGATGATTGCTTTTTGCGATTTGTGTGGTCGTAAGATGCCGGCGGGGACGCCAGCGGTACCCGGGAAGAGACGCGCGGGCTAGAAATTGCGGCGGCGTTTATTCGACGGAAGCGCGCGGCCGGGCGTGCGGTATAATCCGGCAAATTCAGATTGAGCAAGGAGGCGCAACGTGCCGGACTGGCATTACGCACAAAAGAATGCCGCCGAGGAGTTGGCTCAACTCTCGTTTTATTGTATGAAGAAGAAAGATGGCGACCGTGAAATCGAATTCCGGATCACGGTACGGGAGTATGTGGAGAGGCCGCCCGGGCAGCACTCGCGTTTTTTTGCGGAAGCGGATAAACACGTCAACCAAAATACAGCGGCGGTCCTTCCGTGCGGCTGGGGCAATTCGCTGCTGGAAGCGCTGGGCGATTGCATGCAGATGATCCGCCAATTCCCCTACGAGGAATAACAAGCGCGCGGAGAGCGCCACCATGAAATATGCGAAGAAGCAGATCGAACCAGGAATCGTGGTGCTGGAAATGACGGGGCGATTCTTGATGGGCTCGGATTGCCAGGCGGTGAGCGGCGAAATCGATTCGCACATCCAGAGCAACGAAAAGAATTTTATCTTCGATCTCACGACGCTCGATCACGTGGACAGCGCCGCGGTGGGACAAATCGTGAAGTGCTATTCGAAGCTGAAGAAGGCGGGCGGGACGCTGCGGCTGGCGGGGGCGCATGGCATGGTCGAGCGCGTTCTGAAGATGACGCAGGTGAATAAGGTGATTCCGATTTTTCCAACGGCAGCGGACGCGGCGAAAGATTTTCCGGTGGCGAAGTAGGTGCTAGAAGCTTGGGGCTGGATGCTTGAGGCTGGAAGACGGAGCCGACGGGCTGCGAGTCCGCGGTCGATTGCGGCACTAGCCTACACTTGGGACCGTAAGATGCCGGCGGGGACGCCGGCGCTACCTTCCGCGGCGCGTTGACTTGCTTGCTGGGCGCACCCTAAGATTGCGGCGCTGTGGCTGATTCTTCTTCACTCTCCGGCCGGACCATTTCCCATTATCGCGTGCTCGAAAAGCTTGGCGGCGGCGGGATGGGTGTCGTTTTTAAGGCTGAAGACACCCGGTTAGACCGCGCTGTGGCTTTGAAATTCCTTCCTGACGAATTGGCGCGCGATCCTCAGGCACTGGAACGATTCAAGCGCGAGGCCAAGGCGGCTTCGGCGCTCAACCATCCGAATATCTGCACGATTTATGACATTGGCGAGGAGGGCGGCCGCGCGTTCATCGCCATGGAATTTCTGGCCGGCACGACGCTGAAGGAGTGCATCGGTGGGCGGCCGATGCAAACGGAGAAGCTTTTGGAGTTGGCCATCGAAATTGCCGACGCGCTGGATGCTGCTCATGCGGGGGGAATCATTCATCGGGATATCAAGCCAGCAAACATTTTCGTGACTTATCGTGGGTCAGGGTTTTCAAGTACAAACCCTGAAACCCGGCGCGGGCACGCCAAGATTTTGGATTTTGGATTGGCGAAGCTGGCGCCGGCGAGCGGTGGGGTGAATGTTTCGGCTCTCCCTACGGCGAGTGAACTCGACCAACTCACGCGGCTGGGCGCTACCGTTGGGACGATTACTTACATGTCGCCGGAGCAGGTGCGGGGCGAGGAGCTGGATGCGCGGACGGATTTGTTTTCGTTTGGAGTGGTGCTTTACGAGATGGCTACCGGCGTTCAGGCGTTTCGAGGAGAGACTTCTGGAGTGATTGCGGAGGCGATTCTGAATCGCGGGCCTGTGGCGGCGGTGCGATTGAATCCGGATATCGC
Source organism: uncultured Acidobacteriota bacterium (assembly GCA_963707165.1). Taxonomy (GTDB): domain Bacteria; phylum Acidobacteriota; class Terriglobia; order Acidiferrales; family UBA7541; genus Palsa-147. Next base: position 814,707 of record CAVPPO010000003.1, on the reverse strand, counting down.
GCCGAAGCTGGAAGAGATCATCGATAAAGCGTTAGAGAAAGATCGGAAGCTGCGGTATCAGAGCGCGGGGGAGATTCGCGCGGATTTGCAGAGGGTGAAGCGGGATACGGCGGTCGGACGGTCGGCGGTCGTGGGTGGCGAGGCTCTGTCGCGGGCCGACCGGGCCGAAAAGCGGGCGGGACTAAGGGCCCGACCCTACAAGTTCAAAACCGTTGCGGCTTGCTTGGTGATTGTTGCATCGGCCGTGGGCGCGTGGCTGCTGTTGGGGCGCAAAGGGCACGCTACTTTGACTGAGAAGGACACTATTGTTTTGGCAGATTTTGCCAACGCCACCAGTGATGCGGTGTTTGACGGGACTTTGCGGCAGGGGCTTTCTGTGCAACTCGAGCAGTCGCCATTCTTGAGCATTATTTCCGATGAGCAGATCCGGCAGACCTTGCAGATGATGGACCAGAAACCGGATGTGAAATTGACTGCGCAGATTGCGCGGGAGATTTGCCAGCGAACGGGGAGCGCGGCAGTTCTGGAAGGATCGATCGCGCAGATTGGCACGCAGTATCTACTGACGGTGAAGGCGGTGAACTGCGAAAGCGGCAGATCGCTGGCGAGTGCGGAGGCTACGGCGAGCGACAAGGACCATGTGCTCGATGCGCTGGGAAAGACAGCGTCGGAAATCCGGAACAAGCTGGGCGAGTCGTTGAGCACCGTGCAGAAGTTTGCGACGCCGCTCGAACAGGCCACTACGCCGTCGCTTGAGGCGCTAAAAGCGTTCAGTTCCGGACAGAAAGTCTTGTCCGCCACCGGTTCGCTCGCCGCGATTCCGTTTTATAAGCATGCCACCGAGCTGGACCCAAATTTTGCGCTGGCGTATGCGATGTTGGGCCGGACGTATGGGGATGCCGGGGAAACGGACGCGGCTGCTGAATACATTCGAAAGGCTTACGACCTGCGTGACCGAGCGAGTGAGCCGGAGAAATATTTCATCACAACGAACTTTCATCTCGTGATCACTGGAGACCTGGAGAAAGCGAAACAGAGCTGCGAGCTATGGATACAGGCGTATCCTCGCGCGGACACGCCGCATAACCTGCTGTCGGGTGGAATTTATCCGGTCTTCGGACAGTATGAGAAAGCGGTGGAGGAAGGCACCGAAGGAGTCCGGCTGAGTCCGGATTTTGTCATCGCCTATTCGAACCTCATGTTTGACTACATCTCTCTGAATCGTTTGGATGAGGCGAAGGGCATCTATGAGGAAGCGCTGAAACGCAAACTGGATAATATTTTTATATCGGCCGGGAAATATGTGATTGCGTTTTTGCAGAACGATGCGCCGGGAATGGCGCGGCAGGTAGCCGCGTCGGCGGGCAAGGTGGGAACAGAGGACGCGCTGCTGGGTTTGGAAGCGGAGACTGCGGGGTATTTCGGGCGGCTGAAGGACGCGCGGGAATTTTCGCGCCTGGCGATGGATTCCGCTGAGCGGGCGCAAGAGAAGGAGACTGCGGCGTTGTACGTTGCGCTGTCGGGTGCGCGGGAAGGATTGTTTGGCAATGCGGAGGAAGCGCGACGGCGTGCCAAGTTGGCGCAGGGGCGCTCGACGGCACGCGACGTGCAGTACGGAGCTGCGCTTGCGCTGGCGTATGCAGGGGAGGACTCGAGAGCGCGAGAGCTGACTGACGATTTGGCGAAGAGGCTTCCGGAGGACACGCTCGTGCAGTTCAGTTATCTGCCGACCCTGCGGGCGAAGCTTGCGGTCAATCGGGGAAATGCCGCTGAGGCAATTGACACCTTAAGAGTTGCGGCGCCGTATGAGCTGGGTGTGGCGACCTCGAGCGATTTCTATTGGACGGCAATGTATCCCATTTATGTGCGTGGAGAAGCGTATTTGGCGGCACATCAGGGCAGTGATGCGGCGAGTGAGTTTCAGAAGATCGTCGAGCATCGTGTAGTTGCAACCAATGAGCCGATCGGCGCGTTGGCGCATCTTGGACTTGCGCGGGCGTATGTGATGCAGGGCGATACCGTGAAGGCGCGCGCGGCGTATCAGGATTTTTTGGCGTTGTGGAAGGATGCGGACGCGGAGATTCCGATCTTGCAGAAAGCCAAGGCCGAGTATTCGAAGTTGAAGTGAGGCGCGATTATCCCGGAACTGTATAATTCTGGGGCGCGTGGCTTAGGAGGTCATTTGTGGGAGCGGCGGTGAAGCTTACATCTACGGCTAAGGCGGCTGGGTGCGCGGCGAAATTGAGTCCCAGTATTTTGGAGCAGGTGTTGAAGAGATTGCCGCGCGGGGACGATCCCAATGTGTTGGTGGGATTTGAGACTGCGGATGATGCTGGGGTTTATCAGCTCACGCCGGAATTAGCGATGGTGCAGACGGTGGATTTTTTTACCGCGATTGTGGATGAGCCGTACGCGTTTGGGCAGGTGGCGGCGGCGAATGCTTTGAGCGATGTGTATGCGATGGGAGGGCGGCCGGTTTCGGCGCTTTCGATTGTGGGATTTCCGCCGGGCGAATCGCCGGATTTGTTGGAAGAAATTATGCGCGGGGGATTGAGCAAGATTACTGAGGCTGGGGCTTCTGTATTGGGTGGACATTCGATTCGCGATGAGGAATTGAAATTTGGATACGCGGTGACGGGATTGATTGATCCGCGGAAGATTTGGAAGAACATCGGTGCGCGGCCGGGCGATGTTTTGATTTTGACTAAGGCGATTGGGACTGGGGTGATTGCTACTGGGTTGAAGCAGGGGAAGATTGGCGATGAGCCGGTGCGGGCGGCCACGGAGTCGATGACACGATTAAATCGCGCGGCGGCGGAAGCTTTGCACGAATTAATTGCGGCGGCGGGAGTTAACGCTGCGCCGGTGCATGCCGTTACGGATGTGACTGGATTTGGATTGTTGGGACATGCGCGGGAGATGGCGATTGGTAGCGGGGTTTCGTTGCGTTTGGAGCATGGGCGCGTGGAATATTTGACAGGGGCGATTGACGCCGCGCGGGCGGGATTTTTGTCGGGAGGATTGCGGAATAATCAGGCGTTTTTGGAAGGGTGTGTGTGGTTTGCTGACGGCCTCGGAGAGGATTATCGGAATTTGTTTTTTGATCCCCAGACTTCTGGTGGATTGTTGGTGGCTGTGGAGAAAAAATATGTGGATGCGGCCGTGGAGGGTTTAGGGCGCCATGGCGTGCGTGGTTCAGTGATTGGTGGCGTTATTGAGAAGAGTTCGCCGTTGATTGAAGTTGTGTAGATGAATCCCCGGATGAAGAAAATGCAGATCCCTCACTTCGTTCGGGATGACAAACTAAGAACACTGGATGCAATTCCTTAGCGCATGGATCCGATCACTCATGGAATTGCCGGGACGCTGATCGGCAAGGGGTTTTTTGCGGAGCGCGAGGGGAAGGTCGCTACCTTCGCGGCTTTTCTTGGGTCTGTGTTTCCTGATGTGGATGTGGTTGCCGTCATTTGGGCGGAGATTTTTTCGGACGACCGGCTTGCCACCATCAAACTGCATCGCGGGTTTACGCACTCGTTCGTGGGATTGCCTGTTTTTGCGCTGGCGTTGGCTTGGTTGACGCGATGGTATTGCCGGCGGCGAAACTGGCAGGCGCCTTCCTTCTGGATGCTTACGTTCATCTACGCGGTTGGCATCGCCAGCCACATCCTTTTTGACGCGGCGACTTCTTACGGAACGCGGCTGTGGAATCCATTTTCGACCGATCGCGTGGCGTGGGACTTCGTGTTTATCGTCGATTTTGTGTTCACGGGCATCGTGCTCGTGCCGCAAGTTGCAGCGTATGTGTTTCGCGATTGGGAAAAGGCTACGGTGCGGGCTGGATCGATGTGGCTGCTATTCAATGTTTCGGCCGTCGGAGTTTGGTGGCTCTCGCGGTGGTTCGGATTTCCATTTCACGTGTGGATTTTGTTGATTATTGCGGCGGTGCTAGCGGCGATTTTCTTTTTGCCGATGGCCGGCGGACGCGGGTTTGCGATAACGCGGGCGCGCTGGTGCCAAGCGGGTACGTATCTGCTCGTGGTTTACATTGCGGCTTGTGGAGTGGCACACCATTTTGCGCTCGAGCGCGTGCGGCAATATGCAGAGAGAAATCATCTCGACGTGATTCGACTGGCGGCGATTCCTTCACCGCCGTCGTTGCTCGATTGGAGCGGAAAGATTCGCACCGCCGGCGGGATTTATCAGGCGCGATTTGATTTGCGGAATGCGCCGCCTGCTTCATTTCAATTTCTGGCGAATTCGCCGCCGGATGCTTTTACTGCCGAGGCCATGAATCTTTCGGACGTGCAAGTATATTTGTGGTTCGCGCGATTTCCGGTGATTCATTCGCGGGCGGTGGGAGATCAGCACATTGTGGAATTCGCGGACTCGCGATTTATGGAACCCGGGCAGAGGATGCCGGCACCGTTCCGGTTTCGGCTTTTATTTGATTCGAATGGAAAATTGATTGAAGAAGATTGGGCCGAGGGGACGGCTGGATTGCGGATGAAGAAATCGCACATGCCGGAATCCGAGACGAAACCGGAATGAGAGTGCTGGTGTTCAGCGATATCCATGGGGATACGCGGGCGCTGGAGAAAATTGTGGCTCAGCCCGCGGATATTTATGTGGCGAATGGCGACCTTTCTACTTTTGGGAGAGGGCTCGATCGCTGCGGGGAGATTCTTGCGCCGCTGGGTGAGAGGCTTTGGGTTTTGCCGGGGAATCATGAATCGCACGAGGAGTCGCGGGAATTTTGCCGGCGATTTGGATTTGTGGATTTTCACCGGCAGGTGCGGCGGCTTGGAGGAGCTAATTGGGCTGGCTTGGGTTACAGCAACATCACGCCGTTTAAGACGCCGGGGGAATATACCGAGGAGCAGATCGCTGAAGCGCTGGCGGCATTTGATGGATTGAAGGCGCTTTATCTTGTGGCGCATGTGCCGCCGCGAGATTCGCAATTGGATGAATTTGCCGCGGGAAAACATGCCGGGAGCTCGGCTTTGCGGACGTGGATTGAGCGAGAGCAGCCGGACTATTTATTTTGCGGGCATATTCATGAGTGTGCGGGTCGGGAAGAGATGATTGGGCGGACGCGGAGCTTCAATGTGGGGAAGGCGGGAGTTGTGGTGGAGGTTTGAGCGGGGGCGCGCGAGCTGCTTAGCGCTTGGGGGGCTTGGCGGTCGAGTAGATTACCAAGTGGCGGCGCTCGCCTATGCCCTCGCTGCTGGTGCGTACGCCTTGAGCGTTTGTTAGTTCCAGGTGAATCAGGCGACGGTCGCGGGCCGGCATGGGGTTGAAGTGGAATGCTTCGCCGGTTTCGCGGACTCTTTGCGCGGCTACTCGGGCGGAAAGTTTCAGTTCTTCGAGGCGCAGTGCGCGGAAGCCCGAGCAATCGAAACGGAATTGATCGAAATATTCGGGTTCGAGATGCAGCCAGCGCAGCGCGATGTGTTCGATGGCCAGTAACAGGTCGGCCTGGCGCTCGATCAGTAGGGCTTCATCGGGCCCGCTAAAATCGATCTGGACTTGCGGCTCGCCGGATCCGGTTGTGGCCTCTTTGGCCAGAGTGATCTCGTAGCGCACGTCTAGTTGCGTCTCGCGCAGCAATAGGTCCAGATAGCGGCGAATTTCCTGCTGCGCCGCCTCGCGGTCCAGTTTTCCTTCGTGAATCAATTCTGATTTCATCGGCATTTTTGTGCGCCGCGCTTCGAGCGCGGCAGCTCATTTTCTCTTGTTATTGGCCGGCGCCTTGGCATTCAGCGGATCGGTCTTCACCAGATAATATTGCTGCACGATGCCCACCAGGTTCGTCGCGAAATAGTAGAGATTCAGCCCTGCCGACAAGCGAAAAAAGATAAATCCGAAAAATAGCGGCATGTAGGTCATCATTTTTTGCTGGGCTTGATCCGTAGCGGGCATGGGCGTCATTTTCTGCATCACGAACATGGTGATGGTCATGACGATGGGCAGAAGGTAATAGGGATCGTGAGCGGAGAGATCGTGAATCCAGGTCCCGCCCCAGGGCGCGTGGCGCAGCTCGATGGTTCCGGAAAGCATGCGATAGAAAGCGAAGAGGAAGGGCATCTGCACCAACATCGGGAGGCAACTGCCCAGCGGATTGATGCCTTCGCGATTGTAGATGGCCATGATTTCTTCGTTCATTTTTCGCTTGCGTGGATCGTTGAAGGAATATTTTTTGTAGCGATCCTGGATGGTCTTCACTTCGGGCGCTACGCGCTGCATGTTTTTCATGGAGCGCCAGTTTTTCACCTTGAGCGGGAAAAGCAGCATATTGATCACCAGGGTGAGCACGACGATGGCCCAGCCCCAGTCGGTGATGTATTTGTGCGTCCATTGCAGGACTTCGAGCAGCGGCTTGGCAATAATGCCGAACCAACCAAGTTGAACCAGATCGTCGAGCGGCGGCCTGACGGTGGCGAGAATGTGGATGTCTTTCGGGCCGATGTACATGCGCATGTTGAGCGGCGCAGGAATGGCGGAGCCGGCGGCCATCTGCGCTTCGGGCTCCTGGCCGGGCTTGCCGTTATCGTCGAAATCGTGCTGTTGGACGGAGTGCCAGAGATTCAACGTGCCGTTGTTGGGCAGGAATGCGGCGGTGAAGAATTGATCTTCGATTCCGGCATAGGCGAAGCTGCCGGGTTGCTGGGCGCGGATTTCCTGGTGGTCGGGGGTGCCGAGTTTCTTCAGTTGGAGGACATTCAGCTTTCCGTTTTCATTGTAGAAGACACCGACGCCTTGCGATTGTTGCGCTACGCCGACATCGCCAAATCCACCGCGCCAGGCGATCGCCGCGGGGAGAAGATGGCCGTCCACGCTGGCGGTGGCGCTGAGATCGACGATGTAGCTTTCGTCAAATTTCAGATGCTTGACGAAATCGAGATGGCCATCGCTCCAGTGGAGAGTGACTTCGGCGGGCGCTTTTAGAGTGTCGCCCGCGTGGGATGAGGTTGAAACTTCATAGAGACTTGTATTGGCCTTCAACTCTGCGGCGGAATCGTCGAGCGAGAAAGAGAGCGGCCACGCGCCGATTTGTTGGGCGGCGGGCACATTCACCAGCTCGAGCGGCTTCGGTGGCTTCTCGTCGTTCAGATATTTTTTGAGCTTCCAGCTTCGCACCACGCCGCCGCGGTTGGTCATTTCGACGCGATAGAGAGAACTTTCGATGACGATGGGCTGCTCTTCGCTGGCTTGAATCGCACCGGCGGGGAGCGGAACCATCGTTTCGACCGCGGGAGTGGCGGCCGCGGCGGCAGGGGCTGCTTCATTCGTTCCCGGAGCGGGCGTCGCGGCGGAAGTTTGTCCCGGCTTCGGCGCGGTTGAAGGAGGAGGCGCGGGCGGTTTGAAGAATTTGCCCCAGACGAAAAGAATCAGGAGCATCAGCGCGAAGGCGATCAGGACTCGCTGCTGATCGGACAACTCTTTCATTGAGAGGACTCCTGTCCGTGCAGCGGGGCGTGGAAATCGAATTCATGGCGATCGGGGACGGGATCGAATCCGCCGCGCACGAACGGGCGGCAGCGAAGCAGGCGCTTCAGCGCGAGCCATGTACCGCGGCGCGCACCGTGGATCGCGATCGCTTGCTCGGCGTAGTGCGAGCAGGATGGATAGAATTTGCAATTGCCGCCAAGGAATGGGGAGAGTAAGGCGCGATACAGATGGATGCTAAAAATCAAAAACCACGACACGATTGTGCGTTTTTCCTCGGGCGCGGTTGAAGACGCCGGCCCCGCGTGCGAGACCGGCGGTACAAAAGGCGGGGCGAAATTGTTCTTCATTTCGTTGTGGCCTGCAGGATGGATTTCAGAAGCTCCGCCGCGATCGCGGCGAAATCCGCCGTGGCTACCTGCGGGCGCGGATGAATCACGATGTCCCATCCTGATGCGATCTCCTGGCGATGCAGGCGCAGAATTTCGCGGACGCGCCGGCGGATCCGATTGCGTTTCACCGCGCCGCCTAGAGCGCGTTTCACGCTCAGGCCGAAGCGGCTGATCTCGCTTCCATTGGGGCGGAGGAAGACGACGAATGACGGGCTCGCGCGGCGCCGCCCCTCGCGGTACACCGCGTCGAATTCGGCGCGCCGCACCAGCCGGCAGGCCCGCGGGTAATCGAGGCGCGCGCGATCAGACGCGCGTGAGGTTGTGACGTCCTTTTTTGCGGCGTCGTGCAAGAACTCTTTTGCCACCCTTGCTTTTCATCCGCGCGCGGAAGCCGTGCTTTTTGTGACGGGCGCGCACGTGGGGTTGAAAGGTGCGTTTCGGCAACGCGGGCTCCTAGGTCCGCTCAAGCGGACGTGAACGAAACAACTAGTTTAGGCGAGAGCGCGCGGTGCGGTCAAGAAACGCGGGCTCGTGGAATTGGAAGGGTTCTGCGGCCTAATCCGTGCTCGGTTTGGACGGCTCCTGATAGAGGCCGATCACATTGCCTGACGGGTCGCGGAATCTTGCGGTGATTTCCGGCGCGTCCACGCCGATCGGTTGCACGATCACGCCGAAATTGGCGACGACCACTTCGATCGTCGCGGCCACGCTGTCAACCATGATGTACACCAGCAGCCCTGGAGCTCCCGCAGGTGCGCGGCCCAGCACCCAGCTCCCGCTCACTTCGCCGGTCGTATCGTCGAACGCTGTACTACCGTCGCCGCGTTTTCGGATGCCCCATCCGAATACCCGTTTGTAGAAATCGGCCGAGCGCGCAATGTCCGTGGTGGGAATTTCGATATAGCAAATCTTTCCGTTCCCGTACGTTGGAGCCATCAGTTCTCCTTCGTGGTTTAGTCCTGCGGCCGATCTATTTTCGGCCCTTCAGATCCTTGAAATCGTCGCGCACTTTATCGATGCGCTCGCGGTACGCGGCGGCGTTGCCATACGGAAGGAAATGCGAATAGCGGTCGTGGGCGTGCTGGATTCGCCGCGCATGTTTGATCGGGCACCAGTGCTGCTCGGTGCGTCCCGCAATTTCCACCACGTAGGCCAGCAACCCGTTGGCATACGAGCAGTACAGGCAATTCAGTCCCTCGAGCGCGTTCAAATATCGCAATTTATTGCGGTCAATGGCCATGTAATCGCTGCGCCGCGCTTTCGGTATGCCGTAAATGGGAAAGCAAATCGCCTGGTACACAGAAACAAAAAGATCGAGCAGCACAAACGGAAAGAAGCAGGCATAAATGAACGGAGCTGTCATGATCGCGAAGAATCGCGAATGTACGATGTAACGCGCAAGTGAAGTCTTTAGCTTTCGATGCTCCCGCTTGATTTCCTCGGAGAACCACACCTTGCCGTTGCGCAGCTCATAAAACTCCGACTTGATTTCCTCTTCCAGTCTCTCGAGAACAGGCAGCTCCGCGGGAGAATCGGACTTCTTCGAGCGATCTTCGGCCATAACCACCTCGCAATCTTCGGCCAGCGACAGAAATGTTACGCCATTTTTTCGCGCAACCGGCCACTCCTTTAGTATGCTGCACGCATTATGCGCCTTCACCGGAGCCTGATTCTTTTAGCCGCGTTAATCGCCTCCGTCCTGGCCGGTTCCGTCATCGCACAGGACGCCAAACCAATTGCCGACCGCCTCGCCGCCCAGAATGCGCTTTTCGACGAACAATACGAATCGGACATGCGCAATTTTCCCGAGCGCGCCACCGCCTTCGGCGACTATCGCTACAACGATAAGCTCAATGATTATTCGCTCGCGGCTATTAACGAACGACACAGGGCAGACGAGTCGTTCCTCAGCCGGCTGCAAGCGATCCCGAGCGACGGCTTCTCCGACCAGGATCAACTTTCGCACGACCTGCTCATTCGCGTCCTGCAGCAGCGCATCGCCGACTTCAATCTCAAAGAATACGAGATGCCGATCAATCAGCAGAATGGCGTCCATACCAATCTCGCGGATTTGCCGCTGGCCGTGCCGCTCGATTCCGTCAAACACTATGAAGACTACATCGCGCGGCTACACCAGATTCCGCGCGCTCTGAGCCAAAGCACAGAAGTTCTTCGCGCCGGGATCAGCGACAAGCTTATGCCCGTGCGGTTTCTGCTGGAGAAGATCCCGGTGCAGTGCCAGGGCATCATCGACGCCGATCCGTTTCTCGAGCCCACAAAAAAATATCCCGCGGAGATTTCGCCCGAAGATCAGAAGCGATTGACGCAGCAGATCACCGAGGCGGTCAACACCGATGTGATCCGCGCGTACCGGATCTTCTCGGCCTTCGTTCGCACAGAATATGCGCCCAAAGGCCGCACGACGCTCGCGATCACCTCTTTGCCCGATGGAGAGAAGCGCTACGAAAACGATATCTATGGCCGGACAACCACGCACATGTCGCCGGATGAGATCCATCAATTGGGTCTCCGCGAGATCGACCGCATCCAGGCGGAGATGATTGTCATCGCCAAGAAAGAAGGATTTGACGATCTCGCGTCCTTCCGCGCGTCTCTCAAAACCAATCCGAAATACATCCCGACGTCCGCTGAGCAGATCCTCGATGATTTCCGCCGTTACATCGCGCAGATGGAGCCAAAACTTCCGGAACTGTTCACCCTGCTCCCGAAGTCGCCGGTGACGGTCGAAGCCATTCCGGCGTTTCAGGCGGCCGCCGCCACTCACTACGTCACCGGGACGCCGGACGGTAAGCGTCCCGGCCGCGTGGTCGTGGCGACATCGAATTTCGGCCAGCGCTCGTTGATTGACGACGAGGCAATCGCTTACCACGAAGGCGTCCCCGGACATCACATGCAGCTCAGCGTCCAGCAGCAGCTCACCGGGCTGCCGAAATTCCGCCTGCATGGTCTCGGCTTCAACGCGTACACCGAAGGCTGGGCGCTCTATGCGGAGCAACTCGGCAAGGAGGTGGGCTTTTACCAGGATCCCGTTTCCGACTACGGGCGTCTCTCCTCCGAACTGTTTCGTGCTGTGCGGCTCGTCGTCGACACAGGCATCCATTCGAAAGGATGGACGCGCGATCAAGTCGTGGATTTTTTCCGCAAGTCCGGTGCTGTTGATGAACCCACCATTCAGTCTGAAACCGATCGCTATATTTCCTGGCCCGCGCAAGCCCTTGCATACAAGCTTGGCCAGCTCAAGATCCGCGAGCTGCGCGATCGCGCCCAGAAGGAATTGGGCCCCAAGTTCGATCTGCGCAAATTTCACGACGAGATGCTCGACGGCGGAACACTCCCGCTAGATCTTCTCGACGCACGCACGAATAAATGGATCGCCGAGCAAAAATCAAAATAGCGGCAAACTACATAGCTGTAATCCCGACTCCGCCTGGGCGGAGGCGGGATCTGCATTTTCTTAGGCACGAGGCAATGATCGGAAGGAGCGGCGATGAATGACTTCCCGGAGTTCATGAAGCGCCCGGCAAACAAAATCGCAACGACCAGCCAGGCCACCCCGGGAGTCGAAGGCTACGTTTTTGACGGAGCGGATGGCAGCCAGATGGCCTTCTGGACCTGCCGCGAGGCCGCCGCATCCAAGCCGCATGTTCACGATTTCGACGAGTACATGCTGGTCGTCCAGGGCTGCTACACTTTGGTCATCGACGGCCAACGCATTCCCGTAAAAGCTGGAGAGGAATATTTCATCCCCAAGGGCGTGTCGCATGGAGGCGAACCCGCAGCCGGTACCCGCACTATTCACGCTTTCGGCGGACGCCGAGCGGATCGCCTCAAGGAATAATTCCCGAATGTACGCTGCAAAATATAAATTTCGGAGGATCGGTATGCGCAAAACTCGATACTGCTGGCTCGTTCTGCCGGTACTACTGCTAGCAGGCATTCATTCCGGCAAGGCGGCACAAACTACATCGCCCGCAAGCGCCCGGCTAACAGTCACTGGCGACGTGCAGCATCCGCTTTCTTTATCGATCGAGGATCTGCGTCAACTTCCTCGCACGACGCTGAAAGTCACGAATCCGCACGAAGGCAAAGAAGAAACGTACGAAGGGGTAGCCCTCAGCGAAATTCTAAAGCGCGCAGGAGTCGCACAAGGCTTAAGTCTTCGCGGCGCGGCGATGGCCACCTACATCCTGGCGCAAGCCGCGGATGGATACCGCGTGATTTATTCGCTCGCCGAACTCGATTCGGATTTTCAGGACTCGGGAGTGATCGTGTCCGACAAGATGGATGGTAAACCGCTCGATGAAAAAGTCGGGCCCCTGCGATTGGTCGCACCGCACGACAAGAGGCCCGCTCGCTGGATTCGCATGCTGCAGACGATCAAGGTGGTCAGCGTGCTTCCCAGCTAATATTCCGGCTCATGAAATAAATCAGGGCCGAAGCGCGCTCGCGCCTCGGCCCTGACTGACAAACTTGAAGCCGCTTAATCCAGTGCGGCGCAGATCGATTTTACTTCCGTGTAGTGTTCTAGCACTTCGTGCCCCATTTCGCGGCCCCAGCCGGACTGCTTGTATCCGCCAAACGGCAGCGCGGGGTCGAAAATGTTGTAGCAATTGATCCAAACGGTGCCGGCGCGAAGCTTCGCGGCCACGGAATGCGCCTTCTTAATGTCCCGGGACCACACGCCGGCGGCCAGCCCGTAAACCGTATCGTTCGCCCGCGCCACGATTTCGCTGGCATCGCGGAACGGAATCGCCGTAACCACAGGCCCGAAAATCTCTTCGCGCACGACTTTCATATTGTCGTTGGTATTCACCAGCACCGTCGGCTTCACGAAATAGCCCCGGTCTCCGTGGCGCGCTCCGCCGGTCACCGCTTTTGCGCCTTCACGGACGCCGGATTCGAGATAGCCGCAGACACGATTCAGTTGTTCCTCGGAAACGAGAGGGCCCATGTCGCTATCCGGATCGAAGCCCGGCTTCACTTGAATCTGTTCTGCGAGTTTTGCGACGCCATCCACAACTTTGTCGAAGACTTTCTCTTCCACAAAAAGCCGCGAACCCGCGCAGCAGCACTGGCCGTGGTTGAAGAAAATCGCGCTGGCCGCTCCGGGAATCGTTGTCTCGAGATCGGCATCCGCCATCACGATGTTGGGCGACTTCCCGCCAAGCTCGAGCGAAACCTTCTTCAAGTTGCCCGCCGCAGCCTGCAGAATCAGTTTTCCAACCTCGGTAGAACCGGTGAACGCAATCTTATCCACATCCGGATGCGCCGCCAGCGCCGCTCCCGCCGTTTCGCCATAGCCGGGGACGATGTTCACCACTCCATCCGGGAATCCAGCCTCCTGAATCAATTCCCCAAGGCGAAGCGCCGACAGCGGAGTCTGCTCAGCCGGCTTGAGAACGATGGTGCATCCCGCCGCCAGCGCAGGCCCCAGCTTCCACGCCGCCATGAGCAACGGAAAATTCCAGGGAATGATCTGGCCGACGACACCGACAGGCTCGCGCACGGTGTAAGCAAGAAATTTTGACGGTTCGGCGAGCGTGAGTGGAATCGTATTGCCTTCGATTTTCGTCGCCCAGCCCGCGTAGTAACGCATGTGCTCGATCGTCAGTGGAAGGTCGGCAATGCGCGAAATCTTCAGCGGCTTGCCGTTATCGAGCGATTCAAGTTGCGCGAATTCCTCCTGGTGCTTTTCGATCAAATCCGCCAGCTTCCAAATCAATTTGCCGCGGCCGGCGGGTGGCATTTTTGACCACGGGCCGGTTTCGAAAGCAGCGCGCGCCGCTTTCACAGCACGATCGATATCTTCGCGATCTCCTTCCGCCACGTTCGCGAGCACCTCGCCCGTCGCAGGGTTATAGCTGGGAAAGGTCTTGCCGGAGGCGGCTTCGACCCACTTGCCGTTGATGAATAATTTCCTCTTGGCAGTCACAAACGCAGAAACATTTGGATCCATCGAAGGTACGGAAACTGCAGTCGCCATAGTTGTGCTCCTTTATATCGTTCTCTCGTGGAAGTCTTCGGCCAGCGCCTTCAAATCAAAAATTAAGTTTCAGCTCGGATCTGGGCCTCTCGCGGGGAGATCCCACCGCACAGCGTACATCGAGGCGAGATTTAAATCTAGCTCACCGGCAGCATCATCGAGCCGGTCGCGGTCGAAGTGTTAGCTGTGGTTGCCGCCGGCTAGTTCGCGGACGATAGCGCCTACGAAGGATTTGGCGTCGCCGAACAGCATCAGCGTACGGTCCAGGTAATAGAGCGGGTTATCGATTCCTGCGAAGCCTGGATTCATGCTGCGCTTGATCACCATCACGGTGCGGGCTTTATCTACGTCGAGGATCGGCATGCCGAAGATGGGGCTCGAGTGGTCGCTGCGCGCCGCGGGATTGGTCACGTCGTTCGCGCCAATCACCAGGGCCACATCCGTTTGCGGGAAATCGCCGTTCACTTCGTCCATATCGAGCAGCTTATCGTAAGGAATATCGGCTTCGGCCAGCAGCACGTTCATGTGCCCGGGCATGCGGCCTGCCACCGGATGAATGCCGAATTTCACGTCCACGCCGCGCTTGGTGAGAGCGTCGTAAAGCTCGCGCACTTTGTGCTGTGCTTGCGCAACGGCCATGCCGTAGCCCGGAACGATCACCACTTTATTTGCAGCGGCGAGAATCGAAGCGGCTTCTTCAGCCGTGGCGCTGCGCACGCTCCGCGTCTCCGCCGCTCCGGCATGTCCCGCCTGCTCCTGCCCGAACGCGCCGAACAGCACATTCGAGAATGAGCGATTCATGGCCTTCGACATGTTCACCGAGAGGATGAACCCGGAAGCCCCATCGAGCGCCCCCGCAACGATCAGCAGTTTGCTATTGAGCACGAATCCCATGGCCGCGGCAGAAAGCCCCGCGTAGGAATTCAGCAGCGAGATCACGGTCGGCATATCCGCCCCGCCGATCGGAACAATCATCAGCACGCCAAACAGCAGCGGAATTCCGATGATGAACGGGAAGAGATGTGTGCGTTCCGGATGCATCACGAGGAGCACGGCCAGCGCCACCGCGATCCCCAGCACTCCCAGATTGACGAAGTTTTGTCCCTTATACGTGATCGGCCGCTGCGGCAGAATTTCCTGCAGCTTGCCCGAAGCCATCAAGCTGCCGGTAAACGTCAGCGAGCCGAGAATTACTTCCATGCCCAGCACCGCCATCATGAACGGCGGGATGTCGGGCGAGCGCAAGTAAAATTCGGACGTGCCGACCAGCGTGACGCACAGCGCGCCGAAAGCGTGGCTAAGCGCGGTTCGCTGCGGCACCGCAGTCATGTGTACGCGGCCGAGCGGCACGCCGATGATCGTGCCCAGCACCAGCGCGATGGCGATCCATTTGTAATCCACGATGCCGCGGTCGAGCAGCGTTCCGGCCACCGCCAGCAGCATTCCCAGCTCGCCGGCCCACACTCCGTGGCGCGCCGTAGCCGGCGAACTCAGCCATTTCAACGAAAGAATGAACAGAGCGGTCGCGATCAGGTAGGTGATTTCGAGAATATGTTCGCTGGGGAGCATCAGCTCACGGCTTCTGCGGGCGGCTGGATTTGAACATCTTGAGCATGCGGTCGGTGATCATGAAGCCGCCGACAACGTTGCTGGTGGCCGCGACGATCGCGATTGTGCCAAGGATGGTCGAAAGCCTGCTCTTGTGCTCGCCTACCAGCAGGATCGCGCCCACAACGGCAATGGCGTCGAGCGCGTTCGTCAACGACATCAGCGGCGTGTGCAGAAGCGGCGACACACGGCGGATCACTTCAAATCCGATGAATCCCGCGAGCATGAAAACATACAGACTAGTGATCAGATCCATCTTCATAGAAATTCTCTCCGCGCCCTCTGCGTCTCTGCGGTGGCCTTTCTCTTTGTCCTACTTCGCCGCCAGCGCCGGTAATTTGAAAAATTCTCGCACGCGCGCGTTCACAATTTCTCCACCGCGCGTCACCAAAGTGCTGCGCACAATTTCGTCCTCGAGGTCGAGGTTCAGTTTCCCATCTTTAACCAGGTACTGAATAAACGCCGTGACATTACGCGAATACATCTGACTGGCGTGGTACGGCACAGTGCTGGCCAGATTGAACCGTCCGATGATGGTCACTCCATGCTCGACAGTCGTTTCGCCGCTCTTCGTCAGCTCGCAATTGCCGCCGCGCTCCGCCGCGAGGTCCACAATCACCGAGCCCGGCGCCATGTGCTCGACCATGTCGCGCGTCACCAGCACCGGCGATTTCTGCCCCGGAATTACCGCGGCCGTGATTACGACGTCGCTTTCGGCCACTACGCGCCCAAGCAACTCGCGCTGGCGCCGGTAAAAATCTTCACCCTGCGCTTTCGCGTACCCCTGTGCGTCCTCCGCATCCTTCGTTTCGATCGGCAGCTCAACGAATCGCCCGCCGAGGCTCTGCACTTGCTCTTTCGCAGCGGGCCGCATGTCATAAGCGGAAGTGACCGCTCCGAGTCGGCGCGCGGTAGCGATGGCTTGCAGCCCCGCAACGCCCGCGCCAATCACCAGCACGCGGCCCGGCGTAATCGTCCCGGCCGCCGTCGTCAACATGGGGAAAATCCGCGGCAGAGTATCCGCAGCAATCAGCACAGCCTTGTACCCGCAGATCGTGCCCATCGAGGAGAGCGCATCCATGCTCTGCGCACGCGTGGTCCGCGGCATGAACTCGATCGAGAACGACGTCACGCCCGTCGCGGCTATCTCTTGAACCGTCTTCAAATTGCCGAGCGGCCGCAGAAACCCGATCAAAACCTGATCGCGATGAAAGAGAGGAAGGTCGGCCGCTCCCGTCACGTCGTTCGAGCCGTGGCAAAGTATCTGAACAATAATGTCCGCAACGCGAAACACTTCCGCTCGCTCGGCAATTATTCTCGCGCCCTTGGCGCCGTAGTCGGCGTCAGGATAGCCGGCCCCAATGCCCGCGCCCGCCTCGACAACCATCTCGAGGCCCGCCTTGGCAAGCAGCGGAGCCACGGAGGGCACCATCGAGACGCGCCGCTCCCCCGGAAAGATCTCGCGAGGCACACCGACAATCACGAAGCTTCCTCCCGTCAATTCAAGCTACGTAAACCTAGTATCGGCTAAGTTCAGATTTTCAAGATAGGAAAGTCACGGCAGGTGACCTGGCGGCGCATATCCGTCTTTCCCACGGCTGCTATCTTACGCGAATAGCGGTTCCGGACGGGTAGAAATACTGAGTACTTCGCCTCCTGAGCATCCCGTTTCGGGTCAACTCCCTTGACCATCTGGCGGCAGATATTTCGGCGATTAGAGTACTACGACCGCTCTGTAGTTGGTCAGTTTTTGACGGGCGCGTTTATCAGGCATTTGGATTGCTTCCGAGTACGCCGTCACACTCCGGAATCGCATGGCGTTCCGCGTGAATGCCTCTACTCGACGCTCGATACCACGCAAACGTTCCCTGAAGTTATACTCTCAGCCGCGCATGCCTCTCGCAGCCGGTACGAAACTCGGGCCATACGAAATCGTCGCCCCGCTCGGCGCGGGCGGCATGGGCGAAGTGTATCGCGCGCACGATCCGCGATTGAATCGCGACGTGGCCATTAAAGTCTCCGCCGCACAGTTCTCGCAGCGCTTTGAGCGCGAAGCCAAAGCCATCGCCGCGCTGAATCATCCGCACATCTGCCAGATCTACGATGTCGGGCCGACCTACCTGGTAATGGAATTTATCGAGGGCGCTCCCCTCCGCGGTCCGCTCCCGCTCGATCAGGCGCTCCGCTACGCCGTGCAGATTTGTGATGCGCTCGAGGCCGCGCACAAAAAGAGCATCACGCATCGCGACCTTAAACCCGGCAACATTCTAGTGACCGCATCGGGCGTGAAGTTACTGGATTTCGGGCTCGCAAAGATGGGAGCTGCCAGTGCTCCGCCTGCATCCGATGCCGCCACACAAACAATGAGTCTTACAGAAGTGGGTACCGTGCTCGGCACCGCGGCTTATATGTCGCCCGAACAAGCCAGAGGAGAGCCGGCGGACACGCGCTCGGACATCTTCTCGTTCGGCCTGGTGCTGTATGAACTGGTGAGTGGCAGGCGGGCGTTTTCGCGAAACTCCGCCGTCGAAACCATGGCCGCTATCCTGCACATGGAGCCCGAACCGCTCCAGGTGCCGCCGGCGTTGCAAAGCATCGTCACTCGCTGCCTGCGCAAATCGCCCGCCGAGCGCTTCCAGTCCATGGCGCAGGTGAAGGAAGCTCTTCTGGCCGCGAGCAGCGGCGTGAGCGGCGCGCCCGCAGCAGTCATTTCCGGCGCGCCAACGGCCCTCTCTGCGCAAAGCTCCTCAGTCGAGCGCGCGCCCTCCATCGCCGTGCTGCCCTTCGCCAACATGAGCCGCGACGCGGACAACGACTACTTCAGCGACGGCCTGGGCGAAGAGATCATCAACGTACTCGCTCGCATTCCCGGCCTGAAAGTAATCGCGCGCACCTCCGCGTACGCGTTCCGCGGGAAAGATCTGGACATCCGCAAGATCGCCGAAATGCTGGGCGTGCGCACGGTTCTCGAAGGCAGCGTGCGGCGCGCCGGGAGCCGCATCCGCGTCACCGCGCAGTTGATCACCGCCGAAGACGGTTCGCATCTCTGGTCCGAACGCTACGATCGGGAAATGGCGGACGTCTTCGCTCTGCAAGATGAGATCGCCGGGGCGATCGCCACAGCCCTGGCAACAAAGCTCGCTGTGCAATCCGGAGTGTCTCGCCAACACACGCCCAATCTTGCTGCCTACGAGGCTGTCCTGCGCGCCCGCTACCATCTCAACAACGTCACGCCGGATTCCGTGGCGCGTGCCCGCGATTGCCTGAAACAGGCTACAGCCCTCGATCCGCAATATGCCCTGCCCCACAGCGTGCTCGGCGGCACTTTCGTCTCCCCTTCCGTCTACGGCATGATTCCCGCGCACGAGGCCATGCCGCTCGCACGAACGGAATACCAAAAGGCGTTGGAGATCGATCCGATGCTTCCGGAAGCGCTCGTGGGGATGGCCGCGATTTGCATGTTCTACGACTACGACTGGAAGGAAGCCGGGCGTCTATTCGAAATGGCAACGAAGCGTGGCCCGCTCCCCGGCGGCGCGCGCATGAGGTACGGTCAGTATCTCTTCTGCATTGGCCGGCTCGATGCCGCCATAAAGGAGAGCGAGAATGCGATGCAGGGAGATCCTCTCAACTTGCAACTGCGTTCTCTCCTCGCCTTCGCGCTCATGGCCGCCGGCAGGCATGCGGACGCCGCCAGCGAGTGCCGCCGCGTCCTCGAACTCGACCCGAACTATCGTCTGGGTCAATTCTGTCTGAGCCTCGCTTACGCACAACTAGGCAAGATCGAAGAAGCGCTGGCTTTCGCCGAAAAGGCCTATTCCACGGCACCCTGGGCGCTGGCAACCGCTGGATACGTTGCCGGGCTGCTCAAGCGCACCGGCGATACGCGCCGCGCGCAGGCACTGCTTGCGAAACTAGGAGACGGCACGGCATTTGGAGCTCCGTTCGGTTTCGTCTACTACCACCTCATCTGCTCGGAAATCGAACAGGCCGCCGACTGGGCCGAGAAGGCCATGGACCAACGCGAGCCGTGGGTCATTTTCTTGCTGATGCTCCCGCATGCGAAAGCTCTGCGGCAAAGCCCGCACTGGCCCGCGCTCGCAAAAATGATGAATCTCCCCGATGCTGTCTAAGGAATTTGGAGAGGCAAGCCCCCATACTCATTTGGAAGCAATCCCTGCATGTATCTGGAACCCCCGCATTCATGCGAAAATGAATCACTGGCCTTCCTCGACGCACACTTGAAGGAGACCCACTGAGACTTCCGCGGGCGAAACGAAATTGACCAAGCCGATAGAAATCGGACATGTGGAGGCGATCTTCCGTTATCCCGTGAAGTCCATGCGCGGCGAACGACTCGAGGCCGGCAATCTGGGCTGGCACGGTCTCGATGGTGACAGGCGCCTGGCTTTCCGGCGCATCGACGACCGCAGCGGCTTCCCGTGGCTATCAGCGAGCAAGCTTCCCGAGCTGATCCTGTATACTCCGCACCGCCGCGAAGACGCTGCTCCAGCAGATCTTCCGACGCATGTTCGCACGCCGGATGGCGAAGAGCTGCCCGTCTTCGGCGAACAACTGGCCGCGGAGGTCGCACGCCTCCACGGGTCTCCCGTGCAGATGATGCACTTGAGGGATGGCATCTTCGATGACGCGAGCATCTCCGTGATCGCGTCCGATACGGTGCGCGAGATCACACGACTCGCTGGGCAGACCCCGGACGTGCGACGCTTTCGCCCAAATGTTGTGCTTCGCTTGCTGCGGCCGGCTCCCTTTCAGGAGGACGAGTGGCTGGGAGGTGTGCTGTCATTCGGCGAGGGCGACGACGCCCCACAGGTTGCCGTCACGATGCGCGACGTTCGCTGCTCGATGGTGAACCTGGATCCCGACTCAGCGCACTCTGCTCCAGAAGTGCTGAAGGCCGCCGTTCGGGCCAATAAGAACAACGCGGGAATCTACGCCACGGTAACGCGCATCGGCCGGCTCGCCGTCGGACAGACCGTAATTTTCCACGCAGACGGCCGAGCAATCTCGAAACCCGGCCATTCGAGCATGCCTACCGAACATTAAGCTGCGAAGCCAAGGAATGCCCCGGGCAAGCATTCGCTCCCTCAAGGCGTCTGAGCCCCTTGGGTCTCGACGTACACCGCGTAAAGCGACTGGCTCGCCGCCATGAACAGCCGGTTTCTCTTCACGCCGCCAAAACAGAGATTGGCGCACGTTTCCGGAAGATGAATTTTGCCGATCAGCTTGCCGTCCGGCGCGAACACATGCACCCCGTTGTAACCTTCGCCTGCCCATCCGGCAGCGGACCAGACGTTGCCGTCCACATCGCAGCGAATGCCATCCGATGAACCGGGCGACATATCCGCGAACATCCGCCCATTCTTCAACCGCACCCCGTCCTCCACGTCATACACACGAATCGGGTGCGGGTCGCCCGGGTGCTTCGGAGTTCCCGTATCCACGATGTAGAGTTTTTTCTCGTCGGGAGAAAAGCAAATGCCGTTCGGCTTGTCCATGTCGCTGGCAACCACGGTCGCCTCTCGCGTTTTTGGGTCGAGCCGGTAAACATTGGCGGGCAACTCGAAGGTAGCTTTATACCCTTCGTAATTCGACATGATGCCGTAGCCCGGATCGCTAAACCAGATGGCCCCATCGGAATGCACTGCCAGATCATTCGGCGCGTTGAGCTTCTTGCCCTGAAAAGCGTCCATCAGTACGGTGATCGTGCCGTCGTATTCGGTGCGCGTCACTCGGCGCGTGTCATGCTCGCAAGTGAGCAGCCTGCCCTGCCGGTCCCGGTAGTTTCCGTTGCTGTAATTCGAGGGACTGCGAAAAACGCTGACCTCTCCGGTCTCCTCGAGCCATCGCAGCATGCGGTTGTTGGGGATATCGCTGAAGAGCAGATAGCGCCCATCCGCAAACCACACAGGCCCTTCCGCCCACCGCGCGCCCGTGTATAAACGCTCGACCGCAGCGTTGCCGACATCGTATTTCGCGAAACGCGGATCAAGCACTTCAATTGCGGGATCGGGATAGACCACCGGACTTTTCCGTTCTTGCTCCCGGGCAAGCGCCATAGGATCGAATGCCAGCGCCGTCGCAGCCCCGGCCGCAACGCTCATGAATGTGCGTCTCTGCATCGCTCTCCCCCCTAGGAAATTCGCTCCGACGCACATTATCATGGCCTGTTCAGCCTCGGCATAACCGTCCCCGATTCCGTTTCAATCCTTGTAGCGTGGTAGGATTACATCCATTCTAAGGAATCACACCGGGGCCTCAGCAGGAGATTAAAATTGGCGAGATCGGGATCCGTGCCACTGGAAGCTTACGTCCCGAGTTCCCCCTCGGCCGCCGCAGGCGCGAATGTCGCTGCGCGGCACTCCGCCCTCGTCCGCGTCACTCACTGGATCATCACGCTATGCTTTCTGGCCCTGCTCCTCAGCGGAATTGAAATTCTGATCTCCCACCCGCGCTTCTATTGGGGCGAAACCGGCAACATATTGACGAAGCCTCTGTTCATAATTCCGATCCCCTCCTCGCGGAATTTAGTGCCAACCGGTTACGGCTACGTGCTGCCGGACCAAAACGGCTGGAGCCGCTATCTTCACTTTCAAGCGGCGTGGATCGCGGTCCTGACTGGCTTGCTCTATCTAATCTACGGCGTATTTTCACGGGCATTTCCGGAAAAACCTGTTCCCGGCCGGAGCCGATCTTTCGTGGCGGGTGTTCTCGAGCGACATCGCCAATCATTTGCGCTTCAAGCGGCCGAGTGAGTCAGAAGTCTGGTCGTACAATGTGCTCCAGCGCCTCACCTATCTGATCGTAATCTTCGTCCTGTTCCCGTTGGTAATCTGGACGGGGCTGGCCATGTCCCTCGCCTTTGTTTCCGCGTTTCCCGCGACCGTCACTTTGCTCGGCGGCCAGCAATCCGCGCGCACGCTGCACTTTTTCGTTTCCGTGGCTCTTGTGCTCTTCCTGCTCGTTCACGTGGTGATGGTTTGCGTAGCCGGATTCAGGAATCGCATGAGGGCCATGATCACCGGCCGCGCCGGTGCAGAGAAGGAGCGCGTATGAGCAAACTCTCGCGCCGCAAATTGATCAAAGCGGGACTCGCGGCCACTGCCGGCGTGTCGGGCCTGGGCGTGGCCGCGCACCTGGCACAAAAGTACGGACTGGTGCCGCCCGATAGCGGCGGCATCTGGGGCCTCGGCGAAACGCTGACCTACGCCTCCCAGCGGCTGCTGACCAGGCACTCGCTGGCTCGTGAGTTCCCCAAGAGCAAAATTTCAAACCCGCCGCTCGCGAATGAAATGCCGCCCCTGAACGATGCGTTCAAGCGCCTGCAGGCTGGAGGATTCGCAGACTGGCGGCTCACCATCGACGGCATGGTCGCCAAGCCCGCCTCATTTTCACTGGCCCAGCTCAAGGGCTACCCGTCGCGCAGCCAGGTCACCATACTCGCGTGCGAAGAGGGCTGGTCGTATATCGCCGAGTGGATCGGCGTTCCGCTCTCCCATGTCCTGGACCTAGTCGAGGTCCACCCGCAAGCCAGATACGTCGTGTACTTCTCGATTGATTCCGACTGGTGGGATAGCATCGATATGGCCGACGCCTTGCATCCGCAAACTTTTCTCGCCTATGGCATGAACGGCGATGAGCTTCCAGTAGGCAACGGCGGTCCTCTTCGCCTGCGCCTCCCCCGCCAGATCGGCTACAAGAGCGTGAAATTCATCACTCACCTGACCGTAACGGACAATCTGAAAAAGTTCGGCAAGGGTCTAGGCTCCGCAGAACCGGAAGCCGGCTATGCCTGGTACGCCGGCATCTAAGCGCCTTGTTCCTGACGAATCCCAAATCTCCGTCGCGCATGCCTCACCGAAGAGCCCGGACGTTATGAAGCGCAGCCTGTTTCTGTGCCTCGCGATTCTCCTGGTCGGCTTGGCGATCCTGCGCTCCGCGATTGCAACTCACCTCGATGGCTTCACCATCGATGAGCCCTATCACATCGGTGCTGGCGTCTCCTACGTAAAGTATGGCGACTTCCGGATCAATCCCGAGCAACCTCCGCTCGTAAAACTTTGGGTGGGCAGCTTCGTCGTGGCCACCGGATTTCGACTCGATCCCCTCCAGCAGTTCCACGACAAGCCGGGCGAACGAGCGTTTACCCAACGGGCCGTTTTTAACTTGAACGATCCTGATTCGGTGCAACGGCGAGCGCGAATCGCTATGTTCGCCTTGAACGGCCTTCTTTTGCTCGCATTGGCATTCGCCCTCAGGCGAGTGTTCAATGCGGGCGTCTCAGTCGGCGCGCTTCTGTTCCTGGCCATCGACCCAACCGTCGCGGCGCACCTCCCCGTCGTCATGACCGATCTTCCCGTAGCGCTTCTCGCCACCACGGCTGTTGTGCTCGCCGCCGCATCCTTTCGCGCATGGATTTGGACGGACCTTGCGGCATGCTCCGCGTTTCTCGGGCTTGCCCTGACCGCCAAACATTCCGCGCCTGTGGTACTGCTGGGTATCGCGCTGATCGGCGCGCTCCTCGTCGTCTTTCAGCCGCTCCATTCCCCTGCTAACTCTCGATCGCTGAAATTTGTGAAACTTGCCGCTTTGCTCGCCGGCGCATTGCTGATCCTCTGGGCTTCCTACTTCTTCCGCTATTCCGAATCGTCCTCCGGCATGGAGTCATTCAACCGCCCTATGGCGGAAAAAATCGACGATGTCGCTTCGCCGCGCTATCACGCCGTGCTGGAAATCATGGCAGCGACTCACGTGGTGCCCCGCGCCTATCTCTGGGGCTTCGCAGACACCATCCGCGCGGGCATGGAGGGCCGGGAAAGTCCGAAACTGTTCTTCGGCAAGGTGTACCACTTCCGAGGCCCGCGGTACTTCTTCCCCGCGATGATCGCCGTGAAATTGCCCATCGGCCTGCTCGCTCTCGTGCTGCTCGGCTTGTTTCTCTATCTCGCCCGCCGCATTCCCTCGGACTGGTTCTGGCCTTCGGGAGTCGTCCTTGCCGTCGCGATTTTCTTCTTGCTCGTGCTTTCGCGCGGATCGACCTACGCGGGAATCCGCCACGCCCTGCCCGTCGTTCTTCTCCTCGCCGTTTTCGCGGGTCTCGCCTTCGAGATGGCGCTTTCGTCCAACACTTGGCACCTCAAGATTTTCGTAGCGCTCGCTTTCGTCGCTGCGGCAGCGTCCGCTCTGCCGCAGATGCGGCCTTGGGAATATTTCAATGAATTCGTGGGCGGCACGGCAAACGCCTACAAATCTTTCAGCGATGAAGGCGTAGACCTCAACCAGAGGTCCAAAGAGCTTGTGGGTTATTACCGGCGGGATCTAAAGCCAAATGGCGTCCGGCCCGTCTGCCTCTACTGGATTTGGGACCAAGAGAAGGCCGCACGAGGCATCGATTGTCTGGGAAGCGACGAGGCACGCGACGCGGCGCTCATCGAACTCCCCGAAAGAAGCGGAACAATTCTTGCCGCCCCCTCCGATTTGATTCCAACTAGCTATTGGGATTCCGCCGCGCTGCGTGCCGCAACTCCGGTAGGCCGGCGCGGAAACCTGTTCATATATCAGGGCACCTTTTACCTCCCCGGGCAAGCAGCTTCCGATCTTTACTGGCGCGGAATCTTCAGTATTTATGGCAAGAAGCCCGATGACGCCGAAGCCGAGAAAGCATTTCGCCGCTCGGTAGAACTCGATCCCACGGCCTACTTTGTTCACATTCAACTCGGCAACCTCTACTTGAAGCGCAACTCGCGCGAGGAATGTGTCCGCGCATATTCCGATGCGCTGAAGTACGCGCCGGATGACGCTGAAATCCAATCTGAGCTGCAGAATCAAATTCAGCGCGTATCCCAGGAGGATTTGGCCCTGGTAAGTCCTCTGCGGGACCCGTTCATGGAGTGATGATTGCCGAGGAGAAATGTAGCTCACCTCTTCAGAGGTGAGGCTTCTATCTCTTTCTGATGCGCCGTTCAATCTTCAATTTTACAGTCGCAATTATTCCGTCTTAGAAAACGTAGCGTGCGAAGCTTCGCCTTCGCCAAGCGAGACGAGTAACCGCCGCAGCTTGGCGCGGTCTTCGAGGCCCATGCCTACCCATTCAAATCCCGCCTGATGCGAGCGCACAAAGCGCACCACTGCCTGCGCATTGATCGAGCGCATTCCCGCGGGAATGCGGAACGTCGCTGAAGTGCCGACAGCGAGCTGCATATCGCCGCTGACCATGCCGCCATCGAGACTCAGCACGTTGATCGAAAGCGATTGCTTCCCCTGCGCCGAGCTGACCACCGCGGGCACAGAGTGCGACAGCCGCACGCGCCGATACCGTCGATGCCGCACGAAATCTCGTTCCGGCCGCGGATCGAGCGGCGCGAGCGCCAGCACCGCCGCGTCAAGCCCCGATTTCGGAATGAACGCGCGCAGCCATTCCGCATCAATCTTTGCCAGCGCCTGCGCCACAGCGGTGCGAATTTCGTCGGGATAGGCCCAGCCGAATGTCTTGCGATCCTCGAGAAAATGACGCAGGCGCTCAGCGGTTCCCGGCGCGCGGATGCGGCCCAGCGCTTCGATCGCTTTCACACGTAGAAATTCTGAACTCCCCGGCAGCGCTTCGCCTTCTACAATCTTCAATAGCTTTTCGGAAGTTTCCGGATCGCCGCACATCCCGATTTCGTCCACGGCGAAAGGCATCACCAACGAATCGAATAAATCGAGCACGCTTACCAGAACGCGGCCCCGCTCTGGAGCGCCAGCGATCGCGAGCTGCCGCACTACCGCATCTTGGAACGAACGCTGCCCTTCGCTCAATCGCGAAGGAAGATATTCACCAAGCGCCATGGGGTCCAGCCGGCTGAGAAGTCCGACCACGCTCGCAGCCTTCGACAGCGGATCCGAGCGCAGCGCCGCGCGCAGAGGTTGCGCGCATGGCTCCCCGATGGCTTTCGCAAGTTCCACAACGCGCTCGCGTTCATTGCGCCGCGTGGTGCGCGAAAGACGAATCGCCAATTGTTCCGATGAAGCCTGCGAGACGCGCCGCAAAACATCCGTAAGGCTCGCGTCCACCTTGTCCGAGTTCACCGCGTCATCAATGAATTCCGAAACGCGATTTTCAATCCCCAGTCGCGGACGCAAGCCTTGCACCCAGCTCGGCCGCACAGCCTCGAGCAAATTCAGCGAATCGAGCGCCTGAATCATCGCCCGGTAGTAACGCCGCGACGCCGCCTCCTGGCTCAGCCGCACAAATGCCGCGCTCAGCAAAGATTGCAATTCCTGCTCGCGCTCTTCCTGCATCTGCTTGCCGATTTCGGCAAGCGCAGTCTGCAAGCGCTGGCTGGCGGCGCGACTATACAATTCGGCAAGTTGCCCGAGCCCAATGGCCGCTTTGCGCCGCGCCTCAGAATCCTTGTTGCGCACGCAAGCAGCGTAGTGCAGCAAAATATCGCCAGCAGCATCGGATTCACCGCGTCCAAGCAGCTCTTCGACGAATTGCTGCACGTTCCGCGGCGGAATGCACCAAGCCTCGGTCGAGAGCAACACTTGCTTCTTCCCCGACTCAGGAACCTTGGCCCAGAATTGCCGGTCGAGCAAATCCGCATGCGACTCGACGGCGATCCCAGCCTTGGCCATTTTGTCTTCGCGTGCGCGCAGCATCTTGCGCAGCGTCTCGACTTCCTGGCCCATTTTGTCGAGCAATTGACGCACGGCATTCACGCGCACTTCGCCGCGCTGATAGCGCTCCAGCGCGAATCGAATCGCCAAATCTTCGGCGAGCCGGACAAGCGTGGTCCCATCGAGCTTGGCTTTCGGCGCCGTAGCCATCACCCCGGCAAGCGCCTGCCGCAAAGTCACCTGCGCGTTCTGCGGCAGATGCGCGAGCTTCGCTTGCCATGCCGTTGCGTCGAGATTTTGCGTATTCCCGTGGCCCTGCGTTGCCTCGCCGAACTGCGCCAGCAATCGCAGCAGGCTGTGCATCTCCGTTTCGCTGAGAGGCAGCGGTTCCTGCGAGACCGCACCTGATCCGCCGCCGCTGCCCGTGCCGCTTGTGGCTAGCCCACCGAAGAATCCGAATGAGCCGCCGCCGGATGGAGCGCCATTCCCTGCGCCAGTTCCAGTTCCTTTGCCGCCGCCACCCGGCCCTGCTGCGCCTGAATAGCCGCTGCTTGGCCCTGCGAACGATTCCGTCCCGGCGCCCGAAGCGCCGGGATGCGCGGCGCCCTCGGCTGCGGCGATCAGCTGAATCATTTTCTCCGGGCTTCGGAACCATTCCTGAATCTGGTCGGAATCGCCGCCGAGCGTGCGCACGGTCAATTGCGCGGCAACGCGCGCATCCGAATAGGCGGAATCTTCAGCCACGAAGCGAATTTCATTCACCCGGATCGACCCGCTGGAATTCTTGCCTGAAAACTCGCTAAGCTTCTCCGCCAACCCCGAAGCCTTCGACCCGGTCTCCATAAACGCGCGAATGAAAAGAGCGAATTCGTGGCGCTCCAGCCCGCGCCCGAAGCAAATGCTGGCGATACCGGCAGCACTCAGTAAATTGGCAAAACTCCGCTCCGCAGGAGTGGTTTCTAACGGTACACCGTCAAGGAGGAGCTGGGATCCAGTGGCTCCCAGCAGCAGCCCAGTCGGCCCAGCCGCCGAAATCGCCTCGCTCAATTCCTCAAGCGCAGAGTCAAATTGGGCCGCCGAACGCACATGCTCCAATCCGTACAACCGGGCGAACTTCAACAAAACATTGAGGCTACGGACAAAAGCGCGTGCGTTCGGTATGGTCGTTTCGCTGGGCATCTAGGACACTTCGGCTACGTGCAATTCACCTGCCTATGGGAATTAGTGTACTAGGACTATCGGCGAGGAAAATGGTACGACCGTACTATCGGTGCGAAACATACATTTGCGGGTCGCCCACCCCGTCCGCACGGCCAGTGGTCACTGGGCCTTGTATACAGGGACCAGGAAGTACGCCTCGTAATTGATTCTGCTGGACTTGCCGCGCGCTTCGATTTCCCAGTAAATAGGCGGCGCAGAAGCGAGATTCGTGGTCGGCTGATCCGCGGGAACATGAAATTCCACCGGAATTTCGGCGCCGGCATACCCTGCGAGGCGCTCGCGATCTAGCGTGGCCTCTTCCTTGTAAATCTCGTAGCACACCACGCGCGTGGAACGATTGTTGCCGCTGCCGGTGGTCACATATTTTTCCTGAACGCACCGCAGCGTGAGCGTCAGCACGTCGATGCCCTCCACGTGATGCGGCGCACGCAGCCGCGCGCGCAGAGTCCCGCCCAGAAAGTAGGGGAATGAATCGTAGTTCAGAAAACTGTTGCCGTAACGAATCAGGTCCGCCAGCATCTGCAGCCAGCGGTACCAGAAAACGAGGCCGGCCAGAGCGAACAGCGACGCAAATATCGCAAAAATCATCGCGCCGCGGACATTCAGTCCAATCCAAAAAAAGGGAACGAGAAACGCGGACCACACCAGCGCGGCAACCAGGCGCCCAATCATGGCATTGAACGCCGAGAACGCCACGCCTTCTTGATGCCAGTGAAAATCGTACAGCCACGGTTCACCGGGGCGCTGAGCCGCGTCGCTCAGGTAACGCCATTTCCGCGCGACTCCGACCAGGCCGTGAATCAGAAAAAATGCGCCGCTAAGAAAAAATAGCGCGCCCAAAATGCCGATCATCGAATCGGGAAGGTGTTTGCCGACATTGACGACGCGGAGGGCGGCCAGGCTGATCCACACCCCGACTGCCAGGAACGGTACGCCGAAGAAAACTGCGCCCCAGCCATTGATCGTCGTGGCGCTCTGCGTGGGATGATTTTCGAGAATGGACCCCGAATTCGGGCCCAGCGCCGCATCGAGCGTCCGGTCGGCGAGTTCGCGCGTGAAGGTAATTGTCATGGCGCCTCTTTCTTAAGTTTGTCGGGTGCTCTGGATCAGAGCAATGGGACTTTGCCGAAAGGGTAATGCCCGAAACGCGGAGTTTCAGCTCCGACAGGTGGGAGCCCCCGCATTCATGCGGGGGACGAGCGCTTCAGCGCTCCGAAAAAGCCGCCCCCCAACGCTGCGCTTTAGCGCCGGGCCTGCGTAGGGGCCGGGGTTCACCACCGGCCCGGTGTGGCTTTGGGTTTGCGGTCCGTGTTCCCGCTTCCCGTCTTGAAATTTGCCGCCGTCGGATGCTGGGGGTCACCGCGGCTACTTCAACTTCGCGTATTCGCTCTTTGCCGCCGCCAGCACCGGAATCGAAGGGTCAGCATCTTTCCAAATCGCAAAGAAATCCTGATAAGCCGTCCGCGCCTTCGACGTATCGCCCTGCAGCGCATAGGCCCGCGCCAGTCCGAGATGCGCCAGCGCCCCAAGCGGCAGATTCACGACGATGCCGCGGTGATCCATCAGCTTCTGAAATTCGGCCGCAGCTTCCTTGCCTTGATGAGCCTGCAGATAGAGCTGGCCGCGAACGTAGGCGGGATACAAACCGGATATCGGCGACACCGAACCGAGTTCGTAGCTGGTCACTGGCTGCAAGAGTTCGATTCCTTTCGAGGCATTGTTGCGATTCAGTTCGGCGGCCGCGCGAATTGTGGGCAACCAGTAGTCTTGCAGAAGGGTGTTCACAGGCGAATCCTTGCTGAGCTTGTCGGCAATCGCCGACGCGCGCGGCAGATCTCCACCGCGTGCCAGCGTCATCGCCACCAGAATTTGAACGTCGCGGCCCGGTGCAAGACTTAAAGCCTGCGCGGCCCCGTCACGCGCCGGCCCGAAATTTCCAAACTCAGCTTCTCGCAACGCCGCATTTGCCGCCCAAGTCGCCGCCGATTCTTTTGCATCGTTACGCACCGCCGACTCAACCGCTCTCCGGGAGAATTCCCGCGCCTTGGCCAGCCTTCCGAAATAGGCTTCCGTATCGCCCTGACCGGAAAAGAATCCGTCTTCCACCCCCGCCTTGCCCGTGGCCCAGGCCACATTCTTCTCCATGCCGGCCGCATCTCCCTGCAGAAACGCGAGCGCGTACATACCCAGGTGCAGGTTTGGATCTTCGAGCTTGCGATTCAGCGCCTGACGAAACGCAGCGTTGGCTTCATCGAGGCGGTTGAGACTTGCGTACGATTCGCCCATGTCCCCATAAGTGAGGACATCATCAGGATCGAGTTCGATCGCTTCGTGGAATCCCTTGATCGCTTCTTCGTAGCGGCCCAATAGCGTTTCGATGAACGCCGAATTGATGATGGCGATTTCCTCTCGTGGATACTCTTGATGCCAGAGTTGCTGGCTCTCGAGCGCTTTGTCGAGCTCACCGGTGACGTCGAGGTAGTAATGTCCCGTGATGTAGAGCTTCTCTGTCTCGCTGGTACGATCGCGGAGATCGAATGCTTTCTTCGAGTACTCGCTCGACAAGTCAGCTTCGGAAGCATTGCGATAGATGGATCCGAGATTCGCGTAAGCCGCGGCGAAATTCGGATCGAGCGAGACCGCCTGCTTGAAAAGGGAAATCGCTTCCGCGTCGCCCTTCGACTGCCTGATTTTGACGCCGAGGCTGTAGGCCTTCAGCGCGTCGAGAGATGGAGTTGTGACGTTTTCGATCGGAGCATTGAATTTCTCGATGGAGCTGAGCGATTCGCCGAGCTTGCTGCGCATCTCGGATCCAACTTTGCCGAGCGTATCCAACACGTGGTCCTTGCTGTCGGCGTCGCCCCCGGCGGTGGCCAAAGTGTCGCCGGTCGAGCAGTTCAGCGCGTTGAGAACGACGTTGTAATGGCTTCCTACTTGCGCAATGGAACCTGCCAGTACGGCTTTGCTCGCGGTCCGCTGGCAGATTTCCCGCGAAATTTGTTCCGTCACCCGCGCGTCCGCCGGTTGGCCCATCATCTGCAGCGTGGCGTGCATTTTCGTGTCGGAAAGTATGTTTAGAAATGGCGATTCGGCAAGTTGCGCGGCCAGAGCCTGGCGCAGGCTGTCGTCGAACACCGCGTCGCCGGTCGAGTTCGTGAAATCCGCAAGAACGATAGTGTCTTTTTCAGTCAGCTTCGGCGCGCGATGAAAATAGAAATAGGCGCTTGCCGCCAGCACCACGACGAGCGCCGCGGCGCCGGCAAGCACTCGTTTATCCAAGCCTGTTTTCTTGCTCGCTTGTGTTTCTATGACCCGACTCGCACTGCCGCCCAAAATTCCGGCCGCCGCCGAATCAACGGCGTCATTCCGAGGCGCGATTTTCAGCGACGAGGAATCCCTCTTGGGCTCTTGGATTTGAGATCCTGAAGACGCTACCCGCCCGCTCGATTCTTCCGCGCGCGCTGCGACCTCACCCGACAAATGCGCTGCCGAATGACCGGAGCCCGCGTCGCGCCGCAACCGCTGCAAATCCGCGCGCAGCTCCGCGGCGCTCTGGCAGCGCATCTTCGGATCTTTCTCCAGCGCCTTGTTAATCGTGTCTTCCAGCTTGACGGGAAGATCGGGGTTGAGGCGCACGGGAGAAACCGGCGTGCGATTCAGAATGGCCTCGTAAACGATGGCCGAAGTGTCGCCCCGGAAGGGAAGCTGCCCCGTGGCCATTTCATAGAGCACCACGCCGAAAGAAAAAAGATCGCTGCGCGAATCGAGCTCTTTTCCGCGGGCCTGCTCCGGCGACATATAAGCAACCGTCCCCAGCGTCGTTCCTGGGCTGGTCAAATGCTCCGCGGATACTGCGAACCCCGCTTCTTCCTGCGTCTCCCCGGATTCCATCGAAGACTGGCGCTTCTCAGTCACTTCCAGC
This sequence comes from uncultured Acidobacteriota bacterium, assembly GCA_963707165.1. Taxonomy (GTDB): domain Bacteria; phylum Acidobacteriota; class Terriglobia; order Acidiferrales; family UBA7541; genus Palsa-147. Next base: position 782,495 of record CAVPPO010000003.1, on the reverse strand, counting down.
TTCGCCAATCCGAAATCGAGAATCTTGGCATGTCCGCGCCGCGTAACAAATATGTTCGCCGGCTTGATGTCCCGGTGAATGATGCCCTCGGAGTGCGCCGCGTCCAGCGCATCGGCAATCTCCACTCCCAAATCCAGCAGCGTCTCGAGTTCCAGCGCTCGGCCGGCAAGCTTGTGCTTCAGCGTCTGCCCGTCGAGAAACTCCATCACGATGTATGTCCGGCCGTTCTCTTCGCTGATGTCGTGTATCGTGCAGATATTGGGATGATTCAACGCAGAGGCCGCTTGCGCCTCGCGCCGGAAGCGCTCCAGCGCCTGCAAATCATTGGCAGCAGATTCCGGAAGAAATTTCAGCGCCACAAGCCGGTGCAGCTTGGTGTCCTCAGCCTTGTAGACAATTCCCATTCCGCCGCCGCCCAGCTTTTCCACCACGCGGTAGCGCCCAATAGTCTGCCCGATGATCGTCTGAGGCCCAGCCATAGAAAGCGCATATTAGTGCTACCCCCGGTTCCAGTCAACGAAGCCTCCTACACGAAGCCGCTGGCAAGCGGAACTCTCCGAATGTGACGCCGCGTGAAGTTCTTAGTGGGCGTATTTCGAAGAGCCTTCGTACTTTGGTAGCAGCCCCCGTCCGCCAGAAGTATGGTGGACGGGGAAGGAGCGCTTCAGCGCTGGTTCCCCGTAGTCACAATGGAACGACCGGCCCCGATTCGCAAGCCGTGGGTTACGCTGTGAATCGGAAGATCGCAACGCAGAGCCACATGCGAAAGGAGCCGGTCTATGCCGAGGATAAAATTTGTGGGGTTGGATGTCCATGCCGATACGATTGCTGTCGCGGTAGCAGAGCAAGAGGGAGAAGCCCGCTCGCTGGGGATCATCCCGAATCGCGAGGAGTCGGTTCGCAAACTGCTGCGCAAGCTGGGGCCGATGGAGCAACTGCGGTTCTGTTATGAGGCTGGTCCCACGGGCTACGCGCTGTACTGGCAGTTGACGCAGATGGGAGCGCAGTGCGCAGTGGTGGCGCCCACGTTGGTTCCGGTGAAGGCCGGGGATCGCGTGAAGACGGATCGCCGGGATGCCTTGAAGCTGGCGCGCAATTACCGCGCCCAGGAACTAACGCCGGTGTGGGTGCCGGATGCGGCTCACGAAGCGCTGCGCGATCTGGTGCGCGCACGCGAAGCGGCCAAGAAGGATCAACTGCGCGCGCGGCATCGCTTGAGTAAATTTCTTCTGCGGCATGGCCGGCGGCCGCCCGTGGGGATTCATTCCTGGACGGTGAAATATCTGGAATGGGTGCAGCGGGAAGTGCATTTCGCGGAGCGCGCGCAAGAAGTCACGCTGCTCGATTACCTGCACGAAGTGGAGCATGCGGCGGCGCGCATCGTGCGGCTGGAGCAGGCCATTGATGAAGCGGCGCAGTCGGTGCCCCCGCCGATGCGTGCGGTCATCGCCGCGCTGCAAGCCTTGCGCGGCATCGCCAAAATTTCGGCGGTCACGGTGGTGGCGGAACTGGGCAACGTCACGCGCTTCCGCCGCGCGCGGCAGCTGATGGCTTACGGAGGCATCGTAGCCAGCGAAGATTCCAGCGGCGGAAGAATCCGGCGCGGGAACATCACCAAGACCGGCAATACGCACTTGCGTCGCGTGGTGGTGGAGGCCGCCTGGGCCTATCGCCACCGGCCCGCCATCGGAGCCGCCTTGCGCAAGCGCCAAGAAGCGGTCAGCGAAAAAGTGCAAGAGATCTCCTGGAAGGCGCAGCAGCGCCTGCACCAGCGCTACATAACCTTGCTGCTCAAGGGTAAGAACAAGGGTGTGGTGATCACCGCCGTAGCACGCGAATTACTCGGTTTTCTGTGGGCCATTGGAATCCAGGCAGAAGCAGAGCACCAAGAATCTCTCTCCCGGGTGGCGTAAGAAGTTTTGCTTTTGGTTGTTCGTCCAGGGGTACAGGAGGCAGCGTGGACAGCGGTCGAGGGGCACACGAAGGAGAATCCTCGATGCCCCTATGCGGTAGGTCCAAAGACCCAACCCGCGTCCGTAGTCCGAGGCAGCTCCCGACGGATCACGATTATGCGGCTCGACCCGCGAATATCAGACTGATCAATCGTCGAGATAGCTTCCTCGATCGCTACCCACGCCGCCTCCGGTACCGAAAGAAAGAAAAACCAGCGCTCGTAGTTGACTGGTCGTTCCATATCAGGGGCGCCGGCTTGCTGCGCCCTCCGACGACCTCGCCGTAAAATCACCGCGCCGTACGACCGCGGACTCGCCGGAATGGCAGCATTTCGCCTTTCTTCCGCCACCTCTTTAGCCACCGAGGTTCGTCCTCTCGCGCTCTCGCCCGCACCCTTTCGGCCCCGCCCTCACCTCCACTCTACCCAATCCATTTCAATTTCTCCCAAATTCACCCGCGCTCTACCCAAATTTCCCGCTCTTCAGAATTAGTACCATTGACCTACGATTACCGAAACGTTATACAATCTCCTGCAGCTCGCAATCTAAGAGCGCAGACCGGTTCTCCGAAGCGGCCGTGATCCGCGCCAAACAACTTGGAGGATTGATTCGAAATGCCCGGCAAGAATGCCGCGATCGTTGACCTTTCCCCAGGTCTCGAGCCTCGAGCCCCCAAAATCTAATCGAGAAGCCCACGATTAGAAGCGCACGTAAGTCATAGAAAACAATAGGCAGCGACACCCTCTAATCGGGAAAAAACACTAGTTTTTAATTCACGATTTCGCACCCCGGCCCGACGGATCAGGCCGGCAGCCGCACTTCCACCTTGGTGGTATCCAACACGCCACGGACTTGGCGGATGATCTGATTGGCCCAAAGCTGATTGCTGAGGACCACCAGGGACCCATTTTCGAAATCGCAGATGGCGCAAAAGAGGTAGTTCGGAAAGGCGTGGTGATAGGCGTCGGCACCCTGGCGCGAAAGTTCTTTTTCGAGCGCAGGGTCGCCTGCCGCGGCCAGAGCGCCGGCCCGCGCTCCGAAGGTCTCGGCCTCGAAACGGGTGAGCAATTCTTCGAGTTGCGCCGGCTCGGGGTCAGGAATTACCAGGCTGCGCGTTTCGGCTTCGCGGAATTTGATGCTGTGCGTAGTACAGAAATCGCGGACGCGATCCAGGTGGCTGAAAAAATCCAGCCCCCACGGTTCTTTCCCGGCCAGCGCGGGCAGGATGCGGCTCCAGGTTTTCACCGCTTCCTCTCCGCGGATCGGTTCGCGATCGATGCCGGGATCAACGAGTTCAATGCTGATGGCTTTAACATCAGGGCCAAGATCGAGAGGTTCAACGTCGAGGATGTTCATCCTAAAGTTTTCATCCCGAGGCGGCGTTCGTGCTGGTTGTCATCCTGAGGCCGATTTTTGGCCTAAGGATCTCAGCGTTTCTGTCATATGAAGCGACGCGCGACATAGTTCTGCGAGCGGCCTGCCGTTGGAAGCGTTTAGATCCTTAGGCCCACAAAACGGGCCTCAGGATGACAACGGAAGAAACGCTCGCGCGTCAGGCAAAAGAAACGCTTGCGCGTCTTCGCGCCCGCGCGCTAAGCGCCGGCGGCTTGCCCAGCAGCCCCGCCGAATCGCTTTTCGAAATCCGGCGATTGCTTGCGCACTTCCAGCCAGTCGAAAAACGCGTCGGGAGTCTCCAGCCAGATGGCGAACCATTGGGCGATTTCTTCTTTTTCAGCCCGCTTGGCTTCTTCGACCTTGTGATTGCGGGCGATCATTTCGGCGCGGCGTCGGCCCAGCCGGCCGACTTCGCGGGCGCGCTCGACGGCGGCATGTTCGCCATCGCTTTGGAATTTTCGCAGCAGTTCGTCGAGGCGAATGATGCACATCTCGGCCTCTTCAAGCGTCGAGAAATGCAGAAGATCGTGGAATTCCTCTTCGTAGAGGCCTTCTTCATCCACGTGCGTGGACCAAATCACGCGCAGGCCGGCATCTTCGAGCACGGTGACGATGTACTCGGGCGAAGTGCTGGCTTCGGGGCCGGCAACGACGATCATCTGCCGGCGAATCTGCTCGATTTCGGCGGGCGTATAGCGCTCTTTCGCCAGGCCGCGCGCCGCTTCAAGGATCAGCTCCTTCTTGGTTGTCTCCTTGAGCGGATGCGAATTTTTTTCTTTGTGCGTCACGATGGACTCCGATGCCGGTTTGGGCCGCCTGAGTTTCCCGGCGTGGCATTGGCGCCGGATGAATCGTTCTCGAGGCGCTTGCGGTAGCGCGTCACGTTGCGGTTATGCTCCGCCAGCGTCTTGCTGAAGAAATGGCCGCCCTGATCGTTGGCTACAAAATACATGAAATCCGTCTTTGCCGGCGAAACTGCCGCGCGCAGGGACGCCTCGCCGGGATTGGCTATGGGCCCCGGCGGGAGGCCTGCGTGCAGGTAGGTATTGTACGGCGAATTGACCTCCAGGTCTGCGTGGTGAACGATTTGCGTCGGCCGCCCGGCGAGTGCCAGGGCATATTGCACCGTGGGGTCGCATTGCAACGGATAGTTCTTGCTGAGGCGATTGTAGAAAACGCCGGCAACCAGCGGGCGTTCGGAGGCTTGCGGCGTTTCGCGCTCGACGAGCGAGGCAATAGTGACGATCTGCTTCGTCGTCGCTGCAGGGTTTGCAGGATCGGGATTTAACGACGCCCAAACCGTGCGGAAGTGGCGCACCATGGCGTCGGCGATTTGCTGCGGCGTCGCGCGGCGCGTGAATTCATACGTCGAAGGGAATAGAAATCCTTCGAGGCTCTTGGCACCGGGGTCGAGGTCCTGAATCGGCGTTGGATCGCGCGCCACTTTTAGAAAGTCGTCACGATTGGCCAGGCCTTCGCGCTCGAGGGCGTCGGCGATTTCGAACATCGTCCAGCCTTCAGTGATCTGCACCGAATGGACGTAAATGTGGCCGCCGGCGATCTTCCAAAAGACTTCGCGTTCGTTCATCGAGTGATCGAAAAGATATTCGCCGGCCTGCAGCGAGCGATTGTGATGCCAGCGGCTCAGGAGATCGAAAGCCACGGCGTTGGGTATGACGCCGTTTTCGTGCAGGATTTCGGCGACGCGCCAGCGCGAAGTGCCGCGCGGGATGTCCACGAAAATAGAGCTGCCCGAATAGCCTTTGTAAAGACGGCTGATTTGATGATCGAGCCATGCGGAGAATCCGCCAATCGCGGCAATAAAGAGAAGCAGAAGGAGCCCGAGGCGGCGCATGCGGGATTATTTCTCCCCTCGGCGCGATGCGGGGCGCTTGAGAGGCTCGCGCGCGAGATAGTCGCGGAGAAGAATTGCGGCGGCCAAGTCGTCGGATTCGGGCGCAGTGGCGCGGTCATCGCGCTTGGAGGCGCGTGCGGTTTCCGCCAATTCCTGATGCGCGGCCCAGCTTGTGAGGCGCTCGTCCACCAAATCGACTTCGATGCCGAGTTCCTTTCTTACACGCGCGGCGAAGCGGGCGGCCTCTTCGGCCATTTCGCCGGCCGTGCCGTCGAGATTGAGCGGATAACCGACAACGATGCGGCGCGCGCTGTGCTGCCGCGCGATTTCGCGCAGGCGATGGATCACGTCGCGGCGATTCTTGCGCTCGAGGATTCCCGCGGGCCGCGCGGTGATGCGCAGCTCATCGGTAACCGCGAGGCCGATGCGCCGCCGGCCGTAATCGAGACCGAGCACCCGGCCCGGGAGCGCGGCGATTCGCGGGCCGGCGGGTTTCGCAGCGCGCACTTTTTTGGTAGCTCTGGCGTCGAGCGCAGTTCCCATCGATTTAATTATACGCGAGGAGGGATTCGAGCAAGGTTCCACACGATGTGCGAGTGCTGACTCAGGCAATTCGAGGTTTGCTGCGTAAGGTCCAGCGTCCTACCGTGAGCTATGCCGATTCAAAGAGTTTAGAGCAGTTCACTAACTGGCTGACTCGCCGCGGCGAGATGATGGGTTGCAGATCGGATGGATAGATGTTATTAGAAGTGACTACTATGCGTCGAGGTACCATCCTCGCGTGCTGCGCAGGAGTTTTCTTCGTTGTTTCCCGGCCTGCTATTGGTCAGGATCCCTGTTCCCGTGCGCTCGTACCTGTGAGTCTACTTGCTAAGCCCGCGGCCACACTCAATCTCACCCCCGCGAACTTTAAAGCCACGATGAAGCATTCCTCCCTGAGTGTAGTTTCTGTGCGGCCCAACACGGACGCCCACCGAGTCGTAGTGTTGCTCGACGCCAGCGGAAGCATGGGCGGCGCAGATCGAACCGATTGGATCTCGGCGCTACACACCGCAAAGCAACTGCTGAGAGATTTGCCTGCGTCAACGGAAGTCGGTCTCACGACCTTTAGCGACGTAATTGATACAAAGTTTCCGCTCACCACCGATCGTGACCCTCAAGTCGGTTGGCTTGATGCGACGGCCGGCAATCGCGGCTCGCTGCCGAAAGGGGAAACTGCGCTCTGGGCGTCCATCCGCGAATCGCTCGCGGTATTCGGTGCGCCGCGGCTGGCCGACACTTTGATTGTGATCACAGACGGCGACGATAATGTTGGAAAGGTGCGAGAGAAAGAACTCGACCAAGCACTTTTGCGATCCGGGGTTCGTTTATTCGCTGTAATTCAAAGTTCGAGAGAGTTATTCATTGAGGCTGGAACAGATCTTCGGGCCGGTCCTGACCAGTTGCGGGACCTATCCCTCGAATCAGGGGGGATGTCTTTTTCTCGCGATGCTTCAAGCGACCCCGATAAATTTCGTAAGACTGCCGATGGATCGATGGCGTTGGATGAGCTCGCGCGCCTTGTTACCAATGACTTCGTGCTGGAAGTCGATCTTGGGTCTCCGCATCGCGAACTGGTGCCGTGGAAGCTCGAGCTGCAACACGTTCCCACCTTGAAACACACCGAGTTCCAAGTCTTCTACCCTCACAAGATCGCGGGGTGTCTCGCGGAATCGAACGCCGCTGCAACTAAAGTTCAGTAGCCGGCGCTACCGGGCGCGGCCGCGGGTACCGTCTTCCCAGAGTTTTTGGAGGTCCATTTGTTTCATTTGATCGTCCATGCCGGTTTCCTTCATCAGCGTTTCGATTTCGGCGCGGGATTGGCGCTTGCCGAGGCGTTGAGGAAGATCGGCGATTCCGAATGCGGCGATGGCTGCCAGTGCGACATGATTCTTCAGCTCGGCGATATCCACTTTGTCGAAGGTGTCGGAAGCGGCGTGATAGTTGAGCATGTAATTGGCCGGTTCCTGATTGGCCACCAGCGTCGGTACGCCTTCGAGGAGAAAATCGAAATTGTCGGTGCCGATTTCGGCGTCGAAAGTGATGTCGTTGGCATGGAGTGATTCTGTGGGCGCGATCGCTTCCTTCACGGCGTCGGCGACGTCCTTGCGGCCGCTGAGCGAATAGCCTGTGACGCGTCCGACGCCGGAATCGAAAATAATCGCCGCATCCATCTGATCGAGTTCGCTGCGATGCGCGCGGGCGTAAGCGGCTGAGCCGAGCATGCCCTGTTCTTCGCCGGTGAAGAGCACGAAGCGAATGGAGCGGCGCGGAATCGTGCCGGAAGCATGAATCACGCGCGCGGCGTCAATCACCATCGCGGCGTTGCAGCCGTTGTCGAGCGCGCCCGTGCCCAGTTCCCAGGAATCGAGATGCGCGCCGAGCAGGACGAACTCGTCGGGCTTTTCACGCCCGCGGATTTCGGCGACGACATTTTCCGATTCGACCGGGCCGGTGATTTTGTTGGGCATGTCGAAATGGACTTGCACCGGCACGTTGGCGGAGAGGAAGCGGGCCATGCGTTCGGCGTCTTCGCGGGCCAGAGTTGCCTGCGGGAGCTTTTCGATTTCGCCGTTCGCGGAATTGGTGTGGCGGTAAAGCAGAAGATTGGGGCGCGTGGACATCCAGAAGATGGCTACAGCGCCCGCGTTCACGGCGCGATCGATGACGTGCGGGGCGCGCTCGTATTCTTCGAAGAGATCGTCCCAGGTGATGAGGAAGTTCTGATGAACGAGAATGATCGCGCCTTTCGCGGCGCTGCCGGCTTTGGCGAAGCCGGCTTCGTCGCCGGCACCTGCGTCAACGACATTGGCGGTGATTCCGCCGTCAGGAGTTGCGGGCGACCAGCCTACGGAAACGGCGCGCACCGGAAAAGCGCCCGGCGCGAGAATTTCGATGTGCGTTTTGCCTTCGCTCCAGCCGGTTGGCATCGTGAATTTTTCGGTGTGAACTTCGTCGACGCCCGCGTGACGGAAGGCTTCGACGCCCCAGCCCGCGGCTTTTTCGGCAGCGGGCGAGCCGGAAACGCGGCCGCCGATTTCGTCGGTGAGATGGCGGAGATTTTCTTCGAGCGGCGAAGGGCCCTCGGCGCTGCGAATCATTCCCGGTGCGATGTCCGCGCAAGTGTTCGTGACCGAGCAGGTGTGATCGCCGGGCGGCGGCTGCAGCGGCGCCGGCTTCACCGGCGGAAGCTGGGCTTGTGCGGAGAGCGCGCAAATGGCCAGCGCGCAGAGCAGGATCGAGAATTCGCGCATCGACGGAAATCGCATCGGCTATGTTCCTCGCCGCGAATTATAAGCGAGGGCTGGTGCGGCTGACACAGTTTCCGGTGTAGGGGGGCGGGTTTACCACGCCCCCGGGGTGGTTTTGGGTTTTCGGTGTTCGTAAAAAAACTGGCCGGAAAAGCCAAAACCCAAATCCAAACCGGGCCGGTGGTGAACCTCGGCCCCTACAAGCGTACAATTGGCGCAATCTATGGTGGAGTATTCATTTCCGATATGAACAAATCCGAGGCATCGTCGCAGAAGATTCGGCCGAGCCGCTGGTTCTATCTGATCGCGCTCGGCCTGATCGCCGTTGGAACCATCAGCGGATTCAAAATCGTCCTTGCGGCCATCAACACCATGCAGGGCGGACTCACGCGCGCGATATTTCCGGGAGAGACGATCGTGTCATTCCAAACGCCGGGAGACTACAAGATTTATTATGAGAACCAGTCTGAATTCAATGGGCGAATTTTCGATACCGGCCAGCGCGTGCCCGGCCTGTCTTTCACCGTGGTAAACAACGAGACTCAGGACACGCTCGCGCTATTCGAGCCGAGCATGAACGAAACTTACAATATCAATGGCCGAACCGGGCGCTTGGTCTACTGGTTCCGGGTCGTCAAGCCGGGCGGCTATACAGTTGTCGGGCGCTACGATAACGGGCAGCCGCATGACGAGGCCGTGTTTGCGGTGGGAAATCCGCACATTGGCCGATTCGTCGGACTTATTTTTGGAGGGATCGCCTGTATTTTCGTATTTGGGGGCGGTGCGGTGATCACGATTATTTTGATTGAGGTTCGGAGATATTCTTCAGAGAAAAGGCTTAAAGCTGCGGCTGCATCTCCTGGTTTTGTTCCGTCGCCTCCGCCGCTCTAGTTTTCCATTGCTTCCAAAACTTTGTCGGTGACGCGGGCTACCTGGACCATTTCATTTACGTCGTGAACGCGGACTATGTGTGCGCCTGCGAGGATACTCGCCGCTACGGTTGCCGCGGTGCCCCAGATGCGGTCTTCGGGCGGCTTGCCGTCCAACGTTGTGCCGAGGAATGTTTTTCGCGATGTACCGATCAGGATTGGAAAGCCAAGGATTGCAATTTCACCGAGACGCGCGATCAGCTCGTAATTTTGCTTGAAGCTTTTGCCGAAGCCGATTCCGGGATCGACGATCATTTGTGATTTCGGGACGCCGGCTTTGAGCGCGATGGCGATCGATCGCTTCAGGCCGCTGAGCACGTCGCGCACCGCATCGCGCGCGAATGGCTGCTCTTGCATAGTGCGCGGCTCACCGCGCATGTGCATCAGGATGAGCGGAACGTGATTGCGGCAGGCGATGCCCGCGATTTCTGGATCGAAGCGCAGGCCGGTGACGTCGTTGATGATTTGGGCGCCGGCGGCGATGGCGGCTTCGGCAATTGCCGATCTCCGTGTGTCAATCGAGATCGGAATTTTCAAGCGGCCTGACAGGCGATTGAGCACCGGGAGAACGCGCGCCAATTCTTCGCGCGGTGAGACTGCGTTCGAGCCGGGACGCGTGGACTCGCCGCCGATGTCGAGAATATCCGCGCCGGCGGCCTCCATTGCCAGGGCCGCGTTGATGGCGCGATTTAGACTGAAGAATTTGCCGCCGTCAGAAAAGCTGTCCGGTGTGAGGTTTAGCACGCCCATGACGAGCGTTCGTTCGCCGAGATCGAGCGTTCGCGAGGGAATGTGCAGCTTGAATTGTTTTCTGCGTGGCACGAATTCTTTCCCCAGTTTCTCCTGCTGCGTTGGCATCGTAATCCGGAACAAGAAAAAACCGGTTCGAGGTGCCCTGCGAGATCCCCTCGAAAGACTCGGGGCAGGCTCTTCGGGCTGCGCGCCTCTCAGGATTATATTTCCTGGCTTTTTGGGCCGCGCAAAATTATGGGTTTTGCTTCGCTTACCGTCGTAAGCTGCCGGCCCCTCGCAGATCGGGGTAGACAGAAACTCCGGCGGTACTACTTTGCCGTTTTGCCGGGAACGTAATAGGCAGCGCGATTGACTACTCGCAGCTTGTTCTTGGCCGCTGCTTCGACGCGCAATGCATGCCAGCCTGGGGCTGCGGCATTTTCGCCCGCCGGATAGAAGCCGAGCGTGTATTGCGTGCGAATGTTGCCCGCAATTTTCTCGAAAGCGTCACGGCTGCTTTCGGCCTCGCGCAAAAAATAGAGGCCGCCGCCGGCGCGGCGCACCAGTTCCGCGAGGAAGAGAGTGTAAGCCGGAATGCCCCGCTCGCGCGCTTCTTCCGTCAGCAGCGTGCGGCTGGAATGCGCGGCCAGCCAGTCATCGGTCAGCACCTTCGGGCGATTTTGCGTCGAGACGGCGTAGACTTCCACGCCTTCGGCCGCGAGGCCGCGAACGACGTCGTCAAATTTGAGTGCCGGAGCGAAGGCGCCCGAATCCTTCTGAGCGCTTGCGGACGCAAGCGTCAGGCCGAGGCCGTTGTCTTCGCCGTCGGTGAGCAGCAGGATCGCTTTTCGGCCCGTGCGGCCGCGGAAGAGTTTCTGCGCGGTGAGATAGACGGCTTCGTAGATGTTCGAGCCGCCGGTATCGCCGAAGAGAGCGCGGACGTTGACGTGCGCGATGGCGCTTTCGAGCTGTGCGCGGTCGCGCGAGAACGGCGCGAGCACGTAGGAATGCGCTGAGAACTCGACCACCGCCACTTCATCGCGCGGCGCGAGCGCGTCGGCCAGGCCGCGCGCGGCATCCTGCACGGCGTGAGCGTCCGGCAGGACGCTGGGGCTCGCGTCGATCACCAACGCGACGCTCGCGGGATCATTGCCTGCGTCGAAGTAGGCGATGTGCTGTTCGATGCCGTCTTGAAAGAGGCGAAAATCTTCGCGGGCGAGGCCCGCGACGGATGCGCCGTCGGGCGAAAATACATTGCAATTTACGGGCACGAGATTGACGTGCACGCGCAAGGGGTGAGGCGTTTCCGGGGGGCTGGCTGGGGCTCCAGCGGCAGCGCTGGGTTGGAGGATATGAAGTTCGCCCGAAGTTTTATCGCGCTCGAAGGAAACGCCAGCGTCGAGTTGCGCGGGCTTCGGGGGTTTCGGTTTTTGATTCGTCTGGGCTGAAAGTGGCGGGGCGCAGAGAACAATAGCCAGGCCGGCGATCGGGATTAGAGATCGCAGGTTTGGGCGGGGGGCGCAAAAGCCCCACGCGCAAATACGGCGCATGGGGCACCCCATTGCTGGCGCGCGCGGGACGCTCAACGCACAGAGTTCAATCGAGGTCAAAGTCGCGCAGCGGTCTTTCGATGGGCTTGTCTTTTGCCTTCTTCAAGCCTTCGGCGAATTTGCGGGCGAGGACGTCTTCTTTCGTCTTCTCAGCTTCGACCGAGAGGCGGAATTTTTCCTCGACGCGTTCGGCCTGTTCGCGCAGGAGGCGAGCCGTATCGTCGAAATCGATGGAGGGTGGTCTTATGGGCGGCTCGTGCGAGAGAACGACGGCGAGTTGCGGGTCGACGTTCAGCTTCGCGCGGCAGCAGGGACATTCAACGCGGATTGTGCCGTCAGCCTTGTTCGTCATGTACACATTTTACGCCTAAAGGCAATTGCAGGCGCAAGTCCACATGCTGTGGAATGAGGTGGGTACCGCCGGCGTCCCCGCCGGCATCTGACGAGCGCAAATGTTGGATGGGGCCGTGATGATGAGCGGAGCGCTGCGCTAAATCATCGGGCCTGCTTGGGTTGTGTAGTCCGCGCGTGAGAGTAGCCTCTAACGAGATCGCGATCGTCGGATGCCGGCGGGAACGCCGGCGGTACGAAATCCAAAAGGGCAGGCACGAATGCCTGCCCTTTTGACCCTGCGGAGATGAATTTAATTAACTCAGGCCGGTGCTGGCTTCTCGCCTTTGGCCAGGCCGGGCATTGGCCGCGGCTCGGGCCGCAACGAAAGTTGCGGCTCGCGGCTCGGCACCGGCGGCGCGGGCGGCTGAGCTTGCGGCTTTTCCGGCAGCGGCTTGTCTTCGATCAAGAGTTTCAGTTCGATGGCGTCAAGAACTTCGCGATCGAGCAAGGCTTGCGCGACGCGCTCAAGTGCGCCGCGATTGGTATCGAGAATGTGGCGCGCGCGTTCGTAGCCGCTGGTGACGATCGAGTGCACCTCTTTATCGATGCGGATAGCGGTGTCTTCGGAATAGTCGCGATGCTGCGCGATTTCGCGGCCGAGGAAAATGGCTTCTTCCTTTTTACCAAAAGTGAGCGGACCGAGAGTGCTCATGCCCCATTCGCAGACCATCTGCCGCGCGATGTCCGTGGCTCGCTCGATATCGTTTCCGGCGCCGGTGGTGAGATGCTGCAGGAACATTTCCTCGGCAGCGCGGCCGCCCATCAGCACGGCAAGTTGCGATTCGAGGAATTCTTTTGTGTAGGTGTGCTTGTCGTCGATGGGCAATTGCATGGTGACGCCCAGGGCCATGCCGCGCGGAATAATCGTCACTTTGTGCAGCGGATCGGCGCCCGGCGTCATTGCCGCGACCAGCGCGTGGCCGGCTTCGTGATACGCGGTGTTCTTCTTCTCCTCTTCGGAGAGAATCATGGACTTGCGCTCGACGCCCATGAGGACTTTGTCCTTGGACATCTCGAAGTCCGCCATGGTGACGGTCTTGCGATTCTGGCGCGCAGCCCAGAGCGCGGATTCGTTGACCAGATTGGCGAGATCGGCGCCGGAAAATCCCGGAGTGCCGCGCGCGATCACGGACAAATCCACGTCGTCGGAGATGGGAACTTTTCGCGTGTGCACGCGGAGAATTTCCTCGCGGCCCTTCACGTCCGGTCGCGGCACAACCACGCGGCGATCGAAGCGGCCTGGGCGCAGCAACGCCGGATCGAGAACATCGGGCCGGTTGGTTGCGGCGATCAGGATTACGCCTTCATTCGATTCGAAGCCGTCCATCTCGACGAGCAACGCGTTCAGGGTTTGCTCGCGCTCATCATGCCCGCCGCCGAGCCCGGCGCCGCGATGGCGTCCGACCGCGTCAATTTCATCAATGAAGATGATGCACGGCGCATTCTTCTTGCCCTGCTCGAAGAGATCGCGCACGCGGCTCGCGCCCACGCCAACGAACATCTCAACGAAGTCCGAGCCCGATATCGAGAAGAAAGGCACATTCGCTTCGCCGGCAATCGCCCGCGCCAGCAAAGTCTTTCCGGTTCCCGGAGGCCCGACCAACAGCACGCCCTTCGGAATTCTGCCGCCCAATTTCTGGAATTTTTGCGGGTCCTTCAGGAAATCAATAATTTCGTAGAGTTCTTCCTTGGCTTCATCAATTCCCGCAACATCTTTAAATGTGGCTTTCTTTTGCTGCGCAGTGAGCAATCGGGCGCGCGATTTTCCGAAGCTGAGCGCTTTATTCCCGCCCGCCTGCATCTGCTTCATCATAAAAATCCAGAAGCCGACTATAAGTATGAGCGGGGCGAAGTTCACAACGAAGGCGATCCAGTCGTTGTTCTTCACTTCCTTGATGTTGATGAGCACGCCCTTGTCCTGCAGCGACTTGGTGATATCGGGAATCGAGGAATTGGCCACGGTCACATTGCGGAATTTCATGCCGCTTTCGCGATAGACGCCGGAAATTTCCGCGCTGTTCTGCGAAAGGGCGATGGTTACTTCCTTGATGTTGCCGGACTGAATCTGCGAGAGGAAGTTTGTGTAGCTGGGCTCGTCTTCCTTTGCCGTCTGCCCGCCGGAGGAAGCCATGTGCCAAAGGACGACAGCCAAGACGATCATCACCAGCCAAAATAAGATGGTCCGAACCGTTGAGTTCACAGGCCTACCTCGTCCTTTCCCACTGGTACAAAGCCCCCGGAGCCAAAAACGGCCCCGAGTATTAGATGCCGAAGCGGCCGATAAGTACCCGTCCGGAAGCCGTCGCGAATCAGGCGTTTCCGGCTCAGAGTTCTTCGAGCCGCACGACAATCCCGCGGCGCGTATCTTTGCGCGCCGAAAAATCAGCCGCCGGGGGCCAACCGCGCACCCAGGCGACTCGCCCGGTGCTGGTCAACACCGGCCAACTCTTTCTCTCGTTCAGGCCGATGCGCCCCTCGGCAAACATCCGCTTGAGCTTTTGCGCCGCACGCTTTCCGGGCAATCGGCACGCGTCCCCCGGGCGCCAATTCCGAAGCACTAGCGGAGGGGTGAGACGGTCGGCGTCGAGCGCTTCCGTCACATGTTTAGTGTCGCTCGCCGTACTAGGCCAGTCAATGGCTTTCAGGCAGAAACGTGCCCCTAATTCTGGAACCTCGATGGTTGCGGCCCCGTCCTCCGGAAGAGCGACGGCATACTCGTAGGGACGTTCGCTGGCTGGAGTTGTTGTTCCGTCGCGGGCTGCCTTCGTCGCCTTTCGGGGCACAAACTCCAGCCGATTGAAGACGCGAATTACATTTACGCCGTGCGGCAGTTCGATTCGCCGGCCGCTTTGCGATTCGCGGGCCAGATGCAGCACTTGATGTACGTGTTCGGCATCGAATCCGGATTCACCGGCGGCGGCTTTTCGGAGCAGCGCAAGAATGAGGCGCTGCGAGAGGGCAAGCGACGCCTTGGGCTCCTGTGCGATTTGCGGCAGCGGGGCCAAAAGCTGCTCAATGCTGATCGAAGTTGCGCCGCCCGATTCGCTGCATACCGCCAGCAGGCGCTCGGCGACGAGCGCGTTCCAGAAATCCTCATCGTCGCGGAGGAGCCCCGCCAGATTTCCAAGCCGCTCGACGATCGCGGGCGCAAAGTCGCGCTCGAGCACCGGCAATAAATTGTGTCTGAGCCGGGCGCGCAGCCGGGACGTGTCGAGATTGCTGGCGTCCTCGCGCCACTCCTGTCCTTTGGCGCGCAGATATTCGCGCAGCTCTTCGCGGCGCACATCCAGCAGCGGCCGGACTACGGTGCCGCGAACGGGATAGATCCCCACAAGCCCGCGCGAGCCCGTGCCGCGAATAATCCGCGCCAGCAGTGTCTCGGCCTGATCGTCCGCCGTGTGCGCGACGGCAACCTTTGTGCATTTTCCGTCGCGAACGAGTTGCTCGAAGAATCCATAGCGCGCGCGACGGCCGGCATCTTCCAGATTCCAATGATTGCGGCGCGCGAGAGCGGCCACGTCCTCTCGCGAAACTAGAAAAGGCACGTTCAATTCGCGCGCCAGGTCCCCGACGAAGGCCTCGTCCAGATTTGCTGCATCTCCTCTCAATCCATGATTCAAATGCACGACGCAGAGCGAGACACCGGGATCGCCGCGCATTTCCTCTAAAAGCCGCAGCAACGCCACGGAATCGGCGCCGCCCGATACACAAACACCAACGCGGTCACCCGGGACGAGCATCTGGTGCTCGCGAATCGTTTGCGCAATGCGTAGATGGAGTTTCGATTTCACAGTTTTGTGACGGGGCAGCAGGAATCTCTTCGATTTTACACTGCGCGGCGCTCCCAGCCCCCGAAAATAAAAAAGCCCGGCTGGTGATACGCCGGGCCGCTCGAATCCGCGCCGCACAGAACACCGATCAGATATGACCGGACATATGTTGTGCTAGAAGCTCGCGGCTGTACGTGATGCGGCGATCCAGCACCACGGCCGCGAAGTAGGAGCAGCTTTCACGCTCCGCCTGGGCCCAGCGCGCGATGCGCGGCAGCAATGGACGGAAAGCGCCGCGGAGCGCAGCGAGCATCGAGTAATAGACGCCCACGGCGCGAATCTCGCCGTCGTCAGCGCCATTTCCCGGGCATAGCCTCAGGAGCTGCACCAAACGGGAGAATTCCTCTTCGTGCAACTTGTCGTCGCGGATCCCGGCAATCTCGCGCACTTGCGGCGAGAGCTCTGATTTCTTTCCGGCGGCGATCACCGAGCGGCAGTAGGAAACGAAGAACTGCAGCAACAGGGCGAAAGAGATGACGCAGATGAGGACCGGAATAATCATCGGGCCCTCGCCAACAGATGAGAAGTCATCAGGCGCGCGTCTTCCGAGACCTTCATCATCGTGAAAGCCCATGCTGCGGGCAGCCAGATTCCGACGATCGGTGGCACCCAGCGAAGAACTGCGGGCTGGAGAGATGGGAAAAGATTACGCAGGGCGTAGGCGGCGGCCGTCGCGCTGAAATAGACACCCAGAGCCAGCACCAACTGGATCAATCGCGTGCGGGTCTCGCGCAACTTCAGGATCGCGCCCCAGAGGAGATAGGTAAGCACGACACCCACAAAATAGAGATTTTGGCCCAACTCGACCACGAAGCGGCTCGTAATGTGGTCCTGATTGGCGCGGATCACCAAATAAGAGAACAAGGCGGTCGCGCCGACCAGGATGATCGCGCCACGCCGCACATAGCGGCTGGCGTTCAATTCCTGAAAGACAAGATCGTAGAACTGGATGATGACGAAAAAGAGCAAGATGGTGAGCAGGCTCTCGGAATAGTAGTAGTAATACCAATATTGTACGGAAGACCAGCCGAATTTCTGGATGGTTATATATTGTCCGACGGTAACCAGAGAAGCTGCTAAGAGATAGACGCCAAGGAAGATATACCGGAAGAAGTTCCTGTGAATCAGGAAACAAACCACCGCGCCGACTTCTACTAGGAAGCCTATGATCCAAATCGCGTAATCGATCCGGCTAAGCATTCATTCAACGAAAACGAATGCGAAGCCTGGCTCTGTTCCGCGTCTAGCCGCCTGCGTCTATCCCGTTACCAGGGTGACGGCGGCATCGGGCCCGGAGTATTTACCACCCAAGGTGAAGGTGGCATCGGTCCGGGAGTGTTTACGGCGAACCATGGCGATGGGGGCATGGGGCCCGGCGTATTGAATGACGCCTTAAGTCCCATTGCTCCTGTTAGAACCACCAGGGCAAGCACCGCAACCACTGTCCACTTACTCATCTGACTCCTCCGAGAGGTACAAACTACGCGGTGGAGTCTATGAGGAGTGGGTTGCCGTCAAGGGGAAAATCGCACACACGTGTGTCGTAAAGGTACACACGTACCCTTGCTGGCTGAGCCAGTGCCTCTATTCAGTTGTCAGTGCACAGGTTAGAAACGGAAAACGACCGAGTCAACGGTACGTTGGTACTACTAGGACCGGGGTCTTATATGGGGAGAGTTGCTTGGGATTCTTAGCGGGGGCTACAGATGTTGATCCACGGCCTTCTTGATGTCGGGTCCGATGCGCTCGATTACCGGCGAACCTGGATCCTCGCCGACGTATTGCTGCACCACATTTCCGTCTTTCCCGATCAGGATATATGTCGGCAGCGCCCCTGCTCCATATTGGCGCATCATCTGGTGACCTGCGTCGAAGCGTTGCGTCCAGTTCATTCCATTCTGCGCGATGAATTGTTGCCATGCGCCCTGGTCATCATCTTCGTTGACGCTGATCACCTCGAAGCTGCTGCCGCCGTAGACGGAGGCGAGCTGCTTCAGCCCAGGCAACGCGTGGCGGCACGGACCACACCACGTGGCCCAAAAATCGAGCAATGTCACTTTGCCGCCGCCGCCGCTGCCCGAGGAGCTATCGGGCGCAAATCCGGGCGCTTTCTCGCCCGCGCTGAGCGGCGCTCGCGGCATATTGTCGTCGTCGAATATCTTGACCGATTTCGCTTGGCTAGCCTTCTTGGCGCGCGCAAGCCGCGCTATTTCGCCGAGTGACATCGGTGCATCGGCTGGATGAACGGTATCGACCACGGCGGTCTTGGAATCCCCCGGTACGGAATCATGCGTCGCATCGGCGTGCAGCGAGCTGGCCGGCGGTGCTTGTGGGTGCTGCTTCGGGTCGTTCTGCGCTCTTGCGAGGGCGGGCATCGCCAGGAAGGCTAGAGCGATGGCTAGGATGATGTGATTGCGGCGCATCAGTTTAGCCCCTTTGCGATTTCACGGTGCGGGTCTTCCGAAGAGTTGCGCTCGGCGTATGGAGGCGCGACAGCAAGCAACACGATGACGATATTGGAAAGCTTGCAGCGCATGGTTCCTCCCGCGAGCCGCGCATACCGCGTCTAATCTGAGTATGAGGCGATGACGAAAACGGGCAGCTTGCCGGAAGTACAAGCGTAGTGGACTGGGAAACTGGCCAGACGGACAGGGTGCCAAGCGTCGTGAGCGGAGCCAGTTCCGAGGCTTTGGCTTGGAAGTGGAGCGGTATCCGTCCCTTCTTCCGAGTTCAGCTAACCCGCCCGGATTCTTGACACACTTCTTCAGCGCTTCGTTGCATGGTATTTTTGAATTGTGCCGGTGTAGCTCAGGGGTAGAGCGAGGGTCTCATAATCCCTAGGTCGTGGGTTCAAGTCCCACCGCCGGCACCAAATACTTCAGAGCGAATTAGCGCGGCCGCCGGCCTCGACGCTTCCCGCTAAGATCGAAATTAAGCAGCATTTCTGGCCTGCTAAGAACGACCTGGCGCGCGGGCCATTCGGTCTCGCGAACGATCTCTCCTATTGCTTTCCCATACAGGATGCCTTACCCTTCCTATGGGTTTGCAATAGGAGGACTATGGGCGACAAGAACGCCGTTTGGCAGGGCACCCTGGCGCTGATGGTGCTCAAGATTCTTGAAACGCTCGGCCCGCTCCACGGTTACGGCCTGGCCCGCCGCATCGAACAAACCAGCGGCGATTTGCTTTCGGTCAACTACGGCACGCTCTATCCCGCGCTCTTGAAATTGGAGCAAGAGGGCTACATCACTTCGGAGTGGGGCTTTTCGGACAACAATCGCAAAGCGAAGTATTACAAGCTCACCCGCGCGGGGCGCAAGCAGCTCGAAAAAGAGGCTCGAGACTGGGAACAAGCCACATCGATCCTCGGACGATTTCTTTCCTCGAAGGCGCAATCGTCATGAGGTTTGCCCGTGGCGCATGGATGCGTGTGCGCAGCCTGTTCCATAAAGAGCAACTCGATCGCGAGCTGCAGGACGAGCTGGCCAGCCATCTCGAATTGCACATCGAGGACAACCTTCGCTCCGGCATGACTCCTGAACGGGCGCGGCGAGAGGCCATTCTCAAACTCGGCGGCATTGAACAAACCAAAGAATCCGTGCGCGATCGCCGCGGCATCCCGGAGTTGGAAACCCTGCTGCAAGATTTGCGCTACGGGCTGCGCATGCTGCGCAGGAATCCTGTGTTCACCGCCGTCGCCGTATTGACGCTGGCGCTGGGAATTGGCGCGAACACCGCGATCTTCAGCATGGTGGACGCGTTTCTGCTCCGGCCGCTGCCGGTGAAAGACGCGAGCCAAATCACCAAGCTCGCTTATCAATTGAAAGGCGGTCCGCTGAATGTCAATTTCTCGGTGCCCGACTACCACGATATTCGCGAGCAGACTGGCGCCGAATTCTCGGGAATGCTCATCTGCCAGATCGCCATTGACGGCCTGAGCGTAAGTGGAAAAGCCGGCCGGATCATGACCAACTACGTGGGCGGCAATTTCTTCTCGCTGCTGGGAATCAAGCCGGCGCTCGGACGATTCATTTTGCCATCGGAGGAGGAAACTGCCGGCAGCAGCCCGGTGATGGTTCTCGGATACTCCTACTGGAAAAGCCGTTTTGGCGGTGATCCCGACGTCATAGGGAAGAAGGTCTCTGTGGATGGCCATCTGGTCACCGTTGTTGGTGTTGCGCCGGAGGGGTTCTATGGCCTGACCGCCATAGCGGACGTTCAGGGATATTTGCCGCTCGGCATGGCGACGATGGCGGGCCTTCCGAAGGATTTCATGACCAATCGCGTCGTTCGCACCGCATTTATTTTTGGGCGGCTGCGTCCCGGCGTGAGTTTGCGTGAGGCCCAGGCCTCCCTCGACGTTGTCGCGAAACGGCTCGCGAAAGATAGCCCCAAGGACGACCAAGAATTGAGTCTCCAGGTTTTTCCGGAACGCCGATCCCGGCCGCATCCCGAAGCGCGAAACGTAATCGCGCTGGTGTCGGGGCTTTTCCTGGCGCTTTCGGCGCTGGTGTTGCTTCTCGCCTGTGTGAATGTGGCGAATATTTTGCTTGTGCGCGCTACAGTCCGCGAGCGCGAGATGGCCATTCGATCGGCTTTGGGCGCGGGGCGCCGCCGTCTAATTCGCCAGTTGCTGACGGAGAGCATTCTTCTCTCGGCGCTGGGCGGGCTGGCGGGAATTGTGCTCGGCTATTGGGCGAGCTTTTCGTTGGGCCGTCTGAATCTCGGAACCGATACGCCGCTGCGGTTCGATTTTGGTTTCGACTGGCGGGTTTTTGGATTCGCGCTGGCAGCGGCGCTGGTGACGGGAATCGTTGTCGGAATCGTGCCGGCAATGCGCGCTTCAGGCGGAAGTCTCTCGCAAATTCTGCACGAAGGTGGACGCGGACTGGTGGGAGGACGGCATCGCATGCGCAACGCGCTGGTGGTGGCGCAAGTGGCAGGCTCTCTGATGCTGCTCATAATCGCCGGACTCTTCGCGCGGAGCCTGGGCGCAGCGCAGCACACGAATCTGGGATTCGATCCGAACGATGTGATGAATTTCTTCATGGATCCGAATGAGATTGGCTACAACGAAGCGCAAGGACGCGCATTTATCCATGACTTGCTCGCGCGCGTTCGCGCACTACCAGGGGTAGTCTCGGCGACCACGGCGAATTCGACCCCGTTGGGCTATTACAACAATGGAGACACCATCGCCGTGGAAGGTTACGAAATGCCGGCGGGCCAACCCGCGCCGTATTCCTGGTACAACTCGGTCTCGACCGACTACTTCAAGACGCTGGGCATCCCGATGCTTCACGGCCGCGCTTTTTCGGAAGCCGACGATATGGATGCGCCGTTCGTGAGCATCGTGAACGAAGCGATGGCGAAGAAATGTTGGCCGAACGAGAATCCGATCGGCAGGCATTTCACTCTCGGCGCCGATCCCGATCATTCCATCACGGTAATTGGCGTGGCCAAAGACTCACGCTATTCGGGCATGACCGGCACGATCAAGCCATATCTTTTCCTGCCGATCTTTCAGCGCTACGCAGCCGACACCCTCACCGTACTGCAGGTGCGAACGGCGGCGGCGCCCGAGCCCATGATTCCGGAAATCGAGCGAGTGATTGAGTCGCTGGCACCGGATCTGCCAGTCTTCGACGTAAAGACGATGTCGCAGGCGGTCAATACCTTGAACGGCCTTTTGATCTATCGCATCGGTGCGCTGTTGGCCGCGGCGTTGGGAATCTTGGGTTTGATTCTCGCGCTGGTCGGCGTTTATGGCGTGATTTCATTTGCCGCCGCGCAGAAGACACACGAAATCGGCGTGCGCATGGCGATGGGCGCACAGCCGAGCGACGTACTCAAAATGATTTTCAGCCAGGGCTTGGTGATGATCGCCATCGGTTTGGCCATCGGACTGGCGGCCGCGCTTGGCGCTTCGCGCGTGTGTGCCAGCATCCTGACGGCCAGCGCCACGGATCCCCTGACCTACATTGTCGTGTCGGCGTTGCTGGCCGCTGTGGCGCTGCTCGCGTGCTACGTGCCTGCGCGGCGCGCGATGCGGGTCGATCCCATGATCGCGCTGCGATATGAATAATCCGCCAAAGCACCGCGCTGGCTACGGATAAGCCGGCCGCGCTCGCCAGTCCTCGCGAATCTTTGTGCATCCATCCAGCGATTCACCCCGCGGCGTTGACACGCCTGCAATTCTCGTCGAGGATGCTCACCGCAGCGGGCCGCATGGCCCGTCGTACTCTGCAGAAGAGAGTCCTGTGGGCCTCGATTCCGCTCTGATCATCGTGAATCCGATCGCCGGCGGCGGCCGGGCGCGGCGCATTCAGCCGGCGATCGCGGATTATCTGCGCGAGCAGGAGTGGCCCTGCGATTTCGTGTTTTCGGCGAGCACGGAAGATTTGCGGCGAAAAGCCGCCGAAGCCGTGGCGGCTGGTTGTGGCTGCGTCGTGGCGCTCGGCGGCGACGGGGCGTTTCATCACGTGGTCGAAGCGGCCATCGGCTCGGAAACGCTTCTCGGTTTTCTCCCGGCCGGCAACGGCAACGACATCGCGGCGGGGCTCGGCCTGCCGCGCGATCCCATCGAAGCCGCGCACGTGCTCATTCGCGGAACAGCGCGGGCGATTGATGTAGTTCGCGTACGCAGCTTGGAAGCGAATGATGCCCAAGTGGGAAGCACGCAGCCGAATGCATTCCGCGAAACCGTATTCGTAGGCGCAGGCGGCGCCGGGCTCGATGCCGAAGCCGCGCAACTCGCGAATACGCGCTTCAAGCGCTGGCCGGGCGTCACGCGTTACATTGCGGGCGCGCTTTGGGCTTGGCGGGATTTCCGTGCCGTTGAGTTCGAGGCGATGATTGACGACGTTCCGTGGCGAGGGCGCGCGATGTTTGCGGCGGTGGCCAATGGGCCGTGTTATGGCTCGGGCGTGCGCATTGCTCCGCTGGCGCAAATGGATGATGGCTGGCTCGACATAACTATCGTTCGCGAAATGCCGCTAGGCCGCCTGCTCGAAGCCATTCCGATTGTCCTGCGTTCCGGCGATATTCGCTGGCACGAAATCGAGCGCTTTCGCTGCCGCCGCTTCTCATTGCGCTCCAGTTCACCGGCGCTCGTGCACGGCGATGGTGAACTGCTCGGCGCTCTGCCCGCCGAATTCGCAATTGTTCCGAAAGCGATCCGCGTGCTGGTTCCGAGGTAGCGCCTACGTTCCCGGCTTTTTCTTGTCCACCTTGAGGGTCATTTCGAGATCCTTGCGCGAATCGAAGCTCGAAATGGTGCGGTTGCCCGAAATCAAATCGCCGTGCTCGGCGTGAATCTCATAATCCACGTTCGGATCGAGCCCGCTGAAGCGATACTTCCCGGAGTCATCCGCAATGTAAGTTTTGATCGCCTGCGTCTTGAGGTTCTTCAAGTAGACGACGCTGGTCGGCTGCGGATTTTCCTTCGCGTCCAGAACGCTGCCGTGGACGGTCTTCAGTTGCGCATCTTTCTTTTTGTCCTGCGGAGAAGCGAAAGTTGCCAGAGCGAGCAGGAGCACGAGGCACACGGCTGCGGTTGAGCTGAGAGCATGTGATTTCACGGGTCCTCCGATGGACCTCGCCTATGAGATGAGCGGAGAAGAGGGAAAGATGCCGGAACTCCGCCCGCGCGGAGTTACTCGGCCTCGTCTTCTATTAAATCGCCCGGCTCGGCAACTTCTTCGTCGTCTTTCTCGGCTTCTTCCTCTTCATCCTCGTCGTCTTCGGTGAGAGGAATGACGTGCACAGGATGCACCTGTGTCACCTCGAGCTCGACGTCGCACTCCGGGCAACTCAGAATCTCGCCTTCTTCTACTTCGTCTTCATCCAGGTCCATCTCGGCGTCGCATTCGGGACACTTGACCACGGCCTCGGCCTCCTTATGGCGTCGCTCCGAGAACTGCGGGCGTATTATATACCGCGCGTGTCAAGCTTTTACGCATGGAGCGTGTGGAAGTGTCGCCGAAACGTGAATATCCCGGTGCGCCGGTGGTTGGAGTGGGCGGAGTGGTGATTCGTGACGGCCGGGCGCTTTTGATCAAGCGAGGCAGCGCGCCGCTCGAAGGGCAATGGTCGATTCCGGGAGGAACTCTCGAGCTAGGTGAATCGTTGCAGGACGGCGTGCGCCGCGAATTGCTCGAGGAAACGGGAATTGAGGTTCGCGTGCGGGAGCTGATCGAGGTATTCGACCGGATTTTTCGCGACGCTGACGGAAAAATCCAATATCACTTCGTAATTGTCGATTATCTCTGCGAGTTGGTGAGCGGCGAAGCGCGCGCCGCAAGCGACGTGACCGATACCGCGTGGGTGCGCGAAGCAGATCTTCCAAATTATAATCTCACGGAAGCCGCCACGCGAGTGATCCGCAAAGCCTTCGCGATGGTGATGTAACGCCGGCGCTCTTTCAGCCGGCACTCGATGGACGCAACAAGATCTCCGATCTCAGCCATCGACCCACGCCGGCAATCGCAAATAGACTCTTTTGTGAAGCAAGCTCTCCTCTCCGCCGATGAAATATTCGATCCGGCCACGCCGGCGGCGTTCTCGATCAACAAGCTTTGGACTTTCGCGCGCCCGCCGGCAGATCGAAACACGAAGATCGAAATGTAAGATTCCCCCGGCCGCAGCGACTGCGTAATCGGCGAGCTAACCACGCCCGTCTGTCTCCATCGCTCTGCCACGCCGCCTCTGACGGCAGCGTACGAATTTCCAGCCGGCATCCACCAGCGTCACGCGGCGCGGCCCTGGCTCAAGCGGGCGCATCGCCGCGATGCGGCGAGATCGTAGTTCTCATCAAATCGCGTCCGCACCGACACAATATAAAAGAGTCCCCTGCGCCGTAGCTCTGTCACTCCCCGCGCCAATCGCCTCCGCCTTCGCGACTCCGGTCATCGTATATGCGATATGGCAATCAATCTCGCAAAAATATTTCTCTGCGCCCGGCTCCAGATTCCATTCATGGCTTTCGAGCGACGCTGCAAAGAGCGCCCCCGAATAACCCGCCGCCAAAATCACCGCCACGATCAGTATTTTGCGCGCCAAACCTTTTCCGCCGAATAACCAGCCGGCAACGCCCTCGGTCCATCCCGCCAAGCGTTTCTCGCCCGTCGCTTTGATCGCTGCGAATGCCACTGCGCATGCCGAAGAAGTGCTGCGCCCAGTCCCAAGCAGCGATAACACTCCTAGAACTGTATAGAGTTGTTTCGATTCCATCGCGTTCCTCCATCGCAAAATTCATTTGCCGCGCATAATGGCGGCAGTGAGTCAATCTGACCTGCGCTGCGTCGCGATCTATCGGAAGTGCTCGAGGTAATAGAGAGCTCCGAACGCGAGCGCCAACGCAAATCCTGGGATGGCCAATGGCCGGGCGCTTCGCAAAGGCTGCCGCCAATCCGCTGTGCCCAGGAAAAGCAAAATCAGCGGCGCCAGTAGCACGATCGAAAGCTGAAAAATATGCGCCGCCGTGCCCTCGTCCGGCTGCGGCGGCTGCGTGTAGCCGCTGAGTACCGCCAGCAAGGCGATAAGAGACAGCGCGATTACAATTTTGCCGCTAACCCGGTTTATCCGCTGTGCATTCACGTTCTCACTCTCCTTTCACGCCGCTCGCGGCGCTACTTCTTCACCCAAAATCAATACGCCCGCCACTGCTTGCGGCAATTTGCCGAATCGCCTTTCGCGCAAAGCAAATTCGCCGATTGCGGCTTCGAGATCTTCGGCCTGAAATTCCGGCCACATCTTCGAAGTGAAGACCAGCTCGGCGTACGCACATTCCCAGAGCAGAAAATCGCTCAGCCGGTGCTCGCCTCCGGTGCGAATCAGCAAATCGACATCCGCAGTGGCGCGGCCTGCGTGCGTTACCTCACCGAGTCTTCGCGCGAATTCCGCTTGCGAGACTTCGAGGCTCGAGAGCATCCAGCAGGCGGCGCGCAAGATCGCATCGCGGCTCGAATAATCGACGGCGATGCGCAGTTCGAGCGTGCGGCCGTGCGACGTGGCTGCTTCGGCTGCTTCGATCGCGGCTTTCAGCGAGGGCGGAATGCGGTCGCGGCGCCCGATGACGCGAATACGCACGCCGCTCGCGGCGCAATTTCCGGCCTCTCCGACCAAATAACTTTCCACCAGATCGAGCAGCGCGATCACTTCATTTGCGGGTCGCTGCCAGTTGTCGCCTGAGAACGCGAACAGCGTGAGCGTGCCGACAGCCATTTCCGGCGCGGCTTTCACCACGCGGCGCACCGCTTCGACGCCGGCGCGATGTCCTTCCGGGCGCGGCAAGCCGCGCGCGGCAGCCCAGCGGCCATTGCCATCCATGAGGATGGCGACATGCAGCTTGGGAAAATTCTCAATTAGCAAAGTTCTTTCATCTATAAAGTGCATGGGTAAATTTTTTTCCTTCCTAGGCTTCCCGCGTTGCCCGGATCAGCGCTTCCATATGATCGAGATACTTCTCGAGAGCGCGCCGCCCGCTTGCGGTCAGGCGATATTCCGTGCGCGGCGTGCGCCCCGCAAATGATTTCGTGCATGCGACGTAGCCCGCGTCCTCGAGCTTCCGCGCGTGCACGCTCAAATTCCCATCGCTGGCTTGCAGCAAATCCTTCAGCTCCGAAAATGTGAGCGATGGATTCGCCGCCAGCGCGCTCACAATTGCCAGGCGCGTCCGCTCATGAATCAGGCGATCGAGCTGAGTAGCTGATACTTCGGCCGAAGACGAGCCAGCACGCAATTTGCCGGTGCCCGCCGTCGCCTTCCGGCTCGCAAGCTTTTCCGATCGCTCCGCTCGTGCCGCGTTGGTTCTATCCGCCATAATTTCTCGCAATCACCGCGCCGAAAATCACATGCAGACCGCCAAATCCGGCCGCCAGAAAAATATTGCTCCAGTTCGGCGGGGAGAAAAGCGCCACCGTGCCGAGCACCATGAAGCAAAGCCCCATCAAAGGCACCACGCGAATCGAAAATGCGCCGCCTGTAATTACGCCGGTGCCGTAAAGCAGCAGCCACACACCCGGAATCGTCCAGATCAGCGCAGCGCGGAATAGAATTACGGTCAAAAGCGCGCCCACGAACAGCGGAGGCGCGAAGCTCAGTGCAAATTTTCTTCCGGGTCCAGCCAAAATTGGCACGTTCGCTCGCCGCGCCTTGCTCAATGTGGTGAAAGAAGCGATGGCCACGGCAATCAGCGCCTCGGCAATCCAGGTAATCATCCAACTCGTCGGAATCGGCTGCCGCGAGGCCACGGCTGCGGCGCCCATCGCGGTGATGCCCATGGCCACGCCGCCCCATCCCGGCACGGCGGTGAAAGAAGATGCGCGTTCCATCGTCTCGCGAATGAAGCGCAGGTTGTCGCGCGCGCGGTCATCGAGCTGCACAGGCGCGGGACGCAGCGGGCGATCAGAGGGCAGTGGATCCATGGTGGTAGCCTAGCGCGAAACGGCCGGGGGCTGTCAAGTACTTTGTGTCGCAAAGTATAACGCCCTTCCCGCCCCTCTGTTATCCTCCGTTCGCGCCAATCTTCATCTGGAGGATTCACCCATGAACTCAAAATTCCTTCGTCTCAGCCTCGCGGCTCTTTTTCTTTCGGCGCCCGCCTTTGCGCAGCAGCCCGCTGCCGCTCCCGCCAAACCGGAATCGAACCCCATTGCCAGCCATCTCCGTGAAGATGTCGCTGACAATGCGAAAAACATGGTCGCCGCGGCGGACGAAATGCCGGCCGACAAATATTCCTTCAGCCCCACGCCGCAACAGATGACCTTCGCGCACCTGATCGTGCACGCCGCTCGCCTCAACTACGGCGCTTGTTCCGGAATTTCCGGCCAGGCCAAGCCCGACGTGAAGATCGCCGATACGGACGGCAAGGACAAACTCGTCGCTGCTTTGAAGGTGTCATTCGATTACTGCACCACCGCGCTCGCCAACGTGGACGATTCGAAGCTCGGCGATTCGCTGCCGTTCTTCGGCGGCCGCACGATTTCCCGCGGCGGCATGATGATGAATCTTTCAGCCGAATTCGCCGACCACTACGCCATGGCGTCGATGTACCTGCGCCTGAACGGCCTGCTGCCGCCCACCGCGAAAAAGTAGCGGCGACGAAAATCCTCAGGAATTGCGGCGGGCTTTCGGGCTTTTCAGAATGCTCGAGGCCGTCGACAGCAGTCAATATCCCCTCCGAGGGGTGCTATTTTGTATCGCATAGCAAATTTCTAAGTGCATTGTTTTCAGATGTTAGGGAAAATTTTGTGCGTTTTGGTGTCTCGACAAAAAACGGACGATGGGGGCGTTTGGCGGCGGCATCTTTCTTCGTGGGGAGGCCAGGCTCATTCGCAATTTCCAGCGTTACGCTAGCAAGAATTCACGGCGAGCACCAGAGAACGAGATGCGGAACTACGCGGGTGGCTGGGCGCGATTCCCCAATTCGGGAAAGAAAGCGTGCTATCGCGACAGCGGCGATCTCGCGAACGATTGGACGTCGCGCGACCCGAAGACGGACCTCAGCGGCTAAAGCCGGGTTGATTTTGCAGCGGTTGCGGCACGACTGAAGAGTTTGTGTCGCAACTCAGCGTTTTGAAATTGTAAAACGCGGTGAGATGGTGCAAAAAGAGGGCGGAGGTGAGCCTCGATGCCCTTTCAAGATTACAGTCCGGAGCAAGCAGCGCTGCTGCCCGCGCATGTGCGGGACGTGCTGAGTGAGAAGCATCTGGTATTTCTGATCAGCGCGATGGTCGAGAGGCAGGATCTGCGGGAATGGGAGTCGGTTTACAGCGACGAGGGACAGCGTCCCTACCATCCGGCGATGCTGCTGAAGGTGCTGCTCTATGGATTTGCCTTGGGAGTGCGCTCGTCGCGCAAGCTGGAACAGCGCAGCAAGGAAGACTTGGGATTTCGCTATTTGGCCGGGGGAGCGGAGCCGGATCACAAGACCCTCTGCGAGTTCCTGCGGCGGCACGGGCGGCGAGTGAATGATCTGTTCACGGCGGTGTTGGAGCAACTGCAGGCGGCGGGGCTGGGGAAATTGGGAGTGGTGGCGACGGATTCGACGCGGGTGAAAGCGAACGCCTCGCGGGATCGCGTGCTCAGCGCAGCGGGGCTACGGGCGGAGCGGGCGCGCAAGCGGCGGCAGGTACGCCAGTGGGAACGGGCCTTGGCGGCGATGGAGGGCGACGAAAATCCGGGCGGCGTGGTGGTGGAGATGGAGCGCGTGCAACAGCGGCTGGCGGAAATTCCCGGGGAGTTGCAGAAGTTGCGCAAGAGCGGGCAGAAGAAGATATCGCGCACCGATGCGGACAGCCGCTTTCTGCACAGCCGCGATGGGTTCGTGCTGGGTTACACGGCCGAGGCCATGGTGAGTGAAGACGGGCTGATTGTGGCCGCGCGGGTGACGCAGGCGGCGCATGATTACGCCAGTCTGGTGCCGCTGGTAGAGGAAGCCGAGCAACGCTGCGGGCGGCGTCCACAGAAAGTGCTGGCCGACGCAGGATTTTATTCCAACGAGAATGTGGAAACGATGGAAGCGCGAGGAGTGGAGTTGTACGTTCCGGACTCGGTGTTGGCACGGGAGATGAAACAAGGCCGGCGGGTAGCAGGAGCGGCGCGCATCTGTCATGCGGGACTGAAACGCGTGCGGCGGCGGTTGCGCTCCCCGGCCGGGCGGCGGCTCTACGAACGGCGCAAAGGGATGATCGAGCCGGTCTTCGGAACACTGAAAGAACATCGCGGGATGCGCAGATTTTATCGTCGCGGGCTTCCGGGAGTGAACGTGGAGTTCTTGTTGATGGCTCTGGCCTACAACTTGACCCGGCTGCACGCTTTGCAACGCAGCTAAGCACGCCGGATCGGGCGGTGCAGCGAAACCGAAACGCTCAAAGCACAGAGGCTCTCGATTCT
Source organism: uncultured Acidobacteriota bacterium (assembly GCA_963707165.1). GTDB lineage: Bacteria > Acidobacteriota > Terriglobia > Acidiferrales > UBA7541 > Palsa-147. The sequence continues at coordinate 752,673 of CAVPPO010000003.1, read as the reverse complement.
CGGCATCGAGATCCAGTTGCGACACAAACTCTGAAGTCGTGCCCTGACAAAACTCGCAGATTCTCGCGCGGCCTCTCTAGATTTTGTCGACTTTTGGATGCTTCGGGTAGCGGCCTAACATCGCGTTCCAGCGCACGACCAGCAGATCGAAAAACATGCGCACGCTATCGCTATAAACGTTCACCTTCGTTGCCGGATCGTGCGCCCAAAGCACCGGCACCTCGACGGCCCGCAATCCATGCCACTTGGCGAGAAATAAGATCTCAGGATCGAATCCAAACCGCTCGATGCGTTGCTGCTCGAAAATGATTCGCGCGCGAGGCATCACGAAGGCCTTGAAGCCGCACTGCGTATCCTCGAAGGGCAAACCGGTGATCACGCGCACGAAGCGATTGAAAATAATTCCGGCAATCTCGCGCAGTCGCGACTGATGCACGGTGATGAGCCTGCGATCGAGCGCCCGCGAACCGATGGCCACGTCCGCATTCGCCAGCGCCGCCAGCAATTTATCGAATTCCTCGATGGGCGCCGAAAGATCGGCGTCGGTAAAGAGCGCGATCTCCCCCTGCGTTTCGAGCATGCCGTGACGCACGCTGTAGCCCTTTCCGTGATTTTCGCCATTGGACACGAGCCGCACGTCCCGCAATTTGTCAGGCCAACTCAGATCCGCATCTCGAACAATTTGCGCCGTCGCGTCGGTTGAGCCATCGTCCACCACAACTACTTCGGCGTCGAGATCTCGCGCCAGCAGGTAGGCGCTGATTTTCTCGAGCGCGCGAGGCAACCGCGCGGCCTCATTGAATGCAGGAATTACGATCGAAGCTTTGGAGGGGGGCGCTTCATGCGAAATTCGCGCGCGGTCAGGCGGGCTGTAAGTGCCGCTCCCATGCGCGCGTGGAGAGAATTTCTTCCATCTGCGCCAGCGCAAAATCCAATTCTTCATCGCGATTGTAGAAATGCGGCGAAAGGCGGACGCCCGCCGCCGGGCGATAATCCACCAGCACGTCGCGCGCAATCAATTCGCTCTTCACTTCCTTCGCGTGCGGACATTCGACCGAAATCGTGCCGCCGCGCTCTTCGGGATCGCGCGGTGAGTTCACTTTCCAGCCGCGCGCCAGCGCGCCCTCCATCAATCGTTGCGTCTGCCGCTTCGATTTCTCGCGGATTTTGTCGATCCCGATCTTCGCCAGAATCTCGAGCCCCGGCTGGCACGCGTAAAGCGCCGGAACGTGCGGCGTGCCGTTCAAGAAGCGGAAAGAATCATCGCGCAGATCCACCGCGCCGACTTCAAATTCAAATGGACGCCGGTGCGCGCTCCATCCGGTAAGCGTGGGCGAGAGTTTCTTGCGCAAATCGGGCCGCACGTAGAGATATCCGATGCCCGGCCCGCCGCACAGCCACTTGAGGCAGCCGCCGACGGCGAAATCCACATTTAGCGCGCGCACGTCGACTGGAATCGTTCCCGCCGCCTGAAAGCAATCGAGGATCACCGTCGCGCCAACGCGATGCGCCTTTTCGACGATGGCGCGCGCATCCACGATCGTCGCGCTGCGGAAAAGCACCAGCGAAATCGGCACGAGCAACGTGGTTTCGTCAATCGCGGCGAGAAACTTCTCGAGCGGCGCGTGAATTCCATCTTCGCTCTTCAGAATTTCGACGCGCGCGCCGTGCCGCTGCTGCGCCAGATAAAAATAAATGATCGAAGGAAACTCCAGGTCCACCATCACCACTTTGTTGCGCGGCCCGGAAAAATCGAAGCAAGAGGAAACGATGGCTTCCGTAATAGTCACATTCTGATGCAGCGAAATTTCGCCCGGCCCCGCGCCGATCAATTTTCCGACTTTGTCGCCGGCGGTGACCGCCATTTCCCACCAGCCCTCTTCCCAGGCGCGTACGCCGCGCTTCGCCCAGGCGTCGGCGTAATCATTCATCCGCGTATAGACCGCGCGCGGCATCGCGCCGAGCGAATTGCTGATCATGTAAGTGGTGCGCTCGAGGATCGGAAATTCCTCGCGCCACTTCAGCAGTTCATCCATCGAGTCTTCCTTTGGCATCTTTTCCTTCAGCGTCCGCGGGCTTCGCAGCGCGCGCCCACAAAAAATAGCACAGAGTTATCAGCACGAGCCAAGGCAATCCCGCATAGATAGTGATCCTCATTCCCGGAATCCACCAAGTGGAAATGAACGCGCCGGCAACGGCGCACAATCCCGCGAACGATGTCCATGCGCTGCGCGGCGCGAATCGCATCGGCAATTCGCGGCCCTCGCGCGCCTGCTTCCGCCGGAATGCCAGGTGCGTGAGGAAAATAATGAACCAGCCGAAGAGCCCGCCGAAGAAAGATGCGCCGAGCGTATAGACGAACGCCGTTTCCTGGAATCGCAGCTCCACCAGCAGCGCGATGACCAGCCCGATGCTCGACACCAGCAACGCAGCCAGCGGCACGCCGCGCGAATTCAGCCGCCCGATAAATCGCGGCGCATATCCGCCGCGCGAAAGCGAAAAAATCATTCGCGACGTCAGATACAAATTCGAATTCATGCTCGAAAGCGCCGCGGTCAACACCACGAAATTCATCAGCGCCGCCGCGTGCGGAATTTTCACCGTCTCGAACACGCGCACGAACGGGCTTTCGGTCAGGCCCGCCTGCGTCCACGGCATCACGCCGACGAGCACCGCGATCCCGCCGATATAAAAAATCGCCAGCCGCGCGATGGTCCAGCGCGTCGCGCGCGGGATGGCCACGTGCGGATCGCTCGCTTCGCCCGCCGCCACCGCCGCCACTTCCACCCCGATATAGCTGAAAATCGCGATCGCCACGCCGAGCACCACGCCGGTCCATCCGTGCGGCAGAAATCCGCCGTAACCGGTGTAATTCGCCGTGCCGAGCGGCCGGAATCCGATGCCGAAAAGCAGCGCCGCGCCCAGCAGAGAAACACGATGATTGTCACGATCTTGATCAGCGCGAACCAATATTCCAGCGTTCCGAAATTTCCGACGCTCGCCGCGTTCACCGCGATGATCGCCGACCGAAAAAATCAGCATCCACACCCACGCGGGCACTCCGGGAAACCAGTAGCGGCAATAAATCGAAATGGCCACGACTTCGCTGCCGATTGCCACCGATGTCGCCAGCCAATACGCATAGCGGATCGAAAATCCCGCCCAGGGATGCAAATAAATTTCCGCGAACACGCCGAACGAGCCTGCCACCGGATGCACCAGCGTCATTTCCGCCAGCGCCCACATCAGCGCCAGCGCGATCAATGATGCTGCCGCGTAACTCAGAATCACGCCGGGCCCGGCCAGTTTCACCGAAACCGCGCTGCCGAGAAACAATCCCGTGCCGATCGCGCCGCCCAGCGCAATCATGGAAATCTGCCGCGCGCTCAGCTCGCGATGCAGCCCCGCCTCGCGCGCGTCGATCGCCTGTTCTGCGGCCGTATTTTCCGGCACGTTCATCGAGCGGTTCTCCACAATGGGCGCGCCATAGTATCAGCACCGGCGCATCGCGGCCATCTTCGCTCTGCTATACTCGCCCCGAATTTTTTGGAGCCTTGATGGACCGCAATCGAGAAATCATCCCAATGAACGCTCGCCGACCGCCGCTCCTTCCTCGCTTATTTCTCCGGCCTCGGCCTTTCCTCCACTCTTTTCCCCGGCGTCCTCTGGGCGAAGCTCGCGGCGCAAACTTTCCCGCCGCAAAATCCGAAACCGCAGCAACCCGCCGGCGCCACCATCACGAAATCAATGCTCCGCGAAGCGGCAGCCGTCGCCGGCCTCACCTTCACCGATCAGCAACTCGATCGCATGCTCGAGGGCGTGAACAAACTCCTTCCCGTTTACAACGATCTCCGCAAAGTGCAACTCGATAACAGCGTTGCTCCCGCGCTTTATTTCAATCCCATTCTGCCGGGCATCAAAATCGATCGCACCAAGCGTCCCATGCGCACGAGCGCGCCGGAACCGGTCAATCGCCCGAAAAATCTCGAAGACGCGGCCTACTGGCCAGTGACGCAACTCGCGGAATTGATCCGCACGAAGCAAGCGACGTCCGTCGAGCTGACGGAAATGTATCTCGCGCGCCTGAAGCGCCTGAATCCGAAACTTCTTTGCGCCGTGACCATCACCGAAGACCTGGCCATGCGCCAGGCCCGGCAAGCCGATCAAGAAATCGCCGCAGGACACTATCGCGGCCCGCTGCATGGAATTCCCTGGGGAGTGAAAGATCTCTACGCCGCGAAAGGCTATCCGACCACTTGGGGCGCCGCGCCGTTCAAAAATCGCGTCATTGATATGGATGCAACGGTAGTCTCGCGCCTAGCCGATGCAGGCGCCGTTCTGATCGCCAAACTTTCCACCGGCGAACTCGCCCTTGATGACATCTGGTTCGGCGGCCAAACGAAAAATCCCTGGGACCTCTCGATGGGCTCGCAAGGTTCATCCGCCGGCCCAGGCTCCGCCACAGCCGCCGGCTGCGTCGGCTTCTCCATGGGCACGGAAACGCACGGCTCGATCATCGCGCCGTCCGCGATCTGCGGCGTCACCGGCCTGCGCCCCACTTTCGGCCGAGTGAGCCGCCACGGCATCATGGCGCTGAGCTGGAGCTGCGATAAATCGGGGCCGATGTGCCGCAGCGTGGAAGATTGCGCGCTAGTTCTCGATGCCATCAACGGCCCGGACGATCTCGATCTAGCTGTGCAGGATATTCCCTTCAATTGGGACGCGCATCTCGACATCAGCAAACTGCGCGTCGGCTATTTGAAGGCCGCGTTCGAAGACACGCGCCAAACGCCGCAAGTGAACGCCAACGATGCCGCCGCGCTGCAAAAAATTCGCAGCATGGGCGTCAATCTCATCGAAATCACGCTGCCGGAACACTCCAATCTTTATTTCTCAACGATCATGTTCGGCGAAGCCAATGCCGCGCTGCACGATCCCTTCGAAACGCGCCCCGCCGAGCTAGTCCGCCAGGACGAAGTCGTCGCGCAAAATTCCTATCGCCTGCTCCCAGCCACCGAATACGTGAACGCCAACCGCGTGCGCACGCTGCTGATGCAAGAAATGGCGCGCGTCATGGCGGACATCGACGTCTACATCGTCCCCTTCGATTACGGCGACTACACGCCCAATCCCGTCGCCTCGCTCAATTCCTCCGTCACCAATCTCACCGGCCATCCGTGCGTAGCCGTCCCGCACGGCTTCGACGAAAAAGGCCATCCCACAAGCCTGACGTTCATAGGCAAACTCTACGGCGACGCCGAAATGCTAGCCCTGGCCCGCGCCTACCAAGAATCCACCGGCTGGCACCTAAAGCATCCGTCGTTGTAGCGGCATTAGAGCAGCAGCCCATCCTGTCATCCTGAGGCCGGTTCGTGGCCTAAGGATCTGGACGTAAAATCCCTAGCGGACTCCATCGACGCGCGTCACCGAGGTCACTCATGAAACTCGAAACCATGCACTTCGAATCGCAAGGCCGCATCGGCTATCTCACTCTCAATCGCCCCGACATCCTCAACGCCATGCATTACCAAGGCGCGCTCGATCTCAATCGCATGGCCGAAATGATCCGCGATCTTCCCGGCGTCCGCCTGGTCCTGATCCGCGGCACCGGCCGCGCCTTCTGCACCGGCATCGATCTCAAACAACTCACCGCCGGGCAAATTCCCGCCGCCTATTACGAACTCTGGGATCGCGCCCTGCGCATCCTCGAGCAATCCGAAAAAATCCTGATCTGCGCCATGCACGGCTATTCGCTAGGCGGCGGCCTCCAGCTAGCCCTCGCCTGCGACATCCGCATCGCCACCGAAAATTGCATCCTCGGCCTTCCCGCGATCAAAGAAGGAATCATTCCAGGCCTAGGCACGTTCCGCCTCCCGCGTTACATCGGCCTGGGCCGCGCCAAATGGATGGTCCTCTCCGGCGAAAATGTAAACGGCCGCCGCGCCCAGGAAATCGGCCTGGTAGATCACGTAGTGCAACCAGAAACCTTCGGCGACGAAACCGAAGCCCTGCTAAAAAAATACGCCGCCGTCTGCTCCGAAGGCACCCTCCAATCCAAAATGATGCTAAACCTACCCTTCGACATGCCCCACGGCCAATTCTTCGAAGAATATCTACGCCGCCAATCCATTGCCCTAAATTCCCCAGATCATCAAGAAGCCTTGGCAGCTTATCGTGATAAGCGGAATCCAATCTTCAAGTAGTCGCGAGTCGCCTTACGTCGAGTCTCTTACCCGTTCGAAAAACCTACTCTGCTGGCATTCGGCTCTTAGGGACGCCGATTTCGTTGATTTCCTAAGCTCTAAGATCGACGTCTTGCAGGTCCGTGTGTTATGCATATGACTACTGTATTGGGGTATAATTATCCGACTTTCGCAAGATTCAAGGATATCCGACATGCTCTTGCCGCGAGCTGTCTCACTCTTTGTCATCTCCCTTGGGTTCCTGGGCGCAGCGGACTCCAACCCCTGGCGTCCCGTGGTGCTTCGCCATCCCGCCGTAGCCATCGCGTCGTCCGGAGGTACTTTATGGGTTTGTGGCGCCGACGAAATGATCGCCAAGTCCAACGACGGCGGCCAGAACTGGGAGGTCAAACACGAAACAATCGGTGGCTCTGTCCTTCTTTCACTCGGTTTCGCGAACGAACAAGTCGGCTGGGCTACAGGAAGCGCCGGAATTCTTCTCCTCACGCAGGACGGCGGAACGAGCTGGAAGTCGGTGAAGGTAGGAACGGATCCCATCTATCGCGCCGCATTCTCCGACGGCCAACATGGATTGATTCACACGATCGCGACCGTGCAATTCACTACAGACGGTGGCGTTTCTTGGGAGCAGGTTCCTACGCTCAAATCGGACTCCGAACTCAAAAAATTCAAATACGTGCTGAGCCTTGCCGCCCTCGATGCCGATCACATGGCCGTCCTACTAAAGGAGGGCCCGGCGCAATATTACGATCAGCGTATCGTTGCCACCCAGGACGGCGGCAAGACATTTAAGACGCTCAACATTCCGAGTGTCGGCCTCATCGAACTAACGACTCACGACAGAGCGTTCTGGGCATTCGGCCATGAAGTAATCGAAAAGGACAAGCCCGGCGGAGGCTACGGCGTTCAGCTTGTCATGCATTCCATAGACGCAGAAAAATGGGTACATTCTCCGAGACTTGAGAATGAATTCAGCAGCTGTTCCCAAGACGGCTGCCTTTTCTGGGACGGCTTGGGCATAACTCCTTTTGATGAGAAGGTCTCATATTGGACATTTCCGATGGGAAAAATGATCACGCCAAAGTGGGCGATGGCGGGCGATTCAATTTGCACGATCGGAGCATATTTGACTTGCACCACCATCTCGCGCGTGGACAAGATGACGGAACGTCCGGATGATTCCGCCCTAACCCAGGCCGCGACTCCTCCCGCTCTGGGCTCGCCGAGGTCCGACGGGCTTGTGTGTATCTCTTGCCCGTACGAACGAATCATCGTGAGTCAGAAAGCGTCCGGGCCTGTAGAAGTGTCGCTCAAATTGCTTATTGACACGGATGGAACGGTCTCAACAGTCGATATCGTCAAAGCGCCGTCACCCGAGATTGGCGATTTGTTCGCCAAGGCTGCGCGCGGCTGGATTTTTGAGCCCCGTACGAAAGATGGCCAGCCCGCACAAGTGCGAACTGGATTGACGTTGACAGTGACGCTCATCAAGCCTCGGTAGCGCATCACTCGCGCAAGCGGTCTCGTATAAAAATTTCATCCGTGACGCGTTTCCATTGGCTGCGCTACGATGTGCCGCGCTCCGCAGAATTGCACTTAGCGATGCGACAGCCGATCCCGAGCCATGTTCTCTGATCTCTCGCCAGTCTGGATTTCGCTCGCGACGAGCATCGTCGCGACAGCCATCACTTTGGTTTTCGGCGTCGCCGCGGCATTTTGGCGCGAGCGGCGCAGTGGCTCGGCGTTCGCCATCTTTGACGGCGTGGCGCTGCTCCCGCTCGTTCTGCCGCCGACTGTCGTCGGCTTTCTGCTCCTGCTGCTTTTCGGCCGGCACGGCCCGCTTGGCCGGCTTTTTCTGCGCGTTGGCATGACTGTGGTTTTCTCCTGGCCGGCTACTGTGATCGCTGCGGCTGTGGTTTCGTTTCCGCTCATGTATCTCACCGCGCGGGCGGCGATCGCGCAGGTGGACGCGCCGCTGCTGCAAGCTGCGCGCACGCTTGGCGCTTCCGAATGGCGCGTTTTTCGCCGCATCGTCGTGCCGCTTGCTGCGCCGGGGCTGCTTGCCGGGACGATTCTTTCTTTCGCGCGGGCGCTTGGCGAATTCGGCGCCACGCTCATGCTTGCGGGAGACATCCCCGGCCGCACCGAAACGATTCCTCTCGCCATTTATTTCGCCGTCGAAGCGGGCGACATGAGGCGCGCGATCATCTGGTCCGTCATCGATGTCGCGATCTCTCTCGCGCTGCTCTTCGGCCTCTATTACTGGACGCGCGCGCAATCCGCCTCCCGCGCGCAATTCGGGCGCGGCTGAAATGGCGCTCGAAGTCCAAATCGAAAAGCGCCTCCCGGCTTACACTCTCTCTGTCGCGTTCGCCACCGGCGCGAAGACGCTCGCCGTCCTCGGCCCGTCAGGCGCGGGCAAAACGATGACGCTCCGCTGCATCGCCGGCCTCGAGCGCCCCGGATAGCGGCCGCATCGCGCTAAACGATCGCGTCCTCTTCGATTCCGCCAAAGAACATAAATGTCCCCAGCCGCGATCGCCGCGTCGGCCTGCTCTTCCAGAGCTACGCGCTCTTCCCGCATCTCACTCGTCGCCGAAAATATCGCCTTCGGCCTGATCGCATCGCGCCCTACGAGCGCCTGACGCGCACACGCGAGCAAATCAGCGCGCTCCATCTCGAAGGCCTCGAAAATCGCCGCCCGCGCGAACTCTCCGGCGGCGAGCAACAACGCGCCGCGCTAGCCCGCGCGCTAGCTACATCCTCCCGAAGCTCTCCTCCTCGATGAACCGCTCTCCGCTCTCGACACGCACCTCCGCTCGCAAATCGAGCACCAACTCCTCGACACGCTAAGCGCCTATCGCGGCGCCGCTCTGCTAGTGACGCACAATATCGAAGAAGCCTATCGCCTCGGCTCCGATCTTCTCGTCCTTTCGAAAGGCCACGCCGCCGCCTTCGGCCCCAAAGAAGAAATCTTCCGCCATCCGCCAACAGTCGAAGTAGCTCGCCTAACCGGCTGCAAAAATTTCAGCGCCGCCCGCAACATCTCCGCAAACGAAATCGAAGCCACGAACTGGCGCTGCCGCCTGCGCGTAACCCAAACCATCGCCCGTCCCGCCACGCAAGTAGGCATCCGCGCCCATCAAATCGATTTCCTAGAAAGCCGCAGCTCGAGCGACGCCGCCGAAAACGTCTTCCCCTGCTGGCCCATCAGCACCAGCGAAACTCCCTTCCGCATCACTCTCTATCTAAAACTCCACACCGCGCCAACCGCCAACGATCCCCCCGACCTCCAAGCCGAAGTCTTCAAAGAAAAGTATCAACGCTTCAAAGACGCCCCTCTCCCCTGGCACGTCCGCCTATCGCCAGACTCGCTAATAATTTTTCCAGAGTGAGAATTCCAGGCTGGGCAAAAAGCGCAGCACAGGCAAGCAGTGTGTAGCGCCGCCCCTTTCAGGGCGGCATTTTAAGTCTTGGCGAAATGCCAGGCTGAAGCCCGGCGCTACAAAGACCCGAAGAACCCCCGTGCGATTACTTGAAATGCTTAGTAAATTCCACGCTCAAGCTGAACGTGCCGTTGATATCCCGCAACGCAATGATCGAAATATCCCGCCGCACGGCATACTCCACCTGAATCACCTGCTCCTGCTGCGAAGCCGCATTGGTGCTGTAAGTAATCGTCAAAGCCTTGCCCAGCTGCTCCTCAATCGTCACGCGCGCCGCAGCGTTCTGCTCCGAAGCCGTCCCGGCCAAAAATGGATCGACGCGAAATCGCGAAATCCCGAACAATCTCTGAATTTTTCCGCCCAACTCGCTCGATATCGCCTCCGAAAGCAGCGCCGTCGCGCCATACCCCTGCGTAGTGTTCGCCGAAGAAGATCGCAGCGCGCTCTCCGTTCCCGTGCTCCCCAGCGCCAGCAGCGCAACGATATCGCTATCCGGCAGCGGAGGATCCGAGCGATACGAAAGCGAAAGATTGCTGGCCGCCCCAGTAAAATCCAAAGTGATCTCATACTGGCTGATGGTAGTCGTAGCCTCGACATTCAAAATCGGATCCAGCCGGAACGGATTCGAGAAAATAATATCCCCGCGCGAAAGCTCATATTTATTCCCGCGAAAAGTCATCTCGCCATTCAGCAAATGCACATTCCCCAGCAAAATCGGCCGATCCCAAGTCCCGCGCAAACGCACCGTGCCCTCGACTTCCACCTGCGCCCCGCTCCATTGCATGCGCGCATTCGGCGCCGTAGTCCCCTCGAGATCGAATTGCAAATTCCGCAAATAAGCCGAAGTAGTCGCCGGCCCCTGCACGCTCCCCTGCGAAGCGGTCAAAAGCGTAGCCATATCCACGCCCTCGGCAAAAAGCAGCCGGCTCACCTGCACGCTCCCCGACAAAATCGCCCCATCCGTCCCGCCCGCCAAATGCAAAGTCCCGCCGACAAGCCAGCTCATCCCCACCGGATAACGAATGCGCACCTGCGGCGCCACCGCATCGAGCTGATAGCGCAGCGGCCCATCGCCGTAGCTCAACGATCCGCTCAACGTCAAATCCCCGCCGCCCGATTGCGCGTGCATATTGTCAAAAAGCGCCCGGCTGCGATCGAAAACAATGTCCCCGTTCATGTGGCTCAATCCCGTCGGAAAGTCCTCATAGTTTGCCGAAACATCGGTAAACCCCACCCGCCCCGTAATCAGCGGCGTCGTCATCGTCCCCTCAACCATCACGCGCACATCCGCCCCACCGCGCGCATTCAAATCCGGCAAAATTCCCGCCAGCAATTGCAGATTCACTTTCCCAGTAACGTCCATGTTGATCGGCCGCGTCCCATCAAATCGCGCCGAGCCCGAAATGTGAAAATCCGAATCCGTCCCGCGCAAATTCGCCTGCGCCACGGAAACCTGCTTCCGCCGGAACACAATCTTCACCGGTCCCTCATTCCGCAAACTCACAAATTCGTAATCCAGCGCAATCGTGGAAATATCCGCGTCCACCGAAAGCGACCCAAGATCCGCCAATCCTCCCGCCACCACAAATTTCCCGCTCACGCTCGTATGTCCCGTCAATCCTTTCGCCCGCGCCCCTTGGCCCAGCAGCGGATCGAGATCGAAATTCGCAGCCGTCGCGCTACCGCTCAACGGATAATTCCCGCCCAGCCCCAGGTCGAAATTTCCATGCAAGCTTCCGCTCCCCATTTGCGACGCAAGCTCCAGATGCAACTGCCGCCCATCCGCAACAACGTGCGCTTCGAGATTTCCCTGCGCCTCCGCGCCGAATTTCACGCCCTCAAATCGCAGCGCCGCCTCTCCCTGCGGCGCCGTCACCGGCCCCTGCCCGTGCGCGTCGAATCCCAGCGTTCCGCCCACGGGCACCAGCCGCGACTGCAGGGCCGGAATATTTTTCAGCGCGAGCCCTTCGCCGTTCAGCGCGAATTCAATCTCCTTCTCTTCCGGCTTGTAGGAAACCTCGCCCGTGACTCGCCCCTTCGCGCCCTGCGAAAGTTGCGCCCGCGCAAATTGAATCTGATCGCTGCGCACGTGCAATTGCCCCGTCAAGCGGTCGAATTTCACGCCCCACGCCTCGATCTGCTCAAGCGTTACGTCGCCATCAAATGTCGGCTCGGCTCGCGTCCCGCCTCCAGTAAATTGCCCCGAAAGCACGCCGCTCACCGGCAAATGCGTCCCGGCAAACGCCTGCAAATCCTCCAGCGGATTGCGCGTGAATTCCACTCGCGCGCCCCACGGGCTGTTGGGCAAAAATCCAAAATCGCCATCGAGCGTCAACCGCAGCTCGCCGGTCGCCGATGAATGCCCGCGCTTCAGCGTCAAATTCGTAAGCTGCAAATCATCCGGCGAATAATCCATATCCGCCGTCATCTCATCCCAGGAAATATTGTCGTAGCCCGGCCGCTCCACACGCAGGCGCCCAGCAAACGTCGGCCCCACAATCGGCCCCAGCAATCGCCCCTTCCAATCCGCGGCGCCCGAAATGGAATGCGCGCCCGACTCCTTTGCCGCGAATCGCGCCGATAAATTCATCCCACGGCCGCAAATCATCGGTATGAAACGTCACCTCCAGCCCCGAATCCTTGCCGCCGAGTGGCCCATCCATCGTCAGCCGGCTCATCGGCGTCGAAATTTCGCTCTGCTTCACCATCACACTCAGCGAATCCTGCGAGTAATCGAAATCAATCTTCGCGTTCGCCGGAATTTTCCCCGGCGCGAGCTGCGGCGGGTCCGTCCAGTGCATCAGGCCCTTGGTTTCGAAATGTTCGAAGCCGCCGTTCCAAGTATTCACCGCGTCCGCATCCAACGCGGCGTCCCACTCCAATTCCTGCACCGGAAAATTGGGATTCTCGAGCGCCGCAAATACCTGCGCCAAACTCATCCCGCGCAATTTCGACTCCACGCGGAACGCCACGTTCTTGAATTGCATCGTCAGCCGCCCCTCGAGCGTCCCTCCCAACGCCTTCGCGTGCAGTTGCGGCACAATCAGTTCCTGCGGAGTAATTTCGTAATCGCCCCAAGCTTCCATGTCGTCCGCGTGAAACCACACGTACGGCAAATCCACTTTCTTTCCGTCGAAATGCCCCGACCCGATCCATTCACCGTTCGCCACGTTCGCCGTTCCGGCGAATTCCACATCCGCATCCGGCGTAGTCGGCTTCCGGAAAATCGTGCGCAAATCCTCGAGTGCCAATCCCCCTCGGTAGCGCAAATTCCAATCATTGCTTGCGAAGCTGGCCGTCTCCGCCCGCACGTCTATCTCCGAATGGGGCAGCTTCCATTCCAATTCATCGAGCGAAAATCCCTCGCGCGAGAGCGTAAATTTCGCCGCCACATCCGACCGGAACGGAATGTATCTCTTCGCCGCAAACTCCACTTTCTCCCAGCTCAATTTCCCCGCGTAAGTATCCTTCCCCGGAACCATCGCCTCGTAATTCATCACGAATTCGAAATTGTCGCCCTCCGCCGCCAGCGGCGCCTGCGCATCGTTATAAAAAATCGTTCCATCATTGATCTGCAGCTTGCCGATCTGCAGATCGAAAAATTGCTCCCTCCACGGCTTCGGCGCCCCTTTCGCATGCGCCGGCGAAGGCACATTGCTCTTTCCATCCGTCCCGAATCGAATCCCCGCTTCCGGCTTGTCCAAAATCAATTCATCCAGCGCATATTTCCGGCTGAAGAAGGAAACGATCCTCACCGTCGCTCGAATCTTGTCCGCATGAAACAGCGGCGGCATTCCGCGATCCTCAAGCCCGTGCAGCGTCAAATTGTCCAGCTCCAAGTGCAATCCCCAAAGCTGCAACTGAAACCGCCCCAGCTCCACTCGCGCTCCCGTCGATTTTTCGATCTGCCCCACCGCATAACGCCGCAACCAAAGATTCGCAAGCCCCGTATCCCAAATGAAAAGCAGCACCACGGCGGTGATCAGCGCCGTCACCCACGCCACATGAAAGAAATGTTTCCAGCGCAGCTTCATGATTTTTCCGGCGCCGCGAAAACTTCCACGCGCAGCCGCGGCCGCGTTTCATCCAGCCACTTTTCTGCTCGCTGATTGATGATTTTCTCGGTCAATAGCCGCCGGATATCCGCGTGCACATCATCGAGCGGCGGCACTTGCTCGCCCCGCGCTTGCGCCAGCTTGGTGAATTCGCCGTTGTAATATTCCTGGATCTCGCTTTCGCTCACCTGCGCCGCGGGACGGAATTTGTAGTCCAGGAATCGCGAGAGGAAAATCTGCAATTCAAGTTGCCGCCGCACCGCCGTTTCCGTAAGTCCCGCATCCACGATCGCCTTCTGAAACGCGTCCGGCGAAGCAAACCGCTTCTCCAGATCGTTGAAAGCCTGCGTCACGTCCTCGGCTTTCGGCCGCCCGAATCGCGCCGTTTGCGCCTCCGCGTTCACGATCCACTGATCCGTCAACTCGCGCAGCAAATCCGCCCGGCTCCCCGCCTTGCCCTCCACCAATTTCTGAAATCCCGCCAGTTCGTTCAGCTGGCTCTCCGTAACGATGTCCCCCTCAATCCGCGCCGCAATTCCATCCACAGTAACGGTCGTGCTCTGCGCCCAGGCTCGCGTTCCCGGCGCCATCCAACAGGCGATGAAAACGATAATTGCGAACCAGCGCCTCATCAAAACACCGGCCCAATATTGAAAAAGAACTGAAAATGCGGCAATCGCTGCGTCTCCAATTGCATCGTCGTCGAATTCGTAAACGAAAACTCCGCCGGATTGATCTGATATCCAAAATCCACCCGCACCGGCCCAATCGGCGTCGCATAACGCAACCCCGCGCCCACGGTGTGCGACAAATAATTCAAATCTGTCAAAGAAGCCGGCGTATAGCGCCATGTAATGTGCGTCAAATCCGTGTACACGTTCCCGGCGTCATAGAAAAACGTTCCGCCGATGCGGTTCCCCACATACGGCAGCTTCAACGGGAACCGCAATTCCTGATTGAACTCCAGCAGCGCAAGCCCCCCGACCGGAAATCCCGTCGTCGGATCGCGCGGCCCCGCCTGATTCAAACCAAATCCGCGAATCGATTGCCCGCCGCCGGCAAAAAATCTCTCCGGCAAAGGAATCTCATCCGGCGTGGTGTCCGGAAACTGATGTTCCACGCCGAATCGCAACGCGCGTGCGAAAACGAACGAGCGCCCGAACGGATGAAACGTCGAATTCTGCACGAACAATCGCAGAAAGCTCGCGCTCGACCCGATCTCCTTCCCGGCCACGCTGAAATCCACCGAGTTATAAGTTCCCTTCGTCGCATCGGCCGCGTTGTTCCGCTTGTCCCGCGCCCAGCTCGCCCCGAATCCGGAAATCAGTGTCGGCTGGCTAAAGAGCGGAATTTCGTCCGGCGCAATTTTTAGCGAACTCGCAATCACGATCACATGCCGGAAAAAATATCGAAACAGCAGCGACGTCTGCGGCGATACCGAATCCACAAGTTGCACCGCGCCCTCATACCGCTCCGAATTGAAAGTGTTCACGTCCTGCGTCTTGTCCGCGTAGCCCGTGAGCTGCACGTTGAAATGCGGATTCGCCAGAAAGTGCGGCGCCGTATAGCTCAGCACCGCGCGATATTGCAGCGTGCTCGCCCGCACCTTGAACGAAATCGATTGCCCGCGCCCCTCCACGTTGTTTTTCCCAAACTCGAAAATCACTCGCGGCGCCGCGTTCAAGGAAGTTCCCGTCGGATTCGATCCGCTTCCCGGCAATTTCTGCACTTCAATCCCGAGGCCGTAGCCGAGCGTGTATCGCTTCCCCTCTTCCACGGCCACCACCACTGTTTTATCCGTGTCCGTTCCATCCGGATTCTGCGGCGCAATCTGCACGCGGTTGAAAATCGCCAGGTTGTAAAGCTTGCGCTGCGATTCGATCACGTCTCCTTCGCGCAGCGGCCCGCCCGGCTTCACCTGCACCTCCCGCGCCATCAATCCATAGCGCGTATGCTCGTATCCTGTCAGCAGCACCCGCAACACGTTCACGCGCGGCCCTTCCGTGATTCGAAATGCGATGTTCACCTTGGTCGCATCGCCCGCCGGAGTCGCCTGTCCCTCCACCTGCGCGTCCGGAAATCCGTCGTTGTAATAGAGCGCGAGAATATTGTTCCGGTCGCCCGCCACGTTGCTCTCGGAATAAGGCTCGCCGGGCGACGACCCGATCACGTCCATCAATTCCTTCGTGTCGATCGTCTTATTGCCCTCGATTTTCAAGTCCGCCACTTTCGTCTGCGTACCCTCGACAATGTCGTAGTGGACCGAAAGATCGCCGGTCTTTCCCTTCACGTCGTCGGTCACCTGCGGCTTCACGCTCGCTTGCAGGAATCCGTTCGCCTGATAAAGCCCGAGAATCGAATCCCCGTCGTCCTTCACCATCCGCTGGCTGAATTTCCCGCGCACGGCAAACGATTTCGTCTGCAATTGCAGCCGGCTGGACAGCAACGGGCTGCTGAAATACTTGTTTCCCGAAAACGTAACGTCCAGCAGTTCGTGCTTTGCGCCGCGAATCACCGAGTAAGTGATCACGCGCTCGTTCTTCGACGTATCCTCGGTCGACGAATAATCCGCCTGTGAATCGAAATAACCTTCGCGCTGCAAATCGTCGCGGATATTTCGCAGCCCCTCTTGCAGCAAATCCTCGTCCACCGCTCCTTCCTGATAAATCGGCAGCAGCTTCCGCAGCTTCCCCTTGCTGAAGTGCGCGCCCACCACTTGCACGCGCACGCGCGGCCCCGCCGTCACTTCCAGCGTCAACGGCAGCCGGTTCTCCTTCGCGTCATACTCCCCGCGCTTCACGTTGGCCGTGGCCCCGAGATACCCTTCGGCCACAAATTTCTTCCGCAGCCGGTCGGTGGCTTTAGTGATTCGCGACGACGTCACCTCCTGCTTCGTCTTCAGCTTCGATCGGCTCAAAATCTCCTTCTCCGAGAGCGAGCTGTGATTCACCACCGTAATCGTCCCGATTCGCGCGCGCGGCCCCGGCGTGATCCGCACATTCACGTCCATCTGCTGCGTTTCCTTGTGCGGCTCGAGCGCATATCCGACGTGCGATTGATAAAGCCCTTCGTCCTGCAGCGAATCGTCCAGCCGCTTGATTCCCTCCGCCAGCACGCTCTCGCGGAACGGCTCGCCAAGCGGCATGCGCAGCGCCGCCAGCGCGCTTGCCTCCGTCGGCGGCTCTTTCAAGCCCTCAATCCGCAGCACGTTGTTGAACAGATTTTTCTCCACCACGAAATCAATCCGCAACCCGTCCGCCACCGGCGTCGCATCCGTGCGGATCTGCGCATAACGCCCCGTCGCGTAAAGCGCCTTCAAGCTCGTCCGCTCCGCTTCCATTTCGAACGGCTTCCCAACTTCGAGCGGCATCGCCGGCAATTGATCCGAGAGCGCGTAACCGGATGCGTCCACAATCCGGATTTCCGCCACGCGCTTGCCCTCCACCGCCGCCTCTCCAGCCTGCCCCCGCGCGCACACCACCGCGCACAGGCACATCGCCGCGCCAGCGCCGCGCGCGCCGCGAATCCCGCCGCCGCACGCACCACGCTCCGTTTATTTTGCCTATGAATGATTGTTGAGCTCCGCGCCGCGCCCGCCGCTGCGTCCGAATATGATGAGACGAGCGGTTAGTATAGCCGTGTTGCCCCGCCGATTTGAATTGGCGCTATGATGGATGATGCCCGAGCGGTGGCAGCCCCTCATGCGCTACAGGGAGGCCTTGCATTTGTTGCGGTGGCGAAGCTTTTCGGAGGAGCCCGTGCATTCACGCCGGGAAGCTTTGGCCTTTCGGTGGGAGCCCCCGCATTTATGCGGGGGAGGAGCGCTTCAGCGCTCCGAAAAAGGCGTCGCCTTCAGAGATGCGCTTTAGCGCTGGGCCCTGATCTACGAACTTGCCGATCAAGACCTCGCGCGCGCAAAATCTAAATTAATCCATGGACGCAAAACAACAAAATCGCTACTCCCGCCAAATCCTCTTCGCCAACATCGGGGAAGCGGGCCAACAACGCCTCCTCGATTCCTCCGCCGTCCTAGTCGGCTGCGGCGCCATAGGCACCGCCGTAGCCAATCTCCTAATCCGCGCCGGCCTAGGCTCCCTCCGCATCATCGATCGCGATTTCGTCGAACCCTCCAATCTCCAGCGTCAAACTCTCTTCGAAGAATCCGACGCCCAGGAAAATCTCCCCAAAGCCGTAGCCGCCGAGCGCCGCCTCCGCGCCATAAATTCCGAAGCAAAAATCGAAGCCGTAGTAGCCGATCTAACCCCGCAAAACGCCCGCGCCCTGCTCGAAAATTTCCCCGTAATCCTCGACGGCACCGACAATTTCGAAACGCGCCTACTAATCAACGACGCCTCGATCGCCCTAAACATCCCGTGGATCTACGCCGCAGCCGTAGCCAGCAGCGCCGTAACAATGACAATCCTCCCAGGCGAAACGCCCTGCCTGGCCTGCCTAGTCGAATCGAACGAGCCAGCCACCGAAGCCGCGCCACACATGGAAGAAACCTGCGACACCGCCGGCATTCTCAACGCCGCCATCCACGCCATCGCCGCCATCGAATCCACCGAAGCCATCAAGCTCCTAATCGGCCAGCGCGAAGCGTTGCACCAACGCCTAATCTCCCTAGACGTCTGGACCAATCAAAATCGCTCCATCCGCGTAGCCCGCAATCCACAACTGCCGCGCCTGCGCCCAAAAAAATTTCCGCTATCTAGAAGGCGCCGCCCAACCGCACATCACCCTATGCGGCCGCGACAGCGTCCAAATCCACGAGCGCGCCCGAAATCTCGATCTCGCCGCGTTGCATCAAGCCGTAGCCAAAACCGCCACCGAAGTCCGCAGCAACAATTATCTTCTCCGCTTCCGAGTAAATTCCTACGACCTAACCGTCTTCCCCGACGGCCGCGCCATAATCAAAGGCACAAAAGACCCAGCCGTAGCCCGCACCCTCTACGCCCGCTACATCGGGTACGCCTACTTCTTTGCTGGCATCCGACGAGCACAAATGAAACATACGCGCACATTCACGCCGGAAAATAATCACGGCCAAATCCGCATTTTCCTCGAATCCTCCGTTCTCTAGCGCCGCCCTTTCAGGGCGGCATCTACGCACGATCGCGCCAAATACACGCACGCCCCCGCCGACGCAATCGCAGGCTTAGAATCCGTCTTAATTTTTTCAGTGATTTCACCGCCGGCAGAACGCCGGCGTCCCCGCGCCCGCCTACGCAAATCTCTTCATCGCCGCCTGCCGCATAGCCGACCGATCCATATTCTCCCGCGTATTCATCAAAGTCAGCAAAGTACTCAATATCCGCGCCTTCATCTCATCGGTCATCGGAAATCCGCTCATGGCCACTTTCACCACGCGTTCGCCGCGGTCCGCAATCTGCTTGTAGAGCTCAATCTGCCGCTCGTGCACCGTCCGCCCCAACGCCGTCTCCCGCCGGATCGCCGCGCATTCCTCATCAATGTGCAGCGTGTAATGCAGCAGGCACATGCGCACCTCGACCAGCCCCGCCGGCATCGGCGCCTTGCATCCCTTCGAGCTGCAATTCACTTGTTGGCCGAGCATAATTTGTCTGTTCCAACCTGTAACATCCTATCGGCACAAAATCCACAACCCTGAACCCACCCGCTATCAATGCGTTACGTCCCAACGAAGCACAAGATTGTAGTTTTCAAAGCGCAGCGAGGGGTGCCTCCGCCTAGGCGGACGCCGCAGTTGCGCGTGGGTCTTCGGCCCAATCCGTCGGCCAAACCTCACCGTCCGCGCAATTCACGAATTTTTCGCAAAATGGCTTTCCTGCCGGACGGCCATCCCCCGTTCCCAATGCCGCGGTATTTCGCGAACGGGCTTTTGGCTGGCTTTTTCGCTGCTGCCTTCCGCAACTTCCTCACTTTCATCTCTCCTCCGGCGCTCCCTCTGGCCGTAACTCTCTCGCATCTCTCCCCCAGCCTCGCCCCGCCCTCCCGCTATACTGAATCGGGGCGGATTCCGCTGTTGCTTCCCTCAGGGCATCCGCCCGCGTTCACGGACTCACCGCCCTAGCCGCGCGCACACAGGGAGAGCTGCATCTAACTCCGATGCGATTGAGCGTCATAGTCTGCACCTGGAATCGCCGCGAGCAGCTCAAAGCTGCTCTCGCCAGCATCGCCGCGTCCCAACTCCCGCCCGGCGTCGACTGGGAAGTCCTCATCATCGACAACAATTCCACCGACGGCACTCCCGCCGCCTGCGAAGAATTCCTCCGCAGCCATCCCGGCCGCTTCCGCTACATCCAGGAAAGCCGCCCGGGCAAATCCTTCGCCCTCAACACCGGCATCGAAAGTTCCCAGGGCGAAATCCTGGCCTTCACCGACGACGACGTCGAAGTCTCCCCGCAATGGCTAGCCGAAATCCTCCGCACCATCGACGCATGGAATTGCGCCGGCGTCGCCGGACGAATCATCGCCACCTGGGCCCATCCCAAGCCGCGCTGGTTCTCCGACTCCGGCCCTTACAGCCTCATGGCCGTAATCGTCAGCTACGAATTCGGCGACACCGCGCACGAAACCACCGTCCCGCCCTTCGGCGCCAATCTAGCCTTCAAGCGCGAAGTCTTCGCCCGTTACGGCCTCTATCGCACCGACATCGGCCCCATCACCGAGAAAAAGGTCGGCGGCGAAGACACCGAATTCTGCCGCCGCATCTTCTCCGGCGGCGATAAACTCGTCTACGCCCCCCAAGCCATCGTCTATCACCCGGTAGACGAAGCCCGCCTCACCAAGAAATACTTCCAAGCCTGGTATCACGCCTTCGGCCAAGCCGTCACCCGCGCCGCAGGCGTGCAACCAAACATGCCAACTTTCGCCAACGCCCCGCGTTACCTCTTCCGCAAACTAGCCGCCAGCACGTTCCGATGGCTAATAAGCACCGATCCCAAGCGCCGCTTCTACCACAAACTCCAAGCCCACCAAATCGCCGGCGAAATCAAAGAATCCCGCCAATTACGCCGCAAAATGTAGCTCAGGTCTTTTTATCCTGAGCCCTTTGTCCGTGCCTCGCTCTGTCTTCGTAGTCACAATGGAACGACCGGCCCCGATTCGCAAGCCGTGGGTTACGCTGTGAATCGGAAGATCGCAACGCAGAGCCACATGCGAAAGGAGCCGGTCTATGCTGAGGATAAAATTTGTGGGCTTGGATGTCCATGCGGATACCATCGCCGTAGCGGTAGCAGAACAAGAGGGAGAAGCCCGCTCGCTGGGGATCATCCCGAATCGCGAGGAGTCGGTTCGCAAACTGCTGCGCAAGCTGGGGCCGATGGAGCAACTGCGGTTCTGTTATGAGGCTGGTCCCACGGGCTACGCGCTGTACTGGCAGTTGACGCAGATGGGAGCGCAGTGCGCAGTGGTGGCGCCCACGTTGGTTCCGGTGAAGGCCGGGGATCGCGTGAAGACGGATCGCCGGGATGCCTTGAAGCTGGCGCGCAATTACCGCGCCCAGGAACTAACGCCGGTGTGGGTGCCGGATGCGGCTCACGAAGCGCTGCGCGATCTGGTGCGCGCACGAGAAGCGGCCAAGAAGGATCAACTGCGCGCGCGGCATCGCTTGAGTAAATTTCTTCTGCGGCATGGCCGGCGGCCGCCCGTGGGGATTCATTCCTGGACGGTGAAATATCTGGAATGGGTGCAACGGGAGGTGCATTTCGCGGAGCGCGCGCAAGAAGTCACGCTGCTCGATTACCTGCACGAAGTGCAGCATGCGGTGGCGCGCATCGAGCGGCTGGATCAGGCCATTGACGAAGCGGCGCAGTCGGTGCCCCCGCCGATGCGTGCGGTCATCGAAGCGCTGCAAGCATTGCGCGGCATCGCCAAAATTTCGGCAGTCACCGTGGTGGCGGAACTGGGCAACGTAACGCGCTTCCCCGGGGCGCGGCAGTTGATGGCTTACGGAGGAATCGTGGCCAGCGAAGATTCCAGCGGAGAAAGAGTCCGGCGAGGGAACATCACCAAAACCGGGAATGCGCACTTGCGCCGCGTGGCGGTGGAAGCCGCCTGGGCCTATCGCCACAGGCCGAGCATCGGAGCCACCTTGCGCAAGCGGCAAGAAGCGGTCAGCGAAAAAGTGAAAGAGATCTCCTGGAAGGCGCAGCAGCGGTTGCATGCGCGGTACATGAAATTGCTGCTCCAAGGTAAGAACAAGGGTGTGGTGATCACCGCCGTAGCACGCGAATTACTCGGTTTTCTCTGGGCCATTGGAATCCAGGCAGAAGCAGAGCACCAAGAATCGCTCTCCCGGGTGGCGTAAGAAGTTTTGCTTTTGGTTGTTCGTCCAAGGGTACAGGAGGCAGCGTGGACAGCGGTCGAGGGGCACACGAAGGAGAATCCTCGATGCCCCTATGCGGTAGGTCCAAAGACCCAACCCGCGTCCGTAGTCCGAGGCAGCTCCCGACGGATCACGATTATGCGGCTCGACCCGCGAATATCAGACTGATCAATCGTCGAGATAGCTTCCTCGATCGCTACCCACGCCGCCTCCGGTACCGAAAGAAAGAAAAACCAGCGCTCGTAGTTGACTGGTCGTTCCATATCAGGGGCGCCGGGTCAATCGCTCAGCGATTGCACAGCAATCGACGCGCCCGTCTTCGGGTTCGGCCCTGCTGTTTCTTCCTCTTTGATTCGGCGCTCGTTTTTCTCTTACGCTGTCATCCTGAGCGCAGCTAAGGATCTGCATTTCAGGTTTACGCTGTCATCCTGAGCGCAGCTAAGGATCTGCATTTTCTTCTTCTTGGTGTTGTCGGTCGTTATTCTCTTACGCCGTCATCCTGAATCCGCCTGGGCCGATCGAGGATACGCATTTCAGGTTTACGCTGTCATCCTGAAGACCCCGATCCGATCGGGGTCCGGTCTGAAGGATCTGCATTCTCTCTCCGCCGTTTTGACACGATTAGAAACGCCCCCACCCCTTTATTTTCAATAACTTCCAACCATTCCTAATAATTTCGCACGCGATTAGAAATGCCATCAAAAACCCCGAAGAGCCCCCCAAACCACTCCGCCCCCATCCCATCCCAAATCCTCGGGACACATTCAAGGAGCGGACGCCAACCAAGCCCAGCCCCCCGCCACACCATCAAATCCCCGCCGCATCGTCCCTGATCCCACCCCAACCACGCCAGTCCGAAGTTGTCCTGTGAATCATCCGTAAAAATACGGAGCAGAAGAGGTTCTGTTTACATCCGCTGTGGTGAATTACGTTTGCCCGTCGGGGCGCCGGCTTGCTGCGCCCGGCCGTCGGTTTGGCACTATCGTTCGAACTCGGTCTTCGGTCGCAGGGGCGCCGCTTGCTGCGCCCGTCTGCCGCGATCTATAGTCAAATTATTATCTGTTCAGACGGTGTTACTGTTTTTAAGACGAGACAATGCTATTCGAAGATAGACTTAACCCGTTACCACCTGATATCGCCGAGCGCCTTCAGTCTAAGCGGCGGCTTCAAAGCTAGATAGAATATGCGGCATGTCCTCGGAAGTTAGCCCACAGAGACGAGAATCTGTCGAAAAGGCACGCCAAGACTGGATCAAAAAACTAATCGACCTCAGCCGTCGCAATAACCTTCTCTACTATCGCGCCTTGAAATGGGGGACGCTGAATCTATCCCTTGAGGACACCGAGCGCTGGGGTGCCCTCCTCCAGGGAGAATCCGTCGCACTGAGATCCTTCGCCACGGGTCTGACTGAGGATGACCTCCTTCGCAAAGTAGTAGCAGTCTGGCGACGCGCTCAGGCAAACCAAGAGGAAAAGGGCCTAGCCACAATGTTCGTGGCACTCGGGATGGCTGGATGGAGGGCCTCCGATGAAGGCCGAGATTCCGACGCACCCGTTCTGTTGCTGCCAGTCACAATCGAGTTGAGGGGCCACGCCGGGACTTCACTCGCTATCCGGCGTACCGGCGTGCCGCAAGCGAATCTCGTCCTGTTGCACGTGCTGCAGACTGAGTTCGGAGTATCGATTTCAAATCAAACTGCGCTAGCCCCACTCGAGGGTCATGAGGAGGGAGAAGTCTTTGATCCGTCCGCTGTCTACGACCTGTTCCGAAAAGAATGCGCATGGGTTCCGGAATTTCGAATTCGCGAAGCAGCTGTGCTCGGGAACTTTGCATTTCAAAAGATGGCGATGGTACGAGACCTCCAAGAAAGCACGGAACTCCTTGTTGGCAATGACTTGATTGCCGCGTTGGCAGGGGACTCCGAGGCAAAGCAATCCATCGATTCCAAGATACATAACCCCGAACCTCGAGATTTTGACAAGATTCCACCTCAATCAGAATTCCTTATCCTGGATGCAGATTCGAGTCAGCAATCCGCCATAGCAGCAGTTATTGCCGGCCAAAGTGCTGTCATTCATGGCCCACCTGGGACCGGAAAGAGCCAGACCATTGCAAACTTAGTGGCCACTCTAGCGGCCGCTGGTAGCCGCGTCCTATTTGTCGCCGAAAAACGAGCCGCGCTTCAGGTTGTGCTCAAGAGATTGCAGCAAGTCGGCCTGGATAAAATCGCGATAGATCTTCACGGCGCCGATGTTTCTTCGAAGCGTGTCACGGAGCAACTCTCTGCGGCTCTGACCGCCATCCGACAGGCGGCTCCCGTAGATTGCGAGCGCATGCATCAACAATACGTAGAGCGACGCGAACGGTTAAATCGCCATGTCGAAAAATTGCATCGCAAGCGTAGGCCGGGCGACAAGTCAGTTTATGAGTTGCAGGGGACTCTACTTCGATTTCAATGCGAGCCGGACATAACGACACGGTGGCGCGGCCCGGAGCTCACGAAGATTGAAGACGCCGACCCCGCAAGAATCCGGGATCTGCTGCGAGACGCAGGAGGACTGGCTTCTCTCTTCCTGCGGACCGATCCCTCGCCATGGAACGGCACAAGTCTCGCGGACGGCGGTGCGGCACAACAGGCGGTTGATCTCGTCGCTCGCCTGTCCTCTCACACGTGGCCAGAATTTGTCTCATCGCTAACGCACTTCGCGAACTTGGCGCGATTCAGCGTACCGAAGACTCTCAACGAAGCGCAGCGAATGTATTCGTTGCTAAGCGCCGTGGCCAAAACTGCCAGGCTTTATAATTCCGAGCTTTTCAAGCGTGACATTCAAGGAATGATTCGCGGGCTTGTCGCAGGTAAAGGTGGCGGAGTCAGGGCATTTTGGGCTTGGTGCACGAGCAGTGAGTATCGCCGAGCTCGAAAGGAAGCACTTGGATATCGTATCGCCGGAAAGTTACGCGCTTCGGAGTTGTTCGCCGAAATGACCGCAGCCGAAGATGAAAGGATCAAGTGGTTCGCGATGAGTAAGGGGTCCTCGCTACCACAACTGCTGGACGACTATGCCAGCGGTCAACGGAAGCTCGAATCGACAGCGGCGGACGTCAGAAAATTATTCAAGCTTCTCGACCAAGAGAACTACGAATCGCGAACCCTGGAGGAGATCGCACAGTTGATTGACGGTCTGGCGAAGGATCGGCTCACACCGATGAAGCTGCCTAGGCTTCATGACCTAGAGCAGGGACTTTACAAAGCGGGCACGGAGAGGCTCACCGAAGAAATCCGTAAGAAACAGCTTGCCGCCGAGAAGTGGGTCCTAGCCTTCGATCATTGCTGGTACTCGTCATGCCTGGAGGCTGCTCAAGTCGAGGACCCCGACGTTGCAGGGTTTAACGGTAGGGCGCACGACACATTTGTTCAGGAATTCAAAGATCTTGATCGAGAAAGAATTCAGGTCGCCGCAGCTCGCGTGCGACGTGCGTACGCGGAACGCGCTGTTTCCGCCATGAATAAGAATAAAGCAGAAGAATACCTGATCCGATCGGAAGCGGAAAAGAAGCGTCGGCACCGCCCTATCCGCTCGCTATTCGCGAGGCCCCGCATGTGCTCACGGCGCTGTGCCCATGTTGGATGGCCAGTCCCCTTTCCGTGAGCCAGCTTCTCAATGCCACGCAGGCCTTTGATTTCGTGGTTTTCGACGAGGCCAGCCAGGTCCTACCTGAGGACGCGATTCCAGCCATCCTACGCGGGAGCCACCTAGTCGTCGCCGGCGACCGTTGGCAACTTCCCCCCACAACCTTCTTTGCATCTTCCGACGACGACGACTTTTCCGACGAAGAATCGAACGCGGCGACGGAAGGATTTGAAAGCCTTCTCGATGTGACGTGCACATTCATGCCGTCCTGGCATCTTAATTGGCATTATCGCAGTCGAGACGAAGCATTAATCAGCTTTTCCAATCACCACATCTACCAAGATCGCCTGGTGACATTTCCGGGTCCAGGACAATCAACAGTGATTCAACACGTTCTTGCCGAACAGCCGCTGGGCATTGATGGCCAGGAGGAAAGCTGCTCGGAAGAGGTAAACAAAGTCGTTGATTTAGTCCTCGAGCACGCGGAGAAACGACCAAGCGAGTCCCTAGGTGTCATCGCGATGGGCATTCGACACGCTGATCGCGTTCAGAGGGCAATCGACCAAGCACTAACGCAACGTCCGGAACTTAGTCAGTTCTTCGACGTAAATTCAGACGAACGATTTTTCGTGAAGAATCTTGAGCGAGTTCAAGGCGATGAACGTGATGCGATCATTCTAACTATCGGCTACGGCAAGGATCGGGGCGGCAATCTACCCTTTAGATTCGGTCCTCTTTTGTCTCTTGGAGGCCAGAGACGGCTCAATGTCGCCGTGACGCGTGCTCGAAATCGTTTGACTTTGGTCTCCTCGTTCAGCCATCTCGATATGGATCCATCGAAGGTCAAATCCGGGACTGGTGTCGAGTTGCTCCGTAATTACCTTGAATACGCGTCGAGCGGCGGCAAGAGGCTCGGAGACGTCACGTCAACGAGCTTTCCGATGAACTCGTTTGAAGCGGAAGTTTTTGATGTCCTGACATCGAAGGGAATCCCGTTAATCTCGCAATGCGGATCTTCCAAATACAGAATCGATCTGGTTGCACAGCATCCTGAACGTCCGGGTAGGCACGTGCTGGCGATTGAATGTGATGGTGCGTCGTATCATTCTAGCCCGACCGCACGCGATCGAGACCGATTGCGCCAACAGCAACTTGAGAACCTCGGATGGAAATTTCATCGGATTTGGTCCACCGACTGGTTCATGCGCAAAGAAGAGGAAGTAAATCGAGCATTGGCTGCGTACCGAAACGCCGTCAGTTCTGCCGATCACGCCGATAAGTGCGGTGAATCGTTCGCAGTTGGTGCGCTCCCGAAGAATCCAGGCCCGCCATCGACTCGTTCCTCTAGCCCACCGACTCGTGGGGCACGCCCCAACTTTGGTCGACGAGAAGCTATCACCGACTATTCAGAAAGCGAATTAGTGGCGATGGTGAACTGGATAGAATCGGACGGTCGTCTAAGGACCGACGATCAGATTATCGACGAACTCCTGCCCGAACTCGGGTTCCATCGACGAGGAGCTCGAATTCAGGGCACGTTGCTATGGGTATTGCAACAGCGCCGCGCCAGGCAGCCCCACAAAAGCTAGTCCGCTTAAAAATCTAAATTCGTACTACGTATTAATACGGATGACGGACTCGACACTTTTATGCTAGCGTCGTTTGGTTTTGCTTATGGAGGATGCGGATCGAATTCGACGCTGTGGCGGGGGGCTTTGCGCTTGCGGGCGATTTCTGCCGTCCCGAGTCGCGAAGCCTTGGGACGGGATCAGCGCCCGGTTCGGCCCTCGCAGGGAGCGGAATTCTAATCGGTACACGAAACGATTAGAAATGCCCGCAAGTTGAAGAAAACAAACAGCCGAGGTGCGGGTCTAATCGATACAAATCACGCCTTTTTTTCGAGGGGAAATAGGAGAGACAGGAGGCGAGAGAGAGAACCGAAGAGAAGAAAATGCAGATCCTTCAGTCCGGGCCCCGACCGGGTCGGGGCCTTCAGGATGACAGCTTAAGCCTGAGAGGCGCAGGTTCCACTACGACCGACCCGGGTTGGCCGTGGGTTTTGGTTCGGCGTTGGCCTTCCTGGCTTAGGTGCTGGAGCGAAGTTTCTTCGCTCCGGAATTCGCGGCGCAATTTGGCAAATTTTGAAGGAAAGGAGCGAAACGGGACTTTCGCAAAATGTTTCGGTTAGAAAAAAATTCGCCGATTGTTTTCAATGGCTTACAGAAATTTTAATTGAACCCTTGTTTCGGTTAGCGTTTCTCGATCGGCGAATAGCGGGCGAACAATTTGGGCCCGGCACGGCTGGGTCGTCACGGTTGCGTAGGGGGGCGGGCCAAGCGGTGCGCGATTAACAAGAAACCGACGCCCCCGGGTTGGCTCGTGGGTTTTGGTTTGGCATCGTCGGCGACGAACCCAACCAAAATCGGCAAACCCAACGCCACACCGGGCCCGGTGTGAACCCCGGCCCCTACTGGACCTTTGCGGACAAACTCGCTGGTAGGCGGAAGAATTTGCTCGGTCGTGGACGGCTGTACTAGGCCCATAGGGGCCGTCGTTAACGCTCGCAAATGCTTGATTGTACGTGCTTTGCTTGTGCCGGAAATGGCTGGCACGCGGGTTGCACTACTCGCTGCGTGAGAGGCGGGCGACGGAGGTTGGCCATGAACAAGCGAACGGCGAGTCACGACGTGCAACGGCAAGACGGCGTTGATGAGCAGCGCGGCGTTTTTCGGAACGAGAACGCTGGCGAACCTGAGGCGTACAACTTCGACGATGCCGGCGAGCCTGAGGAGTTCGACTACGACGACGGGCGGCCGACGGAGGCTTGGCGGCTTTTGGCGGATCAGTTGGCGCCGCGCATCGAACGGCTGTCGGCGCTGGTCGAGGGCTTGCGGTCCGCGCCTTACTACGTTTGGTTGGCGGACCAGGTGCACCTTTGCGATGCGGCGGGGGATTTGCGGGTGAAGGTGGAGGCGCTGAAGTGGATGTTTCGCATCGCGAAGCATATGAGCGGCGACGCGCGGATCATGGTGATGGCTACGGTGAGCAAGTCGGTGGATGATTTGGAAGTGGCGGTAGAAGCGCAGGCCCGCGCGAACGCGGTGAAGGTCGCGGCGTGAGAGGCAGAAGAGGAAGAACATTTAGATCCTTAGCTGCGCTCAGGATGACAACGTAGGATAAAGCGACAGCGTCAGAAAAAAGAGCGAAGAGCGTCGGCAAAAATAATCGGCGCTTACTTTTTGACGCGCATTGTGGGCGTCAGCGGAGTTTTGTGATTTAGGGCTGCGGCTTCGGCGATTAGGTGGCGGAGATTTGGATCGCGGAGTTGTTGCGCGTCGTGCAGCTTTACGTGGCGAAGATTTTTTCCGGTTCCTTCGAGCAGACCTGTTGAATCTGTCAGAGAAGTTCCGCGAGTGAAACCGAACGTAACGTGATTTTTTCCGATCATCAGGAAGGCTAGCGGGCCGTTTTGATCGAACGTGGGAATGCCCCACGGATTGATCGTTTCGCGCGAGGCTGGCAGCGTTTTCTTCACCAGGCGGCGCAGCTCGGTGGCGAGTTGCTTGAGTGCGGCGTTTTTGCGTTGGACGTAGGTGTCGATGATTCTTGCGGCTTCGGGGCCTTCGACGGCGCGGGAGGAGGATTTTTTTGCTGTGGGCTTTTTGGGCATGCGGGATTGTACCGCAGAGACGCTGAGGTCGCGGAGAAAGGAGGAGAAGAGAAGAAAATGCAGATCCTTAGCTTCGCTCAGGATGACAAGCTAAAAAAGAGAGGGCTACGCGTCGTAGCCAGGAGGCGGCTTGAAGGGGCCGATTTCTTGGGATAGCAGCTCGGCGAATTTTATTGGCGTGGCGTCTTCCCAGAACGGACCCATGATTTGGATGCCGACCGGCAAGCCATCGGGAGTCAGGCCGATGGGAGCAGTTGTCGCGGGGCAGCCGATGAGCGTGGCGGTGGCGATCCAGGCGAACAGATCGAGGTAGTGGCGCGGTCCGGTGGAAGTGGCGATGAGACGCTGCTCTTGCGGTTCGCTGTGATCGTGAAGGAACGCGGGAGTGAAGGCTACTGGCGAAAGGAAAACGTCGACGTCGTTGAAATAATTTTGCCACTGGGCGCGGAAGCCGAGGCGGCGGAAATTCTGGCGTTGCCAATCGGCGAAGGGCGCCATGCCGGGAAGTGGCGGGGAGTTGGGATCGGCAGCGGCGGCTTTGCGCTGAGCTTCTTGTTGCTCGAGCGGCGTGACGCTGAATAAAAATGCGAACAAGAGAAACTTGTAATTGTCGAGAAGAGTTTGGATTTGGAAGCCGGCGGGCCAGCCGGGCTTGAGTTGCGCGCCGGCGCGATCTAGGGCGGAGATTGTTTTTTCGAGCAGCGTCTTCATTTCCGGCGTGGGCGGGGCGATGGATTCGTCGATGACGTAGCCTACGCGGAAATTCTTTAGGCTGGTGGCGCGCGGGTTGGGGAGTTCCCACTTCCAGGCTTTGGCGTCGTAATTTGCGGGGCCGCCGAGAATTTTCAGCGCGGCATTGAGATCGGCGGCGCTGCGTGCCATGGGGCCAGCGACGGCGAGCAGCGTGTCGAGGCCGGGATTGTCGTGCACGCCGGCGGGAACTTGGCCTTGCGTGCTGACGAGATTGAGAGTGGGCTTGTGGCCATAGAGGCCGCAGAAATGCGACGGGACGCGGATCGAGCCGCCGATGTCGCTGCCTACGCTGAGATAGCCGAGGCCCGCGGCTAGAGCTGCCGCGGAGCCGCCGGAAGAGCCGCCCGGAGTACGTTTCAAATCCCAGGGATTATTTGTGACGCCGTAGATCGGATTGTAGGACTGCCAGTCGGCCAGATTTACCGGGACGTTTGTGGCGCCGAGCAGAATCGCGCCTGCATTGCGGAGACGCGCTACGGCTTCGGAGTCTGCGGGGGCTTTGATGTCTTTGAAGGCGGGAATGCCCCAGGTGTCGGGATAGCCCGCTACGCCGAAACTTTCTTTCACGTTGAAGGGGACGCCGTGGAAAACACCCAGCGATTTGCCGCTCGCTTGGGCTTCGTCGGCTTTTTTGGCTTGGGTTAAGGCTTCTTCGCGCGTCTGGTAGACGAAGGCGTTGAGTTGGGGATTGAATTTGTCGATGCGGGCGAAGGCGCGTTGGGTGAGTTCGAGGGAGGAGATTTGTTTTTTGCGGATGGCTTCGGCGGCTTGGAGGGCTGAGGCGAAATCTAAATCGTGCGCTGCGGCCGGGATCGGCGACGACATGAGATTGACACCTCGAGGTATCGCGCTGGCGGCGAGGGCCAGCGAGGACTTGGCTAGGAATTCGCGGCGATTCACGGGGCGGAATCGTAGAACGCGTTGGGGATGAGTGCAAGGGAGATTGGAGGACGGGAAGAGAAAGAAGAGGCTACCGCAGAGACGCAGAGGGCGCGGAGGCCGGAGGAGAGCTTCCCCTTGACTATTGACAGGAGGTGAGGGGATAGTTGTCAATCGTTTAGGGGAGGAGAAACTTGGGGAAGCCTACCGATCTTTTGCAGGGGACTGTGGACCTTTTGATTTTGAAGACTGTGGCGCTCGAGCCCTGCCATGGTTGGGCGATTGCGCAGCGGATACGGATGGTGTCGGGGGATGTGCTTCGGGTGAATCAGGGGGCGCTATATCCGGCTTTGCACCGGTTGGAGCAGCAGGGGTGGATTCGTGCGGAGTGGGGGGAGTCGGAGAATAACCGGCGGGCGAAATTTTATTCTTTGACGCGGGCGGGGCGGAGATATTTGCAGCGGGAAGAGGCGAATTGGGAGAGGTTGTCGGCGGCGATTGAGTTGGTTTTGAAGACGGGGTGACGAAGTTGGGACGAATGGTTGGTCCGTCCGGGTTGACGGTGTTGAAGTCGTTGTGAGGTCGTCGGAGGGCGCAGCAAGCGGCGCCCCTACGACCGGAAAACGTGGCATGTCGCGGGAGGTTGTGATGCGATGGATCGATAGACTCAAGCTGCGAGTGCGATCGCTTTTTCGGCGTGGTGATGCGGACGCTGAGTTGAGCGAGGAATTGCAGTTTCATTTGCAGCGGGAGATTGAGGCGAATGTTGCTGCGGGGATGACTCCCGTTGAGGCGCGGCGTGCGGCGTTGGTGGAATTTGGCGGGCTGGCGCGATTGACGGAGGAATGCCGTGACGCGCGGCGGGTGAATTGGATTCAGGATTTGGGACAGGACATTGGTTATGGGTTGCGGATGTTGCGAAAGAATCCAGGATTTACTGCCGTCGCGATTCTTACGTTGGCGCTGGGGATTGGGGCGAATACGGCGATTTTCAGCGTGTTGGATGCGGTGATTCTGCGGCCGTTGCCTTATCCCGCGGCGGATCGATTGGTGCTGATTTGGACGGATTTGAACAGCGCGGGGACTTCGGATGCGCCGTTCTCGGGGCCGGACATGGCGGATGTGCGGGCGCGCTCGCATTTGTTGGCGGATGTGGGCGGAATCTGGGTGGGGCGCGCGGCGCTGACGGGGACGGGCGAGCCGGAGCAGGTCAAGCTCGGATTTGTTACCGATAATTTTCTGACGATTGTGGGAGTGCATCCGGCGATGGGGCGGCTGTTCGTGGCGCAGGATAACGTGCAAGGTGCGGCGCCGGTGGTGATTTTGAGCGACGGGCTGTGGAGGCGGCGATTTGGAGCGAGCGTGGAGATTGTCGGGCAAACGGTGAGGCTCGATGGAAGCCCCGCGACGGTGATCGGCGTGATGCCGGAAAATTTCCGGCTGATGTTTCCGGCGGGCTTCCATGTGCCGCCGGACGTGCAGGTTTGGACGCCGTTTCGGCGGGATGTAGCGCACGATCCGCGGGACCTGAATTTCCTGCGCGTACTGGGGCGGCTGCGGCCGGACGCCACGATAGCGGCAACGCGCGAAGAGATGCACGCGATCGCCGGGCAATTGCGCAAGGAATACGTGGTGGATTCGAAGCAGGGCGAGGATTTTGGAGTCGCACCGCTGCAGAAAGTGACCACGCGAGAAATACGGCCGGCGCTGCTCGCGCTGTTTTGCGGAGTGGGATTGGTGCTTTTGATTGCGTGCGCGAATGTGGCGAATCTGCTGTTGTCGCGCGCGGGGTTGCGGAGACGCGAGGTGGCGCTGCGATCGGCGCTGGGAGCTACGCGCGGCAGATTGTTCCGGCAGCTTTTGACGGAGAGCTTGCTGCTTTCATTTTTCGGCGGGGCGCTGGGGATGTTACTCGGTTGGTGGTGGACGGCCGGGTTGCTGGCGCTACGGCCGAAGTCGCTGGTGCTGGTGGAATCGGCTGGGCTGAATTTCACGGTGCTGGGATATGCGCTGGCGATTACGTTGGCGGCGGGCGTGCTGTTTGGATTGGCGCCGGCAGCGGAGGCATCGCGAATCAATTTGATCGAAACGCTGAAGTCGGCGGGGCACGGCGCGGGATCCGGGAGGGGGCGGCTGCGATCGTTGCTGGTGGCGAGCGAAGTGGCGCTGGGATTTGTGCTGCTGTTCGGCTCGGGATTGCTGATACGGACTTTCTTGCGAATCGTGGGAGTGAATCCGGGATTCAATAGCGGACACGTGCTGACATTTCAGGTCGCGCCGGGATGGACGCGCTATCCGAGCGATGCTACGCACGCGCAATATTTCGAGCAGTTGCGGAAGAACGTGGCGGCGCTGCCGGGCGTGGGGGCGGTGGGAGGGTCGAGCCATTTGCCTTTCGACGATTATCCGAATTGGTACAGCTACTACTGGCCGGAAGGGGCGGCGATCGAGAAGCAGCAGAGCGTGATGGCGGATCACCGCGCGACGACGCCGGGATATTTTGCGGCGATGGGGATTGCGATGATTGCGGGGCGCGATTTTACGGATGCGGATGATGCTTCGCGGCAGAGAGTCGCGGTGGTGGATGATTTGCTGGCGGAGCGGGCCTGGCCGGGGGAGAGTGCGCTGGGGAAGAAGCTTTACGTGGAGACGATCAAGGACGGCAATTTCACGCCCGGAGCGGCGGAGGTGATCGGCGTGGTGAAGCACGTGCGCGCGGCGCGGCTTGCGGATGAGGGACGCGCGGCGGTTTACGTGGCGTATGCGCAGAACGCGCGGGAGCAGGTGGCATTTGCGGTGCGGACGGAGGAAGAGCCGACGTCTCTCGTGGGAGCGATTCGCGCGGAGATGGACAAGATGGATAAGGACGTGCCGATGTCGAAGGTGCGCGTGATGGATGATTATTTGCGCGATGCGCGGGCGGCTACGCGATTTACGACTTTGCTGGCTGGGATGCTGGCGGGGTTGGCTTTGGTGTTGGCGGCGATCGGGATTTATGGGGTTACGGCTTATTCGGTGGGACAGAGGCGAAGTGAGATTGGGATTCGCATGGCGTTGGGGGCGCAGCGCGGGGATATTTTGCGGATGATCTTGGGGGAGGGGATGGTGTGGGTTTTTGGCGGGATGGCCGTGGGAGTGGGGCTTTCGGTGATTTTGATTCCGGGGCTATCTAGTTTGCTTTTTGGGGTGCGGGCGACGGATGCGGTTACGTTTGGCGGTGTGGCTTTATTTTTGGGGGTCGTGGGATTGGTGGCTTGTTATGTTCCGGCGCGGCGGGCTTTGCGGGCGGATCCGATTGTGGTTTTGAGGTATGAGTGAGCGAGGAGAAAGTCGCACCGCAGAGACGCTGAGGGCGCAGAGTGTAGAGGAGAAATTCATGGGGCTTGATGTGCGTGGGATGACGCCGATGTTGGGTGTGTTTGACATGCCTGCCTCCATTCATTTTTATCGGGATTTGCTGGGATTTGAGGTGGTGGCTCGTTCGGAGGGTGGGGATGATTGCGGATGGTGTTGGCTGCGCTTGGGTGGTGTGGACTTGATGTTGAACACGCTCTATGACAAGGGGAAGCGGCCTGCGGCGGTGGATGCGCAGCGGGTGAAGAATCATCGCGACACTGCTGTGTACTTCGGTACGCCGGATGTGGATGCGACCTATCGATACTTGCGGGAAAAAGGAATGGAGGCGGAGGAGCCGTTCGATCAGAACTATGGAATGCGGCAGTGTTATGTGCTGGATCCGGATGGGTATCAGTTGTGCTTTCAGTGGGAAGTGAAGAAGTAGGATTTCGCGATTGGCTTCCGCGGGTGTACGAGATTGGAATTGAAATCGAGATCGTCGGAGGGCGCAGCGAGCGGCGCCCCTGCGGGGATAAAAGAAGTTAAGCGCGAGCGGGCACGAGAGGCGCTTGAAGGAGCCAGCGCTAAAGCGCATCGATAAGAGCGGTGCTTTTTCGGAGCGCTGAAGCGCTCCTCCCCCGAATGAATTCGGGGGCTCCCACCGGGTACAGACCGGGGACATGTCTGACAGATTGAACCGGGCACATTCCTGACACTACGGACTCTGGTCGAAATGCGGGGCCGAAAGGCGGGAGGGTCTGAAGACCCTCCCCTACTGGAGATTCGTGTGCTAGACTACCGAGGCAAGGGCGAGATTACTGCTCCTGCCATCTTTCCTCGATAAGGAAATTCCATGTCTGGACATTCTAAGTGGGCAACCATCAAGCACAAGAAGGCGGCTACCGACGCTAAGCGCGGCAAGGCCTTCACAAAAATTATTCGAGAATTGACGATTGCGGCGCGGGTGGGAGGCGCCGATCCTGTGTCGAACCCGCGGTTGAGGACGGCGATTGCCGCGGCGAAGAACGAGAACATGCCGAACGATAATATCGAGCGGGCGGTGTTGCGCGGGACCGGGCAGCTTGAGGGCGAGATGCTCGAGGAGGCCATGTTCGAGGGTTATGGGCCGGGTGGAGTGGGAATGTTGGTGGCGGTGGTGACTAGCAACCGCAATCGGACTGTGGGCGAGTTGCGGCATTTGATGTCGAAGAATGGCGGGAACATGGCGGAGTCGGGGGCGGTGGGTTGGATGTTTCACCGCAAGGGCGACATCATCGTGCCGAAAGAGGCCGCGGACGAAGAAAAGATGATGGGAATTGTGTTGGATGCCGGGGCTGAGGATTTGCGCGATGATGGCTCGGCGTGGGAAGTGACTACGCCGCCTGAGTCGCTGGACAAAGTGCGCGATGCTTTGACTGCGGCGGGGATCAAGCCGACTACCGCGGAAGTTTCCTTTGTGCCGCAGAATTACGTGAAGTTGGCGGGGCAGCAGGCGCAGCAGATGATACGGTTGATCGAGGCGCTTGAAGAGAGCGATGACGTGCAGCATGTTTATGCGAATTTTGATGTGGATGAGTCGGAGATACATGCGGCCGTCGCGAGTTGAGTCGTTGGCGCGAGCGGGCGGAGCAAGCCCCGCCCCTACGAAGAGAAATGTAGATCCTTCGCTGCGCTCAGAATGACAGCATTTTGCAGGGCGGATGTCCCCACGAACAGAACTGCGGGATGACAACGCTTTCTGAAAAATTGCTGGCGCTTCTTTAATTTCTGCACTTACACTTGGGGCCGTCGTGAATCCTTCTGACGGCAACGGAACTCTCCGAAAAATTTGCGTGCTGGGCGTGGACCCTGCTGTGGCTGGGGCTACCGGCTATGGCGTGATTGAATTGGAGCGCGGCGTGGCGCGGATGCTGCGTTATGGGGCATTGAAGATGCCGGCGCGGGCTACTTATTCGGCGCGGTTGTGCGAGATTCACCGGTTGATTGTGGCGTTGGTGGAGGAATTTTCGCCGGATGCTGTGGCGGTGGAGTCGGTTTTTACGGCGTTGAATATGAATACGGCGCTGAAATTGGCTGAGGTGCGCGGAGTGGTGCTGCTAGCGGCGGCGCTGGCGGGCGTGCCGTCGCGGAGTTATTCGCCGCGCGAAGTGAAGTCGCGTATTGCGGGATACGGGGCGGCTTCGAAGCAGCAGATGCAGCAGATGGTGGGGATGCAGCTGGGGATGCGCGAGACGCCGGAGCCTGAGGATGCGGCGGATGCTTTGGCGGTGGCGCTTTGCCATGCGCACGTGGCGGTGGCTGAGGAACGCGTTGCTGTGGCTACCGGGCGGCGCGGCGGCGTTGCGTTGAGCGCGGCGGCTTTGCGGTGCGGGATCGCGCAGCCATTCGCGAGTGGCGCGCATCGTATCGGTTCGATGAGTCCTGCGGATTTGCACATTCGATTTTCCCGATACTCGATTCTTGCTGTGCTTGCGGCGGCGCTGGTGTTTGCGGCGCTGGCGGCGGGGACGGCTTCGGGCGCGGGCGATACTCCGACGGTTACTTTCCGCAAAGTTTTCAAGCAGAGCTTTCCTGAATTTGTGGAGATCAAGGTGGGGGAGAACGGGCAGGCTTCGTACGACATTCGCCAGCTTGATGAGGAGGCGAATCCGCAGCCGTTCGGGGTGAGCCGGCCGATTGTGGAGAAGATTTTTCAGCTTGCGGCGCAGCTTCATCACTTTGACGGGCCGAGTCTGGATATTCACCGGAAGATCGCGAATTTGGGGGAGAAGACTTTCCGGTATGAGAAGGGCGCCGAGGTGCATGAGACCACGTTCAATTACACGCTCGATTCTAGCGCGTCGCAATTGCTCGATCTATTTGAGGGATTGGGGCGCGAGCAGATTGATTTGAATAATCTCGAGCGAGCGATGCGCTATGACCGGTTGGGAGTGAATGATGCGGTGATGCGGTTGGAGACGGATTACAACAATAAATTGATTCCGGAGCCGGATAGGTTGCTGGCGTCGCTCGATCAATTGGCGGCGGATGAGAAGTATTTGGATATTGCGCGGCAGAAGGCGCGGACATTGGCGGGGCGGATACGGAATCCGAGGTAGAGCGAAAGACGGAAACTGCAGATCCTTCGGCCACAAAGCGGCCTCAGGATGACAGCGCTTTTAGAGTTTGCGAAGAATTGCCAAATCACGCGACGGATTTTGTAGCGCGAGCAAATTCGCCATTTGACCAGACGGATTTAGAGAACGATGGCACCGGCGTAGCCTACGGTCCAATCGTAATCGCCGCTTACTTCGGCTGAGGTGGCATGGGCTAGGATTTCGGCTTGCTTGGCGCCCAGGGCGCGCATCGCTGTCAGCATTACTACTGCCGGGCCGTAGCCGCACATGGAGATTCCCTTGGAGTGGACTGCTTCGTAGAGGCCTGCGGGGTCTAGGGCTGCGATTTTATCCAACGCGATTTGATCTTTTGCGCGGGTGATGGCGTCGCTTTCGTAGTGATTCAGGTCGGAGCTGGTTAGGATCAGGAACGGGGCTTTTTGCGCGGCGAAAACTTTTGCTATGGCGCGGCCGAGTTGATCGAAGATGTCGAAGCGCTCGGTGCCGAGAACTATGGGGACGAAACGGAAATCGCCGGCCAGGCGCTGCAGGAACGGAAGCTGAACCTCGAGCGCGTGTTCGGTTTCGTGCGCGACGGCATCTTCGCGAAGTGCCGGGAAGGCTTGCTTCAATTCGGCGGCTAGCGCGGCGTCGATTTGCGCGTCGCCGAGAGGCGTGCGCCAGGGGCGATCGGAGAGAATTGCGAGCGACTCGCCGCGGGGGAAATGGCGCGGGCCGAGCATGAGAATGCGCGGCGGAATCTCGAGCGCGCGATAGACTTTGCCCGCTACGCCGCCTGAATACATGTATCCAGCATGCGGAACGAGGCAGGCGCGGGCTTTTTGTTTTTCGGCGGGACCTTCCGTGTACTTGTCTATGTCGCGGCGAAGCTCATCTGGATCGGAGGGATAGAACCGGCCGGCAACGGCGGCGGGTCGCGGCTTCGTCATGGGTGTGAATTTTTCCGGGCGCCAGCGGTGGCAGCCCGTGAGAGATTGCTAGAGGTTGCGAGCCGCGAGAGAGCGGCTCACTCCACTTCTACGCCCGCGGGATGGCCTTTGATCGCCAGCGCTACTTCCTTGCCGGGCTCGTGCTGAATTCTGACTTTATCGCCGCGCTGGTATCCGCCCGCATTCTGAATCTTCTCCATCTCTTCGGCCATTTTGGTTCCGAAGGAGAAGGTGTGCACCATCATCGGATGATCGACTTCGCGGACCATGATGGAATGGCGATCCACGTGGATGACTTCGGCTTTCAGCCAGACGGGCTTCGTCTTCATCGGCTTCGAGGCGACCGTGCCTGTCGGATCCATCTGCGCGCGCGCGGGAGGCGCGGCGGCCAGACCGGCGAGGAGCGCGAGACCGGCGGCGAAGCGTAGAACGGCGATGCGGCGCTTATTCATCGAGTGAAATCTTCAGCGAGCGGAGGAACTTGATGTCCTGCGCCGTGATTTCGAACTTGTGCTCGTCGTCCTCATCGTCCTCGCGGAGGACTTCATCGTCCACGCGGATGCGGAGGGATTCGAGGAACTGGCGGTCCTGAACGGTCATGCGCTGGCCGTCGCCATCGCGGCGGGCGAGGCCGATGGTGGCGTCGAGCTTCAGGACGATGTCATAACCCGCCGAGCGCACGCCGGAGATGGCTTCGGTGATCCTGTCGGATTCCGAGACCGTGTCGTTGATGGCGTGGCCCAATTCGCGAAGCAAGTTCTTTAGCCGGTCGTCGAGCTGCAAGGTGGTCACCTCCAACTGCGAGTGACTTCTAGGCTGATTCTATGGCGGAGAAAGGCTGGGCACAAGTGGGGAGTGATGTGGATGAATGGAGAAAGTACCTGACCGGGGGTGCAGGGGCGGGGGAGGACGGTTGGGAGTACTTGGACTGGGAACGCCGGATTTACGGCAATCATCAGCGAGGGCGAACTTGCGCACCGCCACTTCGCGCAAAGACGCCGGCTGGCAGCCGGCGCTACGGGGCGAGTTTCGCGATAAGATGCTGGTATGGGATTTGAGTGGATTGCGGCGGCTTGGAAAGCGGCTGGAGTTGTGTTG
The DNA here is from genome assembly GCA_963707165.1 of uncultured Acidobacteriota bacterium. Lineage (GTDB taxonomy): Bacteria > Acidobacteriota > Terriglobia > Acidiferrales > UBA7541 > Palsa-147. The sequence goes on along the minus strand of CAVPPO010000003.1, from coordinate 713,248 downwards.
CGGGCTTGGTGGAAAGTGGCGCGGCAGCTTTTCCATGAGATGACTGGGGCGCTGTTCGCTGTGTTTGCCGCTTCCGGCGTGCTGGCGGCCTGGCGGCAGTGGAATCATGCGCGGATACCCTGGCTGCTTGGCTTGACCGTTTGCTATTCGTTGATCATGGCGATTTTTTCCTTCACTTCTTTCCGCAGCGCGCGGCGCGTGCGCTGATGGCCAACGACTCCAAGAAGTCTGCGCTCAGCGACGTGGAAAAATTCAAAGAGAAGAAGGCTGCGACCACTACCGGTCTGCCCATGCCGGTGCTTTCGACGCGCGAGGATCTGGGCGATTGGGAATTCGAGCGCGAGCTGGGATTTCCCGGCGAGTTTCCATTTACGCGCGGCGTTTATCCCACGATGTACCGCGGGCGATTGTGGACGATGCGGCAGTACGCGGGATTCGGGACCGCAGCGGAATCGAATGGGCGCTATCGCTATTTACTGGAGCGCGGGCAGAACGGGCTTTCGGTGGCGTTCGATTTGCCGACGCAGATGGGAATGGATTCGGATCATCCGCTGGCATTGGGCGAAGTGGGCAAAGTCGGCGTGGCGATTGATTCGCTCGAGGACATGCGCACGCTGTTCGATGGAATTCCGCTGGATCGCGTTTCGACTTCGATGACCATCAATTCGACGGCGGCGATTTTGCTGGCGCTGTACGTTGCGGTGGCGAAGCAGCAGGGCGCGAATCTGCGGCGGCTTTCGGGGACGGTGCAGAACGATATTTTGAAGGAGTACATCGCGCGCGGGACTTACATCTATCCGGTGCGCCCGGCGATGCGGATTGTGACGGACATATTTGCGTGGTGCCGGAGCGAGATTCCCAATTGGAATGCGATTTCGATTTCGGGGTATCACATTCGCGAGGCGGGCTCGACGGATGTGCAGGAAGTGGCGTTCACCTTGGCGGACGGGATCGCTTATGTGGAAGCGGCGCTGGCGGCCGGTTTGGCGGTGGATGATTTTGCGCCGCAGCTATCGTTTTTCTTCAATGCGCACAATGAATTTCTGGCGCAGGTGGCGAAATTCCGTGCGGCGCGGCGGCTTTGGGCGCGTTTGATGAAGGAAAGATTTGGGGCGAAAGATCCGCGCTCGATGATGCTGCGATTTCATGCGCAGACGGCGGGATCGTCGCTGACGGCGCAGCAGCCGGAGAATAATATCGTGCGCGTGGCGATTCAGGCGCTGAGCGCGGTGCTCGGTGGATGCCAGTCGCTGCACGCGAACGGGCTCGATGAGGCGCTGGCGCTGCCGACCGAGCAGGCCGCGGTGCTGGCTTTGCGGACGCAGCAGATTATCGCGCAGGAAAGCGGCGTGACGAATACGGTGGACCCGTTCGCGGGATCGTATGCGATTGAGGCTTTGACCAACGAGATTGAAGATGGCGCGCGGGCTTATATCGCGAAGATCGATGCGCTCGGCGGGTTGTTTCGAGCGATCGAGACGGGATTTGTGCAGCAGGAGATTCAGAAGGCGGCTTATGAGTATCAGAAGGCCATTGAGAGCGGAGAGCAGGTGGTTGTTGGAGTCAACCGTTTCACCGCGAACGAGAAACATTCGGTGCCGACGCTGCGGATTGATCCAGTGATTGAGAAGGAGCAAGTGGCGCGTTTAAGAGCGCTGCGGGGGCGGCGCGATGCGGCCAAGACGAATGCGGGGCTCGCGGAAGTTGAGCGGCGGGCGCGTGGGAACGAGAATTTGATGCCTGCGATACTGACGGCTGTCGAGGCGTATGCGACTGTGGGGGAAATTTCGGATACCTTGCGGCGGGCGTTTGGGGAATATCACGAAACGGTCGTGATCTAGATATTGCGTGGGGAGAGAGTACCGCAGAGACGCTGAGGGCGCAGAGTAGGCGCGGAGTTCAGAAACTTAAATGAAGCTCATTCTTGCATCGGAGTCGCCGCGACGGGCGGAAATCATGCGCGGGGCTGGATTTGTGTTTGAGGCGTGCGCGGCCAAGGTGGACGAGGCGCGTCACGCTGGAGAAGCGCCGGCGGATTACGTGCGGCGGCTGGCGCAGGAAAAGGCGCGGGCGGCGGCAGCGAAGTTCCCGGAGGCCGGATCGCAGGAGACAACTGTAATCATCGGTGCGGATACGGTGGTGGTGCTTGAGGGCGAGATTCTTGGGAAGCCTGCGGGCGCGGCCGAGGCGCGCGCGATGCTCAAGCGTCTGAGCGGGCGATCGCACGAGGTGCATACGGGCATGGCGCTTTTGCGATTGCCGGATGGTGCGATGCGGATTCTCGAGGAAGTTACGCTGGTCGAATTTGCGCCGATGACGGCGAGAGAGATCGAGGACTACGTCGCGAGCGGCGAGCCATGCGACAAAGCCGGGGCGTATGCGGTCCAGGGACTTGGCGGCCGATTCGTGAGGCGCATCGGTGGTTCATATTTCAACGTGATGGGTTTGCCGGTGGCGAGACTTTATGAAGAGCTGCTGGCGATGGGTATCGAAGCGGATGCGCTGTCACCCGCCGCTGTGAAGGATACGTATCAGCTCTGGAATGAACGCGCCCGCTGAGGAACGGCCGGGCCGCGCGATGGGCTTCAGGACTTCTGTTCGGGCGTCGGCGGAGGGGCGTTCGTGGCTGTCGGCGTGGGAGTGGACGCCGGCGGATTTGTCGGCGGTTGATCGTTACCCTTCATTCCTTCTCTAAATTCGCGGATGCCTGAACCGAGGCCGCGCATCACTTCAGGGATTTTCTTCCCGCCAAATAGGATCACGATGATCAGCAGCAGAATTAAAATGTGAGGCAGACTGAATTCCATGCGAACTCCTTTCGACGCCCCGGAAGATAGCTCGGCTCCGCCTGCGCGCTTTCGGGGAGACGTTCGCTGGCTAGAGTATAACACGCTCGTCGCCGACGCGCCGGGTGACGCGTTCGCGGTCGAGGTACTCGAGCAGTGGGATGGCGTACTTGCGGGTTACGCCGGTGAGGTCTTTGAAGGCGCCGATGGGAAGCTTAGGACCCTTTGTTTTCTTGTAGTTGGCGATCATTTCGCGCAGGCGGGCTACGGCGCTTTGGTGGAAGACCAGATCCTCGGCGATTTTGACCAGTACTTTTTCGCGCAGCAGGAGCTGCAGGATTTTCTGGGCGCGCTGCTTTTCCACCGGCAACTTGCCGAGCACTTCTTCGAAGCGCGGAACGGCCAGGCCGGCGCGGTCAAATTCCGCGGCGATCAGCTCTTTGGCGCGGGCTTCTTCGGGGAGGAGCGCGATTTCGCGGCCGGCGCTTTGGACGAGATCGCCGGAGAGGGTGATGGCGCGAGCGGCGGTGAGTTGCGCGAGAGCGGCGCGGAAGATTTCGGGTTTTGCTCCGGTGCGGCCGCGGAGATCTTCTTTCGGGATGCCGACGACGAGCGGATTGGCGCGATGAAAGTTCTCGAGCTCTTTGCGAGTCCGAGGCACGAGTGCGGCGACGGCTGATGCCGGCATGACCGTCAGCGGCTCTTCTTCGAGGACGGCGAGCGTGCCATTTGCTGTGAGGCGCGAGATGGCATCGCGGGCTTCGGTTTCGAGCCAGCCGCTGCGGGCGATGAGGCGCGCGAGCGAGAGGCCGCGCGGCTCAGCGGAGGCGAGCATGGCGAGGATCGCGTCTTTGTCGCCGCGCTCGAGCGTTGCGAGAAATGGAATTGTGCTTCGCGTCTTTGCGGCGATGCAGCGACGCGAGCGGATCGAGAACGGCGCCGCCGCCGATGGTGGTGACGGGCGAGAAGCGGCGAATGATGAAGCGGTCGCCGGGCAGAGCGAGAATCGGTTCGGTAATGCGCAATTGCGCGAAGGCGGATTGGCCGGGGGCGAGTTTTTCGCCTTCGATTAGCGCGACTTCGGCGATGGTTTCTGTGGTGGCGTGATGGAAATGGACGCGCGAGAGATTCTTTAGCGGCGGCGCGGAAGGCAGCAGCTCGAGGCGAACATCGAGGCGCTTCGTCGGAAGGAACGTGCCGGGCGCGGCAAGCGCCATGCCTCGGTGCAATTCTTCCAGCTCGACTCCGGCGAGATTGACGGCGGTGCGTTGGCCCGCGACGGCTTGCGCGACGGCCGAGCCACCGGAATGCAATCCGCGTACGCGCACGCGACGCTGCTGCGGGAAAAGCTCGACTTCATCTTCGATGCGTACCGAGCCGGAGACAAGCGTGCCGGTGACAACGGTACCGAAGCCTTTCATCACGAAGGCGCGATCGATCGGCAGGCGGAAGTGGCGTGTCGCATCCTTGCCGGGAACCGATTGGGCGGCGGTGGCCAGAGCTTGCTTCAGGGTGTCGAGGCCGGCGCCGGTTTTGGCGCTTACTTCGATGATTGGCGCGCCTTCGAGAAACGAGCCGCGCACCAGGTCTTCGACTTCGAGTTTGGCGAGGCCGCGGACATCCGGCTCGGCGAGATCGGATTTCGTGAGCGCGATTACGCCGCTGCGGATGCCGAGCAGGCGGCAAATGTCGAAATGCTCGCGCGTTTGCGGCTTGACGCTTTCATCCGCGGCTACCACGAGGAGAACTAGATCGATGCCGCCTGCGCCGGCGAGCATATTGCGGACAAAACGCTCGTGGCCGGGAACGTCTACGAAGCCGATACGGATTTCGCCGAGGGTGAGAAATGCGAAGCCGATATCAATGGTGATGCCGCGGCGCTTTTCTTCTTCGAGGCGATCGGGATGAGTGCCGGTGAGCGCGGCGACGAGTGCGGATTTGCCGTGATCGATGTGACCGGCAGTGCCGACGATGACGTGTTTCATTGCGGCAGGAATGATAGCGCGAGGAGGGTTATGTAGCGCCGCCCTTTAAGGGCGGCAGCTTAATCGTGCGGACGGTGATGCCACATGCGAAGACTTCGATTATCGGCGGCGCTCGAAGATGCCGGTCTGAAAGGCCGGCGCTACATACGGCGGGGCCGAAAGGCGGGAGGGTCTATAGACCCTCCCCTACAACAACTACTGCGCTTTTTCTTGCAGCGGCGTGGCCGTTGTTGAGCCCTTAAAGATGGGTTTGCCTAGCTTGGCTATCCACAATCCTGAATTTATGTCGTTGATGTAGATGTAGCCGTTCGACGGTTGCGCGCCCCACGTGAGCGGCATGTTGGCGCGATATCCGTTGGGATCGCCGGTCCAGAAGCGCGCGATTTCACGGCCCTGGCGATAGAGATCGCCGCGCAGTTCGCCGGAAATATCGATCACGCGGCCGCCGCCGTTGTAATCGCCGAGGAAGAGCTTATCGTCGTCGCACCAGAAATTGTGCGTGCCGCCTTCGGGCACTTCGTAGAAGGCGACTTCCCTGGGATGCTCGATATCCGTGACATCCATCACGTGAGTAATCGCGCGTGTGGGCACGCGATCCTTGCTGATGATATTGAAAAATCCCGGCAGCACTTCATCGCCCACAAAAAGATAATTCTTCCAGCGGAACACGCTGTGCGTCCCCGAAAGCCAATTGTCGCCATAGAGCGCGTAATGATTGAATTTGTACTGGCTGATGACTTGCGGATGCTCGGGGCTGCCGCCTTTCATTCCATTGCCGACATCGAGAATCACCAAGCCATCGCGCCAGTAGGCGAGATACGCGATGCCGTCCTTGATCCACAGATCGTGAAGGTAGCGCCCGCTCGATTGCGGGCCTTCGGGACCCTCGATCATAGTGGCGCGCGCATTCGGAACTTCAAAGCGGGCCACTTCTTTCGGATGTTTCAGATCGGCGAAATCAATCACGCGCAGCGAGCCGGTGGCATCGTCGGTGATGTAGGCGTAGTGCTTATCAATGAACGCGCTGTGCACGCCGCCGGTGACCGTCTCGGTGTATTCCGAAGCGATTTGCATTTTTCCCGGCGTGGAAAGATCGAGAATCGCAATTCCATTCTTGCGATTCGAAGCGCCTTCCCGCGAAATCACTCCGGCCTTTTCATCGAGCGTCGTGCTGACGTCATTCACGAGCCGCGCATCGACCTTGAGCATGTCGAGCTGCTTGGGGTTCGAGGGATCGGAAACGTCATAGAGAAATACGCGGTCGGCAATCGTCGAGAGATAAACGTGATTGTTGATTACCCATTCTTCGGCGGCTTGTAGGGGCTTGCCTTCGTCGTCTTTGGGCTGCACGTGCGCGACGTATTCGATGGCGCGCTCGGCATTGCGCGGCGCCACATTGATGGACGCTGAAGCTGCGTGCGAGCCCATTTGCGCGGTAATCACGTAAAGCCCTGGCCGCGCGGCCACGAACGCTCCATCCCAATACGCAGTGCCCGCCGGGCCGCTCACCGACCAGCGCGCGGCAAGATCTTTCACCGGTTTTCCGCTGGCGTCGCGCGCCGCGGCTTCGAAATGCAGTACGTCGCCCGTCTTCGCGCTCGCGGTTCCCGGCTCCACCGAAAGCCGGCGGACCGAATCGGCCACCACGCGAACTTCTGCGTCCGCGGTGGCTTTGTCGCAAAAGGCTTGAATCTTCGCGGTGCCGGGCGCGACGGCCGTCACCAATCCTGCTTCATCCACGTTGGCGATCTTTGGCGTGAGCGACTTCCAGGAGTAATGCGCGTCGGGACGCGGGATTCCGTCGGCAGTATAGGCGGTGATGGGAAGCGCGATCGCGCCGCCCACGGCGAGCGCACCCTTCGGCGCCATAATTTCAAGACGCGCAACCGGATCGCTCGCAACCATCACCTTCGCAAATCCCACTTGCTCGCCGAATACTGCGCCGACTGTAATTTCGCCGGGGCTGGTGAAATGGACGAGGCCATTCACGTCCGCAGTCGCTGCGTCAAACGGGGCGGCGAACCAGACGGTGGGCTTCATTTCCAGCACGTTGCCCGCCGCGTCTTTCGCCACCGCCTTAAATTGCAATTGATCGCCGAGTTGCGCGTTCCCTGTCTTCGGCGTGACTTCGACGCTGGCGGCCTTGGGTCCTTTTTGCTCCTCGGGCTTTTTTTCCTGATCTTGCGCGCGGGAGACGCCTGCGGATAGCAGTGCCGCGAAGATTAGGGCGAGCATGGCGATGCCGAATTTCCGAATCCATTCTGGGCCAAAATTCATTCTCTTCTCCTGTTGAATTGGGGTCCTCAGCCGCGCGAACGTTTATGGCTGGCTGGGCGCCATCTTCCAGAAATCGACTCCTGCGGCCTGCTCGCCGATATCGAGCGAGGCAAGGCTCTTGTACGTCGTGAGGTCCATCACTTCGACTGTGCCAGGCTCGGCGCCGACGCCTTCTTCGGTGATGAAGACGTAGCGATTATCGGGCGTGACCACGGCGCCGTGAACGACTTTGCGCTTCGTCGGCGTGCGCGCGAGTTCTTTGCCCGTTTGCGGATCGAAGAACGAAACCGATTGGCCGCGCTTGTTTGTGGCCACCAGGCGCCCGTCTTTGGTCATCGCCAGATTGTAAGCGCCCGTGCCTGCCGGAAAACGCTTGATCATCGTCCACTTGTCGGCGTCCACAGCGACGATCTCACTAGATTTGTTGCAGGCTACGTAGATCACGTTGCCGTCATTCGACGGTTGCGCCCAAGTGGGGACGCAGGTGGCGTTCATCGGATGCTTGGCATCGTGCCCTTGCGGGACGCCGGTCATGCCCATTTCTTTGCCGGCCGAGAGCATGAAATAGCGCGAGAGTTGCAGCGTGTTCGTGTCGATTTCGGCGAGCATGTCGTCCATCATGCAGACGGAATAGTGCTTGGTGCCTTGCGGATTCAAGCGCGAACCATGCGGCATGGTGCAGGTAGTGATGCGCTTCACCTCCACCATCGCGTCGGTAGTCACCACAGATATCGAAGAGGGCACCATATCGCCATGAAAATTCGCGTTGGCGATATAAATAAACCGCCCGCTCTTCGAAATATCCACCGTCGCCGGAAAAAGCCCCAGCGGCGCAAAGTGCACCACTTCATCCGTGCCGGTGTTCAGTTTCCAGACCGAGCCGTACGGCCTTCCGTGCGCCACCGACACGTAGAGGAATTGCCGGTCGGGCGAAATGGCGATTCCGTGTGGCCCGTTGATGTCCGCGGGCATCAGCCCGATATGAATTTCGTGGTCGAGCTTCAGGATAGGCGCATCGCCGGGATGGAAGCGCACGCGCTCGATTTTGTCCGCCGATTCGCAGACCACGTAGGCGAGATAGTCCTCCGCCGCATTTTGCGCTCGATAGATGGGAGAGCCGAGCAGAGCGAACGAGCAGAGAACGAGTAACAGGCGTCTAGAGTACCGCGTCAATGGAGATGGAGCCTCCGGAAAGTGCCCAGCGAAAATGAACTGGATTCGCAGCTTTGTCAATAGCCGCGGAAAATTCGAAGGCACGGCCGCGAGCGGAAGTGCGTTTATCAAGGCCTTTTCGGCCGGTCCGAAAAACTTGTCTGCTGAGGGAACCACTGCTATACACTTGCGAAACTATGACTCCCCGCAGCGACATCCAGGAATTTTTCGAATCGGCAAAGAGCCAGGGAGCAAGCGACGAAGTTATTGTTGAGCTTTTGCGGGGCCGGGGATGGCCGGAAGAGGAAGTCTACCGGGCGCTGGCCGATCATTTTGAAGTTCGCAGCGGTTTATCCGTCCCGGTCTATAAGCGCTCTGGTTCGGCGAAGGACGCATTTCTCTACCTGCTCAGCTTTTCGACCTTGGCTACCTGGACAATCGGTCTCGGTGCGGTCGTCTTCACGCTCATCGAACGCTGGATCAAGGATCCGGTCAGCCAGAACAATTATTACGCAAATACCTACTACCAAATGGCCGATTCACTCGCATGCATCATAGTCGCGTTTCCCGTCTACCTTTTCACCATGCGCTACATCACCAGAGAGGTGGACGTTCATCCCGAAAAGCTCGAGTCGCCTGTAAGAAAGTGGCTCACTTACATCGCTCTGCTCATCGCCGCGGGGATAGTGGTCGGCGACTTGATTACGTTTTTGACCTATTTCCTGCGAGGAGAATTGACCGCTCGCTTCGTCGCAAAGGTCGTTACTACACTGGTGATCGCCGGCGGCGTCTTCTGGTACTACATGGGATCGTTGGCTAAGCGCCCGCTTGCGCGGAAGATCGCCGATGAGTAGAGACACATGGGCGGCTATTCTTGCGACGATTGCCGTTGTTGCTGTCGTAGCCGTGGGTTGGCACGCGCTGGGGGGACCTGGAACTCAGCGCCAGGTTCAGTCCGACTTTCGTACGGTCCGGACGCTCGCGGAACTTGCGCAACAGATCGTGTTTACGTGGAATAGCTCGAACAAGGTGCTCCCGGCCGATCTGGAGAAGTTTCCTGACTCTCTGAAGCAGAATCCCGTTACCAATAAAGCCTTTCTTTACCGGCGAAAATCCAACAGCGAATTCGAACTATGCGCTACGTTCGTCACCGATAGCCGAAATCTTCAAACTCAAAATACGTACGATTTCTGGGTTCACCCCAAGGGTGACTACTGCTTCCAATTCGATGCCTCGCAACAGGTGCCACAGATGCCCTATGTTTACTGAAGCGATCGAGCCTGTTCTTTTAAGTTAGGGTCAGACCGTCAGCGTGAAGCCTCCGTCGGGTGTGAGCGTCGTACCGGTGATGTAACTCGCCGCGTCTGAGCAAAGGAAGACTATCGTCTCGGCAATCTCTTCGGGGCGGCCTGCGCGCCGCAGATGAACGCGCTGGCTCAGAATATTGTCGTACAACTCGTCGCCGAGGAGCGCACGTCCCCGGTGATGCATCGGCGTATCGATGATTCCTGGGCACACCAGATTGACGCGGATTCCCCGCGGTGCGAGTTCCGCAGAAACACTCGAGGTCAGTCCGATCAGCCCGTGCTTGGAGGTGACGTACGCCGAGCCGGTAGGGAAACCAAGAAAAGAGTTTATGGAGCCGACGTTCACGATTGCGCCGCCATGCCCGCCCGCAAGCATGGCGCGCGCCTCGTGTTGCAAACACAGAAAGGTACCCTTCAAATTTGCGTCGAGAACTCGATCCCATTCCTGCTCATGAAGATCGGTGATGGCGGCGAGCTTCCCCTCGATGGCGGCGTTGTTCACTGCGTAATCGAGCCGCCCAAATTTCTCAATTGTGTGCGCCACCATGCGCTCCACATCCTTGGCAATCGCGACATCTGTGACCACGAAGCTTGCTTTTCCTCCCCGCGCCTCTATATCTTTCGCAAGCGCCGCCAATTCGGCTTCGCGCCGCGCGGCGAGAACCACTGTGGCGCCTCGCATTGCGAGGGCCTCGCCCGTCGCCCGGCCAATCCCACTGCTCGCTCCGGTAATTAAAGCTACTTTGCCGCGCATATCTGACATAAACGAGGTTCCCCATGATTGCCGGCAGCCGGCCTCAACCCTAAGGCCAGCGCGATGTCGGCAAATCTACGAACCAGTCTTTCCGAATTCGACGCCCTGATCATCGCTTGCATCGCCGACGGTTACATAAAGCCGGTGTGGCGTTTTTCGGCCCAGGATTAAGAGGCTCGGCATCGGATATGTTGTGTTGCAGGCGCTATCCGTCGACGCCGTCGAGGACACAAAGTTGTTAAAGACCAACGACCAGCCCACGCCGCCATTTTCTTGATCCGATAGCTGCCACTCCGCCGCGCCCGATAACCTGCAAACCAGGCGCCCGCCGGCAAGGTCGAATTTTGGAAAATTCGCGACGGCAACCGTGTGATCGGGCTTGATTGTTATCGTGGCATCTTGCATGCGCACTGACCGCGCCAGATCATTATCAAGTGTCACTTTTGAGAGTTCGTATGTCCCGGTAATGTCGGCGTCGTCGGGCTTGGCCTTCAGATACTCCGGCCCGCATCCTGCCAGAAGCAAGCAGGCGCAAATCAGTATCGAGGGTAGCGCGACGGATACTTTCATTGGCGATTGCGGCGGGTATTATGCAACGAAAGTACCGTCGGCGTCTCTGTCGGCATCTGCCGACCACCGAGTCTGGCAAGGGCTGCAAACGACCGCGGACAACAGCGATCGCGCGACGGTGGCTCAATGCAATTCCGAGTCGCTTTTACGCTAAGATGCGCCGATGCGAAACACCCGCCTCGTCCTCACCGCTCTCGGCGGACCTGAAGTCTTCAAAGTCATCGACGACGAAGTCCGCGATCCCGGCGCGAACGAGGCACGCATCCGCATTCTTACTTGTGGAGTTGCGTTCGCCGACGTGCTGATGCGCCGCGGGCTGTATTCCGGCGTTCCTCCACTACCCTATTCTCCCGGCTACGACATCGTCGGCGTCGTTGATTCCTGCGGCTCCGGCGTTTCGCAATGGAAGTGCGGCGATATGGTCACCGCGATTACGAAGACCGGCGGATACTCGCGCTATATCGTGTTGCCGGAGCCCGAACTCATGCGAGTTCCCGCAGGACTTGATCCCGCCGAAGCGGTGAGTCTGGTTCTGAATTACACCACCGCGTATCAATTAATTCATCGCATCGCGAAGTTGCGCGAGGGCGAGAGCGTGTTGATTCACGGCGCAGCCGGTGGAGTAGGAACGGCCGCGTTGCAACTCGGCTCGCTTGTGCGGCTGAAGATGTACGGCACCGCGTCCAAGCCCAAGCACGATCTGGTGGCTGCGCTCGGCGGCATACCCATCGATTATCGAGCCGAGGATTTCACCAAACGCGCGGCAGGCGTCGATGCGGTGTTCGATCCGATTGGCGGACGCAATTGGCCCCGCTCGTATCGCGCGCTTGGCCGCGGCGGACGTTTCATCGGCTATGGAATGTCTGCGGCGATTGAAGGCGGGCGTCGAAACATGATGCTGGCCGCCGCGAGTTTCGCATGGCTTTGGCTAGTGAGTCTCATCCCCGGAAAATCCGCGCGCTGGTACAACATCATGACGGAAAAAGATAAACACCCCGAGTGGTTTCGTGAAGATCTCTCGCGATTGCTGGCCATGCTGCAGGAGAAATCTATCAGCCCGGTAGTCGCCGCGCGCCTGCCGTTGCGCGATGTCCCCCGCGCCCACGAACTGCTCGAAAGCGCCTCAGTCACGGGGAAAATCGTCTTGATGTGCCAGGAATAATCTCCCGATTTGCGCTGCCCGATTCTTGACCAGATCGAAACCGCCATGCGACGCGTGGTTATGCGCCACTTCGCAAAGGCTCTTCGACTCGGACTTCGTGGCAATCGTACGAGGCGTTATGAATCGGCGATCTCTGCGGCGATTCGGGCTACGGCTTCGCGCGGATCTTTCGCGGCGGTTATCGGGCGGCCGATTACCAGGTAATCGGCGCCGGCGCGAATGGCTTCGCGGGGCGTGGCGATGCGGGCTTGGTCGTCGCTGGCGGAATCGGCGGGCGGATGCCGGGAACCACGATCAACATCTTCGGTCCCAACGGCGCGGCGAATGGCGCGCACTTCGCGAGCCGAGGAGACTACGCCATCCAATCTCGCTTCCTTCGCCAATTTCGCCAGCTTCACGGCGCGCGCGGATACCGGTCCCTTAATTCCGACCTGGCGGATGGACGCTTCGTCGTGGCTAGTGAGAAGCGTGACGCCAAGGAGCTTCGGCGGATGCTTCGCTTCATCGGCGGCCCGGCGCGCCGCCAGCATCATCTCCGCTGCCCCGAGCGTGTGCAGCGTCAGGAGGCGCACCCCCGGCAGCCGGCAAGCTGAAGCGATCCCGTGGCTCACCGTATTCGGAATATCGTGGAACTTCAGATCGAGAAAGATGCCGAAGCCCATCCTCGCGAGCGAGCGCACCACGGACGGGCCTTCGGCGGTAAAGAGCTGATTCCCAACCTTGACCATCCCGACATGGCCCCGAAGCCTTCGCGCCAGGGCGCACGCGTCCCTGGCGCTGTCGACATCAAGGGCGACGATTATTCGCTGGGAGTTGAGGCGGGGCGTGAGGGAACCTCCAGGAGTTCCAGGCGGACTTTCGCAACTCCGCGCTGGTCGAATCCTAGACGGCGGGCGACTTCATAGGAAACGTCAAGCCCGCGTCCTTCCACGTATGGGCCTCGGTCGTTAATGCGGACGATCTGGCTGCGGTTGTTCTTCGGGTTGATAACCCGGACGATGGATCCTAGGGGCAGGGTTGGGTGGGCGGCGGTGACCCCGTACATATCGTAGGTCTCGCCGTTGGCGGTTGGCCGGCCGTCGAAGTCCTCGCCGTACCAACTTGAGACGCACTCCCAGGTTTTCCCGGGCTTCGGGGCCAGGGCTGGGTTGGGGGATGCCAGATTTGAGTCTGATGGGGGCTGGATAGCTTGCGCCACGAGCCGGGAGTCGGCTGCCGCGACGGTTGATGGCGCATTAAGGACTGGCGCCATGAAAAAGAGTAAGAAGCCTAAAAATACGGCCCCTGCGATCGCAATGTTTTTGTGTCGCATATTTTCACCTAACCTTTTTTGAATGAGCGAATTATACCACTTTTGAGCCTTCATTTTCAATCCTAAACCTTCTGTAGACTGCCTGTCAATTCGCTCAATCTAAGTGTGTTATCGTCCTGGCACCACTTCTCCAGTCCCTCGACCAACCTCTCAGTTGCCCTCGGGTCCACGAAATGGGCCGTTCCGACTTGCACTGCCGACGCCCCGGCGACCATATATTCGACTGCGTCACCCGGGGTTTCGATACCTCCGAGGCCGACGATTGGTAGCTTCACCGCTTTCGAGGCCTCATGTACTAGCCGCACAGTTATAGGTTTTATAGCCGCCCCGGACAATCCGCCTGTAGTACTGCCCAAATGGGACTTCCGAGTGTGTGGATCTAGACACAATGCGGGGTAGGTATTCGCGATGGTGAGGGCGTCGGCGCCGGCATCTTCGGCGGCTTTGGCCATAAGTCCAATGAATCCAACAGTCGGTGCCAGCTTCACCCAGAGCGGCCTCCGGGAGGCTCGCTTTGCCTCCGAAACCAACCCGGAGAGGGTGATCGGGTCGCATCCGAACTCGGCCCCGCCTCTGTCCACATTCGGACAGGAGACGTTCAGCTCGTAGGCAGAGACCCCGTCGGCCTCATTGAGCACCCGGATCACCTCCAGGTAGTCTTCGACCGTCCGGCCGAAGACGTTAGCGATGACATGAGTGTGGTAACGGCGCAACAGGGGGAGCTTTTCGGCGACGAAGGCCCGGACGCCGATGTTCTGAAGCCCGATGGCATTGACCATTCCCGACGGGGTATCCCAGATGCGGGGCGCAGGAGCCCCGGCCATCGGCTGTGCGGAGAGGCCCTTGACGACGATGCCGCCGAGGCGGTTCAGATCGACGAGTTCGGCGAACTCGACGCCGTAGGCGAAAGTGCCGCTGGCAGCAATGACGGGATTTTGAAAGGCAAGTGTACCGACGCTGACGCTGAGGTCAACTTCCGCGGGCCCGGTTCGCGCTGTGACCGGTTGCGGTGCGCTCACTGGGGGAGAAGTCTATCACGCGAGTCAAGATGAGACGCTGTGGATGTCTGTGGAAAACGCGTGGCGGAGGGCGTCGTCGCTCAGCGTGATGAATCGGTCGTCAGGGTCGAGGTAAGCGGCTGGCCATCGGTGCGCGCGATGACGATCCCGGTCAATTTCGCGAGAGTGGGCGCGATGTCGGCAGGCGTGACCGCGTCCGCATATTTTCCGGCGCGAATGCCCGGGCCCATCAGGATGATCGGCACATCCTGGTCGTACGGATACGGCGAGCCGTGCGTCGTGCCTTCGCCCCAGCCGCCTGATTTATCGCGGCGGTCGAAAAACCAGTAGGGCTTCGTAAGCACGACAAGATCGCCGCCGCGCCTCGGAAATTCGCTGAGCGAAGCCGCCTTCGCAAGCGGATTCTTGGCCGCAAGCTCGCTGAGCTGATCGACGCGGAATACTTCTGCGACTCCGGGCACACCGCGAATCGCGGTAATTACCGCATCGAGCGCCTTTGGATCTACACCAACTTTTTCCCAAACGCCCGGCGCAAAATAGAGATCGCCATCGGTGAATGCCGCAACCGGATGCTCCCCTCCGCCGAAGGGCGCAAGCGCCTTCGTTACGCGCGCCGTCAAGTCACCTACATCTGCGCGCCCCGCGTCGATGCCCGTCTTGGCAGCGAACTCCGGAATTGGCGCCACGCCATGATCGCCAGTCAGCGTCACAACGTACTTCCCTTTGCCGACGCGATGATCGAGCACGTCTAACAGCTCGCCAATCGTCGCGTCCAAATAGAAAAGGATTACGCGGATGTCACCGCTGTCGGGGCCTCTCGCATGGCCGACAATATCAAGGGCAGAGAAGCTGATCGCCAAGAAGTCCGTCCCATTGCCGTGGCCGAGACTGAGCTTGTCGATCTCGGCTTCAGCCAGCTTTTCTAGGTACGCATCGGAAAACGCGCTTGCTTCCCACTCGTCATGCGATTTGACACTTGCGATTGGGACAATCGCTGCGTGAAGCTCAGAGTTCTGAATTGATTCGTTGATCAAGTTTGAGAGCGAGGTTGTAGTTCCGTGCCCGGCTCGGTCAACTGCTAGGTATTTTCCGAAGTCGGCATGAATCGGATGAGATTTGGCGTACGCCTCTATCTCCGGGCGCGGCGAATCACCGAAGGCCGTGGACGTGACCCAATGCTCGCCGTTCAACCACGTTACGGAATCGGCGCTGTGGCCCGCCATCGAAATCGCGGCCCTGGCCTTTAGAGATAGCGTCACGACGCGCGAGCCCGGTGACTGCGCACGAAGCTGTTCCGCGAACGACGGCGCTTTCATCTGCCAGGCGCTCTCTCCCGGCGCCGCTGCCGTCGCGCTTGTTGGCGCCGCTCCGTAAGTCAGCAGCGACGTCTTCGGATCGCCGGTGCACGTCACCATCTTTCCCGCCGCGCGATCCCACCAGGTGTTGTTGATCATGCCGTGCGTCGCTGGGAAATCGCCGGTCGAGACTGTCGCGTGGCCGGCGCAAGTCACGGTCTTGGCGTAGGGATAAGCAGCGTGCGTGAACCACGCGCCCTGCTTCATCAATCGCGTGAATCCATCGTGAAAAGTGGCGCCATCCTTATCCAGGTAGTCCGCCCGCATCTGGTCCACAACGATCAGGACGACGAGCTTCGGACGAGCGACATGACCGGGCTTCGCTGCAGCCAGCGGCGCGGCAGGGACGCGAGCACCTATCAACACCGCGGCAATAAGAATCGCGGCAAGAAGTGACGGTCTAGCTGCTACCGTGCGCCTATTCTGATTCATAATTCGCGAGTCTAGCACGCCTCCTTGCCGCGCCTCGACGCCGATTCCCGAAAGCGCGAGCCCTATGTTAGGATGAGCCACCAATGCGCGTCGTCGAGAAAAGGCAGCTCCTCTCCGCCGAAGAAATCGATCGCACCCTGCAGCGTTTGGCCCATGAAATCGTGGAAAAAAGCGGCGGCACCAAAGATGTCGCGCTGATCGGCGTGCGCCGCCGCGGCGTGCCTCTGGCGCAACGCCTGGCAAAATGCATCAATGGCTTCTCGCACGTAGAAATTCCCGTCGGCACGCTCGACATCACTCTCTATCGCGACGATCTCTCTACCGTCGCCGCGCATCCGGTCGTGCAATCCACCGAAATTCCCTTCGTCGTCGACAATCAAGATCTCGTCCTCGTTGACGACGTGCTCTACACCGGCCGCACCGCCCGCGCCGCCATGAACGGCCTCTTCGATCTCGGCCGGCCGAAGCGCGTGCGCATGTGCGTGCTCATCGATCGCGGCCATCGCGAGCTGCCCATCGAAGCCACCTTCATCGGCCGCAAAATCACCACCGCCGACACCGAAATCGTAGAAGTCCGCCTGCAGGAAATTGACAAGGAGGAGCGCGTGATGCTCGTGGATCGCGTCGACTGACGCCGTCCCGCTTTCACTCAATACCGTGCCTCAACGCCTGCGCCATCTGCTCGGCATCGAACCCCTCAGCGCCGAGCAAATTATTTTCATCCTCGATCAGGCGAAGCCATTTCAAGAATTCCAGCGCCATCCCCTAAAAAAGCTGGCCACGCTGCGCGGCAAGACCGTGGCGCTCGCTTTCTTCGAACCTTCCACTCGCACGCGCATCAGCTTCGCCACTTCTGCCGCGCGCCTCGGCGCCGACACGATGAATCTGCAAGCTGAATCCTCCAGCCTGAAAAAAGGCGAGTCGCTGATCGACACCGTCTGGACGCTCGAGGCCATGAAGCCCGACGGCATCGTGATTCGTCATGCAGCGTCGGGCGCCGCAGATTTCATCGCGCGCCGCGTGGATATTCCGGTGATGAATGCCGGCGACGGCACGCACGAGCATCCCACGCAAGCGCTTCTGGATGCGCTGACAATCCGCGACCGCAAAGGCCGCCTCGATTCGCTAAACGTCACGATTCTCGGCGACATCCTGCACAGCCGCGTCGCGCGATCCGATATTCATCTGCTCAGCAAATTTGGCGCGCGAATCACTTTGTGCGGCCCGGCGATGTGGGTGCCGCGCGAACTCGAATGTCTCGCGCCACATATCCATCGCGAGCCGCGCATCGAAACAGCGCTCGCGGGCGCCGACGTGCTCATCGTCCTGCGCGTGCAATCCGAGCGCATCCACGAGCCGCCGATCTCGCTCGACGATTACATTCTGCGCTACCAACTCACTCCCGAACGCCTGCGCTGCGCCAAGCCCGACGCCATCGTCCTGCATCCCGGCCCGATCATTCGCGGCCTCGAAATTGATCCCGCAGTAGCCGACGGGCCGCAGTCGTGCATTCTCGAGCAGGTCACCAACGGCCTCGCCGTGCGCATGGCGCTGCTCTTCCAGCTCGTCAGCGGCGCCGCGCCCGATGCGCCGCATCCCGCAAAGGAAAATTTCGCATGATTCTGATTCGCGACGGCCGCGTGATCGATCCCGCCACCGGCACCGACAAAGTGCAGGACGTTCTTCTCGATGGCGCGGGCATCGAGCGCACCGGCCCATCGATTTCCGCGCCCGATGCCGAAATTCTCGACGCCCGCGACCTGATCGTCGCGCCGGGATTCATCGATCTTCACTGCCACTTGCGCGAGCCCGGCCAGGATATTTCGGAAACAATCGAAACGGGCACCCGCGCGGCCGCCCGCGGCGGATTCACCGCCGTTTGCTGTATGCCGAATACGCATCCGGTGAATGACAATGCGTCGGTCACGCGCTCGATCGTCGAACGCGCCGCGGCCGGAGCGAGCGTGCGCGTTTGGCCAATTGGTGCTGTCTCGGTGGGCAGCAAAGGCGAAGCGCTCGCAGAAATCGCCGCGATGCAGGATGCCGGAATCGTCGCCGTCAGCGACGATGGCCGCCCGGTCGCGACCGCGAAACTGATGCGCCAAGCGATGGATTATTGCCGCTCGCTCGGCCTGCCTGTGATCGATCATTGCGAAGATCCTTCGCTCGCCGCGGGCGGCGTGATGCGCGAAGGGCCGCGCTCGGTGCGCCTCGGCCTCAAGGGAATCCCCGCCGAATCGGAATCGATCTGCGTCGGGCGCGACGTCGAGATTGCCGCGCTGACCGGCGCGCGGCTGCATATCGCGCATCTTTCGGCCCGCGCTTCGCTGGCTCACGTCCGCGCCGCGAAGAAGCAGGGCCTGGCCGTGACATGCGAAGTCACGCCGCACCATTTCACGCTGATCGACGAAGACGTCGTCTACGACACGCGCTACAAAATGAATCCCCCGCTAGCCTCGCG
The DNA here is from genome assembly GCA_963707165.1 of uncultured Acidobacteriota bacterium. Classification (GTDB taxonomy): domain Bacteria; phylum Acidobacteriota; class Terriglobia; order Acidiferrales; family UBA7541; genus Palsa-147. The sequence goes on along the minus strand of CAVPPO010000003.1, from coordinate 694,676 downwards.
CGAAGATCGCGAAGCGTTACTCGTCGGCCTGGCCGATGGCGCCGTAGACGCGATCGCCTCCGATCACGCCCCGCATCATCCCGCCAGCAAAGACGTAGAATTCGACCGCGCCCCCTTCGGCATCACCGGCTTCGAGACCGCACTAGCTCTCGCCCTGGCCGAACTGGTGCACACGAAACGAATCTCATTGATGCGCCTGGTCGAGTTATTCACCACCGGCCCTGCCCGCATCCTGGGCATCGAGCGCAAAATCGCCGGCGGCGAACCAGCCGACCTCACAATTTTTTCCGTGAATCACAAATGGACATTCCGCGCCAACGATTCCGCCAGCAAATCGCGCAACACCCCGTTCGACAATCGCGAATTCGTAGGCGCCCCAATGGCCACAATAGTAGGCGGCAACATAGTCTGGCGCCGCGAGAGCGCAGCGAGCGCGTAAGGTACCGCCGGCGTCCCTGTTTACCCCGAGCCGCGAGAGGCCGGCATCCGACGACCTCGCGCGTAAATTGTTCGAAGTCCGACCGCGGACTCGGCGCGTCAATCCACCCACCGCATACATCGAGGAATCCCACTTCTCCAAGCTGCGATTTAGCCGTAACATTCCCCGCGAGTCAAAAATGACAACAATACATTTGAAGGATCACGTCCGCACCACACGCAAAGTCTCCGTCGCCGCGCTCCTGTTTCTATCTCTCGCCACGCTCCTCCCCGCTCAATCAACGCCGAAGCACGCTCCCGCACAAAATTCCGCCACCGCCGAATCCCGCGCCGCGCGCGGCCTCGAAGTCGCCCGCGCAAATCCTCTCGCTCTTCGCGCCTGGCTCCTCAAAATGCCCAAAGGCGCGGATTTGCACATGCACTTGGGCGGCGCCATCTACGCCGAAACTTTCATTCGCGACGCCGCCGAAGACAATCTCTGCGTGGACACCACCAAGCTATCCTTCGTGAAAATCGTGGGCGCGTCCACTTCCCAACCGCCATGCGCCAATGGACAAGTCCCGGCCGCCCACGCATTCCAGGATCAACATCTCTACGACGCGCTGATCGACTCCTTCTCCATGCGCAGCTTCGTCCCCGCCACCGGCGAAAGCGCCCACGACCATTTCTTCGATACTTTCGGGAAATTCGGCGGCACAGCCCCGGGCCACAAAGGTGAATGGCTCGACGAAGTCGCCACCCGCGCCGCCGCGCAGAACGAGCAATATCTCGAAATCATGGAAACGCCGGATTTCTCCCACACGGCAACGCTCGCGCTCGCCACGCACTGGACCGAAGATTTCAATTCACTGCGCGAAGATCTGCTCGCGCACGGATTGCGCGACGATGTCGCCGTCGCTCGCACTCACTTCGATCAAGCCGAGTCCGTCCGCCGCGAACGCGAGCACTGCGGCGCAGCCGATGCCGCGCCCGCATGTTCCATCGAAATCCGCTATCTCTATCAAGTCCTCCGCGGCTTACCGAAAGAAATCGTCTTCGCGCAAACGCTTCTCGGCTTCGAAGTCGCTTCCGCCGATTCGCGCGTCGTCGGAATCAATCTCGTGATGCCCGAAGACGGCTACGTCTCGATGAACGATTACGCGCTGCACATGAAAATGGTCGCGTATCTTCACGCCACATATCCGAAAGTGCACATCAGCCTGCACGCCGGAGAAATTGCTCCCGGCCTCGTCCCTTACGAAGGCCTCTGCTGCCATATTCGATTAGCCGTCGAAGAAGCCCACGCCGAACGCATCGGCCACGGCGTGGACGTGATGTACGAAAATCGCCCGCACGAGCTGCTGAAAGAGATGGCCGCCAAGCACGTGATGGTGGAAGTGAATCTCACCAGCAACGACGTAATCCTCGGCATCAGCGGCAAAGATCATCCGCTGCCGATTTACCGCAATTCGGCGTGCCCGTCGCGCTGTCCACTGACGATGAAGGCGTTTCGCGCATCGATCTAACTCACGAATACGTCCGCGCGGTCGAAACCTACAATCTGAGCTATTTCGATCTGAAACAAATGGTCCGCACCGGAATCGAGCACAGCTTTTTACCGGGTGAAAGTCTATGGCCTTCGGCCGATACCGATAATTTCAACCAGTGGGCAGACGCGTGCGCGAAAGACGCTCCAGGCGCCGAAAAACCCACGCAACGCTGCGCCGATTTCCTGAAGTCCAGCGAGAAAGCCCAGCAACAATGGGAACTAGAGCGTCGCTTCAAAGCGTTTGAAGCAGGTTTCTGAGGTACCGCCGGCGTCCCGGCCGGCATCTTACGACCACTCGAGTCAATTCGCCTGTGCGTGCACCGCGGCGCTAGAACGAACACTACACTTCTGACTCGCATTTTCTTCCGCGGGAGGCCGTGCAGGTAAGTAAATCATCGCTCGTCGGATGCCGGCAGGGACGCCGGCGCTACCAAAGCTAATTCGCGGCAGGCTCCGCCGCCGGATGCAACCCATGCTGCGGCACTTCATGCACGCCACGCGTCGGCGGCTCCTGATAGAAGCGATAAAAATGATTCAACGGGCCGGGCCCTTTGCCCACCGAGTAACTTTTCTCAATGGCCTTGGTGACATAAGCCTTCGCCAATATCGCGGCCTCGCGCAACTGCTGCCCCAGCGCCAATTGCGCTGCAATCGCCGATGAAAAAGTGCAGCCCGAGCCGTGCGTGTTCTCACTCTTCACCGCATCGCCCGCAAGCTGCGTAACTTCTCCGCCTTCCCACACCACATCCACCGGCTTCTCGAGATGCCCGCCCGTAACGATCACCGCCTTGGCGCCCTGCTCGCCGAGTTTCAGCGCCGCGGTCTTCATGTCGTTCACGTCTTTGATCGTTATGCCAGTGAGAAATTCAGCCTCGGGAATATTCGGCGTGATCACCGTAGCGCGGCGAATAAATTCATCGCGCAGAAATTTCAATCCGCCCTCATCGATCAATTCCGGCAAACCGGCCGTAGGCTTCGTGACCGGGTCGAGCACTACGTGCGCGAATTTATTCTTGTCGAGAAATTCCGAGACAGCCACCGCGTTGGCCTTAGTGCCCAGCATGCCGATTTTCACTGCAGCGATGCAGCAATCTTCGGCCAGCGCATCAAGCTGCGCGCGCAATGTCGGCGCCGGCGTCGGATGCACGGATCGCACGCCTTGCGTCGATTGCACCGTCAGCGCCGTAATCGCCGCGACGCCGTAGCAATTGTGCGCCGCAAAAGTTTTCAGGTCCGCCGAAACGCCCGCGCCGCACGAGGGATCGAATCCCGCGACGGTCAAAAGGATCGGTGGCGTGTGCGTCCCGTGATTCGATTGAACACTCAATTCGTCAGCGTCTCCGTCGAGTAACCTTCAGGCACAAAAGCCGGCGTCACCCAATTGCAGTGGTGAGCCGGCAAGAGAAATGTACGCGCGTTGTTCGGCACACCGCAAGCGAAATATTGCAGACCGGTTTCGTAGCGCCGGCTTGTCCTGAGCCCCGAAGGGCTGCCAGCCGTCATCTTTGTGCGGCGCCGCCGGAATCTTGCCAACGTCTGCAGCGCGCCGATGATCGAGTTTTTGGTTATATTTGAAACTACGGATAAAGCCCGCGCACCACAGTCGCATCCGCTACGCGCCCAACAGACAAAATATAAGCCCCAGTCCGCATATGCGCATGATGCTTCCGCGCCGTCTCGTGCACTTGCTGGAAAGCCCGCTTAATCACAGTCTCCAGTCGGCCATTCACCTCAGCCTCAGACCAGAAGAATCCCTCGCGATTCTGCGCCCATTCAAAATAACTGACCGTAACGCCGCCGGCATTCGCCAAAATATCCGGCACCAACAAAATTCCCTTGCGCGCCAATACTTCATCCGCATGGGGCGTAGTAGGCCCGTTCGCCGCCTCAGCCACAATTCGCGCCTTGATTAATTCTGCGTTATTCAAAGTAATTACGTTCTCGAGCGCCGCAGGAATCAAAATGTCGCACTTCATCGTCAGCAAATCATCATTCGACAGCCGCGAAGTCCCCGGCATCCCCACCACAGTCCCCGAGCGTTCCTTGTAACGCATCGCCTTCAGAGGATCGATCCCGCGCGAATTATAAACGCCGCCGCGAGAATCGCTGATTGCCACCACGCGCGCCTTCTTCTCCGCAAACAATTTCGCCGCCGTGGCCCCGGCATTCCCGAATCCCTGGATCGCCACGGTCGCCCCGCGCAAATTGATCTTCTTCACCTTGCAAGCCTCTTCCACCGCAAAGAGGCAGCCGCGCGCCGTAGCCTCAGCTCGCCCTTCCGATCCGCCCAACGAAACCGGCTTCCCGGTCACCACCCCAGGCATCGATTTCCCGACGGTGATCGAATACGTATCCATGATCCAAGCCATCGTCTGCGAATCGGTGTAAACATCCGGCGCCGGAATATCCTGCTCCGGCCCGATGATCGGCAGAATCTCCGAAGTAAACCGCCGCGTCATGCGCTCCAGCTCGCCCTTGCTCATGCGCTTCGGGTCGCAAATCACTCCGCCCTTCGCTCCGCCGTACGGCACATTCACCGTCGCCGTCTTCCAACACATCCACATCGCCAGCGCTTTCACCTCATCGAGCGACACGTTCGGGTGATAGCGCAGTCCGCCCTTCGCCGGTCCGCGCGCCACGTTGTGCTGCACGCGATAACCGGTAAACACCTTCACCTGCCCGTTGTCCATCTTCGTCGGAATGGACACTTCCATGATCCGTTTCGGCGTGCGCAAAATTTGTCGCAAGCCCGGATCGAGCTTCAGATGTTCCGCGGCAATGTCGAATTGAATCTGCGCGATGCGGTACGGATTCAAATCCTCGCGCGGCGCTATGCGCGGTATCGCTTGCGGGGCCGCTTTCGAGACGGTAGCCATTCTCATCCCTCTTCGCGCCGCGCGTTACCTCGCGCCGCACGAGCCACGTTCCGACTGATTGTCCGTGGGGTAATCGTAAACTCCGGTGACACAGGAGTTTAGACAAGCCGGAAAACCCATGTCAACGGAAACCACCCGAATCCGTAGGATTTGTGCGCGGAACTCATACTCCGCGAAGCCCGCCCGCACCCCAAGAATCAAAGTAAGCCATGTATTTACAGCGACTTACAGAAAGCCTATGTAGCACCGGGTATTTAGCCCGGCATCCCAGCAACATCAATTCCTACCTGTCTACCAGCCACAAATCGCGTCCGTAGACAACGCAATTGACCCTCACTCTCGAAACAGCTACTCTTCCGCCGCGCCTTGTCGTCGGCCAATTCAGCATCATGTATCACTATGGCACGCCAGACTTTCTCAGCAGCAATCCACCGGCACTCCCGGCGGCGTACCTAGTAAGTGAAGCATCCGAGGCTTCGTGAACGCAGCAGCAGCCACAGACCAGCGCAGCTCCGATTGGTCGCTGATCGAACGTGTCGTAGCCCGCGACGAGACCGCTCTCGCCGCACTCTACGATCGCTATTCCGGCCTGCTCTGCGGAATTTTGAATCGCATTCTTCGCGACGCCCAGGCCGCCGAAGAAATTCTGCAGGATGTCTTCTTCCAGGTCTGGCGTAACGCCGCGCAATTTGATCCAGCGCGCGGCTCGATCGCCGGATGGCTCGTGGTCGCCGCGCGCAATCGCGCCATTTCGCGCTTGCGCCGCCGCAATCCGGGCGAAACGGAAGAATTGATCGAGAACACTGTGGTGCTGCCGTTCAATCTCGAATCCGAAGCCGCGCAAAAGGAGATGCTCGGCAAAGTTCGCGGCGCGCTGCAGGATTTGTCCACGGAACAACGCGAAGCCGTCGAGCTCGCCTATTTCGAAGGCTTGACGCACAGCGAAATCGCCGCACGCACCGGCGATCCGCTCGGCACGGTAAAAACAAGATTGCGCTCGGCAGTAGAGTCACTGAAGCAGAAGTTGGGTCCAAACTGAACATGAGCAACGGCCATCCATACGCGGACGCGGACTACGATCTCTACGCGCTCGGCGCGCTGCGCGGCGAAGAATGTGCCGCCATCGAATCGCACGTAGCCTCGTGCGATGAATGTGCGGCGAAGCTCGCGCAAGCCCGCGGGCGCATCGCTCTGCTCGCGCTTGCCGTCGAGCCCGTACAACCCTCGCCAGGCATCAAGGAAGGCCTGCTGCGCCAGCTGCACGCAACGGTAGAAGGCCACGAAGGCCGCCGCGCTCCCGAGCCGGCCCGCATTCGCTTCCGCGCCACCCGATGGTGGACCGCCATCTGGGCTCCCGCAGCAGTCGCCTTCGCGTGCATCACAATTTTCTTGGTAGTCGAGAATCGCAAGATAGCTCAACAAATCGACGGCATGCGCGCCGACGTAGCACAACTCCAAGCCCAAGTGCAGGACGCCCAGTCCAACTTCGCCCTCTTCAGCGCCAAGGACACCGTCCGCGTCGCTCTCGCTCCCTCCAAAGAATTCCGCGGCGCCAACGCCAGCGTTCGCTACAACGCCCGCCTCGGCAAAGCCTTCTATTCCGATTCCATCTCAACTCCAGCTCCCGCAGACAAAAGCTACCAACTCTGGCTAGTTCCAGCCGAAGGCAAACCAATCAGCGCCGGAATCCTCTCCCCCGCCTCAGGCGCAGGCTCAGAAATGTTCGTAAGCGTCCCCCCAGGCACCACCGCCAAAGCCTTCGCCGTAACAGTAGAGCCCACCGGCGGCAGCTCCCAACCCACAGGCCCAAAAATCCTAATCGGCGGCATGTAGGGGCCGGGGTTTACCACCGGCCCGGTTTGGCATTGGGTTTTTCCGCCCCTCTTCCCCCCTAAGCGCCCTCAGCGTCTCTGCGGTAATCTTCAACCTTCGTAACTTTCTCCGTCGCCCCCAATCCAATCCCCAGGCTCCCGCGTACTTTCTATTGGAGCTTTCCGCCCGACGGTGAGAAAATACCCGCCGTGGGGGTGGAGTCCATTTCACCCAGGAGGATTCGATGCGAAAAGTAATTCCCGTTCTAGCGATACTCGCCCTGGTATGCGCAATGGCCACGTTTGTTTCGACTGTCTCAGCCGATGAAAAGACCCAGACTTGGACCGGCTGGATCAGCGATGACCATTGTGGCGCCAAGGGCATGTCCGCAGAACACAAGGCCTGCGCGGAGAAGTGCGTCAAGGAAAAGAACGCCGCTTACGTTTTCGTCGACACCAAGACCAAGACCGTTCACAAGATTCATAACCAGGACGCCGTAACCGACGCGAATCTCGGCGCCGAAGTGAAAGTCACCGGCCACGTGATGGACGACGGGCAAATTCACGTCGACAGCATCGCCGCCGCCAAATCGCAGATGTAAGACCTAGTTGTACCGCAGTAAGCGAGGGCCGGGCGGACCTCCACACCGCCCAGCCCTCGTTTTTTATTTTCAGGATGTTGAGACGGAAGATCGTCAGACCCTCACGCAGTTCAACCTTCATTGTGGGCCGCTCGCGCGGTGGTGATCTGTAGAGAAGTTCAACACACGCCGCTGTAAAATTCTACGGACAGCAAGTCATTGAGTAGGGGGAGCTTCTTCTTTTCTGCTGTGATCTTCCACAACTGGCTGTTGAATTCTTCGGCAGTCGAAAAAATCCAACCAAGAGCGACGTTTGCGGCGCTCTCGAAGTCCAATTGTTTCAAGCATTCGCAGACGCTGGAAAGCGCATGTTTCATGCGGCTTTGGGCAGCGGCGTGCATTTAGTGAGGGTGGCTGCGGAGAAAAAAGGAAATCGAGAAACACAGCCGAAGAGGAGAACGACCATGACAGTCATCCTGGTTCTCTTGATGTTCGGAACGCTGATCGCGATTGATTACATCCGGAATCGCAACAAAGCTCCGCAGACGGCGGCAGCGACTGTGCCGCGAGTGGCCACCGGAATCTCACTGGGCGACTTTGTTGAAGGTTTCCATGTGCCGGAAAATTTGCGCTATCACCCGGGACACGGTTGGGCGATGCGCGAGAGGACCCGGCTGGCGCGCGTGGGAGTGGACGAATTTGGCGCTGCGCTGCTGGGCACCGTGGATCGCGTTGAGCTGCCCAAGCCGGGCCACTGGGTCCGCCAGGGACAAAAGGCGTGGAGCTTCTATCGCAATGGCGAGAAAGCCGAGATGGTTTCCCCGGTCGAAGGGGAAGTTGTCGAGGTGAACGAGGAAGTTATGAGGGATCCATCGCTGCTGCGCAAGGATCCGTTCGGTAAGGGCTGGCTGATCGCAGTTCACGTCCCCGATGAAGAGAGTGTGCAGCACAACTTCCTGCCGGTTTACCTCGTCAAGGATTGGATCCGGCAAAGCGCCGAGCGGCTGTTTGCACGCCAGCCGCAACTGGCGGGGCCGGTCATGGCAGACGGCGGTCGGCCGATTGAGAGTTTGACGGCAGGTCTGCCGGGATCTTCATGGACAGAACTCACCAAGGAATTCTTCCTTGTCTGAGTAAGCGAGCGCGGGGCCACGGATAATTCAAGAGCCGCTGGCCCCGCGTTTCATTTTGGAACTGACACTCCCCCAAATCTTCTTTTTCTAGCTCTTGTGTTTCACATCGGACTTTCTGCCGTCTCACAGCTCGGTTTGTGACGTGACCGCGAATACATTCACGGCAATGGACTTACAGAGCGTTGTGACGGCTGACACATCCGGAAGTGAGTGGCATCACGGCGGCATTTCGGCCTATCCGCGAAAGTAGGGCATGGCCAAAGGTATCCTCTACGACAGCACCATGTGCATCGGCTGCAGGGCCTGCGAGAAGGCTTGCTCCGAACACCACAATCTAGCCTACGATGATGGTATCGCCCTGGAAGAGAAGCTCTCCGCGCACAAGTTGACGGCGATCACCACGCATGGCGATAAGTTCATGCGCCGTTTGTGCATGAATTGCCTCCAACCGACATGCGTTTCGGTCTGCCCGGTCGCTGCGCTGCAAAAAACCGCCGACGGCCCAGTCACCTACGATGCCAGCCGTTGCATGGGCTGCCGCTACTGCTTGTTCGCCTGCCCGTTCCAAGTGCCCAGTTATCAGTGGAGCAGCCGGCTTCCACTCGTCAAGAAGTGCGATATGTGCGCGGATCGCGTTGCCGCGGGGCAACAGACGGCATGCGCAGAGGCTTGCCCGACCGGCGCGACCAAATTCGGCGAACGCGACGATCTGATCGCCGAAGCGCGCCAACGAATCGCCGCCAACCCCGGCCAGTACAACCAGCACATCTTTGGCGTTGAAGAAGTTGGCGGCACTTCCGTGCTGCTTCTTGCTGCCGTGCCTGTCGAACAGCTCGGCGTCCGCGCTGGCCTGCCCAGCACCCCGCTCTCGCTTCTCACTTGGAATGCTCTCTCAGAAATTCCCAATATCGTCACGGTCTGCTGTGTGGCGCTCGGCGGCGTCTGGTGGATCACCCACCGGCGCGAAGAAGTGCAAGCCGCCGAAGGGAAAGAACGGGAGAAAAAGTCATGATCGGAGAGCGACGCTTCCCGCGACTGACTTTTTGGCAATTGGTTTTCTTTGTAGTCATGGCCGGCGGACTCTATGCCAGCTACGTGCGCGTGATGCATGGCCTGGGCGGCGCCACTCATCTAAGTGACCAGTTCCCCTGGGGATTGTGGATCGGGTTCGACGTTCTGTGCGGCGTGGGATTGGCTGCCGGCGGATTCACACTCGCCGCCACGGTCCATATTTTCAACATCGAGCGCTACAAACCCATCCTTCGCCCCGCAATTCTCACAGCGTTTCTGGGCTACTTGCTGGTAATTCTCGCTCTGATGTTTGACCTCGGGCGCCCCTATCGCATCTGGCATCCGCTGGTGATGTGGAATCCGCACTCGGTGATGTTCGAAGTGGGCTGGTGCGTCACGCTCTACACCACAGTGCTCGCGCTGGAATTTGCTCCGGTGGTTCTCGAGCGCTTTCATCTCGTTCGCGCCTTGAAGGCCATGCGCATCGTCTTGATCCCGCTGGTCATTCTTGGCGTGATTCTCTCTACGCTGCATCAATCCTCACTCGGCAGCCTCTATCTGATCGTTCCTGAAAAACTTTATCCGCTGTGGTACACGTCGCTGCTCCCGGTTTTCTTTTTCATCTCTGCTCTTTGTGCCGGCTTGGCGATGACCATCTTTGAGTCCTGGCAAAGCAGCCGTGCATTCGGAAAACATTTGGAGCTTCCGCTGATCAGCAGCATGGGGCGGCTTCTGGCGGTGTTGCTTTCTGTTTACATGACGGCGCGCTTTCTTGATCTCCTGCATCGCGGCGTCCTTCCACTGTTGGCGAGGCGGCGGCCGGAAACTTATCTGTTCCTGCTGGAGATTGCGCTGTTCGTCGTCCCGATGTTCTTGCTGTTCCGGCGCAAGGTGTACTCGAATGCATCGGCCCTGTACGGCTGCGCGGTGATGGTGCTGCTTGGATTCGTCGCCAACCGCTTGAATGTCAGCGTGACGGGCGTCGAAGCGGGCTCCGGGGTTTCGTATTTCCCCAAGTGGACCGAGATTGCGGTGACGCTCTTCATCGTGGCGCTGGGCTTCGCAATTTTTCGATTCGCCGTCAAGTATCTGCCGATCTTCGAAGGTGGGGTTCCCGCATTCTCGAAAGAACGGCCTGTACTGTCAACCGTGCCGATAGCCTCGACAGTCCCTGGTGATTAAGCGAGAGGAGGAGTGATGCCGACGGGCAGGCGATTTCGATTTGGCCTGGCCCCAAAGCTGGCTTTTTGCCTGGGGACAACCACCGCCGCCGTCATTCTGACGTACGCGTCGGTGAGCCTGCACTATCAGCGCCTGGAGTTCGAGCGCACAGCGGTGCAAGACGCGGACCGCGTCGGCGAGCTCATCCAGCGTTCCACGCGTTACTCGATGCTGCACAACGATCGCGCGGCGCTGACGGAAGCCTTCAATACCATCGGCGGCCAGCCGGGCATTCACGTTGTTCGCGTGTTCTCAGACAAGGGCACCATCCGCTTTTCCACCGATCCTCGTGAAATCGGCACGGCCGTGAACAAAGATGCGGAAGCCTGCAATGGATGTCATGGAGATCCGCGCGGCCCCGCTCAGTGGGAACACCCGGCGCACGCCCGGATCGTCACCGACGCCAGCGGAGAACGGAAGGTCGGTGTAATCCGCGTGGTTGAAAACGAACCAGCCTGCGCCAACGCCGATTGCCATGCCCACCCCGCCAGCCAGCGCGTTCTCGGCGTGATTGATACGAATCTTTCGTTGGCGGGCGTCGATGCCCTTTTGGCCGCTCAACAGCGAAGAGTCGAGCGCGTCGCGCTGATCACGCTGGTTGTGCTGACTCTGGCGTGCATCGCTTTTGCCTGGTTGGTCGTCGGCAAACCAGTGCGCGACCTGATGCAGGGCACCAAGAGTCTGGCGCAGGGAAATCTGGATCATCGCTTGGAAGTGCATTCTCAGGATGAACTCGGCGAGCTGGCCGCTTCGTTCAACGAAATGGCTGGAGCACTGGCCCGCGCGCGGCAAGAGATCACCGATTGGGGCCACACTCTCGAGGACCGCGTCGAGCAAAAAACCCGCGAGCTCGAAGGCGCTCAGCGATCACTCGTCTTGCGCGAAAAGATGGCCTCACTCGGCAAGCTCGCGGCCACCGTCGCTCACGAAGTCAATAATCCGCTCGCGGGAATCCTTACGTACGCGGGCCTCTCGGTAAAACAGTTGAACAAGATGTCCTGCGACCCGGCCGTGCGCGCCGAGATCATCGAAAATCTGCGCACCATCGAACGCGAAAGCCGCCGTTGCGGAGAATTGATGCGCAATTTGCTGACCTTCGCGCGCCAGGTGCCCAGTCAACGCGAAATGAATGATTTGAATCAGCTGGTGAAGCAGGGACTCGCATTGGTCCACCATAAATTGGAGCTCAGCGAAATTGAATTGGTGGAAAATCTGCAACCAAATCTCCCCGCGGTTCGTTGCGACGCCGGACAGATGAGCCAACTCGCCCTGGTCTTGATGGTGAATGCCATCGAAGCCATGCCGGGCGGCGGTGTTCTGGAAGTTTCGACCGGAGTAGATCCGGCTGGGGAGAATGTGACTCTGCGCGTACGCGACACCGGCATGGGAATTCCCGCCGAAGTTTTGCCGCACATTTTCGATCCGTTTTTCACCACGAAGGACACCCAGCAGAGCACCGGACTCGGCTTGGCCGTTGCTCATAGCATCGTCGAGCAGCACGGCGGCGAGATCACCGTAAATTCCATTCCCGGCCAGGGCAGCGAATTCAAGGTCTCCCTGCCTCTCGATGCAAAAGTGAATGAAGGCCTGGTTCTTGCAAGCCAGGAAGCGAGGTAAGCAACATGGAAAATCTAAATCCGGAACAAGGTGGCAAAATCTTAATCGTCGACGACGAGCTGGTCGTCCGGGATTCCCTCGGCAAATGGTTTACGTCCGAGGGTTACACCGTCAAAACCACCGGCAGCGCTCACGAAGCGTTGACCTCGTTTCAGCCGGGCGCCTGGGATGTGGCTCTGCTCGACATCAAGATGCCCGGCACTGATGGCATCGAGCTGCAGCAGCGCCTCCATGAAGCGGACCCCGACTTAATCGTCATCATCATGACCGGCTACGCTTCGGTCGATTCGGCCGTGCAAGCGTTGAAGCAAGGCGCCTACGATTACATCACCAAGCCTTTCGATCCCGATGAACTGGTGCACCTCGTCGGCAACGCCATCAAACACCGCCACGCGCAGCAACAAGTCGTCCAGCTCCGCGAGCATCTCCAGGAAGTTTCGCCTCATCCCGAAATAATCGGCAACAGCCTCGCCATGAAGCGCGTCTGCGAAGCCATTGAAATGGTCGCGCCCACCGATGCGACCGTTCTCATCACCGGCGAGAGCGGCAGCGGCAAAGAAGTCGTCGCTCGCGCCATCCACGCAGCAAGCCCTCGAAGGCTCATGCCCTTCATGGCCATTCACTGCGGCGCTCTTACCGAAACTTTGCTCGAGAGCGAGCTTTTCGGCCACGAGCGCGGCGCTTTTACCGGAGCGCAAGCCCGCCGCAAGGGCAAATTCGAAGCCGCTGATGGCGGAACGGTTTTCCTCGACGAAATCGGAGACATCAGCCTCAAGACGCAGACCGATCTATTGCGCGTACTCCAGGAAAAGGAAATTGTGCGCGTCGGCGGAACGCAGCCCACCAAAGTGGACTTCCGTTGCGTCGCCGCCACCAATCGCGATCTCGAAGCCATGGTGAAGGACGGAACATTCCGCTTCGATCTTTTCTATCGTCTCAACGTTTTCTGCATCCACGTTCCGGCGCTCCGCGAACGCCGTGAAGACATCCCCTTGCTCGCGGAAGCTCTGCTGAAAAAGCATGCCACTTCCATGAACCGGCCTCTTCCGCGGATTTCGCCGGAAGCCGTGGAATTGCTGCTTCACTACGATTGGCCGGGCAATGTGCGCGAACTGGAAAACGCCATCGAACGCGCTCTGGTAATCGGGCGCAGCGGCGAAATTCAGCCTCAGGATTTCCCCTTCTTCCACCCGGCGGGCCTCCCAGTTTCCGGGCACCGCCTGGAGGATGTAGTCCGGCAGCATATCGAGCGGGTCCTCGAAGAAACGCAATGGAACTTCACTCACGCCGCTGACATTCTGGACATTGACCGCACCACGCTCTACAACAAAATGAAATGCTACGGTCTGAAGCGGCATGAGCCGGTCCACGGATGAAAGCGATTCACTTGCTCGGCGTTGGCACTGGGCAAGGCGATATGCCGGCCCGCCGCGGAGCCGTGAGCCTCGATCTGCTCGACGATCTATCCGCCGAATTGGCTCGCATCTTTCAGGTGTCCTGTCACGTCCGTAAAGATTACTTGGCGACTGACTTCGCGCTTGATTCCATCCGCGGGCAATATCACTCCACGGCCATTCTGCAACGCATGCAATCGCTGGTCCCCGAGCCTGGCGTGCATCTCGTGGGTGTAACCGAAGTCGACTTGTATGTTCCAGTGCTGACGTTTGTTTTCGGCGAAGCGCAGCTGGAAGGCGGATGTTCTCTAGTATCGCTGCACCGCTTGCGGGATGATTTTTACGGCCTTCCGCCCAACGGGCGATCATTACTGGATCGGCTAGCGAAGGAAGCTGCCCACGAATTGGGGCACACGCTGGGCCTGCGCCATTGTTTCGATTGGCGCTGCGTTATGGCCTCGTCCCATAACGTCGAACGCATCGATAGCAAGGATCGCGAGTTCTGCCGTGATTGCCTTCGGAAAGCCTCGCTGCCGGAGCCTGCGCCGCAACGCGGATTCTCTGGAGTATTCACAAGTGGAGGCGAGGGCGTGAGTTGAACGCGCGCTAAGTTCAGCGGCGCGACTCGTGAGCGCAGAAGATCCTAATTGCTCGTCCTCATCCGGAAGCCCTCATACGCAAGATACGCTGCGATAACAGCGGCGACTGCACTCAGCCACATAGGAACCTGCCAGCCCGCGACAATCACTTCCCATTTGAAAGCCAGCCGCAAGACGTGAGCGATCGCGACGATCAAAAAGATTACGCCGGCGAGTGATTGAAACGTGTTTTTGCTCAATTGTGTTCACCTCCGCCAAGAGTGTCAGCAGTTCGCTTTGCGGGATTGTACTTCATTCGTGAGCGAAAAGAGCGCAGGTGAGCAGAAGGGATGCGGCTCGCATCACGATGCAATGTGTGCAAAAGTGAACAGTCGCAAGACGTCGCCGCTTCTATAATGAACACTTGTGGGTGACGAAGGGGATCAATGCGAAAACAAGTACAAGGGCTCCCTCTTGAGCACAAGGGAGGCACGCTCTTGCCGGAGGACATTCGGCTCGAAACGGAGCCAGTTGTAATCGGCAGGGCTCTGCTCAAAGACCTCGAGCGGAGCGAAGAGCCATTAGCCGATGCATCGCGAATCCGGCATCCGATTTCTCCCGTAGAGAGCTCCGCAGTTGTGGACGCCCCCTCCGAGTACATTGAGATAGACCTCCCGCGCGTGCCAGAAGTGGTCAACCTTAACCTTCATCTTACGGAAGAGAAATCCGCGCCTCCAGCGTCGATGCATCCGCGGCCGCTGCTGCCCAGCAGAATCGCCATCATCGGAAATTACCTCCCAAGGCGCTGCGGAATTGCCACGTTTACAACGGATTTGTGCGACGCGATTCACGGCGAGTTTGGCGCCACTGAGCTGCTGGCGTTGCCGGTCAACGACACGCCAGAAGGCTACAGCTACCCCGCTCGGATACGATTCGAACTTTCCCAGGATGAGCTAACGTCGTATCGGCAGGCCGCCGATTTCCTAAATTTCAGCAACATAGATTTGGTCTGCCTGCAGCACGAATACGGAATTTTCGGCGGACCGGCCGGCGGCCACATCCTGGAGCTCTTGCGCCGCCTACACATGCCGGTCGTCACTACCTTGCATACGGTGCTGCGTGAACCGGATCCCCATCAGCGCGCGGTGATGGAGGAAATTGCAGCTCTGTCGGATCGTCTGATTGTCATGAGCCGGCAATCCGCGGACATTCTTCAGGAAGTATTCCACGTTCCGATTTCGAAGATCGATCTGATCCCGCACGGCATTCCCGATTTGCCGTTCACGGATCCGCACTTCTACAAGGATGCCTTTGGAACGGAAGGCAAGGATGTCTTGCTCACGTTCGGGCTGCTCTCGCCGAACAAGGGCTTAGAAAATGTTATCCGGGCTCTGCCGGTTATCCTGTCGCGCCACAGCAATGTGGTTTACATGATTTCCGGCGTCACCCATCCGCATGTCCTGCGGCACGAGGGCGAAAAATACAGAGACTCGTTGCAGAGGCTGGCGAGAGAGCTCGGAGTTGAGGCCAACGTAATCTTTCGAAACCGTTTTGTAAGTCCTCAAGAGCTGGTTGAATTGATCGGCGCCGCCGACATTTACATCACGCCCTACAAACACAAGGGACAGGTGGTTTCCGGAACGCTCGCGTATGCCTTGAGCGCCGGAAAAGCGATCATCTCCACTCCGTATTTACATGCAATCGAATTGCTGGATGACGGACGCGGCGTGCTCGTTCCCTTCGATGATCCAGAGGCGATCGCCGCGAAAACGATCGAGCTGCTGGAAAACGGCACCGCGCGCCATGCCATGCGCAAACGCGCCTACCTCTACACGCGAGACATGGTCTGGCACCGCGTGGCTCAGCTCTATATGGGCAGCTTCGAACGCGTTTATAACGAGCGTTTGCGAAAGCCGCGCGCCACTTTTTCGGCCCAGAACACCGAAAAGGCTCTCGACCGCCTTCCGCCCGTCAAGCTGGATCATCTTGTATCGCATGACGGACCAGACCGGAATCGTGGAACACGCGGTCTTCGTCATTCCGAACTACCCGGAAGGATATACAACCGATGACAACGCGCGCGCTCTAATCGTCGCAATCCTCCTGGAAGAATTCGGGAGCCGTACTCCGAAAGATTCTCTCGATCTCGCCTCGCGTTATCTGGCTTTTTTGTGGCTGGCTTTCGATCCCATCTCCAAAAGATTCAGAAATTCCCTGAGCTATGACCACCAATGGAACGATCCGGAGTGTACGGAAGACAGCCACGGACGCGCGGTGTGGGGCCTGGGCACCGTTCTCGGCAGATCCAAGGACGCTGGGCTGCGAGGAGCCGCAGCACGCTTGTTCGAGTTGGCCATTCCCGCGGCGGTGGAATTCAGGAGTCCCAGAGCTTGCGCTTTCGCTCTGCTGGGTCTGCTGGAATATCTCGAAGCGATTCCCGGGGATCGCGCGGCGCTGAGCGCGGCCGACTCGCTGGCCAATCGCTTGCTGGAATCCTACCGTGCCAACCGCACGGCGGACTGGAAATGGTTTGAGAACGAGCTGGCGTACTCCAACGCTCGACTACCGCAGGCGCTCATTCGCGCTGGAATGCGCGGCGGAAATGATGCGATGGTTTCGGCCGGGCTCGAGGCCTTGGATTGGCTGGCGACGGTTCAGTGTTGCGACGTCAAAGGCCACTTCGTGCCGATCGGATCGCACGGTTTCCACTCCAAGACGACGGAAAAAGCCCGCTTCGATCAGCAACCCGTCGAAGCTTGCGCGGCCGTTTCGGCTTTTCTGCAAGCCTATCGCGCCACGGGAGAGGACCGCTGGCGGAAAGAAGCGTGGACTGCTTTCAATTGGTTCCTGGGAGATAACGACTTGCAGATTGCGCTTTACGATCCCACCACCGGCGGATGTCGCGATGGTCTGCATCCCGATCGCGCCAATGAGAACCAGGGCGCAGAATCGACGCTGTCATTCCTCATGGCACTGCTGGAGATGCGCAAATTGGAAGTATCAGGCGTGACAGACAACAAGTTTTGACCACCCCTTCATTGTCTTCTTGCCGTGCTGCACCGCGTGAAAGCTCGCGGATTCTTGCGGTCAGATAGTAGATGAGAGAGATGATGATTCAACACGACACCTTGTTTCACCGGCACGCATCGAATCCGCTCCTGACCGCAAAAGATTGGCCCTACTCCATGAACAGCGTTTTTAATCCGGGCGCCACCTTGCTGCCCGACGGGTCCACACTGCTGCTCTGCCGCGTCGAAGATCGCCGCGGCCTCTCGCACCTGTGCGCGGCGCGCTCGGCAAACGGCGTGGATGGGTGGCAGATCGATCGCGAGCCTACACTAATGCCCGACCCCGAGCGATTCCCCGAGGAAGTGTGGGGCATCGAGGATCCGCGGATTACCTGCGTGCCGGAACTCAAGCAATTTGCGGTGACGTACACGTCCTACTCGCGCGGCGGCCCCGGTGTCTCTCTCGCCCTCACCAAGGACTTCCATACCTTCGAGAGACTCGGCGTAATCATGTCGCCGGACGATAAAGATGCGGCCCTGCTTCCTAGAAGAATCAACGGATCCTGGGCGTTGATCCATCGCCCCATGACGCCTCTCGGCGCTCACATTTGGATCTCTTACTCCGACGATCTGCGCCATTGGGGTGACCACAAGCTCATGCTCGAAGCCCGGCGTGGCGCGTGGTGGGACGCAAACAAGATAGGAATGTCGCCGCCGCCGATCGAGACACCGAGAGGCTGGCTGATGATTTACCACGGCGTCCGAACGACGCCCTCAAGCTCCATCTATAGGCTTGGCCTGGCCCTCTTTGACAATGAACAACCGGAGAAATGCTTGATTCGCGGCGATTCCTGGATGTTTGCCCCTGAAGCGGAATACGAACGTCACGGAGACGTTCAAGACGTCGTTTTTCCGTGTGGCTACACGATCGCGGCCGACGGCGACACCATCAATCTCTACTACGGCGCCGCCGACTCAAGCATTGCGTTGGCTCGCGGCAGCATCAGCAAACTGCTGGCCTGGTTGGACGCGAATGGCCATTCCGAGCAAGCCCATGATCGGCGGCAACGGCACACGTAGGTCCCATTGGGGTAAGTCCTTGCGCGAAGCCTTGCAATCATGCGCGAGACTCGATCTCTATTAAACACATTCAGTGAAAAGTTGTTCGTCAGTCGTGCAGGACAACGCTCAGAAGCGAGGTGTTGATCTGAAGTCCGCCGTTGTACTTGATGAAGCCCAATTTTCTGAATTTGTTCATAAAGAAATTCACGCGTGATCGCGTGGTGCCCACCATTTCCGCCAGCATCTCCTGCGGTATTTTGGGGAGAACCCGTTGCGGCTTGTCTTCCTTGCCGTAGCGCGCGAGCAGCAACAGCGTGCGAGCCAGCCGCTTCTCGCTGGAGTTAAAAAGCTGATCGATCAAATCCTCCTCGACCCGGATATTCCTCGAAAGCATGTAAGAGATGAAACGGTCGGAGAAATGCGTGCTCATCGTGGAGCACTCGAATCATTTCCTTCTTATCAATGATCAGCACGGTAGTCGCGGTAATCGCCGCCGCCGTCCCGATCCGAATCGGCTGGCCGGCCAGGCATCCTTCGCCAAAAAAATCGCCCGGTCCCAAAACCGCGACGACGGCCTCTTTGCCGGATTCATTGACGACCGAGAGCCTCACCCCGCCTTTTTGAATGTATAGGACATTCTTAGCGGGATCGCCCTGCGAGAAGATCGCTTCCTTTTTCGTAAACTCCGCGACTCTCCGGGCCACACCCGCCGAATCGAGAAAATGGCGAACGTTGAATGCCCTCTTACGATGGACCTTCAGGCGATCTAAAGCTCCCGCTGCCACGGTCGCAACTCCTTCCTCTGTCATATCGTAGCACCCTCCCGCGAACCCGCAAGCGAGCTGCGAACCTGTGCAAAAGTGAACAGATATTAGTCCCTGTCTCTTCTAGAATGGCCACTGACCGGCTATCCCGAGGTGATAGGTGGATGAATCTAAACGCAGGGCAGCTCAGTTTCTGGAGAAGGAGATCAAGACCTACATAGCGCTCGCTTTGTTTTTGTCGAAAGAAGGCATCAAGGAACGCGTGCCGTTGGGCGAGCAAGAAGTTGTGATCAGCCCGACGTATTACAAGGAAAGAATGAGAGAAGCCAGGAAGATCGTAAACGAACTCCGCAAGTCGAATTAGTGAGCATACCTCTATGCGACGCCGAGTTCGACTTTCCGCGCCTCTCCTCGCGGCTGTGAACCTGCAACAAGGCAGGCGGCGAACCATTCCTCAGTCTGTGCTGTAAGACGGATGCGCAGCTTCGGAAGGATTGATTCGACGAATGCTCGGACGATAATCACATGACACTTTCGCAAAACAACCGTACGCACAACGGCAGAAAGAGGGTAAACTACGAGCTGGCCTCGCTCCACTGCACATGGATTCTGCGCCGTGGCACAAGCCCCTGAAACACTAGCACGCCGATACAGCTAAGAAATGAAGACACGGGTGGATTCTATGGACACATTGCGGCTCGACGCTCTGACGAAAAAACAAAGTTCTGAAGACGGAGTAAACTGGGTCACCGCCACATTTATGGTTTTATTTCATGTGGGCGCGCTGGCGGCAGTCTTCTTCTTCACCTGGAAAGCTCTATTCGTTGCCATCTTTTTGTGGTGGATTTCGACCAGCCTGGGAATTGGCATGGGGTATCACCGCCTGCTGACGCATCGCGGCTACAAAACCCCCAAGTGGGTCGAATACGTTCTCACCGTTTTCGCCACTCTCTCGCTCGAAGGCGGCCCGATCTTCTGGGTAGCCACGCATCGCATTCACCACCGCTATTCCGATCAGGATGGCGATCCCCACTCGCCGGTCGACGGCAAGTGGTGGGCGCACATGGGCTGGATCTTGTTCGGCAAGTCCATGCATCACGACACGACCACGCTCACTCAATACGTCCCCGATCTCGCCAAGGACAGATTTCACGTCTGGATCACCAAATACAACTACGTGCCGATCATTTTGCTCGCGATTGTGCTGTTCGCCATCGGAGGATTGCCGTTCGTATTCTGGGGCATCTTCGTGCGCACGGTTGTCGGGCTGCATGCCACGTGGCTGGTAAATTCGGCGACGCATTCGTGGGGATCACGCCGATTCGAGACGCGCGATCATTCCACCAATAGCTGGTGGGTTGCCTCTAGTGACGTGGGGCGAAGGCTGGCACAACAATCATCACGCCCACCCGGTCTCGGCCCGTCACGGCCTGAAGTGGTACGAGATCGACTTCAATTGGTACGGCATTTGGATCATGAAGAAGCTCCATCTCGCCCGGCAGGTCCACTGCGCCAAGATTCTTACACCACAAAACGAAGACGCTATTCTTCCCCCTGAAACTCACAGCAAATTAATTTCGGTGTAGTCCACGTAGCGCCGGTTTACCCTGAGTCGCGAAGGGCTGCCAGCCGGCGTTTTTGTTCCAACAAACCGACGTTGCCCCACAAGCCGCGGGTAGCGCAGGCACTCCTGCCTGCGTCCGACGAGCAGCGCACGCGCCAAGAGCAGCGATCAAGCGCGGACCACACGGCGCGGCCAGCAACAGGCAGGCCTACGCCACTAACAAAGCAAACTTCTCCATCTCGCTAGGTTCTCACACCCACTCTTAAGCCAGGAAAGCGCGCTGGGAAGCGCAAGATTGTTTATGAATTGGTGCCAATTCAAGCGTACCGGGAAGTACGCGCCATCGGCTCGATCCAAGCGACGAACCCTAGTTTGCTGGCGAGAAGATCCAGTCGAAAGGCACGATCTGCCGCAGTTTCAGCCTCGAAGCTCTTCCGTGCCAGCCACAGTGAGGGGCCTGGCAGGTGATCTCCTCGTCGACGAACAACGCCTTCGCCTCAACCTCGGATAGTGTTGATTTTGAAGACTTTCGCTGCAAATTGATGCTATGAGGACCGCGCGGGCACTCAAAAACCACTCTATAAGCTTTGCTCATACCCTAGTATACGCGGTATTCCGTCATTTCGGCGGGATTATTGATGGTTCGTGCAACCTATCAGTTCACACCGCTAAACCGCCGTTCGCGCCGCGAAACGCTAGCCCGGAGCCTTTGATTTCCGCTTCGTGGACAACCGGCTTGCCTTGCTGGCCGCCCACCGCTGTATCGCGCCTTCTCGGGCATGGCGCTGCATTTGCTTCTCGGCAGCGCCGGCGTCGCCGTATTTTTGCTGCGGCGCCGCTGAGGCTTCCCGAAAACTGAGCGGGTCCCGGAGGTTTTGCAACTCGCGGTAGAAGTAGAGGGCGGTCGGCCGCTTGCCTGCGAACCTCTTTCTTTTCAGGAACGCAATCTCTTCCTCGCTGGCATCGCCGCTCATCTCTCGATTGCGAATGAATTCCTTGAAGCCGGGTTCTTCCTCGAAGTTTCCGTTCGATTCCATTTCCACAAATTCCAGCTTCTTCAGAAAGCCGGGCGCCAGCCTGCGGTTCAACACGATCTCCATGCCGAAATTGTTCAAGTCGATGTCCCAGGATTCGATCAGCGGCGCGAGGAACGCCGTGCAGTGCTCCGCGGAAACATGGAAGGCGTCAACGTCGAGGAATCCCAGGACGATCGCGCGCATCTCCTCGTAGCTTCGGTCGTTCAGTTGCGCGACGCGCTTCAGCCAGCCTTCGCCTTCCAATTCTCGTCTGGCCACTCGCTTCACCACGTCCAGCAGCTTCTGCGTCACGAGCCGCTCCAATTCACCGAACGGCTGGCGCTCAAAAATCGAGCGGATTTCCCTGGCCTTGCCGGGAGCGCACTTGCGCAAGAGCAGCTCGCGCACATCCTTGAACAGCGGCGCGGGAGAATTCGTCAGCTTCTTCTTCAGTTCCTCGGTGCGCTCGTGGCCGGCCAACTCGGATAGCTTTCGCGGCGGAAGCTTCAGGAATTTCCCCATCTTGGCGTAGATCGCCGTGCGGCCCGGCGCGGGAGGCAGCTTCTTTCCCGAGAGGAGTTGGGAAACATAAGAGTCCGTAACGCCGGCGGCGCTGGCCAGATCTTTTTGTTCCAGATGCAATTCTTCCAGCCGCTGCTTGATCGCCGTGCGCACGTTCACCGCGGGCCTCCGGGAACTTCCGGCCTGCCGCTGCGCCGGAATTAACCTACGAACGATAATCACAGAATGGAGTTGACATTTCAAGTTAATTAACTCAATATAGTTAACGGACTGAGGGATTCTTCAGGTGACCTTACAACTGGCAGTTATCTGAACCGTTTCTTGGCCATCAGAAACCTAAGGAGACCCCACATGTTTGCTCGACGTGTCTATATGCACTTGAAGCCCAATACCGCTGCGGATTTCACGCACAAGCTCGAAAAGGAAGTCATTCCAGTCCTTCGTAAGCAGAAGGGCTTCCTGGACGAAATTTCATTTGTCGCCCCATCCGGAATCGAAGCGTTTGCCATCAGTCTGTGGGACAGGCCGGAAAGCGCGGAGGCTTATAACCGCGCGTCTTATCCGGAAGTCACCAAGACGCTCGCGTCCGTGATCGACGGGCCGGCCCAGGTGGAGACCTTCAATGTCGCGAACTCCACTTTTCACAAGATTGCTGCTGCTGTAACGGTCTAGTTCGTTCCAGAAATTCGCTCGAGGGGCGGAACAATTCCGCCCCCTTCAGCGAGCGGCACAGAACGAAGTCGGGGCGAAGCTTCTGGCACAAGGAGAAGCAGATGCAACTCGTACTCTGGGTCGTGGAAGGCCTGGCGGCAGGCTGGATCACGGGAAAGATGCTGTCAGGAATTGGCCGCGACTTGGTGTTGGATAGCGTAATGGGCATGGCCGGCGCGATCGGCGGAGGGTTCTTCATGAATGCTTTCGGCTTCTTCGGCCCAGGACAAATGATTTACTCAAATTTGACCGCGATCCTGGGCGCGATTGTTTTCGCCGTGGCTGCGCGCCTGATCAGCGGAAAGCGCGAATCCAGAGCAGCGGCCTAGTCCGACGCGCCGTTGCACCGGCTGGATCTTTAGTTTGACGGACGTTCGACGCCGCTCTGCAAGTTGTCGAACGGTGAAGGAATTCGATCGGACAGTACGAGGCTCATGTGCCTGCAAAAATCATGAATGGATTTCCACTGCGGCGCTGCTCCTGGTTTTTCAACCCCATCGTTTCCGGCACGCTCTCTCACAGAATGATCCGATGGCTGGATTCCGTCTGCCTCAAGCGCGTAGCCGTAAGGGCGTAGGCGGGAATCTCAAGCGGCAAGCGATTAGTCTCACAAAAAGCGACGAAACCGTTCGGCAGTGTCACCCAGCGGAGTAATACGTTACCGGAATTGATCAGAGGAGATGCTCACATGAAGTCGCTACGCAATATCGCCATCGCACTTGCCGCGATCCTGCTATTCGCTCCATTGCTTCACGCGCAAGACCTTTCCAAGTACCGCAGCTTCTCACTGGAAACAAGTCTGATCGAAATCTCCAAGCAAGTGAACGCGAGACCCGCCGACGCTATCGTCATGCATCCGAGTCCCGCACTCATTCAGGAGCTGACGTATTGGCCCTACCGTTCCTACGAGGCCTCAGCACCATCCGAGCCTGTCCAGGAGATCGCATTCTCTTTCTACAATGGGGAACTCTACAAAATGGTGGTCACCTACGAGGGTCGTTCGACGCAAGGCATGACTCCTGTGGACATGGTTCGAGCCATCTCCGCGATATACGGCGACGCAACCGTGGCGGCAGCCGCCGCGAATCCTTCCGACATTGGAATCTCTGGCCGCACAGGCGCACCCATCGCCATGTGGGGAGACGCGCAACACTCGCTGACATTGTCCCGCTCTCTTCTTTCGAACGCGTTTCAGCTCGTCTTCGTTTCCAGACAATTGGACGCCCAAGCGGACGCCGCCATCTCCGATGCCACGAAGCAAGCACGCGAAGACGCTCCCCAAAAAGAAATCGCACGTGCAAAAAAAGAAACCGATGACCTAGAAGCGCAACGCCAGACAAATCTGAAAGTATTCCGCCCGTAGAAAAGTCCACAATCTCGCCGGGCGCGCAGTGGTACCGCCGGCTTGAAGTGGTAGCGCCGGCGTCCCTGCCGGCATCTTACGGCCACGCACGTCGGCGAAGGCCCGCAGTCGCGAGCGGATCACACCTGCCAAAACAACGCAATTCCACGCCAAACAATAGCAACAAGAAACTCAAGCGCCCGTCCCGCTCGACCCACACAAGCATTTAGCAGCTCGAAAGATGCAGTATGATGCTCGTTCTGAAGCGGCGGCATCGCCGGAAGGCGTGCTCGACAGCGCGCCATCGAGAAGTAGAATCGTTCTCTCAACGGAGATCACTCAATGAAGCTTGCAAACTATGTATCCGGCCAGTGGAAAGAAGGCGCGGGCGCCGGAGATGCGCTCGTCGATCCGGTCACCGGAGATGAGCTGGGCCGCATTTCCTCCCAGGAAATGGACGTCCGCGGCGCCCTCGACTTTGCGCGCACACGCGGCGTGCCGGCGCTTCAGGCATTGACGTACGGCCAGCGCGCCGAGCTGCTCGCCAAGCTCGGCGAAGTTCTGACCGCGAATCGCGATGAATACTTCCGCATTTCACTTCTCAACTCGGGCGCGAACGCAGCAGATGCCTCCTTCGACGTTGATGGCGCCCTCTACACCATGAAATTCTTCGCCAAGATCGGCCGCCCCCTCGGCGAGGGCAAGCTATTGAAGGAAGGCGCGGTGCTGCCGCTTTCGAAGACTAACGTTTTCTCGGCGCAACATTTTCTTGAGCCGGCCAAAGGCGCAGCCGTCTTCATCAACGCCTTCAACTTTCCCGCCTGGGGCCTCTGCGAAAAAGCCGCACCCGCGCTGCTCTCCGGCGTTCCCATCGTAGTCAAGCCCGCTTCGCCCACCGCCTGGCTAACGCACAAGATGGTCGAAGACATCGTGAAATCCGGACTTCTGCCCGAAGGCGCAATCTCCGTCCTCTGCGGCTCCGCGCGCGATTTGCTCGACCACGTGCGCGAAGGCGACACGGTTTCATTCACTGGCTCAGCCGATACGGCCGCGCGCATTCGTTCGCACGCGAATGTCCTGCGCCGATCCGTGCGCGTCAACGTCGAAGCCGACAGCATCAACTCCGCCATTCTCGGCCCCGACGTTGCGCCCGAAACCGATCTATTCGATCTCATCGTCAAAGAAGTCGTGCGCGAAATGACGCTGAAAGCCGGGCAGAAATGCACCGCGATTCGCCGCATACTCGTTCCGCGCGCGCAGTTGAAAGCATTGGGCGAAGCAATTTCTGCGCGCCTGGCGTCCACCAAAGTCGGCAATCCGCGCAATGCCGAAGTGAAAATGGGCCCGGTGGTGAATAAAGCGCAGCAATCTTCCTGTCTCGAAGGCCTGCGCAAATTGAAAGAAGAATGTTCGGTGGTCTTCGGCGGAGATGAAAAGTTTCAACCGCTCGATGCCGATCGCGAAAAATCAGCTTTCATCCAACCGACGCTGCTCGCCTGCAACGATGGCCTCGACGCGAAGTATGTGCACGACGTCGAAGTCTTCGGCCCCGCCGCAACATTAGTTGCGTACGATGGCGTCGAAAATCTCATTGCCATCGCGCGCCGCGGCCTCGGCTCGCTCGTCGCTTCGATTTTCTCGAATGATGCGAGCTTCGTCCGCAGATGTAGTCCTCGGAATCGGCGACATGCATGGACGCCTCGTCGTGGTGGACTCGAGCGTCGGCACGCAACACACCGGCCACGGCAATGTCGTGCCCAGTTGCCTCCATGGCGGTCCCGGAAGAGCCGGCGGCGGCGAAGAACTCGCCGGCCTCCGCGCGCTCCTGCTCTATCATCGGCGCTTCGTCGTGCAAGGGCCTCCCAGCTTGCTCAGCGAACTCGCGGCGCTCTCGGCCGATGCGAGCCTCCTCTATTCATGAGCCAACTCGAAATCCATCAAACACCTCTCTTTCCGCATTGAGGCACAAGCCATGAGCGAGAGGCCGCCGAGCACTTCGCCGCCCGGAGCGACTGCGCCCGATTGGGATCGCATCGCCGCCAGCCAAGAATTCCAGCACCTCCTCTCCATCAAGCGCCTCTTCATCATCCCGGCGTTCGTATTCTTCTTCATCTACTTCTTCCTGTTTCCCCTCCTCATCGGATTCGCGCCGAAGTTCATGTCCACGCCGGTAATCGGCGCGTTCACGCTTGCCTACGCGTTTGCGTTCTCGCAATTCTTCGTTGGCTGGATCATCGCCTGGCTCTATCTGCGGGCTTCCGCAAAATTCGATCTGCTCGCCGAAGACATTCTCGCGCGCGTCGCGGATCAAAAAGGAGAGAAGTAAGTGTCCGTCTCTGTCGCGGTCTTTCTCGCCTTTGTCCTCGCGACGCTCGGCATCACCTACTGGGCCGCGAAGCGCTCGCGCGGCGCCAGCGCCTATTTCGCCGCGGGCCGGAAAATTACGGCGTGGCAAAACGGCTTCGCCGTAGCCGGCGATTTCATGAGCGCCGCATCGTTCCTCGGCGTGATCGGCCTGATCGCGCTGCAGGGATTTGACGGCTTCTTTTATTCCGTCGGCGGCTTCGTCGCGTTCGTCACCATCCTCCTTTTGGTGGCGGAGCCGCTGCGCAACGCGGGCCGCTTCACCATGGGCGATCTCCTGGCGTATCGTCTGCAGCCGCGGCCAGTGCGCGCCATGGCCACGCTAAGCACTCTCGCGACCATCATTTTCTATTTGCTCGCGCAAATGGTCGGCGCCGGCGCACTAGTCACGCTGCTTTTCGCCGGCTCGGGCATCAGCTTCAAGATGGGCGTCATCGGCGTCGGCACGTTGATGATGCTCTACGTCGTCTTCGGCGGAATGCTGGCCACCACCTGGGTTCAGATCATCAAAGCCGTGATGCTGATGGCCTGCACCATCGCCACGACATTCTTAGTGCTTGCTCACTTTCACTTCCAGCCCGGCCAGCTTTTCTCCGCCGCTACGAACGTTTCCTATCATCAGGGCGGCCAGTCGGTGGTCAGCAACTTTCTTCGGCCCGGCATGCATTTCCGTGCGCCGTACGGCGCGCTCGATTTAGTCTCGCTGAGTTGCGCGCTGATTTTCGGCACCGCCGGACTGCCGCACATTCTGGTGAAGTTTTATACGGTGCCCGACGCGGTCACGGCGCGAAAAAGCGTCGTCTGGACCATGGGTTTGATCGGCAGCTTTTACCTGATGACCTCCATCATCGGAGTAGGCGCGACGGTTCTCGTCGGCCCCGACTACATCGTCACGCATGGCGGAACGAACATGACCGCGCTGCTGCTGGCCCGCGCGCTGGCAGGCGATACGTTCCTGGCCATTGTCTCGGGTGTAGCGTTCGCCACGATTCTGGCCGTTGTCGCTGGCCTCACCATCGGCGCGTCCACCTCATTCGCCCACGATTTCTGGTCCAACGTGATTCATCGCGGCGCCGATCGGCATACCGGAGAAATCGTGCTGGTAGCGCGCGTCGCCGCCATCGCCGTCGGCATCATTGCGATCGTCCTCGCCATTGGCCTGGGACCCAACTCGAATGCCGTAATCCTCGCGACCATGGGCATGGCGGTGGCGGCCTCGGCCAATTTTCCCGTCATCGCGCTTTCGATTTTTTGGCGCCGCTTCAATACCGCAGGCGCCGTGGCAGGAATGTCCGTGGGATTGCTGGCGTCGGTTGGCCTGATCCTCGCGGGCCCGTCATTCACGGGAATCGATCCGCCGGGCGTGGCTGGCGCCGCGCACCATTTATTTCAAGCGAAACCCTGGTTTCCTCTCGAAAATCCGGGAATCGTTAGTGTTCCGCTAGGCTTTCTCGCCGCCATAATTGGCACGATGCTAAGCCGCGAACCGAACGCAGAAGAAATGTTCAGCGAGTTGGCCGTGCGCGCCAACACTGGGCTGGGCGCCGAAAAAGCTGCGTCGCACTAAGAAGAGCAAAACCCAAAGCCACACCGGGGGCGTGTAAACCCGCCCCCCTACACTCGCGCTAACGGTTCGCGCCAACACAGGCTTGGAAGCCGAAAAAGCTGCGTTGTACTAAAAAAGTGCACTTGAAAAACAGTGATTTTTTCCCGATTAGGACCGAGGTGCTCTCCTTTCTTTTCAATGGTTTAGAGTGGTGTCTAATAATTTCCTTCCCGATTAGAATTTGGCTTGGTCGGAGGGGGATTCGTTGAGGGTTGGCTTCGTTGGGGAAATGCGTCCGCTGCTGGCGTGGGCCAGACATTTTGTGGCAACTCCTGTTTGAATTGTATGGCGCGGACTGCGGCTGGCTCTGACGAGCCGGACCTTGCGCCGGAACTTCGGCTTACGACCGGGATCTTTATAGCATATGTTGGTTAATTAGTCAACAGAAAAATGAGCGGGAAAAATTGGTGCGGGAAGTCATGCGCCATCAGCGGGTTAGGAGTTTGCGGAGAAAGCGGGGATGTTGTCAATTTGGGTGGTCCGCGGATGGCGGGCGATTTGATTGTACGGGGAAGCCGTCAGAGGGCGCAGCAAGCGGCGCCCCTACGAAGGCAAGGGCAAATACAGATCCTCCGCTTCGCTCAGGATGACAGCGATTCGACTTTTTCGGCGGCCTGTAGAGTTGTACTGATTCTGCGGCAATTACGGCACAGCTGAAGCCGTGCCGTGAAGAACCATCCCAGATCCAACGTAACCGTTTCGATCGCTAGCGATACCTTGGGGGATTCACCGATTGATCCATGCCCATGCATTTTTCTCCGCCCTTGGCTACATTGACGCAGATGAGTTGCGGGGCTGGCTTCGCGAACGCCGCCTTTAGTGCGGGCTCGAGGTCTTCCGGGCGGTCAACTTCTTGCGCGGCCATGCCGTAGCCTTCGGCAATTTTTACGATGTCGATCCCGGGAATATCCATGCCATGAACGTTGCGGCCTACTTGCGTGAAGTCGCAGAAGGATTTCAGAGCGGTGTAATCGGAGTTGCGCAGAACGATTACTATTACCGGGGCTTTTTGTTGCACCGCGGTCCACAGCGCCTGAACCGAATACTGGATCGAGCCATCGCCGACCGGGCAAACGACTCGCCGCTTCGGATTGGCCATTTGCAACCCCACCGCCGTCGGCAGCCCAAATCCGAGAACGCCATTCGGCACGGAATAAAACGAGCCCGGCTCATCCAATTCAATATATTGATCCACATCTCCTTTCGACGATGGACACTCCTCCGCGACGATCACGTCGCGCGGCATAACCTTATTAAGGACGCTGAGTAAATAAGCCGGCGTCATCGGATATTCGGCTTTCGGCACAGGCGGCTTCATCCGTCCCTCTTGAGCCTTCCCTTGCCTCGCTCGCGCATGCTCGCGAATATATTTCGCCGCGGCGGCGATATTTCCGACAATGCTGGTCCCCGCCAATGCAGCAGCCGCATGATCCGGTGAGTTTGTGATTTGAAAAAGCTTCGTGCCGCGTTTGATCGGCTCACCGGGCACGTACGCGTAATAAAGAAAAATCGGCGCGCCGAGCACGACCACAGTGTCATACGCCGCCAACTGGTCGGCAAGCGGCTGCTGAGCCGGCAACAGGCCGCCGCGAAATAGCCGGTGGCGCCGCGGAAAAGTCCAGCGCGGTGGAATCGGCTGCTGATAAACATCGGCGTTCAAATGTTCCGCCAGCGCAATCACGTCGCTCCAGCCGCCATCTTCCTCAATTTGCGCGCCGGCCACGAGCGCCGGATTGCGGCTGGAATCAAGCGCGCGCACCACTTCATCGAGCGCCGCCGGATCCGCCATGACGCTGTGCGTCACGCGGCGAACTTCCACCGGCGCACATTCATGAGTCCAATCATCCATGGGAATGGAAATGAAGACCGGCCCCATCGGCGGCTGCATCGCAAGATAGTAGCCGCGCGCAATCGCCGCCGGCACGTCCTCAGCCCGCAGCGGCTCGTGCGCCCACTTCACGTACGGCTTCACCGTCTCCACCGCGCGGCTCACCAAAAAAGGCTCCGCCAGAACATGCCGGCGATCCTGCTGCCCGGTGGTCACCACCAGCGGCACATGCCCGCCAAACGCATCCACCAGCGCCGAAAGCCCGTTCCCCGCGCTGGCAATCGAATGTAAATTTACAAAAGCAGCCTTCCGCGTCCCCAGCGCATAACCCAAACCCATTCCGGCGGCGGAGCGTTCGTGCAGCGCCAGCACGTACTTGAAATCCGCGGGCATATCGCGCAGAAAAGGCAATTCAGTCGAGCCGGGATTGCCGAAGATCACGTTCATCCCGGCGTCGCGCAAGACCTGATAGGTAACTTCTCGAACGGTGCTCAACGCGTTGCTCCGTCAATTCTGGATTCGAGAGCCGTCCACTTTCACGCGGAACAGCGCATAGGGCTTTTTGCGCAGATCCTGGCCGTTATGGAAAATGCCCTGGCGCTCGATCTGATTCACGATGAAATAAAGATAGCCGTTGGAGGCCAGCGAGAGCGTATCGGGCCAAAGCACGCGCGGATCGTGCACCAGCGTTTCCGTCTCGCCGTCCACACCCCGCCGCGAAATCGAGTTATGTTCGTAATCGCTGATGTACACCCGCCCTTGCGTATCCGATTCCAATCCGTCGCCGCCTCCGCCCTTCTCGCCGAGATCTTTCACCGTAGCCGCCACGTCGGAATCGGAAACAGTCCGGTCGGCCAGCGCATCCGCGTTGACGCTGTAAAGATGCCGGCTTGTCAAAGGACAATAATAAAGAATCCTTCCATCCGGGCTAATCGCTATGCCATCCGAGCCCACAGCAAACTTAGCCGGCTGCTGTCCCGGCAGCCGCATCTGCAACACTTCTCCCTCCACAATCGGGACAAACGCAGGATCCGCCTTGGTCGAAGGATGATCGTTCAAGCGCCGCCAACTCTCGCCCGTCGCAAGATCCACGACGATGATTCCGTTTGCGCCCGATAAAGACGAATCCGTAATAAACGCCGTGCCGGCAGCGCCCCGGTGCATATCGAAGCGCACATCATTCAGATAACTCGTAGCCGGCGCAATACTCCCGGGAAATACAATTTTCTTCACGATCTGGTTCGTCCGCAGATCGATGCCCAGAAGTTTCGGCCCGCCGGGCTTCACCGGCCCAAACTGGATGCTGCCGGTATCGAGAACCCACAATTTTTCTCCGCTCGGATCGACCACCACGCTTTGCACGGAGACAAATTTCTCATCGAGCTGGTCTCCTGCTGCGTAGCGATTGATTTCGGCGTTGGGATAGGCGAACGTCTTGCCATCTTTCACTTCCGCCACGGTGTAGTCGACATTGTCGCCCCAGCGCGGAAAGTTCACGAAGATGCGGCCATCATTCGCGACGGTCACGCCGGTGGGCATCGGCCCGTCGAACTTCGCGACCAATTCGAGTTGCCCAATGACGTGCTCTTTGGCGATCTCCTGGGCCGCGCACATAGCGGGAATCAGTAGAGACGTGCATAGAATGAAGCCGGCCCTTAGCTTTCGTCGGTTCATCCTTCCTCCACCAATTTCTTGATGCCGCCGGAATTGCAGCCTGCGCGATCCGCGCTAAGCAATTCTTTTTTTCTGCCCGGAAAGTTTAAAGACCCGCCGCACCGATTCCAGGAAGGAGAGCGTGACCGCCGAGTCCTCGCCCTTCCGCCACGCTGCGCAAACGTCAATCTTCGCTTCCGGCTCATTCAACCGTATCGTCGCCAGCTCAAGGCCGGCCACCGACCGGTTCACCGTCGCGCCCGCGCCCACGAATATCCCTTTTCCTGAGGCGATCATGATCGCTCCGGCTTCTTCGTGCGCTTCGACGTGCGTCAACGTGAGGTGCGGCGTCAATCCCTGGCGGTTGTACAGGCCCAGAATTTTGTCGTAAAGCCCGGTGGAAAAACTCCGGTCGAAGATGATCAGCGGCTCGTCGGCCACATCTTTGAGTTTCAAATTCCTGCGCTTCGCCAAACGATGAGTCTTCGGGAGGACAACCACGAATTCTTCTTCGAAGAGCCGGTAACAATCGAGATGCAATTGATCGACGGGCGGGCGCAAGAATCCGACATCAATTTCGCCATTCTTGAGAGCTTCATTCTGCTGCGTGGAAAAAATATCTTTGCACTCAACTTCCACGGCCGGCCAGTGTTCGCGATGCTGAAATACAACCTTGCTGACCGCTGCTCCCAATCCCGACGCCACACCGATGCGCACAACGCCGGACTCGCCTTTCTGCGCGTGGCGCGCGGCCTGCGCTGCATGGCCGGCCTGAACGATCAGCTTGCGGGCTTCCTCGAGAAACGCCTGACCGGCTTTGGTGAGCTCCACGCGGCGCTTATTGCGCGTGAACAGCGTGACGCCCAAATCCTCTTCCAATTGCCGGATCTGACGGCTGAGTGGCGGCTGCGCGATGTGCAGTTGCTCTGCGGCTCTGCGGAAGTTGCGGTACTCCGCAACGGCGAGAAAGTAGCGAACGTGACGTAATTCCACGGGCGGCTATTCTATACCTTCTTACAATTTCTCTTGCATGAGCACTCGTAGGGCCCGGTCTTCAGCCGGGCCTCTTCGTGCACGATCGAGCCATACTCGCCTTTCGCGCACGCCGCTACCCCTGCTCCCGGCGATTCTGAAGCTCGCGCAATTTGAAGCGCTGCAATTTTCCCGTCGATGTCTTCGGCAGCTCGGGAACGAACTCGACCCATCTCGGGCGCTTGTAACTGCCCACGCGCTGTGCCACCCACTCTTGCAGATCATGCGCGAGATCATCTTTTGCGGAGAACTCCGGATTCACCACCACATAGGCCGCGGGCTTGGTCAAGCCGCTCTCATCATCCCGCGCGACTACCGCGGCTTCCAGCACCGCCGGATGGGCGATCAGCGCGCTCTCCACCTCCGCCGGGCTCAGCCATCTTCCATTCACTTTGAAGGTATCGTCGGCGCGCCCGGCATACCAGTAGTAGCCGTCTTGATCCTGATGATATTTGTCGCCCATGCGGAACCAGGGCCCGTCAAAGGCTGCTTTGGTCCTTTCAGCCTGATTCCAATAGCCCGCGCAAATCGAATCGCCCTTCACCACCAGATTGCCGATCTCTCCCGCAGCCGCCAAGTTTCCGTGTTCGTCGACGATCTTTGCTTCATATCCGGGAATAATCTTGCCGCTGGAACCCGGCCGCACTTCGCCGGGGCGATTGGCAATCACCATTTGTAAAGTTTCTGTTGAGCCGAGGGAATCGAGAATTTCGATGCCGAATTTTTGCTTGAAGCGCTCGAATAATGGCGCGGGAAGCGATTCACCCGCCGAGACAGCGTGGCGCACGCTCGAAAGATCAAATTGTCTGCCGTTTTCGCTGCGGTGCGCCAGCAGCGCGGCATAGTTCGAAGGCACGGAGAAGAACAGCGTCGGCCGGTAGCGTTCGATATCGGCGAAGATTCCCGCCGGCGAAGGCCGCGCCGGAGAAAGAATGGTCGTGGCTCCCGCGGACAACGGAAAATAACCCGCATTTCCCAAGCCGTACGCAAAAAACAAGCGCGCCACGCTATAGCAGCGGTCACTCTCGTTCATGCGCAGGATTCCTTTGGCGTAGAGCTCGGCGCACACCACCATGTCGCGGTGAAGATGGATGCACGCCTTCGACGCTCCGGTGCTGCCCGAGGAATAGAGCCAGAAAGCAGGATCGTCCTTGCCGGTCGCCTCAGCTTCAAGCACGGGCGAGGATGAATTCAGCCTTTCGCTCAGTGAAGCGGCGTCTGGATGGGCGTCGCCCGCAACGATGATCTCTTTCAGATTCGGAAGGCGTTCCCGCGGAACCAATCGCAATTGCGGCAGCACCGTCTCATCCACCACCGCCACGCGCGCCGCGGAATCGTTCAACACGTATTCATAATCTCTCGGCTTTTGAAACGGATTCACCGGAACGGCGACAGCTCCGATCTTGATCGCGCCGAAGTAGCAGTACAGGAATTCGGGACAGTCGAGCAGCAGCAGGAGCACGCGCTCCCCCCGCCGGACTCCCAGCGCGCGAAACAGATTGCCCGCCTGATTGGTCTTCTCCAGCAGCGTCCGGTAACTGACCCGGTCGTCGCCGCACTCGATGGCGATCTTTTCCCCGCGCCCCTCGAGGACGTTGCGGTCCACCAGGTGACTGGCGACGTTGAATCTTTCGGGCAGGGTGATCACGGAATTTCTTTTCTTCTCGCGCCAGCGGGCTTAGAATCTCGCTGTTCCAGAATGTGACGCGGGAGTATAACATGGGCGATTATCGCTCGACGGGCCTTGGGACACGGCGCGGCGTTCTCGCTGCTCACGCTCGCCCGTCCGCGCTCCGGTTTCTCTCTCGCGCTCCGCTCGCGCCGGCACGCAGAGCGGAAACAATCTCGCGCCAAGTGTGCGAGTTACCGCCTCGCGCCTCCGCAAAAGCCTCGCCGTCGCGTCTTGCTTTGCAGTATGCTCTGATACCTTGCGGGTATGAAATCCAAACTCAACATGTATTGGACACTTTTCCGGTTCCCAACCATTCTCCGCTCACGTGGGGGCCATCTTTCGTCTGGCGGAGCTTGGGGATTCGCTATTTCGCATACAACATAAGTCTAGTTTCCATTGGGGCGCAGTCGCATCTGCTTGAAAGGAGTGTCCTATGAGGGCACGCACGACTCTGCTGGCTATCCTGTTGTTCGCGATTTCGTTCGGATGCGTTTATCCCGCCGTCGCGCAAGTCAGCGTCGCTCAATTGAACGGGACCGTGCGCGACGAAAGCGGCGGCACTGTGGCCAAGGCCGCTGTCTCTTTGCGTGACCTCGATACCAACCGCACGTATACCACGTCTACAAACGATCGCGGTTACTACGTGCTGCCCAATCTCACGCCGGGCCGGCTCGAATTGAAGGTCTCGTTCACGGGTTTCTCGAACTATGTTCAGACCGGACTAATCCTCACCGTCGGACAAACGGCGACCGTCGATATCACCCTGAAAGTGGCCACCAAGGGCGAGGAAGTAGTGGTCACCGGCGAAACGCCGGTG
This sequence comes from uncultured Acidobacteriota bacterium, assembly GCA_963707165.1. Classification (GTDB taxonomy): domain Bacteria; phylum Acidobacteriota; class Terriglobia; order Acidiferrales; family UBA7541; genus Palsa-147. The sequence continues at coordinate 659,527 of CAVPPO010000003.1, read as the reverse complement.
ATCGAGCCAACGAAAACGGAAATCAGCCAGGTGATCGACACCAAGCAGATCGATTCACTGCCCATAAGCGGGCGCCTGTTCACCGACTTTGCCTTGTTGACTCCGGGAGTCGCCACGGGCCGCACGAGTTTGCAATCCACGATTACCGAATTTGAAGTCACTCGCGTTTCCTTTGCAGGCATGCGCGACCTCAGCAATGAAGTCACCGTGGACGGCGCGGACAACATCAACACAGCGACAGGCTCGCAGCGTTCGACTCCGCCGCAGGAAGCCGTCAGCGAATTCCGCGTGGTCAACAACAGTTTCGGCGCCGAATACGGCCGCGCGCTCGGCGGCATCGTCAATATCGTCACCAAGTCCGGCACGAACGATTTGCACGGTTCGATTTACGATTACTTGCAAAACAGCGCCACGGACGCCCGTTCGCTCCTGCAAGTCGCGCCGCAATCCAAGGCCCTGCGCCAAAATCAATACGGCGCCACCATTGGCGGTCCCATCCAGAAGGACAAGACCTTCTTCTTCGCCAACTACGAAGGCCAGCGCCGCGGCGAAGCTCCCACATATCCGACCACGCTGCTTGAACCGGTCACGTTGCTGGACGGCACGGCGACCACGAACCTGGCGTTGATCAACCAGGCCAAAGCGGCGTTGGGAATCGCGCCTGAAAATTTGAATATCCTGAAGACGAAAGACAATGACTACGGAATCGTCAAAATCGATCACCAATTCAATCCCAGCAATCGCTTGTCCGTGCGCTACTCGATTGAAGACGCCCGCGATTTGAATCAGTTGGTCGGCAGCACGCTGGACGGCGGCGGCATCGGCGCTCCCAGCAGCGGTCACGATGTTTTCCTGCGCGACCAGTCGCTGGTCGGCGCCTGGACTTCGACGCTCAGGCCGGATCTGGTCAACAGCGTTCTCGTTCAGTGGGCGCGCCGTCATTACAATTTCCCCGGCACCACCGGAGAACCCAACCTCGACATTCCAAATACTCTTCTCTTCGGGCACAACTTCGGCGTTCTCGATGCCATCTACGAAAGCCGCGTGCAATTTTCGGATTCTCTGGCCTGGGTCAAGGGGAATCACGTCGCGAAGTTCGGCGTGGACGTCAACTACAACAAGAATTTCGTGATCTGGCCCGGCTTTACGCCCATGCGCATCGTCCTTCCGGGCATCAACTGCCTGGTGGACTTCGCCAACTTCGTCAATCCGGCTGCCGGCATCTTCTCAGCTCCGGCCGATGGTCCGTGCCCCACCGCGGCTCCTCCCTTCTTCCCGGGGAGCCCGTTCGGACCGAATCCCAATGATTTTCTCAACGGTGTTCCCATCGTCTTCTGGGGCGACCCGGTCGGCAGCGGCGCGGTAGCGCCGGGATTCGAACCCCCACCGATCCCGACGAACTGGCAGAATGCGTATCTACCGGGACAGGCTGTAAATTTCTCGGAAACGCTCAACCACAGTTACTACGGCTTCTTCGCCCAGGATCAGTGGCGCGTCACTCAAAAGCTGACCGTGAACTACGGCCTTCGCTACGACTTCGAGACCGGCCTCTCGAAGCAAATCACCCCGCACTACGGAGGCGTCCAACCGCGCGTCGGTTTTGCGTACTCACCAAACAGCAAGACGGTGATTCGCGCCGGCTTCGGCCTATTCGATGATCGTTACAACCTCTCCTTCCTCTTCATCACGCAGCCGCAGCGGCCTAACACCATTCCGGGTGAAACGCTGCCGGGAATCCGGGCGGGCTCGGATTCGGCCACGTGGGTTCTGAATCAATTGGGTCCTGGGCCACCGAATCCGGGCGGTATGCAGATCTTCCCGGCACCAGCCGCCGCAACCCTGATCACCACCGGTGTTGTACCGCCGGAATACCTCACCGGCGCACCGGACCAAACCGTCACGGCAGGCTCGGGAATGGTGGACCACGCCAGCAAAATTCCGTACTCCGAGCAGGCCAATCTCGAAGTGGACCGCGAAATCGGGCACGGTTTCGCGATCAGTGCTGGCTACCTGTTCGTCGCGGCGCACCACTTGGTTCGCGCCGAAAATTTGAATGTCTGCCCGCCGGATGGCGCTGCAGCATCGACGACCGTTCCCGCCATCACGCCCGGCACTCCCGGATGCGCGATTGGTTCCGCGGCGGCAATTCCACCAGGCTGGCCCGCAGGCAAAGCCTATTTTTACAATGGCAATCCCGGCGGCAACTCGGCGTACGCCAATTCCGGCCTGTTGTATTTCACGGATAACTCCGGCAATTCCGTCTATCACGGCCTGACCTTGCAAGTCAGCGAGAAGATCAAATACTTCAGCTTGAACGCGAACTACACCTTCTCGCACACGCTCGACGACGGCACGTTCACCACCTTCGTCAGCACGCCGCAAGATTTGTACGACCGGCCGCTCGAGCGCGCCAACTCCAACCAGGACGTCCGCCATCGCTTCATCACCAATTTCACCGCCGATGGACCGAAGGACAGCTTCCTGCGCAATTTCGAGTTCAGCAGCATCATCACGCTGCAATCTCCGCGGCCGTTCACGGAGTTTGTCGGCTTCGATGCCAACGGCGATACGAATCCGGTCACGGACCGCGTCGGAACCATCCCGAGAAATTCCTACTTTGGCGACCATCTCTACTCCTGGGATCTGCGGCTCTCGCGCTACTTCCAGATTAAAGAGCGTCTCAGACTCGATCTGATGGTGGACGCGTTCAATCTCCTCAATCGGCCCAATGTGGACGAAGTCACGTCTGTGTACGGCGCGTCCGTCTTCTGCGGCAACGGTGCAATCCCAGCGCGTTACAAGGACAGCGCCACAATCACGACGCAGCAAACCGCCGCATTTTTCGACTCGGCGCCTCCGGGAACGGTGCCCCCGAGCTGTCCGGTAGCCGGCTTGGGGCTTACTCCGGCTCCCCCGGTGCCGAACGCGCTCTTCGGCACGCCGCGAACGATGCTGAACCCAAGGCAGTTCCAGTTCGCGGCAAAGTTCTCGTTCTAAGAACTCCGCGAGGGCGAGCAAGCGATCAAGTCGCAAGCTCGCCCTTCACCACATTCACCACCACCTAAGACCGCCGGCCGTATGTAGCGCCGCCCTTTTAGGGCGGCATCTGCTCCCAAGCCGCGAGCTACCTATAAATCCCCGCGCAAGCCCCGCACCAGTCCCGCTCTCTCCGAATTAGTGCAAACGCATTTCAACCTAATCCATAATCTAGATCGAATCGCGATGCCCAAAGAAAAATCACAACCCGCAAATCACCAAGCCTCCAAGAAATCCCTTCGCCCCCTCCGCCGCGCCGAACTTCCGCAAGACACAGAAGCCCTGGCCCGCTACTTGATCGGCAAAACGCTCGTCCGCGAAACCCCGCGCGGCAGAATCATCGGCCGCATCGTAGAAACCGAAGCCTACGTCCTCGGCGATTCTGCCGGCCACGGCTTCCGGGGCGAAACGCCGCGCAATCGCTCGCTCTTCCTCCAGCGCGGACACGCCTACGTCTATTTCATCTACGGCATGCACTACGCCCTAAATGTTTCCGCCGGCGCAAAAGGCCAAGGCACCGGCGTCCTAATCCGCGCTCTCGAACCCGTCGAAGGCATCGAACAAATGCAAAAAAATCGCGGCATAAAGAACGTCCACGAACTAACCAAAGGTCCAGGCCGCCTGGCCGAAGCCCTGCAAATCGACAAGCGTCTGGATGGCACAGATCTCTGCGTAGCGCCGGCTGCCAGCCGGCGTTCTTCCGTCAATAAATCTCGACTCAGCCATCCTCTCTGGCTCGCCGAAGCACTAGCCCCGCCCGCCCCAATCGCCACAAGCAAGCGCATAGGCATCACCAAAGAAATCCATCGCCCGCTCCGTTTCTACGAACAAGGCAACACCTACGTAAGCGGCCCCAAGCGCCTCAATCAATAAATCGCCGCAAGCTCCGTCCCCCGTATCGCCGGCTGCCAGCCGGCTTTTTTGTGACCCTACAGAGAAAAAGTCAGAATCAACCAAGACCCCCAAGTGATCGAAGGTCTCAGCGGAACGGAATGAAACGGAAGCAAGAACAATCGCCATTCCCATCTTCGCCTTGATCTGAAATTTCAAATCTGAAATTTGAAATCTCCGAATCGCCCTTTCCATTCCAAGCACACGCCAACAAATCCATGAGACTATCCCCAACAGAAACCAAGGAGGCCTCCGATGCCGCAATCCGCACCGCAGCCCATCAAGCCCCCCTTCACCGAAGAATCCGCCCGCGCCAAAGTGCAATTCGCCGAAGACGCCTGGAACTCACGCGATCCCGAGCGCGTCGCTCTCGCTTACACCGAAGATTCCGACTGGCGCAATCGCGACGAATTCATCCACGGCCGCGAAGAAATAAAATCCTTCCTCCGCCGCAAATGGACAAAAGAACTCGACTATCGCCTGAAGAAAACCATGTGGTGCTTCACCGCAAATCGCATCGCCGTAACTTTCGAATATGAATCCCACGACGCCACCGGCCAATGGTGGCGCTCCTACGGCAACGAGCTCTGGGAATTCGACGCCACCGGCCTGATGCGCCGCCGCATAGCCAGCATCAACGACGCCAAAATCCACGAATCCGACCGCCGCATCCGCTGATACCGAATAACGATTCGCAATTAAATGAATCGGCACCAACGCACGAACTGAGACCGTAGGGGCGGGGCTTGCTCCGCCCGCTCCCCGTACACTCCACCGCGGCGCTCGCCACGACCTAGGCGTAAATCGATCGTATGTCTTGGTTTTGTTGCTTTCGATCGCAATCAGGCAGGCTATTCGGAAATCTTCAACTCACCGCCGGCGGCGCAATCCCCGGCGTCTTCAAATACGTAGTCCGCACATCGCTCTTCCCCGCGCGCCCTTGCGCCGCAAAATTCGCCGGCGCGCCCACCAACTCTGCTTCCCCTTCCGCAGGCAGCGCTCCAACGGCTTGATTCCGCCCCGAATGTTTCGCCTCATAAAGCGCCCGGTCGGCCATCCCCAACACTTCTTCGTAATTCACCGCCTCCGGCGAATCCGGATCCCACGGAAACGCCGCCCAGCCAATCGAGCACGTGCGATGCAGCGAAACCCCCGCGCCCTTGATCTCAAATGGCTCGCGCGACACATTCCCCAGCACGCGCGCCGCCAGCGCCACCGCATCTTTCCTCTCCGTGAATCGCGACACCACCAAAAATTCCTCGCCGCCCCAGCGCACCAGCACATCCGAATGTCGTATCGCCGAGCTGATTCGCCGCGTCATCTCGATTAACACTTGATCGCCCGCGTAGTGCCCGAAGCGATCGTTGATTTCCTTGAAGTGGTCCGCATCAATCAAATAAAAAATCAAATCGCGATTCCGCCGCGATTTATCCCCGGAAGCGTAGCCGCGCACCGCCTGCCCCACGTCCGCGGGAATCGTCACCTGAAAATACCGGCGGTTCCGCACGCTCGTCAGCGGATCGGTGAGCGTCATCTCCTCCAGAACGCGATTCGCTTCCGCCAGTTCCGCGCTGCGTTCCTCCACAGCCTTTTCCAGCCGCATCCTTTCGCGCTCCAATTGTTTCGTGCGGTTGCGAATCACTCCCACCAGCGCCAACAATCCGAGAAGCAGCGCCCCGCCTCGCGTGTACCACTCTTGCCACCACGCCGGCTCAACCACAAACGCGAATCGCGCCGGCGTGCTCGCCGTTCCGCGCGACGACCGGCACGTCACATCAAAGCGGTAACGTCCCGGCGGCAGCGCCGGATAACGCACGTCCCGCGAAGTCGTATCGTTGACCTCCGTCTCCAACCCATCCAGACGGTACCCGCAGCGCACATTCTCCGGATCGCGGTAAGTCAACGCCGCAAACTCCACGCTGAATGTGTTGTCGTCATGCGTCGCCTTCGGGTTCACTTCGCTCAGCCGGTTTTTCGTCCCAAGGTGCGCAGCCGTAATCACCACCGTCGGCGCTACATCGTGATTGTCGTCGGCAACAAAAGGATTGAAGCGCGCCAGTCCGCCGCTCGTGCCGAACAGCAGCGTTCCATCCTGCTCCTCATAAAATCCGCCCGCGCTCAGATCGTTCCAAACCAATCCATCCGATCGTGTGAATCGCAGCGCGCTGCCGTTGTGCACAAACTCCGTCAGCCCGTGCTCGCCACCGGCCCACACATTTCCCTGGTGATCCGCGCCGAGCATATAGATCTCGAGCCCCGGCAAGCCCTGGGCAATCCCGAAATGCGTCACCTGCGTTTTTCCATCCACGATGCGCAGCCGGCTCACTCCCAGCGCATCGCGATAATGAAACCACGCTTCATTCGCGTTGACCGGCGCAATTTCCGTGACCTCATCCTCCATCAAGCCATCGTCCCGCGTGAAATGCGTCCACGAGTGCCCGTCGAACCGCGAAATTCCCTTATGCCCGCTGCCCCACAGCACGCCCTCCGGACCCATCACGAGGCGGCTGGCGCTGCCAATCACTCCCAACCCCGGTGGCGTCGGCACATCCACAAAGCGATACGGCCGCTTCGCCGATTCCAGCGCCTTCAAGTAGCTATAATTCCCGATCCACAATCGCCCATCAGGCCCGCGGCTGATTCCCGTAGGATTTGGTTCCGGCGCCGCCACTTTTTCCGGCTGCAGCGTCAGCGGATCAAAGCGCGTCAATCCTCCAGGAAAGCAAAGCGCCCAGACCGCTCCGTCAGCAGCCACCGCCATGTCGCGCACCGTCGATCCGTTCAATCCATCTTTCGCTTTCCACACTCGCCACGCATGCCGTTCCGCATCCCACATCGCCAAACCATTATTCGTCCCCACCCACAGCCGCTTCTGCAAATCCCGCAATTCGCTCCACACCACGTTGTCCGGCAATCCTTCGGCCTGCGTCCAACTCGCCCACGTCTTTCGCCCGATCCAGCGCTGAATTCCCGCGCCGCCCAACCCGATCCAATACGCCCCCTCGCGATCCTCGGTGATTGTGAACGTCGCGTTCGTAAACATTCCGCGGCTCTGATCGATCAGTTCCCAATCGCCATTCACCCGCCGGAACAATCCCATCACGCTGGGAATCATTAAATTCCCCGCGTGATCCAGCGCCGCCCGCCCGAAATCATTTGCCGGAGGCAGGTCCGGCGCGTCCGCCTCGAAATGCGTCTCCCCGGGATCGAGCCGGTACAAGTGCAACGATGTCCGCACCCACAAAACTTTCTGATTGTCGCGGAGAATGGTCACAATTTTTTCCCGCGGCAGCCCGCTCTCCAGCGGGAAAAATTGCAGATGCTCTTCTCCATCCAGCCATCCAACGCGATGGTCCGACGCGAGCCACACTCGTCCGGTCGGGCCCACCGTCACCGCTTCCACTTCGGCCGCAGGCATTCCATCCGCCTTGCCCCATACTCGCGATATCTTTCCCTTTGCCGGATCGAGACGCAGCAAGCCGTTCAGCGTCGCCACGTAGGGAATTCCGTCGCGATCGAGCGCCAGTGACTGCGCCCCGTTGAACTCCGAATTCGCTTCGGGAAGTTTGAACGAATGCACCGCATTCCCTTCGAAAAACGCCAACCCTTCCCGCGTCACGATCCAGATTCGCCCGTTGGGCGCCTGTTCGATCTGCTCCACGTCCGTGCTCGGCAATCCCTGGTCCAGTCCAAAGCGGATTACCCGCGCACCGTCGTAGCGCAGCAATCCATCGCGCGTCCCGATCCAGATAAATCCCAATTGGTCTTGAAGAATGCAGGAAGGAGTGACGGAGCCGAGCCCTAGTTCCTCGCCCACTCGTTGAAATACATAGTGAGGCCGATCGGGAACCGAAAGATCGGCGGCGTCCTTGGTTTGCGCGCCACCGCCAAGCGGAGCCGCGAGCAGCAACATGAGAGCAAGAGCGGGAGAGGGTATCCGCATGAGCGCTCCGAATTGGTTATACAAAAATATAGTTTAGCGTGCCCCAAGCAAGGATGTGCGGCGGTGTACCAAAACGATAACGCACTGACCCTCCTAAACCATACTTTCACTCCCGTCCCCTAACCGTGACCGCCATCACCTCCCTCCGTGACACCTCTCACTGCTTGCATCCTCCCGCTTCTTGCATCCTTTTACCTGAGAGGTGGCATATGACAACTCTTCCTGTGGGCTCGCGCATTTCTCTCAGCAATATCCTGTATCTGACGGATTTCTCAGCACCTTCCCAGGCGGCGCTCGCGTTTGGCGTTTCTGTCGCCCGGGAATACGGCGCGGCCTTGCATGCCTTCCATGTTCTGACGCCGAACACTCTCGCCTACACGACGCCGGAACTCGCTGCGGCCACCCTGGAAGCCGAGGAAGAAGCCGCCGAAATTGAAATGCAGCGCATCGAATCGCAGCTCGATGGCGTAACTCACGACACCACCGTCAAGCGCGGCTTCGACGTCTGGCCTACCATCGAAGATGCCATTCTCGAATTCAAGGCCGATCTCATCGTTCTCGGCACCCACGGCCGCACCGGCCCGCAAAGACTTGTCATGGGCTCCGTCGCCGAAGAAATTTTCCGCCGCTCGCCCATTCCCGTTCTTACCATCGGCCCCGCGGTCGATCGCGGCCTTCACAGTGGCGGACGCTTTCACCGCATCCTGTTTGCCACCGACTTCACTCCGGAATCGCTCGCGGCCGCTCCGTGGGCCATTTCCATGGCGCAGGAAAATCAGGCGCGCCTCGTGCTCCTGAACGTTCTGCGGCAGCGCCAGGTTCTTACCAACGAAAGAATCGCGGAAGAAACCGTGGCGAACTCCATGTATCACCTTCACGAGCTTATTCCGCCAAGCGCGGAACTCTGGTGCCGTCCCGAAGCCTTCGTGCAATACGGCGATCCCGCGCACAAGATTCTCGAAGTCGCGCAGGAACGCGGCGCCGATTTGATCATTGTCGGCGTGCGTGAGGCCACCGGCTATGTCGGCGCAACCACGCATCTGGCGCGCACCACCGCGCAACACATCGTCGCGCACTCGCACTGCCCGGTTCTCACCGTGCGCGGCCAGCACGTCGAACTCGCCACCGCGAAGGCGCGGCCCGCAGAGACGATCTGCGGAGTATCTACCGCACTCGTGATCTGAAAATCATACTGGCGCGCCGCTCGGCCCGCTGGTAATCTGAATTCCCCTTCCTTTGGGAATTAGCCCGGCTCTGTCGACCTCCGCTCGAAGAGAGCGAACACGTGTCATCCTGAGGGCCGCGCAGCCCGATTTCCGCGTCCATAAATCGCAGACCTGCGCGGAAATCGGGCGCTTTGGCGCGGCCCGAAGAGCTTGCCCTGAGTCTCCCGAAGGGATCTCGTGGGAGTCCTCGATCCGGTTTTTCTTGGTTCGGACTACGTGGTCAACAGAGCCAATTAGCCGTTCCAATTTCCCTGAAGTTTGCGCCGTAGCTGCGCGCATCTATGCCGATCTCGCTACCGAGGACTTGAAACCATGACCACTTCCGCCGATAGTATTTCCATGACCGACGTGAATTCGATTCCGAAAACCGAAACTCTCGCCTCCACCGGCGCCACCATCCAATCCCGCGCCCTCGACTCCATCTTCAAGCCCTCGCGCGTCGCCGTCATCGGCGCCACCGATCGCGAAGGCAGCGTCGGCGGCACCGTTCTCGCCAATCTCGCCAACGGCGATTTCAAAGGCCAGGTCATTCCCATCAATCCCAAGCGCTCCGAAATTCTCGGCCTGCAGGCATTCCCCGCCATCGGCAAAGTTCCCGGCAAAGTCGATCTCGCGGTAATCGTCACGCCCGCTCCCACGGTTCCCGGCGTAATTCACGAATGTCGCGAAGCCGGAGTCGGCTCGGTCGTGGTCATTTCCGCCGGCTTCAAAGAGCGCGGCGAAGAAGGCGCCGCCCTCGAACGCCAAATCCGCGAAGACATCCAAGGCAGCCGCATGCGCGTGATCGGCCCCAACTGCCTCGGCGTAATGAATCCGCTAGTCGGCCTCAACGCCACTTTCGCTCACACCATCGCCCGCAAAGGCAACGTAGCTTTCCTCAGCCAAAGCGGCGCGTTACTCACCGCCATTCTCGATTGGAGTTTGCGCGAACAGGTAGGCTTCAGCGCCTTCGTCTCCACCGGCTCCATGCTCGACGTAAGCTGGGGCGATCTAATCGATTATTTCGGCTACGACTCCGACACGAAAAGTATCCTCATCTACATGGAATCCATCGGCGATGCGCGTTCCTTCCTCTCCGCCGCCCGCGAAGTCGCCATCACCAAGCCCATCATCGTCATCAAAGCCGGCCGCACCGAAGCCGCCTCCAAAGCCGCCACTTCTCACACCGGCGCAATGACCGGCAGCGACGAAGTTTTCGACGCCGCTCTGCGCCGCTGCGGCGTCCTCCGCGTTCCCAGCATTTCCGACGTCTTCTACATGGCCGAAGTTCTCAGCCGCCAGCCGCGCCCGCAAGGCCCGCGCCTAACCATTCTCACCAATGCAGGCGGCCCGGCCGTCCTCGCCACCGACGCACTCATCAGCCACGGCGGCGAACTCGCGACTCTTTCCGAAAATTCCCGTCACGCTCTCGATGCTTTTCTCCCTCCCCACTGGAGCCATGGCAATCCCATCGACATACTCGGCGACGCCGATCCCGATCGCTACGAACGCGCCCTCGAAATCGCCATCCACGATCCCGCCAGTGACGGCCTTCTCGTCATCCTCGCTCCGCAAGGCATGACCGATCCCGCCGGCGTAGCCAGACGCCTGCGCCCGTATGCCCGCGGCAGCGGCAAGCCCATCCTGGCAAGTTGGATGGGCGGCGAACTCGTCGCTCCCGGCGAATCCGCGCTCAATACCGCCGGAATTCCCACCTTCGCTTATCCCGACACCGCCGCGCGCGCTTTCGATTTCATGTGGCAATTCACCTATCATCTCCGCGGCCTCTACGAAACTCCCGCCATCGCCGATTCTCCCGACGCCGCGCAAGCTCGACGCCGCGCCGCCGAAAATTTGCTCGCGCCCATCCAAGCGCAAGGCCGCACCATCCTCACCGAATTCGAATCCAAGCAAATTCTCGATCTCTACGGCATTCCCACAGTTCCCACAAAAATCGCACGCTCGGCCGACGAAGCCGCGAGCATCGCCGGCGAAATCGGTCTCCCGGTTGTTTTGAAATTGCACTCCGAAACCGTCACTCACAAAACTGACGTAGGCGGCGTAAAACTAAATCTAACCACGCAAGATGCAGTCCGCGAGGCCTTCAACGAAATCCGCGCGTCGGTCACAGCCCGCGCCAATGCCGCCGCCTTCCAAGGCGTCACCGTGCAAGCCATGATCAAGCTCGACGGCTACGAGCTAATCCTCGGCAGCAGCGTCGATCCGCAATTCGGCCCCGTCCTGCTCTTCGGCTCCGGCGGCCAATTAGTCGAGGTTTACAAAGATCGCGCCTTGGCGCTGCCGCCGCTCAACACCACGCTCGCGCACCGCCTGATCGAGCAAACAAAAATCTACAAAGCCCTGCAAGGTGTCCGCGGCCGCAAACCCGTCGATCTACCTGCGCTCGAAAGCCTGCTGGTCCGCTTCAGCTCTCTCACGGTAGAAGTCCCGCGCATCAAGGAAATCGATATCAATCCGCTTCTCGCTTCACCGGATCGCCTTCTCGCCCTCGACGCGCGCATCGTCCTCTTCGACAATTCCGTCGCCGACGCGCAACTTCCGCGCCCGGCCATTCGTCCCTATCCCGCGCAATACATCTGGCCGTGGAAAATGAAGAACGGCAACGAAGTGACCATCCGCCCCATCCGCCCCGAAGACGAGCCGCTGCTCGTCCGCTTCCACGCCACGCTCTCCGCCGAAACCGTCTATCTCCGCTATTTCCACATGGAAAAACTCGATACGCGCGTGGCTCACGAGCGCCTGCTCCGCAAATGCTTCATCGACTACGATCGCGAAATGGCCCTGGTCGCGGAAACAAAACCCGCCGCCGACGGCCAGCGCGAAATTCTCGGCGTAGCCCGCCTCACTCGCGAGCGCGACACCCGCGACGCCGAAGTAGCCGTCCTGATCACCGACAGCGTCCAGCGCCAAGGCCTCGGCACCGAATTCCTACGCCGCCTAATCGAAATCGCCCGCGCCGAAAAACTAACCAGCATCACCGCGAACATCCTCCCGGAAAATCGCGGCATGCAAGGCCTGGCCAACCGCTTCGGCTTCAAAACAATCGTAGGCGACGACCCCACAGAACTAACCGCCATCCTAAATCTGCAAACGTAGTCCGCGTTCCCAAGAAAGCCGGAGCGAAGCGCAGGGTGCCCCATGCGCCGGTGTTGCGCGTGGGGCTTTTGACTTTTCCCTCTTCCGAAGTTGTCCTCCCGTTTTTCTGTACCAGTCGTCCCGTCCTTCTTCAGCTGTCATCCTGAATCCGCCTCGGCGGATGAAGGATCTGCATTTGCCGTTGCCTTTCTCTTCGTAGGGGCGCCGCTTGCTGCGCCCGGTTTTTCGTCGGCCTGCCTCCACCTCACCACACCGCGTTCTTCCTGCACAACTTTCCTCTTTTCCCCTAAAGTTCCCTCCACCCCCGCCGATAAGACAACCGGAGGCAAACATGCCCACAATTAATCCCGTGCAATCCGCACTAGCAGCAGCCCACACCCAAGCAGCGCAAAAGACCACAGAACTAAACACCACCGCCGCCCCGAAGACGGGCACGACAGTAGTCAAAACAGCCGCCCCGCAAGATCAAGTGACAATCAGCAACACAGCCCGCCAAGCCCAAGCCCAGTCCCTGCAGACGCAACAAGCCAAGCCCTCAATAGCCTCCGGCAACGACGCCGAAACCACCGAATCGAAGTAACTCGCGCCAGCACTCCGCAACGCGCCGCGATAACCCCGCCCAGCCCGCGGCGCAACCTCGGGTGTCTCACTCGTGTAGCGTGTCTCTTCCAACTCCCAACATCTGACTTCCAACCTCTACTTTCCAACTTCCAGATCCGAATTATTCATATCAAACAAAACCTTCCACTCCCCATCCGCCTGCTTCTTCCAAACCATCAAATATTTCCCTTTATCAAAGACCATTTCCCCCGCAGCGTTCTTGAATTTCACTCGGTATTTCCCGCTTGTATAACCAAGCTCCCCCGAACGCGCCACTCCCGCCCTATCTGGACGCCAATCCAGTTCATACCCCGGCATAGCAAACCCTCTCGCAATAATCTTCTGAATTGCCCGCTTCCCTGTAGCGATCGGCGTGTTCGGCACCAGCATCGACCCCCGCGCATCGCAAAGCGCGGCCGCCGCATCCAAATCGCGCTCCGTAAACGCCCGCAACCAAGCCGCATCCGCAGCCCTAACCGCGCGAACCGCCGAATCCCCTCCCCGTTTTTTCATCGAGCCACCTCCGCACAATCTTTCGCCTTCCGCATCTTAGTCCCCGTATTCTGGTGGGAGCCTTGCATTTCGGGAGGGAGCCCCTGCATTCATGCGGGGGAAGGAGCGCTTTAGCGCTCCGGGGAAAGCCCCGTGATTGATGAAGCGCTTTAGCGCTGGCTCTTGAAATCAACTTCGCTTGGCTGCGTAAATTACTTGCAAGATGACTTCATTTCAAACCTGAAATCGTCCTATTTACTTCCATTCACAGAGAGCGAATACGTGTCATCCTGAGGGCCGCGCAGCCCGATTTCCGCGTCCATTCACTCCAGGCGTGCGCGGAAATCGGGCGCTTTGGCGCGGCCCGAAGGATCTCGTAGGACACCTCGATCCGGTTTTTCTTGTTGCGCGCTGTGATGTCAACAAGGCCATTTGAAATCTCCGCCCCGCGCGTCAATTAATCTTCCCAATCTCACTCATCCAACTGATACGCAATCTTCAACCACTTCCTCACCTCGTCATCAATCTCCCCCACCGCCTTAATCTCCATGCGATACGTAATCCGGTCCTTCTTCGCCGCTCCGCCCGTATCAATCACGCGCTTCGGCAACTTGCCCTTATAGTCCGTCAGACACAATCCCAAATCCACCCGCGTATTCGTGGTCGGCTTAATCTGCGCAAACACATGCTGCCGGTAAAACGGCACCATCGTCTTGCAAGGACAAGCCTTCACATCCTCGCCGAGCGACCGCCCCAGCGTCAGCAACTCATCGTAAATCGGCCGCAACGAAGCCTTCGCCCCCGAGTATTGCTCCTCCACATATCCCACCGCCGCCTGCAAATAAATTTCCGGATCGCTATCCTCCCCGCCCTTTCCGTCAGCCCGCTCCGCCAACCACCAAGCCGAATTAGTCCCCAATTTATGCTTGGTCTTGAGCCACTCCCGCCGCCCCTTCTCATCCTTTGGCCCATCCTTCTTGATCAAAGCCACCCATTCCTCAACAGATCGCCCAGTCTTCCCCTTCAGCTCCGTCACCCACTTCTGCACCATAGCCACGCCAGGATGCACGCCATAAATCCGTTCCACCCGAACCGCTCCGCTTCGTGCCATGTCCGCACACCTCCGAGCGAATTTTCTCTCACACTCCAACGCCGCAAGTCAATTTCATCGCAAACATAAAAGCGTCGAATCTGCAGCAGCGTCCCGCTCGTAAAAGCCCGACGGCTATACAGGCTGCGGAAAAAGTCAAAACGCTGTCATCCTGAGCGAAGCGAAGGATCTCAGCGTCTAATGTTTGCAACTACTTGCGCCAACTGAACACATCGATATACGCCGGCTGATCGTCGAATTGGCCTTTTTTCCGCAACCTCTATAGCTGTTTGACACTCGACGCTGACGGAAGTCCCGCTTTTCGGAGGGAGCCCTCACTTTTCGGAGGAAGCACCCGCATTTCGGAGGGAGCCCCCGCATTCATGCGGGGAAAGGAGCGCTTCAGCGCTCCGGAAAAAGCTCAGCTCTAGACGCTGCGCTTTAGCGCTGGGCCGTTCTCGACAAATGTGGCAGCCCCCGTCCGCCAGAAATATGGCGGACGGGGAAAGCAGCGCTTCCGTGCCTTTTGCGTCCCGATGGTTTGTATCGGGAAGCGCTCCGGAAAAAGCCTCGCCTCAGACGATGCGCTTTAGCGCTGGCTCCCCGAAAACCGCGGGGATTGGCCGTGCAGACATTCTATGAGACGGCTAAATTTCAGAAAGCGGCGAATTCGCAAACGGGTAGAAGAAACGATGAAGGATGCGACGTCTAGGAAAAGTTAAAAGTCCCGCCACTCGCGTCAACAATTACCACGCCGGCCAAGTCAAGTTAATGTAATCTAGAGAACACTGGATCCCGGCGGTGACCGATGTCACGGAAACTCAGTTTCGTTGGTTCATTCGTGCTACTAGCCGCACTCGCCCTCCTCTTTCCCTCGCGAATCGCCGCACAGAATTACGACCCGGACCATAACCTAAAATTCTCCGATGACTCCCTCGCGGCTTCCAGAGCGCGCGAGGAACGAATCAGGCTCGAACTTCAGGGATTGAAAGGACACCCGTGGGCCGGCGAATACCACTATGGCGACGGTCTCGGCGTAATCGTCGACCTCATTCTTGCCCCGAAATCCGGTTTCGTATTCACCTGGAATGGATGCCTCGGCCTGTACGACCTGAATTACGGAGATGTAGAAGAGCACGACGGAAAAATTGAGCTCAAGTTGACCTTCCCGAATGACCGCGAAGGCTTTCACGGCATCGCTCCCGAACTAGTCCCCGTACTTTGGGGAAACCGTCACTATCTAATTCCATCGGATGGAATGATCGAGTTTTCAAACGACGTCAATTCCGGTTTCGAGCCCTGTCCAGGAGAATTTCTATGTGCGAGGTACTTATTGCGCCATGGGGACGACCACAAGCGCGTCCACGGAAAGCCAGGCATCCCCACCGAATATCTGCCTTATCTGTTGAACCACCCCATCGAGGCGGCCATCTCCTCGATAAAGGAAACCCACCTCAATGGCTCGAACCGAATCACGACGGTGGTGCTGAGCTCCGGAAGCGCCAAAGGTGTGAAGCGAGAAATGGAATTCCACGTTTATCGGCCGGCAAGGAAATTTGAGTCCGCACGCGTAACGAAAGTCGAGCCCACCTTCGCCGAAGCAGAAATCGAAGAGTTCGAGCCCTCGCCGGACTCCAAGCCACCATCAATCGGCTGGAAGCTCTCCACCAACGCCTTTCACAAATAGCGACACCTCGTCCCGCGCACCGTCGATTATGTTTTCAGATCTAGCTCACCTCTTCTGACGTGAATCTTCCGCTTCTGCACGGCCTCGTATTTCGTTCCTGCATTTTGCTTTCTTTTTCATCTCAAATCTGAAATTTGAAATTTCTTCTCCGCCTCTCCCACTGCCCCCATTCCACACGTCCGTCCCATTGCCCCCGCCCATTTTTCATGCTCCACTAATCCTAATGTCGGCCGCCGCAAGGCAGCCCGCAGAAGGCGGCAAGCCGTACAAGCAGTCCCTCAGTAAAAACTCCGCCGCCGACTCCAGTACCCGTCGCCACGCGACACCAAATCCTGCAAGCGCCAGCGCATGCAGTAAAAAAAAGGAAAAGGAATACCGTGAACTACGACAACAGCTTCAATCCCAATCCGTCCCAGTCCACATCCTCCAACCAACATTTACCCGATCACGCTCCGCTAAACCCGCTCAGAGACACCCTGCTTCAATACATCACTCCGGAAGATGTGGCCAAAACCCAAGCTCGAGCGGAAGCCATCCTGGCGTCCCAATCAGAAGAGGAATCACCTCATCCGCGCAAGAAATCCCGTCCAGCTTCGCGTGACCGCTCTCGCCGCGCATCAAATTCCGGTGCGCTCCTCTCCGAAACAGAGCGTCACTCCCGCAAATGCTCCATTTGCCAACACGAGGATCGCGCTGCGATTGAGCAGTTCTTCATGCACTGGGTGCCCCTCATGGACATCGCCGATGAATTCGATCTTCCCTCCTCCGACGCCGTCCGGCGCCACGCCATCGCCATGGGTCTCGAGGAGGCCCGCAATCTGACCATGCGCCGCTCCCTGCATCGCATCATCGAACGCGCCGGAGACGCGACGCCCACTGCGGCCGGCGTCATCCAGGCCATCCGCGCGTGCAATTGCCTGGACGACAGCGGCCGCTGGGTCGAGCCTCCCCGCCGCGTAATCGTCACTCACGAAGTGCGTTACATCGAATCGCACGCAGCAGAACTCCCGGCTGCTCCCGCGAGCGCACTGCCTGCCGCGGGCCCTACGGCGCCTCAACCGCTCCCAGTGACTACTCCGGAGGTCCAAAGCGAACGCAAATTCTAATCGCGTGCGAAATTATTAGAAATCGCCGTAACTCATTGAAAATAAATCGTCGGCTTCATTTCTAATCGCGTGAAACGGAGCTTTTTAAGACGCCTTTCAGCTCCAATTTCCTGCCAGAAAGGAGACGAAGAAAAAACGCCGGCTGGCAGCTGGCACCACGGAAGCCGGGGCGGCGATCATGCCTCGACCGCGAACGCGGCGATGTTCCATTTTGGGCCGCGGGATCGAAAACTTATTGTGTGGACTGCTGGCGGCAATGAGCGGATAATGAGCAGCGACCGCGTCCCCCCTCACACTAACGTTTTTCACTTCTGGCGACGATTGTAGGAGTGTTGCGCGTCACGAGCGAGTGTGACGGACGTCACAGCGCAGTGAGCCTGGATGCCTTCAAATAGGCGTCATGCACGGTCACCGCCGAGCTGTGGGATACCCGAACTGTACGGCGAAACCGTGTGTTCGGATGTCGTTGAAAGCAGGGATGTTAGTTGTACGCCGGGCGGATTCGGGAGAGGCACGCAAGGCATTCAGCACGTTTCGGTCGGCGCGGTCTCGTAACTCTTTTATGCGCAGTCACTTAGTGGGTGGACCAGAGAGCCAATCAAGCTCCCGGGGAACACGGATCCTGATCTTGCGAAGGCCGCGCTTGGCGCAGTTCACGCCAAGCGCTCTTCCTTTGCTTGCAGTCATTGCGTTGTTCGCGGTCACGCAGGCGCGGGCGGATGTTCACCCCGTTCCGCTCGACAAGAACACTCCCTCAGCGAAGTGCCTCGAATGTCATCAGGACCAATCGAAAGGCAAGTCGGTTCATTCGGCGATGGCGCTGGGATGCACGTCGTGCCACGAAGTGCGCGTCAACCGCGATGTAACGCGCGTAAAGCTCATCACCACGACGCCTTACGGACTTTGCCTCACGTGTCACGCCAATAAGAACGCGGCGCAAATCAAGGGCACGGTGCATCCGCCGGCAGTTCGCGACTGCCTGAAGTGCCACGATCCACATTCTTCGCCTAACAAGTTTCAATTGCTGAAGCCGACGTCGGGAGACGCGAAAGAGAATCTGTGCCTGGAGTGCCACACCAAGGGTTTGAACGTTCCCGAAAAAGGAAGCCGGCACGCGGCGTTAGACGCGGGCTGCGACACTTGCCACGTCACGCACAAGACCGGCGATAGCCAGGAACGCGAATTCAGATACCACCTGACGAAGGCAGTTCCGGCGCTGTGCCTCGATTGCCATGACGTGAAGGACCCGGATCTCGCCAAGGCGCATCAGAACCAGCCATTTGAAAACGCGGATTGCCTGCAATGCCATAATCCGCACCAATCCGACCGGCCGAAGCTGATGCAAGCATTCGTTCACCCGCCCTTCGCCGAAAAGCAATGTGATGTTTGCCACCAGCCGGCAAAAGACGGCAAAGTGGTTTTGACGCAGGCGACGGCGAAGGAAATTTGCGTCACTTGCCACGCCGACAAGGCCAAGCAGATTGACACCGCGAAAGTGCAGCACCCCGGCGCACAAGCGGATTGCACCGATTGCCACAGCCCGCATGCGGGGAGTTCGCCGGGCCTGGCGAAGCCGAACCCGGTGAGCGTTTGCCTGACATGCCACGTCGAGCAAGCCGACGAGGGAAAGAAGCGCGTATCTGCACCAGCCGGCGTTCCAGCAGGGATGCGCGACCTGCCACGATCCGCACGGCAACGACACGGAACATTTGCTGCGGGCGCAGGGCAACGCGCTTTGCCTGGAATGTCACGGGCCGGACTCGGTGCCGCAGAAGCTGGACGCCGAGCATGTGCTCACGATTTTCAACGGCGCGGTGAAACTCCCGGATGACTACTACAAGAAGAACCGCGTGCCGGTGCTGCCGCTGAAATTCGGGTTTGGGCATCCGGTCGAGGGGCATCCCGTTTCGGATGTTCCGGATCCGAAGGACGTGACGAAGGTGCGATTCGCGCTGAGCTGCTTGAGCTGTCACCAGCCGCACGCATCGTTGCAGCCCGGGCTGCTGGTGAAAGACCAGGAAAATAACATGGCGTTCTGCGACACATGCCACAAGAACAGAATCGATATGGGCCGGTAATGCGGAGAGAAGCGATGATCGGCGAGCGGACAAATTCGATGAGTAACAAGCGAGCGGCGATGGCGCTGCTGCTGGCGCTGCTGCTCGCTTCGCCGCTCTGCACTTTCGCCGACAAGAACAAAAAGAAGAAGGCCGATGCCAACGCGGAACAACCGGCACCGAAGCCGGAAATCGATACTTCGAAGCTGGTGTGGCCAAGCCCGCCATCGATCGCGCGCGTGCGCTACCTGAATTATTTTGCGGGGGAAAAGATCGATACGTCAGCCACGCCGAAAAAGAAGAAGCAGAGCTGGATGGATCGTCTGGCAGGCGAGCAGGGGCAGACTGAGAAATACGATGTAAAGACGTTCCCATTCCAATTGCTCGGACCGTTCGGGATGGCGTTTGATTCGAAGGGCCTGGTTTACGTCGCCGACCAGAAAGTGGGCGCGGTATTCATTTTCAATACAGAGACGCGAGACGTGCAGCTTATCCGCAACGGCTACGAAGCGCATTTCGGGTTGATCAATGGATTGGCCATCGACGATGACGATCGCTTGTTCGTCTCCGACGGCAAGCTGCATCGCGTGCTGGTGTTCAACGCCAAGCACGAAGTGGTCAACCAGATCGACCAAGGGCTGGTGGATCCGGTGGGGCTGGCGATCGATACGGAGAACCGGTTCTTGTATGTGGTGGATACGCAGCAGGACCAGGTGATCGTGTTTGACGCGGACACGATGAAATTGATCCGCAAGATTGGAACCGGCGGCAAAAATCACTGGCTCACTACGCCGGGAGATTTCGGAGCGCCGTCGAGCGTGGCGTTGGACAAGGACCGCAACGTGTACGTGACGGACACGATGAACAACCGCGTAGAGATTTTTGATGCGGACGGACAGTTCATCGGAATGTTCGGGCAACATGGCGACGGTCCGGGTTACTTCGCACGGCCGAAGGGCATCGCGATCGACTCGGACGGACACATCTGGGTGGCGGACGCGTTCCAGGATCGCCTTCAGGTGTTCAATCGCGAAGGGCAATTGCTGACCTGGATCGGCGGGCACGGACATTATCCCGGGCAGTTCGAAGCGCTGGTGGGCGTGGCGATCGACAAACAGGGCCACGTTTTTACCACCGAGCAATACCCGGGACGGATGCAGATGTTCCAGTACGTGACGGATGCGGAGGCGGCCGCCGAGAAGGCGCGCCGCGAGGCGGCGCCAGAGAAAACCGCGCCGCAGCAGCAGCCGTCGGGCGCGTCGTCGCAGAAAGATGGCCCGTCAGCCGAGGTGCAGAGTTCCGCGGCGCAACAAGCCGCCAAGAGTTTTTGGCTGTCTCCGGACAGCCGAGAAGAGAACAAAGCGGGAGAAGGCCTACTTGCCCAGTTCTCGTACCTGGAAGTGAATAGAAGTAAGAGAAGTAGCGTGCTGCAGCATGAGTTGGAGGTTTGTCCATGAAGAGAGTATTAATCGCCCTAATAGTCGTTCTGGGTTCAGCGACGATCGCTGCGGCTCAGTCCGGCTATTCGCCGTCGACTGACGTCCTCGGCGCTCACCTAAACTACGGCCGCGGTTGCGCGGCTTGCCATGCGCCGCACAGCGGCTCATCTGGTAACGGCGCCAACAAATCCGGTGACACAACTGCCGGAAATATTGCGCTGTGGGGCCAGGACGTAGGCAACCTATACAACAAGGTGATCAACACTGGACAGGGGAGACCCGGCTCGTTCTACGTCGAGACTCTACCGGCCAGTTTCAACGCCACTACGCCTGATGTGTTCGGGGTTCTAACCTGCCTCAGTTGCCATGACGGCAACTACGCAACGGGCGCGATGATGAAGAACCAGGTCTATGAGACGCTTCCTGCTTCCTACGGGACCTTCAATACGATTCCGACATTGCTCGGAAACGATGGAACCGGCGCAGGCAATTATCTCAACGACCATCCAGTGGGACTGAACGCCGTGATCGGCTGCGGCGGGCAGTACAACTGGGATTGCACCATCACGGCTGGCGCGATCAACGTCCCGTCGGGAACGAATTTTGCCAAGTTCATCACGAACTATGGCTTCTTCGTTCAGCCGGGAAATTACAACAACACTTCGCCCGTGGTTATGTGCACGACCTGCCATAACCAGCACCTGATGAACGTGGTGAAGGTGACGAACGGCCCGAAGAGCGGTTTGCCGTCGGGCTACTACCAGACGATGTTCTTCATCCTGGCGCCTTACAACCCAGGCTCAACCACCGCTGGATCGAATCAAGACGCGCAGTTCTGC
The DNA here is from genome assembly GCA_963707165.1 of uncultured Acidobacteriota bacterium. Classification (GTDB taxonomy): domain Bacteria; phylum Acidobacteriota; class Terriglobia; order Acidiferrales; family UBA7541; genus Palsa-147. The sequence goes on along the minus strand of CAVPPO010000003.1, from coordinate 638,025 downwards.
CGACAGTGCCATGGCGGCGAGGCGAATGAATCGAACAACGGGACGGCTGGGACCACTTTTTAACCTCAACCTATGAGGGGAGAGCGAAGTCTCTCCCCTTATTTACCCAGCGCGACGGGCCGGAAGACGTTATGAGGATTCAAATTTTTGCCGGAATGCTGGTCCTGGCGGCGCTCTCGACGGCGCGCGCCCAAGCGGCGCCTCCGCAGGCGGCAGCGCAGGCGTCAACGACGACGAATGCAGCGGTTCAACCGGTGGGCCGGCCGGTAGCGCGAGTGAACGGCACGGTGCTCACCGATCGCGACCTGCTACGCGAGATGTACGCGATTTTTCCCTACGCGCGGCAACACAAAAATGGCTTCCCGAAAGAAATGGAAGCCAATATCCGGGACGGCGCCATGAAGATGATGATCTTCGAGGAGCTCGTCTATCAGGAAGCATTGCGCCGGGGAATGACGCTGCCCGCGGCGAAGTTGGAGAAGGGCGAGGCGGATTTTCGCGGCCAGTTCTCTTCTCCCGACGCGTATCAGGAATTTGTGGCTACGGAATTCAACGGCTCGGAGCAATTGCTGCGCGAGAAGATACGGCGCTCGTTGTTGATCGATGCGCTGCTCAAGATTGAAGTGGAGCAAAAGTCGAAGGTGTCGGAGCAGGAGCTGAGGAGCTACTACGACAAGAACCCGGCGCGGTTCCAATACCCGGAGGCCTTTGCGATTCAGACGATCTCCATTCTCCCTCCCCAGAATGCAACTACGGACCAATTGAAAGAAGGGCGCAGGCGCGCCGAAGACGCGTTGCGCCAGGCGAAAGAGACCAAGAGCTACGAAGAATTCGGAGTGCTCGCGGAAAAAATCTCGGACGATGACTATCGCGTGGTGATGGGGGACCACAAGACGGTGGCCCGCGCGAAACTGGATCCCGCGGTGGTGCACGCGCTGCTGGCAATGGAGCCCGGGCAGATCACCGGCATCATTCAAATCGAGAAGGCCTACACCATCGTGCGGCTGAACAAACATATTCTGGCGGGCAAGACGAAATTTGCCGATACAGAAGCACAGCTACGCAAGGAGCTGGAAGGCAAGAAGACGAACCAGGTACGTGCCGCGCTGGACGAGGCGCTGCGGCGCAAGGGAAAGGTCGAAGTTCTTTAAACGGGGCCTTGGGAGTCTGGGGGAGCTTTGCGGCATGTTGCTCGATTTGTAGGTTTTGCCACGGCCGGACTTTTGATGATGTGGGCGCGCCCAGCGGCCGCGCAGATTCAAGCCGGCGATGTCAGCATGAACCTGACCGGGGTGATCTCGGGAGGCTACTCGGCGGCGTACGGCGATGAGGTACCTTCCTCCCACAGCATGAATTTCGGGGGCACCGCGACTCTCGCCGGATATTTCTACGATCCGAACTTCCTTACGTTCAATCTTTCGCCGTACGTGAATCAATCGCGGGCCGATTCGAATTATCAATCTATTTCCGATGCCAGCGGGGTGAACTTCAGCTCGGGAATTTTCAACGGCAGCCATTTCCCGGGATCAGTGAATTACTCGAAGGCTTACAACAGCGAGGGAAGCTTCGCGATTCCGGGGCTGCCGAACTTCACCACGCACGGGAACAGCGACACGTTTGGGATCAACTGGGCGGAGAATGTTCCCGACGTCCCCAGCCTTTCTGTCGGCTTTCAAAAAGGCACCACGGACTATTCGGTGTACGGTGCGAATGACTCAGGACATACCAATTTCGATTCTCTCACGCTTCATTCCGGATATTTAACGCACGGTTTCGGCCTGGGGGCGTTCTTCGATTACGGAACGTCGCACTCACTGATACCGCAATTGTTCACCAGCACGAATCAATCGGTGACCACGGACACGACGACGGACGGATTCGGATTCAATGTCTCGCATGCCTTGCCGATGCGCGGAGGATTTTCGGCCAACTTCACGCGATCGTCTTTTAATAACGAAGATCAGGGCTTCCGGTTCAATGGAACGGTGGATTCGATCACCGCGAACGCCGGAATTCAGCCCACCAACAAGCTGCACTTCTCAGTGGGAGCCAACTACTCGGACAATCTCGGCGGAACGTTGTTCGAGGAGGCGACATCGGCCGGGGGAATCGTGTTGCCGGAGAATACCAACGAGAAATCGGACGCGGTGGATGTGCAGGCGGTGGCGAGTTATGCGATCCTGCCGGACCTGCAGGCGCTGGGCGAAGTGGAGCGGCGGGATCAGTCATTCCTGGGATTGAGCGTCGGCTCGAGCACGTTTGGGGGCAGCCTTTTGTACACGCGCCCATTGCTCGGCGGCTCGTTTAATGTTTCTACGACCGTGAACGATACTAAAATCGACAACATGAACGTGAACACTCTGGGACTGATGGCCACGGTCAACTACTCGCGGCGAATCGAGAGATGGTTCATCGGCGGGTCGTTCAGTTACGCGCAAAACGCGCAGACGCTGCTGGTGACCTACACCACCGGGTACTACAATTATTCCGGAAACATACGGCGCAAGTTCCGGGCAGTTTATTGGAGCGCGAGCGCGGCCGGGTCGCGGACGGCGCTGACGCAGCTCTCCGGCAACGAGAGCCGCAGCCAGAGTTATTCAACCGGGCTGACGTTCGGAAATTGGGCGAGCGTGACGGGAAGCTATTCCATATCGAATGGCAACGCGATTCAGACGGGAGCCGGGCTGGTTCCCACGCCGGTGCCCACGCCGATTCTGCCGTCGAGCCTGGTGATTCTCTACGGCGGCAAGAGTTATTCTTTTGGACTTGGAGCTTCTCCGATACGTAGACTTACGTTCGGAGCAAGTTACTCGAAATCGAGCAGCGATACGGGCGGTGACACACCGGCGTCGTTCAACAAGAACGAGCAATATAACGCTTACTTTCAATATCAATTCCGCAAAGTTTACCTGACGGGAGGTTACGCGAAGTTGTCGCAGAGCTTCAGCGCCTCAACGGTTCCTCCCGCCAACGTGTCGTCGTTTTTTATCGGGGTTTCCAGGTGGTTCAACTTCTTCTAGCTTCAGCGCCTCGAAGCAGAATGCGAGCGGTGGCGACGGTAGCGGCGCTCGCGCTGCTTTGCGCAACTGCGTCCTGGGGATCCGGGGACACCAAGAAGAAGCCCGCCGAGCAAACGGCTCCCGAGTTGCAGCTTGAAGGCGGGCGGAAGCTCACTTATGAGCGCAATTTCAGTTGGGAGCGTGACGTCAAGCCGAAGCGCGGCTTTTGGAATAAATTGTTGGATGTGGTGGCGGGCGAGCCGCAGTTTCACTCGTTAATCCGGCCATACAGCGTGGTGACGGATTCGCGCGGGCGCGTGATCGTGACCGACCCCGGGGCTTACGGAATTCACATCTTCGATTTTGCCCAGCAGAAGTACAAATTCATCTCGCGCCATGACAAAGGGAAAGACCGGCTGCTGGCGCCGCAATGCGTGGCCGTGGATGCGGAAGACAACATATACGTGACCGATTCGGAGACCGGCAAAATCTTTGTGTTTGAGTCCAGCGGAAAATTCAGCCGGGTGATTGGGAGCTTGAAATACGGAGAAGGATTCTTCAAGCGGCCGACGGGAATTGCGGTTGATTCGGCGGCGAAGCGCATTTATGTGACGGACACGCTGCGGGACAAGATTTTCGTGATGGATCTTGAGGGCAGCGTGGTGCAGACAATCGGGAGTGAAGGTACGGGCGATCTCGAGTTCAACTATCCCACCGAGCTGCGCCTCGATGGCGCGGACTTGCTGGTGGTAGACGCCATGAATTTCCGGGTGCAGGTGCTGGACCGCTCGGGAGGATTCCGCTACTCGATCGGGCATATCGGAGACGCCACCGGGGCGATGTTCCGGCCGAAAGGAATCGGCGTCGATTCCGAGGGCGATCTCTACGTTGTGGACGCAATGTGGGGCGTGGTGCAGGTATTCAACCGCAAGGGCGAGCTGCTCTACTACTTTGGGCAGCGAGGGACGGCCGCGGGGCAATTCCAATTGCCGTCGGGACTGTTTATCGATCACAACGATCGCGTTTATGTGGTGGATTCGATCAACCGCCGCGTGCAGGTTTTCCATTATTACGGCTTGCCGAAACAGCCTGTGGGAGGGAAGTAGTGAAGCGAAGGCTCCTGCTTGCGTGCGCGTTCATCCTGCTGGCTCCGGCCAAGCTGCCGGCGCAGGTGACCGGGGACGTGATCGGCACTCACGATTTGAGCACAGGCAGCAAGTCGCCGATCACCGGCGCGCGGCCGGGTTCCTGCACCTATTGCCACGCGCCACATTCCGGCTTTGCGCCGGCGCCGCTGTGGAACCAGACACTTTCGCGGCAGACCTATAGCGTGTACACAAGCACGACCTATCACCAGACCGGCAATCAAACGTTGCAGCTCGGAACAGACAGCAACCTTTGCCTGAGCTGCCATGATGGGACAGTGGCGCCGGGGCAAACGATTGTGTATGGCGCGGTGAGCATGACTGGAACGATGACTCCCACGGATGTGTTTGGGACAAATTTGCAGAACTCGCATCCGTTCAGCCTGGTCTTGCCGATAAAAGATACGGTGGAGATTGCCGGCTCGATCGTTTCTCAAGGGAAGACCACCGATCCGCTGGGAGCGGTGCAACTGATTCAGGGAAATGTGGAGTGCACGTCGTGCCACAACCCGCATGTGCAGGCGAAAGATACGATCTCGCAAAACTTTTTGGTGCGGGATAGTTCGAACGGGCAATTGTGTCTGGCGTGTCACGATCCGAACCGGGTTTTGACGGGACAGATCAACCATCTGGCCGGGTGGCCGACGGGAATTCATACGACGGCGACGAACAAGACGGTAGCTACGTCGGGAGTGGGAAGCTACGCCAACGTTGGGCAGAACGCGTGCCTTTCCTGCCATATGCCGCACAACGGCCAGGGACCTGCGCGGCTGCTGCGCGCGGCGAACGAACAGGATTGCCTTGCCTGCCACAGCGGCGGCTCGAATCTTTCGCCCGGGATTCCGAACGTGTTTGCGGAGTTCGCAAAGGTCGGGCATCCGTATCCCGCGGGAATCAATACGCACGATGCGGCGGAGAGCGTGGTGCTGAACAACAATCGTCACGCGACCTGCGCGGATTGCCACAACGGCCATGCTGCAAATCAAGTGACCAGCTTCACGCCGCCGCCTGCGGTGCGCGTGTCGCAGAACGGCATCGCTGGGGTGAGCGCGGCAGATGGCGTGACGGTTGTGTTTCCGGCGGTCAATGAATACGACAACTGCTTGCGCTGCCACGGATCGAGCGCCGGGAAAGCTGCGAATCCTGTGTTTGGGTATTTGCCGGTGCGGCTGGTTTCGGCGGGCGACTTTTTGAATGTTATTCCGCAGTTTGCGATCAGCAGCACGTCGAGCCATCCGGTGATGCACGTGAGCAATAGTCCTTATCCGCAGCCGAGTCTGCTGGCGAATATGTTGGATCTCGACGGCGTCACGCAGGGGCGGAGCATGGGGACGCAGATTTTGTGCTCCGACTGCCACAACAGCGACGACAATCGCGAATTTGGCGGCGCGGGACCCAACGGTCCGCATGGATCGAAGTGGACGCACATTCTGGAGCGGCAGTACGTGGCCAGCCAGACGACTGCGGCGGGGCAGCTGATCACGAATCTGAATCCGAATCCTGATTTGAGCGTGAATGGGCCCTATGCGCTGTGCGGCAAGTGCCACAGTCTATCCAATATAGTTACGAACGCCAGCTTCTCCGAGCATGCGCGGCATATCAATGACGGCTTTTCTTGTTCGGTTTGCCATGCTGCGCATGGAATGGGGAGCACGAGCGGGACAGTTTCCGGCGAGAGATTGGTCAACTTTGATGTGAACGTCGTGGCGGCGAACGGAGGGGTAATTTCGTATAGCCGGGCCACGAATTCTTGCACCCTGACCTGCCATGGACATGCACATTCTTCGGTCGGGCCAACCGTGATCAAGAAGGGTTTGATGCCGACTGCGCCGCGGCATTAATTTCGGCCAACTGCTTCTAAGCCTCGCGGTACTTCTGGATGGATTACTTTCGGCGATAGCCGAAGATGTAGTCGGTCATCACTGGCGGGCCGGTCATGGGAATTTCCGTCGTGATGTCTGCTTGCAGGCCATTTTCGATGCGGTCCGCTAGCTTTTCCGATGAGAGCAGGAAGCCGCCGGGCTTGAGCATGCTGGCCACATTGGCGCGCACTAGTGATTGCTCGAAGGCGCCATAGTAAACGAAGACGTTCGTGCCGATGATGAGATCGAAGCGATCTTCTGGGGCCAACTCTAGGCGTTGATAGACGATGTTCAGATCGAGCGGAGTGATGCGGCGAACGATTTCAGGCGGCACGGCGATGGCGCGGGAGGCAATTCCTTCTGCGCCTTGCGGCACGGGAATGGCTGCTACGGGCTTGCCGATCGTCGAGCCGAGATTCGTCCAATAGGATACGAACGCGGCGCGAAAGTCGCCGGTCCAGCGGCCCGCCTGATACCACGGCAATTGCAGAACGTAGGGCTTCTCCGCGGCGGCATTTTTTAGGGCGCGCTCGATATGCACGTTCACGCTCGAGCTGATGTCCATGGTGTAGAGCTCGACGGTGGCGGCGTCGGTGAGTTTCAGGCGCACCAAGCTATCGAGAACGGCGAATGGTTGGATGGTTTGCGGCGGATAAAAATCGTAGCCCTGCTGTTTGTTCACGAAGTCGAGGCCTGGGCCGACGATGGCAATCCTGCGCACGCTGCCGGGCTTGAGCGCGCCCTTCTCGGCTAGGGCGCGCAGGTGGGCATCGAGGTCGTAGTCGGGCCAGAGATTGGTGTCGAGCGAAATGCCGCGCTCTTCGAAGGATTGCCAGCGCTTTTCTTTTGCGGCTTCGGAATGGGCTTTGATGAAATCGTCGCGCAGGCGGGCTAGATTCGCGAGCAGGTACTTTTTTACTTTCAGGCGGCCGGCGGGAGTCTGGAACGAATAGCCCTTCTTCTCGATAAACGCGCGCATCTCGCGGAAACCTTCTCCAGATTTGGGAGATGCGAGCGCGCGGACGAGATCATCCGCGCGATGATCGGCGAAGGAATCCACGAGCGAACTATTTCCATACTTTGGGAGGTACTCATCGTCGATGCGATATTCCTTGGTGTAGGTGACGCCGAAGCGCAGCAGGTTGCTGAGCGTGTCCTCCTCGCCTTGATCGAGGCGGACGCGCACATCCTGATCGCTTTTGCTGAGCCAGTTGCCCCATTTAGCGTCGTCGAGAGGCGCGGCGGTGCGCAAATCCTCGGGCAGCGCGTCCTGGTATGCGGCGAGGCTTGGCTGTGCTTCTTGCAACGAGATGAAAGCGGATTTAGCCGGCGCGTGGCTTGCGACGGGAATCGCGGCGAGCAAGAGAACTAAGCCGATACAGAGCGTGAGTTTCACGGAGTGTTTCACACCGAACAAAGATTCGATTGCCGGAGCAACGAGGCGCCCGACGGCTTGGGTTGGAGCGGATGGAATAGCCCCACGCGCGATGTTGCGCGTGGGGCCGCTAAATCACAATTAATCGCCGGCCTCAGCGAGGCGGAGCGGCTACATTTTGGGTTCGAGGATGATTTCGCGCGCCAGACGTGTGCCTAGCACTTCGCGAATCGTCGAGCGATCCTTATAGCCTTGCATCACCTGTTCATCGCCGCCGAAGGATTTCTGCAGCACCGCATCAGCCTTGTCGGCGTTGGCTTCCATCGTCGCGAGATCTTTGTATTCGACCATCAGCATCAGGTTCCAATCACCGGGCGTGTGGCCTTCGGTGCCGATCACCTTGTAGGAAAGAATGATGCCCTCGGCTTTCAAGGCTTCCTGTTCTTTCTTCCAGTCGCTGGCGAGATATTTGTCGTATGCGGAATTCATCCCGGGAACGACGCGGATGAAGGAAAGTTGGTAGACGCTGCCGCGGTGAGTGGGGCGGGCCATTTGAGCGTAAGCGACGGCGCCGAGCAGCAGCAGGCAGAGAGCTAGAGCGATACCGAGAATACGTTGCATTTTCATGTTTTGCCTTTCTGAGGTGAGTGACTTGAGTCGCGCGGACTTTATGAGATTGGCGAAGTGAAGTCAAGGAAGAGTGCAGCGCAAGCGCGTTGTGACCCGCGTCACAAGGGCATGTGATTCGCGTCATATTGCGGAATGAGTGAGTCGCGATAGCGTAGTCGCAGCAACAAAGAGCTTGGTGCTCGGAGAGTCATTTCCGAGCCTCGGCGCGGACCGAGAAAAGCTCTGGGTTCGGCTCGAGTCTCTTGCGGCGAGACACGGCGAGCGCGAGATTGTTGCGACGCTTTCCCTTGGCGGGATAATGCGGCGCGGCATTTGCTGCGACTCATGCGGAACTTGCAGATCAAGTTGACGCCGCTGCTGATGCACATGTTCAAGTTCGAGCGGATCACCGGGACCTGAAGGGTCTTCGGCGATCGCCGGAATGGCGTGATTGAAGTCGCGATCCGGACGTAGCCACGCCATGGAGCGAACCAGAAAACGCGGGCGGAAGTGGGACGCCGCCCGCGTTTCTTTTTTTTTCAGACCTACAAATTTGCGTTGGGGCGAGCACAGATTGCGCGGTGCAGAAAGCCGCGCTTAATTTGATTTTCGCGGATAGGTTGTGACGAACGGGGTTTAGGAGGAAAGCAGGAAGTTCCCTGCTAGTTCTAGTTCAGGTTCGGCGACGGGCTGCGGGCGCTTCACACCGAAGACCATGTGAGCGTCGTGATCGTAGCTCAAGGTATAGAGCTCGGCGCAATGAGCGCAGAGCCAGTAATCTACGACGCGGAGCCGCGGCCTTTTTCCGGCGGAAGGAACTGGATTGCGGGGAATTGAGCCGCCGGTTTCTCGCGCGGCGAGAATTTCCAGGCGAAAGAATTGGCCGGTGCCGGCGCAATAACTCGGGCTTTCGCAGGCCGGGTTGGCACACTTCAGAACTGAGTCCGCCGCCATCAACAAGCCCCCAAATCGGGATTAGTGCGTATTCGCCGATGGTCGAGGATCCGCGGCGCGTTGACCGGACAATCGATCGCGCTCTTCTTCGATGCGATGAATCGTGGTGCGCAGCCACTTTCCGTACACGTCCTCGATCTCGTTCTGCGAACCCCAGCGATAGAGCGTTTCCAGAGTGTCGCCGGCCATGGTCAGCGGGATGTGGCGGCACGGGATGGCTTGCTTGCGCTCGCTCATGGGCACGAGGTCCATCAGAACGCAGGCCTGGCAGGGCTCCGGCTGTTCCTTGGAGTCGTAGTTCATGCAAGTGGGCGAATCTTCGAAAACGAGCGGTGCGCGCCAAGGCTCGCGGGGCGAGCGGCCGTAGCCACCCTTTTCGAGGAAATTGAGCTCGAATTTCAGAACGTCCAAAAGGTCACGATCATCAATGGCCATTGGAGCCTCCTCAATAACAAGCCGCAGTATGAAGCGCGGGGATTTGCCGAGCGGTGATGGGGCTCACGGCCCAATGTGACTTGCATCACAGCCGGGGGAGACGGGACGCGCTATGAAAGATAGAAGCAAAGAACAAGGCTCATGACAGGACGAGTGGTAGGAGGTGGCTCATGGCGTATCGAGTGCGGGTTGTACCGAATCGGAAGCCTAGGGTAGCGAGGGCTGAAAGGCCGGTGAAAACGCCCTACGGGCTGCAGGTGGTGGATAGTTGCGTCGAATGCCCGCTGATCACAGAGAAGCTATTCTGCGATTTATCGATTCGGGCGCTCGAAGGCCTCGACAACATCACTTCGCCGGCGACTTACCCGAAAGGCGCCATTCTGTTTGTGGAGGGGCAGGAGCCGCGCGGCGTGTTTGTGGTGTGCAGCGGGCGCGTGAAGCTGTCGGCGGGGTCAAATAAGGGGAAGGCGCTGATCCTGCGGATTGTCGAACCGGGAGAAGTGGTGGGGCTGCCGGGAACCATATCGGGAAAGCCCTATGAGGCGACGGCCGAGGCGCTTGATCCGATCCAGGCGAGCTTTATCCCGCGGGACCTGTTCCTGCAATTTTTGCGGGAAAATGCCGAGGCGGCGGTGCGCGTGGCGGAGATCCTGAGCAATATTTGCCAGGCGACGTATCAAGAGGTGAGGTACCTGGGGCTCTCCGGATCGGCCGCGGGGAAATTGTCGCGGTTCTTGCTGGAGCTTGCCGATACGCATGGCAAGGCCGAGAATGGCGCGATCCGTGCAACGGTGACATTCACGCACGAAGAAATCGCGGAAATGATCGGGGCATCGCGCGAGACGGTGACGCGATTGTTCGCGAGCTTCAAGCGGCGGAATTTGATCGAAGTGCATGGGTCGACGCTGGTTATCAAGGACAAGCCTGGACTTCAGAAAGTATTCGACGAATAAGTGATACTCTTCGGTAGAGTCGGCGTCCGTGTTTATCCCGAGCCGCCGGCATCCGGCGATGACAATTCCCACCATGGGCGGGTGTCACGCGCGGACCACACAGCCCAACAAACTTGATTCAATTTGACGCCGAGCTACGCGCAAAATTGTGCGCGTTGAACGCACGGGTGGTCGTAAGATGCCGGCGGGGACGCCGGCGCTACTTTAAACCGGCCGATCGGGCCATGGAATAGGACGGGAAAATGGAACAGGCTGTGGATGTTCACCGGCTGCATTTCGCTTTTACCGTAACTTTCCATTACATCTTTCCGCAACTGACGATGGGGCTGGCGCTGCTGCTCGTCTATTTGAAGACGAAGGCGCTGCGCACCGGGGACGAGCATTACAACCGGGCAGCGCGATTCTGGGCGAAGATTTTCGGAATTAATTTTGCGCTGGGAGTCGTGACGGGAATTCCGATGGAATTTCAGTTCGGGACGAACTGGGCGGCGTTCTCAAGATCGGCGGGAGGAGTGATCGGGCAGACGCTGGCGATGGAGGGAATTTTTTCGTTTTTTCTGGAATCGAGTTTTCTGGGATTGTTTTTGTTCGGGGAGAAAAGACTGGGGCGCGTGGGGCATTGGTGGGCCGCGTTCCTGGTTTGGCTGGGATCGTGGATGTCGGGCTATCTGATCGTGGCGACGGACGCATGGATGCAGCACCCGACGGGCTACGCGATCGGAGCGCACGGCGAATTCGTGCTGACGAGTTTTTGGAAATTATTGCTGAACGAGTGGGCTCTGTGGGCGTATGCGCACAACATGCTGGGAGCAGTGCAGACGGGCTGCTTCGTGATGGCCGCGGTGGGGGCATTTTATTTGCTGGCGAAGCGGGATGAGGCGTACGGGCGGACGTTCTTGAAGGCCGGCGTGATCGTGGGCGTGATTGCCGCGTGCTTACAGCTTTTTCCGACAGGCGACATGCAAGGAAGATTGATCGCTGAAAATCAGCGGCCGACGCTGGCCGCGATGGAAGGCTTGTTCGAGACGCAGCCCGGCGCACCGTTGATGATTCTGGGACAGCCGGACGTGCCGGCGCGGAAGCTGGATAATCCGCTGGAGATTCCGGCGATGCTGAGTTTCCTGACCTACCGGCAATGGTCGGCGAACGTGAAGGGCCTGGCGGATTTTCCTGAGAATTTGTGGCCGGACCGGATTCCCTTGCTCTACTACAGCTATCACGTGATGGTGGGACTCGGGACGATTTTTATTGCGGTGATGGTGATAGCGGGGCTGTTGCTGTGGCGCGGGAAGCTGTACACCTCGAAATGGATCCTGTGGATTTTGATGTTGTGTGTGCCGCTGCCGTACATCGCCAATACGGCGGGATGGATGACGGCGGAACTGGGGCGGCAGCCGTGGTTGATTTACGGATTGATGCGGACCGCGAGCGGAGTATCGCCGCGGGTGGGAGCGGGGAACGCTTGGTTCACGCTGATCGGATTCATGGGGATGTATACGATGCTGGCGATTTTGTGGTTGTTCCTAGTGTGGCGGGAGATCGAACACGGGCCGGAGCCGCGAGCGGAGTTGGATGGAAGTGCGGCGGCGGTGGCCGCGGATTGAAGGCTGTGCGGGGGGATTCGAGCGCTGGGACTTTCAGGTTGGGGAAAACATCGGCACTTCAAAAACCCCACGCGCAAAACCGGCGCATGGGGCACCCAACGCTGCGCTTAGGATCGCCTGATCTGCATCGAGTGAAGCGCGGCGCTGGGGAACGCGGCGGCACGTCAAAAACCCCACGCGCAAAACCGGCGCATGGGGCACCCGACGCTGCGCTGCGGATTAATTGATCTGCATGGAGTGAACTTCTTGTACCGGGAAGTGTGAGGGAACGCGATGGGAACTGTGTGGTTTTGTTTGGTGGCGATTATGGTGGCGATGTATGTGCTGCTGGATGGATTCGATCTTGGGGCGGGGGCGCTGCACCTTTTCATTGCCAAGACAGATGACGAGCGGCGACAGATCATCGCGAGCATCGGGCCGGTGTGGGACGGGAACGAAGTGTGGCTGCTGGCCGCGGGAGGGGCGCTTTACTTTGCGTTTCCGGCGCTTTATGCCAGCGGGTTCAGCGGGTTTTATTTGCCTTTGATGATGGTGCTGTGGCTGCTGATTCTGCGCGGCACTTCGATCGAATTTCGAAATCACATTCGCAGCAACGTGTGGATGCCCTTCTGGGATTTTCTCTTCTGCGGCTCGAGCCTGTTGCTGGCGGTGTTCTTCGGAGCGGCGCTGGGGAACGTGGTGAGAGGAGTGCCGCTCGATGGCAGCGGCTATTTCTTTGAGCCGTTGTGGACGGATTTCCGATTGGGACCGAATACCGGGATTCTGGATTGGTACACGATCCTCGTGGGAGTGCTGGCGCTGGCTGCGCTGGTGATGCATGGCGGATTGTGGGTGCGGCTGAAGACGACGGGCGCGCTCGGCGAACGCGCGGGCAAGGCGGCGAGCCGGGCGTGGTGGGCGGTGGTGGCTCTGACGGGAATCGTGACGGCGGTGACGTTTCAAGTGCAGCCGCAAGTGGCGCGAAATTTGAAGGCGTGGCCGCTTGGCTACGTATTTCCACTACTAGCGGTGGCGGGCGCGGCGGGCGTACGGTGGTTTATCGCGAAGCGAAACGAGCGAGGCGCGTTTCTTTCCTCCGCGGCGTTTCTCACGGGAATGCTGACGAGCGTCGTTTTCGGCGTGTATCCGATGGTGATGCCGGCGCGCGATGCGGCTTATTCGCTGACGGTGGCGAATGCCAAGGCTGGAGCATACGGCCTGAAGATCGGGTTGATCTGGTGGGTCATTGGAATGATTTTGGCGACGGGCTATTTCGTATTCCTCTACCGGTTGTTTGGCGGGAAGGTGAGCAGCAATAGCGACACGCATGGCTACGGCGACTAAAAAAGGCAAGCGAATTGCAACTGACTGGTTGAGTACGCAGAAAGCAGTGGGAAGAACCGCGAGTTGGTTCGATGTGAAACAGTGCTTCGAAGATTGGGGCCCCAAGGAAAGCAAGACCGGGCCACACACTGCCATTAATTCGAGTAACGCGAGGGTTATCGAAAGGCGAGTGAGTGCAAACCGTGCCGCTCGTGACTGGCCTCAGAAGAATCAAATCTGCCGGGCATTCGCACGATTGTGTTTACACCACGGAATTCTCAAACTCGCTTGTATCCAAAGGCGCTGTGCTATTCTCTCTGGGCCGGAGCGAGGTAATGGCGTTGCGGACATTTGAGCGACGGAAAAACAGTTGAGGATCGTGTGGTTTCGCGGATAATGTCGCGTACTCAGGAAGTGAGAAAGGAGAACTATGAACGGAATCAATAAAGCGGTGTGCGGTGCAGCGTGTGCGGTATTTCTGGCGTTCGCTTTTGCGCCGGCGGCGCGCGGCGACGATGCGGGTGCGACGTTGTTCAAGCAGAAGTGCGCCATGTGCCACGGCGCAGACGGCAAAGGCGATAGCTCGATGGGGAAAACTTTGAAGGTTCGCGATCTCGGATCAGCAGACGTACAGAAGCAAACCGATGCGCAGTTGACGGATATCATCGTGAACGGCAAGGGCAAGATGCCGGCCTCCAAGGGCAAGCTTACAGACGATCAGGTCAAGCAGGCCGTTTCGTTCATCCGCTCGCTGGCCAAGAAGTGACGGCGGTTGGCGCAGAGTAGAATCAGCGCTCGCGCGCGTTTGCGTCGAGGAGACATCGTGAAGATGCCGGTCTGAAAGGGCGGCGCTACATAAGGCGGGAACTCAGGCGAAGCAGCGACATTGAAGAGTTGCGGTGCGAGAGGAGACAAGACATGAAGAAGATGATCGCAATTGGAGGGTTGTTGCTGCTGGGGAGTTGGGCTGGGGCGCCGGGAGCGCGGGGCGATGCGGCCGCGGGGAAAGATACTTACCAGAAGAAATGCGCGATGTGCCATGGCGCGGACGGCAAAGGGGACACGCCTTCGGGAAAATCGATGAAGCTGCGCGATCTGGGCTCGGACGACGTGCAGAAGCAAACCGACGCGCAATTGATTGATATTACGGCGAACGGCAAGGGCAAGATGCCGGCTTACAAAGGCAAGGTCACGGACGAGCAGATCAAGGACGTGGTCGCTTTCATCCGCACACTGAAGAAGTAGCAGGAAACGACATCGCCGGCCAGGACTGACGGCGCCGCGGACACGAAACTGAGCCGGGCGACGCTTCTTTCCATGATCCTTCACGAGCAGGAGGATTTTCCCCTCTTCGACCATGAGTTTATTTGAACGCGCCGCCTCCGGATTCCGTCTTGCCGCGTACCTTGGCCGGAATCCGCTGTCCATGGCGGGAGCCGTTCTGACGTCGAGTTCGGCGGCCACGCTGATCGGTTTTTGGCTGTTCGATATCGTGGGCGGCGGAGCGGTTCACCCGTATGTCGGGCTCGTCTTCTTCCTCATTCTTCCCGGAATTTTCGTAATCGGATTGATCTTGATCCCAGCCGGCGCGATTTGGCGGCGGGTGAGACTCGCCAAAGCCGGGCAACTTCCGACGATTTATCCGCGAGTCGATTTCTCGATACCCGCGATGCGCCAAGTCGCCGGCTGGATTGGCGGGCTCACTCTGGCGAACGGCATGATACTCAGCGTGGCATCTTATCGGAGCGTCGAGTATATGGACTCGGCGAAATTCTGCGGGCAGACCTGCCACACGGTGATGCAGCCGGAGTACACCGCGTACCAAACTTCACCGCACCAGCGCGTCGCGTGCGTGCAATGCCATATTGGCCCCGGAGCATCCTGGTTCGTACATTCGAAGCTCTCGGGGCTGCGCCAGGTTTACGCGGTCACGTTTCACAGGTACGACCAGCCGATCCCGTCTCCCGTGCGGCAACTTAGGCCGTCGCGGGATACTTGCGAGCAGTGCCATTGGCCGCAGGTGTTCACCGGAAACAAGCTGGTTGTGAAGCGCAAATTTTCCGATGATGAAAAGAACACCGAGCTGACTACCGTGCTGATGTTGAAAATCGGCGGCCACACGTTTGACGGCGGAGTGGGAATCCACGGCCGCCACTTGGATGTGAATTCGCCGATCGAATACATCGCCACGGACCGGCAGCGGCAAACTATCGCTCAGGTCACCTATACGGACAAAACAGGAAAGAAGTCCGTGTTCACTTCGACGGATACGAAACCCACGGCCGAGCAACTGGCAGCGGGTGAACACAGGACTATGGATTGCATCGACTGCCACAACCGGCCCACGCACACATTCCAGTTGCCGGAGCGCGCTTTGGACGACGCGATGGCGCAGGGGCGTATCAGTCCGGAATTGCCGTTTATCAAAAAACAGGCGGCCGCGCTGCTCAATGCCAAATATGCGGACCGCGATACCGCGGTACGGCAAATCGCGGCGAGCCTGGACAGCTTCTATCAAACGACTTATCCCGACGTGTACCGCTTGAAGCACGGGCTGGTGGAAACAGCGATCAATCAGGTGCAGGCGGTGTACTTGCGGAACGTGTTTCCCGCGATGAATGTGACGTGGGGCTCTTATCCCAACAACCTCGGGCACATGGACTTTCCCGGATGCTTCCGCTGCCACGACGGAAGCCATACGAGCGCCGACGGCAGTTCCATTCCTAATGATTGCGACACCTGCCATTCGATGCTGGCGATGGAAGAAGCAAATCCAAAAATTCTGACCGATCTGGGTCTGAAGTAGCGTCTCGACGAAGATGAAATTCAGGCCCGTGAACGATCGAGTCCAGGGCGGATGGCGCTGGGTCGTACTGATTCCGGCCGCGCTTGCAATGGCGCTCTTGCCGTTCGCGGTGCGTGCGCAGACGAAAGATACGCCGAAGCCTGATGCGGATTGCCTTGCTTGCCACAGCCAGAAAGATTTGAAGTCGGAATCCGGCCATAGCCTCTACGTCGACGAAACGAAACACCAGGCGGGCGCGCACGCCATCCTGAATTGCACTGATTGCCATACGAGTATCAAGGAATACCCGCACCCCGCGCGAATTGCGAAGGTGAGTTGCGCGACGTGCCATGCGGAGGAGGCCGCCAATGTGCCGAAGAGCGTGCATTCTCTGCTCGGGGCGGAGGCATGCAATAGTTGCCATGGTTCGGCGCATGAAGCGCTGCCCGCGGCGGGACTTGCTCCGAAGCTTTGCGCTGGCTGCCATAACGACGAAGTAAAAGCTTTTGCGGCCAGCGTGCACGCGAAGGCCGCAAAAGATGGCGACGCGCAGGCGCCGTCCTGCCAAGCTTGCCACGGCCCGGTGCACAAGATCCTGATGGCGCAGGATCCTGGCTCGCCGGTAGCGAAGAAAAATCTGCCGGAGACGTGCGGATCGTGTCACGCGAACGCCAGCTTTCTTGCCAAGCACCAGATTCCGTTCGCGCGTCCCGTGGAAGCGTACAAGCTGAGCGTTCACGGGCGTGCGGTGGCGGCGGGTAATCAGAACGCGGCGACCTGCTCGGATTGCCACGGGAGCCATGAGATTTACGCGGCGCGCGATGCGCGCTCAAAGATCAATCATTGGAACGTGCCGGCGACTTGCGGGACGTGTCACACGGAAATTCAGAAGACCTATCTCGCCAGCGTGCATGGAAAGGCAGTCGCTGCTGGTGCCAGCGACGCTCCGGTTTGCACGGATTGCCACGGCGAGCACATTATTTTGGCGCCGAGTGAAGCGCAATCGCTGGTGAATCCGGCGCGCGTGTCGAGCGTGACGTGCGGGCGGTGCCACTCGGACGAGCGGCTGGATGCGCGGTACAACCTGCCCACAGACCGCGTCTCGACGTTTGCCGACAGCTACCACGGG
The DNA here is from genome assembly GCA_963707165.1 of uncultured Acidobacteriota bacterium. Taxonomy (GTDB): domain Bacteria; phylum Acidobacteriota; class Terriglobia; order Acidiferrales; family UBA7541; genus Palsa-147. The sequence goes on along the minus strand of CAVPPO010000003.1, from coordinate 620,873 downwards.
CTTGCGTTGCGTGGAGGCGCGCAAACGGTGGCGAATTGCGCGTCGTGCCACGGCGTGCACAACATATTTGCGCCGAACGATCCGCGTTCGACGGTGTATCCCGCAAACTTGGCGCGCACGTGCGGCAAGTGCCATCCAGGGGCTGGCGATACGTTTGCCATCGGGCCCGTGCATGTGCGTGCGGAAGCTATCGCGGAACATCCGGTGGTGAGAGCGATCCGAGTGGCGTATTGGATTCTGATTCCGCTGACGCTGGGATTCATGTTCTTCCACAACCTGCTCGATTATCTGCGCAAACTTCTTCGCAAAGCGCCGCGGATTGATTCCGGCGAAGAAGTGCAGCGGATGAATCTCAATTTTCGAATTGCGCACTGGCTCACGGTGATCAGTTTTCCTGTGCTGGTGATTACCGGGTTCGCGTTGAAATATCCCGATGCATGGTGGTCGCGGCCGATGCGGCAATGGGAGCAGCATTTTGCATTTCGAGGAACGCTGCATCGGGTGGCGGCGATAGTGCTGCTTGCATCGCTGGCTTATCACGTGGTTCACCTGATCTTGGTGCGGCGGGATCGCGTGATTTTGCGGAATTTGATGCCTGGATTCGGCGATCTGCGCAATATGAGCGACTTGCTGCTTTACAATCTCGGGCTTTCGCGGACGGCGCCGGCTTTTGGGGCGTTCAGCTATGCGGAGAAGATGGAATATTGGGCGTTCTTATGGGGCACGGTGGTGATGGCTGCCAGCGGGTTCATTTTGTGGTTCAACAATTTTGCGCTGCGGCATTTTCCGAAATGGGTTACCGATGCTGCTACGGCGCTGCATTTTTACGAGGCGATACTTGCTACGTTTTCGATTTTAATTTGGCATATGTATATGGTGGTGTTTGATCCCGACGTTTACCCAATGGATCGGGCTTGGCTTACCGGGAAGGCTTCGGCTGATCACCTTCGGCACACGCGGCCGGCGTATTACGTGGAATTGGTGAATCAAGCGGAGACGGAAGGACGAAGAGCGGAAATTGAAGGGGAGCAAGAGAGCGCGCCCGAGCCGCGGGATCCAGATAAAGCGAACTAACGTAAAGAACTCCGGCGTTTGCGAGGCGCGCTGACAAGCGCTAGCGAAGCGCCAGCTCAAAGCCCGGATATTGAGACGGTCCTGGAGAGTTTGCCGAGCAAACTGCTCCATTAGTGATGAAATCCGCCTGAAGTTTTCCTCGGTTTTGCCGATAAAACCCAGATGCAAGGTGCCCAATACTCAGAGTCTTGCCCGGTCCTGCCCATGCGCAGCGCTCGGTAAAGTTTTCTTTCTGGCCGCGAATAGTCTCCGCATCTGCAATTAGCCTGAGCCAGACCCTTCCTGGCCTGGTGAGGAAGGGACCATGGTAATGATGAATTGGCGCCAAACACCGCGTTTTGCCCTCTACGTACCGTTGTGGATCAGGCGCATGGGTTCTTCTCAGACGCCGTCGCAACGGGCGGAAGCTTTGAATTTTTCGGCGTCGCGCCTCTCCATGCTTACCGGTCTGCCGTACCTTCTCGGCGCAATCCTGGAGACGTTTCTAAAGATGCCTGCGGAAATCGTGGGTGGGATCAAGCGGGAATGTGTTGCAAGGGCCGGGTGGTTCACGTGGGGAACGCGGCGGTGGTAGGCGAATGCATTATGCGCTCGCGGCGGCTTGCAGAAGGCAAGGCTTCGAGCTAGTGGCCGCGTGAGCTCAGCGGTCGAGGCTGTACGCCGCACGATCGGAGCTTGAGATTCCGATGCAGAGACGCGCGTTGATTGTCGATGATGAGCCATCGCTGGGCGAATTATTTCGCGAAGCCATCGGTGCGACCGGCATGCAGGTCCTGGCTTTGGAAACGTGCGCTGACGCAGCCGCCCACCTTGGCAAGGAGAAATTTGACGTCGTGCTTCTCGGCCTGCGAATGCCAGCGCTCGACGGGATCGATCTGACGCGGCAAGTCCGCGGCTCGGGCTTTAATCAAATGACGCCGGTTATTGTGGTCAGCGAGGACCAGCAAACGGCCGCGGTTTCCCAGGCTTTTGAAGCGGGCGCAAATTTCTTTCTGTATAAACCCGTCGACAAGAAGAGGCTGTTGCAATTGATTCGCGCCACGCAGGGCTCGATCGAAAACGAAAGGCGCCGTTTCAGGCGGGTGCCCTGCCGCTTGAAAGTGCGTCTCACATCCGAGACCGCCGAGGTGTTCGGGGAGACGGTGGACGTCAGTCTGGACGGAATGCTGGTGCGGGCTGCGAGCATCATGCCTGCGCGCTCGCGCGTAGGCGTGGCCTTGCACCTACTCGCCGACCCAAAGCCCGTCGTCGGGACGGGAACTGTGACGCGGGTGATCGGCGCGGATCAAATGGGAATTCATTTGAGCCGCATGTCCGCAGAAGAGAACGCTCGACTGCAGGACTTCCTCTTGCCGCTGATCATGGCGGGGGGTTCAGATCCGGCGGGCGAGCGGTGAGTGGGCGTTCCCGTGGTTCATCGAAAGAGCTCGCGGCCTACGCGTAATAGCGGATGATACATTCGGCTGTGCAGCTCGGCTTTTGCGCGGCTTCTGTCTCAATTGTCACTGCATAAATTGCCTCCGTGCAATCCGGAAGTTCCTTCACTGATTGGAGCGTCACTCTTCCGCGGATTTTTGCACCTGCTGGGACCGGCGCTGGGAAGCGTACGCGATTCAGGCCGTAGTTGATGACGTGACGAATGCCGGAGCGAATCTCGAAGGCTTGCTTCATGAGATGGCTGGCGAGGGAGAGAGTGAGGAAGCCATGGGCGATTGTGGTGCCGAAGGGAGATTCGCGGGCGGCGCGATCGCGGTCGAGATGAATCCACTGGCGATCTTCAGTGGCTTCGGCGAATTGCGCGATGCGTTCCTGGGTTACTTGGAACCAATCGGTGACGCCTAGTTCCTGACCGACCAGATTCTTGAGGGCTTGAGGCGATTCGATGATTCGTGGCGGCATGACATTCTCCGAGGGGAAGGATATCGTATCGGCTGAGAAATTGGGCAGCGACGGAGATTAAATACTATGAAGGTGGCTGGAAAAGCTGCGGTGGTTACGGGCGGGGCGAGCGGGATTGGGCGGGCGCTGTGCCGGCGATTTGCGGCGGAGGGTGCGCGGGCCGTGGTTGTGGCGGATTTGAATGGGGCTGCGGCGGCGGCCGTGGCTGATGAGATCGGCGGAGTGGCTTTTGAGGTGAATGTGGCGCGGGAGAGCGATGTCTTGCGATTGGTGCGGGAAGTTATCGGGAAATTTGGAGGGATCGATCTCTTTTGCTCGAATGCGGGGATCATGGTGGAAGGCGGGCCGGAGACTGCGGATGCGGATTGGCAGCGGATTTGGGAAATCAACGTGATGGCGCATGTGTTTGCGGCGCGGGCGGTGCTGCCGGGAATGCTGGCGCGGGGCGAGGGATATTTGCTGCAGACGGTTTCGGCGGCCGGATTGCTTACTTTGATTGGATCGGCGCCTTATTCGGTGACGAAGCATGCGGCGCTGGGATTTGCGGAGTGGCTGGCGATTACTTATGGAGACCGGGGGATTCGCGTGTCGGTGGTTTGTCCGCAGGGAGTGCGGACGGCGATGTTGGTGGATTCGGACACGGGGCCGGCTAATTTTTTGAAGGCGACGGCTGTGGAGCCGGAGGATGTGGCGGAAGTGGTGGTTCGCGGTTTGGCGGAGGAGAAATTTTTGATTTTGCCGCATCCGGACGTGGCGGAATATTTCCGGCATAAGGCTGGGGATTATGAGCGGTGGTTGCGGGGGATGAGGAAGTTGCAGGCGGGGATGGGGGCTGGGAGTTAGAAATCGAAAGTTGGAAGAAACGTCAAAAACCCCACGCGCAAATACGGCGCGTGGGGCACCCTGCTATCTCGCTTACGCGAGACGATGTCTCGATCACGCAGGATCCGCGGATGAGTGCGGGTCGTGGCGACATCTCTGGTCGTCAGATGCCGACGGGGACGCCATCGGTACTTTAAGCCCACCTTTTTAATTCACGTTTTGCTATGGCTTCGATGTGGACTTCGTCTGGACCGTCGGCCAGGCGCAGGGTGCGGACTGCGGCCCAGGCGGATGCCAGGAACGTATCCTGCGAGACGCCGGCGCCACCGTGGGCCTGGATGGCGCGATCTAGGACGCGCAGAGTTATGTTGGGCGCGACTACCTTGATCATGGCGATTTCGCTGCGGGCGGCTTTGTTGCCGACCGTGTCCATCATGTGCGCGGCTTTAAGAGTGAGAAGGCGGGCTTGCTCGATTTCCATGCGCGAGGCGGCGATGTCGGCGCGGATGGTACCTTGCTCGGCGATGGGTTTGCCGAAAGCGACGCGGGATTTGGCGCGCTTGCACATGGTTTCGAGGGCGCGCTCGGACACGCCGATACAGCGCATGCAGTGATGTATGCGGCCGGGGCCGAGGCGGCCTTGCGCGATTTCGAAGCCGCGGCCTTCGCCGAGAAGAATGTTGCTGGCGGGTACGCGGACGTTTTCGAAAGTGACTTCGCCGTGGCCGTGCGGCGCGTGATCGTAGCCGAAGACGCTGAGCATGCGGACGATTTTCACGCCGGGAGCGTCCATGGGGACGAGGATCATAGATTGCTGTTTGTAAAGCTCGGCTTTCGGATCGGTTTTGCCCATGAAGATGGCGATCTTGCAGCGAGTATCGCCGGCGCCGGAGGCCCACCACTTGCGGCCGTTGACAACGTAATCGCTGCCGTCGCGGGCGATGCTCGATTGGATGTTGGTGGCGTCGGAAGAAGCGACGGCCGGTTCGGTCATGGCGAAGCAGGAACGGATTTCTCCGGCGAGGAGAGGCTTGAGCCAGCGATCTTTTTGAGCGGGGCTGCCGTAACGCGCGAGGACTTCCATGTTGCCGGTGTCCGGAGCGGAGCAATTGAAGACTTCAGAAGCCATTTCGCTGCGGCCCATGATTTCGCAGAGCGGGGCGTATTCGAGATTGGTGAGGCCTGCGCCGTGTTCGTCGCCGGGGAGAAAGAGATTCCAGAGCCCAGCGGCGCGGGCTTTGGGCTTGAGTTCTTCGATGATGCGGGTGGGCTTCCAGCGGTCGCGGGCGATTTCGTCGTGGTAGCGGGGTTCGTTCGGGTAGATGTGCTCTTGCATGAAGGCGGTCAGGCGTTCGGAGAGGATTTTAGTTTTTTCCGAGAGTTCGAAGCTCATGGCGCCTCTTTCTTACATTCGAGATGCCGACCTAAAAGGCCGGCGCTACACAATTCATCGGGCCGATTGGACTGTTTTGGTCCGCGCTGGATTGCGGCTTTTGCTGGCATTTGCGCTCGTAAGATGCCGGCGGGACGCCAGCGGTACGTCTGGCATTAGCGATGGCTCCTTAGCTCGGGCGTCGTGAGGTGCGGGGCTTCGTTGAATGAGAAGAGCCGCAGGTCTGCGCCTTGCAGGCGCAAGATCGAGAACGATGCGTTTTGCAGGACGCCGGCGAGGCCCATGATGTGCTCCTCGTTGAGATCGAGCGCCATTCCTGCCCAGATGGCCGTCGGCGTTGCGGATGTGAATATCACGATATTGGCCTGCGGCTGGCCGTCTTGAATTGCGGCGCGGCGGCCGGCGATGCGTTTGCGAAACGCGCTCCAGGATTCGCCGGAGTAAGAATAGCTGCCCCGAATCCAGGCTTCCACGACTTTCAAATCGCATGGCGTCCAGCGGCGGTGGACTTCGGCTTGGTGCACGCCGCGATTGGCGCGGACCTGTTCGCGCATAGTTTCGAAGTCGTGCTGGAATTGGGAATCATCGGCGCAGAGACGCGGCGCAAGTTCGCGATAGATGTGATCCAGATCGAATTCTTTCCAGTCTTCGTCGATGGTGAGATCGGGAAATTTGTATCCGACGCTCAAATAGGCGGCGCGGACTTCATCTGCAGTTTGCTGCTGGCGCCGGTTGCCGCCCGAGATGGCGGAGCTGAAGGCGATGCCCTGTGAGGCGAAGTATTCGCCGAGGAGACGCGACTGCCGGCGGCCGAGACCGGAGAGCGCGTCGTAATTGTCGCGCGTGCCGGCCTGGCCGTGGCGGACGAGATAGAGGCGGGTCACTTCTGCTTCTCCATCAGCGATTCGGCGAGCTGGGCGAGTCCGCGAACGCGCGCGTCGAAATTGCGAAAGCGCTCGTCCTGCGTCTGGCCGACGTGGAAACGAAAATAGATCTGTTGGAGGATGACTGCCAATTTGAAGACACCGAGAACTTCGTGATAGCCGAGATGGCGGAGATCGCGACCGGTGCGTTCGGCGTAGCGCGCGGCGAATTCGTCGCGCGAGTACCAGCCGGGCATGGTGGAAGGAGCCTGCAGGCCCATGGCGCGAAGCTCCGGGGCGCTGGCCCAAGCCCAGTAGCAAAGCGTGAGGCCGAGATCGGAGAGCGGATCGCCGACCGTGGCCATCTCCCAATCGAGAACGGCTTCGATGCGGTCGAATCCAGCGGCGCGGAGCATGACGTTGTCTAGCTTGTAGTCGTTATGAACGAGAGTGGGCGGGAGCGATGGCGGGAGATTCTGCGCGAGCCACGCGACGACGCGATCCATCTGCGGCAAGTCCTCGGTCTTCGCGCGATTCCAGCGATCGGTCCAGCCGCGCAGTTGGCGTTCGACGAAACCTTCGGGCTTGCCGAGGGCGATGAGGCCGGTGGCAGAGACATCGATCGCGTGCAGCCGGACCAGACAATCGATAAAGTCTTCACTGATGTGGCGCGGATAATCGGGAATGACTTCGAGCTCGGGAGGAATTTTATTGCGAAGGATTACGCCGCGGCGGCGCTCCATGATGAAGAATACGGCGCCGATGATGGATGGATCTTCGCAGAGATGATAGACGTTGGGGGCTTCAGGAAAATGTGGATGGACGGCGTGGAGGACATGGAATTCGCGGGCCATGTCGTGGGCTTTGGGGGCTACCGGCCCTAACGGGCCTCGACGCAGGACGTACTCGGAAGCACAGGCAGGAGTGCCTGTGCTACTGAGCTTCAGTAGATAGGTGAGATTGGAATGGCCGCCGGGGAATTGCTCGACGGAAATGCCGCGCTCCGCGCCTTCGATTTTGCCCTGCAGATAGTCCGCTAGAGCCGAGACGTTCAGCTCTTCGCCGCGGCGAACCGCTGATGTATCCGGTGGCACCGGGCAATTGTACGCCCGGTGCGGCGATTATTTGCCCGAACCATCGAGATCGACGTTGGACGGGCTGTTCTCGGCGTTGTCGAAAATAAATACATCGCCATCTCTCTCGCCGGATCGCGACGGTGTGAAGGTCACGAAGATATTGCATTTTGCGCCCGGCGCAAGCGTCTGATTATTGGCGCAGGTCCCGCCAGCGAAGGCATAGTCCCCCGTGATCTTCAGGTTCGAAATGGTCAGGGGCGTGGTGCCCGCGCTGGTGAGCGTCACCATCTGCGGCGCGCTCGTCGTGCCCACCTTCTGCCTGCCGAAGTTCAAGTTCGACGAGCTCAACCTCGCAAACGGATTGATTACCGTCGCCGAGAGAGGCACGGTTTGCGGGCTGCCCGGCGCGTTGTCGGTGACGACGAGAGTCGCGGCGTGCGGCTTTGTGACGTTGAAGTCGGCGATGAACACCAGAATGATGGTGCAGCTTCGTCCGGCGTTGAGAGTGCGCGGGCAGAAGCTGATGCCGAAGAACCCGTTCGAATCCGCGCCGGGCACGGGGACGATATTGAAGTTCGTGAACGTGACCATCGAGCTGCCTGTGTTTGTGACCATCAGGTTCGCGAAGTCGCTGCTGCCGGCAAAGTCGGTGCCGAAGTTGACCGCCGGGGGCGAGAACTTGAGCGTGGACGCGGCGGCGGCGACCGTCTGTGTGACCGAAGCCGAAGTGCTGCCGGTGAAGTTGTTGTCGCCGGTGTAGACCGCGGTAAGCGTCCATGAGCCCGCCGTGCCCAGCACCATCGAACAACTGCCCATACCGTTGCTCAGCGTTCCCGTGCAAGTGACGTTGCTCGAACCAGGCAGCGTAGCGGTAACGGTGACCGAGCCCGTCGGCGTGCCGTTGCCGGTCACCTTGAAATTGGCGGTGACGGATTGACCAGGCGTCGAAGGATTCGGCGAAGTGCTCGTGATCGTTGTGGTGGAAGTCGCCTTGGTGGCGTTGACGGTGACCACGACTTGCGGCGCGGCGTTGAAGTTGCCGTTGCCGGCCTGATTCGCGGTCAGCGTGCAGACTCCAGTGCCGCTGGTCATGGTGACGGTGCTGCCGGAGATGGAACACGCTCCGGTGGCGACGACCGACACGGTCAAATTGGAAGTGGCCGTGGCGGAGATGGTGAAGGAGCTGTTGTAAGCGGCAGAAGCCGGAGCGCCGGTGAGCGAGATGGTCTGATTCGCTTTATTGACCGTCAGCGTGGTGCTGCTGTCGGTAGCGCTGGCGAAGTCCGTATCGCCAGCATAGAAGTAAGTGATGGCATAGGGCGTCGTGGATGCCGGAATCGTCGCGGTCGAGAAAGAAGCCGAGAAGTTTCCGCCGGCACCGATGGGCGCGCTGACAGTGACGCCATTGATAGTGATCGAGACGCTTTCCGTGCTCGGCGGCAAATTGGCGCCCGCGGAAATCGTACCGGAGAGCGAAATCGGCGACATACCGAAAGTGATGGCCTGCGAGGGCGTCAGGTTGGAGAACTGCGGCGCCGCCTGGTTCACCACTTGTATTGCGATGGTCAGCAACTGTTGTGCGTTGAGCGTGACAGCCGCGGCGTTGGTGTACGTGCCCGCGCCAGCAGTCGGCGTGGTTACGTGCAGCACCAGCGGCGTGCCCGGAGCAACCGTGACGTTGATGCAACTGAGCACCTGAGCCGGTGCGGTGCCGGTCACAGAGCAGCCGCTCACCGGAGATGCCAGCGACCAAACCACTCCCGTGCCCGTAGGCAGAGGATCGTTGACGTTGACGCCTTGCGCACTGGATGCGCCCGAGTTGGTCACCGTCACCGTGAAGCCGATCGGACTATCGAGCGGCAGCGGCGTGCTGCTGTCCGGCGCGCTGGTGGCTGTGAGTTGCGGCACGTTGGCCGACGGGAAGGCCACGACGACGTCATTGAATTGCCGCGTGGTGCCGCCGATGCCGGAGTCCACCGTCTGGCCCGGCACGAACAGCGTGGTGATGTCGTACTCGAACTGGCAACTATAGGTTTGCGCCACGCCATTGATGGTCATGGGCCGCGTGCAATCCGAGCCCACGGCTGATTGTGGCGTTACCGCGTAATCGGGATCGTCATACAAGCGCGGCGGGCCGGTGTAACCCGCGGGCGGAACGAAAGTGTCGTCGTTCCAGGTGATGAACCACTGCACATCGCCAGAATAAGCAGATGTGGGCGGCTCGGTGCCCGGAGTGCCGAAGTAAACGAGATAGTGGACGCAATTGCCGTTGGCGTAAGGATCGCAAAGCGGCGTGGACTTGCCGCCGTCCTGTGCCGAGCCGAAGCCAAAGAAGGTGGAGAAGCGGCAATCGAAATCAAAGGTCGCATCCGGCGAAACGGAATGTCCGGGCGAGCAATCGCCGTTGGCCGAATTGGGCGGAACTTCGGTGGCCTGCACGGTCATTGTGAACTGCGAATTGACCTGCGGAATCATCAATTGCAGCGAGTGCGCACTCTGCGAAGTGCAGGGATTGTCGTTGGTCGGGCAATCGAAAGTGGCCGTCTGCATCACGTTGTTGCCCGGATTGAAAGTGACTGGAGTCGTCGCTGCGGGCGGCAGGAAGTTCGCCGTCACTTGTGCGGTGCCGCCGCTGGTGAGCAGGCACGACGTAGAAGAGCCGGAGCCGGCGCACGCGCCGCCCCAACCCGCGAAGGTGGAAGGCGCGGTGGCGGTCGCGACCAACGTCACCGGAACCGGAACGTTGCCGGCGCATGTGCCTGAAGTCACGCCGTTCGCTTCCTGACACTCAATGCCGTCGTTATCGGAAACGCTGCCCGTGCCGGTGCCCATGAGTGTTACGGAGAGCTGCACGAATTGCTGCGCCCGATTCACGGTGAGCGTGGTGCTCGAATCGCTCGCGCTGGTGAAGTTGGTGTCGCCCGCGTAGCTATAAGTAATCGGATATGGCGTCGCCGAAGCCGGAATCGCCGAGGTCTGGAATGTCGCGGAGAACAACCCATTCGCGCCGATCGGCACGGTGGTGTTGAAGCCGTCGATGGTGATGGTGACCGATTCACTCGTCGGCGGGAAGCTCGTGCCGCCTGCGCTGATCACTCCAGAGAGGGAAATGCTGGCCGTGCCGGCGGTGATGGTTTGCGACGGCGTGAGATTCGAGAACGACGCGGTGAGCACGCTGGGACTGACCACGATGCTGGCCGAAGGCGTCAGCGTGGCATTGTTGTCGGCGGTGATCGTGGCGGTGTTCTGCAAGGTGCCGACCGTCGAGCCGGAAGTGCCGCTGGTGACGTGCACGCTCGCGCCGATTGCCGGAGCCAGAGCGCCGAAGGAACAAGCGAGCGTCTGGCCGCCGGTTTCGCCGGTGATGCTGCAAGTGCCCGGGCCCGAATACGCCGGGCTAATAGACCAGTTCAGCGGCGGGTTGCCAGGCAGCGGATCGCTCAGCGCGACGTTGTTGGCCGTGCCGGTGCTGCCCGCGGAGCTGTTGCTGACCGAGATCGTATAGCCGACGGAACTGCCGGCGGTAACCGACGGCGAATCGGCTGTCTTCGTGGCAGTAAGATTCGGCGTGGCGACAGTGAGCGGGAAGGCTACGACTACATCGTTGAATTGGCGCGTGGTGCCGCCGATGCCGGAATCAACTGGCTCGGTGGAATCGAAGAACGTTGTGATGTCGAATTCGAACTGGCAGAAGATGTTCGGAACAATCGCTGTCGGATTGCTGATGCCCATGAGCATCGGGCTGGTGCAGTTCGTGCCGTAGGCGGCGGTGTCGGAGACCGGCGAATCCGGATCGTCGAACAGCCGCGGCGTCGCCTGGTAGCCGGCCGGCGGCGTGAACGACGCGTCGTTGTTCCAGGTGACTTTCCAGCTTACCGGTCCAGTGTAACTGCTCGGATCGGGTTCGGTTCCCGGCGCGCCCGCGGCGTAAACCAGATAGTGCACGCAGCTGCCGCCGTCGTACGGATCGCAGATCGGTTCTTTCTGCCCGTTCGAAACTGCCGGGCCGGGGAAGAAAGAAACGAAGCGGCAATCGAAATCATTGCCGACATTGTTGCCAGTCTCGCAAATTCCATCGCCAGTGGTGAGCAATGCCTGCACGGTGACGGTGAACTGGCTGGTCACCGCCGGAATCGTGAGCGCGACGGCGTGGGCGTTCGGATCGGTGCACGGATTCTGCGGCGTCGGATTCGGATTCGACGGGCAGCCGAAGGTGGCCATCACGGTTTGCGGCGTAGCGGACGGCGCGAAAGTGAGGTCGAGCTGCGTGAGCGTGAACGCGGCGGTGACGTCCAATGTGTCGTTCACGTTCAGGCTGCACGTGGTCGCTGTGCCGGAAGTGGTGCAGACTCCGCCCCAGCCTGCGAATTCGGATTGTGCGCCGGGGGTTTCGGTCAGAATGACGGGCGTGCCGACGGCATAAGACATAGAGCAGGTGCCGGTGACGACGCCTAGCGTGTCCACGCAATCGATGCCGCCGACGTCGCTGGTGATCGTGCCGGAGCCGTTGCCGAGCTCGGAGACATTTACTGTGAACGTTTGCGTGGCATTGACGGTCAGCGTGGTGCTGGAGTCGCTGGCGCTGGTGAAAGTGGAGTCGCCCGCGTAGCTGTAGGTGATCGTGTACGGCGTCGCGGACGCCGGAATCGACGAGGTTTGGAAAATCGTCGAGAAGTTTCCGTTTGATCCGATGGAAGCGTTTACCGTCGTGCTGTTAATAGTGACCGAAACGAGTTCCCCGGCCTGCGGGAAATTCGTCCCTGAGCTGATCGTGCCCGAAAGCGAGATATTAGGCGTACCTACGGGAATCGATTGAGAAGGCGTGAGGTTCGAGAACGCCGGGGTGAGAAGACCGGAGCCGAGCGTGATCGTGGCCGAGGGATTCAGCGTGGCGTTATTGTCGGCGGTGATGGTCGCAGTGTTCTGCAGGGTTGCAGAGCTTGAAGTTACGCTGCTCACGTGCACACTCGCTCCGATTGCCGGAGAGAGATTGCCGAACGAACAACCGAGCGTTTGTGCTCCCGCAGCACCCGTGATGTTGCAGGTTCCCGGGCCCGCATATGCCGGGCTAATCGACCAGTTTGTTCCAGCGCCGCCGGGCAATGCATCGCTCAGCGCAACATTGTTCGCCGTAGCGGTGCCGCCTGCCGTGCTGTTGCTCACGGAAATCGTGAAGCCGACTGTGTCGCCAACATTCGCCGTTGCCGCGTCCGCGGTCTTTGTAGCGCTCAGATTGGGAGCAGCGATGGTGAGCGGGAAAGCGACGACCACGTCGTTGAACTGGCGCGTCGTGCCGCCAATACCTGAATCCACCTGCTCTGCCGCATCGAAGAAAGTGGTGATGTCGAATTCGAATTGACAGGAGAACGTCTCCTGCTGCGGATTCGTGATCCCCACCAGCATCGGCGTCGTGCAATTCGTCCCGTACGGACTCGTGTCCGAAACCGGAGCATCCGGATCGTCGAACAGCCGCGGCGGTACTTGGTATCCCGCAGGCGGCGCGAATGATTCGTTGTTCCACGTAATCTTCCAGCTCACTGGGCCGGTGTAAGAGTTCGGATCAGGCTCGGTGCCTGCTTGCCCGGAGAAAACCAGATAGTGGACGCAATTGCCGTTGGCATAGGGATCGCACAGTGGCTCTTTCTGCCCATTTGAAACTGCCGGACCCGGGAAGAAAGTTACGAAGCGGCAATCGAAATCATTCGTGACGTTGTCGCCCGTCTCGCAGATGCCGTCGGCCTGTGCCGGCGGAACTTCCGTGGCCAGCACGGTGATGGTGAACTGGCTGCTCACCGCCGGGATAGTGATCGCCACGGCGTGCGCGTTCTGATCGGTGCAGGGATTCGTGTTCGATGGGCAGTTGAAAATCGCTTCTTGCGTCTGCGGCGTGTTGGATGGCGGGAAAGTGAGATTGATCGAAGTAGGCGTCGGGGTGAACGAAGCGGTGACCGACTGGGCTGAGCCCATGGTCACAGAGCACGCGCCGGTGCCGGAGCACGCACCGCCCCAGCCGGAGAATGTGGACGATCCGGAAGGCGCGGCGGTGAGATTCACGATCGAGTTCATGCTGTAATTCGCAAAGCAAGTTCCGGTGACGACTCCCGCAGTATCCACGCAGCTGATCTGTTCCAGATCATCCGTAACGGAGCCCGAGCCGGTGCCCAGATCAGTGACCGTCAGAGTTTGCGGCAACGACGAGGAAGCAATCAGCGAAAGCACGGCGTGGCCGCCGTTATAGCTGATGGACCAAGCAGAACCGGACGGGACGGCCGGAGAGTTGATCGAAGAGAATCCTCCAGAAATTGAGCCGGCGGTAAGGATCGTGAACGAATTGCCGACCGAAGGCACGAATCCGTTTGCGAAAATGAGATTAAGAGCACCGTTGAGGGTAGGGGGGTTGTTTACGGTGAGAACGGAATACTGGGTGCTGGTAGTGGTTCCACCGAGTACGGCATCGTAAGCGCCCGTCGATTCCTGTGTGTAGTTGGTGATATTGACCGTGCCCGGCGCTGGGGAGCCGCCCACCAAGATGGTGCCGGAGTTGTCGACCGAAGCGGTCATTTGCAATACGCCGGTGCCGGTGGATTCCACCAGCCCCGCGTTATTGAACGTGCCGCCAGGGTTGATCGTCAGCGTGTTTCCGGCCTGATTCGCATTTATAACTCCAGCTGCCTGGTTCGTTAGACCCAGCCCGTTGTTGCCAATCTGCCCGGCGCCTTGAATCAGGTTGTTAACGTTGACCAACGAGCCAGCGTTTGTATTGTTGAGGACTGGAGTGCCGGTAGAGCCCTTCGACATCGTCACCGTTCCGCCGCCCGTCAGCATCACCGTACTGTTCATCTGCAACACCACGTTGTTGCCGTCCGTCACGTTCAGGAAAAAAGTGCCGGTGTTGTTGATCGTCCCCACCAATTGCGTGGTGCTGTTCAATTGTTCTGTGTACGTCCCCACCAGGGTCAATTGCCCTTGTGTGGCCCCGTCCAGCGTAACACCGTTCGATGCCACAGTCTCAAATGTGCCTCCGGCGTTCGTCAGCGTCCCGCCCCGAATGGTCGCGCCGCTAAATAGCTCCACGAACGCAGAGTGGCCAATTGCCTCGATGTTTGCACCAGCGTTGACGACGGCCACATTGAACTCCAAAACTCCTGCGCCCGTCGCCTCTATCAGGCCGTGGTTCGTTGCGGCGTTCGCGTTGATCAGCAGCGCGTTCCCGTTGACGTCATTTGCGTTGATTACGCCCGCGGCCTGGTTAGTGAATCCCAGCCCGTTGTTCCCAATCTGCCCGGCGCCCTGAATCAGGTTGTTGACGTTGACCAACGCCCCACCGTTCGTATTGTTGAGGACCGGCGTGCCGGTGCTGCCTTTCGACATCGTCACCGTTCCGCCGCCCGTCAGTGTCACCGTACTGTTCATCTGCAGCACCACGTTGTTGCCGTCCGTCACGTTCATAAAGAACGTCCCGGTATTGTTGATCGTCCCCACCAGGATCGTGGTGCTGTTCAATTGTTCCGTGTACGTCCCCACCAGGGTGAACGGCCCGTCCGTGCTCCCGTCGAGCGTGACGCCGTTCGATGCGACGGTCTCGACTGTGCCTCCGGCGTTCGTCAGCGTCCCGCCCCGGATGGCCGTCCCGTTAAATAGCTCCACGAACGCGTTATTACCGATGGCCTCGATATTCGCGCCTTGGTTGACGACAGCCACATTAAACTCTAGGACGCCGGCGCCGGTTGCTTCCAGCAGACCTTGGTTGAGGGCGTTCGACGCATTGATCAGCAGCGCGTTCCCGTTGACATCATTTGCGTTGACTACGCCCGCCGCCTGGTTATTGAATCCCAGCCCGTTGTTCCCAATCTGCCCGGCCCCCTCGATCAGGTTGTTGACGTTGACCAACGAGCCAGCGTTTGTATTGTTGAGGATTGGCGTGCCGCTGCTGCCCTTCTGCATCAAAACCGTCCCGCCGCCGGTCAGCGTCACCGTACTATTCATCTGCAACACCACGTTGTTGCCGTCCGTCACGTTCAGGAAAAAAGTGCCGGTGTTGTTGATCGTCCCCACCAATTGCGTAGTGCTGTTCAATTGTTCCGTATACGTTCCCACCAGCGTCAGCGGCCCTTGCGAAGCCCCGTCCAGCGTGACGCTGTTTGATGCGGCCGTCTCGAATGTGCCTCCCGCGTTCGTCAGCGTCCCGCCCCGGATGGCCGTCCCGTTAAATAGCTCCACGGACGCATTGTTCGCGATCGCCTTGATGTTAGCGTTTTGGTTGCTGACGGCCACGTTGAACTGTAAAACTCCGGCCCCCGTCGCTTCCATCAAACCCTGGTTCGTGACGTTGACGGCATTGATCAGCAGCGCGTTGCTGTTGGGATCGTTCGCGTTGATTACTCCAGCCGCCTGGTTCGTGAAAATCAGGCCGTTGTTCCCGATTTGCCCGGCGCCTTGAATCAGGTTGTTCACATTCGTCAGCGCACCGGCGTTCGTATTGTTGAGAATCGGCGTACCGCTGCTGCCCTTCGACAGCGTCACCGTCCCGCCGCCCGTCAGCGTCACTGCATTGTTGATCTGCAGCACGACGTTGTTGCCGTCTGTCACGTTTAATAGAAGCGTTCCGGTGTTGTTAATCGTCCCCACCAGCACCGTCGTGCTGTTCAATTGTTGGGTGTACGTTCCCGCCAGCGTCAATGGCCCTTGCGAGGCCCCGTCCAAGGTGGCGGCGTTCGACGAGGCGGTTTCAAACGTGCTACCGCTGTTCGTCAGCGTCCCGCCCCGGATGGCCGTCCCGTTAAATAACTCCACGGACGCATTGTTGCCGATCGCCTTGATGTTCGCGTTTTGGTTGATGACGGCCACGTTGAACTGTAAAACTCCGGTCGCCGTTGCTTCCATCAAACCCTGGTTCGTGACGTTGTTCGCGTTGATCAGCAGGGCGTTGCTGCCGGGATCATTGGCATTGATTACCCCTGCCGCCTGGTTCGTCAGAATCAGCCCGTTGTTGCCAAGCTGACCAGCGCCCTGGATTGTGTTGTTTACATTCGTCAGCGCACCGGCGTTCGTGTTGTTGAGGATCGGCGTGCCGCTGCTGCCCTTCAAGAGCGTCACCGTCCCGCCGCCCGTCAGCGTCACCGCATTGTTGATCTGCAGAACGACGTTGTTGCCAGTGGTGACGTTGAGGATGATCGTGCCGGAATTGGAGACAGTCCCGGCAACTTGGAGAGCCTGGTTGGCGCTGATACTCACGGTATTGCCGGCATCGATGTAGAGGCCTCCGACGGATGGATTGGTGTCGACGGTCACCAGTAACTGGCGAAATGCCGTTGGCGATGCAAACGATCGCGCCGCTAACCGGAGGATTGCCCGTGCTCCAATTCGAGCCTACGCTCCAGTTGCCATTGCCGTGGGTTATCCAATTCGTGGTGCCAGTTGCGGGGCAAGCCGTAGCGCCGGTCAAAGTGAACGTGGCGATCACGGTCTGCGCGGAACTCATGGTGACGATGCAAGTGCCGGTGCCCGAACATCCGCCGCCGCTCCAGCCTGTGAATACCGAGCCGGGATTGGCAGTTGCGGTAAGCGTGACTTGCTGGCCGGTGGAAAATAGAGCGCTGCAAGTAGGCTGGCAGGCGATACCGCCGGGATTCGACGAGACAGTTCCTGTGCCGGTTCCCGCTTCGCCGATCGAGAGAGTGTTCCCGCCGGCCGTAAATGTGGCGGTCACCGTATGGCTCTGATTCATCGTCAAGCTGCAGGTGCTGGCGCCGGCGCAGTCGCCACTCCAGCCTACGAACGATGAGCCGGCGTGCGGCGTGGCCGTGAGTGTGACATTGGAGTTGGCGGCGTAGGTGGTGGTGCAGGTGCCCGTGCCGCAGGTGAAGCTGGCGCCATCACTGACCGAGCCCGTGCCATTGCCACTGATATTTACCGAGAGCTGCGGTACGCCGCTGCCGGTCAAATTGAATACTGGAAGATCGACGGGAGTGCCGGTGGTGGTGTCGGTCGCAGTCAGCGTGGCCGATTCCGCTCCCAACGTGGAAGGTTGGAAGGTGAACCAGAAATTGCATTGAGAATTGGCCGGCAATAGTCCACCGAGCTGGTTGCAGAGTGTTCCTGATCCCGTGGTCAGCGTGAAGTCGGATGCGTTGGCTCCGCCGAGAGCGAAAGTGAAATTCATCGGGAAGCCGCCTTCGTTTTCGAGGGTGACGGCCTTAGCTGTGCTTGGAACGCCCTGGGCCTGCGAGCCGAAATCCTGCGAGGGGCCGAAGAGGGCGAAGAACTGGCCAATTTCCGGGGCCACGAGGAATTGGTACGAGGCGATGGCGCCTACCGTCGGGCCGCTTTGCACGCCGCTGATCGTGGAAGTGCTGTCCTCGCCGTCCGTGGCGAATGCGTAGAGAGTGTGCACGCCAGGGGTGAGCGGCGCGAGCGTCGCCGAGAAACCAGATTGCGCTTTCGTCGGCGTCCACGTTTCCTGCAACGTGTCGACTTGATAGTAGATCTGCGCAATCGGCGCAAACGTCGTTGAAGGCGGCGGAGTTTTTTCCGATAGCTCATTCGTCGCGCTGAACGTAAAAGTTGGCGTGGTAGTGCTGCTGGCATTGCCCGTAAGCGGCGTGATGTTGGTCTGGATGTTGTTGGTCTGCGGTTGATTCTCGGCGATTGCGGTCACGGTGGAGTCGTCGCGATTGACGATGTAGCCTTCGTTAGTGATGGGATTCACCCCTGCTGCGACAGGATTGTTGCCCACCGGAATCGAAAGTTCGCCGTTCGTCACGCCGTCGATCACCGTCACCGTGTGGCTGCCACTATTCACCACGTAGATCTTGTTCGTTGCCGGATTCACCGCGATGGCCTGCGGATTATTCGCGAAGGAGTCGGTCACCGTGGCGAGGTAACTTGCCGGTGAGGTCGCCGTGGCGCCTTGAAATACGCTGACGTTGTTGCTGGTGCTGTTGGCGACGTAAACCAGGTTCGTGACGGGATTGACGGCGATGGCTATCGGACCCAAGGCGTTGGTATCCGAAAGGGCGTTGGAGCTCAAGTCGCTGCCATTGACAACCAAAACGCCATCGGGGCCGGCGATGTAGGCGAAGTTGGTTACGGGATTGATGGCGATCGCGGTGAACCCGCCGAGGGTTCCGCCGTTGGTGACGCTATTGCTGGTAACGGCATCGAGCACAGTATATGAACTATCGAAGTTGTCGAGAATGAAAAGCTGGCCGTTGGAAGGATTAATGGCAATGGGGCCCGGATGCGACGCGAAGCCGGTAAGAGACTGATCGCCGGTCGATGTGCTGACTCCAAATATGGTGGTGAAGGAAGTCAATGTTTGCGAGGTGGCGCCGGTGAAGAATCCCGTGTTGGTAACGGGATTGAAGGTGATGGAGGTGAGACCGCTGGCGTCGCCATCAGTGATTTGCGCGGTGTTACCGGATGCGCCGTCAATATCGGTGACGAAATCATCGCCGCTATTTAAGACATAAATCTGGTTGCGGATGGGATCGACGGCGATGGCGGTCGGGGTGTTGCCGACGCCGATGGCGTTGCCTTGGATGGTGTTAGTGGCGCCGTTGATGACGGTGACGTCGTTGTCGCCAGAGTTGGCGACGTAGATGAGGTTGGTGACCGGATTCACGCCGATGGCCACGGGAGCGGAATCGGTGGGGGTGATGGTGGTAGGAATGAGAGCGGCGCCGTCGATGACAGTGAATGCGCCGTTGCTCAGATTGCACGCGGCATATGCGCGATGCGTAGCCGGATTCACGGCGATGGCCTGGGTACTGCCGCCGGTGGCGAAGTTAAAGACCGTCGAAGGATTGCTGCCGTTGAATTCCGTCACTGTGCCGTTGAAGTTCGCGACGTAAACGGTATTGGTGATGGAATCGACGGTGATGCCAATTCCGCCGGAAGCGTTCTGATCGTTGACGATTGCGGTGGAATTGCCGGGGCCATTGATGACCAGCGTATTGCCGCTGTTGGCCGCCACGAAGATCTGGTTGGTCACGGGGTTTACGGCGATGCCTTGCAGGCCGAGCGCGTTCCCATTGGAAATCGGACCGCCGGTAATCGCTTGCGTGCCGCCGTCAATCTGGATGACGGTGTTCGTGCCGTTGTTGGAGACGTAGACCTGGTCGGTGGCTTCGTTTACCGCGATGGCAAAAGGAGTGGCGCCGCTGCCCATGCTGGCCGAGCCAGCGATGACGTTGGTGTTGCCGTTGAAAATCGCGACGGTGTTGTCGCCGGCGTTGGCGACGTAAAAGAATCCGGTAGCGGAGTTGACGGCGACGGCTGAGGGCGTAGTACCCGAGGCCCGCGTCGCCGTGATGGCATTTGTGGCGCCATTGATAATCGTGATGTTGCCGCTGGTGCTGTTGGCGACGTAAACCTGATTGAGGTTAGCGTCGACGGCGATGGCTGAGGGGCCGAGCCCGTTGCCATTGGTGATGGTGGTGACATAGGCAGCCGGAGTGCTGCCGATCGCGCCGCTAAAGACGCTGACGTTATTGCTCCCATTGTTGGCCACGTACACCACGTTAGTCAGTGAGTTCACGGCAATGGCCACAGGCGAGGTTGCGTGCGTATCGTTGATCGTGCTGACGGTGTTCGTCGCGCCGTCAACCACCGTGACGTCGTTGCTCCCCGAATTGGCGATGTAAATTTTGTTGGTTACCGGGTTCACTGCCACCGCATTCGGAAATTGACCGGCGAAAATGGTCTTGGGCGGTATCTGGGCACTGGCCGTGGCGGCCAGCGAGAGTGCGATCAAGGCAAGAAACGCAGCGAGCGCCGATCGAAAGACACTGAGCCACAAAGCCGCGAAGCGCGCAGACGACGGAGCGGATGCCCGTCCTTTCGCGACATTCGCAGACCGCTGTAATTCCGTCAGGCCTCTGGCTGGGATCATCCTTGCCTCCGCTGCTTTCGCTCTCAGAGCGTGTCGCGCGATCTTGAGACTGCTAAATATCGACTGCGCGATGGTTCGAGTTAACGAGCTTCACGGCGAGCGGTTTTTGTCCGGCCGATTCGAAAAATTAGGGACGCGAAAATGGCCAAAAACCCTTTAGGAACGGCACCAAAACCCCACATCGCCAAAAAAATCAATTTCGGAAGACTACTCCGAGTGCATTTAGAAATCTACGGATAAGCACGATGCGACAAACGAATATTTGCGTGCCAGAGTGGTGCTGCCGGAGCGCCAATTTGCGTCACTCGCGCCGCGTTTCCACACCCGTAGCCGCCGTTCGTCGCATGATAGCGGCACATCAGATGCCATTGTTAATACATTGTATTAAAAAGACTTATGGGAATCGGTAGGGAGCCAATCCGAGGTTTTGCACATTCACGGAAATCGCGTTCTCATATCACTGAAAACAAAAGGGCAACGCGGTCCCGGCCTTTGGAATCCAGTTGCGCCGCCGCTTTTCTCACGGGAATGGCGAAGCGATAGGGGAACGCGTGGCGCGCAGTTAAAAGTGGGCGATCCGCGCCTGCAAGGATTCGAGGCGCCGGCGTTCTAATGGTGTGCCGATTCGCGCAACGTGGAAACAGTGCGTGAGACCGCGAGTTGCCTCATCGCGGTCGACGGAGCTAGACTCCCAAACCGGGAGGATGATCATGATCCCAGTTGCAAAATTTTATAAGGTGGTGTTCGGCCGGGTTTTCATTGCAGTAGTTCTAATTGCTACGTTCTTGATGCTTGCTCCGACATCCAGTTTTGCCCAAACGCGCCGCGCAGTTCTCGCCGGGATAAATACCTACGTTCCAGAAGGCACGACGGCGAAGAAAATCGTCCTGGTCGAGAAAGCTGGAGTGGGCGGGCGCGGAAGTTGGACAAATCTCGAAGGCTCGCTCAACGACGTCGAGAGCATTCGCCAATTGCTGATTACGCGCTATGGCTTCGAAGAAAAGAACATTCACGTCCTCACCGAAGCCGAAGCGACGCACGAGAATATTCTCGATGCGATTCAGAAATATCTGGCCGATCCCGCGGCGCCCGGCGACATCAGCTTCTTCTATTACGCCGGCCACGGCTCGCAAATGCACAATTCGAAGAGTCCCGAGGAAGATAAGCAAGACGAGACCACAGTGCCGTCCGATTCCTACAAAGGCACGCAGGATATCCGCGACAAGGAGTACGCGCGCTATTTCATGAAGGTGATCGAGAAGGGCGCGCTGCTCACCGCCGTGTTCGATAGTTGCCACAGCGGCTCGATTGCGCGCGGCTATTCCCGCTTCGACCGCATCCGCGCTTTGCCGCCCGACCCGCGCGATGCCGCCGACGATTACGCCGGGCCGTACCCAGAAAAGCGCGGCGCGCTGATTCTCGCGGCGGCTCAAGATATCGAGAGCGCGGCCGAGGGACGCGATGAAAACGGCAATGAGCACGGCGCTTTCACCGCCGCATTGATGAAAGTGCTAAGCAGCGCCCCGATCGACGAATCGGCGAACGATATTTTCCTGCAAACTTTCGCCACCATGCGCTCGGCCGGCGCCAGCCAGGTCCCGGTAATCTCCGGGCCGGCCGATCGGATTCGCGCGCCGCTATTTGGCACCAGCAGCGGGAATCTCTCGGGCAAGATCACGCTTCCGGTGATCACTGCTGACGGAGATGGCACGGTGCAACTCCTCGGCGGATTCAGCCTCGGCTTCGGAATCGGCACGGAACTGGTACCCGCGAAGAAGTCCGACGCGGAAGGGCCGGTGCGCCTGAAAGTCACCGCGCAAACGCCGGGGAAATCGACGGCGAAAACCCTCGCCGGTGACGTCTCGAAACTAAACGCGGGAATGCTTTTTGTCGTGGATCGCTGGGCGCCGTCGGGAAAGGGGCTTCTTGCACTCTGGGTTCGTCCGGCCGATCTTACGATCCAGGAATTGAAACACGTGGCGGACGGCGTAAACGCGCTGCGTGCCGTGCCGGGAATCACGGTGGTTGACGATCCCTACGAGCTGACCCCGACCCACATTGTTTCCTGGAACGGCACGGCGTGGGTGCTCACGGATCAAAATACGCAGACGACGAAGACTCTTGGCCGCACGCCCGACCTTCTGGCGGTGGCAAAAGGGCTGCCGAGCGGCAAGACGAAGATCTTCGTCAATCTCCCCCTGCCGAAGGAATCGAGCGCCGGTGTGGTGGCGCTCACGGGCGGGCCATCGCCGGTACGCGCGGTTTCGTCGATTCGCGAGGCGAATTATCTTCTCGTGGGTCGCGCGACATCGAAGGGAATCGAGTACGCGTGGCTGCTCCCGGGAGCTTCCAAAGATGCTCGTGAGGCCGCGCCGAAGAAAACCGGCGAAGCGGCGACTGCCGCACCGCCCGCTCCGCCCGCCAGCTCGCTTCCTCCGGAGACTCGCTGGGTCGCAGCACAATCCGGCTCGAATACGTTTGAAACTGCCGTCGCCGAACTCACCGAGCTCGCCGGCAATCTCTCCCGCATCAATGGCTGGCTCATGCTTCCCTCGCCCGCCGACGATGGAGGATTCCCGTATCATCTCGAGCTCTACGAATCGAAGCATCCAGACTCTAAAGATCCGGTAACCGCGACTTACGGCGACGGCCGCTCCTACGGCCTCGCGCTTCGCGCCGATCCGAAAGATCTGAAGCGCTTCGTCGGCCCGCGCCGCGTTTATATCTTCGTGATCGATAGCGACGGCAACGGCGTTCCCGTGTTCCCGAATCTGGATATGGGCGACGTAGAGAATGTCCACCCAACGCCGGCGGAAACCTCGGATGGAGTTCCCACCGAGATCAAGCTCGGCCCGGTGGACTTGTTTACGGTGGGCAAGCCGTTCGGCACCGACACCTATTTTCTTCTTACTACCGCGCCGCAGGACTCCATCAACCTGGCGAGTTTGGCCTGGGAAGGAGTCCGCGGCGGACAGCGAGGCGCGGAAAGCCCGCTCGATCAATTACTATCGAGCGTGGGCACGCGCTCGCCGAGACCCGCAACGCCTGCATCGTGGTCCATCACGAAAATTCCAATTCACAGCCAACCCGAGCCCTAGGAGATCGCAGCGCTCGAGATCGAAAGTTCTTTTGACTGTGACGGCCATTATTTGATATCGTCCGTGCAAATTCGCAATCTTATTCCGGAGGGAAAGATGAAGAACAGCCTCAAATTGATATGCGCGTTAGTACTCGTTTTGTTGTTCGGCGCCAGCCAGGCAATTGCGCAAGACAAAATGGCGAAGGACGACAAGATGGCAGGCCAGAAGTCCATGAAGAACGCAGTAAAGACCCAAGCCCAGTCGAGCCGTGGCGGCGGGGCAGACACCAACATCAAGACTCCAAGGGCAGATAACGATCCCAGCGGTCAGGCCGCGAAGCCCGCGGGCAAGGGCCGGGGCTGCTCGGTGGAAGTTAGCAACGACACCGGTTGGTACGTGGATATTTACGTGAACGGCGTGTACACGGGCACCATCGGTCCCTGGAGCGCCGGCTGGG
The DNA here is from genome assembly GCA_963707165.1 of uncultured Acidobacteriota bacterium. Taxonomy (GTDB): domain Bacteria; phylum Acidobacteriota; class Terriglobia; order Acidiferrales; family UBA7541; genus Palsa-147. The sequence continues at coordinate 597,317 of CAVPPO010000003.1, read as the reverse complement.
CTTATCCCCCGGTAGCGGGCTCCAACCTTTACGGCCGCGCGAACTTTACCGACGGCTCGTGGAAGTACTGGGGACCCCGTGAGTTCGGTTGCGGCCAGGGCAGCGTGAATACCTGGACGATCACTCCGTAATCAGGGCAGCTTGAAATAATTTCGCTTTAGGATTTGAATCGCCGCTGCGGGCCAACACGTGGTCTGCAGCGGCGGTTTTTTTGATGGGCTCCGGCCGCTGCTTAGCGGCGCGCGGCCACGGCTTCAGTGCGCCAAACGGGCTTGCCGCCGAGAAAATCATGAATGTGACGATTGATCAGATCGGGCTGCTCGTGAATCACCCAGTGTGAACCTTCCGGAATTCGTTCGATGCGCAGGTTCGGGACGTATTCCTCGAGCCCGTCGAGATTGCCGGGCAGCAGCGCAATATCCTTCATGCCCCAGAGAACCAGCGTCGGCACCTGAACGACCCACGATTTCGCTCCGGGCAGCAGACTAGGCAAATCGTCATTGCCTTCGCTACCGCTAACAGGCGGAAGAGCACGATAGTAATTGAGCCCGCCGGTCAGCGCCCCGGGCTGCGACCAAGCCTCAACGTACGCGCGGCGATCCGCTTCGGTGAAATAGCCGCGTTCGAGGCCGGGCGCGAGGACGATCGAGGAAAGCGCCGCATAGTTGCCGGCGGAGATAGCCGTCTCAGCCACCGGCGTGCGGAAAATTTGGATATATTCGCTCGCTTTTCGCTGCGCGGGATTTTGCGCCAGTTCGCGGCGGAATACCGCCAGATGCGGCGCATTGATGACGACCAAACGCTCGAGCCAATCGGGATAGACCAGCGCAAACGCCCAGGCGACAACGCCGCCCCAATCGTGGCCTACGAGCGTGAATTTCTTGTCTCCGCCGCAGCCAAAGTGCGCGGCGAGGCCTCGAATGTCCTCCACCAAGTGGCGCAGTTCGTAATCCTCCACCGATCCCGGCTTCGAGGACAAATTGTAGCCGCGAAGATCCGGAGCGACGGCCAGGCGCGAGCGCCCGAATTCCGCGAGCTGTTTCTTCCACGCGTACCAAAATTCGGGAAAGCCGTGCGCGAATAGGATCAGGTCTCCATCCTCGGTGCCCTCAGCGGCGTAGTGCAAGCGGACGGATTCAAGCTCAGCGTAGGAATGACGAAGCATCGTTGGGCGCTCCCTTACCCGGATGCTATAAGCATCTCAGCGCTGCGTCAACCGTCCACGCCCGACGCGCCAGCCGGCTAAGAATTCCCTTACTACTCGCAAATTGCAGGAAAAATCCTCCTCGGTCTCATCCTGAGCACAGCGAAGAGCTTGTCCCAAGTCCCTCGAGGGAATCTCAGCGTTCCGCCTCTTTCGAGATATGATGAAACTCTGCTGCGCTGCATGCCATCCAAGTAAACTGCGGCCCATCAGCGGAGGAATCGAATGAAACAGCAGAGTGCCAAGCGCGCGCATTGGTCCAGATTCGCTGCATTGTGGATGGCAGCCGCGCTGTTCCTCATCGCCACGCCGCTCGCCGCGCAAATTCAGCCGAAGACTCCCGCGCCATCGTTGACGCCTCAAAATCCGGCCGCGCCTGCGCAGCCCGCAACTGCACCGCCGCCCGCCGCCCCGGCCAAACCGGCGCCCGCGCCAACGCCGGAAACGCTCGCAAAAGGCAAATCCATCATCCTTGCAGCGGCGAAGGCTTCCGGAGGCGACGCGCTCAAAACAGTGAAGAGCCTCGAAGTTCGCGTTTCGGGCCAGGCCACCACGCAAAATGGCCCCATGGATCTCACGCTGAAGCTAACGATTGTGTTCCCCGATCATCTCCGCAACGATGCGCAGCTTCCGGTCGGAACAATTTCGCAGGGCTTCGATGGCAAGGCTGGCTGGATTCTCGCGCCGCAGGGATTGATCGACCTGCCGCCTGATTTCATTCCCGAATTCTCGCGCGGCATCGCACTGACGGGCGGCTGGGGCTTATATCAGCAAGCGCTCGACGGCAAGATCGAAGCGCAATATCTCGACGATGAAGACTTCGACGGAAAAAAGACCAGCGCCGTGCAGTGGGCCGGGCCGAGCGGTCCCGTGAAACTGTATTTCGATGCCGCGACGCATTTGCTGATCGGCGCGCATTTCCGCGCCATCACGCCGCAGGGCGACACGCAGACCGATCAGCGCTGGAGCGATTTCCGTACGGTCGAGGGCTTGCAATACCCGTACCGCAATCAAGTGGATCATGATGGCCAGAAATTCACGGAAACCACCGTGTCGGACGTCAAGATCAACACCAATCCGGATCCCGCGATTTTTGCCCGGCCGGCCGAAGAGAAGCCGCCAAACTAGGCATCCCCAATTTCAGCTCATGCGTCAACCCGCGCCGCCGATGAGTTTGGGAAAAACGCGGCGCGTGCCTTACACTTATAGTTTCGACTGAACACGATGAAAACAACTGACACAGCTGCAATGCGAAAGCTCTCAAAACGACTGGCCGCAGGAACAGCGATGGCGGCAGTGATCCTTTGCCTCGGCGGCACTTCGCGAAGCTCTCCAGCGCCGGTCCCCCCGGTGCTCGCAGCGATGAAGGCAGAACTGGATCGCTCGATCACCACGCTGGGCAAGGCCGAGCCGGCCGATTATTTCCTCAGCTATACGGTTTCCGATCGCGAAGTCGTTACCGTCTCCGGCTCAAATGGCGCGCTGCTCTCGAGCGACGACGCCCGCGGCCGCTGGCTCGAAGTGCAGTCTCGCGTGGGATCGTACGAGCTCGACAGCACACACAAGATCGGCGATCGCGCGCCCAACTGGACCAGCCCCGGAACATCCGCGACGCTCGATGACGATCTCGCCGTCTTGCGGCGCGAAATCTGGAGCGAAACCGATCGCCAGTATCGCGCCTCCGCGCAAGCGCTCATCAAAATTCAGACCAGCCAGCAAGTGCAGGTGCAAACCGCCGAGGGCAACGCCCCCGATTTCTCCCATGAGACGCCGCATACATACATCGGCACGCGCGCGGAAATCCGCGTGGATCGCAAACCGTGGGAAGAGAAGCTGCGAAAATACACCGCGGCGTTCAGCACTTCGCCCGATGTCCTGAATTCCATCGCCACCTTTACTGCGCAGGCCGCCAACCAATACCAACTCAATAGCGAAGGGACCGAATTGGCATTCGGCCAGCTCCACTACCGTCTCGAGCTTTTCGTTCAGAGCAAGGCTCCGGACGGAATGGACATCAACCGCTTCGCCAATTTCGACTGGATCGATCCGAAAGAGGCGCCGGATGATAAGGCCGTCTTCGCGCGGATAAAGGTGTTGATCGCCGAACTCGAAGCGCTCGACCGCGCGCCGCTCGTCGATCCCTACGCCGGGCCTGCGATGCTCACTGGCCGCGCCACCGCCGTCTTCTTCCACGAAGTTCTCGGCCATCGCCTGGAAGGATTCCGGCAAAAGGACATCGCGGAGGGCCAAACGTTCACGAAGAAAATCGGCGAGCAGATTTTGCCCGATTTCATCTCCGTCAAGGACGATCCCACCGAGCAGCGACTGAACGGCCAGATGCTCCTCGGCTACTATCCGTATGACGACGAGGGAGTCCCGTCGCAGAATGTCCATCTGGTCGACAATGGCGTGCTGAAGACGTTCATGATGGGCCGTTCGCCGCTCGTGGATGTGCCGCATTCGAACGGGCACGGCCGCCGCCAACTTGGCTATCAGCCGATCGCGCGCATGGGCAACACGATTGTGACCAGCACGAAGACGGTCACCAACGCGGAGCTGCGACGCGAGCTCATCGAGCTCATCAAGAAACAGAACAAACCCTACGGCCTGCTGATCGACGACATCGCCGGCGGATTCACATTCACCGGCCGCGGCCAGCCGCAAGCTTTCCAGGTTCTGCCTCTGGTCGTTTACAAAGTCTTCCCGGATGGCAAGCCGGATCAATTGGTGCGCGGTGTGGATATCGTCGGAACGCCGCTCGCCTCGCTCACGAAAATCGTGGCCACCGGCGACACGCAGGAAATCTTCAATGGCTACTGCGGCGCCGAATCGGGCTCCGTCCCGGTGGCAGCCGCGGCTCCCGCGATTCTGATTTCCGAACTCGAAGTTCAGAAGAAGGAAACTTCCACGGACAAGCCGCCGATCCTGCCGCCGCCCGCGCACGACCCCGAAGCGAAAGGAAACAGTTGAGAATGATCCGCCTCCGAATCCAAGCTTCGTGTGCGCTGCTGCTCGCCTGCTTCGCAGTTCCAGTATCCGCCGCCGCGGTGCGCATGCCTGGCGCGACCAAGTCACCGGCGCGCCACTTAAAAGCTACGTCGCCAGCTCCGGAGGACAACGATCAGACGCTGCACGCATTGCGCGACGAGTTGGCGCGCTCTCAGACGCGCCTGACCATCCCCGGCGCGGAGAAGCCGTTCCACATTCAGTACCAACTCCTCGACATCGACGCGCGCACTGTAACGACATCCTTCGGCGCCCTGCTTTCTTCCACCAACTCTCGCAGCCGCTTCATGCTCGCCACGATTCGCGTCGGCGACTATCACCTCGACAGCTCAAACTTCGTCAGCGATGAAGGCTTTCGCGGCTTCCTTGGATCGGCCGGACAAGTGGGAATCGATCGCGACTACAATTCTCTGCGCCAGGATCTTTGGCTTTCGACCGATCAGGCTTACAAAGAGGCCCTCACGCAGATGTCCGTCAAGCGCGCCTTCCTGCGCAGTTTGACGAAGCCGCCCGAGATCGACGATTTCTCGAAGACCGCGCCAGTCGTTCAGGTTGAGCCGCGCCTCGAACCGGATTGGACCTCGCGCAATTGGGAAGACGAAGCGCGCGCCGCGTCGAAAGCAGTGCGCGGCAACGCGGAGTTGAAAGATTCGCGCGTCACCTACTACCTCATTTACACCACCTATTACTTGCTGACCAGCGAAGGCACGGAGATTCGCGTCTCGCGGAGTTTTGCGGCAATTGAAGGCGGAATGGACGCGCTGGCCGAAGACGGCATGGAGGTCCAGAATTTCTATGCCAAGTACGTCGCGAAGCCCGCGGACCTTCCCTCCGCGGATGAAGCCGGCAAGTCGCTCGCGGACGCGGCGCGGGACCTCGTGGCTGTTCGATCGAGCCCGCTCGTACCCGACTATACCGGTCCGATGCTCTTCGATGCGCCTGCAGCTGGCTCTCTGCTCGCGCAGGTCTTGACGCCATCGCTCTCAGGCGCCCGCGGCCCGCTTTCAATGCTCCCGCGCTTCGACGAGATGATGCAGGGGCTGGGCGGCCGCAGCGAATGGAGCGGGCGCATCGGCACGCGCGTCTTGCCCAGCGGCGTTTCTCTGGTGGACGATCCGTCCCTCGGCGCTTATCAAGGCAAGCCGGTGATCGGCGGCTATGATGTGGACGATGAAGGCGTGCGGCCGCAACGCGTTTCGATCGTCGACAATGGAATCCTGAAGGATCTACTGATGTCGCGGCGCCCGGGCCCTGAACTTTACGCGTCAAATGGCCACGCTCGCTCCGCGCTTCTCTCCGACACGCATCCACTTCCAAGTAATCTAGTCTTCGAATCGAACGCGGGCGTGAGCCCTGCAGATTTGAAGAAGAAATTCCTATCGATCTGTAAGGACGATGGACACGAGTGGTGCATTGAGGTTCGCCGCATGGACAATCCGGCAATTTCCTCGGTCCGGCAAGATGACTTCAACGAGACGATTGGCGGCCTGGCTGCCGGTATTTCAAGCGGCGAAAAATTGCCACTCTTGCTTTACCGCGTGTATGTCTCAGACGGCCACGAAGAATTGGTGCGCGGTGGGATACTGAACGGCTTGACACTTCGCTCGATCCGCAATCTCGCGGGAATCGGCAACGACGTGAGCGTTTTCGATTATCTCGAAAATCCCACGCAAGGATTTGCCGGCACGGCGCTCGGCGCTTTCGGCTCGGCGCAGGCAGGCATTCCCAGCTCGATTGTGGCGCCTTCGATTCTTCTGGAAGAAGGAGAAGTTCGCGGTTTTCACGGAGAGCCGCGCCGCTTGCCTCTCGTCACCGAACCGCCTCTCAATTAGGCGACGTTTTCGTGTCAGGCTCGACTGTAAGAATTGTCACTTCCGGCCGGCTGTTGAATCGGATGGGCAGCAGCGACGTGCCCATCCCGCGATTCACGTACATCTTCGATCTCGTTCCCTTAGCCTCGTACCATCCCGCGACGTAAGGCCAGCATCCTTTCGGCAGCCACAGTGGCGGGAAAAACGGCGGCCGCACTTGCCCGCCGTGCGTATGGCCCGCCAGGCAAAGGTCCACGTGCCCCGCAACTCGATCGAAGTACGCCGGCGAGTGAAACAGCAGAATTTCGTAAACTCCGGGCGGAGCGCCGGTGAGCGCTCCTTCAATACTCGGTTTTCCGGTATAGGGATCGTCCACTCCGGCGAGCCACACGTCGTTGCGCAATAGCGTGCCGGAATTCAGCAGCAGATGCACCCCTGCGTTTGCGTAGAAGGAATGTTCGTGCTGCATCTGTCGCCAGTTCTCATAATTTCCACGCACCACCCATACGCCCAGCGGCGCGTGCAACTGCTGAAACACTTCCTGCACCATCGCGTAAGTTCCGCCGTATCCGCCGAGCGAATCGCCGGTGACGACAATCACGTCGGGCTTTTCATCGTCGAGAATATCGAGCACCCGCCGCTCCCGTGCCCCCACGCCATGCGTATGCAGATCGCTGAGCTGCGCGATTTTGAGCGGCGTCGCGACATTTCCTTGCACCGAAGTATGAACGACTTCGACGCGGAACGGCTCGATCCACAGCGAATACGCGAAGAAGAGCACCAGCGCCGCCAGCACGAGCGCCACAACGATGCGTTTCCGGTTGTCTCGCGCGGGAGCTTCGCGAACGGTCCGTCCGATTGTGCGAGCCGCAGTCATTTTTCGATCGCTTCAGTGTAAAGCAGTGAGTCCGCCCAGCCAAACTCAGGCCAGCGTATAATCCCCTGGGCTTTTTGCATGAATACGGTCGACCAAGGCGTTCGAGAAAAGAAGCTGGCCGCGCTGGGATCGGTCGGCTCGGCCGTAATACTTGTGTCCCTCAAGGCTTTCCTCGCCGTTGCCACCGGCAGCCTCGGCATTCTCTCCGAGATGATGCATTCGGTGCTCGACCTCGTCGCCGCGGTGATCACCTATCTTTCGGTGCGCGTCGCGGATAAGCCTGCCGACGCCGATCATCTTTACGGTCACGGCAAAGTGGAAAGCTTCTCGGCCTTCGTCGAGACCGGGCTGCTGCTCATCACGGCGCTCTACATCATCTATGAAGCGCTGCGGCGCTTGTTCCTGCACGAAATTCATCTTCATCCCAGCGTGACGGCAATCGTCGTTCTTCTGGCAGCAATGGGCATTGATGTGGTCCGCTCGCGCGCCCTCTCGCGCGTCGCCCGGAAATATCCCAGTGAAGCCCTGCAGGCTGATGCCCTTCACTTCTCCACTGACGTCTGGAGCACCTTCGTAGTAGTTATCGGCATCACCGCCGCCTGGCTTGGCCAGAAATTCGGCATTCCATGGCTCGCTTATACGGACGCTTTCGCCGCCCTTGCGGTTGCGGGAGTGATCATTTGGATTGGCGGGCGCCTGGGAAAGCAGACGCTGGACGCGCTGCTCGACGTCGCGCCGTCCGGCCTGCGCGAGCGGATCGAGGAAGCCGCAGGCGGAGTTGACGGTGTATTGAGCATCGATCGCGTACGCGTGCGCCGCGCCGGGCAGCGCCATTTCGTGGACGTCACCATCAGCGTGCCGCGAACCGCCACGCTCGAGCAGGCTCACGCCACCAGCGATGCCGTCGAAGAACGCATCAGCCAGATCGTGCCCTCGGATGTCGTGGTGCACCTCGAGCCGCGCGCACCCACGGGCGAAAATCTATTCGACACCATTCGCGCCGTGGCGCAGAAACACGGCTTGCCGGTTCACGAGCTTTCCGCGCACATGTTCGACGGCCATCTTTTCATCGAGCTGCATCTCGAAGTGGATGAAAAAGCGAGCCTCACCGAAGCCCACAGGAGCGCCACTGAACTCGAAGACGATATTCGCCGCGCCACCGATCCACATGCACTGATCAATATTCATATCGAGCCACTTGGCGCGCAGATTGCCGGCGCCGAAGAAATGCGCGATCTAGGCCGCGCCGTCCAGCAATTCCTCGGAACGCTGCAATCGGAATACAACGAGATGGCGGATTGCCACGAAGTGCACGTCCGCAGCGTGGACCACAAAATTCTAGTCTCCTGCCACTGCGCCATGCCCGGCAATTTGCCGGTCACCGAAGTTCACGACGTAACCGCAGCGCTCGAAGATCGCGTGAAGGAAAAATTTCCCCAAATCTTCCGCGTAACAATCCACCCCGAGCCGGTCGAAGAGCGCTAATCATCGGCTGCACGCGAAGCCATCGCGTCTTCGTAGCGCCGGCAGCTTGCCGGCGTTTTTGTGCGGACCGACCGCGGTCAATCCAATTCAGATCCTCATTGCAGTTCAGTTCCGCCGGCCAACAAAAATCTGCGCCGCGAGCGCCAGCACCGGCGGGAAACATTCGATTACGTAGCGGGGCTCTGGCGTCTCAACGTGCAGAAGATAAAGCGTTCGCACAGCGCAGTAAGCCACCAACAGCGCCGCCACCGGCGATCCCCGCGCGAGCCACGCACCCCAAATCCCCGCCGCCGCCAAAAGAATTCCCAGCGCCCCGAATCCAACGGTCACGCTGAAATCCACCGGATCTTCCTCCCAAGCCGCGCGAATCGTCCAAAGCTGCCCCGAAAACGGCAAAAGCTCAATCCTCGGCGTAAACCAAAGCGTGATCGCGCGTTTCATCGGCACCGTAAGATACGTCCGCAGCGGATGCCTCGCCGTCCGCTCCCGCGCGATTTCCCCGAATTCGCGATCCTCATCAGCCGAAATCGTTAGCGAATCGTTGTACTCGTCGAGCACATCCGAAATCCGCTGTCGTTCCTCCTCCGAATCGAACGCATAAGCAGGAATATCCTCGATGTGAATCTCCTCGTCCTCCAGCTTCCAAGGCACCAGATACACATCGCGGAATCGCCACATCCACGTATTCGTCCACGCGTAAAATCCCTTGGGCACCAATTCACCAGGCAACTGCGAATACCTCGGCGCGAGAAATTGCACGTCTCCCAAAACGCGCCAATTCCGCGCCGCCCACGGCGCCAGCGGCAAAATCATCCCGACAAACATCAGCGCTCCTGCGCGTATTAATTTCGACCAATCCGCACGCCGCCGCCAACGCACCAACAGCACCAACCCTGCCGCGACAAGCAAAAGCGGCGCCTCGGGCCGTACAAGCGTCCCAAATCCCACCACTAACCCACCAAGAAACCACGGACTTTGCAGCAAGGAACCAAACCGCCCCCCGCTCCGCACCCCATCCTCATTCAATCCACCCGCAAACACCGCCAGCGCCAGCGCCGTAAAAAAAGTGGCCAGCACCTCAGCCAAGATCCCCGTGCTGTAATTCGCCACAAAAGGACAAAGCGCCGCCAGCCACAACCCAGCCACCGCAGCCCGCCGCTTCACTCCCGCAGGCGCCAAGCGCGCCGCCAGCATCGCCACCACTCCGCACGTCGCCAGATCCACCAACGCCTGCGCCAGCAACACGACGTAGCGCGAACGCCCGAGCGTAGCGTAAACTGCTGCCAGGAACGCCGGATAGCCAGGAGAGCGCAGATCCACGGGCGTGAGGTGGCCATTCACCGACATGCCATACACGCCGTGGTCCAGCCAGTTGCGCGCCAGTTCCAGGTAAATCTCCGAGTCTCCCGCTGCGTTCATCGGAAAGCGATGGATGAGGTACAGCCGCAGAGCGAGCCCAGCGCCCACGGCCAGCGCAACACTTGCGCGCATCTTACTCGATGTCGTCATTGACACGTAATTTCGGGACAGCTAGCTTGGATTGTCTCCATGGGTAATGGCAAGCCAATTTTCTACGACGAAGAACGCCGCCGCTGGCGACGTACGCGCCGAGTCATGGAAATTGCGGGCGCGCTTTTCGCTTTCGTCCTGATCGTCTTCATCATCGACATTTTCCGCAATCCCGACCTCGGCGCTTCGCTTCTTCCTGATAGGCACCCGATTCGCCACGCGATCCGCCAGGCCAAGCCCGCCAAACTCACGCCCGTACGGCAAGGCCGCCACAAGCGCGTCGCAGGCCTCGGCAAGCAGCCCGATCATTATGACCCGCTGCGCGCTGCATTTTACGAGAACGGTGATCCCGCTGGATTCGCCTCGCTCCAGGCTCACTACAAAGAACTCGACTTGCTCATCCCTGAAGGCCTGATGGCCATCTCGCCCGATGGGCGCCTCGATGTTGACCTCGATCCCAAAATCGGCAACTGGATGCGCGCCACCGGCGTCGAGCTGCCGATCATGCCGCTGCTTCAAAATTCGGACGGCACCCTCTGGCACATCGATGAAATGGCCGCGCTTCTCGCCAATCCGGCCGCGAGCCGCAAGCTAATCGACGCGCTCGTGCAATACGATCTCACCCAGCATTTCACTGGCGTTGCTCTCGACTTCGAGCAAGTGCCCGACAAGAGCCAGGACGATTTCCGCAAATTCGTACAGGAACTCGCCGCCGCGTATCACGCGCAGAATCTGAAGCTGATGGTCGCGCTGCCCGCCGCCGATTGGGCCTACGACTATAAAGGCATCGGACAAGCAGCCGATGCGATCATCCTGATGAACTACGATCAGCACTGGCTCACTTCGCCGGCCGGTCCCATCGCCGCGCAAGATTGGTATCAGACAAACCTGAATAAGATTCTCGCGCTAGTCCCCGCCGAGAAATTGGTTATGGGCATCGCCAATTACGCCTACGACTGGCCGGAAAAAACCAAAGCCGCGCCACACCCAATGGGCACGGCCATGACCTTTCAAGCCGCCGTCGTGCAGGCCGTCGAGTCCGAAGCCGACGTGGTCTTCGATCCCGCTTCGCTCAATCCGCACTATTCCTACGAAGATGAGAACAACGTTGTCCACAACGTCTGGATGCTCGACGCCGTCACCGCGTACAACGAACTGCGCAGCGCAGAAGCTCTTGGCGTCCGCGGCACGGTCGTCTGGCGCCTCGGCTCTGAGGACTCGTCTCTCTGGTCCATTTGGGACATAACCCATCCCACCGCGGCCGACCGTAACAAAATCACTGAAATCCCTCCGGGCTATGACTTGATTCTCGAAGGACGCGGCGATATCTGGAAAATTTCAGCCACACCAGTCAGCGGCAAGCGCAGCTTCGATTACGACGCAGAATCTGACGCCTTCGACGATGAGAGCTTCGAAAGTTACCCCATGTCCTGGCGCATTCAGCAGATGGGCGCAGCGCCATACAAAGTGGCCCTCACGTTCGACGATGGGCCCGATGCGGAGTGGACGCCCCGCATTCTCGACGTCTTGAAGCAAAAGCACGTTCCCGCGACTTTTTTCGCCATCGGCACAAATGCCGACAATGCGCCCGAACTGATTCACCGCGAATTCGATGAGGGGCACGAGATCGGAAATCACAGTTACACCCATCCCGACATTGAAGAAATCTCCAAAACACAGATTCAAATCGAGCTCAATCTCACCGAGCGCCTCTTTGAATCCATTCTCGGTGTAAAGACAATTCTCTTCCGTCCGCCCTATGGAATCGATCATCAGCCCGAGACCGCCAGCGAAATTTCCTATCTGCCGATTCCGCAATCCATGGGCTACATGATCATCGGCTCGCAGATCGATCCGCACGACTGGGGCGAAGGCAATGGTCAGGCGCCTCCGCCCGCGGCCACCATCGTCCAGCGCGTCCTCGATCAATCGCAGCAACAATTAAAAACCACTGGCGGGAACATCATCCTCATGCACGATGGCGGCGGCGACCGCAGTCAGACCGTCGCGGCGTTGCCTGAGGTGATCGATCGCATGAGGGCGAAGGGATTTCAGTTCGTCGCGGTGTCCGATCTTCTGGGCGAGACGCGCGGCGAGGTCATGGTGCCGCTCAGCCACAAAGAATGGCTCTGGGCCCGCAGCGACTGGTTCATCTTCGAGCTGGCGCACTGGTTCCGGCTCGGTATCACCTTCATTTTCGTCACGGGAATTTTGCTCGTCAGCGGCCGCGCGTTAATTATCGGGCTGCTAGCCCTTGTTGAGAAGGCGCGGCCGGCGCCGGGCGATCATCCGGAATATCAGCCGCCCGTGAGCGTTCTCATTCCCGCGTATAACGAAGAGGCAGTCATCGTCGCCACGGTTCGCGCCGCGCTCGCTTCCACTTATCCGAAGCTCGAGATTCTCGTGATCGACGACGGCTCGATGGACCGCACCGGCGAACTTGTCCGCGAAGAATTCGATGGCGACCCCCGCGTCAAACTCATCTCCCAGCCGAATCGCGGCAAGCCCGCCGCCCTCAATCACGGCCTAGCCGCCGCGTCCGGCGAAATCATCGTCACCATTGATGCCGACACCATCGTCAATCCCGACGCCATCACGAAGCTCGTCCGCAATTTCGCCGACGCACGCGTTGGCGCCGTCGCCGGAAACGTGAAAGTGATGAACCGCAATCGCTGGCTCACGCGCTGGCAAGCCCTCGAATACATCACCAGCCAAAATCTCGAAAAGCGCGCCTTCGATCTCCTGAATTGCATTCCCGTAGTTCCGGGCGCAGTGGGGGCGTGGCGCGCCGATCTCATGCGCAGTTGCGAGGGATTTTCGCGCGATACGGTAGCCGAGGACACCGACCTCACGATCACCATCCGCCGTAGCGGCTGGAAAATCGTCTACGACGAAGACGCCATCGGCCACACAGAAGTCCCCGAAACCGTCGAAGCGCTGATCCGCCAGCGGTTCCGCTGGACCTTCGGCACGATTCAAGCGGTCTGGAAGCATCGCGACACGCTCGGCCGAAAAAAGTACGGCTCGCTCGGTCTGATCGCGCTGCCGAATATATTCCTATTCCAGATTCTCCTGCCGCTGGTCTCGCCGGTGCTCGACTTGCTCTTCCTCGTTTCGCTGGTCCTCTGGGGTCTCGCCCAGTTTCATTTCACGCGCCTCCCGCAACTCTGGACCGCACAAGACGTCGAGCGTTCGCTAATCTTTTTCGCCATTTTCATGTTCATCGACCTGTTGACCTGCGTGATTGCGTTCGCGCTCGAGAAACACGAAGACTGGACGCTCCTGGCCCCGCTCCTGATCCAGCGTTTCTACTACCGCCAAATGATGTACGTAGTCCTATTCCGCGCGTTACGCGAAGCCGTAAGAGGCCGCCCAGTAGGCTGGAAGGGCGTCGAGCCACACGTTCCCACACCAGTAGCCACAGCGTAGCCATCTCGTAGGGGAGGGTCTTCAAACCCTCCCGCCGTTCGGCCGCTCTCTAAGTCGTCCCCGGTGTCACGCTGCCACCAACCCCACCCCTCTGGCTCCCACCGCCCCATTCTGCTACACTGTGTTTACAGGGCTGCATCCTGAGTCTACGGAGCGGCACCGGAGGTTCGCATGAGCGCAGCACCCCGTGCGGGCAACGGGAAAATCACCGTGCCCGACATTGCATCCCGCAAGTCCCGCAGTACTTCCGATTCCACCGCCTCAACAAGCAAAATCACGTGCCTGACTGCCTACGATTTCCCCACCGCACGCCTTCTCGATGACGCCGGCGTGGACATCCTGCTCGTAGGCGATTCCGTAGGCATGGTCGTCCTCGGCTACGACAGCACTCTACCGGTCACCGTGGACGAAATTCTGCATCACCTGAAAGCCGTCCGCCGCGGCACAAAGCACGCGCTGGTCGTCGCCGATATGCCCTACGGCAGCTATCACGCCTCCATCGAGGAATCCGTCCGCACCGCATTGCGCTTCGTCAAAGAAGGCGGCGCGGAAGCGGTGAAAGTCGAAGGCGGCGAGCGCCGCATCGAGCTGATCGCCCGCCTCGTCGAAGCGGAAATTCCGGTGATGGGCCACGTCGGCCTCACGCCGCAATCGGTCAACGCCCTCGGCGGCTTCAAAGTGCAAGGCCGCAGCGAAGAAGCCGCTCAGCAAGTCCTGCGCGACGCTCGCGCCGTTGAATCCGCCGGCGCTTTCTCCATCGTTCTAGAATCTCTGCCGCGCGAGGTCGCCGCGCGGATCACTGCCGAGCTCGGCATCCCCACTATCGGCATCGGCGCAGGACCCGACTGCGACGGCCAGGTCCTCGTGATCAACGACATGCTCGGCCTGACCGAAGGCCACACGCCCAAGTTCGCGCGCCGTTACGCAAACCTCGGCGAAATCATTGCCCGTGCAGCGAGCGAATTCTGCGATGACGTTCACAACGCCCGCTTCCCGTCCGACGATGAGTCCTACCATCTCTCGGCCGAAGCTCGCGCCCGTTTTCTAGCGCGCCAGCGCGTTTGATAGCATCAAATCCACACGTGCGCTGCGCGGAGGCATCGTTGTCATCCTGAGGGCCCCGCGCTTTTCGGGGCCCTAAGGATCTAAGCGACCAATAGCTGCGCCGCCCTGCACGAAGCGCACGCCGGCCGCGCCCGCGAATTAAACGGAGGTTTCCATGAACGCCGACGATATCCGTACCCTCTTCGAATACAATTCGTGGGCCAATCATCGCGCCCTCGATTCCTGCGCCGCGCTCAGCAACGAGCAATTCACTCGCGACCTCGGCTCCAGCTTCAAATCCGTCCGCGACACTCTCGTGCACACCCTCGGCGCCGAATGGCTCTGGCTCGAGCGTTTCCACGGTCGCTCGCACTCGGCCCTACCGCCCGCTGCGGAATATCCCGATCTCGCCGCTGTCCGCGCCCGCTGGGAAGACGTCGAGCGCGACATGAACGATTTCATCGCCTCCCTCACCGAAGCCGATCTCGCCCGCGTCTACGAATTCAAAACCACGCAAGGCGTCCCGCAAGCCCAACCCGGCTGGCAGATGCTCCAGCACCTCGCCAATCACGGCACCTATCACCGCGGCCAAATCGCCACCATGCTCCGCCAACTCGGCGCCAAAGCCCAAGGCACCGACATGATCTATTTCTTCCGCGAGCGCTCCGCAAAGGCCTCCGCATGAACGAACTCACCATACCGATCCGCACAACATCGTCGGCGAGGCAAAGCACAGGGTGCCCCATGCGCCGAATTTGCGCGTGGGGCCTTTGTGCATCCACTGCCGTCAAGCCACCCCACAATCCTACGTTTGCTGTCATCCCGAATCCGCCGCGGCGGATGAGGGATCTGCATTTTCTTAATATCTGACTACAACGACGCGCCCCAAACATCGCCCTCTCATGGAAATAATCCGCACCATCGAATGGATGAAGCAAATCGCGCGCGACGCTCGCGCCAAAGAACACGTCTTAGGCCTGGTCCCCACCATGGGCGCGCTTCACGAAGGCCATGTCTCTCTGGTCCGCGCCGCGAAACAAGATTGCTCCCCCGTCGTAGCCTCGATTTTTGTGAACCCGATGCAATTCGCTCCTGGCGAGGACTTGCAGAAGTATCCGCGCACTTTCGAGCGCGATGCCGCCACTCTTGATAATCTTGGCGTGAACTATCTCTTCGCTCCGGAAGCAAGCGACATGTATCCCAACGGTTTTCGCACGTCAGTCAGCGTCGATGGCTTCAGCGATCGCCTCGAAGGCCGCTCTCGCCCCGGCCATTTCCGCGGCGTCGCCACGGTAGTTCTCAAGCTTTTCGAAATCGTGCAACCGCAGCGCGTCTATTTCGGCCGCAAAGATGCCCAGCAACTTCGTATCATTCGCCAGATGACAACCGACCTGAATCTAGACGCGCAAATCATCACCTGCCCAATAATCCGCGAACCCGACGGCCTGGCCATGTCCTCGCGCAACGCCTACCTGCAACGCGACGAGCGCGGCGCCGCCACAGTTCTCTACCGCGCGTTAATCTCCGCAAAAAAAGAAATCGAAGCAGGGCAAACTGAAGCAGCACGCCTACTAGAAACCATGCGCCGAGTCTTCGAAAACGAACCCAACGCCGCGCTCGACTACGCCGAAATCGTAGACGCCGACACCCTAGAGCCAGTCCTAACCCTTCGAAAATCCTGCCTAATCCTAGTAGCCGCCTTCGTCGGCAAAACTCGCCTAATCGACAACGCCCAAATCGAAGCAACCGAGGAGGGGATTTCGGTGGTTTTGTAGGGGAGGGTCTTTAGCCCTCCCGCAGTTCGGCCCTCTTGCCTCTGCCTTTTCCCTCACCCGCCAAACTCAGACCGAAAACAAACGTCTACGAAGTGCATTCGTAGGGGCGCCGCTTGCCGCGCCCGCCAATCGCGCCAAACGAATTTGTCGCTACGTTCGGTGATCTCGGCTCTCGCAGGTCTTCGCTTTTTCCCTCGCCCCCTCGGTGCCCCATTCACCCGCCAAACTCGCACCGAAAACAAATCTCCTGCACGTCCTCCACCGCCCGAATCACCGCCAAATTCGTCACGCGCATCTCCCACCGTAAATTCCTCTCCCCCAATCTCCGCACAATCTCCGGCAAAACCAGAATATCCACGTCGCCCTCAGCGATCGTGATGTGCGGAATCCAAATCTCCGCCCCATAAAACTCATTCACGCCGGAAGCCAAAGGCAACGCCAGCTCCGAAACGTCACCATGAATTTTCTGCATTTCAGGAGATCGCACCACAGGCAGGTAAATCACCGGCTCTTTGCGCGTAAAAATCCCAATCCCGCTAGTCTGCGCAGAAAAGCCCCGCGTCGCGCCCGAAATCTGCTCTAACCCCGGCCGCAACCGCCCCAGGTCATACTCTTCCGCAACATGGTACGAAAAATGAGGAAATCTCTTAGCGTGAATCCCGCGAACCCCAAAATCCCGCCGCAACTCCTCCCACAACTGCTGAACTCGCTCCCGCGCCTCGCCATCCAGTAGCGATACGATTCCCTGCATGAACTCCGCTCAAGCTTCCTCGATCGCTTTCAAAACATCCGCCGCGTGCCCCTTGATCGAAACGTTGTCCCACACCCGCCGGATGTGCCCGTCCGCCCCGATCCAAAAAGTCATGCGAACGATCCCCAGAAACGATTTCCCCAGAAACTGTTTCATCCGCCGCGCCCCATAAGCCTCAATCGCCTTGAAATCCGGATCCGCCAGCAAAGTGAAATTCAATTTGTGCCGCGCCTTGAATTTCGCCTGCGTCTCCACGCTGTCCGCGCTGCACCCGACGATCGCCGCGTCGATCTTCTCGAATTTCTTCATTGCGTCCCGAAACTCGGTCGCCTCGTTCGTTCAACCGGGCGTCAACGCCTTCGGGAAAAAATAAAACACCACATTTCGTCCGTGGAAATCCTTCAACGCCACTTCGCGCCCATCATCGGCATGCAAATGAAATGCCGGCGCCTTTTCACCCGCTGCCAGTGTCGCCACGCGTCCTCTAACTCTCGCCCAAAATGCGCTTGAGAATCTCATTCACGGCCTGCGGATTCGCCTGCCCGCGCGTCTCTCTCATCACCTGCCCCACAAAAAACTTGAACACGCCTTCATTTCCGCCGCGATATTTCGCCGCGTTCTCCGGATTCTTCGCCACAATCGCCCGCGCAATCCGCTCGATCTCCCCCGTATCGCTGATCTGCGAATATCCCTCCGCCGCAATCACGTCAGCCGCGGATTTCCCCGTCTCGAACATCCGCGCAAAAACTTTCTTCCCCGTCGCCCCGGTAATCTCCCCCGCTTCCACTTTGCCAATCAGCCCGGCAAGCCCCGCCGGCGTCACGGGCGAATCAGAAATTTCCTTTCCGCTCTCGTTCAATCGCCCCAGAAGCTCCGTCGAAATCCAATTCGCCGCGGCCTTTCCCGGCGCCCCAGCCCTCACCACCGCTTCGAAATAATCCGCCAGCCCCCGCGTAGCCGCCAAAACTCCGGCATCATAAGCAGTAATCCCGTAATCGCGCACAAATCGCCCGCGCTTCGCCTCCGGCAATTCTGGCATCGACTCGAGCACTCGCTTCTGCAGCGCCGCATCCACCACCACCGGCAGCAAATCCGGATCCGGAAAATAGCGGTAATCGTGCGCAAATTCCTTCGAGCGCATCGACTCCGTCCGCCCCGCCGCCACGTTATACAACCGCGTCTCCTGCGCAATCACCCCGCCGCTTTCAATCGCCCCAATCTGCCGCTCGATTTCATGCTCCAGCGCCCGCTGCAAAAACCGGAACGAATTCAAATTCTTCACTTCCACTTTCGTCCCGAACTTCTCCGCCCCTCGCGCCCGCACGCTCACGTTCGCGTCGCACCGCAGCGATCCTTCCTCCATGTTGCAATCGCTAACTTCGGTATAAAGCAAAATCTGTTTCAGCGCCGTCAAATAAGCATGAGCCTCCGCCGGCGCCCGCAAATCCGGCTCCGAAACAATTTCAATCAAAGGCACGCCGCCGCGATTGAAATCAATATAGCTATAACGGTCCGACTCCGGAAATCCCTCATGAATATTCTTCGCCGCGTCTTCTTCCATGTGCACGCGCGTAATCCCAATCCGCTTCGTCGCTCCGCCGTGCTCGATCTCCAGCCAGCCCTCCGTCGCCAGCGGCAATTCGTACTGCGAAATCTGATAGCCCTTCGGCAAATCCGGATAAAAATAATTCTTGCGCGCAAATCGCGAGCGTTCCTGCACGGCGCAATGCAGCGCCAAAGAAGCCCGCATCGCCAATTCCAGCGCCTTGCGATTCAAAACCGGCAGCGCCCCCGGCAATCCCAAACACACCGGACAAGTATTAGAATTCGGCGCATCCCCAAATCGCCGCGAACAGGCGCAGAACGCCTTCGTCTCCGTCAAAAGCTGCGCGTGCACCTCCAGCCCAATCACAGCCTCATACCGCGCCATCACCTCAGCCGCAACGCACCCCGCCTCTTCCGTAGTCTTAGCCATAGCAGACGCAGAATTATAGCATCCGCGCTATTTTGATTCCGCTCGGGACGCCTTTACCTTTGTCGCTCGTGAGTAGACGTTTTGTCAGGGCACGACTTCAGTCATGCCGAAACCGCTCCAAGTTCCGCACCGCTTTACTGGTTGCGGAAGAAAGCCCAAACGTTGTCATCCCGAACCCCTTTAGGGGTGAGGGATCTGCTTTTGCTTTTTGCCTTCGTAGGGGCGCCGCTTGCCGCGCCCTCCGACGACCGCATCGCAAAATCAAATCGTTGCGCGACGGCGGACTCCGCTGCGTGACAACATTATCGACTTTTGCAGCAGCCCCTTCCGCGGCTGAGGAATGCCTTCTTCATTTTTTACAAACTGTTCAACCACGCTGCGTCGGCCAGCCTCAACACACTCTGGTTTATTTCCCTCCCCACACAAATCTCATCCCCAACCGGTAATTCAATCCCAAAGCCGGATACCCAATCGCCTCCTGATACCTCCGGTCAAACAAATTCTCCACCCGCGCCGTCGCCGACAACTTCCGCGTGAATTCATAACTCGCACCCAAATCCCACCGCACGTAACTCGGATTGCTGGTAATCCCAAATCCCAAAAAATCCGAATCCGTCCGCCGTCCCACGTAATACCCCACCAAATTCCAATTCATCCGCCGGTAATGCGCATTCGCAATCAGCGTAGCCGCATGCATCGGCCTCTTCGCCAATCGATTCCCGGGTGCAAGCGTCAGATCAAAAAAGTTCGGCGAAGCAATCACCAGCGAATCGTCGTAAGTGTAATTTCCTGTAAACCGCAGCCAGCGCACCGGCTTCGCCTCAAACGAACTCCGCGCCCCATAAGCCCGCGCCGTGTCCGTATTGAAAAATGTCCCAGTCCCAAACGGGCAAGCCCCCGTAGGCGGAAACGATGCAAAGCTCACGATGTCGTAGTAATCGTTGTGAAAGAAATCCACCGAAACGCGCAAGCGATCCGAGCCAAGCACCTGATCCGCCCCTGCATCGAACGTCTTACTCCGCTCCGGCGAAAGATTCGGATTCCCCGGATCGCAGGGGTCCTGCGAAAAAGAATCAAAGAAATCCGGCTCCTTGATCCCTTCGCCATAAGAAGCCCGCAACCGCGTCGCGCCCCAGAAATCGTGCCCGAACCGCAACGCATAAGCGACGCCCGCCCGCGGCACCACGCGCGTTCCAAAACTCGCATTCGCCTCGGCTCTCGCTCCCGCGGTCACCGTAACGCGCGGCCCGAATTGATAGCGCGCTTCGATGTACCCGGCCTGATTGTTCCGCCGCGAATGTGGCCCGCCCTCCGAGCCATTCTCCACTTCGTACGTGTAACCAACCGTGACGCCGCCGCGCGGAAACAAATAGCTCGACTGCTCGTCGAATCCCGCTCGATTGAACAGGTTGAACGCGTTTCCAAACGAATTGAAAAATCCTTGGTCGATGCGCGTGTCCCAGCCGATCAAATGATTGTGCCAGTGCTCGCTCGGCTGGAAATCCCAGGTCAATCCGGTGGTGAAGGTATGCAAATTGTCGTGATCCACCAGGCTTGGCGGCAATAAAAGCTCTTGTCCCGGAACGCCCGCGTCAAAAGTCGAATCGCGCACCGTAAGTCGCAGCCAATTTGTATCCGAGAATCTGTAGCCCACATTCCCGGCCAGCCCCAGGTCGCGCATGTAATCATTCGGCCCTTGCCCCGACGTCGCGAAATAACCGGCCGTCGCGGAATAATCGAATTTGCCGGCTAGCCCGCTAAGTTGCGCGCTTCCGCGCCCGCTCTCGAATGTCCCGCCGTCGCCTTCGAGCACTAACTCCGGCGTCGTAGTCGTCCCGCGATGCGACAAAATCTGCACCACTCCGCTGACGGCATCCGAGCCAAAGAGCGCGCTCGACGCGCCATGCACGATCTCGATTTTGTCCACGCCCTCGAGATCGTAATTCTCGAGCTGCATCGCCCCTCCCGGCTGATTCATCGGCACGCCATCCACCAGGAATTTCGTGAAGTCCGAATCGCCACCATCGAGAAAGAATGACGCCACGCCGCCGCCCGGCCCGAGCTTCGAGAGCGCCGCTCCCGATTCGCTGGCAATCAGCGGCGCGAGCCAGATCGCCTGCCGCTCGGTAATATCTTCGCGCGTGATCGTGTCCACCGGAAACGTCGCCGCTGTCGCGGGTGTAGGCTCCGCGGTAGCGCTCACCACCACGTTCGCCGATAGCCGCTCCAGCACAAGCCGCACGTTCCACTCTCTCGTCTCTCCCGCCGCAAGCGTAAGTTCCTGCTCAACTCGCGTGAACGAACTCGCCGCGACGACGACGCGGTAGCGCCCGGGGCTCAGCGTAAGCACGAAGCGCCCATCCGCGCCGCTCGCAGCAGCAATCGCGGCGCCGCCAGCCGGAATCGCGCGAACGATCGCGCCGCCGACCACCGCTCCGCTCGGATCCGTCAGCACTCCGGTCAATTTCGCGTTGGAACTTTCGGTGGATTGTGCGTGAATTGATTTCCCGGGAACCAGCAGACACACAACTGCCAATGCCGCCATCCACAGCAATCGAATTTTCATGGTTTCCTCCTCTCCCTCTCGCGCGGGAGTTGAAGGTTGTCCCGTTGCAACGCGCGGCGAAAAATCGCCGCGGTCGCTTTCAGGATTGAGGCTCCGTCGGTCTCCTGGCTCGGCGGTATCTCAGGCGCGGCCTTCCCATCCCGCAGCCGACTCTCGCGGATCGAGAGTCAGCCAACGGAACAGTGGTCCGCACCCAACAATTCCCGCCTTACAGTCGCGCGGCGGCGACGGCTTTTCACCGTCTTCCCGTGCACGGAGTCTCGTGTTAAGTCGCGCAGCGCCCCGAGCCGGATATGTCAACCGGCAAGCAACGCCGCAGAATAAAAACTCTAGCCCTTGCCTTTCGAAATTCTAAATCCCAAATTCAACTTGACCCGCTTTTCCTCTTCGTAGGGGCGCCGCTTGTTTACCCTGAGCCTCGAAGGGCTCCGCCCGCCGGCGTAACTCCCAGCACGACTGCCACCACGCAAGAGCCTTATGCCCTTTCCTCAATTTCAAATCTGAAATCTCAAATTTGAAATCTCTTGCTCCGCGAAAAACGCCCCCCGATCCCGCCCTCTCACTGCCTCGGCCCCCACGGCCCCTCATTCACTTCCCGCAACATCACCCTCGGCCTTCCACTCGGCGCAATCTCCACATCCAGCGGCGCGTCAAACACCGGCTCCAAAATTTCCCTCTGATAAACCTCCGCCGGCGGCCCGCAAGCCAGCGCCTTCCCGCGATGCAGCAACAAAATCCGGTCCGAAAATTCCGCCGCCAAATTCAACTCGTGCGTCACCACGACCACCGTATATCGATTCTCATCCGCCAATCGCCGCAATCGCCGCAGCAATTCCAGCTTCCCGCCGATGTCCAAATGCTGCGTCGGCTCATCGAGCAGCAGCAACGCCGGCTGCTGCGCGAGCGCCCGCGCCAAAATCACGCGCTGCTTTTCGCCCCCCGAAAGCTGCTCCATCCAACGATCGCGCAAGTCCGTCGCGCCCACCTGCGCCAGCGCGTTTCCTGCCATCAAGCAATCTTCTTCGGATTCAAATCGCAGCCGCCGCCCGTAGGGATACCGTCCCTGCAGCACGAATTCCCAAACGCGCAAAGGAAACAGCAGCGCGCTTTCCTGCTGCACCAGCGCCACTTTCTGCGCCCGCGCCTTAGGCTCTAGCTCGCTCGCATCGAAACTATCCACGCGCACGAATCCCGAAATCGGCTTGAAAACTCCGGCGAGAAGTTTCAGCAGAGTAGATTTGCCGCTGGCATTCGGCCCGAGAATCGAAATGATTTCGTGCCGGCTGGCCTTGAAGCTCACCGGCCCCAGCGCAAATTTCGGCGCGCCGCGATCCGTCACCGCATACGCATAACTCGCCTGCTCGACGTGCAGCCGGACGTCGCTCGATTCCGGCGGCGCATTTCCTCCGCGCCCGGCGCCTTCCAGTGATGCCCCCCGCGCGCTCATCCCACTCTCCGCCGCAGCAAATAAATGAACACCGGCGCGCCGACAATCGCGGTCATCGCGCCCACCGGCAATTCCGTCGGTGACGCCACCGTGCGCGCCAAAGTATCCGCCGCCACAATCGCGATCGCCCCGCCCAACGCCGATGCCGGAATCAAAATCCGGTAATCCGATCCAAACAACATTCGCATCACGTGCGGCACCAGCAATCCCACGTAGCCAATCGCCCCGCTCACCGAAACGGCAAGCCCCGTCAGCAGCGACGCCGAGAGATACACCACCAATTTCACTCGCGCCACGTTCACGCCCAGATGCCGCGCTTCCTGCTCGCCGGTCAGAATAAGATTCAGGTCCGACGCCGTCGTGTAGATCGCTCCAATCGCCGCAAGCGAAACGAAAAACAGAAATCCAAGCGGCAACTGTGGAGGAGTTTGCAGATCGCCCATGAGCCAGAAGGCCATGCCGCGCAAATCGCGCCCGCTCAGCGTGGTCATCAAGAACATGATGATCGCCGAAAGAAACGACGCCGAAATAATTCCCGCGAGCAGCAGCGTCGAGCTGTCGATTTGCCCGCCGCGACGCCCGAGAAAATAAACCGCCAGAATCGTGATGCCCGCTCCCGCAAACGCGGCTCCCTGCATCGCCAGCGGCACATGCGGCGCAAAAATCAAGCTCACGATCGCGCCGAGCGCCGCTCCGCTCGAAACTCCCAGAACGTACGGATCCGCCAGCGGATTCCGCAGCAGCGCCTGAAATCCAGCGCCCGAAACTGCCAGCGCTCCGCCGACGATGATTCCAAATGCAATTCGCGGCAGCCGCAAACCGAATATCACCATCTGGTAGTCGGTGGGAATCTGATCGCCGCGTCCCATCACGCTTTCATACAGCGACCAAAGAATCGCGCGAAACGACATCGGATACGCGCCCAGCCGCAGCGAGATCACCACGGCGACGAACAACACCACGCCCAACAGCGCGCAAATTCCCAGGATTCGCCGCGGCGTCAATGGCTGCATCAGCGCGCGCCTCCCCCGTCCGGCGCTTTCGCAAACGCCTCAGGGTGTAATTGCCGCGCGAGATCTTCGATGGCGTCAACCAACTTCGGCGCGGGCCGGTTCACTTCGCCGCTGATGAACGCCACGCGGCCCGCCTTCACGGCTTCGAGTTCGCGCCACACCTTCTTCTCGCGCAGCTCGTCGAGCTTCGACGCTTCGCCGTCGCCATGATCGCCGGTGAAAACCAAAAACTCAGGCTGAAGCCGCACAACGTGCTCCAGGCCCACGTGCGGCCAGTTTTGTTCGACGTCGATCACCGAAGCGCCGCCCGAAAGCCGCAACGCGTCGGCGATGAATGTGTTCCGCCCGATCGAAATCAGCGGATCATCCCAGACGATGAACAGCACGCGCCGCGGCGTGCGCCCCGCAAGCTTTTCCTCGACGGCTGCAAGCCGCGCGCGCAATCCGGCGACGAGAGAATTCGCCGCCGCATCGGCGCCAATCACCGCGCCGATGTGCGCGATCCCCGCGATCATGTCGTCCACGCTATGCGGATCGGTGGTGTAAACCGGCACTCCCATTTTCAGCAGCGCATCGGCAGTGGCCGGCCAATTGATTGATGGCCGATGCCAGCACCACGTCGGGCTTCAGCGCCACGATCGCTTCGAGGCTCGGATTGATCGGCGCGCCCACATGCGGCTTTAATTTGGCCTCGTCCGGCACATCGCAAAAATCCGTGTCCCCCGCGAGCCGCGCGCCCGCGCCGATGGCGTAAATCGTCTCCGTCAGATTCGGCGCAAGCGACACGATGCGGCGCACTTCCGCAGGCAGCGTCACGCGCCGCCCAGTTTCGTCCACGACGACGCGCGTGGCATCGCTCGCCGCGGAACTCGCCGCCGCAGTGCGCGCGCCGAGAAAAAGCATCGCGCTCGCCAGCGCAGCCGATTGCCGATCGCGCGTCGCAGATCATTTTTCGCGTTCGCATCAATCGTCGCAAAAACTCTGCCTCAATAAAAAAGCCCCACGAGAAAAATGGGGCTTCCCAGCCTCGCCCTTTCTCGCGAAGGGCACTGGCGCAACTGCCGGGGTAGGTTTCCTGACTCTCGGCCTTTCCGCGCCGCGCTTGTTGCACGCACGCGACGGAAATTCTGGCGCTGCTCGCCCCGCAACTGCATCCGGGACGATCCTTCCCGGCTCGCTTCGCGCAATTCGCGCGACGCGCGCCAGTGGATAACTTCCATCCGCAGCGCCGGCCGATCACAGTGGCGGGACCGTGGCCGAATTTCACGGCCTTCCCGTTCCCCCGGCCAGCTCAAATTTTCAATCGCAGTCTAAGCCGCGCGGCACGCGCTGTCAAATGCCCGCTCACCGCTTCGCTACGCCACGCTGCAACTTCGCGCAGCGTCGATATTCAGCGCGCGTGAAAACGCGCTCGGGCGGCGCTTCGTCCACTCGCCAGCGCATCGCGTCAATCCACCAGCGTCCTTCGATAAGAATCGTCGAGTAGCGCGCCACGTAGTGCTCACCGTCGGCCGAGCCAATGCGCACGCGCATCTCGTCGCGCGAATACGATTTTGAAATGTCTTCGATCGCAATCGTCTTCGCGCGGAACATCCCGCCGTGCGCCCGGACAATTTCCTCAAACGCAGCGAACGGAACTTCGGCGCGATATTGCGGCGAGAAGAGCCCGTAGGCAATCTGCGGCTCGCTCTGCGCCAGCGCATCGAGTTGCATACGCACGACGCCTTCGGGCGTGCTGCCGTCGTGTCCAGCATCGCCGCCGATGTTCGTCTTCGTCAGCAGCCAAGTAGTCAGCGAGAACGCCGCAAAGCTCGAGGCGAACAGCGCGGAGATGCGTCGCGGAGACACGAGGTCATCGATTCTTCCACTTCGGGGCGCGTTTTTCCACCAGGGCGCGCAGGCCTTCCTGCGAGTCTTCCAGATCGGAGAGTTCGTTGAGGAAAATTTTCATGGAGTTGCGAACGCCTTCGCGCAGCGGCACGCCGACGCTGCCCAGAATCGCTTTCTTCGCCATCGTCAGCACCGGGCCGGATTGCGCGGTGACTTTGGAGATTAGCTCGTCCACCGTTTTTTGGAGCTGCGTCTCCGGCACGAGGCGATTGACCAGGCCGAGATCGTGGGCGCGCTCGGCGGTCATTGCTTCGCCGGTAAGCACCAGCTCGAGCGCAACTTTCGGGCCGAGAATGTAAGGCAGAATCACGGCCGAGAGCGGCGGAAAAACGCCCAGCTTGATTTCCGGCTGTGCAAATCGCGCTTTCGGCGTCGCGACCACCAGATCCGCCAGCGCCGCAAGTTCCGAGCCGCCGCCGAACGCGGGGCCGTTGATCACCACCAGCACCGGCTTCGAAGTGTCCATCATCGCGGCGAAAGCGCCGTGGAACGCGTCGAGAAGCTGAAAGACGCGCCGCTGCGTGTATTCCCCGAGCTCGATGCCGCCGCAGAAAGATTTCGCGGCCGAATCGATCACGATGAGCTTGATTTCGCGCCGCTCGCCGATGGAATTGATGCCCGCGGCGATTTCGCTCAACATGCGCTCGTTCAGCAGATTGTGTTCCGGGCGATCGAGAGTGAGCCGCGCGACCGCGCCTTCGATGTGGTAGCGGACGAATTGAAATTCATCCACTTTCGGCGCTTTGAGAGTAGCAATCGCGCCGAGGAGAGAATCGTCTTTCTCTTTCGCGTGCGCCACAGGCTGTGACATTTATGCGCTCCGAATTTCAGTACTCAGGTTATACCGTCCGTTGCTGCCCTGCCACGCCGAATGCTGGGGGCACTTCATATGTGGTAACCCCCCAAAAGCCGGGGTTCGTAACGCCGGCAGCTTGCCGGCGGTTTTCGTAGGACGCGGCGGGATGCCAATATCGAGGCGAGTCCGGCAGCTTGAAATAAGAAGTGGAAGTCACGTGCATGATGATGGAGCGGCGGCCGGCAGCTTTGGGAAAAGCCGGCCGGCAGGCGGCGTTACAGCGGGCGGGGCACGTTACGGTGGGTAGATCCAAGGCCAGTTCTTCAGGCCAGCTTTTTGTGGGTTTTGGCGAATGTAGTCGGCGATACGGGCGAAATCATCTGCGTCGCGAACCAAGTGGTCATAATACTCGCGATGCCAGAACTCGCCCGTGCGAGCGAGAAGTTTGTTGGCCTGCATAGCGGTGAAGGATTTCCAGGTGTGGACAATCTGCCCGAGAGACCACGGACTTACCGGCTGCATAAGTGCGTGGATGTGGTTGGGCATGATGCACCAGGCGTGCAGGTGATACCGAGTCGCTTCGAAGTGTTGCAAGGATTCCGAAACGATTGAGGCGATTTCCGGGCGCGCGAGGTGGCAATCCCCTGTGCTGTTGTCGAGGAGTTTTTCTAGTAGGCGGGAGAGGCGGCGGTCGTGTTTGTGCAGCTCGAGTTTTTGCTGCAGGCGATTCAGTTCGAGTTGGGGCAGAGAGTTGGCGAGGCGGTAGGTGATGAAGTAAGTGGCGCAATCGGATTCCCAGTGAGGGAGATTGCGGCGCTTACGGATCGTCAGCACGAAGGCAGGAGGATAGATGGACTGAGAGATTGAGCACAATTCGTACTTATGCGTAGAGGGAAGTGCGTAGTGCTCGTAACGCCGGCTGCCAGCCGGCGCTTTTCGTACGCTGCAGCGAGGTGCCAATATCAAGGCGAGCCGGCAGCCTGCGACCACGACGGGGATTTGCCTGCGGGGTAGATGGGCGGCGCTACGGTCCATTAGGGGAAAAGCGCCGGCTGGCAGCCGGCGTTACGCGTGTTGCGTAGTCGCGCGGCTTGACTTCGGCTGTGGGGTGATCAACGATCCGATCCGTCTGCAGGATTGCGAGCGCTGCTTCGAGTGTCTAAAACTGCTGAAAAATTGGTTCTTGCTGATGGGGCCGGGCTTGAGCCGCGCTCCTTGCCTGCGCCTGTTTTTCGCGACGACAAGCATCACATCCGGATTTATCAGGGCGATTGCCTCGAGATCCTCGCGGCCATGCCGCCGGATTGCGTCGATTTGATTTTCGCCGACCCGCCGTACTTTCTTTCGAACAATGGAATCACCTGCCACGCGGGGCGGATGGTCAGCGTGAACAAGGGCGACTGGGATCGCTCGCGCGGCGCAGACGCGAATCACGAGTTCAATCGCGCCTGGCTGGCAGCGTGCCAGCGCGTCTTGAAGCCGAATGGGACGATTTGGGTCAGCGGAACGAGCCACGTGATTCATTCCGTCGGGTTTGCCATGCAGCAGCTTGAATTCAAGCTGCTCAACGACATCAGTTGGGTGAAGCCCAATCCGCCGCCGAATCTCTCTTGCCGCTACTTCACGCACGCCACCGAGACGATTATTTGGGCGGCCAAGAACAAGAAGAGCCGCCACAAATTCAACTATGCGCTGATGAAGCAGACCAATGGCGGCAAGCAGATGAAAAGCGTCTGGCAGATTCCGCCGCCCGAGCCGTGGGAGAAGCGCTTCGGCAAGCATCCGACGCAGAAGCCGGTAGCGCTCGTGAAACGCATTCTGCTGGCAGCTTCGGACGACGGTGACGTTGTTCTCGATCCGTTCATGGGAAGCGGCGCGACTGCGCTGCTCGCGCTACGGACGTCGCGGCGAGTGATCGGCGTCGAGATGATTGAGGAATGGGTCATGCTGGCGGTGCGGCGCTTGTGTGCCGATCTGGTACAGATTCTATTGCTCGTCGAAATTGTGCAGATCGATCTTGATCTGTGGTCGCGATCTATGGATCGATCGGATCGCGCAACGATGAGCGACACTCCCACCATCAAACTGGTTAGCCGCGAGCGCAAATTCAATTTCGTCGGATCGATCCGTCGCGATGTGGTTTTCACAGTCGTGGCCGAGGACATGGCGGACGCCTGGCGGCAATTTAGGTCGAGCGCAGCCGCTTCAATCGAGATTCTGTTCGTGATCAAGACTGAGACGGAGATTTATCTTGCTCAATAGTCGTGATCTAATCTCGGCGTGCATCTCGCCTTACCGACTGAAGGATTGGAGAAGTATCACAGCCGGGCGCAAATGGCTCGCGTTGCGACCGAAGCTTGGGCGGCAGCAAATTTGTTTTGCGTGTGCTGCGATTCTCCGAGATTGACTCCCTCACCCGTCGGGTTCAAAGCTTTGGATTTCACGTGCCCGCACTGCGACGATCCGTTTCAGTTAAAAAGCCAGTCGAAACCATTTGGGAATCGTGTGCTCGATTCAGCGTATTCGGCAATGATCGCCGCGATCGTCTCGGACCGGGCGCCGCACCTCGTCCTGCTCCATTATTCGCGCGAGGCCTGGAGCGTCTTGGACGTGACGCTCATTCCCAAGTTCGCTATCTCGGAGTCGGCTATCGAAAAGCGAAAACCGCTTAGCAGGGAGGCTCGTCGCGCCGGTTGGGTGGGCTGCAATATCCTGCTCACGCGGATCCCTCCAGACGGGCGGCTTGCCATTGTTCGCAACGGGATCGTTGAACGCGCCTCGCAGGTGAGGCGGCAGTTCGAGCGCATACGGCCGCTGGCCAAATTAGGGGCCGGCGAGCGCGGCTGGACTTTGGACGTTCTGAACGTAGTTCGGGAATTGCGACGCAAGGAATTTTCGCTCGACGAGGCTTATTCGAAGGAGCAAGGGCTCGTCGCGCTGCATCCCGCGAACCGCCACGTGCGGGACAAGATTCGGCAGCAGTTGCAGGTGTTGCGGGATAAAGGATTGCTGGAGTTTTTGGGGGGCGGGAGATATCGGCTCCTGGACTAAGAGGGCCGAACTAGGGGGCGGAACGGTTGATTTTAGGCGCCCAGTCCGCCGTCGCACATTGTAGGGGAGGGCCGGGTTAGCCCTCCCGCCGCGGCCGGTCCGAGGCGTCACCCACGTTCCGAATCCCCGGTACTACCCACAAAATGTACCTAACGCTCCATTGACGCCAAGCAAACGCCCGTTCCAAAATCTCTTCGCCAGTCAGAAGTCCGGCGCAAGGCAGCCGCCTCCGCGCCTCCCCGGCTGACAAGGAGCGCATTTCGATGCCTGGCCAGAACGCCGGCGGCAGCATTCCCCGAACCAGGGCCCGCCCGCCTTCTCAAGCCCCAAATCGCCAGGATCCACACACGCGGCGTAAGGAGGAAGAAAAGGAGAATCGGGACAACAATCGGGACACCAAAATATTGTTTTTTCCGTAAGTCACAGAAAACAAAGGAGGCGCCACAAAACAATCGGGACACAGGGGGGTACCTCCACAGAAAGCAAATCAGCCAAGTGGGAGCCCCGAGGCAAGAGCCTCAAGGTCGCAGCCCGGAGGGTGGGATCCCCACGCGGAGGCCCCAAGGAGGCAGCGCTAGGGTGGCAGCCCGGAGCGTGGAATCCCCACCCGAAAGCTTCAACGTGGGCCTGCCCTCCGAAGCCTTGGCGCAGGAGGGAGCCTCCTGCTTCAGCAGGGGAGCTGGACTCCACAAGCTGCGGAAAAAGTCGAAACGTTGTCATCCTGAGCGAAGCTAAGGATCTAAGCGTCTAACGCCTGCTACGACTTACGCCAACGGAAGACGCTGATAGACGTCGGCTGCTCGTCGAACTGGCCTTTTTTCCGCAGCCTCTTCAGTCCAGCGGAACAGCGCAAGCGCCTGGAATCGGCTTCAGCCGCGGCGCTTTCAGCCGAACAACACGAGATCAGACCGGAGAGAGCGCACGATGCACACCGGCAACGGCGCAGCCCACAGGTGGGAGCCTCCTGCTTCAGCAGGGGGGAGCTGGACTTCAGTCCAGCGGAACAGCGCGGGCGCCTGGAATCGGCTTCAGCCGCGGCGCTTTCAGCGGAACAACACGAGATCACACTGAAGGGAGGGCAAGATACACCGCATCAACGAATGTTTCGGTTAGAAAGGGTCGCCGGTGAATATTTTCAACAACTTACGAGCAATTCTAATCGTACGGTGTTTCGGTTAGAGATGCGCGGTTCGCCCGCCGCAAGGCGATCTCGGATCCCCTACGCTTCTCAGCGATGGCCGGTTCAGGTATCCTTCTGAGCCTATGATTGATCTGGGATTTTTTCGCGGGCACCTCGAATTCATCGAAACTATGCTGCGGAACCGCGGGGGTTTGCTCGATTTGGCTTGGTTCCGGGAGATTGATGCGGCGCGGCGTTTGCTGATTACTTCTACTGAGAAGCTTAAGGCGGAACGCAATCTCGCTTCGGAGGAGATTGCGCGGGCGAAGAAAACCGGGGGCGATGCTTCTGCGATTTTGGCGCGAATGAAGGATGTGTCGGAGGAGATCAAGCGGGCGGATTTGCGCGTTACGGAACTGGATGAGTCGCTGCGCGAATTCATGCTGACGGTGCCGAATATTCCGCACGCTTCGGTGCCTGTGGGGCATGGGGCTGAGGGGAATGTGGAGGTGCGGCGGTGGGGTGCGCCGCCGGAATTTTCGTTTGCGGCGCGGCCGCATTGGGAGGTGGGGGAGGGTTGCGGGATTTTGGATTTGGCGGCGGCGACGAAGATGTCCGGGGCGCGGTTTGCGCTTTATCGCGGGCTTGGGCGCGCGGCTCGAGCGGGCTTTGGCGAATTTCTTTTTCGATGTGCATACGCGCGAGCATGGGTATACGGAAATTTTGCCGCCTTATTTGATCAATTCGGCTTCGCTTATCGCGGACGGGAAATTGCCGAAGTTTGCGGGCGATATGTTTCACGTCGAGGGGCGCGATCTGTGGCTGACGACCACGGCGGAGACGCAGCTTACGAACATTCATCGCGACGAGACGCTCGATGGCGATGCGCTGCCGGAGAAACTTTGCGCCTGGACTTCCTGCTTCCGCTCGGAGG
This sequence comes from uncultured Acidobacteriota bacterium, assembly GCA_963707165.1. Lineage (GTDB taxonomy): Bacteria > Acidobacteriota > Terriglobia > Acidiferrales > UBA7541 > Palsa-147. Next base: position 565,634 of record CAVPPO010000003.1, on the reverse strand, counting down.
CTGGGGCGGCGGGGAAGGATACGCGGGGAATCAAGCGGCAGCACCAGTTTCAGAAAGTGGAGATGTTCAAGTTTACGAGGCCGGAGGAGAGTTACGACGAGCTTGAGAAGCTGGTGCGCGATGCCGAGGATTTGCTGCAGCGGCTGGGATTGCATTACCGGGTGATGCTGCTCTGCACCGGAGATATGGGATTTGCTTCGTCGAAGACTTACGACATTGAGGTTTGGCTGCCTTCTTCGCGGGAGTTTATGGAGATATCGTCGTGTTCGAATTGCGAGGCGTTTCAGGCGCGGCGGGCGGGGATACGTTATAAGCCGCGGGGCGGGAAGAGCGAGTTTGCGCATACTTTGAATGGGTCGGGATTGCCAATTGGGCGGACGTGGATTGCGGTGGTGGAGAATTATCAGCAGGCGGATGGATCGATTTTGGTGCCGGAGGTATTGAGGCCGTTTATGGGTGTGGAGAGGATTGCGGCGGGGTGAGGAAAAGACACCGCAGAGACGCAGAGGGCGCAGAGGACGGAGAAGAGATTTCAAATTTGAAATTTCAAATTTCAGATTCAAGGCAGAACCGGAGATCCTACCCCGCGCCGTGATCTACGGCACCGGCGGTCAGCGGGCCAGAGTTACGGTTTCTCAAAAGCCCTCCTTGTCTGATATTCCCAGGTCATCACGTCGCTAGATTTCTTGCGAATGGACTTGCTCAAGAGTCCGCGGGGCTGGCCTCAAAAAGAGCCATGTGTGGCGATGGGATTGCACGGCATTGCGCTGCTCGTGCAGGTTGTGATTCACGGCCCCATTTTCGAGACGCGGTGGAGAAGACGCGGTGGAGAAAACAATGATGCGAGGCCACATCAGGAATCCGGGTTTGGTGACGATAGGCGTTGCGTGCTTTCTGAGCATGCTTCCCGGCCTGCTCTGCGCGCAGGATGCGAGTCCGACGGCGGCGAGGGCGCCACAGGCCGAGGCGGGAGCGGAATCGAATCTGTACGTCAAGGTGCAGCTCGAGAATCGCGTGAAACTTTCGGGGCTGAAGCCGGGAGATGTGGTGGAGGGGAAACTTTCGCGCAGCGTGTATTCGCGAGAGAAAGAGCTGCTTCCGGCGGGAAGCCGCGTTCGTTTGACCGTGGACAAAATGGCGCAGCGCCGGAGAGTGCCGAACGACCATTGGCCGTGGGTGGTCAAAGCATTTACGCCGCGGCATGAGAAGTACCCCACGTTTCAGTCGGCGCAAGTGAGTCTAGCCGGCGGCGAGGAGGTGCCGCTGCGAGTTTCGCTGGTGTCCATTGGGCGCGAAGTGGAGGTGATGGCGGAGACAAAGAAAGAGAATGGTGGAAAGCGCGCGAAGAACTCTGCGGCGGCGAACGCAGAACTGCCGGCGCCACGCGAGGCCGCGTCAGAGAAGTCTGCGAAAGAACGAAAGACGCCGCCCGCGAGCTTCACGGCCAATTTCGAAGCAGTCGTGCTGAAAAAAGATGGATCGCCGGAAAGTCCGCTGGGGCTGACTTCCGGCACATCGCGCCAAGCCATGAGCATTGAGGCGGGAACGCAGGCGCGCGTGGTTCTGCTCGAGGGCATCAGCGCGTCGAAGAGCCGCCCGGGGGATGCGTTTCAGGCGCGGCTCGTGGAGCCGGTCTTATCCGGCACAGTCGTTGCTTTGCCCGAGGGCAGCATTTTTGAAGGAAGAATCGTGAAGAAAACAGGACCGCGCATGCTGAGCCGCTCCGGATCTATTTTGGTATCGTTCACGTCCGTGACAATTCCCGGTGGAACATCGGAGCCGATTGAGGCATCGCTTGAGGGAGTGGAGCTGGACCGGCGCTCGCACACGAGAATCGATCCGGAAGGGCAACTCAAAGGCGAGCGGCCCGGCAACGCGTGGATGGCGATAAATCTGGGAGTGACGGCGGGAATCGCGAAGGAAACCGACGACGGGCTGCAATTGCTGATCGAAGCGATTGTTTCCACGGCGACCGATGCTTCGACCGCGGGAACCGCGCGCATCGCCGGCGCGTGCGCTTCGAGTCTATTCATGCTCACCAGGCACGGCCGCGATGTGGTGCTGCCGAAATTTACGGAGATGGATATTGTGTTCGATCGATCCGTGTCACTTTCTCCGAGCGAACCGCTCCCTATCGCCGCGCAGGACCGCGGCCAAGCGCGATCATCGGACATGGAAAAATGAGGCCGGTGGGACTGGGAATATGAAGCAGGGCAGAGTGCGGAAAGTATGGCGGAGGACTGTGCCCGCTTCCCATAATGGGAGCGCTTTCCTGAAATAGCGCATTTGGGCACATCCGAATTCTGAGTTTGCTCTCACCGATGAGAGCGTCAATCGCGCTGGAACTTGTTGGTCATGCCGCGTCCCGGTCGTGTGTCGCTCGCGAGTGTTCTTTGTCCGGCTGTAAGTTGGCAAATTGACGTAACTTGCGGCCCTGGCGCTATTCCGCACGCCCGGCGGCAACTTCGCGTGAGTCCCTCACCTGCGGTCCATCGTTGACAGACACTCGGTCACTAGCTTGCGGCCCATCGTCTGCTTGAATTGCCCGAGCGGTTTCAAAGGCAATGGAAACCTCGTCATCTCCGCGAAGAGCCACACCTGGCGCTGGCTACACGAGCGGCGTTGGCGGCTGCGGCGCGCGAGCGGCAATCGCGGCGAAGAGACCGGCGAGCGATGGGCGCAATCGACGTGGCGGCAATTAAGGCTCGGGCGGAAAGACGCCGATACGAGTCGCGAATGAACGGTAGCAGGCTCGCGGGATGGTCATGATTAAAATCACCGCGGTAGTGTCTCTTGTCCTTTCCCTTGCGCTGCTTGCAATCTGCGGTTGCTCTTCGGGTGTGTTGAGAAATCCCAATCCGCTGGGCGCCGGCAGAGTCAATCTAATCTTCGTGGTGAGCGAAGATCTGGCGTTTCAAGCTTCGGGTGACGTCAATCCGACCACGGCCAACCTCACCAATCAGGGATTACAGCGGTCGCTGCTCATGGCCACTTTCCTGAAGCAGCGCGTGCTGGGAACGGAGAACGCATCCGGCATCTACGCGCTCGATCCGATGACGCATTTGCAAACCGCGAACAATTATCCCGACATGGTGGCGCTGGAAACCATTCAACAGTTCGCGATGCTCAACCGGATCACGCTGTCTACTGGAAATCAGGGCTGGGTCCCATTCACTGCTGACAGCTTCCCGCTCAATGGATCATATGCGGCAGGGCCTTTGCCTACCGGAGTTGCTGCGCCGCTGCTGCTCTGCCCGGCGTGCCAGGGTCTCGATTTCACGGACCCCGCGAGCGACAACGAATCCCTGGTAACCGGAATCGTCACCGCCAATATCCCGGGCGTTTATGTCTTCTCGGCGCCTTGGGAAACCACCAGCACGTTGTTGGCGAGTGTCAACACGCTCGAAGGGTTTAACCTGACCGTTCCAGCGAGCTATCAGGGGCCCAACTTTATCTATGCGATCTCCATCAGTCCGACGGGAGACGCCAGCCTGGTCACCTACAACAGCAATATCACCCCGCTGCAGACCTACCCTGTGTTGCCATCGCCTGTGCCGGTAAGCGCTACGTGCACGGAGCAGAAACCCTTCCAGTTCGCAGTGACCGCCGGAATCGCAGGCGCAGAACTTCCGATGGGAATGAATACCAATGAAACGTTTTACATGGTCCGGCACGCCGAGGCACATCCTCAAGGCCTTTGGGACGATGGGAACTATGTCGCTGCGGGGCAATGGCGTGCCTTGGATCTGCCTAACGCGCTGAAAGGAAAAATCAGTCCGGACCAGGTTTGGTCCATCGACCCTGCTCAGGTTATTCCAGGCACCGAGATGGTCTCCGGCAATTCTTACTGGTCGTATGTCCGGCCATCGTTGACCGTCGAACCCTACGCCATCGCCAATAACTTGCCCTATTATCTGGCGGCGAGTTTCCCGTTGATCTCTCCAGACTCGCCGCAGGAAACCATTAAATTTTTTTTTACCGGCAACACTTTCTCGGGTCAGGCGTTGCTGTTGGCGTGGGAGCACGAGCACTTCGCCCCGACAGTCAATGCGCTGGTGGCGAGCTATTTTCCACATGCCCCGATTCCATCGGCCGACGTCGCACCCGATTGGCCCGACGACGACTACGATACCGTCTGGACCGTGACGTTTGACGCCACCGGCAACTTCACCGTGAACAATGCGACTTGCGAGGGCATCAAGTCCGCGGCGTTGCCGTCCACGGCCCCTCAATTCTAAGTGTCTCGACCGCGGCCTGAATTGCTTGCGGCGTGCATTGAGCGAGGGACGGTGGCTGGGAGTCTAGAAAATCTGGATGGCGCCGCAGACGACGGAACAGGAGACTTCCATGCGATCAATCTCAAGGCTTGATATTTGTCTGACTGCGGCGTTCCTACTTCTCTGTGGGTGCGGAAGCAGCAGTGGCGGAGGCGGCGGCTCCACTCCCGCACCTTCGGCGCTGAGCTATACGACCGGCACGGCGGTGTATACCGTTGGGATAGCAATCCCGGCGGACAATCCGACCAGCAGCGGCGGAGCGGTGAGTTCGTACAGCGTGAGCCCGGCGCTTCCCGCGGGACTCAGCTTGAGCGCGAGCACAGGCGTCATCGGCGGAACGCCCACGGCGGTGACGGCCACGGCCAGCTACACAGTAACGGCGTCCAACTCGGGCGGCAGCACCACGGCGAGCTTGTCCATCACGGTTGTTGACGCGTCTCCGGCGGGCTTGGCCTACTCCACCAATCCGGCAGTTTACACATTGGGAGTGGCAATCGCGCCGGACACCCCGAGCAGCACGGGTGGGGCGGTGACCTCATACGATGTGAACCCGGTGCTCCCTTCGGGTTTGAGCCTGAGCAACACCACCGGCGTAATCAGCGGAACGCCCAAGACCGCAGTCGCCACAGGCATTTACACGGTGACGGCGTTCAATCCGGGCGGCAGCACCACGGCGTCCATATCCATCACGGTGAATAACGCGGGTCCGGCGAATCTGGCTTACACCACCAACCCGGCGCTTTACACCGTGGGAGCAACGATCACGGCGAACAGTCCGTCCAGCACCGGCGGGCCAGTGACTTCATACAGCGTGAATCCAGCGCTTCCGGCAGGCCTGAACCTGAACACCATGACAGGTGTGATTGGCGGAACGCCAACAACGGCGACCGCCGCGGCCAATTACACGGTCACGGCCGCGAACGCCATCGGCAGCACCATGGCGACCCTGAATTTCACGGTGAATAATGCGGCCGCGGCGAGCCTGATTTATATCCCCAGCACGGAAGTCTACACCGTTGGAATGGAGATCGCGCCGAGCACTCCCACTGACTCCGCAGGGGCGGCCACGTACAGCGTGATCCCGGCGCTGCCGGAGGGACTGAGCCTGGACTCCGCCACAGGAACCATCAGCGGAACCCCATCCAAAGTGACTCCCACGGAGACCTACACGGTAACGGCTTCCGGCTCGACGGGCGATGCGCTGGCAACTTTGAGCATCACGGTGGATGACGTGGGCACGAGCAGCGAACTCGTACCCAACATGGATCAAACGATCACGCCGCTGGCGCCCCAGGGTTCGCAATTCCAGCAACTCAATCCCGATCTGCCCGACAGACCCGACTGGCTGGCCAGCCATGCGGTCACTTCGGTGGTCAGCCCGGATGGCAATACTCTGCTGGTGCTCACAAGCGGGTTCAACCGCGTCTACAACGATGCCAGCAATTCGCTCATGTCCTTTGAAGCGGCGGATTCGAATGAATACGTGTTCATCTACGACATCTCGACAAACACGCCTATCAAAAAGCAAGTGATACAGCTCGTCAGCAGCTACCACGGGATTGCTTTCGATCCCACCAGCAACGCGCATTTTTACGTGGGCGGCTGCGCCTTCGACAATGTCCAGTCCTTTACCCTGAACTCCATGACGGGAATCTGGGCCGAGGATCTGAACGGCAGCAGCCAACCGGTACTTGCCATGGCCCACCACACGGGCAATGGCCTGCCGGTTCTTCCGCCGGTATCAGGAGTCCCGATAAACTCCCAAGTTTTCGTGTTTCCTTGCGCCGCCGGAGTGGCTCTTTCAGCGGACGCCTACAAACTGGTGGTGGCGAATTATTATAACGATTCGATCTCGGTGTTCACCGGAGGTTATGGCAACTGGCAGCCGGCGACGCCGAGCCTCGTGCCAAATATTGACCTGCGTCCCGGCAAGGCCGCCTCCGCGGCAATGCCGGGCACTCCGGGTGGCGAATTTCCGTTCTGGGTGGTTGTAACCGGTGGAGGAACGTTTGGCCCAACGTATACAGCTTATGTCTCGAGCATTCGCGACCGCGAAATTGATGTCGTGAATCTCAGCCTGACGCCGCCGCTGGTAACCGCGCGAATTGACGTAAAAGGCCAGCCCAACAAGATGACGCTGAACAAAGCTCAAACGCTTCTCTATGTCGCGGAAGACCAATCGGACACGGTAGACGTAATCGACATCAACGCGACGCATGCCACCGTGAACACCGTACTCGAAAGCATCCCGGCAATCGCTCCGCCGGCCGGAAGCGCGGGCGCAATGCCGCCGGCGCTGGCCCAATATACGGGCGCGAACACCAATAGCGTGACGCTTTCGGCGGATGAGACGCGCCTCTACGTCACCAATGGCAACCTGAACAACGTCGCGGTGGTGGCGCTGACCGGAACGAATCGCGGCGACCACGTAATTGGCCTCATTCCCACGGGTTGGTACCCGAACTCGGTGAGCCTCAGCGGCGATGGCACTTGGATGTACGTGATCAATGGGAAGTCGCCGTCGGGCTCGAATCCTGAATGGTGCTATGGCTACGGGCCGACGAATTTCGAACCGAACTGCTTTGCAACGAATGAGTACGTTGCGCAGTTGACCAAAGCCGGCCTGCAGGCTTTCCCGGTCCCTGGAACCGCACAGCTCAGCACGCTGACAAACCGAGTAGCGATGAACAATCGTTTCTCGAGTACCGAAAGCGCCGGTGACGCCGCGACCATGGCGGCGGTCAGCAAGGGAGTCAAGCACGTGATCTTCATCATCAAGGAGAATCGCACCTACGATCAGGTTCTCGGCGACCTGGTCAACGCGCAGGGCGTTCCGATTGGTCATGGAGAGCCGGACCTTGTTCAGTGGGGACAAGCGAACACGCCGAACCTGCATCAACTGGCGCGGACCTTTGTGACCCTCGACAACACGCTGGCCACCTCCGAAGTCAGCTACGACGGCTGGCTGTGGACCACTTCGGCGCGCGCCCCCGACGTGGTGGAACATCAATTCCCGGTGGCCTACGCTACGCGCGGTCTCAGCCTGGAATCCGAGGGCTACAATCGCAGCATAAATGTTGCGATTCCAACCGTCGCGGGGCGCATGGCCGCCAATCCGCTCATGCCCGACGACCCCGATCTTTTGCCGGGCCAGACCGACGAGTCTGCGCCGGATGGACCGAACGACGAGATAAATACCGGCTATTTGTGGGACGCCGCGCTGCGGGCGGGCCTCACCGTTCGCGACTACGGCTTTTTCATCGACGTCACCTGTTATTTCGAGTCTGCCTGCCAAATTCCTTTGGCGCACGATCCGGCGGCCACCCAAACGGTCGTGGCCTACTCCACGAACGTCTCTCTCACTCCGTACACCGATCCATATTTCCGCGGCTTCGATCCCACGTTTCCGGATTATTACCGTTTCAAGGAATGGGAGCGCGAATTCGACGCCAATTACGCCACCGGGGGGCTTCCTTCATTGAGCCTCGTGCGCTTGATGAACGATCACACTGGAAACTTCGGCACCGCGATTGATCTGGTAAACACTCCGGAAATGCAGGAGGCCGATAACGATTACGCGGTCGGCTTGCTGGTTCAGAAGATCGCCAACAGCATTTACGCGCAGAACACGCTGATCTTCGTGATTGAAGACGACGCGCAGGATGGCGCCGACCACATTGACGCGCATCGCACCGTCGCGTTCGTCGCCGGCGCATACGTGAAGCAAGGCGCGGTGGTCTCGACGGCATATACCACGCTCGACTTCGTGCGCACGATTGAAGAGGTTCTGGGCATCAAGCAGTGGCTGAATTTGAACGACGCGCTCGCGCATCCCATGGCCGACGTCTTCAACACCACGCCGAGCGCCTGGAGCTTTACGGCCGTGCCCTCGTGCTTTCTCTACAGCACGCAATTGCCGCTCGAACCCAACGCGGCTTGTCCGCAGGCGCTGAAGCCTACGCACGATGCCGCGTATTGGGCGCGCGTCACCAAGGGCTTGGACTTCCGCGACGCGGATCGCGTAGATGGCGCGCTCTACAATCGCATCCTCTGGAAAGGCATGATGGGCAACAGGCCCTATCCCGCCGCGCCCGCGCGAATCAAATTCACCGCGAACCGCGCGGCAAGCCCAGCTAGTAGCCGGCACTCTGCAAAGCGAAAAGCAGCGCGGAAGCCGGCGACGCCCAAAGACTGACCGCGACGCGGAACTCGTACGTCAGCGGGACGCTCAAGGCGCGGATCGTAAGCTGAAGGCTCATCGCCTGACAATCGTGTGTTTGTAAGCAAGCGAAATTGCTAATTTCGAATACGTGAAATCCGACTGTTGTGGCTGCCGGGGAAGTAGGGCTTGTGGGCCGGCCCTTCGTATTGGGTGGCGTCTAAACTCGGGATTGCAAATGCCGATGAAGGCAGTAGGGGAGCGCGTCGTGTGTTTCCGCCTCGTCAGGCTCGTTTGGCAATTTTTGAGCCGCGACTGCTGTTCGGAATCCCTTCCAGAGAAGAGAGTTCATGACCAAGATTTCACGCTGCTTCTGGTCAGTCTTAGCGTTGTCTGGTGTTTTGCCGATGTTAGGATGCGGCAGTTCGACCACTCCCGTTCCCGCTTCGAGCGTCTATCAAGTGGTGGCCGTCTCGGACCTACACTTTAATCCGTTCTACGATCCATCGCTGTATTCCGCGCTTGCAGCCGCCGATGCAAGCCAGTGGGCCGCCATTTTTCAGGGCTCTAAGGTGATATCTCCAGCGGCGAGCGGAACGGATACGAACTATCCTTTGTTGACCCTCACGCTGGCAGATATGAAGCAGCGTATGGGCGCCAGTCCGGTGGTTCTTTTCACCGGCGATTTGCTCGGACACTACATCCCGGAGAACTTTTACTGTGCGTACTTTAAGGTGAATCCGTGCTCGTTCCTGCCTCCCAACCCTCCGAACTTTCCCACTCCCGATCCCACAGCCGTAGCGGCCATGCAGCAGTTCGTCGACAAGACGTTTGCCTTTGTGGCCGCGCAAATCCGGGCGGCAACGGGCAACACGCCGGTGATCTACGTACCTGGGAATATCGACACCTATGAAGTGACGGGCATGGGGCCGGACAACACCTTTCTGGCGGACAACGCGTCCACCGTTTACAACCAGCTCCTAAACGGCATCGTGGACCAAGGGACGTTCCTGAGCACGTTTCTGAGCGACGGCTATTATTCGGCAAAGCCCCTGGGATCGCGTTTGCTCGTGATCGGATTGAATACCAATTCCTTTGCGGTCGGGGCGCCAAGCAGCACTCAGGCGGCCGCCGAACTAGCCTGGCTGAGTTCGCAACTGTCCTCGGCACAGGCTGCCGGACAGACTGTCTGGATCCTGATGCATGTGCCGCCGGGTGCAAATTCTCAAGCCATGGCGGGCGATACGCCGGGTCTGCTTGACGAAAGCAACGTCTCCATGAATTGGGACACGGGTTTGCAAACCACGTTCATGCAGACCTTGACGCAGCACGCCAGCGTTATCACCCTGATGCTCGCCGGACATACGCACATGGACGAATTCCGCATCCTGCCCTCTGGCAATGTTCTTGAGCAGCTGCCGGGCATCAGTCCGTGTTTTGGGAATAACCCAGCCTATAAAGTCTTGACCATTACCCAGGACACGTTTCTGCCCACCGATTACGAATCGTTCGACTACAACCTGTCGGCCACTCCGCCGGCACAGTTCACTAGTCTCTACACGTACTCTTCTTCTTACAGTTCCGAGGGTGACCTCAACCACTCGTTGCAACAGTTATATCCGCGGTTGCTGAGCGACGAAAGCCAGCGTGCCCTGTATACGAATTTCTATGCTTCCGGAAGCACGGCCATAAATCCCGAGAGCCAGACGCCGTGGAATCCCATCAACGCCACGAACTGGCCGATCTTTTCCTGCACCATCAGCCAAGCGGACGCGCCGGATTACATCAACTGTGTAAACAACCACTGAGGCGCAAACCGAGGGGTACAGCATTCTGTTCCGTGAACGAGGCTGGCGCCGCGGAGATCGACCGGAATCAGAGGGTCACTATAAACGTCGCTACAGTGGGATCGGGGAACCGGTGCGACATCGCGCGAGTCATTGAGAGAATTGGTGGACGTGGCCGGGATCGAACCGGCGACCCCCTGCTTGCAAAGCAGGTGCTCTCCCAGCTGAGCTACACGCCCACAGCGGGAACTTCTCTTGATTTTAGAGCATTCGCGACTGTTCGCAAGCTTCGTATTTGCTCATGCGCTGGCATATTCACGAGCTTTCACCCGGAGAGCGTCGCGGGTGCGCGCGTATGCCGCGATGAACAAGACCCAGAAGATCGGATCAACCAGCGACGGCCCTACGAGCTTCGCGCTCACTTCGCCGAGCGAGAAGAGAATCAGAACGGGGACTGTATAAATGACTTTCTCAAGAATCGCGATCGGCATAATGGGCCGGTAGCGAATCGGATCCTTGGCGATCAGAACAAAGACCAACTGCCACAACAGCCCTAGGCCCACGAAGCCGTAGTAGAACTCTGGGTGCGTGACTGCAGGCGGGGCTTCCCGGCCGATTCTCTCGAGCAGAAAGTACAGCGGCAGCAGTGAAATAATTCCATACGCTGCCGCAACACCGAAAACAACTCGAGCGAACTTCATTTCATCCTCCATGCCAAAGCTGAACCACGGCGGGCGGTTGTCGTCTTTGCCTCGGAACGCAGGCCGGCTATCCAGCTTTTCGGAATCTGGCCTGAGGCGCGGCCTGGATTGCATCCTCGAGGCCGTCACGAAAGCCCAGCCGCCAACTCGGCCATTTCAACTTCCATTTGAGCAAAGCCTTGGCCTTGCGATTCGATGCTCCGCGGATAACGTTCATCCATGCCACTCCGTGAGAGCCAATCACCATCCGCCCGATCCAGCTCGGTAGATGTCGTGGAGCCTGCGCTCCGAGCGCATCGGCCAGAAACGGCAGCCATTCCGAAACCGGCGCCGGCTCATCGTCGCAAATGTTGAAAATCCCCAGGTCGCCGGTTTCGATCGCCGCCAGCGTTGCCGATGCTGCATCGTCGATATGCAGAAAAGACCAGTAGCCCGTTCCTTTGCCAACGATCGGCATCTGCCTCCGGCGCACCGCCTCGAGCGACGAGCCGCCTTTTCCCAGCGAGGTCCCCGGCCCGTAGAAAGCGCCATAGCGCAAAACGATTCCCGCGATCGATGGATCGCCAACAACGGCGGACTCCACGTGCCGGATCGCTTCGAACGATTTTCGGAGAGCTGGCTCGGGGTTTGACATCAGCGGGTCTTCTTCCGTCTTGATCCAGCCTCCCGTGCGCGCATAGGGCCAGCCCGTATAACTCTGCGCGACTATTCGGCGGCAACCAACTTTTCTGGCTGCGGCTATTAAGTTGTCGGTTCCCTCCGTTCGAAGTCGGTTCGTCTGCGCGAACTCTTCGTCGAATCGCCGCAAGTTGAAGCTCGCGGGAATGGCTGTCAGTTGATGAATGATGACGTCCGGCTTTGCGCGCTGCACGGCTTCCAAAACTTCTACTTCATTCAGTGCGTTGACGATTGCCGGCATAGCTCCAGTCGCGCGAATCGCATCCGCCTTGTTCGGGTAGCGTGTGGTTCCCGTTACCGAGTGGCCTGCCGCAACCAGCATCGGCGTCAGGCGTTTTCCGATTGCTCCCGTTGCTCCTGCCAAGAATACTTTCATGCGAGACCTGCCAATAATTAGATTCTTCTAGCGCCCAAAAAGTGCACGCTAATTTTCCGGGCGATTTTCATTCGCCCGACCAGTGGCGCACGCGTCGCATCTAATTTATGGAAGGCCCGGCTCGCCGATTGGAGGAATACATGAACCCAAATGCACGAAAGACTGCGCTGATCACAGGCGCATCGAGCGGAATCGGCCGCGCCAGCGTGCTGCAAATGGCTCGAGCCGGATGGCATGTCTTCGCCGCCGTCCGCAAAATCGAAGATGGAGAAAGACTGCAGTCCGAGATTCCCGCGAGCGTAACGCCGGTAATCTTGGACGTGACGGATCGCTCCAGCGTCTTTGCTGCCGCAGAGAAAGTGTCAGTTCAGCTCGATGGCCGCGGTTTGGATGGTCTCGCCAACAACGCCGGTATAGGCATTTCGGGGCCACTCGAATATGTCTCGCCCGGCGACCTGCAACAAATCTTCGACATCAACGTATTCGGGCAGATCACCGTCACACAGGCGTTTCTTTCCGCGATTCGCCGGAGCCGCGGACGAATCGTCAACATCACTTCCGTCGGCGCGCACATCGCGATTCCTTTCGGTGGCCTGCTCAACGCCAGCAAGGGCGCATTCGGATTGCTCAGCGACACGCTGCGCCTGGAGTTGCGCCCCTTCGGAATTCACGTTTGCACAGTGGAACCGGGTGCGATCAAGACTCCGGCCGTCGATAAGACTCTCGGGAATGTTGAAGGCGCCATCGCCAAGCTGCCGCCTCAGGGAGCCGCCGAATATGGCGAGATGCTCAGAAAATTTACGCGACGCGCCTACGCGCGCGAGATGAACGGCAGCTCTCCGGAAGTCGTAGCGAAAGCAGTGCACCACGCGCTGACCGCCCGGCGGCCTCGCGTGCGATACCTTGTGGGAAAACACGCGCATCTACTATCGGCGTTGCCGGAGATTCTGCCTGACAGCTTGCTGGATCGTTTCCGTCTGAAGATGCTCGGGCTGCCCACGAGCTTCGGCGCAATCAAAGCGGCGTAGAGCCGGGAGTTTTAATCGGGCGTAACGGCGATCCGGCCGGAAATTTCACCGCGGCGCATTTGATCGAGGGCTTCGTTCACTTGCGAGAGCGGGCGCGCTGCCACTTCGCAGCGCACTTTGCCTTGTGCGGCCAGCGCGAGAACTTCGCGAAGATCTTCGCGCGTGCCTACCGCGGAGGCTTGGATTCGAACCTCGCGCGCGGCCATCATGATCGGCGGGAAGCAGATATCTTCTGCGGGCAGACCGACGACGAGGAGCATTCCGGTCGGACGCAGCGCGGCGAACGCCGTGTCGTACGCGGCTCTCGAGCCTGATGTGACCAGCGCCACGTGAGCGCCGCCGCTGCGCCGGAATTCCTTGGCGACATCGCTCGTCTTTGCATTCAGAGTTCTTGCTGCGCCTAGCGAGCGCGCCATCTCGAGCTTGCTCTCTGAAATATCAATCGCGGTAATCTCTGCGCCGATTGCGCGCCCCAGTTGAATCGCAAGGTGCCCGAGACCTCCCACGCCGAATATTGCCAGCCGCTGGCCGGGCGAACTTTTCGCGTGCTTCAGCGCGCGATGCACCGTTACGCCAGCGCAAAAGAGGGGCGCAGCCTCGAGGGCCGAGAGCTTGTCCGGAATCCGCGTCGCATGGCTCGCGCGCACTTTCAAAAACTCCGCGAAGCCGCCATCCACCGTGACGCCCGTAATGCTCTGCTTCACGCAAAGATTTTCATTTCCCTCGCGGCAAAATTCGCACTCGCCGCAGGACCAATAGAGCCACGGCACGCCGACGCGATCCCCAATCTTCAAATCCCGCACGTCCGGCCCCAACTCGGCGACGCGGCCCGCCACTTCGTGCCCCAGAATCAGCGGCCGTTTGACGATCCCGGCGAACTGCTTCCAATCGCCCTCGGCAACGTGCAAGTCCGAATGGCAAACGCCGCATGCTTCCACGGCGATCAGCACTTCATCGGCGGCTATTTGCGGGCGCGGAACTTCCTCGATCTTGAGCGGCGCCTTGAATTCGTGCAGGACGGCGGCCTTCATTTAGCGCACAAACCTCGCGATTCGATCCCCTCGATTTTCGACTTCATGCGGCTGCATCTATTCGGCGCACTCAACCACGAGCAGCCGCCAATTTACACCATCTGACGACGGTTGGGAGCGCCGGCGTCTCTGCCGACATCTTACGACCTCAAGCGTCAACGAGGGCGGCGCACGCACGCGGCGCTGAAAGTCAAAATATCTGATTTAGCGGTTTGCGTGGTCCGCGCGCGCTCGATGCCCTTGGTTGGCTCGTTTTCGTAAGATGCCGGCAGGGACGCCGGCGCTACCCGACGCCACTCATGCACCTGAGCGCGTAGACTGTTGATTGCAAAACACTGCGACGCTGCATCCAAGCCTCGTCCTTGACCTCGCCAACGATTCCTTGCTATCAACGGGAGCGCTGTTAGCCGGGAGGAACCCATGCCGATTTCTCGCAGGAATTTGCTTCGCCAACTTGGCGCAGGCGTTGCCATGACCGCCGCTCTACCATCGTTCGCAGAAATCGCAACCGGCGAAATTCCGCCCCTGCTTTCGGCAGTTCATTCGGGCGGCCCGGTCATCTTAAGCCGCAACGAAAACGCCTTCGGCCCATCTGAAAAGGTGCTGGCCACGATGCGAGGCGCGGCCCACTCGGCCAATCGCTATCCGATGGCGCAGATCGACTCTCTCCGCGAGCGCATCGCTACGCTTCACGGCATCAAAGGGGACCGAATTGTCTTCGGGTGCGGCTCCGGCGAGATTTTAACGGCGTCCGCAGCGGCGTTCGCGGGCCCCGGAAAAAAAGTAATCACCGCATCTCCTACGTTCGAACTGCTCGGTCAGGCCGCGCGCACCGGCGGCGCAGAAGTCCTCACCGTTCCTCTCAACAAGAGTTTTGCCCACGATCTCAGCGCCATGCTTGCGAAGACGGATGCAGCGACGGGCCTGATTTATATCTGCAATCCCAATAATCCGACGGCCAGCCTCACGCCGCGCCGCGACATCGAAGATTTTCTGCAGAAGCTGCCGCGCACAACAATGGTTCTCATCGACGAGGCTTATCATCACTTCGTCGCGCCGAACGCGAGCTACGCCTCGTTCATCGATCAACCGGTGAACGATGATCGCGTAATCGTCTCACGCACGTTTTCGAAAGTTTACGGCCTAGCCGGCATCCGCGTCGGCTACGCCGTGGCTGCGCCGGAAATCGCGCGCACGCTTTCTGCGCGTTGCCTGCCTGCCGGCGTGAATGTCGTCGCCGCGCTCGCCGCGGTCACCGCGCTCGACGATGTCGCCTACGTTCGCGCCTGCGTGAAGCGTAACGCCGACAATCGCCAGGAATTCTTCAATCAAGCCAACGGACGCATGGTCCGCTGCATCGATTCCCACGGAAACTTCGTGATGATGAACGCACAGCGTCCCGCTCCAGAAGTCATCGAGCATTTCAAAAAGAACGGTGTAGAAATCGGCCGGCCATTCCCGCCGCTAGACAATTATGTCCGCATCACTCTCGGCAAGCCCTCCGAAATGACCGAATTCTGGCGCGTCTGGGATCTCGCCCCGACTCACAAGATGGAGATGTAGCGCGACTCATTCGCTTGCGGGGCAAGTCCCGCCACGCCAAGAAAAAGGCAGCCGGAAGTTCGCCGGCGCCGCAATCCGCTTTGGGCGCGGCGCGTTCTCTGGTAGCATAAAAATTCAACGATTCTGCACTTCTCAATCTGGAGCAGCCATGGCAATGGAATGCGATATCTGCGGCAAGAAGCCGAGTTTCGGCAACGTCGTCAGCCACGCCAATAACGTCCGGCGTCGCCGCTGGAATCCGAATCTTCGACGCGTCAAAGCTGTCGTCGGCGGCGTGCGCAAGCACGTCCGCGTCTGCACCGCCTGCATCCGCGCCGGCCGCGTCAAGAAGGCCGCCTGATCCCGGAACCCTGCGGAGGGAATCCTTTTGAAACGAATTGCGGCGCTAGTTTCGATGCTCCTCGCGGGCACGCTTGCGGTTTCCTGCAAGCATGCCGACGTGGCGCCGGGCCCGGATGTCTGGGCCGTGGTGAACGGCAAGGACATCACGCGCCAGGAAGTCGAAAAGTATTACCGCAATCGCGTCAATCCCGAAGCGCCCTCGCCTTCGCAGGAAGAATCGCTCTCGCTGAAACTCAGCATCCTCGACGAGCTCATCAACAACGAAATTCTGCTCGAGCGCGCGAATAAGCAGGGCCTGGTCGCCAGCGATGCCGAAGTCGAAGACAAATTCACGGAAGAGAAGAGCCCGTACACCGAGGATGAATTTCAGAAGAAGCTGAAGGACGCCAACCTTACCGTCGACGATCTCAAATCCGATCTCCGCCGCCAGCTGACGATTCAGAAGCTAGTGAACCGCGAAATCGTCGCCAAAATTTCAATCACCGATCAGGATGTGAAGGATTTTTACGACAAGAACCGCGCGCAATTCAATGTCGTCGAGCCGCAATATCACATCGCTCAAATCGTTGTGACGCCGCGTCCCGATCCCACCGTGCGCAATCGCAAGAACGACAAAGCCACCAACGACGCTGATGCTACGCGCAAAGTCCAGGTTCTCGAGCAGAAGCTGAACGCCGGCGCTGATTTCTTTCAACTCGCGATGGATTACTCGGAAGATTCCACCAGCTCGACCGGCGGGGATCTCGGCTTCCAGAGCGAGTCGTCGTTCAATCGCTCCGATCCCGCGCTGAAGAAGATGGTCTTGTCGCTGCATCCGGGCGAAGTGACGCGGCCGATTCCGGTTCGCGCCGGCGGCTACGTGATTTTGAAGTTGATTGCCAAGGAAGCGGCCGGGCAGCGCGAGCTATCCGATCCGCAAGTGCAGAATTCGATCCGCGAGACGCTGCGCAATCGCAAGGAGCAATTGTTGCGCGTCGCCTATCTCTCCGCCGCCCGCGACGAATCCCACGTCGTAAACTATCTGGCCCGCCAGGTCCTGGAATCCGCCGGCAAACTTCCCGCCACGGAATCCCCGAAGTAACTCACTCCGCTCTCTGCGCTTCTCTGCGTTCTCAGCGTCTCTGCGGTAATCTCGGATTCAGCTCACCACCGCCAAAGCATCCCCCGCATTCACAGCCTGCCCGTTCACGACCAGTAATTTCTCAATGCTCCCAGCCTTAGGCGATTTCACTTCGTTCTGCATCTTCATCGCCTCAACCACCACAATCCCCTGGCCCGCCGCAACAACATCGCCAGCCTTCACCAACAAGCGAATCACTTTCCCCGGCATCGGCGCAGTAACCTGCTGCCGCCCCTCAGCCAAAATCGCCCCGCCGCCCTTTCGATAGCGCCGCGGATCGCGAACGCTGGCGACGAACTCCCGCCCGCCGCTGGTAATCCGCAAACTCGGTCCGCGCGCCTCCACGCAAACTTCCAGCGAACGCCCGCCGATCAAAACCGAATAAATCCCGCCGCCAATTTCGGAAACATCCGCTTCGACAAGCCGCCCATCGATCCTGCATTCGAATCGCTCGCCCGCGCGCGTCAATTCAATCTGCCGCAGACGGCCCGCGATTTCGACATCGAGTTTCACGCCGTATCCCTCAGCTCAACCGCTTTGCCGCGCAAGGCATTCACGAACGCTTCGGAATCTGATCGAGCTGTTCGCGACGCCCCTCCGATTTCCATCGCGACTCCGGCGCCGCTCCGTTAGCGCCGCTCGTCGCGTGATTCGCGGCGCCATTGTGCGAACAATGCCACAGCGCCGCCGTGATTGCCGCAGCATCCTCTTCGATCGACTCGCCGGAGCCGGAGCGCGCCACTTTCGCGCGCTCCAAATACTCATCGAGCCATCTCGTGTGAACCTCGCCCTGAACAAAATCTCTTTCGGCAACGATGCGCCGGAGAAATTCGATGTTCGTTCGAATTCCGCCAAAACTAGTTTCCCCGAGCGCCCGTTCAAGCCGCACGATGGCCTCGCGCCGGTCCGCTCCCCACACAATCAATTTCGCCAACAGCGGATCGTATTCGCTCGGGCACGCTCCAGCCCGGATACACGCCTCCATCCCAGCGAATTCCCGGCCCCGAAGGCGCCACGCAATCCGCAATCTTGCCGGGCGAGGGGAAAAATTGATTGTCCGGATCCTCCGCGTAAATGCGGCACTCGATCGCATTCCCGCGCATTTCAATCTCATGCTGCACAAACGGCAGCGCCTCTCCCGTAGCGATGCGAATCTGAAGCTTCACCAAATCGAGCGACGTCACCATTTCCGTCACCGGATGCTCCACCTGCAGCCGGGTATTCATCTCCAGAAAATAAAAATTGCGCGCTTCATCCACCAGAAATTCGCAAGTCCCCGCATTCGTGTAACCGCCGGCCCGCGCCAGCTTCACTGCCGCCTGGCCCATCATGGCCCGCAATTCGTGCGTCATGATCGGTGATGGCGCCTCTTCGATCACCTTCTGATAGCGGCGCTGCACCGAACACTCGCGTTCACCGAGATAAACCATCGCCCCGCGCGAATCGCCGAGCACCTGGATTTCGACGTGCCGCGGCCGCGGCAGAAATTTCTCGATGTAGAGCCGCGCGTCGCCAAACGCGTTCAGCGCCTCCGAAGCAGCATCGCGCCAGGCCGCCGCCAAATCGGCTTCGCGCTCGACGCGCCGCATCCCTTTTCCGCCGCCTCCCGCCACAGCCTTCAGCGCCACCGGAAAGCCCGTTTCAATCGCGATGCGCTCCGCTTTTTCAGCGCTTTCGATCGCCTCAAGCGTACCCGGCACCGTCGGCACGCCGGCTTCGCGCGCCAAATGCCGCGCTGCCGTCTTCGAGCCCAATTTTTCCATTGCCTCGGCCGAAGGGCCGATGAAAATAATTCCAGCATCCGCACAAGCCCGCGCGAACGCCGCATTTTCCGCAAGGAAGCCGTATCCAGGATGAATCGCGTCGCAGCCGGATCGCTTCGCGGCCGCCAGCACGTTTTCGATCACAAGATAGCTCTCGCGCGAAGGTCCGGGTCCCACGCGATAAGCCTCATCGGCCATGCGCACGTGCAACGAAGCGCGATCCACGTCGCTATAAATCGCCACGCTCGCAATCCCCATCTCGCGGCAAGCCCGCAAGATGCGCACAGCAATCTCGCCGCGATTCGCAATCAGTATTTTCTTGAACATAGAAAGCGAAGGAATCTTAGCACGCGCACCCGTAGCGCTGGCTTATTCCGAGCGTAGCGCCGGCTTGTCCTGAGCTTCGAAGGGCTGCCAGCCGGCGTTTTTGTCAGGCGAGACTACTTTCTCAATTGTTCTGGCAGGTGTGCGTCAGTTCTTCGATGGAGAACAACCAGGCGCCTTCGGATAAACCGCATCCAGCGCCCCCCACAGCGATTTCAAAGCGCGTTCGCCCGCGGCAAAAATCGGCGCGCATTCCGATTCCGGCTGCGCCGCAAGCCACGCGCGCCACGCAGCGCGATGCCGCACGTCAGCTTCCTCATGCACCGCGAAATATCGCAGCGCCGGCTCGGCCGTAATGTTGTAGTGTTTCTTCAACCCCGCAATTTTCTGCGTGGCGATTTCCGGCACCTGCGATTCGTATACATAAAACGCCGCAACAGCCTGCGCCTTCGATCCATTCTCGCAAAGCTCGTCAAACGCATCGAGCAGCGCCGCCACTCCCGGCAGCGCCCGCCCCGCATTCAGCTCTGCTTCCCGCGCGCCCACCGCCCCGGCAAATTCACGCCACAATTTCGGGTGCGGCCCTGCCGGATCGAGCTCCTCAGCAAGATTGTCGTTCACGATTCCTTGCAGCTCGGCATCCGCGCGTCCCGCCAATTTCTGCAAATTTTCAGGAAACGCCCGGACATGCTGATAATACTGCTCCGCATAAAGCGCCAGCGTCTCCCGCGAGAGCGTCCCGTCCGCCCAAGCCCGGTAGAACGGATGCTTCAGCAAATGATATTTCTCCACCAGCCGGTCCAGACCAGCCAAAACAAAATTCGCCTCGCGCCTAGCCTTCATGAAGGATTCCCCCAAGCATTAATAAACGCAAAAAACCCGAAGGATGCTACCCCAAGCAATCGCGAAAAGCCAGCAGGCGTTTAATAATGCGCCCTACAGGGGAATGTTCCCATGCTTCTTGCGCGGATTCACATCGCGCTTATTCTCCAGCGAGCGCAGCGCCGTAATTAACTTCAAGCGAGTCTCAGCCGGCTCAATCACGCCGTCAATATATCCACGCTGCGCCGCAATATAGGGATTCGCCAAACGCTCGCGAAATTCCTCAATTTTCTCCGCTCGCAACGCATCGCGCTCCGCCTCGGGTGTCTTGTCAAACTCGCGCTTATAAACGATGTTCACCGCGCCCTCGGGCCCCATCACCGCAATCTCCGCCGTCGGCCAGGCATAATTAATGTCCGTTCGAATGTGCTTCGAGGCCATCACGCAATAAGCCCCGCCGTAAGCCTTGCGCGTAATCACCGTAATTTTCGGCACAGTAGCTTCTGCAAACGCAAACAGCAATTTCGCCCCGTGCTTGATAATCCCGCCAAATTCCTGCTGCGTTCCGGGAAGAAATCCAGGCACATCTTCGAAAGTAATCAGCGGAATATTGAAAGCATCGCAAAAGCGCACAAATCGCGCGCCCTTGACTGAAGCATTGATGTCCAGCACGCCCGCCAAAAAAGCCGGCTGATTCGCCACAATTGCCACCGGACGCCCATCGAGCCGCGCAAATCCCACCACGATGTTCTTCGCAAAGTGTTCATGCACCTCAAAAAAATCGCCGTCATCCACAACGGCGTGCACCACGTCCTTGATGTCGTAAGGCTTCATCGGATCTTCCGGCACCAGCGAATTCAGCGCCGCATCCCGCCGGTCGGCAGGATCGGTCGCCACGCGCCGCGGCGGATCATCCAAATTATTCGACGGAAGAAATCCAATCAGCTCGCGGATCATTGCCAGACATTCGGCATCATCCCGCGCCACGAAATGCGCGACGCCGCTTTTCTCATTGTGCGTCATCGCCCCGCCCAGCTCGTGTTTCGTCACCTCCTCATGCGTCACCGTCTTGATCACGTCCGGCCCGGTCACGAACATGTAGGAAGTCTCGCGCGTCATGAAAATAAAATCGGTAATCGCCGGCGAATAAACCGCCCCGCCCGCGCAAGGCCCCATCACCGCGCTGATCTGCGGGATCACTCCACTCGCCAACGTATTTCGCAGAAAAATCTCCGCATAACCCGCCAGCGACATCACCCCTTCCTGAATCCGCGCTCCGCCCGAATCATTCAATCCGATCACCGGCGCGCCCACGCGCATCGCGTGATCCATAATCTTGGTAATCTTCTGCGCGTTGGCCTCCGATAGCGATCCGCCAAACACAGTGAAGTCCTGCGCGAAGACGTACACCAGTCGCCCATCAATCCGCCCAAATCCAGTGATGAATCCATCGCCCGCAGGCTTCTGCTTCTCCATTCCAAAATCGTCGCAATGATGCGTGACGAATTTGTCCAACTCCTCAAACGTCCCTTCATCCAGCAAAATCTCAATCCTCTCGCGCGCGCTGAGCTTTCCTTCCTTATGCTGCCGCTCGCGCCTCTCCGCGCCTCCGCCAGCCTCGGCCTCCGCGTTCCGCCGCTGCAATTCCTCCAGATGGTCGTGCTGCTTCACAGGTTCAGTCATAGCCTCAATCAATCACGAAAAAACGAGATGCGGTAGCGTGCCACACACTGAAGCCGTCAGCAAGCCGCGGCGGCTCGTACCGCCGGCGTCCCTGCCGGCATCTTCGCTCTCCGTCGTATCCACATGCATTCGGAAAAACTTGAGAGATAACCCCTAAATCGAGAGAATACGCTCGTCGCAAATAGTCGCAGTCAATCTCAAAAGGAGGATCTGTGAACCGAAGTTTTAATCTCCTGGCGTCCTTGGCGCTATTTATTCTTTTCTTGAGCTCAGGCCGCGCAAAATTAAATGCCGCGACCGACACAATCGCTTCGCGAACCGCGACCGTTGAAGGCCTCAAGCTGCATTACCTCACCGCAGGCCACGGGCCCGCCGTACTTCTGCTGCATGGCTACACGCAAACCTCGCGCATGTGGCGGCCCATCATTCCGCGGCTCGCCGAAAAATTCACCGTCATCGCGCCCGATCTTCCTGGAATTGGTGATTCGGATATCCCCGCGGATGGATTGGACATGAAGACCGCGGCCATCCGCGTACATGCCCTCGTCAAATCGCTGGGCATCGAAAAGTCCAGAGTCGTCGGTCACGATATCGGGCTGATGGTCGCTTACGCCTATGCCGCCCAATTTCCCGCGGAAACCGAAAAGCTCGCGGTGATGGACGCATTCCTTCCCGGCGTGGCCGGATGGGAGGACGTCTATAACAATCCAGGCATCTGGCACTTCCGCTTCAATGGCCCGACCCCGGAGGCCCTGGTGAAGGGACGCGAGCGCACCTACTTCGATTATTTCTGGAATGATTTCGCCGCCGACAAATCGCATTCGATTCCGGATTCCGATCGCGCGGCTTACACCGCAGCCTATTCTCGACCCGGCAGGATGCGCGCAGGCTGGGCCTATTTCGTCTCGTTCCAGCAGGCCGCCAAAGATTTTACGCAGCTTTCTCAAACCAAGCTGTCTATGCCGGTCCTGGCGATTGGGGGAGCAAAAGCGAACGGCGACGTTCTGGGTCAACAGATGAAACTGGTCGCCACCGGCGCGACCGTCGTCGTAATACCGAATTGCGGGCACTGGGTTCTCGAAGAGCAGCCGCAGCAAACAACGGAGGCCCTGCTGAACTTCCTGTGAGCGCCCGCGCGCCAGGCCTAATGCAGCCCCGACCAATCGTCGGCGAGAAGAATTGAGTTGCTCGGATTCGAAGGATCGTACTTCACGCTGGCAGCCTGCCCCGCAACCGCATGACCCAGGCAAGCCCGCTCTTCCATGTCGGAAATGTCCTGCGCGGTCTCGTAGGTAACGCCCGAAATCGAATACGTGTAATAAAGCAGCCTCGTATCCAGCGGCGTCGCGCCATTCGCCGCCGGCTTGCGTCGCAGCATTCGCCGCGGCGGCTCCGGCTTCGCCTCCGCAGGCTTGTCCACAATTTCCAGAATCTGTCCCTCGACGATTCGCCCAATCTTGTTCAGATAAAGCCGCCTCTGCTTCTCAACTTCGCTCGGGTCCGTGTCGCGCTTGCGAAATAAAAAATACGCCGCCACCAGCGCCGCAAAAGCAGCCCCCGCAAGCGGAATATATTGGTGCCAGTTGGCGATCAGGTGGTTCACAGAATACTCCCGGGCCAGACCGGTTGGTGGCCGATTACAGTTCCATCGGCCGCTCGTCGAATTACTTTCACTGTCACATCCATCTGTGGAAGAGGCTTCCTAACTCTCTTGCTCATGCTTCCCGCGCCGCCACCAAATTCCTCAGCGTCCCAATTCCGCTGACGCTCACTTCCACCGTATCCCCGGCCGCAAGCGATCCAACCCCCGGCGGCGTTCCCGTGGCGATCACGTCGCCGGGAACCAGCGTCATCACCTGCGCAATCCAGCGAATTATAACATCGCTGGAAAAGAGCATCTGGCTGGTCTGTCCGAACTGTTTGCGTTGTCCGTTAACACGGGTTTCTACGGACGCCGAGCCAGCATCGAACTCAGTCTCGATCAGCGGTCCAATCGGGCAAAAAGTATCGAAGCTTTTCCCGCGCGTGAATTGCACGTCGCGCTTCTGAATGTCCCGCGCGGTCACGTCATTCAGGCAAGTGTAGCCCAGAATGTACCGCCGCAAATCCTCGCCCTCGGCCGGGCATGAAGCAAGTCTCGCCAATCACGATCGCCAACTCGCCTTCGTAATCCACTCGCTGCGATATCGCCGGCATCAGGATCGGCTCCTCCGGACCGATCACCGAGCTCGGCGGCTTCAAGAAAATCAGCGGCTCTTTCGGCACTTCATTCCCAAGCTCCGCGGCATGTTCGGCATAGTTCCGCCCGATGCAGACAATTTTAGATGGCACCGCCGGCGCAAGCAGTCGGACCTCCGCCAGCAGCCACGAGCGCCCGGTAAATTCAGGCGCACCAAAAAGACTCTTGATCTCTCGCACCCGCTCGCCCTCGATGACGCCCGAGCAAGCTTCCGGATGAATGTTTTGCTCGCTACGGCTCAGATTTGCAGAGGAGAATTCCAGCGGCTGAAAGCGGCACAGCTTCATTGCGGGCGGGTCGGCACCTCAACCACGCGCGTCACCGGCACCGGGACGTTATGCCGTATCATCGTCACGATCGTCGTCATAATCCACGCAATCGCTCCGGCGACGGCGTAAATCACCGCTCCCATCACCAGCACTTTAAACGGCGTCTTGGCCAGGCGATTTTCCAAATTCTGAAAATACATGTTCGCCGACGCGTAGGCCACGCAAAGCATCACCCAGCCCGTCAGTCCGGAAGTGAATATCCGCATCGGAGCGCGCACGAAGCGCAGCATGGGAATCGCCATTACAAAGCCGAATGCCCCCAGGAAAATCCAATTGCGGAAGAACGCGACATGGTCGAGGTTCGGCGCGCGGTTGGCCGCAAACAGCCAGCCGAACATCACGAACGAAAGCAATATGCCTGTGATTATGCCGGTGAAAAACGCGGGGTGATGAACCGCGCTGGCAAGGCCGCCGGGCCCCTTGTGCGTGGTGCTCATGGCTGTGGATTCCCGTTCTGCTCGGCCCCGGGAACGTCTAGAGATGCCGCTTCGCTGGCTGGGCTTTCATTGCCAGCACGATCGACTGCTCTTACCGTGTAGGAATACGAGCGGCCGGGCTGAATACTCATATCACGATATGAGGGTGTGAGCAACGGTCGGGCGTTCAATTTATGGCCAGTCTCCTCGTCCTGTCCTTTTCGATAGATGTCATAGCCCGCAAGGTCAGTCTCGGCGCTTATGGACCAGGAGAGCTCCAGATGCGGCGGAACATCAGCAGTTGCCGGAACGAAGACGATCACCAGGCCCTGCGGCGCCGCGGGCGGGAAGACGTCTTTCGGCGTCACGGTGAGCAGATTCGAGTCGTCGGACTCGACCCACGAGGATCCATACGCCGCGACAGTGCGCACGGAATACACATACGTATGCCCGAAAGTGAAATTCGCGTCTTCGTACGTCATCGTGGCGAGCGGCAACTCGGCGATCTGCTCGAGATGCGGCCGCGCCGTCGCTTCGCCCGCCGCTGCTGCCTGATTTCCTTCGTTGCTTGGCGTAACTTCGCCACCCGCCGTTATTTCGCCGCGATACACGCGATAGCGAGCGTCCGTGGCAATTTCCTCGGACGCGCCATTGCCGCCCGGCGCAGCCGGAAGCGCCACGCCCCAGCCCGAAAGAATGATCGCATCGTGCGTGATCTTGGCCGTGATCGTTGCAGCCGGAAATGGCTCGTAGAGATGCAGTGATGCGGCGTTGGAATCCGCAGAAGCCTTCTTCTCGCTCACTCGCGTGCGCACCATGAACATGGTCCGCTCGCCGGGCGCCTCGGCGACGCTCGCGCTCTTCATCTCGAACGGAAACTGAAATTGCCGCGCGTCTGCGTAGTGGCTGACCATCGCTGAAGGAATCGTTACTGCCAGATCGCTCTGCGAGAACGCCGGCGCCGCTGCAACCTTCGCGCCCGCCGCAACGACCTGACGGTAGATCTCAATAGATGGATCGGCGGGAAGCGGCTTCGCATCAGTGGTTTTCTTCGGCAAGGTAAACGTCAAGATAACGCGATGCCCTTGCTGCACCGCGGCAAGATCAGTAACCACAGTAGGAACCGGCGCGTGCCGCGCAGTAGGCTCGCTAGGCGCAGCACATCCGCCAGCAGCAAGCCCCACATAGAAAATGGAAAAGAGAAAATAGAAAATGGGACGCTCGGCTCGACCGTTCCGCCAGCCGAGGCCGCGCCCAAGCAAGCCCGTTGTCATCCTGAGAGCATCCGACAAGGATGCTCGAAGGATCTCAGCGTTAAATCCGTCCGGGCACGTAGGCAAACTCCGGCGTTTTGCATTTTCCGCTCTAAAGAATGTACCGGCTCAAATCCTGATTCTTCACAATGTCCACCAACTGCTTCTGCACAAACGCCGAATCGATCTTAATGTTCTTCTTCTTCAATTCCGGCGCATCAAAAGAAATTTCCTCCAGCACTTTCTCGAGAATGGTGTGCAATCGCCGCGCCCCGATATTCTCGGTCTGCTCGTTCACCAGCGCCGCAAACCGCGCGATAGCCGCCACGCCATCGTCGGAGAAAGTAAGCTTCATCCCTTCCGTCTCGAGCAATGCAATAGCCTGCTTGATCAGCGCATTCTTCGGCTCGGTGAGGATGCGCACGAAGTCCGCTTCACTCAGCGAGCTGAGCTCCACGCGAATCGGGAAGCGCCCCTGCAGCTCGGGAATCAGGTCGGATGGCTTGGTGGTGTGAAACGCGCCAGCGGCGATAAATAAAATGTGATCGGTGCGCACCATGCCGTAGCGCGTATTCACCGTCGTACCCTCGACGATCGGCAAAATATCCCGCTGCACGCCCTCGCGCGAAACGTCCGGCCCGTGCCCCGATTCGCGTCCGGCAATCTTGTCCACTTCATCGATAAATAAAATTCCCATCTGCTCCACGCGCTCCACCGCAATGCGCGTCACGTGGTCCATATCCACCAGCCGGTTCTCTTCTTCCTGAATCAAGTAATCGAACGCCTCGGCCACAGTCATCTTCCGCTTCTTCTTTTGCTGCCCGAAGAAGCCGGAGAGCATGTCCTTGACGTTGATGTCCATCTCCTCGATGCCCTGATTGGTCACAATTTCAAAAGCAGGCATCGCCCGCTCGCGCACTTCCACTTCCACCATGCGCTGGTCGAGCTTGCCTTCACGCAGTTGCGCCCGCAGCTTGTCCCGCGTCCGCTGCGTCTGCTCGCGCCTCGAAGTCTCGGCCGGCGATCCCGGCGGATCGTTCGAAGGCATCGCTGGCGGAAGCAGCAGATCGAGCAGCCGCTCTTCCGCAGATTGTTCCGCCCGCTCGGCCACTTCGTCGAGCTTCTCTTCGCGCACCATGTCGATGCCGGTCTCCACCAGATCGCGCACCATCGATTCCACGTCGCGGCCCACGTACCCAACTTCGGTATATTTCGACGCCTCGACCTTGACGAACGGGCAGCCGGCCAGCCGCGCCAGCCGTCGCGCGATTTCCGTTTTCCCGACGCCGGTAGGTCCAATCATCAGGATATTTTTCGGCAGCACATCTTCAGCCATCTCCGGCTGCAATTTCTGCCGCCGCACGCGATTCCGCAGCGCCACGGCCACCGCGCGCTTCGCGGCGTTCTGCCCCACAATATACTTATCGAGTTCCGCCACAATCTCGCGCGGCGTCAACTCGTCAAACGACGGCAAAGGCTCAGGCGCCGGCGCCTGTGCCTCCCCCGATAAATAAATCACCATATCTTTCTCCGGTTTCCCCGTCATCGCCCTTGACCCTTCACAATCCGGCCCTCGTCACGATTCCTATCCTTACGCCGCCCCACCATGTTGTCATCCCGAACCCGCCTTCCAGGGTGAGGGATCTGCATTTGCCGTTGCCTTTTCCCGTAGGGGCGGGGCTTGCTCCGCCCGCCCGCGTAACGCTCACCGGGACGCCCGCCACCTGCCTCTGCGCACCGCCTCACAATTCCTCAATCGAAAAATTCGCATTCGTAAAAATACAAATCTCGCTGGCAATGCGCATAGCCTCCTGCGCAATCTCCTTGGCCGTGAGCTTCGAATGTTTCAAAAGCGCCCGCGCCGCAGCCAGCGCATAAGGCCCGCCAGATCCAATGGCGCAAAGCCCATCATCAGGCTCAATCACGTCGCCGTTCCCCGAAAGCAAAAACGTAGTTTTCGCATCGGCAACAATCAGCAGCGCCTCAAGATGCCGCAAAGACCGGTCCGTCCGCCATTCCTTGGCCAATTCCACAGCCGCCCGCGCCAGATTCCCATGAAATTCCTGCAACTTGTTCTCAAAGCGCGTAAAGAGCGAAAGCGCGTCCCCGGTACTACCAGCAAATCCAGCAATAATCTTGTCGTTGAAAAGCCGCCGCGTCTTCTTAGCGTTGTGCTTGACGACGCCTTCGCCCAGCGTAACCTGCCCGTCCCCGGCCAACACAACTTTGCCATCGCGCCGCACGCAGAGAATGGTAGTGCCATGAATCCGCCCGCCGGCAGCACGCCCAGCCGTCCCCGGCGCAACGCCCGTTCGACCGCGCCGCCGCACCCCGCCCGCAACACTCCGCCTCAGTGACCTTCGTTGCCTCATTTGCATCCGGAGATTATACCGCGCACCGTCAGCCCAGCAAAAACACCACAAGGCCGTCCACCGCGAACCCGCGCTTCAGCGCAGCCTTTCGGTGGCAGCCCCCGCTTCAGCAGGGGGAAGCTGGACTTCAGTCCAGCGGAAAGACGCCCGCTCGTAACACCGGCTTTACAGGCTGCGGAAAAAGTCAAAACATTGTCATCCTGAGCGAAGCTAAGGATCTAAGCGCGCAATGTTTGCAGACACTTGCGCCAACAAGACAGATCGGAAACTGCCGATTGATCGCCGGATTTGCCATTTTTCCGCGCCCCCTTTAGCCGCGGGCCTCGATCTGAAATTGAACCGCATACGTAACCAAACCCTCCCGCACAGCTTGCCATCTTGACGGTACTGCTAAAATATAGTACTTAAGTACTCTTGACAATTGATTACTACAGCGCTATACAGGATCTGGTAGTCCGCAGTCCCTAAGCGCGGGACTGCCTCTTCCGAGCACGCCGTAGGTCCGCGCCAAATTATTAGCAAATAGGGGGTTTCAGAAATGCCGCCGCATGTAGCTCACCTCTTCAGAGGTGAGGCCTTTAGGTTTTCGGTCCTTCAGCCTCGAGCGAAGGCAATAGCCCAAAAAGCCTCAGCCCAAAATTACCTGAGCCACATCGCCGAAGCGCACCGGCCGCCAATTTCTAATCGAGACACGAAATTATTAGAAACGGCCGTAACCCAAAGAAAACAAACGACACGCCCCCCTTCTAATCGAGACAAAACACGCCATTTTTCACAACGCGATCTCGATCCCGAATGCATCGGACCAGCCGCCTCTGGACACCAGTCGCCAATGATTTCTAATCGGGAACCAAATTATTAGACCTGGGGGTAACTCGAAGAAAACAAACGATGGGAACCCACTCTAATCGGGAAAAAACATAGTTTTATACGAGCGGCGACTCGATGTCGCCGATCACCTTGAATTTTCCCGCCATGAACCCGAAAAGTTCGCCGTCCATCGCCTGGACGGGAATCACCTTTACGATCGGGGAACCGCGTTTGGTGACGATTACCGGTTCGCAGGTGGATTGGACGTCGTCCATCACCGCGAGGCAGCGGGCTTTGAACGTGCTTGCGCGCATTTGCTTCATGGTCACCTCCCGATGGACATGGTAATTATCGCATGACCTGTCTAATAGGCGGTGGGCGGCCAGTGCGCGATGCCGTCACAACCGATCTAGCTCCAGAGGGCTTGGAATGTGGAAGGGGCCGAACGGCGGGAGGGTCTGAAGACCCTCCCCTACGAAGATGGTCATTCGTAGCGGAGAACTACCATGGGATCCACCTGCGTGGCGCGGCGGGCTGGGATGTAACAGGCGGCTGCGGCCGTGACAGTTAGGGCTGCAGCGGCGATGGCGAATGCTACGGGATTCGACGCGCCTACTTCGAAGAGTAGCGTGCCGATCAGGCGCGTGAGGGCTAGCGATGCAGCCAAGCCTATGGCGACGCCGATTAGGGCCAGGCGCATTCCTTGGCGCACTACTAGCTTGAGGATGTCGTTGGGATTGGCGCCTAGCGACATGCGGATGCCGATTTCTTGCGTGCGGGCGGCTACGGAATAGGCCATCACGCCGTAAATGCCGATGGCGGCGAGAAGTAGCGCGAAGGCGGCGAAGACGGCTACGAATTTGGAAAGGACGCGCGGTTGCGCCACGGACTGCGCAACAATGGAATCCATGCTGGCGATGTTGGCGATGGGAAGAGTGGAATCTTGCTCGGCGAGCCTGGCGCGAACGGCAGCTACGAGCGATTCGGGATTCGATGGCGAGCGGACTATGAGCGTGGCGAAACCAGCGGGAACTTGTTCGAGCGGCAGATACATTTCTTCGGCGCTGGGCGCGTCCAGAGCGCTGAATTTAACGTCGGCGGCTACGCCGACGATTTCGCGCTGAATCATGTCGCGGGAATTGGCGATGTGCTTGCCAAGGGGATCCTGGCCGGGCCAATAGCGCTCGGCGATGGTTTGATTGACGATGGCGACCGGAGGCGAGGACTCGAGATCGCGATCGGTGAACGCGCGGCCGCGCAAGAGCGGCGTGCGCATGGTGTCGAAATAGCCGGAGGTGACCTGGCGCATGGCGGTCAGCGGATCTTTTCCGACGCCCTGGCAGACGGTGCCTTCGGGGCAAAAATAGACGAAGCGAATGGCGCCGGCGAGAGGCAGATAGCTGGTGAAGCCGGCGGACTCAACGCCGGGAATGGTTTTCACGCGCTCGTAGAGCTGGCGATAGAACTGTCTTTGAGATTCCGGTTGGGCGTAGCGATTGGCCGGCAGATTCAGAGCGAACGATGTCACATTATTGGGAGAGAAGCCGGGATTGACATTCATCAATCTCGAAAAAGATTGCAGGAGCAGGCCTGCGCCGGTCATGAGGATGAGCGCGATGGCCATTTCCGCCACGACGAGGAGGCCGCGCAACTTTCCGCGATGACCGCCTTCGGCTGCGCCGCGGCCGCCTTCCTTCAGCGTTTCGTGGAGATTCGCCGCTGAAGCTTGCAGCGCCGGCACGATGCCGAAAAGAATTCCTGTGACCACACTGAGCAGGACGGAAAAAATCAGCACAGGAACGTCCAGGCGCGTTTCGGCCAATCGCGGGACAGAGCCGGGACTAAACGCGCGCAACGCGGGAAGCAAGGCCGCGGCGATGGCCACGCCGATCGCGCCACCGAGGAGAGAAAGCAAAAGGCTTTCGCTCAGGAGTTGACGGACGAGGCGGCCACTCGATGCACCGATGGCTTTGCGCAGAGCCATCTCGCGCTGGCGCGATGTGGCGCGCGCAAGAAGCAGATTGGCGACGTTGGCGCAGGCGATGAGCAGGATGAAGCCCACGGCCGCGAGCAGTACTGCGAAGCCCCGGCGCAACGGGCCGACCAAGCTTTCCGCGAGGGGCTGCGCGGAGATGCCGATTTTTCCGGAATCGACGAAGCCGTGAAACTGGTCTTGATAGCGGGCGTCGATGGTGTCGAGCTCAGCCTTCGCGGAGGCGAGCGATTCGCCGGGCCGCAAGCGACCCAGCAGGCTCAAATAGCCGGCTCCGGTGCGAACTTGCTCGGGGCGCAGGAAGGGCGGATCGGAAATTCCGGGCATCCAGATGTCCGGTTCGGGAAACTGCAGAGGGAAATGAAAGCTGGGCGGGAGAACGCCGATGATGGTCACGGCTTCGCCATCGATGGTCATGGTGCGGCCGAGCGCGCCGGGATCGGATCCGAAATGGCTGTGCCAGAAACCATCGGAGATGATGGCCACGCCTGCGGCGCCGGGGACTTCTTCTTCGGGACGAAAATCGCGGCCACGAGCAAGTGACACGCCGAGGACGCGGAACAAATTCCGGGAGACGCGATTACCGCTGATCGCTTCGGGCTCGCGTCCGGTGAGCAGGCTGAGCGTCGTGGAGTAAAACGCGGCGGGAGTTTCGAGCGAGTGGGTTTGCTGCTGGATTTGCGTGAACTTCGTGTACGACATGCTTACGCCGGAGGCGCCGGTTTGGCGGTTCAGGCCGGAGATAAAAAGGAGTTGCTTGGGATTTTGATAGGGAAGCGGTTGGAGGAGGACGGCGTGGACGACGCTGAAAATGGCGGAATTGGCGCCGATGCCGAGGGCCAGCGTGAGGACGGCTACGAGAGTGAAGCCGGCATTCTTTTGCAGCATGCGGAGCGCGAATTTCAGATCTTGAAGGAGAGAGGACATAGCCACCTCGGGGCGAGATTGTATCGAGTCCCAGGGCGTTAGACAGGGTTGGTGGGGCGATGTGAGCAGCCATTTTGGAGTTCGTTTGGGGCCGTGAGGACTTCAAGAACGCCGATTGGCTTCGGCGTCGGTTGTTGCGAAAACGAGGTGGGGTGACACAGAGACGCCGGCTGGCAGCCGGCGCTACGCATCTCCTGTCGACAATCAACAGAAGCGAGTCTATTGTCCTGTTGACATTCAACAGGAGGGACTTGGTGACGGCGCAGAAAGCAGAGGTTTTGCAAGGGACGCTGGATCTGATCGTGCTGAAGACTTTGGAGACTATGGGGCCGATGCACGGGTACGGGATTGCGCGGCGGATCGAGCAGGTGTCGCAGGAATTGCTGAGTTTGAATCAGGGGACGCTGTATCCGGCGCTTTTGCGGCTGGAGCAGCGCGGGTGGATTTCTTCGGTTTGGGGGGCTTCGGAGAATAACCGCAAGGCGAAATTTTATTCATTGACGCGTGCGGGGAAGAAGCAGCTGGCGGCTGAGGCGAAGAACTGGGAGCAGATTGCGGCGATGATCGAGCGATTTTTGGCGCCGGATCCGGAACGGGCTCGATGAGAACTCAGAAGATTACCGCAGAGACCCAGAGGGCGCTGAGAAATGATGGAGTTTGGAGAAGGCGATGCTGATTGCTTGGTTGAATGAGATTGGGGCGCGGGTGCGCGGATTATTCCGGCGGCGGGAGCGCGACGTGGAGTTTGATGCGGAATTGCGGGCGCACTTCGAGATGCTCGTTGACGACTATCGGGCGCGGGGAATTGGCGAGGCGGAAGCGCGGCGGATGGCGCACGTGCGGCTGGGCGGGGCGCAGCAGATCAAGGAAGCGCACCGCGAGCAGCGCGGGTTGCCCTTGCTCGACACGTTTTGGCAGGACTTGCGTTACGGATTCCGGCAATTGCGTGGCAGTCCGGGATTCACGATCGTGGCGGTACTGACGATTGCGCTGGGAATCGGAGTGAACGCCGGGATTTTTTCGGTCTTGGATGCGCTGGCGCTGCGGCCGATCGTTGTGGGCGCGGGGCAAACGGTAGTGAGCTTCTACCCGATTTTTCAGGGAAAGCGGCACCGGAATGTGCACGGCTCGGGGAGCATGTTTTCGTATCCGGAGTACGAGGCGTATCGCGACCAGAACCATGTGTTCTCGGGATTGGCGGGCTACGTTCCGTTCGTGGAAGCGACGGTGGGCGGCGAGCGGCCGGCGCAAATCAACGGAACGCTGGCGAGCTGCAATTATTTCGATGTGTTGAACGAGCGGCCGGTGCTCGGGCGGGGATTTGTGGAGGCAGATTGCGCGGCGGCGGGAGCGAGCGCGGTGGTGGTGAGCAACGAGTATTGGCAGAACGAATTGGGAGCCGATGCGGAGATTGTGGGGAAAACGATTTCGCTGAACCACACGGCGCTAACGATCGTTGGCGTGGCACTGGCGGGATTTGAGGGAACGGAGATTGCGCCGTCGGCATTCTGGGCGCCGATCACGATGCAGCGGGAATTGATTCCCGACTTGATCAACATCAACGACGCGGATTTGAGCTGGATGGCGGTGCTGGGGAGCGCGAAGCCGGGAGTATCGCTCGAGCAGGTGCGGGCGGAGCTTGCGGTGATCACGGAGCGCTCACAGGTGAAGTATCCGGGAACGATGAAGATCGCGGTGCAGAAGACGATGCTGTTCAACCGGCCGGAAGAGCGCGGAATTATTTTGACGGTGGGAGCGGTGGTGCTGTGCGCCGTGGGATTGGTGCTGCTGATTGCTTGCGCGAATATCGCGAATTTGCTTTTTGCGCGCGCGGCGGCGCGGCGGCGGGAGATTGCCGTGCGACTGGCGATGGGAGCGAGCCGCGGAAGATTGATCCGGCAGTTGCTGACGGAGAGCATTTTGCTGGCGCTGATCGGCGGAACTCTGGGGACATTTATTTCCTTCGTGTCGTTTGATGGGCTGGAGCGAATCGTGATCGCGCATTTGCCGCCGGGAGCGCCGCCATTTGCATTGCATCTTTCACCGGATGCGCGCGTGCTGGGGTATTCGTTGTTGCTGACCGTGCTGATGGGAATTGCGTTTGGGTTGGCGCCGGCGCTGCAATCTTCGCGCGAGGATGTGAACACGGCGCTGAAGGACGAGGGCGGAGATGCGGCGGGGCGGTCGGCGCGAACAGGGAAGCTGCGAAACGTGCTGGTCAGCGGGCAAGTAGCCGTGTGCATGATTTTGCTGCTGGCGGCGGGATTGCTGCTGCGCGGGCTTTACAAGGCGCAGACGATCGATCCTGGATTTGAGATGAAGGGACTCGAAGGCGTGACGTTCCGGCTGGTGCAACAAGGTTTTTCGGAGGCGCAGGCTGCGGCGCTGCACCGGCAGATGAAGGAACGGTTGGCGGCGCTGCCGGGAGTGGATGCTGTGGCCGAGGCGCGGAATATTCCACTTGGGGATGAACACTGGCAGACCGGGGCCGAGGTGCCTGGCGGAGTGAATCGCCAGGTGAGTTACAACCGCGTGTCGCCAATTTTTTTCGCCATGATGGGAATTCCGATCGTGAGAGGGAGGGATTTCACTGAGGGCGATGTGCAGTCGAACGCGCGCGTGGTGATTGTGACCGAGGCCGCAGCACGCGAATTTTGGCCGGGTGAGGATCCGCTTGGCAAGAGCCTGATGACTTTCGGAGAGGGAAATCCGCTGCTGGAAGTCGTCGGCGTGGCGAAGGATGCGCAGGTGGATCATCTCGGCGAGGCGCATCCGAACTTTTTATATTTTCCGACGGATTTGAAGGAGGAATCGCAGGATGTTTTCATCGTGCACAGCACGCTGGGCGATGCGGCAACGCTTGACGAGATTCAAAGCGCGCTGCAAGCACTCGATCGGCAGCTTTCGTTCGGGGTCGCGCGCGTGGAAGATAACGTCAGCAATTTCCGTGCGTTTTCGCGGATTGTCGTGGCGGGGTCGGGGACTTTGGCTGGATTGGCGCTGCTGCTGGCGGCGATTGGAGTTTACGGACTGGTGTCTTACGCGGTGAGTCGGCGGATTCGGGAGATCGGAATTCGAATGGCGTTGGGAGCGGATGGGCGGGATGTGATGAAGTTGATTCTTGGGCAAGCTTTGCGGCCAGTGGTGATCGGGGCGCTGATTGGCGTTGTTTGTTGTGCGGGGGTGTCGCGGATTTTTTCCAGTTTGTTGTTTGGAGTCAGTCCGCTTGATCCTATTTCGTTTGTGATGGTGCCGGTGTTTTTGATTTGCGTGGCGGGGTTGGCTTGTTATGTGCCGGTGCGGCGGGCGATGAGAGTGGATCCGATGGTGGCGTTGAGGTACAAATAAAAATGATCGTGGTTCGCGCGAGTACGCACTTCCGCGGTTGAGCGAGCCTTGATTTGACGTTGCGATCGTGAGAGGGCGCAGCAAGCGGCGCCCCTACGAGGAATTTCGAGGGACGGGGCTCAGCGCGTGGAGATGCCGGGCTGAAAGCCCGGCGCTACATTGGAGAGGCGGCTGATTGTCTCGGCGCGATCGAGATTGTGGTGGGATCGTGCACGAAGAGGCCCAGCTGAAGCACGGGCCCTACGAATGCTCTACGATTGCGGCTCCGTAGATAGATTTAATTTGAGCTGCTGCTGGAGGTGCTGCTGCCGCTGCGCTTGTCGTCGTTCTTTTGCTCGTCGCGGTCGGATTGTTCCTGCTTCTGTTTTTGCTTTTCCTGCTTCTTGATTTCTTTTTTGCCTACTTGGGCCCAGCGCTCTTCCAGCGATTCCTTGGTGAAGAGAGAATCCGAGGGATTGGTGTTGAACTTACATTCTTCGATGAAGGCCTGGTAGATCTTCTGGCCGTTGCGCTCGCGAGTGACCTGGAACGGTTGTATTACGCCGCCGATGGGATGGTAATTGGAATAGTATTCGATGGTTTCGCTGCGCATGCGCGTGCCGGGGTCGCGGGTGACGAGGACTTTTCGCAGCGGCAGGTGAGTCGCTTTCGCGAAGGCGATGCGAATCGAGCGATTCTCATTGTCCACGAATTCGATCCAGTCGGCTTCTTTTAGATCGACGACATCGGGGCCGAGATAACGGAGAATCGTACCCGATTCCTTCCAGCGATCGCGCAGGACATTGTCGATGTCCGTCTTGATATCTTCCTGAAATTCGGCGATGGAGACTTCATCGGCTTCACTGACGCCACCGCGGTCGAGCACCCATCCCTTGTCGCCATTTTTGATTTCGATGATGTTGCGCTTGGGAAGATTTTCGCTGCGGTCTTTGTCGGGAAGCTTGGAGTAATCGATGAATTTTTCGTAGCCCATCAGATCACCGCTGTGGCCGAAGGAGCTGATGCGGCCCGAGCAAGTGGCGTCGCGGACGCCCAGATATTCGCTGCCGCCGAGAGCCTGGACGGCTTTCTGGATGAGTTCCTTGGCTTTCGCGGCGCTCTGCTCCGGCATGAGAACTTCGGTTTGCTCTTGCGCGCGGGCGAGCGGAACTGAGAGCAGGCTCAGGCCTGCGAGGGTGAGGGCTACCATCGCTGCATAAATTTTTAGCCGCACAGAACTGAACCTCCATTAACGTTCAAAACTTCGCCATTGATGAAATTCGACAGCTCCGAGGCCATGAAGAGGATCGGGCCGGCGATTTCTTCGGCCGTTCCGGGACGGCCGAGGGGAATGGCGCGCGTCGCGGATTTGAAGCCTTCCTTGGTGCGCAGGACGGATGCGGACATGTCCGTATCCACCCAGCCGGGAGCGACGCAATTCACCAATATATGATGCGGGGCAAGCTCGGTTGAGAGGCCTTTCACCAGGCTAATAATGGCGCCTTTGGTGGCGCCGTAATGGGTGTGGAAGGCTTCGCCGCGCTGGCCGGCCGTGGAGCTGATGGCGATGATGCGGCCGGATTTTTGGGCTTTCATGTGCGGGACGGTGAAGTGGATGGCGTAATAGATGCTGTCGAGATTGATTTTCACCATTTCGTGCCATTCGCGCTCGGAGATTTTTTCGATGGGCGTGTCTTTTTCGTTCCAGATGCCGGCGTTGGCAACGAGGATATCGATGCGGCCGAGGCGGTCTTTGGTGAATTCGACGAGCTTCTTATTGTCGAGGCGGCGGCTGAGATCAGCTTTAAGGGATTCCACGCGCGTGCCGTGTTTGCGGGCTTCGGCCTCGACTTGCGCGGCGGCTTCGCGGCTTTTGTGATAATTGAAGACCACGTCGGCGCCTGCCTGCGCGAACATTTTTACTGCGGCGGCGCCGATGCCGCGGGAACCGCCTGTGATTAGAGCCGCTTTGCCGGCTAGAGAGATCATCTATCCCCCAAGGATTGGATTTCGATTTCGTTTGCGCGTCGGAGCTTGTGCACAAAAGCCCCACGCGCAAATACGGCGCATGGGGCACCCACGGAAAATGCAGATCCCTCACTTCGTTCGGGATGACAGCGTTAGTGCTCGTCGCGAATACTCACTACGCGTTGCGAAAATTCTTTAGCCGCGAACTTGGGCTGCTCTTGCTATGGCGGCTAGCTCGCGGAATAGCGCGGCCGAGAGCGCGTGATCGGGCATGCGCTCGGGGTGCCATTGCACGCCGGTGATCCAGTCGGATGAGCCGGTCCATTCGACGGCCTCGATGATTCCGTCCGGGGCGTGGGCGGTGACGCGCAAGCCTTTGGCGGGTTCGAGGAGAGCTTGATGATGCGAGCTGTTGATTTCGGTTTCGGCGATGCCGCCGCTGAGCTCGGCGAGGCGCGAATTGGGTTCGATGCGCGCGCCGTGATGCGGCTCTGGGGTGCCGCTCGCGCGATTGCGCCAGGTATGCTCGATCGTCGTCTTATATTCGGTGGCGATATCTTGAAGCAGCGAGCCGCCGAGAAAAACATTCAGGCTTTGCACGCCGTAGCAGATGCCGAGGACAGGTTTGTGTTCGGCGAAGGCGTGGCCGAGGATGGCGAAATCGGTTTGCTCGCGCGCGGCGTCGGCGGCGGCGGATTTTTCATGGCGCGAGGCGTGATAGAGCTGCGGATCGACGTCGGCGGGGCCGCCGGAGAGGACGTAGGCGTCGAGAGATTCGATTAGTTGCGCGAGCTCATTTTTGGGGAGATTGAGCGGGATTTCGACGGCTTCGGCGCCGGCCCGGCGGATGGCTCCAGATACTTGTCATAGCTGTCCCGCTTGTTCGTAAGTTGTTCATTTAGAGTGCGATACGGGACGCCGATGCGCGGCACAGATCCGTTCGGGCGGCATTTCCGGACGGTCGATCTGGTTGGGCGGGGGCCATGGAAAGTCCATCCTATCACTGCGGCGAGGGGCCGACGCGCAAGAGCCGGCGGAAGTTACCGCTTAGCCATTGAGGGCGTATGGTCGCGGATCGGGAAGGTTGCCGGGCTGACCGGGCATCCGGTCGCAAAAACGGCAGGCTGCCGGCGCTACGAAAGCTTCGGCTTCGCCTACTAAGTAGAGGGAGCCGGTTATGAAGATGGCGTCTTCTGGATTGGCTAGCGCGCGCGCGCGATTTATTGCGGCAGTTGCGTCGGCTGCGGATTCGCAATTTGCGGCGTGGTGGCAGGCGATTTGGGAGAGGACTTCGACGGAGATGGCGCGGGATTGATTTGGTTGCGTGAGGATTACGCGGGCGGCGCGAGGGAAAAGCAGGCCGGCGATTTCGTCAACGGCTTTATCGCGCATGGCGCCGTAGATGAGGATGATGCGGCGATGGGCGAAATTTTCGTCCCAGAAATTGCGGAGTTCGCGGGCGGCGGCGGGATTGTGGGCGCCATCGAGGTAGATGGCAGGATGCTCGGAGACTTTTTCGAGGCGGCCGGGCCAGCGGACATTTGCGATGCCTTGCTCGACGGCTTGCCAAGCGATCGAGAAGCCGCGCTCGGCCAGGATGCCTGCGGCTGCAGCGGCGGTGAGTGCGTTGCGGACTTGAAATTTGCCGGGGAGCGCTAGATTCAGATTCACGATGGAATTATCGCGGAACCATTCGGCGCGAATGCGATAGAAGCCATCGTTCGCGCGCAATTCGGAAATTTTCCAGAGGCCATCGAGTTCGAACAGGCGGGCTCGCTGCTCTTCGCAGCGTTGCGCGATCACGGCGCGGGCTTCGAAGCGCTCGACGGCGGCGATGACCGTGGCGTTGGGCTTGATGATGCCGGCTTTTTCGCGGGCGATTTCTTCGAGCGAGTGGCCGAGATAGGCTTCGTGATCGAAAGCGATTTGCGTGATGACGGCGATTTCGGGGATCACGACGCTGGTGGCGTCGAGGCGGCCGCCCATGCCAACTTCGTAGACCGCGAATTCGACGCCGGCTTGGACGAAGGCGTCGAAGGCGATGGCGGTGAGACATTCGAAGAATGTCGGATGCGCGGCTAGGGCGCTCGAGGCCATGGCGGATTCGATGATCTGGCGGACGCGATCGAAGGATGCGGCGAAGTCGGCGTCGCTGATCTGCTCGCCATCGATGCGGATGCGCTCGTTGATGCGTTCGAGATGCGGCGAGGTGTAGAGGCCGGTGCGCAAACCTGCGGCGCGCAGGATGGATTCGAGCATCGCCGCCGTCGAGCCTTTGCCATTGGTGCCCGCGATTTGGACGCAAGGAGAGCGGCGCTCGGGATGGCCCATGAGCTCTGCGAGCGCGGAAATATTCTGGAGATCGAATTTCTGGACGCGAGCCTGGCGCGGCGAAGCGAGTTCGCGGCCCAAGGAGAAGAGGTAGCGGACGGCTTCAGAGTATGTCGTCGAAGTCATTGAAGTCGTTGCGCGCGCAGATCCTTTAGGCCCAACGGCGGCCTTCAGGATGACACTTAGTCCTGCTGCGCGCGATTGAAATCGGACGTTGACAGAGTTTTATCGAAATCAATTCAGGAAGAAATCGAGGGCGCGGGCGATGTAGGGCTTCAGTTCTTTGCGTGGGACTACGGCGTCGAGGAAGCCGTGCTCGAGGAGGAATTCGGCGCGCTGGAAGCCTTCGGGCAATTTTTGGCGGATGGTCTGCTCGATTACGCGCGGGCCGGCGAAGCCGATTAGGGCGCCGGGCTCGGCGATGTTCAGATCGCCGAGCATCGCGTAGCTTGCCGTCACGCCGCCGGTGGTCGGATCGGTAAGAATGGAGATGAAGGGAATGCGCGCGTCATCGAGATGCGCGAGCGCGGCGGAAACTTTGGCGAGCTGCATCAGGCTGACTGTTCCTTCCATCATGCGCGCGCCGCCCGAGCAGGAGACGATAATGAGCGGAACTTTCGATTCGATGGAGCGCTCGATCGCGCGGGCTACTTTTTCGCCGACCACCGCGCCCATGGAGCCGCCGATGAATCCGAACTCCATCGAGCAGCAAATCACCGGCCGGCCGCTGAGCGTGCCTTCGGCGGTGACGATGGCGTCGTTCATGCCCAGCTTGTCGCGCGCGTCTTTCAGGCGCTTGGCGTAGGGCTTGGTGTCCGAAAAGACGAGTGGATCGCTCGAAATGAGTTCGGCGTCGTGCTCGGTCCACAGGCCGTCATCGAGAAGCAGATCGAGGCGGCGCTTCGAACTCAGGCGGAAATGGTGATCGCATTTCGGGCAGACCTGCCAATTCGCCTGGAGATCTTTTTTCCAGATGATGGCGCGGCAGGCGTCGCACTTGATCCACAGGCCTTCGGTGCGGACGCGGCGCTCATCGACGGGCGTCGAGTTCTCGATCCGTTTTTTGTCGCGCTTGAACCAGGCCATGCTAGTAGTCGATGCCTCGCTGAGCGAGGATTCCCTTCGTGTACGGATGCTTGACCTCGCGCATTTCGGTGACGAGATCGGCCAGCTCGACGAGCTTGGGATGGGCGTTGCGTCCGGTGCAGATTACATGGACGCGCTCGGGGCGCCCGGCCAGTGCTGCGACGACTTTCTCCGCATCCAACATTTTATAGCTGATTACGTAATTGAGCTCATCGAGAACGACTAGATCGTATTTTTCGCTATAAATCTGCTCGCGGCCGAATTCCCAGGCTTGTTCGCAGAGGCGGACATCTTCGGGATCGGTTTCCGCGCCGCCTACTTTGACGAAGCCGCGGCCCATGGGCCGAATCTCGAATTTATCGTCGCCTAGCATTTTAGCGGCATCGAGCTCGCCGTAGTGCCACGAGCCTTTGATGAATTGCACCATCATTACGCGCAGGCCCTGGCCGACGGCGCGGAAGGCGGTGCCGAGCGCGCAGGTCGTTTTGCCCTTGCCGGGACCGGTGTAAACGATCAGCAGACCTTTCCCTTCGGGCATTTAGACGCGTGCTCCTGCGTTGCGGACGGCTGATCCGCGACAAATGAAAGTGTGACTTCTGCCTGACGAAAGGTCAAGCGCGCGAGCCGCGGCACCGCTTCCGACAATCCGGCGCGCTGCGAAATCATGCGATACAATTGAAGGTCTTGATTACCCTCAATAACATCTCCATGCGCTTCGGCGAGCGGATTCTGTTCGAAGACGTCACTTGCACGTTTTTTGACGGGCGGCGCTACGCTATCACCGGCCCGAACGGCGCCGGCAAATCCACGCTGATGAAAATCATGACCGGCGAACTCGAGCCCTCGCAAGGCTCGGTCAGCCGGCCGAAGAAGCTCGGCGTGCTGCGGCAGGACCAGTTTGCGTTCGACAAGTTTCGCGTGATCGATACCGTCATCATGGGCAACGCGATTTTGTGGAAAGCTTTGCAGGAGCGCGATGCGCTGCATGCAAAACCCCATGACAAGCTGACGGACCGCGATGGCATGCGCATGGCAGAACTCGAAGCCATCGTCGGCGACGAGAATGGTTACACGGCGGAGGCCGATGCCGGCATTCTGCTCGACGGCCTGGACGTGGATGATTCCCTGCACGAACGCCGGATGGGAGATTTGCAGGGCGGCCAGAAAGTTCGCGTGCTGCTGGCGCAAGCGCTTTTCGGCAATCCGCCGGCTTTGCTTCTGGATGAGCCTACGAACCATCTGGATCTCGACTCGGTACATTGGCTGCAGGAATATCTCTGCGATTACGACGGCGTGCCGATTGTGATTTCGCACGACCGTCACTTTGTGAACAGCGTATGCACGCATACGGCCGACATCGATTATGAGACGGTGATCATGTACAACGGCGGCTACGACGATATGGTGGTGGCGAAGACGTCGATTCGTTCGCGAATTGAATCTGAGAATGCCCAGCGCGAAAAGAAAATCGCGCAACTGAATGAATTCATTGCGCGTTTCTCTGCCGGCACTCGGTCGGCACAGGCGACTTCGCGACAGAAGGAAGTCGAGCGGCTCGCAGACGGCGGAGCTGGCGAAATCGAACATCGCGCGCCCCTTCATCCGCTTTCAGATGGACCAGCACTCCGGCCGGCACCCGCTCGAGGTGAAGAGCGTCATCAAGTCATACGACGGCGTAAAGGTGATTCACCGATTTTCGGCGAGCGTCTCACGTGGAGAGAAAATCGCTCTCATCGGCCGCAATGGATCGGGCAAGACGACCCTTCTTAAATCGCTGATTCGCAACGCGCCCGGCCACATCGAACGCCCCGACACGGAATTCCCGATTGATGCTGGCACGGTTTTGTGGGGACATAACGTTGCCGTCGGCTATTTCGCGCAAGATCATTCCGAAACCATCCGCAAGGGCGTCACGGCGATCGAGTGGCTGCACGAATTCGATCCCGCGGCCACTCAGGAAAAACTCC
Organism: uncultured Acidobacteriota bacterium; assembly: GCA_963707165.1. Lineage (GTDB taxonomy): Bacteria > Acidobacteriota > Terriglobia > Acidiferrales > UBA7541 > Palsa-147. The sequence continues at coordinate 522,962 of CAVPPO010000003.1, read as the reverse complement.
GCGGGCTGATGGGCCAAATGCTGTTTAGCGGCGATGATGCGCTCAAGCCTACGCGCATGCTTTCCGGCGGCGAGTCCGCGCGGCTGATTTTCTGCCGCTTGATGTTGCTGAAGCCGAATTTTTTGGTGCTCGACGAGCCGACCAATCACCTGGACCTCGAATCCATCAACGCGCTCAATATCGCGTTGCAGAAATACGACGGCACAGTCCTGCTGGTGACGCATGATCAGGACGTGATCGAGGAAGTGGCCACGCGTATCTGGCATTTCAAAGACGGCCACATCGAAGACTTCAAGGGCCCGTACGAGGAATATCTCGCCTACGCGAAAGAAAAAGCCTCGTAGTCAATCTGCAGCCAAACTGAACCTTCTTTTTTTGCGCCGCGCGTGTTTGTGTGGATGTTGCTAGCCATGCGAGTCGCAAGATGCCGGCAGAGACGCCGGCGCTACCACGACCCGGCGATTATTTCGGATATGGGTGCCCTGCGAGGATGGCAAAGGCTCTGTAGATTTGCTCGGCGATCAGCACCCTTGCCAGTTCATGGGGCATGGTTAGCGTTGAGAGGGAGATTTTTGTTTTTGCTGCGGCGCGTAGTTCGGCAGGGAAGCCATCGGCGTCGCCGCAGAGGATTACTAGTTCGCGCAGGCCGGAATCGCGCTGGGTTCCCAGCCATTTGGCGAATTGCTGCGACGTGAATTGCTTGCCGGCAGCGTCGAGAGCGACGATTGCCGCGTGGGAATCTAGCTTTTGCTTGCGCCAGGCTGCGGCGTCGCGGAGTTCGGTGATTTGGACTTCGGCGTAATGCTCGATGCGGCGAATGTAATCTTCCAGTAGTGTGCGGATTTCCGGGATGCGCGTCTTACCCAGCATCACCAGATGTATTTTCATGTGCGGCGCATTGGCGGGCGGAAGCTACTTCTCGCGCAGGCCATACTTCCTGCGCTTTTCGAGGAGTGTCTTGCGGCTGATGCCCAGAATTTCAGCGGTGCGGCTGATCTTGTAGCGTGTAGCTTCGAGTGTGGCGCGAATCGCGTCGCGCTCGAGCTCCTCGAGCGAGCGCAAGCCCAGAGAGAGGGCTGCGGCCATCGTGCGCGGCTTGCAGGATGGCGGGGAAATCTTCGGCGCGCAGTTCATCGCTCTGCGCGAAGATGATCGCGTGCTCGACGGCGTTGCGCAGCTCGCGGACGTTGCCGGGCCAGTCGTAGGTCTGGAGAAGCTGCACGGCGGGTTCGCTGAACGATAGATTCGCGCGGCCGTGAACGCCGCTCAGGCGCTCGAGAAAATGCGCGGCGAGTGCACGTATATCTTCGCGGCGCGCGCGAAGCGGCGGCATTTCGATCACCAGCACATTGAGGCGGAAGAAAAGATCTTCGCGGAAGCTGCCGGCAGCCACGGCGCGTTGGAGATCGGCGTTTGTGAGCGCGATCAGGCGCGCGTTCATGCGCAACGTGTCCGTGCCGCCGAGGCGCTCGAAGCTGCGCTCTTCGAGAACGCGCAGCAGCTTGGCTTGAATGCCGGGAGCGAGCGCGGCGACTTCATCGAGAACGATTGTGCCGCCCTGCGCGAGTTCGAGGCGGCCGGGCTTCGTCGCGACGGCGCCGGTGAACGCGCCTTTCTCGTGGCCGAATAATTCGGATTCGACAAGCTCGGGCGGCAAGACTCGCGCAATCGATTTTCAGAAATGGCGCGTCGTGACGCGGCCCCTGCTCGTGAATCCAGCGAGCGAGTTGATCTTTGCCCGTGCCGCTTTCGCCGGTGATGAGAACAGTGGTAGCCGCACCGGTGACTTTGCCGGCGAGATCGAGCACTCGCTGCGATGCGGCACTCGCGCCGATCCACGGCAATCGTTCGGCGCGACGCGATTGCTCAGGCGCGGCGGTGCGAGTGGCGCTCGTTGCGGCGGTTGGCGGCGTGTCATGTGTAACTTCACTCATGGCTGCGTGGTTTCGGAGCTTGGCGACTCCGGCGGCTCGAAATTCCCTGCTGGGCGCCCTGTTCGGCCCGCGCTTTCACCCGGCGCCGGTATATCCATTCGAGGAGCGGCGCGCCAGAGGCGCTCGAGATCGTAATAAAGCCGCGCTCGCTCGCTGAAGATGTGCACGATGAACGCGCCGTAATCGAGCAGCACCCATTCGGCGCCCGGCCGTCCTTCGCGATGCGCAGGGCGAACGCCATGCTCGCGCAGGCGCTCTTCGATGGCGTCGCTGATGGCTTCAAGTTGCGGCGTGCTTGTACCCGAGCAGAGCAGAAACCACTGGGAGAACGCGCAGAGCTCGCGAAGATCGAGCACCGTCACGCTTTGCGCCTTCTTATCCTGGGCCGCCTCGAGCGCCCAGCGAATTTCGGGACGAAGGGTTTCCAGTGTCACCGGTACAAGGCCTGTCCCTGAATGTATGCCTCCACGCGCGCGGGCACAAGTCCGTGGATGCTGTGGTGTTTCTCAAGGCGCTGGCGGACTTCGGTGGAAGAGACGTGGCTGGTCACCGTCGAGAGCAGATGCACTTTTGATTTTCGCAGCGCGATAGTTTCGTGATCGGACGAGGGCGTGCGATTGAGTTTTTCGGGCGGGATCACTAGACGCAGCGCGTCGAGCCGGAAGCCGGGGCGATGCGCGATGATGAAATCGCAGGAATCGAGCAATTGCTCGTAAGAGCGCCACGTGGGGATTTCGAGAAATTGATCGGCGCCCAGAATAAAAAAAAGATGATCGTCGGGATGCTCGCGGCGGAATTTTTTCACTGTGTCGATGCTGTAGAAGACGTGAGACGCGGTGCCATCAGAAGGGGCTTCGGCGAGCGAAGGGAGGTATCCAGCGTGGTCGGTGCATGCCAGCGCAACCATCGCATAGCGATGCGTGAACGGCGCGAGCGAGCGCTGCGATTTGTGCGGCGGGCGCGCCGACGGGATGAAATGAATCTCGTCGAGATGAAATCGCCGCTGCGCGGCATTGGCGATGGCGATGTGGCCGGAATGAATGGGATCGAATGTGCCGCCGAAGAGCGCAATCGAGCGGCGATGCCCATGCGCGCGGTGCGGGTGTGCCGGCGCGTGCCCCGTTGAGTGCGACGACGCGTGAGCATGCCCGTGCGAAGCAGAGTGCGAATGCCCGGACGTCAATTGCCCTCCCGCGAAGAATGCGGATTAGATTCGGGAGCGGCTTCCGGAGTTACCGCGTCGATGTCGGGGACAGACGGCGGCAGAGGACGCGGCAGTCGGTCAAGCGCATCGGCCATGCCGCGAACGAGCTTTTGGACTCCTTCGCCGGTAGCCGACGAGATGGCGAAGAACGGCAGTCCGCGCTTTTTCGCGTAGGCTTCCAGTTTTTCGAGCTTGCTGCGGTCTGTAGTCGCATCGAGCTTCGTAGCGACGACGATCACCGGTTTTTCGGCGACTTCCTCGCTGAATGCGCGCAGCTCGCGCTCGATAATCTCGAATTCCTTGACGGGATCGTTTTCATTGGCATCGCTCGTATCCACAAGATGCGCCACGAGCCGCGTGCGCTCGATGTGCTTCAGAAAGCGCACTCCGAGACCAACGCCTTCATGCGCCCCTTCGATCAAGCCGGGCACATCGGCGACGACGAACGTGCGGCCGGAGCCCTGCGGCACATCGGGATCGGCAGAGACGACGCCGAGATGCGGCTCAAGCGTAGTGAAAGGATACGCGGCGATTTTCGGACGCGCCGCTGATATCACGGAGATCAACGTCGATTTTCCGGCGTTCGGGAAGCCGACCAAGCCGACATCGGCCAGCAATTTCAGCTCAAGCCGCAAGCGGCGCTCTTCGCCCGGCTGCCCCTCTTCGTGCTCGCGCGGAGCCTGATGCCACGGCTTTGCGAAATGCTGATTGCCGCGCCCGCCATGTCCGCCGCGCGCGGCGCGAAAGCGTTGCCTCGGTTCGGTGAAATCGAAAATCTGCTCGCCGGAATCCTCATCGAATACCACCGTGCCCACTGGAACGCTCAGCACAGTATCGACGCCCGATTTCCCGTGGCAATTCGAGCCTTCGCCATGGCGCCCGCGATCGGCGCGAAATTCGCGATTGAAGCGATAGCGCAGCAGCGTATTGTCGTGCGGATTGGCTTCGAGATAAATGTCGCCGCCGTTTCCGCCATCGCCGCCGGAAGGACCACCGCGCGGCACATACTTCTCCCGCCGGAACGCCATACATCCGTTTCCGCCGTCGCCGCCTTTTACCCAGATTTTGGCTTCATCAACAAACACGGTGCGCTCGTTTGCGGGAGAGAGAGATCAACGCGGAAAGCATACGATAGCGTTGCGCGAAAATCCAAAGCGCCCATCGCGGGAAATGCGCATCTCCGCCGGATGCGGATCCGGACGGCGCGAACGTGCCTGGATTGAGAATAAGATTGCCTGCGGGATTAATTCGCCGCGGCGGGTTCGGCGGCGGGCTTTGCCAGTCCGCCAACATTGGCTTCTTCGAGCGGCAAAACGCTGATGAAGCGCCCGGTCTGGCCCTTGTCTTCGAAGCGCACCACGCCGGTAATCATGGCGAAGAGGCTGTCGTCCTTGGCGCGCCCGACGTTGCGCCCGGCCTTGTAGCGCGTGCCGCGTTGGCGGATCAGAATGCTGCCGCCGGTGACGAGCTGGCCGCCGAAGCGCTTGATGCCGAGCCTTTGTCCGTGGGAATCGCGGCCGTTTGTAGATGAGCCGCCGCCTTTTTTGTGCGCCATGCTGGACCCCTAAGAGAGCGAAATGTCGCTGACCTGAACGGCGGTGTAACTCTGCCGGTGGCCGCGCGTGATTTTATATTGCCCGCCGGTCTTGTATTTGCAGACGAGGCGCTTCGCGGCGCGTCCGTGGCCGACGATCTTGCCGGTAATCTTGGCCTTCGAAGCCTTGTCGCCGGTGAGAAAATTCTTCTCGTCGCTGCGCACGGCCACGACATCGTCGAAGGTGACCTTGCCGCCGACCTTGCCGTCGAGCTTCTCGACCTGGATGGTCTCGCCCGGCGCGACCTTATATTGTTTGCCCCCACTGCGAATGACCGCGTACATACAGCCTCCCGAAGCAATTGCGAGCCCTTCATTATAAGGGGTGACCGCGATGCGCGTCAACGAAGGTTCTGAGCGGGATTTAGAGGCTTTCACGAAGCAGCCGGAGCCGCAATCATTTGCATTTTTTCATGGCTTGCTTCACGTACTCGTCAAGCTTTCCCTGATCGCGCTTCTCGATAATTCCATCCACAGAAGGCCACCTAGCTTCGGGATCCTTCTTTAACGCTGCTTCATACGATTTTAGCGCTCCCTCGACGCCCGCCAAGTAGACAGCTTGCTGATCCTTCGCCTTCTTGGGATTCTCGATAACGAACGCCGCGGCTGAAAAAAGCATTTGCGTCGAAATCTCCGCCGCGTGACGGCTTTCAGGTTTTGAACGCGGCCCGAGGAGATCTGTGCAGAATTTCACGCTAATGTCCGGCACTTGGATCAGCCAAACGGTAAACCACGCTCGTTCGTCTTTGGCATTGGGTCCTAGAGGATCAGCTTCAAGATCGCGAGCGAATTGGATGGCCTTGGCGCGCTCGTCAGGTGTCGAAGGGCCGCGTTTCTGACTAAAGGCCAAACCTCTAGACAGACCGACAGAACAAAGAAGAATGATGGTCGAAACCCAGAGTTTCACTCGAGTATGCACGCTTTTCTCCTGCGCAGGCTGCATCTAATCTGAACCGCTCAGTCTAGTTGTTTACCGCAAGTAGTATTCAGGTGCCAATTATCTTCGCGAAGGCCAGGCAGTCCGATCGGCCGATCGCTCCCAGGGTGTCTTCCTCAGAGAGGCTTCTCGGCCCTGCTTTTAAAAATTGAAGCGGTAGCCGAGGATCATTTTGGCGATTAAGTGATCGGTCGCGCCGGTCAGACCTATGCCTAAGCCGAAATTGATCTCCCATTGCGGCGCTACGTTCAGATCGATGGCGGGGAAAATTTGGTGCTGCTGCTGGCTGATGGGATCGAAGCCCGTCACCGGGCCTACGGAGCCGTAATATTCGAGGCCGCCGGCGATCTTCGGCGTGAAATCGTAGCTGAATTTGAAATTGGGCGAGAAGACCACGCCTTGACTGACACCAGGGCCGTGAAACGATCGGTCCATCGTCGGATTGAACGACCAATACCAGCGGCCCACTTTCTGATCCACGATCGGGCGAATTTCCCACGTCCAGGTGTCCGCGGAAAATTTGCGCCGCTGGTAGCCGATTTCATTCGAGATGCTGACGCCCACGGGCCAGTGCCAACTCTCCGGCACGCGCACACGCGGGCGAATATGATCTCCCACCCAATTCCAGCCCTGTCCGTCTTTCGCGGAAGTAAAGATGTAGAAGCCGACTTCGAACCAGTCGTTGAAACCGTGCGTGATTTCGACGGTTTCATGCTCGGCGTGATTCGTAGGCAGCACGCCATCGACGACTTGTTTCGAGCCATCAATAGTGAAATTGCTGTGCAGCTCCACCATAGTATGGCCCGGCTCAACGGTTTCAGCGTCGTAGACCTGAATTTCGTAGTTGTCCTGTGCCGTCGCGCGAGGCGGGAGAAACGCTGAAAGCATCAACGCAGCGATGAAAGAGGCAACCTTGAGCAATTACGGGGCTCGCTTTCTCCAGCTCGAATGATCAGAGTAATTCAATCTTGAGATTGCGCCAAATGCAGCCGTAGGTAGCGCCGGCGTCCCTGCCGGCATCCGTCGAGCGCTAACGAGAATCCAAGAGGCGATCGATCGCGGAGCAGTCCACGACAAGAAATCGGGTTTGGTTTTTGTGGTCGGTCCGCAGGTGATGATTGCTCTAGTCGAACGCTGCGGTCGGAAGATGCCGGCGGGGACGCCGGCGTTACGAATGCGGATGCGCCTTATCGTAAATGGTCATCAACTGATCGATTGTGGCTTGCGTGTAGCGCTGAGTAGTCGAAAGCGAGGCGTGGCCGAGCAGTTCCTGAATCGCGCGCAGGTCGGCACCGTCGGCCAGGAGATGCGTGGCAAAGGCGTGGCGGAATGAATGTGGATGGAGATTCCATTTCATCTGCGCCATGCGCGCGTATTTCTTGACGATGGTATTGATGGTGCGCGCATCGAGCCGCGTGCCGCGCGTGCCGAGGAACACTGCCTCGGGATCGCCCGCGTCGGGCCATTGGGAGCGAATCTGATCGCGAACCGGCCAGTAGTTTTCGAGCGCCTGCAGCGCCTTGCCGCCGAAAGGAACGATGCGCTCTTTGCGGCCTTTCCCTAGGACGCGAATGATCTGCGAGCGCTCGTCGATGTCGCCGAGGCTTAGGCCGGTCAATTCGCTAACGCGAATTCCCGCGGCGTAAAGCAATTCGAGAATGGCACGATCGCGCTTCAGGATCAGCAACTCGCCGCGGCTCCTCTTCGAGTCAGGATCGCGGCGGTTCTTGACGATCTGTCTCTTTCCTGCGGGCTCGACATTATCGAGCAATCGCGCCATTTCCTCAGCCGACGGAATATCGGGAATGCGCTTCGGTAGCTTGGGCGACGAAACGAGCCGCGCCATATTGCGCGTCACGAGCTTCTGCCCCACGCAAAAGCGGAAGAACGAGCGCAGCGCCGCGAGCTTGCGCGCGATCGAGGAGCGCTCGAGGCGCCGGTCGTGCAGATGCGCGACAAATTCGCGGATCACGCGGTGATCGATTTCAGCAAGCGAGAGAGTGGGTTCGCCCGGAGGCGTGAGGAAATCTACGAACTGCTGAAGATCGCCGGCGTATTTACGCAGAGTTTCAGGCGAAGCATTGCGCACGTAGCGCATGTGGTAGAGATATTTCTTGATGGCCTCGATCATTTTGCCAGCGACGGCGCGCCGGCACCGACCGGCTCGGGCGTCGCGTGTGCAGCGGGCGATTCCCGAATTTCAACTTCCCAATCGCAGCCGTCTTTGATGCAGGCGCGGAAATTGCCTTGCTTCGTGCGCTTCTCGACGATGAACGGCGCGCCGCATTTCGGGCAAGGCTCGTTAATCGGCTCGTGCGGCGAAGTGAAATCGCAATCGGGATAGCGGCTGCAGCCGTAGAAAATGCGCCCGCGCCCACGGCCGTGCGCGGTGCCCCGGCGCACGAATTCGCCTTCGTTGCACTTCGGGCATTTGATGCCCAGCGTGATCGGCCGCGTGTACTTGCACTTCGGATAGCCCGAGCAGCCGATGAATTGGCCGAAGCGGCCGTGCTTCTTCACCAGGCCGTTGCCGCACAGAGTACACTTTTCATCGAGCTGCTCGTCCGGCGCGTGCGCGATGCGCGTGCCTTCGACGAGGCGGCGCGTCGTCTTGCAATCCGGGTAGCCCGTGCATGCCAGGAACATTCCGAAGCGGCCGCGCTTCAGCGCCATTTCCTTGCCGCAGTTGTCGCAGTACTCGATTTTGTTCTCGCCGTTGGCGTCGCCGTTTTCGTTTTCCGGCGACAAATCCTGAATGAAATCGCATTCCGGATACCGGTCGCAGCCGAGGAAAAAACCGTGGCGGCTGATGCGCTCGAGCAAATTCGCCCTGGCCGCATTTTTCGCACTTCTTGCCCGTTGGAATTCCGGCTTTGTAGGAAAGCATCTCATCGTCGGCGCGATCGAGATCGATGATGAATTTGTTCCAGAATTCCTTCACGGCTTCGCGCCACGGCAACTTGCCTTCCTCGATTTCGTCGAGCTCTTCTTCGAGCCGGGCGGTGAAAGTGACGTCGAAGACGTCTTCGAAACTCTTCACCAGGAGAACGCTGACGCGCTCGCCAAGCATTGTGGGCGTAAAGCGGCCTTGGTGCTTGTTCACGTATTCGCGCTCGACGATCGTGGAGATGATCGAGGCGTACGTGGACGGCCGCCCGATGCCCTTTTCTTCGAGATCTTTCACGAGCGTCGCTTCCGTGTAGCGCGGCGGCGGCTCGGTGAAATGCTGGTCGGGCCGAATCTTCATCGAGGCGCAGCGTCTGGCCTTCGCTCACGCGCGGCAGAGCCTTGCCCTCGCCTTCATCTTCCTTCTCATCGTCGTCGCGATCCGCGTTCGCGGCCGGAATTTGATAGACGCGCAGATAGCCGTCGAATTTCTGCACCGAGCCGGTGGCGCGGAAGGTGTAATCGCCGGCGGTGATATCGATCGTGGTCTGATCGAAGACGGCCGGAAGCATCTGCGAGGCCACGAAGCGCTGCCAGATGAGCTGGTAGAGCTTGAAAACGTCGTCATCGAGATATTTACGGACATCGTCAGGCGTGCGAGAAACATCCGTCGGCCGCACGGCTTCGTGAGCTTCCTGCGCGTCTTTCTTCGACTTGTAGAAATTCGGCTTCTCGGGCAAGATAGTCGGAGCCGAATCGCGCGGGAATCAACTCGCGCACTTGCGCGAGCGCATCATTCGAGACGTGCACGGAATCCGTACGCATGTAGGTAATGAGTGCGACGGAGCCTTCGCTACCCAGCTCGACGCCTTCATAAAGCCGCTGCGCCAGAGCCATGGTGCGCTTCGCCGTGTATCGCAGGCGATTGTAAGCGGCCTGCTGCAGCTTCGAAGTGGTGAAAGGTGGCGGCGGATTGCGCTTCTTTTCCTTCTGCGTGACGTTCGCGACCTGCCATTTGGCTTTCGTGACGGCAGCGACGATCTTGTCCGCGGCTTCTTTATTTCCGACCGCAATTTCTTCGCCCTTGTAGCGGCTGAGCTTCGCTTCAAAGATCGGCGGCTCGCCCGCATCGAGCATGGCGTGAATCGACCAGTACTCGACCGGCACGAACGCGCGAATCTCCTGCTCGCGCTCGACAATCAGGCGCAGCGCAACCGTTTGCACGCGCCCGGCCGATAAACCGCGGCGCACCTTGTTCCACAGCAGCGGAGAAATTTTGTAACCCACGATGCGATCCAGCACGCGCCGCGCCTGCTGCGCGTCCACGAGGTTCGTATCCACCTGGCGGGGATGTTCGAACGCGGCGCGAATCGCCTTCGGCGTAATTTCATTGAAAGTGACGCGGAAAATTTTCTTCGGGTCCGTCGGCGGGATGGTGATCTCTTCTTCTGGTTCCTTCGCCTTGAGCCTTCGATTTCTTGCCGTTCTTGGATTTCAATGCTTCTTCTTCGGCCGCCGCTTTCTCAGCCGCCACTTCCTTCGCCGTCGGCTTATCGGAAGATTCAGCTTCGGTGTAACGCGACGGCTTAGACAGCACCATCGCAAGATGCGCCGAAATGGCCTCGCCTTCGCGGTCCGGGTCGCCGGCCAGGTAAACCGCGTCGGCGGTGCTGGCCGCTTTCCGCAGATCGTTGATCACCTTGCCCTTGCCGGCAATGATTTGCAGGGTCGGCTCGAAAATCTTGGCGTCATCCAGACTAATCAGAACTTTTGGCGTCTTATCGGCCGCCGCCTTCTTCTTCCCCTTGGCGGACTTCCGCTTCTTGTGCCCATTCACATCGTCGCCGGGCAGACGGATACCTATCGTCTTCTTGGGCAGGTCCATCACGTGCCCGACGGACGCTTTAACCACGTAGTCGCGTCCCAGATACTTGTTGATCGTCTTCGCCTTAGCTGGCGATTCGACTATGACTAATGAACGTCCCATATTCTCCTAACTCTCGAACTCCCTCACACCGCCGGAACCGGGCGGAAAGGTCCGCAACCATCCTAACCCTGAAAGTGGGGGTTTTATTACAACAGGACTTTCAGGAATTGCTTCCCTGGCAACTGGCGTACCACTCCCTTGAGTTCCAGGTCGAAGAGCGTGGCCAATACTTCGCTCGATGTGAGGCCTGAAACTTCCACCAAATCATCCACAGGCCGCGCTGCATCGACGCTGAGTAAATCGTAGAGCACCCGCTCCGACGGCCCCAGCGATTCCTGCACCAGCGCGGCGCGCTCCTGGGAACTCGGCGTTTCGACCGGCAGCAGCTCGGCGCGAACCGGCGTCGGCAGCTCTTCGACCACATCCTCCCAGCCGGTCACCAGCTTGGCGCCCTGTTTGATGAGCTGATTAGGTCCGAAGCTCATCGGCTGGGTAACGTTGCCTGGGACGCCGAAGACCTCGCGGCCGAATTCCATGCCCAAGCGCGATGTAATCAATGATCCAGAGTACTGCGCTCCTTCGACGCACACAACCCCGAGCGACATCCCGGCAATGACCCGGTTCCGAATCGGGAAATTTTGCGCTCCGGGAAAGCTTCCCATGGCGAACTCACTGATGATCGCCCCGCGCTTCTCGATCTCCTCGAAAAGCTTCTTGTTTTCTTTGGGATAGACAACGTCTATTCCGCAGCCGAGGACCGCGATCGTCGTTCCGGCGGGCGTCGAAAGCGCGCCGTGATGTGCGCAGGCATCGATCCCTCGGGCTAAGCCGCTGACGATTACCAGGCCTCGGGCGGCTAGATCACGACCTAACCGCTCAGCCATTTGATTCCCGTAGGGGGTCGGACGACGCGCCCCCACGATGGAAATGCAATGGCGCGTAAGAAGTTCAATGTTTCCAAGGACATACAGGAGGGGTGGTGGGTCGTAGATTTCGCGCAAGAGGCGGGGGTACTCGGGTTCATCCCAAGTGAGCATCTTGCAGCCGAGCTGCTCGGCCTGGGCGATTTCTTTTGCGGCAGCGCTTAGCGGCTGTCGCGAATGGATGGCTTGGGCCACGGCAGCCGGCAAATGTTGCGCTTCCAGGCTGGTAAGCGAAGCTTCGAAGATGGCTTCGGGGCTGCCGAATTCGCGCAGCAGCTTTCCGGCGAGGCGCGGACCGAGGCCCGGCGTTAACGCAAGGGCGATCCAGCCTACGTAATTACAGGTCTCCATTTTCCGAGAGGGAAAGCCCGTCGAGACTACGGATTTGCCGCCGCGCGTGTCAACGCCGGTTACTACGTAGAACGAAATCCGCGCTCCCTGATGGCCTCAGAGTGACAAAAATTGTTGCGATAAGTTGGTCAGGTAAGTTGACCCCGTTTCACAGATTCAGGAAGTTGCCTAAAGCGCTTCGGGAGGAACTTCGGAAGGTTTGTACGTGGGGAGGCCGTTGTTACGAGACAGGATTCCGTGGCGAACAAATTGACGGTTGCCGGAGGTGGGATTCTGGGTAAGATGTGCGCGGCCCAATGCGGCCTTCATGCCGGTGCCTTCCTTGATGCCACAACTGACAATGGAGCTGATCGATGAGGCGCGAGAATTTCTGCGTCCGCGCATCCGGCGCACGCCGGTGGAAGCGTCGCCCGGGCTTTCGGCGAAACTCAGCGTCCCGACCTGGCTGAAGCTCGAGTCGCTGCAGCTTACCGGCTCGTTCAAAATCCGCGGGGCGTTCTTTCGACTTTCGCGCGCAAGTGAGGCCGAACGCCGGAACGGAATCATCACCTGCTCGGCGGGTAATCATGGCAAGGCAGTGGCGTACGCCGCGCGGGAACTCGGAATGCGCGCGACGATTTTCGTCCCGAAGGGAGTCGACCAAGCGAAATATCGCGGCATGGTGGCGTACGGGGCGGAAGTGAAAGTAGCGCCCTTTCCGGATTACGACAAGACTGAAGAGCTGGCGATGGAACAATCGCGGAAGAGCGGCCGGGCTTTTGTCTCGGCATTTGATGATGCGGCGGTGATGGCTGGGAATGGCGGAACGCTAGCGGCGGAGATCGTCGACGATTTGCCCGACGTGGAAAATTTCATCGTACCGGTGGGAGGCGGAGGATTGAGCGCGGGGCTGGCGCTCTACGTGAAAGAAAAAGTGCGCGGCGCCCGATTGATTGGCTGCCAATTGGAATTGACGCCTGCGCTGCGACTTTCGCTCGAGCGAGGCAGCGCTGTGACGCGGATGTCTTCGGGCGAATCGCTCGCGGCGGGGATCGAGGGTGGGATCGGTACGGAAACATTTGAAATCTTGCGAACGCGCGTGGACGATACACCGCTGGTGAATGACGCCGAGATCTGCGAGGCGGTGCGCTGGATGGTCGAGGAACATCAATATTTAATCGAGCCGACGGCAGCAGCTGTCCTTGCGGCTTGCCTCTCGGGGAAAGTCGCGCCGCTCAGCGCGCCGGCTGTCGTGGTGATCTCGGGCCGAAACGTCAGCGGCGCGACCGTGCGGAAGATTCTCTGCCCATGAAAATCGCGCAACGAGACGAAATCCTACGCGTGTTATCGCTCGGCGACGCGATTCCGCTCATGCGCGAGGCGCTGGTTGCGCAATCGCGCAGCGAATGCGAGACGCCGCTGCCGATGCATCTCTACGCTCGCGATCGCGATGCCGAGGTGCACATCAAATCGAGCTATCGCGAAGGCGGCGAATTTTTCGTGGTCAAGCTCGCGGGCGGCTATCCGCAAAACGCGGGCACCGGTCTGCCCGAATACAACGGATTGATGCTGCTGTGCTCAGCGCGAACCGGTGATCCTGTGGCGTTGCTCTGTGACGGCGCGGAGCTCACGCACGCGCGCACGGCGGCTGTCTCGGCGATGGTGGCGCAAGAGCTAGGACGAAAGGATTCGGCGATTGGAATCCTCGGCAGCGGCGAGCAGGCGCGATGGCAGGCGCGCGCTCATGCGCAAGTGCTGCCGCTGCACGAAATTTGGATTTGGGGGCGCACTCCGGCGCACGTGGAGCACTGCTGCGTGGAGCTTTCGGCGCTATTTCCCGGAGTTGAAGTGCGCGCTGCGATTTCTCCAGCGGATGTCGCGCGCCATGCCAAGCTGATTGTTACAGTGACCGCTGCGCGTGAGCCGATTCTCGCATTTGAAGATGTTGCTCCCGGCACTTTGATTTCCGCCGTCGGCTCGGATTCACCGGGCAAGCAGGAATTGCATCCGCAGATCCTGACGCGAGCTTCGCTCTTGCTGGTGGATTCGATTGGCCAGTGCGAGAAGCTGGGTGAGTTGCAACACGCGCCGTCGGCGCATGACCGGGCCATGGAGATCGGAAAGTTTTGCGCGTTCCATCCGGCTGTTGATGCGAGCGGAGTTGTCGTTGCGGATTTTACCGGATTGGGCGTCGAGGACTTATTTATCGCCGAGGATTGTTATCGAAAGCTCGGGGGATAAAGCGATTCACAGCGAAAAGGCAGGCTCGTGCACACTCTGTTGATCCTTATTCTCGGGCTCGTCGTTGGAGTGCTAGTCGGATTGCTGGGCATCGGCGGCGGGATCATCGTCGTTCCGGCGCTCGTGCATCTCTTCGGCATGGATCAGCACCTGGCGCAAGGGACGTCGCTCTTCATTCTGCTGCCGCCTCTCGGGCTCGGCGCCGCCGTGGTGTACTGGAAGAAAGGCCTGATCAATCTTCCGGCCGGATTGCTGTGCGCGCTGGGATTCCTTGCGGGCGGATATTTCGGCGGCCTGATCGCCATAGATTTGCCTTCGAACGTACTGCGCGCGTTCTTTGGGCTTTTCCTGATGTCCTCCGCGCTATTGCTCTGGAGGCGGAGCAAGACGCCCGTCGTGCCCGGAAAAGCGAATGGCTGAATCACGCGCGAGAATGCTGGGGATTTTGCTGACGGCCAGCGTCGTGGGCGTATTCAGCGGTCTCTTTGGAGTGGGCGGCGGCGTGTTGCTCGTGCCGTTGCTGGTGCTGTTACATCATTTCGAGCAACACCGCGCGCAGGGGACGAGCCTCATCGCGCTGGTGCCTCCCACTGGTTTGCTTGCATTTCTGGCTTATTATCGCGCTGGCGCCGTCGACGTCCCCACCGGTCTGCTGATTATTCCGGGCGTTTTTCTCGGCGCGATTCTCGGCAGCCGCATCGCTGTGCGGATTCCGGCGGCGCGGATGCGGCGTATTTTCGCGGTGGTTCTGTTCGTCCTCGGGGCGTGGGAATTCCTAACGCCTGTCGTCCACTGGGTCCAGCACACTCCTCGCTGATTCCGCCATCCTGACGCAGTTTGATAACGGCGTTTCGCTGGAGCTTCGTTGTCATCGCCATTCCCGTGGGATATTCTCGAAGGCACATGGTTGATATCCATTGCCACGTTCTTCCGGGCCTCGATGACGGCCCGGAATCGCTCGAGATGTCCGTGGCGATGTGCGAGATGGCTATCGCCGACGGGATCACGCACATCATCGCCACGCCGCATGCGGATTCGTCCTATGCATTTCAGCCCGATTTGATCCGACGGCGGCGCGATGAACTGCAGGAGCGGTTTGAAGGTAAGCTCGAGATGGCGACGGGCTGCGATTTTCATTTGAGCTTCGAGAATATCGAGGATTTGCGGAAATTCCCGGCGAAATACACGCTAAATCAGAAGAACTATCTACTCGTTGAGTTCAACGATTATTCGATTCCGCCGGCGATGGACCAAACGCTGCACCACCTGCAGATTTTCGGAACGATTCCGATCATCACGCACCCGGAGCGGAATCCACTAATCCGGAACAACACAGAGCGTCTTTACCGCTGGATTCGCACCGGGTGCTACGTGCAGATTACCGCGCAATCGATGCTTGGGAAATTTGGGGCGCAGGCGCAAGCCATGGCGGAGACTTGGCTCAAGGACGGCGCGGTGCATTTCTTTGCGAGCGATGCGCACAACGTCACGTCGCGCCCGCTGCAGCTAAAGGAAGCGTACGCAAAAGTCGCGGCAAGGAGCGGAGAGCAGGTTGCGGAGGGGCTTTTTGAGGAGAATCCGCGCGCGGTGTTTGAGGGGAGATCGTTGCCATTCGTGCCCGAATTGCCCGAGCACCGCGGTCACGCACCCGGCGCCAGAAAGAAGCGCAAACGATTCTGGTTTTTTTAGTACCGCCGGCGTTCCTGCCGCCGCTACCCATTGTCGAATCGGTGGCCTTGATATGTTCTCTGTTCGAGCCGCGCTACAATAACATCAGGTTTTGATTGCGATGAGTGCCTCGGGGAAACCACTCGTATCGGCGGCGGCGCGACGCGCGCTGGACTTGCGCTTCGTCGAATTGATGGACAAGATGCGCCGGAACCGCGCCGGCGACGACACAGAACTGCTTCGCCGCGCCTACGATTTCGCAGCCGAGCGCCATGCGGATCAGATGCGCGCCTCTGGCGATCCCTACCTTTCGCATCCTCTCGAAGTCGCGCACATCCTGGCGGACATGAAATTCGACGTGACCACGCTGTGCGCGGCCCTGTTGCACGACGTGGTGGAAGATACAAAGGTGCCGCTCGAGCGCATCGGCGAGCAATTTGGCACCGAAGTGGCGCGGCTGGTTGAGGGGACAACGAAAATCAGCCGGCTCGATCTTCTCGCACCGGAAGCGCGCCAGGCCGAGAACGTCCGCAAGATGCTGCTGGCCATGGTGAACGACGTGCGCGTGATCATGATCAAGCTCGCCGACCGGCTGCACAATATGCGCACGCTGCAATATCTTTCCTCCGAGCGGCAGCAGCGCATCGCGCAGGAAACGTTAGAGATTTACGCGCCAGTGGCCAATCGGCTCGGCATGGGCTTGATTCGCGGCGAATTGGAAGACTTGGCGTTCAGCTATCTCGAGTCGGGGTCTTATCTCGAGCTGCAAAAGAAAGTCGCATCCAAGCAGAAAGTCCACGACAAATTCCTGAATGAAGTCCAGGGCGCGATCCGCGAGCAATTGGTAGCCAATGGAATTCCCGCCGAGGTTGAAGGCCGCATCAAGCGGCTTTATTCGCTGCACATCAAGATCGAAAAGCAGCAGCGCCCGCTTGATCAGGTGTATGACTTGCTCGCGGTGCGCGTGATCACCGACACAGTGAGGAACTGCTACGCCGCGCTGGGCGTGATTCATCAGATTTGGAGGCCGGTGCCCGGGCGATTCAAGGATTACATCGCCATGCCGCGGCCGAACCTCTATCAATCGTTGCACACAACGGTCATTCACGCCGGGCAAGCCTTCGAAGTGCAGATTCGCACGCAGGAGATGCACCGCATCGCCGATCAGGGCGTCGCGGCGCACTGGAAATACAAGGATGGGCGCGAAGCTTCTGCGGCCGACGATCAACGCACCGTCTGGATGCGGCAACTGATCGAATGGGTGCAGGAGATGGAAGAGCCGAGCGATTTTCTTTCAACGCTCAAAGTGGACCTGTACCCTGAAGAGGTCTACACGTTTACGCCGAAGGGCCGCGTGATCGTGCTGCCGCGCGGCGCCACGCCCGTGGATTTTGCGTATGCGGTGCACACCGAAGTGGGGCATCAATGCATCGGCGCGAAAGCGAATGGGCAGATCGTTCCGCTGCGCCATCATATTGCGAACGGCGACGTGGTTGAAATCATGACGCAGAAAGGCCACTCGCCGAGCCGCGACTGGCTCGCCTTTGTCGAGACATCTCGCGCGCGCAGCAAGATCAAGCACTGGATCAACCTCCACGAGCGCGAGGAAGCTACCGAAGTAGGCCGGCGGCTCTTTGAGCGCGAGGCTCGCCAGGCAGGCATCAGCCTGAAGCAGATTTCGGATGAGTCGCTGCAGAGAGTCGCGGCGGAATACGGTTGCGGGCGCGTCGAGGATCTCTACGCTGAGCTGGGCTACGGAAAATGGTCGGCCCGGCAGGTGTTGACGAAGGCGACCGGGCAATCGCCTGCAGAGAAGCCGGAAGAGAAGCAGCCGAAACTCGTCTCAACATTCAAGCGCATGCTGGGGATCAACGACGGCGCGATCGTCGTGCGCGGACACGACGATTTGATGGTGTACCGCTCGAAGTGCTGCAATCCGATTCCGGGCGATGAAATTGTCGGTTATGTGACGCGCGGGCGCGGCATCGCCGTGCACAGCACGGCTTGCCCGAATGTGCAGAAGCTGCTGTATGAGGCCGAGCGGCGGATTCCCGTCGAGTGGGGCAGCGCGACCGACGCGACATTTTCGGTGCGCCTGCGCGTTCGCACGGAGGACCGGCCCGGGATGCTTGCCGATATCACTACTGTGATCAGCGACGCGGGCGCGAATATCCGCACGTTTGAAAGCGGCGGCGAGGATCTGCACGCGCGCGTGGAAGTCGCGCTTGATATTCACGATCGGAAGCAGCTCGAGCGCATCCTCACCAACATCAAGAAGATTCCCGGTATTTTCGGTATCGAACGCCTCTACAACATCTGACCCGGTGCATCAGTTACAATTGATGTAGATGCGAGCGTGGAATTTGAGCTTGGGAAACTCGCGTAAAGCTGCGCGGCTGCGTCGAATCGCGCTGAGGGGATTCGCCGCCATGGCGTTTCTCGCGGCGCTCTCCGCTGTCGGCTGCCAGAAAGCCCGCTATGTGGATACCAAGCCGCTCGATCAGGCCGGGATGGATTTTTCTTCGATACAGGCGGTGAAGGCGATGTATCCGAGCGACGCGGAGATCGCCGAAGTCGCTAAAGCGAAGATGGGCGGCTTGAGCGACACGACGTGCATTGAGCTGCTGCGGATTTCGCGGAGCCAGGGACAGCCCGCCAATTTTGCCGATCCGGCCGACGGGCTAGTGCAAGCGGGAATGACTGAAGCTGAGATTCTCGAGCTGGCCAAAATGAAGCAGCTCGGTCTCGGCTACGGCGAGCTTCAGGCCATGCGTCTTACGGGGTTATCCGACGTCGTGGTGATGGAAGTTGCGCGGCGCCATGCCGCGGGCAAGCAGGCTCTCTCCGGTGTTTCCCTCGCGCGATTGAAGGACACGGGATTGAGTCAGGCCGCGCTGTTCGAGCTCGTACGTCGCGGAATTCCGGATAATCAAGTTGCCGGCATCGTGGCGCTGCGGCGGCAGCGGACCAGCGAAGTTGAAATTATGAAGCGCTATCCGCCGGTGGATGTTACTCCGCCAACGGTTTCCACCAGCACCGCTCCGAATCACTAGCGCCAAATTCGCGCGAATACTTACGGTGGCGCCTCCTCCAGCGCCGATGGCCGTCACTCGTCAACGATAATTTGGCCCTTCATGTGGCGGTGGCCCATCCCGCAATCTACGCAGCACTTGAACGTGTACGTGCCGGGCGTTTGTGCCACGAATTCGATCGTCACGGTTTCCTGCTTTTTGATTTTCCAGCATTCTTCCGGAGAGGCGAAAATAAGCCCCGGCGCGCCCTTTGGGTCGGCGCCATCCGGCACGAGTGGAATCTTGACGCCGTGATCGCGATCCGTGGAAGTGATCTTGAGCTGAACTTTTTGGCCCTTCTTGACGTGGACAGGCGATGGCGGGAAGTCGTATTTTTTCGCGGCCATGTCGATCACCTGCACGTTTTGATCTTTAGCTTGGGCGACAGTTCCAAGCGACGGCGACACGGCAAGGCAGAACATAATGGCGAAGATTGCGCCGGTGAATTTGCGGATCATGGTGCGATTCACGATTCCTCCCCGCGGGGTCAAATTGAATTTGACCGACAGATGCTACTTATTGATTCGTTGGCGTCGCAGATGGATGCAATGATTGCTTCAAGCGTTTCCCGGAGGCTGACCGAACGAGGGCGCCATTTTGACCTCCGGCGGGGCGCTCGCTAGAATCGACTCGCTTTTGATAGGGGCGTAAATTGGTTTCCAGGAGGCGATGATGCGCGAAATTATTTCTACCGAGCATGGCCCGAGGGCGATTGGCCCCTATTCCCAGGCGGTGAAGGCCAACGGCTTCGTTTTCACCGCGGGACAAGTGGCGCTTGATCCGGCCACGGGGTCCGTGGTCGGAACTGAGATCAAGGTGCAGACCGAGCGCGTGATGGAGAATCTGAAAGGCATTGTGGAAGCGGCGGGATCGACAATGCACAAGGTCGTGAAGACAACCGTCTTCTTGAAGGACATGAATGATTTTGCGGCGATGAATGAAGTGTATGCGCGCTATTTTCCGGCAGCGCCGCCGGCGCGCTCGACCGTTGAAGTTTCGCGGCTTCCGAAAGATGTGCGTGTCGAGATCGAAGTCGTCGCGCTTCTTTAGTCGCCGGGCGGCTACGCGTGGCGGATGATACCAACATCGGCGGAGGCGGCGGCCGCTTCCCGCCGACGCGCTGGTCCGCAGTTCTCGCGGCGCGCAGCGATGATCCTGCCGAGCGCACGCGCGCTCTCGATCTTCTCATCGGCGCTTACTGGAAGCCCGTTTACAAATACATTCGCATCCACTGGAACAAGCCCAGCGAAGAAGCGAAAGATCTGACGCAGGAATTCTTTACTCGCGTGATCGAGAAAAGTTTTCTCGATCGCTACGAACCGGCAAAATCGCGCCTGCGCACTTTCATGCGCGTTTGCGTGGATGGCATGGTCGCGAATGAAGCCAAAGCCGCGAGCCGGCTGAAGCGCGGCGGCGATGCCGTGCATCTCTCGCTCGATTTTGATTCGGCCGAGACGGAGTTGGGCCGCGCCCGGCCGGCGCTGCGCGAAATCGCGTCTCCGGATTCGATGGAAGATTTCTTCGAAAAGGAATGGGTGCGCAGCCTTTTCTCGATGGCGGTCGATGCTCTTCGAGCGGAATGCGATCGCCGCGGCAAGCAGCTTCATTTCCGGCTTTTCGAGATCTACGATCTCGACGATAGCGGCGCCAGCCGCGCGAGCTACGACGATCTCGCGCGCGAATTCAGCATCGCGGTAACCGATGTCACCAATCATCTCGCATTCGCGCGCCGCGAGTTCCGCCGCATCGCGCTCGAGAAATTGCGCGAGATGTGCGCGAGCGATGACGAATTCCGGCGCGAGGCTCGCGCGATACTCGGAGTAGATCCGGCATGAGCTGGCTCTCCGATGAAGCCGTCGCGCGCCTTCGCGATGCGGCGAACGATCCTGATTTGTCGGGCACGCCGTACCGTTTCGCAGGCGCACTCGGCCGCGGCGGCATGGGCGCCGTCTTCCTCGTGGAAGATTCGCGGCTCGGCCGGCGCGTGGCGATGAAAGTGCTCGATCTTCCCGATCGCTCGGGCGATCTCGAGGCGCGGCTTCTTCGCGAAGCGCGTGTTCTCGCGCAGATCGAGCATCCCGGAATCGTCCCGGTTCACGACGTGGGCTCGCTCGCCGATGGCCGCGTGTTCTACACGATGAAATATGTTGAAGGCCGTCGTCTCGATGAATGGGCCGGTTCCGCGGCTTCGCTGGCCGAGCGTCTTCGCCTCTTTGAAAAAATCTGCGAGCCTGTGGCTTTTGCGCATTCGCGCGGCGTGCTGCATCGCGATTTGAAGCCGCCGAACGTAATGGTCGGTCCCTTTGGAGAAGTGTTGGTGATGGATTGGGGCGTCGCGAAGATTTTCGGCGGCGCCATCCGCGCTCAAACAGCATCTTCCCAACTCGCGAACGCTGCAGCGGCGCCACCGGCGTCCGATTCGAAATCTGCGCGCCGGAGACACAGCTCACGGCTCAGTTCTTGGCACTCCGGGATTCATGGCCCCCGAGCAAGCGCGCGGTGAAGTCGCGCAGCTCGATTCCCGCGCCGATATCTATTCTCTCGGCGCGATCTTGAAGTTCCTCGCAGCACCCGCTGCCGGTGAGAAAACACCCCGTCGCCTCGCCGCCATCATCGCCAAGGCCATGGCGCAAGACCCGCAATCCCGGTATACTTCCGCGCAAGAGCTGGCCTCCGACGTGGCCGGCTATCTCGACGGCCTTCCGATCATCGCGTATCCCGACGGATTCTTTGGCCGCGCGGGCCGCTTGATCGCGCGCAATCGCGCAGCAGTAGTACTGGTGCTGGCCTACCTCGTTATGCGCATCGTCCTGATTTTGTGGCGTCCGCGCTAAAGGAAATCTGCGCGCGCGTTGAATAGTAGAGTGAAGGCAAATCGGCCTCGCGCAGCATCGGGCGAGCCGGGCCTGGGAGGAAGCTCATGAACAAGATCGTGTTCGGTCTAATTCTCGGTGGCGTGTTAGGAATCTTCGATGGCCTCACCGCGTACTTCACTCCCGAAGTCCGTGCCGCGCTCGTCGGAATTGTGATCGGCTCGACGGTAAAAGGCATCATCGCCGGCGTGCTCATCGGCTGGTTCGCGCGCAAAGTGAATTCGCTCGCGCTGGGAATCGCTTTCGGTCTCGGCGTAGGGCTGCTACTGGCCTTCGGAGTTGCCTCAATGCAACCCGGCCCGAACCATTTCTATTTTCAGATCATGCTCCCGGGCGGAATCGTGGGCCTAATCGTCGGCTATGCCACGCAGAAATATCAATCGGCGACAGCACCCGCGCGAGCCTGAGCAAGTTCCGCGCCGCCAAAACCATTTCGGATTTAAATCGTCGAATAGAGGAAAAAGGAGAAGAGCCATGCCCCGAATCATTCATTTCGAGATCAACGTGGACAATCCCGAGCGCGCCACAAAGTTTTATAGCGATACCTTCGGCTGGCAATTCCAGAAATGGGGCGGCCCGACCGAATACTGGCTGGTCACCACCGGTCCGGACTCGCAGCCGGGAATCAATGGCGGCATGATGAAGCGCCCGCATCCCGGCGCAAGCACGGTCAACACGATCGGCGTCGCCAGCGTAGACGACGCAATCGCCACGGTGGCGAAGAACGGCGGCAAAGTGGTGATGCCGAAGACCGCCATTCCCACCATCGGCTGGTTCGCCTATTGCACAGACACCGAAGGCAACACCTTCGGCGTGATGCAATCCGATCCCAACGCGCGGTAAAGCGCGCAGCAGTTTCAGCGGACTCTACGCCTCTGCGGCGGCCTTTGCCTTTGCGCCTTGACCCTCGCTCGCCGCGGCAGCTATCATGTTTGCATCACTCCGCGGTCGTTTTTCTCCGGCGGGCCTGTAGCTCAGGTGGCTAGAGCGCGCCCCTGATAAGGGCGAGGTCGGTTGTTCAAGTCAACCCAGGCCCACCAGTTCTAGTCGCTGGAAACTAGAAGCTCGAAGCTGGAAGACTAACCCTCTCGAGATTGCCTATGCGAAATATTGTGGTCATCGTGGCGGGAATTCTCATGGTGCTTGCGAGCCTCGCGCACGGACTGCTTGGTTGGCCGGCTGTGCGGGCCGAACTCGTGAATCAGCACGCGAACCCGGACCTGATCAGCGGATTGGCCGCGGGATGGTTGTGGGGCAGCGCGTGCATGCTAACGTTCGGCGCGATCGTGACGATTTCCGGAATTCAGATGCGCCGAGGCAGTAATTCAGGGACGCTCGCAGTACGTGCCATCGCGGTCTGCTTTCTGGTATTCGGGGTGCTCGCGTTTGTCCTCGAGGGCTTCGACGCCGCATTTCCTAATTTTCGTTCTGCTGGGCCTTCTCGCCGCCGCTTCGTTTCTCGGTGCAAAATAAGTTGCGTGGACTCCTGGCGACTCTCTAGTTTGCGCGTGGGTCGCTCAAGCGCCATTGGAAGTAATGGAACTCCGCAAGCTTCGCAAAATCCCTCGCATTCGCGGTAACTACCGTGATTCCCAGCCGGCCCGCGCTGAGCGCAATGAGAGCGTCGTTTGTGAGCCGCCCTTTTCCAATCTGTTCGTAACCATATTTCACGGCGAGCCGGGCGAGCACTTTTCCTGTCTGCGTCCAGTCTGTCAGATTTGGAACCACTACACGCTTGGCGCTGCCGAAATTGCGCTCCAACCGTTCCAGACGATGGCGATCTCGCCCGCTCGTCCCGGCATATAGCTCTGCGAGTACCACCGAACTCAACCAGATCGTCGCGTCAGCAACAATTCGCCGCACACTCAATGCGGGGTCATCTTCCATCCGGAGTGCGGTGATATAAACGGATGCGTCAAACAGAATCGCCGCCATTCAGTCTTCCAACACTCCGTAGACATCCTTAATGTTGGCTCCGCTTCGCAGGAAGCGATCGTTTGCTTCCATGGCCAATCGATTCCGCTCAAATTCGGAAATCACCAGATCCAATGCGCGCTCGATCGCCTCCGTTTCAGTTCTGGCACGCAGCACCCGTTGAGCTCGCTTAATCTTAATCGGATCCAAGCGGAAGTGCTTGTGAGACCGCGCCCGCGCAGTCGTCATCGGGATGCCCTCCGATCGCAGTATACACTCCCTGTGTTCACAAATCTACAGGTTGTGTACATCAGAAACATTCGCCCGCGAGCGCCAGCAGTTTATGAATCCAGGCGTACGATGCTCGTCCTTACGCATATTTTATACAGGACTTGAGCATTCCTGACTGCGAAGCGGATGTCTAGGTGGGTTTTGCAGTTCGCGCTTTCTGGCTCAGTTCCCAGAAATCATTTTGATCGATGAATTCCACGCCGATCTGGCGGCGGCCATCGCCGTCGTAACGGCAATAGACGACACGCGCCCGCGCGCGATCGCCGGGGCCTTTGCGGCAAAGAACCAGAGTGCTGCCGGGCTCGACCAGGTGCCGGCAAACCATCCCCGCTCCGTGCTCGCTCACCGTCGAAGTCCACGTCTCTTCTTCCCAGCTCTTGCCCGGATCTTCCCGCCGCAACCAGATCGGCAGCGCGGCCGGCACGCGCGGGCTTCGCCGCAGACTCTGGCTCAAATGCGACGCTCGCAGCACAAGATCGAGAAGCCGCGTCCGCGTACGCTTGTCAACGCTGCGGTCATCCTGCGCGAGCCTCTGCGCCTGCGAGGTGCAATCGGCGATGAATTCTTTCCACGATTGCAGTTCTTCCCCATCAATGGGCTGCTGCTTCAAGCGCGCGGCACGTGCGTCGAGTTCTCGCACCGTAGCCGTCAGAAAATGGTCGATGCACACGTCGCGAGCGTCGAATCTCGCGGCCCCCGCGCCTTCGCAAGCGTCAACGCTGCAGCGCGTCGTTTGCGCCGGTGCTTCCACTTCACGAGCTATGGTTTGTTCTTCCATGGCCTCAGGGATCGCGCCTCCGATCGCCCGGTGAATTCCCAATTCTTACGAAGCCTTTCCCATTCCGCGCGCCAATTCCGAAATCGCGTTGCCGACGCTCTCGAGCCGCTTGCGGCTGTCCTGCACCAGCTTTTCCGCGAACTGCTGCGAAGTCTCCGCCGCGCGAATTCTCAATTCGTCGAGGGCCCACTCCGAGACAGGAGCCAGCGCATCCTGAAGCTTTGCGCGCGCCTCGCTCTCATGTTTCTGCGACGCTTCTCCGAGATTTTCGAGCGCCGAATTTACGGCCGCGATTCCCGCGCGCTCGAGTTCCTGCCGCGCCGCGTCAATGCGCTGCTGCACGATGGTCTCGAACTCAACCTCGAATCGCTTGCGCGATTCCTCCATGTGCGCGGTCGAAATCTGCAGCGATTGCTCCACAATCTTCTTTGCTTCTTCCTTGCCCCTGTTCAATTCGCTCGCGGCTCGCTGCGCCTGATCGAGGAACGGCACCAACTGTTCCTTCAATCGCGCGACGATCCGGTCCATCCCTTCCCGAAGGGTGGATTCGGTCGCGCTGTGCAAGCGCTCGATGGCGCTCGAAGAGGTGCTCTCAACGACCTGGTCCAGGTCGCGGCGTCGCGCTTCAATTCGCTCTGTCGCTTTCTGAACATCGGCCTCAATCCGCTTCATCCACTGCGCATGCAGCGCCCGCGCGCTCTCCACGCTCGCATGCTTCATCTGCTCAACGGACTGCTTGATCCATACTTCGCTCTCAATGGCAGCGGCCGCGGCGATCGCGCGCCGCGCCTCGTCTTGCAGCATCGTGCGCGCTTCGGCCAATGTCGGCGCCGCTTTTTCCTGAATCGCAGCGGCAGCGGCATCCGAGAGTGTTCTCTCCATCTGTTGCTGGAAATCTGCCATCAACTGGCTGATCGGGCGCGTGGACGTCGGAAACGACATCGCCGCTTGAACTTCGCGCTGCGACTCGCGCTGCGTCGACGCATGGCTTCGCAGTTCCTCTGCCGCGGTTGACGCTGCAACTTCCGGCCGGGGCACCGCGAACGGCTTCGATTTGCTCGACTCCAACTCCGCGGCCTTTTTTGCGTCGAACGGAAACCAATCGCTGGGCGCTTTCTTGATGCCCCAAACATTTCCCGGCACGTCGAATTCGATCGCCGTCTGGAAGAGCGCCCCGGGATACGGCGGCCTCTTCGACCACTTCACCCGTCCTCGCGTCGCCGTCGCGGATGCGCCGGGCTTTCCACTATTCAGTTCGAGAATGACGACGGAATTGTCCACCACCTCATATTTCGATTCGTATTTGCACCCATGGCAACTGACGCTCGACGTCGACACGCCCTCGCAATAAGGGCCGCGTTCAACGTCCACGCCCCTCACCGTGACGGGAATGATTTCTTCAAGCCGGGTGCTGCGTCGTGCTGGACGCGCTGGAGTGCTTGCTGCTGAGCTTTGGCCCACGGGTTCCCTCGGATATTGGTGGTCCCCACAGCTTACCGCCAGCCGTTTTCAACGCGAGCCTGTGAATTCCCGAGGTTTTGTCAAAAAGTTACTACGTGCCGGTCTGAACCTTTCCCGCCGTTACCCCGATTCCAAAACTGTTCATTCTCTGGATAACATCCCCGAATTTCGCGTTGACGCGGTTCATTTCGACACTCACGATAGGTTCGGTCCCTGTAGATATGTCGCCTCGAGCGGCCGCGTTGCGGCTACGGGGAACACTCTGCGTCATTCGGCCTTGCAGCAGGTGAAGTAAATCCGGAGTTGGAGGTTTTCAATGGTTAGGAAATTCTCGGCCGCCTTGCTTGGGATCGCAAGCATTGCAGTGTTCTCGATGCTTGGGATCAGAACCACGGCGAAGGCCTGGCGAGCGGAATGGCAATCGCGCGGTCTGATCACCGAGCGCATCGATGAATCCAGGCGTCTTACGCTCCGCGGCAACACGCGTCCCGAAGCCATCGCGCGCAACGACCGCGGCCGCGTCTGGCCGGGCTTCAGACTCGAGCACATGCTCTTGCAGCTCAAGCGCCCGCCCGAGGCCGAGCAATCCCTCGATGACTACATCGAAGGCCTGACCGACAAGGCCTCGCCGAATTACCGCAAATGGCTGACCGCGACGCAGCTGGGAGATCAATACGGCGTCTCCGATGCTGACATCGAGTCCATCACCCATTGGCTCGAATCGCACGGCATCACGGTGAATTACGTCTACCCGAACCACATGGTCATCGACATCTCGGGCACTGCAGCTCAACTCCGCGAAGCTCTCCGAGTCGAAATTCATTTCCTGGATGTGAATGGAGAAACGCACTTTGCCAATGTGAATGATCCGCAGATTCCCGCAGCGCTGGCTCCGGCCATCACCGGAATCGTATCCATCCACGATTTCAAGCCGCACACGATGTTTAAGCCGCGCACTCAATTCACGTTTGCGAACGCCAACTGCGGCGGCACTTGCTTCGCGGTTACCCCGGCGGACCTCGCCGTCATTTACAACCTGAATCCGCTGTTCAGCCAGGGCCTCTCGGGCCAGGGCCAGACGATCGTAGTCATCGAAGATACGAACGTCTTCGCGGCCGCCGACTGGACCACGTTCCGCTCCACTTTCGGTCTCTCAGGCTACGCGTCCGGAGGTTTCTCGCAAGTCCATCCGAATTCCGGCGGCAACTGCACCAATCCGGGCACGAACGGGGATGATGGGGAAGCCATTCTCGACGCGGAATATGCCAGCGCCGCCGCTCCCAATGCCGCGATCCAGTTGGCGTCATGCATGAACACGACGACTTTCGGCGGCTTGATCGCCTTGCAAAATCTCCTGAACGCCGGCAGCCCTCCCTCGATCGTCAGCATCAGTTATGGCTTCTGCGAAGCAGAGAACGGCGCAGCCGCGAACGCCGCTTATAACTCAGCCTATCAACAGGCCGCCACGGCGGGCGTTTCGGTCTTCGTCTCCTCGGGCGACGAAAGCGCCGCCAGTTGCGATGCAAACGCCGCATCGGCAACGCACGGCATCGGCGTCAGCGGCTTCGCCTCCACGCCCTTCAATGTCTCAGTCGGCGGCACCGATTTCATCGACACGTTCAATAATCAAACCTCCACTTACTGGAGCGCCACAAACAGCTCCACCTTCGAATCCGCCGTCGGCTACATCCCGGAAATTCCCTGGAACGATTCCTGCGCCAGCGCCCTGATCGCCACTTTCGTGACTGGCTCGGGCACGACCACCGGCGCCGGCGGATTCTGCAACAATGCCGGCGCAGGGGGCACCGGCCTGCGCACCACGGCCTCGGGCAGCGGCGGCCCCAGCGGCTGCGCGACTGGCGCCGATATCACCTCCGGTGTCATCGGAGGCACCTGCGCCGGATACTCGAAGCCCGTATGGCAATCAGGCCTCTTCGGCAATCCAAATGACGGCGTTCGCGATCTCCCCGATATCTCTCTATTTTCAGCCAACGGCATCTGGGGCCACTTCTTCGTCTTCTGTTATTCCGACACGGGGCAAGGCGGCGTCGCCTGCTCGGGTTCTCCAAGTGGTTGGAGTGCCGCGGGCGGCACTTCTTTCGCGTCGCCGATCATGGCGGCGATCCAATCGCTCGTGAATCAACGCATCGGCAGCACCACCGGCAATCCCAATCCCACCTACTACTCCATTGCCAAAACCGAATTCGGCGCCAGCGGCAACGCGCTGTGCAATTCGAGCGCTCAGCAACTCTCCCGTCGCGGCACGGCTTCGACTTGCATTTTCTACGACGTCACCCAGGGCGACATTGACGTGAACTGCACGCCGCTGACCGGCACTCTCCACAATTGCAATCGTCCGACCGCGACCGGCGCCGGAGTCCTCTCCACTGGCGCGATAACCACGCTCTCGCTCACCGCCGCCGGCGCAGGTTATACCAGCGTGCCCGCTTGCACGATCGCCGCCCCGAATAACTCGACCACCGCCTACAACGGCGGCACAGCCGCAACGCAAGCGACGTGCACCGCAACCATCAACGGCGCCACCCACGTCGTGAACTCGGTAACTCTCAACAACGCCGGCAATGGCTACGCCACGAATTCCGTTTGTACTCTCAGCGGCGGCGGCGGAGCCGGCGCCAAGTGCGTCGCATCCGCCGTGGGCAACGCGACATACCAGGCCGCATTTCCAGCCACGTCGGGCTGGGACTTTGCCACGGGCATCGGCACGGTAAACGCCTACAACCTGGTCTTCGCTTCGAACTGGTGAGGCGAAGCCAATGAGCCTTTTCTTTGTAGGGGAGGGCCGGGTTAGCCCTCCCGCGAGCGGCGTCTTCCAGCCGCTCCCCACGCGTCCGCGCGCGATGCGATTGTTCGCCGGAGTTTCGACGCCGGCGGAATTGCGCAGCCGTCAAGCGAAGTTGACGGCGCAAAACTCATTACTCGATCGAATTTTGCTTGGGGGCTAGGCGATGAAGAAAGTAGGGAATTCACTCATGCGGCAGTTTCCGCGGCTCACGATTATCTTGCTCGCGCTCTGCTGCACGCAACTCACCTCCGGCCAGCAATCCTCCGCCGTCAGAATGGCCGCGCCCGATGACTGGACGCATCATCGCCTGATCTTCTCGAATCCCGGCACCGCCGAAGCCGCCATGCAGCGCGGCGACTATTTCCATTGGCTCAAAGTAGTCAACGATCCGCGATTCATCCTCCAGCAAACCAAGCGCAGCGCCGCCGCTCGATCCGGCATGAATCTCGCAAAGTTGCTCCCCGCGCCGGCAGACCAAATCGCCACGCCGGAGCCGGAAGCAATCGCCGGCGTCGCAGCAGTCTCCGAAGAAAACCTTCCTCGCGGTCTCTCCAAGTCTCCCGTGAACGCGCCGCGTCCCGGACTCATCGGCTTCGGTGGCGGATCTCCCCGCCCCAGCCCGCGGCCGCCCAGGGGAGGCCGTGCGATTCACACCGACTGGAGCATGAACATGGGCAACAACGCCACCTCCGGTCTCGGCGTATTCCCCGCCAAATTCTCCTTCGATGTCAACTCGGCGAATTGCAGCAGCGCCCCGTCGCCCGATTTCGTAATTTACAACACCAGCGTCGCCGGCTCGGCATCTCGAGCCAGCATCGTGGCCTACGACAATCTCTACTCCGGCTGCACCGGAACCGTGCCCTCCACCTATTGGGGTTACAACACCGGCGGCACTATTTCCACGTCGGTCGTCCTGTCGTTCGACGGGACGCAGGTAGCCTTCGCGCAATCCAGTGCCGCTGGCGCCGCCAGCCTCGTCCTGCTGAAATGGAAAGCGAATAACGGCACCGCCGGCGCGCCTATAACTCCGACGGCGCAAACCGCCGCAAATTATCGCGCCTGCGCCGCGCCCTGCTCTCTCACCATCGCCTTCAATGGCGGCGCGAACGACTCCGGCTCCTCCGTCTTCGTCGACTACAGTTCGG
The DNA here is from genome assembly GCA_963707165.1 of uncultured Acidobacteriota bacterium. GTDB lineage: Bacteria > Acidobacteriota > Terriglobia > Acidiferrales > UBA7541 > Palsa-147. Next base: position 492,979 of record CAVPPO010000003.1, on the reverse strand, counting down.
ACTCCATCTATGTCGGCGACGACGCAGGCAAGCTCCACAAATTCACCGGCGTCTTCTCCGGCACTCCGGCCGAAACCATAGGCAGCGGATGGCCCGTTGCAGTCAGCACGTCGCCTCTCGCCGAGCCCGTCTTCGACTCTACCTCTGGCAAAATTTTCGTCGGCGATTTCTTGGCCAACGGCCGCTCGAATTGCGCTTCCGCGACAAGTCCCTGCGGCTTCATCTATTCCGTAAACGCTTCATCCGCCGCCGTCATCAAATCAGCCCGTCTCGATTTCACTTTCGGCATCAATGACGCTCCGCTCGTCGATTCCAACGCGCAGATGATCTACACCTTCGCCGGCGCCGATAGCCACTCCTCCTCCAGCTCAAATCCCTGCGGCGCGCCGCATTTCTCTTCCTGCGCCGGAGTCTTCCAGCTACCCACCAGCTTCACCGCCGGAAGCAGCGGCACCGAAACCACGGTCGGCCCCGGCTTCGAATTTCTGATGTCCGGCATGGTTGACAACACCTACTTCAATTCCGCCAACGCCGCGAGTCCTTCCGGACATCTCTATCTCGTCGGCAACACCGGCGCGGGCAACAACACCCTCTATCAAGTTTCCATCACCAACAACGTCATGAGCGCCTCCGCGACCACCGGCCCGGCCATCAGCTCCAATTTCACCAATGGCTTTTTCGCCGCGGGCCTTCAAGTGACCGAAAGCTTCACCGGCACGAACGATTTCATCTTCGTCAGCGTTCTAACCTTTCGGCGGACCAGCCGGCTGCGGCGCCGCCAGCCTCGCCAACGGCTGCGTCATGGGCTTCAACGTGACCAGCGGCACAATCAATGGCAGCACCGCCACCACTGGCGCCACCGCCGAGGCCGGCGGCACCAGCGGCATCGTAATCGATAACGTCGCGTCCGTTCCCGCCGGCGCCTCCAACATCTATTATTCCCCGCTCTCGAACCAAACGTGCCCCACCTCCGGCGGCACCGGCGGCTGCGCCATCCAAATTTCCCAAGCCACCCCTTAAAATCCTGGCAGACCGCAGCAGTCGGTCTTACAGATTCCGCGCAACGCAGACGATTTGTCAGGCCACGGCTTTACAGGCCGCCGAAAAATTCAAAACGCTGTCATCCTGAGTCCGCCTAGGCGGACGAAGGATCTCCTTTTGGGGGGTTCAGCGCTCAATACTTGCAAGGACTTACGCAACCTGCCGTCCGAAACTCTCGCCCTGCCCATCGCTCGCCGCTAACGCCCGCGCATTTCCAGCCGATATTTCCGCAGCATGAGTGGAACTGCGCTCGAACTGGCTCGCCCGGATGTCTGGCGCACCGTTCTCGAACAACTCCCCACGGGTGTCTATCTCCTCGACAGCGACCAAAAAATCGTCTTCTGGAACGCCGGGGCCGAGCGCATCACCGGCCTTCTCCGCCAGGACGTCGTCGGACGCTGCACCCGCGACCAGTTAGTCTCCCGCGGCGGAAACGGCACAGCCACCGAACGGCCCGAAGATTCCCCCGTCCTCTCCGCTCTGCGCGACGGCCGCTGCAGCGAAAGCGAAGTTTTTCTCCATCACAAAGATGGCTATCGCGTCCCCGTTTCTCTCCGCACCTTCGCCGTTCGTGACGCCAGCGGTCACGTTATCGGCGCCGCGGAATCCTTCGAAGAAAGCATCGCCTCATCGGAATGGGACCGCCGGCAGAGCAAGCTCGAGTCTTACGGCTGCCTGCACGCCGCCACCGGCGTTCTCTCCCGCGAATTCACCGAATCCCACGTGCGCGAAAGCCTCACCACTTTCTACACTCATCCCGTTCCCTTCGCCGTCTTCTGCATCCAAGCCGATAATTTGGAGCAGGTTCGAGGCAAATATGGCCCCCGCGCCGCTCACGATATCCTGCGCGTTGTCGGCCAGACCCTCGAGCACAGTCTGCGGCCGAATGATTTTGTCGGGTATTGGGAGGAAGACGAATTTCTCGCTCTGGTGGCGGAATGTAGCCGCCCGGAGATAGAAAAAGTCGCCGAGCGGCTGAAGCGCATGGTCTCCTACTCGGAGATCAAATGGTGGGGCGATGCCATCCGCATCAGCGTGTCCCTCGGTGGAACAACGGTGTGCCCCGGTGACACGCTCGAATTGCTGCTGCAGCGCGCCCATCAGGCCATGAGCACCAGCATAAACGCCGGCGGAGATCGTCTGACCATACTCGAAGTCTAGGAAACCCCCGAAGTCGAGGGAGCGTCGCTTCTCATGTTCGTGATCATCGGCATCGTCGTCGTCTTTGGCGCCATCGTGGCCGGCTATCTGATGGAGCATGGCAACATTACCGTTTTGCTACAGCCCGCCGAACTTCTCATCATCGGCGGCGCTGCCGCGGGAACCCTGCTGATTGCCAATCCTCTGCACATCCTGAAAAAAATTACTGCAGGCATCACCGGCGTTTTCGGCGCAACGCGCTTCAATAAGCAGAAATATCTCGACACGCTCAAGATGATGTACGAGCTATTCGGCCGCGCCCGCCGCGATGGATTGATGGCCCTCGAATCCGATAGCGACGAACCGGACAAGAGCGCCATTTTTTCGAAGTATCCCGCGTTCCTCAAAGACCACCACGCCCGTGATTTCGTCTGCGATACGCTGCGCATGTTAGCCAGCGGCGGTGTCGAGCCCTTCGACGCCGATCAAATGATGGAAGCCGATATGGACGCTCATCATCACGATTTGAGCCAGCCCATTTCCGCACTCGCCACCACCGCCGATGCGCTTCCCGGCCTGGGCATCGTCGCCGCCGTTCTCGGCGTCGTCATCACCATGGGCGCGCTCGGCGGCCCGCCCGAGGAGATCGGTAAAAAAGTCGCCGCCGCGCTCGTCGGCACTTTTCTCGGCATTCTCCTCTGCTACGGCTTCGTGGGCCCCCTCGCCTCCAACATGATGAAGTCCTCCGAAGACGAGAATGCCTACTATCATCTACTGCGCGTCGCCATCATCTCCTTTATGAAAGGCGCCGCTCCTTCCATCGCCGTCGAGATTGGAAGGAGGTCCATACCGGGCCACGTTCGTCCTTCGTTCGAGGAAGCCGAGCGCTACTGCAAAGGCAGGACCGCAGCGCCCCAGGCCGTCGCCGCAGAAGAGCCCGCTCCTGAAGAAGTTTCAACTTCGTAGCGCTTCGAGGCGCCACCCATGCCGCCACCACGACCCATCATCATCATCAAGAAAAAAATCAGCCACGGCGGGCATCACGGCGGCGCCTGGAAAGTCGCCTACGCCGATTTTGTCACCGCCATGATGGCTCTTTTCATTGTTCTCTGGCTCCTCAACCAGAGCCCCAAAATTCAGGCAGCCGTCGGCGGCTATTTCCGCGATCCCAGCGGCACCGCGAGCAAGCCCGCCACAGATAAGCCCGGCGCTTCCGATCGCTTTATCCTGGCTCCCGAAGCCATGGAAAGGTTGAAGCAAGGCCTCGAGAAATCGCTCAAAAGCATGCCCAATTTCGACAAGCTGAAAGACCACATTGAGATGACCGTAACGTCCGAAGGTTTGCGCATCGATCTCCTCGAATCCTCGAACGGAACGTTCTTCGATAGCGGCAGTCCGAAATTGAATGCCGACGGAGAAGATATGCTCATCAAGCTCGCGCAGGAACTTGGCAATCTTCCCAACGCAATTTGCATCGAAGGCCACACCGACGCCAAGCCCTACGGCGGCGGCGCCACGTACACCAATTGGGAGCTCTCCGCCGATCGCGCGAATTCCGCCCGCCGCGTGATGCAGGGCAACGGCCTGCGCGCCGATCAAATCTCCCAAGTTCGCGGATTCGCCGATCAAATGCTCCGCCGCCCGCAAGCTCCCCTGGACCCCGCCAACCGCCGCATCTCCGTAATTGTGCAGTACGTAACGCCCGCAAAACCCGGCACTCCCGAAATCGCCCCGCCTTCCGCGAATCCTTCAGCAACGGTCACAAAACCCAAATCGCCTTAAGTCCAGCATTTCTCCTCACTTCGCAATTGCGCTCCGCCTTCGTTCTCGCGTAGTTTTGCCTTTTGTTTTTCCGTAATTCCGCATTTGGTTTATTTTGAAATTCTTCGCTCGTACTACGTCGTACTCCCCCGCAAGGACAACGCCAACGCACTGACCGCAATTTACACTTTCGTACAGTAGTATCCGACTGGTCATAAGTCTACCGTGGCGAGCCAACAGAACGTCGCGTCTCGCGGAACTTGGGAACGACGCGCTCACTTGGGCCCGCCTCTCCCCTATTCGCGGTCGCGCGTAAAGACCAGCGGAGCTGCTCATTCCGGGCTCCGCCGGACAGAAGGCTTTCGGGCGCCGGCACATTTTGGTTTTTCTGCAGCACCGGGTCCGGTAAGCCTCGGGGAGACATTCATGAAGCAGCGATTCGAGTTCTTTGTCACCAAGGGTCTATCGTTGTTGTTTTTTGCCCTGGCCGTTTTTATCGCCTCGGCCGGAGCCATCTCTCAGGATTCCTCCACTGCCGATAGCCTCGATCCGGGCCCGCGCGTCGGACCTCCCGCCGCAGGCGGCTTTCGGGACGGGCTTTCGCCCGACTATCAGACGATGTTTGCCGCCGCGAGGACCCGCTTCCAGGAAATTGATTCGGTTTCGGGCGGCATTTCGGGAGAGGACGGCTCCGGCCTGGGCCCGGGCTTCAATTCCAATAGCTGCGCTTCCTGCCATGCTCAACCCGACGTCGGCGGCTCCAGTCCTGCCGTGAATCCCCAGCCAACCGTCGGAATCCTTGACCACGCCGCGAACCAGATTCCGGAATTCATTCTTTTCAATGGGCCGGTCCGCGAAGCGCGCTTCATCCAGAATCCCGACGGCACTCCCGACGGGGGCGTGCACGACCTGTTCACGATCGCTGGCCGCACCGACGCTCCGGGCTGCGTCGATCCTCAGCCCGATTTCGCCACCGCTCTCGCGCAGAACAACGTCATCTTCCGCATCCCCACTCCCGTCTTTGGCGCTGGTCTGGTCGAGGATATCTCCGATACTTCCATCCTCAACAACGCGGCCGCCAATGCCCACATAAAATATCAGTATGGCATCTCGGGCCGCCCGAATCGCTCCGGCAACGACGGCTCCATCACCCGCTTCGGCTGGAAGGCGCAGAATAAATCCCTGCTGATCTTCTCCGGCGAAGCCTACAATGTCGAGCAGGGCGTCACCAATGAAGCCTTCCCGAACGAGCGCGACACTACGCCGAGTTGCCAGTTCGGTGGCAAGGCCGAAGACAACACCAACCTGACCACCGAGGCGTCGACCTTCCCGGCGTCCGGCTACTCTTCCGACCTCGTGAACTTCGCCATGTTCATGCGGCTCTCCGCTCCTCCCACTCCGGCACCGCAGACGCCGCAAACTCAGGCGGGCTTCCAAACTTTCGTGAACATCGGCTGCGCCCTCTGCCACACGCCCTCGATCAACACAGGCGCGACCTCGTTCATCACGCAACAATCCAACGTGCAGGTCAACGCTTTCTCCGACTTCCTCCTGCACAACATGGGCTCCGATCTGGCTGACCACGTCTCTCAAGGTGCCGCCACCGGAAATGAATTCAGGACTGCTCCGTTGTGGGGTCTGGGGCAGCGCATCTTCTTCCTGCACGACGGCCGCACCTCGAACCTCGTCGAAGCGATCAAGGCGCATGAGAGTCACAAAAGCGAGGCCAACCAGGTCATCGAGAATTTCAGAAGCTTGTCGCACCATGACAAGCAAAACCTGCTCCTCTTCCTCCGCTCGCTCTGATCGCGCGCCGGAGACAGCTTCTCTCCTCAGGGCCTCAAGGCTTCAACTCGAGCGTGTTCGGCGCCTCACGCCGGACAGCTCGGTTGGAGCCTTGGCGCTTCTGTTAGCCTGCACGCGCTGCAACGGCTCCTGTTAATCTGATCGCTCCGATTTCTGCTGCACTTTGCGCCTGGGGTATCCAAAAACTCGCCCACGATTTTGATTTCCCATATTTATCCACGCGAGCGGAGCGCTCCCCCGAGAGGGTAGCTCGAGGTCCTGACCTTAATCGGAACTCCGGTACAGTAGTATCCAAATTCCCATAGGCATACTTTACGCAGCGAATAGAAGGTCGCGTCACGCAGAAATTGGGAACGACGCGCTCATTTGGGCCCGCCTCTTCCTGTCGCGTGTTCGCGACTCTCTGATGCGCTTGCCTCCCCATCCCAGGCTCCCGCGCACAGCAAGCATTCCGGTAACAGCACAATTTGGTTTTTCTCCAGCACCCAGTCCGGGGAAGACTCGGGGAGACATTCATGAAGCAGCGGTTTGAGTTCTTCGTCACCAAGCGTCTATCGTTGTTATTCTTCGTTCTGGCCATTTCCATCGCAACCGCCGGGGGCAACTCCCAGAACTCTTCGGCCGCCGACAGCCTCGACCCAGGCCCTCGCAGCGGACCCGCCGCGGCGGGCGGACCCCGCGACGGGCTCTCGTCGGACTATATGTCGATGTTTACTGCCTCTAGAGCGGTGTTCCAGGAAGTTGACTCGGTAACCGGCAGCATCGCCGGTGAGACGGGCAAGGGCCTCGGTCCAGGCTTCAACTCGAATAGCTGCGCCTCCTGCCATGCCCAGCCCGATGTCGGCGGCTCCAGCCCGGCCGTGAATCCCCAGTTCTCGCTCGCCAGCCTCGACATGGCCTCGAACCAGCTTCCTGAGTTCATCCTGGTCAACGGGCCGGTCCGCGAAGCGCGCTTCGTTCAGAACCCGGATGGCACCCCCGACGGCGGCGTGCACGACCTCTTTACCATCGCCGGACGTACGGATGCGCAGGGTTGCGTCGATCCTCAGCCGGATTTCGCCACGGCTCTCGCGCAGAACAACGTCATCTTCCGCATCCCCACTCCCGTCTTTGGCGCTGGTCTGGTCGAGGATATTTCCGATACTTCCATCCTCAACAACGCCGCGGCCAATGCTCACGCAAAATCTCAAATGGGCATCTCCGGCCGTCCCAATCGCTCCGGCAATGACGGCTCCATCACCCGCTTCGGCTGGAAGGCGCAGAATAAATCCCTGCTGATCTTCGCGGGCGAAGCCTACAACGTCGAGCAGGGCGTCACCAACGAAGCCTTCCCGAACGAGCGCGACCTCACGCCGAGCTGCCAATTCGGTCCCAAGGCTGAAGACGACACCAACTTGACGACGGACACGAGCACCTTCGCGCCGTCGGCCTACTCTTCCGACGTGGTGAACTTCGCCATGTTCATGCGGCTCTCCGCTCCTCCCACTCCGGCGCCGCAAACCGCGCAAACACAGGCGGGAGCCCAGGTCTTCAACAGCATCGGCTGTGCCCTCTGCCATACGCCGTCGATCAACACCGGCACAACCTCCTACATCACCCAACAATCCAACGTGCAGGTCAACGCTTTCTCAGATTTCCTCATTCACAATATGGGCTCCGGTCTGGCTGACCATGTCTCTCAGGGAGCAGCCGCCGGAAATGAATTCAGGACAGCTCCGTTGTGGGGTCTGGGACAGCGCCTATTCTTCCTGCACGACGGCCGTACCTCCAACCTCGTCGAAGCGATCAAGGCACATCAAGGTCACAACAGCGAGGCCAACCAGGTCATCAACAACTTCCAGGGCTTGTCGCACACCGACAAGCAAAACCTGCTCCTGTTCCTGCGCTCGCTCTAAGCGCGCGCCCCAACGTAGGGAAGGGTCTTCCGCCGACGGTCCGGCGGAAGACCCTCCCGCCTATGAGGCGTATCGCGCCGCTTCTCTAGCGACCGTTTTCGCCCGGCGCCGCTGTTTCTCGCCGCCAGTCCAATTGCGTTCCTCTCTCGTTTTGCAACTCCCGTGAATTGTTGCGCGTCTTATAGATAGAAGGAATTCTAATTGGAGGCTCATATGCGAAACTTCATACGGTTAACAAAATTTATTCTTGGACCCTTATTCATTCTTCTGGGAGCGTTCTCGCTCCCGGCTCAGCAGCAAAATCCTTCCGCGACGGTTCCGGTTCGCGCCGTGGTCACGGTGATCGGAAAGAATTTCACCGATCCGCCGAAGGTCACCCGCGACGACGTTCAGGTTTACGATGGCAAAGAACGCCTCACCGTCTCCGAGTGGACGCCCGCGCAAGGCGAGCGCGGCGCTCTCGATTTCGCCGTGGTCATTGACGAAGAGGCCAGCAGCGATGTCGATTTGCAGCTCAACGACATCCGCGACTTCATTAAGGAGATGCCCTCCTCCGCTCGCGTGGCCGTCTTTTACGCCGCCAACGGTACGGTGAAGATAGCGCAAGACTTCACCACCGACCACGAAGCCGCCGCCAAGTCCGTGCGCATGCCGATGGGCAACGTGGGCGCCTATGCCAGCGACTATCTTTCCGTCATCGACCTGATGAAGCGCTGGCCCGCGAGCGGCGCGCGCCGCGAGATGCTGCTTGTCGCCGACGGCATTGACCGCTTCCGCGGCGATATCCCGGAAAGCCCGGATCTCGATACCGCCATTGAACATGCACAAAAGTCCGGCTTCATCATCCACACGATCTACGCCCGCGGCGTCGGCCGCGCCGGACGCAACTTCTTCCGCGTCAGCCTGGGCCAGGGCAATCTCTCGAAGCTCGCGGACCAGACCGGCGGCGAATCCTTCTTCCAGGGCACGCAAACGCCGATCGCGTATGCCCCGTTCCTGAAGCAACTCAACTTCGTGCTCAACAATCAGTACCTCGTCACCGCGCTCGACAAGCCGGCCAAGAAAGCCAGCCTGCGCCGCATCCGCGTCCGCACGGAAATTAGCGGCGTGGAAATCTCCGCTCCCGAAGACTGGTACATCCCGTCGGTAGCCGGCGGCGAATAACTCAGCGCAAATGAATGAAGGAAGAGGCATCCCGGATTCTCAGGGATGCCTTTTCTTTAGCAGATCGCGGCTGAGTGGCTTGCGCTGGGCTCGGGCGCGCTAAAAAGTGCCGTTTTCACGCGATTAGAAACTGCATCTATCCTTTGTTTTCAGAGACTTACGGCGATTTCTAATAAATTCGCACGCGATTAGAAATTGATGTTGGCGATCCGAGCAGCACTCCCTTAGCGGCTACACAGTTTGTGGAACTAGCCACGAGTTTGTCATCCTGATCGAAGCGAAGGATTTGTAATTTCTCCCGCCGGGTGCCCGATACGCCGACGTTGCGCGCGGGGTACTTTTCCGTGACTAAAAAAACAGCGTTTTTGTCCCGATTAGAAATGATCTCGCTCCTTTGTTTTCTTGCAGTTCCGGCCGTTTCTAATCGTTTCGTGTCCCGATTAGAAGTGGCTCTCCCCGCTGTTTCATCCAAGCTCCAATCCTTTAGAATTTTTCGCGCAGACCTCCAGCGAGCTCAGGAGAAGCAGTCCCGCGCTTAGGGACTGCGTGTTTCCCGCTCATTGATAACATTATGGTTATCTTAAGGCAATGGTACTTTAGTTTCAAAACTGTGTTTTTGCGAGTGGCAAACGCACGGCTAGACCGGGGGCGTGTGAACCCGCCCCCCTACGGGGAGTTGCGCTTGGGCGCTTGGCTGCGGGAAGGCAAAGGCGGGGCCGAAAGGATGGCCGAAAGCCCGACCCTTCCCACAAACCGGGAAGGATCTGCACCCCACGGCAAAACCTCGGAAAAGGCTGGGCCGACCGCCCGCGCGATTGTAATTTCAAGACGAGCGAAGGCCCACGCCTAAAGGCGCTCTTGGGCGCGCGCATTGTTCCGCTGGACTGAAGTCCAGCTCCCCCTGCTGAAGCAGGAGGCTGCCACCAAACTTCTCCGCTCATGGCAGCGCTGCTTTGATGCGGAGAAGTTGCAGCGCTTTGGCGGAAGGCGGATAGCACTTCCCGCGGCTAAAGCCAGTCGTAGGAGCGGGGCTTTTTCGCTGGACTGAAGTCCAGCTCCCCCTGCTGAAGCAGGGGGCTCCCACCGAATTGCTTTGCTAATTCAGAAACGTTCCGACTGGCAAATCTGCCCAAACGGGCGGGCGATCATAAATTCAGGGTACGGCCCGCGGCTGAAGCCGGTGCTGCGCGCGAGCGCTTTTTCGCTGGACTGAAGAGGTTGCGGAAGAATGGCCAATCCTTCGATCAACCGGCGGGTCCCGAGGTCTCTGGTAGGCGCAAGTAGTTGCAAACAGTGGACGCTTAGATCCTTAGCTTCGCTCAGGATGACAATGTTTCGACTTTTTCCGCAACCTGTGAAGTCCAGCTTCCCATGCTGAAGCAGGGGGCTCCCACCAATAAAAAAAGGGCGGCAGAAGGGCCGCCCTTTTTTGTTGGGTGTGGATCAATCCTCAGCGGCCGTTGTCGTCTCCGTCGTGATCATTGCCGTGGCCAAAGTTGAATAGGTCGAAGAGATCGCCGATGGCCGGACTATTGCGCGGCACGTAGGGATCATCCTCGCGGGCGATTGGGTTTGGGAAATTATCGCGGCTGCGGTGCGTTAGCGGTTTCAAATCCCAATTCCGCTCGATGAACTTGAGAATTGAGACGTGATCCGAGTAGGTGTGACTGATGTGGCCTCCGCGGCTGAACGGCGAGACGACGATCATCGGAATCCGCGGCCCATCGCCGAAGAAGTCCAGCGGCTGGATGTAGCCGGAGTCATAGAAGCCGCCGCCTTCGTCGAGCGTGATGAACAGAGCGGTTTCGGCAAACAGCGCCGGATTGGCTTTAAGGTGATCGACGATTTTCTTGACCATGCCCTCGAACAGATCAAATTTTGAGGACGCGGGATGGCCGTCGAGAAGCCCGTCCGGCTTGACGAAGGAGACCGCGGGCAGCGAGCTGTCATCGATGGCGGCGAAGAAATCGGTGGCGTCTTTGATGTGCTCCGCGCGTTGCGTGGCATCGCCCATGATGGAATTCGCATACGATTCGAAGTTGCAGATGTTGCAGTAGGCCGCGCCGACTAGCACGGATGGATCCGTGGTCGTCGGATTGTGTTGCAGCGCAACTGCTGCGTTGTACGCTCCTCCGTAATAAGCCCACGAAATTCCTTTATCATTGAGCGCGTCGCCGATGGTGCGCACATTCGTCGGCGGAACTGAACCGCCCCTGGCGATCCCGGCCGTGTCCACGGTGCCGTCCGGCAAAAAGCCCGGGCTATCGTTATTGACCATGTAGAAGTGCCCCGGTTTGCAATTCGGATCGGGGCGGTACGGAAGCGATTTCAAATAATCCCGGATGGGCTTGATTCCGGGCTGTGTGGGATCTGCGCATTCGGTGAAGTTGCCGTCGAACCCGAGGTCCACCGTATAAACGTCGTCCGTGCCGGGAAGCGGATCGGGGTTGGCGATGTGCGAGGGCGGGGTGGTGGGATTTCCATTTTCGTCGGACCAGAAGATCGCGTCGCCGGTGCCCATCATCACGTGGTTGGCGCCGGTGCCGCCCATTACCGCTTGATGATAGTTGTCGCTCATCGAATATTCGTCGGCGAGGGCCTTCAGGACGGGAACGTCTCCCTTTTGGACGTTATAGAACGCCATGGAATTGCCGCCGCCATTGTCGTCGAACGCGGGCGGATTATCGAAGTTGTCGATCTGATTCGTGTAGTTGGTGATGACGAAGGGATAGAGGTCGCTCAGACATCCCGAAGGATTGCGTGGCGTGGCGCTCGCGACATTGCAATCCGATTGCTGCCACATTTCGAACAGACGATGTGTCGTATCGCCCGTATATGAATCGTACGGAAGATTTGGACCCGCGAGTGGGAAGGGTCCGTTGGGGAGCGCACTGAAATTCTGCACGCGCGTATCCGGGTCGGGCAGGAAAAACGTGTTGCTGGCCCCGGAGGCTCCGGTGGTCAGAAGAGGCAGGTCGCCGGTTTCCAGCGATGGCTCGATGGCCGCCAACAGGGCTGTCGGCGTTGAGCTGGGAAAAGGTGGCGGCGTGCTGCCATTGGGCGAAAAATTGAGCGTCGGCTCCGGAAGGATCGTGTAGGGGGTTTTCTCACTGCTGCCCAGGCTGATGAAAAATGAGGATCGAAATGGAGCAACCGCTTGGAATTGCTCGGCCTTCTTGAAATGCGGGCCGGGGGTCCCGTCGGCATTGATGATTCCTTTGGAGAGCAGGTTCGAGACAAAATCGTGGCTCTTGGGAACGTAAGTGGCGAAGAGGTGATCGAAGGTGCGGTTCTCGCCGATCAGCACAATGACGTGCTTGATGGGAGTGCGGGTCTGGCCGTTCGCATTCTCATGAGCTTGCAGCGACCCGGCGAGCGGCCCGCCCAGACTGAATTGCAACACGGCCAGGGCCGTCAATCCAATGCGAAGATGATGCAGAATTCTTGAAGCCGTCTTCTTCAGAGACATACATTCTCCTCTCGTGCGATTGGCTCGAATTCCTCAACGAGCGGAGAGAGAGTGCATGGGGCGGATTACACGGTGATTGCATCGGGATGAAGTGCAGGTGAGCGGAGTGTTTCACTTGTGCGAACGAGCGATGCGCGTGAATTTATGGCTGGCGCACCGCGGTATGGAAAGGAATGTGGGTAGGGCGGATGTTGCGTTGTTTTTTTCCCGGGGGTTGAAGGAAATTCAAAACCCAGTGCCAACCCGGGGGCGTGGTGAACCCGCCCCCCTACGAGGAGAGCTCCGAACTGCTTCGCTGAGGCAAAATGATCCTAGCGAACTGCTTTGCTGTCGGAACGAGCGCTGCCGCAAGTTCGGAGAAAGGCCCGCGGCTGAAGCCGATCTTACGGGCGCAGGCTTGTTCCGCTGGACTGAAGTCCAGCTTCCCCCTGCTGAAGCAGGGGGCTCCCACCTAAATGCGAGGAAGGAGCGCTCTGGCGCTCCGGACTGGATGTTAACGATCTCTTGAGACGATATTCAGCGCTCCGGAAATCGGTCCGCTATGAAATATGCGCTTTAGCGCTGGGATTCTGCTATGCGTTTCAGAAGATCGTTGTGGCGCGGCCGGTGTTGGCGGGATCGTGCTGCCATTTTGGCCACGGGCTCTGCATTAGCGGGGAGCCGCTGTCTTTCACGGCGCAGACCCAGAAATATCCGCAGGTTGCGTAGATGGTGCCGTCGGGGCCGATGGTCGGGTCGCCTTCGACGCCTTTCATGCGGAGCCACCACTTCGTGGTGCCGTCGCTATTGAAGGCGTTCATGCCGTCGCTGGCGCCGATGTAGAGAGTGCCGTCGGCGGCGAGAGCTGGGCCGGTGCGGCAATCGTGAATGGTTTGCGCTTGCCACTTCAGCGAGCCGTCGGGCTTGAGGGCGTAGATCACGCGCGGCGTATTGACGTAGATGTTTCCGTCTGCGTCTACCACGGGTGAGCCGATGACGTTGCCATCGAGCTTGAAGTCCCAGATTTTTTCGCCCGAGCGATCCACGGCGAAGAGAGCTTGCTCGTCGTCGGCGACGTAGATTGTGCCGTCTTTTCCGAGCGCCGCGGGACCGAGATGGCCGGAGGTCAGCTCGAGGATCCATGCCTGATGGCCTTCGTCGCTGAATTCATGCAGCCAGTGCGAGCGCGGTACGACGATCATTCCGTTGTTCTGAATCACCGCCGGGCCGCGCATGGATTTGTCGTCGCGCCCGGTGCCGGGAAGAATGTACGACGCGTTCGTGATTCCCGGACGGATAGTGCTGAGCGACCAACTTGGCGCGGTTGCGTGCGGCTGCCAGGCGTAAATATCGCCGACGGTGTTGACGTAATAGAGTGTGCCTCCATCGCCCACCGCGGGCGGGACGGAAAATCCGATCAGGCCGTAACCGGGATGCCAGTTCATCGCGCCGTCGCTGGAGAATCCGAAAATAATTCCCCAGGAACTTGCGGCGTAGACGTTTCCATCGTGCCCGATGACGATTTCGCGCGCGGAATTCGCCGGGGATTTCCAGCGCTCGGTTCCATCGGGATTGAAGGCGATCACGGCGCCTGCAGAACCGGCATAGAGTGATCCGTCGGGCCCAATTGCGAGGCCTCCGATGGCGTTGTGGTCGCTGAAATATTCCCAGAGCTCGGCCGGGCCTCCGGCTGCGGCGGCTGGCTCTTTCGCGCGCGGGCGGAAGATCACGAAGAGCGCTCCGACGAGCAGCGCCGCGAGGCCGGCGATTAGGAGTTTTCTTTGCAGCGTCATTTTTTGTTGGAAACGGGCGGCGCGAATTATCTTGGGCTCATCAAAACCATTGCCGGTTCGTATCCGGACAAGTACGGAAAAGATGTTCGGCGGTGACGCCCATGAATGCGGCGCGGACCGGCTCGCGGTTGGAGAATTGTTGAATGTAATGATTCATTCCGGCGAGACTGTTTTGCAATTGCTGGTTGATGGAATGCTCGGCGTCTCCGAAGGCCTTTAGCTGGCTATCGCGCTCGAGCCGCGATTGATAATCGTCGCCGCGCGGCTGGACGGCTTTTTGTTCCTGCGTCTGCAAGGCGCAGAAGTTGTGCATGGTTTGCTGGCCTTTCCAATAGAGTTCGCGCCATTGCCGGTCTTCACCTACTTCGCGGCGCGCGGCGGTGATCTGGAGCTTCCATTCGCCTTCTTGTTCGGGAGCGATTCCTACCATTTTTTTGATCTTTTGTTCGCAGTCTGCGTCGCAGTTTCCAGTCGAGCCGTAAATCATGGCGGAGCCGGCGTCGTCATCGTTGGCCAGGCCGCCTTTGGCGCGCAGTGCGGGGACGTCATCGTCGGTGAAAACTTTGTGCTTCTTCGGCGCTTTCGTGGGATTCGCGGTTTGCTGCGCGGCCGACTGCTTCGCGGGAACCGCCGGCGGAATCGCGGTCGGCTCTGCGGGACTTACCGGCATCGCCGGAGCGGGTGGAGGCGGCGGAGCAGCCGACTGCGCCGCGATGCCACTGCGAAGCGCCGCGGCGAGAAAAATTCCTGCGAGCGGGAGGAGCACGCGCCAGCGATTCATTCGACGCTCGTTAGCGTGATCAGGGGTCATCGGAGCTCTCCCAGTTCGGACGATATGGCTCGGAATAGCAGCTCGCGGTGACGATGCGATTCGTCTGCAGATCCATGAACGCCATCTCGAGCGCGCTCGATGCGTGAGCCTGCTTCAGGAAGTGCGCGCGATCGTAGAGCGTCAGCAGATCCGCTTGAGCCGACTTGAACAGCCGGTTGTATTTTTCCTCCACGGAAATTTCGCCGGCGGTGACGTTGTGCGGGTCGGAGACGCGAGCGAGTTCTTCATTGCGTTCCTGCTCGAGGCTGCAGAATTTGCCGCGGACGGTTCCGAACTCGCCGAGGAGGCCCTGCCAGGGCCCGTCGCTGCGGACTTTATCGATGGCGTCGAGAAGATCTCGCTTCCATTCGGTGCCGCCGGGGTAAATTCGCGCGGCGGAGCGGACGGCTTCGAAGCAGTTGCGATCGCAATCGTTGATGCCGCCGAGATCGGGGCCTCCGCCGCCCTTGTAGATTGAGCCGATGCCCTGGATGTCGTCGTCGGTGATGACTTTGCGGGCGCGGCGCGGCGGCTTGGGAACGAGCGGCTGATCCTTGTTTGCCGGCGCGGCGGGCGCGGCCGCAGGAGCAGACGGAGCTGCCGGTTGCGGAGAAGGCGGCTGGTTCTGAGCGTGCGCGCCGGATGAGGCGATGCTCAGCGACACGACGAGAATGCCAACATGAAAAGAACGGCGCATCAGCCCAAGCTTCTCCTTCTCCAATCTTGAGTGGCGGTACTGCCTGCGGCCATAGTACGGAGGTTTCGCTTTGCTGAAGGAGTCAATGATGAGTTGAAGCGTCGTCGGGCGCGTGCGGGTGCGCCGTTCGTGTGCATCGCGCTTGTGATTGTTTGAAATGCGAGGCGAGCTTGAAAGGCGGTTGTGAATGGGTGGTAGAGATGTGGTGGATGTTTAGCCCGGGAAGAGAAAAACGGGCCGAACTGCGGGAGGGTCTGAAGACCCTCCCCTACGAAGGCTGCGAACTTATCGATGCGCGGAGTAAGGATTTATCTGGGGTTGCCGATTATGTAGATTGAGCGGGAAGCGGGGTTCGGCTTGTAAGTGCTTGCTGGTATGGACTTTGCGTGGACTTGCGGGTTGTTGCCTCAGGCTGGCCTCAGGGTACTCTTCGGGCGCGGAATACCTGACAGGTGGGACAGGGTTGGAAGATGGTCGAAAACTGGCCGGACGCCCGGTAGTTTTTGATCTCGACCGAGGCGTAGTCTTCCTGCAACAGCCCCGTATGTCGGGCGGGCTGGGAGGAGGGCCATGTCGCACTGGATAGGAACAACAACGCCGGCCGATGCCGGGATGGTGGAATTCAAGGAATGTTTGCGGAGATTGCGCGACGGCGCGGCTACGGATGCGTTGATGCATGCGCGGCGCGCGCTGGGAGTGGCGCCGAAAAACCCGTTCTACCTTTCTTATACCGGATTGCTGGCGGCTGTGGCGGAGAAGCGGTTTGGGGATGCGGAGACGCTGTGCCGCGAAGCGATCGGGGTGAAGTGTAATCATGCGCAGCTTTACTTGAATCTGGCGGAGGTTTATCACCAGGCCGGGCGGACTTCCGAGGCGATTGAAACGCTCGAGAAAGGCTTGGTTTCGGCGGGGCGGGATTTCCGGATTCGCCGGGCGCTGGAGCGGATCGGAATGCGGAGGTCGCCGGTTTTGACATTTTTGCATCGCAGCCATCCGGTGAATCGGACGTTGGGAAGATTGCGGCACCGGTTCAGCGGAGCGGCGCGGGCGGAATAGAGCGCGAAGAGTTTCTCTCTCTCCTTAGAGCAGGGCAGTGAAAGACGGGTGGACCGAAAGGTTCACCCGTTTTTTTTGTGGGTGCAGAGTTTGGAAATGAGAGGAACGATTATGCGGGGGCGTTGCGCCGCGCGTGCGTTTTAGATGTGGCGTGTTGGAAGGTCGTAAGATGCCGGCACGGACGCCGGCGCTACCCTCCTGGGCCTAGCGGGAGGAAATATTGCGTGCCTTTTACTGGGTGTTGCAGGCGGCGCAGGAGTTCTTGGAGATCTTGGTTGCGTTCTACGAAATCTATTTCGGAGGTATCTACTACCAGTAAATTTGAGGCGCTGTAGCGGAAGAAGAAATGTTCGTAGGCTTGGGAGACGGCTTCCAGGTATTCGGGGGAGATGTCGCTTTCGGAAGGGACGCCGCGTTTGTTGACTCGCTTGCGGAGAACTTCGGGCTTGGCTTGCAGATAGATCACCAGATCGGGGCTTGGGACTGACGGGGCGAACATAGCGAAATATTGCTCGTAGAGTTTCAGCTCTTCGTTGTCGAGATTGATGTAGGCGAAGATTTTGTCTTTTTCGAACATGAAATCGGCGACTACCGGGGCGGGGTCTTCTTGCTCGCGGAGCTCATTCAGGCGGCGGAAACGCTCGATCAGGAAATACATTTGCGAACTGAAGGCCGAGCCGGGTTTTTCTTTGTAGAAATCGGCGAGGAAGGGATTGTCTTCGCAATCGAAGACGCGGCGGGCATGCAGGCGATCCGCGAGGACTTTGGCGAGAGTGGATTTGCCTACGCGGATGGGGCCTTCGATGACGATGTGGCGAGGGGGCTTGAAGGCCGGGGTGGTCACGACGGGCGATTATAGCAAACGGGGGAGTTGGTCGCGGCGCGGCTGTGGCCCACATGGTTGGCGATGGTGGTGCGATAAAAGGCGTGGTCGACTAGAGAGCTCTACGACTTCGAGGATTTCTGCCCGTCACCGTCTGCGTTGCCCGGCTTCCGTGGGCTGGCGGGCCGCACCGCAGCGCTACCGACATGGGGTGGCTGAATCTGAGCGGGCACAGTTCCAGCTGGTTGGTACGTTTTGTCTAGCTTTCCCGTTGGCTGATAGACCTCGCGCAGGGGACGGGAACTCTGTGACCTTTGTTTTCCGCTCATGTTTCACCCGCAGGTTAATCGATGTCGTAAAATTCGATTAGCTGGACTTCGTCCATCCGTATTATACCACCCCTGCTGTTCTCGATTAATCCCTCCATCTTGCCGCTTGCGGACAGCTTACAAAGTCGCTCGAGGTAAATGTCCTCTTCGGCGGGATACGAAGAGGCAGCTGAATTAGGACCGTATAGTCCCGCGACGAGCTTACCGCTCTTCAGGGTCGCCACTACCCAGCACGATTCGCTCTTTCGAAAATAGTGGTCCCACGCCTTTGGCACCGGACTGGAAACACCAAAGCGGCGCCTCACCCTCTGAACCCAAATTGTCTCGGAGAGCCAAACCGTTGTGACGCCAAGGATCATCGGCGAGACAAAAAGTATAAAAGCAGCGAGCAGAATTGCCGGCACGGCACTGTGGATCCATGATCGCGCCCAAGCCCACACCAACAGCCAGGACCAAGCTCCGTAATTCACGCAACTCAGCGTGATGCCTTCGAGGACTAATCGACCCTCGCTTGGTTCCGTCCGCCCATACGCCAGGGACCACACCCAGAGAGTGATGAATCCGGGGATTACGAATCCTACCAGGACAAGAACAGAGCCGATGGTTGAGGGCATACTCTCCTCCTGTTTTCACCAGCTTCTCGAAATTGCACTGATTATATGGGAGAGGGCGTCGGCGTCTCTTGTGTCGATTACTTCGGCTGGGGAATGCGAATAGCGTAGCGGCCAGCCTAGTGGGATGTCTACCGAGCCGTAGCGCGTGAAGGCTGAGCCGTCATTGCCGCCGCCGGTGGCGCCGAATTGGACTGGGATTTTGTTGGCGTTGGCCAGCTGGATCACTTTTTCTACCAACGCGCTGGGGACGATATTGGAATTATCTACCGCGCGGATTACGAAGCCTTTGCCGATTTGCGCGTCGGCGAAGCGTTTGGATTCCAGCGGCGAATCGGAACTGACGAAAGTGTCCACGGCGAAGACGTAATCGGGAGCGCGGCCTTCGGCGGCCAGGCGCTTGGCCAGGCCTGCGGCGCCGTTCAGGCCGACTTCCTCGCGCGTGGACCAGACGAAAGTGACGTCGCGATTTTCTAGCGCGTGGCCGAGCTGCCAGACGGCGGCGACCAGCGCGGCATCGCCGACGCGATCGTCGAAGGCGCGGCCATTGGCGCGCGTGCCGAGCAGCGGGCGATATTTTTTCGGGATGGTGACCCAGTCGCCGATTTTCACGCCGAGCTTGGCGGCGTCATCGGCGCTGCGCGCGCCAACGTCCACGCGCACGGCCGCGTCGCGGTCTTTCGGCCATTGAAAGCCCGGTTGATCCCAGCCATTTGGAAGTTCGACGATCGGCGTCATGACTGCGCGCCGCTATCGGAATGAACGATGGCGGGATGGCCGGCGTAGAAGCTGACGTCCCCTCCGCCTTTCCATGCGGCGTCGAGATGGCCGTCTTTACCGATGCCGGTGACTTCAAATCCTATCTCGTCCATGTGGGCGACGACCAGAATGCGCGGGCCCTTCGCAGATTGCGGGCCGAGATGGAGGATCAAGTTGCCGTCTTCGTCGGTTTCGGTTTTCGCCCAGGGCGGAAGTTCGCGCTGGATTTCCTGGCGGACGGCGCCTTCGTGGCCGCTCACGCCGCAGATTTCTACCAATTCGCGCAGCAAGACTTCGATTTTTTGCGCGCCGATCGGATTCGGGGCCCGGTCGTCAACTGAGCTGAAATGGCTCTCGCCCAGCGACTGTGCGCCAACATAAGCCTCGACGAGACCACTCAGATGTTTGAGGTCAGTCTCGTCGATCATTTCTGCTGGAGTTGATGGCCACGCCGTGGCGATGCCGATGTGCGCCCAGCGGCCGGGCAATATGGGCGGCGGCAAATAAGATTGTGGGAGCAGCGGAGCGGAGTAATCGGCGGCGATGGGGAGTTTGTTCAGCTCGGCGATTTGTTTGATCTCTGCCGGAAAATCTACGATGGATTCGCCGACTTGCGTTAGGCCGATGAGGACACCACTGCCCATTTCCTGGCGCGGGGCGCGGCGGACCGTTTGCATGCCGGGAACGACGCCACCGGCCATCAGCCGGCCGACGAAAAGCATTTCATCCGGCTTCACGCGCTCGAGAATTCGCTGGAGGCCGCGTGCGCCGGTCCATTGCTGGACGACGAAGGCTACCGTGAGCGTGCCTTTGAGCTTCGAGGGATCGAGTTGGCGCAGGGACTCGATCACCGCTACCGCGCCGTAGCGATCGCCGATGCCTGCGGCGTTCCAATGGCCGTTCACTTCTTCCGCTTGGCGGTTGATTCCGACGGGGCTGAGATTGTCGACGCCGGCGCGGCGGACTTCTTCGGCGGAAGTGGCGCCGATATCAACGTACATATTTTCGATGTCGCTCATCTTCGGCGTTTCGGTGCGGCCGGGTTGCAGATGCACGGATAGTCCGGCGACGACGCCATCGATCCATTTGCCTTGTACTGTCCTCACGCGGACAGGCTGTGCGGCATAGAGCTCTTCGAACAAAGGAATGACGCCATTTTGCGGAAGGCGCTGGAGACGAAGATATCCGTCTACGGTGATGCCGCTGACGACGAAGCCGGGCTCATCGAGCGGCGCGACAATGAGACGATGCGGCGAGCCGCTGCCGATCGTGATGGTGATGTCGCCGATGTTGTCCGTCTGTGGCGAAAAGCCGGCGAGTTCCTTGCTGATTTTCCCCGAAAGCTCTTGTTCGTAGCCGGAAATTGCGGGCGTCGCGGCGAATTCGTGCAAGTCGGCAAGCATGTTGCCCTTGGCGCGAGACGCGGACTCGGATTGCGCAGGTGCACGAAGGGCGCCTGCCAGCGCGAGAAGCGCGACGGCGGCCACAGCGATTGCAAACGACTTTCGATTCATTCGACTGCTCCTTCAGGAAACTCGATTGCTGGTCGTCGCGTCGCTGGCGACGCGGCAGATTTCGGCGACGAGCACTTCGCGGCGATCCATAGCGGCTTGCGCGCTCTTCTTGAGAGTGACCCAGTAGACGAGAAATGCAGCGGCGGCAAGCGGAAGGAAAGCGACTCCGGCAAGCCAGACGCGCCCCGTGCGATAAGCGAGAAAAATCACGAGCACCGATACGCCGATGACGAACATCTGCACGAACATGCCGATGAGGCCCGTTGCGGCGCTGGCGCGTTGCCGGCCAAACGCGGCGAGGTCGTAGCGCTTCGGTGAATACACGGACATGAGATTTCCGGCGGCCAGATTGAGCGGGAAGGCAAAAAGCAGCGCAGCGCCAGTGGTGAAAGCGATATCGAGCCGCGGCGGACGGTAGAGGAACGAACTGGCGATGAGAACGAGCGTCGTATTAATCGCATGGACGGCGGTATGCGCGAGATTTTTTGCCAGCAGCACTTCGCGCATGGGGACCGGAGAGATAAGGAAAAATTGCAGGCCGCTGCCGTCGGCGCCGAACGAATTGTAGACGATATTGGTGAGCATCAAGAGAGCGTAGGCAGCACCGACGGGAAACGCCCAGTCGGACGCGTTCATCAGCAGCGCGTTTCCTGCGCCCGACCTGCCCGGGCTGACGCGGAAGAGAACGAGAATCACGATGGGCATGACGAACATGAATAAAACGGGCGCACTGCGGAGGAGATAACGCGTTTCTTTTTCGAAGATGGCCGCGACGGGCCCCGAAAGACCGCGCAGATCCCAACCTTCGCGCAACTTTCCAGGGGTCTGGATCGCGACGGGAGCCATCGCTTCGCTGAGATTTTCGCCGAGGAATTGCGCGCGCAAGCGGTTATTGAGCAGCAGCGCGAGAAGCGCGGAGTAGCCAGCGAGACCGGCGCAAGCGGCCAAAGCCTCGAGCGTGCCTCCTCCTTCGAGTTGCTGAAGCGAAAAGCCCGCGAGGCCCGGCGGGAAAAATTCCAAGACTGTGGAAAGAGAAGTGAGTGAACGAGCGGAACGGTGCGGGTGCAGCTCCAGGCGCGCTCCGAGCGGGCCGAGAAACTGGAAGCTGACGATTGCGAACAGAAAAATCAGGCCCATGATTTCGCGTGACCTGCGCTTCGCCAGCCAGCGCTCGAGCCACAGATAGACCGCGCGAGAAAGGAAAATATTTACGAGCGCAAAACAAAGCAGAGCAAGCGCCGCGCCGGGCAGCATTGATGGCGATGCCGCGCCGATGCCGGCAAGCATCCCGCAGAGCCAAAGCAGGCACACGATGCAGACGGGATCCACAAGCCCGTACACAAAGGCCAGCCACCAATAGGTCGAGAATCTCATCGGAAAACGCAGCAGCGTGGCGAATTCGAACGGCACCGATGTCATCGAACCGATCACGGGATAAAGCTGCCAGAACGCGAACATCCCCCACAACGCAATCGCTAGATAGACAGGATGATGCTCGACAATCGAAAAGTAAGAGACTAGAGCAAGAAAGGCGGTGCCGCCGAGAGCCAGCATAGTCACGGAAAATCCGGCCAGGATGCGCGAGGCCAGTTCGAGGCGGCCGCGGATTGTGCGCAGTGAATTGACGAGCAGGCGCCAACGAAGTTCGGTGACGGCGGAGAAGAGGGCGTAGTTCGACGGGCCGCGCGGGCGATCTGAAATTTCGGAGGGGAGAGAGCCTACGCCAGCCATGTGAGTTCCTGGCCGGTGAGGCGCGCGCCCCCGACGATCTCGAGAAAGATCTGCTCGAGCGTAAGTTTTTCGTGCGGCCGGGTGGCAGCCGATGCATCCCCGGCGCCATCGCTTGCGAAGCGGGCTTCGACGCCGCTGCGCAGTTCGTCGATGGAGCCCTGCGCGACGAGGCGGCCTTGATGAATGATGGCGACGTGGCTGCACAGGCGTTCGACGATTTCAAGAACGTGCGAGGTCAAGAAGATAGTGGCGCCGCGCGCAATCATGCGCTGCAGCATGGCTTTCAGCGTGCCCGAGGCAATGGCGTCAACGCCTTCAAACGGCTCATCGAGAAACAATATTTTCGGCCCATGAATCACCGCCGCGGCCATGGCCAGCTTTTTTTGCATGCCGTGCGAATAATCGGTGACCAGTGCCTTCGGCCGGTCGCTGAGCTGCATGAAATCGAGCAGTTCGGCGGCGCGCTGCGCGGCGGTCTTGCGATCCAGGCCGTACATGCGGCCGACGAAATTGAGATATTCGGCGCCGGTAAGGCGTCCAAAAAGCGCAAGCCCTTCGGGAACTACGCCAATCTGCCGCTTCACGGTCACCGGATCTGCCACCAAATCGGTGCCGAGGATGGTCATGCGGCCTTCGCTCGGGGCGAGAAGCCCGGTGAGCATTTTGATGGTGGTGGATTTTCCTGCGCCGTTGGGGCCGAGGAAGCCGAAGAATTGTCCGGGCGCGACGGTCAGATTGACGTGGTCAACGGCGAGGAGCTGGCCGAATCGGCGCGTGAGATTTTCTGTGGCGATTGCCGGCGCGGGCATGAGCGCCTAAATGTAGCACAACGAGATACTGTCAGTGCGATCGGCCGGTGGAAGACGTCGCCACGGCAAGTTGCGGAAGCAGCGCGAGAACCGCGGGCAGCTCGATGCGGAAAGTTGCGCCGCCATCCACACGATTGAAGCCGGTGATCGTGCCGCCGTGTTCCTGAATAATCCCGTAGCAAATGCTCAGGCCAAGCCCGGAACCTTTGCCGACAGGCTTGGTGGTATAGAACGGATCGAAAACGCGCTCAGGTTCCGCAAGCCCCGGGCCGCTATCCGAAAATTCGATGACCACGTTGGCGCGCTCGCGTTCGGTGTGCAGGGTGAGGACACCGCCGCCGGTTGCTTCCATCGCGTCCACCGCGTTGCTGATGATTTGAAAGAAAACCTGCAGCAATTGATTCGGGTCGCCGCGAACGGCGGGAAGAATTCCACGATTCTGAACTTCAATGCGGATGTTCTTATTCCGAAGATCGAGAGTGCGGAGCTGGATCGCGCCGTTGAGCGTGGCGGTGAGATCGAGGAGCTGCTTTTCTGCCGGGACTTGGCGTGCGAAGCTGAGCAGATTGGTGATCAGCTCGCTGGTGCGCCGCGCCTGCTCGCGAATTTTTTCCGCCAGACTTCTGGCGCGTGGTCCGGCCGACTCTTCATCCAGCAATAAATCGGAATAACCGAGAATGGCGGTGAGAGGATTATTGATTTCGTGAGCCGCACCGGCGGCGAGCTGCCCGAGCGATGCTAGCTTTTCCGATTGCACGAACTGGCTCTGCAGGCGCTTCAAATTGTCGAGCGAGTCCTGGAGCGATTTCACCAGGCGCTGGCGTTCCTGATTGATGAGCTGTTGACGGAAAAACACCAGCCCCATGCCGACCATCAGGGCGACGAGCGTCAGCATCAGGCGGAATTCCCGCACCGCGGAGGGCGCCCGGCTCAGAAACACGCTCCACGCGGCGAGAAATGGAATGAACAGGACGCCGGCCATCGCGAGCCATTGCGGCCAGTGCCGCCCGAATTCCTCCCACACCGGATTTTGGTCCGGAGCGAGCGTCATGCGCCGCGCCATCACTCCGAGCATGCCGAGCCAGAGAAAAGTGATGACGTAGGCGAGATCGTAGATGCTGCCCGACGAGTACGAGCCTGCAAGCGAAGCCCAGGCAATGAGAAGGAATCCGGCCGTGTGCACCAGCGCGATGGCGAGCAGGTGCGCGTAAATTTTTCGCCAGGCACTGCGCGTCTGGAAAAGAAGAAACCCCAGGCCGCAGATGTAAACGATATTTTCGCCGATGTAGGCCTGCCAGCCGCGGATCAGATAGAGCTGGGGATTCGGCGCGACGTAAATCCATGGCAGCGTCGAGAAGGCATAGATATAAAGCCACGTGGTGGCCAGCAGCGAGATATCAATGATGCCGTAGCGCAGTGTTTCGCGCAGGCCGCGCGCGTGCGGCTGCAGAGCCAGCGCAGCCATGAACGGCACGGGATGCAGGAAGTACGCGACATTGCCTGCGTATGTGTAGCCCGAGGGGCGATGCAGAACGAGCTCGCAATACGTCCAGATCAGCGAACCCACCAGCCATAGCCCGCAGCCCGCGGCCATCAGAATCCAGAACGAATTCGTGCGGCGGTACGGAGTGCCGGCGTTCGCAAGCAGCGCGGCATTGGCGATCAGCGGCAGCAGGCACAGAAAAACGTCGCCGAAGGTCATCTGCGCGTGGCCGCGCGGCAAGCAGCAGCGAGACACGGCGAAGCCAATGCCCATCACCAGCCACGGCGCGACCAGCGACACGGACAGCGCGCGAGAGGGATTTGCGTCGGAACCCATTTCTATCGAGCTTAACGCACGCGCGGCCCGGCGATTCCCGCCAAGCTTGCCTTCGCGCGCGAAAAGATTACGGGTAGAGGTGAATTCGGAGACGATTGAGTGCGGCTAACTGGCGCGCGGGAAATAATCTTTGAAGACGTCGACGTATTTCAGGCCCGATCCGGTATTGAAGAGCACCACCTTGTCCGCAGGACTCAGAAAACCTGACGCGATCAATTTCCGGTATGCCACGAGCGTTGCCGCGCCTTCGGGCGCCGCGAAGATTCCCTCGGTGGAGGCCCACTCACGAACTGCCTTCACGATTTCATCGTCCGTCACGGAAACGGCGGTGCCGCCGCTTTTCTTCAAGATGTCGAGAATAATGTAATCCGCATAAGCCTTCGGCACGCGCAAGCCCGCGGCCACGGTGTGCGCGTTTGGATAGAACTCCGAGACAGGTTTGTGTTCTTCCCATGCTTTTATGATCGGCGCGCAGCCCTCCGCCTGCACGCAGATCATCTTGGGCCGCTCGCGTCCGATCCAGCCGAGCGATTCCATTTCTTCAAACGCTTTCCACATTCCGATCAGGCCGACACCGCCGCCGGTGGGATAAAAGATCGCAGCGGGAAGTTTCCAATCGAGCTGTTCCGCGACTTCGTATCCCATCGTCTTCTTGCCTTCGACGCGGAACGGTTCCTTCAAGGAAGAAATATCAAACCAGTTTTCGGCGCTCTTGCGCTCGTTGACGATTTTGGCGCAGTCGCTGATCAGCCCATCGACCAGGGTTACCGCGGCTCCGTAAAGCTTGCATTCGATGAAATTGGATTGCGGCACGTCTTTGGGCATGAAGATATGTGCTTCGATCCCGGCGGCCGCGGCATAGGCGGCCAGAGCGCTCGCGGCATTGCCGGCCGAAGGAATGGCGATTTTTTTCACGCCGTAGAATTTGCACATGGTCACGGCGGCGGAAAGGCCGCGCGCTTTGAACGAACCGGTAGGATTGAGTCCTTCGTCTTTGATGAAGAGGTTGGCGTTGTGGCGGCTCTGAATCATCGGCGTGAATCCCTCGCCGAGCGTGACGGGCTCGACATCGGGCAAGACTTCAGCGTAGCGCCACATGCTGCGCACGCGCCCCGCGAGCGCTTGCGGCTGCAGTTTGCCGATGTAAGGCTTCAAGTCGTAGCGCGCATAGAGCGAACCGCCGTCGGCGGGGCATACGGTGCGCGGCTCGTCGGCCGAAAGATGATTCCCGCATTTCGTGCACTCAAGATATGAAATTGCAGCCACTAAAAAGCTCCCTTTGAATTGGAGTCCGGCGCCATGACAACGGCGGTTCTCGCGGCGTGCGCGGGACTCAATGGCTTTTCCACCCAGAAACATCCCGTACCGGGATTCACGGTAGCATGGAGACGCAACTTCCAGTAGAGTTTGGCCACAAAATATGGAGTCCCTTGAAATCTAAAACTCTCCTCGCTGCTCTGATCGGCCTGCTCGTGGTGGCCGTTGTGAGCCTCGGCCAGCGTCTCGGTTGGGTGCATCTTTCGCCGGCGTTTGGCGAGGCGCTGCGATGGGCGGTGATTGCGCTTTTCGCAGGCTACGCCGTGCAGAAGCGCACGCTCACGGCGTGGATCCTGATCGGCATGGCCGCCGGCGTAGAGTTCGGGCACGATTGGCCGACGGCAGCTCTGAATCTGCAGCTCCTCGGAACGATTTTCCTCCGCCTAATCAAAGTAATTATCGCGCCGCTGATTTTCAGCACGCTGGTGGTGGGAATCGCGGGCCACGCCGATTTGAAAAAAGTTGGCCGCATGGGCGTGAAGGCGCTCGTCTATTTCGAAATCGTCTCGACGCTGGCGTTGGTGATCGGATTCGCCGCCATAAATCTCAGCCGCGCCGGCGAAGGCGTAAAACTTCCGCCCACCACCGCAACGCTCGCGCTGAATGCCGCGCCGCGCACGGCCAGCGATTTCATCGTGAACATTTTCCCAGAGAACATCGCCAAGTCCGTGTACGAGGGCGAAGTGCTGCAAGTTGTCATCTTCAGCGTGCTCTTCGGTCTCGCGCTGGCGATGGTGCCGGAGGAAAAGCGCCGGCCGTTCCTCAAGTTCGCCGAGAGTCTCGCCGAGACCATGTTCAAATTCACAAACCTGGTGATGCTGTTCGCGCCGATCGGCGTCTTCGGCGCGGTCGCTTACACGGTCGGGCATCTCGGCCTCGGCGTGCTGATGCCGCTGCTGCGATTGCTCGCGACAATGTATGTCGCTCTTACTGTCTTCATCCTGGCCGTGCTGCTTCCCATCGCGCTGATTGTCGGCGTTCCCATCCGGCGATTCCTGCGCGCGGCCGCAGAACCTGTGACCATTGCGTTTGCCACGGCAAGCTCGGAAGCCGCTTTGCCGCGCGCCATGGAAGAAATGGAAATCCTGGGCGTGCCGCGCGACATCGTCGCCTTCGTCCTTCCCACCGGCTACAGCTTCAATTTGGACGGCTCGAGTCTCTATCAATCGCTCGCGTTGATTTTCGTGGCGCAGGCGGCCGGAATTCACTTGAGCGCCGGCCAGCAAGCCGTGATGCTGCTGACGCTGCTGGTGACCAGCAAAGGTGTCGCGGGCGTCGCGCGCGCGTCGCTGGTCATTGTGCTGGCCGCGGCCACGTCGTTCCATCTGCCGCTCGAGCCCGTCTTCCTTCTTTTTGGAATTGACCAGCTCATGGACATGGCGCGCACCGGCGTGAACGTTCTTGGAAATTGTCTCGCAACGGTAGTGATCGCCCGCTGGGAGGGCGAAACGCAGCTTTTTTCAAAAAGTTAGTCCATTCCAATTCTCGGAGGAAAGATTGTTTCGAAACGCCATCGTCCGGCTTCCCAGCGAAAATTTCGCCGACGGCTTGACCAGCGGAACGCTCGGCAAGCCGGCTTATCGAAAAGCCCTCGAGCAGCATGCCGCATACAGCGTCGCGCTGCAGCGCTGCGGTCTCGAGCTGCTCGTTCTTCCGCCCGATTCGCAGCATCCGGATTCGACCTTCGTCGAAGACGCCGCGATCGTGACTTCACGCTCCGCGATCCTCACGCGCCCCGGCGCCACGAGCCGGCAGGGCGAAGTGCCCGGCATCCGCGAAGCCCTGGCTCGCTTCTTCCGCGAATTTCATCAGATCGAGCCGCCCGGCACTCTCGACGGCGGCGATATTTGCGAAGCCGAAAATCATTTCTTCATCGGCCTCTCGCAGCGCACGAATGAAGAGGGCGCGCGGCAATTGGCGGAATTTCTCGCCCGCGATGGATTCACCTCTTCCATCGTTGACATCCGCGGAATCCGCGGCGTGCTGCACTTGAAAAGCGGAATCGCCTACATCGGCGAAAACCATCTCGTCGCGATGGAAGCGATGGCGGATCTTCCGCATTTTCGCAATTACGATCGCATCCGCGTCCAACCCGAAGAAAACTACGCCGCAAATTGCGTGCGCGTAAACGACTTCGTCTTGCTGCCCGCCGGGCGCCCGCACGTGGAAGCCGCGTTGAAAGAGCGCGGCTACAAAGTCGTTGCGCTCGACACGTCGGAATTTGAAAAAATGGACGGCGGCCTGAGCTGCCTCTCTCTGCGCTTCTAGCCCGCCGTCCGCGATTGCCGGCACGGCCGCGCACCAAATTCCTCCCGACGCGAGTAGAATGCGCGCAGCCTTCTGTTCCGGAGGACATCATGCTTGATCGCCGTGATTTCTTGACCTCCATCGCGGGCGCCGCGGGCGCGCTCCACGCTTCGCATCGCTGGCTGAATCTTTTCGAGCAAGCCCCCGCGCGCCTGCCCGATTCCTCGCTCTACGATTCGAACGAAGAAGCCTACTGGACCGAGCTGCGCAAACAATTCCTGATTCCCGAAGACGAGGTCTATCTCAACAACGGCACCGTAGGCTCTTCGCCCGCACCCGTTCTCCGCGCCGTTTTCGATGGCTACAACGACACCGAAAAACTCGCGCAATCCGATCCCGAGGACTATCCCATCTGGGGCTATGCGTCGTGGAACGAATTCCGCGATCCGCTGGCCGCCTTTGTCGGTTGCACGCGCGATGAAATCGCGCTGGTCCGCAACGCCACCGAGGCCAACAACTACATCGCGAGCGGCCTCGATCTCAAATCCGGCGACGAAGTCCTCATGACCGATCAAGAGCATCCCGGTGGCGAACAGCCGTGGCTGCTTCGCGCCAAGCGTTACGGCATCGTCGTCAAGCGCGTCGCGTTGCCCGTGCCGGTTCCGAACGCCGCCGCCGCTCTCAATCTTTTCAATGACGCGATCTCTCCGCGCACTCGCGTCCTCTTTTTCAGCCACATCACCACCGCGACCGGCGTCATTCTACCCGCCCGCGAAATCTGCGCCCTAGCTCGCGCGAAAGGCATCATCTCGGCCGTTGATGGCGCGCACGTGACCGGCATGATGCGCCTGAACGTCCACGAGCTCGGCTGCGATTTTTACACCTCGAGCCCGCACAAGTGGCTGCAAGCCCCGAAGGGCACCGGCTTCCTCTACGTGCGCGATGAAATGATTGATCGCCTGTGGAGCACCATCACCACCGCCGGCTGGGACGATCCAAAACTTCGCGCCGAGCGGTTTCAGCGCATCGGCAGCTCGAATGTGCCCACGCTCTGGGGCCTGCGCGCCGCGATTGAGCTAGCCAATCAAATCGGCATGGAACGCATCGAGCGGCGCCATCGTCAGATGGCCGATTACATTCTGGCGGAGATGGTCCGCCGCGGCGGCGTCTCGTGGACGTCGCCCGACGCCGCTTTGCGCTGCGCCATCGCCACCGTCAATGTCCCGCCCTACGCGCGCATGGATTTGGAAACGTGGCTCTGGAAGACCAAGAAAATCCGCATCCGCGGCGGCGAACCGTCCAAGCTGCGCCTCTCGACGCCCTATTTCCTGCTGCACAAGGACGTCGATCGCTACTTAGCCGCCTTCGACGAATACCGCGCCCTGCATCGCGCCGCGTAGGGGCCGGGGTTCACCGGCGGCCCGGTTTTGCTTTGAGTTTTTCCGCCTACCGCGCAGTCCCGAGTGGAATCCTCAGATATGAGGTGCCGATACAGTTTCGATCGGGAGTGAGGGAGAAGAGCACAACCGAAGAGAAACAAGGATCAATGGCGAGGCCAAAACCCACACCCTCGAAAGCCGTGCGGATGGGGCGCCATGAAAAGCAAATCCGTCGGAAAATGATGGCCCACACGCCTTCGAGACTGAGCTCTGGACTGACTCCTTTTCACCGTATCGAGCATCGAAAGTGACGGGTTTCGATCACTCGCACCGAAAGACGTATAGAAATCGCATTTGAGAGGAGCAACTATGAGATGGATCGCTATTTTGCTGGTTTCAGTTGCGACGATGATCGGCATTGCGGCCTCGATGGCCCCTGCATCTGGAAATGCCGATGACGAGGCCGCGCCGTGGGTCACAGAAAAGCCCGCTGGATACCGTGACTGGACGTGGATCTCCTCGGCCCATGAAGCCGGCAATCTCAACAGTTTGGGGGCTGTGCTGGGCAACGACGTAGCCATCAAGGCCTACCGCGCAGGCACGCTCCCCTTTCCTGACGGCACAATCATTGCCGCTTTGCACTACAGTCACGTTCCGTCGGCGGAGAACAACAAGATCTTTGGCCAAGAGCAATCTTTCGTTCCCGGCCCCCCCACAAACGTTCAGTTTATGGTCAAGGACTCGAAAAAGTACGCCGCCACGGGAGGCTGGGGGTTCGGTCATTTCAACGCAAATGGCAAACCTGTGGATGCCGCGTTCATGAAACCCTGCTTTCCCTGCCACGCGCAGAACAAAACCCACGACCTCGTTTTCACGCAGTACGCACCGTGATGGATCATTCCTGAATGGCAGACTCGTCCCTGAACGGTAAGTCGTCTTACCGGTCGCTTGGGTGCCGCGATCCACTTCTCCGATTAGTGCGCTAATCGTCCAATTGGATTATTCCGAGTTCCGTCATCCACCCGCAATGGTCGGCGTCATTCTCGATTCAGGCTTGTGTTCAGCAAATGACAGGGGCACACGGAGCACCTAGCCTGCGCGATAGAGGCCGATGGCTTGCAAGTCTTCGTCGCTGTGAATCCAACCTTCTTTGCCGTCGATGCGCACTTTTACCCAGATGTCGTCGGCTATTCCGAGCGAGATTCCGTCTTTCCCTTCTTCCCACGTCACCAGGACCTTTCCGGCGAGGATTTCGACTCGGGAATCTTTCTTGACCACAACGTGTGCCGGCGGGCCGATTTGCTCGTTGGATTCAGGAAACATCCTCACGAAAGTCAGATCCTGTTCGCCTGGATGTCGCTCAACTCCTTCGACGGGCATCTCGCAGCCGCCCTCGGCCATCCCGTGGCCGGTTTGATAGAAACAGTGCTGCGCCAACGCCAGCTTGCGTTCCATCCAGTTCACCCGCACCGGCACGGAGACGAAAAAGTAGCCGGTGAACAGGCGGATCCTCAGTTCGTCGGGCAGAATCTGCGTGAGGTTGCCCATATGATTGACCTTGCCGGGTACGAAATCGCCCATTTCGCCTTCCGCGTACAGGGGCTTTCCGATGGCAGAAAGCTTTCCGTTCACAATGCCGAAAATCTGCCAGGGCCCACCGCTCAGCGGTGCGGACGGCAGGCATCCGGTGTCAAGGAGCAGGCCTGCCCCGTTGCTTCCGGTAATCGGATTGACACTCACCGAGCAGCTCTCCGTGAACTCGCCGTTTTCGAACGAATGGGGAAACTCTTCGTGATGCAGGACCGCTCCGGCGGCGTCAGTAATATCCAATGACGCGAGCGCCAGCGCACCCTCGCCTTGCTTGCCAGATACACGCTTGTTGTGTGCCACAACGGTGTATGTCTGGCCGCCGAACGTGAACGGTCCTTTACGTTCCTCGACGTCTTGAAATTCCGGCTCTCCAGACGGATGGGTCGCCGTCTGGCTCACTTGTTGAGTATTTGGCGCTGGCGATTCACTCTGCGGCAAGGACGCTTGCGTCGCCACGAAAGCGCTGCCCGCCTCGGCGCGCACGGGTTCTTGCGGGATGGTACTCCGCTGCGGCGCTTGCCCACGGCCTGGAGAGAAGGCCGCGAACAGCAGGACAACTCCCGAGACACTGCGAATCGAAAACATAGTTCGTGAGCCGCGGAATCATGCAGCTCTTTTGTTCATTCTAGGTGGCCTGCGCAACCAGTGCCACAGGCAAGCGCGCAAGCGCAACGCAAGAGGTACGATGCCCTGGCACTGGTGCGGATGGAAGCCCATCGGGAGTGCTCCCGATGAAAAGGCGTTTCACGGTGTCGCGAACACCTCCGAGACGGGTGTACTATGGTGCCGTTCTTGAGGCCAAAAAAAGGAAATTCCGATCTACACCACGGCTTTTCGCGGCTCCTGGCTCCTCAGAGCACCTAGCAATCGGAGGAAAACTATGAAACGGGAAATCATTCGCGTTGAGCCGCAGGCGACCTATCTCGAAAAATACAAGGCCCCAGCTTCAACCGTGACGAAGCACGGCGATACAATCTACGTCTCAGGTTCCCCGCCGTTCGACCCCCAAAAAGGAGATATCTTCAAGGGAGCAATCGAGCGTCAGACGGAGATCGTATTAGATCAACTCAAGCTCTGTGTCGAAACGGCAGATTCTTCTTTGGAAAACATTCTGAAGGTGAATGTGTACGTCACCTCAGTGGACATGTTTCCTGCCGTGAATGCCGTCTACAGGCGTTATTTCCCGGAAAATCCGCCTGCGCGCATCTTTATCAATGTTCCGGCTTGGAATGGCGGGTTTGATATCGAAGTGGATTGTGTTGCCGCCGTTTTATAAGACCTCTAACGATCATGTATAAGCTCACCGACACACAGATCCGGCGCGAAGCCTTCTCGCGCCGGCGACGGAGACCGCGGAAATTCGCTCCGGGCTGTAGGCGAGCAAATCCATCCAATTGCAGGTTGGCGGGTGGCGCAGCCATTTTCCGGTGTTTGGTTTCGGGTGGCGGGTGGGTCAGTCTTTTCCGAAGGTTTTCGGTTTTGGGTGCCCCGTCCTTCCCGGTTTTGTAGTATGGGAAGGGTGGGGCTTTTCGGCCCCGCAGTTCGGCGCCGCTTTTTCTTCCGCCTTATTCCTTCCTTCACACCGTATTGATCCTCACCAATCCATCGTCGCTCCCTTCATAAAATAAATACGAACTCTACGTCCACTCCCGCGGCAGGGTGGGGCAGCCGTTGCCGGAGGTTTACCACGCCGTGTGCCCATCTTTCCCGGCATCACTGTGTGGGACCGGTAGGGGATTCGGCCCCGCCTTTCACTTTCCGTCCTTCTCTACCGCGATAGCCGCAGCGAAGGTGGCAGCCCCCGATTCACGCGGGGGAGGAGCGCTTCAGTGAAGGAGGGAGCCCCCGCATTCATGCGGGGGAAGGAGCGCTTCAGCGCTCCGGAGAACACGCCACCCCCGCACCCGCGCTTTAGCGCTGGAGCAGTCCGAACGGTCCACCTCGCCCTCGCCGCGCTTGTTCTCGACCGCCACCGCCCCACAACCCGCCTCGCCGAATTGCAAACCCACCCACAGGCAGGAGTGAGTGCCTGTGCTACTAGCCCCCGACACCCCATCCGCCCCGCTCCGAAATCCCCACCCTCGAAACCCTTGAAGCCGTTCCTCCACGTTGACGAAACGAGCAGCATGAAAACCAATCCTGTCCAAGAAGGAAGGTCCTCGCTCGGCCGGTAGGGGCAGAAATCCGACCCGGTACTGGTAATTCCCCTACTACGCTAAGAAAGCTCCGCCGCAACCCTACATTCCGTGTGAAATCTCGCATCGCCGCACGTTGAGATCGTTGATGAGCGGACCACCGGCATTCTCAGAGTTGAGCTGCAGGCGATCGAATCTGCGGTTCGAGTCGCCATGCCGGTTTCGCCGTTGAAGTTCGCCGAAATCAGCGATATTGTGCGGCCTTATCGCCTACCTGCGCGACTTTTTCGGTGGTGAATGCGGCCTCGCGAAATCAACTGCTGTCCCGCGCATTAGGCTTGACGCGGGGGCGAGAGTAACTACGCCTCGAACGAGAATGCTCGGTCAAACAGGAGGTACATCATGTCGTTCTGGAAGCGGGGAACTGATGCCGCAACGGTGGGATTCTTTGGCGGGATTGGCGCGGCAATTGGAAACCTGTTCATCAACAAGCTTGGTTCCGGAATGCGCGGCGTCGCCAACGGTACCGACCAAGAAGCTACTGCAGGATCGGCGCTTCTCGAAGATCTGCAATCCATGCCGGAAATTGATACCGCCAATCTTCGCCGGCGCTGGAAAGAGGCTCTCGGCCGCAACGAGCAAGACCGCCTCGCAACTCTACTATTGCGCATTCCCAACACTACGGGCCAGAGCCGCCAGCCCTTGCTTAAATATCTCAATGACCTCTCGGACGAAGAGTTCATCGCCATGATGCAGCTACTCGCACATCCTCAATCCACCTCCGAAAAGCTGGCGGGCCACATCAGCGCATTGACCGGCAAGATCGCCGGAACGAAACGAGGAGACCCCCGTGCCTGACATGATGAGTGAGATCTTCCGCCTGTTCGGCGCGGTCTGGGAAAAGGGAAACGTACTCGCGCGAGCCGGCATCGCGATCATCTTAATCTGGCCGTTGGTGATGATTACCACCGCCGCGATATTTCCTCCCAATATCGCCATCACCGTCGTTCCTATCGTGACGATTATCTGCCTGATTCTGATCTTGCTGGGTCCTTCGAAGCTCGCCATTATCGAAGTTGGATTATTTCGCTATGTCGCTCGGATCATTGTCCCGTTTTTGCTGATCGGCGTTTACTGCTCTTTCATCGCTCTCGGATCCAACCGGGGGCTCGCTCCGTTGGTCGCTCTGCTTTGGTACGTCGTCCTCTTTTTGTTCTGGGGCGGTTATTCTCAGTGGGGCACCATCGCGGCAATTCTTTTGCTGCTCTTCAGCTTCAAGTATTTTCCGGGCACGCTGGAAAATCTCCAGAATCTCGCGGCCCCAACGGGCCCCGGCCACCACTCCGTCAGTGCTCCCGACGATGGGCACTTGGCCGACTCCATCAGGTCACAATTGTTCTCCAACCCCCAAACGAAGCATGCTCAGCTTCTGGTTTCAGTGCAAGATTCCGTCGCAACTCTTTCCGGCCAAGTCCCCAGCGATGCGGCGCGATACGATGCATTCCGCATCACATCTCAAACTCCCGGCGTCGCGAAAGTCATTGACCAAATGACGGTCCAGAGCCCTCCCGTCGCGCGAGAGTCGCGCGTGCGGGCCTCTGTCGATCCGCTTCTGGAGGATGTCCCGAATATTTCCAGCGTGCAATTCTCGGGCAGCGGCAAGGATTTGCACATCGATATCCAGGGACGAGGTTTTGGTCTAGCTCCCCGGCACATGCCACACACCGGCGATCTCCCTGGTTTCGGCTTTCTAGATGACACGCGGCGTTTCGAGGCAGGACACCTGATTGAGCAGTCCCCGAATCTCGTCACTCTGCACTATGTCGCTTGGTCTCCGAGTGAAATCCACGTCGCAGGCTTTTCTGGTTTGTACGGCTCCGGTGCGTGGGTAGCAGCCTCCGGCGACCATGTGAGAATCACTGTCTCAAATCCCAGCTCCGGTCGCAGCACGACATGGACCGGCGTTCTGCCATAGTTCCAGGTGTGATGAACCCTCCTCGGGCGGTTTGGCGGGTGGCGCATCCATTCTCCGATGTTTGGATTCGGGTGCCCGGCTCTTCCCGGTTTGTGGGAAGGGTCGGGGTTTCGGCCATCCTTTCAGCCCCGTCCTTCATTTTTCTTTCTCTTCAGTTCCCGCGGCGAACTCACCAACCCACGCGTCACCGGATTTCTGAGCATGTAGCCCGATCTTCGCATTTAGTTCTAGCCCAACCGTACCATTGCCTATGCTTCAACCTACCCTCACAATAACTGCGCGGCCCGCAGCGCAGGAGCAACAAAACGCTTCGCCAGAAACTCCTGCGTCGCCGCCGCACGCGGCCGGCCCACGCACCATCAACTGCCCCGCGAACAAAGGAGCCAGCGTACAAACAATCGGGACACTCAAATATTGTTGCCGGGCCTAAGTCATTGAAAATAAAGCACGGGCCCCACAAACAATCGGGACACACCCCGGGTAGCACAGGCACTCCTGCCTGTGGCTTTTGATTGGCGAGTGCCGCAGCCTTTTCCCGAGGTTGGCGATTCCCGCGCGCGCCGCGCTTCCAAGCTCCAACATCAAATCCCCGGCGCGCCCGTTCGCAAAAAGAGAGAAAAGGCGATATCGAGCCCTCTCGCCGATGTTTCGGTTAGAAATAATTTCGCCGATTGTTTTCAACGACTTACAGAAATTTTAATTGAACCCTTGTTTCGGTTAAACGTTCCGGCAACGGCGGCTGGCCCACCCGCCGAGGGCGAGTCAGAATAGAAAGTAGCGCTGGGCGAGGGGGAGAACGGCTACCGGATCACAGGTGATCAAAGTGCCGTCAACGCGCACTTCGTAGGTTTCGGGGTCGACGTCGATTTTCGGAGTTGCGTGGTTGTGGAGCAAATCCTTTTTGCCGATCTTGCGGCAATTTCGCACGGCGCGAGAGATCTTTCTCAGGCCTAGTTTATGCGGGAGGCCTGTGGACATCGCCGCTTGAGAAATAAAAGTGATGCCTGTGGCGGCGGTGGCTGCGCCAAAGCTGCCGAACATGGGGCGGTAAAGAACGGGCTGCGGAGTGGGGATGGATGCGTTCGGATCGCCCATGGCGGCCCAGGCGATGAAGCCGCCCTTGACGATTAGTTCCGGCTTGACGCCGAAGAACGCGGGCTTCCAGAGCACGAGGTCGGCGAGTTTGCCGGGCTCGATCGAGCCGATCTCTTCGGCCATTCCGTGAGTGATGGCGGGATTGATGGTGTACTTCGCGACGTAGCGCTTGGCGCGGTAGTTGTCGTTGCGCGACGAGTCTTCGGGCAACGCGCCGCGCTGCGTTTTCATTTTATGCGCGGTTTGCCAGGTGCGGATGATGACTTCGCCGACGCGCCCCATGGCCTGCGAATCGCTCGAAATCATGCTGAGGACGCCGAGGTCGTGCAGGATATCTTCCGCGGCGATGGTTTCGGGGCGGATGCGGCTTTCGGCGAAGGCGACATCTTCGGGAACTTGCGGATTGAGATGATGGCAGACCATGAGCATATCGAGATGCTCGGCAATGGTGTTGATGGTGTAGGGGCGAGTGGGATTCGTCGAGGATGGAAGAATATTGGGAAACGACGCGATGCGAATGATGTCCGGAGCGTGGCCCCCGCCGGCACCTTCGGTGTGATAGGTATGGATGGTGCGTCCGGCGATCGCGGCCACCGTGGCTTCGAGGAAACCGGCCTCATTGATTGTGTCGGTGTGGATCGCTACTTGAATGTCGAATTCGTCGGCGACTTTCAGGCAGGCGTCGATCGCGGCGGGCGTTGTGCCCCAATCTTCGTGAAGCTTCAGGCCGCAGGCGCCGGCTTCGATCTGCTCGGCGAGGGGACGTCCTGTCGCGGCATTTCCTTTGCCGAGGAAACCGAAATTCATCGGCCAGGCTTCGGCGGCCTGCAACATGCGCGCGAGATTCCACGCGCCGGGCGTGCAGGTCGTGGCAGCGGTGCCAGTGGCAGGACCCGTGCCTCCGCCGATCATGGTGGTGATGCCGCTGGAGAGGGCCTCGTAAATTTGTTGCGGCGAAATGAAATGAATGTGGCTATCGACGCCGCCCGCGGTGACGATCAAGTTTTCACCGGCGATCACTTCGGTGGCGGCGCCGACGACGAGGGCCGGATCGACGCCGTCCATGGTGTCGGGATTTCCGGCTTTGCCGACTTTTACGATGCGGCCGTTCTTCACTCCGATATCGGCCTTGACGATGCCCCAATGATCGAGGATGACGGCATTGGTGATGACCAAATCGAGGGCGCCTGATTCCGATTCGCGGATTGCGGTACTGCTTTGGCCCATTCCGTCGCGAATTACTTTGCCGCCGCCGAAAGTGATTTCATCGCCGTAGTGCGTGTAGTCCTTCTCAATTTCGATGAGGAGATCGATGTCTGCAAGGCGAATGCGATCGCCTTTGGTGGGGCCGTAGAGGTCGGCGTAGGTGCGGCGAGGAATGTTCAGAGCCATTAGTTATTTTTTCTCCTCGCTGAATTGAAAGCCTTCTGCGCGGGCCCGTTCGAGGGCACGCTGGCGCGCGTCAGCGTCGCTCAGGTCACCGCTTGCCGAGTGATCGAGCAATCCATTGAAGCCATGGATGGCGCGGCGGCCTCCAAATTCTGTCAGCTCTACTTCCTTTTCTTCGCCGGGCTCGAAGCGGACCGCGGTTCCGGCCGGGATGTTGAGTCGCAAGCCGTACGCAGAGGCGCGATCGAACGCGAGAGCGCGATTGGTTTCGAAGAAATGATAGTGGCTGCCAACTTGGATGGGACGGTCACCCGTGTTGCGCACGAGGAGGCGCTGAGTTTTTCGGCCGGCGTTGGCGATCACCGGACCTTGCGATTCATCGAGCAGATATTCACCCGGGATCATCGCGCCTCGATTTCAACGAATGGGATCGTGGATGGTGACGAGCTTCGTGCCATCGGGAAATGTGGCCTCCACCTGAACTTCGTGAATCATTTCGGGCACGCCTTCCATTACCTGAGCGCGATTCAGGATCTTCGCTCCGGAACTCATGATTTCGGCGACGGTTTTTCCATCGCGAGCTGCCTCCATGACTTCGGCAGAGAGGATGGCGACGGCTTCGACGTAGTTGAGTTTTAAGCCGCGCGCCTGGCGTTTTCGAGCGAGGTCGGCGGCGAACGCGACCATGAGCTTTTCTTGTTCGCGCGGGGTGAGGTGCATACAAGTCCTCCCGGTAAAATTCTCCAGCGATCGACTGCAACGCTTCAGTTTACTTTTCGCGGAGGCACCGCTTCGGTGCCGTAGAGAGCGAACTTCGCCGCACGCCAGAGCTGGTGCAGGCCGAAGAGTACATCGCGGCCTCGCAATGCGACACAGCGGCAAACCAAACCATGTGCTGCCAGTGCGCTGATGCCCCAAAGCGCTTTGCCGGGACAACTGAACTCACTTGCGGCTTGCCGCAAGCGCTCTTCGAGCGTGAGCCATGCAGCGGGGTCCGGGCCCACCCGGCAAATGTAGAAGGTAGCCCAGTAGCGATACGGGCCGAGCCGCGCCGGTGAGCTCAGTGGATACTTGTGCGGCTCAAGCTTGACGCGCTCGGCGGCGATGAGCCGGCCTTGCGCGTGTAAATCTGTCTTCATCTCGACCGAATCGTAGGCAAACAGTTCTCCGCTAGCTTCTCTGCCGGGCGCGAGAATTTCCCACCAAAAGAGTCCGGCGCCCGGAGCAAGCTGGATTTCGGTTCGTTGAGAGAAGCGCGCATGCGCAAAAGGAATGATCGGGTCGGGCAGATATTCGAGAAACGCGTTTGCCGCTAGCGAAATTTCGGTCCTTTGGATCGCGGGACCCGCGCTTTCTCGCGCCCGGTAGATGCGCGTGGCTCCGGTCGTGGTGAGCTGCACTTTTGCATTTTCGTCGAGACGGACGGAAAGTGAGAGATGGTCGTCGCCGAGCAGCCCTCCCGAGACGTTGTGCAAATGACTCAGCGCCGCGCCATCAGCTAAAGTGAAAGCCCGGACTACTTTTAGCGGAGGCTCGTATAAGGTTTCGGAGAGCAAGGTGCTTTGCGTCGCGGAGTCATAGGCAAAACGAAGTTCGAGCGAGGAATCGACGCGGCGGGGCATGGCGGGCTGCGTCGCCGGACCGGGTTCGTTCAATAGCTCCATAAGATCAACGAATCGTTGCTGCTCCGAATTTCCGTCAACTGATGAATAGACGCGTTGAAAGAGCCGGGTGTTCCATCGCGCCCCAGTCCAGCAACGGGGTGAAGCTCGAAAGGTTGTCCAGCGATAGTTCCGCGCTGCGGCTCGCGGCTTCAATAATTGTTGGTTTGAGATTCCACAAAATTCGAGTGGCTTGAGTTTGGCCCAGCGGCAACAGGCGTTGGAAGGCCGAAACAGAACTCGCGACGAATTGATGCAGGTAGGCGAGAACAACTGAATCCTCAGCGAAATGAAGAGCGCCACCCACGAGACCGAAAGCGGGACTGTGCTCGATTACGCTTGAGCGGTAGTCGAATGATTCCGGCCGGGCGACGTCCTCCGTGGCCTCCAGAGCTTGGCGGAAGAAATTAAATTCGCCGAGGGCGAGGACCGCTCGCAGGAAATTGCGACC
The DNA here is from genome assembly GCA_963707165.1 of uncultured Acidobacteriota bacterium. Taxonomy (GTDB): domain Bacteria; phylum Acidobacteriota; class Terriglobia; order Acidiferrales; family UBA7541; genus Palsa-147. The sequence goes on along the minus strand of CAVPPO010000003.1, from coordinate 452,733 downwards.
AAGAGCTGCGCTGCCGGCGCGGGCTTCGCGCGCGGGCTTGAGCGCGGCTAGCTGGTCATTTAGCTCACGCCAACGCGCACTGGGGAAATTCGATGGAGCTTCACGAGCAAGCCGCACCGCCTCCCGGCAGAAAACCGCCTCGACTACTCCTGCCTCTTCGAGATAACCGCGTAGAAAGATTTCCAAATCAGGCGTCGCGAGCAGACCCGCTGAGACCATCGATTCGATTCCAAAAGAGTGGGCAAGAGCGCCGATTGGGAATGCGCTGTCCGCCAGATGGAGAAGCTGGAGATAGGCGAGCTCTGGAGATGCCGAACGGCTCGATGCAGGCAGTTCATCTTCCATTGGAATCATCTCTAATGATGATGATCATGCCCGTGGGTGTGGGCATGACCGTGCTCGTGTGAATGAGGGACGCCTTTGTACGGAGCGTGCGCGTCAATGAGATCGCGACGCATGTCCAACGGCGAATTAATATGCTGCTCGACCCACGCGACGAGCGAATCGAGTCCAACGGCATCTCGCAAATTCGTAAAAAAGAATGGAAGATCGCCTCGCATACGTCGCGAGTCGCGTTCCATCACTTCGAGCGAAGCGCCAACGTAGGGCGCAAGATCAATTTTGTTGATCACCAAAAGATCCGAGCGAGTAATACCCGGGCCGCCTTTGCGCGGGATTTTGTCGCCCTCGGCTACGTCTATTACATAGATCCACACATCCACTAGCTCTGGACTGAAAGCAGCAGAAAGGTTATCGCCGCCGCTTTCGACGAAAATCAATTCCAGGCCGGGAAGCTTTCGTTCAAGCTCGGCGATCGCCTGGAGATTCATGGAAGCGTCCTCGCGGATCGCCGAATGGGGGCAGGCGCCGGTCTCCACTCCGCGAATGTGCTCCGCCGGCAAAGTGCCTTGCCGCAGCAAAAATTCCGCATCTTCCTTCGTATAGATGTCATTGGTGACGACCGCGAGGCAGTATTTAGGCCAGAGTCTTTGGCTGAGGCGATCGACTAGCGCAGTTTTCCCAGAGCCAACGGGCCCGGCTATGCCGATGCGAAATGCTCGATGAGAATCTGGCTTGCTCATATTTTGACCTCGTGTTTTCTCGCGATTCGCCGGGCGGAGGCGGCGAGGGAACCGCCGGCGGGATTTTTTCGTTGAATCGGAGAGACGGCGTTGTGTCGCGCCAGAGTATCCATAGGTTTAATTTCGCGGATTATAACAAAGAGCGGGAGAGAATCTTAGTCGCGAAGTATTTGCTTGGCCGGAGCAGGTGTGGAAATCGTTCATTCCGATTCACGCGACCGGCTCCTCCGCGGCTTCCACCCATTCCCGCCGTATATGGTGGTCCAGTCGCTTGGCGATGGGGCGCTTTTTCCAGCGGGCTAGGATCGGCGACCAGGTCTCTTCGAGCGAGCACGGCAGGTGAACGGGTTCGAGGCGTACGAGCGGCAGCGGCCCTTTGAGTTTCAGGATTTGTGATGCCGTCGGGCTGCTGGTGCGGCGGACATGCTCTTCGAGAGCTAGGCGAATTCGGGTTTCTTCGGCGGCTTCCAAGCCGAGGTGTTTTACGCAGTGCACGAATTCATGGCTGTAGGCGCTCTCTCGCAGGAACTGTTTCGAAATATAAGCGAGGCCTCCGGTCATGCCGGAGGCGAAATTAATTCCGGTGGGGCCGAGGATTATGACGACCCCGGCGGTCATGTACTCGCAGCCGTGCTGGCCCACGCCCTCGACGACGGCGAGCGCGCCGCTATTGCGAACGGCAAAGCGCTCGCCGGCGCGGCCCGCGATATAAAGTTCGCCCGATGTTGCGCCGTACAGCGCGGTATTGCCTGCTAGGAGATCGCCGCGCAGCGAGGCTGCGGCGCCCGCTTCGATGGCAATCGTGCCTCCGCTGAGACTTTTTCCGACATAGTCGTTGGCTTCGCCATGCAGCCGAAAGTGCAATCCATTGATGAGAAACGCGCCAAAGCTTTGGCCCGCAGTGCCGTGAAATTCAAACTGCCGCGGTTCGTGCCGCAAATCTGAAAAGCCGGTGCGGCGCAGGATGTGGCCGCTCAAGTGCGCGCCTACGCTGCGATCGGAATTCTTGATGGGGAAAGACAGCGGCAGAGACGAGCGCAATTCGAGACTTCGATCGAGTTCAATCTCGAGGAAGTCTTCCGCATTCCGAATTTCTGCAACTGGCTGTGAAGCTTGTTCGGGAAACTCAGCGGGAGACTCGAGGAGGTGCTCGACAACGCGCGCCGCGCTTTGGTCACGCGGGCGAAGTTGGTTCACCTCGCCCACAAGTTCGGCCAGCGACCGCACGCCGAGCAGAGCGAGCCGTTCGCGGACTTCGCCGGCAAGGCCGCGGAAATACGACATCACCATCTCGGGATTGCCGTCGAAGCGCGCGCGGAGTTCTTCATTCTGCGTGGCGATGCCGGCAGGGCAGGTGTTGAGATGACATTGACGGGCCATGACGCAGCCAATGGCCAGCAACGCGGAAGTGCCGAAGCCGAATTCGTCGGCGCCGAGGAGCGCGGCGATGATCACGTCGCGCGCGAACTTGAATCCGCCGTCAACGCGAAGGCGAACGCGATCGCGAAAGCCCATCTGAAGCAGAGTCGTGTGGACTTTGCGCAGACCAATTTCCCACGGCAGTCCGGTATTTTTGATCGAAGTCAGCGGCGAAGCGCCGGTGCCGCCGTCGAATCCGGAAATGGTGATCACTTGTGCGCCGGCTTTTGCAACACCCGCGGCGATGATTCCGATCCCGGAGCTGGAAACAAGTTTGACTCCGATTTTTGCGCGCGGATTGACGGCGCGGAGATCGTGGATCAGTTGCTCGAGATCTTCGATGCTATAGATATCGTGATGCGGAGGCGGTGAGATCAGCGACATTCCCGGAACAGCGTGACGCAGCCGCGCGATCAGCGGAGTGACTTTCGTGGCTGGGAGCTGTCCACCCTCGCCGGGCTTTGAGCCCTGCGCCATTTTGATCTCGAGTTCATCGGCGCGGACAAGATATTCCGTGGTCACGCCAAACCGGCCGGAGGCTACTTGCTTCACGCGGTTGGCGGCTTCAGGCTCACGAAGGTAGACATCCGGATCTTCGCCGCCCTCGCCGGTGTTGCTTTGTGCGCCCAGGCGATTCATGGCGATCGCCAGAGTTCGATGAGCTTCGGGGCCGAGTGCGCCGAGGGACATCGCTTGCGTGCTGAAGCGCCGGAGTATCGCGCTCTCGTCTTCAACGTCATCGAGCGGAATGGGAGTGCCGGGAGCGAATTCAAGCAAGTCGCGAACAGCTACCGGCTCGCGATTCTCAGCCAGCTCGGCATAAGCGCGATAATTTTCGGGAGTCGGAGTATTTACGTAACGGTGCATGCGACGAACCAGTTCGGGAGAGCTGGAATGGCGTTCGCCGGCTTGGCGGAATCGGTAGAGACCATCATCGCCGCGATGAGATGCGTTCGGAGCGTAAGCAGCGACATGGCGATCTAAAGAATCCTGCAAAATCTCCTGCAGCGATTTGCCGCCGAGCGCGGCGCCGGCATCCTCAAAAAACGCTTCGTGTACGCCCTCATTCAGCCCCACGACTTCGAAAAGCTGGCTATTGCGATAACTCGCTATGGTGCAGATTCCCATGCGAGCGAGGACTTTGCGCAGGCCGACTTCGACGGCTTGGCGATATTGCGCGCTGCCACCGGGTTTGAGAATTTCGGAGAGCTCGAGAGCGAGATACGGAAAGACGGCGCTCGCTCCGGTGGCAATGAGCATCGCGAGATGATGCGTCTCGATAACTTGTCCGGTCTCGACGACGAGTGGAACTTCGTAAGCGCCCGCGCAGACGAGTTCCTTCCAGACAGCGGCCACGGCGAGCATCGCGGGGAGCGCGGCGCGGGCCGAGCTTACGTTGCGGTCGGTTAGCAGAACCAAATCAGGGACATTTGTGCGGCTCTCGCCTGCTTCTTCGCGAAGGCGCTGCACCGCTGCCAATGCGCTTTCGACGCCTCCGGCGGCTTCGTAAGTTAAGTCGATGCGCTTCACCCGAAGTTGCAAGTGGGACTCGAGCGCGGCGAGCTGGCCTTGATCGAGTAGCGGCGATCCGATCATGGTGGCTTTGCCGAGATGCACATCGAGCGACATCACATGGGTTTCGCGCAGCGAATCGATGGGCGGATTCGTTACCTGAGCAAAGCGCTGCTTGCAGTAATCCCAAAGCGGACGGCGCATCGCGGAGAGAAATGCAGGAGGCGCGTCGTCGCCCATGCTCCAGATCGATTCTTTGGCATCCAGCGCGAGAGACTGGAAAAGCAGACGGAATTGATCCTCGCTCCAGCCGAGTGCGGCAGCGACTTTGCGCGGCTCGGTGGTCAGCGGCACTGGCACGGCCATACGCTTTAGGCGCGTGCAGCGGCGTGATTTAGAACGGCCGTTCGGTGCGGCCAATTCCTCCGAAAGATCGCTCTCACGGAGAATTGTTTTCTTGGCAGTGTCGACGAGCAGCATTTCGCCCGGCCCGAGGCGTTGCCGCTCGACCACTTTCGCGGAATCGAGGTCGACGAGCCCTGCTTCGGAACCCATCACGACGAGTCCATCCGAAGTGACGGAATAGCGCAGCGGGCGCAGGCCGTTGCGATCGAGTTTCGCGCCGACGATTTGGCCGTCGCTGAAAACCAGGGCGGCGGGGCCGTCCCACGGCTCCTGCTCAAAAGATTCGCGCAGCAGAAATCGGCGCAACTTCGGCGCGAGTTCCCGATTGGACTCCCACGCCGGCGGCACCATTCGCAGCATCGCCGCGGCGATGTTGTAGCCGCGCTGCACGGAAACTTCGAGCGCGTTGTCAAAGCTGGCCGAATCGCTGACGCGTTCTTCGAGGGTGTGAAAAAAGCGGCCAAAGCGGAGTTCCTGGCGAATGGATTCTTCTCTCGCCAGCGCCCAGCGGCGATTCGAGCTGATGGTATTGATCTCGCCATTGTGCGCGACATGCCGGAAGGGCTGCGCCATCGTCCAGCTCGGCTGCGTGTTTGTGGAATAGCGCTGATGGAAAATTGCGAAGCTCGCCGTGAATTCAGAATTCGAGAGATCGGGATAAAACTGGCGGAATTGCCGGGGCGTCAGCAGCCCTTTATAAACTACGGTGCGGGATGATAGCGAGCAGAAGTAGGTGCCCGGCTCGCCTTCGAATTCCACGAGCTTGCGGAAAGAGAACAGCGAGCGTTCGAGGTCCGCGCCGGGTTGCGCCGCGCTGAAAAAGCATTGACGAATGGCAGGCTGAGTCGAAAGGGCACGCGAGCCGAGACTCGTGCGCTCGAGCGGGACATCCCGCCATCCCAAACAGCGCATGCCGCTCTGCTGCGCTAACGATTCAATCGCTTTGCGCGCGCGGGCTTCTTTTTGCCTGGGAAGAAAAACCATGCCGAGACCGAAATTTTCGGGCAAGCAGATATTTGCACGTCGCGCGTGGCTTCGAAAAAACTCGGTGGGTATAGGAAGCAGAAGTCCCGCGCCATCTCCACTCAAGCCATCCGAGTCCACTCCGCCGCGATGCGAAAGCCGGTCGAGCGCAGTGAGCGCAAGCTCAACCACTTCGCGCGATTTCTCGCCGCTCAGGCGCGCGATGAACCCGACACCGCAGGCATCATGGTCCAGTCCCGGATTGGGGACGACTTCTCTCATGTTAAGTAACTACCCTAGGACTGTCCGGGAAGTACAATCGAAAGGTTGGATACGTCGCATCAATATTTACGCGGGTTGATCTGTGCACTTTGTCCGCCAGCGACAGATGGAGTGCGTGACATGAATGGCGGAGCGGTCCGGTGGCCCCGGGGCGATAGGATTGCGGAGCTCAGTATTCGTCCGACTTGGCGACGTGGGCGATCGGGCTTCTGCGCGAACTCGCAAACTGTGGGAGTTGCACCGTTCACGATTTAATCGTACCTAGCACGCGCTCGTGCTATCGCCAGGACCACAGGCGTCACAGGTTGGCAGTTCGCTCTCGAATCTCAGCTACGATGCTATTATCGTGTCGTGACGATTCGCAGCGGCTGATGCAGACCGCAAAACCAGCAGGAACGATCGGCCTCCCGCATGCGCTGCCAATGACACATTAGATGCAGGGCGGCAATCATGCCCGCAAGCCAATGAACGCCCTCTGCCACGCGCCAAGGAATGCATGAAGATTTCAACCGCCTTGAATGCCGACCTTCGAGTAGTGGCCTTGGTGCTCGCAGGACTTGTTTCGGCGCAGATGCCCGGGGCACATTCGCCTGCCGCGCGAGGCGTCAAACCTGGCGTGGTTCAGTTCGAAGATATTGCCCGGCAATCCGGCCTCACGGCGCTCAATGTGTACGGCGGCGATCAGCACAAAGAATTCATCATTGAGACGACCGGAAACGGCGCCGCGATCTTTGACTATGACAACGACGGCTGGCCGGACATTTTTCTTCCCAATGGCTCGACGGTAGCGGGATTTGCCGCCGGCACCGCTCCTACCGGGCACCTGTATCACAACAATCGCGACGGCACGTTTACGGATATGACGACAAAGGCCGGGCTGGCGCGTTCGGGCTGGGGCCAGGGAGCGTGCGTCGGAGATTACGACAACGACGGCTACCTGGACCTGATGGTGACTTACTGGGGGCAGAACTCGCTGTATCACAACAATGGCGACGGTACGTTCACCGACGTGACGAAAAAAGCGGGGCTCGAAACGGCCAAGGATCAGTGGAGCACGGGATGCAGTTTCATTGACTACGACCGCGACGGCAAGGCAGATATTTTCATTTCGCGCTACGTCGATTTCACTTACGACTCAGTTCCGAAACCGGGGCAGGGCCAATGGTGCCATTGGAAGGGAGTTGACGTGATGTGCGGGCCGCGCGGCCTGAAGGTGGGGATTAACGCCCTCTACCATAACAATGGCGATGGCACCTTCAGCGACGTCTCCGAAAAGTCAGGCGTCACCAAGACTTCCGGTTGCTATGGCTTCACTTCGCTGCCGGGGGACTACGATCAGGACGGGTGGCCCGATATCTACGTGGCTTGCGATTCGACGCCCAGCATTCTTTACCACAACAATCACGACGGATCGTTTACGGATGTAGGGAGTACGGCAGGCGTGGCCTTCAATGAGGATGGGACTCTCCAAGCAGGAATGGGTCTTTCGGCCGATGATTTCACTCACGAAGGCAGGCAGGATATCGTCAAAACGAATTTCAGCGACGACACGCCGACGCTGTACATCAACCGCGGAAATAATTCCTTCGATGACGTCACGTTTAGCGCAGGGCTGGGCCTGATCACGAACTGGCTTGGCTGGGGAGTGCAGTTCTACGATTTCGATAACAGCGGGTGGCCGGGGATTTTGATCGCCAACGGGCACGTTTATCCGGAACTGGACGGCAAGGGGTTGGGCACGAGTTACCGTGAGCCGAAGGTGGCCTATTACAATTTGCGGAATGGGAAGTTCGCGAACATCACCAGCCAGGCGGGGGCAGCGCTGAGCGAGAAGCACTCGGCCCGTGGCATGGCGCTCGGGGACTTGTTCAACGACGGCCGCGAGGAAGCACTGGTGAATAATGTGAACGAGCCGCCATCGCTCTATCGCAACACGGCAGCAGTCGGAAACTTTGTGAGCTTGCAATTGATCGGCAGCAAATCAAATCGGGCCGGGCTGGGAGCAAGGGTCACTCTCGAACAAGGCAATGACAAGCGCGAGCAAGAGTTGCGCAGCGGCAGCGGCTATATTTCGCAGAGCGATTTGCGCCTGCACTTTGGGCTGGCCACAGCAACGAAGGCGGAGAAAATTGTGATTCGCTGGCCGAGTGGACTTGTGGAGACGCTGCGCGATTTGCCGGCCAACCAATACTACGTTGTGCGCGAGGGCAGCGGCATCGATTCCAAGCAAACCCACGGAACCAGCGGCCTGCGAATCGCCGGCGCAGCGAAATGAGTCCGGATCGGGCGCTTCTGGAAAACTGCGAAAACATTGGCGCCGAAACGATTCGGCAAATCCGCCCACCGGCTTTTTCCAGCCCAGCGACTTTGATATCATTCGAAGCATGACGCCATCCGCCTCCGTTCGACGCGACCGGGGCTTGGTGGTCTTTGGTGAATTTTTTCGTGATTTGGTGTTTTACGACCTTCCGCGGCTTCCCAAGATGGGTGAAGAGGTTAAGACCGCGAGCGTCGCGCGGTTTCCGGGCGGCGGCCTGGCAACGACTGCGATTGTGGCCGCGAGTTTAGGAACTCCCACCAAAGTCATCACCAGGGTCGGACGGGATGCGCTCACGAGCCCGGAGTGGCAAATGCTGGTCCGCAGCGGCGTTTCCACTGAAGGTTGTGAGTTCGATCCGCACTTACCAACGGCGATCACAGTCTCCGCATCTTTCGGCGGCGATCGCATGATGATCACTCACGACGCCGTCAACGTGAAACTGGAATGGCTGTTGCGCCGCCGCGGCGTGCAGAAACAATTGCGGGCAGCTCGTCACATCCATCTGGCGTGTGCGCTGCGGCCTCCGCAGGTGTGGACTCCGCTGATCCGCAGGCTGCGCAAGCAAGGCTTGACACTTTCGGTGGACTCGGGTTGGAATCCCGACGTGCTGGAGTCACCCCGATTGCCGTCTTTGTTGAAGGAACTCGAATTCGTGTTTCCGAATGAGCCGGAAGCAAAGGCCATGACCGGCGCAAAAACTGTCGAGGCGGCGGCAAAGAAGCTGGCTCGCTGGGTGCGAGTTCCGGTGGTCAAGCTTGGCCCAGATGGCTCCTTAGCCGTCTGCAACGGAAAAATCTTGCGAATGAAATCCATTCGCGTGCGCACCGTGGATGCGACCGGAGCAGGTGATGCGTTTGACGGCGGATTTCTTCAAGGCTATCTCGCCGGGTGGCCGCTCGAGGAATGTTTGCGAGCCGGCAATATATGCGGCGCGCTGGCCACAACGGGAGCTGGAGGATCCTGCGCAGCGCCGACGCAGAAAAATCTCAAAAAGTTGATGAAAAAGCTGCGCTGAAATGAAGCCATGTAGCGGAGGCGAATTCCGATAGGCATCGGAGCCGCGCTGCGGGAAATCGTCCCAGAGGATACAACGCCATTATGAAGATCACTCTCATTGGAGCTGCGGGTGTCAGAACCCCGCTGCTGGTCCACGGTCTGGCGGGCCTCGGCGCCGAAGTTCGTGTAGATGAGTTGGCGCTTTGGGACACCAACCCTGAAGGTTTGACGGCGATGAAAAGGGTCGCGGAAGCAATGGCCAAGCGGCAAGGACTTGGCGCGCGGCTCAAAGCTTATTCTGATCCTGAGGCTGCTCTCGAAGGAGCGAGCTACGTTATCAGCAGCATTCGCGTGGGTGGCATCGCTGCGCGAGTCAAAGACGAAACGATCGCTCTGGCACACGGGCTCGTCGGCCAGGAAACCGTGGGAGCAGGAGGCTTCGCCTGCGCCATGCGCAATCTTGCCGCGATGCTCGACTACGCCAAGATGATCGACCGAGTGGCTCCGCGCGCGACGCTCATCAATTTCACAAATCCAGTCGGAATTATTTCTCAAAGTCTTCTAAATCATTCCGGAGTAAATGTAATCGGCGTTTGTGACACGCCGCTGGAGACATTTGAAGCCATCGCCCACGCGCTCGGCCGCAATCCATTCGAACTGCGTTTCGATTATCTCGGGCTGAATCATTTGGGCTGGGTGCGCTCGATCCGCGACGAGGCGAACACGGAACTGCTGCCCAAGGTGTTAGCCTCCCCCGAGATCATTCAGAAATGCTACCGTCACGGGCTTTTCCCGCCAGAGTTCATTCAGAAATTGGGGCTGCTGCCCACGGAATACCTGTACTTCTATTATTTCCCGCAAGTCGCGATTAAAAATACAAAACAGAGCGGCCAGTCGCGCGGCCAGGCCATCGCGGCCATGAACCCGCAACTACTTCAGAAACTCGCGCAGGCCGGCGATTCGCAGCTTATCGAAATTTACGAAGACTACTTGCGGGAACGAAATGCCTCCTACTTCAGCATCGAGGCCACGGCGGGCGAACGGCGCAGAGAAAATCAGGAACTCTACTCGGAGTTTTCCGGTTACGAGCGCATTGCGCTGCTGGTGCTGCAGGCGCTGCACGCAGAGACTCCGTCACTGATTCCTCTAACGGTTCGCAACGGCAAGGCCCTGGAAGATCTCGCTGCCGATGACGCGGTTGAACTGCCTTGCGAAGTCTCTTCGCGCGGCGTTCAAGTGCTGCCCGTGGGGCGCGCCCCGGAAGTTGTCCGTTCGTTGCTTCTGCAGGTAAAAGAATACGAGCGCCTTACCGTGCGTGCTTCGGTAGAACACTCACGCGCGATGGCGCTCGCGGCTCTCGAAAAAAATCCCCTCGTTGGCCGCTCCGAAGTGGCCGAGCAGGTGCTGGCAGAATACGTTCAGGCCTTTGGACCCCAGATGAAGCTGCAAGCGACGTAAGTAGAGTGGTTCGGAGCTGCGGCAGTTCCGGATCAACTGCACTTCTTCGCGGGCATCTCAAACTTTCTTTAAGAGGGTTCCCAAGTGCACCCGGACTCCTTCCCGGGCGCTCGAATAGCACGCTTCGATCAATTCGACGACGTTGTATCCGTCGTCGGCGGTCACGGGCGCGGTTGATTTGCCGTCAAGGGCGTCAATGAATAGCTGGTCTTCCTCGATGTAACCCCACTTTTCGTGCATCGGCGCGAGAGAAAAATCGAAAGAGGTCGTGCGGCTTTCCAAGCCATTCGTAAACGAGATTCTCTCCATTTCAAATGTCTCGTACGTGGAGTGCTTTCCGTAAACCTCAAAGCGTTCGAACGGAAAGTGCCAACTCGCGTGCGCATAGGTTTTCATCGTCGCCTGCAAGCCGGATTGAAAACCGAGCAAGATGGAAAAATCGTCCAATTCGCCGTGCTCGTGAGCGCGCGCCGCCACCTCCACCCACTCGACCTTCCCGAAGAAAAATGTCATCAGATCAAACATGTGCACCGGCGTTTCATACAAGAAGCCTCCGGTAAGGCTCCCATTCCACACCCACGGCGGGTTCACCAGCTCTCCGCGGTTCATTTTGGCATGCACCGAAAGTGGGCGAAGCTCGTTCCTATCGATCGCGCCTTTCAGAGTTTTGTAGACCGGCGCAAAACGGCGGTTGTGGCCCACTTGGTAGACGAGTCCGGAGCGAGCGGCCCGATCGCGCAACTTCCCGGCGGACTCTAGATTCAACGCAAAGGGTTTTTCGCAAAAAATGTGCTTCCCGGATTCCAGAGCTTGCGCGGCAATTTCCGCATGAGTCGTATTCGGAGTACAGATGTAGACGGCGTCACATTCCTCGCAAAGCTCTTCGAGCGATCGAGTGGTCCGCCCGCCGAATCTCGCCGCCATCGCTTGGGAGCGGGCTGCATCTGAATCGAAAATACCTCTGCAGAGTGACGCGAGCATCCTTCGACAGGATCGCCGCGTGTATGCTTCCAATTCCTCCCGCTCCAATAATTCCGATCTTGTGTGGCATTTCCGGCCTCGTCTCTCTTGCTCCCGAATTGCACAGCCGCTCATTCCCAGTGCGATTCCGCCTCGCCGCGAATTCGCCGGTCGCCTAGTAACTCGGAGCCGCAGGCCCGCGGCGGCGCAAAGCCCGATCTACGAATTTCTTTCCGGCGATCCACCGGCGTGAACCAAAGGCACGCGTGGATCTCGCTCCAAACCACTGTTGCGGAGATGCGCGTAACGTGCATCATCGCTGGCAGCCATGGATCGCGCGCTACCGGCAAGCACATTGAGGTAGTACACGTCATAGCCATGCGCCGCGACCACCGGATGGTAGCCATCTTTGATCAGCACTAAATCCCCGTCCATGAGCGTCAGCGTGTCGTCGCGCGTTCCCGCCGCGTCGTACAAACGTTGGAACGCATATCCTTCCGGTTTGCTGATCCGGTAGTAGTAAATCTCGTCGAGGTCCACCTCGAACGGCGGATTGTGAACGTCATGCTTATGCGGAGGATAGCTCGACCAATTTCCGCTAGGCGTATAGACCTCGCAGAGCAACAGCTTATCGGCAGGGAACTCCGGACGAACGATATCGACGATCTGCCGCGTGCAGTTTCCTCCGCCGCGAATCTCTTCGCGGCAATCGGCTGGGGTAATGACTCGAGGTTTAAGCGGCGCAGCGGAAAAAGTGCGGCAGTCCGCGAATTCGCAATCACTGATAGCAGAAATCTCGAAAGGCGTGCCGCTCGGCAGATACACCGCGTAGGGATAGCCGCTGAAAACGTCCTTGCGCCCGCCGATTTCCCGCGGCCCTTCGCCCCATTCGACGGTCGCCTTTCCTCCCAGGACTACGAGCACCGCTTCTTCGTCTCGCGTGTTGCTCTGCCAATTCTGTCCGGCGATCAGGCGCCGCACCGAGAAGTTGATGGTCTTCCAGTTTGCGCGCTCTCGCGTCACGGCAACGAGCACGCCGGATTTGTCCTTCGCGACCGGCGCCGGGTGAATCAACACCTCCTGTGCGTAAGAAGTTCCGCCCATGTCTACCTCCCCGGGGAACCGCAGCCCTTCACTCCAAATCTTGTCACTCCCAAGTCGCCGCGCACGTCCCGCAAGGATTCATCCTCGGGGGACACGTACGTTGCAACCCGCTTCGAACACGCCCGATCCTGTCTCGTTCCACAGACCGATTTTTCAGGAATTTGATCGTCGCGGGTGCCGCGATAACTCGACACGTGGATGCCAATCCGCTTCCCAGAAGGGCATTCGATTCCATCCGCACCCGCTATTGGAATCAGAAACGCCTGAAAGAAGATGCGGGAGCGGCCCATGCCGCTCCCGCAATAGTTGCTAGAAATACAACTTCAGCGCGAATTGAATCTCGCGAGGATCGCCCGGCCCGCCCGAATCGGTTCCCAGGATCGGCGCAAGCGTGTTGGAGACCTTTCCAAAGCCCGGATTAATGCTGAGAGGCTGACCGGCAACAGTTGCCGAGCCAATATTTCCATCCGGGTTCCCGAAGTTCGGATGGTTGAAAGCATTGAAGAATTCAGTTCGGAATTGCAGTTTAAACCTCTCCGTAAATTTGAATTCTTTGAAAAGGCTCAAGTCCCACATCTGGATTCCGGGGCCATAAAACTGATAAGGCGCGCAAGTTCCGAATTGCCCAGAAAAAGGCAGGGGTAAAGGCCGCCGGATTGAGGTAGAAGCCCGAGGTCGTGTACGAGTTGTGGTTAGTCGTCGCCCCGGCATGTGGATCCGCACCAGGTACGCAGTTTGCATAGATCGGGTTATTTCCGTCTACCACGGTACCAGTGCCCGATGTAATGTTAAATGGCGTTCCCGTCTGCATCGTCACGATTCCGTTGAACTGCCAGTCGCCGAGCCAACGGGCCGCGAAATTGTCCCCGGACATGAAGCGCTTTCCTCGACCGAAGGGCAACTCCCAAACGAAATTCCCGACGAAGCGGCTACGGATGTCAAAAACCGAATTACCCATCTCCGCCGCATAGTCGTAGGAGTTTTGCGGCAACTGGCCGGCTGAGAGGTTGTCGCGGAAATTGGCGAGGCCGTGAGCGTATGTGTAACCCAGCGAATACAACAAGCCGTGGGACATCCTTTGTTTCAACTGAAATTCGACGCCGTTGTAGTCCGCATTCCCGTCATTCGTGGCGGTTTCCAGGTAGGAATGTTGGCTGTTGTTCGCGCACGATAGCCCGGCACCCGCAAACGTGTCAACGACTGCCGCATTGCTCAGGTTGGCGAAGGGATACTGCAAGATGGGACAGCCCGTATCGAAACCAGTGATCATCGGCTGGTTGTAATCACGTACCCGCTCCTCCCGGCGGCCCCAATTGCCTACATAGGTTGTCGAGAGTGAGGTGTTCTTGTTCACCTGATATTCCAATCCAAAGCTGGTCTGTTCGACGTAAGGCGTGCGCTGGTTCGGATCCTGAGCGTTGATGTGAATCGACGTCAAATTGATTCCAGAGGCAGCGATCTGCGCCGACGGGAACCCATCCGACAGTTTAAAGACAGGGTTGCTGGGGCCTGATCCCAATTGAGTAAAGATAAATTGCGGGGCATTGAGCTGAATCAGGGCCTCCGAACCGATGCGGCTCTCATGCTGATAGAAAATTCCGTACCCGCCGCGCACCACAAGTCGCGGCATCAGCTGATACGCAAAACCCACGCGCGGTGCGAAATCCGCCAGGTCGGGATGAATCAGGGCGCGATCGAACCAGCCGCTGGCATTGCTTGCCGCGGTGATGATTCCCCCGCCGTTGGCCGGCGAGAAATTCGACGTCTCGTTATTCCTGTCGATCAGCGGCGCGAATAGCTCGTAGCGCACACCGTAGGTGAGCGTGAGTTTCGACGTGGTCTTCCAGGTGTCCATGGCATAGATGGAGTGCCCGGGCTGGAAATAATGGACTACGTGGGGCGTCGTGAAAAATACGATATTCGCGTCGCCGAGAAGCAAATCGGGAAGGCCGAAAGTGCCTCCGGTGACTGCTCCAGTCTCGATTAATAACCCCTGCGGAGCTTCGATGTCGAAGAAGTTGTCAGTGCGCCTGAGGTATTGATACCCGAATTTGAAGCTGTGACTGCCTTTTAGCCAGTTCAAGTTCTCGATGAAGTTCCAAGCTTGGGAAATCTGATACTGCGGCCGCCATGCTGCTGTTCCGATCGTAGTTTCGCCGTTGAAGAATATTGCCGGAATACCTGCGTCGTTCGGTCCCGCGGGGACTCCCGTCAAACCAATGGCTGATTCGGCCTGGGAAGTCCCGACCGCCAAGCCATTCGGATCGCTGTGCGCATAATCGCGGTTAAAGCCAAAGCGCGCATCATTGATCAAATTGGCAGAGATCGTATGGGTCCAGCCCAGAGAAACCAACTGCTGGCGCCAGCGGTACTGCGTCGCGAAATTGCCGTTGCCGATTAGCGGATCGGAAGTCCACAGCGGATCCTGACGATTCACATGGCGATAGCTGTAGGCCCCGAAAATTTGATCCTTGGGACCCATGTTGTAATCGACGCGCCCGTCTAAAGACCACACGTCGTCGGGAACCGATGTAGAAAATGCGTAGTTCGAATTTCCCGTCCAACTCCCCGGCTGCCCTTCCACGGCTACCGCACTGGGAATGTTCGGGACTGCCGTGGCGCCGATCAGTCCTATTAGCTTTTGAGCGACAGGATCGAGGCAGGTCTGGCCAGTTGAGCTCGTGGCTTGGAGGATATTCCCGAGATAGCAGTTCACCTGCCCAGGCACCACCGGATTGGCCAGCGCAGAATTCAATTCCGTGAAATTGCCCTGCGTCATGAGCGGAGTCGGAGCCACGCTTGTAACGGTCGTGGCTTGCCGGCTGGTGAAGCGTTCCAGATCGCCAAAAAAGAACAGCTTGTCCTTCATGATCGGGCCGCCGACCGTTCCGCCGAATTGATTTTGAGAGAAACCGCCACGTGGCGCTCCGACCACGTTGTTAATCCACGAATTGGCGTCCAAAACCTTATTACGGAAAAACTCGAAGAGATCTCCGTGGTATCCGTTGGTGCCGGACTTGATCGTCGCGTTGACCACTGCTCCCGCGGAGTTGCCGAACTCAGAGGAATAGGTGCGCGTTTGAATTTTGAACTCTTCCAAGGCGTCGGGCGGCGGCTGCACCACCTGCACCGAAAATTCCTGCAGGTTTTCTGAAAACGAATTGTTATCAATGCCATTCAGCAGGAAATTGTTCTGCGTCTCCCAGTTGCCGTTGACACTAAATCTGTCCGGCGCCGGGTTGGCCGCGCCATAATACTTATTCACGCCGGGCTCCAGCAGCGCCAAGTCGGCGTATCGCCGCCCGTTTAGAGGCAGATCGTTGATGCTCTCTTCCGTCACCACACTACCCACATCGGCCGTCTCAGTCTGAAGGATGGGCTCGCCGCCCGTGATGGTTATTTCCTGCTTTATGGAACCAAGCTGCAACGTAAAATCGAGAGACAGTCGGTCCTGCACGTGGAGTTCGACGTCATCGCGCAAAACACTCTCAAAGCCGTCGGCGCTCACCCTCACGGAATATTTGCCGGGGATCAATGTCTCGACCTGATACTCTCCGGCGCTATCGACTGATGGGGTCGCAACGACCCCTGTCGCCTTATTTGTGATGGTCACGACCGCTTTCGGCACAGCCGCTCCGGTCTGGTCGACAACCCTCCCGACAATGGCCCCTCGGTCTATTTGTCCAAACGCGGGAACGGCCGAAACGCCGAGCAGCGCCACCAGCAAAGTCGCCCAGCCGAGCCACCTGCGAGTGTTCAAGCCTCGATTCATTGAAGCCTCCACCTTTCAGATTCGAGGAGCGGTCTCCCCAATTTTGAAACAGTTGCGTTCATAACTGCTAAGAGATCCGTCTCTCACTTGGAATCAAAAAACGACCTAAGCGCCCCGCCGCATTGCCTGGATCCGAATCACCGCAACCTGCGTACAGTTCCCCGCACGCAAATCGAATCATGCCGGAATGCTCTGGAGAGGGGTAGGCAAACACGACCGCAAGATATCGACGCCATCCCCCAACGACCCGCCCCCTAGCATGCCGAAACGATTCGGATACGAATGTTCGGACAAATAGCATCCGCAAAAATCATTGTCAAGCCAATTCTCCTGAATCGTGTTGCTGCGGTTAATTTCGCAGATTTACACGGACTGATGCGCCGGCCGTCCGCAGTTCCTGGCGGATGCCAAAACGTTTTGGCATCAGTATTGACAAGGGTTTTTGCAGGCGTACAATGCCGTTGCTTCCAACGAAAATGCGGAGGCTGAATGCAAGACGCCGCAGCAATTGGACGAATTCGCGCCGCATCGCACCTTGCACGCCGAGTCCCGGAAGCCGCATCTTCAGTCAATGGCGATAGACATTTTCCAGTTCCAAGAAAAATCTTCGGTTGAGGACTGGCCGTTCCTTCATCTCGAAAATGTGTGCACGGCGCTCATTCAGTAGCAGCGAGGAGCAACCCGCGATTAGCAATCTTTCCGCTCCGAATCTCGCGGCAGACATAAGGAGAGAGAAATGGCATCAGGATCCAAGAGGATTGTAGCTGCAATCTCCGCCGTGTTGCTTTGCGCGCTGCCGTTCTTATTTCAATCGACTCTCGTGCGCGGCCAGTCTCCCCAGGCGGTCGATTCGCGCCCGATCGTGGCTGCGCACCCGCTCGATTTTGATCAAGGCGCCGCCGCGCTCTGGCAGAGCCTGCTCAAACTCCACACGCGCTCGAGCGTGCTGATGGTGGTCGCGCATCCTGACGACGAAGACGGCGGAATGTTGACCTATGAATCGCGCGGGCAAGGCGCACGAGTCGCATTGTTGACCCTCAATCGCGGCGAAGGCGGCGCCAATGTCATGTCCTCCGATTATTTTGACGCGCTCGGCCTCGTGCGCACGGAAGAGCTCCTGGCTGCCGATCGCTACTACGGAGTGCAGCAATACTGGACGCGCATGTGCGATTACGGCTTCTCCAAGACCAAAGAAGAAGCCCTCGAGAAATGGGGCCACGATCAAACCCTTTCCGATGTCGTGCGCGTCGTGCGCATGACCCGGCCTCTCGTCATCACTTCGGTGTTTGTCGGAGGTCGCACCGACGGTCACGGCCATCACCAAGTGTCCGGGCAAATGGCGCAGGAAGCCTTCAAGGCCGCGGGTGATCCGGCCATGTTCCCTGAGCAGATCAAAGAGGGTCTGCGTCCCTGGAAGCCGCTGAAAGACTATGCTCTCGTTCCTTTTTCTCCGGTTACGGACAAGGGCATATTTGACTATGCCGATGGGAAGTTTTATCCCGCCGAATTTCGCAATTACACGGACGGCACGGTCATCAAAGGCGCGCTCATCTCGTCGGTGGAAATTCCCGAAGGCGAGTACAACCCGCTGATCGGCTTGACCTACGTGCAAATCTCGCGCGTGGGCCTCGGCCACCAGAAATCGCAGAGCGGCGGCACCGGCCTCCCTCCGGCCGAAGCGGAGATGACTCCGTATCACCGGTTCGCGTCCCTCGTTTCCGTTCCCGACAAAGAGTCGTCTTTTTTTGACGGCATCGACGTCTCACTGGCAGGAATCGCGAGCCTCGCCCAGGGCGGCGATGCCGCTTTCTTGACGCACGGACTTTCTCAGATCAACTCTCTCGTCGAAAAATCCATGAGCTCGTTTTCGGCGCAGCACCCGGAAGCGATCGCTTCCACCCTCGCGGAAGGCCTGAAGAAAACAAACGACCTGATCGAAAAAGTAGCCGGCAGCAACCTAACCGCCGATTCGAAAGCCGACGTGACTCACGATCTAAAAGTGAAGCAAGCGCAATTCGAAAATGCACTCGCCGAATCGCTAGGCATTTCGGTGCTAGCGACGCTCGCTCCTGAGAAAGAACCCTCCGGCCCATTCGCGCGCTTCTTCAGAAACGAGCCCACATTCCAAGTGGCCATCCCCGACCAAAAATTCTGGGTCAAAATTCACGCCACGAATCCAACCAATCTTCCCGTGGAGCTCAAGTCCGCGGTTTTAGAATCTCCGAAAGACGAAAGCTGGACGATCGATCCTGCCACGCAGACCGGAGGCACGCTCAAAGGCAATCAGTCCGCGGATGTGCGTTTCACAGTTCGAGCCGCGGCCAACGCGAGCTTCACGCGGCCCTATTTCACGCGCCCGAGCATTGAGCAGGCTTACTACGATATCCAGGAACCAAAATATCTGAGCCGGCCGTTATCGCCGTATCCGCTTTCCGCCCGCGTGCAATTCGTTTTCGACGGCGTGCCTTTCGAGATGGCGCAAGTCGTGCAGTCGGTAGAAAGAGTCACCGGCCCCGGAGCTGTGCTTGAGCCGCTCATCGTAGCCCCGGCGATTTCCGTTTCCATCTCGCCGCAAGCAGGAATTGTTCCCCTCGACTCTAAATCTTTCGAAGTGACCGTCAACATTCACAGCAACGTCAAAGGTCCCGCCACGGGCACCGTTAAACTCGACTTGCCCGAAGGCTGGAAGGCCCCGCAGGAAGAATTTTCAACGTCGAAGGACGGCGATGATCAAGCGCTCACATTCCACGTCACCCCGGCGGGCCTGATCGAAAAGTCGTATGCAATTACGGCGGTCGCCACATACGACGGCCACGAATACAAAGAGGGCTATCACACCATCGGCTATCCCGGATTGCGTCCCTACAATCTTTATCGCGCTTCCACTTATCGCACTACGGGAACCGACGTAAAGGTCGCTCCGGATCTAAACATCGGATACATCGTCGGCGCCGGCGATGAGATTCCGCAGTCGCTAGTGAATCTCGGCATCGCCGTTCATTTTCTCAGCGCGGAAGACCTCGCCGCCGGGAATCTCTCCAAATTCGACGCCATCATTCTCGGAGTGCGCACCTATGCCGTGCGCGAAGATCTCAAAAACTACAATGCCCGCATCCTCGACTACGTCAAAAACGGCGGCGTGGTCATCGTGCAATACAACACGCAGGAATACGACCACAACTACGGACCCTTTCCCTACAAGATGGGTCAGATGGCCGAAGAAGTCACCGACGAGAATTCCCGCGTCGAAATCCTCGCGCCCGCAAATCCGGTCTTCACCTGGCCCAACAAAATCACCACGAAAGATTTTGAAAATTGGGTGGAAGAGCGCGGCTCGAAGTTTCTAGATACCTGGGACTCGCAATATGAGCCGCTGCTCGAAACGCACGACCCGGGACAAGCCCCGCAGAAGGGCGGCCTCGTTTACGCAAAATACGGCAAGGGCGTTTACATCTACAACGCCTACGCCTTCTACCGCCAGATGCCCGAAGGCGTCCCCGGCGCGTACCGCATTTTCGCCAACATGGTCAGCCTCGCCAAAAATCCCGAGCGAATGAAATGAGCTAACTCGAGGTGCTTTCGTAGCGGATGGCTTCAGCCCGGCATCTTACGGCCGCGCAGGGCAGTCATGCCGTAATCCTCGCAGAATCTCAACCGGTTTACATGCCCCTGAAAAAAGGCGTAAACGTTGTCATCCCGAACCCCCTTCAGGGGTGAGGGATCTGCATTTGCACTTGCTTCTGCCGTTGCCGTTTCCCCGATCTCAAATTTCAAATCTAAAATTTGAAATTTCCTTCGCCGTTGCCTTTTCTTTCGTAGGGGCGCCCGCTTGCTGCGCCCGCCCGTGTAACGCCTGCGAAAAAGTGGCCTATTTGCCTCCGCGTGAGGCGATTCGGCATCCTCCGCGTTCCATCGGCCTCATGAATGGCCACGATGTCAAAAGTGCCATCTAAAATTTGAAATCGCCTTTGCCGCTGCCTTCGACTTCGTAGCGGAATAACAACACCCGCCTCATTTCTGCTCCGGCGCGCCATTCTGAATGGTGTAAATAAACGTCTTCATCGTTGCCGCGCGTCGCGCATTCTCGTCCGCCACGCGCACTGACGCGCCCTCGTACAATTCCATTTCCTTTTTCCTCTTCTCCGTTTCTCCCATGTGCGAATAAATCTGCGCCAATCGAAAATGCGCCTCCGCCGAATCCGGATTCAAGCGCGCGCAGGTTTCGGATTCGCTCAGAGCCTCCTGCCAACGCTCCAACCAACGATCGGCTTTGCCCAACTGGCAATGCGCCGAAGCATCATTCGGCAGCAGACGCGCCGCGGTGCGCAAGCGCCTCAGGAATTCCTCCGCATGAGAATTATCACTAGCACCGTAATCTCTGCGAAAGAGCACACCGCCGCAGTAGTACTGCATGAGCCCATTTTTCGGCTGGCGGTCTGCTTCGTCGCAGAGCCGTGCAATCGCCGCCGCGTCGGGCGCGGACGGCCGGTCCATCTGAATGTCGCCCAAATATCGCAAGGCAGTTTGCGGTTCCGGCGCGAGGTCGGCCGCGCGCAGCAGATACTTCGTAGCCTCCTCGTCGGTCCCTCCAAAATACTCGACCATGCCCAGCGCCAATTCGATCCGCCACGATTTCGGCTGCGACTCCTCCGCCTGCTTGAGAACAACTTTGGCAGCGTCAAAATTTTCGTGCCGAATCAATTCCACCGCCAACGACAGACGATACTTTTCCTCATTCGGCGCGAGCAGGACGGCGGCCTGATAACTTTTAGCGGCAGCGAGGCTATCCCCGCGCGCCTCCTGAATGTCACCCGCAAGATCTTCGAGATCGGCGTCATCCCCAAGCTCCTTGCATTTCTCCACGCTCTGCGCGGCATCGTCCAGGCGCCCGGCCCGCAACTGTGCTAGCGCCAGATTGAACTGCAAGTCCGCACGGCGCGGGTCGAGCGCCGCCGCTGCCTCGAGATCTTCAATCGATTCGGAATATTCGCCGTGAGAAATCAGGAGTTCCGCCAGACGCTGTCTAAACGGCAGCTCTTCTGAAGAATTCAGGTGGGTCGCACGCAACTCCGCCAGCGTTGCATGGAAATCGCCATGCGTTTCCAATTCCGCCTCGAGACAAATAAGGCCGGTCTGCGGCTCCTGCGTGCGCGAAAATAGCGGCTCTGCCAAATGCGCTGCGCGTTTCCAATTTTTCGCCTGTGACTCTGCCGCCGCGGTCGCGAGGATAAGCGCATCGTCCGCCGGATTTAGAGCCAGAGCCGCTTCCATTTCGGTTGCAGCGCCCGGCGCATTTCCCAATCCCAATGCCACCGAAGCCTTCAATCGGTGGAATCGAATGGATTCTTCGCGGCCACTCGGTGGCGACAATCCCGCCAACGCGCTCTGCGCCTCCTTGTACCTGTGCAGGTGCGCGAGAACGATTGCCCACTCCGTTCGAATCTGCGGGGCGTGGCTGACTCTCGCCGCATGTGCCAGCAATGACTCCGCTTTCTCGGTTTGCCCTCCGCGTGCATAAATCTCGCCGAGCGCCGCTAGAGCGACGGCGTCTTCCGGTGCAGACTGCAATACGGTCTGGAACTCTTCCGCAGCACGATCGTCTTGCCCGATGCTCGCGTAAGCTTGGCCAAGCAATGTCCGCGCAGCAGTGTCCGCGGGATCCGCTTGAAGATGTTCAGCGAGTATGCGGATCGCATCTTCCGAATTTCCGCGCGCCAGCGAAGCTTGAGCCTCAGCGACCGGGCCACTGGCTTGAGGCGAATGCGCTTGCGGAGTGGATGGATTTTGTCCCGTGCCAAAAGCGAGCGCGCACGAAAAGAGCAACGCACCGCCCGCACCCAGGAGAAATCGCAAGCCTCCCTTCAACACATTCTCTCTCGCCGTTTGCGCCATATCTCCTCAACTGCAAAATCGTTCGCAGGTTAGCCTACGCTCCCGCGCGGTGTCCACGCCCGATTTCCCGCAGGGCCGTGTAGGGGCCGGAATTCACCACCGGCCCGCCGTGGCATTGGGTTTTCAATCGCGCGCAGAAACTCGCCCCGCACCCGGCGCATTGGTCGCGGCGAAGCCGCGGCGTTACGGTGGGAGCCCCCGCATTCATGCGGGGGAAGGAGCGCTTCAGCGCTCCGAAAAAGCTCCGCGATCAACAGTGCGCTTTAGCGCTGGGCATTTCGGCGGCTCGAGCTATCGATCCCCATATCACGAGGACTCTACCGATTTCCTTTCCAACTCCCCGCACCACTCTGCAATCCTCCCTCGCGCCCAATCCCAGCGCATGCCGAAACGTTTCAATATTTCCGCACTCCACCGTTGCCGCCCCCCGCTCGCGCTGCTATAGTCCCCGCTCGATATTCGCTTTACGAATTATCCAGGGCACCCGACTTGGCCGAAAACTCTGTACCTCATCTTCCCCCCGAGATCTCGGTAGCCTCCGAAAAGCTCGTTCGCGGCATGGGTTTACTGCAATCCACCGCCGTAAACATGTTGGAGATGATCGGCATCGGCCCGTTCATCACCATCGGAGTTATCCTTTCCGCGATGGGCGGGCCGCAGGCCGTGCTCGGCTGGTTTCTCGGCGCATTGTTTTCCGTCTGCGATGGCATGGTTTACGCGGAACTGGGCGCGGCGATGCCCGGCGCCGGCGGCGCGTTTATTTATTTCCGCGAAGCTTTTAACCCGCGCACCTGGGGGCATCTGTTCTCCTTCCTGTTTCTGTGGGAAACAATTTTCGTCGCCCCTTTGGGAATCTCCACCGCGTCCGTCGGCTTCGCCGAATATTGCCATTATTTTTTTCCTGGAATGGGCCATGCCGGAGTCGGCGCCCTTGCCGCATCTGTTTGCGTCCTCGTCACCTTCCTGTTGTATCGTCCCGTGAAATCCGTAGGGCGCTACTCGGTGGTCATGTTGGGTGTGGTGTTGGTCGCGATGCTCTGGGTGATTTTCTCGGGCCTGATTCACATCAACACCAAAATGGCCTTCGATTTCCCGCCCGGCGCATTTCATCTCTCCAAGTCATTTTTTTATGGGCTGGCGGGAGCTACCTTGGTCGCGATGTATAACTACGGCGGCTACAACAACATCACCTACCTGGGAGCCGAGGTCAAGAATCCGTCGAAGAATATTCCTCGAGCGATCGTGCTCTCGGTGCTGATTGTCGCGGTCCTCTACCTTCTGATGAGCGTGGTGATCATCGGCACGATTCCCTGGCGCGACGCCGCCGTCTCTCACGCGGTGGTATCCGAATTTATCGGCAAGCTCTATGGATCGCGTGCGGCCTCCGTGATGACCTGCCTCATTTTAGTGGCAACGCTCGGCGGGATTTTCACCATGAGCCTGGGCCTATCGCGCATCCTTTACGCCGCGGGCGCCGAGGGCAGCTTTTTCAAAGTGTTCGGCCGCGTCCATCCTACCGGCCACTTCCCCACGGTTTCGCTACTGGCCATCAACGCCATGGCCATTCCACTCTGCTGGCTTTCGCTCGAACGCCTGCTCTCCTCGCTGATGATCATTCAAATCATCTTTCAGTTCATCCCGCAGATCTTTGCCGTATTTGCCATCCGCAAATATCGCAGTGAAATCCAGCGTCCCTTCCATATGTGGCTTTATCCACTTCCTGCACTCGTGGCGCTGGTAGGCTGGATTTATGTGGCAGTCACTCCCGATCAACGCCAAAATCTCGGCACCGCTCTAATTCTTCTCGTGTTGGGATTGGGCGCGTACTACCTTCGCGCCAGAGCCGTCAAAATTTGGCCCTTTGGACAATCCAGCACCCGTTAAGCCCCGACCCCCGTCAGCGCAGACTTCTCATCCAGCCCGCCAGGTTTTTGGTGGGAACTCCCCGGGGGGGTCTGCACTTTGGTGGAAGCCCCCGCGATTCAATGCGGTGAGAGCCTTAGCGCCTTGGTGGGAGCCCCCGGCGATTCAATGTGGTGAGAGCCTTAGCACTTCGGTGGGAGCCCCCGAATTTATTCGGGGGAGGAGCGCTTAAGCGCTCCGAAACAGCGTCGCCACGAACGATGCGCTTTAGCGCTGGGCACTTCGCAGCCGCCCATCAGCGCCCGTCCTCACTAGGAAGCGCGCGCCCCAATCGGTTACAAATCTTCCCAAATTGTTCCCTTAAGGTAACAACACTTTATTGTTGACACATGCGTTAACTAATGCTAGCCTTTATCCGGCTCTGCCGTTGAGCTAGGACAAGATTTGGCGCCACCAATCGGCGCCAGAAAGGATCACCAGCAAGCCGCGCCACAAACCTGCGCTTCACCAATCCGAAGAAGCCACTGTCCAGCCCGGCCCCGACTCCAAGGACAACCCATGCTCCCCTCCCAAAACTCAGCGCCCTCAGCGTCTCTGCGCTATCGTCCGCCTTCTCCAGCCTCTAGAACGGCGAACAAAAAGCTAATCGGGAAGCAAATTATTAGAGACTCTCGCAACTCCAACAAAACAAACAAGGGAGGTCCATTCTAATCGGGAAAAATACACGGTTTTACAATTCCGAATAAAGTCAAATTTCGGAGCCACCGGCGAATCTGCGGCGAAAAAATCCTGAGCAGCTACACTTTCTTGGGAGGGCAACAGGAGTCTCTGACGATCAGTTGTGTCCCGAGAAGGGCCGGCGTAGGAGTGTTCGCCCGGCCTTCGATGTGATCGATCAAAATCCGCGCCGCCGTCATTCCGATCTCCCGCGCGGGCTGGCGTACCACCGTGAGCCTCGGCCGGAGAAGCGTGGCCCAATAGAAATCATCGAATCCGAGCAAGCTGATCTCCTCAGGGCAGGTCAGGCCGATTTCCTGTATGGCCGCCAAGGCGCCCAACGCCATCATGTTATTGGTGCAGAAAATTGCCGTCGGCCGTTGCCCGCGGGTCAGGAGTTGCATGGCGTGAAAATGGCCGCTTTCCATGTCGTTGTGCCCGCTATGAATCATCGAGCGGTCCGGACGGAGTTTCGCGCTGCGCATCGCGGACAGGAACCCCTGCACTCTGTCCTGCGAGGTGCCGCTGGAGGCATCACCGGCAATGATGCCGATATCGCGGTGCCCGAGACTTAGCAAGTAGCACGTGGCGCTTTCCGCCGCGCGCGCGTTATCCACTTCCACTCTTCCGATAAAGGCATCTTGTTCGTGCGGGTGACGGTCGGCATAAACCACCGGAAGATTGCCCAAGACGGCCTTGGCTTTTCCGCCGCCCGCGTTGATAACAGGGACGCGCACAACCCCATCGACGCGGCGACGGTGAAAGGACTCCAGATAATTGCGCTCTTCCTCCCAATTTTCCCGCGAGTCTCCGATCAAGACCGTATAATTCGCGGAGGCCGAATAGTCTTTCACTCCGCGCACGAGCTCGATGTAGAAATTGTTCGAGAGATCCGGGACGACGATGGCAACGGAACGGGTTTTCTGCAGGCGCAGGCCGCGTGCGAGATCGTTGGGAAAATATCGCAGGTTCTTGACCGCGTCTTCAATCCGCCGGCGCATGTCCGTGCTGACATAGTCTGAATTATTCAGCGCCGCGGAAACGGTGGAGACAGAGGCGCCCGCGGCCTTGGCCACTTCGCGAATCGTGACGTGGCGCTTCGCAGGCTTGGCCTTCAGGCTGCTTCTTCCCGAGCCGTTCTTTGAGTAGGTATTCAAGGTGCTTTGCAAAACAGGAGCTTACTAGAAACCGTAAAATGACACCACTGCCAGCCTCGCGGGCACCCGCCAAAAGTTCTGATTGTTACACGGACGATTAAAAATCGTTGCACTCACAGAATTTGAGCGAGAAAGAAAACACCGCGAACTTTTGGGCGTCAATCGTCATTTGTATTTGCAGGGATCGCGAATGACTTCGGATGGTGGTCTAATTTTGACTCGCGAGTTGGATGAGGACCCGGTTTGGAGAGGCCTATCTACAACGCATACGCCAGAGGTCTAAATCGAGAATCCCGGCTCAGATCACGAGCGGCCTTTGCTTTCTGCGTCTTGCTTGTTCTCGGCAAAGCACCGATGCACGCAACACAAGATAAACCGAACAAAGAGGACATTGAGAACAAGACGCTCTTTCTGGTCGCCCGCCCTGGGCTGGGGGACCCGATGTTCAAAGAGTCGGTAGTCTTG
This sequence comes from uncultured Acidobacteriota bacterium, assembly GCA_963707165.1. GTDB lineage: Bacteria > Acidobacteriota > Terriglobia > Acidiferrales > UBA7541 > Palsa-147. Next base: position 426,366 of record CAVPPO010000003.1, on the reverse strand, counting down.
ATGTTCCCGGCTTCCGCGAGTGCAGGAGAAGGTCTGATCGTCGGACTTATCGTCAACCGGCCCGCACGCGTTGCGCTGAGCGAGATCTTTCCCGATGACGAAAAGCTGAAGAACCGCTCCGACACCGCATACTTCGGCGGGCCTGTGTTCCCGCGGGCTCCCGGAGTCGTCTTTCGCTCGAGCAGCGCCGCCAAGCAAGCGGCGCTATTGTTTGGCGATGTTTACGTCAGCTTCGATTCGGATTTCATCAAGGAACTTTTGAAGGAACCGGAGAAGACACCCGACTTGCGCCTGTTTGTGGGGCGCTCGCAATGGGCGCCGGCGCAACTCCAAAACGAGATGGTCGTAGGAGCATGGGACACGGCGCGGACTGAAACGAACCTAATATTCAGGGCCAACCCGAAGTATCTCTGGCGCAGATTATTTGAGCAGGCGGAGCCTGCCCCGTTCGCGAAGGTCTCAGACGTTCCCTTCGCTCGGTTCGCAAATCTCCCCGAGTATCGGAATCTGAACGGGCTACGTCAATAAAAGGATTCATCTTCGACGCGGTTGAGTTTTTGGCGAAACATGCGCTGATCTGGGTGAGGGTTGGGCCACTTGGGCCGCAAAGTCGATCTTTTCCGCCAAAGAGCACCCGGAGAGAGAGAGACCCGGACTGGCTGGCGGAGGGGGTGGGATTCGAACCCACGAGACCCTTTTGGGGCCTAACGGTTTTCAAGACCGCCGGTTTCAACCACTCACCCACCCCTCCGATGCATTCAATTCTAACATTGAGTGCGGGGCGGGACTGTACACCATTGCGATTCGCGCACGGCGTCATCTGCGCGCCGGCATTGCCATCTCTTTGATCAGTCCGCGGGCTTAACCGATTCCAGGAGCCCGAAAAATCCTTCGGTCAGCGTCGGATGGATGAATACTTCTCCTTTCAGCACGGTGTAGGGCGCATCGGCGAGCATGAGCGCGCCCAGAGTCTGAACGAGTTCGCCGCCCTCGATTCCGAGAATCGCCGCGCCGAGAATGCGATCAGTCGCGGCATCGATGATGATTTTCATGAAGCCTGCGGTTTCGTCGCGTTCGATGGCTCGCGAGACGTTGGCCATCGGATAGACGCCAATCTTCAATTTCTTGCCGGACGCGCGCGCCTCTTTCTCGGTCAGACCCACGCGGCCCAGCTGCGGGTCGGTGAATAGCGAATAGGGGAGATAGCGATTCGCGATCGAGAGATTCTTGCCTTCGATAATGTTGCCGTACACGATTTGGTAGTCGTTGTACGAAATGTGCGTAAAGGCAGGACCGCCCTTGATGTCGCCGAGCGCCCAGATACCGGGCACAGAAGTCTCGAGGCGTGAATTCACCTTGATGTAGCCGTGCGAATCGAGAGTCACGCCCGCTTTCTCGATGTCCAGCGTGTCAGTATTCGGAACGCGCCCTGTCGCGGAGAGAAGATGCGAGCCCGTGACGGTTTCAGTTCCTTGCCTCGACTCGAAGGTCAAGGAAATGCCCGCGCCGCGCTTTTCGACTTTCGTTGACTGAGCGCTTAAATAGAATCGAATGCCCTCCGCTTCGAGAGCCTTTTGCAGCTCGGTGGCAATGTCCGCATCTTCGCGCTGCAAAATCTGATCGTCGCGGTGAATTATAGTGACGCGGCTACCGAACCGGCGAAACATCTGGCCAAATTCGAGGCCAATGTAGCCGCCGCCGAGCACAACCAGGTGCTCGGGAATCTCGGTGATCTGCATCAGCGATTCGTTCGTGAAATAACCCGCCGCATCAAGGCCCGGCAGTTGCGGCATGTGGGGGCGCGTCCCGGCATTGATGAAAATTCGCTCGCTCTCGAGGATGTCGCCGCCGACTCCAATTTTGCGCGGTGAAAGAAATTTCGCCTGACCACGGAAGAGATGAAGATTGGGCCGGGCGTCGATTCGCTTCTGATGGCCGCTGCGGAAGCTTTGGACCACGGCGTTCTTTCGCGCCACCACCGCCGCAAGATCGACGCTGACGCCGCTCACGTTCACTCCCCAGCGCCCGGCACTGCGCGCGTAATGCGCCACCTGCGCCGAGGCGATCATCGTCTTGGTCGGCGTGCAGCCGGTGTTGACACACGTGCCGCCCAATTGCGCCTTCTCGATGAGCGCAACTTTCCAGCCATGGTCCACGAGCGCGTACGAAAGTGGATTTCCGGCCTGGCCGGAGCCGATCACAATAGCGTCGAATTGCATCGTATCCTTTCCGCTAGTTCGGGCGCTCGAGAAGCGGATTGCCGGCACGCAAAGCGTTGACCGTGATCGTGAGCGCGGGATTCGCAACGCCGCTCGAAAAAGCTGCCGTCAACGACATAGAGATTCGTCCACGTCGCGGGCCTTGCAGTTTACATCGAGCGCGGAGGTTTAAGGGTGGCGGCAACGCGGCTAGCAGGTGTGGTGTCAAAACGCCATATTGACACCACCGGAGGCCGGGTGTATATTACTGCCATGGCCAGAATACCGTTCACGTTAAGAGTTGACGCTCAAGAACGTCTCGCGCTGGAGCACCTCAGCAAGCTCGAAGGGCGCCCCATCAATCAACTGGTGAACGAGGCCATTAGGGCCTACCTCCGGCAGCGGGGCCGAACGGAACGCAGCCTGGAAGCGAACTTGGAGGGCCTTCGCGCGTACCGTAAGAAGGACCCTGGATTCCGGCGCGCCATTGCCGCGTTCGTAGAGGCTGAAGCCAGCCTCGAGGATCCGCTCGAAGGCGAGATCGTAGAGCCGAAACCCGCCGCTCACGAGATCAAACCATCCGGTCCCACGCAACGAAAGATCAGAAAGCTTCTAGGTGTCTAACTGGGACGCTGACAGTCCCCAGTTGCGACAGAATCTCGCGCTCGTCCTCGAGGAGATGGTTCGAGCGGCGGAGCAGCGCGAGGATCCGACGGTGGAATCGGCACGCCACTGGCAGGCACTCATCATGCAGGGACTGGACGTGCCCGACCCGAGATATGTTGGCGCGTTCCGTGGCGAACAAGGTCTCGAGGGCATTGAAGTAAAAGTCGGCGTGAACCCCGGCGTGCGTTCGATAACTGTGGCCGGGGAGCTACGACGCTTTGAAGAAAAACTTCAAACGCTCGTCGCCGAATTGGACGAGCTGCTGCTGATCGGGCAGGAGCCGGACGCTGACCAACTGGCCGCAATAGTCGATCTGTGTGCTTGGGTGCACGCCGAGTGGGTACGAATACATCCATTTGCAAACGGTAACGGCCGCACCGCGCGCCTTTGGGCCAACTGCATTGCGATGCGATATGGCCTGCCGCCATTCATCCGCTTGCGGCCGGCTCCCAACGCAGGCTACGCGGAGGCTGGCGCCAAAGCGATGCAGGGAGACTGGAAACCAACTGCAGAAGTTTTCCGCCGATTACCGGCCGTTTTTCTGAGCGAAGACTAAGTCAAAGTCTGTGGCCTAGCCTTGAGGCGCATCGCCGCGGGATGCTCTGGGCGCGCTCAGGCGTTTTGCATCACGCGGAATTCCCCTGCAGCCGCCGCGCGCGCAATTTCCGGCTCGAGCGCCACTCCGTTCCGCATCAGCACATCGCGTAGCGCGATGATCACCGGATTGATCTCCCGATTCCAATCCCCTTGCTGCTCATCGTGCGCCTTCTGCTCCGCTTCCACGGCAATGCGATCCTCGGTGAAAACCGATTCCGCGAATCGCCGGATGAGCGGCCAGATCACATGGATCAGTCCGGGAATCGGCGGCTTCTCTATCATCAACATCCCGCAGCTGATGTGACTCCGCTGCTCTTTGCCGTACGGCACATACACGACCCACAAATTAAACGCCGGCTCATCCGCTCCGCCGCGCACGATGCTCAGCGTCTGATAGGGATATTGCGTCCGAATCGTCATCACGTCGCCCGATTTCCGCTCCGAATCTTTTCTCTTCCGTCCCGCCATCATGAAATCGGCCCCGCGATCCGGCTTTCCCGCCGCCTGCTCGAACTTGTATTTCACTTCGACCCAATCTTCGCCCTTGCTGTAGTCGAGCAACGTCGGCTTAATCGTCCCCATAATTCCGCGATGCAGGAATTGATGATTCATGTCCATCAAATTCTCATGCATGAACGAATAGTGGCATTCCACTTTGCGCCAAAAATGCATGGTCTTGCGTTTCTTCGAATGAAAGTACGGCAACTCCGGAAAGCTCACGTGCCCGGCCTTCTCGCGCTCTCCCGCAAAAACGAAAACGTATCCATAAGCCTCGCGGCACGCGTAGCCCTTCACGCCCTCCGGCCGGCAAGCGTCTTTCGGCAAATACGGCACGCCCGCCACGCGCCCGTCCTTCTGATAGCTCCACGCGTGATACGCGCACTTCAAGATTTCGCCGCAAACGACCCCTTTGTGCAAAGGAAACTGCCGGTGCGCACAACGATCGTCGAGCGCAAACACCTCGCCGCTCTCGCCTCGCGCCAGCACGATCGGCTCGCCGCCGAACATTGCCAGATGCGTCTTGCCCTTCTTCACATCCTTCGAGCGCGCCAGCGGATACCAGAAATCGGGATGCAGCCCGATCCGTCGAAGATCCGGCTCATTCCCCCGTCGCGTCTCCTGCCCCATCCATTAACCCCCGACTAATTCAGGTAATGCAATCCAAGCCTGCGATTACTCCAATCAAGAAGCTACCTTTCCCGTCAATCACCGTCAAGCCGCTCTCTTGAACGCGTTCCCTTCGCAAGATAGTGCTGATCGAGCGCCTGCCGGACCAACGTCTTGATTACAGCCTGCCTGCTTATATTCAGTTCTTTCGCCGCTCTCTCCAGTTCCTCGAGCATCGTCGCCGTGAAATCCACGTTCACGCGCTGAATCGGCTCCATCATCCGGCCCGCGTTCGTGAAGAAACGCGACACGTCCTTTCCTCGATCCGCCATCCGGGCGATTGTTTCTGCCGAGGGTGCGCTTTTCTTCTTACGAATTCTCTTCATAAAGATTTCGTTCCTCTCGCGTCGATTTCCAGAGGGTCACGAGGTGGCAATATTCCCCTTCATCATCCTCTCGAACCTGGAAGATCACCGTGTACAACCGCCCTCCGACCCAACCGATGGCCCGGTATTGCTCCGGCACGTCGGCCCGGCGATCTAAGTAGTACTCGCGCCCAAAGATCTCCTGCACCTCTTCAAAGCCGATTCCGCGCCTCGGATTGGCCTTCAGTAGCCTGCTCTTCCGGGCGTTAAAGCGGAAACGCATACTAGTATAACAGTTATACCATACCTTGCATGGCGTGGAAACGCTGTGTGCGCATCGAGTTGCCCTGCCAACCGCAATTTTTTATCCTGTTTTTCGTCAAGTGTTCCGAACGCGCGAATCGAGGATTCCATGAACAAGACTGAACGCCCGCCGGCCGACGCCGGCTACGAAGAAAAGGCCAAACAAATGATCGCCGAAGGCTATTCCCCGGAAGGGTACGCCGCCCATTTCGGCCACAACTGGCTTTGCTTCTCGATGGGCGAAGCCCGCTTCGCCGATCCGGCCACCGACGCCTGGATTCAACGCCTCGACGAAATTTTCTTCGGCCTAAACGGCGCTCCCAGTGTCGAGGAGTGCCGCGCGCGATACCTCACCGCCGAAGAGCGCGCCAAAATCGAAAAAGAAATTCAGGAAATGAACGAGAACGGCCTCTGACTCAGCTCACCTCCCGGGATCATCGTTCTCTCGGATTCCATTCGTCCCGACTGCGGCGCGCGCGATTTCACTCGCCCGGCGATGCCTTGCGTCTGGAAAGATCAACATGTAACCTCGCTGCCGTCGCATGCATCCATAGTGGCAATTCAGTCTGAAAGGGAACGATTCATGATCCTCGGTATGACGCCATACACCTTCGTACACGTGGTATTGAGCTTGATCGGAATCCTGTCCGGACTCGTCGTCGCCTTCGGGCTCCTCGCCTCGAAAAGGCTCGACGGTTGGACCGCGCTCTTCCTCGCCACAACAGTTCTCACCAGCGTGACTGGCTTCTTCTTTCCCTTTCGTGGCTTCAAACCGTCCTACGCCATCGGCGCCATCTCGATGGTTGCACTGGTGATCGCCATCTTCGCGCGCTATTCGCGTCGCCTCGCCGGCGCCTGGCGCCGCACCTACGTCATCACCGCCATGATCGCCCTCTACCTGAATTGTTTCGTTCTCATCGCGCAGGCCTTCATGAAGGTGCCCGCTCTGAACGCCGTGGCGCCGACAGGCTCCGAGCCGCCATTTTTGATTTCGCAGGTCATCGTCATGGCGATTTTCGTCGCGCTCACAATTCTCGCGGTGAAGAAGTTCACGACGACATCTGGCTAGTTAGCTTCATGGATTATGATTTGGGATACTTCGATCTTGAGACTCGAGTTCTCGAACCTCTCGAGAACCCATTCGGCCCACGGTAGTTACCTGTGTAGCCGGTACGTTCTGTAACCCATGTGTCCGGGCTGGACCGACGAGAAGTGGCGCGCCCGGAGGGATTCGAACCCCCGACCCTCTGCTTCGAAGGCAGATACTCTATCCAGCTGAGTTACGGGCGCGGATCTCTAATTTTACCTGATTGGTCTTCGTGGGTCGAATCCTCTCCGTCAAAGCCTCGCGTCGCCAATCTCCAACACCGCTTTCTAGAATTCCAATCGTAGGCTCAGCTGCCCCGTGCGGTTTCCGCTGTTCTCCGCGCTCTGCACGTTTTGCACGATGCCAAACGACGACGAAGTCACATTCGTAGGCGGCGGAGCGAAGTTCGGATGGTTGAGCAGATTGGTAAAAGTGCCCTCGAAGCGCAGCCGAAAGCGCTCGCTGACCTGAAAATTCTTGGAAAGCCCGGCAGCGATGGTCGATGCGCTGGGACCCACAAGAATGCCGACACCGCAGTTTCCTACAGGCGCGGAAGGAATCGGATCGAAGGCGTTGATGTTGAACATACTGCCCGTCGCATGATTTGGGATGTTCGGATTCCCAACGCAATCAGGGCGCTGAAAGGCCCCTCGATAGGAAAGATTCAGATTTCCCGGATCGTAGTTTGGACTGGTGGTGGGAGTAAGGTACGGCCCGCTTTCCCACAGGCTGACGGTGCTGATGGACCATCCGCCAAACGCGAGATCAGAGAAGCGATTCATGTGCGAAAAGAATCTGCGATTTTGGCCCACAGGGAGATCGTAAACGGCCGATAGCAGAAAACGATTGCGACGCGGCCCGGCCATATTGCCGCGGTTGGCGGAGAGATCGAAGCGATTGGCGACAGGCGTGCCGTAGATAATTTCGGGATTGAATGCCGTGGGCGCGTCCCCGCCGACGTTGCCGAGGCTCTTGGCCCAGACGTGGTTCGCCTGCAGGGTCAAGCCGCCTCGCGCGCGAATATTGAACTCCGATTGCAAGCCGTTGTAGTTCACATGACCCGCATTCGTCGTCGAGAGAATGCGGCCCCAATTGGGATACGGCTTCGCATTGGGATTCGGCGATGTCGTGCTGGGTTCCACCTGATTGAGGTCTACGGTCTGGCTCATGCGGTAAGAGCTCATGCCCACATAGCTTTCCCGCAGCGTTACGTCGCGAGTGATCTCGCGTTCCACGGTGAAATTCCATTGCGCGGATTGCGGATCGCGGTAATTGGTCAGCGTGTTTTGGTAAAAATCGCCGGTGCCGGCGATCGCCGCGGGATCATCCCCCGTACGCGCGCTGGGAAATTGAAACGCCGGCTGGCCATTGTTAATGGAATTGCCGGTGGTCCGAACCACGGACACGTCGATGTTGGTCGTGTTGAAGGAAAGCTGACCGAGATTGGTCATCGTAAAGATTCCGAAACCGCCCCGCAGCACCGTCTTATTGTTTCCGAAAGGACGATAGGCAATTCCCACCCGCGGCTGAAAGTTTTTCCAATAGAATTGCCGCAGCCCGGGCCCCAACCCGATTTTGTTGGCGAACTCCACCGGCGCGCAAGGCATGTTGGGGTTCGCGTCCAACACGGGCGCACAGCCGAGGGCCGCATCCGCGGGAGTGGCAGCGCCGCAGGGATCGGCCGCGTTAGTTGGATCGGCGGGATTGCAACTGTTGATTGTGGCGAGAAAACCTGGACGCGGTTGGTTGCCGGCGGGAATGATGATGCCGCCGTTGCGCACGTCAAACGCGGTCAGGTTGCCAAGATCGCTGACGAAGGGCGGAAGCGCCTGCCAGCGGAGGCCATACGTAAGCGTCAGACGATCGCCGACGCGGAATTCGTCTTGCGCGTAGACGCCGGTCTGAATCGCGTGCGCGTGAACGTCGGGCCCGGATTGTGCCACGTAGGTTTTCGTCGGCAAGCCTAGAAGCAAATTGGCGAAGGCGTTTCCTGTAAAGATGCCCTGGTCAAAGGTGAAATCGCCGAAATCGTCGGCGCCCCCGAAACTTTCGAGATCCTGGTAGCGAACGTGACGCACGTCGGCGCCAAACTTTATGGTGTGGCGGCCCTTGATCCACGTGAAATTGTCGGCGAATTGAATGGTCTGCGATTTTGTGATGCCGTCTTTGTCCCGGCCGATCGGCGAGTAGTTGCCGGGGTCATCGCTAAAATTAAAGATGGGAAAACCGCCGGCATCGGGATGGTCGCTGAGGTCGAGGCCTGTCAGGCCAAGTGTGGAGATCGCATCGGCTCCTTGAATCGGAAATTTAGCCTGGAACTGCCAGAACGACAGGCCGAATCGCGCTTCGTTCACGAGATTGTTGGTGAGCACATAGTTGTGCGAAATGATGAGGTTGTTATCGCGCTCGGAGTCCTGATCGGGCGGCAGGAAGTTATTGACCGTATTCAGCGCGGTATCCGTGAGAGACTGTGCGCCGACTTCCTTCCAACTCCAGCGCACGAACATGGATTGTTTTGCGTTGATCGTCCGGTCCACGCGCAGGTCAAAGCCGTTGGTGTTGCTCGGCGTGGCTGTCTGCTGCAAGTAGTTCGCCTGTGAGCCGAAATTCGCAGCGCTCACATTGACGTTTGGTGCGGGCAGAAAGTTGTTGAGCAAACTTTCGGCGGCAGGATTGATGCAGTCCTGCGAGTTGCTGCACTGGCTGCCGCTGGGAATTACGTTGCCCGGGTAAGCCGTGCCGGTGAAAGGATCCATGAGCGGCGTGGAGAGTTCCGAAAAATTCCCTTGCCGCATGGCGTTGCTGGGAACGAACAGAAAGAGCGGAGTCGCAAAGCGCCGGCGATTGGCTTCGAAGTCCGCGAAAAAGAAAGTCGTGGCTTGGCCGTGGATGTCGTGGGGCAGGTGCAGCGGGCCTCCGAAACTCCCGCCAAACGTATTGAACGCCTTGTGCGGCTTGTCAGGGCTGTTCCACACGCTCGCGTCAAGGGCGCTGTTCTGCAGATATTCGAACGCGCTCCCGTGGAATTGATTGCCGCCGCTCTTCGTGGAGATGGTGACGTCGCCCAGTTGCGCGAATTCCGCATTGTTGTTGAATTGCGTTACTTTGAATTCGCTGATGAGTTCGGAGGACGGGTTCATGTTGCCGAGCGCCCCATTCTGCCGGATGTTCACGGTGGATGAGCCGTCAACCGAATATTGCACCTGTGAAGGAAGCCCGCCGCCCACAGACACGTTGCCGTTGGCGTCTTGCTGCGCGCCAGGAACCGTCGCCAGCATGGCGAGTGGGCTGGTCGTCGCGCCGCGGTAATTCACCGGCAGTCCGGTCAGTTGCTGGAAGTCTTTCGTGTCGCCGATGGTGCCGTTTTCAGTGTCGATTACCGGGCCGGCTTGGCTATTGACCTCCACGGTTTGCGTCGAGCCGGCAATTTTCAGCGACACGTCGAGACGCAGGCTTTGACGAGCGTCGAGCTGCAGGGACTCCACTTTGTAGTCGGCGAATCCACCCGCGCGAATCTCCAGTTCGTAGTGTCCCGCTTTCAAATTAATGAATTCGAATCCGCCATTGTTGTCCGTGCTGGCGCTGCGCTGGCTGCGGTCGTCCAGGCTTGTTAGCGTGAGTTGCGCGTTCGGCACGGCGCTTTGACTCGGATCCTTCACCACTCCGACGATGCCGCCAAATGTCGATTGGCCGGTGGCGCGCGGCACCAACAACACGATCGCGATCAAGAATATCGATACCTTCCTCAGCATGTGAGACACCCCCGTGTCTGTTGCACGCAAGTGGTGCGCGCAGATCAATCACTTCAAAATAGGGGTCTCTCGTAAGGAAGCCGTAAGCCATCCATAAAGAAATCGTAAGCAGTTCCATCAAAAATTCGATAGCGTGCATGAGTTTCTTGAATCGTTATTCAAATAATGAAGCAACACAAAGATATCGGAAGGCGGGAGACAGTCAGCAAACGGCGAGAGATTTCATCGCCAGCAATCCGCGCTCGCCGCCCCGCAATTTATGCGTGATAGCCTTAGCAGTTAGGTGGCAGCCCCCGCATTCATGCGGGGGAGGAGCGCTTCAGCGCTCCGAAAAGACGTCGCCATCAAGGATGCGCTTTAGCGCTGGGCACTTCGGAGCTAATCATACATCGGGAGAAGACCCCTCGAAATCGCGCTTCAGCCCAAACATGCCTTTGTGATCGCCGACACAAAAGACGCCGCATTCCACAGACTCCGGCCCATGAAATTTCCGCAAATCCATGCTACGGTGATTAGAGGAGCGGCAAGCATGAAAAGCTGGCGCCAAAATACGAAGCAGGACTTGGCGATCGAAAAGAGCCCGCCATCGAGCTCCCAACTCTCACCAAGCTGGCGTACTGTCCTAATTCGAGATCGCGTCGAATCCGGCGCACGGAGGGAGCCCCGCAATTCAAGTCCGGGAGGCTTCGCAGTTAGGTGGGAGCCCCCGCATTCATGCGGGGGAGGAGCGCTTCAGCGCTCCGAAAAAGCGTCGCCATTAACGAAGCGCTTTAGCGCTGGGCACTGCCCAGCTCGGGCTTTCAAATCCTATCTCGAGACTAGGACACACCGCAAACCCGCTAATCGCACCACCAGGACACTTCGCAAAATGTTTCGGTTAGAAATAGGTCCCACCGTTTGTTTTCAATGACTTACGGGAGGTTTTAATTGAACCCTTGTTTCGGTTAAAAATCGAGCGCCGCAACCGATGAAAGCGCCCAGCTGCCCGAAAATTTATGCCTCGGTTTTGCAGCGCGTGCCGGCTCTCGGCCTGCCGCGCGGCGCAAAAATCCTCGACGCGCCCTGCGGCGACGGCGAAGTTTCAATCGAGCTCGCCAAACTGGGCTTCGAAATTTCCGGCGTGGACATGGTCGATGAACTCTTGCCCGCCGCGCGCGCCGCTCTAGGTGGCCGCTTTCGACTCGCCGACATCACGCGTCCGTTGCCGTGGCCCGACGCGAGCTTCGATCTCATCCTCTGCGTCGAAGGCATCGAGCACCTCGAAGACGCATTCGCCTTCCTTCGCGAAATGCACCGCCTCATCAAGCCCGGCGGAATCCTGATTGTCACAACGCCGAACATAATTTCGTTGCGCTCGAGGATGCGCTTTTTCGGCAGCGGCTTTTACAATTGCGATCCGCGCCCACTCGATGAATCCGCGCGCCATCCGCTGCACCACATCGGCCTGCGCACTTTTCCCGAGCTGCGCTACCTGCTCCACACCAGCGGTTTCCAGCTCGTAACCGTCGACGCGACGCACACAAAACCAATCAGCTATGCGTACTCAATCTTCGCACCGTGGATGTGGCTCTACACTCTCATCGCGTTCCGAAAGGAAAAATCCGCAGCGCAACGCGAACGCAACAAGGAAATGCGCCGCACGCTTCTTTCGCCCGCCATCCTCTACGGCGAAAATCTGATGCTCGTATCGAGGAAGATCTGATGGCGGCCGCTCCCGCAACTCCGGCGGTCTCCGCGGGTCTTTCCTCGCGCGAGGCCGCCGACCGCCTCAAGCAGTTCGGGCCGAACGAGCCGGCGCCGAAAAAACGTAGCGGACCAATTCTCGAGCTGCTGCTGCTCTTTCTGAATCCGCTGGTCGTCATCCTGCTCATTGCCAGCGCCGCATCGTTCGCACTCGGAGATGCGACCGACGCAACCGTAATTCTCGTCATCATCTCCCTCGGCGTGGCCATCAATTTCATTCAGACCTACCGCTCGCAGAAAGCCATCGAGAAGCTTCGCGAGAATGTCACGCCGACCGCCACTGTTCTCCGCGACGGCAAGTGGCAGGAAATCAAGCGACGCGAAATTGTTCCCGGCGATCTGGTGCGGCTCTCCGCAGGAGATCTCGTCCCCGCGGACGGCAAGCTGACCGAAGCGCGCGATCTCTACGTCCAGCAATCCGCGCTGACCGGCGAATCGATGCCCGTCGAAAAGGAGTCGAAGCTCAGCGCCGGGCAACCTTCGACCGGCCCCGACGCGCTCAACCTCGTCTTCCTCGGAACTTCGGTAGTCAGCGGCACCGCGACCGCGGAAATCCTCAAGACCGGCTCGCAGACCATTTTCGGTGCGATCGCCGACCGGCTGGCGATGCGGCCGGAAGAAACCGACTTCGAGCGCAGCATGAAGCAATTTGGCCTGCTGATCTCGCGTACGGTATTTTTTCTGGTTTTATTCATTCTCGTGGTGCGCGTGGCCATGCACCGGCCCGCATTCGAATCTTTCGTCTTCGCCGTGGCGCTTGCGGTCGGATTGACGCCCGAATTTCTGCCCATGATTTCTTCGGTCACGCTGGCGCGGGGAGCGGTGCGCATGGCGCGCAAGCAAGTGGTGGTCAAGCATCTCCCCGCGATTCAAAATTTCGGCACGATCGACACGCTCTGCAGCGACAAGACCGGCACGCTGACCACCGGGCAGATGACTCTCGATTCCTCGGTGGATTATCTCGGCAAGCCGTCCGACAAGCCGCTGGCGCTCGCTTACATCAACAGCAAATTCGAGACGGGCATTCGCAGCCCTCTCGACGTCGCAATCTTGAAGATCGACCGGCCGGACGCCGAGGCTTACGTGAAGCGCGATGAAATTCCGTTCGATTTCGATCGCCGCCGCCTTTCCGTCGTAATCGAGAAGAAAAATGATTCCGCCGCGAAACATCTGCTGATCACGAAAGGCGCGCCGGAAGGAATTCTCGCCGTCTGCAATTCCTACGAAGCGGACGGCCGAGTGATTCCGCTCGACCCCGACGCGCTGCATCGCTGCCGGAAAACTTTCGACGATCTGAGCAGCCAGGGTTTTCGGCTGCTCGCTGCGGCCTATCGCGAAATCGAGCCGCGCGAGCGTTACACGAAGGACGATGAGAATTCACTCGTTCTCGCCGGCTATCTCGCGTTCGCGGATCCGCCGAGCCCCGACGCCGCGGCATCGCTCGCGGCGCTAGAGCGCGACGGCGTCACGGTCAAAATTCTAACGGGTGACAACGAACTCGTCGCGCGGCACGTTTGCGAGCAGGTGGGACTCGCAAATCCGACGATCATTCTCGGCGACGATCTCGAGCACACCACCGACACCGCCTTGCAGCACCTGGCCGAAGAAGCGACGGTCTTCGCGCGCGTTTCGCCGATGCAGAAGCACCGCATCATTCACGCGCTCAAACTGCGCGGCCATGTGGTCGGCTACATGGGCGATGGAATCAACGACGCCCCGTCGCTGCGTGCGGCCGACGTGGGAATTTCGGTCTCGTCCGCCGTAGACGTGGCGCGCGAGGCCGCCGACATCATTCTTCTCGAGCCGGGCCTGAATGTGCTTCACCAAGGCATCGTCGAAGGCCGTCGGGCATCGGCCAATGTGCTGAAATACCTGCTGATGGGCACCAGCTCGAATTTCGGAAACATGTTCAGCATGGCGGGCGCTTCGATCTTCCTGAAATTCCTGCCCATGCTACCCACGCAGATCCTGCTCAACAATTTTCTCTACGATGCAGCGCAAGTCACCATTCCGACGGACAACGTGGACGAGGATTACGTTCGCAAGCCGCGGCGTTGGAATATAAAACTGATTCAAAGCTTCATGCTCTATATCGGACCGATCAGCTCGCTCTACGATTTCCTCACATTCTATGTTCTGTTGCGCTACTTTCATGCAGGCGAGGCGGAATTTCACACCGGCTGGTTCGTCGAGTCACTAGCCACACAGACGCTCGTGCTTTTCGTGATTCGCACGATGGGCAATCCGCTGAAGAGCCGTCCGAGCACTCCGCTGGCGATCACTACGATACTCGTCGTGATTATCGGGATCTGGCTGCCCTATTCGCCGCTCGCTCGCGAATTGGGATTCACGCCGCTGCCGCTTCCCTACTTCGCCTTTCTCGCGATTTCCACGGTGACATATCTCGCGCTGGTCGAAGTGGCCAAGCGGCGGCTCTTCACGCAGGCCGAATTTTAGCCGCCACGCGAGTAATTCCAGCTCTTCTGCAGAGACACATGATCGGAGCGAGTTCCGTAAACTCCGAGGAACTTTGTCCGTGCCCGGACATCTAATCAGCCAGTCTAGTGCGTATCATAAGTAGGGAGTGGGAGCGGCAAGGGAGCCATGTTGGTCAAGCGCCAGGACGAATTGAAATACTCGGATGTGACCCCGCGATCTGTGTACATCAATCGGCGAAAGTTCTTGCAAGGTATGACGCTGGCCGGAGCCGCAGCCGTTGCAGGCACGAAAATTCTCGATTTGTTGTCGCCCCGCCAGATAGCCTATGCCGGGACGAAACTGAATGTCTCCTCGAAGAGCCCGTTCAGCACTACCGAGCCGCAGACGCCCTACAACGACGTCACGACTTACAACAATTTCTACGAATTCGGCACGGGGAAAGAAGACCCGGCGCAAAATGCCAAGAATTTCCGCACGTCGCCATGGACGGTCTCCGTCGAAGGTGAAGTAAAGAAGCCGCGCAAATTTACGATGGACGAAATTCTAAAGCTGGCGCCGCTCGAAGAGAGAATCTACCGGCACCGCTGCGTCGAAGCGTGGTCGATCGTGGTGCCGTGGATCGGGTTCTCATTCAGCGCGCTGGCAAAGCTGGTCGAGCCGACGCCGAAAGCAAAATACGTTGCGTTTGAGAGTTACTACGACCCGAAACAAATGCCTCAAGGGCGCTGGGCCGGCATCGATTTTCCCTACGTCGAAGGTCTGCGTCTCGATGAAGCCATGAATCCGCTCGCGCTGCTCACCGTGGGGATGTACGGGGAAAATCTGCCGAATCAGGATGGCGCGCCGGTGCGCATGGTGCTCCCGTGGAAGTACGGCTTCAAAAGCATTAAGTCGCTGGTGAAAATTCGCTTCGTGCAGTCGCAGCCGCCGACCACCTGGAATCTCGCTTACGCAGCTGCCTACGGTTTCTATTCCAACGTAAATCCGAACGTCGATCACCCGAACTGGAGCCAGGCGAAAGAGCGGCGGCTCGGCGATTTCTTCAAGCGGCCCACGCTGATGTTCAATGGCTATGGCGACCAGGTCGCGAGCCTCTATAGCGGCATGGATTTGAAAAAGTATTACTGAGCCGGAGCCGCCGCGTGCCTTCCCTCCTCGCGAATAAATGGACGAAAGTGCCGGTATTTGCTCTGTGCCTTGTGCCGGCCGGGCTGCTGGTATGGCAAGGGCTGCATCATGGCCTCGGCGCGAATCCGATTGAGCGCATCACCCACGCGACAGGCGATTGGACGCTGCGTTTCCTGATCATCGCGCTGGCAGTAACGCCGCTGCGAAAAGTGCTGCGCCTGCCGGAATTGATTCGCTTCCGGCGGATGTTCGGTCTCTTTGCGTTTTTTTATGGCTGCCTGCACTTCACCACTTACATCTGGCTCGATAAATTCTTCGATTTCGCGGAGATGATCAAAGACGTCGAGAAGCGGCGCTTCATCACCGTCGGCTTCACGGCCTTCGTTCTCATGATCCCGCTGGCACTCACATCCACGGCGGGCTGGATCCGGCGTCTGGGCGGCAAGCGCTGGCAAATGATCCATCGCGCAATCTATTTCAGCGCGATCGCCGGAGTGATTCATTACTACTGGCTCGTGAAATCCGATGTTCGCAAGCCGCTGCTCTACGCGGCGCTGGTCTTTCTCCTTCTTGCATGGCGCCTGGGCGACTGGCTGCAGCGCCGCCGCACTTCAGCGCCCGTGCGCGAAGCGTCAACCTCCACGCCGTAACCACTGCGTCATAGCGGCCCTCCGGGACAGTTGCGACGGCATCTCGTGGTCTGAAAGACTGTCAAGATGAGCCAGATGTACGATGTCGCGGAACTCGAGCCGCTCGCGCGCGAACTGCCGATTTCGCCGGACGCTATTCCGCCGGCGCGGAATCTCGTGGTTGTCTACGGCGCGGTCATTTTTCTCAGCGCGTTCCTGCTTTTTCAAGTTCAGTTGGTGATCGGCAAATACATTCTTCCGCTTTTCGGCGGCGGGCCGTCCGTCTGGAATACGAGCCTCTTCTTTTTTCAAGTCCTGCTGCTGCTGGGATATGCCTACGCGCACTGGCTCTCGAGTCGGCCTGCGACGAAAACCCAGAGCCGCATTCACGTCGCATTGCTTGCCACGGCGTTGGCCGTCGTGTCTATTCTCTGGCTGAAATGGGGAACGCCGATCACGCCGGGAGCGGCGTGGAAGCCGCAGCCGGGTGACAATCCCGTCGCAAAGATTCTCGAGCTGCTGAGCGTGACGGTGGCACTGCCTTTTTTTCTGCTCTCCACGACGAGCCCGCTACTTCAGGATTGGTTTGCTCGTAGCCAGGGCGGCAAATCGCCGTATCGCCTCTACGCGTTGTCGAATGTGGGCTCGCTGCTGGGGCTGCTGAGCTATCCGTTTCTGGTCGAATGGCTGCTGACGATCAAGCACCAGGCGCTGCTGTGGTCGAGCGGATTCGTAATTTTTGCCCTGAGCTGCGCAGGCGTGGCATGGCATTTCGGCCGCCAAGAGCGTGGCGCGCGCGAAGCGCAGAAGCCGATCTCTTCGATTGACGAAGCGTCGCCTGCTCCCAGCGCGATGCGGTACGTCCTGTGGGTCGCGCTGGCTACATGCTCCTCGGTGATGCTGCTCTCGACGACGAACTTGCTGTGCCAGAACATCGTCGTGATTCCGCTGCTGTGGGTCGTGCCGCTCAGCCTTTATCTGCTTTCGTTCATCATCACCTTCGATAGCGATCGGTGGTACCGGCGGGCGGTTTTCATTCCGCTTTACGCGCTGGGCCTCGGCGTGGGAATGAAAGCGATTTTCGACGGCGCGAATTTCGCGGCGATCCGGCAGATTGGGATCTTTTCGCTGGCGCTTTTTTCCGTGTGCATGGTATGCCACGGCGAATTGGCGCGATCGAAGCCGGCCGCGCGGCATTTAACGGCGTTCTTCCTTCTCGTGGCGACCGGCGGCGCGCTTGGCGGCGTGATCGTGGTGCTGATTGCGCCGGTGATTTTCCGCGGGCTGTGGGAATTTCAGATCGCGCTGATTGGATGCGGAGCGCTGCTGGTGTGGTCGTTCCTGATGGAGGATCGCCGCGGGAGGACATCGCGGGCCACGTGGGCCGTAGCGCTGGCGATTCTGGCGTATTTCCTGAGGGCGCATCTGACGCAGAGGCAGGCGCTTGTCACGGCGGGAATCGCTCTCATCGCGGCGCTAGTTTATCTGCGCAGGAAACGCGCAGGGGTGGCTGCCATCGCTCCGAATTTTCCGTGGATTCCGGCAGCGGCTTTGGCGGCAGTGGCGCTGTTTGCATTCTTCGCCCTGCAGCGAATCCGGCGCGACGCCGACTATGCGCTATTGCAGGATCGCAACTTTTTCGGCGTCAAATATGTGATCAAGACGTTCGATTCGCTGCGAATGCAGAGCGGAGCGGTGCAGCACGGTTCGCAGTTCATCGATCCGGCGAAGCGCGATGAGCCTACGGGCTACTTCAGCCGCAAGACCGGCGTGGGAATGTTGCTGACGAATTTTCCGCGTGGAGCGAACGGGTCGCAGCCGCTGCGAGTGGGCGTGATCGGGATGGGCGTGGGGACGCTGGCGGCTTACGGGCAGGCCGGCGACTTCTACCGTTTCTACGAGATCGATCCGGTGGTGATTCATTTCTCCGAAGGGCCGCATCCGTATTTTACTTTCGTGAAGGATTCGCCGGCGAAAGTGGAAACGCAGGTGGGCGATGGACGGCTTTCGCTCGAGCATGAACTTTCGCAGGGCCAGCCGCAGAAGTACGATGTGTTGATTGTGGATGCGTTTCGCGGCGATGCGATTCCGCTGCATTTGCTGACGCGCGAGGCCATTGAAATTTACAGCAGGGAATTGCGCGGGCCGGATAGCGTGGTCGCGTTTCACATTTCCAATTGGTATCTGGATCTGGCTCCCGTTGTGGTTGCGCTCGGCAATTCGCAGCAGATGAGCAGCGTCGCCGTCTCAACCGGCGGGGCGCGGTGGATTTTCCTTTCGAGGAATCCGGCGAGTCTGGCTCTGCCGAACATGAAGGAATTTGCGACGCCTGTGCCGCTGAGCAGGGCGCCGTTGCTTTGGACCGACGACTACAGCAATCTACTGCAGGTGCTCCGGCCTGAGTTTGTTAAGTCCCTCTACAAATAGTTCACTGCTGCGCATTTGGTTTCCACTTCTCTGGATGTATGCCAGCGGGTGCAGTCCGCCTGGGCGGACGCCCCTACGATCCCATTTATTTACTTCCACGATGTAAATTTGATCTTCGATCTTTGGGACAGGCTAGATCCCTAACTTCGTTCGGGATGACAGCAGGATTACGCGTTCAGCGGCCGGGCGCGCCTGGGGCGCGGCCGGGCCAATCGGTGGGCGTGAAGTCTACGCCCCAGAAATGCGGGGCGGGCGAGAGGAATTCGACGCCGATGCGTTGGCCTTTGTCGGAAAGGTCGCCAATGAAAACGACGCGGCATTCCTGCTCTTCTTCGGTAACCGGATTGATCAGGAGAATGTCGGTGCCGAGTTCGACTTCCGCCTGCACGTAGAGCAGGGCGCCGTGAGCGTTGACGACGATGGTCTGGCTATTTTCGCGGAACTTGCGGCCGGTGGCGGATTTGCCCGCGGCGCGCACGGGAATGCGCGTGAAGACGCGTGTGCTGCGACGAGCGGGCGGGCTGGGCGCTACAGTCTCCACAAAGCAATCGTGCGCTTGGTGGCGGTGCGGGTCAACTGCACTTTTCTGCGGAGGTGCCCAAAATGTCTCGCTGAGCCGCGCGCGCCGGCATACTACGGGCGTTTCCGGCAGGCCGTTGGAGTTCGAGCCGCGAATCGACTTCGACGCCATTTGAGCTTGCTGGGATGTGGGCTGCTTCCGTAGAATGGCGGTTTGCGACTTGGGGATAAAACACCTCTGCTGGTAACGCGTCGCGCATCACCGGCGTCCATCATCCTAGCTAACCTGGGAGCGTATTGATGAATTTTCTGGAATACATTGAGAACCACCGCGATCAGAATCTCGAAGAGCTGACCGAGTTTCTGCGCATTCGGAGCGTCAGCACCAAGTCCGAGTACAAGCCGGACATCGAACGCGCGGCGAAATGGTTGGCGGAAAAGCTGCGCTCATCGGGTATGGAAAAGATCGAGATCTATCCGACGAAGATGCACCCGCTCGTTTACGCCGAATCGAAGCAGATTGCCGGGCGGCCGACGATTCTCTTTTATGGGCATTACGATGTGCAGCCGGCGGAACCGCTGAATCTTTGGAGCTCGCCGCCCTTCGAGCCGGCCGTGCGCAATGGAAATCTTTATGGCCGGGGAACGGCTGATGATAAGGGCCAGGTGCATATTCATTTGAAGGCGCTGGAAGCGCTATTTAAGACCGAAGGCGAGTTGCCGCTGAACGTGAAAGTGATGATCGAGGGGGAAGAGGAAGTCGGCAGCGTAAGCCTGTGGGATTTCGTGGTGCAGCACCGCAACCAATTGAAGGCCGATGCGCTGGTTGTGTCGGATACGAGCATGCTGGCCAAGGGCGTGCCGTCGATTACGTATGGCCTTCGCGGCCTGAATTATTATCAGATCGAGATCACCGGGCCGGTGCAGGATTTGCACTCCGGTGTATTTGGCGGCGCGGTGCCGAATCCGCTGACGATCCTCGCCGAGATGATCGCGAAGCTGCACGACAAGAACTTTCATGTCACGGTGCCGGGATTTTACGACGACGTGGCCACAATTTCGCGGACGGAGCGCAAAGCGCTGAATTCGCTCCCGTGGCGCGAGAAGGATTTTCGCAAGAATGTCGGCGCACCGGCTCTCTGCGGCGAAAAGGGATACACGATTCCCGAACAGCTCTGGTGCCGGCCGACTATGGAGACGAACGGCATTTGGGGCGGCTACATGGAGGAGGGCGCGAAGACGGTGATCCCGTCAAAGGCGCATGCAAAGCTCTCCACGCGGCTGGTGCCGAATCAGGATCCGCCGAAAATTGCCAAGATGGTGGAGAAATACATCCGCAAGTTGCTGCCGGACACGGTGAAATGCAAATTCGAAGTGCTGAGCATGGGCAAGCCGTGGGTGGCGCCTTATTCGCATCCGATTTTTCAGAAAGCGATGCACGCGCTGGAGCAGGGATTCGGGAGGAAGGCGGTGTTCATACGCGAAGGCGGTTCGATTCCGTTCGTCACGCAGATGCACGACACCTTCAACGTGCCGTGCGTGCTGCTGGGCTTCGGGCTGCCGGATGAAAACGCGCATGCCCCGGATGAGCACATCTCGCTCGAGAATTACTTCGGCGGGATCAAATCGGTGGCGATTTTCTACGACCGTTTTGCGCGGCATTGAAACAACCGGGCGCCCGGCGCAGGCGATTCGAAAAATAGCGATTTTCCGGCCTTTTTTAGTGTTTCCGCTTGCGCAAAGAGGACGCTGCGGCTATAGTGCCTTGCGCAGTCCGGCAGCCCTGAATCGTAATCAACTTAATTCTGAGGAGGAATTTGAAACTCGATGGCAAGCCCAATGAGCAAGTCCAAGATTGTGGCGCATCTGGCCGAAAAGCTGGAAGTGCCGAAGAAGAAAATCGGCGATTTTTTTGACGAACTTTTCAAGCTGGCGGTAAAAGAAGCGAAGGGCGCCGGCAAATTTGTCATTCCCGGATTGGGTCGGGCGGTGAAAGCTCATCGCAAAGCGCGCATGGGGCGCAACCCGGCTACCGGCGAAGCGATCAAGATCAAGGCGAAGACCGTTGTCCGGCTCCGCGCGGCCAAGGCATTCAAAGACGCCGTTCTGAAGTAGGGATTTCCGGCGCAAAGATCACCAAAAGGTGAATTGACGAGCCCCCAAGGGACAGCCCGCATCGTTCGCGATGCGGCGGCTTGGGGGTTTCGTCTTTTGGTCCCGATACAGCGAATGAGCGATACGTGAACGCGCCGGCAACAACCTTCAACCCATTGAGCGATGCACGGCCAATGCGTGAGCACTCGGGACTTCTGACCGACCTCTACGAATTGACCATGGCCGCGGGCTATTTGCAGACGGGCTTTGATGCTCGCGCCACGTTCGAGTTGTTTGTTCGCAATCTTCCGCACCGCCGGAACTATCTCGTCGCCGCCGGACTCGAGCAAGTCCTCGATTTTCTCGAAAATGTGAATTTCACGCGGGAAGAAATCGAGTTTCTTCGCCGCCATCCGGTCTTCCGCAACATCCGCGAGCCTTTCTTTGAATACCTCGAGAGATTCCGATTCACCGGGGAGGTCTGGGCGATGCCTGAAGGCACGCTCGCGTTTCCCGGCGAGCCATTGATTCGCGTGACCGCGCCGATCATCGAAGCGCAGATCATGGAAACTTATCTCCTCGCGACGATGAGCTTTCAGACCATGATCGCGAGCAAGGCGGCGCGCGTGGTTACCGCCGCGCAGGGACGCCCGGTGGTCGAATTCGGCGCGCGGCGTGCGCATGGTAGCCAGGCCAGTCTTCTCGCGGCGCGTGCGGCATCTATTGGCGGCTGTGTGGGAACCTCGAATGTGCTTGCCGGGCAACGATTCGGAATGGAGACGTATGGCACGCAGGCGCACTCTTGGGTCATGGCGCATGCCGATGAAGCCACGGCGTTCAGCCACTTTCTCGATGCGTTTCCCGATCACGCTGTCTTGCTGCTTGATACTTACGATGTTCGTGCGGCGCTGAAGAAGATTCTCGCCATGGGACGAAAGCCTTCCGGCGTGCGCCTCGATAGCGGCGATATCGTGAAAGACAGCAAGTGGATTCGCCGCGAGCTGAATCGAGCGGGCTGGAACGACGTGAAGATTTTCGCCAGCGGCGATCTCGATGAAGACAACATGACCGCGCTGCTGAAGAAAGGCGCGCAGATCGATGCTTTCGGCGTCGGCACGGCGCTGGCCACTCCGGGCGACGCGCCGCATTTGAATCTTGTCTATAAACTGGTCGAGGTTGAGCGTGACGGCCGCGTGCATGAAGCCGCAAAACTCACTCAGGCGAAGGTCACGTATCCCGGCCGGAAACAGGTCTTCCGCTTCACCGACGCCGATGGTGAGTTCATCGGCGATCGCATCGCGCTGGCATCGGAAACGGTGACGAATGCCGAGTTGCAGCTCATCGAGGTCATGCGTGATGGAAAACGCGTCATCACGGCTGCCTCGACGCTCGAATCGCGGGAGCGCTGCCACGCAGGCCTTGCGAAGCTGCCGGAACGCTATCGTCAATTGCGCCGCGACGTGGTTTATCCGGTATCCTACAGCAAGCGGCTCGAGTCGCTGCTCGAGAAGCTCAAGAAGCGCGTCGGACGCGCGAAAGTGAAGTAATCCACACGAGGCCGGTCCAATGGCGTCGAAGTCGGTAGTCTTCTGGGAAGTGGACGTACAGCGCGATTTTATGCTGCCGGGCGGCGCGCTCTACGTGCCGGGCGCGGAAAAGGCACTCCCGAATTTGAAAAGGCTGGTGGATGTGGCGCGCGACGGCCGCGTTTTTTTGGTCTCCAGCGCCTGCCATCATGCGCCCGACGATCCTGAATTCACGATTTTTGCGCCGCACTGCATCCGCAACACGCTGGGCGCGGAGATCGTCAGCGAGGGCCTGACGAACGATTTCATTCGTGTTCCCAATTCGCAGAACTTTGAATGGCCTATAGATTGGAACGCGCATCATCAGGTCGTCTTCGAAAAACAGCAACTCGATGTATTCACGAATCCGCAGGCGTCGGTTCTAGTCGATAAGCTGGGAGCCGATGCACAGTTCGTCGTATTCGGCGTCGTCACCGAATATTGCGTGAGTCAAGCGGCGCGGGGCTTGCTCCAGCGCGGGCGGAAGGTAGCGGTGGTGAAAGACGCGATCGAGACGCTTGATCCCGCCGCGGGCAAGCGCACGCTCGATGAATTGGCCGCCGCCGGCGCGCGACTGATCACCACCGACGAAGCACTGGCGCTCATTTGAGGCGTGAAGAGAGATTCGTTACAGCGTGCGCAGGTAGGCCAGCAGATCATGAATCTGGGCATCGCTGAGTTCCTTGCGATATCCCGGCATGTTCTTTCCGCCCGATTCGATCCAGCGCGTCAGGTTCGGCACATTTGCCCAGGTCCCATCTGAGAATCGCCCGCGCTTCGTGATGCCGCGAAGCCCCGGCCCAATCTTTTTCTCCGGACTTGCCGCGAAGTGGCAGATGGCGCAGTGTTCTTTGAAGACCGCCTCGCCGTGATTCACCATCGCTTTCGTGTCCTGGGCGTGCATTTCTGTAGGGTGAGATTGGCCTTGCGGCCAGGCCGCTGCGCCAAGAGCGAGATTGAAGATCGCTGAGACTGAGAGCAAGAATCTCATCACTGCAATCTTACTCCGAAACTTTTGCGCTCGGCTTCAAGATCAAATCGTAAAGAACCATCAGCAAGGTCGTTAGAACGCCCACGCCAGTCACCGCCCACCAGATTTTCGCCGGCTGGTGCGCGATCTCGCCGTAGCGATGGATTAACACGCCGCCAAGCCAGCCGCCGATCAGAGAACCGATTCCAATGGGCAGAAATGCAAAACCCATGTAGGTGCCTTGCTGGCCAGCGGGAGCCAGCCGCGAAATATATTCGTAGTAGCGCGGCGATAACGTGATTTCGCCGAGCGAAATCACAAAGAGAGTAACGATCGCCATCTTGAAGCTCGGATGAATGATGAGCAGCAACCAAGCCAGCCCGGAGATCAATGTCCCTAGCGTGACCGCGCGGAACGCGGGAATTTTCTTGGTGAGGAAACTTACGAGCAACTGCAGCGCGATTACGGTGATCGGGCCGGTGATCAGCATCAACTCGGTATCCGCGCGCGGGTCCACGTAGTTGTGCACGTAGAACGGCAAAATAATGAATTCCTGCCAATAAATCACCCAATAGCCCGAGAAGATCAGCAAGAAGAGCACGAATCGCGGATTGCCCAGCACGGTCAGGAAGTTTCGCGCAGCTTCTCCGAGCGTCGCCGTTTGAACATCGCCCGAGCGCCGCGGCTCCCTGAAAAATATCAGCACGGCGAAGAACATCAGAAAGACGCTGACGGCCGCAGCGCGGAAGACATTCTCGACGCTCAAGTGCTGATGAATGTAGGAAGCCAGGTAAGGCCCGGCGGCGCCGCCAATGTTCACCAGCGTGTAGTAAATCGAGTAGCCGAGCGAACGCACATTTTCTTTCGAGGCTCGCGCGGTGGTGCCGACCACGCACGGCTTCACTAGCGCGATCCCGAAGGCCGGCAGCATCAATACGAACAAAACCAGCGCGAAGAGCGGCACCGCAGCGCGCACGGGCCCAAGCCACGGCGCGCCAAGCGAGCCTAGCAGGAAATACGAGCAGCTCAAGATGAAGTAAGCGAGAGAAAGCGAACGGCGGAATCCGAGACGATCGGCCAATGTCCCGCCAAAGGCCGCGAGAAACCACACCAGGCCCCCGAAGAATCCCGTGAGAATAGCAGCCTGCTTGCTTGGGAAGCTCAGCGTCTCGTGCAAATACCGAGCGAGCGACGCGAAGGCTGCATAGTAGGATAGGCGCTCGAAAAGCTCGCTGATGTTGGCCACCCAGAACGGGCGGTCAAATCCGGTGCGGATTTCCTGCAGCCTCTCACCGAAACTCAAAAGGCTCCTCCCACGTCATTCTGTTGCAACTCGCCGGAGACAGGCGGTGATTGTAGCGGAAGAGTACCGCGCGGGCCGAGTGAAGTTTTCGCGCGCCGCCGCCGTGTGCTAGGATTGCTTCCCCGGCGGAGAAGCCTTCAGCCGCCACGCACCCCGATGCCTTCAGTCATGACGAAGACCATGATGAAAGCGCTGCGAAAACCCCGCCCGGCGAAAGGCATGGCGGTCGAATCCGTCGCCATTCCTGAGATCGGTCCGAGCGAGATTCTCGTGCGCGTGCGCGCTGCCTCGATTTGCGGCACCGATCTGCACATTTATCATTGGGATCGCTGGTCGGCCTCGCGGCTTCATCCGCCAGTCACGACCGGCCACGAATTCTGCGGCGTGGTGGAAAAAATCGGCGCCGATGTCACCCGGGTCAAGCCGGGCGATTTTGTCAGCGCCGAAATGCACGTAGCGTGCGGCCATTGCCGCCCGTGCCGCATGGGGCAGCCGCACGTTTGCATGAACGTTCGAATCATCGGAATCGATTCTGACGGCGCATTCGCCGAATTCGTGCGCATCCCCGAATCCAACATCTGGAAAGTCGATCCGTCCATTCCCGAGCATTACGCCGCGATTCTCGATCCCCTCGGCAACGCCGTTCACACCGTGCTTTCGGGGCCAATCGCCGGGCAAACAGTGGCGGTGACCGGCGCAGGGCCAATCGGCCTGATGAGCATCAACGTAGCGCGCGCTTGCGGCGCCACTCAGATTTTCGCCATCGAAATCAAAGCGCATCGCCGCGAACTGGCCAAGAAAATGGGCGCCGATGGAGTTTTCGATCCGGCCGCCGGTGATGTAGTCGCGCAAATCAAGGAAGCCACCGACGGCGCGGGCGTGGACGTGCTGCTCGAAATGAGCGGCAATCCGACGGCGATTCACCAGGGATTTCAGATGTTGCGTCCCGGAGGGCGCGCGTCGCTGCTGGGAATTCCAGGCCGCCCGGTGGAACTGAATCTCGTCGCCGATATTATTTTCAAAGGCGCGACGGTTTACGGCATCTACGGCCGGCGCATGTTTGAAACCTGGGTGCAGATGACCGGGCTATTAAGGGCAGGCCGCCTCAATCTCGATCCGCTATTCAAAGAGCGCATGCCGCTCGACAAGTACGCCGAAGCGTTCGCGCTCCTCGAATCCGGAGAAGCTGGAAAAATTCTCTTCTATCCGAACGGCGCACCTCACTAGTCCTTCGTCTGGCCTATAATGTTGTTTCGTTTCGCGTAGTCCTTGGGAGGCATTATGGCCACTGCTGCTGCACGTCCTCAGCTAAATTTTCTTCATGACGCGCTTGAAGATCTGAAGGCGAAGCATGTTTATACTCATCTGCGTATTCTCGCCGGCGAACAGAAGCCGGTCTGCGTCGTGGACGGCAAGGAAGTCATCAATCTCGCCTCGAACAATTATCTTGGCCTAACGACACATCCCAAGCTGCGCAAAACCTCGCTCGAATACACGCGAAAGTATGGCGTCGGCACCGGCGCCGTTCGCAGCATTTCCGGCACGATGAAAATTCACATGGAGCTGGAAGAGCAGATTGCGCGCTTCAAACAAACTGAGGCCTGCGTGGTATTCCAGAGTGGCTTCACCGCAAATGCCGGAACAGTGTCCGCCATTCTCGGCAAAGACGATCTCATCATTTCCGACGAGCTGAATCATGCCTCGATCATAGATGGCTGCCGCCTCTCGAAGGCCACGATCAAAGTCTTCAAGCACAAAGATATCGCCGATTGCGAGCGCGTCCTGAAGGAAACCGAGAATTGGAACGGCCGCAAGCTACTGGTCACCGACGGGGTTTTTTCGATGGATGGCGACATCGCCGATCTCCCCGCGCTATGCGATCTCGCCGAAAAATATCATTGCATCACCATGGTGGACGACGCGCATTCCTCCGGCGTTCTCGGCCGCAATGGCCGCGGCACCGTGGACCATCTGAATTGCCACGGCCGCGTGGATATCCAAGTCGGCACGCTCAGCAAGGCCATCGGCGTTCTTGGCGGCTACGTCTGCGGCTCGCGCGAGCTGATCGATTTTCTCTATCATCGCGCCAGGCCTTTTATTTTCTCGACGTCGCATCCGCCCGCCGTGGTCGGCGCCTGCCGCGCGGCATTCGAGCTGCTCGATTCTGAAACCGGAGAGAAGTTGATCAAGCGGCTTTGGTCCAACACGAAATTCTTCAAGCGCAAGCTCAAGAAGCTGGGATTCAAAACGGGCGTCAGTGAAACGCCCATCACTCCGATTCACGTCGGCGAGGCGGCGAAAGCCTTCGAATTTGGCCGCCAACTCTTCGACGAAGGATTATTTGCCCCAGCCATTGGCTTTCCGACGGTTCCGGAGGGCAAAGCTCGCCTCCGCGCCATCGTCACGGCCACGCACAAACGCGCCGAACTCGAAGCGGCGCTGGTGATCCTAGAGCGCGTGGGCAAAAAGCTCGCCATCATCTAGTTTCGTAGCGCCGCCTGCCAGCCGGCGTTCTTGTGACCAACCAGCAATCCGCGACCCATGAACTCGAGTCGTCCGAGTCGGGCCGATTCAAAAAACCCGATCCGCCGCGTGCTTCGTCTTTGGCAACACACTCTCTCTCGCGCGAGAAAATCGCCGGCTGGCAGCCGGCGCTACGGGGCTATCATTCTAGGCAATCGTCGCGGTTGACGCCCGCGCACTGAGTTAGACTATTCGCCGAGGCGACCTTCCATGCTAATTCGCAGCTTCCTCGCAATCCTGGGATTGAGCGGAATCTTGCTTGTGAGCGGGTGCGGCACGAAACCTCTCGGTGGCGGAATCGGCTCCGGCTCGACGGCTCCCTTCACGCTGGCCGTTACAGACCAGCCTCCCAGCGGCGTGACGCTACTTTCATTCACGATAACGATTACCGGCGCGGTCCTGCAGCCCGGCAACGTCGCAGTGCTCAATTCGCCCGTCACCATCGAAGTTACGCAATTGCAGACCGACACGAATTTGCTCGCCAACATGACCATTCCCGCGGGGAATTACACTGACCTCATCCTGACTTTCTCGAATCCCAGCGTGACGATCTTGAACCAGTCCATTCCGCTCGGAGCGTGCGCTGTCGGACAGATCTGCCAGATCGCGGAGTCACTCGCGACATCCACGGTTGATTTCAATTCCACTCCGCTACCGCTGACGGTTACCAGCGGAACGCCGGTAGGAATGCTCCTCGATTTCAGCCTGAACAATCTGCTGCAATCCGATATGTCGTTCGATCTCGCCGCGCCGGGCGGCTTCGCCTTGAGCCAAATCCAGAACGTGACAACAAGCTCGGTGCTCGGCACCGCCGGGGACGTCGCCGGAGTCGTTACTTCCGTCGGCTCGAATCAATTCACGTTCACCACGCTCGGCGGGATCAGCGTTACCGCGTCCACCACCAGCAACACGCAATTTTTCTTTCCTGCCCTGACTTGCGCCGCCAACGATTTCACCTGCGTGACGACCGGCGAAATCATTGCCGCGGATTTGAGTCTGCTCGGAGATGGATCGTTTCAGGCCGGTAGCGTCGCATTCGAAGATACTTCGGGAAACACCGGGATTTCAGGGACCGTGGTGAGTGTGGACGCCCTCGCCAACCCGCCAACGTTCGGGATCGTCGTGCACGGAAGCGCGCCGGCCGCCAACGGACTCCCCGCCGGTCAGCCGGCCACCGTCAGGATTCAGCCGACTGCAATGCTTCTCGTCGATGAAGATGTACTGGGGCTTGCTTCGGGATTTACATTCGCGAGCGCCGCGGATCTTGTCGTGGGCCAGGAAGTGCTCGTACGCGCAGACACGATTCTGCTCACGCCGTCTCCAATCATAATCCAATCGACCCAGATCGTCCTGCGTCAATCGGAGTGGACGGCGAATGTCGGCGTGATTAATGCAGGCAATGCGAGCTTCACTCTCGGCTCGCTGCCGAGCTTGTTCACCACTGCAGCGCCGACGAATATCTCGATCCTAAACGTGGACACGTCCGCGTCCACGCAGTTCTTGAATCTCACTCCAGCAGGAATCGGCGGTCTGGCGAGTCAAAATCCGGTGAGCGTGAAGGGCCTCGTCTTCAACACGATCACCGACATCGGGTCGCCGAGCGTGGTCGCCACGGTAGTCGTCGGTCGAAACCCGAACGCGCTCCCGTAAACGAGCGGCTTACGCCGCTGCCAGGACCGGACGCATGCGCCGATAAACCGTAACCGCGATCGCTCCAGCTCCCCACAAGACCACGATCGCCGCCACAATGGCGCCGACCCAGGGCACAACCCTCACCGCGGAAAGAATCGCCAACCCCAGCGCCAAGCGTCCGAACATCGCCCCGCTTCCGCTTGCCTCGCCCAGAATTTTCCGCCCAATCCACCCGCCTACAAACACATGCGCGCTATACAGCCCGATGCAATACAGAAGAATCGTCGCGATTCCCACCGCCAGCCCGACAATCGTGATGCACGCGATGAATGCCGCAAACGGTACTCCCGCCACGGCCAGGAATCCCATTCCGCCCGACATCCCCATGCGATCCAGCGCGCGCAGCACATCGCTATAGAACGCCGGAATCGCTAGAATCAGCGCCAGGCCGAACAGAAGCGATGCCGCCCAACTGAGAAGGATGTGCCAGTAGTAGCGTGACGTCTCGTACTTCGAAACGTGCTTTTCATACTTTGCCTGCACCGGCCCCGTAATCTTCGCGCCACTATCGATCTTTGGCGCCTTATCTCCCTTGTAAGTCATCCCGCCGGCAACCTGCGCACTGGAACCTATGGAAATGTCCCCTGCGCTCACTTCCAAGTTCCCCCCGACCTTGTTGTCGAGCGAAAAATGGCCTCCTTTAGCCAGGACATCTCGTCCCACGGCACCATCCAGGCTCACCTGGCCGGCAAACGCAGTGATACTCCCCCCAACCGTCCCCTTTGGATCGATTTCAAAAGTATCCGCACCCGCGAGAACATTTTTCGCCACCGAGCCTACGATCGTAACGCTCTGGCTCCAGGTCCGCACGTTTCCATCCACGCGGCCATTGATTTGCATGTTCTGCGAGAATCCGAGAACGTCTCCGCCCACGTGGCCGTTCACGATCACGTTGTGCCCGAACGCATACAGATCCCCGGCGATGTCTCCGTCGATTCGAATGGTGTCCGCCGTCACAAACAGATCGGTATCGATCTTCTGCCCGGCAGCTAGCGTGTAGTTTGGCTCGCCTTTGGTATATTGGCCGGCCATCGCGCTCGGTGGCATCGCCAGGGCGAACACCAGCGCGCCCATCACCACGCCCACTGTCGTCCAGCGCCGCCAGTTGTGCCGCAGCAGCATCGCGACGATCACCATTACTACCCCTGTTGCCAGGATTTCGACGAGGTTTCTCATTTCTCCCCAACCTTTCCAGAGTGCGCCTGAAAAAAACAGCATGGATAAAAGATTGCCTTGCGTGAATCCCGCCTGCTCGAAGCGCTGTTGCCAGGGCTCCACGACTCCGCTCCAGAGCCCGTACACTCCCGCGGCGCCCATACCCAGCGACATCACCCAACCCCAGGGCACGCCCGCGCTCGGAGCTTCCAACAGCCGCGCCGGGATCGCTTCATCGGCCGCCGTGAGCGATTCGCGCAGCCACAGGCCTTCGTGCTGCAACGACCGCAGCAGCGCGCTACACGCCGGACAGTTGCCGGTATGCGCCGAGATATTTCGCGCGCGTTCGGATTCGAGCTGCCCTTCGAGATACAGCAGCAACGTCATTTCATCGTAGTGATCCGCCATATCGCTCATCCTCTTCCAGAAGATGCTTGCGCCGCCAATTCTGTGCCCGCCAGCGCGTCGCGCAGATGATGCCGCGCGCGCAGCAGGAGAACGCCGACAAACGCCCGCCGCACTCCGAGCGAATCGGCAATCTCTTCGTAGCTCATGTCCGAGTAATACCGCAGCACCAGCGCCATTCGCGCCCGCGTCGGAAGCTTGTCCAGCGCCGCGCGCACCTGCTGCCCGCTGGTCTGCTCCAGCAGCTTTTCGAGCTGCCCCGGATCGGGATGCTCCAGCGGCATGTTCTCCACATCCTCGGTTTCCAGGTCCTGCCGGATGCGCCGCCGCCGCAGCAGGTCCCAGCAGTGGTTTGCCGCCACTTTATAGAGCCAGGCCGTGAAAGGCCGCGTCGCGTCGTACTGCCCGATTTTTTGCCGCACTTTCATGAAAACTTCGGTGGTAGCGTCCTCGGCATCCTCACGCGACGGCAAAGCCCGCCGGCAGAATCGGTAGATCGCCGGCGCATACTCCCGGTAAATTTCCCCCCACGCGTCCGGATCGCCTTCGCGAACCCGGGACAGGGCGGCCGAAAGGTCCTGTGCGCTCATGCCGTCGGCTGATTTGCGTCGCTCCATAGGTCAATACGTTTGGCCGAGGTGGAATATTTCAGGCTGGTTACAAGGGCAGGCTCGCGCCGCCCCAAGCCGCGCTAGCCGATAGGCTACCAGACGTAAGCCGGCAAATGTCAGGTTTCAGATAGGGCAGGGATGGCCGGAGTTGCACTCGCAGCGCAGAAAGTCACGCGCTCCCGAGTCGTGTAGCGCCGGGCTTTAGCCCGGCATCTTCAATTTGCGCTCTCCTCCGGCCGCAAGATACTGAAGCGAGAGCTGCCAGGGCCGCAACACGCCTAGATCCCGGCCGGTGAATTTGCGCGGCTCAGCCCTCGACAACTGGCTGCCTAGAACATCAGCTTCAGCGCAAACTGGATGCTGCGCTGCCCGCCGCCACCGAGCACCGGATTGCCAAGTCCGACATCCGAAGTCGCCGTAATCGCCAAATTTCCGACGCTTTGGCCCGGTCTACCGGATTGATGCCAGTCGGGAAAGCGCCACTGCGATTGGGAGCCGCGTCGGCGAAGAAGGCCACCGCCAGGGGGTTCGCGAAATTCGGATGATTGGTCAGGTTGTAAGCGTCTACGCGGAAGAGCAGCTTGAACCTTTCGTTGATTGAGGTCAGCTTGCTCAGGGCGATATCGAAATTTCGGTAATCGGGGCCAATCAGGGAATTGCGACCCAGGGTGCCGTAATGGCGCGTTCCTGGCTCGCAAGAATCGGCGAAGCCGTCCCCATTGTTGAACGCCGAATTGTAATTGCAAGGAACAGAGAACGAGCTCAGATCCAGATAATTTCTCGGGTCACTCGGATTGTAGCGGATGGGGCCGACAACGTCCGGCCGGTCATCGAATTCCCCGCCGCCGCTGAAGTCATCGATGAAGTTGTAATTCATCGAGAACGGATGCCCGCTCATCAGCGTCAACACGCTGCTGATCGACCAGCCCTCGCGCAATCGGCCGCTCCACTTTGGAAAATCATAAGTCGCTGCCCAGACGAATCGGTTGCGCACATCGTAGTTCGACGGTCCCTTGTCGCCCCGAACATTGTTGCTGTCCTGCGGCATCGAAGCGTTCGGGACGTAATCCTGGCTGTCGCTCGCGGTATCAATCGAGTGTCCCCAGGTGTATGAAATTTGGTGTGTGAACCCGTGCCAGTTTCGCTGCGTCAACAGCACTTGAAGCGAATTGAAATTGGACGTAGCGGAGGACTCCAGTTGGTTCACGTAGAATGGCGCAAAGGGCTCAAGCGCGCTCATGGGCGTAACCAGCGATCCCCGCAGTGTACCGTCATTGATGCAAGGCGAAGGCAGGCAGCCGAGATCCGCCGCCGTGATTTCCGCCTGTGTCGGCTGGTTGAGGTCGCGAATGCGCAGCAGTTTCCGTCCGGCTGATCCGACATATCCCACTTGCAGCACCGTATTGCGGAAGATCTCCTGCTGCACGTTCAGATTGTAGTTGTAGACGTACGGCGTACGCATGTCCTGCGGTACGGTCGATACGTCCCCGGTCGCATCGCGAACGAAAATCGGGGCGTCCGGAACCAGCGGAGTTGGGGTCGTCGGAAGCTTCTCGAGCAAAATGGGCTTTGCGCCCGCCGGATTGTACGCGACGCCGGCGTTGAAAGTGTTTTCGTAGATCTGCCCGATGAAGGCGTCTTGCGAGAAATCATCGTAGAAAACCCCGATTCCCGCGCGCACTACGGTTTTGCCTTTTCCGAGGGCGTCCCACGCTACGCTAAAGCGTGGCGCGAAATTGTTGAAGTCCTTGTTATACAGCGGATTTCTGAACACGATTCCGAATGTCGATTGTGTCGGGTCGTACGCCGAGAGCAGCCCGTTCGTATCGTGGATCACGCCGAAATAATCCCAGCGCAAACCGGCATTGATAGTCACACGGTTCGTCAACCGGATTGAATCCTGCACGTACAGCCCTTCGTTGTTCTGCCGCGCGTTTCGATTTGTGTCCCCCACTAGCTGGCGGCTCGAGAACAGCACCGTGCTCGCGGGAACGCCCGAAAGAAAATCCGACAATTCGTTGAACACCAGCACTCCGCGCCCGCTGAAATCGTTGAACTCATCAACAGCGGTGCGCCGGAATTCATATCCGGCCTTCACGTTGTGCTTCCCGAACGTCCAGGAGTAGTTGTCAAAGAACTGCCAGTTGGTGTCCACGCGGTTTCGCGGATTGGAAAATGGCGATGAGCCCAGCGCCGAGAGCTGCCCGAATCGAATGGTCGGCAACCCATCGTCGTTCGGCGAGGTGATTCCATTATTTAGGTGCAATGACTCTTCCGGATTTCCGAAGACACTCGCGTCCTGCGGGAAGAAGCCGTTACGATAGCGATTCCAGCCGAATCGCGCCTCATTTACCTGGCTCGATGTTACCTCGGTCACAAAGCTGACTGAGACGAGTTGCGTACGAATCGGTGCAACCGTATTCGTGTTCGGCAGATTGTTGCCGCCGGCCAATCCCAAGGGAAAGCTCTGCTTGCTGTTGCCGAAGAAATATCGGCCGCTCAACTGGTTTTTGGCTCCGATGTTCTGATCGATCTTGAGAATAACGCTATCCAGATTGTTATAAGCAGACGCCGGATCAGCCGAGTTGGCAGAGCCCGGTGCATTGACTGCCGACGCGATATTCGGCGAAGGCCAGACGTCATTACCGCCGGAGCAGCCTCCCTTGGACGCGCAGAAATTGAACAAATTCAGAACCACGGGATTGATCACGCCCGGAGCCTGATTGGTCACGCAAGCGATCACCGTTGTGGTGCACTGGCTCGGGTCGCCACCGATGAGTTGCACAGCCTTCGCAAAATCGGTAGCCTCTGTCGCGTTCGGACTGCCGGAGTCTAACGTCGGCACGACGTTCTCCGACGTGATCGCCAATCCTTCGCGCTGCCCCTCGTAAGCGACGTAGAAAAATGTCTTATTCTTTACGATCGGCCCGCCAATCGCCCCGCCATACTGATTGTTCCGGAAGGCGTCCTTCGGCAAATCCGAAGTATTGAAATAATTTCGCGCGTTTAGAACTTTATTGCGGAAATCTTCGAATAGCGCGCCGTGAATCTCATTGGTTCCGCTTCTCGTGACGATGTTGACCACCGCGCCAGAATTGCGCCCATACTCCGCTTCGAAGTTTGATTCCACCTTCAATTCCGATATGGCATCGATCGGTAATACCGTTCCCGGCGTCCCGAACACTCCGCCCTGATTGATCGCCGGCAAGTTCCGGTAGCCGTCGTTCATATCCGTGCCGTCGAGAAGAAAGTTGTTGGCTCGCCCGCGGCTCCCGTTCGCGCTGAATAGTCCGTAGGATCCCGGCGAATCGCCGCCCCCATTAGGCTCGCCCGCGGCGCCCGGCACCATGATCAAAAGCTTGGTGTAATCGCGTCCATTGATGGGCAGATCGGTGACTTCTTTAGTCTCGAACGTCCCGCCGAGAGTATCCGAAGTAGTCTCCACTACCGGCAAAGTCTCGCCCGAAACCTCGACCGTCTGGCTCATTTGCCCGGGCTTCAGCGACGCGTCCACGCGCCGCTCGGAGGAAACATCCACAGTCACCCCGCTCGTCACCGAGGTTTGAAAGCCTGTTTGCGAGATTGAGACGGTGTAAGTTCCGATCGGCAATTCCGGCACGCTATAGGTGCCGTCACCGGTGCTCACCGTCGTGCGGATCAACCCCGTATCCACATTCTTGATCGACACGGTAGCCCCGGCCACCGCCGCCCCGCTCGAGTCCGTCACCGTGCCCAAAATCGTCCCGCGGAAAGTCTGCGCCCATCCCGGCGCCGCAAAAATCGCCGCCAATATTATCGCCGCCAGCACCTGCACACCCCGAACACACCACGACCAGTAAGATCGCATCATCTTCTCCTTATTTTTTGCGGCTGCAAACACGCCCCCGCCGGCAATCCACCGGCATCACCACCAGCTCGTCTGACCCCAGACGTCCTACTCGAACCACTTCCAGAATGCCCATTATCTTGAGACGCGACCCGCCAAGCCGTCAAGCGATCAGTTGCGCCGAAAGGCAAGAGCCTAACTCGGCCTAGTCACGGGCTCGTCTAGATTCATCTGGCTGGACTCCTCGATGCCGCGGCCGTCAGGAACCTTTGCGTTCAAATTGCGTCGTTCGGACGGCCCGAGAGGTATAGCCTGTAACGGGCAACACCAGCGCCGCATCGAATGCGCAGCCGTCCGAATCATGATCCGTCGCCCCTCCGCCATCGCTTGCGTCATATTGCTGCTGCTGACATTCTGCCCGCCTCGGAGCGAGGCCTATGCCGTCCTTGCTCACGAAGCCATCATCGATTCCGCCTGGGAAAAAGGCATCCGCCCGCTGCTCCTGGCACGCTTTCCGAACGCCACGCACGACGAACTCCGCACCGCCCACGGATACGCCTACGGCGGCGCCATCATTCAGGATCTGGGCTATTACCCGCACGGCAGCCACGAATTCAGCGACATCGTGCACTACATTCGCAGCGCCGATTTCATCCGCGCCCTCCTGCACGATGCGCAGGATCTCAACGATTACGCCTTCGCCCTCGGCTCGCTCGCCCACTACTCCGCAGACAACGACGGCCACTCCATCGCCGTCAATCGCGCCGTCCCTATGCTCTATCCCAATTTGCAGCACAAGTACGGCGACGTCGTCACCTACGCCGAAAATCCCGCCGCTCATCTGAAAACCGAATTCGGCTTCGACGTCCTCGAAGTCGCGAATGAGCGCTACGCCCCCGACGCTTTCCACGATTTCATCGGCTTCGAGGTCTCCAAACCGCTGCTCCAGCGTGCCTTCCAGGAAACCTATGGGATCGAGCTCGACTCGCTCTTCGGCGACCTCGACAAAGCCATCGGTTCCTACCGCTACGATGTGAGTACACTCATCCCCCGCGCCACAAAAATCGCCTGGCAACTCAAGAAAGATGACATCCAGAAATCCGACCCGACGCGGACACGCCAAAAATTCCTCTACCACCTCTCGCGCGCCAGCTTCAATAAGAACTGGGGGAGAAAGTACGAGGCGCCCGGCTTCGGCACAAAGTTCCTCGCGTTCCTTATTCGCATCCTTCCGAAGATCGGACCGCTCAAAACTCTCGAATTCAAAACTCCCACGCCGCAGACCGAAACCATGTTCATGGCCAGCTTCAATGCCGCCGTCGAAAGCTTCTCTCGCGAATTGGGTAAGATTCCAAATGGCGAGCCCACCATTCCCAACACCAACTTCGACACCGGTGGCCCGGTCAAGCCCGGGGAATACTCCCTGGCCGACAAAGCCTATGCGGAATTACTCGATCGCCTAAAGCAAACCCAATTCAAAAGCATGTCCCCGGAACTCCGCGCCGACATTCTCGCGTACTACGCCGACACCTCAATCCCATTCGCCACAAAAAAGAAACCAAAAGATTGGGCCCAAGTCCTGGCCGACCTGAACGAACTAAAATCTGCTCCGGCCTCCGCCCCGCCAACTCCTGTCGCCGGCCGCCCTGCTCCCGCCTTCGCCCCATCGTTTTGATCGCGCTAACGGCCTCGAACGAGCGCAACTCGCTCGTTGATGGGGCGGCACTTCAATAGAAAACGCTGTCATCCTGACTGCATCGCAGGATCTGCGGTTACCCGTTCGCGCATTCAGCGGCGCTCAATTCCTTTCTGCTATACTCATCCCTCCGCGATGACTCCCTCCGCAACTCCCCGCCTCTATCTCATCGACGCCATGGGCTACATCTTCCGCGCCTTCTACGCCCCCATGCCCCAACGCCTCCGCGGCCCCTCCGGCATCCCCACCAACGTCCCCTTCCTCTTCGCCACCATGGTCAAGCGTCTCCTGCGCGAGCAGAAACCCGACTATCTCGCCGTCGTCTACGACGTAGCCGCTCCCACCTTCCGCGACAAACTCTTCGCCGAATACAAAGCCCAGCGCCCGCCCATGCCCGAAGATCTCTCCCTCCAACTCCCCTACGTCCGCCGCTACTGCGAAGCCATGCGCCTTCCCATCCTCGAATATCCTGGCTATGAAGCCGACGACGTAATCGGCACTCTCGCGCGCCAAGCTTCCGGCAAAAAACTGGACGTCATGATTGTCACCAGCGACAAAGACCTCATGCAGCTCGTCGGCGGCCGCGTCCGCCTTCTCAATCCCGCCAAGGCCGATCTCATCATTGACGAGAAAAAAGTTGAAGAGCTGATGGGTGTCCCTCCATCGAAAGTTGCCGACGTGATGGCACTGATGGGCGACGCCATCGACAACATTCCCGGCGCCCGCGATCCCAACGACAAGCCTCCGCCCGGCGAACGCCGCAAGCCCGGCATCGGCGATGTCGGCGCTCGTCAGCTCATTCAGGAATACGGCAGCGCCGAAGAAGTGCTGCGCCACACCGCCGACGTAAAGCGCGCCAGCTATCGCGAAGCTCTCGAAAAAAACGCCGCCTTCGTTCGTCTAAGCAAACAGCTAGCGACGATCCCGACCGACGCGCCGGTTCCGCTAGATCTCAACGCGTTAAAAATCACCGAGCCGGATGAAGCCGCCCTCCGCGCCCTCTTCACCGAACTCGGCTTCACGTCCATGATGCGCGACCTCGCTCCCGACACCACCGCGCAACCGTCGCAAGTGACTGATTACAAAGCCCTTGAATCGCCCGATGCGGTCCGCCACTACCTCCACGAAAATGCTTCACGTGAAACATCTCTCGCCGCCTGGGCCGAACTCGTCCCCGAAAAAGATGTCGCGCCGGGCTACGGCAGCCCCATCTCCGCGATCGAATTCTCCACGGCGCCTGGCCACGGCCGCTCCGCGCAATTGGACGATGCAGGAAAAATTCTCGAAGCAATAGCAGAATGGCGCGCTGATTCAAAGCGTCCGAAGATCGTCCACGATCCAAAAATTTTTGATCTCGTCACGCTTCACACCGAGGTAGCAGAGAAAAAACCAGTCCGCGCCAAAGCCAAAAAGAAATCCGAGAAGCCCGCTCCATCCGAGAACAACGCGCCGCCGCTCGCCGGAGTCCGCGACGCGACCGCTCTCTATTCCTATCTCCTTCGTCCGACCACCGCGAACCACGCCTTTCCCGAAGTCGTCCTCCGCCATCTGAATCAAACTCTTTCCGGCGCTCCCGGAGAGCGCGCCGATTTTCTTTTTAGGCTGGCGCCCGTTCTCCGCGCCGAAGTCGAAAAGCAAGGCCTCCTCGAGCTTTACGAAAAAATCGACTTGCCGCTAGCCCCAGTTCTCGCACGCATGGAGCGTCACGGCGTGCGCGTCGAGCCGAGAGCCCTCGGCGCCATTTCCAAGCGCGCTGTCAGCGAACTTGCCGCCCTCGAAAAACAAATCTTCAAGCTCGCCGGCGCGGAATTCAAAATTAGTTCGCCGCAACAGCTCGCCGAAATCCTCTTCGACAAGCTGAATCTCCCCATGCCGCGCCGCGTCCGCGCCAAGCCGCGCTCCACGGCCGCCGAAGTTCTCGAAGAGCTCGCGCGTATCCACGAGCTGCCGCAAAAAGTGATGGACTACCGCGAAATTTCGAAACTCAAATCCACTTACGCCGATGTGCTTCCCGAGCTGATCGATCCGCGCACCGGCCGCGTCCACACGCGCTTTGACCAGACCGGCACGGCCACCGGCCGCCTCAGCTCGTCGAATCCCAATCTGCAAAATATTCCTATCCGCACAGAACTAGGCCGCGAAATCCGCGCCGCCTTTGCCGCCGACAAAGGCAACCTGCTCCTCTCCGCAGATTATTCGCAAATTGAGTTGCGCCTCCTAGCGCATTTCTCCGAAGACCCCGTCCTGATCGAATCCTTCCGTCGCGGCGAAGACATCCACTCGCGCACCGCACAAGAAGTTTTTGGCGTAGCTCCGTTCGCGCAGACCTCAGAACACCGCCGCGCCGCCAAAGTCATCAATTTCGGCATCATTTACGGCCTCTCCGCCTTCGGCCTCGCCCGCAATCTCAATATCGACCAGAAGGAAGCCGCCAAATTCATCGCCGCATATTTCGAGCGTTACAGCGGCGTAAAAGCCTGGCTCGATCGCCAGGTAGCCGAAACACGCATCAGCGGTTCCACGCGCACATTATTCGGCCGCATTCGCCCCATCCCGGAAATCTCTTCGCCGCAACCGAGTCTTCGAAGTTTCGCCGAACGCACCGCCATGAACACCCCGCTGCAAGGCAGCGCCGCCGACCTGATCAAAATCGCCATGATCGAAATCGACCGCCAACTCCCAGCCGAAGGCTTCGCCGCAAAAATGATCCTCCAGGTCCACGACGAACTGCTGTTCGAAGCCCCAGAAAAAGAAATCCCCCGCCTAAAAAAACTCGTCAAACAATCCATGGAAAACGTCCAGGAACTAAAAGTCCCTCTAATCGTCGACGTAAATGTAGGTCCCAACTGGCGCGACATGTAAGCACCGGGGTTCACCACCGGCCGGCGTTGCGGACCGTAGGGGCGGGGCTTGCTCCGCCCGCCCGAGTAACGCGCACCGACCCGTTCGCCCCGAACCTCTCCGTAAATCAATCGCGCCGCCTCCACGTTCCTACGGGCCAACAAACAAGCCCGGCCATGTAAGCGTCCAAACCGCCCCCACCAAAATCCAATTTCTAATCGGCCGCAAAATTATTAGAAATCGCCGTAACTCCTAGAAAACAAAGGACAGAAGCCATTTCTAATCGTCCCAAAAACGCCCGCTTATGCGCTGCCTACATGCTCCTTTTCCTCCCCGAAAACGACTCGAGAATTCTCCCCCGCGTATTGATCTGCTTCACGTCTGGAGTAAACTCGCGGCTCCAGAACGAACTCAAAAGCTGACCCATTAAGGAGACTTTCATGAAGCGCGCCGCTCTATTCTTGATCTTGGGAATCTTCAGTGTTCTCGCAGCCGCCGCAATTGCTTCGCTCGGCCATTCCGCGGCGGCACGTTCCGCTGCAGGGGAAGAGAAATTCGTCCTCGTCGTGCACGGCGGAGCGGGGAATTGGAAAACCGAATCGCCCGAGCAACTCGATGCGGATAAAGCGGCCATCAACAAAGCAGCCGAGACAGGCTACAAAATTCTGTCGAGCGGCGGCTCGAGCCTCGACGCTGTCGAAGCCACGCTTCGCGTTATGGAAGATTCCGGCCTATTCGACGCCGGCCGCGGCGGGTATTACGATCGCGACGGCGTCCCCGAACTCGATTCTGCCATCATGGATGGCCGCACGCTTGGCGCGGGCGCAGTCGCCGCCGTGAAACACATCGCCAATCCCATCAGCCTAGCGCGCCTGGTGATGGAGAAAACGCCGCACGTCCTGCTCGTCGGCGATGGCGCCGAGCAATTCGCCAAATCGCAAGGCATCGAGCTCGTCTCGCCGTATTATTTTTATAACGAGCGCTACTGGAAGATGTTTCAGGAGATGAAAGCCAAAGAGAAGAACAAGTCCGCGCAGCTCCCCGGCAACGACCGCAAAGTCTACGGCACAGTCGGCGCCGTCGCTCTCGATCAAGCCGGCAATCTAGCCGCGGGAACTTCCACCGGCGGAACTCCGCTGAAA
The DNA here is from genome assembly GCA_963707165.1 of uncultured Acidobacteriota bacterium. Classification (GTDB taxonomy): domain Bacteria; phylum Acidobacteriota; class Terriglobia; order Acidiferrales; family UBA7541; genus Palsa-147. The sequence continues at coordinate 385,583 of CAVPPO010000003.1, read as the reverse complement.
ATGCCGGGCCGCGTCGGCGATTCACCCATCATTGGCGCCGGAACGTATGCGAATAACGATAGCTGTGGAATCTCCGGCACCGGAGTCGGCGAATTCTACATTCGCAACACAGTCGCCGCCGATATCTGCGCCCGCGTGCGCTATCTTCACGTCTCGCTCCAGCAAGCCGCAGACGATGTGGTGATGAAAGAACTTGTCCAGCAGAAAGGCGAGGGCGGCGTCATCGGCCTGGATCCCAAGGGCCACGTAGCCACGCCATTCAATTCCAACGGCATGCTCCGCGCCACCGTGACCGACGGCGGAAAAATCACAGTGAAAGTCTTCAACGAATAGCTGCCGCAATCATTTAAACTAGAAGGAGTTTAAATCGGAGGCTGCTTTGCAACACTCAGAAGGATTTCTGAAGCTCGTGCAGGACGCCAAGTCGCGCGTCAAGCAAATCGATTACCGTGAAGTCAAAAAACGCCTCGACGCCGGCGAAAAATTCGTCCTCGTGGACACCCGCGAAGATCTCGAATGGGCCAAAGGCCACGTCCCCGGCGCAATTCACCTGGGAAAAGGAATCATCGAGCGCGACATCGAGAAGTCCGTTCCCGATCACAACGCGCCGGTAGTCCTCTATTGCGGCGGCGGCTTCCGCTCCGCCCTCGCCGCCGACAATCTCCAGAAAATGGGCTACACCAACGTAATCTCCATGGATGGCGGCTGGCGCGGCTGGACCGAATCCGGCTACCCCATCACGAAGGACTGACCGCGCCCTTCGCATTGTGTAGCGCCGGCCTTTTAGGCCGGCATCCGACGACCACGAAAGTCGCCAAGGCCAGAACTCGCGCGCGGATTCACGCCGCTGAACCAGACGCACCGTTCGCGCCCTCAAGTGCCTCGACCTCGCACCCCCGCGTGCTAATATCCAATCAGGTTGGGGCGTGGTCCAACCGGTAGGACGCTGCACTGTTAATGCAGACGGTGGAGGTTCGAATCCTCCCGCCCCAGCCAAAGCCCTAAATATCTGTCCGCGTAGCCAACCTAGAATGCCCGGGCATGCCGCGTTATCTCGCGTGCGATCCGCGCCCGCTCACCGCTCTCACTAGCGCAAATCCCGCACCTACTCACACGCTGTCAGCCCGAACCCTCTGCGGGTGAGGGATCTGCATTTTCTGTTGGCTTGAACCGAGGGCAGGAAGACGCAGAATTTCTATCCTTCGATAGCAGGCTTAAAAGGACAAACGAAGAGGAACCAGAAACACAAAATCCCGCCGATCGCGAGGGTAGGAAAATCTTCCTTGTCGGCGGGAAAATGCAAGGGGAAGGAAGCCGGCCCAGCCCTCAATCCCCGAAGGGATCCTCGACTTTCCTTCCCCCTGACGGGCATATGGGATGCAGCCCAAAGACCAAACACATCCTATTAAATCTAAAGGAGTTAGATATCCACAGCCGGGCAATTTTGACACGCGCCTAGTAAAAAGTCGCCGCCGACAAATCGTGTCCATCCCCTTTCGCGCAGCCGTCCGTGCTATCGTACGCGCTCAGAACCGTAGGAGATGCCGCCGTGACCGCAGATGATTTCCGCCGAATTGCGCTAAGCCTCCCCGAATCAATAGAAAGCTCGCACATGGACCACCCCGATTTCCGCGTCGGCGGCAAAATCTTCGCCACGCTGAACGCCCCCAGCAAAGGCTGGGGCATGGTCAAACTCTGGCCCGACCAACAAGCCGAGTTCATTCAATCAGATGCCAGCGTATTCAAGCCCGCGCAGGGCGCCTGGGGCCAACGCGGGGCCACCTACGTCAATCTCCGCGCCGCGAAAAAGCCGACGGTACGTACAGCGCTCATCGCCGCCTGGCGCAACACCGCGCCCAAACGAATCGCCGGAAAGCTCCCACTCACGACCGCAGATTGACCCACGCTTGACGGCCCTGCTATCTTGGAAGATTACACTGGGCGAATTTTACCCACTGTGCATTCCGCCTCTCTGTGAGCGGCGGCTTACCCCATGGGCCTCAAGAACATCGTCATCCGCGGCGCGCGGCAGCATAACCTGAAGAATATTTCGCTCGAAATCCCCCGGAATACGCTCACAGTGATTACCGGGCTTTCCGGCTCGGGCAAATCGTCCCTGGCGTTCGATACGCTTTATGCCGAGGGCCAGCGGCGCTACGTGGAATCGCTCTCGGCGTATGCGCGACAGTTCCTGGATCAGATGGAGCGGCCGGATGTGGACGCGGTCGAGGGCCTTTCGCCTTCGATTGCCATCGAGCAGAAAACAACGACGCGCTCGCCGCGCTCGACCGTCGGCACCATCACCGAAATTTACGATTATCTGCGCGTCATCTGGAGCGCCATCGGTACGCCGCATTGCCCCAAGTGCGGCAAGCCCATCGCGCGGCAATCCACCGAGCAGATCGTTCAGACCGTTCTCGCGCTCAAGCCCGACGATCGCGTCATGGTTCTCGCTCCGGTCGTGCGCGGGCGCAAGGGCGAGTACAAAAAGGAATTTGAGAAATTCGCGAAGGCCGGCTTCGTCCGCGCGCGGGTGGATGGCGAGCTGAAGAGCCTCGACGAGCCCATCCCTCTCGATCGCCGCAAGAATCACACAATTGAAATCGTCGTCGATCGCCTGCTGCTGAAGAACGGCATTGCCGACCGCCTCGAAAAATCCATTGAGACAGCGCTGAAGCTCACCGACGGCCTTGTGACCATCGCCGTCGTGGGCGGCGAAGAGCATGTCTATTCCGAGAAACTGGCCTGCCCGGATTGCGGCATTTCGGTACCGCTGCCCGAGCCGCGCTCTTTCAGCTTCAATTCGCCTTACGGCGCCTGCCCCGAATGTCACGGCCTCGGCTCGAAATACGAATTCGATCCCGCGCGCGTGATCGTAGATTGGTCGAAGCCGCTCTTCGACGGCGGGCTCGGCCCCGGCTCGGCGTCTCAATATTTGCAGCGCTCGCTGAAGATTGCGTCGGTCGCATTCGGCTTCGATCTCGATACGCCGTTCGAGAAATTCTCGCGCAAGGTGCAGAACCTGATTCTCAACGGCAATCCTTCGAATGGAGGCACTGAAAAAGGCCTGCATTTTCAGGGCGTGCTGCAGCATCTGGAAAGCAGTCTCGACGATTCGAATTCCGACAACTATCGCGAATGGCTCACGCAGTACATGTCGCCATCACTCTGCTCCGCGTGCCAGGGCAAGCGCCTGCGTGCTGAGAGTCTCGCAGTGAAGATCGCTGGACTCTCGATCACCGATTTCACGGGTTTCGCTCTCAGCGATGCCCGCGCCGCCGTGAATCGCATTCTCCCGAAGCTCACGCCTCGGCAGCGCGCAATCGCCGAGCGCCCGCTAAAAGAGGTAGCCGAGCGGCTCGATTTTCTGCTCAATGTCGGCCTCGCCTATCTAACTCTCGATCGCTCCGCCGCCACGCTCTCGGGCGGTGAAGCGCAGCGCATCCGCCTCGCGACGCAGATTGGTTCGCGACTTCGCGGTGTGCTGTACGTTCTAGATGAGCCCTCGATCGGCCTGCACGCGCGCGACAATGGCCGCCTGCTGGGCACGCTCGAGACTCTGCGCGATCTCGGCAATACGGTCCTCGTCGTCGAGCACGATGAAGAAACGGTACGCCGCGCCAATTACGTCGTGGATCTCGGCCCCGGCGCAGGCAAGGCTGGCGGCGAACTCGTGGCCATCGGCACGCCCGCTGAAATCGCCGCGAATCCGCGCTCGCTCACTGGCCAATATCTCGCCGGACGCGCGCACATTCCCGTTCCCACCAAACGCCGTGCGTCGAATGGCGCCGCGCTTACGATCTTCGGCGCGCATGCCAACAATCTGAAGAACATCGACGTTGCGTTTCCGCTCGGCACTTTAATCCTGATCACCGGCGTCTCGGGCTCCGGCAAATCCACGCTCATCAACGACATCCTTTACAAAGCCCTGATGCAGAAGTTTTATCGCTCGATGGAAAAGCCCGGAGAACACCGCGCGGTCCTCGGCCTCGAGCATCTCGATAAAGTGATTCAGATCGATCAAGACCCCATCGGCCGCACGCCGCGCTCGAATCCGGCGACGTACACGGGCGTCTTCGCGCCGATCCGCGAACTTTTCGCCATGCTTCCCGAGTCGCGCGAGCGCGGTTATCGCCCCGGCCGCTTCAGCTTCAATGTGAAAGGCGGCCGCTGCGAAGCCTGCCAGGGCGATGGCCTGCGCCGCATCGAAATGAATTTTCTGCCGGATGTGTACGTCACATGCGAAGTCTGCCGCGGCCGCCGCTACAATTCCGAAACTCTATCAGTGCGCTACAAAGGCTATTCCGTCTCCGACATACTCGACATGCCCATCGAGGAAGCGTTCCACCTGCTCGAAAATATTCCGCAGATCAAGCAAAAGCTCGAAACCATGGTGGATGTCGGCCTCGGCTACGTGCAGCTAGGCCAGTCGGCCACGACTCTCTCGGGCGGCGAAGCGCAGCGCACCAAACTTGCGCGCGAGCTTTCGCGCCGTCAGACCGGGCGCACGCTCTACATTCTCGATGAGCCGACGACGGGATTGCATTTCGATGATGTGAAAAAGCTGCTTGACGTCCTGAATCGCCTGGTCGATCTCGGCAACACGGTGATCATCATCGAGCACCATCTCGACGTAATCAAACAAGCCGACTGGATTATCGATCTCGGCCCCGAAGGTGGCGCCGAAGGCGGCCGCATCGTCGCGCAAGGCACGCCCGAGCAGGTCGCCCGCGTGAAAAAATCCTATACCGGCCAGGTCCTCGCGCCTGCCTTGCGACACTTGTGAAGCTCCGCCTCGCCTTGCGCGTGCGGCGAATCTCCTTTAAAGTCGCCGAGACTCGCACATCGGAGAATCGCTTCTAACCGAGCAATGAAACGCCAGAACGGAAAGAGCCGCTACAGCATCGCGCCGATTGATCTCGGCGGCGTGCGTACGTATCCGCTGGCCGATCGGCCTAGCAAAGTTCATACGGGCCAGTTTGCGCGGCCGCATAAGCGCGGCGCGAAGATTTCTGAATTCATCGATTCGCTGCCGCACATCCTCGCAGGGGAAGATTTCCGCGCGATTCGCGATGCGATCTTGCTGGCGCGGCGGCAGCGGCGAACGATTCTCTGGGGCATCGGCGGGCACGTGATCAAGGTCGGGCTCGGCCCGATCCTGATTGATCTGATGCAGCGCGGCTTCGTCAGCGGCATCGCCATGAATGGCGCTGCGTTGGTTCACGATTTCGAAATTGCGCTCGTCGGCGGCACATCCGAGGACGTCGAGGCCGTTCTAGGCCACGGAAAATTCGGCATGGCGCAGGAAACGGGCCTCTATTTGAACGAAGCGGCGGTCGGCGCGCAGCGCAGCGGCATCGGCCTCGGCGAAGCGACCGGGAAACTTCTCAGCAATGCGCTGCTGCGCGCGCAGCATCCCGAAGCGAGCGTGCTCATCAATGCGTACCGCATGCGCATCCCGGTCACCGTGCATCTCGCCATCGGCACCGACATTCCGCACATGCACCGCGCCGCATCGGGCGAAGCGCTGGGCGCCGCGACGCACCGCGATTTCCGCCTTTTCTGCGCGCTGGTGCGGCAAATGCAGCCCGGCGGCGTCTATCTCAATTGGGGCTCGGCGGTGATGCTGCCGGAAGTATTTTTGAAAGCCGTGACCGTCGCGCGCAATCTGGGCACGCCGCTCGTGCCCATCACTACCGCCAATTTCGATTTCATCCAGCACTATCGCCCGATGCAAAATGTGGTGAAGCGCCCGACGGCTCGCGGCACTCGCAAGTCTCACTCGAAGGGAATTGCCATCACCGGTCATCACGAAATCCTCATGCCCCTGCTCGCGGCCGCGCTCGTGGAGGCCGATCGCGGAAAGGCCAAGCGCTGAAATGTCCGGCCCCGATTCCACGCCGCCACCTGAGCAGCCAACTCCCATCTTCAGCGCTCCTCCGGCTCCGACGTCCGAAGATTCGCAGTTGCTGAAATTTCCGGAAGACATCCGCACGCGCTGGGGCTGGAAGGACATTCGTGATTTTCGTAGTTGTCACGATCGGGATGACTTTCGCCGTGGGGCTGGCCGCGGTGATCATTTCCGTAGCCACTGGTCATTCGGTGCAAGCGCTGCAGAACTCGGTGCGCGAGAAAGCGCTCTTCGCGGTGATTGCCACGGCGATCGTTTCACTCGCTCAACTCGCATTTTTCTATTTCTTTATCGGCCGCGAGGACGGGCAGAGCTTTTGGTGGGCGCTCGGCTGGCGTTCGCTACGTTCCGGCGATCGCCGTCTGCGGTTCGGTCCGGCCGCCTACATCGCTGGCGGCTGCGTCTTTGCGGTCGTGATCGGCTTCGCATCGAAATTGGCCGGTGAACCGCATGGCATGCCGATTGAAATCTTCATGCACGACCGGCTAAATGCAGCGCTGTTCTTGATTCTCGGAATCACTATGGCGCCGCTGGTCGAGGAGACGATTTTTCGCGGCTTCCTCTATCCGGTTGCGGCGCGGAGTTTCGGTGTTGCCGGCAGCGTCATTTTCACGGGACTCCTGTTCGGCCTGCTGCATGGACCGCAATTGGGGGGCGCATGGATTCAGACGGGGCTGCTGGTCCTCGTGGGAATCGTTTTTACGTTTGTGCGCGCGAAAAGCAGGACAGTTCTCGCGAGCTATTTATTTCACCTGGGCTACAACGGCTGGCTCTTCATTGCGTTTCTCGTCGGCACTCATTTCCTGAAAAACCTGCCGGTCCCGCAGTGATCGTACCGCCGGTTTACCCTGAGTGTCGAAGGGCGTTCCTGCCGGCATCTTACGAGCAAGAGCTCACCACGGGCAACAATCCCCGCGGCTCACGCAACTCAACTAGAGCAATGAATTGACGAGATGCTCCGCGCACATTTTGGGGATTTCCTCGACGCTCGTGCTCGAAAGATGCCGGCAGGGACGCCGGCGGGACCTTCCATCTCGCGAAGATTGAGAGATTGCGCTGCCTCGCATACCTCGTTGTGCGATTCAATCGAGCGGGCCGAGAGCGCCGCGAATTGGAATCGGGTAAGATGGAAGTTCAAGCGGCTAATTTCGAGGGCCATTCACGAGAAATGCGCGTTACTGAACCCATTCGCTGGACGCCTGAGGGCGTGGTGATGCTCGATCAGCGGCGGCTGCCGGGCGAGGTGGTCTATCACACCTACACCGACTATCGCGAAATCGCTCGCGCCATCAAGGAAATGGAGATTCGCGGCGCTCCGGCGATTGGCATCGCGGCGGCGATGGGCGTGGCCATCGGCGTTGATGGATCGCGCGCGCGGAACATGGCGGAATTGCGTGCGGAATTTCCGGTGATTTGCGAGACGCTGGCGCAGACGCGGCCGACGGCCGTCGATCTATTTTGGGCCATCGAGCGCTGCAAGCGCATATTTGACGCCGCGGCGCGCGAAGCCGAGCGCGACGGCGCGGGCGGAATGCACCGCCTGCGCGAAACTCTTATTGCCGAGGCGCAGCAGATTCATCAGGAGCGGCGCGACGCCGACGAAGCCATTGGCCGCTTCGGTGCGGAGTTGATGCCGCAATCCGGCCGAGTAATGACGCAGTGCAATGCCGGCGCGCTCGCCACCGGCGGAATCGGTACGGCGCTCGGCGTGATTCGCATGGCGGTCGAGAGCGGCCGCAAGATCGAAGTGCTCGTGCCGGAGACACGGCCCTATCTGCAAGGCTCGCGCCTAACCGCCTGGGAACTGCAGCAGGACGGAATCCCGCTCACGCTCATCACCGACAACATGGTCGGCCATTTTCTGAAGACTGGAAATGTCGGCGCGGTAGTAGTCGGCGCGGATCGCATCGCCGCAAATGGCGACACCGCGAATAAAATCGGCACGTACCCGATGGCCGTGCTGGCGAACGAAAATAAAGTTCCGTTCTACGTGGCCGCGCCGGTCTCGACGCTCGATCTCTCGCTTCCTTCAGGCGATGCAATTCCGATCGAGGAACGCTCCTCCGCTGAGGTGACTCACATGGCCGGCACGCGGATCGCCCCCGACGTAAACGCAGCGCATCCTGCATTCGACGTCACGCCCGCGCGATTTATCGCCGCGATCATTACCGAGCAAGGTGTCGCGCGCCCGCCATTCGCAGAATCGCTGAAGCGCCTCGCGTCGCAGTGATCTCGTAGAGCGCCAGCCTCAACACCGGCATCTGCGCCGAACCCGCCAATTTTCGATATCGGTTATTCGTAACGGAGAGCTTCAACGGGATTCATCCGCGCAGCTTTCCAGGCAGGATAAACGCCGAAACCGATGCCGATTGCGGCGGAAACCGTCAGTCCGGTCAACACCCAGAACAGCGATACGGTCGTCGGCAACGACGGAAAAATCAATCGCACTCCAAGTCCTAAGGCTCCCCCAGCAAGTACGCCGATGACGCCGCCTATTGCGGAGAGCGTGGTAGCTTCGAGCAGGAATTGCCAAAGAATATCCTGCTGGCGCGCGCCGATCGCCTTGCGAACGCCGATCTCGCGCGTGCGCTCCGTGACGGAAACGAGCATGATATTCATCACGCCGATTCCGCCAACGAGCAGGCCGACCGAGCCGACCGCGAACATCACCACGAAAATTCCCGTCGAGATCTGCTTCCACAAATCGATGAACGCATCCGGCGTAAATATTTCGAAATCATCGGGCTTGTCGGAAGGCAGCCGCCGCAACCGCCGCAACATCTCACGCGTTTCATCCACGACCACCGGCACGTACTGCGCGTCAGTAGCTTTAACGAAAAGAACGTAATCGTGAAATTCGGGATGAAGCTTCTTCATCGTCGTGAGCGGCACGATGAGGATGCTGTCTTCCGGATTTTTCCCGCCGCCCAATGCTTGTTTCTGAGGCGAAGCAACTCCAACGACGGTAATCTCCGTTCCTTCCAAAAGAATTCGCTTGCCGATGGGATCCTCGCCGCTGGGAAAGAGTGTCTCGGCAAGGTCGTGGCCAATGACGCCGACGGGTGAGCGGTGATCCTCGTCCGTATCATTGAACCATCTCCCGCGCTCGGGATTAATATCGAAGATATTCTCGATCGCAGGTGTGTTCCCCTGGAGAATCACATTCTTGGCCCACACGTTGCCATATCGCACATTCGCAGAGCCCGCGCCCAGTTCCGGATGAAAGATGCGCAACGATGGCGCTGCCGCCGCCACGTGCGGAAGCTGCGCCAGATCGTCAGCCCATTCGCCCTGCAATTCCTTGCGCTGCAGCACTTCGGGCGAGAGACGTCCGAGAGTGGCCCAGGAGAAGCGGTAGCAAATAATGATGTTCGACCCGAGGCTCTGCACCGATCCGACCACATTCGAATTAAGTCCGCTGACAACGGAACTGATGGCGATCACCGTGCTCACGCCGATGACGATGCCGAGAACCGTCAAGAACGAGCGCAGCGGATTCCGGCGCAAAGCATCGATCGCCAGAATCACCGCCTCGCGAATGTGGCCGATTTTTGGACTTCGATCCATTTGCCGGTCCCTATTACTCCGAGCGCAGCGCGTCCACTGGGCTTAGCTTGGCAGCCTTGGACGCCGGATAAACGCCGAAAAACAATCCGACGCTCGTCGCCACAATGAAGCCGGTGATTATCGACCAAATCTCAATAGCGCTCGGCAGCGGCGAGATCCAAGACACCAGCTTCGCAAGCAAAATTCCAAGAAAGATTCCCCAAAGGCCGCCAATGGCCGCAATCGTCGAAGACTCGATTAAAAACTGAATCAGAATATCATTGCGCCGCGCGCCAATCGATTTTCGCAGGCCGATCTCGCGCGTTCGCTCCGTCACCGACACCAACATGATGTTCATGATCACGATTCCGCCCACAATCAGCGAGATTCCAGCGATCGCAACGGTGACGCCGAAAAAAGCACCGCTGATTCCCGCCCACAGCGACAAAAACGAATCATTCGTCTCGATCACGAAATCGTCCGGCGTGGCGTAGGCAAGATGCCGTCGGCCGCGCAAAATCTGCCGAACCTCATCGATCGAACGTTCGAGATTCGCAGCCGAGCCCGCCTTGAACCACAGCCACACGGAATCGTCGCTGCCGTAAATGACTTGAAAACGCGTCAGCGGAATGATCACCCAATTGTCGCGCGATTGGCCCAACACCGAGCCGCGCTTCTCGCCCACTCCGATCACCAGGCAGCTCTGCCCGTCCAGCCGAATATCTTTTCCAACGGGATCCACTCCCGGAAAAAGTTTTTCGGCGATATCGTAGCCGATGGTGCAAACGCCGGCCGCACGCGTCATATCCGTTTCCGTAATGTGCCGGCCTTCCACCAAATTGATGTCGTAAATGCGCGGCATGCGCGGCGTCCACCCGCGCACGTCGGCGTTCGAGATGTAATTCATGCCGTACTTCAATTCGCCATTCGAGTGCGGCACCGTCGCCGCCACCTCTTCGCACGATCCGCATGCGTCGCGCACCGCTTCGTAATCCTCAAACGTAAATTTCCGCCGCTTCTGCGCCGCTTCCCACTGGTCAATATTCGTGATGATCGCCGGTCGGCGATTCACGAGAAACACGTCGGCGCCCAGATTGAACACTTTCTCCGCGACGTAGCGATTCAAGCCGTTGACGATGCTGACCACCGCGATGACGGAGGTCACCCCAATCACCACGCCCAGCAGCGTCAACACACTCCGCATTTTGTGAGCCCACAGGCTCGCCGTGGCAATGCGCACAGCTTCGCCGAAGGCCATCGTGGTCTTGGTCGCCATGGGGCAGGTTGGTCTCTTCTATTATACGTGCGAGGAGCAAAACTACTTTCAAGAAGAGTTTCAGCGGCGTCCGCAGAGCCGGCCGTTCAGAACGCTAGAGTCAGGGATTGACCTCCGAGCGCAAGTGTTTGGCAAGCTTCTCGATTTTCTTCAGATTGTCGCTGAGGTCCTTGGGCAGCACGCCTTTCGCGACCTGATCGATCGAGGCAGGCAGCGCATCAGCCAATTCGCGCAATTCGGCCGCGTCGCTCTTCAATTTGGTCGAATCGACCGGGCGAGCTTTTGGCTCGCGTGGCGGATCCGTCTGCTGGTTGTTGATCTTCTGCTCGCCTTCGCGCATTCCCGGCGGAGCCGGACGAGATTGTCCGAAGTCCGTGGGAACTTTCGGACGAACGAGCGGAGCCTGTTGAAATGCCAGGCATACCACGCTCGCGCAAACTCCAAGAAACACACCAACAGAAGACAGAGTACCGGATCGCATGGCGCCCCTCCAGGACCGGCAAGAATCTGTTGGGCGCGATACTACACCTTTTTTGTTATCAAGCAAGCGACGAAACGATCAGTGCCGTGCCCGTTGCCATCGCCACCAAGTGGCACGCGAAAAAGAAAAAGGCCGCGGCGAGCTTTCACTCGCCGCGGCCCGGGATTGAGGTTCTATTTTGAGCCGGCTGTTAGAACGTCAGTTTCACACCAAATTCAGCCTGACGCGGAACCGCGTACCAGTTCACACCCGAAGACGATCCGGGAGTGATCAGGTTCTGGCGGCCCGTGCACAGCGACGCGTCGAGAATGTTGCCCGAGCTGTCGCTGCAGCCGTTTTGGTTGTGAGCAGTCGTACCATTGGCTTCCCCAGGAGACCCACCCAACGTACCGTTCAGGATATTGCCGAACGGATCGTAGTTGTGGAAGTTGAACACGTTGTAGAGCGCGATCTGCGGCTCGACTACAACTGTCTCAGGAAGCGCGTGGATGAGCTTGTTCACTTTCAATTCCCAGCTGATGTGGAGGTCGAACGTGAACAGCGGCGCCACGCCGACTTGTCCCGCGGGTGCCGAAGGCAGCGTCGGCGTAACCGCGCCGAGCGATGCCAACTGGCCCGAGGTAAAGAGCCCGGCCGTAACGAGCGCCTGGCCTGCCGGCGTCAACTGCCCGGCGAAGGTGGAGTTGTAGTGTGCGATGAACTTGTTGATGTCCCCGTGCTTGACGCTTCGGCCGAACGCTCCGATGTTGCTGCCCGGCACGACGTCCGTCGCCGAGGTTCCATCGCCTGTCACGTCCGTGACGAAGATGTCGCCCGGTGCGCCGCTGCTCGGGAGAAACAACGTAATCGGAGGCGCCGTATCCCAGTGCGTTGCGAAGGCAACTCGCGTGGCAAACGGGAAGTCGATCACGCCGCCGGCGCTGACCTGATGCGTACGGTCGAGCGCGCTCGGTCCGAAGAAATGCAACGGGTTGTTGAAGTCTTGTGCGTTGTTGACGAAATCCTGGTCGGTAACCATGCTGTTGAAGCGCGACAGCGTGTAGGAAACGATCAGGTTCATTCGCTTCACACCCGGCATCGGATGGTTGAGGTTCGATTTCAACTCCACCAACAGGCCGTTGTAAACCGAACGCCCGATCGGGAAGAGCATCTGGTTCTGGCCGACGTTGGGATTCACGCCAGGGAAGGCGCAAGTCGGGCACGCGAATCCGCTGTTAAACGTAACCCCGGAATCCATGCCGTTCCCAGCGTAGTCCGAAATCCCCGCACCCTTGGAGATCGCGCAATCGATCGAGGCCGAACCAAAGCCCGTGCCGCAACCGAACTGCGCGTTCGTTGCCGAAATGGCGTTCTGTGCGTTGGGTACGTTCAGGAAGCGTGCATCGCCCGTCTTGTTCGTATCCAGCCCGATCAGATAGTGCGTCGAGATGTTGCGAACGTAGTCGGCGGTCAGCACTGTGCCGTGCCCGAACTGGTGTTGGACTCCGGCGTTGATCTGAATCGAACGCGGTGAACGGTAACCCGGCCCGATCAACTGATCGCCGGTCGAGTCCACGCCCTCGGCTAGAGTGCCTCCCACAAACGAGCCATTGGCCTGCGGGCCTGCGGCGATTACTGCTGCCTGATATTGCTGTTGGAATGCCGCGACATCGCTGACTACCGCTCCCGCATGGCTGGCCGCAGAAGTCAGGAGTTATACTGCCACCTGCAGGCAACGGGACGTCCTGCGCACCCCCAAAGATGCAGGCGAGCCCGGTTCCGAAAAAGAGTCCTTGCTGTAGACGTGCCGGGCGGTCGAAGAGAACGTTGTTGAAAATGGCGTTCTCATAATAGAGACCCGCACCCGCACGCAAGACCGTCTTGCCCGTGCCCCACGGATCCCACGCGAGACCCACCTGCGGCCCGAAGTTCTTGCTCGGAAGATTGATCCGCCGTTCCAAGTTCTGGAAGAACTGGTTGTCGAAAGCCGCGAGCTCGGGAATGGCCGGCAAGTCGCTGTCAGCGCGTCCCGTATCGCGTCCGTAGTGGAGACCTGCGGTGACCGTCAGATTGTGACGGACCTTCCAGTTGTCTCCGACGTAAAAGTCAAAGCGTGAGTCAAATTGTCCGCCAGCCGGGAGCCCGAACTGAGGGATCTCGGTGAAGAATCCCTGGCCGTTGCCCATCAAAACGTTGTCGACCGGGTAGTTCAACGGGCAAGACGCGCCAGTTTCCCCGCCAGGGCAGGTGAAGTTTGCACCGCGTCGCACCGGGCCTGTTCGAGAAGATCGCATCGACCGTGGGATCGATTCCGAAGAACTTCGCAAACCCGCCGCCGAGAATCTTGTTGTAGCCGACGCCGTAGCGAAGGACGTGGCTGCCGAACGTATAGCTGCCGTCGTACTTCACCTGTTTGTCGGTCTGGAAGGTATTTTGCGGTGCCAAAATGTTTGCGCCGGAGCAGAACTCTTCGCCGCCGGCGAGGCACGTGAAATCGAGCCCCGGGCTGATGAACAGCGCGATTCCGGGCGCCGGATTAAAGGAGCCTTGCGAGCCGTCCACGATGCCGTTTCGGAATTTCAGGTATTCGAAACGAATACTGTGCGTGAATTTTCCCGTGGTGAAGTCCGTTCCGACCGTGTACGAAGGAGTGTGGTCCACGTTGGCGAACGGCTGATACACGCCCGGGTTAAAACCACGGATGCTCTCGTTCTGGTCGTAGGTGAATTTCCCGAATATCGTCCAACCGGTTTTGATATTCGCATCCAGGCGGCCCATGTACTGCCGCTGCTGGAACGGCGCGCCGAAGCTGCCGGACAGGGTCGAGAAAACACCGGCCAATTGCACCGGGTTCTGGAGCGTCTGGTCGGTTCTCTCGACGTCGCCGAAGAAAAACAGCTTATTCTTGATGATCGGACCGCCGAGATCGCCACCGAACTGTTTGCGCCCAAAAGCCAAATCTTCAGGAGCGATGCGAGCCGAGATTTGATCGCTGCGGCCGTAGTAATAAGCGCCGCCGTGAATCTGGTTGGTTCCGGACTTGGTCACAACGTTGACGGTTCCGGAAGAAGTCAACTCGGTCGAGAGGTCCAGCGAAGAACTGGCCACCTGGAACTCCTGAATCGAGCTCTGCGCGATGTTCTGCGTAGTCGTGCCCACCGTCTCATCGCTGATGTCTACGCCGTCAACTTCGATTCGCGCCGTGCGGCCGAATCGGCCGCCGAACGATAGCGAAGAGTAGCCGTTCTTGGTCGGGTCGAACGTCGAGCCGTCCTGAATCTGCACGCCGGGCTCGAGCGCCGCGAGGTCAAGGAAGTTGCGGCCGTTTACCGGCAGTTCATCGATGTCCTGCGCTGTGAGCACGTCCTGTACAGTAGCCTGCTCTTCATTGACGTGCGTCTGTTCGGCAGTCACTTCGACGATGGTCGTCGAAGCGCCCAACTCAAGCTTCACGTTGGTCGAGGCCACTTGGCCGACCTGCACGGCCGCGGTGACCTGCGTGGTCTTGAAGTTGGGGGCTTCCACCTTGATTACATAGTTGCCGGGCGCGACGTTTCCGGAGCTGTATACGCCCGAAGAATTTGTGGTCTGGTCGAAACTCAAACCTGTGTCCTTGTTCGTGATCGTGACTTTCGCGCCCGGTACCGCTGCACCCTGCGGATCGCTCACGACCCCGGTGATGCTGCCGGTTCCCACGGTAGCCTGCGCGAATGCAGCTTGCTGGCCGACGAACAACAAGGCCAACAGCGCAAACACGACGACGGTTAGTCGCCTAAAGTTCATCGCACTCCTCCTGATTTTTTGGTATCCCATTGAGAATCTAAGAGTCCCCCGAAAAGCACCCACACACGTTTCGGTACACTCCAAAGTGCACGTTCAAGCCCACTGAGAAACATGAATTAAGTGATTTAGAATGAGAAATTTATATGAATTTGATATGAATTGGCAAGCCTCCTTTTTCATTTTTCATATATGACTTTCCAGAGTCTACCTACCCACACGGAACTGCCCAAAGCTCACGCGACTGGCCGCCACCTCCTAATGCAGGCTTGCGAGGACGCCTGCATCCGGCGGGAAGAATCTTCGGTCTGGAGATTGTCCACGGTGGCCTACGGCGATCTGTGGTAGGAGGCCAGACAACCATTGATGTCCTAGTTCCAGTCCGCGTGCAGCTCGCCGCGCGGTGGAAGGCCTCGCATTCGCCCTCGGAAGCATTTGTAGTCGGAGGGAGCCCCCGCATTCATGCACGGGAGCCTCTGCAGTTAGGCGGGAGCCCCGCACTCATGCACGGAGGCCTTTGCAGTCAGGTGGCAGCCCCCGTATTCATGCGGGAGAGGAGCGCTTCCGCGTTTTTCGCGTCCCGATGGTTTGTATCGGGAAGCGCTCCGAAAAAGCCGCACCCGAAATGCTTCGCTTTAGCGCTGGCTCGCTAAAGCTACGTCGGAGGCATTCCGCGTGTGAGCCCTATGATGTCTTGTCAGGGCACGGCTTTACAGGCCGCGGAAAAAGTCAAAACGCTGTCATGCTGAGCGAAGCTAAGGATCTAAGCGTCCAATGTTTTCAACTATTTGCGCGGACAAGAGACCTCTGAGCCTGCCGGTTGATCGGAGCATTCGCCATTTTTCCGCAACCTCTTTAGCCGTGCCGAAAGTGCCATGAAATCAACCCGGCTTTAGCCACTGAGGTTCGTCCTCTCAATCTCTCGCCCACACCCTTTCGGCCATGCCTTCGCCTCCACTCTACCCAATCCGTTTCGTTTTCTCCCAAATTCACCCGCGCTCTACCCAAATTTCCGATCTTGAGAATTTGTACCATTGACATACGCTAACCGTATCGTTACAAAAGTTCTGGCAGCGCGCAATCTAAGAGCGCAGACCGGTTCTCGAAAGCAGCCGTGATCCGCGCCAGACAACTTGGAGGATGGATTCAAAATGCCCGGCGAGAATGTCGCGAACGTTGGCCTTTCCCGAGCCTCGAGCCCCCAAATTCTAATCGGGAAGCTCACGATTAGAAACACACGTAAGTCCTAGAAAACAATAGGCCGCGACACACTCTAATCGGAAAAAAACAGTAGTTTTTAATTCACGATGTCGCTGTTCACTTCCTCTCCCAGAGAGCGAAATCGTGTCACCATGAGGGCCGCCCAGCCCGAAGACCCTGCCCCGAGTCTTCCGAGGGGATCTCGTGGCATTCCTCGATTCGGTTTTTCTTGTGTCGGACCACGATGTCAACACATCCGTGCCATCTCGGAAAAAAGACACTACCAGCTAACCTCTTCGCTGTTCGCAAGTGCCTGAAAGGTGCTATAATGATCCATACCGAGACTGATCGTCGCGAGTCCGGCAGCATTAATTTTGCTTCTCGGGCTGTTTGAGCTTGACTCTATACGATCGTTGCGGTAATGTTCCCGTTTGTCTGTACTCCTTCCTGCAGGCCAGGAAGTACTCAGCTCTTTGACAATCGAATGAGACGTGCCAGAACCCGTTTGGTTTGCCCTGCGTTCGCGGTAAGCGCATGCAGGGATTGAGTGAAAACCGAGCGATTTAATAAGTTCGTTCTTACGAGTCAAAATTCCGCTGGCGGAGCAATCCACCGGCGATATGGAGATTCGCAAGACACCAGTTTCAAATGAGAGTTTGATCCTGGCTCAGAGCGAACGCTGGCGGCGTGCTTAACACATGCAAGTCGAACGCGCAGCTTTCTGTAGCAATACAGGGAGTGGGCGCGTGGCGAACGGGTGCGTAACACGTGGGCAACCTGCCCTCAAGTGGGGAATAACCCAGCGAAAGTTGGGCTAATACCGCATAACATTCCGATGGCGCCTGCCGTTGGAATCAAAGGTCGCAAGACCGCTGGAGGTGGGGCCCGCGCCCGATTAGCTTGTTGGCGAGGTAATGGCTCACCAAGGCTATGATCGGTAGCCGGTCTGAGAGGATGGCCGGCCACACTGGAACTGAGACACGGTCCAGACTCCTACGGGAGGCAGCAGTGGGGAATCTTGCGCAATGGGCGAAAGCCTGACGCAGCAACGCCGCGTGGGGGATGAAGCTTCTCGGAGTGTAAACCCCTTTCGACCCGGATGAAACCCCGCAAGGGATTGACAGTACGGGTATAAGAAGCCCCGGCTAACTACGTGCCAGCAGCCGCGGTAAAACGTAGGGGGCCAGCGTTGCTCGGAATTACTGGGCGTAAAGGGTCTGTAGGCGGTGTGGCAAGTCGGTAGTGAAATCTCAGGGCTTAACCCTGAGGCTGCTGCCGAAACTGCTGTGCTAGAGTGCGAGAGAGGCGAGTGGAATTGCAGGTGTAGCGGTGAAATGCGTAGATATCTGCAGGAACATCCGAGGCGAAAGCGGCTCGCTGGATCGCAACTGACGCTGAGAGACGAAAGCTAGGGGAGCAAACAGGATTAGATACCCTGGTAGTCCTAGCCCTAAACGATCATGACTGGGCGTGGGCCCTGTACGGGGCTCGTGCCGGAGCTAACGCGTTAAGTCATGCGCCTGGGGAGTACGGTCGCAAGGCTGAAACTCAAAGGAATTGACGGGGGCCCGCACAAGCGGTGGAACATGTGGTTCAATTCGACGCAACGCGAAGAACCTTACCTGGGCTTGAACCGCACAGGACCAGCTTGAGAAATCAGGCCTTCCCGCAAGGGACCTGTGTAGAGGTGCTGCATGGCTGTCGTCAGCTCGTGCCGTGAGGTGTTGGGTTAAGTCCCGCAACGAGCGCAACCCTTACTCGTAGTTGCCACCCGCAAGGGGGAACTCTACGAGGACTGCTCCGGATAACGGAGAGGAAGGTGGGGATGAGGTCAAGTCAGCATGGCCTTTATGTCCAGGGCTACACACGTGTTACAATGCGCGCCACAAAGCGTCGCGAACCCGCGAGGGGGAGCTAATCGCAAAAAAGCGCGCTCAGTTCGGATTGCAGTCTGCAACTCGACTGCATGAAGCTGGAATCGCTAGTAATGGCGCATCAGATCGGCGCCGTGAATACGTTCCCGGGCCTTGTACACACCGCCCGTCACATCACGAAAGTGGGCTGTACTAGAAGTCGTCGCGCTAACCGCAAGGAAGCAGACGCCCAAGGTATGACTCATGATTGGGGTGAAGTCGTAACAAGGTAGCCGTAGGAGAACCTGCGGCTGGATCACCTCCTTTCTAAAAGAAAAGGCAGTTCGGCCTGTTCTGTTCTGCAGGCGTCGGCTGTCCATCTGGCTCTCACGGGCCAGAGTCGTTTAGGTTTAACCCTGATTGCGCAAGCAACCAGGGTCACTCACCACGGGTTCTGGCAGGCCTCATTCGATAATCTCAAAGAGCCAAAATAAAAAAGGCCCGCTCGTTTCGAGCGGGCCTTTTCTTTTTCCTAGCTTGGTACCGCTGGCGTCCCCGCCGGCCTCCGACGACCCCCGCGTCAACAACATCTCACCCCCGTCCGCGGAAGAAATCTCGCCTCGTGTAGCGCCGCCCTTTCAGGCCGGCATCCGACGATCCGCACTCCAACAACATCTCAGCCAATCCGCGGAAGAAGATTCCCTCACTCCGGACAAGCCGCGCCGCCATCAATCCAAATCTTCAACTGCCCCACAGTCTCAGCCCGCGTCAAAGGCGGCAAACTCCGCCCCTCGCCAGGATCCCATCCCCAACCCACCAGATCATCATTGGCAATATGACTGACCAACGCCTCCAAAGACCGCCCGCCATTCAACTTCGGATCCTTGATATCCCGGCACAACTCCGCAGCCGACTTCCCCTGAAATACCATCTTCATTCCCGCCGGCGGCAAAGCCCACTTCGGATTCCCCGGCGGCATATGCGCCCCAGGCAAGTTCGCCGTCTGATGGCAAGTATTGCAACTCATCCCGTAAACGCCGTGCCCCGTCCCCCCGCGTTTCACATTCTGCGTATGTACGTGGCTATCATCGCCCTGCAAAGGCGCATCCCCAGCCGGATGGCAATTCTGGCACCGCGGCGAAATCAACACGCGATAAACCTGCATGAAAGCCGCCCGCGAAGCCTCCGCATCAGGCTTAGCCGCCCCAGCCCGCAGCGTCGCCGCAAATAAAATCGCCACCCCCGCCATCACGATAGCCGCAAGCCAAGCCCGGCGCCCATAGTTAGCCGTCTTCTGCCGCGTGCCCTCCGCGCCGCAGGGTGCCCCATGCGCCGTAGTTGCGCGTGGGTTTTCAAATTCGCCGCCAATCCCATTCGCTCTGCGCCGATTCATGCCTTTGCTCCCGAATCACCAACCAAATCGCTCGCGCGTATCGGCAATCTCCGCACTCTCTTCCCACAAGCCGCAAAAATCGCATTCGCCAAAGCCGAAGCCACGGGAGGCACTCCTGGTTCCCCAACTCCAGTCGGACTCGCCGCGCTCGGCACGATGTGCACCTCAATCTCCGGCGCCTCAAAAATCCGCAGCATCGGGTAATCGTAAAAATTCGATTGCTCCACTCTCCCATCCTTCAAAGTAATCTCCGATTTCAAAGCCGCCGTAAGCCCGAAAATAATCCCGCCTTCCATTTGCGCCCGCACCGTCTCCGGATTGATCACGTATCCGCAATCCACCGCGCACACCACGCGATGCACGCGCACCGCTCCATCTTTCCCCACCGAAGCCTCCACCACTTGCGCCACGTAGCTATCGAAAGAAAAATGCGTGGCAATCCCGCGCCCCACTCCCTCCGGCAATTTCGCTCCCCAATTCGCCTTCTGCGCAGCAAGCTCGAGCGTCGCCAGCATCCGCGGCTGCCCAGCCAGCAGCTTCCGCCTCAGCTCATACGGATCCTTCCCTCCCGCAAACGCCACCTCATCGAAAAACGCCTCCACCGCAAATCCGGTATGCGAATGTCCCACCGACCGCCACCACTGCACCGGCACTCCAATCTTCGGCGAATGTAAATCCACCTGCAAATTCGGTATGCCGTAAAGAATGTCCGCCGCCCCTTCCACCGACGCCGCATCAATCCCATCCTTAATCCCAAACGATGCAAACCCAGTTCCCTCAAAAATCGACTGCCCCACGATCGTATGCGTCCACGCCACAGGATTTCCGCCCGCGTCCAATCCCGCCGCGAACCGGTCGTGCCACATCGGCCGGTACCATCCGCCCTTCAAATCATCCTCGCGCGTCCACACCACTTTCACCGGCGCCTTCGCCACTTTCGCCACATTCACCGCTTCCATCACAAAATCCGACGCCGGATTCGCTCGCCGCCCAAATCCTCCGCCCAGCAGCGTCGTATGAATCTGCACTTTCTCGAAAGGCAATCCCGCCACTTTCGCCGCCGCCGCGCAATCGCCGGTCTGAAATTGCGTTCCCGTCCAGATTTCGCAGCTATCCGCCCGCAAATCCACCACGCAATTCAAAGGCTCCATCATGCAGTGCGCCAGGTAAGGCACGTCGTACTCAGCCGTAATCGTCTTCGCCGCGCCTCCCAGCGCCGCCGCCGGATCGCCAACTTTTTTCGCCACCAATCCCGGCTTCTTCGCCGTCTCCGCAAATTCGCGGAACATCTGCTCGCTCGAGAGATTCGCATTCGGCCCGAGATCCCAATCCACTTTCAGTCGGTCCCGCCCCAATTTCGCCGGCCAAAATCCCTCCGCAATCACCGCCACTCCCGAAGGCACCTGCTCCACCGCCTTCACTCCCGCGATCTTCAACGCCTCGCTCGCATCAAACTTCACCACTTTCCCGCCAAACACCGGCGGCCTCGCCACCACCGCCGTCAACATCCCCGGCAAATGCACGTCGATCCCGAATTCCGCCGTGCCGTTAATTTTCGAAGGAGTATCCAATCGCAGCGTCGGCTTCCCAACTAGCGTGAATTCCTTCGCCGTCTTCAAAGTCACGTCCGCAGGCGCCGTCAATTTCGCCGCCGCATCCGCCAGCGATCCGTAAGTAGCCCGCCGGTGCGACGCATCGTGAAACACCACGCCCTTCTCCACGCGGCACTCGCTCGCCGGCACGCTCCACTTCTGCGCCGCCGCCTCCACCAACATCGTCCGCGCCAGCGCTCCCATCTTCCGGTAGCGCACCCATTCCGAAGGCGAAGTCGTGCTCCCGCCCGTCATCTGCATCCCGAATACGGGATGGTTGTAAACCTTATCCACCGGCGCCGCTTCCACGCGCACTCTCGCCCAATCCGCCTCCAACTCCTCATTCAATAGCATCGAGAGCGACGTATACACTCCCTGTCCCATCTCCGAGTGCGCCGAAATCACCGTCACGCTCTCGTCCGCCCCGATATGCACGAACGCATTTACGGCAAACGCTTTTTCTTCCGCGGCCAGCAAAGCGTTCGCGTCCTTCGCCAGCGGCACATACAAACTAACCAGCAATCCGCCGCCAATCGCCGCTCCCGCGCGAAGAAATTCCCGCCGCCCCACAACCACTCGCGCTTCCCCTCGCTCAACAATCGCCGTCGCGCTCATCCCTTCCTCCGCTCCACAGCAATCTCCGCCGCCCGGTGAATCGCCCGCCGTATCCGCGGATAAGTTCCGCAGCGGCAAATATTCCCGCCCATCGCCTCATCAATTTCCGTATCCGCTCGGCTTCAAATTCGCAGCCAGCAGCACCGCCGCGCTCATGATCTGTCCCGACTGGCAATATCCGCACTGCGGCACGTCCATTTCAATCCACGCCCGCTGCAAAGGATCGGTCAAATTTTCCGAAAGCCCCTCAATGGTAGTCACGCGCCTCCCCTCAGCCCGCGACACCGGCGCCACGCAAGATCGAATCGCTTTTCCATCCAGATGCACGGTGCATGCCCCGCAAAGCGCCATCCCGCATCCAAATTTTGTCCCAGTCATCCCCAACGAATCCCGCAAAACCCAAAGCAAGGGAGTAGCAGGATCCACATCCACCGAAACGCTCTTCCCATTCAAAGTAAACCGAGTCATCCCCAACCTCCGCAAATCAAATTCTCAAACCAGAAATGTACCACTATTTAGTTGCGCCGGCGTCGCCGCAATCTCGGTACCGCTGGCGTCCGCGCCGGCCTCTTACGACCACGCTGCAAGCCACATGCACTCCTCACCCGCGGACGCACAAATTCCGTAGCGCCGGCTGCCAGCCGGCGTTTTTGTTCCAATTAACCTACCGCGCCCCACCTACTCCCCAATCCGAATCTACCCCTCTCATCCCCGCATCAAACCCCCATGCAACTAATCTCCCTAAACGTCGGCCTCCCCCGCGAAGCCAATTGGCACGGCACTCCAGTCCTCACCGGCATCTTCAAACAACCAGTCCAAGGCCGCATCCCGTTGCGCAAACTAAATCTCGACGGCGATCGCCAAGCCGACCTGACGGTCCACGGCGGCGAATACAAAGCCGTCTACTGCTACCCGCACGAACACTACGCCTATTGGAAAACGCAGCTACCCAACCGCGACGTGCCCCTAGCCATCTTCGGCGAAAATTTCACCACCGAAGGCCTGCTAGAAACTGAAGTCCACCTCGGCGACCGCTTCTCGGTAGGCTCCGCCGAACTAATCGTCACGCAACCCCGCCTACCCTGCTACAAACTAGGTATAAGATTCGAAGACGACGGCATGGTAAAGCGTTTCCTGGCCAGCGGCCGCACAGGCTACTACGTAGCAGTAACCAAAGAAGGCGAAGTAAGCTCCGGCGACGAAATCAATCTGTTATCTCGCGACCCCAACGCCGTCCCCATCCCAGAAATCACCCGCCTCTACGTAGCCAAAAGCTACACCCCCGAAGACGCCGCATCGATCCAGCGCTCCCTAAAAGTAGAATCGCTACCAGCCAGCTGGAAAGACTACCTCCGCGACCGCCTAAACAAATTGTCCGCCTAATCCGCAACGTCCAGATCACAAAGGCGCCAGCCACAGGGTGCCCCATGCGCCGCCCTTGCGCGTGGGGTTTTTGACTTTTTCCTTCCTACCCCTCTCTCCTCTCGTAAGCCCCGCCCTCCCCGTTTGAAATTACCATTGGGTCTGTCGACGTCCTCCGCAGCGGTTGAATTTCTCCGTCGTAGGGGCGCCGCTTGCCGCGCCCGCCCGGGTAACGCCCGGCGAAAACTCTCACCATTCACCTCCGCGCCAATCGATCCGATGGTCTCCGTGTTCTACCGATCTCATAAATAGGCGGAATTTCACCAAACCCATTTCAAATTTGAAATCCCCCCGCCGTTCGACGCTGAAATCAGTCGGCACCTATACCGCACAGTTAACTCTCGCAGTGTTATCATCGCCCGACCGTGTGAAATGGTTACAGCCAAACATACGCACAACGGTAGAAGTTGGCCGACCTACTGGCGGCGCAGAACCGACCATTACTCCGGATTTTTCGAGGAAGTTAGCGAACTCGCCTCCGCGTCCATAAAACGCCGTCTCCGGCGCTTGCCGCCGCGTGAACGAGCGCGAATCCGGCAGCTAGCAGACCTCATCCTGCGCGATCCCGCCTTGAGGAAAGGAAAAAAGCTCAGGGGCGGTGCGGCCCGAGTGATTGTCGCGTTGCTCCCGGAAACCTTCTCTTCCGTCAAGCAGTTGTTAAGTGACTCCAAGTCGCGGCTTTGGCACGAAGTTCATTTCATAATCTTCGCGGCGCTGGACCGGAAAGAACTCGGGAAAAACGACCAGACGCGCGTGCTGAAGTTGATATATGCCTACCTCAAGGAAGCAAAGAGCGATGCCGGTTACGCAGCATGGGAAGCGGGCCTTCTCTTGGGCGATGAGTGGCGAAGCGAACAGACAGTGCAGATGCTGGAAGAACTCCTGTTCTCGGCCAAGTATCCGTCTGGCAGAAAGTCCGCCTTGCACGGAATCAAGCACGCCCTAACCCAGGCTAGCCCCGCTCAAAGGACGCATCTGTTTTCGCTGATCGAAAGAGTCGCGAACGAGGACCGCAGCGCTACAGTTCGTCTCGCGGCACGACTCGACCTGCATAGCACTCAATGCGGTCCTGCTATAGATTCACTGTCCGATAAGCGCGGCTAGAAGTCATCGAGCCAGCGGCTAAGAACCAGCGAAGCGCCGGGATGGGCTAGATGCCATCGATCTAGCGGCGGAGACGGAGGTAATCGAAGATGAGCTCACAGCGGCCGCAGAACAAGCGTGAAATGCCCATCGCGGAAGTCGTCCACCTGAGCGACCTGGTGAATTACCAAGACGGCGCCGTGGTCAGCCGCACGCTAGTCACCCGCGCCACAGGAACACTCACGCTCTTCGCCTTCGACGAGGGCCAAGGCTTAAGTGAACACACCGCCCCGTTCGACGCCGTGGCACATGTCCTCGAGGGCCAAGCAGAAATCGTAGTTTCCGGCAAGCCGCTACGCACAACCGCAGGCGAAGCAGTCCTTATGCCCGCCAATCAACCTCACTCTCTCAAGGCCCTAACTCGCTTCAAAATGCTGCTAACAATGATCCGCTCCTAAGCGCTCAAGCGCCGACCCCGCGTAGGGGCCGGGGTTCACCACCGGCCCGGTCTGGCTTTGGGTTTTCTGCCGAACTCCCGCGCCCCCGCTTTTAGGTGGCAGCCCCCGCATTCATGCGGGGGAAGGAGCGCTCCAGCGCTCCGGGAAAAGCCGACCCCTAAACGATGCGCTTTAGCGCTGGGCCGTTACGAGCAAAGCCGTGAGCTCCCGCATCCCACCCCGAAATTTACACAGTACTAAAACTAAAGTACTATTGCTATATGTTGACTCTAATGCTATCTATGCATGAGTAGTGCGCAGTCCCAAAGCGCGGGACTGGCTCTCCTGAGCCCGCCGGAAGTGTGCACAAAATAATCGAATATGCTGGAGCAAGCCAAAATGCGTGGCGCATTCGCCATCCGCCGTAGGGGAGGGTCTTCAGACCCTCCCGCCGTTCGGCCATCTTTTCTCGCACTCACACCCAACCGCCGCCCACACTCTCAAATTCTTCGTAGCGCCGGCTGCCAGCCGGCGTTTTTGGCCCACCACACCGAAGCCCGCCCAATCCCGGCAAAACGTAAAATCACCCACGCCGCACACGACGACCACGCCGCATCCCGCCAAAAAATCCTAATCGATACAATTCCAAAATTAGAATCCCGCCTAACCCACTCAAAACAAACGACGGAGATCATTTCTCATCGATACAAACTCAGAGCCAGGCACTTTCGCAAATCAAACGCGAATGGAAAAAATCAAAGCCCCGCAAACCTCACAAATAACGCTTGAACCAGGCCACCGCCCGCGCGATCACGTCGCGATTGTGCTCCGGATTGACAAACAAATGCCCCTCATTCGGATAAATGACAAATTGCGTCGGCGCATGATTCGCCTGCAAGGCATGCCAGAATTCATACGATTGCGGCGGCGGGCATTCGCCATCGCGATCGCCGACGACAATCAAAGTCGGCGTCTTGGCCTTCTTGATAAACGTAATCGGCGAGCTCTTTGCATACACCGCCGGATCGTCGTACACCGGCGCGCCAAAATAAGGGATCATCCACTGGTCAATCGAATTCTCGCCATAGTAGCTCTGAAAATTCGAGAGCCCCGCGCCTGCCACCGCCGCGCGAAAGCGGTCCGTCTGCGTCACGGCCCACATGGTCATGTAGCCGCCATAGCTCCAGCCGGTAATTCCGACGCGATTGTTGTCAATCGGCGCCGCCGCAAGCGATTCCGTGACGCCCGCGAGGATGTCGCGAAAATCGCCGTAGCCGAAATCTTTCACGTTCGCCTGCGTGAATGTCTCGCCCGAGCCATAACTTCCGCGCGGATTCGGCTCCAACACAAAAAATCCCGCCGCCGCAAGCGCCACTTCGTAGTTCCACTGCATCGGCCACATCGGCGACACCATCGCCGCCGGCCCGCCGTGCACGGCGACAACCAGCGGATGCTTCAGCGAAGTATCCACGTCGGGCGGAAAGTGAAGCCAGCCCTGCACTTTGAAATTGTCGCTGGTCCAATGAATGCTCTGCGCCGGGCCCCACGCCGGTTCGAGCCCTGCGTTGCGCGAAGTGATTGGCTTCCAATCGCCAATCGCGCCGGCCCAAACTTCCGGCGGGCGGACGAACGACTGACGAATCACCGCGGTGGTCACGCCGTCGTTCGCCACCGACATGCCCGCGCCGAACCAACCCGAAGAAATCGTTTCGACGTCGGTCCAGACCACGCTGATCGTCTGCGCCGTCAGATCGAGCAGCGCGACGCCGGTGCGGCCGTCCACATAAACACTGATCAAAATTTGCCGCCCGCCATTGATCCACGCGAGCGAACTCGGCGTGGCATTGATGTTTGGTGTCATATCGCGCGGCTCGCCGCCGGCCGCCGGCAAAAGATAAACATCGCCGCCCACGGAAATTTCATCGCTCATCAATCCGCCGATGAACGCGATGGTCTCGCCGCCCGGCGACCAATGCGGCACGGCAATCTGCATCTTCGGCTGATAAAACAATTTGGTCTCGCCCGTCACCAAATCCACCGTGTAGAGTCCCGCGACATACCAGTTGTCGTCGCCATTTCCGTGCGCGGCGGTGGTAATGAATCGCGTGCCGTCCGGCGACCAATCGAATTCGTAAACGTACATGTCGGCCGGCGAAATTTGCCGCACCGTGCCCTTGGCCGCGTCCACCAGCGTCAGCCGCTGCTCGTGAATTTCCTGGCCAACCACGCCTTCGTCCGGCGTCTCGGCGACCAGCGGCCCCGCCGCGCGCGTGGCATTCTCGGTGAAAAGCAGCGCAATCGTTTTTCCGTCGGGCGACCAACCTGGTCCAGAAAGATATCCTTTGAGTTGCGTCAGCCGCCGCGCCGCTCCTCCCGCCGCGCTGGCAACATAGAGCTGCGACTGCCCGGCTTTCGCGGCATCCGAGAGAAACGCGATGCGCTTGCTATCGGGCGACCATGCGACATCGCTTTCGGCGTGCGCTGTGCCGGCAGCGCCCGCGGTGATCTGCCGCGCGGCCTTCGGATCTTTCACGTCCGCAACATAGATCGCGGAGTTCGGCGACGGCGCTCCGTTCTTCTCCGTGAGCGATTCGACCCACGCGACCTGCTTGCCATCGGGCGAAATCACCACTTGCGAGAATTCGTGAACGCCGAACATGGCCGCGACCGCTTTCGCTTCCGGCGAATCCGGATCGATCTTCGGCGCGAGGAGCGGATCGACCGTTTTTTTCGGCGCAGGCGTGCCCATTCCGACCACTCGCGCGCCGGTTTTGGGCCGCGCGGTTCCGGGCTTCTGCGCCGGCGCCTGCTGTTGCGGCGCCTCTTGCGCGGGAGGTTGTTGTTCTTGCGAAGCAGCGATGAAAGTCGAAACGAGGATTGCAGCAGAAATCAAGATCAGTCGGCGCACGGTTTGTTCCCTTCTTCAGAAGCGATCGAAATTATTTCGCGGCAGCCGCACGCGGCGGAACGATCGGCAAGATCAGATGCGTCGGATGCTCGCGGTCGTGAAAGATTTTTTGATCGGCGGATTGCATGCGCGTCGTCTTCCCCAGCGGCTCGCCGGTATTCGGATTGCGATCGAATTTCGGCACGCCGCTCGAGGCAATCTCCACGCGAATCCGATGCCCCACCTTGAACATTTCGCAGGTGTTCCACACATCCACCGAGTAGCGATAAATTTTTCCGGGCTCGATGGGCGCGGCCGACTCCATGCCGTCGCGATACCGCGCGCGCACCATGCCGTCGCTCAATCGCTCCGCGTAACCGTCGGTCCAGACGTCAATCAGCTTCACCATGAAGTCGGTATCCGGCGCGCTCGACGCGGCGTAAACCTCGGCTCGAATCGGCCCGCAAACTTCGGTGTCGCTCTTCATCGGTTCGGTGGAATAAACGAGCACATCATCGCGCGCTTCAACCGAGCGGTAGTCATCCGGCCCGCCGATTTGCGCGAACGACGGCGCGGTGATGAAAGGAGTGGGATTTTTCGGATCGTAGCGATAGCCGTCGGGCGGCTCGGCCGCGGGCTCGGCCGTCGAAAGCGCGCCGTCGCCGGAAAGCGTGTTCGCGCGGCCCGCGCTGTGAACGTAATAATTCGTCCACTGCGTGCGCGCCATCGGCCATTCATTCTCGTTGGTCCATTCGTTCGAGCCCATCACGAAAATCCGCACCGGCGGCTCGGCCATGATTCCGGTGTCTTTGCCTTTCAGCCAGTAGTCGTACCAGCGCAGCATGTAAGCATCGAGATCGATGATGTCAGCCGCGCCAAAATCCACATCGCCGAGCTTGCTGGTGGAATCAACCGCGTGCGGCCACGCGCCCATCAGCAGCTTTTGATTCTTGCGAATTTCCGGCGTCGCGCCCTTGGTGGTCATGCCGATGTAGTTCAGCGGCGTGCCGACCTGCTCGTCGTCGTACCAGCCGGAAATGTGCAGCACGGGCACGCGGACGCGCTCGAATTTATTTTGGTAACGCAGCGGCTCCCACCAGGCATCGAGCGTGGGATGATCGAAGAGGTCTTTCCAATTTTGATCGCGCCGGCCGGCCACTTCGTCGAGTTCGACGAGCGGCAGATGCTCGTAGACGCGATTCCAATCCACCGCGTCGATATTCTGCAGCACGTGGCCCGCGGTGAAAAAATACCAACTGATGTCCTGCGGAATCGGAATTCCGGTGGGCGATTCGACGAAGGGATCGGAGGGCGAAACGAGCGCGATCATGGTGGTGAGATGCGGCGGCTGCTGCACGGCGGTGAGCCACTGATTTGCGCCTTCGTAGGAACCGCCGTAGGTGCCGACTTTTCCATCGGACCACGGCTGCGCGGCGCACCATTCGATGGTGTCGTAGCCGTCCTGTCCATCGGCGCGATAGGGAACGAACGTGCCGTCGGAATCGCCGCGGCCGCGAACGTCTTCGTAAACGAAGACGTAGCCGCGCGAGACGTATTTGCGCATGCGATCGATGGCCCGCGCGCCGCCGCCCGCTTTGACGTAGGGCGTGCGTCGAACGATGGCGGGGAATTTTCCGGGAGAGTCGGGGCGATAGACGTCGGCGGAAAGTTCGACGCCGTCGCGCATTTTGATGCGCACGCCGAATTGAATTTTCATGGTGTAAGCAGGTTCGGCGGCGGGCGCGGGATTTTGGGCGATGACGATCTTAGTCGGCGAGGAAGCTGCGCTCCAGGATAGTGCGGCGAAGTTCGGGATCGAAAATGCGGCGAGGATTGCGACGACGGTGATTGCAACGCGATTCATTTCTTAGGATGGCTCCGAGAATATGTTTTGCGCGACAGGGCGAGACATAGTGACGCGCTGGTGCAGCGAAATCAAGGCTTTCGCAGCATCGCGGAGTTCGTCGCCGCGGCGGTACCATTGACTGCGCCACGTGCACGTTAGATGCTTCAGTAAACTGGATTATTCGGATAGACCATGAACCGTTTCGTTCTCAGACTCTTGGCGGGCGGCGTGCTTCTGCTGCTCACTCTTGCATTTCTCTCATACGGTCGCGCCGCTACGAGCAGGTTCGGGGCGCTGGGCATCTCTCCAGATGGCAAAGTAATCGCGGTTGATTTTGGGAACGACACCGCGTCGTTCATTTATATGATTGCCGTGGACACGGGCAGCGCAACCCGATTAACTGACGCTAAGAATGGATGGGAATCAAGCCCTTCCTTCTCCCCGGATGGAAAACGGATTGCATTCTCTTACTCTCCAGCACGTGAAATTCACGCTAGCGTGGTTATCGCAAACGTTGATGGTTCCGACCGGCGGACGTGGTCGCCATCGGATGCTGACGATCTCGGGCCGGTGCTTTCACCTGACAATAAGACCATTATTTTCTCCCGTTCGGGGTATTACGGCAGCTACTCGCCGATAGCGCAGCCGCATCGTCATGCCTGGCGGTTCTATGCGTGCGATTTGGACGGAGCAAATTTGCGTCAACTGACCGACGAGAGCTTTTACATGGTGTCGCCTCCTTCCGTATCCTCTGACGGGAAAAGCATGGTAGTGGTGACGGAGGGCATCGACACCGACCGACAGATTTCCATTTACTCTCTCGATCGCACCGGACAGCCGGTTCTGTCACTTCGACCTCACGTTCCAAAAGAAGCCGACCACAAAAATCCGATCCTTGACTACCCAAACTATCTGCCCGACGGGAAGAGCGTACTCTTCATGGCAGCTAGCAATGGAAAACATGGATACGACTATGACATCTATCACGTAGATCTCGGATCTGGCGCACTGGAGAGACTGACAACTGGGAACGGATATGCCACTGACCTCAAGGTTTCTGCCGATGGAACAACCGCGGTGTTCCTGAAGTGGCGCTCTGATTGGCGTGGAACGCCAGTCACGAGCGAGCTTTTTCTGCTCGACGTGCAAAGCCACAAGCTTACTCCTGTCAAGGTTAGCGGACTGCGGTGACTCAGTTTCGGAACTTGATGTTGAGTTTCCCTATCTTCGCTCAGCGGATTCCACCTTCTCGTTGTGTCGACCCGCCGAGAAATCGCGTTCGATAGCCTGCGAACTGGCATAATCTGGCGGGCGAGCTTGCGGTGCCAAGTGGCTTGGAAAAATCGAATCGAGGGGAAAATAACTTGAGAGCATTAGTGCGGCGGAATGTTTGGATTTTGCTGGCGATTGGTTTGTGCTGGTTGGCGGGGCCGACGGGGCGGCCGCTTGGGGCGGAGCCCGGTTCGCGGGCGTGGCGTGGGGCTGGTTCGTTCGCTCTGCCGCAGGAAGCCGCTGCTGAAAATACGGCGAAGTTTCGTTTGCACAAATTCGAGCAGGCGATCGGGGAGGAAACTTATGTGGAGACGGCGGCGGCTGGTGGCCGGAATTTCTCGATCAGCTTTGAATTTACGGATCGCGGATCGCCAGTGCCGCTGCAGGCTCACTTCACTTCCCGGGATGATCTGACTCCTACGGAATTCGAGATCAGCGGGAGAAATGCGCGGACGGCGTCGATAGATGAAGGCGTCGAGGCAGGGCCGGAGAAAATTCGCGTGCGCGAAGACAAAACGTGGCGCGAAGAGACTCGCCCCGAGAAATTCTTCACTATCGCCGGATACGCGCCCGCAACGATGCAGATGCTTCTGGTGCAGTACTGGAAGGCGCACGGATCGCCGGCGAAACTGAAGACGTTCCCAACCGGCGAAGTGAAGATCGAGCTGCGCGGAAGCGATGAAATCAAAATTGGCGACAAGACGGAGCAGCTACAGCGCTTCACGATCGAAGGTTTGATCTGGGGCCGCGAGACGCTGTGGTTCGATGCCAAGCTGCAACTCATCGCCGAAATCAGCGTGGATGCGGAGTTCGATCACTTCGAAGCGATTCGCGAGGGCTACGAACCGGCGCTCGGAACGTTTGTCGCGCGCGCCGGAGCGGACGAGATGGCGGCGCTCGCCGACATGGCCAAGGGAATTTCCGGCGTTCGCAGCGACATGATCGCCGTGGTGAACGGAACGCTGATTGACGGCACGGGAAAGCCGCCGGTTCCGAATGCGACGGTGGTGATTGAGAACGGGAAAATCATCGCGGCAGGCCCGCGCGCGCAAGTCAAATTTCCGAAGCGAGCGAAGATCATTGATGCCGCGGGGAAAACGATTCTCCCCGGCCTGTGGGACATGCACGCGCATTTCGAGCAAGTGGAATGGGGGCCGATTTATCTGGCGGCGGGCGCGACGACGGTGCGCGATGTCGGCAACGAACTGGAATTCATCACCACGGTGCGCGATGCCATCGCCAACGGCCGCGGTCTTGGCCCGCGCATTCTGGCCGCAGGCGTCGTGGACGGCGATGGGCCGCTGGCGCTGGGCGTCGAGCGCGTGAGCAATGCGGAGCAGGCCAAGGAATGGGTGGATCGCTATCACGATCTCGGATTTCAGCAGATCAAGATTTACAGCTCGATGAAGCGAGACAACGTCGCCGCCGTTGCGGCGGAAGCGCATCGCTTGGGCATGACGGTCACGGGGCACATCCCCGAAGGCATGAACGCGTACGAGGGCGTCGACGCGGGGATGGATCAGATCAATCACGTTCAGTATGTCGCGGATATCATGAGGAAGCCGTTGCCGCCGGACGCGAAGCGCGTCGATCGTCTGGAGGCTGTGGGGAATATCGATTTGAATTCGCCCGAAGCGCAGCGCGCGATCGCATTTCTTAAATCGCATGGGACGGTGATTGATCCCACCCTTGTAGTGTTCGAAGGGTTTACGGTTGGCCCGGATCGAACGCTGGCGAGCCTCGAGCCCGGAGTTGCGAAGGTGGCGCCGGAGCTGGCGGTGCAGTTTGCCGGCGGCGGAGTTCCGCCGGAGTATCGCGAGGATATTCGAAAGATGTTTTCGAAGTATGTGGCGATTGTTGGCGCGCTGCATCGCGCGGGGATTCCGATTGTGGCGGGGACGGATCAGTCGGTGCCGGGGTACAGCGTCTATCGCGAGATGGAACTTTATGTCCAAGCTGGATTCACGCCGATGGAGGCGATTCAGGCGGCGACGATTGTTCCTGCGCGGGTGATGAAGCTCGACGGAGAATTGGGAACGATCGAAGCGGGCAAGCGGGCGGATTTGATTCTTGTGGATGGCAATCCGCTCGAGAATATTCACAATATTCGGAATGTGAAGACGGTGATTACTGGCGGAGTGGCTTACGATTGCGCGGAGTTGTGGAAGAGTGTCGGGTTCAAGCCGTAAGTAGCGCCGGCGTCTCTGCCGGCATCTTACGTGCGCGCGTCGGTAAGAATCGCAGTCGTCCGCGGACTTGGAGTGAAACTAATGCACTTTGTGTAGTCCGGCGTGACTGTTGCCCGTGGGGACTACGCGGTCGTCGGATGCCGGCGGGGACGCCAGCGGTACGGGGAGCGGCATGTGCTAGAATTTGGTTCTCGCCCTCGCCGATGTTCGGCGTTTTCCGTTGGGATATTTGGATCGGTGGGATTCTGTTGTTTGGGTCTGCGGCGCGGTTCTGACGCCGGAATGAGATTTCTTCGAGCAAATTGAAAGAACGATGGGAAAAGGGACACAGATCGCGCTGGCGGCGCTGCTGATCGTACTGATCGCGGCGGCTGTGGGCGTTTTCTGGACGAGCGACTGGCGCGCGCCGGCGGCGCCGCCGGAAGATGCGGCGACGAAGGCGGAACTGGCTGCAGCGGCGCTCGTAGATCAGAAGCCGCTGCAGAACGCACAGAAGCTTGCGCCGCTGGCGACTACGCCGGAAGAACTGGCGCTGGTGCAACAGGCGCTGCGCGTGGCAGACCAGGAAGTAGACCTGGCGTTCGATGGCGCGCTGCAGACCGCCATCAAGCATCCGCCTACGCCGACACCGGCGATCAGAAAACTCAACGCGCGCATTGATGCGCTGCAATCGCGGATTGATATCGAGGAAGACGAAAACGAAAAGCTGACCAAGGCCACGGCTGCCGCCAAAGGCGACGCGCAGGACAAACTGCAAGAGCAACTCGATCTGCTGCAAGGGCAGCTCGAACTCGACGACGACGATCTGGCAAGCGCCAAGCAGGAACTGGTGAATGTAGGCGGCGACAAGCAATCGCTGCTGCAGCACATGAAGGATCAGCACGACGCTTCGACGAAGGACACGAAGGACGCGCTCGACAAAGCCGGAGCTGCGGCCACGATGTCCGGCAGCGAAACCAATTCGCTCAATCTGGTGGCGGAAACGCGCGCGTGGTGGAGGTTGCGTTCGAAGCGGCGGCAGATCGAGGCGGTGCAGCAGGACGTGGTGCGTTTGGAAGCTGATCTCGCGAAGAGCCACGACACACTTGAAGCGCAACTGACGAGCGAGACTGCGAAAAAGCCGGAACTGCGCACGGCGCCGGCACAGGATCAGGGGGACACTTCGGCGGCTATGAGCACGCTGGCGCAGCTGGCCGACGATCAGAAATCGATCGCGCAGATCGATCGGCGGATTCAGGCCGCGAAAGATCTGGATGGCACTTACGGAAAATGGATTCAGCTCGTGCAGGTGCGCGAGCGGACAGCGCTGCACGAAGTGCTGGTATCGGTGGTCATAATCTTGATCATCGGCGTGCTGACGGTGATCGGGGATTCGTACGTGAGCCGGTATTTCTCGCAGCTTCCGGTGGAGCGGCGGCGATTGCGGACGATCAGCACAGTCGTGCAGATCGGGGTGCAGGCCGCGGCGCTGTTGGTGATTTTGCTGATTGTGTTTGGGCTGCCTACGCAGCTTGCCACGGTCCTGGCGCTGGCCGGCGCGGGATTGACCGTGGTGCTGAAAGATTTCATCGTCGGATTTTTGGGTTGGTTTGTGTTGATGGGGAAGAATGGGATTCAGCTTGGCGATTGGGTGGAGATTGAGGGAGTGGGAGGAGAGGTCGTCGAGATTGGATTGCTGCATACCGTGTTACTCGAGACTGGAAATTGGACTGATGCGGGGCATCCTACCGGCCGGCGCGTTTCGTTTGTGAATAGTTATGCGGTCGAGGGGCACTATTTTAATTTTTCTACTTCGGGGCAGTGGCTGTGGGATGAGTTGCAGGTTTTTATTGCTTCGAGTGAAGATCCGGCGCCAATTGCGCAGGCGATACAGAAAATGGTGGCGGCGGAGACTTCGGCGAACGCGCGGGTTGCCGAGGAAGAATGGAAGCGGGTTACTTCCTCGCGCGGGTTGCAGGCATTTTCGGCGGAGCCGGCGGTGAGTGTGCGGCCGACGAGTTCTGGGATTGAAATTACGGTGCGATATATTACGCGGGCTAGCGAGCGGCATGATTTGCGGACGCGTTTGTATCAGGCGGTGATCGAGATGCTGCAGGGGCGGCCGGGAGCCGGGGCGGTGGTGGCGGGGCCGGCTGGGGATTCTGGAGCGGCGGTGACTCCGGTGCCCGCGGGTGCGGGGCCGGTGGCGACTTCTCCGAAAAAATAATTCCTCACGGGTCTGGACGAGAAATTTATCCGAGCGAATCTGCTCTTGCCGAGTGGCGCGGCGGGAATTATGCTGCGCGGCGTGCGATGTTTTGCGTGGAGGCGATGATGAGTGAATGGACGCGGCGAAGATTTGTTGTGGCTAGTGCGATCGGTGGATTGGTGGCTAGCGGACGGAGACTGTTTGGGGCGACGCCGGTCGCCGCGGATGTGGCGCCGCAAGGAGTTGCGGCTAAGGCGCGGCCGATCATTATTTCTGCAGCGAATGGAGTGAAGCATCTGGACGACGGAATGGCGGTGTTGAAGGCCGGCGGCGATACGCTCGATGCGGCGCTGGCGGTGGTGACGAAAGTTGAGGACGATCCTGAGGACGATTCGGTGGGTTATGGCGGATTGCCGAATGAGGAAGGAGTGGTGGAGCTGGATGCCAGCGTGATGCATGGGCCTACGCGGCGGGCTGGGGCCGTGGCTTCGTTGCAGAAGATCAAGAATCCGTCGCTGGTGGCGAAGGCGGTGATGGAGAAATCGAATCACGTGTTCATCGTGGGGGAAGGGGCGCTGCGATTTGCCGTTGCTGAGGGATTTCCGACTATGAATTTGCTGACGGATCAGTCGCGGCTGGCTTGGTTGGCTTGGAAGGCTACGGCTTCGGAGAATTGGCGGCCGGGATTGGATAGTCCGGAGTGGAAAGAGAAGATGACGGAGCTTTTGGATACGCCGGAGCGGCGGGCTTGGGCGGCGCATATTGAGGAAGTTGTGGCGCATCCGCCTACGGGGACGATTAATTGTCTGGCGGTGAATGCTAAGGGCGAAATTTCGGGGACTACTACGACTTCGGGAATGGCTTGGAAGATTCCTGGGCGCGTGGGGGATTCGCCGGTGATTGGGGCTGGGCTTTTTGTGGATGGAGATGTGGGCGGAGGCGGATCGACGGGGCGCGGCGAGGAGAATATCAAGATTTCGGGAGGGCACACGATTGTGGAGGCGATGCGGCATGGAAAATCGCCGAAGGATGCTTGTCTGGAGGCGGTGGATCGCGTGGTGCGGAATTATGCGATTGATAAGGCGCGGTTGAAGAAATTTCATTTGTTGTTTTATGCGTTGAATAAGGATGGGGAGCATGGCGGGGCATCGCTTTGGGGCATCAGGCCCGATGGAAGCCAGCATCATTACGCGGTGCATGATGGGACGAAGGCGCAGTTGGTGCCTTGTGCTGGATATTTTGATGCGATGGGAGGCGATTATTAGAGCGACGACGGAGATAATCGTGAGGCGCGTGCGCGGATAGTGGTTGCGTATTGCGTGGCGCGCGAGCGGGCGCAGCAAGCGGCGCCCCTACGAAGGCAAATGAAAAGGCAAATGCAAATGCAATGCAAATGCAAATGCAAATGCAAATGCAAATGCAAATGCAGATCCCTCACTGCGTTCGGGATGACAGCGGGGAGAATTGCTTGCGGCGAACGCGAGTTGCTGCAAATTCCTGCCAAGTGACTAAGTTTCCGCGATAATTGAAATATGGAGCAGGCTAACGTCGTTATTATCGGCGGTGGTGCCGTCGGATGCGCGATTGCGCGGGTGCTTTCGGCGCGATGGGACGACGTGTTTGTGCTCGAGGCCATGCCGAAGATTGGGATGGGGGCTAGCACGCGGAATAGCGGCGTGATTCATGCGGGACTTTATTATCCGCCGGGGTCTTTGAAGGCGCGGCATTGCGTGCGCGGGAACATCTTGACGTATGAATTTTGCGCGGCGCATGGCGTACCGCACCGCAATACCGGGAAATTGATTGTGGCGGCGTCGGCGAAGGAAGCGCCCGCGCTTGCGGCTTTGATGGAAAATGCGCGGAAGAACGGCGTCGAGGGATTGTCGATCGTGGATCGCGCGGGAATTCGCGCGCGGGAGCCGCACGTTGAGGGCGATCATGCGATGTTTGTGCCTTCGACCGGGATTGTTTCGAGCGAGGAGCTGGTGAAGGCTTATGCTCGCGTGGCCACGGATCGGGGCGCGAACATTGTTACGCACGCGAAGGTGGAAAAGCTCGAGCCGGCCGGCGGGCGCGTGCGCGTGACGAGCGAGGCAGGAGAGATTGAAGCGCGCTGCCTGGTGAATGCGGCGGGATTATTTGCGGATGAAGTGGCGGCGATGCTGGGTTCGTCGATGGCGAAGCATCGCATTTATCCCGTGCGCGGGGAATATTGCGAAGTGGTGCGCGGGAAAGCGGACTTGATTCGCGGGCTGGTTTATCCCTTGCCGCATGCGGATGGATTGAGTCTCGGCGTGCATTTGACGAAGACGCTTTGGGGAACGGTGCTGCTGGGGCCGACGGCGCGATACGTCGAGGATAAGAACGATTACGAGCGCGATCGAGAGCCGGTGGAGGATTTTGCGCGCGGAGCCAAGATGATGGTGCCGGAATTGGAGGCTGCCGATTTGGTGCCCGGTTACTCGGGAATTCGCGCGAAGCTGGTGCCGCCCGGCGGGCACGGGATTGCGGATTTTATTATTGAGCGGGACCCGGATGTTCCGGCAGTGATTGAATTGATGGGGATTGAATCGCCGGGGTTGACGTCGGCGCCGGCGATTGCGGAGCAGGTCTTGGGAATCGCGGCGGAGATTTTGGATTAAACGCGATCGGACGTTACTTCACTACTTCCGAAACGAATACCAGCTTTATTCCCTTCGATTCTATTTGCGGAAGTTGTTCGCGTAGGACTGCGATCGTCGCTTCGTGCGGGTGCCCAATCGTCACGGCCCAGCCTTTGCGCTTGGCGTCGGCGATGGCCCGATTGAGCTGCGCGACGATCGCGGCTTGCGTGGGCGTGTCGTCCAGGAATTGCGCATTGCGAAAGGCGGCGCGGACGCCGTCTTTTTCCGCGGTGTCGTAGGCGACAGTTTCTTTTGTTGTGCGGCTATCCACGAAAAAAAGGCCGCGGTGCTGGAGCGACTCCATCAAGGCATTCATCAGGGCGCGATCGGCAGTGGCGCGCGAGCCTTGATGATTGTTCACGCCCGCAGCGTGCGGCACAGTCTCCAGCATCGTGTTCAGAATTTGATCCACCTGATTTGAATTCATTCCCACGCGCAATTCGACTGGTTCCGTTTTGGCGTCGGCTTCGATTGCCTGCATCGGTAGATGGAGAAGAACTTCGTCGCCGTGGTTGTGCGCGTCGTTGGCTACGTCGGCGGAATTGGGAAGGCCGGGTATCACGGAAAGCGTGAGTGGATACGGGAGCTGCAGAATTTCGCGCACGGGCGGGAGATCGTGGCCGAGATCATCGATGATGATGGCGAGCCGCGGCGCGCCCTCGGGCAGATTCGATGGATGCGGCGCAGCGGCGGCGACGTGCTCGAAGATATGGATGATATGAGTGCGCTGGTCGCCGCGTGAGTATTCGAATCGAGCGCCGCCGCCGTTGGTAGCTGTTTCGGAGCCGTGCGTGAGGTGATGGCGACGGGCTACGGCGTCGAGGGCTGTCTGTACCGCAGCTTGTTTATTGAGATTGTCGAGGATGATGAAGATCTGATCGTCGGCGAAGTAGCTTTGGCCGCCGGGGAGATTTGCCATCTCGGGGCGAATCACGATCTCGGATTGATTGCCGGCTATGTTCCTGGCGGCGTCCGACATTGCCTTTGACACCGCGTGAATTTCATTTGCGGAGAGGCGTTTTTTCCAGCATCCGGTGAAAACCAACGCAAGGGCGATGCATGGAATTAGGACCCAGCGTTGCGATCCAGGGATTCGGTTCGAGAAACGCGTCGGGTAATTTGCCGACGTTGATAGGAAGTTTGACATCGGGCGGGCGGAGCAAGCCCCGCCCCTGATATGGAACGACCAGTCAACTACGAGCGCTGGTTTTTCTTTCTTTCGGTACCGGAGGCGGCGTGGGTAGCGATCGAGGAAGCTATCTCGACGATTGATCAGTCTGATATTCGCGGGTCGAGCCGCATAATCGTGATCCGTCGGGAGCTGCCTCGGACTACGGACGCGGGTTGGGTCTTTGGACCTACCGCATAGGGGCATCGAGGATTCTCCTTCGTGTGCCCCTCGACCGCTGTCCACGCTGCCTCCTGTACCCCTGGACGAACAACCAAAAGCAAAACTTCTTACGCCACCCGGGAGAGAGATTCTTGGTGCTCTGCTTCTGCCTGGATTCCAATGGCCCACAGAAAACCGAGTAATTCGCGTGCTACGGCAGTGATCACCACACCCTTGTTCTTCCCCTTGAGCATCAATTTCATGTACCGCCCGTGCAAGCGCTGCTGCGCCTTCCAGGAGATCTCTTGCACTTTTTCGCTGACCGCTTCTTGGCGCTGGCGCAGCGTGGCCCCGATGCTGGGCCTGTGGCGATAGGCCCAGGCCGCTTCCACCGCCACGCGGCGCAAGTGCGCATTCCCGGTTTTGGTGATGTTCCCTCGCCGGACTCTTTCTCCGCTGGAATCTTCGCTGGCTACGATGCCTCCGTAAGCCATCAGCTGCCGCGCCCGGCGGAAGCGCGTGACGTTGCCCAGTTCCGCCACCACGGTGACTGCCGAAATTTTAGCGATGCCTCGCAATGCTTGCAGCGCTGCGATCACCGCACGCATCTGTGGGGGCACCGACTGCGCCGCTTCGTCAATGGCCTGATCCAGCCGCTCGATGCGCGCCGCCGCATGCTGCACTTCGTGCAGGTAATCGAGCAGCGTGACTTCTTGCGCGCGCTCCGCGAAATGCACCTCCCGTTGCACCCATTGCAGATATTTCACCGTCCAGGAATGAATCCCCACGGGCGGCCGCCGGCCATGCCGCAGAAGAAATTTACTCAAGCGATGCCGCGCGCGCAGTTGATCCTTCTTGGCCGCTTCGCGTGCGCGCACCAGATCGCGCAGCGCTTCGTGAGCCGCATCCGGCACCCACACCGGCGTTAGTTCCTGGGCGCGGTAATTGCGCGCCAGCTTCAAGGCATCCCGGCGATCCGTCTTCACGCGATCCCCGGCCTTCACCGGAACCAACGTGGGCGCCACCACTGCGCACTGCGCTCCCATCTGCGTCAACTGCCAGTACAGCGCGTAGCCCGTGGGACCAGCCTCATAACAGAACCGCAGTTGCTCCATCGGCCCCAGCTTGCGCAGCAGTTTGCGAACCGACTCCTCGCGATTCGGGATGATCCCCAGCGAGCGGGCTTCTCCCTCTTGCTCTGCTACCGCGACAGCAATCGTATCGGCATGGACATCCAACCCCACAAATTTTATCCTCGGCATAGACCGGCTCCTTTCGCATGTGGCTCTGCGTTGCGATCTTCCGATTCACAGCGTAACCCACGGCTTGCGAATCGGGGCCGGTCGTTCCATTGTGACTACGAAGAGTGGGAGATTTGCATCTGCCGGCTAGGCAGAACGAGGATTGCGGCTCGCCCGAATTGCTGGGGAGCTGCGCGCGCGACACGACTAGGCTACGCGGCCTTCTTGGCTACGCCGCCCGCTTGGACGATCTGAATCGCTTTCTTCAGCAGCGGATCATCCTGCGAAGCCACTTGTCCCGGCGGCGGAGAAGTCGTCTGTTGCAAATCGTTGAGCGCAGCAACATCATCGGCCGTTTCCTGCACGGTCGGCGCGACACCTTCGGCGGGAATCGATTTTCCAGCCGGAGTGTAGTAGTTGGCGATGGTGAGAATGAGCGCCGAGCCGTCATCGAGCTGAATAACGCGCTGCCACGAAGCGGTGCCGAAAGTGCGATCGCCAATCGTCTCGCCGCGATGATTGTCAGAGAGCGCGGCGGCAAGAACTTCCGCGGCGCCCGCAGTTCCGTTCGAAATCAATAAAGCCACCGGCGCTTTCCACACTTGCTTGGTGGCATCAGCCGTGAAAGTTTGCTCGGAGACAGTCTGTCCTTTCAGCGAGGCAATCGTGCCGGAAGGAAGAAACAGCTGAGCGGCGCTGACGCCGTCGGCCGGCTCGCCGATGGCGCAATCGCGCAAATCGAGAACCAGCTTGTGCGCGCCCTTGGACTCAAGCTGTGCCAGCTTGTCGCGCAGGCGAGCGACCGTTCCGGCATCGAGCGCGGGCAGCCGCAAGTAAGCAACATCGCCTTCGTATCGCTCCTCGAGAATCTTCGGCTCCGGAATTTTCGCCAGCACCAAATCTATCTGCTCAGGCTCGACCTTAGCGCGGCGAATCACGGAAAGCTTCACGGTGGAGCCCGGCTGGCCGGTCAGCAGCACGCGCGCCTGGCCAATGGACATCTGGCTGGTGGTAAATCCGGCGATCGATTCGATGTAGTCGCTCGAATGCAGCCCGGCTTGCGTTCCGGGGCTATCCGGCAGCACCGAAATCACGATGATGTAGCCATTGCGCTTCGAAAGCGCGAGGCCCGAAGTGCCGGTGGCCTTGCTCTGAATCTTGTCTTTGTAATCGGTGTATTCCAGAGGGCTCAGGTAGCTCGAATCAGGGTCGAGGGAATCGAGAAGTCCATGAAGCGCCCCGCTGGTGACCTGGCGCATGTCCGGATCCTCGACGTAATCGCGCTGCACGTGCTCGAGCACTTCGCTATAGACGGTGAGGGAGCGATAACTCTTGTCGTCCGGCGGACGGCCCATCACATGGCCGGCAACCACGAACACCATGATCAGGATGGATAGCGAGACGACAATCTGCTTCATCAAACGGCTCATTGAGTTTCCTTCGGCCGGCTATGACGCGAATCCGGTTCCCTGGACCGCCTTCACGGGTGCCCCACCGGTGAAGGGTTCGGCCTTTTCGCCTAACGTTCAAGTATAACATTCCAGCCGCGAACGCAGGGCCGGAGATGATGTGATGCTACTTGTGCGCCAAGGTTTGCCGCGGCGGCCCGACCTCGAAGGAGTCTTCCTGGCCCAGCGGCAGCGCCGAGGTGACGTAAGTGTGCGAAATGCGGTCGTGCCACGTGAAATGGTCCTCGTCCCAGAAGGCCCAGAGAAAACCGAGCATCAGCGCGCCGCCCGAGAGCAAATAAGCGAACGCGCGCCATTGCAATTGGCGGTTTTCGGCGAGTGTGCCGTCGAGACGCACCACATAAAGCCCGCGAAGCTGCATTCCGGGCGTGGCGCCGCCGAAGATGGTGAAGATCGAGAAATAGAGAGCGTAGAAGAGAACAAACGCCGCGCCATAGACGGCCGCATCCACGCGCGCGAAATAGAAATGGCCACCGAGCGAGCGGAATAAGCCGAGGAATCCGACATAGGCCAGCGTAAGGAAAATTAAATCGAGCAGGCCGGCCTGGCGGCGCTCGTGAAGATCGGCGACGGGGATGAGAGCCGTTTGCGGATGCGCGCGCGGATCTCCGGAAGCTGAGAAATCGAGTTCGGGTTGCAGCGGAGAGATCTCGACGCGTTCCGGAGCGCGAGGCGGCGCGGTCTTGCGCGCCGGCCGCGGAGGAAGATCGAGCTCCTCGTCCACGTCCACGACGAAGAATTCCTCCTCAGTTCGCGGATGGGATTCCTCGTGGAAGGGAAGCGGCGATTGCGTATCGTCGGGCATGACGCGCCGGCGTCGCGCACGATAGAGTTCCAGGCGCCGGGCAACCTCGACGTGCCAGTCGGGCTCTACGTCGTTGGCGGCCACTGTGGCGAGTTCGTCCAGCTGCGCGGATTCGGTGAGTGGCGCGTCACAGAAAGAGCAGCGAGAGGCGTCTTCAAACAGAATGGCGCCGCACTTCGAGCATATGTTAATCACCTGTACGTTTTGCGCCGCGGACGTCCCGGTGATGGGAACGGGAATATCGTAGCACAACTGCGGACGCAGGGAGCGCGCGAAGTGAAGACAAGGTGCGTTGCCTGAAATTTAGAGCGCGTGTTAGTCTCGGACTTCTTTCCGCCGCCCTGCGCGGCGCGATCGGGGCCAGAATCCTTCATCGAAGCCCATTCTTCGCGGTTCTCCTTCTGACGGTTGCTCTCGCTCCGGCTGCCGGAGCGCAAACGACGCCGCCGAAGAAGCACGTCGCAGCTCCAGCGATAGGCCAGCACCGGCGCGGCGCCATCGCGACGCTCGAGGCGGAGAAGCAGACGCAGGTGGGGCGCGTGGCGTACGCCGACGGAAACGTCGATCTGCACTATGAGGACGTGCGGCTGCGCGCCGATCACGTGGAATATAACGACGACACCGGTGTGGTCGTCGCGCGCGGCCACATCCAGCTCGACCGGCTCGACGAGCACGTCGAAGCTGACGAAGCCCAATACAATCTGAACGACGGCCGCGGCACTTTCCATCACGTTCGCGCCACGCTGGGAATCCAGAGGCGGCCCAATCCGACGCTGCTCATCAGCCCGAATCCGCTGCACTTCGAAGCCGAGGAAGCCGAGCGTCTCGATGAGACGACTTACAAGGTGCACAAAGGCTGGATCACGGTCTGCCGCCCCGACCGGCCAACCTGGAAGTTTTATGCGCCGCAGGCCACGGTGCGCCTCGAAAAGAATATCCAGCTCGTGAATGCGGATTTCCGGCTGCTCTACGTTCCCATCGTGTATTTGCCGTATGCGACGCTGCCAGCCTCGCGAGGCCGCCAATCGGGATTCATGATTCCGGACGCGGGAAGCTCCACGGCCAAGGGATTTTTCTTCGGCGATTCCTATTACTGGGCGCCCACGGACTGGGCGGATGCCATGGTTGGCGCGACGTATCTCAGCAAGCGCGGCTGGAGCCAGAGGGCGGATATCCGCATGCGTCCGTGGGAAAACGCCAAGCTCGATATTTCTTACTACGGCGTGATCGATCGCGGATTGCCGGAGCCCGGCGGGATTGAGAAACAGGGAGGTCACGAGGCGCACCTGGGATTTGACGCGTTTCTGCCGGATGGTTGGCGGACGGTGGTCGATTTGAATCAGCTCACTTCGCTTACTTTCCGGTTGGCGTTTGCGGAGACATTTTCGCAGGCGGTGAATTCCGAAGTGCGGAACACGACGTTCGCGACCAAGAATTTTTCAGGATTCAGCTTTGATGTTGCGGCCGGGAGTTACAAGAATTTTTTGAGCTCGTCGCCGCAAACGTATATTTCGCTGCGCTCGGCGCCGGAAGTGCGGTTCGGTTCGGTGGATCAGGCGCCATTCGAGCATATTCCTGTTTATTTTTCCTTCGACTCGTTTACGGGCGCGGTGCATCGCAGAGATACCGTGACGGGATTCGAGACGCCGAGCTTCGTTGAGCGCAGCGAGATTGCGCCG
Source organism: uncultured Acidobacteriota bacterium (assembly GCA_963707165.1). GTDB lineage: Bacteria > Acidobacteriota > Terriglobia > Acidiferrales > UBA7541 > Palsa-147. The sequence continues at coordinate 341,446 of CAVPPO010000003.1, read as the reverse complement.
AGCGTGACGATGCCGCTGCATTGGGGACCGTGGCTCGGCGTGACCTCGAACTTTACGCTGCGTTCTACTTCGTATGGCGGGCAGCTGACTCCGGCTGGGCAGTATCTTGGGCAATCATTCGTGCGCACCACGGAGGAATTCACACTGGATATCCGGCCGCCCTCCTTCGAGCGCATCTGGGAGGGCGCGGGCGCGAAGTGGAAGCATACGATCGAGCCGGAGTTCGTCTATCGCTACGTGAATGGCGTGAATGATTTCGGGCGGTTCATTCGCTTCGATGATGATGAGACGCTGACGGACACCAACGAAATCGAATATGGCATCCGGCAGAGATTGTTCCGGCGATCGGGAGATTCGGGCGGGGACGAGCTGGTGAGCTGGGACATCAAGCAAAAATATTTCTTCGATCCGACATTCGGCGGTGCACTGATTCCCGGGCAGAGAAACGTGTTTCAGGCGCTCGATGCGCTGACGCCGTTTGCTTTCCAGGATGAGGCGCGGCATTTCTCCCCGGTGATCAGCGATATCCGCGTGACGCCCGGCGGCCGCTACGACGCGCAATTCGTGGTAGATTTCGATCCCACTCGCGGGCAAATGACGGCGATCGGGACGCTTTTGAAATTGAAGCCGTATCGCGAATCTTTCATCACCGTGGCGGATTTCTCGACGCTGAACCTTCCCCCCGCGCAGCCGACAACGAACTTTCGCGTGAGAACGGATCAAGCGCGGGCGCTTTTTGGCTACGGCGACATGAATCGCCGCGGATGGAATACGGCCGTGGGCTTCAGTTACGATTTAGCCGAGCACGCGTTTCAGAACCAGGTGGCGCAGATCACTTACAACGGATCTTGCTGCGGGCTGGGATTCGAATACCGGCGGCTTTCTCTCGGCACGGTGCGCACGGAGAATCAGTACCGCGTCGTGTTGTTGATCGCGAACCTCGGCTCGGCTGGGAATCTGCGGCGGCAGGAGAAAGTGTTCTAACATTGATTGCGTGCCGATCCTCCCTAAGAATGAATTGTGCTTTCTGTCCATCCGCGAGGCGTCGCAGATGCTGCGGCGGCGGAAGATCTCGCCGGTTGAATTGCTCGATGCGGTCCTCGAAAGAATCGAACGGCTTAATCCCGAGCTGAACGCATTTATCACCGTCGCTGCGGAGCAAGCGCGGGCGGACGCGCGTCGCGCCGAACGCGAAATCGCGCGCGGCAAGCATCGCGGGCCGCTTCACGGCATTCCGCTTCCTCTCAAAGACAATATCGAAACGCAAGGAATCCGCACGACGGCGGGATCGAAGATTCTCGCGAATTTTGTTCCTGCGCGGGATGCCGATGTCGTGACCGCGTTGCGGCAGGCCGGCGCGGTGATTATTGGCAAGACGAATCTGCATGAATTCGCTTACGGAATCACGAATGAGAATCCGCATTATGGTCCGGCGCGGAATCCCTGGGATCGCACGCGCGTTTCGGGCGGATCGAGCGGCGGGTCGGCCGTGGCGCTCGCTTCGGGCATGGGATTTGGATCGGCGGGAACGGATACGGGCGGCTCGATTCGGATTCCTTCGGCGCTTTGCGGGATTGTGGGGCTGAAGCCCACGTTCGGGCGCGTGAGTACTGCGCGGCGTGATTCCGCTGTCGGTGAGTCTCGATCATGTGGGGCCGTTGGCGCGAAGCGTGGACGATGTGGCTTTGCTGCTGGCGGCGATATCGGCGAAGGAGCATGCATTTCGCGCGCCGGCTGCGAACGCGAGTGGGCGGAAATCGCGGCGGCTGCGCGTTGCGCTGGGCTGGCCGCGCGATTTCTTCTTCGAGCGAGTGGATGATGAAGTCGCGCAGGCCATTGAAACCGCCGTGAAGTTGCTGGAGAAGCGCGGCGCGCGAGTGCGGCAGATTTCACTTCCGCATATCACAGATTCGGCGGACGCAGGAACGCAGATCGCTCTAGCCGAGGCGCTGCATTATCACCAGAGCGCAGGATTTTATCCGGCGCGCGCGGCGGACTATGGCGCCGATGTGCGCTCGCGGCTCGAGCTCGGCGGCAATGTGCGCGCAGCGGATTATTTGCGGGCCCTCGATGCGCGCGCGCCAATCATGGCGGAATTTGATGCCGCGCTAGCGGGCGTGGACGCCATCGTGGCGCCGCCGGCTCCAATTGCCGCACCGCGCATCGGCGAGAGCGTCGTAAGGATTCGCGGTGAGGAAGAAACCGTGCGTTCCGCGCTGGTGCGCGTCTCGCGCCCGGCAAATTTCACGCGCCATCCGGCGATTTCGATTCCTTGTGGATTCACGTCCGAGAGCATGCCGATCGGCTTGCAGCTAATCGGGCGGCATTGGGACGAAGCTTGCTTGCTCGAGATCGCCGGCTTCTACGAATCCGAAACCGATTGGCACACGAGGCATCCGAAGTAGCGCCGGCGTCCCTGCCGGCATCCGACGATCACAATTCCCACCACGAGCAACACCCACGCGCGGACTTCCCACTACGACCAACACGATTTAGTTGGCCTGCGCTCCGAGGACAATTGCGACTCTCGAGGACACTTCCAGTCGCAAGATGCCGGCCCCTCACGGATCGGGGTAAACAGGGACGCCGGCGCTACTAAACCGCGGCGCTGCATGATCCAATTGCCCGCCGTCCATCCAATCGCGCCGATTAACATTCCTGCCAGCACATCCGCGATATAGTGATACCCGCCGTAAACCGTCGCGATCATCATCCCCACGAAAAATGGCAAGCAGAGCCAAAAGAGCCAGCGGCGATAGCGCCAGGAAGCGAGTATCGCCACCATCGAGCCCGCCACGTGCGCCGAAGGAAACGCAGCTCCGTGAACGCGCCCAAAGCGCTCGATCAAATTGATCAGCGCGGTCGAGGCACCGCCTTCGAGATGCGGCTGCAGTGCGGCAAGCGCGAAATGCGGGCTTTCGATGGGGAAGAGAATTGAGATTACGTAGACCGAGTAGTGTGCGATCGCGGTCGCGGTCATCACCGTCCAGAACGCGCGTGTCTCGCGGCGAAAGTAAAGAATCGCGGGCAGCGCAACGAGATAGATGAAGTAGGTCATGTAACACGCTTGCATGAGGTCGTTCAGCGGCGCACTGGCGAAACGCGTGAGCCACAGAGACGGGTGAACGTGCCCAAGCGAAAAATCGAAGCGGATCAGCCATTCGTCGAACCAGCCAGGAAAAATGAGATGGACGAGCCCGCGCAACTCCTCGAAAAAATAAATGTAAAGCGGCAATGGATACCAATGGCGAAGAAAGCGCAACGACGCGCTCGGCCACCGCGCCGCGGCATACGAAAGCGCTATGATTCCGACGGCTATGCTTTGATGGATCAGAATGTAGACCCACGCGGACGCTAGATTCCGCTGGAACGCAAACAGGAGTGTGTTGACCAGCGTCAGATAAAAGAAAGTCACCCATTCAAACGCCCCGCACGCCGAAAGAATCGCTGTACCACCGGCGTCCCTATCTGCGCCGAGCCGCGAGGGGCCGGCATCTTGCGACCGCAATTCCTGCCAACTTCCGCGCACATCCGCGTACTCACTCGAAAGCAACGTCATCTTTCTCTCTCCGGATAAGTGGCGAGCGCCGAGCCCGTAACGCTAACGCGCGTCATCGCCGTTCGCTGATTCCAGCGCTCGACCTGCCAGCCGCGCGAGCGAGCGACGCGCCGCAGTCCGAACACCGGATTTACCGCTCGCGGATTTCCCACGGCGGCGAGCATCGCGATATCGCCCCCTGAGTCGCCGTAGGCAAAGCTGCGTGACAGATCGAGTTCGCATCGCGCGCCGAGGCCGTGCACCGCGCGCGCTTTTGCCGCGCCGTTCATCCATTCCCCGGTGAGCCGTCCGTTCCATAGCTGCGCGCCTGAATCATGTCGGGCGGTGCTTTCGCGGCTCTTCAACTCTGTCGCGCGAACTTCCGGCTCGCCCGGCAACTGCCGCGCAACCGCGCGAGCCAGCGGCGCGAGCGTCCCGCTGATGATGAAAACGCGATGGCCTAGCGCGGCGTGCTGATCGAGAGCGCAGAGTCCTTTGGCGAAGAAGGGAAGCGGCACGCGGAGATCGGCGAGCCATTCTTCGGCGAGCGACGCGCTCAATCCGGCGAGGTAAGAGCGATCGGCTTCAGCGAAAGGCGTCCCGATCGGCGCGTTCTCAAGCACATCCACGACCCAGCCCACGAGCGACGCAACGCGGAGCACGCGCCGCCGCAGCAGGTAACAAATGAATCGCCGTTCGAGTGAAGGCGGCGGAAACAGCGTGCCGTCGAGATCGAAGAACGCTCCGATGTTGCGGCCGAAACTCATCGCGCCGCCTCCGCGATGGCAGCATGAGCGGCCGGCGTTCGCTGCAGGCGGCTCGCTGAACGCGGCGCAGACCGACTCAGCAAAACGTAGCGCCGCCCTTCCCACAGCACAGGAACTGCGCGAATGAAGCAAAAGGCCACCGTCGCGCCGACGAGGACGCGAGATCCGAGGGAGATCCATTCATAGTCGCGAGCCGAAAGCTGAAAGACGGAGGCATGCGTGAGCGACCACTCGGCTCCGAGATAGCAGAAGCAAATGCACTTCAACGCAGCGTAAGCAGCGCGGCTTGCTCGCGACGCCACCAACGCCCGCCCCCACCAGGTCTCGTGCATTCCATTTCGTCCGAATCCACTGCGGCCGGAGCGTGCCGCCACGCCGCGAAAGAAATCCGTAATCGTGCCGCGGACGAAGAAGAAAACGGGAACCCAGAGCGTCACCAAGCCGCCGGTCGCAAAAAAAGTGAAGAGCAGATTCTCGACAATTCGATCGCCGAGAATATCGAACTGCGCGCCAAGAGCAGTCGCGAGATTTTTCCGCCGCGCGAGATAGCCGTCGAGCCCATCGAGCGCAATCGCGGCAACAATCAGCGCGAGCGCCCCGAGATCGGCCGCAATGCTGCTTCCCGCCCACAAGAAAAATCCGACAGCCGCGAACGCGGCCACCACACGCGCGCTAGTGATCTGATTCGGCGTCATCGAAATCCTCCTCGGCGGTAAAAAAGGGCCCGCAAGAACGAACGGCGATCTCTCGCCGCTCCCGGCGTGCTTCCCGCGGGCCTCGCGCAAGGAATGGCATGCCCAATGCCATCGTCTCGAAGCGCCTCAAATCCAGCTATGACAATCACTTGCCGGAATCCGCCCAGTCCGCGAGCAGCATCGGCGATGCCGGATTTCGCCGACAAGTGGAGTGGCGACGCCTAATTCAGAAACCAGACGGCGCCTCCGTAGTTGTGAGAAAATGACAAATTGCCCAGTAGCTTTTACGATTGCCAGGCATCCAATCGGGGCAGACGGAGCGGCAAAATTGGTTGACGTCTCAATCTTCGCGGCATTTTTGGCTGGCCTGGTGTCGTTTCTCTCGCCGTGCGTCTTGCCGCTCGTCCCGGGTTACGTCTCGATGCTCTCGGGCGTCGGCGTCGAGGAACTCAGCGAAGGCGAAGGAAAGATCACCAGCCTGCTGGGCTCAGCCTCCGCGTTCGTGCTGGGATTTTCGATCGTTTTCATCATGCTGGGCGCATCGGCGAGCGCCGTCGGTTCATTCCTGCTGCGCAATCGCAGCCTGCTCGCGCCCATTGCCGGCGCGATGATTCTGCTTTTCGGCCTGCACTTGATCGGCGCGCTCGGAAAAATTTCGATTCGCGCGGGACTGATCGTCGGCGCAATTCTCGTTGCAGCGGGCGCGTTTCTGCTGGCAAAGCCGGACCTGACCAGCCCAAAGTTTCGCGCCGCGCATCTCTTCGCCATCTCGCTGATTTTCCTGATCGGCCCGGTCCTGACGCGCTGGCTCAATCGCGATTTGCATTTCCGCAAGCTAGGCGGCCGGCCGGGCGCAGTCAGCGGATTCCTGATGGGCTTCGCCTTCGCCTTCGGATGGACGCCCTGCATCGGCCCCATCCTCGGCGGCGTGCTTGCAGTAGCGGCCACGCGCGAGACGGTCTCGCAGGGCGTCTTCCTGCTCGCAGTTTATTCCGCGGGCCTTGCAATCCCATTCCTGCTGACGGCCATCGGCCTCGGCAGCTTCATGAAGTTCTATAAGAAATTCCGCCGCCATATGCACGCCGTCGAAGTCTTCAGCGGCGTCCTGCTGCTCGCCGTCGGCGGGCTGGTCTTCTTGAACCGCCTGACCTGGCTATCCGGCAAGCTCGGCTTCCTGAATCGATTCTTGCTCTGATGGGAGTGTACGGAATGAAGAGAAATCGTCTGCTTTTGTTTCTGGGGCTGGTCTTGGTTTTTGTAGCTACGGGGATTCGCGCCTGCACCCCGATGAAACAAAAAGCCGCTGCCAACGAAAAAGCGGACCCGAAAACATTCAAGCCCGCGCCGGACGTGACCTTCAAAGGCCTCGACGGCAAGGAAGTTTCACTGGCAAGCCTAAAGGGCAAAGTCGTGGTAGTGAATTTCTGGGCCACGTGGTGCGAACCTTGCCAGATCGAAATACCGTGGATGATTGAATTTCAGAAAAAATATGCCGACAAAGGCTTCACGATTCTAGGCGCGGCAATGGATGAGGAAGGCGCGTCCGTAGTCGGCCCCTACCTTCAAAAAGAAAAATTCGATGTGGATGGCCAAAAGCTCCCAATAAATTATCCCATCGTCCTGGGCAGCGATGAGATCGGCGATAAATTCGGCGGCATTTTGGGCCTGCCGACAAGCTACGTAATCACGCGCGACGGCAAAATCGCCAAGCACATCATGGGGCTAGTGAATCACGACGATCTCGAGAGCATCATCCAGAGCAATTTGTAGTGTTGCTGGATGTTATTTTGCGCCATTGCCACGCTGAAGCTGAACCGCGGGAGGGTCTGAAGACCCTTCCCTACGAGACGCCGGGAACTTGCCGCGCACTTGCAAACGCTTCATCGCCTGTCCTAAGCTGCATTCATGATGGACGAGCACGAATTCCAGCGGAAGTGCGACGCGGCGTTCGAATCATTGCTGAAGCGCCTCCAGGAACTCGGCGACGCGCACGATTTTCAGGTGGAAGGCGGCAGCGGCAAGCTCGAAGTCGAATTCGAGGATGAAGACGAGACGCGCTTCGTCATCAGCCCGAACGCGCCGGTCCGCCAAATCTGGATTTCCGCGCTCACCACCAGCTTCAAGCTCGGCTGGTCGGAGCAGCAACAAGCCTTCGTCCTCGATAAAACCGGCGAAACATTGAATCAGGTCATGAGCCGCATTCTGACGCAGCAACTTGGCGCGGCGGTGAGCGTGTGAAAATGAAATCAGCATCGACACGATCGATGGCCTGCGCGGCACTCGCCATTTCAGCAGCGCTACTTCCTGCAGCATCGATGGCGCAAAGCGGATCGGCAAGTCCAGCGGTTCAGCCGAATGCTGGAGCGGTGGTAACGCCAGTAGCTTACGTTTCTCTCGAGCAAGTGCCACGTGGCCACACGGTAGACGTGGCGCTGATGCTGAATATCACTTCCGGCTATCACATCAATTCGCACACGCCGTCGCAGAGCTATCTGATCGCGACCAACGTAACGCTGGCCGATACCTCGGGATTCCAACCGGCCGGTTCCAATTATCCCGCGGGGCAAACCATCAAGTTTTCGTTCTCGGAGGACAAGCTCTCCGTCTATAGCGGCAGCGCCACAATCTGGCTGCGCTTCCAAGCCCAAAACGACGCCCCGTTAGGCGAAATCACATTGCCAATAGTCGTGCGCTACCAAGCCTGCAACGCGACAGCATGCTTGCCCCCGGCAAAGCTAGCCGTGCCGGTTCACGTCTCCATAGCCACAGCAGAAACAAAAACGCATCCCAGCCATCCCGAAATTTTCAAAAACGAACCCAAGCTCTAACGTACCGCTGGCGTCCCGCCGGCGTTCTTGACCTTCCACTGCACGCCGATCAAATCACTCATTTTGCTGAGGTCACCGGATTTCCTGACGCACAGAGACGCTCACGGCGGAGTCGCGCCACGAAGCGAAACATGAATTACCGGCCGTAGGGGCGGGGCTTGCTCCGCCCGCTCCGTGTAACGCCCGCCGAGATGGTCGCGACAATCGCCGCGCGAAACGACAGAATTTCGGTCGTAGGGGCGCCGCTTGCTGCGCCCGTTCCTAGTAACGCCATCCGAAATGTTCGCAAGAAACACCGCGCGAGCTGATCCCGCGGTTTTGGTCTTCTTCAGGTGTCTTCAAAGCAGACAAACTCAGCTTGCTGGCGTTTCCTAATTCCCCGCCACAAAAGGCAGCGCTCGTCGAAGCCGCGCGACGACGCGATCGCGTCCGAGGGCAACCATCGTATCGAAAAGCGGCGGCGCAACAGCCCGCCCCACAATAGCCACGCGCGTAGCATTGATCAAAAGGCCGGCCTTCACGCCCTCCGCCGCCGCAAGCTGCCGCAAAGCCTGATCGCAAGCGTCATGATTCCAATCCGGCAGCCCAGCAAGCCCATTTGCCAGCTTGCCAAGCAGATCGCTCAATTTCGGGTCCTTCCAGAATTTCGCCCGCGCCTCATCCTCATAATCGAATACATCGCTGAAGAAAGCCCGCCCCCAAGTCGTGAAATCTTTCAAGAAACGCGTGCGCGGACGCAGCAAATTCACCGTGCTAGCCAACCAAGCACGCTCGCTGCCTTTCCATTCCTCGCGCCACAGTCCATCCATGCGCAGTTGCGCTTCCACATGCGGCAGCAACTCCTCAATCGGCATCTGCTGCAGATATTGCGTGTTGAACCATTCCAGCTTCGGCCGGTCAAAAACCGCATTCGTGCGGCTCACGCCGCCAAGCGAGAAGCGCTTGAGTAGCTCAGGCGTCGGCAGGTATTCCGTGTCATCACCCGACGACCAGCCCAGCAGCGCCAGAAAATTCCGGAACGCCTCGGGCAGAAATCCTTCCTCGACGTACGATCCCACGCTCGTCGCTCCATGTCGCTTCGAAAGCCGCGTGCGATCCGCGCCCAGAATCAGCGGCACATGCGCGAAAATTGGCGGCGTCGCGCCAAGCCCCAAATACAGCAGCACCTGCTTCGGCGTATTCGAAAGATGATCGGCGCCGCGAATCACGTGCGTGATGCGCATGTCGATGTCATCCACCACCACGCTGAGCTGGTAAGTCGGCAATCCGTTCGAGCGCAGCAGAACGAAGTCTTCGATCTCCTCATTCTGTATTTCACGCGCGCCGAAAACCGCATCTTCGAATTTCGTCACGCCAGAGCGCGGCACAAGGCAACGAATCGCGCGCGGCTCGCCCGCCTGCTCCTTCGCTGCCCGCTGCTCGGGTGTCAGATTGCGGCACTCGCAAGGCGCGCGGCGTGCAGCCTTCGTTTCGGCTCCGGCGGATTCGGAATCTCCCTCATCGTCCGTCTCGCCAGCAGGCGGAGCCGCATCCGCGCCCGCATATTGCGAAGCGCGGCAGTAGCACGCATAAGCAGCGCCATTCGCCAGCAAGCTCGCCGCAGCTTTCTGATACATCTCCAGACGCTGCGATTGAAAAAAAGGCCCCTCATCCCACTGAATCCCGAGCCATTTCAGACTATCGAGAATTCCATCCACAAGTTCCGGCCGATTCCGCTCGACGTCCGTATCCTCAACGCGCAAAAGCAGCGTTCCGCCCTCATGTCGCGCAAAAAGCCAGTTAAATAGCGCCGTCCGCGCCCCACCGACATGCAAATATCCAGTAGGCGAAGGCGCAAAGCGCACGCGAGGCTTGGAAGAAGTTGTCATGTGCCGGTGAACTCTAGTCGAGTATTAACAATCCTCAATGTTAGCGGAAGCGCCGCGTAAAATCGAGCGACCCACGGAGGATGTCCGCGACTCAGTTTCCGGTAAACGCGTCTCTCAGGAGTTGGTCAAGATTTTGAATCGCGGACGATCCGCTGTACTGAGGACGCTGCAGGTCACTGCCCGCCCAGCACCTTCAACCAAAAACCCATTGTTCTACGGGATGTTGCACGCGGACTTCCCACCAATCGCTAGGTATATGGCTTCTCTCGTTCCCGCGTCGGCTGTATTTCTTTTTTCGTCCTTCTTATCGGCTACGCTCAACTGAATGGCAAACATCTCGGGTTCCACGCGCCAGATTCTTAACGGTGAATTTACGAACTCGGGGACAGCCCACTTCCCGTAGCGTTCGTCTATCGCCGCTTTGATGTCTTCGAGGGGGATGGATTTGTCGAACAGTGCCGTCATACCGTAGAGGCAACTTTGATTCATATCGATGATGACCTGCTTCGGATATACGGCGTTTGTTTCTGCGGATTTCTCCAACCACAGCTGAGAGCAATCAGAAGATTTGCATCTCAACAGCTTCGAGTTTGGCAGCACAATACGGCTGCCACTCTCTTCCGAAGCTGTTTGGGCGTAAGCCACACCTAGCATCAAAACCACTGCGGCGAGGACTCTATTCATTCTGCCCCCATGAGAATGGCGGTCGCGACTCCGGCTGACATCTCTCTTTTTTGGCGGAAACTCTTCCACGGTTCAATTGCGTCTTGGCGGTCAACGCCCGCACCGATAATCGGAAGCTGACCCGCCCGGCGGGCGACCGGCGACTCGCCACGGGCCCACTAAGTACCAAAGTACTCTTGCCGCCGGTGCTCTCCAACCCTAAAGTAATCGAGGTAGCAGAGACTGAAGAAACGGCATCACCCTCAGGTTCCCGGTGGTGGTTAACCCCAACGTAACTCAGGGCCATACAAGCCCGGGCGACGTTTATATTTTCTGCTACGCTCGGTTTGAGGTTGTGTCTTTCACCGGCTCAGGCTGCCGGTTGCACTGTCCAAGTTAAAATGAGCGGAATCGTACTCTTCTCGAGCGCGCTGCTCCTCTCCATCTTCTTCGCCTCGATCTTTCGAGAGAAGCGGCAGATGTATCTGCGTCTATGGTCGCTGGCGTGGCTGCTGGTGGCCGTGCACTATCTCGCGCTGATGGTGTCTTCAGGTTCGACTTCGCTCGCCGCCGTCACATTTGCCGGAAGCCAGTCGGCATGGAGCGTCGCGCTCGCCGATTGGTCGCTCACCCTCGCCATTCTCGCGCTCCTGGGCGCCGCGCGCCTTTATTCCGGGCATACCAGCTGGGCGCACAGTTTGACCGTCGCCGCTTTTGGCGCGGTCGTCTGGGCTCTCGCGTTTTCGCGCGGCTGGGTGCTGGTTCCCGTATCGCTCGGTGCGGGATTGCTGCTCCTGCTCGTAGCCGGTGTATTCGCCAAGGTCGGTCGCAATCAGGAATCGCGCGCGGATACCTTGCTCGCGTTGGCTTTCGCCGCCTGGGGCTTGCTCGTCGCGCTCAATGCCGTTCAGCCCATGATTCCCTATCTCGCCGGCAAAAATTTCGGCTTGTTCGTAGTTGTGCCGCAATTCTTCACCGGCGTGTTGATGGTCATGGGCGTCTACGAAGAGCAGCGCCGCCGCGTCGAGCGCAACATGCTCGCTCTCTCCAGCCTCAACCTCGCCACTTCGAGTTTCGCCGGCGGCGAAATCCAAAAAATGCTGGCACAAACTCTCGACCGCGTCCTCAACGTAGCCCGCATTCCCGCCGGCGCGCTCTGCCTGCACTACGGCGACCCCGAAGGTCCCGCATCGGTAGTCACCACCGGCCTCGGCACCACCTTCTGCGAAGCCGTGCAAGATGAACGCCTCGATGTTTACATGGTGAAAATGGTCGCGCGCCTCGGCGGCCTGATGGTTCTAGCCGAACTCGAGCGCGATTCCAATTGGGAAGCCCTCGAGCGCGAGCCGGCCTTCAAAGCGGTCCGCAAACAGCTTCTCAGCCAGGGACTCCTCACGGTCGTAGGAATCAGCCTGCAAGCCAAAGAGCGCGTTTTCGGAGTGCTCCTTCTCGGCACTCCGGATAGCCGCAAATTCACCACCGCCGAACTTCGCCTTCTCCTCGCGCTCGGCCACCAGATCGGCCTGGCCGTCGAAAATAGCTATCTCGTGCAGCAAACGTCCCGCCGCAGCGAAGAGCTGCACATCCTGAACGAAATCGGCCGCGTCCTCAGCTCCACACTCGAAACCGATTCGCTCTTCGAAAGAATTTACAGCGAGATGAGCCGCCTGCTGGACGTCAGCAGCTTTTATATCGCGTTCTATGAGCCTGGCCAGCCGAACGTGAATTTCGAGCTTGAAATTGACGACAAAGCGCGCCTGCCGAAACGCACGCGCCCCGCCGGCAATCACTTGATCGAACACATCGTCAAGAATCGCCAGCCCGTCCTGATTCGCGAGCGGATCGCAGAAGAATTGGAACGCCAGGGAATCGAGCTCCTGCAGGAAACAGGCTGCTTCTGCGGCGTTCCGCTGATTTTGCACGATCGCGCCATCGGCGTGATGGCCGTTCATAGCCGCCGCGAGCGCCTCTTCGACGAAGGCCACCTCGAAATGCTGCGCGTGCTCGCGAGCGAAGCATCCGTAGCCATCGAGAACGCCCATCTCTTCGGCGAAGAGCAGCGCAAGACGCGCCAGCTCTCTCTCGTAAATGCAATCTCGAGCCACGCCATCGCCACTCTAAATCCGGACGAAATGCTCTTCAAAATCGCCGCGGAAATGGAGCGCGGTCTCACCTACGACCACATCGGCATCGCCACGGTAGATTATTCCGCCAAGGAATTGCTCGTGCAGGCAGAAGGCGGCCGCCGCCGCGACGCGCTCGGCCGTCGCATAGCCTTCGGCGACGGATTAGTCGGCCAGGTCGCCCGCACCGGCCAAGCCGAAGTGATCCGCGAAGTTCATTCCGGCAGCATCCGCCCCGTCCTGCCGACGTCAGTCTCAGCAGCCGCGTTGCCGGTCAATTACGCCGATCAAATGCTCGCGGTTCTCTACGTCGAATCCTCCGAGCCCTGCGAATTCACCGCCGACGAAATGCAACTCCTGCGCACGCTCGCCGATCTCTTCGCCGGCGCGTTCCACAACGCGCAGACTTTCCAGAAAGCCCAGGAACAAGCCATCACCGATGGCCTAACCGGCGTAAAAACGCATCGCTTCCTGATGGAAGCCCTCTCCGCCGAATGGAAGCGTTCCACGCGCGCCAATCGCCCCTTCTCCATCGTGCTGATGGACCTCGATCGCTTCAAATTCGTAAACGATTTCTACGGCCACCTCGAAGGCGACGTAGTCCTCCAACGCGTAGCCCACATCCTCGAGCAAAATTGCCGCCGCTCCGATGTAGTAGCGCGCTACGGCGGCGACGAATTCGTCATCCTCATGCCCGAAACCACCATCGATCAATCGCGCGCTCTAGCCAGCAAACTCCGAGGCTGGGTCGCTTCCGATCCGCTGCTGCGCGACAAGAACGTCACCGGCAGCTTCGGCATCGCCGCCTACCCGCTCCACGGCTCAACGCCGCAAGAACTCATCCAGGTCGCCGATTCTTCGATGTATCTCTCGAAGCATCAGGGCGGCAATGCCGTCTCCACCACCGAAGACAAAGCCTCCGGCGAAACGAAAAAATGGAAGCAGGATGTTCTCGAAGCCTATCTCGGCGTTACTCTCAAGCGCCAATTCGTCACCGGCCCCGAAGCCTTCGATGAAATTCGCCGCCGCATCGAACAGTTCACGCGTTCTCTCGCGGAAGAAAATGAAGGCGCATCGCCAGATCAATTGCATCCGTCGGTAGTCGAAACGGTCACATCGCTAGCGCTAGCGGTAGATGCCAAAGATCAATTCACCAACGGCCACTCGCAAAAAGTTTCCGCCTACGCCGCGCTAATCGCCGCCGACGCAAATCTGAGCGCCGTCGAAGTCGAAGAAGTCCGCCTAGCAGGCCTCCTCCACGATGTCGGCAAAGTCGGCATCCCCGAAGCCATTCTGAATAAATCCGGCCCGCTAGATGCCGTCGAGTGGGAGACCATGAAGTCCCACACCGAACTCGGCTCGCAAATTCTCGATCCCCTTCGCGCCATGGATCGCGTACGCAAAATGGTCCGCCACCATCACGAATACTACGACGGCTCCGGCTATCCCGAGCGCCTCTCCGCCGAAGAAATCCCGCTAGGCGCCCGCATCATCGCCATCGCCGACGCCTACGACACCATCACCTCCGAGCGCGTCTACAAAAAGCCGCGCACCGCCGAAGCCGCCGTAGCCGAACTCCAGCGCTGCGCCGGCATGCAATTCGATCCGCAACTAGTAACCATCTTTGTAGAAATCCTCCGCCGCAACCCAGATCCCATAGCGGATATCGAGATCCCCGAACCCAATCCCGAAAGCGCCGCCCGCTAATCTTTTGGAGGGAGCCCCCGCATTCATGCGGGGGAAGGAGCGCTTCAGCGCTCCGGAAAACGCCTCGCCTCTAACCATGCGCTTTAGCGCTGGGCTTTTCTGACCGTTACCTCTCCAGGATCCGAATTTCGGACGCCGTTACCTTCACCTCCTTGACGTCCGCAGCCTCTCCCCCTCATCCTAAAAGCGTTTTGCAAATTAGAATGGAGCCCCAAGTGCAAACCGCCACCGTCAAATGGATCCAAAATCAACAATTCCTAGCCACCTCCCCTCCGGCCACGCCGTCCCCTTCGACAACGCTCCCACCCCAAACACCGCCGCCGGCTCCATGGAAATTCTCCTGGCCGCTCTCGGCACCTGCACCGCCACCGACATCATCATCATCCTCGCCAAAAAGCGCCAAAAACTCGAAGGCCTCGAGCTAGTAATCTCCGGCGAGCGCGCCCCCGACCCGCCGCAAGTCTGGACCAAACTAGAAATCATCTACCGCCTCCGCGGCAAGCTAGACGAAAAAGCAGTCCGCGACACAATCGAACTAAGCGAAAACAAATACTGCTCCGTAGCCGCGATGCTAAACAAAACCGCCCAAATCACGTTCCGCTACGAAATCCTCCCGCCAGAGAACTAGAAAAAAGCATCTACGCTGTCATCCCGAACCGCTCTCAGGGTGAGGGATCTGCATTTGCGGTCGCTCTTTACCGTAGGGGGGCGGGTTCACACGCCCCCGGTGTGGCCCTGGGTTTTCGTCTCGAACAGGGTGCCCCATGCGCCGCTGTTGCGCGTGGGGCTTTTGACTCTCCCCACCGCAAAATCATTCAACTTTACCCGCGAAGATTGCGTACAATCCCCGTTTGCATTTCGGAGAGCATTGATGCCGCGAAGGATCGCCGCAAAAATCACAGGCGTAGCCGGCTACGTTCCGCCGCGCGTCGTGACCAACGCCGAACTCGAAAAGCGCGTGGACACCAACGACGAATGGATCCGCACGCGCACCGGCATCCGCGAGCGCCGCTACGCCGATCCTGGCGTAGCCGCATCGCATCTAGGCACAGAAGCCGCCCGCAAGCTGCTAGCCCACAAGAATCTAGATCCCGAAGAAATCGAACTGATCGTAGTCGCCTCCGTCACGCCCGGACATGTTCTTCCCCGCCACAGCCTGCCTGATTCAAGACCGCCTCGGCGCAAAAAACGCCTGGGGCTTCGATCTCTCCGCCGCCTGTTCGGGCTTCGCCTACGCTCTCACGGTAGGCGCGCAATTCGTAGGCGCCGGCACGCACAAAAAAGTCCTGGTCATCGGCAGCGATGTAATGACCTCCATCCTGGATTTCACCGATCGCGCCACCTGCGTCCTCTTCGGCGATGGCGCCGGCGCCGTCCTTCTCGAACCCGCGACGTCCGATTCCGAAGGCATCCTGGATTTCAGCCACGACGTGGACGGCAGCGGCGGCTGCTGCCTCTACATGCCCGGCGGCGGCTCGCTACATCCCTCCACGCACGAAACCGTCGAGAAGCGCATGCACTACGTCCATCAGGAAGGCCAGCAAGTCTTCAAATACGCTGTCCGCCGCATGTGCGATCTCGCGGCCCAGCTCCTCGAGCGCAACGGCTTCACCAGCGACGACCTCGCCCTGGTGGTCCCGCACCAAGCCAATCTAAGAATCATCCGCGCCATGCAACAACGCCTAGGCGTAGACGATTCCAAAGTAATGGTAAATATCGACCGCTACGGCAACACCACAGCAGGCACAATCCCGCTAGGCCTAATGGACGCCCTGGCAGAGAAGCGCCTAAAGAAGGGCGACCTGGTCCTATTGGTAGCCGTAGGCGCAGGCTACACCTCTGGCTCAGTCCTCCTCCGCTGGGCCTACTAACGTCCGCTCGATTCTGCGTTCTCATCGGACACAAAAACTCATCTTCCTCCGACAGCAACTCCCGCTGTCATCCTGAACGCAGTGAAGGATCTGCATTTCGGCCCTCCGCTCTTCATCCCCGCCGTCGTCCCTGTCTTGCCTTTTCCGTCGTAGGGGCGGGGTTTGCTCCGCCCGCCCTTCGGCCCTCCTTTGTCGCCCAACGCCCCTTCTCTCCGTTACTCTTCAGCTATTTCCTCGCCCCTTTTCTTTGACCACCCGCACCCTCACCACTAACATAGTTGCCGGCGGGAAGATTTCCACGCTCCGAAAAACTCCAGGCACTTTGCGGGGTGTTTCTCCGTCGATTGGAAGCCTCTCTCTCTAGTGAGCGCTCTGTGGCAAAAGCAAATCCAGAACACACGCTCGTAGGTAACCGCTTTCCCGGAGCATCATTCTCGTCTCAAGAGCCGTACCGGCTCCTCTTCGAGAAAAATCCCCGTCCCATGTGGGTGTACGACCTGAAAACACTGGCGTTCTTGGCCGTCAATGAAGCAGCCGTCCTGCAATACGGTTACTCCCACGACGAATTCCTGCGCATGACCATTAAGGACATCCGCCCGCAACAGGAAGTGTCCGCGCTGCAGAAAAACCTTTCGCGAGGCTCCGGGGGCTTCGAAAACTCCGGGGTTTGGAGGCATCGGAAGAAAGACGGAACTCTGATCTTCGTCGAAGTGATCTCGAACGACTTCGAATGGGCAGGACAGCGTGCCAGACTCGTTTCGGCCACGGATGTCACGGACCGAAAACTCGCGGAGGATGCCCTCCGCACCAGCCAGTCGGAACTTGCCGAGGCAGAAGCCATCGCGCACATTGGAAATTGGAGTTGGGACCTCGTCACTAACAAAATCTCATGGTCCGCGGAAATGTACCGTATTTATGGAGTCTCTCCGGAAACCTTCGAAACAACACTCCCGGCGATGGCCAAATTGATTCACCCCGAAGATGCCGAGCGGCGTGATCAATCACTCCAACACATGCTCGAGGGGAAACCTTTCGAACCATATTCCTACCGCATCATTCGCGCTGACGGCGAGGAGCGCGTCGTGCAAGTCTTGGGAGCCACCGCCGAAAACGATTCGCACGGGAAGCCGGTCCGGCTGTCCGGCGTCGTGCTGGACGTGACCGACCGCACACGCGCGGAGGAGAGAGTCTCTCAACTTGCTTCGATCGTCGAGTCGTCAAATGACGCGATCATCGGCAAGTCGCTATCGGGCAGGATTACGAGCTGGAATGCGGGCGCAGAAAGATTGTATGGCTATTCCGCAAGCGAAGCGATCGGTCAGCCCATCGACCTGCTCATGCCTCCGGACGGCCATGACGAGATGTTCGCCATTCTCGAGAAAATTAAGCGCGGTGACGCCATCCACCACTATGAGACCGTCCGGGCGCGAAAGGACGGTACACGTATTGATGTCTCGATTACAGTGTCTCCCGTCAAGGATTCAAACGGAAAGATCGTCGGGGCCTCCGCCATCGCTCGCGACATCACCGAGCGAAAGAGACTGGAGGACACGTTTTACAAGGCTTTCAATGCCAGTCCCGAGCCGATGACCATCAGCACTCTCTCCGATGGTCGCTACATTGACGCTAACACGAGTTATCTGCGAAACACCGGTCACCGCCGCGAGGAAATGATTGGCCGCACGTCCGACGAGTTGCTGTTCTGGGAGAATCCTGGCGACCGCCAGCGGCTCATTAACGAGTTGCAGAAACAGGGCTCCCTCCGCGATGTGGAGGTCAAATTTCGGATTAAATCCGGTGAATTGCGAGCAGGGATGTTTTCGGCCGAAATCATCGATGTAGCCGGACAGCGGTGTTTGCTTGCCGTCACCAAGGATGTCACCGAGTACAAAGCGCTGGAAAGCCAGCTTCGACAGGCCCAGAAGATGGAGGCGGTCGGGCAGCTCTCAGGTGGAATCGCGCACGACTTCAACAACTTACTCGGAGTCATTCTCGGCTACAGCGAAGACCTTGAAGAACGCTTGCTTGGGGATGCGGTGATGCTCAAGAAAGTGTCCCAGATCAAGAAGGCTGGGCAGCGTGCCGCCACTCTTACTCGCCAACTCCTGGCTTTCAGCCGCCAACAGGTTCTCAACCCACGTTCGTTGAACCTGAACGAAGTCGTGATTGATATCGAAGTGATGCTCAGGCGTTTAATTGGCGAGGACATCGATTTCAGTACAGCGCTCGATCCGAAGCTGGGTCAGGTGAAGGCCGACCAGGGACAAATCGAACAGGTCATCGTCAATTTGGCCGTCAACGCACGCGATGCCATGCCCGACGGTGGAAGATTGACGATCGAGACCCTCAACGTGGATCTGGACGACCCTTATGCACGCCTCCATCCACCGCTGCGGCCTGGCCCGCATATTCTGCTCGCAGTCACGGACACCGGCATGGGAATGGATGCCGCAACACAGGCCCACATTTTCGAGCCTTTCTTCACAACCAAAGAGTTGGGAAAAGGCACAGGGTTGGGCCTTGCGACCGTCTATGGCGTCGTGAAGCAAAGCGAAGGGTTCATTTGGGTTTACAGTGAACTCGGGCGCGGCACCACATTCAAAATTTATCTTCCGCGCGTCGATGCACTCTCCCGCTTGGAACCCGTGACCAGCCCCTCGGCGACGCAGGCGCGCGGGACGGGCACGATCCTTCTGGTCGAAGACGACGAATCCATGCGGGGCCTGGCGCGCGAGTTGCTCGATAACGGCGGTTACACCGTTCTGGAAGCTGAAAATGGAGACCAGGCTCTTGAGCTCGCCAATCGCTTTCAAGGCACGATTCACCTGCTGCTCAGCGACGTCGTTATGCCGGGGATTAGCGGACCGGATCTCGCCGCGGTGCTCGCTCGTTCGCGGCCCGATATGAAGGCCGTGTTCATGAGCGGATACATGGGCCACGGCGCCGGACGTCGCGGGCTACTCGAATCGGGCTTGGAAATCCTGCAAAAGCCATTTACGCGTGCCTCCCTGTTGCGCCACGTATCCGACGCGCTTGAATCCGCAGACCTCTCGCAGAACAAGTGAATGCCAGCAGGCGGGCGGCGCAGCCTTTTCCCAAGGCTCGCGATTTCGGGTGGCCCATCTTCCCGGTTTCTGGGAAGGGTGGGGGTTTTCGGCCCCGCCGTTGATTTGTCATTCCCGCTTTCGTTTCTCTCTCCTTCTCTCACCGGATAGAAAGCCTCTCGAAGCCCTAAACGAGAACCGCCTGAAGAAGGGCGACCTGGTCCTATCGGTATCCGTAGGCGCAGGCTACACAAGCGGCTCAGTCCTACTCCGCTGGGCCTACTGAGCTTCGCCCTTTCAGCAGCTGTCATCCTGAACCCGCTTCAGCGGCGAGAGATCCGCTCCCGCCTTCGCTGTTGCCGGTTCCCCCGGCCCGCGCTTTATGCCAGGCCGGGCACGATGTCGGTTTGCGCCGCGGTTGGGGCGCGGCTTGCTGCGCCGGCCTACGTCAGCCCCACCTGAGATATCGCCACGATCACCGCGAAATCTCCAATCCGCACACAGCGGGTCACGTCTCATTTCCGAATCGTATTAAGTCGAATGTCCCGTATTGATTAGAGTCCATTTGTTCCAAAGTGGGACACTCGCCTGTTAGTTTGGGAATTAGTGCCCAATTGCCTTCGCAGATCTCACAGAATCAAAACGAATTACAAGTGTTTCAAGTCGGCGCTGCGTGTGCATGAACATTGCGGGCGAATTCCAGACAATTGAGTGGGGTACGACTCGATGCCAAATACCTTGCGGCAGGCAGTCCGCTACGCAGCTCCGCCGAAATTACTTCGGCTGGCCTTCGACAAGATTCTCCGCGACCGGCGAAAATGTTGTACGCTAGAAGGCACTGTGAGTCGCCGTTCCGCCACTATCCCGAAAACTCAATCTCGCCGTGTGGCTGCCTGGATTTACGTGGTCATCAATCCAGTAGTTGATTCCCTCGACCGCGAACTAAGATTATTGAACGCCGAAAATCTGACCTGGCGGCTGAATCTCGGCCGCTGCGAATCCATCCATTCGATTCAGGAATACGTCGAAGTCGTACAGTGGCCAAATTTTCAGGATTTTCAGGCCGAGCACGATATATTCCTCAAAACTTTTAGTCAGCACGATGCTCATTTAAAATCAGTAAACGATCGCGCGCAACGCGTGTTTGATTGGCTCACCTCGCGGCCCGAGTTTTCCAGAGTCATTGCGGAACTCATGGAAGGAAACGAGAACGCAAAGTTATCGACGAACCCGCCGCCGCCCTTTAACAACAGCCGCCCGGAAGTTCTGAAGATGGCAGCCGAAAACGTTATCAACAATATTCCGACCCTTCCCGTGCATTATTTGTTCGCTCCGTTTTGGAACCTAGCGGCTTCCTATCTTCTGCCGTTCAGAAATCTTCCCGAATTCGTTCCTCTCCACGATGCGCGAGCAAAGCTGCGCGAGATTTCGTCGGGTTTGAAGCAGGGACTCGAAGATCAGAGGCTGTCATTCTCCCGAAAATTCGACATACCCGCAGCACCAGTCCCCGGACTTTCGCTGGAAGCCTAGTCCTGTTGGCGCTCTGTGAACATTGAACGCAAGGTCTTGATATTTGACACCGGGCCTCTTCGAGAGCTCATTTTGTATGAGGCCGTGCATGCCGCCGGATTCAAAAGGCTCGCACCAAATTTGACCCACCTTCGCTCGGATGCAGACCGGGATCGTCTCTCTCTGTTTATTTCGGGCTTTCAAGATCGCACCACGACACCTCATGTCGTCGCGGAGATCAGCTCCTGGATACTTCGAACCATCTCACTAGGCCGCGCGGATTTCTGGCCCGTCGTCTATCGTGAGTTTCAAGGGATGGGAATGGACGAGAGGCTGATAAAACTGCTCGAGATGTCCCGAGATGCAGTGGCGGAACTGGGCGCGGTCGACACTAGTCTGCTCAAGCTCGGTTCAACCTTCGATCTTGGCACACCAGTTGTGCTCTCGATCGACGGATCCCTCATCAGGAAGTGCAACCAATCCGGTGTCACCGCCGTTGATCTGTGGGAAGTGTTAGCAGGGCCATCAATGTAGGCGGGCCCTGACGTCGCGGCAAGTGGTCCAACGTACAACCCTAGCTACGCAAGGAGCGACATGCGAACGAGACTCTCTTGCTTCTCTAGCCTGGCGATCGGCGGGTGTCGCCGCCTTTTCCGAATGTTTGCGATTTCGGGTGCCTCATCCCTCCCGGTTTTGGTTTTTGGGAGGGGTGGGAGTTTTCGGCCCCGCCGTTGATTTTTCTTTCTCCTGTCGTTTATCTCCCGCCTTCCCACACCGGATCGGAACTCTCTCGATGCCTTACATATCTTGCATAAAACTGTTGACAACTTGGTACTCTTATGCTACAAAGGTCCGGGTAGTTCGCAGTCCCTAAGCGCGGGGCTGCTTCCCCTGAGCCTGCTGCAAGCTCGTCCTCAGTGAAGTCCAAGAGCCTGCCCGGAGCAAAGTCGAAAGCGCCGCGTCGAATACAGAATCGTAATGTAGCTCATCTCTTCAGAGATGAGGTAATTGGGTGTTGAATTGGCACTTGGGTTCGAATTCGAGGACCACGGCCTCAGGTCGAAAGACCCGAGCTACAGGGGAGCCGAACGGAGGCGAAGAAAAAGCTAATCGGGAACCCAATTATTAGAACCGGGCGTAAGCGATTGAAAACACTCGATCGGCACCCGCTCTAATCGGGAAAAAACACTTGTTTTGCATGCGACGAAATGAGGCGGAATCGGTGATGAATTTGTATGGGCCGGCCGGGGTGGCCCTCCCCTACAACGGAAACGGCACCATCGATTTTTGTTTCGGTTAGAACTAACCCCGATCCTTTATTTTGTGCGACTTAGAGAAATTTTAAATGAACCCTTGTTTCGGTTAGAGGTAGTCGCGAAGTGAAAAGAAATCGAAAGGAGGTTACAGCTTAGAACGAGCGCATCTCGGCTACTACCAGCCGGTTGCGTTGCATGCGCTCTTCGACTACAACTGCTGCGTAGCGCGCGCAGGCGACCATTTCCCGGTGCGACCAGTCGCCCGCCGGGGCCGCCAGGCGGCTCAGCCCGGCAACCGCGCGTAGGGCCACGTAATAGAGCTTAACGGTCCAGAGGCGGCGATCTTCGCCCGCGAGGTTGGGGCTGACGTCCAGCCACCTCGTGGCGCCTTCAAGATCGCCGTTATCGACGGCTGCGGCCGCCGCGCCCATCGCCTCACGGGTCTCTGCCGAGATTTCCCGGTTCGCGACGGACAGGAAAGCTGCCCGCCAGGCGTAGAGCCCGAACTGCAGGAGGGCTGCTACTGAGATCACGAAGATGAGTGCGGCGATCATGTTTAACGAGACCATTGTGCCGTTGGCGACCGCACTGGACAATAGGCCAGTAGTACCAATCTATGTAAAGCCTTATGGCTCTGTAGCTTAGATAGGGAGGATGAGATGCTTTTTAAACGGCTAGGACTCGCGGCCGGTTGCGCCCTTGCACTTGCGGCCAGCTGGCTGGCGGTAAGGGCCATTCCGGCCCGCGGCGGCGAATCCGACGAGGCAGCCATCCGCAAGGTCTTCGATGACCAGACGGCCGCATGGAACCGGGGCGATACCGATGCCTTTATGGCGGGCTATTGGAGGTCTCCGGAGACGGAATTCGTGGGTGCCAGCGGCATCCTACGCGGCTGGGACGCGGTTCTGGCGCGCTACCACCGCGTCTATCCCGACGCCAAGGCCATGGGGCACCTGAGCTTCTCAAATCTCGAAATCAAGGTCCTCAGCGCCGATGCGGCCTACGCCACGGGCGAATACCAGCTCCAGCGGGAGAAGGACCGGCTCTCCGGCGTCTACACCGTGATTGTGCGCAAACTTCCCGAAGGCTGGCGCGTGGTGCACGACCACACGACGGCTTATCCGCCGCCTGCTGCCGAGAAGACGCAGTAGGGCAGCGCGGCTTCTATCGCTTCGGTTTTTCGGTGATAATGGCCGTCGCTGTTGGCCATGCGATGAAGACTTGAAGGAGCGACGCGATTGCGAGTGGTGATTACGGGCGGGGCGGGATTTTTGGGATCGCATTTGTGCGATGCGATGCTGGCGCGTGGCTGGGAAGTTCTGTGCCTCGATAATCTGGTGACCGGCGCGGCGGTCAACGTGGCGCACTTGCAATCGAATCCGCGCTTTCGATTGATGCAGCAGGATGTCACGCGGTACATCGATGTCGCGGGCAGCGTGGATGCTGTGATGCATTTTGCTTCGCCGGCTAGCCCGGATGATTATTTGAAGCTGCCGATTCCGACGCTGAAGGTCGGCGCGCTTGGCACGCACAACACGCTCGGTTTGGCGCTGGCGAAGAAGAGCCGCTATTTGCTGGCTTCGACTTCGGAGTGCTACGGCGATCCGGAGGTGAGTCCGCAGCCGGAAACTTATTGGGGACATGTGAATCCGATCGGGCCGCGCGGCGTTTACGACGAGGCCAAGCGATTTGCCGAGGCCATGACGATGGCGTATCACCGCTTCCACGGCGTGGACACGCACATCGTGCGCATTTTCAATACGTATGGCCCGCGCATGAGATTGAATGATGGCCGCGCGCTGCCGAATTTTTTGTATCAGGCGCTGACCGGGCAGCCGATCACCGTTTACGGCGACGGCAGCCAGACGCGCAGCTTTTGCTACGTGTCCGATTTGGTCGAAGGGATTCTGCGGCTGCTGGAATCGAGCGAGCACGAGCCGACGAACATCGGCAATCCGCAGGAGATCACCATCAAGGAATTCGCCGAGCGCATCCGGAGGCTGACGGGAACGAAATCCGAAATTATTTACAAGCCGCTGCCGCAGGATGATCCCAAGCAGCGCTGCCCGGACATCACCAAGGCGCGCCGCATTCTGAAGTGGGAGCCGAAAGTGAATTTGGAAGAAGGATTGCGGCTGACGCTGGAATATTTTCAGACGAAAATCGCGGAGACGGCGGCGAAGGGATGAATGGGCGGCTACGAATCGGGATGGCGGCGCGTTCAGAAAATGCAGATCCTTCACTTCGTTCAGGATGACAACGAAGAGGCTCTTTCCGCGGCGTGTTACGCGGTGCCGTTGACCATGGTGCGGACTTCTTCGTCGGGGCGGCCCATGGAGTGATATTCGAACCCGAGGGATTTCATTTCGTTCGGCGATAGAAGATTGCGGCCGTCGAGGATTAGCGGGCGGGCCATCGAATCGCGCATACGCTGCCAGTCGAGATCGCGGAATTGCTTCCATTCGGTGGCGATCACCACGGCGTCTGCGCCGTGAGCTACTTCGTACGCCGACGCGCCGACCTGCAGATCGGGATGCGCCTCGCGGGTTTTTTCCATGGCTTCGGGATCGTAGGCTTGGACGCGAGCGCCTTCTGCTTTCAATCGCTCGATCAGAGCGATGGCCGGTGAGAAGCGAATGTCGTCGGTATTCGGCTTGAAGGCCAGGCCGAGAACTCCAATCTGCTTGCCGCGGAGAACCCAGACTGCGCGCCGCAGCTTCTCGACCAGATGATCGATGCGGCGGTTGTTGATGTTCTCGGCTTCCTTCAGCAGCGAGAAATCGACGCCGCAGCGATGCGCGAGGCGCATGAAAGCCTGCAAATCTTTGGGCAGACAGAATCCGCCGAAACCGATTCCGGCGCGCAGAAAACTTTCGCCGATGCGCGGATCTTTTCCCACGGCGCGAACGACTTCTTCGATGTCGGCACCGAGCTTTTCGGCGAGATCGGCGAGCATGTTGGCGTAGGAAATTTTCAGCGCGAGGAATGAATTGGAAGCATGCTTGATCAATTCGGCGCTGTTAATCGTGGTGACCATCCAGGCTGGAGGATCAACTTTCGGGCAGGACGGCGAATGGATGGGGCAATTGAAGCGCTGTTCGAGAACCGGCCGGTAGATTTCGTGCATCTGCTTTTCGGTCAGGTCGTCTTCGACGCCGACGACGATGCGATCGGGATGCAGAAAATCGCCGACCGCGGTTCCTTCGCGGAGAAATTCGGGATTCGATGCGACGCGAAATTCGGCGGTGCCTTTGCGTCCGTACATGCCGAGCTGGCGCTTGAGTTGTTGGCCAGTCTGAGCGGGAACGGTACTTTTTTCGATCACCAATTTCGGACTGCGGGCTTCGGTGCCGACGAGCCGCGCCACGCTGTCAATCGCGCTCAGATCGGCGTCGCCGTTCGGTAGCGGCGGAGTTCCCACGCAAATGAAAATCACGTCGGAGGCAGCCACGGCGTTGGCAGGCTCGCGTTCGAACCGCAGCCGTTTCTCTTCGCGGTTCTGCGCGATCACGCCTTCGAGGCCCGGCTCGTAAATCGGCAATTGGCCCGCTTCGAGGATTTCAATCTTGGCGAGGTCGCTATCCGTGCACACTACTTCGTGGCCGATTTCTGCGAGGCATCCGCCGGTCACAAGTCCTACGTAGCCCGATCCGACGACTGAGATCTTCAATCGGGAATCCTCCCGTTCGTGCTGATTTCGATGTCCGCGGAAACTGGAACTATTCTGAACTAATCGCGCGAATCACCCAAGCGAATCTTTATCATCTCGAAGATTGCGCGGGGCCGTGCGCGGCTCTTTTGAGCGTGGCCGTTTAATAGTACAATCCCGCCGATCTCATACGTCCTGTATGAGATAGCCCTGGGGGCCAGGGAAGGCAGGGACATGGACATTCTGTGGGTGGCGCTGGGAGTTTGCATAATTGTTGGCTTCGTTTTCGTGATCCTGGCGCGTCACTGGCAGAGGCTTCTTGCGCATCAGGCCTGGTCCATCCGCCGCCTTACCGATCGGCTGCATTCCCTGGAGGAAGTGGCTGACCCGAATTTCCGCCGCAAGTTAGATGAATCCGCGCCGTCGCCGCTCGAGCAGTTTTACACTTTCGGGCTGCGCCTGAGCGATCGCTTCTGGCAGAGCACGCTGGAAACAACCGAGGCGCAGCGCGCCTTCATCCGCGAACACGGCAATTTTCTCGGCTCGGTGAAAATTGAACGCTGGCGGAGCCATTCCGTTCTGACGGTGACCGAACTTCTGCCGCAGAGCAAATCCGCGAGCTGGCAGACACGCAGCTTTGATATTTTCCCGGAGAGCGCGAACGAGGCGCAGTTCGTGACGCTGTGGGAGATGCCGCTCGAGGAAGCGAAAGCCAGCGCGGCAACAGGAAGAGTGCCGACAATTGAGCTGCGCTGGCGCGATGGCGAGCTCGAGCTATGCGCGCTGCAGAACCGCCGCGGCACGAACGAAGATGATGTCATCACGCTGGTCCCCGAGGAGCGGATTCTTCTTTCCGTGCCGCTTGATCCCGCGCGCCTCGAGCCTTTTCACAAGGCGCATGAATCCGCTGCGGATGAAGCCGCCGCCGATTTCGAGAAGGCTCCGGGAAACGGGCACGATTCGAACGGTCATCAATTCATGGCTTTCTATGGCAGCGAAGACGATGAAACCGGAATCGAGTGGCATCTGTGGCTGCGCGATTTGGTGCGGCGCTCGGAATGGGATCGGTGGAAGATCGTGGAAGCGCAGCAGATGAGCAAGGTGAGCTGACCAGCTCGCGGAAAAAGTCAAAAGAGAAATCAGCGGTTTGTCTCGAAATTAAGAAAGTGCAGATTCCTCGCTTCGCTCGGGATGACAACCGTTAGGTTTTTTCGCAAGCTGTAAAGCCGGCGCACGGCGATGCCGCCCGCGCATTAACAGGGTCAGTGGGAGGCGGGCTGGACCGGAAGTCCCGCCCAGGCATTGAGGAGCCCTAGCGTTTCTCGCACCACTGCCAGTGAATCTTGTGTCGTTCTCCACCAGTGATCCGCATCAAAGCCGTCTTCGGTCGCCGGCCGAACGATTAAGACTAGACCAGCAGGCGCGAGCTTTCGCCAGAGCGTGCGGACGCGCCGTGTGTGCGGCGGGGAAGTTACAATGATGACGCGGCTCGCTCGTGTTGCTTGCATCTCGGCGATGGTGGCTCGCTCCTCGTCGACTGTATTCACAATTACCGGCGTCAGGATGCGAATGGCGGTTTCGGGCACGCCTTCATGGACCAGGATGGCACGGCTGTAGCTTTCCTCGCCCTCGAACGAAATTCCCATCGTGCCCAGCGATTCGCTGGGACTTGCCGGCCGCGTAATCCAAACTTCCGGCGCCATGCCTTGGCGGTAGATTCTCGCCGCTTCGAGCGCGCGTTGAGGCATACCGCCGCTGAGGACGACGATCGCATCGGAATGTTCGAGCGGATCCTGCACCTCGAGCCAGCGGCCGACGCCGCGAAACACGATGATGCCTGCGAGCGCGAGGATGAGCAGGATCGCGGTGGTAATCCAGAAGCGGCGATTACGCGATCCGCGATGCTGCGAGTTATGAACGGCAGTCAAACCGGCTCCATGTGAGAACTGTCAGATTTGTGTTCGATTTCTTGACCTTGATTCGAGCACAGAGTATATCTCTTCGCTCCTTCGGAGAAGCCATGCGCAGACCTTCATTCGTTCTCGCCATTGCAGGGATACTGATTGTGAGCGGCATCGCGCTGCGCGGTCCAGTGGACGCGCAGCAGAAGCCGCCGATCACGCTGGACGAATTCTTCAATTCAGTGGATTTCACGGCGGTGCGTGTCTCGCCCGACGGCGGGGCAGTGGCGATCGCCACGGAGCGCGCGGATTGGGATGCCAGCCGGTATCGCGACGATCTATGGCTTTATCGCGCCGGTGCCGGCGACGGCGCGCTGGTGCCCCTGACACAGTCGGGCCACGATCATTCACCGCAGTGGTCGCCGGACAGCCGCTGGATCGCATTTCTCTCGGATCGGGCTGCGGAAAAATCGAAGGGCGATGGGGATGAGGCAGACGAAGCGGAGAGCTCGGAAAAATCCGAGCCGCCGGAACATCTTTACGTGATCTCGACTACCGGCGGCGAAGCATTTGCGGCCAGCGACGGCGATGAAAGCGTGCATTCGTTTGCGTGGTCGGCAGATTCGCGCTCGATCTTTTTCGCCACGAGGCATTCGCGATCGAAAGAAGCGAAAGCTGCGCAAAAAAAGGAATGGAAGGACGTGATTCGCTTCCGCGAATCCGAGCGCGGCGATGAGATTTTCCGCGTGGACGTTGCTGCGGTCGAGTCTGCACGGGCGAAAGGCGCGCCCGCGAGTGACCTCGCGCCGGCCACGCATGAAATCGCGGCGATTTCCGAGCGCGTTGCGCAACTTGATATTTCTCCAAATGGCCAGAGGCTCGCGTTTTTCACTGAGCCGCGATCGGAGCGCGAAGAGTCACTCGATCCGTACGCGATCTATGTCATTGAGCTCGGAGCTGCTGGAGCTGCGCCTCCGCGTCTAGTCAGCCACACTGCGGCGCTTTACGAGCGTGTTCGCTGGGCCAAGGACAATCGCCACATATTTTTCTCGTTTCTGTATGGCTCGGTGGAAAGCGCTTATCAGGATGCGCAGCAGCGGGTCTACTGGGTGGATGCGGGCACTCCGGGCGCGGGCCATGCGGAAGGCGCGCCGGGTGCGCACGCACGCTGGGCCGCAGACTTCAGCGGCGCCATTCTCGATTTCGCCGTTTTATCTACCGGAGATCTTTTTGCCGCGGGGCAACTCGGCACTGAGGTGCAGACTTATACGCAGCCTGCGCTCGAGCAGAAATTCTCGCAGTGCGCGGGATGGCCGGGCGTGTACGAGAAACTTTCCGCCGCCGCACATTCATCGCGCGTCGCGTTCGTTTATTCCGCGCTGGACCGGCCGTCCGAAGTTTACCTTGCGGATAGCGCGGCCGAAATCGCCAAGGCGCGTCCGCTGACGTCGTTTAACAAATTGTTCACAGAACGCGCTCTGCCGCAAGGGAAGCCGTACCGATGGACCGCGGACGACGGCACAACGATCGAAGGAATGTTGGTGTACCCGCCGGGAAAAATGGACGCGAAGAATCTTCCGACATTCACGTTTATACATGGCGGACCGGAGGAATCCGACGCAAATTATTTCGAGGTGGACTGGTACAAATGGGGAGCGTTGGCGGCGACGAACGGATGGCTGGTGTTCGAGCCGAATTATCGCGGATCTGTCGGATATGGCGATGCGTTCGCGCTGGGAATTATTCCGCACATCGTTTCGCGGCCGGGGAAAGATATTTTGGAAGGAGTGGATGCGCTGGTGAAGGAGGGAATCGCCGATCCGAATCATCTGGCGGTGGGCGGCTACAGCTACGGCGGCTACATGACGAATTGGCTCATCACGCAGACCACGCGATTCAAGGCGGCGGTAACGGGTGCGGGCGCCGTCGAGAACGTGATCAATTGGGGGAACGACGATACGACGATGGACGACGCTTATTTTCTGGGAGGGAAGCCATGGGAGGCGAAGGAGAACTACGAGGCTGAGGCGGCGATCTGGCGGATCGACAAGGTGGCGACGCCAACTCTGGTCGTCGGGGGCGAGGACGACATTCGCGTTTATGTCGGAGAACAGTATTTGCTGGAACGCGCGCTCTTTACACGCGGAATTCCCACGAGCCTTTTGATTTTTCCGGGAGAGGGGCATTCGCTGGAGAAAAACCCGTGGCATGGGAAGATCAAAGTGAGGGAAGAGCTGAAGTGGATCGAGAAATACGCGTTGCATTAGAGCGGGGCGAGGGTGTTACGACTTGGAGAGAATGAAATTGCCGATTACCAGCGCATCCGTGCCTGAGCAGAAGTAGCTGCGTACGGCATCGCGCGGCGTAATTACGAGCGGCTCGCCGAAGAGATTGAAGGATGTATTTACCAGCAGCGGCGCCGGCGTATTCTCGCCCGATTGCTTCAGCAGTTGCCAGAAGAGCGGATTCGCTGTGCGTTCGACGACATGCAGTCGCACGAGATTCCCCGGCAATATGAAATCTTTCAGCAATCCGCGCGCTTCCGGCTTCACGACGCCCATGGAGGCCATAAATCGCGCTGCTCGAGTAGATTCGAAGAAACGTGCTGAATCTTCTGCCGGTACCGCCAGTGCGAAAGGCCGGAACGATTCGCGGTGCTTCACATAGTCGTTCAAATTTTCTTTCACAAAAGGCGCCCAGGGCGACGCCAACAAGCTGCGATTCCCGAGAGCGCGCGGGCCGAATTCCGCGGCGCCCTGGCACCACGCTACGATTTTTCCCGCGCTCAACAGCCGGAGCGCCGCTTGGATTTTCTCTGCGTCGGAATTCGCCCAGCGATATGAGGCCTTGCAATTGTCGAGCACCTGCTTGATGTCATCGTTTGAGTAGGCCGGACCCCAATAGAGGTGAGTCATCGGCGCGACTCGCTTCCGGCCTAGCCGCCCATGCCATTCGTTCCACGCTGCGCCCGGCGCCGTACCTTCGTTGCCGGCGGCAGGTTGCACGAATACATCTTTGAATTTAGTGCCGCGCTCGATTGCCGAGACGAGAAGCGGATTCAGGAAGAGGCCGCCTGCGAGACACAGGTGTTCGATCTCGTCCGCGCTTCGGAGCGATTCTAAAAGATCGACCACGACTTTCGCGCACGCGGCCTGAATGCTTGCCGCGAGATTCGCGCGGAGCGTCTCGTTGGTAATTCTCTCCGCGGGTTTCGAAATGCCGATCTGATGGTAGAACAAGTCCGAAAACGCCAGACGGCCTGTAAATCCGCGCGTGAAGTAACGCCGATTCAGATTTGGCCACGGGGAGGATTCACGGCGCAGCATTTCGAGAAACATGTCTTCGTATTCGGGCGCGCCGAAAAGGCTGAGCCACTGAAGCTTTTGCTCGTCCTTGTGCGGAGTGAGGCCGAGCAATTCGGTGACTTGCGAATAGACCCAGGCAAGGGAGTGAGGGAAGGAGAGTTGATTGATGACGCGGAGGTTCGTGCCTTCGCCGATGGCGGCGAGCGTCGAGCGGCCGTCGCCCTGTTCATCCATTACGAGAACGAGAGCGCGATCGAAAGGCGAGGCGAAGAATGCACTCGCGGCATGGCAGACGTGATGGCTGTTGGCGATTACGCGGCCCGGAGGATCGCCGGCCATTCCGTCGAGGATGCGGAAATTGTTTAGCTCGCGTCCTAGCTCGCCGACCGATTTGCTGAGGTAATAGCCGCTGGCTACCGGGGCGCGCGGAACTTGCCGCAGGCGCAAGCCGGTGGAGCGGCGCCAGGCTTTGCGCGGCTCGCTGGCGACGGCGATGCTGGAGACGTCGCGCCAAGAAATTCCGGCACGCTCGAAGCAATAGCGGATTGCCTCGCGCGGAATTCCCATCGTTTCGCGCGTGCGCGCCAGCTTGGATTCTTCGATAGCGATGATCTTGCCGCCCGGATCGAGTAGCGCTGCGGCCGGATCGTGCGCCAGCGCGGAAAGCCCGAGAATGTATCCTTCAGATGGCATGCCGCAACACACTATACGTGGAGAGAGATTCGCAGGAAAAGGGAAGTCGCAAGCAGCTAGGGGCGCGACGGCGGAGCGAACGTGCGCCCGCCGGTCAATAATCCGCGCAGGCCCATGAGGAGCAGCCGGGGCTGGCTCAGGCAGATATGCCAGATTACTTTCAGCGCTTCATCGCGCGAATAATCGCTGAGCGAGCGGCGGGCGGAGTCGTTGAGCAAATCGACGAGGCGGCTGTAATCGCTTTGCTGGAAATGATGCAGAGATCGGCGAAGAAGCAGATGCATATCCAGCTCGCGGCGCAGGCGGCGCAATTCGGGGCTCTCGCCGCGATTTACGATTGATTCCGCAACGCCTAGCGCGCCGCGGAAGCCCGTCACGATTCCTCCGACGGTGGTGACTTTTACTTGTGCGGCTGCATCGCCGACTAGATAGACATCGCCGGCGCCGACGCGGCGTTTCACGGGCACCCAACGGTTGTAAACAGGAATGCGCGCGCCCTGGAAGCTGGTGGGTTCGAGATGGCGTTTCTCGAGAAATCGCTCGAGATGCTTGCGCGTTTCCTGGCCCGACTCGCCGATCAATCCGAGCACGCCGCGACTGGCGGAATCCGGAATCAGCCAGTAAAAATAAGGCGTGTCGTCGGGAACGAACCAGACGCGCACGGTCTCGGCCGGCATGTCTTTCGGCAGTTCGACAATCGCTTGCACCAGCGGCACGGTTTCCTGGCGCGGCCATCCGGCGGATTGAGCGACGCGGCTTGCCGCGCCGTCACTGCCGACGACAGTTTGCGTGCG
Source organism: uncultured Acidobacteriota bacterium (assembly GCA_963707165.1). GTDB lineage: Bacteria > Acidobacteriota > Terriglobia > Acidiferrales > UBA7541 > Palsa-147. Next base: position 309,235 of record CAVPPO010000003.1, on the reverse strand, counting down.
CACTTCTTCGCGGGCGCCATCGGCGCTGCGCTCGACATCGAGCACCAGACCTGCGCCATTGCTGTGCAGGCCATGGAAGCGGCGTCCTAGCGTGATCTCGGCTCCGGCGCGGCGGGCCTCATCGGCGAGGCCGCGAATTAGCGTGGAGCGCTCGATGATCAGATCGGGTTCATTGAGCTGAATTTTCGCGGCACGGCCATCGGTGAATAGCTCGAAGCGACGGATTTCGTTCACTACGCTGCCTGCGGCGGCGCGGCCGAGCAGCGTGCGCAGTTTGTGCGTCACGATCAGCGTGCGGGAGATCGGCTCGAGAGTTTCGGCGCGCTCGAAAACTTGCACGGGGATGCCGCGTTGCGCCAGCAGCGAAGCCGTGAAAAAGCCCGCTGCAGAGCCTCCGACGACAGCTACAGGTAATTTCTGGGATGTGGCGTGAGACTGCGATTTGGTGTGTGAGTTCTGGCCTGACAACGAGTTCACCGTATGTGTTAGCTCTCGAATTTTTGTATGTCAGGCGACCGCAAATGCCCTCTTGCGAGCGTACAAAATTCACGATGACTTCGGGATTTGCAGGCGCGCTCGCTTGCGTACTTACAAATCGACGTGCGGCTCGTGCGTCGGGAAAGGAAGTATATCCTACGCGGTGGATTCCACAAACGAATTCGCGCCGGGTGGAATTTAGGGAATGGCTGTGGGTTTCTGAAACTTTTGCTGGCGCTCGTACGGAGCGCTCTCAAGAAAGTAGATGGCCACGAGCGCGCAGAGACCGACAACGGCGGCGAGTCCGAAGGCCTTGGCGGGCGACAGCAGCGGGATCAGGATGGCGATGCTGCCGAAGAAGCCTCCGAGCGCATACAGAACCAGCACTGCGCCTCTTTGTCCAAGGCCGAGATTTGAGAGGCGGTGCGCCGTGTGATCCTTGCCGGGAGAAGTGAAGGGAATCAAGCCGCGGCGCGCGCGGGAGATCGAGACGAGCGTGGTATCGAAGATCGGTACGCCCAGAATCAAAATCGGAACCAGCCAGCCGGCTTGCGAATCGCCGGTTTCGGGGCGCAGCTTCAATCCCAGCGTGGCCATCAGGAAGCCGAGGAACATCGCGCCGCCGTCGCCCATGAAAATCTTCGCGGGCTTGAAATTCCAGCCGAGAAATCCGAGCGCCGCGCCGAGCGCCGCTGCGCCGAGTGTGCGCACCATGACCTGGCCGCCCTGATTCGCCGCGATGGTAAAAAACAAGGCGGCAATCGCGGCGATTCCGGCGCAGAGCCCGTCCATGTGATCGAAAATGCTAAATGCCGCAGTGATTCCCACAACCCACAGAATCGTGAGGCATGCGTCGAGAATAATTCCTGTCTCACCGGGTACGAACGCCGAGATGATGTGCGAGCGGATTCCTGACGCGATCAGCAGAAGCGCTGCCGCCGGCATGCCCACGAACAATTTCACTTGGTGATGCAGCACGCCGCCATCGTCGAGGAAACCGATCACCGCGAGAAGCGCCGCGCCAGCAAGGATGCTGACGGTCTGCTCGCGCGCCGTCGTGTGCGACGTGACCAGCACGGCCAGAGCGAAGCCGAAGTAAATAGCCACCCCGCCAAGCAGGGGAATCGGTTTCAGATGCACTTTGCGCGGCCCGGGCTTGTCCACAAGGCCGGTGCGCAAAGCAAGGCCGCGCACGGGCACGGTCAGTCCAGCGGTGGCGAAAAGCGCTATGAAAAACGCCAGCAGATCACCGTACATCAGAGCTTCCCAAGTGTTTGAGCGCCGCCAGGCATGCGGAACGCGCGCCTGAATAACGCCAATTTAACTCCGCGCCAAGATGCTGAATTCCATTCGTTAGACTACGGGATGATGCGATTGGCCGCCTCTTCGATGACCCCGACGAATCGTTTCAGCTCGTTCACTCTAACATATTTCTTCGCAGCATCTCTGGCGCGCTGACCCATATCGGTTAACTCGCGGGGATTGTCGCGCAGGGCCGTGAACGCTTTCGCCACAGCAGCTGGATCGTCCGGATCGGCTGCTAAACCGCAGCGCGCCTCGCGCACGATCCTGACGGCGTCCGATTCTTCGGGCGCCACGGCCAGAACAGGGCGCCCCGCCGCGAGAACTGAATATAGTTTGCTCGGGACAACGACGCCTTCGAGGCCGCGCCGAACGGAAATGACGTGTACATCTCCCGCCGCCATCACCAGAGGAATTTCTTCGACGGGCCGGAACGGAAGGAAGCGAACATTGATGGAGCCTTGCGCGGCTTGCTGCAGGCGTTCGCGATTGGCGCCTTCGCCGACAAAGACAAGCCCGATATTTTCGCGTTCGAGCAGCTTCGCCGCCTGTAGCAGCGTGTCCCAGGCTCCGTAGAAGCCGAGATTGCCCGCGTGAATCGCAGCAAACGGAAATCCGCTGCGAATTTCCTGAGCGACCGGATGGCTCTGCTCCGCGAGTGTTTCCGGAATCATTGTTCCATCGCGGATAACCACCACGCGCTCAGGCTCGACGCCTTTGCGCAAGATTCGCTCGCGCATATCGTCGCCGAGGGCGATTACGCGCGCGGCTCGCCGCAGCGCGCGCCGGTGCATTTTCTCCCATAGGCGCACCCAGCCGCTATCGCCGACGATCCCGCCGCCGAGCGCCATGTCTGGATACATGTCGCGGATGTTGTAAACGAAAGGCAGACGCTTGAGCTGGGCCACCAAAGCTCCGGCGATGCCTGCTACCGGCGGATCCGTCATGGCCAAGATCACGTCAGCTCGGATGGCCAACGCTCGCGGAATGGCAAGCGCGAGGTAGGTGAGGTAATTCGACACGCGCCGCTTCATCCTGTGCCGGGGAAATGCCGTGGAGCCGACGCGCTCGACCGTCACGCCATTCCGTACATCCTTGCGAAGTAGAGAATACGGATAAGTTTCGTCGGGATCGTAGGACGGGCGTCCCGCAACAACTGTGACGCGATGCTTTTGCGCCAGGGCTTCGGCAACCAGCGCTGCCATCTTCGCGGTCGCGGAAGTGTCGGGCGGGTAATACTCGTTGAGGATCAGAATGTGCACGGCTGATTTTCGAGTTGGAGCGACAGCGGATGCATTTCAAGAGTGCGAGAACTCATGCCAGCCGGCGCGCGGGCGTTTGCACGGGCGCATCATCCGCGTTCATGATCGCGGATTTCCGCAGAACAAAATTTCCCATCACCAGGACATCCATTCGCGTGCGCAGGAAACAATCGAGCGCCTCTTCGGGGCGGCAGACGATTGGCTCGTTGTCATTGAACGAGGTGTTCACGACGACGGGCACGCCCGTGAGGTCGCCGAATGTGCGAATCAATTTCCAGTAGAGCGGATTCGTACGCCGGCTTACCGTCTGAAGCCTCGCCGTCCCATCCACATGCGTAGGTGCCGGGATGGCGGCCCGTTTTTCCGGGCGCACGCTATAAGCAAAAGTCATGAACGGCGAGGGATGGGTGCGCTCGAAGTAATCGCCGGTGGCTTCTTCCAGAATTGAGGGCGCGAACGGCCGAAACATTTCGCGATGTTTGATCCGCTGATTGAGAACGTCCTTCATCTCAGCACGCCGCGGATCGGCCAGAATGCTGCGATTGCCGAGCGCCCGCGGCCCCCATTCCGCGCGGCCCTGAAACCATCCCAGAATTTTACCGTCGGCCAATTCGCGCGCTGCGGCATCCACCAACGCGTCTTCATTTAATTCCTGAATCTCAACACCATCGCCACTCGCAACGCGCTCGTCAAGCGCACGCTTGATCTGCACTCGCGAAAATCCTGGCCCCCAGCCCGCATGCTCCATCACAAACGCGCGCGGCCGACCGAGAATCGTGTGCTCCACTGCGAACGCAGCGCCCACCGACAATCCTGCATCGCCCGCCGCCGGCTGCACGTAAATTCGCTCAAACGGCGTCCGCTCGAGCATCTTTCCGTTCGCGACGCAATTGAACGCCACGCCGCCGGCCAGGCATAACGCCTTTTGCTTTGTTCGCGCAGCCAATTCAGCCACGTGCTCGAGCAGCACTTCTTCCAGCCGCGCCTGCATGCTGGCCGCGAGATCGCGATGCCGCTGCTCGAGCGGCGCATCCGCGCGCCGCGCCGGCCCCAGCAATTTCTCCAGACGCTCCGAAAATAGCCGCCCGAGCACCGGCGTCGTTCCTGCATCGCGCCAGGTCATTTCCGGCCCTTGACGCTGATGCGTGAAGTAGTCGAGGTTTAGCCGGAGCTTCATGCCCGCATCGGCGCGCACTATTTTTCGAAAAGCTTCGAGAAATTGCGGCGAGCCATAAGCGGCCAGGCCCATCACTTTGTATTCATCTCCGAATTTCCAGAAACCGAGATACTGCGTCAGCGCGGTGTAATACATCCCCAGCGAATGAGGAAACGTAGTCGCCCCGTGGGGCGAAAGAGTTGCGCCCGCGCCATCCGCCCACATCGCACTCGCGAAATCGCCAAGCCCATCCACCGAAAGGACCGCGGCGCGATCGAACGGCGAAACAAAATAGGCGCTGGCTAGATGCGCCACGTGATGCTCGATGCGATGAAATGTCCCGTGAATCGCCGCGGGATCCATCTCAAACGCCGTTGCCAGCTCTTCCTTGATTCCCGAAAATCGCGCCATCACGCGCGCGCGTTCAATTGCGAATCGCGGCATGCGCAGCGCATATCGCAGTTTGGTCCCCATGCGCGCCCAGGGATTCCGCGGAATCGCAATGTGGTCCACCTCCGCCAGAGTCGCCCCAGCTTCAGACAGGCAATAGCGAATCGCTTGCACCGGCAAGCCCGCCGCATACTTCACGCGATTGAAGCGTTCCTCTTCCGCCGCGGCAATGAGCTGCCCATCGACGACAATCGCCGCCGAAGCATTCGCGTGGTACGCGTTGATCCCAAGAATGATCATCGGATTCGTGCGGGAATGATTATAGAGACCTTCGGGCCGTTACGTCACTGCGGGCATTACGGATGTTGCTTTGGAAATCTGCGCCGGCGCGCCGATGCTCTCGAGATTGTGCCTTACCCACTCATTCAGCACGTAGAGCGCCCACGGCCGCGACCAGCTTGTGCGCCCAGCAAGAAATGCATCCCAAACTCCGCGCGCCGCTGCTCCGGGAACATGCGCCTCGAGCCGCGGCGACCACTCCGAGAACGCCGCCGATATGCGCCCGCGCAGCGCTCCGCGCATCCATTCCTCCCACGGGAGAGTAAATGTACGCTTACGTTGCTCGGCCACCTCGGTTGGCAGCAAGTCCCTGAGAGCGGCTATGAGCAGGGCCTTTGGCCGTTTGCTGCCGTTGGACCAGCCGGAGTCCGCAGCACGCAAAGCAGACTCCACGAGAGGGTGATCGAGGAACGGCACGCGCACCTCGAGCGAGTGGCTCATGCTCATAGCGTCCACATCGCGCAACAGCGTGCTGGCCATGTAATTGCGCAGCTCAAGCCAGGAGATTCGCGCCTCGCCATGCAATGATTCCGCCTGTCGCGCGGTTTCTTCGAGCCAGCGACCCGCGGGTGCGCGGCTCCACGTAGCCGCATCGCTTCCCAGTAATTCGGTGGCGCGAGGCGGCGTAAAAAGCGCACGCGACAAAAAATACGCATCTGGCAGAGCATCAGGAGTAGTCCAAGCCGCCACCAGCTTGCGTGCTCCATCCTCATGGCTGATTCGTTTGCCAAAGAAATCGACGGCCGGACGCAGTGCGTTACGCAATGCAGCAGGAGTGGCAAGCGCGACTCGGGCCAATCGCGCCAGTTGCGGGGTTACTCGAAATTCCGAATAGCCCCCGAAAATCTCGTCGCTGCCGAGACCTGAGAGCGCTACTTTTAAGCCAGCTTGTCGCGCGGCCCACGATACAAAAAACGTGTTGATCCCATCGACGCTGGGCGAATCGAACGCGGCGATAGCTTCATCCATGCGCGCCAGCATTTCATCGCCGCCGATCATCACCTCCGTGTGATCGGTGCCAAAATGCCGGGCCGTGCGCCGCGCCATTTCAGCTTCACTGAATTCGCGCTCCGGAAAAAACAACGTGAACGTATGCAGTCCCGCGCGCTCGCGGCTGGCCAAGGCAGTCAGCGCCGTTGAATCGATGCCGCTGCTCAGAAAGACACCGATCGGAACATCGGCGATCAGGTGCTTCCGCACGGAATCCTCGAGCAACGCGCGCACGGTGGCTTCGGGCCTATCGCTGATGTCATGGCCATCGCGCTCGCCTAGGATTTGAATCGAGTTCACGCCCCAGTATGCGTCTGGTCCATGCGCTTCTGCCGGACGAGCCGGATTAACCGTCATTCGATGTGCCGGAGGTAACGACGCCACGCCGTCGATCAAACTCATTGGCTCGCCCACCGAGCCGAACAGAACGTAACTTGCCACCGCGCCCGCTGAAATCTCGCGCGGGACGAGCCCCGAGGCCAGCAACGCGCGCACTTCGGACGCGAAAATGAACTTGGCGCCAGCGATAGCGTAATAAAGCGGCTTGATTCCAAATCGATCGCGCGCCAGAAAAACGCGCGTCACGGCGCCATCCCGGCCGCCGGGCATCTCCGCTACCGCAAACGCAAACATTCCACGCAAATGCTGCACGCAATCCGCGCCCCAAGCCTCGTAGGCGTGAACGATTACTTCCGTATCCGATCGCGTGCGAAAACGGTGCCCGAGCGCCTCAAGCTCCGCTCGAAGTTCGCCGAAATTGTAAATTTCGCCGTTGTAGATAACCGCACGCGTTCCGTCTTCATTCCAAACGGGCTGACCGCCGCCCGGCAAATCAATAATGCTCAATCGCCGCATTCCCAGCACAGCCCAGGGCGCGGCTAGCAATCCCTCTTCGTCAGGTCCGCGATGGACGAGCCTCGCCATCATCCGCCGCACGACCGGCTCCGCCTCACGCGGGTTTTCGATGCCGATCACGCCGCAGATTCCGCACATCGATTCAGTTTGTCTCCTGGAGGAATGTCCGGCAAGCGCGCCAAAGCCGTTCGCGGAATCTGACGTGGTGGATACCTAACCGCGATTCGCTGATTCGCCGGAGGATCAATCGCGCGAGAAAGAAGAACACACAGAGGAGCGCCGCGATTAGCATCGTCGCGAACGAACGCCTCTCCGCCAGCAGGGTGATGTAAACTGAATCACTCCAGCTGGGTGCGATACTGTCGAGAACCCTGCGCAGCGCCCGCCCGATGACCGGCAATCGCGCGAGACGCAGATGAGAGGTGTGCTCATAGTTGTATTGCGGATCGTAATGCGGCACGCTCTGGACCACCCGCTCGAACACCTCCGGATCGCTCAATTCTTCACGGGTCAAAGGCTGGCCATCGGCGCCGCGCGGGATGAAACGGAACGACGGGTCCACCACGATCCAGCGATCGCCGGTCCAAACTTCGGCGACCACGTGATTCGTCGACCTCTCGTCGCGCATCAATAACAGGCGCCGCGCCGGCAGTCCTCCGGCGTTCGCGAGATTCACAAACGCATTCGTGGCCGTGCCGCACACGCGCAAGAGCGAAGCGTAATTCAGCGTTTCTTCCGGCTCGCGGATATTGTCGTCGCCGTGCTGCGGAGCTTCCCGGCGCGCGGGGCCGTGCTCCATCCAATTCAGGATGGCTTCCGCCTTCTCAATCGGAGAGGCCGTGGCCGGTACGATCGCGTCCGAGAATCCGTGCAGGTACCGCCGCGTTGAATATTCCCAGCAGGCTGTGACGATGAAAAACACCACGGAGGCTGCGAACAGGATGCTGACAACCTTCCACGCGCCTTCGAACATTTTGCCGCCGGTCATCGTGCCAGTGTCTCCTCAACACACTGCCTGTAGAGCGATTCCAATTGCGCCACCGGCTCGTCCCACGAAAGTTCGCGTGTCACTCCCGCGCAGCCTTCTTGAAATTGGTCTCTCAGCCGCGGATTCGAGAGCAGCGAGGCCAACGCGTTCTGTATTGCGTCAACATCGCATGGCACAACCACGCCTGCGCGTCCGTCAATCCACGGAGCGATTCCGCACTGATCCGTTACGATCACCGGCGTGCCGCAAGCCGCAGATTCCGCGGCTGTATTGCCGAAATTTTCATTCTGCGAGGGCAGCACAAACAAATCCGCATCGCGATAGGCCTGCCACTTCTCCTGGCCGTAAAGCGGCCCGGTGAGTCGAACGTCATTGAGCAGCCGCAGCTCCGTACATTGTTCTTTTAACCGTCGTGCGTACTCGGCATCTTCCGCGGGCCCCGCGAGCACGAGAACTGTGCTCGGTGTCCTTCCGGCATATGCGCGCCAGCGAGCAAACGCCGCGATCAAGATGTCCGGATTTTTCTTGGCCACCAGCCGGCCGAGAAATAGAATCACTCGCGCGTCATCCGGAATCCCGAATCGCTCGCGGAATCGACCGAACTCCGGAATTGACTCCGGTGCCTCAATCCCGTTCCGCCGGACTACGATCCGAGTTGCATCAATTCCATCCGCCGCAAGCTCCCCCCGCTCTTGCTCCGAAGTCGCGATCACGAATCGCGCCCCCTGCATCAATCGGTCTCCGAGCATTCGGTGGTACAAATTCTTCAGAAACAAGTTCCGCACTATCGGGCGGTACATTCCCATCGGCTCAACGACATAAGGCGTGCCTCGGCTCGAACAGGAGCGTGCAACCTGCGGTCCCAAGAGATCGTACAAGCCATAGAGGTGGGCCAGGGCAAAGGTTCCAAGTTTTTCTCTGCAGAAGCCTATCACACCAGGGTTCACCGTGAGCGCCCGATATCGCGCCAGCGTTTGCAGATAAATTGCTTCGACGCCGTCTTCCTCGCTCGTCCAGCCCCAGCGATCCAGCTCGAGGTGCGCGGGGCCCTCGCCGTTTCGCCGGAGGCCGAGGTCTGCGGTCAGCACGGTCACTTGGTGGCCGTGTTGTGCGAGCCGCGTCGCAATGGCGCGAATCTTTGTGGGCGGTCCGCCCGCTGCCAGGAAGGGATGATATGCCTGTGAAACCTTTAGAATTTTCACTACATTCCGTGGAGGGCAGTATCGAGAATAGCTCCCGCCGTTTCGCGTTCACTGGCGGCAGGATTCTGACAGGATATCCCGGAGTCCGGCCTCAAAAGTCTCGAACGCGAATTTCTGCGTAACTCTGTCCCGCCCGCGCCGCCCCATCTCTTCGCGCAGTGCCGGGTCTCGCAGCAACAAATTCAATTTCTCGCTGAGCTGGCTTTCATCGCCATGCGTGACAAGAAAGCCGGTGAACCCGTCCTCGATGATATCGGGAATACCGCCGTGATTACCACCCACTGCCGCTTTGCCTAGCGCCATCGCCTCCAGAAAAACCAATCCGAATCCTTCTCCGCCGCTGGGCAGGGCGAATACATCCGCGCGGGCGTAGCAAGCGACAAGCTGCTCACGCGAAAGCCCCGAAATAAAGTGCACTCGCTGCTCGACGCGCATCTCTTTCGCCAGCGTCTCAAGGCTCGGCCGGTCATCGCCATCTCCGACGAGCACGAGATGCAAGTCCGGCGTGTCACGCAAGAGCTTCGGGAAAACGCGAATCAACGTATCGAAGCCCTTGTATCGCTCGGCCGAAGACCAGCGGCCCACAGCTAGCACATATCGCGAATTCGGAACTCCCCTTGGCAGCGAGAATTCCGCGACGCGGTTTGCTAACTCGAGGAAAGCAGGATCGAGTCCCCAGGGCACGACGCGAATCTTTTCATCGGGCACCCGCTGCATCTCGCGCAGCTTCGCCGCCGTATCGCGGCTCGGCGCGGTGACAACATCCGCGCGCCGCAAACATATCCGCCGCAGCGCGCTCATCGGCTTCCAGACTTCGATTCCATGCGCCTGCACCACGAGGCAGAATTTCTTCGATCGCGCCCGCATCGCCGACGCCGGAACAGCCAAATGCGGATGCGCCGCCAGCACAATCCTGCGCCCCGCGAGCGAGCCCCACAGCCCGCGATGTGAATCGCCGCTTCGATCGTCCAAAGCCGGTAAATGGCACCGGCACTCCCGCCACGCTTAATTGATGCTCCCCTTCCGGATCATTCAAGCTGAGAATTCGTATTTCCGAGCCGCGCTCCTTCAGCGAAACGCGCCAACACCGCCGCTGTATGCCGCCCGGCAAGCTGCACGCCCCCCGCGGGAAGCAAATCCGGAAAAAGCCCGACAATCATCGCACCTTCCGCGCCACATTCTCCCACGCCGGCCTGTAGCGTGAAACAACAAGCGTCGCCTCACGAATCTTTCCCCGCGCCGAGATTGTTGATAGTCTGATTTGTGGCTCGCGATGGCGGAGGAATTCTTGGTAGATGCGGCGCGAAAAATTCTGCTTACAGGCGGCGCCGGATTCATCGGCTCGCACGTGGCCGAAGCCCTGGTCCGCGGCGGCGCGAAGCTCACCATTGTCGATTCGCTCGACCCGTTCTATTCCCCCGCCTGGAAGCGCGCCAATCTCGAAGATGTACGGCGCGTAGGCCGCTTCGAGTTCTTTGAAGCGGATATCTGCCACGCCCCGCGCGTTCGCGAAATCTTTCGCGCTTTCCGTCCCGACACGGTCATTCATCTCGCCGCGCGCGCCGGCGTGCGACCTTCCATCGAGCAGCCGCAGCTCTACGAGCGCGTCAACGTCTCCGGCACTCTCAATCTTCTCGATCTCTGCCGCGAATTCCGCGTACAGAGTTTCATTTTCGGCTCGTCCAGTTCCGTTTATGGCGCCGCCAGCAAAACTCCGTTCGTCGAAGGCGAGATGAATCTTCAGCCCATCTCTCCTTACGCCGCCACGAAGATCGCCGGGGAAATGCTGTGTTGCACTTATGCGCATCTCTACCCCATTTCGATGATCTGCCTGCGATTCTTCACCGTTTACGGCCCGCGGCAACGTCCCGATCTGGCGATTCACAAATTCACCGCGCTGATCGAAGCCGGGAAGCCGGTACCCGTTTACGGCGACGGCTCGGCCGGCCGCGACTACACGTACGTCACCGATGTGGTCGCTGGAGTTTTCGGCGCGCTCGAGTTCACTCCACCTGTTGCCAATGGCGCGCGATTCGAAATCTTCAATCTCGGCAACTCTCATCCAGTGACGCTCAACGAGATGATCGTCACGATCGAGCAAGCCATCGGCCGCAAAGCGAACCGCTCGCCGCAGCCCATGCAACCCGGCGATGTGCCGCTAACGTGGGCCGACCTCACGAAGTCAAAAGCCGCTCTCGGTTATTCCCCGGCTACGACTTTCGAAGACGGCATCAAGAAATTCGTGGAGTGGTATCGCTCGGTCCCGCCAGCCCGTCACGCCTGACTCATGATTCTTGACGAAGAGCTGCCGCGGGAGACTTCTCTTTTCGGCTCAGGATTCGCGCAAAAATCTCGCGGAACCGCTCACCATTGCGATCCCAGGTATATTGCTGCGCTGTCCGCGCCGCGCTTTCGCCCAACCGTCGGCTAAGATCGCGGTCCACGCAAAGCGAACGCATCGCCGCTGCCAGCGCCCGCGCGTCGGAAGGTTCGCTTAGAAGAATTCCATCCGCGCCATTAGTGATGATTTCAGCCGTACCGTTCGTCACTGTGGTGATCACCGGCAGGCCGCAGGCCATGGCCTCGGCCGGCGGTTGTGCAAAAGTATCTTCGAGCGAAGGGCCGGTGTACGCATCCGCAGCCGCGTAATAGAAGCCCACGTCACCGCGCGATGGAAGAAATCGCACACGATCTTCGAGATGGGCTTCCTGAATTTGCTTCTGATACGAATGAGTTTCATCGCTTCCTGCGACTAGCAGCATCACCGGCAAATCAGCCAGAAGCGGCATGGCATCGAGAAGCGTGAACAGCCCTTTCTTACGCCAATCGTTTCCGACTAAAAGAAAAGCAAAACGATCATCGGCGATTCCCAGTTCGCGCCGCGCATCGCCGCGCCGCGCTTCGCGCATCTGCGCATTGAACGTGGCGTGGTCAATCCCCATGTAAACCACCGGCAACGGCTCATGCTTGCCATAGAAGCGATCGAGATCTTCCTGCGTCTTGCTCGCGATCAGGATGAGCTGCGCGCGCGGCCGCACATAGAGCCGCCGCTCGAGAGCCTGCACCAAGCGATAATAAAGCCGGCGATGAATCAGCCGCGGCCACGATGCAATCGAATTCCGGCCGAAGCTCAACTCTGGACGCACCTGGCGCACGAATTCAGCGAATACGATATGAATGGAAATCGCATCCGCATCGAGGCAATTCGTCCCGGCAGTAAACACGAGATCATGCGAAATTCCGCGGAATCGCCGGTCCCACCATCGCCAGGCATGATTCGCCCAAAGCCACCAAACGAAATTCACTAGGTGCGGCCCCGGAATCCTGGGAATGCGATGCCAAGTCAGGGCGGTGAGGTCGAGATCTTCGACACGCTGGCTATAGACGTGGACGTCGTAATCGCGCGTGAGACGCGAAGTCCACTCCGCCACGCGGCGCTCGGTTCCATGACGCTTATCGATGAAAGGAGAGACGACAGCGAGGATCGGTTTCGGGCGAGCCATCAGATGTCAGCGCGTGACCTTCATCGTCTCACACCAGCGCTGCAGAACGAAAAGCGACCACACGCGCGACCATCCCACCCGCCCTGGATGCTCAAGGAATCGCTTCCATACACTTTGCACGGCCGCAGGATTCAGAATGCCCGCAGAACGAACGCGATGTGCGCTGAATGCCGCTTCAACTTCAGGACGCAATTCGCCTGCAAGCCATTCGGCGAATGGAAACGAAAACGTGCGCTTCGGACGCCCCGCGATTTCCCGGTAGGTATCGTCTGTCATCACGCTGCGCATGGATTCGAGGAGCAGTTTCTTGTACTGCATCCGCAACGAGCCTGGCATGGCAAAAACGAATTCAACGAGCTTGTGGTCGAGGAACACAGGGCGCAGTTCGAGGCTGTGCGCCATGCTCATGGCGTCGGCGTCCCGCAGAAGGCGCGGCTCGAGGTGCGCGTGAATATCGAGGTACGCGACTTTTTCCAATAAATCCGCGCCGCTAGCGCGCCCGGCCCATTCGCGGAGATGCGCGCCGGCCTCTTCGCCGCGCTCCGGGAATTCGCCGTCCTCGCCCGCTGCCGCGAGTTCAGGATCGAGCAGTTCGTGCACGTCGCGCCGCAGGAAATGAATTTTCACCGCGAGTTCAGCAGCAACAAAGGGATCATCGGCGCCGGCGAGATAAGCGAGCTTGCGCCAGCGAAACGGGAATGCGTCGTGATCGAACATGGCGGTGGCGAAGCCGCGCGGCACAGGCCGCAACCAAGCCGCCGCGTGCGTAAAGCGCTCGAAGTTGCGAAGCGAAGAATATCCGCCAAACAATTCATCGCCGCCCTGCCCGCTTAGTGCGACTTTGAAGCCTGCGTGCGCTGCGGTTCGACAAATCCAATAGGCGTTCAGCCCGTCCACCGTCGGCTGATCCATCGCCCAGATGGCGTGGTCGAGCGAATCGTGCGTCTCGCGCGCCGTGAGACGCAGAACGCGATGCGGAATGCCGAGTAACTCGGCGGTGCGGCGGCTCGCCTCGGACTCGTCGAGCGCAGGATCGTCGAATCCGATCGTCAACGCGGTGAGCTTGTCGGCTCCGGCTCGTTGCGCCAGCGCGCCCAGTGCCGCCGAATCCACACCGCCGCTCAGAAACAGCGCGACCGGCACGTCCGAAATCAAATGTAGGCGTGTTGCCTCGATCAGTCGCTCCCGCAATGCGCCGTCTTCATTCGCCGCGTTTTTCGCGCCGGTTCCGTTTGCGTGAGGTTTCAACTCCCAATAGCTTCGCTTCTCGAATTTTCCGTCCTGCCAGACAGCCAAATGGCCCGGCTCGAGCGGTTGAACGGCGTCAAGCGCGGTCCATGGCGGCGGAATGTGCCCGAGCTGCAGGAAAGCGCGAACGCCATGCGGCGCAATGCGGCGAGAAACAGTCCCGGAAGCAAGAAGCGCCTTAATTTCTGACGCGAAAACAATCGCAGTCGGATGTCAATGCGTAGTAGAGCGGCTTGATCCCGAGCCGATCGCGCGCCAGGAGCAGGCGATTCTTCCGCGCGTCCCAGATCGCGAAAGCAAACATTCCGCGCAGCCGCTCGACGCAGGCATCACCGATCTCGTCGTAAAGCTGCAGCACGACTTCCGTATCAGTTCCCGAACGGAATTTCCGTCCGCGCGACGACGAGCCATTCGCGGAGCTCTCCGGCGTTGTAACATTCGCCGTTGTAGGTGATCCAGGACGACCGATCCGCATTCGGCATCGGCTGACGGCCGCGCTCGCTCAGATCGAGAATTGCCAGTCGCGTGATTGCCGAGAACGCAATTCCCGATGGCTTCGACTCCATTGCTATCGGGCCCGCGATGCGCAAGAGCCGCGGTGAGAGAATGGCACGCGGAAACATGCGCGCGAGACAGGGAACGCGCCGCAATCCCGTCAATCCCGCACACGTAGGAATGGCTCCTTTATGGCACCAACTGTTCGACGAGCGCCCGCGATGTGGCGGGAGCTGGTACCGCCACGGGTCGCACGACAAGAAGTTCAGGAAGCCGGTAGAGGACGCCGACCAAAAGCCAGAGATACGCGTTCAGCACGTAGTCCTGGTAGACGTTCAGGCTGGCATAGGTCTCCGGAATCAGCATCACCGCGATGAACCAGAACGCTCCGAAGCCGACGGGAAACAGGCGCGTCTGGCGAAGCTTAAGCACCAGGCGCCAGCATCCAACCACGAGCACCGTGGTCCAGATGAACCAGAGAGCGAGGCCAAAAATCCCCAGCTCGACCACCAGCGATCCCCAACCGGACTCCACGGCGACTTCGGGCTTCTTTTGTTTGAAGATCCTCGCCACGTATTGAGCGCCGAGAGAGGCAGTGCCCGTCCCGTAGCCCATCACCCAGTGCGGTTCGGAAAAGGCGACCATGATGTTGTACATCGGATAATCCCACACGCGCTTGGTAAGTTCGGAAGCGGTGCTGCGCGGATCGAGAGTTTCCGAATAGAAGGCCCAGCGCGATCCGATTTCTTTTGGAAATACAAGCGTCACCAACGCCAAAGCTATCGCCATTATGATCGCGCTGCGGCGTATGGCCTTCAACATTCGATAGACCTGTCGCGTTCTCCACGGCGCGCCCCACATGAAGGCTACGCTCATGCATGCGGCGCTTCCGGCGCTCAGAATGAGCGCGCCTCGCGAACCGCACAACGCGATGGCCACCGCAATCACACCGAGCGCGCCGAAAATAATCCAGCGTCTTCGAGCGACGCTCAGCAGAAAGTATCCTGCAGTTCCCATCCCGAGTACCGACACTGAAAACAAATATCCGCTAAATCGCCCCGCACTGACGAACACGGAAGAAGGAAGATGAATGATCTGGTGGGTAATAGGCGTCTCTTTTGACAAATCGCCAAGCTCGCGGATATCCGGGGCGAGCGTCGCGGGGTTCAAAAATCCTGGCCCGACGACAGACTGGATTACTCCCAGCCCGGCGACCGCGGCTGCGAGCAGCATGCTGACAAGGAGGAATTCACGCAGATCCTCATCCGAACGAATGAGGGCATAGCCGACGAACATCAACGGGGCATAAAAGAAATCGATCTTGAGTCCAAGGAAACCGTAGAGATAACTTGGCGAATTCGGATTCAGAACTTGGATCACCGCCCACCAGAAGAACAGGCTCAGCACAATGAGGAAGGGCGGACGAAAAATGCGGTCCCTCTTGTCACGCACCGCGAGATACAGCGAGATGTAGATCAAAGCTACGAGGAAATCTTTTCCGAAGTAAATCATCATGTTGTTGCCGAGATACTTGCGGATGGCGTCCTCGAAGAGAACCCAGGTCAAAAAGATGTAAAACCCCGCGCGCCAGTTGCGAAGAATGGTGACGCTGGCGACCGCAATGGCCGCCGCTACGAAGAGATACTCAACCTGTTTGAGATTTTCGCCGGCGATCCAGCCGCCGATCTCATAGGCAAGAGCGAGGCTAAGGACGGTCAGGCCCAGGCCGACGACCGTCTGCTGTTTGGGCGATTCAACTCGCAGATTCAACTATTCACCGATTTGAGAGGGCCAGGACGAACGCACGATTATCCCCGACTGGCGGCTCGCCCCGCAAGCGCCAAGCGGCGGGAATCTTCAACTGGCACGCTTCTGGCGTCCGGGGAGCGCGACTCGCGAGATCGCAGGAGCCGGCGGTTGGATCGGGGATGGCCGCGCCAGTATTCTGCGGTAGATCTGCAGGTGGTCTTCGACCATGCGCTGTTGTGTGAAATGCTGGAGCGCGCGGGAGCGAGCGGCCCGGCCGAGAGCCACGCGCAATTCAGGATCGCCGAGGACGCGACGCAAGCAAGCCGTCAGCGCCGGAACGTCGCCGGGAGGGAACTTCAGCCCGGCGTTGCCGACGATTTCGCCGAGGCCGCCCGTATCGGAAGCGATCAGCACCCGGCCGCGCATCATTTGTTCGATGGCTACGAGACCAGCGGTTTCTTCGGCGAGCGACGGCAATACTATGGCGACGGCGCTCCTTACAGCGGCTTCGAGAGCGCTGCCTTCCAACATGCCCGTGAATTCGACCCGCTCGCGTAGCCGCAGCGACCACGCGAGAATCGCGAGCCTCGCTCGTTCCGGGCCATCGCCGACGATTCGCACGCGAAAATCGATGTCATCGGCGGCCAGAGTTGCCGCCGCATGAAGCAGGATCGGAACTCCCTTCTCAGAGCTGAGGCGTCCGACGAAGGCGATCAGAGGTACGTCTGAAGCCAAGACGAATCGGGAAGACGGCTTCGCGGACAAGAACTCATCCGCGGGGCAATTCGGAATTTCGGCTGGCGCGTTGTAAATCGTCGTGGTGCGCGGCAACGACAGGCGTTCTTTTACATGGCTGCTCACGGCGATATTGGCGGCCACGCGCCGGCAG
Source organism: uncultured Acidobacteriota bacterium (assembly GCA_963707165.1). Classification (GTDB taxonomy): domain Bacteria; phylum Acidobacteriota; class Terriglobia; order Acidiferrales; family UBA7541; genus Palsa-147. The sequence continues at coordinate 292,390 of CAVPPO010000003.1, read as the reverse complement.
AGCCACAGCCGCGGATATGCCAGAGCGACACTCACTATCCCTCGCAGCCAACCCACATTTGCCGCGCGGCACCGCAAGCACTCCTGCACCTCACCCACCGCGAAGGAATTGCAGCAATTCCGTTGATCAACGTAATGGACAAGCGATCCATCGGGACAGACCGCCTGATAGCCGTGATGGTGGATTACGGCCTTCTTGCGAAGAAGCCACGCCAGGGAGAGAGGCACGAACGCCGGACCCGCCAGATGAACGATATCGGATTTCCAGACGAGCCAGACAAGCCGGAGGATTCCGGCATCTCGGACGACGCGCAGCATTTCATCTTGCTCGAGCGTTTCGCCCGCCGGAGTGGGTGTGGCAACAGTCAACTCAACCGGGTCGTCATTGCGTTGAGCCGATTCGCGGGCTAGGCCCCGGGCGAGAGTGTTGGTGACGCTTTGAACGCCGCCGATCGAGGGAGACCATACGGTCGAGCAAATGAGGATGTTCATGCAAGGCACCTTGAGCAGACAGGGATTTACGAAATTCGTGCGAGACACAAAAAGAATGAGCCATGGTTTTGCCGGGGGATATCGCCGGCAAATCGGTGGGATGGCCGCGAGTTGGCGCGAGCGCGGGGAGAGGAAATCTGCCGTCACAAAGGTGACCGGCCCAATTTTCCGGCATTTTGTGTGCTCCTCGGTTAGGGTTGCCGGCCCTGCATTTGTAATAAGAGCGTGTGTTCTACTCTGGTGAAGTTGGGTTGTAAACACGAACAAATACGGATGGTAGTTTTTGGAAGTGTTAGGGCTTTTCGGCCAGTACGACGAGGTCCAGCGGCTCGTAATCACCGTTTTGGCGGCGTTTAGCGTCGAGGAAGAGATCGAGGTAGCTGATCCAGCCGATCAAACATGGCGCCTGGATGTGCAGCGATTTGCGCCACGCGCGGATGATGCGATCGGCGAGGCGGCAGAATTTGAATTGGGCGTAGGCGGTGCGGTGGACTCTGAAACCTGCATTTTCGAGCAGTTTCAGGATTTCGGGGAGAGTGTAGCCTTCGCGTTTGTGGCCGAATTCGTCGGCGTCGATTTCGCCCGGCGGGACCGGGACCGAGAGGACGAGCTTTCCGCCCGGACGAAGAATTCGCGCGATGTTGCGAAGCGCGCCCGCGTCGTCTTCGAGATGTTCGAGGACTTCGAGGAATAGGACGGTGTCGAGGGAAGAATCGCGAAAGGGGATCTCGTTGGCGCGCATCACCAGCGGTGAGAGATTCTGCTCGCGCGAGTGCCGCGCAAATGTGCGGCCCAGCGACGCGCGGTCCACATCGGCGGCGAATACGAACTTCGCGTTACGGCAGGCGTACTGGATAAAGACGCCTGGCCCACATCCGATGTCCGCGATCCGTCCGAGATCGCGGCCCAGAAATTCGTAGACGAACTTGTATTTCGTCGATCTCTGCTCCGCGACTACGTCCGCTATCAGCAGATGATAGAGCCTCCAGATCCAATAGTAGTGTGAAAGAGGCGAGCGTGCGGCTCGCCCTGACGAAGGAAGGACCGTTGCGGCCCTTCCGCTAACCTCCCCCACTGCACTGCCAGCCATGCGCCCCCACTCAGAGTTTCGGTGTTGCGTTAACGCTCCAGACGAGAAATTTCCGGCACGCGAACGCACAGCCGCACCGCCCGGCATTGTGCGGACTCATTCGGAAGATTTAACGGCTCACTATTTGTAATTGCGGAATGTTCCTTACAACGCGGCGGGTACGAGAGTAAATCCGCACAAATACTTACGAACTTCCAGCCATGCTGCGGAAAACGCGGAGCGGCCGTGACTCGTGGCTATTTGGAGGTAAAACTCAGCGATGTTGCTCGCGAACCTGCATGCAAATCAATTCGGCTCCGGCCGTTCCGCCCAGGAATGAGAGGTGAGTGGCCCGCGATCGAGCTGCTCCACGCGGTAATCGAGTTAGCGAAGTTTCGCTGGAGTGACACGCCACGCTGAGCGGCACGAGCCGCCCGGTCCAGACGATCAGCTTCTGCAAGTCATTCATGCACGGCACCGCCGGCGTGCACGCAGTAAACGTAGAGCTCCAGATGCCGGTGCATCATTTCCTCTTTGCTGAAGAGATCCAGCGCGCGGCGGCGGGCCGCTTCACCGCAAGAATGGATGAGCTCCGGATTGTCGACCACGCGGCGCATGCAGGCGGCGAGGCCGTCCCTGTCGCCGGGAGCGAATTTCAGGCCGGCGCTGCCGACGAGCTCGCCCAGCCCTCCGATATCCGAGGCAATCAGAAGCAGGCCGCGCATCATTTGCTCGATGGCGGTCAATGGCCCGGCCTCTTCGCAGAGCGATGGAATGATTATGGCATTCACGCCGGACAGTGCGGCATTGAGAGCCTCGCCGCTGCGATAGCCTAGAAAATCAACGTTGCCGTTCAAGTTCAGATTAGCGGCGATGGACTCCAGGCGTTGGCGGTCCGGTCCATCGCCGATGATTTTCAGGCAGAAGTGCACATTTGCGCGCCGGAGTTTGGCAGCGGCTTCAAGCAGTACATCCACGCCTTTTTCGGTGACGAGGCGGCCGACGCAGGCGAATTGGACGGGCTCAGCCGCGATCGGCTGCGGCGGCGTCGCGGCGAGCGGATCTTCGATGCCGTGATAGATGGTTTGCGTGCGCGGCAATGCGACACGGCGGCCGGTGTGATTGCTTGCGCCGATATTTACGGCCACGCGCTTGAGCAGCCAGCGGCGCGGGAACATGAGCAGAAGCTTGCGGATGCTTTTCGCGTGGCTCATCTCGACGGACTGGCATCTATAACATTCGAGATAGTTGCCATTCTGGAAGTGTCCGGGGCAAAGCGAGCGGGCGGGCAGATGAAGATAATTTCCCACCGGGCAAACGGCTTGATAGCCGTCGTGCTCCACGACCACGGGCTTGCGCAGCAGATACCCAATCGCCATCGGCAGAATCGCGGGCCCGGAAATATGAATGACGTCGGCTCTGCGAATCAGCCGGTAGAGCCGGCCCATGCTCGGAAAGCGCACCACGCGAAACCCGAAGCACGCATCGTCCATCGAGCCTGCCGGCGTTCGCGTTACGACTGTGACCTCATTCAACTCCGCGGGCCGGCCATTCGCCGGGCTCCTGGCATCCGCGAGCCCCTGCGCCAGTATCGTGTAGATGGTCTGCACACCGCCAATCGAAGGCGCGAAATCGTGCGAATAGATGAGAATATTCATTCTCAATTGGCTCGCATCTCGATTGTCCTGAATCCCAAGCTCCGGAGCTGGACGTCCGGCCTTATCGCATCACAAAACCGCGTACACCGATTGTTCCCTGCGCGTGATGCCTGCGCCTAGTGTACCTTTTTTTTCACCCAGGAGTTACGCTTGACTGCCAATTCGACAGTCTCGACGAATGACTCGACGTTCATTTCCGGCGTCCACGATTTTAGGCGCTCTCTTGCGGCGCCGCTCATCTGCGCGAGACGCGGGCGATTGCTAAGCAGCGAGCGAATCGTGTTGGCGAGTGCCTCCACTTCGCCACAGGGGTAAACGCTGCCAGTTACGCCTTCGCGGACGAGATCGTATTTTGCGCCGACGCGATCGCTGACCACTGCGGGACAGCCGCAGATCATAGCTTCGTTCACCACCAGGCCGAACGGCTCGTAATCCGAAGGCAATACCAGCAAATCGGAAGCGACATAGACCGCGGGTAGGCCGGATTGGTTCACAAAGCCCAGAAAGTGAACGCGATCCGCGAGGCTGAGTGACTCGGCGCGCTGCTCCAACTCTTGGCGCAGCGGACCGTCCCCGGCGAACACGAGATGGCTTCCCGGAACATTCGCGCGTGCGAACGCTTCGAGAAGATCCCCAGGGCGCTTCCAGGATTGCAGCTTGGCGCAAAAGAGCACCACGGGCGCATAGGCGGGAATGTTCCACGCGCGGCGAATCGCGCCCCGGTCAACTTCAGCGGCACGCGTAGCCCACCAGGAGTTATCGACAGTATTGCGCCCGAGAACGATGCGGTCCGCGGGCACGCCGAGCGATTGCACGTAAGCGGTCGCACCGGTCGAGCCGGTGCTCACGGCTCCGGCCATTCGAAAGATGCGTCCCACAATTGCCTTCTTGATCGCGCGGGAAAATGAATTTCGCGCGCGCCGGCTTTCGAGCGCGTGAACATCCGTGGAAAGAATATACGGTATCCCCAAGCGCTTGGCTGCTAGCAGAGCGCGCCACGCTTCAGGAAAATAATAGCCGCCTACATAAATCGCGTCGAATCCGCCGTCTCGAACGAGCCGCCCCAGCTCTCTCGAGAAAAATCCGGGACGCCCGCTGCCATTCTCGCGAGCCTTCGCCGGGGGAATTAAGTTCCAGGGATAGCCTTCGAGCAACGGAACGTCCCATTTCACTTCGACGCCGAACTCGGGATGCATCGCGGCCTGAGCGCCGCGCATGCTGCAGTACGCCACGAGAATGTCGAGTTTCGGATGCCGCGCCTGCAAACTCCACAGAATCGTGTTGTATTGCACCGGATGCTCGCAGAGGAGCAGAACGCGATACTTGCCGTCTTTCATCGCGTGGCGCCTCCGAGGCCGAGGGCGTCAGTGTAGTGGCCGGCAATCTTGTCCCAGGAGTAGAATTCCGTTTGCGCGATCACGCTGCGCTTATGTAGCTCTAGCCGCAGACCACTGTCCGCGAGAACGTGGGTGAGGGTCTCGGCAAGACGCTCGATATCGTGCCAAGGTACGAGCTGCACGCCAGCGGCATCGATTGCTGGGTCCACGCCGGCTTCGCCGTAACCGATGATGGGCAGGCCGCACGCAATTCCGGATACGAATGTCCCCCGCCGCGAAGCTGCCAAACCTCGCACGAAGAGAAGGACGCCGGAACCGGCGAGGGTGCGCGTAATTTCTTCGGCCGGCAAGATCCCGCGAAGACGAAGCGCGACGCCACTGCCTTCAAGTGCGCGTTCGAGGCGTGCGCGCGCATTTTCCGCCCCCCGGCCAAATACTTCGAGACGCACCGCGCCGAGACGCTCTCTTGCGCGCCTCGCTGCGAACGCAATGTCCTGGATCTCAGTGTTGCCCGACTCACCGCCCGTGATGCTAAAAACGGCGATGGTCGGCACAACGCGATCAGCATTCGAGCGGTCGCCGAGAAACTCAGGAATATTTGCACCAATGGGGATGAAAGTGACGCGAGACGGATTCGGAGGAAGCCAATCGACGGACTCGGGTGGTATCGTGAGGATACTTCGCTCCGCGCGGTCGTAGAGATTGCGCATGATCATATATTGAATCCGCAGGCGGGCGCGATCGTACAACCGCCGAATTTCGAAGCCGACGGCATCGTGAAAAATTACTCCTACACGCGCTCCGTTCCGCTGCAGGATTCGTGCCACGCGTAGAGCGCCGACCGGAAAGCCCCGGCGCGACCAGGCCAGCGCGCTGTATTGCAGCAGCACCCACTCGCCGCGCCAGTGCTGGCTAGCTTCTCGAAGCGAGCGCAGAGCACGGGGCCAGCCGTGGTCCACCCACGGCACCTGGACGGTTTCGAGGCATATTCCACGCGCCGCGAGTGCATCGCCGAGGAATTCGCAAAAATCCGCTACGCCGTCAGTGGGCGCATCGCGGCGGCCGAGCAGTGCGTGAATCGTCTTGGCTGGGCTTGCGGCCACGGGCGTTGACTCCATTGTAGCCAAACCACGTTTTGACTCAGGCGAGTCCAGCCTGTTCAGAACAAGCGCGTGCCACCGATTAGCCGTCGGCAGGCTTACGATGCAAGTCGCCAGCTCGATTTTGTCGTGACGACGCAAGCCGGAATCATTTTTCCACGAGCCGATCGCCGAGAACGAGTGCATCGAGGCCCGAGCTATAGAAGGTGCGAATGGCGTCGGTCGGCGAGCAGACGATGGGCTCGCCGCGCAAATTGAATGAAGTGTTCATGATGACAGGCACGCCCGTGCGCCGTCCGAATTCCTGAATCAATTTGTAATAGAGCGGATTCACATCCTGCTCGACGGTCTGCGGTCGCGCGCTGCCATCCACGTGTGTTACCGAAGGGATCACGCTGCGTTTATCCGCGCGCACCTGCGCGGTGACGATCATGAAGGGCGAGTCGGGCGTCGTTTCGAGATAGTCCGACGCGGCTTCAGCCAGCATAGATGGCGCGAACGGGCGCCACCATTCACGGAATTTTACGGCATTGTTCACCCGCGCATTCATCTCCGGATCGCGCGGATCGGCAAGAATCGAGCGGCTGCCAAGAGCGCGCGGGCCGAATTCCATGCGGCCCTGATACCAGCCGACGATTTTCCCGGCGGCGAGGAGATCAGCCGTTGCGCTGGCAGGATCGCTGAGGCGCGTGTTGCGGATCTTGTAGGTCTCGAGAGCGCGGCTGATCTCGGATTCGGATGCGGCGGGGCCCAGGTAAGCGTGGCGCATGCGATGCAGCGGTAATTTCCCGCCGTTATCGAGGTATGGAGCGAGAGCAGCGCCGAGGCATACTCCGTCGTCTCCCGCAGCGGGTTGGATGAAAAGTTTGTCCACCAGGCCGGACGCGAGAATTTTGCCGTTAGCTTTCGAATTGAGCGCGACGCCGCCGGCCAGGCACACATTTCGCGATTTCGTCTTGGCCACGGCGGCGCGAACAAGCGTGAACATTGCGGCTTCGCAGGCGTCCTGGATAGCGTGCGCAACATTCTTGTGACGATCCGCGATATCACTTTCGGGGACGCGCGAGGGGCCGAGGAGCTCTTCGATTCCCGCCGTCGGCGCGGAATCGCGGCCGAAGAGCCGCTTCGTATTGACGCGGTAGGGATCATCATTCGGATTGACGAAATCGGCGAGACTGATGCCGGGCTCGCCGTAAGGCGCGAGGCCCATCACTTTCCACTCGTCGCTATACGGAGCGAAGCCCAAATATTGCGTAAATTGCGCGTAAAGCAGGCCGAGCGAATTGGGCCACGGGATCGTAAATACGTGCTCGAGGCGGCCACCACATCCGTGCCAAAGAGACGTGGCTTCCCAAGCGCCGCGGCCATCGATCACCATAACGGCTGCGTCGTTGAATCCCGAGAAGGCGTAAGCGCTGATAGCGTGCGCGAGATGATGATCCACAAAACGAAACCGCGCGCGCGTGGGACCGAAATTGCGAATGAAAGGTTTTTCGCCGCCCTGCTGGTGCCAGACGCTGGCGAGATAGCGCGTGGAATTTACGAGATTGAGAAAAGTGGGGCGCGGGCTACCTTTCGCAAAGCATTTCAGATCGTGACGAAAAAGAGCGCCACGCTCCTGCCAGCCAAAGCAAACAAAATCGAGATCGGAGGCGTTGACACCGGCGAAGTCGAGACACGCCCGGATCGCGCGGACCGGAAAGCGGGCGTCGTGCTTGGAGCGGCTCAGTCGTTCTTCGGCGACAGCGAAGAGCGTCTCTCCATCGCGCGCGATGCACGCAGAGGAATCGTGCATCTGTGAGTAGTTGATACCAAGAGAAATCACAGGCCGTCTCCGGCGCCGCGGAGGCCCCAGCACCAGGCCATCGGCGTATTTTCGCCGGAAAAGTGCAGGGATTGCCCGCCTGCAGATTCGAGAATCAAACGCACGTCAGCAGAGTCGAGAGAGATTCCGTGCCAGCTCTTTCCTACCATCTCCGGGTCGAGATGCATTGCGAAGGCGGTGGCACGCGCGACTCGATGAAACCCGGCGCTCCACAAACGGTTGACGACTCCCCAGGCGGCACGTCCTCTCCAGTTCATTGAAGATTTGCGCGCGCCATTGTACTGGAGAAGAAAAAGACCGCCAGGCTTGAGCGTGCGTAGAATTTCGCGGAGCAGCGCTGTTGCGAGAGCCTGCGACGGGAGATGTTGGAGGACCAGGTAGCTGAAGGTGAAATCTGCGCTCGCATCGGTGACGCCACAGAGCGTCGCGCCGTCCGCGAGCACCCAGCGAATATTTTGAAACTCACGCAAATATTCTTTCGCCTGGCGCTGCATCTCGGGTGAAATGTCCAGAGCGTCCACGTGCGCGAACTCGCGGGCGAAGGCTCGCGTCATTCTTCCAGCGCCGCAACCGACTTCGACCATGGATTTGTCGCGCGGGCTGAAATTCATCGCGGCCAAAACGGGCGTCACGAGGCGATGGTAATCTTCCTCGCCTGAGTCGAAGAAGGAGCTCGGATCCCAGTCCTTGCGCCAGCTCGCGATGTAATGGAACGCGTTTTTGCGTGCGCGTTCCTCCCAATCGCGCTTCATCGCGTCTGTGATCGTCATTCCACGGGCCTCTTAGTCTTGCTCATCGAAGTGTAGAGGCTCTCCCAGGCTCGACGGGCGCGGCGGCGATAGCGCTTGCAGGCACCGGCTCGCCGACGACGCTGCGTAGCCGCCGTAGATTTTGTTCGGAGTACCAGTCGCGCAGCCGGTAGAACCAGCGCGGCGGCAAGCACAGCGAGATCGCCAGCGTTAATTCTTTCCAGGTGCGATAGGCGAGCGACGTCTTGCTGTACGCCAAGCGGAAATCCGCGCGCTCGACGCGATACGTTTCCCAGGGCATGCCGCCCTTGAGCATCAGCTTCATCCGTGCGGCGGTGATATGAATCGGCTCGACGATGATTTGCGCCGCCGCTGCCGAAACTCCCGCCGCTGCGAGCCGCACCGTCAGCGCGTCTTCGAGTGAAGCAAGCGCGTTCATCTTCCTGTGCATGCGCGGCGCATCGCCCTCGCGGAATTGATACTGGTTCTGATCGTGCAGGCGGTAGAAGGTCAGCGGCTCGGCCAGCAAATAGGCGCCGCCGTGCGCGATCGCAATCGCGGACATGAATTCGTCGGCCTCGACGACGAGGGCTTCAGGAATCGGCAACACTTTTTCGAGAAGGCTGCGGCGAATGGCCACGCGGCTCGTTCCAAGGAAACACATGTAATTGCGAAATCGCTGTGCACCGGCATCACTTCGCAGATCGAAGTAGCCGGGATGCTCGGGCGAAAGAGAAGACCCTCTGAGCGTGGCAGTATCGATTTCGATGATCCCATGGCCCACGACGCCGGCTTGCGGATTCTTCTCGAAAGTCCCGACGACAACGCCGAGCTTATTTTTCTGCCACCAATCGTCCCCATCGAGAAAGGCGACGATTTCGCCGCGAGCCTTCGGAATGCCGAAATTAAAGGCGCTCGCCTGGCCGCCGTTTTGTTTCCAGAGATAAGTGACGCGGGGGGCGAAACACTTCACGATCGTGGGCGTGGAGTCCGTCGAGCCGTCGTCAACGACCAGGATCTCTACTTCGTTCGCCGGGAAATCCTGCTCGATGGCGCTCGTGATGGCGCGCTCCACGAATCGCTCGTGGTTGTACGTATCGATTAGGACTGTGACTTTCGGTTGCGGCATTGCCGCCGTATCTCCCAAGTGTGTGCGCCGGAGGGTGGCGCGAATCGTCGCTGCGTCAGTCCGTGCCGGCGCTGTGTGCGTGCTGCCGCTCGGCCGCGACCATTTCTTCGAGGATCGCGTCGAGACTTCGCGTAATCCGCCAGCCCGGGAAATGCGATTCGAGCTTGCGCAGATCGCTGATGTAGCAGATGTGATCGCCTTTGCGCGCCTGCTCCCGATAAACCCAGCGGATTTTCTGCCCGGTCATCTCTTCAATGCGCGTGATGGCTTCCAGGACTGAAACGCTGTTCGCGCGCCCGCCCCCGAGATTATAAACTTCGCCCGGCCGCGGATTTTTTGCGAAAGCCTCCATCGCGGCGATCACGTCGTGGCTGTGAATGTTGTCGCGAACCTGTTTCCCTTTATAGCCGAAGAGATTGTAAGTCTGGCCGGTGAACGCGACCTTAACGAGATAAGAAAGAAACCCGTGGAGCTCGACGCCCGTGTGATTTGGTCCAGTGAGACACCCGCCACGAAAGATTCCCACGGGCAAGCCGAAGTAGCGGCCGTACTCTTGCGCCATCACGTCCGCGGCGACTTTTGACGCGCCGAAAATCGAGTGCAGGCAGCGATCGATGCGGCAAGATTCGCTGATGCCTTCGTAATCATTTGGATCGGCGTAATCGTAGCGCGTGGGGAGTTCGTTGAGCGGCAGCTCATTCGGAGCATCACCATAAACTTTGTTCGTGCTCATGAACAGCAACACGGCCTCGGGACAGAATAGGCGCGCGGCTTCGAGGAGATTCAGCGTGCCTCCGGCATTCACGTCGAAATCCACGAGTGGGATTTCGCCGGCTTTATCGTGCGAGGGTTGCGCCGCGCAATGAATGATGCGGTCGAAGCGATTCTCGCGGAAGAGTGAGAAGATGCGCTCGCGGTCGCGTATATCCACATCGTGATGAGTGAAATGTTTCGTGGCACGCTGCAACCGCGCGAGATTCCAACGCGTGTCCCCCGGCGGGCCAAAGAACTCGCGGCGCATATTATTGTCGACGCCGATGACCGTATGCCCCTCGCGGTCGAAATGCTCCACAGCTTCCGAGCCGATCAATCCGCTGCTGCCTGTGACCAGAATCTTCATCGGATGCTCGCCGCCGCCTTTTCTTCGCTCGCATAAAGAACGCGGAGCGATTCTTCGTTTTCGCGAATCCACGCGAGAATGCGGTCGTAGCCTTCGGAAATGCCGATCTTCGGCTTCCAGCCGAGAACTCGCTCGATCTTGCGATTGTCAGTCATGTAGATCGATTGGTCGGCTTTGCGCGGCTGGCTTTCGTGCGTGATGGGAATATCGCGCCCAAGTTTTTCGCGGAGCAGATTCGTCGCCTCGACGAGCGAGAGGGAATTCGCAGGGCCGCCGCCGACGTTGAAGACTTGACCCGAAAGCCGGTCGAGATTTTCCATTTGAAGTTCGACGAGGTGGCAAACATCTTCGATGAAGAGAATGTCGCGCACCTGCTTGCCTTCCCAGCCGATATATTTGAGCGGCAATCCGAAATGAAATGCCACGGCCCACCAGGCGACCCAGCCTTGATCGGTTTTGCCGAATTGCCCCTCGCCGCTGATTACACCGAAGCGGTTGATCACTGTTTTGAGGCCGAATGCTCCGGCATATTCCTGGCACGCTAGGTCGGCCATGAGCTTGCTGAGACCATAGATGCTGCGCTCATTGCCATCGAGCGTGAATTCCTCGGAGACGCCGTGATCGGGATCAAAGCCGGGAATCAGCTTGGCGGCATATTCGCGGAGATATTTTTCTTTGTCCCACACCAAGCGCGTCGCAGTGGCCCGTCGCGGAGGCGTGTTAGTCTTGTCCGCGCTGTAAACGCGATTCGTGCTCCAGAAAATGAGCGGGCAACTGCGATGGCGCGCGAATTCGAGGACGTGAATCAATCCAAGCGCATTGTTGGTGATGTCGAAAAGAGGATTCGCATAGCCCGTTACCACCGACGGCTGCGCGCTCGCGTCGCAGATAAGATCGATCCCTGCTGGCAGCGAAGCGAGATCCTCCGCATTGCGCACATCCACGTGAAAAAATTCGATCCCATGCCGCTTAAATCGAGGCAGATTCAATTCGCTGCCGCGTCGGACAAGATTATCGGCGGCGATGACGCGATGCCCGCGCTTTTGTAGATGCACCGCGAGTTGCGCGCCAACGAATCCGCATCCGCCTGTGATCAGGATTTTCAATGTGGCCTCATTTCAATTCGTTGAGTAATCTTCGGCGCCATTTTCCGCTTGGGTCCCATCGCGCTCGTTTGTCATCGCTGCGACCACGCCGCCACGCGATTGAGGCCCTGTCGCGCCCAGCCGCGCGCGAGAATACGCGCCCCGGCAACGGAATCCACAAGGCTGTGCCGAGCGATCCAGCCAAATTCCTCGTAGGCGCAGCCCATGCTGAACGTGCCCGCATAGTAGTCGAGATACGTCAGCCGCACTTTCGTCTCGGGCCAGCGCCGGGCGGGGGCGGTCAATTTGGAGCCGTTCGAGGCGAGGAAATCGAGAAGCGATTTCACACGCGCGTCATAAGTATGGCGCGCAAGTACCAACTCGCGGCCCGCGGCGGCGATTCGCTCTCGCACCGGTTCGTCTGCCAGGAACCGGCGTACCGTGGGAATGATATCCGCTTCGTGTTGATAGCCGATAAAATGCTCGCCCTCGACGAATCCCAGTTCCGTAAGATTCGTGGGTAGCGACGTCAACAGCAGAGTCCCGGCGGCCATGGCTTCAAATACGCGGGGGTTCGCATCCTGAGGGTAGTCATCGCGGCTGATATTCACGACAATCTTCGAGTGCAAGTAAACTTCAGCGATCTCTGGTTCGAGGTAATGCTTGGTCCATTCGTTCATGCGGAATTCTTGGGCAAGCTGGGGAAGCACCCTCTGGCGCGTGGCGTAGGGCGCTCCGGTCGTGCGGCCCACCCAGCCGACATCGAGCGGCCGATCGTTCGAGACCACATCATATAAGTCCAATTGCGCCGCGTGCGGAAGTTCGAGTGGTGTGGGATGCCCAGCCTGCCGGTACTTCTCCACGTAATGCTGGTGGAATACAACGGGAACGTCAAACAGCATCGACCAGCGAATACGCCGTCGCGTGGCGACGTGCGTGTCGATATGCAGGCAAACTGTCGGAATGTCAGTTTCTGTCAGCCCCGCAGGAAGCAGCGGGTGATCGGATTCCGGCTGCAGGATGAAATCCGGACGCTCAGGACACTTGTCGAGCAGTTCGCGAATGTGAATATTGGGCGGTGTGTCCATTCTAATGAAGCTGAGCTTCACACCCTGGCGAGGAAATGCGCGGCCATAACCCCAAAGGTAGGTGCGCAAGCTGTGTTCGTGACAAAGCATCAATGCGTTCATTTTTCAAAGACCATCAGAATGGTGCTGCCGGCACGGCGGTACGCTGGCAGCGTCATCAGGGCGTGCTTCATACCTCGCACCATCGCGTTCTTGCCGAGAAGCTTGTCGTCCGCTTCCCAATGAATCAATTTCGCGCCATTCCGTGCCAAAAAACGGATGACCTCGTACGTCCAAACAATGTACACCGCGTCCGAGTCGTAAATGAAGGGTGTGTGGAAAGCGTCAGGGTCGGCTACCGTGTCAAAAGGCAGCCGGCCGAAAAGAACTCCTCTCGCCTGCCGCGCCAGCCTGCCGATGGTGTAGCGGATTCGCCAGCCCAGATTAGGCGCCCTCGTGTGCAGTGAATTCGGATACCAGAACGGGAAGTCCCATGCGGGACCGAGCAACAGAAGTCGCCCGCCGGGACGCAGCACTCGCAGCATTTGCGAGAGCATCGCTCGCGGAGTCGCGGAATGCTCAAGAACGTAGGTGGCGAGCACCGCGTCGAATGTGCTCGATGCAAACGGCAGTTGCTCCGCATCGCCACACGCGAGAGTCAATTCGCGCGAGGCGCGCTTCAATCCGGCAATCGCCACGTCTACGCCAAAGTACCGGCAGTGCTCGCCGAGAAAGCCCGAATTGGCGCACGTCCCGCAAGCCAAATCGAGAACGCGCGCCCCATCAGGGACAAAGGCTGCCATTTTGTGGCGCAGAGGCGCAGACGTTGCCACGTGGGACTCGAGAAGCTCCCAATAAACTTGCTGCCCGTCCCAGAAGGTTCGCAGCCGTTGCTTCAGCGAGGTTTCCGTCAGCGACACCACTCCCACTCCTCCCGGGCCATCCTGGCTTGCGACGCAACAATCAGATGGCAATCCACGCTCTCGCTGCGGCGAGCAAACAACGGTCGCCGGTCAATCTGCGCCATTTAGTCTTTCACGTGCCACGACCGCAGGCGCGCGCCATTACTCGTCGTCGTGCGGATTCGCCTTCTCTTGTTTCTTAAGCTGCTCCACGTCAACGGTCTCGATATGATTCATCAACGCTTTCCGATGGGTGAAGTACTGGCCGAGATCGGTCGCGACTCTTTCGGGTACGACTTCGAACTGGTTATAAACCATTTGATGCCAGGAGATCGGCCCGCGCGCGGGAACCAGATGCATTCCCCATTGATAGATAAACGCCAGGTTCCAGACGATCAGGGCCAACGTCGTTCCATACGCAAGGGTTCGTCCGCGCCAAGCCGTTAAGACGTCTTCGAGCATTTCTATTCCGCCGGCGAGCCCGATGACGAAAATTACCGTAAGCGATACGAAGAAGCGATTGCCGTAAGACGAAAGTCCGTCCCACGTGGGATAGGCGGCGATGAAGTACGTGAATGCTGCCGCCACGCACAGCAGAATGATTCCAAGCTGCCGGTCACGGCGCAAGAGCGCCAATAGGCCAATGATCGAGAAAAATACGATCGGAGTCCAGCTCAAGACACCATGATCGGAGGAAAACAATACCGACGGTAAATGAGGCCGCAGCCAGGACCAGTCGCGCACGGAGACGTAACCCGTTTCGGTCCCGCTACCATAGATTATCCACCGCGTGATCAGCGTCGGTAAAAATCCAACCAGCACTCCGGCACCGTACCCAACATTTCCGGCCGCGAGGCGCGACTTGCTTCCGGCCAGTTTCGACGTCATTCCTGCATAGACCGCCAGCGATTCCACGCCGGGTATCAAGATGATTATGAAGTTTGGGTAATACACATCGAGGGCGAGCCCGGTGAGAAGTCCCAGCACGATCCATTGCAGCAGTGATCTTCCCTCGCGCGTGTGATCCCAGTACCACAGAAACAGTGCGACGACGAAGGCCGATTGTGCGTGGGACCACGACGGGTTGAAATACATATAAACCGGCAGTGAGGTGGCGAACCAGATGCCCAGCGTAGCGACGAACGCTGCCGACTCACTGAAGTAGTGGCGCGCTAACCGAAATGAAATCCATAGGCCGAGAAACCCATAGACGGCCGTGGCAATCGCCATCGCGTAGACGTACGGCCACGAGAATCCGTCGGCCGGAATGTGCGCGCCGAGCGCGTCCGACATGAGCACACCCGCATGCGCCACTATCAAGAATGGCGCCCAGAGAATCGCCGGTCCCACCGTGAAGTGATTCTGAATGTGCCCGGTGGACGTGAAATTCTCCGGAAGGAGATTGCCGCTGGCGTCGAAGCGCGTCATCGTAAAGCTGGCGTTGGCTGACTTCCAGTCCTTCTCGAAATTGAGCGAATGATCGATCAACATGGCCCGCGCGTAGGCGTAATAACCGACGCCATCGCCGCGAACCCAGGGATTGACGAGGGGCAGCGTAAAAAGAAACAGCACGATCAGAGCTTTCTCGCTCCGGCTCAGGCTCTTGAGCGCTGCGACTGCTCGAATCATTTCATACCGCTTCGGAACAATCCGTACTTCAGCACGCACCAGAGACTTCGTGGCACGTCTTTGAAGCCTATCTTCTTGCCTTCTTCGTAAGTACGGCCCGAATAAGAGATCGGAACTTCGTAAACTCGCCATTTGCCGCGAGCCACTTTCGCGGTCACTTCGGGCTCAAACCCGAATCGCGCTTCCTGGATATCGAAGCCGTCAAAGACTTCGCGGCGAAACACTTTGTAGCAAGTCCAAACGTCCGTCAGATTCAAGTTCGTAAACATGTTTGAGAGCAATGTGAGGCCCTTATTGCCGAGGTAGTGCCAAAAATATAGAACGCGATGTGGCCCGCCCAGAAACCGCGAGCCAAAAACCACGTCAGCAACTCCAGCCTCTATAGGAGCCAGAAGCTGGTGATAGTCGAGCGGGTTGTATTCAAGATCGGCGTCCTGGATGAGAATGTAGTCTCCTCGTGCTTCGAGGATTCCGCGGCGCACAGCGGCGCCCTTTCCACGATTCTTGTCGTGGAGGAAGACGCGAATGTTGTCTGTGCGGATATTCGCGGCAGCGGCGGGGATGTCCGCACGCATGCCTGACGCGTCCGGCCCTGATAGAGCGCCGAGGAACTCGCGCGTTCCATCCGTTGAGCCGTCGTCGACAACCACGATCTCTTTGTCGAGTTCGACAAGTTGCACGCGCCGCAAAACTTCAGCGACTGTCGCTTTCTCGTTGAAGACCGGGATCACCACGGAGAGTTTGGGTCGCGCCGAAGAATCGTTCATGAGTGCGTTCCCATCACGATTCTATCGCCGGAGGCTTCCGGCTGATGCCTCGCGCCGATCCATACACCCATATCGAGATCGCCTTTTCGGGCGGTGTTTTTTTGCTCCATCCTGAACGTGAATTGTACAGACTTTCGCTTGCGACGACGAACCGGCTCGACGTCGGAGGCAGCGAGAAAACGGTAGCGACCAACCGGCCGGAGCTTCAATTCCTTACATCGCCAATGCCCGCGCGGCGGTCTCGCGGACGTCTTCCTGAGCATCGCCCTTGCTTGCCGAGCGCCTCGCCGTCTCGTGCTCGATAACGCGGTCGATTATCTTTTGCAGTGGCGTCGCCGGACGGAATCCCGTTAGCTTCACGAGCTTGTCAAGACAGGGCACGCGGCGCGGCATATCCTCGAAGCCCGGCTCGTACGCTTGATCGTACGGCACAAATTCAATCGCCGAGCTGCTCTTGGCCTGCTGCTTCACTCGGTGCGCCAACCCCTCGATGCTGATTTCCTCGTCGTTGCCGATGTTGACGACTTCCCCGACGGCTGCCGGCGTCGCAATGAGCCGCAAAATCGCTTCCACCGAATCCGCTACGTCGCAGAAGCATCTCGACTGCTTCCCGTCGCCGAAAACCGTAATGGGCGCGCTATCGAGCGCCTGGCGCACAAAATTCGGGAGCACCATGCCATAACGCCCGGTCTGCCTCGGGCCGACCGTATTGAAGAGGCGAGCGATCACCACTGGCTGATGTTTTTCTTTCCAGTACGAGAGGGCCAGAAACTCATCGAGAGCTTTCGACGCGGCATAGCTCCAGCGTCCCTTCGTCGTCGCGCCCATCACCAGATCGGCGTCTTCGTGGAACGGTACCTTTTCGCTCTTGCCGTACACCTCCGATGTCGAGGCCGCGAACACGAGCTTCTTCTTCTTGCACGCGGCTTCGAGCACAAGCTGCGTGCCGTAAACGTTCGTCTCAATCGTGTGGACCGGGCTTTCCACGATCAGGCGGACGCCAACAGCCGCCGCGAGATGGAACACCACTTCGGATTCGTCCACCAACTCGGCGAGAACGGAACGATTCTGAATCGTATCGAAGACGTGGTGGAAACGCGGATGCGATTTCAAGTGGCGAATGTTTTCAACGCTGCCGGTTGAGAGGTCGTCGAGAATCGTTACTTCGTCGCCGCGCTGCAACAATCGTTCCGCCAGATGTGACCCAATAAATCCAGCCCCGCCGGTGATTAGGAATCGCAAACGTGTCCTCCCAAGTTTAGGAATTCGAGCCGCCGTTGCCGGTCCGGAACTTGGCCTTCTCGGCAGCCTCTTCCCCGTACCCGTAGCCGTAAGCGTAGGGGTAGTAGCGATACGAGTAGTAATAATCCGGAGCGCTCGAATCAACGGCGTTCAGCACCACGCCCAGCAAACGGCACTTCACCGCATGCAATAGGTCTCGCGTGCGCGTGAATGCTTCTTTCGGCGTCGTGCCGCTGCGTACTACGAGCAACACACCATCCGTAAGCGCCGAAAGAATCACGGCGTCGGTGGCCGCCATAATCGGCGGAGAATCGATCACGATGAACTTGTACTTCTGCCGCAGATAGCTGATCGCATCGCGCATGCGGTGCGAAGAGAGCAAATCGGCGGGACTCGGTGGAATCGGTCCCGTCGGCAACGCCACCAGATTGTCGATCTGCGGATGGGGAAAGCAAACTTCGTCGAGCGTCGAGAGACCCGACAAGTAAGAACTCAGGCCCGATTCGCGTCCGACCGTGAGGCCCAGAACTCGCCGCACGCCGGGCTTCCGCAGGTCGGAGTCGAGAATCAGAGTGCGATCGCCGAGCTGCGCTAGCGTCACGGCAAGATTGACGGCCGCCGTCGTCTTTCCCTCGCGCGGCAGCGCGCTCGTCACCAGAATCACTTGAGGCGGGTGATCGGCCTGGGAAAGCAACAGGGACGTTCGCAAGGCGCGAAACGCCTCCGATACCTGCGACTTCGGCTTCGCGAAAGAAACAATCTCGACGCGCGATTCCTCTTCCTCTTCTTGAGCTTCCTCGCCGTCTCCCAGTAGTTTTCCGGACCGCACGCGGCCGTGCCCGTGCCCGTTCAGACTCCGGACCTCCGGAACTACGGCGAGAGAAGGCAAACCGGCAAGCCGTTCGATATCGTCCGGCGACTTCACCGTGTTATCTAAATACTCCCGCAGCAGCGCAAGTCCCACTCCTCCCACCAGCCCCACCAGGAAAGCCAGCAGGATGTTGCGGGACTTCTGCGGCCTCGCCGGATGCGTCGGAACGAGCGCCGGGTCTACGATGCGGATGTTGCTCGACCGCAACCCGGCCGTG
Organism: uncultured Acidobacteriota bacterium; assembly: GCA_963707165.1. Taxonomy (GTDB): domain Bacteria; phylum Acidobacteriota; class Terriglobia; order Acidiferrales; family UBA7541; genus Palsa-147. Next base: position 274,132 of record CAVPPO010000003.1, on the reverse strand, counting down.
ATTCCGGCTTCCTTCAATTTTTGCTGCAGACTGTCGTAGAGCTGCTTATTCGATTCCGCGTCGTGCTCCAGGATGTGATACTGAACAAGCTTTTCGGCCATTTCGTTGGCTTCGGCCTTTTGCTTGTCCAGCGCTCCCAGAAGGAGATCCACTCGCTCGCGCCCCGTTCTGTAATCTCCCTCAATCGAGGAAACGACGTTCTTCTCGGCGCGTGTGAGGGCCTCGTCGAGATTTTGTTTTTCGAGCAGCAGATGTTGCACCTTCGGATAATTGGGCCCGAATTGTGCCGAAGCATCGGCGTACTGCTCCTCAACATCCGATTTCCGCCGCAAAATATCGGCGATGTAAGAGTTCTCGCGAACCTGCGAGAGCTGGTCCACATCACCCGATTTGACGATTTCGTAGAGCGCTTGCTTCTGGAGAAGATCGGTCTGCGCATCGGTCAACGATTTGTTCAGATCGGCGAGTTTTTGCGTTGTGATGTTCGATTTTTCGTCGATGGTCCAAATCTGATTTTCACGCTCATAGGCGATGCGCGCGTCCTCGGATTTCTGCACTTTGATGCGCAGTTCCTCGAGTTCAGCCGAAAGCCAGTTCGAAGCCTGCGTCGTTGCATCGTACCGGCTGCGGAAATTCTCCTCGATGAAATTGTGGACGTGGCCGTTCACCACGAGCGCTGCCAATTGCGGATCTTCCGCCTCGAATTGCACTTCGATCAGCCGGCTGTTCGGTACGCGTTTCACCCCCAGGCTGCCCAGGAACGACCCAAGAATGGCAGGCCGCTGCCCGGTCTGGCCTATGCGCGGAATTATCGCGGCATTCGGGTTGCCGCCGTACTCCGGGTATCTTGCCAGATCGAGCGACTTGATCGTCGAGAGCGCCAGCGTCTCGCTTTCCAATATTTTCGTTTGCGTCTCGATATAGCTGTCCGTGTCCATGTACTCGTCGTAGGAACTCGAGTCCGGGAAGGGCTGCATCGTTTGCGCTTCCCGGTCCACTTCCACGCGCGCTGCGGCGATGTACACGGGCTTCGTCTTGAAGGTCGCGATTGTCACGACCGTGACAACCGTCAGCAGAAAGCTCAAGATCAGCCACTGATGCTTCTTGAGGATAATCAGGTAGTCGAGAAGGTGCGGTTCTCTCGGCAGTTGCTCCCAACTCGCCACCGGGGCAGTCGTAATCAGCGAAAGAGACTCCGTGCTTTTGCGGTCCCTTAACGACAATCTGGTCGGTTCTTCCATCGCGCCTTTTCGAAGCGTCGTGAGATGCGCCGGTCGCCTCAACCGGTTTGATTCTTAAAGCGAGTGGTAAATCAAAGCTCCGGTACCAGTCAGTATTGCGGTTTCGCCCACCTTCGCCAGCACCTTCTTCGCCGTGCTGTCCGGCACGTACAGCACATCGCCCGCTTGCAGCGCCAAATCATCCGTTTTTCGATTGAGAATTTTCTTCAAAGGCGCGTGGATCTCTTCTTTCGCTCCCGTTTTCGGATCCTGCCGGACGATGACGGCGTTATTCGCTTTCGCCGTTCCCGTGTATCCGTGCGCCATGGCAACGGCCTTCATCACTGAAATCCGGTCCCCCCGGTTCTCGAGAACGTACCCGCCGGGTGCTCCCACCGCTCCGATCACGTACACGATTCCCGAACGTGGCACGGACACAACGTCGCCTCCGTACACAGGAATATTGAAGGTGGGATCCCCGGAAACGAGCAAATCTCTCAACCGCACGCTCTCGGTCGGCCCGGCGGGCACCGGCGCATCCTGGCCTCCGCCTTTTGGCGCAGCGTCTTGCGGTTGCTCCGCGGGCTTCGCGGGCGCGCTCGGCAGGCTAATCTCGGGGTTCAACGATCCATGGGTCACGAACACGACACTTCCGGCATCGTCCGCAAGTCCACCCGCCGCCGCCAACACCTCAAGCAGCGTGGTCGGCCGGACTATCTGCATCACGATCGGATGCCCCACCGCCCCGACCACGGAAACCGGCTGGCTCAGCTGTTCTTTCATGAAAACGCTGACTTGCGGGTGAGTCACCAGCCCATTCTCAACGAGCAGGTTCTCAATCTTGGCTTCCATTTCGAACGTCGTTAATCCTGCGACGTGAATTCGCCCCGGAATCAGAGGCAGGGAAATGTCGCCGGTGTCTCCCACGCGCACCTCGCGCGAAAGTTCCGGCACGTCAAATACGTCTATGTGAATGAGATCGCCCGAGCCAATAGGTGTCTCGACCGGCCGCGCGCTTCGCGCCTGCGCCAGTTGAAAGATCTTTTCGTTCGTCTGTTTCGGGGTTTCAAACTTATCCTGACAATAAGCCGGCTGGATCCCCCAGAGCAGGAGCGGGAGCAACCACAGAAACTTCCCCATTGACCGGGCCAAGGCCCGACGGGCAGCAAAAATCATCTAGATTATGACCCCGGCCTACTATGGACGAGCCGGGACGCCTGTGTCAACTGTGGATTGCCGCAACGATGAACTGCGGCTTCTACGTACGACGGTTTCCTGCGGCAGGGGCGGTGTGACCGCTAAACCCGCTTGAATGAGGAAGATCAGGGCGTTTGAGGGAATCTGTAGATTAAAATCCACAAGGCTGTGCAAAAGCAATCCTACGCAGGCTGTCAAAGCCGCAGCGTGGTACGCAAAGGAGAAGTGGCTCTGCTCGCTCGCCAGCCCGCCGGCGCCCTTTTTGAAAAGAGTCGCCAGAAACGCCAAGCCAAGCAGTCCTCCCGGGACTCCGAGATCGGCCAGGGTCTCGATGTAATCATTATGGGCGTGATTTACCAGCTTACCGTCGTAGTCCGTTTCGTAGCGCGGAAAGACCACCTCAAGCGTTCCCAGTCCGGTGCCCGTCAATGGGTGCGCGAAGAAGATATGCTCGGCGCCCTTGAACATCGACCAGCGGCGCGTCAGTGTCGCTTCGCCGGGACGGTTTGGCAAAAAGCGTCCGACAGTTCGCGTTGCGCCCAGCCAGCCGATTGCCGCAATTCCGAGAAGCACAAACGCTACGGCCGGAACGATCTTCAATTTGTGCGATCTGCGGAAAATAACCAGCGCCGCCAATATCGCTGTCTCGATGAGAAACGCGACCACGCCCCCGCGCGAAGCCGAGAGAAAAATCGCGCCGACGGGAACCAGCGTGAACAGTCCCACCAGTGGCACTAAGTCACGCCGTACTCCTCGGAAGGCCAGGAATGCCATGCCAATTGGCGCAAGCAGCTCCATGAGTCCGGCGAAATGGTTCCGGTTTATGTACGGACCGAACGGCTCGCCGCCGGCACTGAGCTGGCGCAGCCAGTAGATACTTCCGGCCGACGTGAAGTACTGGATGATTCCTTCCAGGGCGACTCCAAAGCCCAGCAAAATTAGAAACCAGGTCATCACGCGATAGTCGCGCCGCTCCCGAAATACCTGCGTCGCAACAAAAAAGATCAGGCGCAGGCGCCCCAGCGCAGAATGGCGGTCCATGTGAGGAACGGGTACACCGTGATTCGCAATGCCAGTTGGAGGATGGCCCATGCAAGCAATCCTCCGACCGCCCAATGCAAGCCGCCCCATTCGATCTTCGCGTCCCTCGACCTTACAATCGCGAGCGCCCACGCCAGAAAAAGCAGCGCCGCTCCGATTTCAAGCACGGACTCCGACCAGACTTCCACAACTCCGTGGGCGAGTACGGAAAATGCAACTAACAAGCAGACGCCGGCGCGCAGCAGTTTCACTGGGTTCCTCGGGTCCGCGATGTTCCAGCGGAATCGGAATTCGAAGCGGCGCTCAGTGAAGCATCGTCAATCCACACCGTCCCGCTCAGCCTGTTCTCGAACATGCGGCTCGGCGTGCGCCGCAACAACACTTCGAGAAACTCGGTCTGCGGCCCCGTGTGGATTTCGGCGTTCACTCCGGTCCAAAGATGCGTGCCGTTCAGATCATCCGTCCTGGCGGTGATTTCTCCGCGGCGCGTGGGATCGAATATCTCGAAATGAAATCCGCTCTCGGTGCTGATTGTGTCGGTGCGCAAATAGGCATGAAATCTGTAGAAATGCTCCGGCTCGACGGGGACGAATTGCAACGGCTCGCTGAGATCCAGATTCACGCCGCCGTTGAAGTCCATGCGCAAAGATCGCAGCCCGCCGTGGTGCACCAGCGTATCGTACTCGACGCTCATCCCCACGCCGGGGCTCAGCCGCCAATCGAGCCCGCCGTTCAATAGGTCGTTTTCGAAGCCGCCATTGAAGAGCAGTTCATAGCGTAGTCTCTCGTGGGGAATGCCGCAAATCTCGAGCGCTTCGCTCCACACTCGTTGCGCGTCCGAAGCGCGATTCTCGCGAATCATCTCCTCGAAGAACGGAAACAGCTTCTCGATCGGAAATTCCTGATGCAGCGCGGCGAGATGGCTCCAAATGCGCAATCCCGCGTCCACGTTTTTCTCTTCCGCAAAAAAATCAAGTGTGTTGAGGTACGCGTGCGGGTCGCGCGGCAACACATTCGCCGCGAGTTGATCGGCGTCCCCGGTGGCGCGCCACGCGCGCGTCACCGCCAGCGGCAGCAAGCTCGGGTCGCCGGCGATGCTCTTGCGCATTTCCGCCAGCGCGGGCGAAAGCTCTCCTTGGCGGAGCAGGAAGTTAGCGTACTCCCAGCGGATTTCCGCTGACGCCGGATACGCTGCGAGCGCCTGAGCGAAATCGTCCCGCGCTTGCTGCAGGTCTCCCAGGTTCTCCTGCACCACCGCCAGGTCCACCCAATACCGCGCCGTACGCGGGCTCAGCTTCACCGCCGTCTGGTAATCCTTCAGCGCGCCCGGCAGATCCTGCGCATCCAGTTCAAATTGCAGAAGGCGGCCCATGCGATCCCAATATTCGGCATACCCGGGCTCGAGCGCGATCGCGCTCTTCATCTTCGCAGGATCCTCGGAATACATCCGGTTGGATGCCAGCGCCAGCTTCACCGCCGAGTATCCAAATACCGCCGCCACGAGCGCGGAACCGGCGATCAACGCTCGCCGCTTGAGCGGGGTATCCAGGGGTACGTTCATTGTCCGTTAATCTGCACCGGAACTTTGGCTCTGCGCAAGTGGAAATTCACAATCTGAAGTCTGCACGGTGTGAAGAGACGCCGTGCGGGGGCGTGAGAGGTCGCGCCCCGGCAACTCCCGCCGTTCCGCCGCCGCCGCTCAGCGGCGCGCGCCGATTGGCCCGGTGCTCTAGGCCCACTTCTTTCCTAGCCCGTCGAGGCCGGCTTTTCCCAGTTCATCCGGCGACATCACTATGCGAAACTCGCAGCTCGCCCCGAACGACAAAAACCACGGTTCGGCAATTGCCGGCACCCGCGAAGGCTCGGCCACCTCCACAATCAGAATCGCCGCCCGGTGTCCTTCTATTTCCGTGAAGTACGTGGCTTCGGGCTTCAACTCCTTCAGAATTTCTCCGATTCGCTTTCCCGCGCTTCCGTTTTTCACCCTGTTGTTGAACGGTTCATGCGGAAACTTCACGTGCACAAGCATCCTCATCTCCGTAACCTCCAACTTTGAAGTTGTGGCTGGATTGTTTACTTCTGCAGCCCAGACGCTGCGATCGCTGCACAGAGGCTCTCAGCCGCAGGCGGCAACCGGCCTCGCAACGTGCTGCACTTTACTCCTCTCGCCTGGAAGCGTCCAGTCGGCCGAGCCCCCGCCGCGCAATTAAAATTTCTTGCTTGCGTGGGTGGCTTGAGGTAGGGTCTTGCCAGCCTTCCGGAACCGGAGCGTCCCCCAGACTGGAAAGACATTCTAGTTGTCCGATTTCGGACGAGCGCATCAAATGTTTTTTGGCTCGCTATGAATGAATCGAACTGTTTTCTACTGGAGAAGTATCGATGAAATCCTCTCAGAAACGTCCACGCCGCTTCGCTCTCGACCCGGTCGTTCCGGTCATTCTTACGATCGTCGTTCTCGCCTTCGCGAGCCATTATATCGACATGGCGCTGGATCGCATGGGAATCCCTATCGCCGCTACAATTCTGAATGACTGCGTGATCGGTGTGCTGGGCGGCGCGGCACTTCTGCTTTATCAGCTGAAGACGCAGAAGGATCAGGAATTCGAAAGAGCCAGAGAACGCATGCACCTCGTCGGTGAGTTGAATCGCAGTCTGCGCAGCGCCATGACGTTAATCGAACTGTCCGCCGTCCTAGACGACAAGAATGAACGCATGCGCCGGATCGACGAAGCCATGGCCCGCATCGATCTCGTTCTTACCGATTCACTGCCCAAGGCGGCCAGCTCCAACAATCCGCAACTTCATTTTCCCGGTGAACTCAGACCAGACTCACGCGCCTGATCCCGGGTTTCGCCGTCTTGCTGTGCGGGACTCTGCGCTGCCGATGCTACTTGTGGCGGCGCGGTCCTCTTACTCCGAAGCGATAGACGACCCCGCCGATCAGCCGTTCGTTGCCCTGCGCTCCCGCCGTCGAGCTGAAAAACCGCGTCGAAAGATAATCAGCCTGCAAGCCGGATGGCCCAGTGATCACCCAGCGCGTAATCAACTCCCGCACCTCCCGCCCACGCAAACGCCTGATCGCTCAGCGTCTGCTGCGGAAACGGCGGAACAGCCGGGATGCCGGCGCGCAAATAGCCTCCGCCGAAGAGCGCCTCGCCGAAGAGCGTCAATTTGTGGTGCCCGAACGGATAGAATCGCGGACCGACGAGATAAGTGAAAACAGTCGTGGTCGCTCCATTGACCGCGGGATCCGAAGACGATCGCCGGTTGTGCCCTCCGCTGAAGTCGAAGCCGACGCCGACCCAGCGGTACAGATTGTAGGTGACCGAACCGTCCGCGCCGTTCATGTTGATCCGCGATGCGCCGGCCGTGCTGTAATACGCCATGTATTGATAGCCGCCGCTGATTTCGTATTTCGGCGTGATCTGCGCGCTCGCGGGCAAAGCCGCGGCCGCCATCAGAATTCCGAGTCCCAAGAACTTTCGCATTACGCCGATCCTCCTGTGCGTTTCGTCATCCTAGAGATTCCAGTTGAAGAGCCGCAGTTGCCCGGTAAGCCGCCAAGCGCGTTCCATCCCGCCGCTCGGCCTCTGCGATCGCTCTGCATCAAGAAGTAAGAGCAGAGATTGTGCCTTGCCGGTGAAATGTCCCGCAAGCTCTTTCGGGCCTGGCGCTACCTCTCCAAAACTTGAGACGCTGCGCCGATTTGAAGTAAAGTGACAGCGAAGGCGGGGAAGATGACCACAGCAGCCGCGACCGTCGTTCCGTATTTCGATTTGAAAGCTGAATACGCTTCACTGCGCGACGAGATTCTTCCCGCGCTGGATCGCGTCTGCCGCAATGCCAGTTTCATCCTCGGCGAAGAAGTGGAGCACTTCGAGAAGCAGTTCGCCGCGTACTGCGAAGTGAAGCACTGCGTCGCGCTGAATTCCGGCACCAGCGCGCTGCATCTCGGCCTTCTGGCTCTCGGCGTGCAGCCCGGCGACGAAGTCATCACCACGCCGAACACTTTCCTCGCCACCGCCGAAGCGATCACTTATTGCGGCGCGCGGCCCGTTTTCGTGGACGTGGATGCGGCGGGCAATATCGATCCCGGCAAAATCGCTCGCGCCATAACTCGCGCCACAAAAGCAATTCTCCCGGTGCATCTCTATGGCCGGCCGGCGGACATGGACCGCATCATGGAGATCGCCGCGCAACACAAACTCACGGTGCTCGAAGACGCGGCGCAAGCCCACGGCGCGCGTTATCGCGGCCGGCGCACCGGTTCGCTCAGCCAGGCCGCGGCTTTCAGCTTCTATCCGACAAAAAATCTCGCCGCGTACGGCGAAGGCGGCGCGCTGACCACCAACGACGATCGCATCGCCGAATTCGCGCGCGCCGCACGCAATCACGGCCAATCCCACCGCTACGAGCATGAATTCGTCGGCTACAACTACCGCATGGACGGATTTCAGGGCGCGGTCCTGCAAGTCAAGCTCAGCCATCTCGAGGAATGGAATTCGCGGCGCCGACAGTTGGCCGCCGCTTACCGCCAATCGCTCGCCGATGTGCGCGTTGATATCCCGCTCGATGATTCGCGCGATGAATGCGCCTACCATCTCTTCGTCGTCTACGTTAATGAGCGCGATTGCGTCCGGCGGTTGCTCGCCGATCGCGGCATCGAAACGATGATCCACTATCCGCGCCCGCTGCATCTTCAGCCTGCCTACGTCACGCTTGGCATTCCGCAGGGCAGCCTGCCGCAAGCCGAACGCGCCTGCGAGCGCGTCCTCAGTCTTCCCTTGTTTCCCGGATTGCAAGTCGAGCAGGTAGAATTCGTGGCCGCCGCCCTGCGCGACATCGCTGGCCGCAAATAAGTGGGGATCGTTCGGGGTTGTTCCGAACGTTCCATAACCATGGGGAGCGGCTAAAAGCGGGTTTTAGGGGTGCAATTTTGTCTCGGTTAGAAATTACCTCCGTGCTTTATTTTCATTGAGTTACGGCGATTTCTATTCGTTTTCGTGTATCGATTAGAAAATTAGAGCCGGAGCTGTTTGCCGCAGTGATTTTTCCTTGTGCGCTAGCCCGATTCATTTGCAATTTCCCACCGCAGGCTAGCAGTGATTTTCGGCGAGCACCAGCCTACGAAGTGCGGAACTACGTAGCAGTGTTATTGCGGGATATTCAGGGGTAAAGGCGTCCGCTGCGGCGGACGGCGGAGAATTTTCGCGGCTAAATCCCGGCGTGCGAATCTTGCCCCGCGCCGCTCGGATTCACCATCGGCGGCGGCGCCGAAGACGACGCCGAAGCTGCCGCGCCCATCGCCTTCGTATCTGTATTCGCGGTCGCCGGTTCGCTCAGGCTCACGCGGATCGAATTCGCAATTTGCTCGAAGATCTTCAAGAAAGACCCGCGAAGCGCTTGCTCGCCAAATCGCGAGAGCGACGCAACGGCAATCTGCCCGTTCTGATTGAGCTTTTCGACCGCCTCGTTCACCCACGCTTCATTTCTCTGCTGCAGGGTGTCTTCATACTGGCGGAGAGCTTCGTCGTGTGTGCGCGCCAGATTTTCGTGCGATTCCGTGTCGCGCGCCGCTCGCTCGATGCGCGCAGCTTCCACCGCGGCCGCCAATTCCCGCGCATGAGTCTCGCGCACTTCGGCAAGTTGCCGCGAGGCCTGCGCGGCAATATCGTTGCGGTAGCGATCGAGAAGCCCCGCCGCCGACTCTTCAAAATTCACGCGCACTTTTTCCGAAATCCGTTCGACCTGAGTTTCCTTCTCCGAAAGCGCCTTCGCGCCGGCTTCCTCGAATTCTTTGAACAGTCCCGAAGCAATCGCGTTCACGCGCTCTTCGAACACTTTCGAAGCCGCATCGGAAGCCTGCGCCAGCGTGGCTGCAGATCGCGCCTCAACGCCTGCCGCCGCGGTTTCGAGCTGCGCCTGCGCGCCCTCCGCAAACACCGCTTTGCGCTTCTCCAGCTCCTCGCCGAGACTCTCGGAAGCCGCGCGCGTGCGCTCCTCGAAAACTCCTTCGGCCCGGCGAAGCGATTCCTGCGTCAAATTCTCAACATGCGCCTTGGCTTCCTCTTTATGCCACTCCGCGGACTTCACCAGATCCTCGATCGCCGCGTGCGCTTCCCGCGCCCCGCTCGCGCTCAACTCCTCGCTCCACTTGGCCAGCGCCTCGCCGCGCGCCGCTTCGAATTCACTGCGCACGCCCGCGAACGCCTGTTCGAGCTGCGCGGCAGCGTCGCGGCGGCTGCTCTCGGCGGCCTGGCGCAATCGTTCGCGGTGCATGCGCAGGCTTTCTTCGGCTTGCACTTCATGCGCCGTAAGCTGCCGCAGCAATTCCGGAACGCGCTCGAGATGAGGCGTCAAGCGCGCATCGAGCTCCGCCAGCGTGCGCCCGACGAGCATCTGCCCCGCAGCATCTAGCGCCGGCTGAATCCGCTGCGGCATGTCCGCGGCGATGGCATCGGCTTGCCGCCGCAGCTCCGCCGCCTGCGATTCCAGCGCCGTTTCCAGACGCCGGTGCAACTGGTTCACCGCATCGTGCGTCGCCGCATCCATCTGCGACGAAAATTCCGTCATGCGCTCGGCCGCGCCCTCAATCTCGCGCAGAGAAGTGCGCGCCCGGTGCAATTCCTCGTCGAGCGAAGTGCGGATTTCCAGCAGCGCCGCGCGCGCATCGGACACCGCGGAAGTCACCGGCTGCGCCAGTTGCGCGATGCGCTCGGAAAGTTTGCTCTCCGCGCCTTCCAGCGCCGACTGCGAGCCTTCCGCCAGCCGCGAAGCCAGCCGCTGCGCCGCTCCATCGAGCGAAGTCTGCAGCAGCTCATCCCACTCGCGGCCCGCCGATTCCATCTGTTCGTCGAGCTGCCCGCGCCACGCCACGCCCATTTCTTCCAGCAGCACGGAATCCTGAATGGCGACGTCATTCAAGCGCCGCATGCGCTGATCCACGGCCGCTTCCGCGGCTTCCAGGCTGATCTTGATCTGCGCCATGCGATCCGACGCCGAAGTGACCGCGCCGGCTTCTTCGCGCAGAGCCTGAGCATTCTTCTCGAGGTCGGCGACCAGCCCGCGCACTTGATCGAGATGCGAGGTGAACTCCAGCTTGAGATCCGAGCGAATTTCTTCGCGCGCCCAGGCCATCTGTCCGGTGAAATGCGAAGCGATTTCATCCCGCGCGCCGGCGATTTGCTCAGACACGCTCTTGGTTGTTTCTTCCCGCGCGGCGTCGCGCTCGCGCTCGATCGATTCCTTCCAGCGCTCGAACAGAGATTCCGCAGATGCCAGGTTCTGCCTCTCCGCTTCTTCGGACACGCGCTTCAAAGATTGCGTGGCGTTCGACGCCGCTTCTTCGACGGCGCGCTGCGCCTCGCGCTCGAGCTGCGCCTTCAATTCGCGCAGCAGCGGGCTTTCGATCTCCCCGGGCTCGGCCTTTTCGCGCGCGGCAGCCTCGGCGAATCCAAATGCCGGTGCGGACGGCTCGTCCGATCCATTTCCTTTGCTCACTTCACGGTCGCGCTCGAAGATTTCTGACACGGGGGTCTCCAATTTCCGGATGGGCCTATCCCTTGGTGGTGCATCGGGAACTACTGCGAGTGTTTCGCCCGGCTGCAGCCACGAAGTAATGACATCGGCAGCCTTGCGATCCTCTTCAATGGCGGCGGCAAATCGCGAGTCCGCCGTTGACCAATCGTCCGGTGGCACTTCGAGGCTCCAGATATTGCCCGGCGACTCGAGTTCCACCGACACTTGAAAAAGCTCGCGCACGGAACGCGGCTTCTGGATCCACACCACGCGCGCACGAACGCGGCTTCTGCCTTCTGCGGCTTCGCTCGAGGGAACTTCGAGCGTCACCCAGGTGTTCTTCGGCAAATGATGGCGCGAGGGATAGCGGCAGCCGAAGGTGTTGAAGGAAAGTGTGGTGGTGCGTTCTTCGAAAGGCTGGCTCAGAAGATCGACGCCGCGGATGGTGAGAGGCACGGTTCGAGCGATGCGTGTGCTGCGCCGCCGTTGCACGGCGGGCTCTGGCGTCGCGGGCTCAGCCACGTCGTAGCCTCAAGGTAGCGGGAGCATATCACTCTCGCGTATCCAAATCGAGTGCGCACAGAGGATTTTTATTGGTTCACTCGGACGTTGAGGGCGACCGGCCGGGTTCTCGAGCAGTCTCTCGAACCTCGGCCGTCGCGCGCTTCTAATTCCCGGAACCCTTCTTCTTCGTCGGGCGCTTCCCGACTGTCGTATCTACGCCCTGGTCCAGTTGATCCAGGCCCGCGAGGGATTCCTTGGCCTGCGCCGCATAAGGCCCGCTGGGATTCGCGTCGATGCACTTCTGGTAGGCTTCCTTGGTTCCGGGCGGAATGATGTAAATCATCTTTTCGCCCTGTTGCTTGCTATCGATCATCGCCGCGAGCGAATTTCCGAGCAGATACCATGCCTGCGCGTCTTTAGGATCCGCAGTAGTGGCCTTCTGGAGAAAGTCGACCGCTTCCTTGAATTTTCCGCCGTTCGACAGCACGATGCCGAGATTCTTCCAGCACATGGCCGCGAGTGTCGGATCGGCCGCGATCGCCTTCTCGCAAACTGCCGGCGCATCATCGTATTTTGCCGCCTTGGCCAGGTCCGTCGCTTCCGCCACGTAGTAGCCCGGCGTCGGCTTTAGTTCCGCCGCTTTGCCGAAAGCGCTGGCGGCGTCGCCCCACTGCGCTGTGCCTTCCTCGGCTACGCCCAACTGGGCCCAGATTACAGCGTGGTTGCCGGCATCCTTGGCGGTCACAAGTTGCTCGGCCTGCTTGAGTTCGGTGATCGCGGTCTGGTAATCCGCGGCCAGCTTGTCCTTCAGTCCCTGGTCGGTCGGCGCGGCTTGCAATTGCGTCTTCACTGCTTTCGCGTCGTTCATCGCCGCCATGCCGGCGTCGAAATGTGCTTTCATTCCCTCGGTCTTCTGGGCTTCTTCCTGGCGCTTCTTTTCGGCCTCGGGGTTCGTCACGCCCTGCTTGGCCAACATTTCCTTCAGATTAAGTTTGTAATTGTTCTCGCCCGTTTCCTCGACGTGAAACTGATCCTGGAAAGTCAGTTTGTCCTTCTCGTTGGTAATCGTGAGGTTGTAAACCGCGGTGCGCAAACCCAACACTGTAAATTTCCCGGACTTATCGGTTTTCACCGTCACGGTTTGACCGGTATCCGGATTCTTGATCACCACCGTCACGTCGGGATAGGGATTGCCCTGCGTGTCGCGAATTTCGCCGTCCAAGCGGCCAAGTCCTTGCGCCGCGGCGCTCGCGGCTGCCAGCAGGACCAGCGCAAAAATTCCACAGAAGCGCATCAAATTTTTCTTCATAGCTGCCTCCATCCAAACTGCCTGCGAATTCCCAATTTTTTGCCCGGGCCACCCCGCCGGCTGATTCCAAGCATATTATGACCCAACTCGCGTCCGGTAAGCGATAGGGTCGGGCACTCCGGCCTCGCTGAACGCGCGCAGGCGCAGGCGGCAACTATCGCAGGCGCCGCAAGCCGCTTCGTCGAATTGATAGCAGGACCACGTCAACTCGAGCGGCGCGCCGAGATCCAGGCCTCGGCGCACGATTTCATTTTTGCGCATGCTGATCACCGGTGTCGCGATTTCGATGTGCGTGTCCGGCCGCGTGCCCGCGCGAATCACTCTCTCGAAGGCTGCGTAATATTCGGGACGGCAATCGGGATAGCCGGAGCTGTCTTCGGAGACCGCGCCCACAAAAATCGCGGACGCGCCGATCACTTCCGCCCAGCTTACCGCCGCGGAAAGAAAATGCGCGTTGCGGAAAGGAACATAAGTGATCGGAATTGCGCGCGGATTGATTCCTTCTTCCGGCACTTCGATGCTGGGATCGGTTAGAGCGGAGCCGCCGATTTGCGAGAGCGCATCGAGACGAATTACGAGCCGCTCGGTTACTCCGTAAAAATCCGCAATCTCGTCAAAGGCGCGCCTCTCGCGGTCCTCGGTGCGTTGGCCGTAACTCGCATGCAGCAGCGCAAGCTGATGCGTCTCGCGCGCGATTGCCGCCGTGACGCACGAATCCAGCCCGCCGCTGAGGAGCACAACTGCCTTTTGCTTTTCCGCCGTCGCCATGGCGCGGAGTATAGCCCCAACAGCGCTTTCGCCAAAACCCGAAACCATTGGAGGTAGGTAAGTTCCTCCGTTTCTGCGAGATCAGGGAATCTGGACTTGATAATAATAGCCAGACGCTCATGAGAAATTAAGAAAATCAATTTTGTACTTGATTTTCTTAATTTCTAATCCATAATTGACATGGAATTGGAGATTCCTATGGAAGTTTCAAAAGCAATTTGCCCCGACTGCACCAAGCCTCTCAAGATCGCGAAGATGGCCTGCCCAACCTGCAATCTGGTGATGGAGGGCAGCTTCGAGCTGTCGCCGCTCAGCAGCTTGAGTATTGACGATCAGGCCTTCGTCATTGCCTTCGTCCGCCACCACGGCTCGCTCAAGAAAATGGAAAGCGTGTTCGATATCAGCTATCCCACGGTCAAGAATCGCCTCAACTCAATCGCCGCCGCGCTCGACAAGAACTTTCAAGCCCCTTCGCCGAATCTGTTTGTGCTCGAGCAACTGGCGCAAGGCGAATTGACCGTCGATGAAGCTCTGGAAAAACTCAGTTAAATCCAACCAAGGAGGAACGAAAAATGTCCGCTGAAACGAAAAGGATCCTGGAGTTGCTGGCCGAAGGGAAGATTTCCAAGGAAGATGCCGAAAAACTATTGGACAAACTGAGCGCTTCCGCCGGCGGCGATGCATCGCAGAAAGAAAAGGCGTCCGAAAGCGGCGCCGCGGCCGCGTGCAAGCCCCGCGTTATGCGCATCATCGTCGAGCGCCCCGGCCAGGAGCAAGTCAACATCCGCATGCCGCTAGCTCTAACCCGCACGGGCGCGAACATCATGGCCGTGCTTCCGTTGGGCGTGACGCAGAAGCTAGCGGAACTGGGCATTGACGTCGCCAATCTAAACTCTATGTCCGGCGCCATCGAAGACATGCACATCGATGTGGACAAGGGAAACGGCAAACGGGTTCAAATTTTCTGCGAGTAGCGCCGGCGTCTCTGCCGGCATCCGACGATCGGCGACGACGCCACGTCCGAAGATGAAGCGCCGCGCCGCTACGATTTATCACTACTAGGTTCGACGTGCGGCCTGCTTTATCCCTCCGCCGCAAAAACAAAATCACGGCCGGCTGCAATCGCCAATTCCGCGATTGTGCCCAAGAATCGCGGCGCGCAGGCTGTAACCTTCATACAGCCAATAAAACGACGTGGCAATCGCGGGAATCCAAATCACGAGGAAGGCTTTATTCATGGCTTCGCTGCGGCCGCCTACGGCCGGTAAGTCGCCGAGGTCACATCCGTCTCCCACACCGTAATGCTCGAAATCGCCGCGCCATTTTCCGCCGGCTTCATCTGCTGGCTGATTTCGTCAAAAATGTGCCGCGCGATATTTTCCGCAGAGGGGTTGGTGGTATCGAACGGCGCGAAATCATTCAGAAAGCGGTGATCGAGCGAGCGAATCACGCCCTGAATCACCTGCTTCAAATGCACGAAATCATACAGCAGGCCCACCGAATCGAGTTCGGCGCCTGCCAGCGTGACGCGCACCTTGTAATTGTGCCCGTGCACGCTTTCGCATTTGCCCTTGTAGCCGCGCAGCGCGTGCCCGGCGGAAAAAGTTTCATCGACGCTGACTTCGAACATGAACCCTGCCCTTGTTCCAAATTTCTACGCGCGAAAGACTCGTTCTGTTCGTAGAAGGTTCAAAAACCCATCGCTGTCATTCCGAGCGAAGCGAGGGATCTGCATTTTCTTAATTTCGACCCAATAAGCAAATTCCTAGTCGCTGCGCTCTTCGGAATGACAATGCTGTTAGCACCGCGTCACGAATTCTGCATGAAGCGCTCGACGGCGGCGAGATCGAACGTGGTCGTATAATCCGGCAACGACTCGAAGAAAATTCTACCATAGCGCATGCGGCGAATCCGGTTGTCCAGAATCGCCAGCACGCCGCGGTCGCTGCGCGAGCGAATCAGCCGGCCGAAGCCCTGCTTCAAAGCCAACACCGCTTCCGGCACCTGATATTCCGCGAAGGCATCGCGCCCGTCTTCCTTCAGAGCCCGCACGCGCGCCGCCACCACCGGATCGCTCGGCACCGCGAACGGCAATCGATCAATAATCACGCAGGAAAGCTGCGCGCCCGGCACGTCCACGCCCTGCCAAAAACTCGCCGTAGCAAAGAGCACCGCGTTCGGCGTGGTCTTGAATCGCTCGAGCAGCACCGAGCGCGGCGCCGTCCCCTGGAGCATCAACGGAAAATCCACTTTCGATTTCACGCGCTCGAATGCATCGCGCATCTGCACGTAGCTGGTGAAGAGGCAAAACGCGCGCCCCTCGGTGATCTCCAGCAGCCCGGCAATTTCATCCGCCGCGCGCGCCTGGAAGGACGCGTCGCGCACGTCCGGCAGGCGCTCGGGAACGTAAAGCACCGCCTGCTCGCGAAAATCGAATTCCTGCGGCAGCACCCGTTCGCGTACCGTGTCGAGCCCCAGCCGTTGCTTCAAATAATCGAAATGCCCGGCCACCGCGAGCGTCGCCGAAGTCAGCACCACGGTATCGAACTGCTCAAACAATTTCTCGCGCAGGATCGCACTCACGTCGATCGGAGTCGCCGCAAGAAAAACGCCGCGTCCGCGCTTCTCGAACCAGTACACGTAGTTCTTCTCGTCGCTCTCGAGCAAAAAAGTCAACTCGCGCCGCGCCTCCGATGCCCGTCGCGCCAGCGACATAATTTCTTCCGGCTTCGCCGGCAGCGCCGCCATCTCCGCCTCCACCCTCTTCAATGCCCCGGTAAATTCCTCGTAAGTCTCGCGGTGATTCTCGACAAACGACGCCCGCTCGGCCGGCTCAAACGGATGCCGCCCCTCGCGCGCCCCGAAAAGCTCGAAGAAGCCGTGCGCCCGCTCGCGCATGCGCGTCACCGCGCGGCGCAGCGTCGGCGCGTCGATGCTCAACATCTTGAGCGTCTGCTCGGCATCGCGCGATAGCTCGTCGAATTTGTAGCTCGAAACGCCGCGCCCGAAATAATCGCTGGCCACATCTTCAATTTCGTGCGCCTCATCGAAAATCACCGCGCTGTATTCCGGCAAAATCGCGCCGAAATCATCCTGGCGGATGGCCAAGTCCGCAAAAAACAAATGATGATTGACGATGATCACGTCCGCTTCATTCGCGCGCTGGTGCATCGCCGTCAAAAAGCAATTCTGAAATTCCGGGCACTTCTGGCCGGTGCAGGTATCGCTGCGTGCATCGAGCCGGTGCCACAAATCCGCATCGTCGGGCAAAAAATTCAGCTCCGCGCGGTCGCCGGTCTCCGTCAATTTCTCCCAGTCGCGAATCTGCGCGAACCAATCCACTTCATCCATGCCCTTCAACACCGGCTGCCCGGCCATCAAATGCACTTTGTGCCGGCAAAGAAAATTATTGCGCCCCTTCATCAAAGCCACTTTCAAATCCGGCGCAAAATGTTTTTGTAAGAAGGGAATATCTTTGTGGAAGAGCTGCTCCTGCAGCGATTTCGTAGCGGTGGAAATCACCACGCGGCGCCCGCTGCGAATCGCCGGCAGAAGATAAGCGAGCGTCTTGCCGGTTCCGGTGCCCGCTTCGATCAAAGCGTGCTGGTGCTTGGCGAAGGCTTCTTCGACGATCTCCGCCATCTCCAATTGCCCGCGGCGAAATTCATACGACTGGTGGCGCTTCGCCAGCAATCCGCCATCGCCGAAAATATCGGCCATGGAGACATCTTTCGCTGCAGCTTCTTTCGCGCGTTTGGTCACTGGACTCACGGATTTTTCTGTAGGGGTCCGCCGAAAACTCTACGATAGCACGGAGGGGCAGGCATAGTAAGCTTGCACCTCAGGCTGGAAGCGCTTCAATTTTCGGTTTCCGACTCATGGCCCGGCGCGTTGGGAAGAAAGGCGAATCAGCCCGATAGAAAGACAGAAAGAAAGTCGCAGCGTATGCCCGACAAGTACAAACACACGGCATCAGAGCGTAACGCCATGTTGCGGGACTTGCGGCGCATCATATCTTTGAGAGACGAGCGGGAACTTATGAAGTTCTTGCGCGAACACGGGATAAAGGACGAGAACCCGCGCTTTTCGCAGATCGTGAAGGCTTTCCGTGACGGGAAGATCGAGGAGATTTTAGAGAAAAAGACTTAAGATCGCGCATCATCGCTTTTGCTTGCGTGGGCGACATCGTTTCTTCCATATGCCCTATCAAAAGATCAGCAATTTTTCCGGCAGCTCGATTTTGTTTTGATTTCTTTTGCGGCATAGGAAGATTCTACTCGCATTCTAAATGCCGCACAATCTTGGATTCGTTCGCTGGTTCGGAAGGATTCTCGCCTGCTTCTCAGGTGGGATTTAGATGACTTGCAAGATATTCAGCGTCGCCGCCAACGGCGACACGAAAATTGGCGTGATGGCGCGGCCGCGGGGCGGCGATCGGCTGTGCGATGAAATCCGCGCGGTCAGCGAGGACGGATATTCGGTTGTTGTCTCTCTGCTCACCGATTCCGAGCAGATCGAGCTGGAACTGGTCGACGAAGGAAGGCATTGCGAAGAACTGGGAGTGAAATTCGTCCGGCTGCCCATCGAGGACATGCGCGTGCCGTCGCTCGATGAGGCGACGCTTGAGGTGCTCGACACCTTGCGGCAATTGCACTCCGCTGGAAATTGGATCGCGGTGCATTGTCGCGCGGGCATCGGCCGGTCACCGATGATCGCTGCGTGCGTTATGGTCTCCGCACGATGTGGCGTACACTCCGCATTCATTCAGCTTTCCGAAGCGCGCGGGATGAAGGTTCCCGAGACGCCGGAGCAGCGCGAGTGGGCGATTTCTTACGAGAATCTGCTGCGCGGCGAGAAGAAATTGTCATGAGCTGAAAAACTTCCATCTATCGTTATCGTCGGCCGGCCCAACGTCGGCAAATCGACGCTCTTCAATCGCCTCACCGGCACGCGGCGCTCGATCGTCACCAACGAGCCGGGCATCACGCGCGATCGCATCTATGGCGCGGTCACTTGGGACGGCAAGCCTTTCGAAATCGTGGACACTGGCGGCATCGTGCCCGATTCGCAGGCCGGCATCCCCGGCGAAATTCTGCGCCAGGCGCGCAAAGCCATCGATGCACGCGACGCTTGTCGTGCAAATCGTCGACGCGCGCACCGGGCCCGTGCCTCTCGATCAGGAACTCGCCGAATTGCTGCGGCGCGCGGGCAAGCCGCCCATCATCGCTGCGAATAAAGTGGACACGCCGCAGCAAGCCTTCCTCGCTGCGCCATTCTATGAAATGTCCGACAACGTCTATCCAATTTCCGCGGAGCACGGTTTCGGCCTCGATGAATTGCTCGACGGCCTCACCGCGTCGTTCCCCAAAGGCGAAGCGCCAGAAGCTCTGCCGGAAATTAATGTCGCGATTATCGGCCGGCCGAACGTGGGCAAATCCACGCTGCTGAATCGCCTGGTGGAAAGCGAGCGCGCTATCGTCTCGCCCGAGCCGGGCACCACGCGCGACGCCGTGGACACGGTCACCATTCGCGACGGCGTCGCCTACCGCTTCCTCGATACCGCCGGCATCCGCCGCAAGGGCAAGACGGAACTCGTCGCCGAAAAATTGAGCGTGATCATGGCCAAGCGCCATCTCGAGCGCGCCGATGTGGCGCTGCTCGTTGTGGACGCCTCGTTCGGCGTCACCGCTCACGATGCCACCATCGCCGGCTACGCCGAAGAATCCGGCCGCTCCGTAATCCTCGTGATGAACAAATGGGATCTGGCGATGGATCTCGCCCGCGCAAAAGCCACGACGCCGCCCAAGCGCGACCCGAAGCCCGCGCGCGAACGCGTCATCTCGGTTCGCGAGGCTCGCTCCCGGTCGCGCGGCGCCGCGCGATCAAAGAAAGGCGGCGGACGTCAGGCTGCGGTGGCGGATAAATTCAATCGCGCCGTGCTCACCGCCGATTCCGCGCGCCGCCAATCGCTGCGGGCGCCCGACTCCATCGACCCCGCAAGCCTCGCGCAGGACTACGAAAAACTCGTTCGCGCGAAATTGAAATTCCTCTCCTACGCGCCGATCGTCTTTCTCTCCGCCAAAACCGGCGAACGCGCTGAGAAATTATTTCCGCTGATCGACAAGGTAGCCGAAGCCCGCCGCCGAAGAATTTCCACCGGCGAACTAAATCGCTGGCTCGCCGATGTTGACCTGGAGCGAGGCACTTCTCCCGCCAGCCGCAAAATGAAAATTTATTACATCACCCAAGCCTCATCTTCGCCGCCCACGTTCATCCTCTTCACCAATCAAAACAAGCCGCTACATTTCAGTTTCCAGCGCTTCCTGGAAAATCAATTGCGCGAAAAATTCCACTTCGTGGGCGCCCCGATCCGTTTCATCCAACGCCTGCGCAAAGTAGGCCGCCGCGATCCGATTCGACCGTAGCGCCGGCTGCCAGCCGGCGTTTTTGTGACGCGCAACCGCGAACGTAACCACGTGCAAGCGTCCGGCCCATCTCGGTCTGATCGCCGCGATGATTCCAACCATCCGCCCCGGCACATTCGTGCATGTCGTTTTTGGGGAGTGACGCTGCACAAAGACGCCGGCTGGCAGCCGGCGTTACGGTTTGATCTCAATCACCGTACCCACCGGCACGAGCGGCCAAATCTCATCGATCTCTTCATTCGTCACCGCGACGCATCCATCGGTCCAATCGTGCAAGCGATGCGCGGCCCCCACCCAGCCATACTTCGCGCCTAATCCATGAATCTCGATCTCGCCGCCGGGCTCGACTCCCATTTTTTTCGCGCGTTCCCGATCCGCCGCGTTCGGATACGAAACATGCAGCGCTTTGTGAAATTTGCTCTGCGCATTCTTCCAATCGACTTTGTACAAACCCTCCGGCGTCTTGTGATCGCCGGTGCGTTGTTTGCCGCCAACGGGCACTGTCCCGAGCGCGACCTTATATGTCTTCAACACCTCGCCGTGGTTCATCAGCGTCATCGTCCGCGTCGACTTCACGATCACGATCTGGTCCGCGGTTTTCGCCGCTTGGGCGCGGAGCAACGGTGAGATTGCCGAGTAGACAACCAATACGCAAGAAATCGCCAGCGCGAGTCGTCGAGATGGGTTAGACAAAGTTCGATCCTCGTCCGAAATCTTACTCCGTCCTTCGTACCGCTGGCGTCCCCGCCGGCTCCGGCGAGCGCAAATCGCAACACAGGCAGCACTCATGCGCGGACCGGCAACTCCAAACCAACGCCGTGTACTCAATCTTGCGCGCCGTCCGAGATCGCGCTTCTGGTCGGCATTCGCGCTCCTAAGATGCCGGCGGGGACGCCAGCGGTACGAAGGCGTTTTCCCACAGGTAGCTTCGATCGAGTATTGACACCACCCGAAATCAGCTTACGATACGCACATGGCTGCTGTTGCTCCTATCTTGAATGCTTTGCCGCCGAAGAGTTTGTTTCGCATCGGCGAAGTTAGCCGCATCACTGCGACGAAAGCGTTCGTGCTGCGTTACTGGGAATCCGAATTTCCGACGCTGCAACCGGTGAAAAGCCCGAGCGGGCATCGCTTGTATCGCCGCGAGGACATCGAGACCGTTTTCGAAATCAAGCGACTGCTCTACGACGAAGGCTTCACGATTGCCGGCGCCCGCAAGCATCTCGCCGATCTCGCTGCCGGCGGCTCCGGACTGAAATCCGAGAGCTCGGCGACGCACGCTCAAGGCCCCGCGCCGGCGCGCGTGGCACTCAGCGGCCCGCCGCAATCCACGTCTGCCGCGCGCGCGCACCGCAAAGTGCTCCTCGATCTGCGCGAAGAACTTGGCGCCATCTTGACCCTGCTCAAATCCGAGTGATAACCTGATTTGTGGGCAGTCCCAGTCGGGACGTGGCGCAGCCTGGTAGCGCGCACGCTTGGGGTGCGTGAGGTCGCTGGTTCAAATCCAGTCGTCCCGACCATCTTTCTCTCCACGCTTGGGCGGATTCGGTTAGCCAAGTCGAGTCGCCGGGTCAGGCCCGTTCGAATTCCATGCCACATATTGTCGTAACCAACGATGACGGAATTTCCGCGCCGGGACTTCGCGCGCTGGCGAAGGAGCTGGAGGCGGTCGGGTCGGTGAGCATCGTCGCGCCGAGCCAGGAGCGCAGCGCCGCGGCGCAATCGCTGACGCTGCGCCAGCCGATTTATTGCGATCAAGTGGCGCCGCGCGAATGGGCGGTGGAGGGCACGCCCGCCGACGCGATGATCATCGCGCTGCACACTCTTTTTCCCGAGCCGCCCGATTTGGTCGTCTCGGGCATCAATCGCGGCGGGAATCTCGGCGAGAACATCTATTATTCCGGCACCGTCGGCGCGGCGATGGAAGCGGCCATCAATCACATTCCCTCGTTCGCAATTTCTCTTTCATACCGCGACAAGAAAAATATCGATTTCGGCCCCGCAGCGCGATTTGCGCGAAATCTCGCGCCGCTGATTTTGAAAGAAGGATTGCCGAAAGGCGTCCTGCTGAACGTGAATGTGCCGCAAGTATGGACGGGCGACGTCCGCTTCACGCGGCAATCCTCGAAAATTTCGCGCAACTTGCTGCAGCCGGGAAAAGATCCGCGCGGCAGAAATTATTTCTGGCTGCACGAGCAAACGATCAAAGAGGGCATCGAGCCGGACACCGACTACGCCGCAATTTTCGCCGGCGCAATTTCGATCACGCCGCTCAAGCTCGATCACACGCACGCGCCCACGCTCAATCATCTCTCGCATTGGGCCACGCAGCTCTCGCAATCCGAGCCTCAACGAGTGGAGAAATCAGAATGAATCGCGCGCCGGCCCGTATCCTTATATTCGCGCTTTGCCTCGCAGGGGCCGCTGCTCCGGCATTTTCTTCGGCGACCTTGCCCGCGTTTGCCGGAATGCAGGAGCCCGCGCCGCAAACAGCCACGAAACTCGAGATGCCCTTCGTGAAAGAGCCCGTGGAACGATCCGGCGCGGCCTGCATCTCAATGCTCTTGCAATTCTGGGCCGGGAAATCGCCGCGGAAGCTCAAGGGCAGTTCCAACGTAAGTGATATTCAGAAGGAACTTCCTTCGGCGGAGAAACAGGAAGACACGGCGCTGGCCATGCGCAAATATGTGCAGGCCACGGGCCTGCGAGCCGTCGTGTTTCGCGGTAATTGGGCGATGCTGAAGGACCATGTGTCCAAAGGCCATCCGGTGATCGTGGCGCTCGCTGCCGGCGGAGAAAAACAGCCGCTGCGTTACGTTGTCGTGGCGGGCATCGATGACGACGGCGGCTACGTGTTCGTCAACGACCCGGCGCGGCAGAGTCTCTTGCGCGTCTCGCGCGACGAATTTGAAAAGCAGTGGAGCGGCGCCGAGAATTGGGCTCTTCTCGCGTTTCCGTTGCCGGGCAGGTAAGCGCAGGGATCGAGTGGAGCCCAGACCATCTTCCACCAGCAATCTTCCATGATCGCGGCCGAATTATTCGCGTCAGCGTTTGACGGCTAACGGCGGCGCGGGATAATCCGGCAGCTTGTCTTTTGGCGTGTCGGCGCGCTTCACTTCGAGTTCATCGAAGAGCAGCGCGGGAGCGATCACCGTTGTGGGGACATTTCCTTCGCGGTTGCGGACCAGCGGGCTGTCGCCGGTGAGAATCAAATCATTGCGCAGCTCGCGCGTGTCGAGTTCGTTGAAAACGGCGCCGCGAACCAATTCTTCCTTTCCATCTTTCACCCAGACGCGATAGAGCAAGCGCGGGCTGAGTTCATCGCCGAGCGTCTCGACGTAGTAGCCGTATGGCTTACCTTCGTCCTGGCACATGGCGATCAATTTCTTTTTCAAGTCCGCGAGCGGCATGGTCTTCGTGGATTGAAGGAAGAGGACGCCGATATTCGGAATCGCGGGCCCGCCCGGCGCGGCGCGGCCGTGGCCGTTCGAGGCGGGGAAATCGCGAATTGGGGAGCGGCCGATCAGATAATTCGTGAGCGTGCCTTTGTCCACGACGGTTACCGGCGCAGCCTTCACGCCTTCATCATCAAATGTGTAACTTCCGACGAGACTGTGACCTTGAAAGGATTTCTGCGTCGGATCGTCGATTACGGTGATGAAATCGGGAAGCACGCGGCTCTTGTAGCTCGAGGCGAAATCGCCGGTGGTGCGGGCGCTGGCGCCGGGCTCCGGCTTCGGACCGTCCACGTTGTTTCCGACCAGTTCGGCGAACACATCGTCGGCGGCGTCGGCATCGAACAACACCGGGCCGCGATATTCTTCGTCCACGATCGGCGCGAGGCGCAACGCTTTCAGCGATTCGAGAGCCGCCTCGGCGTCGGCGACAAATTTTTCCGGCGTGGGCATTTCGCCGGCATCTTCGATCATCACGAACGGCGAGCGCGCGAGGCGCATGCCGTCTTCGGCCTGCGTGGATGCGGCCGTCGAGAGGAAGTATTGCGTCCAGCCGCGGCGCGCGACTGAACCCTCTGTGTTCACGTAGTACTCGTTCTCCGACGCAAATCGCAGCAGTGAAGAGACCGATTGCACGTCGGGATATTTTGCGTAGAGCGCCGAAGCGTCTGCGATCGCCTTTTTCCATTTAGCGGTGTCGAGATCAACTTTCGCGGGCGGCTCGATGGAGACGAGCGGCGGCGCGGCGGCGAAATCATCCGCGCTGTGTTCCATGGAAATCTGTTTCGAGAGCGATAGCTTCGCGGCGTAGGCTTCGCCGGCGGCTTTGTAGGCGCGGTCGGTGGCGTTCCAGAGATTCTGCCGCAGCGCCAGCACGTCATTTTCGAAAGGTCCGAAATCGGCGATGCCCAGGCCGCCGCGGAAATAGCTGTCCTGCTTGTAATCTCCGATGCGCACGGTGACGCGCAGGATGCGCGCGTGAGAATGCTGGTCGGATTCGAGCGCGCCGAAGACGGCGCTGGCGGCTTCGCCGCCGATGTCGATCACGCGGTATTCGATGTAGTAGGGCGCCTGGACGCCGTCCATTTTCAACTGCGTTTTCGAGCGTTCGATTTCGGCAAGCATCGCTTGCAGGACGGGATCGGAATCTGCGGCTGCGCGCGCTTCGGCGGAAAAGATCGGCGCTGCAGTCGCGGCTTTCGCGGTAGCCGCGGCCGGTGCAGTCGAAGAAGCCGGAGCGGCTGTTGCGCCGGCCGGTGCTTGGGCGCGTGCGCCAGGTGCGGCGAGCGCGAAACACATGGTGAGCGCGACGAGTGCGAATCGAATACAGAAAACAGAGAACGGGCTGAACGCGCTGCCAACATTGAACGTCGAGATCCTGAGGGCATCCTTGCAGGATGCCCTCAGGATGACAGCGCTTTCTTGCGTGGAAGCCCTCAGGATGACAGCGCGATCTTTTGATTGAGTTCCACTAAACATTTGCAGGGTGAGATGTGCGCTCATGGTTTCACCCCGCTCTTTGTGTCGGTCTTCGCCGGGGCGGCGGCGGTGGATTCGAAGCCCGGGGGGGCTAGGATCGGCGGGCGCGTGTGGGATTTTGCGCGCTTCTGCACTTCCATTTCGGAGAAGAGCATGGCGGGCGCGACTGCGGAAACCGGCACCCATCCGGATTCGGCTCCGCAGACGCCGTTGAAGACGTCCTGCTTGTCGCCGGTGATGGTGATGTGCGTGAGCGCGGCGAGCGGTGTGCCGACGATGTCCACGCCGCGAACGAGCTCATCGGGTCGGCCGTCGGGATAGACACGCCAGACCATCACGGGCAGAACCTGAAACGCTTGCGGCAGATTGCGCATGGTGAGAGTGAAGCCGCCTTCGATGTCTTCGAAGTAGAGGCCGTAGGGCTTGCCTGCTTTTTTCACTTCATCGATTAGCTTCTGGCGCATGCCGGCGTCGGGCACTGTTTTCGTCGAAGTCACGATCAGGTTGCCCTGGCGGCCCGTGGGCATCAGGCCGGGCTGGCCGCGGCCGTGGCCATTTGACTGGCCGAAATCTTTGAAGGGCGCGCGGGACATCAGGAAATTTTTCAGCACGCCGTTTTGAATCACGTCGGCGCGCTCGGCGGGCTGGCCTTCGTTGTCGAATTGATACCAGCCGGCGAGAACGGTGCCGTTCAATTCGCGCTTGGTCGGGTCGTCGGAG
The DNA here is from genome assembly GCA_963707165.1 of uncultured Acidobacteriota bacterium. Lineage (GTDB taxonomy): Bacteria > Acidobacteriota > Terriglobia > Acidiferrales > UBA7541 > Palsa-147. Next base: position 248,496 of record CAVPPO010000003.1, on the reverse strand, counting down.
ACGCTCAGGAATTCGGGAAGCACGACCTGATTTACTTTTTTCGTGAAGGTCTGGCCCTCGTTTTCGCCGCGCTGGCGATGGCCTTCGAGGCGATGGCCGAGAACTTCGTGGAAGAAGACGGCGGCGGCGCGGCCGGAGAGAAGCGCGGGGCCGTCGAAAGGCTCGGCGACGGGCGCTTTGCGCAGCGCGGCGAGATCCTCGGCCATTTTCGGAATGCGGCTCGAGATTTCGGCTTCGGACGGAAGTTGATCGGGCGCGAGCGCCTGGAAAGTTTCCACGCGAAGAAGATCCATGCCATCCTCGGCGCGCGTTTCGGCTTGAATCACGAGGCGGACCGAAGACGCGGGCGTGACCAAGCCGCTGCCTTCGGTGGAAACGTAGGTGGATTCGGATTTCGAAACCGAGAAGACTACCAGCGAAGAATAAATTTCAGGATATTTGCGAAATTCGCTGGAGAGGCGGCGAACTCGATCGGTCCAGTCCTTTTCATCGAGATCGAATTTCGGGACGCTGGTGTCCACGTGGTCTTGCGGCTTCTCGGTGGAGAAGTCCGGCGATTTGTCTTCTTCTTCGGAGCGGACGGCGGTGTTGGTTTTTATTTTCAGGAATGCGGGCGAGGCTTTTTTGTATTCGCGATCGGTGAGTTCCCAGAGGACGCGGGAGATCGCGGCGGAATCGTTGTCGAGAGGCAGCGGGCCGGAAGTGATGCCCGAGGCGCGGCTCTCGGTGTGGGTGTTGTCGAGCGCGGCGGTGCCGACGTGCATGACCACATCGGCGGTGCGGCGATGGCCGCCGGCGGAGGCGATCATCGCGCCGTAGCTGGCGACGATTTGAACTTCGTTCGTGTCGTAGGCGGTGTAGCTGATGAAGTAAGGAGCGGGATCGGTTTTCGCCAGATCGGCTTTGGCGCGGGCCAATTCTTTTTGCATCGTGGCGAGCAGCGTCTCGGAATTCGACGCGGCGGGGCCGGCGGCGTTGGCCGTGAGGGCCAGCGTCAGGGCGGCGGGAAGAAAAATTCGGTGCAGCGAGCGATTGCGTTTTGTCATCAGGATTCCCGGTTGGCTGCGGCGCCAAGATTTAGCATCGATGCAAGTATTCGATTATGAGGTATTGGACGGGGCGGAGCAATTTTTAGCTTGCTGCGGCCAATTTCTGACCGAAACAAGGGTTCAATTAAAACCACCCGTAAGTTATAGAAAACAAAGGATGGGGGTCCTTTCTAACCGAAACACTTTTCAGAACCCCTCGAAGCGTTTCCTCGCGGTTTGTGAGAGCGATGCGCGTGAACGACGGGGAGTTTGATGAGTGTGCGGAAAAAGCCGAGAAGTTCGCTTCATGGACTGACGCGCGACTTGAGAAGCGCACTTTACGGCGGGGCGTAAGCGTCGCCCTTCCGCGTCGAGCGTATTTTTCCGCGAACGGTAACCAGCCGTTGGCGGCTTCTTTCTTCCACTCCTTCATTTCCAATTACTCCTATAACGACGCTAGCATGTTTTTTGGGAAATTTCACTGGGCCGGAGTGTGTGGAATGTGGCTTGGTAAGGCGGCGCGCACCTATAACAAACCATGATTGCAATTCCCAACTACTCTGGGGCTATGATTACATTGATGTTCGGACAAGGCCGCACAAATGACGAATTCCAGAGAGTGTGCAGTGATTGAAGAAGAGAGAGGGATTCCCGGTCATTGCACGGGAAAACGAGAACATCTAATCGCTCACGCCTATCGATTCAAAGGTCGCATGTTCACGTTCTCAGCCCGCGTTAGTCCAATGGAGAATCGGCTTAGACAATTATGCTAACAATTTTTTCTACGCCTAAGCCTTTTGTCGGCCATATAGACGTTATACAGCGCAATGCCCTGCGGAGCTGGCAGCGATTGCACTCCGATATTGAGATTATTCTAGTCGGTGATGATGCGGGGGCGGAGGAAGTCTGCAAGGAGTTCGGGATACGGCACATCAAAGAGGTTGATAGGAACAGATACGGCACAAAATATCTGGCAAGCATCTACGACAAAGTGCAGGACGTTGCCCGCCACGAGATTTTGTGTCATGTGAATTGCGACATTCTGCTGATGTCCGATTTCTTACAGGCAGCTCGTACTGTTGTTGTGACCATGAATCGTTTCTTAATGGCGGGTCGCCGCTGGGACGTGGACATAGAAAGTCTTTTGGATTTTGACGAGCCAGAGTGGGAACAAAAGGTACGTCAGCTAGCGCGTACGACCAATAAGCCCCGCCCGGCACAATGGATCGATTACTTTTTGTTTTCGAAGGGCCTCTTCTATAAGAAAATTCCGCCATTCGTAGTTGGCCGGCCTGGTTGGGACAACTGGCTGCTTTGGTACCCACTTTCCATGAATATTCCGGTTGTCGATGCATCGGCTGATGTACTTGCTGTGCACCAGAACCATGACTATAGCTACCATGCAGACGGTGAAAAGGGAGTGTGGCAAGGCGAGGAAGCCCAGGAGAACTACCGGCTGCATGAAGGAAAATTCGGAACTCTTGCAGGCGCCAGTTACGTTCTACGCTCCGGTAGATTGAAGCGAAATTACAGGGCTCCGTTTGTCCGAATAAGGCGCTCCGCTATAGCCAGAGCGTATCGAATTTGGTTTGATCTACTGAATGCGACACGCTCGGTGAGGCATCGCCTCGGAATGCGAAGCCGCAATGCCGAACGGTAAGTTGAGGCGCTTAATGCGTTGTTCAAGCCTTATCAAGAGGTTCTTGAGGGGCTGAAGAGTCTTCGTGAGAACCTGAAAAACAGAACCTCCGCGGCTAAAGAGGTTGCGGAAAAAAGGCCAATTCGACGATCAGCCAGCATATATCGACGCGTTCAGTTGGCGTAAGTGGTTGCAAACATTAGACGCTGAGATCCTTCGTCCGCCTAGGCGGACTCAGGATGACAGCGTTTTGACTTTTTCCGCAACCTGTAAAGCCGTATTGATATTGCGACATTTGCGGCACGACTGAAGTCGTGCCCTGACAAATCTCAGGATTCCCACGCAGACTCTAAAGCCCGCGGCTTTTCCGACTGAATTATGCCAGAGCTAAAGCTGCGGCCCCCTAAAAATCCCGGTCGATTTCAAGTTCGGACTGTGCGCAAACGACCGTTGCATGGAATTGATGAAGATTCATGGTTTTGGGACTTGAGGAATGCGAACAACATCGCTCTCTATCGGGCGTTGTTTCGGATGGCGAGATTCGGCCCAGGCGGCGTGGCACCACACCAGCCTAGGACGCGGCTCAACATCTCTGGGCTAGCCGCGCTCTCTCGAGAGCGAGGCTTCAGGACGAGACCCACATCGCCGTAGCCGCAAAGGATCTCGTAATTTTCATTGAGTGCGTCGACGACCGTAGGGGCGAAAGAAGAGACGTTACGATATGACCAGATTTGGCGGCCTCGGTTAAGAATAACCAGGTCGTAGCTGCCCGACTGAGCTTCCCTGACAATGCCCGCTGAACTCCAGCGGCCCTGCAGCTCAAGAGAATGAGCGGTGACGGGATCGATTAACTCGGGATCGCGCGTGTGCAGTTCGAGGTAGTCATCATCCGAGAGGATCTTCAGCGAGCTGAGGTATCCGGGCGGAATTAATCTTCCGCCTCCGCGCGGGGGGAGCCTGTAGTATGCGCCGGCGCAATCCGCGAGGGCAACCAGGAAGCCCAGGATGACCAAAATTCCGGTCAACTTAACAGCATCGAGGTGATCCATAAACGCGCGGATAGCGAAGGGGAGCAGGAGGGCGCAGCCGGCTACGCCGGGAATAAAGTAATTGATCTGGCCTCCGAGCTGGGGAATGGTGGCAAATCCACCGAGCAGGTTAACGGCGGCGAAGGCGGCAAGCATCTGGCCCTGCTCGCCCTCGGTTAGGGCTCGCTGGAAACCAACTACTCCGACGGCAAAAAGAATAATTACTGTGGGCCTGTTGAGATGGCCTTCCGCAACCCAGCTAGCCCCGCCTGCGATCGACCAAACGGTTCTCCCGGCAGACAAGAAATGTTCCAAGAATGGCTCGTGATGCCAGAGCAAAAGCGCCGCCGCCGTCGCAACTGGGACCGCAGCGCTGAGAAAAAGAACCAGAATCTGGTTGTATCTCCTGTTGTTAAATAGGTACGCCAAGGCAATCGCGATGCCGGCCGCGGCGGCTGATTGCTTTAAGAGGAAACCAATTCCAACGAGCGAGCCGGCCAGAACGCAGGCCGTGAATCCCATATCCTGAGTGCGTAAGGCAAAATACAAGGCCAGTAACATTAGAAGCAGAGCGGGAACGTCGGGCCGCATTGTTGCACCCCAACCCCAGCGGTAGAAGATGGGCTGAGCCAGGAACATCATGGCGGCCAGCGCCGATACGCCGGTAGAGAACTTCAACTGCCGGCTTATCAACCATACGGTCACGGCGCACAACAGCAGGCAAGCAAAATCAAGGGTGCGGGCAAGGCGCAACGTGGCGTCGAGATCCAAACTCGATAGCCGCGCGATCCCCGCTCCAGCCAAGTAAAAGAGCGGACCAAAGGGCTGCGGGGTGTAGGGAGGGGCAGAGAGAGGATGATACAGATGTCCGGTGCGCACCGCTAAGATGCTGATGAATGGATTCACCGATTCACTGCCGGTCAGGTCTCCGTGAAAGGAAACGATCTTCGACGCTCCCGCAATTGTCAGCGCCGAACCGACGGTGCAATAAAGCAGGAGGGAATACAACGCCAGGCGTGTCAAGAGCTTGGGCGAAGGCGCCGCCCAGAAATCCTTCGCGCCCAGGCCGGGTGTTGGGGCGGCGGAGTTACTCACGAAGCGAAACTCGGAAAAGGAACTGTTCCACTGAGGCCGAGTAAAGTGTCTGCCATGGCGCCAAGTCGTGCTCGAACATACACCCGACCCCATCGGTACGCAACGAGGCCCCGGGGTACCGTCACGACCGAGATTCCAGGAGAGTCGGTCAGGCTAGTTGCTGGCCGGCGCGATGCGAGTTGCTGGTTCATAAAGTATGGTAATTTCATTTTTCGCCCGGCACGAAGCAAGCGTTATGTGATCAATCGCCAGAGCGAGGACGAGGATGCGCGGAGCAGTGACGGCGGGTAACTCAGCCGCAGTAGTCGCGGTGAGTTTAGCTCGAGCAAAAGGATTCCGATGAATAAACAGGCACATTCGCCTGCAGAGTTACAGGGGCTTTATCGAACGCGATTTGCGAATCGAGGCGAGTACCGGCAACGAGTTTGGGCGGTTCTTACGGCATACTTTTCGCGATGGATTTCGGAGCAGGCTGCTGTGCTCGATCTCGGGTGCGGGTGGTGCGAATTCATCAATGCGGTGAAATGCGCGCGCAAGTATGCGATGGATATGAATCCGGACTCGCGCCGGCACGCTAATGCGGACGTGACCGTATTGGAGCAGGACTGCTCGCAAGATTGGGACGTGGCGGAAGGGAGCCTGGACGCGGTATTCACGAGCAATTTCTTCGAGCATTTGCCGTCGAAGGGCCAATTGCGCGAGACGATTCTGCAGGCGCGCCGCGCGCTTAAGCCGGGCGGTTACTTGATCGCGATGGGTCCGAATGTCAAATACCTCGCCGGCGCGTATTGGGATTTTCTTGATCATTATTTGCCGTTAACGGAACTTTCGATGTCCGAATTCTTGAGGAATAGCGGGTTTGAAATCAAAGTCTGCTGTGCGCGGTTTCTGCCGTACACGATGCTGAACGGAATTCAGTATCCGGTGTGGATGCTGCGTGCTTACCTTTCGCTGCCGTTCGCGTGGCGATTTTTCGGGAAACAGTTTTTGATTGTGGCGGAGAAGAAGGGCTCTTAGACCGCGCGTGAGGGAGCCCGCGGATGATTGCGGTTTTTTGTGACGGCAGCGGTCGCCGGAGGGCGCAGCAAGCGGCGCCCCTACGAAAGAAAAATCAACGGCGGTAAAGCGATAACCCTAGACGGGCCGGTGGTACACCCCGGCCGCTACGAACCCTCGAGCTTAGCCGGACGGGAATGGACATGGGGGCGGCATAGGTTATTCGGCACAAAAACGCCGGCTGGCAGCCGGCGTTACGATTGCTTTTTGTAGTCGCCGCGGCTGAAGAATTTTTCTAGCCAGACGTAGAGGCAGATGAATAGGTAGCGGCTGCCCATTTCGCGTAGTTCTAGTTTGGCTTTGCCGGTGCGGCGATTTCTCCAGGTGATTGGGATTACCGTCCAGGTGTATCCGCGGACGATTGTTTTCAGCGGCAGCTCGACCGTTAGATTGAAATGCGGCGAGAGGATGGGGCGGCAGCCTTCGATTACGGTGGCGCGATAGGCTTTGAAGGCGTTGGTGGTGTCGTTCAATTTGGCGCCGAACATCAGGCGGATGAAAAGATTTGCCAGGCGATTCATGCGCAGCTTGAGCCACGGATAATCGATCACGCCGCCGCCCTTCATGAAGCGCGAGCCGAAGACCGCGTCCCAGCCCTGATTGAGAAGCTCCCAGTAGCGCACGACGTCGCGGCAATCGTCGGATTCGTCGGCCATCATTATGACGACGGCATCTCCTTGAATCTGATCAAGGCCGCAGGTGATGGCGCGTCCGAAACCATGGAGGCCTGTGTTCTGCAGGGGCCGCAGAGTGGGGACGCGTTCGCGGGATTCGAGCAGCTTTTGGTAAGTCGAATCGTCGCTGCCATCGTCGACGACGAGGATTTCGTGGGGTACGCCGCGCAAGCGCAGTTCGACATGCAGATGCTCGACCGTCGAGCTGATGCAGCCCTCCTCATTCCGCGCGGGAATGACGATGCTGAGGAGATGCAGCGGCTCTCTGTTCGTATCCGGCAATTTCGCAATGCTCCGTAGATCAGTCAATTCGACACCCGCGGGCGAGAATAGCAGATCGGGCTTTTCTCACCGGTCGGAATCGCGAATCACCAGATTCGGCTCCGGAGGTTTCACAGCACATGGCCCCAGTACGCGGCTCAACATCTCCAGGCTGGCGGCGGCTTCTCGAGAGCGCGGCTTCAAAACCAGTGCATTGCCAATGCCGCAAAGGACTTCATACTTATCGTTGAGGGAATTAACGATTGCCGGGCTAAAAAAAGCGATCCCGCGATAGTCCTTAATCACGCGACCACTGCCGAGGATGACCAGGTCGTAGGCGTTCGATTGCACATTGGCGATGACGCCGGAGGGATTCCAGCGGCCCTGCAATTCGAGAGAATGAATCGTGAAAGGATCAATCAGCTCCGGGTCGCGAGTGTGCAATTCGAGATAGGCGTCATCGGAGAGAACTTTAAATGAACTGAGAAACCCGGCGGGAATATATTGCCCGGCTGAGCTGCGAGGAAGAACGTAAAATCCAGCGGCGCAATCGAGAAGAGCGGCCAGGAAACTCAAGGTGACCAGGGCTGCGATTGCGCGGGGCGCGCGGACATTTTCTTCGAAAGTACGAATGGCAAACGGCAGCAGAAGCGCGCAGCCGGCGAAGCCCGGGAGGAAATAATTGGCTGCGCCGCCGAGTTGGGGAATCAAGGCGAAGCCCGCAAATACGGTTACAGCCGCGAAAGAGGCGAGCATCTGCGCCCGCTCGCCCGCGGTGATGGCGCGGAGAAATCCGACTGTGCCGATCGCGTAAAAGAGTATTGCCGTGGGCCTGCTGAGATGGCCTTCTGCCAGCCAGGCAGCGGCGCCGGCAAGCGACCAGCTTTCGCGCCCCGCAGCAAGGAAATGCTCGAGGAAGGGCTCGTGATTCCCGACGAGGAGCGCAAATACGATTCCCACCGGCACGGCAGCGCTTAGAACGAGAGCAATGATGTGTTTGTATCGTCCGTTGAGCAGATAGACCAATGCGATCGATAGACCTGCTGCGGCGGCCGACTGCTTGACGAGGAAGCCCACGCCAATGAGCGAGCCAGCGAGGAGAGAAGCCGTGATGCCCATTTCTGGGATGCGCAGGGCGAAAAGCAGGGCCAAGAGCATGGCGAGCAATGCCGGAACATCGGGGCGCATGGTTCCGCTCCAGCGAGCGAAGAATGGTTGCGCCAGAAAAGTCAAGGCCGTGAGCGCGGATACGTTTCTGGTGAAACCTAGTTGCCGGCTGATCAGCCAAACCGTTGCGGCGCACAACAGCAAGCTGAGAAGGACCATCGCGCGGCCGAGGCGGAACGTCGCGTCGATGTTCAGACCCGAGATCCGGGCGATGCCCGCGCCGGCCAGGTAAAAGAGCGGACCAAAGGGCTGCGGTGTGTAGGGCGGGGCGGGAAGCGGGTGATAGAGATGTCCGGTTTGTACCGCCAAAATGCTGACATAGGGGTTCACGGACTCTGTGCCAGTCGTCTCTCCGCGGCAAGGGATTATCTTGGCTGCGCCGATCACCGTGAGGACGGAACCGATAGTGCAGAAGAGCAGCAGGGAGTAGGAGGCGAGGCGATTCAGCGTTTGGGGCGATCGCAATGGGCGGTCATTTCGCGCACGCGGCCCCGATGATGTGGTGGAGAGATGGTTCATCAAGAAGAGTTCAGGACAGGAGGTCTTGCGATCAGCTCAGACGGAAATTTCACGCTGACGCCCCGGCCGATTTAGAAACTACACTGAGTGCGAATGGTATGCAATGGGCCGCGTTTGTGGTGCTGAGGATATTCGGCTGTGAATGTTGGCAAGTCGTTGCGACGTCCGACAGGATGCGATTTAACCGGATTACTGAGGACGAGTTGCTAGATATATGGTGCGCTGATGGTCGACGGCGAGGACTTTCAGAGCGTAGCCATCGCGAAAAAGCCGATCGGGCCACCAGTCGTGCGGATCACGGCCGGAGCCGTTCGATGTGTACAGGAGAAAAGTGGGGTGCTGCAGGGCGAAATCCTTGTAGTCGTAAACGTGCAGAGGAGCAAATGGACGAAGGACGATAAGTCCTCGGTCGAGGCTGTCGTTACCCGCGAAAGTAAGCGCTGCCTGCGGATCCACAAGAGTTACGAAGCGCTCTGACCAGGGAGGCGCCGCGTAATGGGCGATGGGAAGATATTCAAGACCGTCGGAGATTACGACGGGCAAATCCGGATGGCCTGCGGAAGTAACGAGGTTGGCGAGGGAATCAGCGGGGGAATCGAAGCCGGAGAGCTGGCGCGCGTGGTCCAGCCAGAACTCCGCTTCTTGCGCGGCCAGTAGCGCGGCGAGAAAGGTGACGGCGAGAAGCACGCTCTTGCGGTCGAAAAGCGGAAGGATGCAGCCGGCGGCGAGCGAGAGGCCGAGCACAGCTGAGAGGACATAGCGTTCCGTCATGCCGGAGTGCGTAAGCTTCGCAGCGGCATATCCGATGAACGGCAGAGCGAGCAGCGCGAGGACAAGAACATACTCGTGAGCCGGAGTGCTATTGGGGGCCGCCCGAACCTTGGAGTTCAGCGCGAAGACGACGAGGCCCGCCATGGCAAGCACAGACGCTGCAGCGACGGCCGCGCCCCATGGCGGAGAGGTCAAAAATAACGTTGCATAGATGAAGGCCAGTCCGCTCAGACTGGTTTTGGCCCAAAAGTGAGCGCCGAAATTGTGTCTCATCGCCACGAGTAACGGCCAGAATGCAACCATCGGTAGGACGCCGAGCGAGAAGGCAATCCAAACGGGCCATCGAATCTGGCGGCGGACGACGAGAATGTAAAGCTCTGCGAGGCCGAAAGGAACCATGGCGAGCCCCGCGTAGTAATTGAAGCTGACGGACGCTGCCAATGCCAGGGCCATGACACACATCCAGCGGAGTGCAGGAGCGCGCTGGTAGGCGACCAAGGCGATGGCGATACAGCCGACGAGCAGGCTATACGCGCGGGTTTCGATCGCGTACCAAGTAAAGAGGCTCGTGGTGAAAGGAATCGCGGCGCAAATGAGGGCATAGGCGCTGCCGGCGCGTCTGCGTGTAAAAACAAAAAGGCAAATGGTGATGCAACAGAAAGCGAGAATCGAGGGAAGCCGGAGGGCTACCTCTTGGTTGCGAAGCAGAGCTGAAGACATTCGTTCGATGAGACAGAAGCATGGACCTTGAGAATCCGCGGCGTGTGCGAGGGCGTTCCAAATGCCGGAGATGGAGGGTTGGCGCGCGACGATGATGGTGCAGACTTCGTCGTACCAGAAGGGCCGCGTGGCGGCGCCGACAATGCTTCTGAGGGCGGCGTAGGCGATGAATACGATGAGGATGCGAACGGCGAACTTGTCGATATTCAGATCGTGAAGCGCGGCGGGGAACTTGGCAGATGCGATGGGTGTGGGATCGAGATTGTGCATCGGAGATGCCTCACGGCTCGCAGCGCGGAAAGTTGCACGGCGGCTCGTGTCAGGCGGAGCGAGAATAGCATACGGCCGCGAGAGCGCGTCCTGTTGGCGGTGCGGCGGACATGCGCCACGCGGCTTGGTGAAGCGATCTAGCACTGAGATGCGCGGCTGAAGTCCGGGCCCTACATGGGGCGTCGCGGCCACGCTTGTGGCGTTGGTTTGACTCGCGCGGTTGGCGGCGACTATACTGCGATGTTTTCGAGTTGTGCGAGCGCGATTTGTGCGCAGGCCATTTGTTGGAGGGTTGATGGGCGTTCTTGAGAACCGGTTTGAGCGCAGCTATGTGCTTTCTACCGTGGACTATGTTTTTAATTGGGCGCGGAAGAGCGCGATTTGGCCGCTGACGTTTGGGTTGGCGTGCTGCGCGATTGAGATGATTGCGTCGACGACTTCGCGATTTGATATCGCGCGATTCGGGGCGGAGGTTTTCCGGCCGTCGCCGCGGCAGGCGGATTTGATGATTGTGGCCGGGACGGTGACGCTGAAGATGTCGCCGGTGTTGAAGCGCGTTTGGGATCAGATGCCGGATCCGAAGTGGTGCATTTCGATGGGGGCTTGCTCGAGCGTGGGCGGGCCGTTCAATGTTTATTCGGTGTTGCAGGGCGTGGATCGGATTGTGCCGGTGGATGTTTACGTGATTGGATGTCCGCCGCGGCCTGAGGGGCTTTTTTACGCGCTTTTGAAATTGCAGGACAAGATTGATCAGATGTCGCTGGCGAAGCGGCCGACGGAAGTGCGTTTGCGGCCGGAGATGGTGGGGGATTTCAAGAAGGGCGTGATGGTGGCGCAGACGTCCTGGAAGTTAGAGGCTGGAGGTTGGAGGCTGGAACAGAAGGCAACTGCGCGAAGAGATGCAAAAGACCCCACGCGCAAATTCGGCGCATGGGGCACCCGGTGTCCGCTTGCGCGGGACTTAATCGGCACAGGACAATATTCCAATTCATTTGGGAGAGTTGAATGGCGCTTTTGCGTGCGGCTCGCAAGGATGATATTCCGGCGGGGACGATTCGCGAATTTCAGGTGAATGGGACTACCGTGGCGATCGCGAATGTCGAGGGGAAGTTGTTCGCTATCAATAATACGTGCCTGCATCGCGGAGGGCCGCTCGGGGAAGGCGAATTGAAGGGAAAGGTGGTTACTTGTCCCTGGCACGGCTGGCAATATGATGTTACGACGGGCAAGACCTTGATGAATCCTACGGTGGGCGTTGAGTGCTATCCTCTTGAAATTAAAGGGGATGACATCTGGGTTGAGGTGCATTAGCTGCTCCTGGCATCCTTTCGATTACTTTCGACTCCCTCACAATTCTTCCCAATTTGGCGCGCTTGCGTGTATAGTGCGCGCGACAAAACTCGATGACACAAACTGCCTCGAAACCACGCCGTTGGCTCCTGGCCGTTGACCCGCGGGTCTATCACTGGGACACATTATTCGTGAAGGGGAAAGAGATGTGGCGGCACGCCGGGCATAAGCCTGATGCGCTGCGGCAACTCAAGCAAGTGCGCAAAGGCGATCGCGCGCTGTGCTATCACGGCAAGCCGGATTTTGCTTTGTATGCGCTGGCGGAAGTGAGCCGCGATCCTTATCCTGATCCGCACCATCCGGACGCGAAGCATCTGGTGGTGGATTTGCGGGCGGTAGAACGATTGCCGCGGCAAGTTTCGCTTACGGAGCTGCGCGAGAATAAATTGCTGCGCAAAATTAAATTTATGAAGAATACGCGGCTGACGATCGCGGCTTTGACGGATGAGGAGTACACCGAGATATTGCGGATGGCCGGGATCGTGGCTTCGCCGGGAATTCCTCTGCCGTAGCGCCGCCGTCCCTGGCGGCATCTTACGGCCGGTCACGTCGTTGCGAAGCGAGCTCGAACGCGGCGCGTTGCGTCTAATGGAAGGATTCAGGCCGCGTGTACGGTCCGATCGTGATTGTTGCTTGTGGTTGTGTTGTGCTCGCTGGATGCCGGGCTGAAAGCCCGGCGCTACACACTTCCAGAAAAAGCCCCACGCGCAAATACGGCGCATGGGGCACCCTACGCCCCGCTGGCGCGGGACTCGTGAGCCGCGCGGCACTTGCTGGCTGTCCGACGTACAATACATCTCGATGCCAGAACTTCCTGAAGTTGAAACTGTGGTGCGCGGATTGCGGCGCCATTTGCCTGGGCGGCGGATTGTGGAATTGCGCTTGGGCAAGACGGATTTTATTGACGATCCCGTCGCGATCGGCGAGCGCGTGCCGGGGAGTCTGATTCGCGGGGTGCGGCGGCATGGGAAATTTCTGGTGCTGGAATTGGAGCGTGGCGGCGAGGCGCGCGTGGAGGAATTGCTCGTCGTGCATCTGGGAATGACGGGACAGCTCATTGTGGTCGCGGCGGACGCGGAGATTGCGCCGCATACTCATGCGTTTTTCACGCTCGATGACCGGCGCGAATTGCGATTTCGCGATCCGCGGCGATTCGGGCGGATGCTGGTGGCTGCGCCGGCGGACGGCGAGAAAATTCTCGGGCCGCTGGGCGCGGATCCGCTGGAGGTGAGCGAGGCGGATTTCCGGCGGCTGATTTCTTCGCGGCGGGCGCGCATCAAGGCGCTGCTACTCGACCAGCATGTTTTTCGCGGGATGGGGAACATTTATACGGATGAGAGTTTGTGGAAGGCGAAGATTCATCCGGCGCGGCTTGGCGCGAATTTAAAGGTGAACGAGATTGCGCGCTTGCAACGAGCGATGCTCGCGATTTTGGAAGAGGCGATTCGGCTGGGCGGATCTTCGATCTCGGATTATGTGGGAGCGGATGGAGAGCCGGGGGAGTTTCAGATTCGGCATCGGGCTTACGACCGCGAGGGGAAGAAGTGTTTTCGGTGCGGAGCAAAGATTCGACGAATCATCGTTGCTGGACGCAGCAGCTATTTTTGTCCAAAGTGCCAGAGGGCGCCGCATGGGCGCCGAAGCTCGCGGACGGTCGGGTAGCACAGCCACTCCTGGCTGTGCCGGCTGTAAGTTCTCACGTAATGGAATCGATCGCTAGCTACAAACCCGCACAGGCAGGAGTGCCTGTGCTACTGCACCGATCACACCTTCAGAATTAGCAGGGCTCCTGCTAGTGCTAACACTCCTGAATAGATAAATCCTGCGGCGGGCGAGACGCTGGACCAGAGCGCGCCTACTACTACGCTGGAAATTAAATCGCCGATGCCATTTGTGGTGGCCAGGACGCCGAAGCCTGAGCCGCGCGATTCGGCGGAGAGAAGATCGGCGGCCAGGGCTTTTTCCAGCGATTGCTGCATGGCCAGATGAATTCCGGCTAGGCCAAAGAGAACAATCAGGACGGGAAGGGTGGGCTTCTCGAGGATGAAGCCAGCGGCTACTACTGCGCCGAGAGCGTAGCCGGAGCCGAGTAGAGCGCGCTTGCTGATTTTGTCGCCGATGGCGCCGGCGGGATAGGCGGCGATGGCATCAATGAAATTGTGGAATGTGTAGAGGCCCACGGAAATTGCTGCAGCGCGGGCGACGCCGTATTGCGGCGTGAGAACTTGCGAGGCGCGGAGAATTAACAATGTTGGCGCGAAATCGCCTAGGCCGTGCGCGAGAACGCCGGTCAAATATTTCCAATAGCGCGGCGAAAATTGCTTGAGGCTTTTCGCGAAGCTGGGCGCCCGGCGGTTTTGCATTTTTCTGCTGGCGGGAACGAGTGTTGCGAAGGCCAGCGCGGCGAGAAGGCCCGGGACGACTGTTGCTTTCAAAACGCCGCGCACGCCCCAGAGGCCAACCAACGCCGTGGCGCAGAGCGGACCGAGGACGGCGCCGACGGTGTCCATGGCGCGTTCAAAGCCGAAGGCGCTGCCGATTTTTTCGGGGACGACGGCATCGGCGAGAAGTGCATCGCGCGACGGGCCGCGGCTACCTCGGCCGATCCAGCCGAGTGAACGCAGAACGAGAATGGCGGGCCAGCTTGTGGCGAAGGCATAGCCGCACGTGGCGATTGCTGTGGTGAAGTAGCCGAGGATGCCGGTGGGCTTGCGGGCATGAGGACGATCCGCGAGCCAGCCGCCGGCGAGTTTCGCGAAGCTGGAGAAGCCATCGGCCACGCCTTCAATGATGCCGAGCGCGACGGCCGGCGCGCCGAGGCTCGCTAGAAATGCAGGGAGCAGAGATGTGGCGGCTTCGTGCCCCCAATCAGAAAACAGGCTGGCTAGGCCGATGCCGAGAACGCCGCGCGTGAGCCAGCGCGAGGATGATGGTGCGTTGGATGAGGCGGGCGGTTCGCTCATTGGCGCTGAGGTTCTAGCCTGTGGCGGATTTTTGTGCGGCGTGGACGCCGTCCAGATGCGGGATGGCGGCGGCGAATATTCTTTCGCCCCAGACGCGGCGGTCGCGGGCTTCCAGCCATTTCACGTTGGGGCGAATGCGTTGGAACGGTTCGCTTGAGAGCAGCTCGTTGAGGATCATTTCTATGCGCTGCTGGAAGGCGCGATCTTCGGAGCGAAAGCCGTCGGGGATGATGCCGTCGGCCACCGTGGGAACGCCGATCAGGATCGAGTAGGTTTCCATCCACCAGGTTAGCCAGGGTTCGAGTTGCGGTTGGCGGCCGAATTTATTTACGAGATAGCAGTAATTATCCAGGACGGCGCGATCGCAGATTACGTGCGGGGCGCGGCGGGCGGCGTCGAGTTCGGTGGCGATTTGCGCGTGGAGAATCCAGAGCTGAGCTTCTAGCGTTGTGGCGGCATTTACCGGGAAATGCGATTGGCGGACGATTTCGGTTACCAGCTCCACGTTGTAGCTCGCTTTTTTTAGGAGCGAGCAGGTTTCGTAGGCGAGAGTGGTTTTGCCTACGCCGTGCGTGCCGATGAGGGCTAGCTTCAAGGATTGGCCTCGATTCAGAGGGCGAAGGTACGTTCTAGCACAGATGGTCGGATAGCGGAACATCGATCGGAGCGCGCGGACGCGTGGGGAGCGGCTGGAATGCGCCGCTCGCGGGAGGGCGAACCCGGCCCTCCCCTACAACGGCGGGGCCGAAGTGCGGGACCGAAAGGCGGGGCCGAAAACCGGGCGGGACTAAACGGCAGGCCCGCCCCTACAACTACCGGGCCGAGAACCTACGGCCAAACCGGGCCGGTGGTGAACCCCGGCCCCTACTGGTTGCCTCGGTGCGGTTCGGCGCTTAGAATCGGTCGGCTTTGGAATACATTCGATGAGCGAGAGGGAGAGTTGAGAATGAAGATTGGTCGGAGTGCTTTCATATTTGTTGTTGCTGTGCTTGCGGGGCTTGGGTGCGTTGTGTTGCGGGCGCAGCAGATGTATCCGCAGGCGAAACAGGGGGTGCTCGATGAGGCCACCGTGGCTGCTGATGACAAGATCATGGCGGAGATCAAGGACCACAACGAAATCATGAGCAACCTCGAATACTTGTCGGACATGATCGGGCAGCGGTTGACGGGCTCGGAAAATTTGAAGAAGGCGAATGACTGGACGAAGGAACGATTTAGCGCGTACGGCGCGGAGAACGCGCATCTCGAGAGCTGGCAAATTGCACATTCGTGGACGCGCGGAACGGCGCGCGGGCGGATCGTCAGCCCGGCGGAGCATCCGTTGACGATGGCTGCCTACGGTTGGACGCCGAGTACGAACGGAGTGATGCGCGGGCCGATCATGTACGTGAATGCGCAATCGATGGAGGAGTTGCAGCAGTACAAAGGAAAGTTGAAAAACGCGATTTTGATTACCGCCGAACCGGCGCCCTTGCCCGCGCCCGATGCGCCGGCAATCGACCCCATGCTTGTGGCTTACGGCGATCCGTTCTTGTTGGTGGCGCCGGAGCGTCCCAACGCGCGGCCGATTCGCTTCGGGCCCGAATACTTCAGGTTCGTGCAGGCGCGCGCCGAATTTTTCAAGTCGGAAGGCGTTGCGGGGGCGCTGTCGGATTCGGGCAAGCCGGATGGATTGCTGAACATGACCGGGCTTGGCGGGCGGTCGTATTCGATCGCGCCGCTTCCGGCGGCGTTTGTTACGTCGGAGAATTATTCACTGATTTGGAGATTGCTGAAGCGCGGGCCGGTGGAGGCTGAGCTCGAAATCACGAATACGCATAGCGAAAATCCGGTGGAAGTGTACAACACCGTGGCGGAAATTCGTGGAAGCGAGAAGCCGGATGAAGTTGTGGTGCTCGGAGCGCATTTGGATTCGTGGGATTTGGGGACTGGCTCGACGGACAACGGGACTGGGTCGATGGTGGTGCTGGAAGCGGCGCGGGCGCTCGAGAAATTGGGATTGAAACCGAAGCGGACGATTCGATTCGTGTTGTTCAGCGGCGAGGAGCAGGGATTGAATGGATCGCGGGCTTATGTGGAGGCGCACAAGAGCGAATTGCCGAAATTTTCCGGAGCGCTGATTCACGACATTGGCACCGGCAAGGTGATCAGCATCTCGATGATGGATAATTTCCAGGATGCCGAAATCATGTATCAGGTGGTGAGGCCGCTGCATGCCGTGGGGTTGCTGGAATTGAGCGAGCGGCCAATGGGTGGGAGCGATCACGCGTCGTTTAATCAGGCAGGAGTGCCGGGATTCTACGGCATTCAGGAGCCGGAACAATATTTTCAGACGCATCATTCGCAGGCGGACACGTTCGACCAGGTGAAGGAGGCGGGAGTGGTCGAAGGCGCGCAGGTGCTGGCGGTGTGGGCTTACAACGTGGCGCAATTGGCGGATTTGTTGCCGCGGAAAGTGGCTGGAGTTGAGGCTGGGCATTAAAAGAGGGACGCACCGCAGAGACGCTGAGTTCGCAGAGAGGTCGCGGAGATGAGGGCGGTGGTGCAGCGCGTGAGCCGCGCTCGCGTCGTGGTCGCGGACAAAGTGACGGGCGAGATTGAAGCGGGGCTTGTTGTATTGCTCGCCGTCGGCGGAAACGATTCGGCGGAGATTGTGGCGCCGTTTGCCGAGAAGATTGTTAATTTGCGGATCTTCAATGATGACGCAGGGAAAATGAATCGCTCGTTGCTGGATAGCGGCGGAGCCATGCTGGCGATTTCGCAATTCACGCTGTACGGCGATACCCGCGGCGGGCGGCGGCCGAGTTTTATTCAGGCGGCGCCGGCGGAGAAGGGGAAGGCACTGTACGAGGAATTCGTGCGCGCGGTGGAGGCCTTGGGTGTACGCGTGGCGACTGGCGTGTTTCAGGCGCACATGTCGGTGGAACTGGTGAATGATGGGCCGGTGACGATTTTGGTGGATTCCGAGAAGCTTTTTTGAATTTGCGAGGGAGACGACGGTGGCTGGGACGGCTCGAACTGCCAGAATTCGCGTACGGCGCGCGATTTCATCCGACATTTCTCAATTGGCGCAGCTTGCCGGGCAATTGGGTTATCCGTCGAGCGAGGACGAAATTCGTGCGCGGCTGGCCGGAATTGAGGCAGCGCCGGAGCACGCTTTATTTGTTGCCGAGACCGCTGATGGAAAGCTCGCTGGATTTCTGAATGTGTATGTGATGCGGACGATCGATTCGGATGCGCGGACGGAAATTGCGGCGCTGGTGGTGGATGATGCGCATCGCTCGCTAGGAGTGGGCAAGGTGCTGATCGAGCAGGCCGAGGCTTGGGCGCGAGAGAATGGTTGCCGGGCGATTGGATTGCGCTCAAATGTGATTCGCGAGCGCGCGCATCGATTTTACGAGCGGCTTGGTTACGAGCATTACAAGACGCAGAAGGCGTTTCGGAAGACGTTGTAGATGGTGAGATGAGGGAAATAGTCGATGGGGCGGCACCCGCAATTCGAATCGTGAGCCTTGCAAGTTGTTACGCCGGCGGGCGGAGCAAGCCCCGCCCCTACGAACAGAGAAAATCAAAGAACGTCGGGATGAAACAATAAAGTTGGCGCGGACGTAGGAGCAGGCATGAAAGTCACGATCAGCACGGCGAATGCAACGGCTTTGGGTTTTCTCATCGTTTGTTGGATTGCGTGGGTGTCGACCTTCTTTTTTAAGAAGAAGCAGCCAAAGGCAGAGGTGAAGGAAGCGAAGAAAGACCAGGTGTCGCGAGTGGGCATCGGGTTGCAAATGGTCGCGTTTGCCGCGGTTTTTGGGCTGCGGAGAAGGCCGCTCGGACCCATCGTGCCGATGCCGGACTGGCTCGCATGGGCGGTGGCGGCCGTGCAGATACTGATTGGCGGATTTTGCGTGTGGCTCTCGGCCGCGGCGGTGCGCACGCTGGGGAAGCAGTGGACCTACGTGGCGCGGACGATTGAGGGGCACGAGCTGATTACGCAGGGGCCTTACCGGCTGGTGCGCAATCCGATTTATCTCGCGATGTTTGGGATGATGGTGGCGTTCGGGTTGTCGCTGACGATTTGGCCCGGCTTTCTGGCTGCGATCGTGATTTTTTTGATCGGAACGATGATTCGCATTCGCAGCGAGGAGAAGTTGCTGCGCGCAACATTCGGCGCGCAGTTTGAAGATTATGCGCGGCGGGTGCCCGCCTTCCTTCCTGGTTTATTCTAAGTACACCAACTTTCGTCGCCGTGCACATATACATCGGAATACGATATAATCGTATTCGGATATGACTCGCACCGGCTCCAAACCCCTGAACTTTGAGGCGCTGGCGGATTTCCGTTATGCCATCCGGCGGTATCTGAATTTCAGCGAGCGCAACGCGCGCAAGGCCGGCCTCGAGCCGCAGCAATATCAGGCGTTGCTGGCGATCAAGGGACTCGAGCCGCTGCAGAGCGCGACGATCGGCGTGCTGGCCGAGCGGCTGCAAATCCAGCATCACAGCGCCGTGGAATTGATGGATCGCCTCGAAAAGCGTGGCATGATTCGCCGTCATCGCAACCAGAGCGACCGGCGGAAAGTGATCGTCGAGCTGACTAAGAGAGGCGAGACGAAATTGAAAAAAGTGTCGCTGCCGCATCGCGACGAATTGCAGAGCGCCGGGCGCCGGCTGTTGCGCGCGCTCGAGACATTTATTTCCCACGATGGCGTGCGGCCAAGATCGCAGGCGAAGCGCCGGAATTAGCCTCGCAGTTGGGACGGAATGAAGGAGGAGGGTTTGAGCAGCGCAACATCCGGAGCGGCGACAGCTGGGAAGCCACCGCAGGCTTACGGATATCGAATTGGATTGATTTCAATTTTGGCGGCCGCGATTGGATGCGCCGCGGGCCTCATCGCATTCGTTCTGTACGACCTCATCGGACTATTCACCAATCTCGCGTTTTACCACGAGTGGTCGTTCCGGTTTCGCAGCCCGGAACAGTCACATATGGGCTTGTGGGTGATCGTCATTCCGGTGATCGGCGGATTGATCGTCGGACTGATGGCGAAATATGGCTCAGACAAGATCAAAGGACATGGAATTCCCGAAGCGATGGAGGCGGTGCTCACTTCGCGCAGCCGCATCGAAGCGAAGGTGGCGATCCTGAAGCCGCTCTCGGCGGCGATCGCCATCGGCACCGGCGGCCCGTTCGGCGCGGAAGGGCCGATCATTCAAACCGGCGGCGCGGTCGGGTCTCTCATCGGCCAAATCATCGCCACCACGGCGGTAGAAAGAAAAGCGCTGCTGGCAGCAGGAGCCGCGGCCGGCATGGCGGCGACATTTAATACTCCGATCGCCGGCGTGATTCTGGCGATCGAGCTCTTGCTATTCGAATTTCGCGCGCGCTCATTTATTCCTCTGGTGATCGCGAGCACGCTGGCGACGAGCGTCAGGTATTTGCTGCTCGGCCAGCACTCGATGTTTCAGATTGGCAATGTGGATTTCCGCGTCCCCTACGGATTGCCGTATTACCTCCTGCTCGGCCTGATTTGCGGCGCCGCGGCAATCGGCTTCACCAAGCTGCTCTATTGGGTGGAAGATTTATTCGAGCATCTGCCGGTGAACGAATTGTGGCATCCGGCGATCGGCGCGCTGGGATTGGGAATTATCGGCTTCTTCGTGCCGCGCGTGCTGGGCGTCGGCTACGACACGATCTCCGATATTTTGAATAACAGCTTGACGCTGAAATTGCTCATCCTGATCGCGGTGTTCAAATCGCTCGCGCTGGTGATTTCGCTTGGCTCCGGCACTTCCGGCGGATTGCTCGCGCCGATGTTCATGTCCAGCGCGGCGATGGGCGGCGTCTTCGCGCTGGTAGTGAATCGGCATCGTGCCGTCGGCGCATCTTTCGCCGGGCGCGTTCGCGCTGGTGGCCATGGGCGCAGTATTCGGCGCGGCGTCGAGAGCAACGTTCACGTTCATCGTCTTCGCCTTCGAGATCACCCACGATTTCAATTCCATCCTGCCGCTGATGCTGGTGTGCGTAATTGCGGACATGATTGCGCTGCAATGGCTGCCAAGTTCGATCATGACCGAGAAGCTATCGCGGCGCGGGCTGAGAGTGCATCAGGAATTCGAGGCCGACCTGCTGAAGCAAGCCCGCGTCCGTGAAATCATGCGCCAGAACGTGGTGACCATCACGCCGGAGACAACCGTTCGCGAGATCGGCGATCGCATCGCCAAGGGAAATTTCAGCATGAATTTGACGCGAGGATTGCCGATCGTGACCGGCGGCGGAGAATTGCAAGGCTTGCTGACGCAGAGCGATCTTGCTTCGCGCATTGGAAGCACATCCTGCCGGGGATATCTCAGTGCTGGAGGTAGCCGCGAAGTCACTGTTGGTCGCGTTCCCGGAAGAGAGTGCGTTCGATGCGCTTTTCCGGATGATTCAGAATGATGTGGGCCGCTTGCCGGTAGTCGATCGCGCTGATCCAAAAAAGCTGGTCGGATTCATAAATCGGTCCAGCGTGCTGAGCGCGTGGACACGCCAGTTCGAAGAGGAGCATGTGCGCGAAGAAGGATGGATCGGGAAATTTTTTACCATTGCGTCGCAGGATGAGTGATTTGTTGCGTGACCCGGAATATCGGTTTGCACAAGAACCCCACGCGCAACTGCGGCGCATGGGGCACCCGATGTCCCGCTTGCGCAGGACTTCAGAAGCTCAGAATCCGCCGCCGCCACCGCCGCCGAAGCCGCCGCCCGAGAAACCGCCGCCACCACTGAAACCTGAACCTCCCGAGCTGCTGCGCGGCGCAGAAGCAAACGTCGAGCCCGCCGTGTGCGACATCACATTCAAATCGTTCACCAGAAGATAAGGATAGAATCCAGCGCCGTAGGGCCCCTGATACCAGTTGGGCGGCTGCATGGCGATACCAGAAAACGCCTGCACCCATTTCTTCTCCACTTGCAGCGCCATGGCGTAAGGAAGAAATTTCTCGAAAAGCTCGGGCGTCTTCACGATGCGGTCCAGGCGATCGCCTTCCACACGCCCCAGAAAATCCTCGAAGCCAAGAACTTTCTCGAGGGTGCGCGCGCCGGTGGATGTGCGCGCAGGCATAAACCAGCCGAACCCGCAAACCGCGGCTGCGCTGCCGATGCCGGCGATGAAACAGGAGAGCGGCGCGATGCCGTGCGTTGCGCCGTAAGAAACTCCGAGGGCTACAATAATGACGCCGACCACAACTCCTCCAGCCAAGTAAGAGGCGCGCACGCGATCCGGGCGATGCAGATAGTAGCCGTCGGTGACCAGAGCGTCGAAGATGCAATCGCGAATCTTGGGCAAGTGCACGTAGAAATGATTCTGCAGCTCGGAAAGCTTCACGGTATCGCGCGCCCCGTCATCAAAAAGCGCATTGAGCATTTCCAGTTCGTGCGGCCGGGCGTCCTGCCATTGAGTCGCCGGCTTTTTCATATGAAAGATGTATTCCTTGTGATGCAGCAGGCCGAGCAGTTGATCCTGCTCTACCTGCTCGATCATCAAATAGCCTTTCACCGCGAGATCGACGATAGTCGCGGTGATGTCGCGCATGGCGGCAGAGTTATCTACGAGCGTGCCCACTTCGCCGGGCGTCAACTTATCCGGCGGGTCGTATTGCACTGAGATCGGCTGAAGGCGCGGATCGCGCCCGCGCGTCCACCACAGCCAGAACATGATCCCGAACGCAAGGACGGGAAGAATCAGGATCCAGTTGCTGCTCAGATAGAGCCAGAAGAGATCGAGCGCCGTTGGTTCGTGGACCAGTCCCTTGTCCCAGCCAATTACCGCGGTCAGTCCTTCATGAAATCGCAGCGAATGGCGAGTGCGAACAGTGATGTGGTTCGCGGCCTCTACAATGTCCGCGTCCTGCGAGTTCGATCCATAGGCCCCGGTGAACGCCAGCGTGCGAATTCCCGTCGCGCCATCCGGCAAATCGATTTCGGCGCTGGCGGCTTGCAGCGGAACGTCCCAGGAATTTCCAGTAATGTTCCAGTAGAGCTCGTCGTGATCGGGGAAAAATCGCAGGCCGTCAAGGACGTGATAGTGCAGGACCACGGTGCGCGAAGCGTTCACCGCATCGGGAACATAGATTTTGAATTGCTCGTTGGGACCCTGGCGGCTAAGTTCCAGCTTGAGCCGATTGCCGTTTTCGTCGGTGGCAATGACATCGGTTAGGAACAGCGTGTAGTTCAGTCCCTGCGCGGTGGAATATTCGATCGGAATGGTGCGATAGATGCCGTGCCATTCGCCGATGAAAGTCGCGGATATCGTTTCGGAGACGTCGATGGTGCCGTCGCGATTGACGGTCACCAGCGACTCGAAATTCTGAATTTTAAGTTCGCGCGCGGCCGCGGGCAGAGCAAAGGCGAGCGCTGCTAGAAAAATGGCTAGGACGCGGCGCGGCTGTTTGATCATGTGCGGACGGCTCGGCGATTCTATTTTTGCGCGGCGCCGGCGCCGAAACTCACCTTGGGCGCTTCCCGCTCTGCCGGAGCGGAGATCTCGAAGAACTCGCGCGGCTTGAAATTGAACATGCCGGCGATGATGTTCGACGGGAATTCCTGAATCTTGGTGTTCAGATCGCGCACCACCGCGTTGTAATAGCGGCGCGCGTTCTGAATCGTGTCTTCAAGTTGATTCAGCGTGCCCTGGAGCTGCGTGAAGCTCTCGACGGCGCGCAGTTGCGGATAGGCCTCCGCGAGCGCGAAAACCTGGCGCAGGGCCTGCGTCAACATGCCTTCTGCTTCGGCCTTCGCAGCAGGGCCTTCGGAACTCATGGCGCGATTGCGCGCCGCAACGACGCCTTCGAGCGTGTCTTTCTCGTGCCCGGCATAGCCTTTCACTGTTTCGACGAGATTGGGAATCAAGTCGTAGCGGCGCTTGAGTTGCACATCGATATCGGCCCAGGCGTTGTCGCACTGCACTTTCAGGCGAACGAGCCCGTTGTACATCGCAACTACGACGACAATCACGAGCAGAACGACTGCCACGAGAATCACAAATGCCATGCGCACCTCCGATGTTTCGCGAACCGCACGAAACAGCGCCCAATCAGGTTCGAGCCAAAGGATACGGTGCCGCCCGCCAAGAGTAAAGCCGTTCAATACCGCTGGCGTCCCGCCGGCATCCGGCGAGCACTTTCAACGCCGCATCTCCAAATCAAGCGCGGACGACCCCGCGACCCATCAATCTAGCCGTCTCATCTTTTTCTTCGTAGGGGCGCCGCTTGCCGCGCCCTCCGGCGAGCACAAAGTCCGCCACGGCCAAAACTCACGCGCGGAGAGCCTTGGTAGCGCCGGCGTCCCCGCCGGCATCCGACGAGCACGCGTTCCGCCACAGGCAACAATCACCCGCGGACCACACAGCTCACCTCTTGCCGCAAATCAATTGCCGCACTCCGCGCACGAAGGTAGCTCTTGCGGACCCTCGCGCTCGTAAGATGCCGACGGGACGCCGGCGCTACTTCTCCGGCAGGCCCTTCGGCGCAGTGAGCGTCGAATCCAGCTTATTGGCTTCCAGGAATTCAGCTTTGGCAGCCTTGAAATCGCGCTGGCCGATCAGCGCCATGCCGAGATTGTAATGAGCTCGGGCCATATCGGGCTTGAGGCGAATCGTGTCGTGATAGGCGTCGATGGCCAGCTCCTGATCGCCGTGATTGTAAAGCGCGTTGCCGAGATTGAAATGCGCCTCCGCATCATCGGGACGAACTTGGAGATATTTTCGAAATGATGTGATCGCGTCCATCGAGATAACCCTTGGAATATTGCGCGCTGCCCAGGCTCAAAAGCGCCTCGGGATAATCCGGCTTGATGGCCAGCGCCCTCTGATAGTCCGCGATGGCTTCCTCGAATTTGTTTTGGCGGAAGTAGGCGTTCGCCAGGCCGTAAATCGCATCCGCATCATTCGGGTGCAGCGCCAATTCCTTTTCATAACTGGCGGCGGCTTCGGGATAGCGGCCCAGTTGATAGTAAGCGGTGGCAAGGCTGAAATCGGCGTCCGGCTGATTGGGTTTGATCTGCAGAGTCTTCTCAAAACTGGCTACCGCGTCTTCGTAATGTCCCTGTGCGAACTGCAATTGCCCGAGCTGATGCCAGGCGATGGCGTCGCCCGGAAAGTCTTGCACGGCCCGCTCGTAGGCAGCGCGCGCTTCATCGTTGCGGCCGGCTTCGCGAAGGGCGCTGGCCAAATTCGTCTGAATATCTTTGGCCTTGGGATGGAGGGCCAGCGCTTTTTGATAAAGATCGATGGCGGCGTCCGGTTGGTGATTGTGCTGCAGCGCCACGCCGAGATTATTCATGGCGTCCACATAATTGGGACGAAGTTCCAGGGCGCGGCGATACGTGGCGATGGCGTCGGTGGTCTTTCCGCTGTTCATTAGGGCGACGCCCAGACCGTTGTAGGCCTCCGGAAAATCGGCGCGCAGGTCGATCGCCTTCTGGTAGGCCGTGGCCGCATCATCATTTTTCCTCTGGTGCAGATAGGCGAGGCCGAGATTGGAATACGCCACGGCATCGCGCGGCCTGAGACTTAATGACTTTTGAAGATCGGCGACGGCTTCGTCATCGCCGCCCTTCGATTCGAGGGCAAGGGCGATGTTATCGAGGGCTTCCGGGAAATTCGGGAGGCGTTCGAGGGCCTCGCGGTACTTGGCGATGGCTTCGTCAACTTTCCCGTTTTGATACAGCTGCATGCCCTCGGAGTTGAGCTGGACGGCTTTGGCGTCCGAGTATTCGCCGGATTCGGCTTGCGATGGCGGCTTGGATTGGCCGGCAGCGCGGGGGGCAAATAGAAAGGCCAGAACGAACGTCGCGGCGACGGCGAGGGCGGCGCGGCGCCAGTTTCTATCCGGGTATGTGGCACGGCTCAGGGGCATCGGAGTTAAACGAACTGCGAATGTACGGATTGTGCTTTGCCGCGAACAGGATAGCATGGGAACCAGCGTCGCGGGGACCTGTGCGACCGAGGTGCATTGTCAGGCCATGACTTTAGTCACGCGGCCAGTAATGCGAAATGAGTCCGGCTTTACAGGTCGCCGAAAAAGCGAAGCGTTGTCATCCTGAGCGAAGCTAAGGATCTAACCGTCTAATGTTGGCAACCACTTACGCGAACTCAAAGGGTCGATAAGAAATTAGGCCTGTCTCTAAACGCATTGGCTGTGTCGAACGGAGCGAGCTGATTTCCCGGCGCGCGACCGGCGGACACGAAAGAGCCCATTCAAATGTTGTTCAAAGCACTAAGCGCCGCAGTGTTCGGAATCGACGCCTACCTCGTCGAAGTCGAGGTGGACATCGGCGCAGGCCGGCAAGGCGAATTCACGGTCGTAGGCCTGCCGGACATCGCGGTGAAAGAGAGCCGCGAGCGCATCAAATCCGCGCTGAAGAATTGCGGCTTCGATTTTCCCTCGCCTCAAAGCGTCACCGTCAATCTCGCTCCCGCTGACATCCGAAAGGAAGGCTCCGCTTTCGATCTGCCGATGGCGTTGGGCCTGATGGGTTCGCAAGGGTCATTCCACGGAAAAATTCTGAATTCCCACGTGTTTATGGGCGAACTGTCGCTGGACGGCAGCGTGCGCCCGGTGCGCGGCGCGCTTTCGGCCGCGATTGTGGCGCGGGATCGCGGGGCCAAGAATGTAGTCGTGCCGATGGCCAACGCGCGGGAAGCCGCGGTGGTGCAGGGAATCGATGTGTTCGCGGTGAATTCGCTGGTGCAGGCTGCCGATTTGGTGAACGCGCCGGAATCTTTCACGCCGGTGCGCGTGGATGCCGCGAAGATGCTCTCCGAAGCCGATGGCTACTCGGTGGATTTGCGCGATGTCCGCGGGCAATTGGCGGCCAAGCGGGCCCTCGAGATTGCTTGCGCCGGGAGCCACAACATTCTGCTGATCGGGCCGCCCGGCGCGGGCAAGACCATGCTGGCCAAGCGCATCCCGACCATTCTGCCGCCGATGTCGCTGGACGAGGCGATCGAGACGACGCGAATTCACAGCGTGGCAGGCGTGCTCGATGAAACGCGCGGGCTGGTGGGCACGCGGCCGTTCCGCTCGCCGCATCATACGATCAGCGATGCCGGGTTGATCGGCGGAGGCGCGATTCCTCGGCCCGGCGAGGTCTCGCTCGGCCACAACGGCGTGCTATTTCTCGATGAGTTGCCGGAATTTCAGCGGAACGTGCTGGAAGTGATGCGCCAACCGCTTGAGGATGGGCAGGTGACGATTTCACGCGCGGCGCTTTCGGTGAGTTTTCCCTCGCGATTTATGCTGGCGGCGGCGATGAATCCCTGCCCGTGCGGATTTTTTGGCGATCCGACGCGCGAATGTCGTTGCACGCCGACTCTGATCCAGCGGTACGTGTCGAAGATTTCGGGGCCGCTGCTGGACCGCATAGACATTCATATCGAAGTGCCCGCGGTGAAATACAAAGAGTTGCGGAGCAACGGAGACGTCGAGCCGTCCGGTGCAGTGCGGGAGCGGGTGGTAAAGGCGCGGAAGATTCAGCTCGAGCGCTATGCCAGCGAGAAAATGGTCTATGCCAATTCGCAGATGCCTCCGAAAATGATCCGCAAGCATTGCCAGATTTCCGCGGAAGGCGAAAAGATGCTCGAGAACGCCATCCAGCGCATGGGGTTGTCGGCGCGGGCTCACGACCGGATTCTCAAAGTGGCGCGGACCATCGCCGACCTGGACGATGAAGCCGATATCGCCCCGCGGCACCTCGGCGAAGCCATCCAGTACCGCACGCTCGACCGGACCTATTGGGCCTAACGTCTCCCTGCCAAATTAATGTCACTTCTAATCGGCCGCGAAATTATTAGAAATCACTGTAAGTTGTAGAAAACAAAGGGCAAGTGGCAATTCTAATCGGCTCAAAACGCACGGCCTTATTAGGAACGCGGCGCACTTTGCGGGGCCGTTCGCAGCATCCAGCGATAAGAAATGGCCAGAATCAACAAGTAAACCAAGGCGAAGAAAACCCAGCCTGCATTCACGTGAAATCGGCCCATCGCATATTTTGGCGCGATTAAGTTGCCGATGATCACCAGAAGGCTGATGCGCACAACATTCGCCACCAGAATTGCGAACGCCCCGGCGAAGTAAGCGATGAGCAACCGCTTGTGATTCAATTCGTTCCAATCGAGGACGGCGACCAGCGCGACGAGCGTGTCGAACATCGCCAGCGCTGAAAATCCCGAGCACCAGAAGATGATCTGAAGATTCAGTTGCGGCCCGAGGATCGTAGGAATCGGAAGGCTGCTAAATCCGAGCCCGGCGACGAACGGCTTCGCGCCGTAATAAGCGAGCGTGGCGATGACCTGCGAATACTCCGGCCAAATGGTGTGAAACAGCCGATAGGGGAAAAATGTGAAGAGAACGATGAGCGCTGCCAGGAATTCGGCGCGATATCGACGCAAGAGCAACGGCCAATCCGATCGAGTGAAAAGTACGATGCCCGGCAGAAGGATCAGCAGCTTGGCGGCGGCCAAGAGCGCCGCTGCACCGGCGTCGCTGGCAGCCGCGCTGGTGAAGGCAGCAACGGAGTAGCGCCCGATCGCGATGATGACAGCGTGAAGAGCCAGGAAAACCGCAAGGCGTCCGGCAGAGAGTTTCGTGACGGTGAGCCCGGCGGCATCTGAGCCGGGCGCCTGCCCGCGCCGGAAGACCAGCAGCAGCAGAGCCGCCGTCGCCCAGAGAGTCGAGCCGTTGTAAAGTGCAGGAGATAAAAGGTAGTCGGAGCCGATCGCGCCGAGGCAAAGCAGTAGCTTCGCGCAGATCGCCTGTTCGTCAGGCGCGGGCAGCGAGAACGAGCGAGCTGCAGCAGCGTGCGGCACCGATTTGTGAACGCTAGCCAACGCGATCCCTCTGATAGCTCTATTTGAGGTTAACATTCCCGACCGAGCCGCTGCGAGCGCGATGCCCTCCGCGATACCCGGTTCCAGCTTGAAACATCACTGCGCGAATCCCGGGGCCGCCGCACGGATGTATCGTAAAATGCGAAGGTTAATGACGATAAACGAATGCTCCTCGCGAATATAAGCATGTTGCCGACATCGCTGCTTGGTTCACTTAGTTGCAGCAGCCTGAGCGGTCCGCGGTTCTTCAAGATCAATCACTGGCTTTTGGCCACTCTTTTCCGTCTGTTTCCCTTTACAGACTTTCGGATGAACCTGGCGCAGTTTTTCATCTACAACCGGCTGGTAAGCGGCTTCGTATTCGCGGCGGCGTGCTACTACTTTTGGAGCCTGCGCGATGAACGGACGGCGTGGCGCCGAGCGCGGATCATCGAGCTGACCGTCGCATGTATCGCCGCGGTACTGGCGACGCTGGCGCTGCGGCCGTTCATCGGCGCGCTGCCGCCGTCCCGCGACTCCGGGTTTCAGCAGTTGTTTCCGCCGTATCTTTGGGATATTGGCAGCGGGAACTCGTTTCCAAGCCACTCGACGCTGGTCTATTTCGTGATGGCTGCGGGATTGTGGCCCATTTCGCGGAAGGTCAGCGCAATCCTGTGCGGCTGGGTACTGCTGGCGGTATCACTGCCGCGCGTTTATATCGGCGGGCACTATCCGAGCGACGTGGCAGCGTCGCTCGTGATTGGCCTAGTGGCCCTTTGGATTGCGTGGCGAGCCGGTGAGTCCCGCAGGGCGATCCGGGTACTGGACCGCGTCGCCAGCGGCGGGATGTGGGTCGAACTGGCGATGTTTTGGTGGCTATTTGAGGCCGGAGAAGGCTTCCGGTCGACCGGTGAGATCGCGAAGTTCCTCGTTCGGAGGGTCCTCAACATAGGCTGAAGCAGGCCCGGGGCCGTTCGCCGCCAGCTCTGGGAGAGGCAGCTGCCCCCGACTGCGTGCCCCAAAACCCGCCCCGGCCTTTTTACCTGCCCGAAACTCTGCACTCATTCTTACGTCATCGCTTGTCTCGCAGAATCAAGGATTTGCAGCATTTCTCATGGTTACAGGACCCCAATGGCCTTAGGGGCAGTGAAGTACCTGTACCTAACGTTGGACCTAATCAGGCCCCCCGACCAGTACCCCAGCTAAATCCCAGAGACTAGCCTAGTTGCGTGATGGGGATCATCCGTCGGACCAGTCCTCTGGCGGTGCAGCGGGAAGTTCTAGGCAGATCTTGACTGGGGGAAAGATAATGCAAGTTAAGAATGGACTGAGCCTGCAGCGTCGATGGACGTCGTGGGGGCTATTCGGGGTTTTGCTGATCGCCAGCCTGAACTCTGGATGTATCGGGCTGGCAGGTTCCAGTACCAAGCCACCAGGGTTGACAGACTCGGCTCCCGCCACTAGCTCGGTTTCCGCGACCAGCGCGATGGTCAACTGGACGACGAATGAACCCAGCACTTCACAGGTTGTGTACGGCCCGACGACGGATTATGGGCAGGCCACGCCGTTCAACAGCACGATGGTCACCAGCCATTCGGTTCCGCTGACCAACCTCACCACCGGAATCCAATATCACTATATGTGCCAATCGCGAGCGGCGGACGGCAGCACCGTCACGACGCCCGACGCGACATTTACGACCAATGACAGCTCGGGGGACACGACGCCGCCGACGGTTTCGATTACCGCGCCGGTGAATGGCGCGACGGTTTCCGGCACGGTCACGGTCAGCGCCAATGCGGCGGATGATGTCGCGGTGGCGAGCGTTCAATTCCAATTGGACGGAAGCAACCTCGGGGCGGCAGTTACTGCAGCGCCTTACAACCTGTCATGGGACACGCACGACCGCGACGACCGGGAATCACGCGCTGACTGCAATCGCTACGGATACTTCGGGAAACGCCACGACCAGCACGGGCGTGAGCGTTACGGTGAAAAACAATGATGTGACGCCGCCGAGTGTTTCGATCACTTCGCCGGCGAATAACGCGACGGTTACCGGCACGGTGACGGTGAGTGCAACGGCTGCGGATAATGTGGGAATCGCCAGCGTGCAGTTCCAGGTGGACGGAGCGAACGTGGGCGCGGCGGTTACATCAGCGCCGTACAACTTCTCTTGGAACACGACTTCGGTTTCGAACGCCAGCCATATGCTAACGGCGGTAGCGAAGGATGCGGCAGGGAATACCGCGACGAGCGCAGTCGTGAAGGTTACGGTGAATAACGCGGATACGACGCCGCCGACGGTTTCGATCACTTCACCGGCGAACAATGCCACGGTGAACGGGACAGTTACGGTGAGCGCGACGGCTTCGGACAACGTGGGAGTCGCCAGCGTGCAGTTGCAAGTTGATGGTGCGAATGTGGGGGCAGCAGACACATCGGCGCCCTACAACTTCTCTTGGAATACGACGTCGGTCTCGAACGCCAGCCACACGCTGACGGCAGTAGCGAAGGATGCGGCGGGGAATACCGCGACGAGCGCGGTTGTGACCGTTACGGTCAACAACGCGGATACGACACCGCCGACGGTTTCGGTCACTTCGCCGGCCAACAACGCAACGGTAAACGGGACGGTGACGGTGAGCGCGACGGCTTCGGACAACGTGGGAGTCGGCAGCGTTCAATTGCAGGTTGATGGCGCGAATGTGGGAGCGGCGGATACTTCTGCGCCGTACAACTTCTCGTGGAATACGACCTCGGTCTCGAACGCCAGCCACACCTTGACGGCAGTAGCGAAGGATGCGGCCGGAAACACGACGACCAGCGCCAGCGTGAAGGTGACGGTCAACAACGCGGACACGACGCCGCCGACGGTTTCGATCACTTCACCAGCCAACAATGCAACGGTGAACGGCACGGTGACGGTGAGCGCGACGGCTTCCGATAACGTGGGAGTCGCGAGCGTGCAGTTGCAAGTTGATGGCGCGAATGTGGGAGCGGCGGATACATCGTCGCCGTACAACTTCTCGTGGAATACGACCTCGGTCTCGAACGCCAGCCATACACTGACGGCCGTGGCGAAGGATGCGGCCGGAAACACGACGACCAGCGCGAGCGTGAAGGTGACGGTCAACAACGCGGACACAACGCCGCCGACAGTTTCGATCACATCGCCGGCGAACAACGCGACGGTGAACGGCACGGTCACGGTTAGCGCGACAGCTTCCGACAACGTGGGAGTCGCCAGCGTGCAGTTGCAAGTTGATGGCGCGAACGTGGGCGCGGCAGATACATCGTCGCCTTACAACTTCTCGTGGAATACGACGTCGGTCTCGAACGCCAGTCACACCTTGACGGCCATCGCGAAGGATGCGGCCGGAAACACGACGACGAGTGCCAGCGTGAAGGTGACGGTCAACAACGCGGACACAACGCCGCCGACGGTTTCGATCACGTCTCCGGCCAACAATGCAACGGTGAACGGGACGGTCACGGTTAGCGCGACGGCTTCCGACAACGTGGGAGTCGCCAGCGTGCAGTTGCAAGTTGATGGCGCGAACGTGGGCGCGGCAGATACATCGTCGCCTTACAACTTCTCGTGGAATACGACGTCGGTCTCGAACGCCAGCCATACGCTGACGGCAGTAGCAAAGGATGCAGCGGGAAACACGACGACGAGTGCCAGCGTGAAGGTGACGGTCAACAACGCGGACACAACGCCGCCGACAGTCTCGATCACATCTCCGGCGAACAACGCAACGGTGAACGGCACGGTGACGGTGAGTGCGACGGCTGCGGATAACGTGGGAGTCGCCAGCGTTCAACTGCAGGTTGATGGCGCGAATGTGGGCGCGGCGGATACATCGTCGCCTTACAACTTCTCGTGGAACACGACGTCGGTCTCGAACGCCAGCCATACATTGACGGCCGTGGCGAAGGATGCGGCCGGAAACACGACGACCAGCGCCAGCGTGAAGGTGACGGTCAACAACGGCGACACAACGCCGCCAACGGTTTCGATCACTTCACCGGCGAACAACGCCACGGTGAGCAGCACAGTCTCGGTCAGCGCAACCGCCTCCGACAATGTTGGGGTGGCCACCGTTCAGTTCCAGGTCGATGGCAATAACGTGGGCTCAGCCGACACGAGTTCACCCTACAATTTCTCGTGGGATACCACGAGCTATGCGAACGGCAGCCACGCGCTGACGGCCATCGCGAAGGATGCTGCGGGCAACAGCGCGGTCAGCTCCACGGTGAACGTGACGGTGAACAATCAGTCGTCGGGCAGCGGTGGAATTCCATCAACTCTCGGGTGGTTCGACGTGCAAGGGCAGCAGCAGGCCAATAATTGTCCGCCGGACAACTTCGGCGGATGGGGATACGACTTCCCGGCTTTCTGCTCGGGCGTCGTGCGAGCGTGGTCCGGAGGCATCGGCGACACCAAGCGCAACCGGTTGTGGTTCTGGGGCGGTGGGCACACCGATTATGCCGGCAACGAGCTCTACTACTTCGATCTGAACTCGCTGAAGGTCGTACGCGCGGACGATCCCGCACAGCCGACACAGTGCAACGAAACCATGCCGGACGGTTCGGCGAACGCACGCCATGCCTACGGCGGACTCGTTTACATCCCAACCGCGGACCGCATGTTCGTGTTCGGCGGCGGCTCGTACTGCACGAGCGGCAATTCTTCGAGCGATACCTGGACTCTCGACCTCAGTAAAGTGGGATCGGGCAGCCCGAACGGCTGGAAGCGGATGGATCCGGTGAATGGATCGGGCACGCCGTGCGGTGACTTCAATAACAGCGAAGCCGCGTACGATCCGAACACCGATCTCGTGTTCGTGAACGATTCGTGCGGCGGTTCCGGTCTGTGGTCGTACAATTGGAGCAACAATACCTACGTGCAACTGAACACGGGTGCGGCAAATCTCGGCTTGCACACCAAAGTCGTGATCGACCCGACGCGCAAGCTATTCCTGCGCTTCGGAGACGGCACGGCCTCGAAGATCAGCATCGCCAGCGGAAGCAGTTACGCGGTGCAGAATCTGACTGCCAGCGGTTGCTCCGGCCTTATGAATGCAAACGCGCCTGGACTGGCGTTCGACACGGTGCAGAATCTGGTGGTCGGCTGGCCGGATTTCGGCGGGACGATCTATCTTTACAATCCTGATACGGATTCGTGCACCACGCAGACCTACAACACGAGCGCTCCGGCGGATTCCGCGCACACCGGATCTTCGCACACATCCAACGGGACCTTCGGGCGCTTCCAGTACTTCCCGGCGCTCGGAGTCTTTGCGCTCATCAATGACTACAACATCGACGCGCACACGCTGCGCCTGACTGCCGCGAGCGGCAGCGGCAGCAATCTGATCATCTCGAACGTGGCAGCCGGAGGCATCACCACCACCTCGGCGACTGTTTCCTGGTCGACGAGCACTGCGGGCACTTCGCAGGTGATGTACGGAACGACGTCGAGCCTCGGATCTTCGACCACGAAGAACGGAACGATGTCGACGACCCATTCGCAGACGATTTCCAGCCTGGCGCCGAGCACGCTGTACTTCTACAGCGTGCAGTCGGTTGACAGCGGCGGAAATCCGGTGACGGCGAACGGCTTCACGTTCGGCACCACGAACACGACCGACAATACGCCGCCGACGGTTACGATGACGGCGCCGGCAAACAACGCGACGGTCTCGGGAGCTGTGACGGTTTCCGCGAACGCGTCGGATAACGTTGCAGTGGCGAGCGTGCAGTTCCTGCTCGACGGGTCCAATCTTGGCTCGGCGATTACGGCGTCTCCATACAGCATGTCGTGGAACACTTCGACGGCAAGCAATGGGTCGCACACGATCGCGGCGACGGCAAAGGACACGTCGGGAAACACGACGACTTCCGCGGCAGTAACCGTGACGGTCTCGAACTCAACGTCGAACGCTCTGGCGGACTTCCAGACCCGCTGCGGGGGCTCCGGCGTGATTCGCTGCGTCGGCTTCGACGCGTCAGCGGACATTCAGGGAAATGCAGCGCCGGGTATGCCCAAGATCATGCCTGGGCTCACTACACCGGCCATCGACTCGACGCAGTCTGCTTCGGGCGGCGGCTCGCTGCTGTTCACCGTGCCGGCGTCGGCTGGTTCCGCGAACACATCCGGATCATTCGACATCGATTTCTCGGATGATTTCTCGGCGCAAATCGACTCGCTGGTCAACGGCGATCCGGCGTCCAAGACGACGGCTTGCGGCGGCGGCCCGTGCAGCAACGAAATCTGGATCCAGTGGCGGCAGCGCTTCGACCAGAGCATGTTGCAGCACTTCGCCGGCTCGAACGGCTTCAAGCAGATCATCGTGGGCGAAGGCGACACATCCCAATTCCAGGCCTACTCGTGCTCGGATCTCGAGACGGTAGTGGAGAACTCCAACCAGTTCGAAATCCCGCGCATGTACCACAGTTGCGGCGTGAAGTTGGACGAATACGATCCACTCGACGTGAACACCGGCAGAACCGACAGCCAGGGCAACGGGCTCTTCTCGCCGCAGAACGCGGCGGGCGGCTACCTGAACTGCACCTACGCGGCGGAAGTGAATATCCCGACGATTCCGCCGTGCGTCCCGTATGTGGCCAATCAATGGATGACGTTCCAACTGCACATCAAGGTTGGCACGTGGTATCCAGGCGGCGTGACTTCCAGCGGCGGAGCTCCGGGAACGTTCAAGCACGACAGCACGATTCAGTTGTGGGTTGCGCAAGAAGGACAGCCGTCGCAGATCGTGATGGACTTCCGTCCGGGCGCCACTTCGGCCGCGTGCGACAATCAGCAGCAGGACATTCCATCCTGCCAGACCGGTTACGACCTGGTGAACCCGACGGCCTACGGCGGATCTGCATCCTCCGGAAGCGGCAACCCGCACGTCAAGTTCGGCAAGTTGTGGCTGCTGAACTATCAGACCAACAAGTGCAACGCCGGATGCGCGGGTGAGGCGGCCGCTCATACCTGGTACGACGAACTGATCATTTCGCGCCAGCAGATCCCTGATCCGAAGTTCTGATCTGCTGCAACGAGCTACCGGCCCCCCAGCCGGTTAAGGAGCGGCGGCGCCCACATCCCCCCGTGGCGCCGCCGCTTCATTTTGCGCTAAGATTATTGGCGTGAAATTGGAGAGGCGCGGTGATCCTGAATGGTTCGGAGTAAGAGTTTTCTCCTCGTTGTTTCTTTCCTGATTGTATCTGCTCTGGGGATTGCGCTAAGCGGACTTGGAATGCACGGTGGCGGAGTGTCGGCCGGCGCGGCCATGACGGCGCAGAATTCGGGCGCGGGGAAGGCGGAATCTCCTTCCGGGCCGGCGAAGCTTGGCGACGATGCCGATTTTAGGGCGCGATGCCATGCTCCCGGAGTTGTGCGCTGCGTCGGATTTGATTCGCGCTCCGATATTGCCGGGCACACCGATCCGGATGCGAGCGGGGTTTACTCTCCGGAGATTGATACCAGCGTTTCGGCTTCTGGGCGGGGCTCGCTGAAGTTCACCGTGCCTGCATTTTCCAAAGCCAACAGTTCCGGGCAGTATTGGACGAATTTCTCGGATGATTTATCGGTGCAATTCGATTCGCTGGTGAACGGCGATCCCAAGAGCAAATCAGATGAATTCTTCGTGCAATGGCGGCAGCGATTTTCGCCGGAGATGCTGGTGCCCTTCAAAGGATCGAACGGCTGGAAGCAGGCGATCATCGGCGAGGGCGACCGTCCCGATCACCGGGCCTATTCGTGCACGGATATCGACCTGGTGCTGGAGAACAGCGGGCAGTTCGGCATGCCGCGGATGTACCACAGTTGTGGGAACAAGGATGATCAGTACGAGCAGCTTTCGATTCCCGAAGGCGTGGACGTCAGCGGCTCGTCGGTTTTCTCTCCGCAAAATGCGGCGCCGCCGGCTGGGAAGTGCAGATTGGTTACAGGATTTCCGCCGAAGATTCCGCCTTGTGTCGGTTACAAGGCAAATCAGTGGATGACTTTTCAAGTTCGCGTGAAAGTGGGAACGTGGTACGAAGACAACTCGCGACATTATCATCACGACAGCACCGTGCAGGTGTGGGTGGCGGAGGAAGGCAAGCCTTCGGTGCCGGTGATTGATTTCAGTCCCGAGAACAAGACTGGATACGACCTGGTGAATACCAGCATGGGGAAGGCGAAATTTGGGAAAGTGTGGCTGCTGCCTTATCAGACGAATAAGGATGGCGAGGCGCCTCACGACAAGGCGTATACGTGGTACGACGAATTGATTATTTCCCGGGAGAGAATTGCCGACCCGAAATAGAAGATTGAGTGTACGTTTTGCTGCTCGCGTTTTACGCGCGAGTCCGTTCCGGCGTGGCGATTTCCTCTGAAGCTGCTGTAGAAAATCCTTCCGCTAGAACCGAATCTAGAATTTTCATCGACTCAGGCCAGGAATGCGCGTGCTCGACTTGCGCGCGTGCCGCGGTGGCGAGCTTGATGCGGCGGTCACGATCGTTCAGAAGTTCCAGAACGCTTCGGGCCGATTCTTGCGCTCCGTCCGCGACAATGATGTGTTCGCCCGGAACGGCTTGAATTCCCTTGGCGGCTTGCGAGGTCGAGACAACCGGGATTCCTGCCGCCATGCATTCGAGAATCTTGTTTTGCGTGCCGCGGGCGATGCGCAACGGAGCGATTGCTACGGCTGCTTCTGTTAAGTACGGGCGGACATCTTTGACGAAGCCGGTGACGGTGATGCCTTGGATGCTGCGCAGGCGCAAGATTTCTCGCGCGGGATCGGCGCCGACGATTTGCAGTTCGGTCGACGGCATGGTGCGGCGAATGCTGGGATAGACTTCGCGGACGAACCAGAGCACGCCGTCGATATTGGGGAAATAATCCATGCGGCCGAGAAAAACGATATTCGGGTTCGTGCCGCCGCCCATTGCTGCTGGCTGGAAGAAATTGCCGTCCACGCCATTGGGAATCACGGTGCAGGGTCTTGGGACGCCGAGCGTCTTGAACTCTTCCTTCTCGCCTTGCGTGGTGATAGTGATGCGGTCGAAGCGTTCCGCCATGGCGCGTTCGTAACGGCGAAGTTTGCGCGATTCGATTGCGTAGCCGAGTGAAAGAGGGAAGCGGCGATGCTCGGCGTAATCCATCCACTTCGCCGAGTCCATATCGCCGTAATCGAGAATGCGCAGGCCGCCGGATAAGCCGAGGGTGTACTGCGCGACGAAAGCGCAGTGCACCATCACCGCATCGAATTTCTTCTTCTGCCAGGCTGATTCAATTCGCGCGCGCAGCCGGTTGGAACGGAAATACGCGACGGACGATGGCGTACTTCCCGGCAGCGCCATAACAGCCTGCGGCCATCGCGTGGAATTCGGCAGAATTTCGACAATGATTTCGGAGCAATGGTCACGCAAGCCCGCGCCGGCGTCGAGTTCCTCTTGCGAGAAGGCGAGGCTCGCTACCGTGACCTCGTGGTTCTGCGACAGGTGCCTGATCATTTGAAACGGGCGAATCTTGCCGCCGCGATTCGGCGGAAATGGAAAGCGATGGCAGATGTAAAGGATTCGCACTTTAGATTTTCTCGCGGGCTTGCATCGGGATTGACGCGGACGGGCGGATCACGTCGTTCGCGCCGCGGTCACGGGAGCTTCCGGCGCGGAGCGCCAGTCGTTGCCGTCGAGATAGATGCGGCACCAGAGCTCAAGATTGATGAGCGCGAGTAAATGGTCGGTGTGATCGCTGGTCTGCGATCGGTGCGCGGCGATGATTTCATTCACCACTGCGGGATCGAAGAAACCGCGGCGGCGGACCTGCGATTCACCGAGCGTGTCGCCCACCAGGCTTTCGAGATCACGCCGCAGCCATGCGCCCATGGGCGCGCCGAAGCCTCGCTTCTTGCGATGCAGGATCTCTCGCGGCACGAGCGGCTCGAGAACTTTTTTGAGTAGATATTTCATCGTCAGGCCGCGAACTTTGAGATTGGCCGGCATCCGCGCGGTCATTTCGACAAGCTCGTAATCGACGAGCGGGGCGCGGCATTCGAGCGAGGAAGCCATGCTCATGCGATCGGTGAGCGCCAGCAGATCATCGGCGAGTGAGGTCTTGAGATCGACGTAGATGATCTGATGCAGGCTGTCCCAGCCGCGGGCTTTCTCGAAGTAGCGCAGCAGCACATCAGAAGCCGCGTCGTTTCCATTTCCGCCGTTCGCTTCCCGCAAGAGCCGCGCACGCACTTCCGGCGCAAAGGCGGTGACGTAACTCGAATAGCGCTCCGCGATATCGAGCCCGGCGGTCTTCGCGAAGGCGCTCGCGTAGCGAATATTATTTTTCCACGCCGAATGGCGGTCTTGTGGAAGCCGCGAGAGCAGGCCGGGCAGCCATTTGTTACGAACGGGGCCGGGCAGCCAGCGGTAGTAGCGGCCGAGTTCGTCGCCGAGATAGCGCCGGTATCCACCGAATAATTCATCTCCGCCGACGCCGGAGAGAATCACGGTGACGCTTTCGCGCGCCATGCGGGAGACGAGATACGTGGTGACAAACGCCGAGTCGGCAATTGGCTCGTCGAGATGCCACACGAGCTTCGGCAGCAACTCGGCAACTTGCGGACGGACGATAATCTCGTGATGATCGGTGCGGAATTTATCGGCGATGATCCGCGCGTAGGGCAGCTCGTTATAGAACGAGTCCTCGCCTTCGAATCCGATCGAATAGGTTTTGACGGGGCGGTCGCTGGCGCGCGCCATGGCCGCGACGATGGCGCTCGAATCAACTCCACCGCTCAGAAATGCGCCGAGCGGAACGTCGCTGATCATCTGCGCGCGGACGGTTTCGAGCAGCTTCGCGCGAACGCGGTCGATCCATTCAGCCTGCGAGCAATTGTCGGTCTGGTCGAAGCGAACGTCCCAATATTCCTCGTCGCGAATCTGCCCCTTCTCAATGATGAGCATGTGGCCGGGGAGCAGCTTCTCGATTCCTTCAAAAATGGTGGCCGGCGCGGGCACATAGCCGAGCGCCAGATATTCTTTCAGGGCGCTCATGTCCACGCGGCGAGGGACGTTCTCATCTTCGAGGATGGCTTTCAACTCGGAGGCGAAGAGAAGCCGGTGCGGCTCGCGGCGGATGTACATCGGTTTCTCGCCGAGCCTGTCGCGCGCCACGATCAAGCGTTCGCGCGACACGTCCCAGACCGCCACGCCGAACATGCCGCGCAGATGCTTTACAAAATCCGCGCCTTCCTGCTCGTAGAGATGGACAATCGCTTCGGTATCGGATTTCGTGCGGAAGTTGTGGCCGGCTTTTTCGAGCCTCTCGCGCAGCTCCTGAAAATTGTAAATCTCGCCGTTCAAAACTACCCAGACCGAGCCGTCTTCGTTCGACATGGGCTGGTGGCCGCCGGCGACGTCGATGATGCTGAGCCGACGCATCCCGAGCGCCACGCCGCGGCCGTAATAAAAGCCATCGTCATCGGGCCCACGATGCGCGATGACGCGGCCCATCCGCTCCATCAGCGATCGCGGCAGCTCGCCGCCGGGCTTGAGATTTATGAGTCCGAATATTCCGCACATGGCTTACTTGGCGGGCACCGATGCCGCTTCGGCCGCGCCCCGCGCCTTTTCATTCAATACCTGCGATAAACATTGTGCAACTGCGGCGGCCTGGCTTCTACGGCTGTATTGCTGGACCGTTCCATCATCGGGCATGGGATGGCTGCCGCACGCGATGGTGTCGAGAAAGCCTGGGAGGCCGCTGTAGATCGCCTCCTCGTTGGCGAGATCGAGAATCGTTGCGCCTCCGGTTGAATGCAAGAGAGCCGCCGTGTCGCCGGTCTCGCTCGTCAACGCCAAAATCGGACGCCGCAGCCGCAGATACTCGAAAGTCTTCGCGGGAATTTGATGATCGCAATTCGCCGCTTGGAAGAGCAGCAGCGCATCGGCCTGCGCAGCGTCTCGCAGCGCCTCGCGATACGGGAGAGGCGGCAGGAGATGGACGATATCGTCCACGCCGATTTCGCGAAGCATCGCGGCGTAGAGCGGCTCATAGCCGCTGGCGCGCAAATCAATCGTCAGCGTCTTCGCCGAGACGCGCCCTTCGGATTTGAGTTTCGCGATCGCGCGGAAAAATGGCCGCGGATCTCTCTCGGCTGGATAGAGCAGGCCGAGATGCAAAAGTCGTAGTGGCCGATCGGCGGATCGATTCGTCGCGGCCACTTCGGGAATATTCTGAAAGTCATCTTCATCGTAGCCGTTCGGCACGAGCACGCACTTGTCAGCGGTCAGCGAGGGATAGCGCTGGCGATAAATGCGGATGGCCGAAGCGGCGGTGAAAAGTATGCGCGAGGCATCGCGAACCACGCGCGCCTCGAGCTTGCGTAGATGGCGGCGAATCGCGGGATCGCGTGGATAGTCGTCTTCGGTCATCGAATCGCGCAGATCGACAATCCACGGCTTGCCGCTCAAGCGATGCAGCAGCCATCCGATCATCACCGCGGATGGAACCGGAAAGGTCGAAAAGATTGCGTCGATCTTTT
This sequence comes from uncultured Acidobacteriota bacterium, assembly GCA_963707165.1. GTDB lineage: Bacteria > Acidobacteriota > Terriglobia > Acidiferrales > UBA7541 > Palsa-147. The sequence continues at coordinate 207,575 of CAVPPO010000003.1, read as the reverse complement.
CGCGGCGAATTACGCGCAGCCCTGCGGGCACGGCGCTCAACACCCAGCTCACCCAACGATCGGGAAGCGCCATCCAGCCGAAATAGCGGCCGCGAATCGAAAGATGCCGCTGCGTATCGAATGCTGATGTGCGCAGCACGTGCACGCCCGGAGGAATGTCGGAGAGCTGGCTCGAATCCGTGCGTTCGTAGGCTCGCGGATTCGGCGCCAGTACTGTCGGCTGCCAGCCGTTTTCCGGCAGATAGCGGCAGAGCTTGAGGGCGCGGAGCACGCCGCTGCTCCCCGCGATGGGCGGGAAGTGGTAGGCGACGATCAAAACTCGTTTTGTCTCCGTCATACTTTCTTGCGTCGATCTGCCCGGGCTCAATCGCGGATTCGCGCGCCACTCATGCCAAAACCGCGCTTGTGCCCGCCTTCACCGGTGCGGTCACAGCGCGAACCGCGCGGGCAATGGCCTCAAGGTCCGCGCGCGTCAAATCCTGATGCACAGGGAGAAACACCACATGATCGTATAGGAATCCTGCGCCCGGAAATTCGCGTTTGCCGGCCATCGCGTGACGCACGCCCTCCCAACTAACCGCCGGAATTCCGGCTCGCCGCAATGGCAGATGCGCATCCGGCGCATCAAACACGGCGGGAAACACATACGGAACGACGCCCTCAGCCAATTCCGCGAAGAGTGGCCTCACACCGGCAAGATCTCGCATCGCGTCGTACAAGAACTTGTAATTTTCGCGTCGCGCCCGGGCCGCAGCCGGAAAATCGGCGCACTCGAGAAGGAAGCGCGAAGTCCGCGACATCGGAAAATTCACCATATCGGATTGAAATGAAGGGCTGTTGTTGTCCACGCCCAGCGGTCCAGAACGGCGCTCGCCGGCGTTTCCATTGCTCGATGTCTCGACGTGTTGATCCGTCGGCGAATTCGAGACGCTCTGGCGTCTGGCGAACGAACTCTCCAGAACATTTTTGGCAGCGCGCAGCGTAAACAGAACGCTTTCGTGCGCGGGCTGAAAGTTCAATTCACAGTCCGCGCGATTCAAAATCAGCTCACCGCCGTCAAACAGGGGGAAAAACTTGCGCCAGCTAAAAACGCTCGCGTCGCCCCATGTCCCCAGCGAGCGGTCGCCGATAATCCCTGATTGGACATGCGCGCAGTCCTCAATCAAAAGCAAATTGCGGCGATCGCAAAGCGCCCGCGCGCCCGCGGCGTCGTTCGGAAAGCCAAAATAGTGAACGAGCATGAGAGCTCGCGTCCGATTGGAAACGGCGGCTTCGAGAGATTGAAAATCATCGGTCGCGTCTCGACAGACATCGTAGAGCACGACCTTCGCGCCTGCCGCTAGAATCGGCTCGATGGCGGCCGAGCAGATATACGCGGGCACGAGAACTTCATCTCCCGCGCCGATCTTGAAAGCTCGCAGCGCGTGATAAATCGCGTTGCGTGCCCAAAAGAGCGGAACGCGCCGCGATGCCTGTGGCAATCCCGCGATCGGCGGCTCGCTTTGTCGCAGCGCCAGCGACGCCCACGACGGCCGCGGGTCTTTTGGCACGATAAAAGTTTGCCGATTGCCGCTCATGCGTAGCGCTTGGCCAGTTCGCGCGCCTTGCGCACCCAACTATTCCGGAAATAATTTACGTGGTACATCGGCCGGAAGCCCGTGGACCACTTGGCATGCCAGTCTTTCACCGCGCCGTAGAATTCGATCACACGCATTTTCTTCTGGTTGAAGACCTCGCGGATAATCAAATACTTCATCAGAAATCCCGGCGAGATTTCGCGCATCGCTTCGTCAAATGTCGTCTTGAGCCCCACCAACATCCCATTGCGCGCGATATAAATCTCGCTGCCGATGAGACGGCCGTCGAGAAGAAGCTGATAGATGTAGCCTTCGCCGCGCTCGCAGAAGTGTTCGAGGACTTCGCGGTAAAAATGAGCCTGATCATTATCTTCGGTCAGCGCGGTGCCTTCGCGGCCCTTCCAGCCTTGCGCCTCAATCCGGCCGTACGCCTTGATCGCTTCGGCAATGGGCGCGGGATCGCTGAGGGTGATGAGTTCGAGCTTCTGGCCTTGCTTCTCGAGACGGCGCATGCGCCGCATCAAATTCTGGCGCAGGTCGCTGTTTCGCGTGGCCCAGAATTCCTCGAAGCCGGTTTCAATCGTGAGCCGCCCGGTTTCGATGTAATCGAGAATTTCGAGATTCGGCCCGGCGAGATCGGGCGGAAACGCCGAAAAATCCGGATCCTGCTGCAGGACGGAAAACTGCACCGCAACGCCAGGCAAGCTGCGCATCACATCCGAGAAATATCCCGCGGCGTCGCCCTTTGTGCCTGCAACAAAAAGCCCGAGAGGCGCCTGGCTCGGTTGAAACGTTTCCCAGTAGCCCGGCTTTTTCTTGAGCACCAGCGTCATGCCCGGCCGCTCGGCGCTCGTGTTTGCGCCGAGAAGAAGCTCTTGCGGCCCGAAATGACGAACGAGCGGTGCGATGAATCCGGAATCGAGCAGGATGTGATCGTGCTGCGAGCGATTGATGGCGTCCCAGTCACTGCGGGCCGCTTCGAAGGAGGATTTCGCGGGTTGGAATGTCCAGTTCATCGATTGCGCCGAGCGCGCGTCACGCTCTCGCGGAAACCGGCGCGATCTGATCGCGCAGATAATCGTCCACTTCGCCGCGGCGGCGAATCAACCGCGACTCGCCTTTTTCCACCCAAACTTCCGGCGGCGCTGGATGGCTCAAAAACCCAAGCGGGCTGGCCGCGCGTGCATAAGCGCCGGATTGAAAGACGCCGATCAAATCGCCGACTTCGGCCTCCGGCAGCTCGGCATTTCGCGCGAGCACGTCGAGCGGCGTGCACAGCGGCCCGGCAACTTCGACGGCGCCTGCGGCTGGGCGATCGAGCTTATTCAAAATCGCTACCGGATAATTCCGCTTGATCGTCTGGCCGAGATTTCCGGATGCGGCTAGATGGTGATGCATCCCGCCATCGCAGATCAGGAATTTCTTTCCGCGCGACACTTTTATATCAACCACACGCGCGACATAGACGCCCGCTTCGCCCACCAGATAGCGCCCCGGCTCGACCATGAATTTCGTTCCTGCGAAATCAGGATCTTTCTCAATGGGCGCGAATAGAGTTGCGAGCCCCTCTCGAAGTGCGATGGTATCGAGTTCATGCTCGTTCGAAAAATACGGAATGCCGAGGCCGCCGCCAAAATCGAGCGTCGCGAGCGGACGGCCAGTTCTTTTCACGATACGGCGCGCGACTTCGAGGCCGTGGGCATACTGGCTCACGAGGATCGCGTGATCGAGAATCTGCGTGCCGATATAAATATGCATCCCGCGAAACTCGACCGCGTCGGAAGCAAGCAGAGGATCGAGAACCGTATCGAGCGCCTCTTCATCTACTCCAAAAGCGGCGGGCTTGCCGCCCATGCGCATGGCGCCGCCCTGGACTTCGGACGCCGGATTCACGCGTACCGCAACGCGCGCGCGTTTGCCGAGGCGGCGGCTGATGGCGATCACGCGCGCCGCTTCGCGCGGCGATTCGATGTGAATCTCTCCGATTCCGCGCGCGAGAACGAACTCGATCTCCGCCTCTGTTTTCCCCGGCCCGGCGAAAAGAATCCGCTCGGCCGGGCAGCCGGCGGCGAGAGCCTGATGGAATTCTCCTTGCGACGCGACCTCGAGCCCCGCGCCTTTTTCGAGAAAATACTCAAGAAACGCGCGGTTCGGATTCGCCTTCACGGAATAGCTGACGGCAAAACGCGCGGGCAGCGCGGCGCGAAGCTGATTCCACTTAGCGTCGAGAATACTGCGGTCGTAAATGAAAAGCGGCGTGCCGTATTTTTCGGCGAGCGAACGCACGGATAGCCCGCCCATCCGGAGCTCCGCGCCGGAATCTGGAAAATACTTCGCGGTCAATTCTGCAACGTCTCCCAAGCCCTAGAGTCCTTCGCGGCGTCGCAGCGCCGGATAATCCACTTTGCCGCTCGAGGTCTTCGGCATCTCGCTCAACACTTCGACAGTCTTCGGCAGCATGTAACGCGGAAGCCGCGTACCGCAATGCTCGATGAGCGCGTCCGTATCTAGCCGTTCGCCATCGCGCCCCACGACGAACGCCTTGATCGTCTGGCCGAGAACTTCATCCGGGATGCCGATCACGGCCGCATACCGCAGTTTGCCGCTCGAAGTCAGCGCCTCTTCCACTTCCGTCGGGACTGATGCGATAGCCGGAGGATTTAATCATCGTATCGCGGCGGCCGACGAAGAAGAGAAATCCATCTTCGTCCATTCTTACGAGATCGCCCGAATAGCAAACGCGTTCGCAATCGCCGAGTTCCGGCGGCAGCAGCGGATTCGGGCGCAGAACGCGATTCGTATCGTCGGGACGATTCCAGTAACCAAGCGACACAGTCGGCCCGCGATGAACGAGCTCGCCGATTTCGCCCGGATTGCATAGCTTTCCGTACTCGTTGACGACGACGATCTCCGTATCCGGAATGGCCTTGCCCATGGAAGTCGGACGGCGATCGAGCTCCTCGGGCGGAAGGTAAGTCGAGCGAAAAGCTTCGGTGAGGCCGTACATCAAAACTATTTTCGTGGTCGTGAGCGTTTCGCGAAGCACTTTGAGCACGCTCTGCGGCATGGCACCGCCGGTGTTCGTGATGTAGCGCAGATCGGGCAGCGGCTGCTTTTGCAGTGTGGAATTCGGCTGCGAGAGCAAGCTCCACAACGTGGGCACTCCCGCGAGCCCGGTGATGCGCTCCTTTAGCAGCGTTTGCACGATTTCGCGCGCGAAAACAAAATTGATCAGCACGATCGTGCCGCCCTGCTGAAACGCGGTCATCAACTGGTTCATGCCCGCGTCAAAGCTGAACGGCAGCACCGCGAGAATGCGCTCCGATTCGGTGATGCCGAGATAGGTCGAGACAATCGAGCTGCCTGCCATCACGTTCGCATGGCTGAGCATTACGCCCTTCGGCTTGCCGGTCGAGCCCGACGTGTAAAGAATCGCAGCAAGATCTTTCGAGATGGATATCTCGCGGAAGGCCGTATCCGGCGGAAGCGCGCAGAGCGCTTCATAGTGATGAACCGGGAGCTTGACGACCGGCGTAGTGCCTTCATCCACTACGACTAGAAATTCAAGCGACGGAATTTCTTTCAGCGTGGCTTCGAGCGCTGCAAGTTTGGAGGCCGTGGTGATGAGGCCTTTCATCCCGCAGTCTTTCGCGATGTGCGCGACTTGCTCGGCGAAGAGCTGCGCGTTGATCGGCACGTAAACTCCGCCCGCTTCGGAAATTCCAAAGATCGAGACGACCTGCGGCACCGAAGCTTCGAGATAGATGCCGATGCGATCGCCGCGCTCGAGGCCCGCTTCGCGCAGGCCGTGCGCCAAGCCTGCGGTGCGCCGCGCGACTTCGCTATAGCTCAAGCGCTCCTTGCCGTGAACCATGGCTTCCTTGTTCGGAAGCCGCTGCGCGCTCGACCGCAGCATGTGGTGAATCAGAAAATCCATCCGCTGTAGCTCCTTGAAGGCTGCGTCTCTGCTTGCCACATCCGTAGGGAATTCGCGGCAATGCGTCCGCGCTTGATGCGGGCTGGCCTATTCTCGTCCTACGTGCGCCTAGCTTAGTGCGAGGGTGCAGCCGAACTCTTTCTCCCTACAAACCCCGCGAGGTTGTCGACCGACTCGAAATTCTCGGGAACCAGTTCCTCGTCGTCCACGTGAATGCCGAATTCGCGTTCGAGAAAGCTCACTACGTCGAGCATCCCCAGCGAATCGATAATCCCGCTATCTAGAAGGTTATCGCTGTCTTTGACGTTCTGCTTCCGCGCCAGCGGAAATGTGTCCAGTATGAAACCGCGGATGCGTTCGTTCACTTTGCCGCCTTCGGAAATGCGCGTGCTTGCGTTTTCAACTTTCACGGTCTCCATCCATGATGAAAAGTCGCGTGCCCGGCGCCGCGCCGATTGTCACCAGCGGCTGCGCCTCGCGCGGAGAAAATCCCAGCGCTTCGAGTTGCGCCGCTCGCGGATGCGAGGCCAGGGCCGGAGCGTTGATGATTCCCGCTCCGCGTTCGCGGTTCAGCGCCACGGCTCGAGCCAGCAGGCTCTGCCACAATTCGGGCTCATCCAATCCAAACAGGTCCGCAATCGTTGCTTCGTCGGCGATTTGATCGAAGACCAGATATCCCCGGAGTTGGCCATCGTGGCGCGCCGTAAGGATCTCGAATTTGCGGTACGGATGGTCCGAGTATCGCCAGTTCAAGAATTCCGCCGAGCGATGCACGAATGTCTCGCCCGCCTCCGATACTCGATTTGCCAATTCCGAAAACTCCTCGCCCATCTTGCCGTTGTGCAACTCGACCGTCCAGCCGGCCGCCTCTTTCAATCTCCAATCTCGCAGTTCCAACAGGAGATTACCGGCAGCGCTCAAACCGCGCGCCACGGTTTCGCTCTTCACTCGTTTCGCGATCTGGCGGTCCGCGCGAAGCGGCCTAGCCAGCCGAACCAGGGAATCCTGCGGCGCTATGCCGATCCGCTTATAAACGCCCAACATGCTCGTGCTGGGCAAGTCGTAGGCGAGCTCGAAACCGGCCGATTGCAGGCCGGCGAGCGTCTTGCGCTGCAATTCCAGCGCCGGACCCAGGCTGCGAAAGTCGGGCCGAATGCAGAAGTCCCCAAGTACGCAACCCGAAACAGGCTTGCCGGCCGCAACGATCCGCCGAGGAAAAACAGCGCTCGCGCCGACGATGGTGCCGCTCCCGGCCTCGCACGCAAGCCACGTCCGCGCCACGCCGTGCGGATTGCGCAAGTACAGCCAATCGAATCGTTTGGCATCGGCTTGCGGATTCAAGTGCTGGCGCAAAAACTCCGTCAGCACCTCGCGCTCAGTCTCCAGATTTGCGGTGCGGATGCTTAGAGACATCGGCAGCATTGCGCTTTCGGAAGACCATCAGCAATCAGAGTTGAGGCGGCGCAGCGCTGCATGCGCGCGCCGATGCTCTCGGCGATTCTCAAGCGCGTCACAAATCGCATAGACACACGCTCGCCCTTATCTGCATAGACACGCAACAAGAATGAAGCAACCTCCCTGCCAGACACTGTGGTACGATTTAAATCATCTTATTTCAGCATTATATGGGTTTTTGCGACGCGATCTGACTGCGTTGAATGGAGCACGTGTCGAAAGAGCCGATTTCGGTGCAAACGCCTGAGACGAGGCCTGGAGATCGATATCGCCGTACGGACTGTAGAATCAGTGGTTTACAGGATTTGGATGGGTCAAGCGGGCGTCTTTGAGACGGAGAAAATTTATTTCTCAGTTGAGAAATGGCTTTCCTAAGTTCATCCGTGCCTAGTCCTCAACCGTGCACAGCAACTCCGGCAATCGTAGATAAACCTAAGTATTTCAGCGGTTAGCTCTCCGTATAACCGCGCGAGCTGCACGTCACTTTTGGACAGAAACGTGCATCTCACGCGACGGACCTCCAGGCGGATAGCTCAGTTTGGCAGAGCGCCCCCTTTACACGGGGGAGGTCGCAGGTTCAACCCCTGCTCCGCCTACCACGAGAACGAGTCCAAGAAGATGTTTCGGGTTGAAGACGCGCCCGGCGGCTCTGCGTAGCCGCGCTGCTGCCATCCAAAGGGAATTGCAAAAGTTATGCTGAAGATCGGCGGTCAAAAAGTTCCTCCGCGAACCCTGATGCTCTTCGCGTCCGATGGAATGTTGATCGCTTTGGGTCTGCTGTTCGCCATCACGCTGCGCTTTCATGATTTTCGCGCAATTTTGAATTATTTGCGGCCCGTTCACACCTATTCGCGGATTTTCCTGGTGGTGGCGGCTTGCGGCATCGCCCTCTATTACAACGATCTCTACAATCGCGAGGTCATCGCGCGGCATTTTGAGTTGTTCCTGCGGCTGCTGCAGGCGCTGGGGACGGCGTGTATCGAGCTGGCCATCCTGTATTACTTCCTCCCGGAGTTGAGCCTGGGCCGCGGAATCGCGGTCTTCGCGGCGCCGGCGATATTGTTGCTGCTCTTCGGCTGGAGAGTTTTCCTTGAGCACGAGGGCGTTTTCCTCGGCGGCCTGGAGCGCGTACTGGTCCTCGGAACCGGCCCGGCGGGAATCTCCGTGGTGCGCCAGATCATCGCCAAGCCCGAGCTGCACATGAAGGTGATCGGCTTCCTCGATGAGAAGGGCGAGAATATCGGGAAGTCGCTCGTAAATCCGGGAATTATCGGCGCGGCCAGCGATCTGGAATCCGTGGTGGCCGCAGAGAGAATCGAGCGCGTAATACTTTCTCTTAAGGAACGCCGCGGCCGCACTCCTATGCGCGAACTGCTGGCGCTCAAATTCGCTGGCGTCTGCGTCGAGGACGCGCACAGCTTCCACGAGCGGATCACCGGCCGGATTCCTCTCGAAAACCTATCGCCAAGCTGGCTGGTCCTTTCCGAGGGCTTTCGCAAGTCTCCATTTCTTCTGGCGGCCAAGCGCACGCTCGATTTCGTCGTGTCGGCCATCACGCTGATCGTGACGCTGCCGATCATGGGCCTTGTCGCGGCCGCGATCTGGTTTGAATCCGGCTCGCCAATCTTGTTCCGCCAGGAAAGAGTCGGTCTCGGCGGCCGCAGCTTCGACATCCTGAAGTTCCGCTCCATGTATCAGAACGCGGAAGCGAACGGGCCATCCTGGGCGGCGAGCGACGACAATCGCATCACCAAAGTGGGCCGCTTCATCCGCAAGTGCCGCCTGGACGAACTGCCGCAGCTCTACAACGTCTTCCGCGGCGAGATGAGCATCATCGGCCCGCGCCCCGAGCGCCCATTCTTCTGCCGGCAGCTCGAGGAAGCCACCACCTACTACGTCCTGCGCCACACGGTGCGCCCCGGCATCACGGGTTGGGCGCAGGTGAAATATCAATATGGCTCGACCATCGAAGAATCGAAGACGAAGCTGGAATACGACATCTTCTATATCAAGCACCTCTCGATCTTCCTGGATATCGCGATTCTGATTGAGACCGCCAAAGTGATTCTGCACGGGCGCGGAGCAAAGTAGAAATGGACGCAGCGCGCGTAGCGAGTCCGGCAGTCGCAAGGCGGTCAAGCGTAGACGAATCGCGCCGCCCTCGTTGGATGAAACGCCAACACACCACTTCGGATGTTTTGCTTCTCGGTGTGTGGCTTTGCGCCTATGCGGTGATCGTGCGCGTCTTTCGCATGATGCGCTGGTTCGAATCGAATCGCAGCGCGCAAAGGGATTTGAAGGGTGCGGCATGAGCGGGCGCAAATTCACAATCCGGAATGGTTCGCTCGCCGGAGCGGTTGGATTCGCGGCGCTAACAATTACAGCAACGCTGGGCGCGCGATCGGGCCGGGGCACCGAGGTTAGATCATTGCCGGCGCAATCCGGCGGAAGCGGCGCAACTGCTTCAATTCCAGCAGCTTTGGGCTGGTTCGAAGTTCCAGATTCAAAGCTTCAGGCCGCCTGCCCGCCGAACGATTTCCACGGTACGAAATACGCCTTCGCTTCGAACTGCTCCGCCGTAGTCCGCGCGTGGAGCGGCGGCATCGCCGACACGCGGCGCAACCGCATGATTCTCTGGGGCGGCGGCCATAGCGATTATGCCGGAAATGAAGTCTATGCCTTCGATCTCGGCGCTCTGCGACTCACGCGCTTGAACGATCCCAGCCCCATCGCGGAATGTGCTCAAGCCACACCGGACGGCCGCGCCAACGCGCGCCATACCTACGGCGCACTCGCATATATTGCGCACGCCGATCGGATGTTCGTCTTCGGCGGCGGCTCCTACTGCCCGCGCGGCAATTCCTCGAGCGATACCTGGACGCTGAACCTCGAAACTCTCGAGTGGAAGCGTATGGATCCGGTCCACGGAGGCTCGCCCAACGGTGAGAATCACGGCACGATCTCGGCTTACGATCCCGGCACGAAACTGGTCTACGTATGGGACCGCGCTACGGGCTTCTGGTCTTATGATTACGATCGAAATTCCTATAAGTTCTTAAGCAGCTTCACGCCGCTGGGGCTTCACGCCAATGGAGTCGTCGATCCGAAGGCCGAGCTATTCCTCGCCTTCGGCGACGGCCAAATCTGGGCCGTTCCGATCGGCCCCAAAGGCCGCCATAGCCCGCAGGACAAATCGAAGGCCAAAGGCTGCGAGGCCCTCGCGCGATCTTCTTCTCCCGGCTTGGCTTACGACCCAACGCTCGACCGCATCGTCGGGTGGCCGGATTTCGGACCGACCGTCTATCTCTACGATCCCGCGGCGAATTCGTGTACCGCACAAACCTTCGCCGCAGACGCTCCGGAGGATTCGGCGCATGCAGGCTCGGCGCACACCTCCAACGGAACCTTCGGCCGATTTCAATATTTCCCATCAGCCGGCGTAATTGTGCTGGTCAACGATTACAACATTAACACGCACACGCTGCGCCTGACGCCGACGGCTGCTGTTTCAGCGGCGCCTCTAGCAGGAAGTGTGCAATGAGATTCAACCGTGTAACTCGAATGGACGCAGTGAATGTGAACCCGATTTCTCAATTGAGGAACAAGCATTCAGAGGTTCCATTGACGGCGGCGTTTCGCCGGTTTAACTCTTTATAAACCGGGCTTTTGTGTGTGCAAACATGTGGTACGGCCCGTGCAAGCCACCCTACGATTTGAGCCCTTACTGAGGACTCAGAAGGAGAGACGAACCTTGTTCGCCCCCGCGCTTTTCACTAGATCTTTCAAATTCCTAGCGCTATCCAGCGTTGCGCTGCTTCTTGGTGCGCTCGCAATTCCACAGCCCGCGCACGCTTCCATCTCTTCCGATGGCCGCTCGGGCGCCCGGCAATCCACGTCGCCCGCCACAAAGGACGAGACGCCGAAGAAGCCCGGCTCGAAGAAGACACCGAAAGACACGGACTCGACGCACAACGCCAATCCGAATTCAGCCAATCAAGCTTCCACCGCCTATCGCATCGGCGTGGCCGACCAGATCCAGATTTCCGTATGGCGCGAGCACGATCTCTCGCTGGCGGTAGTCGTCCGCCCGGACGGCGTGATCACCATGCCCCTGCTCAACGATATCTACGTGGTGGGCATGACGCCGAAGGAGCTCGCCGATTCGCTCACCGAGAAGCTGAAGCCGTTCGTCAATGAGCCGCAGGTGACTGTCAGCGTGCAACAAATTCAAAGCCGCAAGGTCTATCTGATCGGCAACGCGGCGCGCCAGGGCGCGTTTCAATTGAACGACAACAAGACCGTTCTCGAGCTCATTGCCGAGGCCGGCGGCGTAACCCAGTTCGCCAAGACCAATTCGATCTATATCCTGCGCATCGTCAACGGCTCGGAAGTCCGCATTCCCGTCCGTTATAAGGATGCGATCAACGGAAAAGGCAAAGACGAGCTACTGATGCCGGGAGACAAAGTCGTCATTCCATAGGCCGTTTTCGGACGCCTGGACTTGAAATGACCATCATGGAAACCCGCACACGAAACTGGACGGTTCGAGGGATTGCTGTGCTTGCGGCTTACGCGCTTTCTGGCGCTGCCGGCGGCAGCGCAAGCACCGCAGCAAGGTCCATCTCAATCCGATCAGCAGAATCAGACAAACGGAAACGCCCAGCGGCCGCCAAATCCAGACGGCACCGACAATAACGCGCCACCAGACCAGAACGAGCCGATTCCCCTGGTCACAGTTACACCGCCGGAAACGCAGATCACCCAGCTAGGCACAGCCAATTCTTTGCCCACGTCGGGACCGTTTCGTTGGGGCCCGCTTTATCTCGGCGCCTCGGATGTGCGCGGCGCCGTGGACCTCGTGCGGCCTTCGAATGCGGCTGAGGGTCCCGCGCAAAACAATGTTTTGAGCTTGATGGAGACCAGCATCATCCTCGATCAGCCATTTGGCCGCAGCCGGCTGACCCTCCAATATGCTCCGCGTGTCGCGATCACCAACGGCCAGGTGGCCTACGACTACATGAATCAGAATGTCGGCGTGACTACCTATTTCCAGCTCGGATCGCGTTGGACCCTGGGCCTTTCCGACGTCTTTATGACCACCAGCAACGCGGGCTTGCAGGGCGGCGTCTTCGCCGATGCCAACTCGCTGACCTCGACAACGCTGCAGAACGATTTCATCGACAATTCGGAGACGTTCCTCACGAACGTGGCGGCTCTGTCCTTGACCTACGGAATCAGCCCGAGAACGATGGTGACGTTGTCGCCGAGCCTCGTCTACGACCGCACCAGCGGCTTGACGCCGGCACTGGGTGGGAACATCTCAGGCCTCAACGCGGGCTTGGATCTTAGACTCCGGCATTTGTTGAACGCGCGTACCACTATCGGCGCCTACGCCAACACACGATTTGTGCAGTTCAACGGATTGCTTCCTACCTCGTCCTATTACACTTTGGGGTTGAGTGTGTCGAGGCAGCTTACGGCGACAACCGGCGTCAATCTGGATATCGGCGTGACCCAGTCAGTTTTCGTGGGCCAGCAGACATATTGGGATATGACCGGAGCAATCTCCTTCTTCAAGACCTTTCAGCGAACGCGTTTCTCGATTCTGTATACGCGCGGCCAGCCCACTTCCGGCTACGTAACGAACTACTTGTCCCAGCGCGTGGATGGCATCGTCCATTTCCGCACGACGTCGCGACTTTCCTTCGATGCCGGCGTCGGTTACCAGGCCGAGCAGGCGAGTCCCGACCAGGTCTCCGGAACGTACGTAACCGGCGAAGTTGATTATTTGCTTGGGCGCACGTGGAGCGTCTTCTCGACATACGCATACAAGGTGCAGGACAGCAACAACGTGCAGCTCTATCAAGGCTCGCGGGACTTCGCATCGATCGGCTTGCGCTGGTACCCGAATGCGGCCGGTGGCCGTTAAGTGTTCGTTGTGAAGCCATCGCAGCTCGGTCCTGGCTCCTTCTCGCGTTTGGCCACCATCCTGGATCCGTCGCAGTCCTTAGGTTCTGTCTCAAATTTAGACGCCAACGGGCCCCGCGCTGCACGGAACGAGAAGTTAGATTTGAGAAATAAATTTCCACGCCGCGGCACGTTTGAGACAGTCTCACCGGTAGCCTTGGTGTTCTGGTACTGTAAGCGATTCAAAGGAAACAGCTTAGCTATCTCTGTGGATTTCCCGGCTTGCCCTGATTTGGGCACCGAGTTGCATTAAGCTTCTGCGAAACAATTATTTTTAGGCCAGCACTGTTCGGGAGGACGGAATTGAGCGAATACGGACCAGCCAGCTCATCGGACCGCGGGATGTTCGGCGAGTTCGAACTGAAGGACTACCTCGATATCGCGCGCCGGAGGAAATTGGTCATAACCCTCACGGCCGCCGCCGTCGCCGTGATGATGGCCGTGATCGTCATGCGGCTTCCGAATTTCTACCGCTCTGAAACAGTAATTATGGTGGACGCGCAGCAAGTGTCGCCGAGCTTGGTGCCTTCGTCGGTCACCAGCAGCGTTCTCGACCGTCTTGCTACGATTCAGCAGCAGGTCATGTCGCCATCGCGCCTGAAGAAAGTCGCCGACACGCTGGGGCTCTATCCCAACTTGCGTGGCAAGGTCTCCGACCAGGACATCATCCGCAAGATGCAGAAGGCCACAACCATTGAAGTTGTGAATGCCAACGGACGCGCCATGGGTTCGTTCCGCATCGCGTTCCAAGGCAGCGATCCTCAGATGGTCGCGCGCACCGCCAACGAGCTGGCCAACCAGTTCATCGACGAGAACCTGCGCGCCCGCGAAGGGCAATCCAAGGGCACCACCGACTTCCTGAACGGCGAATTGCAGGACACGAAGAAGCAGCTCGAGGCGAAAGAAGCGGAGATGGGCCGCATCAAGTCCACCTACATCATGGACTTGCCCGAATCGAAGCAGTATCACCTCGAAGCGCTCACCACTCTGCGCGCGCAACTCCGCCAGAGCCAGGATCGCGTCACTTACGATCAGCAGCAGAAATCGGTGCTGCAAGCCATGCTGGCCACTTCCAAGCCGGCCGTGGATCTGGATTCGGACACTTTCGAAAATTTCTCGCCGCTCCAGACTCAAATCCAGAAGACGGAAACGAGCCTTTCCGACTTGCGCACGCACTACGGACCGAACTATCCCGACGTGAAAAAACTTCAGGCGCAACTCGACGATTTGAAAGCCAAGAAGGCGGAAGAGGACAAGAACAATCCTCCGTCGCAGACGGCGCTGCCTGTGCGCAAGACCGTCAAGAATCCCGTGATCGACGCGCAACTTCAGAAGCTCGACGAAGAAATCGCCACGGAGACCAAGCGCCAACCGCAGCTTCAGGAAGAAATCGACTTCCATTCCTCCAAGCTCGAGCGCGAGCCCGTCTTCGAACAGCAGATTGCCGGCTTGATGCGCGACTACGACACTCTGCGCGGACATTACAACGCTCTCCTCGACAAAAAGCTCTCCGCCGAAATGTCCACCGAACTCGATGCCAAGCAGGAAGGCGAGCGCTTCGTAATCCTGGATCCCGCTCCGGTTCCGGATTCTCCTGCCGGGCCGAATCGCAGCTTGCTCATAACCGTCGGCGTGGTTCTGGGTCTTCTGGCCGGCTTCGGCCTGGCCGTGGCCATCGAAATGTCGGACGAAACCGTGCGTAGCGAGCGCGAAGCCGAGAGCATCATCGGCAAAGGCATTTTGGTCGGCATACCGAACATCTTCACCAGGCAGCAGCGCACGCTGAAGCAAGTTCGTTCCGCCGCCGCTCTGGCTGCCACTGTCGTGCTGGCCGCGGGGCTTGGCTACATGCTTTCCGGTGTCGCTGCGAGGTTCTTCTAAGATGTATCTGTCCTACTTCCAGTTGAAAGAACCGCCGTTCCGGCTCACGCCGGATCCCCGGTTCCTGCACCTCGCCGAGCCGCATCGCGTGGTGCTGACTTCGCTGGTCGAAGGCGTTCTGCTGCGCAAGGGCATCATCGTGGCGACGGGCCCCATCGGCACGGGCAAGACGACTCTGCTCCACGCTGCGCTGCAGCTTCTTTCCGGCCCGGCCATCGCCAAATCGCTGATTTCTTCGGCGTTCATTCTGAATCCGGTGCTGTCGCGCGACGAACTGCTCGAGGCCATCCTCGACGAATTCAATATCGCCGCGACGGGAAACAGCAAGCCGCGGCGCTTGATGGCGCTGCATCAGATGCTTCTCGAAACGCAATACAAAGGCGGAACCGCCGTCCTGATCATTGATGAGGCGCACCTGCTCACTCCTGAGCTGCTCGAGGAAGTCCGCCTGCTCAACAATACGGATACCTATCACGAGAAATTGCTGCAGGTGATTCTCTGCGGCCAGCCGGAACTCCAGCCGCTGCTTGCGCGCCCGGAGATGAGCGCGCTTCGCCAGCGCATCGCCAGCCGCTGCGTGCTGCGGCCCTTGAGCTCCGCCGAAACCCGCACCTATATCGCCGAGCGCTTGCATGCCGCCGGCCTGCGCGCGCCTTCGCCGTTTACCGGTCCGGCGCTCGAGGAAATTCACAGCGTCACCAAGGGCGTGCCCCGCTTGATCAATCTGGTCTGCGACGGTGCACTCTCTTTGGGCTTTTCGCACCAGAGAAAACAGATCGCTCCGGATCTCGTGGTCGAAGCGGCGGCTGTGCTCGAACTCACCGACGCTCCGATTGCGCCGCCGGCGCGAACTGGAATCCGCCCGGCGGGTGCGGACAGCACGGCGGTAAAGCCATCTTAGATTTCGTCTTGGAATTCGCGCCATTGCGCGGGAGCAAATGATGAGCAAATTTTTCGATCAAACGCAGAGAGCGCAGGACTGGAGCACTCGCGAAGGACTCGCGAAGAAGCTCGAGATCCATCAGGTGCTCGAGTCGGTGAAAGACACCGTCCGGGAAGCCGGCTCCGTCACCGCGGACATGAGCGATCACCGCCTCGATCGCTGCCGCAAATTCCTGCTGCCGCGCCTCGAAGATGGACCGGTGCTGATGGCCCATGGCGAAGCGAATCACATGGCCGAGGAATGCTATCGCACTCTGCGCACGCGTTTGCTGCGGCTGCAGGCCACTTCCGGAATCCGCTCGATTCTCTTCAGCAGCGCCCTTCCCGGCGAAGGGAAAACGCTCACCACGATCAATACCGCGCTCTGTTGCTCGCAGCTACATGAAATGCGCACTCTGGTGATTGACGGCGACCTGCGCACGCGCGGGCTTTCGAAGCTCATCGGCGCTCCCTCCGGTCCGGGACTCTCCGAAATCCTGGCCGGCAGCGCTCGCTACGAGGACGCCATCTTGAGCACCGACCAGCCGAATCTCTTTGCGCTGGCCGCGGGCTCGCCTTCCGGCGCTCCTCCGGAGCTTTTCGCCGGAAATAACTGGAAGGAATTCCTCGGCTGGTGCGGCGAGACGTTCAAGCTCGTGCTCATCGACGCTCCTCCGATTCTCGGCCTCTCCGACATCGACTTGATGGCCAATGGCTGCGACGGCGTGCTCATGGTTGTGCGCGCCAATCGCACCAAGCGCCAGCTTCTCCGCAAGGCTGTCGCGACCATCGATCCGAAGAAAAACCTCGGTGTCGTTTTCAACGCCACCGATTCCGAAATGCACAAGAGCTACTACCACACCTACTACGCAGGGAACGGACACAAGAAATGAACCAGAGATTTCACATCTTCGCTGTAACGGGCCGCGCTGCGGAGCCATCCGCGGCAGGTCCGAATTCTGAGTCCAAGGGGGGCTTTGCGCTCCCCACACCGGGTCCTGGGAGATTTTTCCCGGGAGCCCGCTGAGAGAGCGCAGGAGGACCAGCTTATGTATCCGAACTTAAAACTCGAGATTTTCAAGAAGGGCATTCATCAAAATCAACTCTCACGCGCGGTCGGCATCAATGAGGCCGTCCTCAGCAAGATCATCCGCGGCTACCGCGAACCTTCCGCCAACGAGCGCACGCTCCTCGCGGGATACCTTCGCGCCGACGAGAAGTGGCTCTTCGAGCGTTTCGACGTCGCAGCAGCAGGCTCGAACGGCAATGGCAACGGCGGCGTAGGAATGCAGGAAGCCAAAGATGGGGAATCCTAGCCTCGCCACGCTCCCTCACATGGACGCAGGGAACCGAGAAGTATCCTCTCCCGTGGGTATCCGTGTGTTCGAACCCGAGCGGGCGCCGGAATGGGACCGCTTCGTTCTCTCTGCTCCCGCCGGATCTCCGTTTCACCTCACGGGCTGGATGCGCGCCGTGCAAAAGACCTTTGGCTACGAGCCGCGCTACGTCTACGCCGAGCGTGATGGACAGATCTCGGGAGTTCTTCCGCTTTTTTCCATTTCCAATTGGGTGATTGGCCGCGTTCTGAATTCCGTTCCGTTTGGCGTTTACGGCGGAGTTTGCGCCGCGGACGAAGCGTCGCGCGCCGCGCTGCTTGAACATGCCAAGGAATCCGCCCAGGCCGCCGGAGTCGATTTCCTCGAATTGCGCGAGCGCAAGAGCGAGCCGCTCGAGGGCTTCCATCAGAATCCGCTCTATGTCACCTTCACCACCGAGCTAACCGCGAATCACGACGCCAACCTGAAGAAATTGCCGCGCGACACGCGCTACATGATCCGCAAAGCCGAAAAAGCGGGCCTGCGCGCCCAGCACGGCATGGATCAGCTCGCGGAATTCTTCGATCTCTTCGCCATGAATCTCCAGCGCCACGGCACCCCCGCCTTCCCGCGCCGCTGGCTCGAGAATCTTCACGCCGAATTCGGCGACAAGATGGATCTGCTGACGATCCGCAAAGGCGACACCGCAGTCGCCGGCGTGATTTCCTTCTTCTTCCGCGATACGGTGCTGCCCTATTACGCCGGCGCCGGTCCCGAAGCCCCGCGCCTCGCCGCCAATAACGCCCTCTATTGGGAACTGATGAAATTCGCCGCCGACGCAGGCATGCGCAAATTCGATTTCGGCCGCAGCAAGCAGGGCACCGGCTCCTACGATTTCAAGGCGCAATGGAACATGGCCATCGAGCCGCTCGATTACCAGATTTTGCTAGTGCGCCGGAAAACGCCGCCGAATTTCTCGCCTAAGAATCCGAAATTCGAGCGCGCCACGCGTATCTGGAGCCGCTTGCCTCTCTGGCTGACCAAGCAAGTCGGCCCGCGCGTAGTTCGTTGGTTTCCGTAGAGCGGTCGTCTTTGTCTTTGACTTTGTAGGGGAGGGCCGGGTTAGCCCTCCCGCGAGCGCCGGGTTGTGGCGCTCCTCACCGTCTGCGGTGCAGGCGTCGAAACAAGAAATTCCTGGACCTGGGCGCATCAATCGGACTTCGAGAAATGAAAGCAGTGGCTCCAACTGAGGCTTCCGCCGCGATTTCTCCGGTTGCCCGCGAGACTTCCACGTCCGCCGGGTCCGCGCCCCTGCGCGTTCTCCACGTGATCGATCGCCTCGATATGGGCGGCACCGAGTACGTAATCCTAAAAGTGATGGCCGGCCTGGGCGCCAGCGAATTCGACCATCGCGTCTGCGCCGCTCGCGGCTACAACGAAAATCTCCCGCACCTTCAAAAAATGCAGGACAAAATCTTCGTCGCCGGCCGCAATGAATCCAAATTCCAGCTTCTGCTCTTCCGCCTCGCGCGCATCATGCGCGAGTTCCGGCCGCACATCGTCCACTCGCGCAATTGGGGCGCCATCGAAGCGATTCCCGCCGCTCGCCTTGCCGGCGTTCCGGTAGCGATTCACAGCGAACACGGCTACATCCCCGACATGCAGGCAGGCCTGACCGCCCGCCAGCGCGTACTCCGCCGCGGCGCCTACGCGATGGCCGACGCCGTCTTCTGCGTCACCGAAGAGCTCCGCAATTATCACGCGCGCCAAGCCTGGATGGCGCCGCAGCGAATCGGCGTCCTGCACAACGGTGTCGACAGCCGCGCGCTATTCGCCGCAGCCCGAGCTGCGCCGCGCCGCCCGCGAGCGCCTGCAAATCCCCGCGAGCAGCATGGTCCTCGGCATCGTCAGCCGCCTCGTGCCGATTAAGGACCACGCCACGTTATTTCGCGCCGCCGATCTCCTCGCCGCCCACAAAATAGATGTGCGCGTGTTGGTCGCAGGCGCAGGTCCGGAGCAAGAACGTCTCGAATCGCTGGCGAAAGCCTCGCCGGCATTAGTGGGCCGCGTCTCGTTCGTAGGGGCCAGCGAAAACGTGCCCGAAATTCTCAACGCGCTCGACGTCTTCGTCCTTCCTTCGCTCATGGAAGGAATGTCGAACACGATTCTCGAAGCGATGTCGTGCGCGCTGCCCGTCGCCGCCACGCGCGTCGGCGGAAATCCCGAACTCGTGCAGGAAGGCCGCACGGGATTTTTGTTTACGCCGGGCGACGCCGCCCAACTCGCCGCCCAGATCGAGCTACTGGCGGACAATGAAGAGCTGCGCCGCGATTTCGGCGCCGCCGGACGCCGCCGCGTCCTCGAAGATTTCAGTCTCGATAAAATGCTCGCCGGCTATCGCAAACTCTATCGCGATCTGGCGGCGCGCAAAGGAGTTCTGAAAGAGGTTCGCGCGTAAGCCATGTGCGGCATCTGCGGCATTTTCGAATTCGATCGCCACGAGCCTATCGCGCAGGATCTCGTCCATCGCATGAACGAAACTATCGTTCATCGCGGCCCCGATGATGAAGGCATTTTCATTGATGGCGGTCTCGGCTTCGGTTTTCGCCGCCTCAGCATTATCGATCTCAAGGGCGGCCATCAGCCTCTCTCGAACGAAGATGGCAAGCTCTGGGTCATGCTCAACGGCGAAATTTACAATTACCCCGAGCTGCGCCAGGATCTCGAATCCCGCGGTCATAAATTCGCCACGCATTCCGACACCGAAACCATCGTCCATCTCTACGAAGAATACGGCGAGGATTGCTTCCGCCGCCTGCGCGGCATGTTTGCCATCGCCCTCTGGGATTCGCGCCAGCGCAAGCTGCTCCTCGCCCGCGATCGCGTCGGCAAGAAGCCGATTTTCTACGCCGCCACGAAAAATCGCATCGTCTTCGGCTCCGAGCTGAAGTGCATTCTCGCCGCGGGCGATTTCTCGCGCGAAATCGACCACGAAGCCGTCTCCGACTATTTTTCCTTCGGCTATATTCCCGCGCCCAAGACCATTTACAGAAGCCGCGAAAAAACTTCGCCCCGGCCACTACCTGGTCGCCTCAGCAGAAGGCGTTCGCGAAACCGCGTATTGGGATATTTCCTTTGCTGAAGTCGAGCAACATTCCGAAGAAGAATGGTGCGAGCAACTTCGCCACGAACTCTGCACCGCCACGCGCGTCCGCCTGATGAGCGATGTTCCTCTCGGCGCCTTCCTCAGCGGCGGCGTCGATTCCTCCTCGGTGGTGGCCATGATGAGCCACCTGATGAAGCGCGCCGTCACGACGTGCTCCATCGGCTTCGAAGAAGAAGAATTCAACGAAGCGGCCTACGCCCGCGAGCTCGCCCAATATTTCCACACCGACCATCACGAAGAATTTATTCGCCCAAGCGCCGTCGAGGTCCTCGACAAGCTAGCCTGGCATTTCGATGAGCCTTTCGCCGATTCTTCCGCCATTCCGACCTATTACGTTTCCGCGGTAGCCCGCCGCCATGTCACCGTCGCGCTCGGCGGCGACGGCGGCGATGAAAGCTTCGCTGGTTATCGCCGCTACTATTACGATCAGCTCGAAAATCAAATGCGCGGCTATCTCCCTCTTCCCGTCCGCCGCGGAATTTTTGGTCCGCTCGGCCGCGCCTATCCCGCGATGCCGCGCGCCCCTCGATTCCTGCGCGCCAAGGCCACGCTGCAAAGCCTCGCGCGCTCGCCGCTCGAAGGCTACTTCCACGAAGTCTCGCTCTTCCGCGAAGATCTCAAATCGCGCCTGTTCACCGGCGATTTCGCGCGCGGCCTCAACGGCTACGACTCCCGCGACGTTCTGCAGCACTATTACGATCGCGCCCAAACCAACGACCTCCTCTCGCGCATCCAGTACGTCGACATCAAAACCTATCTCCCCGACGACATTCTCGCCAAAGTCGATCGCGCCAGCATGGCGGTCTCGCTCGAAGTGCGCGCACCGCTTCTCGATCACGTGCTCATGGAGCTGGCCGCAAAAATTCCGTCATCCCTCAAACTGCGCGGCCGCGATGGCAAATACATTTTCAAGAAAGCTGTCGAGTCCGTTCTGCCCAAAGGCGTTACCACGCGCAAGAAGCAGGGCTTCGCCGTGCCGCTCGGCGAATGGTTCCGCGGCGAGCTGCGCGAAACCGCGCACGACGCCATTTTCTCGACCCCGAGCGACGACGGCATTCTCGACACGAATTCGCTCAGAAAAATCTGGGACGAACATCAGCGCGGCCTTTACGATCGCTCGCCGCAACTCTGGGCCGTTCTGATGTTCCGCAAATGGAGGCAGGCTTTTGCAGCCTAGTCGCGCGCGATGAGCGGAATCTGCGGAATCCACCAACCCGGCGCTGATTTTTCGCCGGCCGGCATCGAAGCGATGCTAGCCGCTCTGGCGATGCCGGGCGAGTCCGCGCGCGAAAGCGTCGCCGGAAAATCCGCCGCGCTCGGCGTAGCCCGCCGCTGGGATTTTCAGCAAGTCGCATCCGAAGACGGCCTGCGCATCGCCGTTGACGCCGATCTCATCAATCTCAAGGAACTCGCAGCGCAAATCGGCGAGCCTAACGCCGCAGCCGGAATCGCCACCGCGTCTCTTGCCCACGTAATCGCGCGCCTCTATCGCAAAGAAGGCCCCGCCTTCGTCGCGCGTCTCCACGGCGCATTCGCCATCGCCATTTTCGACGAGCGCGCCCAGCGCCTCGTCCTCGCCATCGATCGCCTCGGCATCAAAAGCCTCTACTGGAGCCGCGAAGGTGACCGCTTCCTCTTCGCCTCGCGCGCTCGCGGCGTAATCGCCGCGCAATCGCGCCC
The DNA here is from genome assembly GCA_963707165.1 of uncultured Acidobacteriota bacterium. GTDB lineage: Bacteria > Acidobacteriota > Terriglobia > Acidiferrales > UBA7541 > Palsa-147. The sequence continues at coordinate 185,675 of CAVPPO010000003.1, read as the reverse complement.
GAGCGAAGTCAATTCCGCCGCGGTCATGCAATTCTTGCTCTTCAGCGTCGTGCCCGCACCGCTCACCAGCTACGAAGGCATCGAAAAACTTCGCCCCGGCCATCGCCTGATTCTCGAGAACGGCGAAGTCCGCCACGAATGTTACTGGGATCTGAATTACGACGAGGTCCCCGGCAGCGAATCGCAATGGGCCGAACAAGTCCGCGAAGGCATGCGCGCCGCCGTCCACCGCCATCTCGAGGGCCTCCGCGCCGAATCCGCCGGCGCCTATCTCAGCGGCGGCACGGACAGCAGCAGCGTCACCGCGTTTCTCTCCGAAAAATTCAAGCCCGCGCGCACATTCTCGATTTTCTTTTCCGAATCGCGCTACGACGAAATCGGCTATGCCCGCACCACCGCCGAGCTCTTCCACACGCAGCACAACGAGCTCTGCCTCAACCCTGCCGACGCCATCGAAGCAATCCCGAAGATCACCGACTACTACGACGAGCCATTCGCCAATTCCTCCGCCATCGGCTCCTATCTCTGCGCGAAAATGGCCCGCGAAAAGGGCGTCGAAACGCTGCTCGCCGGAGACGGCGGCGACGAACTCTTCGCCGGCAACGAGCGCTATGGCACCGACAAGCGCTTCCAGATTTATCACCGCATCCCGCAGTTCCTTCGCCGCGGCCTCATCGAGCCGCTGGCAAAGCTTCTGCCCGATTCCGAAAGCAAGCTAGGTCTCCCGCGCCGCTACATCCGCCGCGCCAACATTCCCAATCCGCAGCGCATTTTTTCCTACGGCCTCTTTCAAAGCCTCCCGGCGCAGGAAGTTTTCACTTCCGATTTTCTGGCCGAAGCCCCCGCCGATTCCTGGATGAATATCATCAACGCGCATTTCCAACGCACGCGCGCCTCGAGCGAACTCAATCGCTTGATGTATCTCGATCTCAAACTCATCCTCGCTGATAACGACCTTCGTAAAGTCAGCGGCACAGCCGAACTCGCAGGCGTAAATGTCCGCTATCCGCTTCTCGACGATCAGCTCGCCGAGCTTTCGAGCCGCATCCCCTCGCGCATGAAACTGAAAGGCAGCGAGAAGCGATACATTTTCAAACAAGCCATGAAGCCCATCCTGCCGGAAAAGGTGCTCTACAAAACCAAGCACGGCTTCGGCGTCCCGCTCGCTCTCTGGTTCTTGCAGGAGCCGAAGCTAAACACGCTGATGCAGGACGTCCTTCGCGATCCGCGCACGCGCCAGCGCGGCTATTTCCGCCCCGAATTTTTCGACAAGCTCACGGAACTTCACCGCACCGGCCACACCGCCTACTACGGCGAAGTTCTCTGGTATCTCGTGGCTCTCGAGCTTTGGCACCGGCAGCATCTCGAAAGCCCGCGCGAAGTCGCAGGAGTCCGCTGAGAACGCCATGAGCGCGCGCGAAATCATCGCCACCGGACTGCATCGCACCGGCGGATTGCGCCTGCTCGAGCGCGTCGCGCGCTCCTACGAATTTCGCCTCGCCGCCAATTCACGCCGCCCGCATTGGTCGCGCGTCTCAACCGGCAAGTACGTCATTCTCTGCTATCACCGCGTCGGCACCGGCGGAATTCCCTATTACTCCGAACTCGACGCGAAAGAATTCGAAAAGCAGATGCGTTTCCTCCGCATCCGCTATCGCATCCTGCCTCTCGAGCAACTCGTCCGCGAAATCGCCGATTCGCAATCGATAGGCCAGGGCGTCGCCGTCACTTTCGACGATGGCTATCGCGGTTTGTACACCGAAGCGCTTCCAATCCTCTCGAAGTATCAAATTCCCGCGACGGTCTATCTCATCGGCAACGCCGTGGAGACCGGCGAGCCCGCCTGGTACGACAAAATCTTCCTCGCGTTGCAGGTTTTTCCGAAAAATGCCTTCGAAATCCAGCTCGACACTCCACGCCGTTTCGTTTTCCCCACGCCCGAGTCGCGCATCGCCGCCGCGGTCGAAATCGTCGCGCATCTTCGCCGCGTTCCCGACGCCGAGCGCCGCGCCTGCTGTTTCGCCTTGGAAAACCAGGTCGCGCTCCCCGCCGACGCCCTCGCGAACCGGATGTTAAACTGGTCACAGGTCAAAGAAATGCAAAAAGCCGGAATTTCATTCGGTGCGCACACGATGACGCATCCCGTTCTTAGCCGTCTCGCGCTGCCCGAAGCCGAGCGCGAGTTGCGCGAATCGAAGCACCTGCTCGAAGACCGCCTGCAAACGCCGGTTCTCGATTTCGCGTATCCCTTCGGCCACGAGCACGACTGCAGCGCAGATGTCGAGCGCCTCGCGGCACGCTGCGGCTTCCGCTCCGCCGTCACCACCACGTGGGGCGTCAATCGCACGGGCGCGAATCCGTTCGCGCTGCGCCGACCGCAAATCGGCCAGGACGGCTCGCTGAGCCTCTTCGCCTTCCAGTTGAACCAACTCTTCCTCCGCAACGAAGAGCCACTCAGTTCGGATTCGCTTTCGCTCCAGCCCGGTGCTGCGCCCGTCGCAAACGATTCGCGCGCGAGTGAAGCTGCGCGTCGTGAAGCGATGGCCAGCGAGGTCAAGCAAGATGCGTGATTACATCGTCCTCGCAATCATTTTCGCGGCCATTCCGTTCTGCTTCTTCCGGCCCTATTTCGGCCTGCTGATGTGGACCTGGGTCGCGTATTTCAATCCGCATCGCCTCACCTGGGGCATCGCTTACGATTTTCCCGTGGCCATGTGCATCGGCATCCCCACTCTCGCCGGGCTGATCTTCACGCGCGACAGGAATCGCACCATCTTCACGCGCGAAACCGGAATCATGTTTCTGCTGTGGGCCTGGTTTGGCATCACTACCTGGTACGTGTCGAAGCAAGTCGTTTTCTCCGACCACATCCTGCAAGCGCAGGCGATGCTGAACCGCACCAGCAAGATCCTGCTCATGACCGTCGTCACAGTCCTGCTGGTCACCAGCGCGAAAAAATTGCGTTATCTCTGTTACGTCACCGTTCTCAGCATCGGTTTCTACGCCGTCAAAGGCCTCCTCTTCGGCATTCGCACCGCGGCCGAATTCCGCGTTTGGGGTCCGCCGGGATCGTTCATCGAAGACAACAATTTCCTGGCCGTAGCCGTGAACATGACGTTGCCGTTTCTTTTCTTCCTGGCGCGCTCGGAAACAAATAAAAAGCTGCGCATGTTTTTCTGGTTTGTCTTCGTCTGCGGTATCGGCTCCGTGTTTCTCTCGTACTCGCGCGGCGGCTTGCTGGGGCTCGCCGTTGTTCTCAGTTTCCTGGCCATAAAATCGCGGCACAAGGTGATGGCCGCGACTCTCGTCGTGGCGTTGGCTGCAATCGTCGTCGCGTATGCGCCGGCCGCCTGGTTCCAGCGCATGGACCAGTTTGCGCACGGCAATCTCGACAATTCCGCAGAGGAGCGCCTTGGCGCCTGGCATTTCGCCATAGTGCTCGCCTCGCATTATCCGGCCACGGGAGGCGGCTTCGAAACTTTCACTCACGATCTCTACGCGCGGTTCACGCCGGGCGTGGAATTCGCCGGGCCGCACAGCATTTATTTTCAAATGCTCGGCGAGCAGGGCTATGTTGGATTGTCGCTGTTCGTCCTGCTTTTGATCACGTGCCACATTACGTGCTGGAAGTTGCGTCGACAGAGCCGGCAGCTTCCGCAGCTCGCGTGGATCGATCCCTACACGCAGATGATTCAAGTGAGCCTGCTGGCCTACATGATCTCCGGCGCGTTTTTGGCCATGGCTTACTTCGACTATTTCTGGCAGATCGTGGCCATGACCGCGATACTCAAGATTCTGTTCCACCGCGATGCGGCGCTGGCTCTCGCTGAGGAAAAGCAGGCTCCGGCGTTTGTGCCGGAAGTGGTTGAGTTGACGCTGTCTCACTAGTCATCAGGTTTTGCGCGTCCGCGCTGGGCGGCGGACGCCTGAAGTTCTTGAACTAAAGGAGCGCACTGTGCTCGTCTCATTCCTTCTCGTCAGAAAGTATTTCCGGCGCTGCTGGTCCTGGATTCCGGTTGTCGTGGCAGCCATCGCGCTGCTGTCGCCGGGCTCCGCGCGCGCTCAGGTGTGGAACTGGAAGAGCGAAGACGTGGATAAATCCGCCGGAGCGACTTCCATCGCCGTGGATGCCGATGGCAACGTGCACGTCACCTACGGCACGGACGCGGCCGAATGGAAATATGCGTTCCGCCCGGCGGGTACATTGCGATGGGACACCACCGTACTCGCGCCGGGCGCGGTGAACTACGTCAATTTGACGCTTGATGCTGCCGGGAATCCTCACATCTGCAGCACGCTGCACCGCTTGAAGTACGCCGAATTCAACGGCAAGACCTGGTCGATCCAGGACGTCGCGCCCGATGCTTCCGACATCCAGTATTCGTGCTCCGTCGGCGTTTCGCCCGACGGGACGCAGCATCTTGCGTGGTACAAAGTCGAGAACCCGGACAAAACTTCCTACGTGCATCTCAAATATGCCTCGCTCGTGGATGGCATGTGGGTTGCGCGCACCGTGGATTTCGATACGCAGACAGGCAAGTGGCATTCGATGGCGGTAGACTCGAAAGGCGTTCCGCACTTGAGCTATGACGCCTACGTGGACGGGCGCATGAAGTACGCGATCTGGATGAAGGACGCGTGGAACGTGCACGTCGTCCAAGCGCGCATTCCCGGCGATCCGGAATACAACATCGGCATGGGAAATGATCTTGTTCTCGACGCCGCGGGGCACGCGCACATCAGCTACTACACCACGCACGAATTGCGCTACGCGAGCGAGGCAGGAGATCGCTGGAACGTGCAGACCGTCGATCAAGTGCGCTCCAATGGCGGCTGGGTCTCCTATCGCAGCGCCGTGGTGCTCGACAAGTCGGGCAATCCGCACATCATTTATCAGGATGGATCTTCGGAGAAGCATGCGTATTGGGACGGCAAGACCTGGCACGTGCAGTTGATCGTTCCTTCGGGACCGGATGGGAATCGCTTTGCGTCGCTGGCGATCGACAAGAATGATGTTCTCTACGTGAGCTATCGCGACTCGAGCGACGGTTCGCTCAAAGTCGCCATCGGTACGCCGCGTACGGCGCCCGCGCAGACGGCTGCGACTGCTACGCCGCAGTAGTCCGTAACGCCGGCTGCCAGCCGGCGATTTTGCGACCGAGTGACGCCGCACAAAGACGCCGGCTGGCAGCCGGCGATACGAGAGCTCTAGCGCGTCGGAGTGTGGATCGCGCTGGGAGCTGGCGCTGCAGGGGCTTCGAGCGGGCGGTGCGCGACGCGTGCTAGAACTTCCGCAAATTGCCGGGCTACCGAAGTCCAACTGTAGTTCTCTTCGACCAGACGACGCGCTGCTGCTCCCAAACTTTCTCGTTGGCGTGAATCGCGGAGCAATGCGACCACTCGCGCGGCGAAATCTTCCGGCTTGTCGGCGATGATGATGTTTTGCTCGTGCGTCACAGGCAGGCCTTCGGCGCCTAGCGTTGTCGAGACTACCGGCTTTCCCTCCGCCATCGCTTCGAAAATTTTGATGCGCGTGCCGCCGCCGATGCGCAGCGGCACCACGTAAACCGCCGCTTGATCCATGTACGGACGGATGTCGTCGACGGTTCCTGTCACTTGGATGTGTGGATCTTTCGCGGCGAGTTCGCGGACGCGCGCGGAGGGGCTGCGGCCTACGATCACGAGCTGCGCGCCGGATATTTCGCGGCGGATGAGCGGCAGAACTTCGGCGACGAAATAGAGGATTCCGTCTTCGTTGGGCATCCAGTCCATCGAGCCGGTGAAGACCATCACGTCCGGTTTTTCCTTGCCGGGAGCCGGGCGGAAATATTCCACGTCCACGCCGGTTTGCACCGTGGTGATTTTTTTGCGCGGCACGATCTTTGCGAAAGTTTCGCGGTCCGTATCGGAAACGGTGAGAACGGCGTCGGCCTGCTCGAGATAGCGCCGCTCGAGGCGCGCGATGGTTTTGTATTCGCGCCAGGAAACGGCCTTCCAGATGGGGTTCCGCGTCACTTCGAAATGCCGCTGCCAGATTTGCGCCTCGACGTTGTGCGTGAAGAGTACTTTCGGAGTTGAGATGTCCCAGGGGATCACCGCGCCAGTCAGAAAAAAATCGCAGACGATCACGTCGTAGCGCTCGCGGCTGAGCAGTTCGCGCAATTGGCGCGCCACGTGCGGCCGGCAATACTTCGTCATCGAGTAGGGCTGCAGCGACAGAAGATTTTTCGCGTAGCCAATGTATTCGCCGATGCCGTATTTTTCCGGCATCGAAAGCGGAATGCAATGGACGCGGCGGAAATATTTATTGAGCGCGGGATGGCCGTCGTTTTCGCGCTCGGGATAGAAGGTGAAAAAATCCACTTCATGCTGCCTGGCCAGCTCTTTGAGCAGATTGAAGCTGCGGATTTTCCCGCCGGTGTCGAGCGGCACCAGGTCGCCGGACTTCACCCACAGAATTTTCAACTGAGGATCCTTACCAGCAGATTCCTTCGTAGCGTTCGTGCTGCGAGAGGCGCGCCTTTTTGTCGAGGTGCACGAGGTCGATCAGGACTTGATCGGGACGCAGCGCGGCAGCGAGAGTTTCCTTGTCGATCGCTTTGGTGCCGAGCAGAACGATTTCCGCGGACTGAATCACTTCGCGCGCGTTTTCGTGCAGCAGGCTGCCGACGTGCGGAATCACGTCGGTGATGAATTGCCGGTTCGAGCCGATCAGGCGGCCGAGGGCGACGTTCTGGTCCCAGATTTGAATCTGGCAGCCTTCGCCGAGCAGGCGCTTGACGAGTTGCACGAGCGGGCTTTCGCGCAGATCATCGGTGCCGGATTTGAAGCTGAGGCCGAGCACGCCGACTTTTTTCTTGCCGGTGCGCAGTACGGATTCGACCGCCCGTTCGATGTGCTCGTTGTTGCTGGGCAACAGCGATTCTAGGAGCGGCAGCTTCAGGTCGAGTTCTTTGGCGCGATACGTCAGCGCGCGCAAATCTTTCGGCAGGCACGAACCGCCGAAAGCGAAGCCGGGCTTGAGATACGCGGTGGAGACATTGAGCTGCGTATCCGAAGTAAAAATCTCGGTGACCGCCTGGGTATCGACGTCGAGCTCTTTGCAGATGGTCCCGATTTCGTTGACGAAGCCAACTTTGAGCGCGTGGAACGCGTTGCAAACGTACTTGACCATTTCGGCGGTTGTGGGCGTGGTGAGATAGATCGGCGTCTTGGCCCACTCAAAGAGTTCGCGGACCGGACCCGCATCGCAGCCAGCGGCCGCGCCGATGATGGTGAAGGGCGGCTCGAAGAAATCGCTCACCGCAGTGCCTTCGCGCAGAAATTCCGGGACGAAGCAAACGGCGAAATCCGGACCGACGCGCTTGCCGCTGGCCTTTTCGAGAATCGGCATGGCCACGGACTCGGTGGTGCCGGGAAGAATCGTGCTGCGCAGCACGACCCAGTGATAGGCGTTCTTTTTCTTCAGGGCTTCGCCGATTTCTTTGCAGACGTGTTCGATGCCGCCGAGATCGAGTTTGCCGTTGCGCTGGCTGGGAGTGCCGACGGAGATGAAGGAGATTTCAGTTTCGGCGATGGCGCGCTTCGAATCGCTGGTAGCGTGGAGACGGCAGGCGCGCGCGGATTCCGCGGTCATCTCTTCCATTTTCGGTTCGAGGATGGGGCTTTTGCCCTTCTCGAGGGATTCCACTTTCGAGGCGTTGACGTCCACGCCGAGGATGTTGTGGCCTTTGTGAGCGAGGCAGGCGGCGGTGACCGCGCCCACGTAGCCGAGGCCGAAGATGCTGACCGAGCGACTCATCTGAACTCCGCGGAGAAACTAGATTTTAGCATTGCGCAGGTTTAATTTTAGCAATGCGGCGGGGATTGCTTCGCGGGAAAGATTGGGATTGTGTGCAGAATGCCATTCGATTTCTGTTCGCTCTAATCGAAACGAAGGTTCGAATAGAAATTGGTGTAAGTTATTGAAAACATTAGGTGGCGGCCTGTTCTAATCGAAACAAAACGCCGAACTCGTTTAGGGTGTTTTGGGGGCGTTGCGATTGCGCTCCCGATGCGAATTGGATTCCGGTGCTCGACACGGACACGTCCTCCTCTTCTACCCTAGCGCAAATTGCGGCGGAGTCCAATGGTACTGCGTGTGGAATTGGGGCGAAGAAATTGCGGCGATGGGGCGGGATTTGCGTGAGAGGATTTGGGTTTGCGAGCTGGGATTAATTTGCGCGCGCTGGTAATGGTTGCGTTTTTCGATCGTGCCTCAGAAAAACGCCGGCTGGCAGCCGGCGCTACGGGTTTGGGAATACTGTGAACGAATTTGATTTGATATTTGTTCTGGCTGGGCGGCCGGTGCGGAAGATTTATGGGTTGGAGTTGTTTCGGGCTGGAGTGGCGCCGCGCGTGCTTTTTAGTGTGGCGCGATTTGAGGTGCGGAGATTCCGGGAGTTGGCTTTGCCTGTGGAGTTTGATTTGTTGCCGATTGCTTTGCCGGTTCCGGCGGAGGAGAGGCATTTTTTTGTTTTGTTTGGTGGCGGGGCGCCGGAGGTGGAGAGGATTGCGGTGCGGAGGTTTGGGACGTTGCGGGAGATTGAGGCGCTTGCGGATTATTTGGGGCGGCACCGTGAGATTCGATCCGTTTTGGTGGTTACCAGCGCGGTGCATTTGCGGCGGGTGCGGATGTGTTGCGAGGTGATTTTGGCGCGGGGGGTTCATTTTCAAATGGCGGCTGTGCCTCCGGTTGGGGAGGGGTCGAGGCATGGGATTCAGGGTGAGGGCTATGGCGAACCTGTAGTTGGGGGTTCTGCGGATGCCGGGCTGAAGCGCGGCGCTACACAAACCGCGAGAGAGGCGCGAGCTTCGTTTTTGGAATATGGTACGGAGATGGTGAAGCTGGCTGGGTACCGAGTGCTGCTAGGGTTTCGCGGGCGGGCGCGCTTCTAGGATTTCTTGGAAATAGGCTTCGATTTCTTCGGCTACTTTGTCCCAGGTGCGTTGGGAGGCGTAGGCTACCAGGGTGGGGCGATCCCAGTCGCGCTTCAGCGCAGCATCTAGCGCGGCGGTGACGGCTGGGACGTTGCGTTCGACCAACGTGCCTAGCGCGGGAGACGAGATTACTTCGGCTATGCCTCCGGCGCGGGTGGCGATTACCGGGGTGCCGGCAGCCAGGGATTCGAGGAGGACGTTGGGCCAGCCTTCGCGCTCGCTTAGCAGGCAGGAGACGTTTGCGGCATTGAACCAGGAATTTAGTTCGGCGTGGGGGCGCTTGCCGATGAGCACTACGCGATCGGCGATTTTTTTCTCGCGGATTTGGGCCGTTAGCGCGGATTGATAGGGGCCTTCACCGGCTATGTAGGCTTTCATGGCTGGGTAACGGCCGGTGAGTTCGGCTACGGCGGCGATCAGCAATTGGTGGCCTTTGTTGGGGTCCAGCGTGCCTACCGAGATTACGAAGGGGCCGGGGCCTTCGATGCGCAGGGCGCGGCGGGCTTCGGTGCGATCGAGCGGGTGGAAGCGGGCGGTGTCTACGCCGTTGCCAATCACTCGGATTTTCTCTGCGGGTGCGCCTGCGGCGGCGGTGGTGGCTTTCAGGGAATTGGAGACGGCCAGGATGCCGTCGGCTTCGCTTAGCGCCCAGCGGATTTTGGGGGCTATGCGCTTGAATTTGGGGAAGATGTTTACGTCGGTGCCGAGGGCGGAGAGGACTACCGGGATGCCTAGCTTTTTGGCGATTAGGACGCCGGCGTAGCCGTCGGGGTAGATGTATTGGGCGTCGAGGAGATCGTACGGATTTTCACCGTGGAGCTTTTCTATTGTTTTGTGAGTGCCTAGGTACATCAGGCGGCCGTGCCAGGGCATGGAGATTTTGGGGATCAGGGCGTAACGAGGGTGGAAGATGCGTAGGCCGTCCATCGTTTCTGAGGCGAGGATACGGCTGTACGCCGGACGAGAGCCTTTGGGGAGCCAAATGGGGGCGTAGGGGAGTGGGGCTACGAAGTCTACGTGGTTGTTGGGGCGGCGGGATAGGGCGCCGAGGCGTTGGAAGGTGAAGATGCCTTGGGTGGGTTGGAGGGAATTGGGGAGGATGGAGCTGTAGGTTAGGATGCGCATGGGTGGGTGAGATGGCGTGGCACGGGCGGAAGGATACAGGAAATTTCAAATTTGAAATTTAAAATTTCAGAGGAAAGGCGGGAGAATTCAGCGGAAGAGGAAACGTGGGCTGGATGGCGTGTTTGGAAAAGGGCCCAGCGCTAAAGCGCATCGTCAAGGGCGCGGCGTTTCCGGCTTTGCGGACAAAGGCCCAGCGCTGAAGCGCATTTATTATTGGCGAGGGCTTTCCGGAGCGCTGAAGCGCTCCTCCCCCGCATGAATGCGGGGGCTCCCACCGGGGGCCGGGGCTAAAGCGCGCGAGTGATGGCGGTTGCGTGGGCTTGCATGATTGGGGTCGGTTGGGGGCTTCGGGCGGCGACATGGGGATGGGGCTGACGCTATACTTGTGAATGGCTTGCCGGGAAGCTACTTCGCTGAATTGTCTCCTATGAAAAACGCGCTTAGCTTTGATCTTGAGGACTACTACCACGTCAACGCGTTTGAGAGCGTGAACCGGGAGAATTGGGGGAAGTACGCCAGCCGGGTGGTGCAGAGCACTCAGCGGGTGATGGGGCTGCTGGATGAGGCTGGGCGGAAGGCGACATTTTTCACGCTGGGGGCGGTGGCTGAGAATTATCCTGAATTGATTCGCGAGATTGCGGAGCGCGGGCACGAGGTGGCTTGCCACAGCGATAAGCACCGGCGAATTTTCGAGATGACTCCGGCGGAATTTCGCGATGATACGCGGGTGGCGAAGGACCGCCTGGAACAGATTATTGGGCGGAAAATTATCGGCTATCGCGCGCCTAGTTTTTCGATTACGCAGGATTCGCTTTGGGCGTTTGAGATTTTGGTGGAACTGGGGTTTCGGTACGATTCGAGCATTTTTCCTGTGGATCACCCGAACTATGGAATGCGGCGAGGACCGCGGACGCCTTTTCGCGTGCCTACTGCGCGTGGGTCGATCGTGGAGTTTCCGATGCCGACGCTTTCGCTGCGCGGGGCGCGATCGCCGTTTGGAGGCGGGGCTTATTTGCGATTGCTGCCTTACTGGTATACGCGTTGGGGGATACGATTTTTGAACGAGAAGGAAGGGCAGCCGGCTTGCGTTTATGTGCACCCGTGGGAGATTGATCCGGAGCAGCCGCGGATGAAGGGAAGCGTGACGGCGCGGATGCGGCATTATTTGGGTTTGCGCGGGTTGGAGAATAAGTTGCGCGGGTTGCTGCGCGATTTTGAGTTTCAGACTATGGGGGAATTGATTGGGGAGATGGAGGGGAAGGCTTCTTCGAATGGTGGGTTGCCGGAAATTCCTATCGAGCAGATCGGGAAAATCGCAGATCACGTTAGTGTTCGTTGACGGGGCGCGGAATTTGCGGTGATGGCGCGTCTCGAAGATGCCGGCCTGAAAGGCCGGGGCTACAAAAGGCGCGGAATTCGGGCCTTGCGTGGACTGTATCGCACAGTTTGGTTCCGCGGACTGGGGAAAAATGCAGATCCCTCACCGCTGAAGCGGTTCGGGATGACAGCGCTTTTTCTTTTTGGCTCGTGATGAGGACGCCGTTTTTGCTTTGTGGCTTGTGATTAGGGCGCCGTTTTATTTTTTTAGCTTGGGAGTGCGATGGACTTTATTTCGTTTTCGCTGAACTACTGGGACGATCTGTGGCAGAGCCGCCATCAGATCACCTCTTTGTTGGCGAAAGAGCATAAGGTTTTGTTTGTGACGCCGCCGTTTTCGCGGGCGCAGGTGTTTGGGCCGGAGCGCGGGGAATTGCCGGCTAGCGGGGTGGTGCGCCGCACGGACAATTTGTATACCGTCGTTTTTCCCAAGTGGATGTTCGAGATTTACCGTTACCCCAAGCTGGGAAAGCTTTTCCGGCATCTTCGGCAGCGGCACGTTGCCGGAATCATGAAGAAAATGGGGTTTCAAGATACGGTGCTGCTGATTTGGCATCCGCGATTTGTGGATTTGATTGGAGGATTCCACGAAGCGGTTACCTGCTATTACGCGGATGATGAGTTTTCGAGTTTTGCGGGATTGAGCGACCGGGACCGCAATCAGATTCTGGAGCAGGAAGACGATTTGCTGCGCAAAGTGGATCTTGTGTTTGTGAGCGGCCCGGCGTTGATGGATAAGAAGAACCGGTATGGGAATGCGATCAACGTGCCGATGGGAGCGGATTTCAATTTGTTTTCGAGGAGCCGCGCGCCGGAGACGGAGGTGCCGGCGGATATGGAAGCTGTGCCGCATCCGCGGATCGGGCATATTGGGGTGCTGAACGACAAGATTGATTTCCGGCTGGTGTATGAGATGAGCGTGGCGCGGCCGGGTTGGTCGTTTCCCCTGGTGGGGCCATTGAACGTGAGGAGCGAGGCGTTTCGCGCGGATGTGGAATTGCTGCGCGGGCGGCCGAATGTTTTTTTTCTGGGCGGGAAGACGCGAGAGATGCTGCCGAATTACATCAAGGGGCTGGATGTGTGCATGTTGGGATACCGGACGGATGGGTGGGCGAAGTACATTTATCCGCTGAAGCTGCATGAGTATTTGGCTTCGGGGAAACCGGTGGTGGGGCCGCCTTTGATGAGTTTGCGGGATTTTACCGATGTGGTGAGGATCGGGGATACGCCGGAGAAGTGGGTGGAGAATGTCGAGGCGGCGCTTGCGGACAAAGATGAAGCGCTGGCGAAGAGGCGAATTCAGATTGCTTACGAGAACCGGTTGGAGCAGAGAGTTGAGACGATCGTGCAGGCTTTGGAGAGGAAATTGAAGGAGAAGAAGGGCGGGGAGGGGTAGATCGAGGCGAGACGTTTGGGGGATTTTTCTTCCGCGGTTGATAGAGGATTTAGGTTAGTGAGAGATCGTCGGAGGGCGCAGTCCGCCTAGGCGGACGCCCCTACGGGACGTAGATTGCGCGGGATCGCCCAAACCGATTGAGGATCAGCTAGGTGCGGTGGAAGACGCGGAACACCGGGCCTGTTAGATTGGGTAAGTAGGCTTCGCGCTCTTCCCGTACCAGGCCGAAATACCAGGCGCCTACCAGAGCTGACGGGAGTACCGCGGCTACCTGCAGGAAGAAAATCATTAGATTCGGAGCTGGCGAGAGCTTGTCTACGACGTATGTGCAGACGGCGAACGGGAGCAGGGAAACCACAGGATAGAACCAGATCGAGAGAGCGTATTCGCGAATGGGAATGCCCAGAGTCCGCCTCGAATACCACGGCCAGTAAACGATATCCACGATCATGTTGGGAATGGCAGTGCCCCAGGCGACGCCCACGATTCCCATCTTCTTCACCAAAATGATGCTGAGAATTAAGTTGCAAAGACCTTCCGCGATGGCAACCGGAACGACGGGCTTGTGTTTCCCGATGCCGAGGATGGTGGAGGAGAGAACCGCAGCGCCGGCGCCGAAGACCCAGGGGATGCTGAGAATCCAGAGGACGTGATAGGACAAGTCCGCGTAGGACGGACCCATCCAGAGGGAAATGAAGGAATGGCCGCGGACGATGAAGGTGATGAAAATCGGGAGAATGGCCATGGCGCAATAGCGCGCGGCTTTCAGGGAGGCGTCGCGGATTCCCGCGGTGCCCGTTTTTACCTCCATGTGGCTGGCCATGGGCGTCATGATGCGGCTGAAACCGCCGACGAGATCGCGGGCGTAGATGGTGAGATTGCCGGCGATGGCGAAGAAAGTGATCATGCTGACGGGCAGGAAGGCGCCGATGACCATGGCGTCGGTGTAATAGACCAGGTATGTGGAGGCCTGGAGCAGCAGGGCGAAGACACCGAACGAGAAAATCAGGGCGACGTGGTCGCGATACATGTGGCCGATGGAGAAGCGCATCTCGGGATAGAGCTTACGGGTGAACAGGAAGCCGAGGATGAATTCGCCGACGGTGGCGCCGAGTTGAACTAAGGCGAGTGTGATGAGGCCTTTGCCGGAGCCCAGGGCGAGAAGAATGGCGACGGCGCGGATGCCGGTGCTGGACAGGGCGATAGAGTTGTGCAAATCGAAGCGCTGTAGGCCAACGAGGATACCGCCGAAAATGCCGCTTATGAGCGAAATGGCTACGTTGGCGCCCGCGATCAGCACGACTATCTGAGCGGCGCGGAGATAGGCGGCCGGGATCTCGAAATGAGGTACGGCGAGAAGAGCGAAGGCGCCCGAGCCGACGATGGCCAGCAGGCCGCCTACGAGGAACAAGCCCGAGGCCGAGGAAACCGTGCGGCTGGCTTGTTCGTGCTGACCCTCGGCGTGGAAGCGTGCGATGTAGCGCGTTACCGCGCCGCGAATGCCCAAATCCAGGAAGCCCAGATAGCCTGTCAGAGAAACCAACAGGACCCAAATTCCGTACGCGGAATTCCCCAGGTGGCGAACGATGAATGGCGAAAGGAAGAAGCTGACGACACCGCTGATCAGGTAGGTTAGCCAGTTGGTGAGAACGCTGCGCGCCGGATGAGGGACGCGCGAGACTAGTTTGGGACCGGCGGCCGCACGTGAAGTTGTCGCCGTCAGCAGCACCTTTTGTCCTTCCGCGGGAGCGCGATTCGACGTGAAAGCGGCTCGATTCCCAAGTCTAGAGGAGGGTCTGGCACGGCGCCACACGCGTGCGAGCAAGTGAGTCGAATGAATCACTTGAGAGTACTCCCCCCAATGAGAAAGCGGAGAAGCGCAAACAAAGAGATTCCGATGGCGGGGCCGTGCTCCCCCATGTCAACGCGGGCGAAATGCAGCGTCGCGGTGACGAGCACGTATCACTGGCCCAGATTTTCGGACGCAACAACTCCGGTTCTCTTATACTGAAAACATGTAAGAGGCGAGCGTTGCTGGGGACGCGCGTCTCGAAGGCCGAAAAGCCCGGAGAGTGTAACAGAGAGCTGTGGAAATCGGGGCGAAATTTACAAAGTGACTGCCTAGTTTTTGCGAAAGGGATTTCCGGGGTTTGTCAGTTTTTTGGTAAGAATGCGCAGGGCGGGGACTGGTGGCGCAGGGCGGGCTGAAGAGATCGTTTATATAGCTGAAACATAAAGGTTTACGACTTTGCTTGGGAATGGTGGATGGAACGCGACCTGCAGGATTTCGAGGTTCTTTCGTTCTAGTACGTCTGCGGCAATTACCGGGATTTGTGACGGGGAGCCAGGTCCCGGGGACGAGTTTTCCTTGAATTGAGCTTGTGTCGAGCTGTGGAAAACGCGAGAGGGGTCGTCTCGCGAACTTCAGGGCGGAGAATCTAATGCGCGTACTTGTTACCGGTCATCATGGATACATCGGAGTTTTGCTGATCCAGATTTTGAAGGACGCGGGGCACGATGTGGTGGGGTTGGACACCGATCTTTACGTGAAGAGTTTGTTTTGCGGAACGGTGCCTGATGTTCCCAGCATCTTGAAGGATATTCGGGACGTGGAGCTGTCGGATTTGAAGGGATTCGATGCGGTGGCGCATTTGGCGGCGCTGTCGAACGATCCGCTTGGGGACATCAATCCTGAATTGACCTACGACATTAATTACAAGGCGTCGGTGCGATTGGCGCAATTGGCGAAGCAGGCTGGGGTGTCGCGGTTTATTTTTTCGTCTTCGTGCAGCACGTATGGAGCGGCGGGGCAGGAATTTTTGACCGAGGAAGCTACTTTCAATCCGGTGACGCCTTACGCGCATTCGAAGGTGCTGGTGGAAAAAGAATTAGCGCCGCTGGCGGATGCAAAGTTCAGTCCCACCTCTTTGCGTAATACGACGGCTTACGGAGTGTCGCCATATTTGCGGTTCGATATCGTGCTGAATAATCTGGTGGCTTGGGCGATGACAACCGGGCGCGTGTTGATCAAGAGCGACGGGTCGCCGTGGCGGCCGATGGTGCACATCGAGGATATTTGCCGGGCGTTTCTGGCGGTAATCGAAGCGCCGCGCGAGGTGATTCACAATCAGGCGTTCAACGTGGGGATTACCGAGGAAAATTACCAGATTCGCGATATGGCGGAGATTGTGCGGCAGACGGTGCCGGGTTGCCGGATCGAATATTCGCCGGATGGCGGGCCGGACACGCGTTGCTACCGGGTGGATTTCAGCAAGATCAAGAGGATGCTGCCGAATTTCAAGCCGCGCTGGAACTTGCGGATGGGCGCGCAGGAGCTTTACAAGGCCTGCAAGGACGCGGATCTGAAGCTCGAGGATTTTGAAGGGCCGCGTTATAAGCGGATTGATCACATCCGGCGGCTGCTGGCGACCGAGCAGCTTGATGCCAATCTGCGGTGGCAGACGCCGAGCCGCGTCTGAGGCGCGGGCGCTGCGGGGATTGAGGGCGCGGGCGGGCTAGGGATTGATATTCACTGAGACATATTTGAAGGGCGCGTTCGTGATCGAGGCGGATCGACGCGAGGACGATCGGGGATTCTTCGCGCGCGCGTTTTGCGAGAAGGAATTCGCCGAGCACGGCTTGGAGACGCGCGTCGCGCAGTGCAACATTTCGTTCAACCGGCGGAAGGGGACACTGCGCGGGATGCACTACCAGGCGGCGCCGTTTGAAGAGGCGAAGCTGGTGCGCTGCACGATGGGCGGAATTTTCGACGCGATTATTGATTTGCGGCGCGGGTCGCCCACGTTCAAGAAGAGTTTTGGGGTCGAGCTGACGGCTTTGAACCGGCGGATGCTGTATATTCCGCGGGATTTCGCGCACGGGTTTCAGACGCTCGAGGACGATACCGAGATTTTTTACCAGATGTCGCAGGTGTATTCGGCGGAACATGCGCGAGGCGTGCGCTGGAACGACCCGGCTTTCGGAATCAAGTGGCCCGCGGATGAAAGAATCATCAATGAGCGCGACAAAAACTACCCAGACTTCCGCTGAGCGGAAGACGCAGGCCGAATTGACGAAGACGCCGACAACAAGCGTCTTCGATCTCGGGCCGGGGATTGATGCGGCGGAGATCGGGCCGCAGATCTACGAATTGATTGCGGAGCTTTATCCCATTTGCCGGAGTATTACGGGGGATGGATTCCGAAAGACCATGTCGCTGCTGCAGAAGCAGATTCCGCTGACGGTGCACGAAGTTCCTACCGGGACGCAGGTTTTTGATTGGACTGTACCGCGGGAGTGGAATATTCGCGATGCTTACGTGAAGAATTCGCGCGGTGAGCGGGTGATCGATTTTCAGCGGTCGAATTTGCACGTGCTGAATTACAGCGTGCCGATTTCGCGGAAGATGCCGCTGTCGGAATTGCGGGAGCATCTTTTCACTTTGCCGGATAGGCCGGATTGGGTTCCTTATCGCACTTCGTATTACAAGGAGAATTGGGGATTTTGTCTCAGCCACAATCAGCTGCAGAAGCTGCCTGAGGGCGAGTATGAGGTTTGTATCGATTCAACGCTCGAGAATGGATCGCTGAGTTACGGCGAATATTTCCTGCCGGGTGAGACATCGGACGAGATTTTGATTTCGTGCCATTCGTGCCATCCGTCGCTTTGTAACGATAATCTATCGGGCGTTTCGATCGCGGCGCTGCTGGCGAAGACGCTGGCGGGAGCTGCGCGGCGGTATTCGTATCGTTTCTTGTTTATTCCGGGGACGATTGGGTCGATCACTTGGTTGAGCCTGAATGAAGAGGCGGCCCGGCGGATCCGGCACGGATTGGTGCTGGCATGCCTGGGAGATCGTGGCGGGATGTCATACAAGCGCAGCCGGCGGGGGAATGCGGAAGTTGATCGCGCGGTGGTGCATGTGCTGCAGCACTCGGGAAGTGCGTTTGCCGTGCGCGATTTTTCGCCTTACGGATATGACGAGCGACAGTATTGCTCTCCGGCGTTCGATCTGGCTGTGGGATGCATTTCGCGAACGCATCATGGGAAATTTCCTGAGTATCACACTTCCGAAGATAATTTGAATTTTGTGTTGCCCGCGTCTCTGGGAGATTCGTTCAGCAAGATTCTTGCGGTGCTCGGCGTTCTCGAGGAGAACCGCGTTTACGTGAATCAGAGCCCCAAGGGCGAGCCGCAGTTGGGGAAGCGCGGGCTTTATCGAAATATCGGCGGGCATGTGGACGCGGAGGCGCGGGAGATGGCGATGTTGTGGGTTTTGAATCAGTCGGATGGGACGCGTGGTTTGCTCGATATTGCGGAGCGCTCGGCGATGCCGTTTGAGCAGATTCGGCGGGCGGCGCGGGATCTTGAGGAGCATGGGCTCTTGAAGAAACAGACGTGAGGCTGCAGCAAAGCCCGTGGATGGTTTTACAGAGAGATTTAATTTGGCGGGCGCAGCAAGCGGCGCCCCTACGACCGCGGACGGAGCAAATACGGAGTGCTCGCGCACGCGAGATGAGATTAGAGGAGAAGAGTTACGGTGGCGTCGCGAACTAGTGAAAAGACAGAGATGAAATTTGCTAAGTCGAAGGAGCTGCAGCCGAAGGCGCACGGGCGCATTCCTGGAGGGGCGCACACTTACGCGAAGGGCGACGATCAATATCCGGTGCTTGCGCCGGGATTCATAGCGCGGGGGCAGGGATGCCACGTGTGGGATGTGGACGGCAATGAATTCATTGAATACGGAATGGGATTGCGCGCAGTGGGGCTTGGCCACGCGTACAAGCCCGTGATCGAAGCGGCGTACCGCGCGATGCTTTTGGGGAATAACTTCACGCGGCCGGCGCCGATTGAATTGGAATGTGCCGAAGAGCTGGCGGGGTTGATCGAAAGTGCCGAGATGGTGAAGTTCGGGAAGAACGGCTCGGACGCAACGAGCGGTGCAGTGAAACTCTCGCGGGCTTACACGGGCCGGGATCTAATCGCGCGGTGCGACCAGCCTTTTTTCTCGGTAGATGATTGGTTCATTGGAAGCACACCCATGTCTGCTGGGATTCCGAAAACCATTCAGGATCTCACTCTGCAGTTCCACTATAACGACATTGCGAGCTTGCGGAATTTGTTCGAGCAGCACCGCGGGAAGATCGCTTGCGTGATCATGGAAGCGGCGACCGCCGTTGAGCCACTGCCGGGATTTCTCGCCGACGTGCAGAAAACCTGCAAAGAGAACGGAGCGGTCTTCATTCTCGATGAAATGATCACCGGATTTCGCTGGCATCTCGGGGGCGCGCAGAAATATTACGGGATCACGCCGGACCTATCGACATTCGGAAAGTGCATCGGCAACGGATTTTCGCTCGGGGCACTGGTGGGGAAGCGCGAAATCATGGAGCGCGGCGGGATCGAACATGCGCACGAGCGCGTGTTCCTGCTTTCGCTGACGCATGGTGCGGAGAATCATTGCCTGGCGGCGGCGATCGAGTGCATGCGCATCTACAAGCGCGAAAAAGTTGTGGAGCAGCTGCACAAGCAGGGCGAGCGGTTGCGGAGCGGAATCAACAAGATCATCCAGGAACTGCATTTGGAAGGCTATTTCGAAGTTTTGGGGAAAGCGCCGAATCTAGTGTACGCCACGCGCGATCCTGAAAAGAATCCTTCGCAGCCCTATCGCACACTTTTCCTGCAGGAAACAATCCAGCGCGGGTTGGTGGCGCCATCACTGGTGGTCAGCTATTCTCACAGTGATGAGGATATCGACCGGTCGATAGAAGCGATTGGCGAAGCTCTGGTTGTGTATCGCAAGGCGCTCGAGGACGGCGCTGAAAAATATTTGGTGGGCCGTCCGGTGAAGCCGGTTTTCCGTAAATTTAATTGAGCCGGTGGATGTCTCTGCCGGATCCCACTGCATCTTTGGGGCGGAATTAGCCATGGTTATGAGCAAGACGCGAGTTCCCAGCCGGACGTCGTCTTCGCGGAAGCGAAATGGCGCGGGCGCTGCGGCAGGGGCGGCGGTGAAAACGCAGTCCACGGGCGCCGGTGAATCGCGCGGCGCGGCGGAACAGAATCGCTGCCGGTTTTGCGGGAGCGAGCTCAAGCATACGTTTGTGGATTTGGGAATGTCGCCGCTGTGCGAGAGTTTTCTTGCCGCCGACCAGGTAAATCAGGGCGAAGTTTTTTATCCGCTGCACGTGTATCTCTGCGACAAATGCTTTCTCGTGCAGCTTCAGCAATACGTGAGTGTGGCTTCGATTTTTGAGGAGTATGCCTACTTTTCGTCGTACTCAGATAGCTGGCTGGCGCACGCGAAGAAATATACCGAGGACATGATTGCGCGATTCGGGCTGGGCAAGAAGAGCCATGTCGTTGAATTGGCAAGTAACGACGGCTATCTGCTGCAATATTTTGTGGAGCGCGGAGTTCCGGCGCTGGGGATCGAGCCGGCGGTGAACGTGGCGAAGGCGGCGGTGGCGAAAGGCGTGCCGACACTCGTGAAATTCTTCAACGAGGGACTGGCTGCGGAACTGGCGGGCGACGGCAAGCGCGCGGATTTGTTGCTGGGGAACAATGTTCTGGCGCAGGTGCCGGATTTGAACAGCTTTGTGGCCGGGATGAAGATTCTGCTGAAGCCCGGCGGCGTGATTACCATGGAGTTTCCGCATCTGCTGCGGCTAATTGAAGAAAATCAGTTCGACACGATTTACCACGAGCATTTTTCATACTTCTCGTTTTTCACGGCGGAGAAGATTTTTGCGGCGCATGGGATGAGGCTTTTCGACGTGGATGAAATCCCCACGCACGGGGGATCGCTGCGGATTTATGGGTGCCAGGCCGAAAATGGATCGAAGCCCGCGACCGCACGAGTGAGAGATCTGCGAGCACGGGAAGATGCAGCGGGGATCAGCGGGCTGAAGCTTTACAGCACGTTCACCGAGCAGGTGAAAGAGACCAAGCGGGCGTTGCTGGAGTTTCTGATTGACGCCAAGCGGGCGGGCAAGACGATTGTCGGTTACGGCGCGCCCGGCAAAGGGAACACGCTGCTTAATTATTGCGGGATTCGCACGGATTTCGTGGATTACACCGTGGACCGGAATCCTTACAAGCACGGGCGTTTTTTGCCGGGGACGCACATCCCGATTCATTTGCCCGAACGCATCCGCGAGACGAAACCGGATTACGTGCTGATTCTTCCGTGGAATTTGAAAGACGAAATCATGCAGTTGAACGCATACATCCGCGAGTGGGGCGGGAAATTCGTGGTGCCCATTCCGCGCGTGAAGGTTTATTCGTGAGGCGAGGAGGACGGCCGTGAAGGTGGTTCTGTTCTGCGGAGGCCTGGGGCTGCGCATTCGCGATTATTCCGAAAGCGTTCCGAAGCCGTTGGTGCCGATTGGGGCTCGGCCGATTTTGTGGCACGTGATGAAGTATTACGCCCACTACGGACACCGGGATTTCATTTTGTGCCTTGGTTACCGGGCCGAGGCGATCAAGGAATTCTTTCTCAATTACGACGAGTGCCTCTCGAACGATTTCGTCTACTCGGAGGGCGGCAAGAAGCTGCTTCTTTCGCACAGCGACATCCACGATTGGAACATCACGTTTGCGAACACGGGGATTGATTCCAACATCGGGCAGAGATTGAAAGCGGTGAAGAAATATCTGGAGGGCGAGGAAGTTTTCCTAGCGAATTACACTGACGGGCTTACGGATTTGCGGCTTCCGTCGATGATCGAGCAAATCGACAAGCACAAGGCCATCGCGACGTTTTTGAGCGCGCGGCCGAATCTGAGCTTTCACGTCGTGACTGCTGGGAGTAACGGAATGGTGGACGGAATCCGGGAGATGACCAAGGCGAACATCCGCATCAACTCGGGCTATTTCGTGTTGCGCAAGGAGATTTTTGATTACATCCGTGAAGGCGAAGAGCTGGTGCAGGAGCCGTTCCAGCGGCTGATTCAGGAAAAGAAACTGGCGGCGTATGAGTACGACGGATTTTTCCACGCGATGGATACGTTCAAGGACCGGCAGGTGCTGGAAGATTTGCTGGCATCGGGCCACGCGCCGTGGGAGGTATGGAATTCGCCGGCGGAAAAAAAGGAAGAATTGCCGCGGCGCGACACGAAAGAGCGAACGCAGAAGCCGCGCGGGCGGGCTCGCCTGAGGGACGGGCGTGCTTAAACTGAATTTTGGCGGGCGCAAGCAGGAATTTCGCAAGGTGCTGTGCCTCGGGGCGCACTGCGACGACATTGAAATCGGATGCGGCGGCACGATTCTGAGGCTGGCGCGGGAGAATCCGGGCATCGAGTTTACCTGGGTGGTCTTCAGTTCGAATCCGAAGCGGAAGCGCGAGGCGCTGAAAGCCGCGGGACTTTTTCTCGAGGGAGTGCGGAAGCGGACTGTGGAAGTTAAGAGTTTCCGGGACGGGCACTTCCCGTTTGTGGGATCGAGAATCAAGGAATATTTCGAAAAGCTCAAGCGCCGCATCTCGCCGGACTTGATTTTCACGCACTATCGCGACGACCTTCATCAGGACCATCGGCTGATCTCCGACCTGACCTGGAATACCTGGCGCGATCACATGATTCTGGAATACGAAATTCCGAAATACGACGGGGATTTGGGTTCGCCGAATTTGTTTGTGGATTTGGATGAGGCGCTCTGTACTCGGAAGATCCGATCGATTTTTGCGGCGTTTGGCTCGCAGACGAATCGCGTGTGGTTCACCGAAGATACTTTTCGCGCGCTGCTGAGAATTCGCGGAATGGAATCGCGGGCTTTGGGCGGTTGCGCGGAGGGATTTTACTGCCGGAAGGCTCTACTGTAGAGCGAGTGTTCGGTGGAGTTGCGCGATCGGGAATGCATTGGGACGAGATTCGCAATTGACGGCATCGAGGCAAAGGCTGATTGGAAATGTACAAGGGAATCCTGGAACTCATTCAGCGGGGCGATCTTCTCTACATCATTACGTGGAGAGAGATCAAGATCCGCTACAAGCAATCGGTGATGGGATTTTTGTGGGCGATTTTGCTGCCGGCGGTGATCGTGGCTGCGGGAGTGATCGTGCGCTACGGCATGTCGGCGCTTTCGGGGAAGCCGATCGTGGCGGAGGAAATCGCGGGAGTGACGGTGAAAGGGCTGGTGTGGGCTTTTTTTGCCAGCACAATGCGATTTTCTTCGACGAGCCTGATCGGGAATCCCAATCTGATCACCAAGATTTACATGCCGCGGGCGATATTTCCGATCGCCGCCACGCTCTCGCAACTTTTTGATTTCGCCATCGCGTCCACCTGCTTCGGAATTGCTCTGCTGGTGATCCGTTTTCGCGTGAGCTGGGAATTGTTGTGGGTGCCGGTGCTGCTGGCGATTGTGGTTGCGCTGGCGATCGGTTGGGCGTTGATTGTATCGGCGGCGTCGCTTTTTTTTCGCGATGTGAAATATCTCGTAGAAGTGGTGATCACGTTCGCCATCTTTATCACGCCGGTTTTCTACGACGTGGAGATGTTCGGAAAATGGGCCAATTATCTGCTGGTGAACCCGCTGGCGGCGCCGATCGAGGGCCTGGAGAAATGTATCGTTTACCGCAGCGCGCCGGATTTGCATTGGCTTGCGTATAGCGCGGCGTTTGCAGCGATCAGCTTGCTGGGAGGCTTCTATTTGTTCAAGAAATGGGAGCCGATGTTCGCGGAGAGTATCTAGTGGCGGCGAAGGACACAGTTCTGCGCGTGGCCGATGTCTCGAAGAAGTTCATTCGAGGGGAAATCCACGATTCGCTGCGCGATCTGGTGCCCGCATTCATCTCGCGGGTGACCGGGCGCAGCCGTGCGGATGCGGCAAAGCGGGATTTTTGGGCGCTGCGGAATGTGAGTTTCGAGCTGGCGCGCGGCGAAGCTTTTGGAATCGTTGGCGCGAACGGGGCGGGGAAGAGCACGATCCTGAAGCTCATCAGCGGCGTGATGTCGCCGACGAGCGGGCGAATTGAAGTGAATGGAAAGCTATCGGCGCTGATTGAAGTGGGCGCGGGGTTTCATCCCGATCTCACCGGCCGCGAGAATATTTATTTGAATGGGGCGATTCTGGGGATGACGCGCGCGGAGATCGCGCAGAAATTCGATTCCATCGTGGAATTTTCAGGGTTGGCGGATTTTATCGACACGCCGGTGAAGAGATATTCGACCGGGATGTACGCGCGATTGGGATTTTCGGTGGCGGCGCACGTCGATCCGGATATTTTGATCGTGGATGAAGTTTTGAGCGTGGGCGACATCGTGTTTCAGAACCGCTGCCTGGAGAGGATGAACGCCATTATTCGGGGCGGGGCGTCGGTGATATTCGTGTCGCATAATTTGCGCGCGATCGCCGAGCTTTGCCCGCGAAGTATTTTGCTCGAGCGAGGAAAAGTGGTGGAAGCGGCGTCGAGTTCGCATGTGATCCGGACGTATCTGGAACGCAGCGGGGCGCAAGCGCGCGATTCGGAGTCGAAGGCCGTGCGCGTCTCGCAGACGAGAGTGCGGGG
Source organism: uncultured Acidobacteriota bacterium (assembly GCA_963707165.1). Lineage (GTDB taxonomy): Bacteria > Acidobacteriota > Terriglobia > Acidiferrales > UBA7541 > Palsa-147. The sequence continues at coordinate 161,289 of CAVPPO010000003.1, read as the reverse complement.
AGTGGACCACGAGAATGTCGCGTTCGAATCCGGCGAGAAGATCTGGGTGGATATCGAAGTGGAATGCTCCGCAGAGAGCGAGCCATTCTCGGTGGTGCTGCTGGTCAACGACGACCGGCAGTATGAAATATTCCATACTTCGACGGAATATCTGGGATTTCCGCCGATTGAGATGAAGCCCGGCGAACGATTCGCATGCACGTTTGAAATGGACCTGAATCTTGCGGGAGGCACGTACTATTTCGGCATCGTGCTGTTCCGCTTCAACAACGAGAAGGTCGTGGACAGGCTATATCCCGCGGCGACGATTTTTGTGAATTCGAGTCCGGGTGCGCGCGGCGTAGTGAATCCTTTTCCCAAGGTCACCGCGTTCGGCCCGGTGACCGCTCCGATGGAAAGGTCCATCAGATAAGGCTGGAAATGCCCAACCGGAACGCGAAAACTCGGCCGCTTAACCTGCACGCGGGAGAGATCGTCGAGGTCCGCAGCGAGCAGGAGATTCTGGCGACGCTCGATGAGCGCGGCGGAATCGACGGCATGCCGTTTATGCCGGAGATGCTGGAATTCTGCGGGAAACGATTCCGGGTATTCAAGCGCGCCGACAAGACCTGCGACACGATTAATCTCACTGGCTCGAGGCGCATGTACGACATGGTGCATCTCGAAGGTTTGCGGTGCAACGGCGGAGCTCATGCCGGATGCCAGGCGATGTGCCTATTTTTCTGGAAGGAAGCGTGGCTGCGGCGGGTTGAGCGGGACGAGCCGTTCTCGCAGCCCGCGGACCGCGCGATGATTCGCGCCCTTCTGCGCCGCTGCGCTGCAATCACGATCAACTCATCCAGCTAACGCAAACTCAAGGCGCCGCGAAAAACGGCGAGATTCACTATCGCTGTCAGGCTACGGAACTGCTGCACGCGTCCGAGCCGCTGCCCTGGTGGGACGTGCGGCAGTACGTACGCGAAATCCTTTCGCAAAATGTGGGAGTGCTGGACGTCCTGAAATCGCTCTTCTTCCGGGCGTTTTACCGGTCTGTCCATACTGTGGGTTACCGCGCGCAGCTCGCGATGTACAACACGGTGCAACGATGGCGCGGCAGTGAGCCATTTCCTTTCCTCGCCGGAACGCTCGACAAGACGCCACACGAGACGCTCGATCTTCAGCCCGGAGAATTGGTGCAGGTGAAGCCTTATCGCGAGATTTTGACGACGCTGAACAAGCGGAACCGCAACCAGGGGCTTTCTTTCGATGCCGAGATGGTGCCCTACTGCGAGACGAAGCGGCGTGTGCTGGCGCGCGTCGACCACATTATCGATGAGCGCACCGGGCGAATGGTCGCCTTTACAAAGGACTGCCTGATTCTCGAAGGTGCGGTGTGCTGCGCGAAATATAGCGACCGGCGGCTATTTTGCCCGCGAAGCATTTATCCTTATTGGCGCGAGATTTGGTTGAAGCGTGTGGGGGAGAATTCTATTTAGATTTTTTTTTTTTTTTTTTTTTTTTTTTTTTTTTTTTTTTTTTTTTTTTTTTTTTTTTTTTTTTTTTTTTTTTTTTAAAAAAAAAAAAAAAAAAAAAAAAAAAAAAAAAAAATTGATCTGAGCCCTTCGGTTGCGATCTTAGTGTGTTGCCGCCGGCGGCCTTCTTTGCAGCATCGGATTGAGGCAGGGCGAAAGTTATGATGCTGCGTCCCGCCGCTATCCCCAGATGAATTCGCGCTTTCCCCCAAGCTGATGGTCACCGGGGCCGCCCGAACACCTGGCCGCCCGCGTCGAAATGCCGAAGCTCCGCGCCCGCGTCGCCGAATCCAGGGCGTAGAGAGATTCGCGCTCACCGCCGAAGACGATGCCTCCTGCCGTGCTCATCAACCCGCCCATCTGATCGAGCGCCCTTCACCGGCGGGCGCGTGTATTGCCAGCGCACGTGTCCGGTGGCGGCAATTCCAGCGCTTTCACTGCAATTGTGGTGTCCTCTTTGGGCGCGCGCAAAAGGTATAGCCACCGAGGATAAAGCCCTGATCCGGGCTGAGCGGTTCATCGGGAACACGTAAAACATCCCCCCCGGTCCGTCGTCGAGATGTACATAGCTCCAATTCAGGATCGTAGGTGGGGGACCACCAGTTGGTGCCGCCAAAAAGGCTGGGATAGACGAGCGAGCCTTCACGGCTAGGAACGACTCCGGGCGCACGTGCGGACGACCGTTTGCGTCGAATCCATCCTGCCAGTTCTGCTTCACGAAGGGCGCGCCGGCAAGAGAATTTCACCGCTCGTGCGATCGAGCAAATAAAAGAATCCGTTGCGGTTGGCCCACGCGAGCAAATTCCGTTTCTCGCCATTGAGCACCGACATCCACGAGTACGGGAATCTGGCAAGAATCCCAATCGTGCGCATCGTGCGGCGTGAATTGATAAAACCAACGCAGCTTGCCGGTGTCAGCGTCCAGCGCGACGACCGAATTCGAATAGACATTATCACCATTGCGATTTTGCCCGTTGTAATTCGGCGACGGATTGCCGATCCCCAGTAGATGGTGCGCGAGGCTGAGGATCGAACGATCCTGTAAGCCACGAGGGCGCGCCGCCGACCGCGGAACCATCTTCCCATGTCTCGCTGCCGGGCTCGCCTGCTGCGGGGATGGTGTAGAAGCGCCAGCGCCGCTGGCCGGTGGCGGCGTCGTAGGCATCGACAATGCCGCGAATTCCGAATTCTCCGCCGCCGACTCCGGTAAGAACCATGTCGTCCACCGCAAGAGGCGCGCCGGTGATGCTGCCTAACCCTTCGATAATCCGCCACCGAGGCGACATCCCACTCCACCCGGCCGGTCTTAGCAAAATCAAAAGCAACCAGGTGCGCGTCCAAAGTGCCCACATATACCCGGTCGCCCAGCAACGCGACGCCTCGATTCACCATGCCGCAGCACAGCTTGAGCTGCCCCACGGAAGATCATGCGTATACGACCAGAGCACGTATCCAGAAGCCGCGTCCAGAGCCAGAACGGTACTCGGTGGTTCGGTGATGAACATCGTCGATCCGCGAACAATGGGCGACGTTTCGACCTTGTCTTCGGCAGGTGGAGAGCTGGCGCTGCCATTCGACGCGAAGCTGGCCGACGTTCTCGCGGGTAATCTGGCGCGAACGCGAATATCGCTGGCTCGCGTAGGAGCCTGAGTACGTGAGCCAATCCGCAGTCTGATTGCCGGCATCGCGCAACTCGGCAGGAGCGACCGGCTGAATGGATACCGGTGCAGAACCAGGCTGCCCGGATTTTCCATCCGAATTGTGCTGAATGAGTTCGGTATTCAAATAACCGACGAGCTTCCAAGCATCGTCGCGAGGCATCTTCCAGGCCGGCATTGCTGTTCCGGGCAGCCCAAGAGTGATGGTCTGATAGAGCGCCCAGTCGCTGCGGCCGCGCTTGAAAACGTGGTCATGCAGGTCCGGGCCGCCTGGGCCGCCATGAGCGCCATCGCCATGGCAGGCGCTGCATTTCTCACGGAAAATTCGATCACCGGCATCCACGTCGCTTTTCGAGTGAAGCGGATTCGGCGACTGCCTCGAAGGGATTGCGCGATTCGGCCAAAACCTCGAGATCCACGGTGCTTCCGGGACGAAACATCCAGCGCAGATCGGACCACTCGATATCGTTCAGGCGGCCCGTGGCTTTGTCGAAAGCAATGATCGCGCGCCAGCGGAGCGGGCGAAGAGAGGCGATCGCAACCAGCAACACGATTGCAGCCAGAGCCGCGGCCACGATTATTTTTCGAAGAATCCGCCTAGTCCCCATCGCCCATCTCGATCCTTGGCTCCGTTCGCAGCACACGCACCATCATCCGGCGCGAAGTATCGGTCCCAGGTCTCGTTCGTGCCTTCAGCCGTAACGATATTCGAGTTTCAGCGGGAAAAAAGCGGCCGCAGAGTCTCATGCGCGGCCACCCGGAGATCCATCGCCATTCTGGGCCAATATCGTCGCAGCCCATTTCAACAGGGCCCAGTCGCAGCCCATTCTCTCACGCCAGGGCAAATTCACCCGGCTCAGCGCAGCCCAAAACTCGCGATATTCGCGGAAATGGGGGAAGACGATGGAGCCTTTCAGTTTCCGGTCGAGCCATCCAGTGCGCTCAAATCGTGTCGGGTGCATATAAATGGAGCGTCCTTCGTGTTCCCGGCGGAAGAAGAGCGGCTCGGGGATTTCGACGAAGCGGCCGTACAGACCCAACTCCGCGATCATCACGCGATCGTAGTCCGCGAAACTTCCGTAGAGCGGGGTTTTCCTCAAGATATCGGAGCGCGTGACGCCGCACCACGGCTCGCAAAGATGATCCAGGCGTATGGCGGCGCGGAATCTCTCCACAGCGGTCCGGAGAATCCATCACCACGCGGCTTTTCTGCGTGAAGCGCAGATGCCCGGCGGAATCAATCTCGCCCCAGTTGGAGAAGCAGAGAACGACGTTGGGATCTTCCTCGCAGGGCTTCACGCAGCGCTCGAGGTAGGTGGGCGCGATCACATCATCGTGGGAGAACCACATGAAGTATTTCTGCGAGGAGAGCTCTGAAGACCTCATTGTAATTCCAGACGATTCCTCGATTTTCGGGGGCGCGGAAGTATTTGACGCGGCTGTCCCGGGCTACATATTCGCGGCAAATCTCCTCGGTTCGATCCGTGGAAGCATTATCGGAGATGAGGACCTCAAAATCCGGGAAGGTTTGCGCCAGCACGGAATCGATGGCCGTGGCCAGGAATTCCTCGCCGTTGTAAACGGGCAGGCCGACGCCGATAAGCGCATTCACTCCCATGTGCTTTGAGAGCCTCTTTCAAGCCCTGAAAGTGTCCCCACGGCGCCGCCGGTACAATGCGTATCAGCGCCACCTCCCCAGGGAAGCCGTACTTTGCAGCTTCGGAGACGAACTGGCGGAGGGTGGCGTGCAGCGCGCGTTCTCGTGCGTGCTGAAAGTCCTGAACGAGACTAGCAAGCGCGCCTGTGGAGATGCAAGTATCTCATCGGCGCGGCGTATCCAATCCCTCAGCCGAGATGCGCGGGCAGAAGGGTTCCGGGCGGCTCGACATTTCCGTCGCCGGCAAGCGAGGCCGATAGGAGTGCGGTGGAATTGAGTGCGGCCGAAGGGTGCGGCGATGGCCAGTTGCCCAGCGGGGTCGCAGCCGGCTGGCGGTATCAGTGAAACGCTGCGCCGACGGACATCCAGTCGCCGACGCCGGGAAAATTCGACTCATCCTGCGTCCATATGACGGTGATCGCGGAGGTAGCCGAGCCGTTGTAATACAACATCCATCCGCCGTTGAGATCGTCGTGGCTCGAGTTCGTCTCGACCACGTAGTGACTCGATAGGAATTGGCCGCCGGCGGGGCTGGTGATTCCGGTAAACGTGTTCCAAGCGGCGCCCACGGTCACGAGGATGACTTCATTGGCTTGCGATGGAGTAGCCGTGAGAGTCGTAACGTCCCCGCCAGCCGTCGGTGGTTTGGTCTCCGGAGTTGCTGGCGAGCCCGTTCGAGCCGAACGAAGTGTCGAGTGGATCGCTCGACGCGCCTGAGATGTCATAAAGGAACATCGTGCTGCCGTTGGCGGCAGCTGACCGCGGATGCATCGTCCACTTGGGGAAGTAGTGCCCGGCGAGACACCCTTGGCGTACCACACTGAGCCGACGGAAGCACCGCCATCGGGGCCCGGACTAACCACATTCCCGCCTACCTGCAGGTAATTATTGACGCCGTCAGAAACTGAAGTCGGGTACGCACAGTCCGTAGTGCTCGGATCGTGGCAGCCCGAACCAAATAGGATGGCGAACATGTTGCCGCTGATGGGCATTTCGAGCGGAACGGAACTCGCGTCTTCGTTGTCCGTGTCGTCGTGTTGGACATAAACCACGCGGATGCCCGAAGGCGGAGCCGAGCCTGTTTTCGCGGGTTGGAACGCTGCGGCTGCAGTGATGAAGCTGGCCGAAGTGCCGAGCGTGAAGGATGGGGCGAAAGAGGCTGTCGAATTGTAGACGCCGAATTGCACGCACGAAGGGAACTCGTCGGCAATCATCGCGCTGCGCAGCGTCCAGTTGATATTGCTCTGCGAACCCTTGGTGCAGCCCGAAATCGGCTGAACGCTGTCCACCACGGCCTGCTGGAACACGAGATCGCCCGAAGTGCTGAGGGCGTTAAGCGCGGAGTCGCGACCGACGTGCCGCTGCCGGACTGGCAGGTGGCTTGATCGAGCGCGCCGGCATTGAAGAATTCGTAGGGCTGCATCTGCACGAACTGGGTGCTCGAGAGATTGACCGCGATTCGTTGACGCCCGCGCGCACTCCCTGCACGAAGTAGATGGCCGAGACCACGCCATTCGCATTATCGGTGCAGGACACGCCGAGCTGGTAGTTATTGCCGCCGACGTTGTCGGTGAACGACGGCGACTGCGCAGGCGTGTTGTAGCGCAACTGCACGACGAGTAAATTGCCCGCGATGGTCGGATTGGGCAGCGGGCAGTGGTACTGCGTTACTTGATCGCGTGTCTGGTTCTGGTCGTTTGAGAGCGGGCAGCCCGCGCCGTTGCCCGCGTAGCCCGGTGTGCCGGGCCGCTTTGATTCGCCACAGTAATGGAAACGGCGGCGGAAGTGGCCTGGTTACCGGAAGTATCCGTCGCGACGGCGGTCAGAGTATGGTTCGCATTTGTCAGCGTTGTGGTATCGAGCGAAAAATTGTAGGGCGAAGTTGTATCGGCCGAGCCGGAGTCCGCTCCATCCACCTGCAATTGCACGCTGGCCACCGCGACGTTGTCCGACGCCGTCGCGCTAACCGAATCTTGCCGCTTACGGTCGATCCGGATGTCGGAGAAGTGATGGACACCGTGGGCGGAGTCGTGTCGGCGTTGACGGTCAATATCGCCGTGCCGCTCGAAATGCTCCCCGCGGGATTGGTGACGCTGACCACAAAGCTCGCGCCGTTGTCGGACGTCTTGGTTGCCGGGGTCGTGTAGCTCGAAGATGTCGCGCCACTGATGTTTGCGCCGTTCTTCTGCCACTGATAGCTCAAGGGCGAAGTTCCCGCGGCCGCGACGGAGAAGTTGGCGGTCTGGCCCGCCGTTACCGTCTACGCCTGCCGGCTGCGTGGTGATGCTCGGCGGCGACTGGCACTGTCAGCGTTGCAGTGCTGCTCGGGCGTGTTGCCCGCGGCGTTGCTGACCACGACGCGGAAGGTCGAAGCGTTGTCCGCCGCAGTCGTGGCCGGTGTCGTGTAGCTCGCCGAGGTCGCTCCACTGATTGGAGAGCCGTTTTTTTGCCACTGGTAGCTCAGCGGCTGCGCTCCCGGAGGCCGCGACGGAGAACGTGGCCGTCTGTCCCGCTGTCACCGTTTGATTCACTGGCTGCGTCGTGATCGTGGGCGCCCCGTACATTTACCGTCAGCGTAGCGAGTGTTGCTCGTTGCGTTCCCCGCGGAGTTGCTTACGGCGACGCGGAACGTCGAGCCGTTGTCCGACGCCGGACGGTTGCCGGAGTCGTGTAGCTCGCTGAGGTCGCTCCACTGATTGGAGAGCCGTTCTCTTGCCACTGGTAGCTCAGCGGCTGCGCTCCCGGAGGCCGCGACGGAGAACGTAGGCTGTCTGACCCGACGGTCACCGTCTGATTCGCCGGCTGCGTTGTGATCGTCGGCGCCACAGGACCGGGTTCACCGTCAGCGTCGCGTTATTGCTTCGTTGCATTCCCCGCCGAATTGCTTACGACCACCCGGAACGTTGAGCCGTCGTCCGACGCGACGGTTGCCGGGAGTCGTGTAGCTCGCTGAGGTCGCTCCACTGATTGGAGAGCCGTTTTTTTGCCACTGGTAGCTCAGCGGCTGCGTTTCCGGGGCCGCGACGGAGAACGTGGCCGTCTGTCCTGCCGTACACCGTCTGATTCGCCGGCTGCGTGATGAAGCCCGGCGCCACAGGGGCCGGGTTCACCGTGAGCGTCGCATTGTTCCTCTTCGCACGCTCCCGACCGAATTGCTTACAATGACGTTAAAAGTCGAGCCGCTGTCCGCCGTCGCCGTCGCCGGAGTCGTATAGCTCGCGGAATTCGCGCCGCTGATTGGCGCACCGTTCTCTTGCCACTGGTGACTCAACGGCTGAGTACCAGAGGCCACCACGGAAAACGTGGCCGTCTGCCCCGCCGTTACGGTCTGATTTGCGGGCTGGGCGGTGATGCTGGGCGAAACTGGGGCCGGGTTTTACCGTCAATGTCGCCGCGTTGCTCGGGGTGATCGAACCGGCTGAATTGCTGACTACGACCTTGAAAGACCGACCCATTATCGGCCAGTCGTAGTCGCCGGCGTCATGTAGGTCGCCGAATTCGCACCGCTGATCGCCGAGCCATTCTTTTGCCACTGGTAGCTCAGCGGCTGCGTTCCTGAAGCTACTACGGAAAAGCTTGCGCTCTGGCCCGCCGTCACCGTGGTGCTCGACCGGTTGTGTGGTGATGCTCGGCGCGACAGGATCCGGGTTCACTGTCAGCGTCGCTGAATTCTCGTGATCGTGCCGAGCCGATTCTGACTCCACTTGAAACGTCGAACCATTGTCCGTTGCTCGTCGTCACGGGAGTTGTGTAGTTGGGTGATATCGCACCGACTGATCGCCGAGCCGTTCTTTTGCCACTGGTAGCTCAGCGGCTGCGTCCCGGAGGCCGAGCTCCCCAAAACGTGGTGTTTTACCGCCCAGGCACCGACTGATTCGTCGGCTGCGTGACGATACCTGGCGCGACGGGATCCGGGTTCACAGTCAAAGTCGCTGGATTGCTGTTGATCTTGCCGGCGGAATTGCTGATTGACACTTGGAAGGTTGATCCATTGTCGGCATTCGTCGTCGCAGGGGTGGTGTAGCTTGCCGACACCGCGCCGCTTATCACTGAGCCATTCTTCTGCCACTGGTAACTCAGCGGCTGCGTTCCCGTCGCCGTTACCGAAAACGTGGCTGTCTGTCCGTCCATCACCGTCCTGGCCTGTTCCGGCTTAGCGTCATGATGTTCGGCGCCATTCGATCAGGGACTCACCGTCAGCGTTGCAGCATTGCTCGTGACGCTCCAGACGGAATTGCTCACGACTACCTGGAACATTGCGTTGTTGTCAGACACAGTGAAGTCGCGGGAGTCGTATAGCTCGCTGAAGTCGCGTCAGCTATGGCGGCGCCATTCTTTTGCCATTGGTAGCTCAGTGGGGCCGAACCGGCGGCAACCACCGTAAACGTCGCTGTGGCACCGGCGAGCACAGATTGATTGGCAGGCTGAGTGGTGATCGAGGGACTAACCGGAGGCGGCGGATCTACCGGAGGTAGAGTTGGAAACCGCGCCGGCGCAGCCGCTCATGATCCATACGAGCGCGCCGAGTGCTACTGACAGGCCTACATACCGGTTCCACACCCTCATTCAGAGTCCCCCCGCTGATGACTACGCTGGCATAACCGAGCTCAAAACTTAAACCGCGGTTACTTCCCCCGACAGTCTCAGAGCGCCGCCGCAAGGCACCATCGCGGCTGTGAGTGCTCTTCGATTCTGAGCGTCGGTAGAAGCCAGTTCACCTGTACCCGAGTTCAGAAATAGGGCAATGTTGCTACTACCCTGTGCATCAAAGCGGGGACGTCGACACCCTCTATCCTATACTGCGACGGTGGATTAGCATAGAGTACCAGTACTCACAAATTTCCCTAGCCCGAGCCCTCTGTCCGGCGCCCGAACTTGAGTACAGCCCCAGCCCAAAGGAGTCACAAGCACGTTTCTGGCCCCCGTTGTACGGCAGTCCAACACGTCACCAAGCGGCCTGCCGGCCCACAACATCGATGGCGGGCTGCTCAGATTCACCGCGACACCGACGAATTGGCCGGGATCGTCATTCAGCGCCCCATCTTCAGGGCGCCGTGCCCTTCAGATGCTAACCGCGGTTTGAAGGTGACAAGAAGTCACACCCGGCTGTGAGCGGGAGACAGTTCGACGCCAGACAATACCGCGATTCCTGATTTGGTACTTCGGCTGCCGCTGTAGGCTCAAACCGAAACTGATAGCCTACAGCGCGCGAGACGTGCAGAAACGCCCGGTTTCGCGAACGATTTGGGCGCCTTTACTTAATTGCGATCACCTGCATGACCCACCAACCGGCCGGGCTTTCAGGAGCGGTCCCGGAGAAAGTTCCGGTTGAAGAGACGGTCTCATCTTCGACGATATCCGAGTCCGGCACGGTGATCATGCGGTTGGTAAAGCCCAGCTCCGGGACCCGGCGTAGCCATCTCGACGAAATCGGCGGCCAGGATTACATCATTCGCATTGGTGGTGGTGACCGAAGCGCTGGCGGTGGCGCTCGAACCGCTCGCCGAGCCGACAGCGTCGATTGGGCCTACCGCCGGCGCGCCTGAGTACTCGAGGATGCGCAGGTCGGGAGTGTTGGCCGAGCCGTTGAATGCCACGGTAACCACGTTGGCATTGGCCGCGGCTGCCGCGATGCTCTTCGCGTAGTAGATCGATTGCGTCGCCTGACCGGTCACCTGTGTAGGGCCGACTGCGAGCGTGTAGACATTTAGCTTGGAATCGGTGACCGTTTTCACCGTGGCGGTAGTGTCCGACCATCCGATCACGACGATATTGAGATCGCCCGCTGCTTGCGCTGAGGCGTAGCGTCGCCGAGACGGAGGCATTGTTGCCCCGCGGCGTGCTGTAGGCACCCTGCACAAACTTCACGCCCGGCGGAGGCGCGGCTGAAGTTGTCGCGCTGGCGGTGTTGGAATAGGCGCTGAGGTTGCCGGCGGCGTCCGTGGCGCGGACGCGGTAGCTGTATGAGGTTGCCGGCGGTCAAGCCAGATGGCGTTGTAAGTGGTGGCTCACCTGCAGTGGTAGCCTCGACTTGGGCGAATGTCGAGCAACCGGAGCCCTGGCATTGTTCCACGCGGTAGCCGGTGACTCCCACATTGTCTGTGGAAGCGGTCCAGGAAAGATTGATCTGCGTGTTGCTGGCCACGGCGGCAGTGAGATTCGATGGCGCCGTCGGCGGTTGCGTATCCGGCGGTCCGCTCAAGGCGCGGAATGCCGCAGCGCTCATCATCCACCATCCTGAAAATGTCTATCGGGGCAGTGGCAGTATTGCTTCCCGCCGCGGTTACGAACCTTCGTCTTCGACGATATCACTGTCCGGCTGCTTGATCATCCGGCTAATGCCCTAGACGGTCCCCGGATCCTGTCGTCTGGTATTGTCCAGGTAGTTGCTCGCGAGGATGAGATCGTTCGCGTTGGTGGTCGTCAACGTGGCGGTGGTGGTCGCACTCGTCCCGCTATTTCCGAGTGGCGACATCCAGCGGGCTCGTAAAGGATCGGCACCTGCGTATTCGACGATTTGAAGGTCAGATAGGGCGCCGCACGCGCTGAAGGTTACTTTCACTCTATTCCTGAAGTGGTGAACCGTCGCTCACGATGCCTTTAGCATAGTAGAATGGGTCAGATTGTGTCGCAGGTGCCGCTGACTTTTGTGGGTCCCGCGGCCGGCACCCGTCGGATAAGTTTCCAAGCGCTATCCGTGATGGAGCTCAAGCAAGTAGTCCACGCTGTCGTTCCATGCGATCACCACTACGTTCAGGTTTCCATTGGTTTGTATTGCCCGGGTAAAGTCGCTGACGACGAAGTGCTCGCGTTTCCTTGCGGGGAGGCGTTTGACGTGCCTTGCACGAGGTAATGGTGCCCCCCACGGAAGATCCGCCGGTCATGACGAGGTTCACGCTGGTCTGCACCGCCACTCCGCTGCTCGATCCGTTGATCAGTGAGCGGATTAGTGCCCGCTGCAACTGCACTGGTTGTCGTGACGCTCATGGTCGTGCTTCCGGAAGTGGTTACGGTCGTGGGATTAAATGTCGCGGTGACTCCGGAAGGCGCACCGCTGGCGGTGAAGGAAACAGTTCCGCTGAAGCCTGAGCTCGGATGTCACCGTTACGGTGTAACTCGTGCCGCTGCCCGCTGCCACAGTCTGCGAGCTGGGCGAAGCCGAAAGCGGGAAAACACCTGATTGACGGTTATCGTGCGCGTCGGCGGATTCGGGTCCGTGCGGCCGGAATTGTCCGTCACCGTGAACGACGCGGTGTAGGTGCCTGGCGTCGAATACGTCACATTGCCGGCACTCGCTGAATGCTCGAGCCCGGGCGGAGAGCCGCCGGGGAAAACCCAGTCATAGCTGGCGATCGGAGCCGCCCGGGGCGTTGCCGGTTCCGGCGAAGCTCACCGATTGGCCCGCCGCGATGGTGACATTCGATGACGGGCTTGTAATCGTCCCCGTCGGCGGCGTACCCGGAGTGGTCATGAGCTGCACGAACTGCGCGACCGAGGGAACTCCCGAAGTAGTTCAGAATGAACAGGAGGTAGTAGCCCGGAGGCGCGAGATTTCCGTTCGTGGGCGTGGTGGCGTTCAGCACGCCGCTCCCGGCTGTGAACGACAGGCCCACCATGCGCTGATCCATGTCGAACGCATGGGTCACTGCGCCGGCCCGCATCAATACCACTGAAGAAATCGTGCTGGCATTCGGTGTCGTAATCGTGAATCCGGCGTTGTAGCCGAGCACGCTGGAGCTGACGCTCGTGATCGTCGGGCGCGTGGCGAGCTGCCCGCTCGAATTGTAGAGATACGCGGGCGTATAGATCTCCATGTGCGACTCGTAGGTGCCTCGGGTCGGATTACCGCCAATCAGCAATACCGTCGCATCGGGAAGCAGAATCGAATTCGAGTGATACAGCCGCGCGAAGGCGTTCGCGCCGCCGGAACTTCGCGCGCCGCTCACGGAATCATAGATGTCCGCATTCAAACTTTCCGTCGAGGCGTCTTCGTCATTCACCGAGCCGCCGGTGGCCAGAATCTGCCCGCTGGGAAGGAGCGTCGCGTTCATCTCGATGCGGGCTTGCGACATCGCCACTCCAGAAGCCCACTTCGGATTCGCGACGGAGAGATCGATGATTTCAGTCGTCGTCGTCGCCGGACTCCCGCCGCCAAAAATCATCACCCGCGGCTTGAAACCGTTCGCCGGCGTCAATGGCATCAGCACCGAACTGCCGTAGGTGCGCGTGCCGCTGTAAATCGTCGAAGCCACATTCTGCGTCCAGGTCTCGTTTGACGGATTGAAGAGCGCCGAGCTGGTCGTTGAGCCCGAGTAGAACACGTTGCCGTTAGGGCAGCAGGTGCATGCGGGGATACAGCGGCGGCGTCCAGGGCGCGTTGAACGGCTGGCTCCAGCCTTTGCCGAGTGTGTAGAACTCGACCGTCGTGTTCGTATTTCCGGTGAGGCCCAGGCCGGAGAAGACCATCACGCGGCCGTCTCCGAGGACTAAACCGGTGGGATACCATCGCCCGTCGGCCATCGATTGCTGGTCGGCAAAGGTACCCGTCGTGGGATTGAATGCGGAGGTCCTCTGCCTGCCCGTAAGAACGGATCGTATTGCACCGTGCCGCCCATGACGAACGGACGGCCGTCAGGCATCACCACCATGCCGTTGCAGAACATGTCCCAGGTGATCGGCATCGTCGTCACTGTGTCTGTCGCGGGATCCCAGACGGCGGCCATGTAGCTCGTGTCCGGCGGATAATTGCCCGAGCCTGAGACGATCAGCACCTTGCCCGTGTGCATCAACGCCACGTGCACGGGATTGATGGGCATCGTCGTCGGAAGCGTCTGCCAGGTGCCGCTGACATTGGCCTGCGCGCTGGCATCGGGTGCCATACCGGCAACGCCAGCTGCCAGGACGATCATTGCCAGAGCAATCCGCGCCGTTGTGGCCAGCGGGCTACGATACCGTCTATTTCTGCGTTGGTCCGGTGAAAGAAGGGACTGCGGGCAGTATAGCGGAGCCGGGCGAGGATGCCGCATCGTTATTCCCCCTTGAATTGAACGAAGAGCGAGCGAACCGAATGCGGCGGCAGAAACACCCCCGGAATGGCCGCACCCGGGCCTGCAGAAAGTTTGCAATTCAAATTCCAACTTAAACCTCTTGTTATCATTGATTTCCGTTGGAAGGTGAGACAAATCTTGCAAACATTGAGAAAAGCAGTTCAGCAATACATCCTGCGTGTGTAGATACACGAACTACTACGTGAATAATTCTAGAATTCCGGCGCTGCGTCGCTGCTCCCGAAAGCTGTCAGGCAGGCGCGCGCCGCAACCCGCCCCGCGAGCGAATTCTGCAGACGGACGCGGACTCTGCGAAAAGAACTCGATTAGGATGTCTTAGTCTTTTCGAGCTCCTCGATGATGGCGGGGACGATTTCGAACAGATCGCCGACGATGCCGTAATCGGCGACTTCGAAAATCGGTGCATTCTGGTCCTTATTGATCGCCGCAATCGTGCGCGACCCTTTCATCCCCACCACGTGCTGGATCGCGCCGCTGATTCCCAGTGCCAAGTAAAGCTTCGGCGCCACGGTCTGGCCCGAGCTGCCGATCTGGCGCTCCATCGGGAGCCAGCCTTCATCGCAGATCGGCCGCGACGCCGCAATCTCCCCGCCCAGAGCCTTTGCGAGTTTTTCCGCCATGGGAATATTCTCGGGCGCCTTAATGCCGCGGCCGATGGAAACCAGTATCGGCGCTTGCGTCAGGTCCACGGCTTGCTTTGCTTCGCGGAAAAGCTCGAGCGGCTTGGTGCGAATTTGCTCGGGCTTCAAATCGACGCTTACGGGCTTTACCGGCGCTTTTCCACCTTGCGTGCTGCGACGGATCCGCGCGAAACGCGCTGGCTTGGAATGACGCGATCCAGGGCGCATCTCCCGCGAACACCACATCTGCTGCGGTGCGGCCCTGAAACATCTGCCGGACGAAAACGAGCTTGCCGCTCTCGTAGCGGTACGCGATGCAATCGCCGATCATTCCTTTGCCCATCGAGGCTGCCAGTTTCGGCGCGAAATCGCGCACCTGATACGTGTGTGGAAGCAACACGAGTTCGGCACCGCTCGAGGCAATAACCTGCCTCAGCGCCAGCGAATATCCGTCCGGCGTGTATTTTTCGAGCAGGTCGTGCTCGACCAGCAACACTTCTTCGAGCTGATATCCAGCGAGTTCATCCGCGAGCGATGCGACCCCTTTGCCGATTACCAGCCCTGCGAGCGATCCGCCCGTCTGCTTGGCGATCTGCTGAGCGGCCGACAGAGTTTCAAAGCTGGCTTTATTCCATTTGCCTTCGCGCTGTTCGGTAATCAGTAGAATTTTCATTCAAGCCCTTGATTGTGCACGTGCGAATAATTGAACGGGTTGCCGGTAATGGGGCCGAACTGCGCGAGGGTCTGACTACCCTCCCCCTACAAAACTCGCGCTTCGTGCCTCAACTTTTCCACCAACTTCGCCGCTACTTCTTTTGGCGAACCCGTCAGAAACTCCGTCTTCTTAGTCTTCGTCGGGACATAGATCTTTTGCACGCGCTGGGTCAACGCATCGGGCACGCCCAGCGACGCTCGGGGCACCGACGCGATTTCCTTTTTCTTCGCCGCCATGATTCCTTTCAACGTCGCATACCGCGGCTTGTTGATTCCCGACTGAATGGAAAGTACCGCCGGCAGCGGCAGTTCGACCCACTGGAACCACCCGGCCTCGAGTTCCCGCTTCAATTTCATTCGTCCATCGGCGATATCAATCTGCATGATGATCGTGGCGTGCGGCAATCCGAGCAGTTCTGCGAGCAGCACTCCTGTCTGTCCAAATCCCTGATCCTCGCTCTGCAAGCCCGTCAAGATCAAATCGAACTTTTCATTCTGAATCGCAGCAGCCAGCGAGCGCGCCGAGCCTAGCGGATCCAATTTGTAGAACTCGTTGTCTAGCACGTGAATCCCGCGCTCCGCTCCTTTGGCCAGCGCCTCTTTGATCGTTTGCTTCACGCGCTCCGGCCCCATCGAAATGGCCACAACTTCGCCGCCATGCTTCTCTTTCAGCCGCAGCGCCTCTTCCAGCGCGTAGCTGTCCGGCTCATTGGTCTCAAAGCCGATGTCCGACTCGCGAATCCACGCTTCGGCAATCGCCAGCGGCGCATCCTTCGCCGGAACTTGCTTTACACAAACTCCAATCTTCAATTCATCCTCCGCCAACCCGCATCAAGATTCCCAGCGCTTGAATAGCAGCGACGCATTCGTCCCGCCGAACCCGAAGGAATTCGAAAGAGCATAGCGCACATTCGCTTTGCGCGCGTGATTCGGAACGTAGTCGAGATCGCACTCCGGATCGGGATTCTCATAATTAATCGTCGGCGGCAAAATCTGATCGCGGATGGCCAGCACGCTAATCCCCGCCTCAAGCCCGCCCGCGCCGCCCAGCAAATGCCCGGTCATGGATTTCGTCGAGCTGATCGGCACTTTCTTAGCCCGCTCGCCGAACACGCGTTTCAGCGCCGTCGTCTCGATCACGTCGCCGATCGGCGTCGAAGTGCCGTGCGCGTTGACGTAGTCTACTTGATCGGGCGAAGCCTTAGCATCCTTTAGCGTGGCCATCGACACGCGATACGCCCCATCGCCATTTTCCGCCGGCTGCGTGATGTGAAACGCATCGCCGGACATTCCATACCCAACCAACTCCGCCAAAATTCGCGCCCCGCGCCGCTGCGCATAATCGAGCGATTCCAGAATCAAAACGCCCGAGCCTTCGCCGACCACAAATCCATCCCGCTGCGCGTCAAACGGACGGCTCGCCCGCTGCGGTTCGTCATTGCGCGTCGAAAGCGCCTTCATCGCCGCGAATCCGCCCACGCCCATCGCCGTGATCGCCGCTTCCGCGCCGCCCGCGATCATCACTTCCGCGTCGCAGCGCTGAATGATCTTCATCGCGTCGCCGATAGCATGCGCCGAAGCCGAGCACGCCGTCGCCGTCGCGGAATTCGGCCCGCGCGCTCCATAGCGAATCGACACAAAGCCCGAAGCCAAATTCACAATCGACGCAGGAATGAAAAACGGCGAAATCCGGCCCGGACCGCCGTTCAGAAACTTGGTGTGTTCGCGCTCGATCACGTCGAATCCGCCGATGCCCGACGAAATATAAACGCCCGTGGCATCGGCAATTTCCGGCGTAACTTCCAGGCCAGCCATTTTCACCGCAAAATCGGTCGCCGCGATGGCCAGTTGAATGAACCGGCCCATCTTCTTGATTTCTTTTTTCTCGATCCAGTGATGCGGGTCGAAGTTCCTCACTTCTCCCGCGATGCGGCAGTCGAATTTCGAAGCGTCAAAATGGGTGATGGGGCCGATGCCGCTCTTTCCGGCAAGGAGGTTGGTCCAGACTTCTTCGGTGCCGATCCCGCATCCGCAGACGAGTCCGACGCCCGTTACAACCACGCGGCGATTCAACGCGACATCTCTCCTGCTCGAATGGGGTGGCTACTTTTTCGCCGAGGCGTGTTTCTCGATGTACGTGACCGCATCTTTCACGGTGGTGATTTTTTCGGCGTCCTCGTCGGGGATCTCGATGCCGAAAGCCTCTTCGAAGGCCATGACGAGCTCGACCGTATCGAGTGAATCGGCGCCCAAATCGTCCACGAACGATGCCGTCGGCGTCACTTCACCTTCGTCCACGCCGAGTTGCTCGACAATAATCTGCTTCACGCGTTCATCAACGCTGGCCATTCTGATTGTTCCTCCGCTTTCGGCAAGCTGCAACCGCACCCGGAGACACGGTACGGACGGTCGCGCCCCAACTCAATCGGTCTAAGCCCACCCATTCTATGCGCGGCTAGATAATGGGTCAACCCGGTGTTGTAGGGGAGGGTCTTCAGACCCTCCCGCCTTTCGGCCCGTTTAATTAAGCCGCGGTCAATAAAATGGGCTCATCGCGCGTGATCACCAAAGTATGCTCGAAATGCGCCGCCAAACTCCGGTCGCGCGTCTTCACCGTCCAACCATCGCGCGCCGTAAATTCATCTCCCGACCCTGCAGCGATCAAAGGCTCGATGGTAATCACCAACCCTTCCGTCAATCGCTGATCCGCATGCGGATCAAAAAAATTCGGCACCGTAGGCGGCTCATGAATCGTACGTCCGATGCCATGCCCGCAAAGTTCCCGCACCACCGAAAATCCGCTGCGCCGAACTTCATCCTCGACGGCCCGGCCAATATCGCAAACTCTCCGCCCTACCTTGGCCACTGCGATCGCCTTGCGAAACGCGCGCTCCGCGCAACGCACCAAACGCCGCGCATCATCCGAAACCGGCGGCACCGCCACGGTAATCGCCGCATCCGCCATAAATCCGTCTTTTTCAATCGTGAGATCGAGCTTCACCAGATCGCCTTCGCAAATCACGCGCGCCCCAGGCACGCCATGCACGATTTCATCATTCAAGCTGATGCAAATCGCCCCCGGAAATCCATACACCAGCCTTGGCGCCGACTGCGCCCCATTCCGCCGCAAAATCTCAGCCGCCATCTCATCAATCTGCCCGGTAGTAACGCCCGGCTTCACGCGCCCAGCCAATTCCTTCAACGCCCGCCCAACGATCCGCCCAGCTTCGCGCAATCCGCGTAATTCCTCTTCTGAAGTAATCGACATGAATCACCCCATATACATCCCGCCATTCACATCTAGCACATGCCCGGTAATGTATCCCGCCTCATCGCTGGCCAAAAAAACAATCGCCGCCGCGCAATCCGCATCCGTCCCCATGCGCGCCAACGGAATCCGCGTCATCATCGCATCCTTCACGTTCTGCGGCAGCTCCTCCGTCATCGGCGTAGCAATAAATCCCGGCGCCACAGCATTCACGGTAATCCCCCGCGAAGCAATTTCCACCGCTATCGCCCGCGTCAATCCAATCAACCCGGCCTTCGCCGCCACGTAATTCGCCTGCCCCGCATTGCCAGTCTCTGCCACCACCGAAGTGACATTAATAATCCGCCCCGAGCGCTGCCTCAACATCGTTCCCATCGCCTGCTGCGTGCAAAGATGCGCCCCAGTCAAATTCGTGCGTATCACCGCGTCCCAATCGTCCATCTTCATCCGCAGCGCCAAGCCATCGCGCGCGATTCCCGCATTATTCACCAAAATATCGAGCCGCCCGAATTTCGCCAGCACCTGCTGAAATCCCGCCTTCACCTGCGCCGCGTCAGCCACATCCATCGGCACCGCCAGCGCTTCGCCGCCCGCCGCCGAAATCTCGCTCACCAGCGATGCCAGCTTCTCCACATTCCGCGCCGCCGCCGCAACTTTCGCCCCAGCCGCAGCCAGCGCCAAAGCAGTGGCCCGCCCAATCCCCTGGGACGCACCTGTAACCACCGCCACTTTATCCTTCAATGAAAACATGTCTCAGTATCTCGTTCTCAAGGGGTTCGTAGGGGCGCCGCTTGCTGCGCCCGCCGCGGTACAACTTGCCGCAATCGTTGCCAACTCCTCCCAAATTTCGTTTCACCGTCTTCCAGCCTCGAGTCTCCAGCCTCCAGCTTCTAGATCAAGCCTCAGCCGTTTCCGCGCGCGACTGCTGAATCTTCTCGAGCGCCGCCTGTAAGCTCGCCGCATCTTCCACGCCCGCGCATCGCACCGCGCGATCAATCTGCCGCAGCAACCCGCTCAATACTTTCCCCGGCCCCACCTCAACAAACATATGCACGCCGCCATCAATCATCTCGTGCACCGAATCAAGCCAGCGCACCGGCAAACAAACCTGGCGAATCAGCCCATCGCGCGCCTCTTCGCCCTCGGTAATCGCCTCCGCATCTGCGTTGGTATAAAGAGGGAATCGCAGCTTGTGAAAAGTAATCGCCCGCAAATCGGCTTCGAGCTGCTTCTGCGCCGGCATCATCAATTCACAATGGAACGGCGCAGACACCGCCAGAATCACCGCCCGCTTCGCGCCTTCCTGCGAAGCAATCTCCACCGCGCGTCTCACCGCCGCCGCGGTTCCTGAGATCACAGTCTGTTCCGGCGAATTCAAATTTGCCGCAGCCACAATCTCGCCCTGCGCCGCCTTCTTAGTAATCTCCGCCACTTCCGCCGGCGCCATTCCCAGAATCGCGGCCATCGCGCCCTGGCCCGCAGGAACTGCGTCCTGCATATAACGTCCGCGCTTGCGCACCAATTTCACCGCGTCGGCAAACTCAATCCCGCCCGCCGCAACCACAGCCGAATATTCGCCCAGGCTGTGCCCCGCCACGCAATCCGGCACAACGCCTTTCGCCTCGAGCACCCGCTGCGCCGCCACCGACACGGTCAAAATCGCCGGCTGCGTATTCTCCGTCAGCTTCAGCTCCTCTTCCGTGCCTTCAAAACAGATCTTCGAAATCGACACTCCCAGCGCCGCGTCCGCTTCTTCAAAAACGCGCCGCGCCTCGACGAAATTCTCCGCGAGATCGCGTCCCATCCCGGGATATTGCGATGCCTGACCGGGAAACAAAAATGCCAGCTTAGCCATAAACTATTTTTCCGTTTTCCCGTGGAATTTACGCGGACCGCGGGCCGGGACAATCTCGCTTTCCCGCGCCTAACTCGATCGCTGTCATCCGAATCTCTTTTAAACGAGCCGTTGTCATCCCGAATCCCCTTTAGGGGTAAGGGATCTGCATTTTTCTTCTCTCGAAGCCGCCGCCCTAACCCTTCGCGGCTGCTGCCACCGCCGACAGCTCCTGATCAATCTTCTCGTTGGCCTTTGAGCGGCACAAACTCACCGCCACGCGAATTGCATTCTTGATCGCGTTCGCATTCGAGCGCCCGTGCCCGATCACCGTAATCCCCCTCACGCCGAGCAGCGGCGCCCCGCCGTACTCGGCATAATCCGTCTTCTTCCGGAAATCGTCGAAGGCGCCTTTCGCCAGTACGTACCCCAATTGCGAGCTGAGCCGGCTCTTGATCGCCTTCTTCAACATCCCGCCCACATGCTCCACCAAACCCTCGCTGATTTTCAGCGCGATATTCCCGATGAAGCCATCGCAAACAATCACGTCCACCACTCCGGCGTAAACATCCCGCCCCTCGACATTCCCGATAAAATTCAGCGAAGTCTGCTTGATCAGATTCGCCGATTCACGCGTCAGTTCGTTGCCCTTCATCTCCTCTTCGCCGATCGATAGCAATCCCACGCGCGGCCGCTTGGTCCCAAACACGGCGCGGTAATAAATTTCGCCCATCACCGCGAACTGCTCGATCTGCTCCGGCTTCGAATCCACGTTCGCGCCCACATCGAGCAGCACCACCGGCGTGCCCTTGGCGGTAGGCATCGCCGCAGCCAGCGCCGGCCGGTCCACCGAAGGAAGCGTGCCCAGCAGGAATCGCGCGATCGTCATCACCGCGCCGGTATTCCCCGCGCTCACCAGCCCATCGGCCTGCCCATTGCGCACGAGCTTCGCCGCCACGTGCACCGAACTATCTTTTTTCCTGCGGAAGGCCTGCGAGGGCGAATCGCTCATGGTCACCACTTCGGTCGCGTTCACGACTTCGATCGGCAGGCCCTTGGCCTTCTGCCGCGCCAATTCCTGCTTCACGGTCGCTTCGATGCCGACGAGCAGCACGCGCACGTCCAGCTCGCGCGCCGCAAGGATCGCACCTTCTACTTCCGCGCGCGGGGCGCTATCTCCACCCATTGCATCAAGAGCGATGGTGGTCATCTGGGCACCGATTCGGAAGGCGAGGAGAACTTAGGCCGTTTTAGGCCGTCGTGTCAATCACTTCGCGGCCTTTGTAATAGCCGCACTTCAGACACGCCTGGTGGGGCAATTTCCGCTCGTGGCAGTTCGGGCATTCCGAGAGCGAAGGTGAAGTCAGAAAATCATGCGCGCGCCGCTTGTTCTTACGCGCTTTAGAATGGCGTCTCTTTGGATTAGGCATCTCAAAACTCCTAATAAATGTAGGCTACTATTCTCAATCCCAAGCAAATCTCAATCCCAAGAAAGATGCTGTCATCCTGAGGGCCGAAGGCCCTAAGGATCTCACCGTCCAATACAAGCAATCAAGTTCGCCACGAGCGGTGTAGTGTGACGCCGCGCGAAAAACATATGCGTAGGGGCGTCCGCCTAGGGGACTGCGGCCGTCCCGGCACACCATGAACAATCACACCGAACCGGGCCTACCAGTTTAACTGTCTATTGCTTTTTAGACCAGTCCTGCTTGAGCCGCGCCAATGGCGCGAGCCGTGCATCGGTAGGATGCTTCTCGCAGCGGCATTCTTCGTTGTTGAGGTTCACTCCGCAATGCGCGCACAGCCCGCGGCAATCGCTCCGGCAGATCACTTTCATCGGCAGCGCCAAATTCACCTGCTCCGCCAGCACGTCGGCGAGGAAAAGCCCGTCGCCTTCGAAGAAGCCGATGTCCGTTTCATCCAGGTTCAGTTGCGCCTCGTCCTCTTCCGCGACGGTTATCATCGAGCGGTAGAAGAGATCGAAATCCTTGCTGATTTCCTCAGTCACGGTATCGAGGCAGCGCGCGCACACCAGCTCCAGCTTGGTGTGCAAATTCCCGTTGATGCGAATCTGCCCGTCGAGCAACTCCGCCGTCGCGCGCACTTCGAGCGGCTCAACCTGCCGGAACTCCGAGGAATGAAGATCCAGCGTGCCCGGCGCATACGTCTTGCGGATGCGGGCTTTGTGCAGCGCGAGTTCGTGTACATCCAGAAACATGATCCGTCCCGCACCTCAAGCGCGAAATTTTATTATAGAACTGGTAGAAAAGCTGTCAAGAAACGCGCCGCGCGCAGCATCGCACGTGACACCAATCAAGTAACGGACAAAATCCGTCGCGCCGCGATAGTCCTGGTACTCTTCGTCTCATTCGGAGATAAATCTTTATCTTGCTTCATCTTTCGCGCCCGACAGCAGCTCATGGCGAATACAAAATGCCATGGTCCCGAGCATTAGATGCATTGTCATCCCGAACGAAGTGCGGAATCTGCATTTTCCCGTGAACTTAAGATGCGCCGGCTCGATTACGTCGCCACTTTCCCCGCCCCAGCCGGCTTCAATTGCTCGTCATTACAAAGAGCGCTGTCATCCTGAGCGCAGCGAAGGATCTCTAATTTCCCGTTGCCTCTGCAGACGCCCAACTCCGCTACGTCGCCGCCCTCTCGGCTCCAGCCGGTCTCAATTGCTCGCTATGCTGCCGCAACAAATACTGGTCCGTCATCCCAGCAATATAATCGCAAACCACGCGATAAAGCGGCTCGTCCTTAGCCTGCACACCATACGATTCCGGCATCTTCTCCGGATGATCCAAATAGAACTGAAATAATTCATCCAGCGCCTGGACCGATTTCTCGCGGTCCTCATCAATGGCCTTCAGCGAATAGAGCCGCGCAAAAAGAAATTTCTTCAGCTCCGCATTCTGCGTTCCGGCAGTCTTTGAAAATCCGGCCAGCCGCATTGGATGCCTGCGAATATCCTCGACGGAACTCGCCCCCGCCGCTTCCACGCGCCGCCGCGTATTCTCGATCAAATCCGTCGCCAGGTAATCGAGCGCCTGCTTCAACGCTTCATTGAAGATGAGCTTCGGGCGGCCCTGCGGATGCACTCGTTCGATTTCGCCGTACCTCGCGCCCAGCAGCGGCACTTGTTCGCGCAACTCGGCGATGTCCACAAGATGCGCCTCGAATCCGTCGTCGAGATCCGCCGTGTTGTAAGCGATCTCATCGACCAAATCGATCAATTGCCCCTCGAGCGTCGGCCGCCTTTCCAGCAAATATTCCGAAAGCTCCGGATAATCCGCCGCCTTGTAATCCCGCGAGTGCTTGATGATTCCCTCGCGCACTTCGTAGGTCAAATTCAGACCGGGAAAATCCAAATACCTCTGCTCGAATTTCTCGACGATGCGCAGCGCGTGCAAATTGTGATCGAATCGCTCGCCATGCTCGCGCATGCGCTCATCCAGTTTTTTCTCACCCGCATGCCCGAATGGCGGATGCCCGATGTCGTGCACCAGCGCCAGCGCCTCGGCAAGATCGGAATTCAATTCCAGCGCCCCCGCCACGGTGCGCGCAATCTGGGCCACTTCCAATGTATGCGTCAGCCGGTTGCGGAAATGATCCGAAAATCGCGTGGTGAAAACCTGCGTCTTGGCCTCGAGCCGCCGGAATGCCCGCGAATGAATGACGCGGTCGCGATCCCGCGCATATTCGTTGCGGTAAGGATGGGCAGCCTCAGGAAAGCGCCGCCCCCGCGTATGCCGCACATCCATCGCATAAACTGCCATCCCCATGCCGCTCATTCTATAGGATTCTCCGCACTATGTAGCGCCGGCCTTTCAGGCCGGCATCCCGGGACGCCACGGACACCGCGAGTCACGTGTTCCTCTCAAATCCGCGCTCCGGCAAGCCAATGGCAACTCTTATGGCCTGCTCCTCTCAAATTCGCAAATAGCAACACGCTGTCATCCCGAACCCTCTGCGGGTGAGGGATCTGTAGTTGTCCCGCCTCAAGCAAGACGCGAAATTGTCCGGCGGTTTCTCTTACGACTTCGGCGTGATCAAATCCAACTGCTGCCCGGCCTGCTGCGCGAGATTGCTATCGGGGAATTCAGTCTTGATCTCATTATAAAGCTTCGCCGCTTCGGTGAAATTCTTAGCCTGCCGGTAATGATCGGCAAAGGCCATCAAAGCCACCGGCTTCGACACAAACACCGAGGGATGCGCCACCAGATCCTGATAAATCTTCTCCGCATCCGCCGCCTTGCTGTTGCGGTCATCGAGCTGCGCCAGTTCCAGCCGCGCCAGCGAAACGAAATCCGTATCGCCGCTGTGCATCACCTGGTCGAGCCACTTCGCCGCATCCGCATCGCGATTCAAATGCTCGAGGCACAGCGCCGCATAGTAAGCTGAAATCTGCCCGGGCCGCGTCCGCGCATATTGCTTGGCCACCGCTTCGAATTTCTTATCGGCGTCGTCGTATTTGTTTTTCTCATCCACGTAGGAAACTTCGTTCGGATCGCCCGCCGGCTCGCCCGCGGTCCGGATCCGCGCCTTGAAAACTTTCATCGCATCGTCGTAAGCCGCCGCAGCCTTCACCGTCTGCCGCTCGGCATAAAATCGCCACCCAAACACCGCGAGCAGCACTACCGCAACGGCCGCGACGAGGTACAACGCAAGCTGCTGGTGCCCCAGCACCGCCTCGGCGCCATGCGCCAATGTGTCGCGAAATTCGTCCGTCTTCAGTTCTTTCCGGGAAATGTGCTCAGTCAACGCGCTGCTCCTCGCTCATCACTTGGATGTTAGATGCTATCACAATCGAGAAGCACTCGCGGCTGCGATGCTCCAAGCAGTAGCGGGTCAGTCCCGGGCGATTCCCGGTTTCGAAACCCGGCGGCCTCCCGCTTTTACTGCTTGAGGAAAACTGCTCATCGCGATTAAATCGCCAAGTCTCGAAACCTGCCCGAATCCAAGGAGTTGAATCTATGAAGGACATCCGCAATTCAGAATCGCTCGGCTTCCGCGGCGTAGCCATGATCGCCGCTGCTGTTGGCGCGGTAGCGGTAGGAGCGTTCGCCATCGGCGCATTGGCCATCGGAAGGTTGAAGATCGGCCGCGTCTCTGTCGGTCGCGCCGATTTCAAATCTCTTGAAGTGAACGACCTTAAAGTGAAACGACTTCGCGTCGCCGAAATCAGCGTAAGCGACTCGCTCAAGCTGCCCGGCAGGCGATGTCGATCGCGAGATCTCATCATGAAATCAGATTGTTTCGGAGGTGAATGAATGGACCTGTTTATCCCGTCACGCCCACGCCACAGTCGCAGAGACATCTTGAAATTCAGCGCGTTATCACTGCTCCCGCTCGCACTTTCCTCTGCGAATCATTCTCGCTGATCCAACAGCCGATGACCGCGAACGGCGGCACCGACCCTTACCCAATTCCATCGCTAGACAAAAATGGCAGCCACAATCAGCCCGCAGGCCCAAACCTTGAGCCGTCACACATCTATCATTTCAAAGGCCGCGTCGCCCGCTGCAGCACCTTCACCGGCATGGGCACCGACAATCAAGGAAATCGCATCGCTTTCGGCAGCCCCACCACGGACTACGGCGTGATGCAGGGAGAATATTGGGCCGCGCGCGCACCTCAGCAAGGCACGTTCACCCACATATGACTCACGCTGTTCCGGGGACCGGCGGTCCCCGCAAATCAGATTCACGATTTTCACCCGCCCATCGCGCCATCCGGACTCTACTGGGTCGTTCCTGTACCTGAGCACGGCCTCACAATCAGTCCCGATGGCAGCATCTTCACGCTGGAAATGCAGAATGTCCCGGTGGTCGATCAACCGCGCTGGCCGGCTCTCGATTCAATAGCCACTCCCGCGCGCATGACCTTCAAAATGGTTTGGAAATCCACCGGCGAGCCCGTGAAATATGAAGACGCCTCCAAGCACTTCCGCTTCGCCGGAACTCGCGCCACCTGCCAACTCGAAGCCCAAGTCGAGGTCCCGTCTATCGGCTTTTCGTGGAAGTCCGATCCGCTCGATACCTCGAAGGCCGACATCGCCATCATCGGCGACGAAGTCAACGGCCGCTATTACGACAGCTGAAAGCAAAAAAATGGCCCTGTCCGCCGCAACGGACAGGGCCATTTTATAAAACGCGACTGGCTAAACCTTATTCACGTTTTCAGCCTGAAAGCCCTTCGGTCCCTGGCGAACCTCGAACTCCACAAGCTGACCTTCATTCAGCGCCTTGTAACCATCCATTTGAATGGCCGA
Source organism: uncultured Acidobacteriota bacterium (assembly GCA_963707165.1). Classification (GTDB taxonomy): domain Bacteria; phylum Acidobacteriota; class Terriglobia; order Acidiferrales; family UBA7541; genus Palsa-147. Next base: position 134,682 of record CAVPPO010000003.1, on the reverse strand, counting down.
GAAGTGAACGAAGACGTCTTCACCCGACTGGCGTTGGATGAAGCCGAAACCCTTCGACGCGTTGAACCATTTCACTACGCCTTGTTCTCTTGCCAACTTGAGTGCTCCTCTTTCGGTGATGTTTTGCTTCGTCAGTCCGTAACGCCAGTCGGCAGCTCTCCTGCCCGCAGTAAGCGGGCTGCCCACCTACAGGATTACAAGACCGCCAAAGCGCGCAGATTCTTGCATAATCCCGAAATCGTGTCCAGCATGACCACCAAGCACAATCGAGCGAAGCACACTTTGGATGTCATCCCGAACGAAGTGAGGGATCTGCAGTAGCAGTTGAAGTCGCCGTTGCGGTTGCTGTTGCGGTTGCCTTTTCTTCGTAGGGGCGCCGGTCAATCGCTTTGCGATTGCGAAGCAATCGACGCGCCCGGCCTTGCGGTCCTTGCGGCTACTTGAAACTATGTATCGCCGTCCACTCTTCCGTCTGCACGTCAAACACCGTATAAAGCCGGGTGATCTGCAAAAGATCCACCACCCGCCTGGTCAAATTCAACAATTTCAATTCTCCGCCGGCATTGCGCACCGTCGTAAACACGCTCACCAGCTCGCCGATTCCCGCACTGTCGATGTAATCCACGTCCGCCAGATTGAGCAGAATCTTTTTTTGCCCGCCGTCGGCAAGCTCCCGCACCATCGTGCGCACCATCCCGGTCGCTTCGCCCAGCGTGATTCGCCCGCTAAAATCCACGATCGCCACGCCGCCGTTTTCGCGGCAAGTCCCATGTAAGGTCACCGGTTACGACTCCTTCTCCCGCGCGTTGCGCAAATCGCCGTTGCCGCCCGGCAAGCGTTTGGCCATCACCAGCTCCGCGCCACCCTCCGGCGGGCAATTCACCGCGAATTCATCCATGAACGCGCGCATCAGAAAAATTCCGCGCCCCGAAGTCCGCAGCAGATTCTCCTCCGACAGCGGGTCCGGCACTTCCTCCACCACGAATCCCGGCCCCTGATCGAGCACGTGCACGATCATTTTCTCCGTATCCAGCTCGACGGTCAGAAAAATCTTCTTGTCGCGGCTTTCGCGGTTGCCGTAATGGAACGCGTTGATCACGCCCTCGCGCACCGACATCCCGATTTTGTGCGAGTCTTCCTCGCCGAATCCCGCCGCATCGCAAATGCGCATAACAATGCTCTCGGCCAGATCGACGCTCTCGATCATGCTCTCCAGCGTCACTTCAATCCGATTGGTCTGAGGCGTCATCCCGGGGCGGTAGTCTACCTTTGTCAGCCGCTGTATGGGTAGCACAGCGTCCAATCCGAAGTCAATGGACGCCAAGCCACCGTAGGGGAGGGTCTTCAGACCCTCCCGCTTTTCGGCTCCTCCACGCCGCTAAAGGAAAAGAGCTCGCCACCGAGCCGCGTATAAATACACTTCATCGCTGGCTCCAACCCCGCAATCGCGGAATCCACCGCGGAACATTCCGGCAATATTCCTCATAATCCGCGCCGAACTTCCCGCGCAATGTAGGCTCCTCGTAAAACTTCACAAACAAAGCCACCCCCACAACAGCCACCACCGCCGCAATCAGAGCCGTCCGGCTAGCCCGCCCAAATATCACCCACAATCCCACCCAACCAACGATGAACCCCACATACATCGGGTTCCGCGCGAAGCGGTAAAATCCCACCACCACAAGCCTCTGCGGCGGAGCAAACGGCGCCGGCGTTCCGCGCCCCGTCCAACCAAAATCCCAAATGCACCGCAGCGCCACCGCAAACCCCAGCGCCGAAGGCACAGCCGCAATCCATCGCCACCGCCCCACACCACTCAAGTCCACCTGAAAGCCCAGCCATCCCGGCAGCAACCAAAACCACAACGCCAAGAATGCAGCCCCCACAATCAGCGAAGCGATTGTCGTAAGCCACTGCGCCCCAGCATTCGACCCCCGCGAAGCCCCAGCCTCTCCGCCAGTCATAGTTATCTCCGCAACGGCGAAGTATGCCCCCATAGCAACACCCCAGCAACCGGAAGGATGTTACCGAACGTTGTCGCGATGAATTCCTCTCACGCGCGGCCATCGGTCCCGTAGGGCAGGGTTTTCAGACCCTCCCGCCTTTCTGTCCCTCGCACGTCGGACGTCCTAAGTCTGTCCCCCGACATCCGCGCGCCGCAACCTTCACTCGCTGGTGATTGACAAGTTCGCTTACACGGGATAGTTTCGCGGTCAATGCTCTGGCGGAGAGCCAGGTAAACCGAGAGCCTTGGACATAGAGAATCGATCCCGGTCCACTCTCGAAAACAGGATCCTTAAATTGCACAACGCGAACCGCAAGCCGATCCTCGTTGTGATTTCCTGTGCATTCGCGCTCGCAGCCCTCGCTGCATCATCCGCTTTCGCCTCGCCCCCCGCTGCGCCCGACAAGAACAAGTGGCTGCCGATAAGCGCCGAAGATCTCGCGCTGAAAGACAACCCCGCCAGCCCCGGCGATCACGCCATGATTCTCTATCGCGACTTTTTTCGTGACGATTCGAAATTCTATGAAACCGAATCCATCCGCATAAAGATTTTCGATCAACAGGGCGTGATTTTCGGAAACGCGCAGATCAGATACGAAAAAGGCTTCGAGGAGATTCAAAACTTTCAAGGACGCACCGTCCATCCGGATGGCAAAAGTTTCGATTCGGAAGGGCACATTACGGACAGCACGATCGTGAAAGCCAGTGGATTTCGTCTGGATACCAAAACCGTGGCGCTGCCTGAAGTGGAGCCGGGGAGCATCGTCGAGTATCGCTTCGAAAGACATTGGATCGGGCGCCGGCTGCGCGCATCCAGCCTGATCCTTCAACAAAATTTGTTCACGCGCGACGCCCGATTTTCGATGATCGCGGTGGGGGTGCTCTATGGGGTCAAGTCAACATTTACATGGGTGGGCGTGCGCTTGCCTCGCGAGCATTCCATGCATCCCATTCACGGCGGCTTCGAGCTCGACGCCAAAAACATTCCCGCGCTCCCAGATGAAGATTATTCGCCGCCGGAGGACGAAGCCAGCTCGCGCGTCGATTATTTCTATTCGCTCGATTTCGGGAAAGGCCACGAAGACTTCTGGCTGGAAGTCGGGAAACTCTGGAACACGGACTTTGAGAAATTTGCCGGCCGCAGCGGAACGGCGAAACGCCTGGCCAACGACACGCTCTCGCCATCCGATTCGCCCGAACAGAAATTGCGCAAGCTCTACACCCGCGTGCAGAAAATTCGCAATCTGAGCGGCGAATCGTCGAAGACCGAAAAGGAGATCAAAGCCGAGAAGTTGAAAGAAAACGAAACCGCCGACGACGTGATCGACCACGGTTATGCCTCGTGGTTCGATCTCGACCAGTTATTCGTGGTCATGGCGCGCGCCGCCGGATTGCAGGCTGATCCGGTTTACGTTGCCCGCCGTGACGGACCGGCTTTCGACGAGCAGGAACACAACCTTTGGCGCCTCAATGGAACGGTGATAATCGCGATGGCCGGTCCGCAGGCTTTTTTCTCGATCCCGGTTGCGAGCTGTGTCCGTTCGGGCTGCTGCCGTGGGATAAAACGTCAGCGGGCGGGGTGCGATTCGACAAGCAAGGAGGACGCGTGATGCAGACGCCTGCGCCGCGCGCCGCGGATGCAACTCGCGAGCGGCAGGCCGACCTGCGGATCGCTGCTGACGGCATGCTTGAAGGCACGCTCGCCGTCAGCTACACCGGCCGCGACGCTCTCGACTGGTGGGCCCGCTTTCGCGATGAAGACGAGCGCGGAAGGAAAGATCTGTTGACCGATGAAATCAAAGGATGGCTGCCCGAAGGCTTGGAGATCGAAATCACGAGCGTCTCGGGCGCCACACCCGGAGAGGAACCGTTGCACGTTGAAGCTCGGCTGTCGCATGTCGGTCTTGGCAGCAAAGCGGGCCGTCGCGTCTTAGTGCCGATCGGCGTTTTGAGTCGCGGCAGACGAACTTCTTTCCTCACGCGCAGCGGACGAACAGCATCTACTTCCGATTTCCCTATCAGCAATCCGACAGCATTACGATTCATCCGCCTGCCGGTGCGGAGTTTTCGGGCATGCCGGAGGTGAGGCACGTGCTCTCGCATGATTTTGATTGCGATATTGTAGCCGCCGTGAAAGACGGAAATCTGCAAATCGAAAGACGCGTAGGCGTGAACGAGTTTATGTTTCCGGTCGATCAATACGCCGAACTGAAGGCCTTCTTCGACTTAATCCAAACAGGCGATGCAAGCCAAGCCGTCCTCGATCTTCAACCCCAATCCAACCCAAACTAACCCGCCCAAGGAATCTGCGTCTCAGCCCTCTCGCCGTTGCCTTTTCCGCAGTAGGGGAGAGTCTTCAGACCCTCCCGCTTCTCGGCCCCGTTTCTCTCCGAATTCCCCCTCATTTTTCTGTTGACATATCCGTTAATGTATGCCATTCTGTTTCCGGCTCCATCCACGAGCCGCAAGCAAAATGTGTCACAGGGAAGCCCTGTGCTTCCCCAAAAGGAAAACCTAGCGAACCTCGGCCGTTCACCTCGCACCACAAACTGCCAGGCACCACTCTAGACCGCGCTTAAGCGCCAAAGGACAACCAATGAACACAGCACCCGGGCCGGATGCCCATAGTTCCGGCGATGCATCCCCATCCCCCGAACGCCACTCCCGCAAATGCGCCGTCTGCCACCACCCCGAGCGCGAGGCCATCGACGAAGCCTTCCTCCACTGGGCGAACGGCCCCGTCATCGTCAACGACTACAAACTCCCCAGCCTCTCGTGCCTCTACCGCCACGCCCACGCCGTAGGCCTCTGGCGACGCCGGCGCAAGACCGTCCGCTCCGCCCTCGACCGCATCATCGAAAGAGCCGGCGGTACCAACCCCAGCGTCCGCGACATCATCCGCGCCGTAGAAATATGCGCCCGCTTCCGCGATGACGGCGCCTACGTCGTACCTCCCAAACGCCTGATCATCGAACACCACTATGCCCCAGGCACCCCCAAATCTAATCGGGAAGCCTCGGATTAGAACCCCACGCAACCCCAACAAAACAAAGAAAGGAGAACCAGCCTAATCGGGAAAAAACACACAGTTTCAAAATCAAATTTAACGCAGAGTTTCGAATGTATTCCAGGTCGGCAAATGTAGATCGAGTCTTCAGACCCGAGGCCTTTCGGTTGTTAATAGAAACGAAAGGCCAAAGACCTCACCTGTTCGGAGGTGAGGATTCTCGCATTGGAAGTTCCGGCGTCAAAACCGAACGGCCTCAGGTCTGAAGACCTGAGCTACATTAATGCTACGGCGTGGCGCCGCGTTTTTGGTAGCAGAGTAGGATCAGGTCGGCGCGGCGGCGTACGCCGAATTTGCTTAACAAATTCGAGACGTGGAATTTTACCGTGCGCTCGGAGATGTTTAGCTTGCTGGCGATTTCTTTGTTGGAGAGATTTTCGAGCAGCGTCTCGAGCGTTTCTTGTTCGCGGCGGCTTAGATCGGCGGCGGCGGCGTTTTTGAATTGGCGGCCGTGAGCGCCTTCGATGATGGAATCCACGAAATTGGAGAGCAGCACGCGCGGAACCCAGAAGCCGCCTTCGGAGACCAGCGGCAGAGTGCGAGGCAATTGCTCGCGGGCTTCGGCGTAGGTGAGCAGGCCTTTGACGCCCATGCGCAGCAGCGCGTAGCTGCTGGCTTCGGTGAATTTTTCGCCTACCACGATCAGACGGGCGGCCGGATTTGCTTCCAGGATATTCGAGATCAGCGAAGCGGTCGCTTGTTGCGAAACGTTCGCATCGATGACGTAGATTCCCGCCTTAGGCAGCGCGGCGCGGCGCAGCTCGGGAGCCAGATTCGACTCGAGTTGCTTGGTGACGATGCGGAACCCGGGACGGGTGAGAAGCTTTTCGAGTTCGCCGAGTACCAAAGGATGCGCGGAGAGCAAACAGACGGAAAGATCGCGCAACTTGGGCGATTTGCTTACGTTAGACCGCTTGGTTCCTGACGATTTTTCTGACAATACTGCACTGTGGCTCATCCCGGTACGCTCCCAACGGCTTCGTCGACTGCGAATGCGCTTGCCGGAAGGTCGGCTCGGCGCGGAACATCGTCCACTTCGTCTCATCGTACAAGTGTTCATCGGTTAGCGGGAGAAGATTCTTTACGAATGGTTACGAGTGGTAAACGTTCTGGAGGCTGGAGGTTAGAGGCTGGAGGCTGGAAGGGAAAGAGTTTAGTGCGCGCGCGGTGATAGTGGCGGCAGTTCCGGCGGGCGTTACGCCGGCGGGCGCAGCAAGCGGCGCCCCTACGGGAACAAGGCAAATTCACGATAAGCCGGCCGGAACGGAGCGGACGGATTCGCGCAGGAGGATTTCGATGATGCGCTCGGAGGCGTGGCCGTCCCAATAGCGCGGGACGCGGCCTTTTTTGGTTTGGCCTTTGAGGATGGCGCGGGCAGCTTGGACGATTTTTGCGGGATCCTGGCCGACTAGCTCGTTGGTGCCTTCGGTTACGGTTACCGGGCGCTCGGTGTTTTCGCGCAACGTCAGGCACGGGACGCCTAGAGCGGTGGTTTCTTCCTGAATGCCGCCGGAGTCCGTCAAGACCAGTCGCGCGCGGCTCATCAGGCAAAGAAAATCGAGATAGCCGAGCGGGGGGACGAAGCGGATGCGATTGAGAGAATGTGGCGCGGAGGCGGAGTGCAGGCGCTCTTGCGTCCGCGGATGGACGGGAAATATTACGAGAATTTCGCGGCCAATTTCCGCGATGGCTGCGAGTAAAGCGGCTAGAGTTTCGGCGGAGTCGACGTTCGACGGGCGATGCAGCGTCAGCAGCGCGTACGGTTGATCCTTCGCGCTTGCCAGGCCCAGCTCATCGGCGATTTTGGATTTTTGCGCGATGGGGAGAAATTGCTTGAGCGCGTCGATCATTACGTTGCCGACGAAATGGATTTGCTCGCGCCGCTTGCCTTCGTGGATTAGATTTTCGATGGCGTCCTCTTCGGTGACGAAGAGAAAATCGGAGAGCGCGTCGGTGACGATGCGATTGATTTCTTCAGGCATGGTGCGATCGAAGCTGCGCAGACCGGCTTCGACGTGGACGACCGGGATGCCGAGTTTTGCGGCGGCGAGTGAGGCGGCGACCGTGGAATTCACATCGCCGACGACCAAAACGCAATCGGGCTTGCGCTCGATCAGGACCGGTTCGATCTTGCGCAGGATTTCGGCCGTTTGCCAGGCGTGCGAGCCCGAGCCGACTTCGAGATTTACGTCCGGTTCGGGGATGCCCATTTGGCGGAAGAAAACGTCGGAGAGTTTTTCGTCGTAGTGCTGGCCGGTGTGGACGAGGATGGGCTCGATTTCGGAATGGCGGCGCATCTCGCGGAGGAGCGGAGCGATTTTTACCAGGTTGGGGCGCGCGCCTACGATGTTAAGAATGCGCATGGATGGCCTGATTCATGGCGAATAAGCAGAGTAACACGCGCGGAAGGCGAGTATCGATTGCGGCGTGGGGAGTTGTATTCAATGCGGAAACTTGCGAGAGGCTCGGCGCGGGTTGAGCGCATCCAATGAATGGCGGTTGAGAAGAGATTTTGTGGTTCGCGACCGCATATGCCGCGTTGACGGGCTTTATTTGCTGCTCGCGGAATCGGAATGAGGAAACCTGAAGGGAGAGATCGCGCGGGCTGCGGTGCGCGGTTGATATAATTTTTTCATGGTATTCGCTGATTTTGAATATGAAGACGCGCAATAAGATGAATTGGCTTCGGCGATTCTGCCTGGCTGCGGGCTTGGCATGCAGCTTGGTGACGTTGCCGCAGCCGGGGTTCGCACAGACGACGAAAAAGCCTGCGCCGAAGAGCGGGCAGCAGCCTTCGATGGGGGCGTGCTGCTCGATGCGGGCGGACCCGAATGTTGATCCGCGGGAATTGGTGCGGCGCGCAGCGGACGCGGAGATGGAGAATGAAAAGAAGGCGAAGTCTTACACTTATATTCAGCGATCCGAGACGAAGAAGATGGATGGCGATGGGAAGGTCGTTTCTACGGAATCCGAGACTTCGGAAGTGATGGTGCTTTACGGCGAGCATGTGGAACGCTTGATTGCCAAGAACGACCAGCCGCTTTCGGCTAAGGATGCGGCGAAAGTGGAAGAGAAGATCAATAAGTTCATGGCGGAGCGGAAGAATGAGACCGACGAGCAGAGGAAGAAGAGGCTGGCGGACGAGCAGAAATCCGAGGAGCAGGAGAAATCGTATGTTTCGGAGATTGCCGACGCTTACAACTTCACCATCGACGACGTCGAGAAGTTGAATGGGCGGGACACTTACAAGATCAGCGCGGAGCCGCGGCCGGGGTTTGAGCCGAAGAGCCGCTTCGCGAAATTTTTGCCGAAATTTCATTTTAAGGTTTGGATTGATAAGGACGATAAGCAGTGGGTGAAGATGGACGCGGAGGCGCTGGGAGATGCTTCGTACGGATTGTTTCTATTTCGGATTCACAAGAATTCGCGATTTTCGTTGGAGCAGACGCGCGTGAATGATGAGGTGTGGTTGCCGTTGCACGTTCACGGGCGGATTGATGCGCGGATTTTGATTTTCAAGAGTTTGAATGAGGAATTGGATTTTACTTACAAGGATTACAAGAAATTCAGGTCGGAAGTGAAGTTTGGGCCTACGGAGCCGCTGACGCAGCAGTAGGGGAAGGCGGAAAGGGCGAAGAAAATGCAGATCCTTCGCTGCGCTCAGGATGACACCTTTTCGCGCCGCGATCAGGATGACAGCCTTTCGGAGTTGGCCCGATCGATGGTTCGTTGCTGACAGCCTGCCTGTAGGAAAAGCAAACGGAAGAGAAGAAAGAGGGATTCCTCACCCTGTAATGCGGGTTTGGGATGATGGTGATTGGGGTGTGAGTGCGTACTTCGTCCGTGGCGCGATTGTGCGCGAAGAGGCCGGCAAGACGCGCGGGCGCTACCAATGGAACTGCAACGGCGACGGCAATTTCAAATTTTCGATTTGAGATTTCAAACACGAGCGACGGCGAAAGAAAGAGGCGATTTGATTTGAGAGGTGCGGTCCGCGGGTTTTTGGGGGAGTAGGGTTCCGTTGAGGTCGTCAGAGGGCGCGGCAAGCGGCGCCCCTACGACCGCAAAGACAAAGACAAAGGCAAAAACCCCACGCGCAACTGCGGCGCGTGGGGCACCCCGCTGCCCTTGCGGGGGCGGTTGATTGCGACTGTTTGATAGAATGGCGGCTATGAGCGAGATATTTGGGGTGCCGCGGGAAACTTTGGATGCGGATGTTTTGGTTGTTGGGGCTGGGCCTGCCGGCTTGGCTTGTGCGCTACATCTTGCGAATTTGATTGAGGCGCATACCGCGGCGGGAAAATCTCCGGTGCTTTCGGCTGAGAATATTTATGTTCTGGAGAAGGGGCGGGAGATTGGGGCGCACCAGCTTTCTGGGGCGATTATGGATCCGCGGGGGTTGCGGGAGCTTGTGCCGGATTTTGAGAAGTCGGCGCCGCTCGATACTCCCGTTACCGGGGATGCCGCTTATTACTTCACTGTGAATGGATCCTGGAAACTACCGATTACGCCGCCGCCTTTGGCTAATCATGGGAATTTCGTTATCTCGCTGAATAAATTGGTGAAGTGGATGGGCGGGCTAGTGGAGAAGAAGGGCGTGAATTTGTTCACGTCGTTTGCCGGGGCGAGTTTGATCGAGGAGGGGGCCGGGATTGCGGGCGTCATCACGGAAGATAAGGGCGTGGATAAGAATGGGAAGCCTAAAGACAACTTCACGCCTGGTTATGAATTGCGCGCGAAAGTTACCGTGTTGGCGGAGGGGCCGCGGGGATCTTTGACAAAGAATTTGGTTTCGCGATTCAGATTGGATGGATTGAATCCGCAAGCTTATGGGATTGGGATTAAGGAATTATGGGAAGTGCCGGCGGGGCGGATTGAGACGGGATTTGTGGGGCACACGCTTGGTTGGCCGCTTGATTCGAGCATGTATGGCGGCGGGTGGATTTATGGGTTGCAGCAGAATCGCGTGTCGCTGGGGATGGTTGTGGCGCTCGAGTATCACAATCCGCTCTTTGATCCGCACGAGGCTTTCCAGAAATACAAGACGCATCCGCACATTCGCCGGATTATCGAGGGTGGGAAATTAATTCGTTACGGGGCGAAGACGGTGCCTTATGGCGGATGGTATTCGATGCCGCGGCCTTACTTGGACGGCGGGTTGATTATCGGCGATTCGGGGAGTCTTTTGAATTCGCAGCGGCTGAAGGGAATTCATACCGGGATCAAGAGCGGGATGCTTGCGGCGGAGACGATTTACGAAGCGTTGTGTGCGGGGGATACTTCGGCGGCGCGGTTGGCGAATTATTCGGCGAAGCTGGAGGCCAGTTGGATCAAAAAGGAATTGTGGGCGGTGCGGAATTTTCACCAGGGCTTTGCGCATGGATTGTGGACCGGGCTGGTACATTCGGCGGCGCAGTTTGTTAGCGGCGGGCGCGGATTTGTCGATCCGATGCGGGCGAAGGCGGGGTATCAGGAATATTCAAAATTGAATCGCGATGGCGGGCTTGTCGATCAATCTACGCGATTCAAGGGCGATGGGGCGCTTACATTCGATCGCTTGACGGACGTTTATCATTCGGGGACGCGGCATGAGGAGGATCAGCCGTGCCATTTGGTGGTGACCGAGCCGAATATTTGCGTGGACCGCTGCGTGCGGGAATATGGGAATCCTTGCCAGTATTTTTGTCCGGCGGCGGTTTATGAGATGGGCATGGAGAAGGGCGCGGCGCGATTGAAGATTAATTTTTCGAATTGCGTGCATTGCAAGACCTGCGATGTGGCGGATCCTTACCAGGTGATTGAGTGGAAGGTGCCGGAGGGGGGCGGGGGGCCGAATTATGAGGGGATGTAGGGAGTCGGTTGGGATTGACGAAGAGACCGCAGATTCCGGACTGAATATTTCAAATTTCAGACGCGGAAAAGTCAAAAGCGGATCGAGATGTCCTACGAGATCCTTCGGGCCGCGCCAAAGCGCCCGATTTCCGCGCAGTATTGTGATTTATGGACGCGGAAATCGGGCTGCGCGGCCCTCAGGATGACACGTGTTCGCTCTCTGCGAATGGAAGTCAACAGAGCCATTTCAGATTTGAAATTTCAGATCACCCGCACGGCTACGGCAAGAGAAAACCAAGAACAAAATGCAGATCCCTCATCCGCCTCGGCGGATTCGGGATGACAACTTCTGGACGAACGGCGCTTGCGCGGCGCTGCATGCGCGGAGTGAAGCTACTGCTTGGGCGGAGGCGGTTGGCTGCCGAAGAAACGCTTGAACATTGTTAGGATGCCGCGGCGGTGGCGTCTTGTGCCTGGCGTTGGCTTCGTGGGCTCGGATTGCGCGAAGCTTGCGGCGGCTGGGGATTTTGTTTCGGCTACGTGGCCGGTGAAGACCCAGTCGGACGTCACTCTTGCTTCGCGGATTAGAGTTACCAACTGCGGATTCGGATCGATTGGTGGATTTGGATTGGCTGCTGAGAATGCGAGCGGGGGCATGACTACTCTTACCGGCGGCTCTACTTGCGGAGCGGTTGGGGCTGCTCCGGTTGTGCGCGCTACTACCGGCTTGGTTTCGTTGGCGTGTGCAGGCATTGTGAAACTGTTGTCGGCTTCGGGGGCTGTGCCGTTCACGGTCTTGGTCGCGGCGGCGTTGTTTGCCGGCGGATTTGATGGCGCTGGCGGGGCGGGCGGCGGCGGAGGCTCGTCGGCGTGAACTGTTGGGATGACCGAGGTGCCGCGCGGCAGTGTGTCGGAAATTGCCGGCGGCGGTTGCTGAGGAGCGGTTGCCGCTGAGGATGACGGGGATTTTGGCTTGGACGATGCTGGCGGTGGGATCTTCGTTGCGGGCGGCGAACTTGGCGGCGGAGTGGCCGTAGCTGAGAGAATTGGCGCGGGTGTTGGCGTCGCGGCGGGAGCTGCGGCCGCTGGAGCTGTCGCAGCCGGAGCGGCTGGCGGCGGGGCGGACTGCTGCGTTGCGGATAGAACAGAGCGAGGCGGCGGGATGGCGCGGGCTTCGTCGCGATAGCAACGGCAGGTTCCGGCGGGGCCGCCTACGGGCTGAAGTTTTTCGCCGGAGAGAAAGAACTCGCCAAGCTGGGGCACGACCAATCCTTCACTGCTGAATTGATCTTCGAGGCGTGCGGCGCCTTGCGCGGTGAAGACGCACATGGCGTCGTTGATGTCGAGGCCGATGGTGAAATCGCGGGCTTCTTCGGCGATCGAGACCGGCGTGGCCATGACGAACGGCGTGAAAACGTGGAGCTGCGTCGGATCGGCCAGGCGCACGTGAACGCGGCCGAAATTTAGAGCGACAGTGTAGGCGTTGTTGGATTCGAGGAGCGTTAGTTTCGCTGGGCCGCAGATGTCCACTGTGCCGCCGCCGGGGAGAGTGAGGCGAGCGTCGCCGGAGTGGACGGTCAGGACCGTGCCGCTGGAGATGAAAAAGCTGGTGCCGCCGGGGACGGCGCCGCCGAGAGTGCTGCCTTCGAAGGAAATGTCGTCGCCGGTGAATCTGGCTATGGCGCCCATGGGCCAATGTTCTTGCGCGAAGGCAGGGGCGGCGAAAGTTGAAAGAAGCGCGATGATCGCGACGGAAAAGAGAATTGCGCGGTTAGCGCGACGGAGACTGCTGCCGAAGATGGGAGAGAAGTTCAGAGTGAGCGAGCCACTATGCATCGAAGAGCTGTAGCTACTTCACCTATACTATAGCGCATTGAGCGAAGCGGCCAAACCGGAAGCGGCGGAAACTGGCGAGCGCGTCAACGTACTCTACGATACGCGATTGCCGGAGCTTTCTCGCTGGCGGCGCGCGCAGATCCCGGTGATTGCAGGCGTGGTGTCGAGTTTGATCGCTGCGATTGGGCCTACTTTGCGGTTTGAATCGCTGGGCGAGGATTTGGTGAATGATTGGATGGATGCTGGGAAGACTTGCATTGCAGCATTTTGGCACCGATGCATTTTTTCTGCGGTGTGGAGGCACCGGGGCCGCGGCGTGGTGGTGATGAATACGACGAACTTCGATGGGCAGTGGACGCGGCGGGTGATTGAACGATTTGGATTTGATACTTCGCAGGGAAGTTCGACGCGCGGAGGATTGCGCGGATTGGTGGACATGGCCAAGAAGATCGATGCCGGAAGGAGCGCGGCGTTTACGATTGATGGGCCGCGAGGGCCGCGGTATGTCGCCAAGCCCGGGCCGGTGATTTTGGCGCGGAAGACCGGGGCACCGATTTATCCGTTCCATATTGGATTGGAGACGGCTTGGACTTTGGAGAAGACTTGGGATTTGTTTCAGGTGCCGCGGCCGTTTTCGCGGGCGATTTTTGTGGGCGGGCCGTTTATTTGGGTGCCGGAGGATGCGGATGCTTCGATGATTGAGGAGAAGCATCGGGAGATGCAGTCGGCATTGGAGACGCGTGAGAGATGTGGCGGAGAGTTGGTTTCGAAGCGGGCCGGAGGAGAGGGAGAGGTGGCGGGAAGAATTGTCGCGGTGAGAGTTTTGGATTGCGGTTACGTCGAAGAGAAAAAGTTTGTCCGGCGCGCCGCTTTAAATTTCGAGATGTGGCGTGGATTGGGGTCGTAAGATGCCGGCCCCTCGTGGCTCGGGGTAAACAGGGACGCCCTTCTCTTTGCTCAGGGTAAACCGGCGCTACTTGTCGGCTAACGCCACCTTCACTTGCATTTTCTTTCCTTCGCGATAGAGCGTTAGTTCTACCGTGTCGCCTGGGCGATGGCGATTCAGGACTCGGCCTAAATCCAATTGATTTGTGATTTCTGTGTTGTCGATTGCGGTCAGGACGTCGCCGCCTATGCGCAATTGTTGGAGACCGGCCAGGACTGTTCTTGTGCCGCCGCGGATGCCGGCTTGGGCTGCGGCGCCGCCGTTGGTGGTGGTTTCGATTAGCAGGCCGTGTTCGACCGGCAGATCAAGGGCTTGCGCGAGGCCGGGCCAGATGGCGCGGCCTTGCACGCCGAGTGTGGCTTGGCGGACGCGGCCTAGATTGATTAGATCGTCGGCGACGCGGTGCGCGGTGTTGATGGGAATTGCAAAGCCGATGCCTGCGGTGGTGCCTGAGGGCGTGTAGATGGCGGAATTGATGCCGATTACTTCGCCGTGGGAATTCATTAGCGGGCCGCCGGAATTGCCGCGATTGATGGCCGCGTCGGTTTGAATAGCTTCATCGATGAAAGTGGTGTCGCTGGTTTGCACGGTGCGGCCGAGAGCGCTGACTACGCCGGTGGTGAGCGTGCTTTGAAAGCCGAACGGATTGCCGATGGCGAGAACGCGCTGGCCGACTTGCAGCGCGCGCGAATCGCCCAGCGGCAGCGACGCCAGCTTCTTTCCTTGCGCTTCGATTTGAATCAGCGCGATGTCGTTGCGCTGGTCGGCGCCGATGTAACTGGCTTTGTAGTGCGTTTGATCGCCTAACGTGACCTCGATCGTGCGGGCGTTTTCGACCACGTGATAATTGGTGAGAATGTGGCCGGCTGCGTCGATTACGAAGCCGGAGCCGGCGCCTTCTACCGGAACGGCGTTGTAGAAGAAATCGTATTCGACGGTTTTGGTGACGATGTTTGCGACAGCCGGGGCGGCTTGATGGTAGATGCGGACGTTTTCGGCTTCGAGCGGGCCGAGACCCTCGGTACTGACGGGAGTGGACGCAGGGACGGCTTCGACCGCGTTCGGCGTGCGCGGGCCCCATCGTGCCCCGGCCCAGAAGGCGGCGAGCACCACGAGCAGGGCGAACATCGTGAAGCGGATTCTGCGGCGGGTGATGCGATTGTGGGTCATGATTTCAGCCTCGCGTTGGACGCACCGCGATCATATTACAAAACGACGAAGCAGTTGGCGAAGCGATGGTACCGCCGGTTTACCCTGAGCAAAGCGAAGGGCGTCCCTGTTTACCCCCATCCGCGAGCGGCCGGCATCTTACGACCACAATCGCAGCTTAGGACCACAAATCGCGCGCGGACCACAACTCCAACACCGAAGCCCTTCAGCGCGCGCTTTTGATGGAGGTCTTGGTCGGAGGGTCAGAGAAGTTTTTAATTGCGTTTGAGTTCGCAGGATGCCAGCCCGTCGCAGATCGGGGTAAACATGGACGGCGGCGCTACTCAGGCTTTCGCGGCTTGCAGTTTGAGCCGGGCGGCCAACTCGCGGACCTGGCGCGAGGTTTCTTCGAAGGTTACGCCGCCATCTATTATTTCGTCGGCCACGGCTACTTTTTCTTCGATGGGCATTTGCGAAGTGATGCGCTGCTGCGCCTGGATTTCGTTCAGGCCGCGCTCCCGGAGCCGCGCGAGTTGTTGGCCGGGAGTGCAGCGCACGACGATCAAGCGATCGAGCTTGGGGCGATAGCCGGCTTCGATGAGCAGCGCGGCTTCCACGATGGCGATGTGCGGGCCGCCGGGTTGATCGAGAGCGGCGAACCATTTGTCCACGATCTCTACGATGTGCGGGTGGATGATTTGGTTGAGGCGTGTGAGTTTTGCGGGATCGGCGAAGACCATGGCGCCCAGCTTGGCGCGATCGATGCTTTTGTCACCGGCGACGAAGCTTGGGCCGAACTCAGCGACGACTTCATCGTAGACCGGTTGGCCGGGCTCGAGCAGTTCGTGCGCGAGCGGATCGACGTCGAGGATGGGAATGTCGAGATCGCGAAACATCCGCGAGACGGTGGATTTGCCGCAGGCGATTCCGCCGGTTAGGCCGACACGAAGCATGGACGATTCCTCCGCGTCATTTTCAAATGAGCAGTACAGGCACTCCTGCCCGTGTAGGTAGCCGCTACGATCTCCCAACTCACGATTGCACCGTCATCGTGCCGACGCCGGTCGCGTGCGCAGCCCGTCGCAAACCCGCAGCCCGCACCGTGTTGCTCATGAGCATGGCAATCGTCAGCGGCCCTACGCCGCCCGGCGATGGCGTCAGCGCCCCCGCAACTTCTACAACTTCAGGATGCACATCGCCGACAAGCGCTGAGCCCTTCTCGCGGAATTTTGCCAGGCGCTCGGGAAACTTGGCAAAGATGCGCGCCGCTTCGGCCGCGTCGGTGATGCGATTGGTGCCGATGTCGATGACCGTAGCGCCGGGGCGGATGTAATCGCTGGTGATCATCGCTGGGCGTCCCATGGCGGCTATTACGATATCCGCGCGGCGGGCCGTGCCGGGAAGATCTTTGGTTTTTGAGTGACAGATGGTTACGGTCGCATTGGCGTGCAGCAGAAGGAGCGCCAGCGGCTTTCCGACGATGTCGCTGCGGCCGATGATCGCTGCGTTGGCGCCTTCAATGGGGATGTTGCTGCGGCGGAGAATTTCCATCACGCCGAGCGGAGTGCAGGATACGAGATTCGGCCGCCCGGCGACGAGCTTGCCGACGTTGATGGGATGAAAGCCATCCACGTCTTTGGCGGGATCGACGGTTTCCAGGATTTCTTTGGCGTCCACCTGCTTGGGCAGCGGGAGTTGCACGAGGATGGCGTCCACTTCGTTGCGGCGATTCAGATCGCGCACGATGGTTTGGAGTTCGGCGGTGGAGATCGTGGATGGAGGCGTGAGCAGAAAGCTATTGAGGCCAAGCGTTTCGCAGGCGGCGATTTTGCTGCTTACGTAGACTTTGGAGGCGGCGTTCTCACCTACGAGGATTGCGGCCAGGCCTGGGATGATTCCTGCGGCTCTCAGGCGGGCGATTTCCTGACGCAGATCGGTGTAGATTTCTTCGCGGATGGCGTTGCCGTTGAGGTTTCGGGCCGTCAAGTCGGCTCCTGCATCGTCGGGATTCGCACAGATAACGGGGCATGATAACACATGGGTGAAAGTGCAAGTTGGAGGCGCGGCGGGTGTCCGTGAACGAAGCAGAGGTTAATTGTGACAAAGACGCCGGCTGGCAGCCGGCGCTACGAATGATCTATGGGTGGGTCATTTTTTCGGGCTTTACTAGGGCGTCGAATTCTTCTGCTGTCAGGTAGCCCAACTTTAGCGTGGCTTCTTTCAGGCTTAGATTTTCGTGGTGGGCTTTCTTCGCGATTTGGGCGGCTTTGTCGTAGCCGATTTTGGGAGTCAGCGCGGTTACCAGCATCAGCGAATTTTTCACGTAGAAATCGATTTTCTTTTGATCGATGTCGATGCCCTTGACGCAGTGGTCTACGAAGCTGCGCGAGGCGTCGGCCAGGATTCTTACGGAATTTAGGAAATTGAAGATGATTACCGGCTTGAAGACGTTCAGTTCGAAATTGCCCTGCGAGCCAGCGAAGCCTATGGCGGCGTCGTTGCCCATCACTTGCACGGCGACCATCGTGAGAGCTTCCGACTGTGTGGGATTTACTTTGCCGGGCATGATCGAGGAGCCCGGCTCGTTTTCCGGGATGGTGAGTTCGCCCAGGCCGCAGCGCGGGCCGGAAGCCAGCCAGCGGACGTCGTTGGCGATTTTCATCAGCGAGGCGGCCAGGGTTTTCAGCGCGCCGCTGGCGTAGACGATTTCGTCATGCGCGGAGAGGGCGGCGAATTTATTGGGATGCGAGCGGAACGGGAGCCCGGTCAGTTCGGCGATTTTTTTTGCGGCACGCTCGGCGAATTCAGGAGGAGCGTTGAGGCCCGTGCCTACGGCGGTGCCGCCGATGGCTAGATCGTAGAGGCCGGAGAGGGATTCTTTGATGCGGGCGATATCGCGCTCGAGAAGACTGGCCCAGCCGGACATTTCCTGGCCGACGGTTATGGGCGTGGCGTCTTGCAGGTGCGTGCGGCCGATTTTCACTACGCTAGCGAATTGCTTGGCTTTCGCGTCGATTGCGGCGCGCAGATATTCGGTGGCGGGGATCAACTTTTCGACGACTTGCGTGGCGGCGGCAATATTCATCGCGGCAGGAAAAGTGTCGTTCGAAGACTGCGACATGTTGACGTCGTCGTTCGGGTGAATGGGCTTTTTGCTGCCCATGACGCCGCCGGCGATTTCGATGGCGCGGTTGGAGATGACCTCGTTGGCGTTCATGTTGGTTTGCGTGCCGCTGCCGGTCTGCCAGATGCGCAGGGGGAAATGATCGTCGAGCTTGCCGGCGATGACTTCGTCGGCGGCTTGCGTGATTAGTTTGGATTTTTCTGCCGAGAGCTTGCCGAGATCCTGATTCACCAGCGCCGCGGCTTTTTTCAGGATGCCGAAAGCGCGGATGAGCTCGGGCGGCATGGTGTCGCGGCCGATATCGAAGTGGATCAGCGAGCGCGCCGTTTGCGCCCCATAGTAGCGGTCAACGGGCACTTCGATTGCGCCCATGGAATCGGTTTCGGTGCGTGTGGGGATCGCGGATTTCGGGGATGTGTGGGCCACGTTTGTGCCTTGATTGATTTGAACGCCGGGCCGAAAAGCGGGAGGGTCTGAAGACCCTCCCCTACGAAACCGGTGGTGCGAATTTATCCGCGTCGTGCGTTTGAACCGCGGCGGGCGGAGCAAGCCCCGCCCCTACGGCCGAGACGCAACGGGCGAAGACTAATAAATATCGTATTGCTCCCAGTGGAGCGTTGGATCCGCCTGGATTATTACGCTCTTTTTTACCCAGCGCTCTAGCTCTTCCATCAGGCCGGACTCGCGCGTCTTCAGGGCTTTTGCGATTTCCGGGTGGACGCGCAGGGTCAGGCTGCCGGCTTCGATATCGCCTGCCATCTTTCTTGCTTCGGCCTGGATTTCGTAGCAGAGAGTCGGGATTGATTTCACCATGCCTGAGCCGGTGCAGTAGGGGCACGGCTGGCAGAGAGTGCGCTCGAGGGCTTGCTTGGTGCGCTTGCGGGTGATGGCGACCAGGCCGAATTCATTGAAGCGCAGGGCCTTCGACGGAGCGCGATCGGCTTTCAGCGCTTCTTCGAGAGCGGCGAAAACTTTTTCGCGGTTGCGGCGCTCTTCCATGTCGATGAAGTCGATGATGATGATGCCGCCGAGATCGCGGAGGCGCATCTGGCGCACGACTTCGTTGACGGCCTCGAGGTTGGTGCGCACAATGGTGTCCTCGAGGCGATTGGAGCCTTTGCCGACGAATTTGCCGGTGTTGACGTCGATGGCCACGAGCGCTTCGGTGTGATTGATGACGATGTAGCCGCCGGACTTGAGCCAGACTTTCGGGCGCAGGCCCTTGTCGATTTCCTGCTGGATGCCAAACTCTTCGAAGACCGGCGTGTCTTTGGTGTAGAGCTTGACGCGATTGACGAGCTGCGGCTGGAAGCGGCTGACGAAATCGACGACCTTTGTGTATTCCTCTTCGGAATCGACCCAGATGGCGGTGTAGTCCGTGGAGAGGTAATCGCGAAGGATGCGCTCGACGAGATTGAGATCGCGGTGAAGGAGCGCGGGAGCTTTGCGCTGATCGCCGCGGGATTTGATGTCGGCCCAGGTGTGCGTGAGGAATTCGACGTCGGCGCGAACTTCTTCGGGCGTGGCTGCCCCTGCGGCGGTGCGAACGATGAAGCCGCCGCCGAAATTTCCTTTCGCTTCAGTAACCAGATGGCGGAGGCGCGCGCGATCTTCGGCGGAGGCGATTTTGCGCGAGACGCCGGTGTGGTCGAGCGTGGGCATGTAAACGAGGAAGCGGCCCGGAAGCGCGACGTGGCTGGTAATGCGCGCGCCTTTCTTGCCTAGGGGCTCCTTGGCGATTTGAACGATGATCTCCTGGCCCTGCTTGAGGAGATCGGAAATCAATTGCGGGCGGCGGGGTTGCGGGCGATGCCCGCCGTGACCGCCGTGATGCGGGCGGCGTCCGCGGTCGTCGCGGCGTCCGCGATCGCCACCGCGATCAGGACCGCGATCGCGTCCGCGGTCTCGGCCGCTGCCGCCGCGACGTGCGGGATGCTGCATGCGCGCGCGGAAATTGCCGCGAACGGTGGCGCCGCGAAATTCCTGCGGCTGGCCGCTGACGGTTTCGCCTTCGAGCGGAGCGATGATTTCGGAAGAGGCGCCGGGCTCGGTTGCATCGGCGGCCGGCGCGCTGAGTGCTGCTTCCTCTTCGCTTTCGGAGCCGCCTTCGCGTTCACCGGCGGATTCCTCTTCTGAAGATTCGTGCTCGCCGGCTGCGAATCCTCGTTCTGAGGAATCCTCGGCGCGTTCTTCCGCAGTGGAATAATCCTCGCTTGTTTCCCCGGAAGAGAGATCGGCGGCCGAAACGTTCTCATCGTGGGAATCCTCGCGCGCCTCGCGTTCTGCGCGCTCGGCTTCTTCGAGTTGGGCTTCGGCGACGTGTTCGGCGAGAGCCGTGGCTTCCTCTTCAGTCAGATCGGATGGAATTTCTGGAGCGGCGGCTGCTTCGGCCGCATGGAGTTCTGGTTCCGGAGCGCGAGCTTGCTCGATGGCACCGGCAGCGAGGCGATCGAATTCTTCGTGATGCGACGGCCTCATGCTCTTCCTCCGCGGCGGGAGGAGGAGGCGGCGGTGGTTCGGGGCGGCGGAGCGTTTCGCCCGGAAGCGCGTCGAGAGCGCCGGAATGAGTCGCAAATCGTTGTTCGGAGAAACGCGGTGCGCGCTCGAATTGTTCAACGGGATCTCGAACCGGGTCTTGAACCGGCGGCGCGACGATTTCTTGAACGGTGCTGGGGTCTTGCGTCATCGGTGCGTGCGTTTCGGGAGTCTCGACCGGCGGAGCTGCGACCGATGCCGAAGTTGCGGGTGGCGCGTCCTTGAATCGCGAGAGGTTTTCGCCGGGGAGCACCACGGGAACGAAATCGCTGGGCGGCGCGCTGCCAGCGGCTTCGCCCTCGGGCTCATAGGGGCGGTGCGATGCGTACTTGGAATGCGGCAGGTCACGGCCGAAGCGGGGACTTCCGCCAGGGCGTCCACCGCGGCTATCGCGTCCGCCACGGCCTCTGCCACCACCGCGCCCGAAACCGCCGCGATTATCGCGCCCGCGGCCTTCGAAGCGGCGCGGCGGACGACTGTCGTGGCGCGGTCCCGAGTATTGCTGCGGAGGACGGGACGACGGCGATTGCGTCTGCGTGCGCGCCTGCGCGTCTTCTACGCTGATGGTTTCGCCGGGCAAGGCTTCGGTAATGGCGGGCGCCGGCTCAACGTCAGTAGGCTCGAGCGAGGCGGTATGCCCGGCGGCATCGGTAGTGAAAATTTGGCCGCCCTGGTCCTCCATTTTGTGTTCTTTATCCTCGACGGTGGTAACCACGTGGTCGAGGTCTTCGATTTCCTCGAGGAAATCGCTGACGTAGAGGAAGGCGTCGCTATCGAGGCCGATGTCCACAAAGGAAGACTGCATGCCGGGAAGCACGCGAGTGACTTTTCCTTTGTAGATGCTGCCGACTAACGCAAATTCTTTTTCGCGCTCGACGTAAATCTCACAAAGCTGACCTTCTTCGAGTATGGCGACCCGGGTCTCGTGCGGGGTCGCAGAAATGACCATTTCCTTCGACATGAAAACTCCTCGTGGCGCATCGGGAGGCAATCACACCGCACGTAGCGGCGAGCCACGCCCTGCCAGGCCCGCAAGCGGGCCAGCCGGCTGGGAGGGAACTCTGCTGTTTGTTCAGGATTGCGTGCACCGAGCGCTTACCCAAGCGAAAATTAGGTTCCTTGTTCGTTGTCCCGGTCACAATGCCGGGCTTCCGAGAAACTGCTGAGAACAGCTAAAAAAAGCGGGCCTCAATTGACGAACCTTCGCATGCGAACGTTCATCACCAGGCCCAAAGCCAAAAACAGAAATACCGTGGACGATCCCCCGTAACTCATGAACGGCAGGGGAATGCCCGTGACCGGCACGTAGCCGATCACCATGGCCGAATTAACCAGCACGTGAAACCCCAGGATGGCCGCCACGCCCATCACGACAAACATTCCGGCGCGATCTTTCGCCTTTTGCGCGTTGTCGATGAGGCGCAGGAGCAATCCTAAATACAACAACAGAGCGAGAAGCACTCCTACAAATCCCAATTCTTCCGCCATCGCGGCCAGAATGAAATCCGAATAACGGACGGGCACGAAGCCCAATTGATTCTGGCTGCCCTTGCCGAAGCCCTTACCCCAGAATCCGCCGGAGCCGACGGCAATTTCGGATTGGAGAATCTGATACCCGGCTCCGCGGGGGTTGTCTTCGGGATGGATAAATGTCGCAATGCGTTGTTGCTGGTACGGCTTCAAATGCGTCCGCATTTTCCAGCCCACCGGAATCATCAGCACGATGAAGGCGAGGAGCACTGCCAGGTGCTTCCACTGAATGCCCGCCAGAAACGCGCCGACGATGGCCGCGGGGACGAGAACCATGGCCGTCCCCAAATCGGGCTGGACTAAAACGAGAAGGACGGGCAAGCCCGTGATTCCCGCGATCTTCACGAGATCCGCAGTTGTTAAACGATCGGTGCGGACTTCGCTGAAGAAACGTGCCAGCACTATGATTATAACCAGTTTCATTATTTCCGACACTTGTAAATTCACGCCGCCCCCGAGGCTGACCCAGCGGCGGGCGCCGAAGCGCGAATGGCCGATGGCCAGGACGACGAGAAGAGCGACGATGCCGATCAGATAGAGCAATGGGGCTTGATCGAGAAGAGTGTGATAGTCGAGCCGCGAGACGATGAACATGGCGATGAAGCCGATGCCGATCCAGATGGCTTGCCGCCAGTGCATCCCCGCCATCGGGCTGTCGTGAGTTGCGGAATAGATTTCGAGCATGCCCATCAGGCAGATCGCCGAGACGATGGCCAGCAGGGTCCAGTCGAAGTCGTGAGTGTGCGGGCCTTCCTTCATGGCTTGGTGGCCCCAATGGACGCGACCGCCGGCTCCTGGGGCTTGGCCGGAGGCGGAGCCGGCTGATTCTGCGTGGTGGTTTGTTCCTGCGGCGGCAGCACGCCGTTCTTCTTTTCGTAGTACCTCTTGACGATGTCGCGCACGATGGGAGCGGAGGCTTCGCCTCCGTGTCCGCCGCCCTGAACGAGGACGGTGACTACGATTTCGGGGTCGCGGCGGGGAGCATAGCCGACGAACCAGGCGTTGTCTTTGAATTCTTTTTCTTTGCCGAGACGGCTGCGGACATCGTAGCCGATCACTTGCGCGGTTCCGGATTTGCCGGAAAACTCAACGTTCTGGATGCGCGAGCTATAGCCGGTGCCGCCAGGTTCGTTCACCACGCCGTACATTCCATCGGTGACTTTTTGCACGGTATCGTCGGCGAGCGGGAAGTGCGTGACCACCGGATTCGGGAGATTCTTCATCAGATGCGGTTGGACGAAAGTGCCGCCATTGGCTACGCCGGCGATCATGCGCGCGAGTTGAATGGGAGTGGTAATGACGGCGCCTTGGCCGATGGCCACGGAAATTGTTTCGCCGGGATACCACTTGCGATGGTAAACGCGCTGCGCCCATTCCTCGGAGGGCATCAGGCCGGATTCTTCTCCCGGCAGATCGATGCCGGTTTTTTTGCCGAGGCCCAGGCCGCTGCCGTAGTAGGCATAGACTTGTCGATTCCCAGGCGCATTCCTACGGTGTAAAAGAAAATGTCGCAGGACTGAATGATGGCTTTATGGAAATCCACTGTGCCGTGACTGGATTTGCCGTAGACCCAGCATTTGAACTGGCGGCCGTAGAAGTTGCCGTAGCCGGGGCAGAAGACGGTCATATTTTCCGGGATGGCTTTGGATTCGAGCATCGCCGTGGCGGTGACGATCTTGAAAACGGAGCCGGGGGCTAATTGGGCTTGAATGGCGCGATTGAGAAGCGGCGTTTTTGGATCGGTATTCAGCGCGGCCCATTCTTGCGGGTTAATGCGCACAGCGAAATCGTTAGGATCGACGGTCGGGTGGCTGACCATGACGAGCACTTCGCCGGTGCGCGGATTCAGGGCGATGGCGGCGCCTTCTTTGCCGGCGAGGTCGGCTTCGGCGACGGCCTGCAGGTCGTAGTCGATGGTGGTTTGAATCGGCTTGCCGGGGACGGCTTCAATATCGTCGAGGGTGCGCACCATTTTGCCGACGCTATTGACGATGACGCGGCGCATGCCGTCGGTGCCTTCGAGCGTATCGTTATATTGGCGCTCGAGGCCGGCTTTGCCGACGATGTCGCCGGGGCGATAGTGTCCGTCGCTGGCTGCGAGTTGCTGCGGAGAAACTTCGCCGACGTAACCTGCAGCGCTGGCGAAAAAGCCATTGTGCGGATAGCGGCGGCGCTGGACCATCATTAATTCGAGGACGGGCAAATCGGCGCGATGAGATTCGACGAAAGCGATGTCGGCTTGCGTGGCTTCGGGCTTGATCACCACCGGCTGGAATTTGGGCTCGAATTTCGCGGCGTCGAGCTGCTCTTTCAAATCATCAGGTGAGATGTCCAGACCTTCCATGACTTGAGGGAGGCACTTCTCGAGGAGCTTGGGATCGTCGCGCAACAGCAGGATGCTGAACGACGGATAGCTATCCACCAGTACGCGGCCCTCTCGATCGAGCATAGTGCCGCGCGGGGCGATGATGGGAATCGAGCGCACGCGATTTTTTTCGGCCAGGTCGGCGAAATGTCCGGATTGAATGACTTGCAGCTTCCAGAAGCCGAAGAGCAGGACCAGCGTCATTGCAACGGCGAGATAGGAGAGAAGAACTAACCGCCCGTGAGGCAGTTTTTGATCGTTAGCAAGCCAAGGTGCCAAACAAACTCCTGCGCGGCGGGCGACTCCCGGCCCCGGGGATTCCGGGCGTCCGAACTGCTGGACGGCAAAAAATGAAGTAAAGGCGAAACTACCACCTGCACTGAAAGGGTGCAAGCGGGGCTTGCCTATTCAGATAACGGCAAGACGCGGGGCTAAGCAGGCGTGGCGAGCGGTCAACGCGCCTTTTTCTTCTCGATATTCGCCAGACGCGCCTGCACCATTTTCTTAAGCAATGGCGCGGGAAGCGGCCGGTCGGTGGGGAATTGGATGGTGCCTTTTGAGAGTGGGTAGCCTTTGAGTTCGGCTTTGAATGCCTCGATGATTTCAGCGGTAGGGAAGAAGCTGCAATGGTTGGAGAACGCGGCGTACCACACTAAAACCTGTTTGTGCTTAAAGCCCGGGATTCCGTAGCTGATGACCTCGGTGGCCTCGGGCGGAACGGCCGAACGAATCGCTGCGCGGATTTTGTTCAGAGTGCTGCGAGCAGGTTCGGGGACGCGAGCTAGATACGTTTCGACGGTTTCTGAAGCATGCTTGCGTTTCATTCGCGGTGAGCGGTTGGCGGATTTCGCTTTTTTCATGCTGGTCATGCTATCGAATGTTCCGGTTACTCGCCATCGAAAGGGCGGACTGCGCGGGTAGAGGTGTTGTAGCATAGATAGATTGGGGCATACCGCAGAGACGCAGAGCGCGCGAAGAGGACCAAGAGACGGCGGATTCTGACTTGACGGCACGAAAGACAATTCGGCGGAAACTGCTGGCGGCGCACCGGAAATTGCGCGAGGCGCGGATGATTGCTAAGGGCCTGCTCTCTACTCAGCACCCTTTGCTTGCGCACATTATTCCCATTCGCCGGTGCAATCTGGCCTGCACTTACTGCAACGAATTTGACGATTTCTCGCAGCCGGTGCCTACCGAGGAGATGTTCCGGAGGATCGATCGGCTCGGCTCGTTCGGGACATCGATCGTGACGATCAGCGGTGGGGAGCCGCTTTTGCATCCGGAGTTGGATGCGATTATTGCGCGGATTCGGAAGAATGGGATCATCGCCGGGCTGATTACGAACGGATATTTGCTTGTGAAGGAACGTATCGAGCGGCTGAATCGGGCTGGGCTCGAGTATTTGCAGATCAGCATTGATAACGCCATGCCGGATGAAGTTTCGAAGAAGAGCTTGAAAGTGCTGGATCAAAAGCTCGAGTTGCTTGCCGAGCACGCCGAATTTCACGTGAACATCAATTCGGTGCTGGGCAGCGGCGTGAAGGATCCGGAAGATGCTCTGCGCGTGGCGCACCGGGCCGTGGAACTCGGATTTACCTCGACTGTGGGTTTGATTCACGACGGCAATGGGCAATTGCAGCCGCTTGGGACGCGCGAGCGGGAGATTTTCGAAGAGATCATGGCGCTGGGGAAGAGGTCGTTCTCGCGTGTGAATCAATTCCAGCACAATATTGCGGCGGGCAAGGAGAACGATTGGCGTTGCCGCGCGGGCTCGCGATACCTCTATATCTGCGAAGACGGGCTGGTGCATTATTGCTCGCAGCAGCGCGGCTATCCGGGAATTCCGCTGGCGGAGTACAGCGAGGAACGGCGCCGGCGGGAATATCTTACGAAAAAGGGCTGCGCGCCGGGATGCACGGTTTCGTGCGTGCATCAAGTGGCGGCGATTGATAATTGGCGCGCGCCGCAGACGATCGGGCCGGGAGATTCTACGAGCCGCAATTCGCTGGTGCAGCTAACCTAAGCAGCCCGTCGGTTCGGCATCGAAGAATTACCTGGTTCCTCGATTCCACGTACCAGTCCGTCGCGTCGTACTTCCTTTACAGAGTTGTACTTCTGAGCAATCTTGACGCTAGCGGGAAACATTCCTGTTGCAATGGCATTGCCCTGGGAGTACAAGCCATCGCATAGGATGTGGGGTCTGTATTTCAGTTCCGTCTCAGACGGGCGACTTGCGACTTGTCAGCTTTTAAGGAGTCCGTTTAATCCGCATGCGAGAGGTGTGCCGATGAAAGCTCGGACAATGAGCGTGATGCTGGCGGTATTGGCTGGATTTTTGCTGCTGATGGTGCCGGGCTCGCTGCGAGCACAGATCAATACGGTGAATCTGTCCGGGGTGGTGACAGATCCGCAGGGATTGGCGGTGAACGGCGCGAAAATTACCGTGACGAGCAATGCCACCGGCGCGGAGCGGACGGCGCTTACGAACGGCGCCGGGCGATATGAATTGATCGGACTCGCGCCTGGAAATTACTCGGTCTCGATTGAGGCGGCTGGATTCGCGAAGCTGGAGAGCACCGGGCTGGTGCTGACACTGGGCGAGCCGGCGGAATACAATCCACAGCTTTCGTTGAAGTCGGCGACGACGACGGTGAGCGTGACGGCGGAGGCGGCGCTGGTGGAGACGACGAAGAGCGACGTCTCGCAGACGATTACTCCGACGCAGATCGACAACTTGCCGATCAACCGCCGCGACTACATCAATTTCGCTCTGCTGACGCCGCAATCGGCGCGCGATGACACGCCTTCGATCGGCGCGGCGCCAACGAGCGGATTGAATTTCGGCGGACAGCGCGGGCGATCGAATGAGATTTCCGTGGATGGCGCGGATGCGGTGGACAATTCCACGAATGGCGTGCGCGCGACAGTTTCGCAGGAGGCCGTGCAGGAGTTTCAGGTCATCACCAGCAACTACATGCCGGAATACGGGCGGGCGATGGGCGGCGTGGTGAATATAGTTACGAAGTCAGGCTCGAATGAAATTCACGGAAATCTTTTCGGCTTCTTGCGGCTGGCGGCGCTGCAGGCGCGCGATCCGTTTTCGGTGGCGGGGACGTTCGATCCCACCTCGGAGTCGGTGTTGTTCAAGGCTGTGAAGCAATCTTTTACGCGCGTGCAGGCCGGAGCGACTCTGGGCGGGCCGATTCAGAAGAACAAAACATTTTACTTTTTTTCGTACGAAACGATTCGCAGCCAGGCCACCGGCTTCACCAACATTGGCACCGACAATTTCGGGCTGACGCCAGCCGCGATTCCGTGCCTAGGAAATCTGTTGATGACGCCCACGCAGGGCGCTTTCTACGCCGCGGCGCTGGCTGGCGCAGACTGCACCATGCCCAACCCTCTTCTACACGGCAGCGGGCTTGACCGGACTGTCATCGGCTACTGCACTGTTGGGCAACCTGCCCGGAGGTCCGACGTCATTCTTTGATGGCGCACCGCTGCCTGGCAGCTATGCCGGGCTGATTTCACTCCTGGGAAATTATCCGACGAAGGAAGGGACGAGCTTCTGGTCCCTAAAGCTCGATCACATCTGGAACAGCAAGAACACTTCCTTCATTCGCGCAAGCGTTTCGCCGTCTCTCTTCACCGGCATTCAGGTGAACGCGGAGAACCAGAATTTCGGGCAGAACGCGGGGAATCGCACCTCACTGCAGCAGACGCGCGATCTGGCGATTATCGGGCAGCACGCGACCTCGTTTCATGACGACATGTTCAACGAGTTTCGCTTTCAATATGCGCGGCGCGGCCTGCACTACGGATTCTCGAATCTGCCCGGCGGCGACGCGCCCGCGGTGAATATTGATGGATTCGCATTCTTCGGGCGCGAGCCTTTCTCGACCGAAGATCGCATCGAGCGGCGATTCCAGTGGGCCGACGATCTGACTTGGACCAAGGGCACGCACACGATGAAGTTCGGCGGCGATTTCAACTTTCTGCAACTCCGCACGGGAGCGCAGCAAATTTTCGAGCTGAACTATGGCGGCGTTTATACTTTCTCAAGCGTCGACCCGGGCGCGCTCGGATTGCCGGAACAGGCGGGTCCGTTCAATGCCGTGCAGGCTTTCGGGCTCGGGATTCCGCAGGAATACATTCAAGGCATCGGGAATTCGAATCATCCCTTCAACAACAAGGCGCTGGGACTTTTCTGGCAGGATAGCTGGAAGATCAATCGACGGCTGACGGTGAATTACGGCGTGCGCTACGACATCGAATGGAATCCGATATTCCCGGCCGCGAATCCGCTGAATGACGCGGGGGAAAAAGCGTTTGGCGTGATTCAGGGAATTCCGCTCGATAAGAATAATTTCGCGCCGCGCGTGGCCATCGCCTGGGATCCCTGGGGCAACGGCAAGACGGTAATTCGCGCCGGCTTTGGATTGTTCTACGATCATCCGCCGCTGGCGTTGGCGTTCCTCGCGAACGCGTTTGACGGCGCGGCTTCGACGCTGCTGGAATCGGCAGGCGGCAGTCCTTGCGTGCTCACCGTTCTTGGCTGCTCCGTGGACAATCCTTTCAATTTCACCGCGCTGAATGCCACGAACGTTTTCCAGGGCTTGCTGACCGGCACTCTGGCAAGTTGCTCCACTTCGGTTCCCTCGATGTGTTTCCAGCCGAACCTGCAGCGATTCAATCCGACTTTCACGAATTCGCTCTTCACCAATCAGAATTACTTGACGGCGAATGGCGGGCTGGGATTTCCGCTGCCGTTCATTCCTTTCACGATTCCGGTGCAGAAAAATTTTCAGTATGCCTATGCGGAGCAGGGGAACCTGGCGATCGAGCGCGAGCTGGGCAAAAATTGGAAGCTGAGCGTCGGATACAACTACACCCACGGAGTGCACCTCGACCATACCCGCAACATCAACACTGCAAATCCGGAGTTGCTGGCGGCGAATGACAATAACGCGGTGCTCTCCGGCCTTGTCGCTCCGCTGACAAATCCGATCACGATCGGCGTGCCGTCCACGGCGGGTTGCCAAATGACGCCGGGAGGCGGCAGTGTCCTCGTGAGTGTGCCCAACATTCTTGCGACGGCGTTTCCGATTGGCGACTTGACCTGCAGCACAACGCCGATTGGGGCTATAGGTACGCCCGCGGTTTTCAATTTCTTCCGGCCATCGGGGCCGAATCCGTCCTTCGCGGGTCTCGTCGGCGGCTACGCCAATCTTGTTGGTTTGGCGGCGTTAGCGGGATTTCCGCAGGGAAAGTCGGGGGTTCAGATTCCCTGGAGCGATATCGATCCGCAGGTGTCTGCCGGCAATTCCGTTTATCACTCGCTGACCGTCTCGTTGTCGAAAAGATTTTCGCAGCATTTCGAACTGATGTCCGGCTGGACTTATTCACATTCCATCGACGACTCGACCGATCTTTCGACGCTTTTGAATCCGCAGGACAATAATTTTCCGGCTCTGGATCGCGGGAATTCGGATTTCGACCAGCGGCATCGCTGGATTACGAGCGCTGTGTTCTTGAGCCCCCATGGAGAGAGCGGCGATTCGGCGTGGAAGAAAATTTTCGGGGATTTCACGGTGGCGCCGATCATCGAAGTCTCCTCGGGGCGTCCGTATAACACGCTTACTGGATTTGATCCCAACCTTGATTTTGGAACCGCGACAAACCGGCCGGATGCGCTAAAGGCCGGAGCCGCGGTGCCGCCGGGATTCCCGGTGGTGACCTCGCCGTTCGTGAAGGGCGTCGAATTTACGCTGCCGACGCGCTGCATCGACCCTTCAGGCGCAACATTCTCTTTTCCTGCCGTGCCTTCGCCGTTTTATGGCTGCACGGGCACGTTGGCGCGGAATTCATTCACGCGTCCGGGATATTTCAATATCGACTTGCGTCTGGCGCGGAGGATTCAATTCAACGAGCGCTGGAACCTGGAGATCATTGCGGACGGATTCAACATGTTCAATCGCTTCAATGTGGCGGACGTGAATCCGCTTTGCGATACGACGGCGGGCAATTCGACTTGTAATGCCGGGCAGCCGACGGCGGCGCTCGATCCACGCACATTCCAATTCGCGCTGAAGATCAACTGGTAGCTATTTGGCGCGGCGAATTTCGGGGAGCCTCAGCGCGCGCAGCGCTGCGGCTCCCCGAATCTTTTTTACCGGGGTCGCGGAATTTTCATTCGATGAGCTTTCGCGTTAAAGTGACCTGATGACCGGCACGGAACTCACTCTTGCGGTGATCGTATTGGCAGCGCTTGTTGGCGCGGTGGTGTGGTTTGGCGAGAAGCGCGCGACGGCGGAGATGGCCGCGATGCGGCAGGAAATGCAGTCGAACATCGCTTCGCAGACGCAGGGCGTGACGGTGCAGCTTGGGCAGCTCACGCAATCGGTGATGCAGCAACTCGGGCAGGTGCGCCAGGAATTGCAGAAAGGCGTGGCGGATTCGGGCAAGCTGGCGATGGACGCGCAACGCGAAGTCGCCAATCGGTTGCAATCCTCGACAGAAACGCTGCGGCAGCTCAGCCAGCAAGTCGGCGAAGTGCAGAAGATGGGCGAGGATCTTTCGCAGGCGACGCACACGATGCAGGCGATTCTCGGCGGCGCGAAATCGCGGGGAATTTTTGGCGAGGCGACGCTCGAGAAATTGCTGGAGGACGCGCTGCCGCGCGCGGCTTACGAGACGCAGTTTCGATTCGGTACCGGCGATATCGTGGATGCGATCGTGCGGCTCGAAGAACGGATTCTGTGCATCGATTCGAAATTTCCGCTGGATGCTTACCGGCGCTTTTTGGAATCCGGCGAGGATTTTCGCCGCGAATTTGCGAGCGCGGTGCGAAAGCATGCCGATTCCATTGGCGAAAAATATATTTTGCCCGACGAGCGCACGCTTGATTACGCACTGATGTTCGTGCCGTCGGAGAGCGTGTACTACGAGATGCTGATGACCGAAGACGGTAAAGGCGGGCGATTGGACGATTATTGCCGCGGCAAGCGCGTGCTGGCGGTTTCGCCCAATACTTGCTTCGCGTATCTCGGTGCCATCGCGATGAGCCTCCGCGGCATGAAGGTGGAAGAGAATGCCAGGAAATTGATGGCTAGTTTGGCCGGACTAGAAAGACAGATGGAAGCATTTGTGACTGTGTTTGAAAAGCTGGGAACGCATTTGCACAACGCGGGCCAAAATTACGAGGAAGCCGAATCCAGGCTGCAGCGGGCGCGCGGAACGCTCGAGCAGATGTCGGAAGGAAATCTTCCGGAGGCATTGCCGGCTGGAGCGGAGCAGGACCCGCTCAATTGATCTTGCAGCAAGGCTCCAGTAGCGCCGGCGTCCCTGCCGGCATCTTACGACCACCGATGTCCGCAACCCTTGCGATGGTGCGCGGACTACACCGTTAAATTAACTCCCCTGGCTTGGCCGCCGTGATCCGCGCGTGGCTGCTGCACGTGGTTGGACTTTTGCTCGCCCGATGCCGGCAGGGACGGCGGCGCTACCGGGGAAGCAGTGAATCGCGAGCCGCGGTCATCAGAAAGCCCTCGGTCTCTGGCGGGTCGTTCGCGAGTAGGCGATTAATATCTTGCACGGCTTTCCGCGCATCAGGTTTCTGCCGCTCCAATCGCGCCAAAAGAGGATCCAGTCGTTTCGTCCACGGATGTTGTGACATCTTTTGGGCCGCCAACAGATAAGCGTGAGCGGCTTCAAAATCCACAGAGTTCGGATCTCTCGAAGTCAGGCGCACACGGAATGAAAAATCGCCGGCGTGCAGGGCGCGGACATTAATCAGTGCTGAGTTGTCCACCCCGCCACGCGTTCGAACGTGCTCCGAATCGCCGTGCGCGAAGCGCAGCACGGCCGGAGCGAGATTCTCCACGTCCATTTCCCTGGGTTGATCCGTGCCTCGCACGCGCACGACCAGTGCGGCCTTCGAGCCGGGCGCGAGAGTCGCGCCAGCCGTATCAAACTCGACCACCAGAGCGGCGAGTGTTGCCGTTGCTGGCGGGCCAGTTGTTGCGACGGAAAGCTGCGCGGTGCCGGGAGCGCCCGCCGGATTGAGCAAGATCACGAGAGCGGCGGGAGAGGCTGCCAGCACCAGCGCGGGCTGCTCGCCGAAATGCACGGAGTTTCCCGCCGCGTCGCCGCGAAAGCCCGAGCCGCGTACATCGAAGCGATCGTGAATCGAGACGAGAGCCGGCGCCCAATCAATTTGCGTCTTATCGGATTTCGTGTAGGGGAGAATCACCGACGCCGCGGCGACTTCATGGTGCCCCGCGAGCCGCGCGATGAGAACTCCGGGAGTTGACGGCGCGGTGAAGAGGGCGCGGCCGGTGGCGTCGGTTTCCGTTGGCGTGCCGTCGGAGAGCGTGACGTTGGCTTTGGGGACGAGACGTCCGAGCCGGTCGAGGACCGCGAGCGTCGCGGGCTGAGTGGCCACCACTCTTGAGGGCAGAACGATTTGCGATGGCTCGGGCGTCTGCGCGCGCGCGGCGGAAACGGCGAAAATCGCAGCCAGAAACGCTGCGGCGAGCCACGGCGCAAAATTTAGATTCGCTAGGCGGATCACTTGGCGGTTCGCTCGTAGATTTTGGCTTCGAGAAAGAGACGAAAGAGCTCGGCGTCGAGTTCGTTGTCACGCACGGATTCTTCGAGAATTTTGAGCGCGCGCTCGACCGGTACGGCGGCTTTGTAGGGCCGGTCGGCGGCATTGAGAGCGTCGAAGATATCGCAAATGGTCATCATCTTGGTAGGGAGCGGAATATCGGCGTCGCGCAAGCCCTGGGGATATCCCGTGCCGTTCAGTTTCTCGTGATGGGCGCGGGCGATTCGCGGGATGCCGCGCATTTCGCGCGTCCAGGGAATCTGCGCCAGGAAATCGAAAGTGAAATTGACGTGCGATTCGATCTGGCGGCGCTCGTCGTCGTCCAAGCTGCCGCGGGGGATCGAGAGCATGGTTACTTCGTTCGCGCTCAGAAAGGGTTGCGGCTCGCCTTTGCCGTCGGTAAAGGTTTGCCGGGCGATTTTGTTGATTCGGTCGAGGACGGTTGAGTGCAGGACGGTCGGCTCGTTGATCTCGAGGACAAATTTCAGATCGTCGTCGATTTGCTTGAGGCGGTGCGCAAATTCCTTGTCGATTGATGCGAGCTCCGCGGCAGCGACCTCGCGACCGCGCTCGAGGACTACCTCTAGTTTTTGCCGCGAGGTTCCGGCTTCGATTTCCTTGCGGATGAAATCGAAGCGGCTTTTCACCAGGTCGAGCTGCCAGGGATAGAGTTTCTTGGCTTTCACGAGGACGTCTTCGCGCACGCCGACTTTCCCGAAATCGTGCAGCAGCGCGGCGTAACGGATTTCTTTCATCTGCTCGTGGGTGAACCGCGCCGCTTGGTACTTGCCCGTCTCGACGGCGTCCACGGTTTCCGCCAGGCCGAGAGTGAGAGACGAGACGCGGAAAGAATGGCCGGAGGTTGCGGGATCGCGCTGCTCGATTGCGGTGACGGCGGCGCCGACGAAACCTTCGAAGAGGCGCTGGATTTCGTCGTAGAGCTTGCTGTTCTCATAAGCGACCGCGGCTTGCGAGGCGAGCGAGAGGCCGAGTTTCACGGCGCTGGCAGGGAAAGGAACCACTTCGTGCTTGACTGTCTTCGGCAGTATGAAGGCGCGCGGCTGGATTGCGCTTGCAATTGATGAGCTGGAGGACGCCGAGAATTTGGTCGCGCGCATTGCGCATAGGAAGAGTCAGCATCGAGCGCGTGCGATAGCCCGAATTGCGATCGAAGGAATCATTGAAGCGATACGGGCGCGAGGGCGGAATCTTGTACGCGTCGGCGAGATTGATGGTCGCGCCGCGCAGAGCGGTGTGGCCCGCCATGGACGATTCGGCGAGCGGGATCGTGGACTCTTTGAATGAAAATTGGATGCTGTCATTTTGCGTCAGCTTGAACCGGAGATGTTTTTCGCCGGATTCAGATTCCTCGATGAGGTAGAGCGAGCCGGCATCGGCGTTGGTGATATCGCGCGCTTTGCTGAGAATCAGCGAGAGCAGCGAATCGACGTTGTGTTCGGAAGAGAGCGCGACGCCAATTTGCAGAAGCTCCTGCAGCTCCTTTTCGGTGCGTTTTTGCGTGTCTTGAGTGCGACGATCGCGCGTTGCGGATTCGAGTTTCTCGAACGCGGATTTAACCGCGCGCGCGACAGTTTCGGGCGCAGCCCGCGCCGGAATCACGGCGAGGGCGGTTTTTCGCGCGCTCCCGCCATCGCCTGCGTATATTCCGATGCTGCGACTCGCGCTGGCCTGCCGTTTACTAGCCTTCGATCGTCGAGAGCCGTTCGCAGACGCATCAATCAGCCAGACCGCAGTGCGTTCGCCCAGCATTGCTGCACCGACCGTAGCGATTTTGTTGCCCGTCTTCGAAGCGCGTTGAAGCGAATAACGGCCGCGAAGCGACTTGGCAACTGCCTCGGCGGCCGACCCTTCGTAAAACCAAATTTGCTTCTTCGTGGGCATGCGAAATTTGAGGGCTTGGGACGGCTCAGTATAACGGATTGTGACGGGACGAGAGCAAGTTGCGCGATCAGGCAGCAGGCGCCGCGCACGCCGCCTTGTGCGAGAGATATGGGTCTGTTAGCCTTTCGCGGATTTCTTGCGAACGGCGCCATAAGCCGCGCAATAAAGAATGTTCGATAAACTCAGCGGCATTTTTCGCGAATGGAAGAAGCACACCGGCTCGCTGGCGATCAGCCTGGTGGTGACGCTTGCCGCGCTGGCGGTCTATTACTTCGTTTTCATCGGCGAAGCGCGCACCCCGCTGGCGGACTTCATCACGCGGTTGGAACTTGACAGCCTCGACACGCGGTTCCGGTTGCGCGGCCGCGTCCATCCTGATTCACGGATCGTGATCGTGGATATTGACCAGCGCTCGCAGGAAGCGCTGGGCCAGTGGCCCTTCCCGCGAATTTATTTCGCGAAAATGCTCGACGCGCTGCACGACGACGGCGCGAGCGTGGTCGCGTTCGACATCACTTTCAGCAAGCCGGACGCAACGTCGCTTCCTCTTCGGACGTTGCTCGAGGGATTGTCAAAAGGTCAGACAGCCAGCGCGGACGTGCAGCAGAAAATCGCCGAGCTCGAGAAGCAGTACGACTACGACCAGCAACTTGCGGACGCAATCAAGCGCTTCGGCAAGGTCGTGCTGGGCAATTATTTTCTCTACACCTCGGCGGATCTCCAGGGCGTCTCGCCCGAGGCGCTCGATCGCTATGCGAATCTCATTTCCTTCTTTCCGTTTCCGCAAGTTCGCGCGCTGCCTTCGGCTGGAGGCTCTGCAGGGTATGTCCGGCTGATTCAGAATTTCGATGATCTCGCCCTGCTGCCAAAAGGCGCCGAGGCCAACACCGAGACATTTACGGCGGCGCTTTCGGGCGACAAAGCAGGCTGCGGCTTTTTCAATATCGTCGGAGATCCGGATGGCGTTGTGCGGCGTTCGCTGCTGGCTTTGCCCTACGGCCGCGATCCGAACCGCGCCAATTGGGATCTTTACGCCTCGCTCGAAGTCCAGACGCTGCGGCTCTATCTCAATTTGCCGAATGAGAAAACGGTGCTGAATTTCGGCGGCGCCGGAATCGCCAGCATCGAATTCGGCCCGGATCTCGTAGTGCACCCCGACGACGTCGGGCGGATGATGATCAACTATCAAGGCCCGCCCCGGACTTATCCCTACGTGTCGTTTGCAGACGTCGTGCAGCACCGATTTTCCGCCGGCGAGTTCCGCGACAAGATCGTGCTCGTCGGCGCGTCGGCCACGGGCATCGGCGATCTGCGCGCGACGCCGTTCGGCGGCGTAGATTTTCCCGGTGTCGAGATTCACGCCAACGTAATCGATGACATCTTGAACCGGCATTTTCTTCGCCGCGGGCCGCACGAGGCTCTGACCGACGTCGTCGTAATTTTTCTGTTCGGCATTCCGCTGGGGATCTGGCTCGCGTTGGTGCGCCCACGCTGGCTGATTTTCGGATTTCTCCTTCTCATTCCTTTCGCGTGGTTCGTGTATTCGGCGTTCCTTCACGATCAATGGTTGAACTTCATCGCGCCGGCGGCGTTCACTCTAGCGCCGAATGTGAGCCTCGTAGCCCTTTATCGCGTGCTTGTGGAGGAGCGAGAGAAGCGGCACGTACGCGGTGCATTCCAGCAGTACGTGAGCCCCGAAGTGATTCGGCGGCTGCTGGTGAATCCGGGAATCGTGCAGCCGCGGAAAACCGAGATCAGCGTGCTGTTCAGCGATGTGCGCGGGTTTACTTCGATCTCCGAGCAGCTTGATGCGCAGGAGCTGGCCGCGCTGCTCAATTCCTATCTCACCGAGATGACGCGTATCATTTTCAAGAATCGCGGCACGCTCGACAAGTACATTGGCGACGCCGTGATGGCTTTCTGGGGCGCGCCGTTCGACGAAGCCCGGCACGCCGAGCGCTCTTGCCGCGCGGCGCTCGACATGATGGCGAAGCTGCGTGAGTTGCAAGCCGGCTGGAAAGCCGCGGGTCGTCCGGTCCTCGAAATCGGCATCGGAATCAATTCCGGCATCGCATCGGTCGGGAACATGGGCTCGCAGCTCCGTTACGGCTACACGGCGATGGGCGATTCGGTGAACCTGGCGTCGCGCCTCGAAGGGCTGAACAAGGATTTCGGCACGCGGATTCTGCTTTCCGAATTCACGTTCGCGCAGATTGCGGACGCAAAATTCGTGGCGCGCGAGCTCGATTTGATCCGCGTGAAAGGAAAGCTGCAGCCAGTGAAGATTTACGAGTTGCTGGGTGACGACGCCAGCGCGGCTGAATTTGCTGAGATGGCGGCGGAATTCTGGAAGGCGCGCGTCGCTTACGCCGATCGAAATTGGCGCGAGGCATTACGTTGCTTCGAGACATTCCTCAAACGATGGCCGGATGACGGTCCCGCCAAAGTGTTCCTCGAGCGCTGCAAAGAACATCTCGCCGAAGAACCGCCTCCCGATTGGGACGGCGTTTACGAAATGCAGCACAAGTAAGACCGCCGCGTCAGTTGTCGAGTCGGACGACGAACGTGTAGCTCTGCCCCGCGGCGCGCAACTGGTTGGCGATATCGCTGGCTGCTGCCTCTGTGGCAACGCGCCCGACGCGCACGCGGAAATACTGGCCATTCGGCGAATCGTAGGGAACCACGATCACTGGAGAAAATTGCGTCGCGAGGCGATCGCGAAGCGCATCGGCGTTTTCCTCCACCAGAAATGCACCGACTTGGACGCCGAACGCGCCGACCGTTGGGCTCGGCCCGCCCAGCATCTCGATCCGCACTTGCGCGGTTCCGGGCCCTACCATGTCGATGGCGCGGGCAGCTGAGAGCGATAGGTCAATGATGCGATTGCCGACAAATGGCCCGCGGTCATTGATGCGCACTTCGGTCTGCTTGCCGTTGCCGAGATTCGTGACGCGCAGAACCGCGCCGAAGGGCAGCGTGCGATGTGCGGCCGTGAATTGATACATGTCGTAGATTTCGCCGTTCGAGGTGCGATGGCCATTGAATGGATCGCCATACCAGGAGGCCACGCCTTCTTCGACGTATTCGCCCGGAACCGCGGGCTGCCCACGCGGCGGCGCGCCGGAAGGCCGCGATGGCGACGGCCGCGTGGCGCCGGGCTGTGTGGCTGAAGGCGGCGGCGCGGGCGGTGGCGGTGAATAGGCGTGATGCGAGCAACCGGAAAGCAAAATGGCGATCGCGATGACAGAGAGCGCTAATGCGCGCGATGAATTGGGCAGCGAGTTCCGGGGCCGGGAAGCGGTCCGCGCGGCAAAAATTGCGACGCACTGCTCTCTCTTCACACCGCGTCCCGTTTCAATTTTTCTTCCTCATTTTCCGGTATTATAGGGACGCGTAAAATTTCTCGCAAGGAAGCCCATTGCCCCTTCCCCTGCGCTGGCGCTGGAAACTCGACCGGCTCCGCGAAAAAGTATCGTGGTTCTTCGGAGGAAAGAAGGCGGAGGGACGCCCGCGCCTGTGTCCCGCGTGCGGCACGCTTGTCGGCGCGACCGCTTCCCGTTGCCACCAGTGCGGCGCGAGCATGACGTTCTCGCTGGCGGCCGCGAGCAAGACGCTCAGCCGCTTGATGCCTACAACTTCGCCCGTAACTTACGCCATTCTCACACTCAGCTGCATTCTGTACGCCGTGACGCTCATGCTGACCGTGCGCTTGCATGGCTTTCAAGCGCCTAATGCAGGTGGCTTCGGGGCATTGTTTCAACTAGGCCAGATTGACGGCCAGGTTCTGACCCGCTTCGGAAGCTCGTGGCCGCTGTACATAAACGTCCTGCAGCCCTGGCGCTTCGTGATGGCAATTTTTCTTCATGGCAGCTTGCTCCATATCGGCTTCAACATGTGGGTGCTGATGGATGTCGGGCCGCTCGTTGAAGAAGTTTATGGCTCGGCGCGCTATCTGTTCATTTATGTGGCGACCGGCGTTGCCGGCTACCTGCTCAGCAGCTGGGTCGGAGTTCATAGCGTCGGCGGCTCGGGCGCACTTCTAGGATTGATCGGAGTCTTACTCGCTCTCACGCGCGGCCGTCAGAATGCTTCTCTGCAAATGCTGCGCGGCTCGTTAATCCGCTGGTTGATCTATATTGCCGTTCTTGGCCTTCTAGGCGCCGGAATGATCGACAATTTCGCGCACATCGGCGGCGCCGTCTCCGGCTATCTACTCGGAAGAATCATGCCCGCGCGCGAGCCCGTCGATTTGCATGATCGCCGCGTCGCGAATGCACTCGGTTGGGGAGCCGGGCTGGTTGTGGCGGTGAGTTTTGCGCTGATGGCGGTGACGTATTTCCGGGCGGGCTGAATCAGCCGCCGGCGTGTAGCCGTCTCGATACTACGATCGAGTAGTGCAATCCCGAGAACACAACGAAGAAAGCGACCAGGTAGCTGCAGGTCCGCTGCATGAGCATCAGCCAATTGCTCGGGAAAACTTTCAACAGGATCACTAGAAGAACGAGCAGTATCTCCAAGGTGGTCGTAATTTTTCCCCAGATACTCGGCGGGAACGGGCGGTAGCCCACGGTGACAAGAATCGCAGCGCTCGCAGTAAGTAGAATCACGTCGCGGCCAAGCACGAGAATCGTAATCCACCACGCGATTTTTCCCTTCAGCGCCAGGACGAAGTAAGACGAAAACATCAGCAGCTTGTCGGCGATCGGATCGAGATAAGCGCCCAGCGGTGTTTTCTGATTGAGCCCGCGCGCGAGCAGCCCATCGAGCCCGTCGCTGATTCCTGCCGCGATCAGGATTCCCAAAGCCCAATCGTAGCGGTCGGAAAAGAGCGCAATGATAAAAAATGGCAGGAACCCGAGCCGCAAAAATGTGAGCTGATTCGGAACCGTCAGGATGCGGCTGTTTTTGAGCGGCCTGGTGAGATCCTCAACGCGCATGTCAGGCGAACTGAGCGAGAAACTCCGAAACGCTGAGTCCGACTTTGCGATGGAACATGTCTGCCATCGAGGGAATCGAGCCGCGCGATTCGTCGAGCGCAATGCGTTCGACGCGCAGCAGCGGGAAAAAAACCGTCGGCAGTCCCATGCGCTCGCCCTCGGGATGAACCACTTCGCGGATGAAATCGTCGAAGCTGCTCAGATCAACGCCGCGCAGCGTGACGCCGGCGGTGGAGATTTCGACCACCTGCCCCCAGAATTTTTCCTTCGGGCTGTGCAAGCTCACCACAACAATCGAATTCGGCTGCATGACGCTCCTATCGGCAGGGCTGCTGATGGGATGTTATCGCAGCACAGGCGGCAATGCACGCTACCGAGTTATGAAAGTCGCGCTAGAGTGAACAGCGCCGCGGCATCTCAGGCAGTCATCGAGCGCAGGTCGGGCGCGACTCGCAGCTTCGGCTCGGTCGCCTTTTGAACGTCCTCGGGTGTTACTCCGGGCGCAACTTCGCGCAGGACCAGGCCTTCGGCGGTTACTTGGATCACGCCGAGCTCGGTGACGATCAGATCCACCACGCCCACACCGGTAAGCGGCAGGCTGCACTTCTTGACGATCTTCGCTTCGCCATCCTTCGTGGTGTGCTCCATGGCGATGATCACGCGCTTCGCTCCGGCGACGAGGTCCATCGCCCCGCCCATTCCTTTCAGCATTTTTCCGGGGATGGCCCAATTGGCGAGATTTCCGGTCTCGTCCACTTGCAGCGCGCCGAGAACTGTGACGTTCACGCGTCCTCCGCGAATCATGCCGAAGGATTCGGCGCTCGAGAAGTAGCAGCAGCCGGGAATTTCGGTAATCGTTTCTTTGCCGGCGTTAATGAGATCGGAATCTTCCTCGCCTTCATAGGGATAGGGCCCGATCCCGAGCATGCCATTCTCGGACTGCAGCACGACTTCCATGCCGGGCGGCAAATAATTCGGAATCAGAGTGGGCAGTCCGATGCCGAGGTTCACGTAATAGCCGTCGCGCAGCTCTTTGGCCACGCGCCGCGCGATGATTTCGCGTTTATCGATTTCTGCCGCCATCAGCTCCTCCTGCTTGCCGCGCAAACGAGTCATGCCGAGCGTTTCCGCACCGTGCGCCGCTCGATTCTCTTTTTGTATCCGGACCCCTGGAAAATCGCGTCCACAAAAATTCCCGGCGTGTGAATGCAATCGGGGTTCAATTGTCCCAGCTCGACGATTTCTTCCACTTCCGCGATCACGTAATCCGCAGCGGTGGCCATGACGGCGTTGTAGTTCCGCGCCGTCTTTCGATAAACGAGATTGCCCCAGCGATCGCCCTTCCAGGCCTTGATGAACGCCACATCGCCGCGCAAGGCCGGAATCAAAACATGCGGCCGGCCGCTAAAATCGCGAATTTCTTTCCCTTCGGCAGCGGGCGTCCCGTAGCCCGTCGGGGTATAGAACGCGGGAATCCCGGCGCCGCCCGCACGAATGCGCTCGGCCAGCGTGCCCTGAGGATTCAATTCCACGTCGATTTCTTTTTTCAGCGCGAGCTGCTCGAACGTCTTGTTCTCGCCCACATAGCTGGCGATCATCTTTTTCACTTGCTTGGTCTGCAGCAGGAGGCCAATCCCGAAATCATCCACCCCGGCATTGTTCGAGACAACGGTGTGATCCTTCGTCCCCTTACGCCGCAGCGCATCAATCAGATTTTCCGGAATGCCGCAGAGGCCGAAGCCGCCCATCAAGATCGTCGCGCCATCGCGGATTCGATCCACAGCAGCGTCAGCGTTAGCAACGCGCTTATCCATGCGAAATCTCCCCGAGTTCGTGCGTTTGCGATGCTATGCCGGACAGCGGAAACAGATGAGTCTAATGCATCTACTCGCGTCTGGAGCGAAGGATTTTGTAGAGTTCGTTGGCGGACG
Source organism: uncultured Acidobacteriota bacterium (assembly GCA_963707165.1). Classification (GTDB taxonomy): domain Bacteria; phylum Acidobacteriota; class Terriglobia; order Acidiferrales; family UBA7541; genus Palsa-147. Next base: position 92,915 of record CAVPPO010000003.1, on the reverse strand, counting down.
CGAATTCATCTTCGAGTTCGCGTGTCGTCAAGTTTGTGCGCAAATAATCGATGGCCTGGGACACGCGATCGAGAGCTCGCGCGATATTGTCGGCATTTGTCAGGCAGATATCGCGCCAGACTGCGTACGGACTGCCCGCAAGCCGCACGGTATCGCGCAGGCCACTTCCGGCAAGAGACGCGGGCAGCCCAGTTTCATCGGTCTCTTCGAGAACCACGCGCGAGAGCGCCACCGCAACAAGTTGCGGAAGGTGCGAGACGACCCCCGCGGCCCAGTCGTGCGTTTCCGCATCGCAGAAGAGCGGCTCGGCTCCCAGCTTTCGCACCAGCGCGGTAAATTCCGTAACGTGCGCGTCATCATCCTCAGGCGTTGCAATCAGCGCATAGCGCGCGCCACAAAAAAGGTCGGGCGTTGCTCGATTAATTCCGGAAATTTCTTTTCCGGCAACGGGATGGCCCCCGAGAAATCTCGAGCGTGCCCCGAAAACTTTCTCGGCCAGATGGCAAATCACGGATTTCGTGCTGCATGCATCGGTGACCAGAGCGCCGCTCTTCGCCGCCGCAGAAATCGCGGGAAGCGATTCAAGCGTTACTGAGATTGGCAGCGCGATGTAAACCAGATCAGCGTCGCTCACCGCAGATTCAAGGCTCGAGCTTGCTTCCGAGATCGCGCCAATCTCGAGCGCGCGATCGAGCACCGCCGGCTTGTCCCAGCCGATTACGACGCTTTGCGGGAAATTTCGCCGCAATGCCAGTCCGAACGAGCCGCCGATCAGTCCCGTGCCCAGAATCGCGACGCGATAGAACCGCGTGGAGTCGGCCATTCCTCAGGCCATCCGTCGCCCGACGGCCGGCGCAATAATTTGCAGTTCGTGCATCAGCGCTTCGAACTGGTCGGGGTAGAGCGACTGGGCGCCGTCGGAAAGCGCATGCTCGGGATCGGGATGGACTTCGATCAGCAATCCATCCGCGCCGGCAGCAACGGCAGCGCGCGCCATTGGCGCAACTTTATCCCGCCGCCCGGTGCCGTGCGAAGGATCGGCGACGATCGGCAGGTGCGAAAGTTTTTTGATCACCGGGAATCGCAGCGATATCGAGCGTGTTTCGCGTATTGGTATCAAATGTCCGGATGCCGCGCTCACAAAGAATCACGTTGTAGTTTCCACCGGACATGATGTACTCGGCGCTCAAAAGCAGCTCCTCGATCATCGCCGACATGCCGCGCTTCAGCAGCACCGGCTTGCGCACCTCGCCCAGCGCCCGCAGCAAATGATAGTTCTGCATGTTCCGCGCGCCGACTTGCAGCACATCCACGTAGCCCATCATCAGCTCGACTTGCGATGGATCCATCACCTCGCTGACGACCAGCAAGCCGTTGCGGTCCGCGGCTTCGCGCAGCATTTTCAGTCCAGTTTCGCCGAGACCCTGAAATGAATACGGCGACGAACGCGGCTTGAACGCCCCGCCGCGCAGAAGTTTCGCTCCGAGGCGCGCAACCGAATCCGCGATGCTATCGATCTGCGCTTTCGATTCCACCGCGCACGGCCCCGCGGCCACCACAACCTCAGTGCCGCCGATGCGCACGCCTTTGCCCACATCCACGATCGTGCCTTCGGGCCGGAACGCGCGGCTCGCCAGCTTATACGGCTGAGTGATGCGCACCACTTCGCGCACGCCATCGAGTAATTCGATATCCCGCGTGTCGAAATCCGGATGCACTCCCACCGCGCCCAGCACCGTATGCGTTTCACCCGTCGAACGGTGCACATCGAATCCGCTGGCGACGAGCCGGTCGATCACGTGCTGGATTTGTTCGTCGCTCGAGCCCGGCTGCATTACCACGACCATTGCTGCGTCTCCCTGGGTTATAAATTCGAATCGCTCAAGATCTGGTCTTCGGGCTTTCCTTGGCCGGAACCGCGGCCGTATCTTCGTGCTGCGCGGCGCGCTCGAGCGATCGCGCCTCGTCAATAATTCTCTCGAACAGGCGCCGGATCGCCGTATCTGCCAGCGGTCCAGGATTTGCGCGCTCGACGTTTGCCAGGATTTCGTTCTCCCGCGCCGGCTGGTATACCGGCAATCCCTGGAGATGCTTCTCGCGTCCGATTTCGAGCGCGCAACGAGCGCGTTCGTTCAGCAGCGCGATGAGTTTCAAATCAATCTCATCTATGCGGCGACGCCAATCATCGATGCTCATGATGGATTTTTGCCCCCGGCCGGGAGTCCGCGATGGCTGACTCCGGATTTGCCAGCCTGCTTCAATGTGCGAATCAAGTTTGCAACAGCCTCGGCGGCGGCCTCCGGCGTCGCGGCTTTTTCAATTTCCGCAACGATCGCCGAGCCGACCACAGCCGCATCGGCAATGCCGCCAAGAACAGAGACATGCGTGGGCAGCGAAATCCCAAACCCAACGGCGATCGGCAGCCGCGTCGCTTTCCGCGCCCGTCGGACGAGCGCCGGCAGCTCTTCCGGCAAAGCGTCGCGCGTACCGGTGACGCCGGTCCGCGAAATCAGATAAAGAAAGCCGGACGTTGCCGCAGCGATGCGCTCAAGACGCTTATCGGTCGAAGTCGGCGCGGCCAGAAAGATCGTGTCGAGACCACGCGCACGCAGAATCGCGCGATACTCGCCCGCCTCTTCCGGCGTGAGATCCGTTGCCAGGACGCCGTCGGCGCCCGCTGACGCCGCGTTCGCAGCAAATTGCTCCAGTCCCATCTGCAAAATGGGATTGTAGTAGCTGAAAAGAATCAGCGGCACATCCGTCTTCTGCCGCAACCGGCCAACGAGAGCGAGAATTCCGGCCAGCGTAGTTCCGCTTTTCAGCGCTCGTTCACTCGCGCGCTGGATCGTCGGCCCGTCTGCAACCGGATCGCTGAACGGCACGCCAAGTTCGATCACGTCGGCGCCAGCCTCGGCCGCCGCAAGAACGATTTTCTCCGTCGCCTCGAGCTTGGGGTCTCCCGCCGTCAAGTAAGCAACGAGCCCCAGTTCGCCGCGCCGCGCCAACTCAGCGAATCGCCGCGCGATCCGGCCCGTGCCCGCGCTAGGTTCGAGCGAAGCTATGGCCTTAGACATGGCGCGCCAAAGTCTCCATATCCTTGTCGCCGCGTCCGGAAAGATTCAGGATCACGATTTCGTCGCGGCGCATTTTCGGCGCCCGGCGAATCAACTCCGCAATCGCGTGCGCGGATTCGAGCGCGGGAATAATTCCTTCAATTCTCGAAAGCAGCTTCGCAGCGTCGAGCGCCTCTTCGTCGCTCACCGCCGTATACTCCGCACGTCCCTCCTGAGCGAGCCACGCATGCTCGGGCCCTACGGCCGGATAATCAAGCCCGGCCGAAACGGAATGTGTCGCGGAAATCTGGCCGTCCGAATTCTGCAGCACATAAGTGTAAGTTCCCTGCAAAACGCCGGGGCGCGCTCCCGAGAATCCCGCCGCAGCCGCAAGCCGCGCAGCATGTTCGCCCAGTCCCTTGCCGCGCCCTCCGGCTTCGACGCCGATCATCTTCACCGCTTTATCTTGAAGAAACGCGTGAAACAAACCGATGGAATTCGATCCGCCACCGACGCACGCAAACAGATAGTCCGGCAAGCGGCTTTCCGCGCGAAGAATCTGATCGTGTGCTTCTTCACCGATCACCTTGTGAAATTCCCGCACCATCAACGGATAAGGATGCGCGCCGAGAACGGATCCGAGCAGGTAATGCGTCGTGCGCACATTGGTCACCCAGTCGCGCATCGCCTCATTGATGGCATCCTTCAGCGTGCGGCTCCCCGAATCGACGCCAACCACCTCCGCGCCCAGCAGCCGCATGCGAAATACATTCAGCCGCTGCCGTTCCATATCTTCCGTGCCCATGTAAACCGTGCACGCAAGCCCCAGCCGCGCCGCCACCGCCGCCGTCGCCACTCCATGCTGCCCGGCTCCTGTCTCCGCCACCAGCCGCGGTTTCTTCATCCGCGCCGCGAGCAGCCCCTGTCCCAGGCAGTTGTTGATCTTGTGCGCGCCGGTGTGGAGCAAATCTTCGCGCTTCAAATATATTCGCGCGCCACCGAGATGTTCGGTGAGGCGCGAGCCAAAATGTAAAGGAGTCGGCCGCCCCGCGAACGTGCGAAGAAGCCCATCGAGTTCTTCGCGGAATGACTTATCGACCCGCGCGTCGTTGAAAGCGCGTTCCAGCTCTTCGAGCGGCGCTACGAGCGTTTCGGGAACGTAGCGCCCTCCGAACGGCCCAAAGCGGCCGCGCTTATCCGGCATCGTGACTGTCGCAGCGCTCATGCTCTCGCCACTCCATTTCGCACAAGTTCAATTTCGTCCATCAGTGCGCGCAGCCTTTTCGCGATCTTTCTTTCCAGGACTCGATTCCACGCCGCCGCAAACATCGACACCGAACGGCCGCGCCTCGCGAATCGCGCGCGCAACATTTTCAGGATTCAAGCCCCCCGCGACAATGATCGCGCCGTATTTCTTCGCCGCCCTTGCCACACTCCAATCGAATGTCTTGCCCGTGCCGCCCCGGCGTTTCCGGTCGAAGCCGTCGAGCAAAAACGCACTCGCGCCGCCGTAGCGCCCGAGACGTCCCGCGTTAAAGCTGGGCTCGACGCGAAACGCCTTGATGACTGGATACGATTCGCTCAAACGCGCAACTTCCGCCGTCGATTCCTCCCCATGCAACTGCAGCGCGTTTAAGTCCACATTTCGCGCCACGCGCAGCACGTCTTCTATGGAAGCGTTCACGAATACGCCCACGAGAAGAACGCGCCGCGGCAATCGCGTCGCGATCGTTCGCGCTACATCCGGCGCGATGTAACGCGGGCTCTTGCGATAGAAATTGAAGCCGAGGGCGTCGGCGCCCGCGTTGACGGCCAATCGCGCATCCGTCCAATTGGTGATCCCGCAGATTTTGACCCGCACCATCGCCGCCGCTCACGATTCCGCCGGCTTCGCCAACGCGCCGCTCAGCAGTCCGCGCAGCGCATCACCCGGCGAAGCCTGCTTCATCAGATGCTCGCCGATTAAAAACGCATCGTATCCAGCGCGCGCCAGAGTTTCGAGATCCTCGCTCGTGCCAATTCCGGATTCGGCCACCGCCACGCACGATTCGGGAATCTGCCCGGCCAGCGCAAGCGCCATCTCGAGTCGCACTTCGAAATTGGTCAAGTCGCGATTATTGACTCCGATGATTTTGGCGCCGCAATCGAGCGCGAGTGACAATTCTCCGGGCGAATGTACTTCGACGAGCGGCTCCATTTTCAAGCACCGCCCGAGTTCCAGCAGCTCGGTGAGCAGGCCGCGCTCGAGCAAAGACACGATCAGCAAAAACGAGTCGGCGCAGGCCGCCCGCGTTTCCCACACTTGCCACGGATCGATGATGAAATCTTTACGCAGAACGGGAATTGACACGGCGCCGCGCGCTTCTTTGAGATCCACCAGCGACCCGCAGAAGAATTCCTCCTCGGTCAGCACGGAGAGCGCCGCGGCGCCGGCCGAAGCAAGCTCCGCAGCCAATAGCGCGGGATGAAAATCCTTGCGTATCAATCCGCGCGACGGCGACGCCTTTTTCAACTCGGCGATCACGTTGATGCGCTTGGCGGTAAGCGCCGCGGCAAAATCCCGTGCCGTCGGCGCCTTTTGCTCGGCCGCGATCTTCAGCGCCACGAGCGGCAGCACGCGCTTGCGATGTTCCACGGCTTCGCGCCGTGCATCGCGAATTCGCAATAGGATATTCCCTGAATTGTTTCCGTCGCTCATGAGCAATCCGGGTTTTCCCCGGCTCTGGCAGGTGAAATCGCTGCGACTATGCTAGTCGCGCGTCGCAACGATGTCAATTTGAGGCCGTCTGTGGAAATTCTCGCCTGTATGCAAGCTCGCAGCTCACCGCCTGCGACCTCTACTGCAGTAGCGGCGCAGTGAAGCGCGCGGGAATTCCGAAGTTCGACCCGCCGAATCCTTCGAGCGCGGCATATGTGATTCCGATGACTTTGCCGTTGGAATTCAAAAGCGGTCCGCCGGAACCGCCCACAGTGGTCTGCGCGTCGAAGACGATCTTGTCGGGCAGTACATCGCCCACGTGGCCCTGCGTGATCAACGGGCGAATGAGGTTGCGCCGCGCCAGCTCGTCGAGGATCGCCGATACGTCGCCACCGCTCTTCGTCGTAATATCTTGCGCCGTCTTCTCATCGGTGCGCGCGAGTATCGCCGCCAGTCCCGCCGCGTAGCCCATCAGAATGATCTTCTCCCCGGATTTCGCATCGCCGGCCTTGTCATCGAACGTCAGCGCATGGACGCTGAGGCCCTCGAGATTGACGCGCATGGTCGCCAGATCCACGTTGTCCGAAATTTTCTCAATCTCAGCATGAAAGGCGCGCGGTGAGCCGGGAAAATAAGTCCGGATCGCCGCGATTTCCGGCTGGTAGCCTTCGTTGACCAGCGCGCTCATCTGCTCGTCTTTCCACCACGGCTGCGCGACGTGCCGGTTGGTGATCACCCGTCCATTGGGTCCGGCCAGAAATCCTGTGCCGAAGACATCGAGGCGCACTTCCGGCCCGGGGCCTTCGAGCGTGAGTATCGGATCGCCATCGCTATCCTGGATCGGCTGGCCCTGCGGATTCAGTCCTGCATAGCGCAAGCGCTTGCCGCTTGCCTTTTCGTTGAAGCCGACCGCGATGTGCAGCAGGCAAACGCTTGCGACATTCGCGCCGATAACGCTCTCGGCGGAACCGCCCTCCGCTTCCACTTTCTTCAATCGCGCATTGGTGTCAGCGAGCTGCTGCTGCAAGTCCTTGAGCTGCTTCTTGTCGGCGGTGGCCATCTGCGCCTTAAGCTGATCGGCCTTCTGCTGCAGTTCATCCCGCTGGGGCGGCACGACCTCTGGCTCGGGTGATTGGCTGCGCAATTTTCGGGCATCGGCCACCAGGCTTTGCTGAGATTTGAACCCGGCCTCCAGGCGCGCAATGATCGAATTCGCGCGCTTCTGCGCCTTCTGCGCGCTGTGGGAGTAGAGAAAAAAGATTCCGGCCATCACTGCAGCAATAATGAAAACCGCCGAGACTCCGATCTTCAGCGCGCGGTCGAGCGTAAAGGCGTCCTTCGTCATTTTCTCGGTAACCGCCAGCGCCTGGAACGCCGTATACGCGATTTGCTGGCCTTCGACCGCGATGGCCACTTTCTGGCGCAGTTCGTCCGCAGCACGCTTCGCGCGCAGTTGGGCACGCACGCGCGCCAGCAATTCCGGCGGGCCGATGGGCCGCGACACCGCGTCATCCGCCCCGAGATCGAATGCCAGGGCGCGCTCGGCTGCTCCGCCCGCGACGATCAGTATCACGCGCACGTCTCGCGTCGCCGCCGCGCCCTTCCATTCCGTCAGAATCTCGCCGCAGGGAACTCCGGGAAGGCACTGATCGAGAATCAGCAATGCAGGATTCGATTGCCGTGCCCGATCGAGACCCTCGCCGCTCGGTGGCAGTGCCTCGGCATCGTAACCAGCCGAGCGGAAGATCTCGACGAGGCTCTGCCGCGAGTCCTCTTGCGTATCAAGAATTAGAATTTTTTCGCCGGGGTTCGCCATCGTCACGCTTTCGATCTGGACCTCATACGTTATAGATTCCTGGCGCGAGCGTAAGGTTCCGTAATCCGCTAGAGTATCGGACTGGACCGCGCACGCAAAGCGATCGCGGATGCTGGTAGTGCGCAATTCTGAACTCGCTTGAAGTTCTTAGGTGCAACGCATCTCGGTGGCAGCCCCCGCATTCATGCGGGGAGGAGCGCTTCAGCGCTCCGAGAAGAGCCACGCAAATAACGATGCGCTTTAGCGCTGGATCCTTGACGCGGCTTCTATAGAAGCTCGCACCATCGCGTCCCGACCGGAAACGAGGGCGCGAGCAAAATTTTCAAGTGCCCCAATGACAGACCAAACACTCGAAGTATTGAACGCGGAGATCATCACCTGCCGGAAATGCCCGCGCCTCGTGAAGTTCCGCGAGAAAATAGCGCGCGAAAAGCGCCGCGCTTTCGCCGATTGCAACTACTGGGGCAAGCCAGTCCCAGGTTTCGGCGATCCTCAAGCCGGACTCTACATTTTCGGCCTCGCCCCAGCAGCCCACGGCGCGAATCGCACCGGCCGCATGTTTACGGGAGATCGCTCCGGCGATTTTCTTTACCGCGCGCTGCATCGCGCAGGATTCGCCAGCCAGCCGAAGTCCGTCAAGCGCAGCGACGGCCTCGAATTACGCAACGCTTACATCGGCGCCACCCTGCGTTGCGCCCCGCCGGCGAACAAGCCGCTTCCATCCGAGCTGCAAAATTGCCGCCCGTATTTCGAATCCGAATTAGCTCTCCTGCAGCCCCGCGCAATCCTGGCGCTCGGAGGAATCGCCATGAAAGCCTATCTCACTCTTCTCAAAGACCACGGCATCATTCAGACTTTCGCCGCCTACCCGTTCCGCCACGGCGCCATCTACGAATTCCCCGAAAATTTGCCTAAGCTATTTCTCTCCTACCATCCGAGCCAGCAAAATACTTTCACCGGCAAGCTGACGCCGCCGATGCTGCTCAGCGTGCTGCGCCGCATCCAAAAGTTTCTCGAACAGAGCGGAGCAAATGGTCAGCGCTCGTTTCGGCGAGAGGAGCGCCGCATCAACGCGAGATACAAAATGAAGGAGACGCCGAAACCAACGAACCACGCGTAGTGATAGAGGATACTCAGCGCCTTGATTTCAAGCCCAGCAAGCGCCACGACAATTCCCGCCGCCAGCGCGCCAATCGCTTTCCAATTGAATCCACCAGTGAATTCGTAGAAGGTGTGACGGTCGTAGAGATCTTCCGTGAGAATGATCTTTTTTCGCACGACATAATAATCGGCGATCATCACCCCCGCGATCGGCCCGAGGAAACTTGAATATCCCACCAGCCAGCCGACGATATAACTCCCGTAGTTCGACATTAATTTCCAAGGCTGCATCGCGATCCCCAACACGCAGGTAATGACGCCTCCCATCTTGAAGCTGATCCTCCGCGGATAAAGATTCGAGAAATCGTTTGCCGGCGAAACGACGTTCGCGGCCACATTCACGTTCAGCGTAGCGATGAGCAGCGCAATCATAGCCACAACCACGGCAATGGGATTTCCAAGCCGGCTGAGCACCACAACCGGATCCCAAATCGCCGCGCCGAACACGACCACCGTCGCCGAAGTCACGGCCACGCCGATGAAGGAATAGAGCGTCATCGTCGTGGGCAATCCCAATGCCTGTCCGAGCACCTGCTCGCGCTGTCCCTTCGCGTAACGCGTGAAATCCGGAATGTTCAGCGCCACAGTCGCCCAGAAAGCCACCACGCCCGTGAGCGAGGGAATGAAAAACGCGAAGAACTCGCCGAAGGTACGGAATTTCGAAGGAGTAGAAAGCATCGGCCCGAATCCACCGGCCTTCTGGTAAGCCCACCCGAGCATCGCGAGCCCCAGAATCAAGAGAACCGGCGCAGCGATCCCTTGCAGCGAGCGAATCGTCTCAATGCCGCGCAAAATCACCGCAAGATTCAGCAGCCAGAAAAGAAAAAAGCACAACCACGGATGATTCCAAGACGGCATGAGCGCCGCGAGCAAAGTATTGATCGCCTCGCCGCCAATCCACGTCTGAATCCCAAACCAGCCGCACGCCACCAGCGCCCGCAAGACCGCCGGAACATTCGCGCCGAGAACGCCGAATGACGAGCGCGCAAAAACCGGAAACGGAATTCCATAGCGCGCACCAGCATGCGCATTCAGAAGCATGGGAATCAGCACAATCACATTGCCCAAAAAAACGGTGAAGATCGCCTGTTTCCAATTCATCCCCCCGGCAATCATCCCGCTCGCCAGCATGTAAGTCGGAATGTTGACGCTCATCGCCACCCACAGCGCCGCGTAGTTGTAGGTGCCCCAGGTCCGCCGCTCGAGAGGAATCGGCGCGAGATCCTTGTTCCAAAGCCAGCTTCGATGCGGCGTCTCAGCGGTGCGGCTGGCGGAATTTTCGTCGCGGGAATCGGCGTCCATAAACGGCAAACACTATCACGCCACTGGACGAATTGGGATGCGAGAAACTCTCAGTGAAGGCGCGCGACTGTCAGACGCAGCGCCGAATCACGCGCCATGCCGCTTTTGCGGCCGGCGCAGCTCTCGACGCACCTTGGCAAGCGCAATGCGCCGGATCAATTTGACCCCAGGACGCACCACGAGCCAATAGCGCCGAAACCTCCGCCGCGCTCCCGCGCTAGTCGCCAGCACCCGCGTCTCCGTGCTGATAATCGCTGCGCCGTCGGCCTCGCGCGCCGCGATATTCCAGACAATCTTCGTAAATCCCGGCTCTTCAAACGCGACAAACTCACGGGGCGAGAGACCTCGAAACCTCACCGTCGCCTCCCACGGCTGCGTGACTGTGCCGGCAACAAGTTCCTCTCCCGGCGCCTCCTCCAGAATCACCCAGCCGATATCGACCATCGAGTCGACGAACGAACGCGCCACCCGCGGCGACTTCACCGCGCGCTCCTGAACGCGAAACCGCGCTGGAAACGTTCGAATGGCGAATAGCATGCGCACGATCGACGATCCCTCGAGATCAAGCGCACGAAGCGCAGCAAAGGCCGTGGCTCGATCGGCCGCCACGCGCGCCTCGTGGTACGAGCGCTCGTCATATTTCGGCAAATAGGTGTCGATAAGCACGATGGGATTAAGCGTCGCAGATCCTCGCGGGTGGGTCGCGGCCTAGACGCGGATGAGCATAACCTCAGTAGATTTAATCAGCGCCGCGATGGTTTCGCCCTTCTTGAGCCGCATTTCGCGCACCGCATCCGACGTGATAATAGAAGTGATGTGCTGCCCGCCGATGGAAATCCGCACCTGCGCGATCAATCCTTCCATCTTGATATCCACCACTCGCCCCACGAGCTGATTTCTCCCGCTGATGCGCCGGAAGCCCGAGCGCCGCTCCGGCACCGGACCTTTCTCCGTGATGCGGCTCAGATAGCGGTCCAATTCACTCTCGGGAACGCGGTGATGGCCGCCCGGCAGTCTTCACCGTCTTCAGCTTGCCTTTGTAAATCCACTGCTTGAGCGTGGGATAACTGATCCCAAGGATCTGAGCTGCATCGCGAGGTGTGATTAGTTTCTCGTTGGGCATTTATGGACGCAAGATATAAGACCAAATGTGTGCCGGGTCAAGCACATGACAGAAATTTGGGGAGTGTCCTAGTTCGAGATCGCTTGGAACTCGGCAGGAGGTGGGAGCCCCCGCATTCATGCGGGGGAGGAGCGCTTCAGCGCTCCGAAAAAGTGCCATGTTTAACGATGCGCTTTAGCGCTGGGCAGTTCGGAGCAAGCCCGTCAAACGGTCCCACACGGAAGCTTGGACTTTCAAATCTTATCTCGAAATTAGGACACTACAGAAATTTGACACGCTTCGCATCGGATTGTTAGCCTCGCCGCGATGAATGCAGCCAGCCCAGACGGCCTCGCCATTGAATTCCGCGATGTGCAGTTCCGCGCGCCGACGGGCCAGGCCATCCTCGAAACGCTCAGCCTGCAAATTCAATCCGGCGAGACGCTCGTGCTTCTCGGCCGCAGCGGCTCCGGCAAAACGACGGCGCTTCGCCTGATCAACCGGCTGCTCGAACCAACCAGCGGCAAAGTGATGGTCGAAGGCCGCGCCACAAGCGATTGGAACGCAGTCGAATTGCGCCGCCGCATCGGCTACGTAATTCAGGACGCGGGCCTGTTCCCGCATTACACAGTGGAACGAAATGTCGCCGTAGTCCCGCATCTCGAGAAGTGGCCCGAAGAACGAGTCCGCTCCCGCGTCGCCGAACTCCTGCATCTCGCCGGCCTCGACGCCGCCCAATTCGCCCGCCGCTATCCCCACGAACTCTCCGGCGGCCAGCGCCAGCGCGTAGGAGTAGCCCGCGCGCTAGCCGCCGATCCGCCATTCCTGCTGATGGACGAGCCGTTCGGCGCGCTCGATCCGCTCACGCGCAACGACATGCAAAAAGAATTCGCCGCGTTGCAAAAACGCCTGCGCAAAACGATAGTCTTCGTAACGCACGACGTCCGCGAAGCCCTGCTCCTCGGCACGCGCATCGCGTTACTCGAAAGCGGCAAGCTGATGGGCCTCTACACGCCCGATGAATTTCAGCGCGCAACGGAACCGCTCGCCGCCGCCTACATGGCCGCGTTTCGCAGCTGATAGCTAAAATGATTGCCGAGAAAAGGTGACCGATGAGCCTCTGGCAGTTCTTCCTGCACAACCGTATCGAAATTTTTTCCGCCACTCTCGAGCACCTCGCCCTGGTAGGCGCAGCAATGCTCATCGCCGTACTCGTCGGCGTCCCGGCAGGAATTCTCGTCACGCGCCGCAAATGGCTGGAAAAGCCAATCCTCGGCATCGCAAATGTCGCCGAAACGATTCCCAGCCTCGCGCTACTCGGATTCCTGCTCCCGGTACCGTGGCTCGGCGATCGCGCCGAGCGTCTCGCCATTGCGGCTCTCGCTCTGTATGCGCTGCTGCCCATCATTCGCAATACGGCAACGGGCATCGAAGGCGTTGACCCCAGCGTCCGCGAAGCCGCCCGCGCCATGGGCATGACCGACAGGCAAATTCTCACCAAAGTCGAGCTGCCCCTGGCGTTTTCGTATCTACTCGCGGGCATCCGCGTAGCCGCCGTCTTGACGATCGGCATCGCCACAGTCGCCGCTGCAGTAGGCGCGGGCGGTCTCGGCGAATTCATCTTTCGCGGTCTCGCCATGGTCAACAATCAATTGATCCTCGCCGGCGCAATTCCCGCCGCCCTTCTAGCGCTCGCCGCCGATTTCCTCCTCGGCCTTCTCGAGCGCCGCTTCCGTTTCGCGCGATGAGCAATTCTCGTAGCGCCGGCTGCCAGCCGGCGTTTGTCCCAACCACGAGCACCCGCGCGCCAATTCCTTGACGCGATTCACCACCCGTAAAACCGCTCGCGTCATCGTATGCTGCTATGCGTCACAATGCTGCCAATCTCCTGCGGCCCCAAGCGCAGCGACACCATCGTCATCGGCTCCAAAAATTTCACCGAGCAAGCCATCCTCGGCGAATTACTCGCGCAACATCTCGAAGCCCGCACCCATCTCCACGTCGTCCGGCGCTTCTATCTCGTCGGCACCTACATCTGCCAGCAAGCCCTGCTCGCCGGTCGCATTGACACTTACGTCGAATACACAGGCACCGCCCTGACCGCGATTCTGAAGGAGCCGGTCGTCACCAACCCATCCATGGTGCGCGAAGAAGTTCGCGAGGAATATGCCAGGCTTTTCAATTTAGAAGTCCTGCCACCTCTCGGCTTCAACAATACATTCGCAATGGTGATTCGCGGCGAAGATGCCCGCGCGCTTGGAATTCACACTCTCTCCGAAGCAGCCCCGCACGCCGGTCAATGGCGCGCCGGCTTCGGCTATGAGTTCACCTCACGCCCCGACGGCTACCCGGGCCTAGCAGCCACCTACAATCTGCATTTCGCGGCCCCCCCGAGAGTGATGGATTTGGGATTGATGTACCGCTCGCTTCTCGAAAAGCAAGTCGACATCGTAGCCGGAAATTCCACCGACGGAATTCTAGCCGCCCGCGACCTCACCGTTCTCCAAGATGACAAACACTTTTTCCCGCCCTACGAAGCTATCCCCGTCGTGAGGCACGAAACTCTCGAGCAACATCCTGAAGTCCGCGCCGCCCTCGCCGATCTAGCCGGCAAAATCTCCGACGCCGATATGCAAAAAATGAATTACGCGGTAGACGCCGAACATGCCGACGTCGCCACAGTAGTCCGCAATTTCCTTCACGACAAGACCATCGACTAATCTTCGCACCTCCGTCATTCGTCACGGCTCTTTGGGCCGCCCGCCAGATTTTTGGTGGGAGCCCCCGCATTCATGCGGGGGAGGAGCGCTTCAGCGCTCCGAAAAAGCTGCGCCTCTGATAATGCGCTTTAGCGCTGGGAATTGAATCGCGCCACCGCGTCGCTTCGCAAATCAACCGACTACGCAGAGACCAGCTGCCCCGCCTCAGAAGTGGTGGACGAATCCAGTCGTGTAAGCTAGAAATGACCGATGCGAACCCGCGCGCGATCGAGCCCCATGCAACACGAAAACTCGACGCCTCCGATTCGCATCGGAGAGCCCTCATGCCACGCGAGCGCCTCTCCTTCCTCGCCATGACCCTCCTCGAAAACGAAAAATTTCGCTGGATGGATCTCATCTGGCTCATTTTTCTCGGCGGCCTCGCCGTACTTCCTCCCGTCGAGGAAATTCACAAGCAGCTCATCCTCGCGGCCATTGCTGCGCTACAACTCGGCGAAGCCCGCCTGATCGCCTATATCCCGCATCGCGGCCGCGCTTATGTGGTCCTCCTAAAAATTCTCCTTGCCACTCTTCTACTCGGTCACACCGGCGGCGTCATCATCAATAGCGGCTACTATCCGATTTACTATCTCTGTGTCGTCACCGCCGCGGTCTATTACGGACCGGTCGGCACGCTCATCTGGACGGCACTCGCCTCCGCCGCTTATTGCGCCTATCTCTCTCCGTTTCTCGACCCGGGGGTAAACGAGTTCGAGCTGACGCCCAGCGGCGAAGCGGAACTGGCGATTCGCGTTGTATTTTTCTTCATCGCCGCGATTCTCGTGAACAATTTCGTGATGGAAAATCGCCGCCAGACGCGCCGCTATCAGCTTCTCGCCGAGGAATTGGAGCAAACCAACCAGCGCCTCGAGCAAATTCAGGCCGACGCGCGCCGCTCCGAGCGCCTAGCAGCTTTGGGCCAGCTCTCTGCAGGCCTGGCCCACGAAATTCGCAATCCGCTCGGCGTCATCAAAGGCTCCGCCGAAATGCTCAATCAGAAGCTGGAAACATCGAATCCGCTCGCCAGCGAGCTGGCCGGTTATATCTCCACCGAAGTGAATCGCCTCAGCGCCCTGGTTACGCGCTTTCTCGATTTTGCCCGCCCGCTGCATCTCGAGCGCTCACCGCAGCGCGTAGAGGGAATCGTCGAGCGCGCGTTGAAGGCCGTCGCCGCCGCATGGAAAGGCCCCGACATCCGCGTCGAGCGCGATTTTCAGCCGTCCTTGCCCGCCGTTCCGCTCGACGAGAATTTCGCCGAGCAGGTATTCATCAATCTGGCGCAAAATGCTTATGACGCGATGACCGCAGGTGGCACGCTGCGAGTATCGATTTCGACGGCGCGCCGCGATCGTCACGAAGGAGTCGAAGTGAAGTTCGCCGATACGGGCCCGGGTGTACCCGCGGACATGCGCGAGCAGATTTTCAACCCGTTCGTGACCACGAAGCAGCACGGCGTAGGCCTCGGCCTTTCCATCGTCTCGAAAATCGTAGACGATCACGGCGGCGTCCTGCGCCTGGAATCCAACAGCGCCCCAGGCGCCTGTTTCACGGTATTCTTTCCGCTAGCCGCCGCTGCGATGTGAGCAATTTCATCGCGGCTTTAGCAGTTCGCGGCAAAAAGCGCGTTGTCATCCTGAGGGCCCGAAGGATCTCAGCGTTCAATACTTGCAACGAATGACGCGACGCCCGCGCGAAGAGCGCGCGTTGTCATCCTGAGCGAAGCTAAGGATCTAAGCGTTCAATGACTTCAACCACTTCCGCCAAGACAATCGCCATAGACCCCTAACCCAAATGCCAACAATCCTCATCGTCGAAGACGAAGCCAAAATGCGCCGCCTCCTCGAGCTGAATCTCGGCGAGGACGGCTTCGACACGCGCTCCGCCGCCGACGCCGAAGCCGGCTTGGAATCGCTCCAGCGCGATCCCGTAGACCTCGTCATCACCGATCTCAAGCTACCCGGCATGGGCGGCCTCGAATTTCTCCACGCCGTCAAACGCATGAACGCAGCGCTGCCGGTAATTGTGATGACCGCCTTCGGCACAGTCGAAACCGCGGTCGAAGCCATGAAAGCCGGCGCCAGCGACTACGTGCTCAAACCCTTCTCGCTCGCCGAAATGCGCATGGTCGTGCACAAAGAACTCGACGTCCGCCGCCTCCGCGAAGAGAACCGCTCTCTCCGCGAAGAACTCGGCAAGCGCTACGAATATCCGAACATCGTGGCGCGCAGCCCGAAAATGCAGGAAGTCCTCGCAACGGTCGAGCGCGTGGCGGCCACGAATTCCACGGTGCTGGTCGGCGGCGAAAGCGGCGTCGGAAAAGATTTGGTCGCGCATCTGATTCACCAGCGCTCGCGCCGCGCCGCCGGCCCATTCATCAAAATCAACAGCACCGCCATCCCCGAAAATCTTCTCGAGAGCGAGCTATTCGGCTATGAAAAAGGCGCTTTCACCGGCGCAACCACCAGCAAGCCCGGAAAATTCGAGCTCGCCGACAAGGGCACTCTCTTTCTCGACGAAATCGGCGACGTGCCTCCCGGCACGCAGGTAAAACTCCTGCGCGTCCTGCAAGAGCGCTCCTTCGAGCGCCTCGGCGGCACTCGCACTCTGAAAGTGGACGTGCGCCTAATCGCCGCCACGAATCGCGATCTTCGCGCCGCCCTCGAAGAAGGCACCTTCCGCGAAGATCTCTACTATCGCCTGAACGTCGTGCCCATCGACATCCCGCCTCTGCGCGACCACAAAGAAGACATCCCCGATCTCGTAAATCTCTTCATCGAACGTTTCGCGCGCGCCGCCGGCAAATCCATCGGCGGAATTTCGCCCGACGCTCTCGCCGCGCTCACCGCCTTTCACTGGCCCGGCAACGTCCGCGAACTCGAAAACATAATCGAGCGCGGCGTAGCTCTTTCGAATGGCGGCGCGCTGCAACTCACCGACATTCACCTCGACGCCTCGCGCACGAAATCCCCAGGCGATTCCCACGCGTTACTCCCCGAAGGCATGACCCTCGAGCAATGGGAAGACGAAATGATTCGCGAAGCCCTCCGCCGCGCCAACGGCAACAAAAGCCAGGCCGCCCGCCTCCTAGGCCTCTCCAGAAACGCCCTACGCTATCGCCTAAGCAAAATCGGCATCCCCGACGAACCCGATCCGTCCTAGAGCCGCAGCCGTGGGTGCCCCATGCGCCGGTGTTGCGCGTGGGGTTCTTGAATTTCCGCCAAGAACCCGAATCGTCCTAGCGCCGCAGCCCTGGGTGCCCCATGCGCCGGTGTAGCGCGTGGGGTTCTTGAATTTCCGCCAAGAACCCGAATCGTCCTAGCGCCGCAGCCCTGGGTGCCCCATGCGCCGGTGTTGCGCGTGGGGTTCTTGAACCTCCGCGGATTGAGCCTTGTCAGCGCACGACCTATAGTCGTGCCATAACAGCCTCCACCCCCGGTTTGAGGGATGACCATATTGCTTAAACTCAGTAAACGATAGACTCTGGACGCTTGACCGAACTACTGGATTCCCGTACTATATGAGTCTACGATTCGAATGGAACAAGTCCAAAGCCCAGGACAACTACGCCAAACACGGAGTCAGTTTTGAACTGGCTAAGAACGTGTTTAAAGATCCATTTGCGGTTGAGTTTCTTGACGACCGGCAAGATTATGGCGAAGACCGCTTCGTGATCATCGGCACGGCTGACGGCCACATTCTCTACGTAGCCTATACCGAACGGAACGACGTGATCAGAATTATATCAGCCCGGAGGGCGACGAACCTTGAGCAGGAAACCTATCTCCAAGAAAACCGATAAACAACTTCGTCCTATGACGCGAAGCGCCATCGAACGCGCTGCACTGGCTGACCCTGATGCGCGGCCTTTGAGCAGCACTGAAATAAAGCGTATGAAACGCACCCCGCAAGCAAAAATTATTCGCCGCGCTTTGGGCATGACGCAGCAAGAATTTGCTGCCCGCTATCACATTCCCCTCGGTACGTTACGTGACTGGGAACAGGGCCGTTCTACACCCGATCAGCCGGCACAGGCCTATCTGACAGTTATCGCCCACAACCCTCACAGCGTCCAACAGGCGTTGGAAGGTGCCTGACCAATCTTCCCCGAAGTGTCCTCGCCGGTTCGCGCAGCCATTCCGATATATCTGGGAATTGTGAGGGCACGACCGTTAGTCGTGCCATAACAGCCGTCAAAAAAAATCCGCCGCGGCTTTACAGGCCGCGGAAAAAGCCTAACTGCTGTCATCCCGAGCCCCCTTTAGGGGTGAAGGATCTACTTTCTGATTTTTCTTTCGTAGGGGCGCCCGGTCAATCGCTGTGCGATTGCGAAGCAATCGACGCGCCCTCCGACGACCTCGCCGTAAAATCACCGCGCCGCACAACCGCGGACTCCTCGGAATGGCAACGTTCCGCCTTTTTTCCGCAACCTCTTCAGCCGCGATGGCTGACATCCACCCTCTGGCAAGGAACCGTCATCCTGCGCAAGCCGACGAGTTTGGGCTGTTCTGCCGGAGGGAGCCCCCTGCTTCAGCAGGGGGAGCTGGACTTTCAGTCCAGCGAAACAACGCGCGCCCAACCCCGCCTTCAGGCGTGGGCCTTCCTCGGCGGTAGCGCCGGGTGCCAGGTGCGCCATCCTTCAGGATTTCTGCGAAGGGTGTTGCTTTTCGGCCCCAGCTCCCGCCTTTGCTCAGTGATGATCGCGCAAAATACGGACAGCGCGTGGGGCAGCCCTTGCGCGTGCGGACCGCAGCGAATCAGGAATGCGCGCTGGATTTCGTGCACGATGCCGTGGAAAGCGGTTTTTCCACTAGCGACGCAATCAGCCGCTCAGATGTCGTAGCATGATGTGTGCGGAAGCAGGGAACAGGTCAATCTTCCGAACTCGCCGACAACGCGGTGCGAGTGGACTGAGATTTCATCCTAGCGACCAGCACTACAGCATCATAGTACGTGGAGCTTGCTGTGTCTGTTTGCATCAGACGTAAGATCCTTGAGTATTCTAACTTACTACTTGACTGCCTCTAGGTGCGCGTCACAACCCATCGAACCCGCATCGAAACTGCTGCACTCTGACAGGTAGCTAAGACCCTCAGGGTTTACTCGTGTGTAAATTTCCTTGCGAATTTTCCTGCAATTGGTAGAAACTTGGAACTGAAGGGGGTTCAGGACCTATGCGAGGAGTGCGGCTCAACCCAGAGAAAATCACGCACCCGTTTCAGTTAATGGCCGCCTGGTTTGCAATGCTCCTGATCCTTGTCGGGACGCTACTCGTCGCCGCAGCACGAATCGAAACTCCAAAATGGATTCCTGGATTTCTTGTGATCTCAGCGGTTGCCTTGTCAATTCTGGTGATGTTGGCCGTCTTTACGATGCTCACCAGGTTCCGACCCCACTTGCAAGGCCCTCGAGAATATGCTGAGTGGCTCAAGGACGAGCGAAGATTTACTGGACAGACCGTACGAATGATAGAGGTCCCGAAGATACAAGAGATACCTTCCGAATCGTCCCTCACTAGGGCCGAGAGTGTCGTTAGGAGTAAAGTCGAAATTTCGAAACTTAGAAGGGCCGGGGAGGTTTTGAAAGCGCTTCGTCAGCTAGGCTTTCCCGTGTCCATCTATCATTCGGTTCTCGACGAGGGCGAACGAGGGCTCTTCCAGGACGCAGCTAAGCATGCCGCGATTTGGATCGGCGCTCGAGTCACCCCCCAGGATGCCGTACTCGCGATCAAAACTGTGGTCAAGATTTGGCCGCATCTATGCTACATGCATCTGTCTACGGATGGTGGGTCGCCTCCCGACGAGATCCACGACCAGATGTACTTCGGTGGCGCCACGAGCACGGCCGAGGGTTATAAACTACGGCGGTGGACAACGGCAGAGATTGAGGCGATTCCCGATGCAATCACGATCGAACATTTTCACGAACTCGTGCGAACAAAGTATGGATCGTAGGGCGGGTGGCGCACGCTTTGTCCTTCGGCATAGTTTCCGGTCGGACGATTCATTGCGCATTGACGGATGATAGCATCACCAGAGTTAACGGAGAAGTATAGATGTTCCTGTGGGTTTTTCCGCGGGTGACCGATCCTTCCCGGTTTGTGGGAAGGGTCGGGGTTTCGGCCCCGCCTTTCGGCCCTGTTTTCGGCCTCAGCATTTTCGAGCACTCCCTCCGTATTTCCGCATTTCCTTCCAGCCCATCCGTACCATTCCCCACTCGCCAACTTATCCCCACAATAATCGCGCCATAGCGCAACAGCAACGAACCAAAGGAGCGCAGTCCGAAAGCAGCCGGCCAAACCGTCGCGGGCCGCAAACGCAACCCTCGCTTCACCTCCGCGTCGCACGGAACCAAGCCGGCTCAAAGGAAAAATCAAATGATCAGACGCAAACCCTTCTCCACCCCATCCTGGGTCGTCGGCCGCGACTTCCCCCACCCCGACACCAGACCCGCCGGCACAGTCCCTCACCCCTCCACAGGATCCAGCGAGTCAATCCCCATCCTGCCTCCCCAGACACCCGCGCCAACCCCGCCGCCCGCCGCAGGTCCATGTAGGGGAGGGTCTATAGACCCTCCCGCCGCTCGGCCCGATTCCGAATCCAGCCACCAGTCTCCAGTCTCAAGCGTCCAGACCGCCCCACCCGCCGTTCAACCCCACTCCGAGCCCAATGTCCGACCACCAACCCCCAAGCCGCGCAAAAAGCGGATCTCCGAATCCAGCGTCCAGCCTCCAGCTTCGAGCATCCAGAACAACTTCCATTCTGGCAAATGCTCCATCTGCAATCACCCCGACCGCGCCGAAATCGAAGCCGCCTTCCTAAACTGGGAGCCCGCCGATCGCATCGTCGCCGAGTTCAAACTCCCCGCCCGCTCCACCCTCTACCGCCACGTCTATGCCGCCGACCTCCTCCGCCAGCGCCGCAAAAACCTCCTCGCCGCACTCGACCACATCATCGAACGAGCCGCCACCGCCCGAGTCACCGGCTCCGACGTTCTAAATGCCATCGAACTAAGCTGCCGCCTCAGCGGCGGCAACATAGCCCCGCTAAGACGCTACGAAGTAACCCACAAATACATCCACGAAACCAATCCCGCCCTTCCTCCCAACTCCGCATCCGCCGAATCCAGCTCCCAACCTCCAGCCTCAAGCCCCCAGAAACAATCGGGACACTCAAATATTGTTTCAACTCCTAACTCATTGATTTCAAAGGAAGGGCAGGACAAACAATCGGGACACGCAGGGGTACCTGGCTCCAATGACACGGTGGTGGGCGAGAGGCGCTCGAGCGCCGGAGCCGAACGGCGGGAGGGTCTCAAGACCATCCCCAACAAAGGCCACGATTCGCCCGATGCCGGCCCCTCACGGCTCGGGGTAAACAGCAACGCCAGCGCTACTTGGTTCATAACCACCGAGAGTGGTTGAAATCCACCAGTTGGAAGCCGGGCGATCATCGGCACGGCGGCTCAAACTTCTTGTAAGTAACTGATATGGCGTAATTTACTCGGACGGCCACCCTCGGCCCATTTGGCATGGGCCATGCAGTTATGGGCGGTGTCGAAGCGGGTTCTCTTCCGGCTGCGACATAGATGAGGTGGGCCATGAGAAGCACACGATCAAAGATTCTTACAGGACTTGGAGTCCTCATATTCTCGTTATTCGGGAGCGGCATCGCGCAGGCGCAATCGTCAGCCTGACGCCGGGCCGCCGCAATCCTCGCCTGACGGCGCACCGCCGCAATCGCAGGCCGAGCGGCACGCCTGACAAGCCGGGCCCCGGCATGGCGCGCGTCAGCTTGGTCCACGGCGACGTTTCCACGCAGCGCGGCGATTCCGGCGATTGGTCGGCAGCCACGCTGAACACGCCGTTGGCCCCGGGCGACAAAATTTCTACCGGCGATAAGGGCCGCGCTGAAGTCCAGCTCGACTTCGCCGACGTTCTGCGCCTGGCCGATAGCTCGCAGGCGACCATCAGCACGCTCGAGCGCACGCAGATTCAATTGCAGCTCGGCGAAGGCCTCGCCTATTTCAGCATGTACAAGGGCCACGAGGCCGACGTCGAAATCGACACGCCGAATGTTTCCATTCATCCCATCGGCAAAGACGGCGCCTACCGGATTTACGTGAATCCGGGCGGACAGACGGAAATCACCGTCCGCAATGGCGAAGCCGAAATTTCCACGCCGCAAGGCAGCACGCGCGTCAAGAAGGGCGATCTGATCACCGTGCAAGGCACGACGACCGACGCGCAATACAAAATCACCGCGGCGCCCGGCAAGGACGATTGGGACGCGTTCAACGACGAGCGCGACCGCCAGATCCAAAAGGCGTCATCGTGGCGTGACACCAATCGCTATTACACCGGCACCGAAGATCTCGATGCTTACGGCACCTGGAGCGAAGTTCCGGACGTAGGCCGCGTGTGGGTACCCGAGCAAGGTCCTGACTGGGCGCCTTACCGCGACGGCAACTGGGTCTGGGAGCCTTACTATGGCTGGACCTGGGTCGGCGGCGAGCCCTGGGGCTGGGCGCCATATCACTACGGCCGCTGGTTCGTTACGGGCGGCTCGTGGGCGTGGTGGCCGGGACCGGTGGGATTTGGCTACTACCCATACTGGTCACCGGCTTATGTTTCCTTCTTCGGCTTCGGCCCTGGCTTCGGAGTCGGCTTCGGCTGGTTCCCTTGCGGGCCGGGTGACTTCTTCTATCCGTGGTGGGGCGGCTTCGGATTCGGCTTCGGATTCGCGGACTTCGATCGCTTCCACGATCGCGGCTTCCGCGACCGGGACTTCGGTCGAGGCCGTGGATTCCGTCCGCTCTTGAGAAATGATCGCTTCTCGAACTTGCGGAACTTTGACTCGAACAACCGGCTGCGCAACGGATTCTCCGGAGTTTCGGGCGATCGCTTCGGCCGCGGCGCCGGAGGCCGGCCGACAGCCGTGAGTCCCACAGCATTCCACGGCGGACGCATCATGACCGGCAATCTTCCGGTTGTTCCGTCGCGCGAAAGCTTGAGCGCTTCGGGCAAGTTCCAGAGCCCCGGCTCGGGTGCAGCGCGCGCAGGCGGTGCGAAGAGCTTCTTCGCGAAGAATCAACCGGGCGCGAAGCCTGAGCCTTTCTCTCAGCAGGCCTCGCACCTTCAGAATTCAATTCAGAAGGATGGGCACTTCTCGCCCGTCACTTCGGAAAACCGCGGCGGAGCGGCCAGCCCGTCGAGTGGTGCGCGAGTGGCAGGCTCCGGGAAAGTCGAAACCAACAACGGCGCGGGAGCGACGTCGAATCGCGGCCCCGCCAACGATCGGCCATCAACTGGCGCCACGGTGAGAGGCTCAGGAACTCCGGCGACGAACCCTGGATTTGGGTCCGCGCCAAAGGGCACCTCGACTCCGGCAAGGCCGAGCGTCGAGTCCAACACGCGCCCGAACAGCACCGGCAACAACGGAGGCTGGCAGAAATTTTCGCAGCCTTCGAACTCCGGCGCCGGACGTTCGCCCGTGAGCCCGAACGGCAGCTATAGGCCGCCGCTCAACATGAACAAGCCCATCGTCACGCAGCGGCCGAACGGCGGATTTGGCGGAAACGCCGGCCGCCCAAGCAGCAGCCCGAGCTACAGCGCACCATCGCGGCCGACGTATAGCGCACCCTCGCGACCGACTTACAGCGCGCCATCGCGACCGACTTACAGCGCGCCATCGACGGCCGACGTACAGCGCGCCGTCGCGGCCAACATACCGTGCACCGTCACGGCCGAGCTACAGCGCGCCACGGCAGAGCGCACCGAGCTATCACGCACCGAGTGGGGGCGGATCGCATGCCCCAAGCGGTGGCGGTGGCCACAGCTCCGGCGGCGGTGGTGGTCACAGTTCCGGTGGTGGTGGCGGTCATCCGCATCGGTAATCAGTAGTCGTGGATTTGGGATTCTTGAGGCAGTGGGGTTGGGAGGGCGGGGTTTAATACCCGCCGCGGGCTAGACCGATTCATAGATCATACTTCATACCGCAAGGCGGGCTGAGCCCCGCCCTCCCAACCCCGGCAGTTTTCTTCTGGAAGTTGGTAGCGCCGGCGTCCCGCCGGCATCCTACGACCGCTGGCCTCGCTAAATCTCCGAATTAAGCGCGGACCTCACCGCAAAATAATTTCGATGTGTTGTGTAGTCCGCGCGTGTGTTTTGCCTCTGGCGGATTTTTGAATCGTAAGAAGCCGGCGGGACGCCAGCGGTACCAAGCCTGCGCCGGCGGTACCGACCCTACGAAGTTTCCTGATTGACGCGAAGCTGCGATTCGAGCTCCGAGCAATACTGCCTTTCTGCTTCTAGCTCGGATTGCAGTTTCTTTACTAGCATTTCGAGACGGCGAATCTCGGAGCGCAATTTCAGTAGCTCAGCGCTTGGTGCGATGCCCGCAGCGGGGCGCGCGGGTTCTTGGGCTAACGGATTCGGAACGACTGTAGAACGAGGCGCGGTTGAAACAGCGGCTGGGCGACCTTCGAGAGCGAAAGCGGAAGTCGCGGCCGGCGGTGCGCTCGTAGCGGCGGGCGCAAACAAGCTGCTCAGCGAAGGCGCCGACGACGCCGCGGACGAAGCAACTCCGGCTGCGTCCTTCGCGCCGGCCGGCTTCGGATTCAGCAAGCTCTTCACCCGCGTCACCAGCTCCTGCGGTTGAAACGGCTTGCGCATCAATTCATCCGCTCCCGCCTCCATCGCTTTCTGCGCAACGTCGCGGTTCACCACTCCCGACATCAAAATCACCGGCGTCGATCCCAGTTCGGGATGCTGTTTCACGAAGCGGCAAACCTCGTAGCCGTCTTTATCGGGCATGATCACGTCGGTGATCACCGCATCGGGCCGCGATTCCGCGAACAGCGCGAGCGCCGACGCGGCATCGTGGCAGGCGACGACGTGAATGCTCTCCTTGCGGAAAGCAATCTTGATCACTTCGCGCATCGTTGCGCTGTCGTCAATGAAATAAATGTTCGGGACGCGAGGAGCTCCCGGAATGGCCGCGTCGCTCATGACGGTTCCTCCACGCCGGCGTGTTCGGCTTCGTCGTATTCGCGCAACGCGTCGAGCAAGAGATCGGTGGCCGAACGAAGCACGGTGCGCTGCGCGGCCGTTGCTCCGTAAACGAATTTATAGACGCCTTCGGCGCGCCGATGGCAATTTTTCACCATGTGATACACCGCTTCATCGCCGAAGAGCGTGCCGCATTCCGCGTGCATAAGATTCCCGGCATCGAAGAAAATTACGCCGTCGGTTTCGCCCGCGTTGAGATGCAGCGCTCCGGTCTGATGCGCCTGCCCGAGCATTTGAATCACGCCGGGAAGATCGAGATGCGAAAGCTTGCCGCTCAGATCGGTTTCCGCGCTTTGCAGCATCTGCGTGGGCTGGAAGCCATCCTGGCGGCTCAGCAGGAAATTGCGAATGTGCCGCGCGATGTCGGCTACCGGCCTGCGGCGATCTACAAAATCATCGCAGCCGGCGCGGAAAGCTTCGAGCAGGGCTTGCTCGCCTTCTCCTCCGCCAATGGCGATCAGCGGAATACTCGCCGATTTGGGATCGGAGCGAAGAATCGGCGCGATTTCGAGCGCGTTCATTTCGCGCAAGTTCGTGGCGCAGAGGACGGCCGCGGGCGTATTCCATTCGAGCATCGTCAACGCGTAGGCCGATTGCGCGCAGGTGACCACATCGAATCCTTGCAGCTTCAGCGCATCGCCCAGCCGCTTTGCGAAATACACGTTGCTCTCGATCATCAAAATCTTCGGAAGACTGATCGCCGCGCTCACGCGAATGGCCCCAGTTCCACAGGACTCGCAGCCGGTGCGGCGCTCGAGGTTCGTACCAGCTTCTCAAAATCCAGAATCTCGATCGTCTCTTCGCCGATGGCCAGCACGCCTGCCACGTACTTCGGCGAATCTTCCGGCGTCGGAAATAATTCCGCGTTCACCAATTCACATTCGCCATCCACGGGAATCGCGCTGAGTTCTTCCTGGCCTTCGATTTTCCGCGATGCGACCAGATAAAATCGGCGATCGGGCAGCTTCTTGCCGACAAGCACCGGCGTAACGTCGTACACAGGAATCACTCGGCCGCGGCGCACGATCACGCCTGCCACCATCGGCGTCTGATGCGCGAACACGTGCAGCTTCACCGGCGGCGCAAGCTCCGTGACGATTGCCGCCGGAAGCCCGAATCTGCGACGCCCCAATTGCAGCAGGACGAAAGAACTCTTCGCGATCACCGCCGCGGCCGTCATCGCGCCACCGTTCCCGACAACTCAGCCGGCGTTTCGGCATGTGCGGCATGCAGCGCTTCTTCCAGCGCCCGCAATTCATGCCGAGTCAGGAAGCCCGCGGGATTCACAACCGGCACGATTTGATCATCTGTATAGCTCAGGCCGCGATACCACCGCCGCTCTTCGCCTTCAAAGGCCAGCGGCAGCGCGTGCGGCGCGGCGATATCCGCCATCCGCTCGATCTTGTCCACCAGAATCGCGACCGGTGAATCGCGCAGGATCAGAACCAGCGTCGGCCGCGCAGCCTTCAATCCGAAATGCGCGCAGCCGTTCACCACGAAGTAGCTGCGGTTTCCGCGATGGACGAGGTGCTTCACTTTGGCCACGGCGCCCTGCTCGATCTCCGTGGCCGATCCTGAAAGACTGTCCGCGCTGCGAATTTCGTGTACCGCCGAGGACGCGATGGCAAACGGCAAGCCTGAAATGGTGAAGAGAATCGCAGATTCTCTGGCGCGTCCACGCCGCGCTAGCTTTTGCTCCGACGAAGAGATTGTCATCGGGACATCACCGTTACCGGCTTGGCGATTTGCACCGTACGCCGTTCGATGGCTGCCGGCACTTGCTCGATCGCCAGGACTTCATCCACGGCGCCCGTCTTGATCGCTTCCGCGGGCATTCCGAAAATCACGGATGTTGCCTCGTCCTGCGCGATCACGTAGCCGCCGGCTTCCTTCACTGCTTTCACGCCCTTCGTGCCATCGTTGCCCATTCCCGTCAGAATCACGCCAACGATCATCGGGCCGAGATATTGCGCCGCTGTTTCGAGAGTCACGTCGGCGCAGGGCCTATAGCCGCCGATGCGATCGCTGCCATCGAGCGCGATCCGTCCGCCGCTCGCGAAGCGCAGATGATGCGAGCCGGGACAAACGTAAATCGTGCCGGGCTGAACGGCCTCATGGTTCTCCGCGTCTTTCACGCGCAGCGCCGTGACCTCAGCCAACTGCACGCTGTATTGATGCGTGAAACTCGCCGGCATGTGCAGAACCACGACGACGGCAGCAGGCAAATCTTTCGGCAGCCGCGAGACGAGATCCATTACCGTAGCCGGGCCGCCGGTTGACGCCGCGACGACCACCACCGGAAATCTTCCGGCGCCCACTGTAGGCGCTGGCGCTCCATTTGAAGGAACCACGCGCGGAATGGGGGCTCGTGCAGCGACACCTGCGAGTCTTGAGAGCGTCGCGGTGCGCACGACGCGCACCTTTGCCGCCATTTTTAGTTTGCGCGTCAGTTCTTCGCCGACGTTGCGCATGTCGAGATCAATGCCGCTCGTCGGCTTGGGCACGAAATCCACAGCGCCGAGTTCCAGCGCGCGCAGAGTGCTGGCCGTGCCGTCGCGCGATTCCGAGCTGACGATCACGATGGGCCGCGGATTTTGCGACATGATCACTTCGGTGGCCCCGAGGCCATCGAGCCGCGGCATATTGATGTCCATGGTGATCACGTCGGGCTGCAGCGATTCGGCGAGAGACACACCTTCGCGGCCATCTTTCGCTTGTCCGGCGACTTCCATCGTGGGATCGGCGGCGATGATGTCGTGCAGGACTTTGCGCATGAACGCCGAATCCTCGACGATTAACACGCGCACTTTTTTCTTGAGTCCGGTCATGGTCACTAAGCTCGACGCAGGCCGCCCGCGGGCTGCGTGATTGCCGCGCGGTCTTCGCCGATGAGTTGCTCCACGGTTTCAATCAGAAGATCTTCCTGCACCGGCTTGGTGAGGAACGCGACAGCGCCGTCTTTCATGGCGCGATCGCGATGCTTCGCACCGGCTCGCGAGGTCACAACCATCACCGGAATTTCCCGCGTGACGGGGTTCTGACGGAGATGCGCCATTAATTCGTAGCCGTTCATTCGCGGCATTTCGAGATCGGTGAGGACCAGATGGCAGCCGGAATGGGCGATCACTTCCGAGGCTTCGAGGCCGTCGGCGGCGAGAATCACGCGATAGCCGGCTTTCTCCAGCATGCGGCCGACGAATTTGCGGACGCTGATCGAATCGTCTGCGACTACGATCACTTTATCGTTGCCGACTGCGTCCACGGCTTCCGCCGGAATGGTGCCCGCGGCAACCGCGTCCGAGCCCGGCGCGAAAATGCGCGCTGCGCCTGCGGGTGCGACCTGGTGGCGCCGCTCGGCGGCTTCGGCTGCGACGAGACGGTTCAAATCGATCAACAGAATCAAGCTGCCGTCGGACGCGATCGAGGTTCCGGGGAAGAGCTTCACGCGCCGCAGATATTCGCCGAGATTCTTGATGACGATTTCGTCTTTGCCGAGGACGTCTTCGACGATGATTCCTTGGGAGCGGCCGGAAACTTTCACGATGACCATGCGGTAATAGCCGTTGATGAGCTCGATCGGAGGCAGGCCGAGCTGCGCGTCCAGGCGCACGGCTTCCATATCCACGCCGCGCACCTTGATCATCAGCTTTCCGCCGACTTCTTCGATCTCCTCTGGTTTCAGGCGGCGAATTTCTTCCACGAAGGCCAGCGGGAACGCGAACACGGAACTGCCGCTGCGCACGAAAAGCGCCTGCGAAATAATCAGCGTGAGAGGAACCTTGAGCGTGAAGACTGTGCCCGTGCCGGCATCGGAACGGATTTCGATGTCGCCGTTCAGAGTGTGAATGTTGGCGCGAACTACATCGAGGCCCACGCCGCGGCCCGCCAGCTCGGTTTTGCTATCGGCTGTCGAAAATCCCGGCTGGAAAAGGAATTCGCGCAATTCGCGTTCGCTGAGCTGCTCGGCTTGCAGATAGGTGACGCGGCCCGTCTCGAGAGCGCGTGCGCGAATCTTTTCATAATTGATGCCGCCGCCGTCGTCTTCAACTTCGACGAACACGTGATTGCCGCGATGATAGGCGCGAACGGTGAGGCGGCCTTCGTCCGGTTTGCCGTTGCGCGTGCGAACTTCCGGCTTCTCGATTCCATGTGCCACTGCGTTGCGCACCAGGTGAATCAGCGGATCGGAAATCTGCTGAATAATATTGTTGTCGAGCTCGGTCTCCGCGCCATCCAGAACCAGCGCGACGCGCTTGCCCGTGGCCTTCGCCGCATCGCGCACGGTGCGCGAAAGCCGCGTATAGAGATTGCCGATCGGCACCATGCGCGCGCGTGTGATTTCATCCTGCAAGTGGTGCGCGAGTTTCGTGAATTCGTCGATGTCCGAGTCCACGCGATTCATGAAGGCTTCGAGCTGCGAGAGGACTTCGGTGACGTCCGCGGAAATTTCGGAGAGCGAGCGCGAAAGGATATTGAAATCGTCGTAGCGATCCATCTCCAGCTCGCTGAACCCGCTCGACGATTCGCCGTGCATCCCGGGCAAGCCCGAGAAGCCGCGGAAGGTATCCATCTGCGGCGGTGCGCTGCCGGGCATCAAGCTTGAGCTGATGCGGCTGAATTCGTGCTTGTCCTGAAATTCCGAAACTTTGAGAGAAAGCCGCGCCTTCGAGAACGTGAGGACTTCGACCAGTTTCGATAGCTCGCTCAGCCTGCCGAGCATGCGCGTGCGGTTGATCACCAATTCGCCGACCGCGTTCATCATGCGGTCGAGCCGGTCGAGCGAAATGCGCACGGACTTGGCCTGCGCCGCAGCAGCGGCAGGGGTCGCGCGCCGCGCCGGCGAACTCTGTGCCGCGGTGACAGCGAGTTCCGTTGCCGAAATTTGCTCGGCCGCCGCAACCGAACCGCTTGCCTCTGCCAATTCCATCGCCGGCTCTTCGGTCCCCGCCGGCGCCAGTTCTTCGACTCGCGCCAGCAGCGGCTCGAGCTTCGCGCGCATTTCCGCATCATTCGCCCAGGAGTGATGCAGCAGCTTCTTGAGCGCGTCCACTGCGTCGAGGCACAAATCCACAATCTCGGCGCTCGGCTTCAAGCGGCCGTCGCGCATGCGCCCGATCAATTCTTCCACGCGATGCGCTACGACGGCGCAGCGGTGCACTCCGACTTGCGCGGCCGAGCCTTTCACCGTGTGCATCGCGCGGAACAGCCGGTTGATATCTTCGGCGTTCGGATTGCCCTCGAGCGCCAACAGGCATTCGGTTACGGTCTGGAAATGTTCCTCGGCTTCGGCGACGAAAACTTCGAGCACCTCTGCGGGAATATCGCTGTCCTCGGGAAGGGAATCGACGAATGACGCGCCGCTTGCCGCATGTCCCGCAGCGGAGACCTGCGCCGGCGAGCCGCTCGCTGCATTTTCATCCGCAGCCATTTCTTCGGCCGCCGCAGGAAAGGCGAAGTTGTATCGCTGTTTGAATGCGGCGATGTCTGGGGCGCATTCCGTGCCGTCATTGGCCATTTGCAGCAGATCGAATTCGAGGACCGAGACTGCATCCGCAAGAAATTCCGTCAGCGGCCCGTGCGTATCGGGGCCGAGGCGCGCATTCATCGCATACTGAAAAATATGCGCGAGTTTTCCCGCAACTTCGGAGAAGAGAGGGAAGCCATAGCTGGCCGAAGTGCCGCACAGCGTATGCGCCGCGATGTAAAGCTTCTCGAAATCCTCGGCGCGCGCCTGCGGCTCCTGCACGAGCCCCGAGTATTCCCGCAAATATTGCAGGTGATCGGACGCTTCCTGCAGAAATAGTTCGAGCGATTCTGCTGCGCTCACAGGCTGCCCTCCGCCATCACCGCTTGCCGCACCGCCGATTCTTTTGCGGGCTTGCGATAAATCCGGCAATCGCCGAGCACCAATCCCTCGAGGCGCACGGGCACGCTGCTGAGCGATTCCGCATGACCGAGCAGAAAATATCCGCCGGGCTCGAGACACTCGCTGAAGCGTTGAATCACCGAATTGCGGCGCTCTTCGGAGAAATACATCAGGACGTTCATGCAGAAAATGCAGTCCATGCGCCCGACGTAAACCGCCTGGGTCAAATTCATCGGCGCGAATGAAACCATCCGGCGGATGCGCGGCTTCACCACGTAGCCATGGCGCGTCTTGGTGAAATAATTCTCGATTTGCTGCGGGGTCAGATTGTCGAGGCTGCGTCCGGAATAAACACCGCGCTCGGCATGTTGCAGCGCGCGCCGGCTGATATCGGTCGCGAGAATCTCAATCCGCCACGCTTCCGCGAAAGGCAATGCGTCCGCGACGGCGATGGCGATGGAGTAAGGCTCCTCGCCCGTGGAACAAGCGGCGCTCCAGATGCGCAGCGTCCGCGGATTGTCCCAGAATTTCTTTTCCTGCAACTCAGGCAAGATTTTCTTCGCCAACGCGTCAAAGACCGCCGGATAGCGGAAGAATGAAGTTTCCTGTGTGAGGAGATTTTCCAGCAGCGCGTTGTATTCGACGTTGCTGCCCGATACGAGCCGCAGTAAATCCGTGCCGCCCTGCAGGCCGCGCTCGGCCACGAATTCGCGAACGCGCGTGGCGAAAAACCTCTCCCGGGACGCATCGAACAAAATTCCGGAACGGCTTTCGATCAGCGTGCGCAGCTCATCGAACTCGTAACCTGTCACCGTAGCTGGTTTCTCTCTCATGTTCGGCCAGGGCGAGCGGCGATCGCGCTTCTACCGCTCGCAAAAGACGAAACCAGATCTCAGCGATTTGCCCCGACCGGCGCGAGCGCGCGGTCGCTGTCGCGCTGCGCCTCGGTTGCGGGACGCGAATTCGAGCGAAATTGAGCCAGAGCTTCGTTCAGTTGTTCCGAGAGCTTGACCATGTTCCCGACGGTCGAAACGGTTTGCCGCGCGCCCTGTGACGTTTGCCGCGTGATGCCGGAGATGATCTGCATCGCGTTGGCCACGCCTTCCGTTCCGCGCACCTGCTGCTTCGAAGCGAGCGAAATTTCCTGCACCAGCTCCGCCGATTGCCGCACCACGCTCGAAATGGCTTCGAGCGCCTTGCCGGCCTGATCCGCCAGCACCGCGCCGCTCTCCACTTCCTTGGTGCCTTCTTCCATGACGACGACCGCTTCGTTCGTTTCGGCCTGAATCGCTTTGATCAATGCCGCGATGTCCTTCGTGGCGGCGCGCGAGTGCTCGGCCAGCTTGCGAACTTCGTCCGCGACGACAGCGAATCCGCGACCCGCTTCTCCGGCGCGCGCTGCTTCAATTGCCGCGTTCAATGCGAGCAAGTTCGTTTGCTCGGTGATGTCGTTAATCACGTTGATGATTTCCGAAATTTCCAGCGACCGGTCGCCCAGCGACTTGATCTTCTTCGCCGTCGCCTGCACCGATGCGCGAATCCGCTGCATGCCCTCGAGCGTATCGCGCACCGAGCGGTTGCCTTGTTCGGCTGCGTCAAGCGCACGCCGTGCAGCTTCCGCGCTGGCTTCGGCGTTGTTCGACACTTGCTTCATCGAAACCGTCAGCTCTTCCACGGCCGATGAAGTATTCGTGATTTCCTGATCCTGCTGCGTCGCGCCGGTGGTCATCTGATCGGCGGCCACCAGAATCGCGCCGGCGCTGGCGTTCACGTCCACGGCGGCCTTGCGCACGCGCTCGAGCACTTTCGAGAAGTTGTCGAGCATGTAGTTCACCGAGTCAACCACGTTGCCGAGCGCGTCGTTGGTCACTTTGCCGCGCAGCGTCAAATCGCCGCGCGCCACTTGATTGATCACGTTCAGCAAATCCGTGATGCTGCGCTGCAGCGATTCCTGCACCTGCTGGTTGTTCACGGCGGTGGAAATCTTGGATACGCTGCGATTCAAATTCTCCGCAATCGCGCCGAACTCATCGGTCGCCTTGATTTCAATCTTGGCGCGGTTGTCGCCGGCCGCAAATCGCTCCGAAAATTCCGCGAGCTTCTCTACAGGCGTCAGCACGCTCTTCGTCAGCACCACTACGAGCGAAAGCGCCGCCGTTGCGGCAAGGCCCACCGCGGCAATCAGCGCCGAGCTGGCGTTCACCGGCATTCCCGCCGCGTCGCCGAGCCCGGAGCCATTCGAATGCGCGCCGGCATAAAACGCCAGTAACGCCGATCCTCCCGCGGCCACGGCTATCCAGATCACCAGCATCCACACCGTCGAACTCAATCGCGATTTCATGACTTCCTCCCCAAAATTTTCGCGCCCGCCCGGTCACTGCCGGGAAACTTCCGCAATTTCAAATCACCGGAACCGGAAACACCTCGACCAACTTCTCGAGATCCACCACCAACGCCAATCTCTCTTCATGCCGCAACATCCCGCGGCAATACGGCACATCCGGCGCATGATCGAGAAACGATTGATCGTTTGCGCCAAAGGTTCCCACTACTTCGTCCGCCGCGATCCCGATTCGCAAGTCATCGCGCTGCCCATCGCCTTTCAGCAGCGCCACCACCACGTGCCGCGGCAACAGCCCCGGCCGGCGCCCTTCCGTAAACGCGATATCCACAAGCGGCACGATCGTCCCGCGCAAATTGAAAATCCCCATCAGAAACGCCGGCGCCAACGGAATCTGCGTTAATTTCGGCCAGTCCACGACTTCTTCCACCTCGAGCACCGAAAGGCAGAATCGCTCCCGCCCCGCGCGAAACACGCAGTACTGCTTCTCGAGCAAGCGCACTTCGTCCTGCACGTCATAGTCGCCGCCGTCAAATTCCTGCGGCAAAGCTGTCGAAGCTGCGTCGTCGAGGCTCATGCGAATTTCTTCACCGCCTGAATCAATTCTTCCGCCGTGAACGGCTTGCACACGTACGCGTTCGCGCCCTGCTGCTCGCCCCAATATTTGTCGCTCGCTGATTTCTTCGAACTCACCAAAATCACCGGAATCGCGGCGAACGTGGCGTGATTCTTCAGCTCGCGGCAAACCTGAAATCCGTTCCGTCCCGGCATCACCACGTCGAGCAGAATCAGGTTCGGCCGCTCGTTCTCGATGGTCTCTTCGATGCGCGCGGGATCGCTCAGCACAACCGTGCGGAAGCCGCCCTGTTCGAGCACGGTCTCCATCAGCTTCAATTCCGAAGCCGAGTCGTCAACGACAAGCACCTTCTTCAACACAGGCCTCTCCCGAGGGAAATCCACGAAGAAAGAATGCAAGTCAAAAGCCACCAGTGCAGCCGCGTCAGAATCCGGTGATGAATCGCAACGTTCTGTATTTTCAATAAATTGCAAAGCCCAAGAAGCGGCCAGCGGGACCGGGATCGGCGGGAATCGCGCCGCAACGTCTCAGGCTGAGATGGATTCTCAGCGGCTGCGGCTCACACGGCATCAGTTGAGAAATAACTTTGAGGAATTAATGGCCGGCAAGAAACGCTAACTCGCCGCGACCTGAGTTCTAAGGAGAGAGCTTGTCGGCTTCTTCGATGAACGACAAAAGCCGCTTCGTACTGATTCCGAGATTGACGGCAGCCTCGGTGTTCTTCGCCTGCTTGGCTTTTTCCACGCGTCCCTGGAAATAGGAAACTTCGGCGCGCGCTTGCACCAGCGCCGCCTGCAACGAGACCGTCTCGCCCGACTGCTTCCGCGAATCCATGGCCACCGCGAGCATTGCGCGCGCCACCACGGCTCGCCGCAGATCTTCCGATTCCTGCCCGCCCTTATCAACAAATGCCGCCACTTCCCACGACGACAGCAGTACTTTCGTATTCTTCAGCGTGATCGTGGACATCGAGCGGCCGCGCGTCGGCGGCGTGGCGATCAACTGCTCCCAAATCGTCTCGAGGCAGCTTTCCATGTCCGCAGAAGCGGGAGGCTGCACGTCGCCCGCAGCGACGCTCGAAGCTTTCGGTACGCTGGATGGCGATGACGCGGCCGAGCTGTCGCTAGCGGCCGGCGTAGCTGCCGGCGCGGCGTCGAGCGCAGGTTTCTCCTCGGATCCCTTGGCCGGCAGTTCCACCGGCGCGCCCAGTTGTGCCAGCGATTCGGCGGACTTCTTGTAGCTCGAATCCTGCCCGGTCTGTCGCAGATATCCGGTCTGTTCCACGTTAATGTGCGGATGCTCGGCCTGCTCAGCAGGATCGTTGCGCGGCTGCGACGGTTCGAACGGCACAAGCGTCAAACTGGGAGTCTCCGCCGGCGCATCTTCCGCCGCCACCGGAGCGTGCAACTTGGCCACACCATCTTCGAGATCGGCGCGCAGCGCGAGCAATTGCTCGAAAGTACGTCCCACAGCCGATTCCGAATAATCCTTGTGATAAAGCGGCCGCCAGTTTTCTGCAAACTGGCGCAGATTGGAGGTTGGTTCCGCGGCCGAAAAACCCGCGCGCCGGCAATCCACCGTGCGCACGCCCGCACGATCCAGCTCGCCGAGCGCTTTCAGCACTGCTTCCTGATCCGCATGGAGCAAACGGATAAACGCACGGCGCATAAGAAAGTTAAATCGCGCCAGCGTCACCAGCGCCGCTGGATCGTAGAACAAATTTCCTGACGATTCCTTCACTAGCCGCGCCTGATCGAGCTTCCCGCTCTCGAGCAAATCCCGCAGGCTGCGGCAATCCTTCACGAACTCCAGCGTCGCTTCCAGCGTCGCGCACCAATCCGGCGTTCGCGCGTTTGCGTCTCCGACCACCGGCTGCAGAATGCGAATCACGTCCGCGAGAGAAATTTCGTCGTGGTAAAAACTCTCCGGCGCGCACAAAGCGAAATATTGCACCAGAAGAAAATCAACTTTGTCGCGGTCGGCGGCAGTTTTCTCGGGTTTTCTCAAATGCCGCTGAATGAACGCACGCAGTCCTTCTTCTTTCGCATTCAATGTTGCAGGAGGAAGCTGCCGGATCTGGTACGCCTTGACCTGCGCGTCCATCTCGTCGAACCAGCGCAGATTGCGCTCGACGACCGCCGGCCCGATTTCTTCCGGCACCGCTTCGCCTTCGGCGTACGGCACGGCTGAAATTTCAAGTTGCTTGGCCAGCGCCGCATAAATCGGATAAGCGCGGCGCGCTTCAGCCCACGCGGTGGTCAGGTCGGCCGGCCCGGCTGATGCCGCCGAATCCAGTGGCAATGTAGTTCGTGAGCTCATCGTCGCTTCAAGTCCCCAGACAGCTTTGTAGCGCAGGGATAGTCTCGTCCGAGTACACTAGTTTGCACGCGCGCGGCCAAAGCCCCGCAAGCCGCCGCAATTGCAAAGTATTGAATCATCACAGGTTGTGCGCGGAATCCGCAGCGCTTCGCCACCGCACCGTCTCACACTGAAACGAATCCGTCTCACCGCCCAACGACAATTCCAATTTGCAACTTGCTCGACGGATTCACAAAGACGTTTGTAGCGCCGCCCTTTCAGGCCGGCATCTTACGACCGCGAGTCCGGCGAAGGGCACCTCGCCAACGCGGACTTCTCGGAACACGACAAGCTAATGCGTGACCTGCTCCCGCTCCGCCGTCTTCTCCGCGGCCTTCAACGGAATTCCATACAATTTCAACTTGCGATACAGAGTCGCCCGGCTAATCCCCAAAAGTTTCCCAGCCAGCGCCTTATCCCCGCCCACCTGCTCAAACACGCGCAGAATCGTCATCCGCTCCATCTCCGAAAGCGCCGCAGTCGAGAGCGCATTCGTTTCCGCATTCGTGGCCGAAGCATCGTGCGTCGCCTGAATCGCCGGAGGAAGATCGGCCACATCCATCGTCGACTCAACGCCCAGCGCCACGGCCCGCGCAATGCAATTCTCCAGTTCGCGCACATTTCCCGGCCAATCGTATTGCAGCAGGCATTTCATCACCGCAGGCGTAACTTGAAGATTCTTCCCCGCGGCATAGCGCTCCAGAAACGCGTGCGTCAGCAGCGGAATATCCGACCGATGCTCGCGCAAGCTCGGCAAATGCACGGTCACCACGTTCAACCGGAAATACAAATCCTTGCGGAAAGTCCCGCCGCGATACGCGGAATCCAAATCGCGATTCGTCGCCGCGATGATGCGCACGTCCACGGGAACCTTGTCGTTGCTTCCCACCGGCCGCACTTCCTTCTCCTGCAACACGCGCAGCAGCTTCGCCTGCATCTCCAGCGGCAATTCGCCGATCTCATCCAGAAAAATCGTCCCGCCATTCGCGGATTGAAAAAGCCCGGCCTTCGTTTTCAGCGCACCGGTGAATGCGCCCTTCTCATGCCCGAATAATTCACTCTCCATTAGAGTCGGCACCAGCGAGCCGCAATCCACCGCGACAAACGGCAACTCCGCAAACGGCCCGCGAAAATGAATCGCCCGCGCCACCAATTCCTTGCCCGTCCCGCTCTCGCCGGTGATCAAAACAGGCGTGCGCGTATCTTTCAATTTAGAAATCATCCGCAGCACTTCCTGAATCCGCGCCGAAGACCCCACAATTCCATCAAGCTGCGTCTCAGCGTTCACGCGCTCGCGCAAAAAGCGATTTTCCTGCACCAGCCGTACTTTTTCCGCCATGCGCTGCACCAATTGCCGCAATTTTTCCACGCGGAACGGTTTCTCGATGTAGTCGTAGGCGCCCAGCTTCATCGCATCCACGGCCGATTCGATCGACCCATGCCCGGTCATGATCGAGACTTCCGCATTCGGCAGCCGCGTCTTCAATTCGCGCAGCAAATCCACGCCCGACGATCCCGGCAGCTTCAGATCCGTCACCACCAGATCCGGCGCCGTAGCTTCCGCGCGCGCCAGCGCCGCCTCGGCGCTTTCGGCTTCCGTGCAGTCGAATCCGAGCGCTTTTCCGACGGTCACGCAAAGCCGCCGGATATTCTGCTCGTCATCCACGATCAACAATCGAATCGTCTGGCTGTCGGTCATCGCTCCCTTTCCCAATCGCGCAGGATCAATTGCGCGCCTTCTCCGCCGTAGCCGCCATCGCTGCTTCGGCCGCCAGTGGCAATCGCACCACGAACGTGCTGCCCACTCCGTCCGCGTTGTTGAAGCAGAAAATTTCACCCAGATGCGCGCGCACAATTCCGTAACAAATGCTCAATCCCAGCCCCGTCCCCTTGCCGACTTCCTTGGTTGTAAAAAACGGCTCGAAAATCCGGTCCACGTGCTCGATTCCCGGCCCGTTATCTCGAAAGCGAATCTCGATCTGCCCGTTCGCGTGCGCCGTTTCGATCTCGATGCGCCCCGGTCGCCCGGTTTCCTGCACGGCGTCATACGCGTTGTTGACGATATTCAAAAACACCTGCTGCAACTGGTGCTCGTCGCCCACGATCGATGGAAGGTGTGCGTCAAACTGCTCCACAATTTCGACCTCGCGCTTCGAGAAGTCGTACGCGCGCAACTTCAGCGTCTGCCGCAGCACCGCATTGATCTGCACCGCTTCGCGCAGCGCCGGCTTCTGCCGCGCAAAGCTCAGCAGATTTTGAATAATCAATTTCGTCCGCTGCGCTTCCTGCAAAATCACGCGCAGATCATCTTTCGCGCCGCCCGGAACTTCGGGATTCTCAA
Source organism: uncultured Acidobacteriota bacterium (assembly GCA_963707165.1). Lineage (GTDB taxonomy): Bacteria > Acidobacteriota > Terriglobia > Acidiferrales > UBA7541 > Palsa-147. The sequence continues at coordinate 54,476 of CAVPPO010000003.1, read as the reverse complement.
GCAGCAAATCGGTGAATCCCAAAATCGCCGCCAACGGATTGTTCACCTCATGTGCCACTCCCGACACCAGCTGCCCCACCGCCGCCATTTTCTCCGTATGCATCAATTTCGCCTGCAGCACGGCCGCGTCGGTCACGTCCGTCATCACCACCACAATGCTGTTGATCCCGCCCTTGTCATCGCGCATCGGGCTCAAGCTGATCGAAAATTGCCCGGTGGTTCCATCGCCGCGCAAAAATGGCAGCTCCATATTCGCCGCTTGCGCCCCTCGCAAAGTGCTTCGCAAAGCCTCCGCCAGCGCCTTCCTCCGCGACGCCGCAATAAACTCCGAAAGCGGATGCCCCAGCAAATCCGCCTCGCGATGCCCGATCTCAAAGCAGCGCCGGTTCGCGTAGCTGATCAATCCCGCGGTATCGAGCACCAAAATCATGCTCTGCGTATCATTCAAAATGTTCTTGTTGAAATCGCGCTCGCGCCGCAACTGCGCCTGAAACGACTTCTGCTCGGTGATATCCAGCATCAATCCGCGATACTGCGCCACGCGCCCCTTGGCATCGCGCACAATCAAAATATTCTGCAGCGTATGAATCCACGAACCATCGCGCCGCCGCAGCACTTCCTCATGATTCCGCAGCACGCCGCCTTCGTCCGCCGCCTTCACGCAACGCCGCCGCAAATCCGGCGCCAGACAAAGCTCGATCGAATAAATTCACCGCCAGTACTTCCTCGCGGCTCGCATAACCGAGCATGCGCACCAGCGCGTTATTCACCTCAATGAATTGTCCATCCGGCGTGCAGAAGAAAAGCCCTTCCTGAATGTTGTCGAAGAGCTCGCGATAGCGCCGCTCCAGTTCCCGCCGGTCGGTAATATCTTTCAACACGTGCACGGTCCGCAGATCGTCTTCCGGCAAGCTCCTCAGCCGGGATGTGGAAATCAAATAAGTCCGCTCGTGCGCCGTCTGCACATATTCTTCGGTACCTGCCTGCATATCCCTGCAGAACGGGCAAGCCCGCCCGACTCTCGCCGACGCCAGCGATTCCAGCGTCTCCATGTGCCGCCCAATCAATTCGGCGGGCTTCAGCCGCAAATGCCCGGCCAGCGATCGATTCACGCGCAAAATCCGGTCGGTCGCGTCGTGCACCACGATAAAATCCGTAATCGCATCGAAGTCCTCAATCCACTGCTTCTTCGATCGCTCGATCCACGAAAACAGCCGCGCATTCTCCAGCGCCACCGAAGCATGTCCCGCCAGCGCCTCCAGCAAATGCTGCTCCCCCAACGAAAATGCTCTGTCACGCCCCGCGAGGCACAACACTCCCATCAAATCACCTTCGCTACCGGTCAGCCGCGCCATCGCCAGATGATTCGCACCCAGCTCCGCGGCCAGCCCCCTCCCCAAAATCTCCGCAGCGGTCCCAAATCGCGTAGCCTCTCCAGCCGCCCAACTCACCTCCGCCAGTCCCCGCGCCAGCCGCACCTGTTCTTCTCCAGTCAACCCCGCCGCCGCTCCCTGCGCCGACACGATCTCCCATTCCTCCCCGCGCACCAAAGCCAGCGCCGCTGACTTCACCTCGAACATCCGCCCCGCGCACAAAGTCAGCCGCCGCACAAACTCCGTCGGCCCGATCGAAGGCTTAAGCTCCCGCGTCGCCGCGGAAAGCTGCGCCAAATCCGCATCGATGCCCGCGCGCGAGCGCGCCGGTACTCGGCGAGTTTTCTTGGCCGCACGCATGGAGGAAGGGGTCCTGCGCGTCTCTCCAGATTTCAAAAGTGATACACCGAAGTTACGTGCGCATCTCATTTTGAGTCAAGGAATCTGCCCGCCCGCGTGACGAATCGAACAATCACTCCTACTGACCCGCGTCGCAACCTGAGACCGTTCCCCTCCGCACCACCGATCTCTGAGACATATCCCCAGATCCAACGCGCATGGCGGCAAATCCCATCCTCCAGCTAACTCCCCAAGCCAAAGCACTTTACAAGCTTCGCCAGCGCCTCCGAACCATCCCCTGCATTCCCTCCCTCACTGGCACCACCCGTGCATTTTCTTCTGCCGGAGTTCTATGGAGGCACGGGTGTGAGGTGCGCGTTTTCGATCTCGGTCATTCGCGGAATCGGCCGCCTGATCGCACTCGCGGCGATCCTCGTTCTGGCCGCTCCGCTTCACGCGCAAGACTCGGCCGCCAATGACAACGCCAAGCGCAAAGTGAAAACGCGCGTCGCCGCCGAGTACCCGGCGCTGGCCCGTCAAATGGGCCTCTCAGGAAAAGTAAAAGTGGAAGTCACCATCACGGCCGAAGGCAAGGTCAGCAACGCGAAGATCGTGGGCGGGAATCCCGTCCTCGTCACCTCCGCCGTCGATGCCGTCAAGAAATGGAAATTCGAGCCGGGCCCGAAAGACACCACCGAAATTATCGAGTTTGAGTTCAAGGATCCGAACGGCTAGCTGGGGGACTTGCAGCCGCGCGCACCGCGCCGGCGCAAGTGGAGGGAATTCGAGATGACAATCGGCAAGAAATTATATTCCGGCTTCGGGGCCATCGTGGCCATCATGGTCGCGCTCTTCTTCGTGAGCGTGCTCACCATCGCGCGCGAGCACTCCGCGCGCTCGGTTGCCTCCGCCACTTTGAGCGACATGCAGACCCTCGAAAGCATCCGCTTCCAGGTCATGCTCGAAGAGCTCGTCCTGCGCAATTTCCTGCTCAGCGGCGACGTTCGCGATGAAGGCGAACTGGCCTCCGTTCACACCAATATCAACACCCAGCTCCGCGACGCCGAATCTCACGCGACGGACCCGTCTCTTCGCAGCTCACTTCTCCGCGTGGAAGACGCCGAACACGGCTGGATGGACGATTTCGCCAAGCCCATGATCGCCAAGCGCCATCAAGTCGATGGCGGCGACGCGACCGTCTCCGATCTCCAAATTTTTTATCTCCAGCAGAATCCCGGCTCGTGGATGAACAAAACCTCTTCCCTGCTTGATGAAGCCAACCGCACCATCAGCACGGCTCTCGAGCGGTCCAACGCCTCAGCCGCCAGCGCCACTTCCTGGAGCACGGCGCTAAGCATTATGGGCATTCTCATCACCATCATGCTGGCGCTCGGCATCGCCTATTACACCTCGCGCTCCATCACTCTCCCGCTGAATCACTTGATCAGCGTCGCCCGCGAGATCGGCGATACCGGCGACATCGACCAGACCATCGACATTCATCGCGACGATGAAGTCGGCGTCCTCGCGGACAATTTCAACAAAATGATTGCGCATATCAAGAGCATGGCCGCCGTCTCCGCCTCCATCGCCGAAGGCCAACTCACCGTCTCGGTATCGCCGCGTTCCACTCGCGACACGATGGCCAACGCTTTCTCCGAAATGATTCAGGGGCTTCATGATCTCGTCCGTCAGGTCCGCGACAGCGCCGCTCAGGTCGCCGACGGCTCCAATCAAATGGCCGGCGCTTCCGAAGAATCAGCCAAGGTAAGTCTGCAGGCCGCTTCCGCCATCGATGAAGTCACCACCACGATGCACGAAATGAGCGTCAACGTTCAGAGCGTCGTGAAGAACACGCAAATGCAGGCGTCCAGCGTTGCGGAAACTTCCGCCTCCATCGATCAGATGGTCACTTCCATCCAGCGCGTGGCCGATACCGCCAAAGTTCTTCTCGACATCTGCTACCGCTCGCGCGAGGAAGTTCACACCGGCATCGTCACCATGGAGAAAGCCACCGACGGCCTCAATCGCACCAATTCGGCCATCCAGGCTTCTTCGCACATCATTGACGTTCTGGGCCAGCGCGCCGACGACATCGGCAAAATCATCGAAGTCATCGACGATCTCGCCGAGCAAACCAATCTACTCGCTCTCAACGCGGCCATCGAAGCTGCACGCGCCGGCGAACACGGCCTCGGCTTCGCGGTCGTCGCCGAAGAAGTCCGCAAGCTCGCCGAAAAATCCACGCAGTCGACCAAGGAAATTTCCGAATTGATCGAGGGCATTCAGAAGGAAGCCCGCGAAGCCGTCGAAAACATGGAGAAGAGTACCTCCATGGTGCAGGAAGGCCTGCTTCTCGGCAGCGATCTCAGCACCGCTCTGGGCAAAATCTCGAACGTCGTCACCGAAGTTTACAAATTCGCCCAGGAAATCGGCGCTGCCACCACCGAACAATCCAACGGCTCCGCGCAGATCGCCAAAGCCACCACGCGCCTCACCGAGATCACCCAGGAAATCAATTCCTCGGTCGAAGAGCAAGCTTCAGGCGCGCAGGCCGTGGTCCGCGCCATGGAGAGAATGCGCGAGCTGGTGCAGCAATCCACCTCCAGCTCCACGCAACTCGCCGCCACCGCCGAACAAATGTCGCGCCTTTCGAAAACGCTGCTCACCACCATGGGCCGCTTTGTTCTCGACAATGGCTCCAGCGCGCTGCGTTCCTCGGGCCATAGAGGCCACAACGGCGAATCCGCTCCGCACATTTCCGCCGAGCGTTACGCCGAGCTGGTGAATTCGTAATCGCGGGTATACGCGAACATGGCCAAAGACATTCAAATCGTCGGCTTTCGCATCGGCACCGAGACTTTCGGCTTGCCCATCGCGCTCGTTCGCGAAATCGTCCGCGTCCCGCAAATCACTCCCGTTCCCAACGCCCCCGATTTCGTTGAGGGCGTCATCAATCTGCGCGGAAGAATTATTTCCGTCATCGATCTTCGCAAGCGCTTCGGCGAGAAAGACATTCAGCCCAGCAAGAAGAATCGCATCGTCGTCGTCGAGCTCGGCCGCCGCTCCGTCGGCCTGCTGGTCAATTCCGCGTCGGAAGTTCTCAAGATTCCGCCATCGGAAATCGAAGCTCCCAATGATTTGTTTCAGGATGGCGAAGTGGACTACGTCACCGGCGTCGCCAAATTGAAAGGCCGCCTTGTGATTCTATTGGATCTCGAAAAAGTCATGCGGCGTTCCGAATTGCGGCGTCTCGAGGACGTTGCCGTTTCCGCGGCCCTGCAGGAAAGTGAAGTCATCGCGCCACAGTAGCGGCGCAGACATTCTCAACGCACAGCGAGAACAAATGTCCACACTCACCGCTCAAGTTCCTCTAACCGAGGCTGAACTCAAGCTGCTGCAAACCTTGATCTACCAGGAATGCGGCATGTATTTTGACGAGCGCCGCACGCACTTCCTCCGCGACCGCCTGCAGCGCCGCTTGAAAGCCTGCCAGCTCGATTCGTTTTACAGTTACTACCGCCTGCTCACCAGCCGCGAAGGCAAACTCGAGCTGAACGCTCTCCTCGAGAATCTCACCGTCAACGAGACCAGTTTCTATCGCGTCCGCCCGCAACTCGAACTTTTTCAAAAGCGCATTCTCGAAACTTTGCTCCACAAAAAGCAGGAGCGCCGCGACTGGACCGTGCGCATCTGGAGCGCCGGCTGCTCCACCGGCCAGGAGCCTTACTCGCTGGCCATGCTCGTCTGCGACGCGCTCGCTTACTACTATCTGCGCAATCCGCTGCCTTTCGAGATGCCGGTGCCGAAGCCGCTCGTTCCGCCGCCGTGGAAAGTGGAAATCGTCGCATCTGACATCAACTATTCCGCGCTGCTTACCGCCGGTCAGGGCATCTACACCGAAATCCAGATGGAGCCGGTGGATTACTCCACGCGCCTGCGCTATTTCGATAAGACTGCGGACAAGTACGCCGTCAAGCACGCGCTGAAATCCCTGATCCAATTCGATTTTCACAACTTGAAAACCGAATTTCTTCCCCAGCGCAACGACATCATCTTCTGCCGCAACGTCATGATCTATTTCGACGAGCCCGAGCAAAAGCGCCTCGTCGAAAAGTTCTATCGCTGCCTGAATCCCGAAGGCTACTTGTTCGTCGGCCATGCCGAGAGCCTCTTCGGCCTGACCAAAAAATTTCACATGATTCACGAGAATAACGCCACTGTTTACCAGCGCGTCGAGGAGGCGCAGTGAATTTTTTCGGCGATGATCGCGGCGCCGAGCTGCGCGAACTCTTCTTCGAGAGCGCAGCCGAGCTTCTCCAGGCCATGAATGAAGGCGGCCTCGAGCTCGAGGAACGCCCCGGCGATCCCGAGACTATTCGCAAAGTTCGCCGCGCCGTTCACACGCTGAAGGGCGATTCCGCTTCCTGCGGCTATCGCGAGCTGAGCGCCCTCGCGCATCTTCTCGAAGATGTGCTCACGCCGGAAACTTTCGCTTCCAACGCCTCGGCGCTTCCGGAAGTAGTTCTCACCGCCGCGGACACCTTCGATGAAATGCTCGCCGCCTATCGCGGCGATATGCAGCCGCCGGACGGCCGCGCTCTTCGCGAATTAATCGACGGCGTCCTGCAAAAGCCGGGCGAGGCCAAGGATCAAAAAGCTGAGAAGAAGCCGCTCGTCGCTCAATTTGCCTGGACCGAATACGAGCAGCTCATGGTCTCCGAAGCGATGAAGCGCAACGAGAGTGTATTTTTCGTCGCCGCGCACGTTGCTCACGACGCTCCCATGCCCGCTGCAGCCGTTCAGTTGGCCAAGAATGCCTTGGCAGCCTCCGGCACGATCCTGGCCGTGCGGCCTGAGGAGGGCGCCGATCTTACGGAAGTTCGCCAGGTCGAGGCGGCCATATCCAGCACGCAAACGATGGACTGGATTCGCAAAAAGTGCCGCATTCCTTCGCTCATTTCCGAAGTGGTCGTACTGCCCGCAGGCGCCGCGCCCACCGCGCATCGCGATCTGCTCGAGATTCTTATCGAATCCGAGGCCGCTGCAGTTGCATCCGGCGTTCCCGCTCAAGAACCGGAACCCGATGAGGCCGAAGATACGCCGATCGCCAACGCTGAGACGCGCGCCTTCGCCAATTCCGCCTCCAACGTCGCGCCCGCCGGCGCCGAAAATACTCTCCGCGTGGACGCCGCGCGCATAGACGACGTCATGAATCTCGTCGGCGAGCTGATCATCGGCAAATCCATGCTGCACCGCACCATCATCGAGTTCGAAAAGCAGTACGCGAAAGATCCGCTGCGCGGCAAACTTTCCGACGCTCTCGCCTATCAGACGCGCGTCCTCAGCGATCTTCAAAAATCCGTCATGAAGATTCGCATGGTCCCCGTCGAGCAGCTCTTCCGCCGCTTCCCACGCGTCGTCCGCGATGTTGCCAAGCAGCGCAGCAAGGACATCACTATCGAACTTGCCGGCCAGACTACCGATCTGGACAAAAGCATTCTCGATGCTCTCGCCGAGCCGCTCGTTCATCTCGTCCGCAACGCCGCCGACCATGGCATCGAAACCACCGCCGAGCGCGTCGCTGCCGGAAAATCTCCGCGCGGCACGATTCGCCTCAACGCCTATCACAAAGCCAGTCAAGTCGTCATCGAAGTTTCCGACGACGGCCACGGCCTCGACCGCGAAAAAATCGTCCATCGCGCCGTCGAGCGCGGCCTGGTCACCAGCGAAGAAGCCGCCCGAATGAACGAGCACGAAGCCCTGCAACTCATCTTCAAGCCCGGCCTCACCACCGCCGACGAAGTGACTTCCATTTCCGGCCGCGGCGTCGGCATGGACGTCGTTCACACCGTGATCGAACGCCTGAAAGGCTCGGTCGAAATCGAGACGCAGCTCGGCAAAGGCACCACATTCTCCTTGATGCTTCCTCTCACTCTCGCCAGCATCAAGGCGCTGATGTTCTACGCCGGGGGCAAACTCTACGCCGTCCCGCTTTCCGCCGTCGTCGAAATCGCCCGCACACAGACATCGGAGATCACTCGCGTCGAAGATCGCGAAGTTCTCCGTCTCCGCGATCAATTGCTCGCCCTGGTGCGCCTGGAATCCTCCGGCCCGGTCGCCGTCGACTCAAAATCCAAAAAGCTTTTCGTCATCGTCATCTCCACCGGCCCGCGAAAATTCGGCCTCGTCGTGGATCGCCTCGTCGGCGAAGAAGAATTGGTGATGAAGGCGCTCGAGGACCGCACGGCCGCATCGGATCTCGTCAGCGGCGCCTCGATTCTCGGCGACGGCACCGTCGTGCTCATACTCAACGTCGCCACCGTCGTCGCCAAGATGGCCAAAGCCCCGCTCGGAGCCACCGCATGAGCGAGCGCGTCCGAGTCCTGGTCGTCGACGATTCCGCGCTGATGCGGAAGATGATCCCGCAGATTCTTGCGCGCGATCCGCAAATCGAAGTCATCGGTACGGCCATGGACGGCGCTTTCGGCCTCAAAAAAATCGCGGAGCTGCGCCCGCACGTCGTCACTCTCGATCTCAATATGCCGCGCATGGACGGCGTAGAAATGCTGCGCGCTATCACCGGCAAGCATCACGTCCCGGTAATCATATTCACTTCGCAGACTGAAGAAAGCGCCCGCTCCGCGCTCAAAGCGCTCGCTCTTGGCGCTTTCGATTTCGTGGCCAAGCCCGTTGACGCCGCCTCCGGCCGTATCGAAGCCATCGCCGAAGAGCTCGCGATGAAAATAAAAGTCGCCGCCTCCACCGGCGCACCGAAAATGATTCTCACCGTCACCACCGAAAAGAAAAAAGGCGCGCGCGCCGTACTCGATCGCCGTTTCCCCTCGCGCGTCGTGGCTCTCGGCGTTTCCACCGGCGGTCCCGCCGCGCTCCAGTATTTGTTCGCGCAGCTTCCCGAAGATTTCCCCGGCTGCCTGCTGGTCGTCCAGCACATGCCCGAAAATTTCACCAACATGTTCGCGAAGCGCCTCGACGAAAGCTGCGCCATCGAAGTCAAGGAAGCCCGCTCCGGCGATTTGCTGCTTGCCGGTCGCGCGCTCATTTGTCCCGGCAATCGCCACATGAAAGTGAAGCACATGCCGCACGGCGACGTCGTCGTTCTCGACGAAATGCCGCCGGTCAACGGCCATCGCCCATCCGTCGACGTTCTCTTCCGCTCGATGGCCCGCGAATTTGGCAAATCCGCTCTCGCCGTGATCATGACCGGCATGGGCGAAGATGGCGTCGCCGGCCTCGGCGAAATTCAAGCCGCGGGCGGCATCACTCTCGCGCAGAGCTCCGATTCCTGCGTCGTAGACAGCATGCCGCGCTCCGCCGTCGAACGCGGCTTCGCAGACAAAGTGATTTCACTTTCGGCGCTCGCGGGCGTGATTCTCGCGCACTGCGCCAACGAAAAATTACCAGCAGAATTGTCTTCGGTCGGCCAGTCGTCCGGCCTCACCGAAGCAGACCGGATTTCTCGAAGGAGATAGTCATGAGAACGTTCGAAGCACTGACGCGCAAGAAAGACAATCAGCCCGTTCGCTACTTGATCGTGGACGATTCCGTCTTCGCCCGCAAGAGCCTCGCCAAAATGATCGAGGCCTTCGGCGGCACGGTCGCCGGCGAAGCGGGCGATGGTCTCACCGCGATTACCGAATACTCGCGGACCAATCCCGATATCGTGCTCATGGACATCACCATGCCGCAGATGGAGGGCATCGAGGCCGTCGAGCGCATCGTCCGCGAGCATCCCGATGCGCGCATCGTCATGGTCTCCTCTGTCGGCTATCAGGACAATATTCTTGCGGCACTCCAGCGCGGCGCGCGCCATTTCGTGCAGAAGCCGGTGAAGCCCGACGCGCTCTACGAAATTATTCGCTACGTTCTCAGCGACGAAAACGTCACGGCCAGCGTCTAGCGGCTAGCGAAAGGAAATCGCCATGAAAATGGATTTGATCCAACCATTCATCAGCGCCGTAGACGCCGTCCTTGCGGAAACGCTGCAGTCGCCGGTGACCGTCAGCGATCTAGTGATGGAAGAAGAGGGCTACCGCAAGCAGGGCGTCGCCGCGATGATCGTCTTCAAAGGCGAAATCGAAGGCCGCGTGATTCTCGATGTCGAGCCGCGCGCCGCCGTTCGCGTCGCCAGCAACATCTCCGGCGAAGAAATCGCCGAGACCGAGCAAATCGTCCGCGAAACCGTTTGCGAGCTGGCCAACATGGTCATCGGCAACGCCGTCACGCTGCTAAACGACCGCGGCTTCAAATTCAAAGTCTTCCCGCCAACAATTCACGCCGACCAGCAAATCCCCAACGCCGGAGCCGAAGTAGAAGCCATGGTCCTGGCCTTCGCCACAGAACACGGCAGTGTCTTCATCAACATCGCGCTCCACTACATGCGCCGCCGCTCAAACGAGCGCCGCACCGTCGCGGTTTCCTGAAGTAGCACAGGCACTCCTGCCTGTGTCCCCGCGCCAATTGTTTGTCGTAGCAGGCAATCGAGAACCGACACAGCCAAGAGTGGCTGTGCTACATAGGGCCGAAGTTTGGAGTTGCAGTCCGACCGTCTACCCACTCGCCTGCGCAGCCACTCTGAGAAACTCCACTCCATGCCGGAACAACCCCGCCGTCGGCGTCGGCTCAACTCTCACCACTCTCGCCGGCACAAAAATATTTGCGGTCGCATCCGCGTACGGCACGGCAATATCAATCCGGCAATTCTCGTCGTACCGCCGCTTGCTGCGGAAGCAAAGCCCTTCCGCCGAAATTTCTTCGCAAACCGCCAGCTCGTCGTCGCTGCCAGCGACGCGCACGCAAGCCGTCAAGCGCGTCTGCAAGCGCAGCGATTGCCGCCGCTCCATGTCGCTGGCGCTGTGTACGCTCGCAGCAAATTTCACTGGGTCCACTTTCGCCACTTCGTGCGGCGCCTGCCGCCAAATCGTCGGCACATCGCAAACTTTGCAATGCCGCGCGATCCCGCGATTCTGCTCGAACCCGCCCAGCTCGAATTCATTCAAATAAACCACTTCGCGGCTGCGGCAAAAGCTGCATTCCACCAGCATGCGCGCCACAAATTCCTGCGAGCCTTCGAGCGCCGGAAATTCCACGCCCCAAAGATCGGCCTTCGGGTCAACGCACTCGACGCTGTACATCTGCCCGACGCTGTGCGAGCCGCCGGTCTGCGAGCCAACGTTGCGAATCACCCGCGTGGTCGCGCTGCGATGCGCCTCGGCCTCGAGCGTCCGCCGCAGCGTCACTTCCTGCCCCGCCGCGAGATGCCGGTTCAGCACAATCACGCCGCCATGCCGGCTGATCAACATCGTCCGCGCTGCCTCGACGAATTCGTGCCCCTCAGCGTCGCGTCCCGAAGCTTCCAGCAGCAAAGTCAAGCAAACGCGGTCGCTCCGCCGCACCGTCGCGGCAGGATTCACCGAAATACTCGAACTAGCCTCCATCGAATTTCCCCCCAAGCCAATTGAGCCAGGCCCAGAAGCGCAGCGTAGCACAATGGCCAAGAGGTGCCGTTTTTCGTCACTCAAATGTTCCTAACGCGAAACGCGCCGAGGATGCCCGCCGTCTCGGTGCACGCGGGGTGCCTCCGCCTAGGCGGACGCCGCAGTTGCGCGTGGGTCTTGGTGTCGCGGTTCGGCCCCGCTCCTCTAACGGCCGCATGTGTAAGCCATCACCCGCAACCGTGATGCGAGTCACTGCAATCCGCGAAACGAAACGCCGATAGTGAAATCTGCGGAGGTGGCCAATGACATTCACTCTCATGCTGGTTGCCATCGGGGTGCTCGTGGCGTGGTCCCTCGCCGGCCTGGCAATCTGGCAGTGGGGCCCAGGACTCAGGAAGCGCCTGGTGAAATGCCCGCTGCTCGGGAAACGCGCCACAGTTCTAGCCGAACAAAGGGAGGCAGGCTTCTTTTGCTCCTACGCAGGAATCGAAGCAGTCGACATCAAGCACTGCTCGCTGCTGGAAGGCCCGCCAGTCCTATGCGGCAAAGAATGCCTGCAGCACTTATAACCCCGTCGCGCTAGCGATACTAGTTGAAGGGTCCAGCCCGCCGTTAGCGAGATTACGCGTCCGTCCGTTCGATTTTCATTCGCTTGGTCGAGACGTCTAACCGAAACAAGGGTTCAATTAAAACCATCCGCAAGTGATAGAAAACAAAGGATCGGGGTGGCTTCTAACCGAAACACTTTGCGAAGGTCGCTTGTAGCGGTTCTTTGCCGGCGGCACGCATTTTTCGGGGCGCGTGCGATGGGAAGAACTACGCCTCTGGAGTACCGTGCGAAGTCGAGGCCAATGCAACGGTTGGCGGCTAGGCCAGAAATTTGAGCAAACCTCCTTTTGTTCAGACGGGCTGAGCCGCCCGCACTTGCAGGCGCAGAGCACCTGACAGCCCGCACTCGATATCAAATTGCTCGGCGCGGACCTTTGTTATTCGCTGGGCTGAGTCGATTGCTCTGCAATCGCAGAGACGATTGACGGCCCAGCCCGGCTCAAAAGAGCCAGCCCCGCGCTCGAGGACTACGAAAATATGTTCGTACGACGTTTGTCAAATGTCAATTCCACACGCGATATCAGAACCGGCGCCGACGCGCGCCAGCAACGAGGTCCTGAAAGGTTTGAGGTCGATTGCGCAGGACCATCGCCTTGGCGACTATCGCAATCGTGAGGAAGCCCAACGATACCCAGAAGGAGATCTGAGTTCGAAGCTGTTGTTGCGAAGTCAGATAAACCCTCGAGCTATGCCACTCCAAAGGGTAGATTGTGCCCGTCGAAGGGTCAGCGAACGGCGATAAAGTGCTGAGGTAGTAGCCTTCCAATCCCAGGCCACAAAGAAAGGCAATCAGAAACATGCAACCACTGACGACCATCACGATGTTCCATGCGGATTTTTTCGGGCGCTTGGTGGCCATCGTGTCGGTTATCTTCCCAGCTGAAACGGCCCTTCGCTCTTAGCAAAGCTGTCCCAGTTCCTAAACGCCCAGGCCATTACTTCGACCTTGAGCGCTATGAATGATCCTATCCAACACATTCCGTACACCATTACGAATATATCTCGAGGCCTCATACCCTGACGATGTCCATGAAGCCCGGCCCCCTGGAAGACCGCAAGTATGATCGTCGTGGCGACAAGAAGAACCAGAGAGAGTTTTAGCCCTGCTCGTAAGGTGAATTGCCGAGCCCGTGCGGACGCAAAAATCTCGACGAGGCGTTTAGCTGCCGGGTCACGCTTGTCCTTATTGATCATGCCGCTAGCCTTAGCCTTCCAAGAATCACGATACGGCTGAATAGGCAGGAGGATGAGGATCAAAGTAGCTGTCATTGGACCCAACACGGTTCCCGCGAATGACATCCAGACGACTGCAGGCGTCTCCAAAGGAGCACGCCAGGCGGCCAACGTCACCACGACTAAAGACACCCCGAGTCCAAACACGACCCAGAAAGTTCTCCCGTCAACCATACTTAGTTCGAGCGGTGGGAATTTTCCCTTCAGCTCCGCTGGCAACAGACTCTGATTCTTGGTCACATTTTCTTCCGAAGAGACACGATAATTATATGTCTAACTAGCGATTAAGGTACAAATCGGACATATGAGATTCCGGGCGGTGTGCTCCCTTTTCCGAGGGTTCTCGATTTTGGGTGACACATCCTCGGCTGTTTCGAGGCTGGGGCTCTCGGCCGCTCCTTTGACTTTTCTTTCTTTTTTGTTTTGGTCTTTCTTTCTTGCTCTCACGCCGGATCGAAGCTGTTTCGAGACATTGCAAATGAGGATTCAGCTTGGAGCTGCGCGGTATGCGCTTGTTACTGCTACGTTGCGCCCTTCGTAGGGGGGCGGGTTTACACGCCCCCGGGGTGGAACCGGGTTTTGAAATTCGGTCGGGGATTTCGGGAAAAACCCAAGGCCAAACCGGGCCGGTGGTGAACCCCGGCCCCTACAGCGGATTGAAACTGTCTCGATGCCTTGCAGTTGCTCCCCGCTGGAAACTCGAGCCCTCCTGAAATGCCCCTCAGTGACTTACGGTCAAAGGGTTAACCAGCTTGACGAGCTCCTGCAAGAACTGCTCGGAGTGCATGAAGACGGCAAAGTGCCCGCCATCGATCGTCACAAATGCCTTGCGCGGTGCTTTGATGGCTGCGAGGTAGTTTCTAGCTAGCGCCGTCGGAGTCGTGAAATCTTCTGCTCCTTGAATGAAGAAGATCGGAATGGAAAATTCGAGGCCGAGTTCCTTCGGTCCGCTGGATTTCGTCTGGGGGACGAGCCGCTCGGCGCTTAACATTTCGCCATCACCCGTGTCGTTGATATCCTGCACGGAATAACCTGGAGAGACGAGGGCGAGGCCAATCGTTTCGCATAAGAACTGGTCCGCGCCCTCGAAGGCATTCGCCCATTTCCACTGCACCCTGTAACCCGCGCCCGATGCGTAAGGCGGCGGGCCCACACGGCTCAATTCATCGAAGGCCTGCTGATTTCCGCTGGTTTTCGCTTTTTGCAATAGCGCGTCATATGCCACCGCATAATTCTTGGTTTCGTCCGCGACCTGGCCGGTGCCAACGTAGGCGGAGAAAACTTCCGGCCTTGCGCGAACCATTCCTAGGCCGAGAATCGATCCGAACGAGTGAGCCACGATGATGATTTTGTCCTTGGCGAGGTGCTGGCGCAGATATTCCGAGAGCTCGATGCCATCCTGCACCATGCGATCGACGGTGATAGTCGGGGCGACTGCGGGTCCGGATTTTCGCAGCGTCCGGCCCGCGCCTCGCTGGTCCCATTGCACTACGGTGAATTGTTTTTCCCAAGGAGCGAATAGCGCGAAAGTCCAGGGATTGGTCACGTCGCCGGGCCCGCCGTGCAGGAAAAGCAGCACGGGGTTATCGCGATCCCAGCCGCGAATGGTAATCCACTGTTCGATGCCGCCGATCTTGACGAACTGTGCCTCGTCGATGCCTTTCGGCGACGAAATCGCATACTGCTGCGCGTTGCGAGCTCGTATAACTGAAACCATCTCATCGAACTTGCGATATTCGGAGTCGAGTGCGTTGGGCTGCTGTGCATCCTGAGGAGCCTGCGCGAGGGCTGCAGGAATTTGCAAGAAAAGTAGCAGCGCACACGCCGCGACTAAACGCGCGACGCGTCTTGCCATCGAACGCGAAGCTTGGTTGAACATCACAAAGAGCGCGACTACACGATGCCGATCGTCATTTGCGAATGCCATGGATGAATCTCCTGAAACATCGCCGGTAGAATGCTCGAAAGTGAGCCTGCGGTACTGCCATGCGTCCTCCCAAATAGAGTAGGAGCAGCCCGTGAGACAAGGCGCCCATCTCGAAGACAATCTCCCACGCATCGCCCTTGCGGAAATACCCGCTGTCCATGCCACTCTGCACCACTTCCGCTAACAAGTTGGCAGTGGGCGAACGCCCGGCCTTGAAGTCCCGCGGGTAGCTGCGGGCCCCTTGCCGTGGTTTAAGAAACATCAGTTCGAAGAGCCGCGGTTTCTGAAGAGCATGCTCCAGGTATATGTCCATCATTTTCAAGAGCCGCTCGGCAACGCCCCCGGAGAACTTTTTGACGGCCAGCCGCGCGGCCAATTCCTTGAATCCTTCGTCCGCCAACGCGTTTAGAAGGCTCGCGCGCTCCGGATAGTAGCGATAGATGGCCATGGGAGTGACGCCTACGGCCGCGGCGACCCGGCGCATGGTCACCGCCTCCGCCCCGTCCTTACTCAGCAGGCGGCGCGCGGCACTGGCGATTTTCGAGGCGGTAGAGTTGGCAATCACATATACAGCGTATACTAAATGAGTCTACGGTGTATAGAGCGAAGGGCGGGCCGGGCGCCCCAAACGCTATTTGAGGAGGGCTTGGAAGCGCGGATTGTTGCGTAGAGATTCGAGGTCGGAGTCTTTTTGCGCCCAGCCTTTGTACCAGTCGCCGCGATCCATGGCTTTTGCGAGGCAGTCGATGGATTTTTCCGCTTCGCCGGCGAGAGCGTAAACGCAGCCCACGTTATAGAGGATGGAAGTTTCTTCCGGGTCCATGAGCAGGGCGCGCTCGGCCCATTCGAGGCCTCGCGATCGCTGGCCCAATTGGCAGAGGATGCCTGCGCCGAGATAGAGCGCGCGGGCATCGTCGGGGTGCAGCTCGACATGTTTTTCGGCGAGCTGCAGGGCGCGACGCCGGCTGGCGTCGGCTTCGGCATCGCGTCCGAGCGATTTGTAAACCGGAGCGAGCAGGCTCGGGGCTTGGTAATCGTCCGGGTTGGCTTGACAGGCCAACTCGTAAAGCTGCGCGGCTTTGGCCAAGTCGCCTTGCTGAAAGGAAGTGCGCGCGTAGAAATAATAGGGCTCGTAGAGTTTGGGATTCAGGCGAATGGCCGTCTCGAATTCCGTGCGGGCGCCGTCAAAATCTTTGCTCAGCGCCAGAGCCAGGCCGCGCGAAGCATGGGCCTCCGCCAAATCGGGGTCGAGCTCGAGAGCCTTGCGCGTGGCCGCCTCCGCTTCGTTGATGTTGTCGTCGCTGCTGTCCCAATACATGTAGAGGAACGAGCAGCAATCGGCGACACCGGCGTAGGCGCGGGCGTATCCAGGATCAATCACGATGGCGCGGGCATACATCTGCCGCGCAAAATCAAAACTCTTGCGCCGCCATTGATAGAAATACTGGCGGCCGCGCAAGTAGTAATCGTAGGCCTGGGCGCTTTCGGTGGGCTTGCGGGCTATGGCTTTTTCTTCCTGCGGCGAGAGTTTGATGCGCAGGGCCTGGCTGATGCTGCGGGCGATTTCGTCCTGAACCTCGAAAACATCTTTGAGTTCGCGGTCGTAGCGCTCGGCCCAAATGGAATGGCCGGTGTGAGTTTGAACGAGCTGGGCGGTGATGCGCAGGCGATTGCCGGCGCGGCGCAGGCTGCCGGTGAGGACGCAGGCAGCGTTGATTTCGCGGCCGACTTGCGGCCCGGTGACCGGCTTGTCGCGGTAGCCCAGAACCGCAGCGCGCGGAAAAACTTGCAGCTCTTTGATCTTTGACAATTCGGTGATGATGTCTTCGGTCATTCCATCGCGAAAATATTCATCGTCCTTGCTGCCGCTCAGATTTTCGAAGTAGAGGACGGCGACGGATTTTTCCGCGACAGGCGCGGCTGCGGCTGTCGAGGCGCCCGAGTGGCCTCGCGCATCGCGAGCGCGGCCGGAAGCAGTATCGCGGTCGCGTTTTAATCGCTTCAGATCGGCTTTTGTTTCCGTGGCGGTCTGATAGCGGAGGTCGCGGTCCTTCTCAAGTGCCTTGTTGATGATGCGTTCGAGTTCCACCGGCAAATCCGGATTCACTTGCACCGGGGATGGCGGCGCGCCGTGAAGAATGGCGTCGAAAATCGCCGCGGAAGTGTTGCCCTCGAAAGCGAGCTTGCCGAGGGCCATCTCGTAGAGAACTGCGCCGAAGGAAAATAAATCCGTGCGCGCGTCGAGATCCTGGCCGAGGGCTTGTTCAGGCGACATATACGCGACGGTGCCGAGAACGGAGCCCGGGCTGGTGACCAACTCTGCGGCAGTGGCTGCGGTCGCTTGCGCCGAATCGCCGAGGGCTTGACCCACGCCCTTGCCGCGAGGAGTGAGTTTGGCCAGGCCGAAATCGAGGATTTTGGCTTGGCCGCGCTGGGTGACGAAGATGTTCGCGGGCTTGATGTCGCGATGGATGATGCCGCGCCCGTGAGCTGCGCCGAGCGCGTCGGCGATTTGAATGCCGAATTCGAGGACTTGCTCGGTGTTCAGCGCTTTGCCGGTGATGAGATGCTTCAGCGTGTGTCCCTCGAGCAGCTCCATCACGATGAACGGGCGGCCGTCCTGCTCGCCGATATCGTAGATGGTGCAAATGTTGGGATGATTCAGGGCAGATGCGGTGCGCGCCTCGCGCTGGAAGCGTTCGAGGGCTTGCGCGTCATGGGCGAAGTCATCGGGAAGGAATTTCAGGGCGACGGCGCGGTCTAGCCGAGTATCCTCGGCTTTGTACACCACGCCCATTCCGCCGCCGCCGAGTTTTTCGGCGATGCGGTAATGAGAAATCGTGCGGCCGACTAAAGATTGCGACTCTGGCATCGGGCGCACATGTTAGGCCGCGCCCAAAGGCAAGTCAATGCGGAGGCTCGAAGCCAACCGGCCGAGTAGCGCGGGCTTTTTTGCTTTCCGGCGGCGCGGGTCGCGGGTTGTGAGTATAATGCGGCGACTTCGCAGGGTTGATCCCGCACACATCGGAGGAACTGTGGACTTGGCGCTGCAGACGCGGGCAGTGGGGCGCGTGACCGTCGTGCGCTGCAGTGGGCGGATTGTTGCTGGTGTCGGGAGCGTGGCGCTGCGCGAGCATGTTGCCGAATTGTTGCTCGACCGGCGCTCCATCGTGCTGCACCTGGGTGAAGTTGCGTTCATTGATAGCAGCGGGCTGGGCACGATGGTGCGCACCTTGAGCATCACGCGGAAGGCGCACGGAGAGTTGAAACTTTGCAACGTGCCCGAGCATGTGCGCAAAATTCTGGAGATGACCAACCTGACGAAATTGTTCGAGGCGCACGAGTCGGAGGAGAAAGCCATCGCCGCGTTTTACCGCCCCGGGGCGCTGGCGGAAACGCCGGTGCTCAGCGGCCGCACCGTTCTTTGCCTGGACTCCGATGCCGACGTGCTGGCGACTTTGCGCGAAGTGTTGCGCCGCGCGGGATACGACGTGCAGACCAGCACGCACATGGGCGATGCGTTGATGCTGATGCGCGTGACGCGGCTTGATCTGTTGCTGCTGGGCCCGGAGATGGCCGCGATGGCGGCCACGATGCCGTCCTTCCAAGCTGCGTGCGGCGGCGTCCCGGTGATCGAACTGGGCAGCGAGTTTTCCACCAGCCATGCCGGAGAAGCCAGCGCGGGATTGCTGGAAAAGATCGCCGCTGCGGCTCGGCCCCAAAACAGCCTGACACGGAAGCAACCTCTAATGTCGCGCTTTACGCAAAGGTGTATTACCGCTGCTAAAATGTAAGCCATATAATAGATTGACTTACATTCTGCCTGACGCCATACTTATCTCGAAGTCCACTTTTTGGAGCTCAGATGAAGACCGAAGTCTCTACCGTTACGACGAAAGGCCAGCTGGTGATTCCTTCCAAGCTGCGGCGTAAGTATTCGATCAAACAGGGAACGCAGGTGATTTTTCTCGAGCAGCAGAACCGCCTGGTGCTGCAGCCTCTCACAGCGGAGTTCATCCGCAGCCTGCGCGGCTCGCTCAAAGGCGAACCGTCGGCACTGAAAGCGCTGCTGGAAGACCGCAAACGAGAGCGGAAGTTGTGAAGAGTATCGTTTTCGACGCCAGCGCGCTGATGACCTTCTTTGAAGATCGGCCCGGGGCGGGCAAAGTCGAGGATTTGATCCGACTGGGCGTCGAAGGCAAACGCCAATTACTAATGTCTGTGGTGAATTGGGGCGAAGTGTATTACTCGACGTGGCGTGCGAAGGGACCCGGGGTCGCGCGCAAGGTGATGGACGATATCGCGCAACTGCCGCTGGAGATCGTGGACGCGGATCTCGAATTGACTCGCCGCGCAGCGGAATTGCGAGCGGAACACAAATTGCCCTACACCGACTGTTTTGCCGCGGCCCTCGCCTTGAGTCGCAGGACGCCTCTCGCTACCAGCGACAGAGATTTTGCCCACGTTGAAAGAATGATCGAGATCGTCTGGACTGTTGGCGGGTGAGCCGCCCGGCGTCACAGGCGGCGGTGACTTAGGTCACAGAAACTCGCTGGACGGAGGAACAGGATGGGGGTGAATTGGAGCGGGCATCGCTGAAAATTTGGCGCTTTTAGGGACTCGCGGCGATGCCGGGCCGGGAAATTCCCGGGAGGCATGCCAATGAATGTACAACGCGAGCTGCGCAATCATCTCCAGCAGTATTTTCCCCAAGACATTCGCAGAGAGCCTGAGTGCAGTTGCGGTGATCCCAATCACGCGCGAATCTTGCTCTTTCGCGTGAACGGCATGCCGGCTTCGGCCATCGTGCCGGAGGGCTATGAACTGACTGCCCCGCGGCTTTCTCATGCTCTGGCTGGCGCGCGCGTGGAGCCGATGCTGGAATCGGAACTGGACGCCATTTTCCCGGTAACCGAGATCGGGCGCACCGAACCTTTCGAGAATCCTTTCGGCACGGCGGTTTATCTGGACGAAAATTTGCTGCAATTTCCGACCGTGGTGTTCTGTCCCAAGATGCTCAGCGGCAAGAGGGGCGAATGTTTCCGTCTGCCGATCAAGGATTTTCAAGAGCTGGTGCATCCGGTGGTAGTGCGGCTGACGCCGCCGGCTCCGCCGATCTCGGGAACGGCGACATGGTGAAAGAAGCGCACTGCGAGCTGATTTCCGGCAATCGCATGGTGGCGCAAGGGGCGCTGGACGCCGGCTGCCTATTCTTCAGCGGTTATCCGATTACTCCTTCGAGTGAAATTTACGAAACGATGATGAAAGAATTGCCGGCGCGCAACGGGCTGGCGATGGCGTCGCCGGATGAAATCACCGCGCTGGCGCAATGCGTGGGCGCGTCGATGTGCGGCTATAAAGCGATGACCGCGACGTCCGGGCCCGGCTGGTGCTTGATGATCGAGACGGTGCAGTACGCGGTGATGACGGAAACGCCGGTGGTGATTGCGCTGGTGCAGCGCCTGGGGCCATCGACCGGAGGGGCGACGCAGGGGGCGCAGGGCGATGTGCTGCTTGTGGAGTCGTGCACTTCGGGCGGATATACGCTGCCGGTGTTTGCTCCCGCTACGGCGCGCCAATGCCATGAACTGACGCAGGCTGCGTTTTACTGGGCGGAACGATTGCGCACGCCGGTGGTGATTCTTTCGGATAAAGAAGTGGGCATGACGCTCGAGAGTGTGGATGTTTCGTCGCTCGTGCGACGGCCGTTGGCCGAGCGAGCGGCGTTCACGGGCAGGCACGGTGAATTTCGCACCTATGCTTGCGAATGCCTGGAGGAGCCTCCCGCGTTTGCGGCGCTCGGGAATGCGGAGCGCGTGGTGGCTACTGGATCGCTGCATGATCGAGCAGGGCGACTGCGAAAAATAGTGCCGGAGTCGGTGGAACTGCTGGTTCATCTGCAGGCCAAGATCGCGGCGCATGCGGAAGAGATGGCTATGGTGGAAGAAGAGCCGGTCGCGAATGCGGAGATGCTGGTGCTGAGTTACGGGATCTCGGCACGGGCTGCGCGCGAAGCGTGCCGACGAATGAATCGCGATGGGCGGCGCGTTTCCTTTATGCAGCTGCTGACGCTTTTCCCCATTGCGACGGAGCGCATTCGCCGGGCGGCGCAAGGATGTGCGAAGGTCGCGGTGGTCGAAGAGAATTCGCAGGGGATTTACGCCTCGGTGTTGGAATCCGTGGTGGGAACGGAGCGGCTGGTGCGCGTGAATGGACTGGGGCACATGATCACGCCCGCGGAAATTATCGAAGTGGCGGAGGCGGCGTGATGGCTGAGACTTACCTCGTGGCAAAAGCCGTGCTGCCTTATTGCAAAGGCTGCGGTCACGGGCAAGTTTTGCGCGCGCTCGGCGAGGCGCTGGGGCGATTGCAATTGCCGCCGCAGGAAGTTGTGATCGTCACGGACATCGGCTGCGTGGGATTGGCCGATGCGCAATTCGCGACGCCGCACACGGTGCACACTACGCATGGGCGTTCGACGGCTTTCGCTGCGGGAATCGCCTTGGCCGATGGGACGCTTGGAGCCGGCCGCTTGAAGCCTATCGTGATGATTGGCGACGGCGGCGCGATGATCGGGTTGAATCATCTGGTGAATGCGGCGCTGGTGAATCCGGATTTGACGGTGCTGGTGCACAATAATTTTTTTGTTCGGGATGACCGGCGGGCAAAATTCGGCATTCTCGCCGGCGGGTTTCGTCACTTCGACCACGCCCGGTGGAAACGCGACGCCGCCTCTGGATCTGGCCAGGTTACTGATGGCCGCGCGCGCACCGTTCGTAGCGCGAAAGCTGGCCACGGATCACGATCTTGCCGAAACGATCGCGCGCGCCATTGCGCATCCGGGATTTGCGGTAATCGAGGTGCTGGAATTGTGCACCGCCTACGCGACGCGTTGGAACACGATCACCGGAGCGCAACTGAAAAGCGTTGCCGACGCGGCGGGCTATGAACTCGGAATCCTGCGCGAAGAGCCGCGGCCGATTTTCGCGGCCAATTACAAGCGGCGAGAGGCAGTGGCCGCGCGTTCGCGGATCGTCGCGAGCGAATTTACTTCCTCGCTCGAGCGGCCGCTGGGACTTGTGCTGGCAGGAACGGCGGGAGAGCGCGTGCAATCGGCTGCTTCGCTACTGGCGTCGGCGGGCATGCGCGCAGGTTTACACGCCACACAGAAGAACGACAACCCGGTGACGCAGGGAACTGGCTTCTCTGTGTCGGAACTCATTCTCAGTCCGGAAGAAATTCTCTTCACCGGCATCGAGAAACCGGATGCGTTGCTGATTGTGTCCGAGGACGGCGCGCGCGAGCTGGAACGCAACCAGGTTTTCGCGGACGCCGGCGAGGCAACGCTGGTGTTGTGCGACGACCAGATTGCTCTACCCGAATTGCCGTGCCGCGTGCTGCGCTTCCCGTTCCGGCGCGTGGCAGGCCCGAAATTGGCGGCGACCGCGGCGGTGGCTGCCTGGCTGAATATTACGAGCGCCGTTCCACTCGAGGCATTTTGGGCCGCGCTCGAGGCGCGATTTGGCGCGCAAACGGAAGCCACCAAGGCCGTGCTGCGGCCGTTTCTTGGAGAAGGGCTCCTTCGCAGAGCCGACACAAGCACCGCACGCGACGCGTGAACTGCCACCGGAACCAATCGTTTCAGCGCAGCCCTAACATCTTGACTGATAGAAGAGATTGTTCCCGAAAGTGTTCGTCATAGCCTGCGAGCTCATTCGTCTTCCATGTTACTCGGTTGATCCGGCACCGGCGTGGGGCCTTGCGGGCCAATCACGATTGGTGCGAGGCCGGCCTGTTTCAATTGTGAATTCATCTCGGGTAGGCCTTTAGCGGTTAGCGAAGTCCATTTAGCGATTACGGATTCTAGTTCGGTCTCGGTTGCGCGGAACGCTTGCATGGCGTCAGCGGTTGGGGCGGCGTCGCCGTTATTTGTGGCGGAGAAAATCTGCGCGAAGTGGGTGCTGAGCGAAGACAGGTCCGGCTGCTCCTTCGGCGGTTTCGACGGAACCGCGCCGTAACGAAGTGGCGGAGCTCCGGCGATGTCTTCCGCTTTCTCGATGAGCGCGTTCAAAGCCTGGACGAGCGCTGCATTATTTTGAGCCTGCGAGCGAAGTTGACGCGCCTGCGAGAGAAGCTGCCGCACGTTGCGCTGGGCTTCGCTGATTTCAGATTGCCGGCGCGAGACTGCTGTGGCGGCGTCGAATTGCTTCTGCAGTTCCGCGGCGGAGATCTTTATGCGCGGGTCGAGCTTGACTGTCAGCGGCTGAGAGTAAGTCTGGCCTGCGACGGTCAATTTCACGGTGTAGGCTCCGGGCAGCGCGGTTACTCCGCGTGCGGCAGAAAAAATTCATCGTCTTCGAGCCGAACGGCGCCGGCGACGGGCGTGTACTGAAAATCCCAAATCCAGCGGTGCATTCCGGCGGCCGTTGATAGCGGCGGAGGCGTAGGCCTCCAGAACGCGGGAAATTGGAGTGTTTCGGGTTTTACAGGTGCAGAGTGATCCTCGCTTGAATACCGACGAACGGCTTGGCCTTTAGCATCGAGAATTTCGATCACCACCGGGCCCGGCGAAGCGGACTTCAAGTAGTAATCAATCATCGCGCCGGTGGGCGGATTTTCGGCCAGCGCTTCATCGCGCGGCATGGGCGAGGCGAAGTCAGTGCCGGCATGCATGCGAATGGCTTCGGCGGGTCTGAACAGATAGGCGTCAGACTGCGCCACTTTGTCAGTCATCTGGCGCAGCGCGGTGATGTCGTCGAGGACCCAGAATCCGCGGCCGTGCGTGGCGACGATCAAATCTTCGCCGTGAATCGCAAGATCGCGCATAGAGGCAGGCGGTAGATTTAGCTGCAGCGATTGCCAATCATCGCCATCGTTGAAGGAAACGAAAACGCCAAGCTCCGTGCCAGCAAACAGCAGCCCCTTGCGGATTGGATCTTCTTTTATGGTTTGCATGTAGACGCCAGCGGGCAAGCCATTCGTAACGCGCTGCCAGGATTTTCCGGCATCGCGCGTGCGGTAAATGTAGGGATCGTTGTCTTCCAAGCGATGGCGGTCCACCGCGGCGTAGGCCTCATTCGCGTCGAAGTGCGACGCCTGCGTCATGACGATCTTGCTCCACGGTGTGAGCTCGGGCGGCGTGACGTTCTGCCACTTTTTTCCGCCGTCGGATGTTTTCTGAACGTAGCCGTCGTCGGTGCCGATCCAGATCAGATCTGCGTCCGCAGGAATCGGCGAAGGCGCAATCGTGTAGATCACGCCGCGGCGTTCGGCGGGAGGAGCATCGGCTGCGGTTGCTTCGTCAAGATTGGGCGGCACGCCGGGAACTTCGCGCGTTAAATCAGGACTGATCTGCGCCCAGGTGTCTCCGCCATCCATAGTCTTGAACAAAAACTGATCGCTGAAATACAAAGCACGAGGATCGGCCTCGGAGAAAACAACGGGGAGAGTCCACGTTCTGCGGAACGGCCCTTTATGGCTCAGCTCCGGCGAAACGTTTCGCATTTCTCCGGTGATCACATTGCATTTGGTCAGATTGTCGCCAAAGAGAATTTCGGGACGCAGCGGATCGGGCGCCGTGTAACCGGCTTCGTCGCCCGCGCACATCCCGGACCAATCGTGATTCGAAATTTCAGCGTGGCTGCTGCGTGCGGGAACGCCGATGGAGCCGCTGTCCTGTTGCGCGCCGGTCGCCCAGTAGGGAAAACGATAGTCGGCGGCGACGTGGTAGAGCTGCGCGGTCGGCTGGTTGTACCAGGAGCTCCACGTAGCCGCGCCATCTTCGGTGACGACGGTGCCTTGGTCGCTGGCGATGATCATGCGCTTCGGATCGCTCGGATAAATCCAGAGCTGATGATAATCATCGCCGCCGGGAGCGCCGCGGATCGCTGTCCAGCTCTTGCCGCCATCAGTGGAGCGGTAGAGCGAAGTGTTTGAGACGTAGACCGTCTCGGGATTTTCCGGATCCACAACAACGTTGCAGAAATACCATCCGCGGCCCCAGATGCGCCGCTCTTCAGACATCTTGCGCCAAGTGGCACCGGCATCATCCGAGCGGTAGATGCCGCCTTGTTTGGCATCAATGATCGCGTACACCAATTTCGAATTCGTGGGCGCGACCGCGATTCCAATTCTGCCCACGCGCTCGGTAGGCAGCCCCGCGGTGAGTTGCTGCCAGGTGTCGCCGCCGTCCGTGGATTTGAAAATGCCGCTGCCGGGACCGTAGGACGGAGAGTAGATGCTCCACGGCGGGCGTCGCGTGTTCCAGAGCGCGGCGTAAATCGTGCGCGAATTTTGCGGGTCGAAGGCAAGGTCAATCGCGCCGATGTTTTCGCCTTTGTAGAGGACTTTCTGCCAGTTCGCACCGCCATCGCTCGAGCGATATACGCCGCGGTCGGGATTCGCGCCGTAGGCGTGGCCGAGTGCCGCGACGAAGACGAGATCCGGATTCCGCGGATCAACGAGGATGCGGCCGATTTGCCGCGTGCTATCGAGGCCGATATGCGTCCAGGTTTTTCCTGCGTCGGCGGATTTGTAAATGCCGTTGCCGAAGGAGATTTGCGAACGCATGTCGGACTCGCCAGTGCCGACGTACAGCACGTTGGGATTCGACGGAGCCACGCCGATTGCCCCGATTGAAGGCACGGGTTGCGCGTCGAAAATCGGATTCCAGGTGCGGCCCGAATTCTCGGATTTCCAGACGCCACCGCCGACGGAACCGAAATAAAAAGTGCTCGGCTGTCCCGGGACGCCGCTGACGGCATTCGAGCGGCCGCCGCGGAATGGCCCGATCATCCGCCAGTGCAGGCCGGAATAAAGGCTCTCGGAAAATTGCTGAGCAAATGAAACGGGCTGGACGTACCGGAAAGCTGCGGCTGCTAATGCCAGCGCGATCAAAAGACGCAGAGCCGCTCGCGATGAACCATGCATGGAATGATTTCTCCCTTGGAGCCTCGACATGATAGCGAACGAAGAGCAGCGGCAAATATCCGAATCGTATCGCGGAGAGTATAGCCCCTGCCTCGGTGGATAACGCGAATTCTCGAGTATGGAAAAAAACTGTCGGAGCACTTCTAGATTATGTTCCCACGGGCTCTGGCGCGTCTTCCCGCGCGAGTGCCGCTTCCCGCTTACTCGCCGGCATCGTGGTGATCACTAGCACGCTGATCAGAACGAAGAAAGTTCCCAGAATCGTTCGAAGGCCAAGCGCTTCCCCGCCCAGGAAATATCCGACCAGCACGGCGACAATCGGATTGACGTAAGCGTAGGTGCCGACTTTTGTCGGTGAATGATGGTGAATCAGCCACACGTAGGCGGTGAATCCCATGATCGAGCCGGCGACGATCAGGTAGAGCAAGCAGAGCCACGCTGTGCGTGAGACACTCGCCGGATGAAAACCGCGGAATTCGCCCAGCGCGGCCGCCGTGAGAGCCAATAGTACTCCGCCGGCAAGCATCTGCGCCCCCGAGCTCATAACTTTCGAAGCAGGCAACTGCAACTTGCGCGAAAGCGACGCCGCCACGGACCAGCTAATCGATGCAACTATTAACGCCACGGCCCCCGCCGTGTCGATCGGCGCTCCGCCAAGATTCAAAGAGCGGCTCATTAGCACGGCCACTCCGCCAAGGCCGATCAAAAGCGCCACGGACAAGCGCAGGGTGAGCTTCTGCGTGCGAAGAATAATGATTTCCGAGAGCGCCATGAACGCCGGAATGATGGCCATCATCACTGCGGCAATTCCCGAAGGCACGCGCTGCTCGGCCCAGAACAACAGCCCGTAATCCAAAACGAAGATCACAGTGGCGAGTAAGAAGGCGGAGGTCCATTGGCGTCCGGTCGGCGAGCGCTCGCCGCGCGCCAGCATCCAGCCATAAAGAACGATCCCCGCAACCAAGAAACGCATGGCCGCCAAGAGAAACGGAGGAACTTCGCGCACGCCAACGCGGACGGCGAGAAATGTGGATCCCCACACGAAATAAATAATCGCGAAAGCCAAGAGAGTCTTCCACGTCGCGCGATGGCTGGCGGCTTCCATAGCAGATTACTTCCGACAATCTACCAAGTCCCCCGTCTGATTGCTCGTGCCTGCGGGATCGCCGCGCATTTGCGAACAGTCCACATTGTCTGTATCGCGCGAAAGCCGGAGTGCCGTTGCTGTTTTAACCGCATGGCGCCTGAACGGCCGATTCTGCTCGCCGCGGCAATAGCCAATTGCGACTAGCATCCGTTGCACGGCGCAGGCGAATTCGGCAAAGGCTGCGCAAACCCAGTGGACTTCCCATGGCGTCCGTTTTTGCGCCCGCCCATTCGCAGCAGCTTGCGCAGCCGCATGCGCGCCTTGTGCAATTGCGATTTGGAATTGCCCACGGAATAATCCAGCATCGCGGCGATTTCGTTGTGCTCGCAGCCCATCACGTCATGCAGCAGAAAAACCTGCCGGCAGCCCTTCGGCAGTTTCGCCACGGCCCGATCGAGGGTCACGCGATCGACCAAGCCGGTGAGCGTCAAGTCCGGAGCGCCGAACTCCTTCGGCGGCAGCTCGAATTCTTGATTCTCATCCTCGCCATCAATCGGGATTTCGTTCGGCGTTTTCTTGCGCAGCTTCATGAGCACCACGTTCACGGACACGCGATGCAGCCAGGTCGAGAAGGACGAATCTCCGCGAAACGTTTGAATCTTCCGGAACACCTGCATGAACGCTTCCTGCATCAATTCCTCGGCTTCGGCTGTATTCCCGATCATGCGCAGGCACAGGTAATAGACCTTCCGCTTGTGCGCGTGGTAGATCGCCTCGAAGGCCTGCTCTTCGCCTCGTTGCGCCCGCGCGATCAGCTCAGCGTCGACGGAAGCAGCCGGCGATGCCTGTGCCACTTGGTTCAAATTCTTACCCTCCGACTGTAAGGGAAGGTCTTTTTATCTCTGAGGCGCCTTACCGGCGCCGAAGAACAGACCCTCCCGCAATTCGGTCCCTCGGATTCGTGCGTGATCTTTCATCCACTCAATCAGATCGAAGAGCAGCAATCGCAGCGCAAGCATCATGGCGTTGCTGTCCTGATCTGCTCGGCGATGAACGGCAAGGCATTCAGGATTTCGACCTGGCGATCCGCTAGGCTTTTCAAAAGCGCGATGCCTTCGCGATCCACGAACGAAACGTTTTTCAGGTCCACGGTCACGCGCGCGCCATTCTTGAGCTGCGTCTCACACGTCTTCTGCAACAGCTCCACCCATCTGCCGCTGACCTGTCCGTCGAGCTCCAGCGTAAACAATTGACCAACCGCCTCTGTGATCGAGATTTTCAGCACTCTGTTTCCCAATGCACACGATTGCAGATGGCGTGCCATCCGCGAGCGAAGAAGTGGTTTCTGCAACCCTCTGAAGGAAAAGCTAGTTACGGAAGATTGATCTTCGAGCCGTTCGAGGAAGCCACCACACGTCGTGGCTCGCGCGGCAGAGATTTGAGGGAACTACGATGCGTGGTAGGCGCTGCGCTTCAGTCCCAACTTCTGCATGCGGTGGCGAAGCGTATTCGGATGCAGCCCTAAAATCTTCGCTGCACCGCGCGGCCCTTCCACCACGCCCCCGGTCTGATTCAGTATCGCCATGATGTGTGCACGCTCCAGCTCTTCCAGCGTCGCAGGTGAGGGCCCTTCCTGGCCGGCAGATTGTGCCGCCTCCGAAGCTCTATCATTCCCGGCGGAGCTCTCCGCCGTCGTTAGAACGGGCACAACATCCGGTTCCAGTTCAAGCACCGAGCTGCGCGAAAGAATCGCCGCCCGCTCAATAATATTCTGCAGTTCCCTCACATTCCCGGGCCAGGAATAGCTAACCAGCCGGTCCATGGTCACCCGCGGAATGCCCTGTATGTCTTTTCCCAATTTCTTGGAGAAGCGCGCGAGAAAGAACATGGCCAGCTGAGGAATGTCGGAACGGCGCTCGCGCAAAGGGGGCACTTCGATTGGGAACACATTCAGCCGGTAGAAAAGATCGGACCGGAATTCGCCCTTCCGAATGGACTCCTGCAAGTTTCGATTCGTGGCCGCAATCACGCGCACGTCCACGCGCACCGGCTTGTTGCTGCCCACCGGTTCGAACTCCCGTTCCTGAAGCACGCGCAATAGTTTCACCTGTGTTCCCAGCGGCAGTTCGCCGATTTCATCCAGGAAAATCGTGCCGCCGTCGGCAAGTTCAAATCGTCCGATGTGCCGCTCCAGCGCGCCAGTAAACGCTCCCTTCACATGTCCAAACAGCTCGCTCTCCACAAGTCCCGCCGAAATGGCGCTGCAATTGACCTTCAACAAAGGACGCTTCTGACGCGCGCTGCGATCATGAATCGCGCGGGCGATCAATTCCTTCCCGGTGCCCGTCTCGCCATAGATCAGCACCGTGGAATCTGTCGGAGCGACCTGTTCGACTTTGCGCAAAACGTCCAGCAAAACGGGACTATTGCCGGTAATCTCTTCGAAGTTGTGGTCGGTACGGATTTCCTCCTGGAGATAGACATTTTCTTTTTCCAGGCGGGCCTTCAATTCGGCAATTTCTTCGATAGGACCGCATATTCGCAACGGCCAGGGCGACTTGATTGGCCACTTCCTGCAGCAACTGCATATCGACTTCGCAATATTCATTCTTCCTGGTACTCCCGATGCCGAGCGTGCCGATACTCTTCCCCCCGACAATTAGCGGAACAATGCAATCGGAATGTATGCCGATCTCAACCAGACGGCGGTCATTTGCAAATTGCTGTTCCTTCTCGAGGTCAAAGCGTATTCTGCCGCGCTGACTTTCGAAAATTTCGGCCACCATCGAATCTCTGCGCTCCACCTCCCGCCCGGTTCGAAAATAATCCGAAGGAATGTCGGTCTCCAGCGCCAAATACCTAAAGGTGTCGGTTTTTGGATTGTAAACGGTCATAACTGCCCCATCTAAGGGCAGGATACGCCGCAGGATCTCTGAGAGAGAGTGCAGCAGAGTCTCGTGCGTCAGGTTAGTGATGATGGCGTTGTTGATCTCCAGCAGCGTTCGATAGCGCTCCGCGTTTCGTTCCACTTTCGTGTTGAGCGAAGCGATTTCCTCGTAAGACTTCATGTTCCCGACGGCCAGCGCGACCTGGTTTCCTACCTGCAGCAGGAATTCCGCATCCGCATCGCTATACCGCGCTTTTACGTCGCTCCCGATATTCAGCGTGCCGATGCCTTTTCCTCCGAGAATCAACGGCACTACACAGAACGACTGAATGCCCTCTTCCAGGAGCCGCCGCTCGATCGGGTATTCCCCATCTTTCTCGATATCGCGCCGCACAAGAGGCCGTTGCTGTTTCACCACCCAGCCCGTATGGCTCTCGTGCATATCCATCTCCAGACCGGCCCGAAAATAATCCGTCTTCCATTGCGGTGAAATCGCCAGGATGCGCAGCTTCTCTCTGTCCGGGTCGTAGAGCGTCAGCGAAGCCCGGTAAACGGGCATCACATGCCCGATGGCCTCGCAAATCGCGTTGAGCAGGGTTTCCTGAGTCAGATTCGTAATGATCGCATTGTTGATTTCTAGGAGCGTGCGATAGCGCTCCGCGATAGCCAGGGCCTCGGCATTGGTTGGAGTTCTCTGCATGAGAAATTCTTGTTTCGGCGCTCTCCCTTGGGTCTTCGTCGGGGGATAACGCTGCCGTAACTTCCTCTGAGTCTATGCCCACATCCTAACTCAAGAGTCAGCCCAAGTCTCTCTATCCCATCGTCATCACAGCGCAACGCGCCTCTCCGTCGGATTCGCATGATTTCTTCGCGTCACAGAAAAATGGCAACCCTGTCGCGCAAGAGGCATCTGACAGTGGCCGAGGGGATGATTTCACACCAGGCTTTACGCCAATGTGAATGAAATCGCAAAATCCCCGACAAGGAGATGTGTAATGAAGAAAATGTTAGCTCTAGGGTTCACGCTGGTTGCCATCGTCTCGCTCTGCGCTTTCGGCGGACGCGGCAACTCGCTCGTTCGCTTTGAGGGCGCCATCGGCGTCATTCCCGTTTCCAATGTTACCGTCAGCGGGACCACCACCACGGTCAGCCCGAACGTCGTGCGTGGAATTTCTCCCGCCGGCCAAATCTGGCGGATCGCTAATCTCGACGCGAGCGTGAGCCAGGACGGTCACATCCGCGTTCATGGTCGCAGCCTGCTTCTCGGCGGCGGCAACGGAATCGGCACGAATGGCGGGCAGAGCGTGTTCGCCACGCTTTTCTGCGGCCAAGCAGCCAGCGCCACCGCTTTCAGCACCAACGAAGCCGGCGTCGCCCTTGACTCCGACGGAGACTTCACCATTGATGACGTTCTATCCGGATTGCCCACAACTTGCGACTCACCGGTTCTTCTCATCCGCACTGCGGCAGGAGCTCACCCCTGGTTCGCAGCCGGCATCGAGAACTAGGCCCCAACACATGCCGCACCACACAATGTGCGTTCATGTCGAAATGGATCAGGACGGGTGCAACACCGCACCCCTCCTGATCCGCGCGTTTTGAGATGACCTCATCGCCAACCCTACCGGCCAACCCCTACCGTGAAGCGCAACCGCTAACCCCAACCGCTAACCCCAACCCTAACCGCTGTCATCCCGAATCCCCTTTAGGGGTGAGGGATCTGCATTTTTGCGTTTGTCTTCGCAGGGCCGCTCAGTTGCCGCACGCGCTACCGCACACAAGTCTCCGCTTGGAACCAAGCAGCCTTGAGCGGACAATACTCTGGCCAGCTCGCAGAGGTAGCTATGGCCGAGGCCTGGAAACAGTGGCAAGGACAAACGGTCAATGGAGAATTCCTTCTGGGCGAATACATGGGCGGCTCCCAGAACGGCGCCGTTTTTCAAACGCAATTCGGTGATCGCGACCCTAAGCCCGCAGCAATCAAACTGATCTCCGAGAATTCCTCCAACGCAAAAAACCGGCTGGCATCCTGGCAATCCGCTTCGACTTTCTCCCACCCGAACCTGATCAAAATATTTCAGGCCGGACATTGCCGTATCGGCGATGCAAAACTTCTGTACGTCGTCATGGAGTACGCCGACGAGAATCTATCGCAAATCCTTCCGCATCGGCCGCTCACGGAGATTGAGGCAAGCGAAATGCTCAGTCCGGTGCTGGGCGCGCTTGCCTACCTTCACGCCAAAGGCCTCGTGCACAGCCGCATCAAGCCCGCGAACATCATGGCCAGCGGCGATCAATTGAAGCTTTCGAGCGACGGAATCCGCCGCGCGGGCGATCCCATCAGCGAACCGACCGGCTACGATCCGCCCGAAGCTACAAGTTCTTCCGCCGGAGACATCTGGTCGCTTGGTATGACGCTCGTCGAAGTACTGACGCAGCGTTTGCCGGCCTGGGATCGCCATGCGCAAGCTGACCCGAATGTGCCGAAAACTCTGCCGGCTCCGCTGCTCGATATCGCCCGGCACTGCTTGCGCCGCGATCCCGCGCGCCGATGGACGCTCGCAGACATCGCCAAGCGTCTCAATCCTCCCCTGGCCGCACAGCGCGCGGAAAAATCCGTCCAGCAAAGCGCCGCGCCGAGAAACATCTGGTACTTGATTGCGGCTCTGATTGTCCTTCTAGCATCCATCGGCCTCGTAAGCCGCAGATTGCTGAGAGAATCTCCGCGGAGCGACGCTCCGACTCCTCAAGCAACCGAGAACATATCCAAGAAGTCCTCACCCGAGCCCCGACCGGTCGTAAGCGCAGCCCCAGCAGAAAAGAAACCGGAGCCGCCCGTTGCAAGCGCAGCCCCGGCAGAAAAGAAATCCGAGCCGCCGATCGAGAAGCCAGCCGCCGATCGAGAAGCCGCGCCGCCCCACAGATCGCCGTGCCAACTCCCCCCGCGCAAGCGCCAAAAGTTCCCGAACCCAAAGCCGCCAGCAGCGGCGTACTCCACCAAGTCCTGCCCGATGTGCCGCAGAAGTCCCTCGATACGATCCGCGGCACGGTAAGGGTCGGCATCAAGGTGAGCGTCGATCCCTCAGGCAAAGTCACCGACGCGACCATCGATTCGCCGGGCCCGAGCACCTATTTCGCAAATCTAGCCCTCGATGCCGCACAGAAATGGAAATTTGCGCCGTCGCGCAGCGGCCCAAGCGATTGGACCCTGCGTTTCGAATTCACGCCCGACGGCACCCAAGCCTTCGCCGAGCACTCCGCTCCCTGATTGCTTTTTACGCGCAGCAGTGCGCCCCTCCGGCGAATGCTCCGGACACAATTCCTGGTCTTCGTCCACGACGGAGATCTCGGAGTCGAGGCCGGGGTCGGCGTCGTTCCGCGACGCGAGATAATCCTGATACGCCGCACGGGCCCCGCCGCCAATGCCCCGCAAAGCGACAGCGCAAGCTACTCCAGGAGGAGCGACACGTGTCGAATCGGATCAAATTGAACTAATGGGCTCCGGAGGCAGTCGGTGAACCAGGCTTTTCCGGATATAGCCTCTCGAATTCGGGTTCGCCGTGAAGAAGCAAAAGCTCCGGGTCGCGGCGCGCCCACACCGCATCGTGAAAGCCAGCTTCCCAAGCCTTACGCAATGTATCCAGTGCTTCCGGCTTTCTTTTCATACTGCAGTAAGCGCAAGCCGCGTTGTAGAGAATCGAGGCTTCGTTTGCGCGCAAGGTGGTGGCCAGGTTGAGTTCGCGCACAGCGTCGTCTTCCCGCCCCAGCTGTGCGTAGTTCGCGCCCAGCAGCACGCGCGCCCGCGGATCCTCGGGCACCTGCTTCAAATGGTTCTCGAGCGCGCCGATAAATCTCCGCGCCATATTCAGCCTAACCTCATCTTTGTGCATCGCTCCGCTGGAGTTTATGATCGGCACGTAAACGTTGTAGTCTTCACCGCTTGCTTCAATCGCTGCTTCCGCAACCTCGAGAACTTCCTCGTGCCGCCCCGAAGCAAACAGCGAGCGGCAGAGCAAGTAGTACGCGCCTTCGCAGTCGCGTTTGCGCTCGATCGCCTTTTTCACCATGCGCACCGCTTCATCATGCAAATCGGCTGCATACAGAACCCAGGCCTGGCTCACCTGCACTTCCGGCAGGTCCCAGCGCAGCGCCACGGCCTTGCCAGATGCTTCTCGCGCGCGTTCCACCCACACCATCTCGCGACTGAAGTTGCAGTAGAACATCGCGCAGGCATTCGCGCACGCAGCGTAGGCCAATGCGAAACTGGGATCCATCGCCACCGCGTTTTCGAACATCTGCAAAGCGAACTCGAGATCCTGCCGCGTTTGCCGCCGCGCGTATCTTTTCCCGCGCAGATAGAGATCGTAGGCTTGCAGATTTTCCGTGGGCTTGACGGCCAGCGCCTCCAGTTCCTGCGGCGAAAGCGTCACGCGCAACGCCTCGGCGATCTTCCGCGCGATTTCGTCCTGCACCTCAAAAACATCCTTCATCTCGCGATCGAAGCGCTCCGACCACACCGGAAAATCGGTGCGCGTATCCACCAGTTGTGCATTGATGCGCAGTCGCGCGCCCGCGCGCCGCAAAGTGCCGGTAAGAACAAACGCCGCGCCGAGCTGCTGCCCGATCTGCGTCGGAGTGACCGCCTTGTCGCGGAAGGCCAGAATCGTTGGGCGCGAAAACGTATTCAACCCGCGAATCTTGGAAAGCTCGGTGAGGATGTCCTCGGTAATGCCGTCGCGCAGGTATTCGTCTTCCTTCGAGCCGCTCTGATTTTCGAAATACAGCACCGCAACCGACTTACTTGCAGGCGCCGCGCCGGCCGCAGGCGCCTTCGGCGCCTCGGTCTTTCCTGCCGCCGGCTGACGGCTCGAATTCATATCGCGCTTCAGTCGCTTCAAATCGGCGCGGAGTTCCGCGGCCGTCTGGCACCGCAAGTCGGGGTCCTTCTCGAGCGCCTTATCGATAATCTCTTCGAGCTTTGCCGGCAGGTCCGGGTTCAAGCGCAGCAGCGGAATCGGCGCTTTGTTCAGGATGGACTCGAATATCACCGCGGTGCTCTCGCCGCGAAATGGCAGCGCACCCGTAGCCATCTCGTACAGCACCGTGCCGAACGAAAAAATGTCCGAGCGCGCATCGAGCTCCCGCGCGCGCGCCTGCTCCGGCGACATGTACGCAATCGTTCCCAGCGTGCTTCCCGGACTCGTCAGGAGTTCGGGGGCCAAATCTCCCGCGGTCTCCTCCGATGCCAGCATCGAAAGCGTGCTCGCGGGCGTCAGCGTCTTCGCCAGTCCGAAATCCAGCACTTTGGCGCGGCCGCGCGTGGTGATGAAGATGTTCGCCGGCTTGATGTCCCGATGCACGATGCCCTTCGCGTGCGCCGCATCCAACGCGTCCGCAATTTCGATTCCCAGCTCCAGCACTTCCTCGAGCGGCAGCGGCTTCCCGCTGATCCGATGCTTCAGCGTCTGCCCTTCCAGATACTCCATGGCGATGAACCACTCGCCGTCGCGCTCATCGATTTCGTAAATCGTGCAGATATTCGCGTGATTCAACGCCGAAGCCGCCTGCGCCTCGCGCTCAAATCGCGCCAACGCCTGCGCATCCCGCGCCACATCCGGCGGTAGAAATTTCAGCGCCACAAATCGGTGCAGCTTCGTGTCTTCGGCCTTGTACACCACACCCATTCCGCCCCCGCCAAGCTTCTCCACCACGCGGTAGTGCGAAATTGTCCGGCCAATCATTGGTTGCGAGTCAGGCATGCCACGCGAATTTTAGGCCGCGCATACAGCCAAGTCAACGAACACAGCCTGCTTGCAATCCAGCGAACCACCACCCGACATGTGAACAATCCGGCGCAAAGACCACCCCGGCGTCACAGGGCTGCGTGATTACGGTCACAGTAAACCCGGCCCCAAGCATGTAGTCATAGTACATCTTGATTCGCAGCTCGAATTTCGCCTGCACCGGAGGCCTTATGGAACCCACCAACGAGCACCGCGGTCCTCGCCTGAATCGCGAAGAGCTCCTTGCGGCCGCGCAGGAAATGCGCGCCATCGCCATCGCCGATATCTATGCCGCAGGCTCCGGCCATCCCGGCGGCTCGCTTTCCATCATGGACGTTGCCGCCGCGCTCTACCTCAGCGTCCTGAATCACGACCCCGCAAATCCGACGTGGCCGCAGCGCGACCGCGTTTTCTGGTCCGCCGGTCACAAAGCGCCGGCGCTCTACGTCTCACTCGGCCGCGCCGGCTATTTTCCGCTCGAGGACACAGTTTCGCTCCGGCGCCTCGGCTCCGGCTTCGAAGGCCATCCCAATTGCCTGAAGCTCCCGGGCGTGGAAATTTCCAGCGGCTCGCTCGGCCAAGGGCTCGGCGTCGCCGTCGGCAACGCTCTCGCCGCCAGGCAGCGCGGCGAATCCCATCGCGTCTTCTGCATCATGGGCGACGGCGAACAGCAGGAAGGCAGCGTCTGGGAAGCCGTGATGGCCGCAGCGCACTACAAGCTCGACAATCTCTGCGCCATCGTCGATCGCAATCGACTTGCAAATCGACGGCTGGGTCAAGCGACGTCATGAACGTCGAGCCGCTCACGTCGAAATACGCCACGTTCGGCTGGAACGTGATCGAAATCGACGGCCACGACTCGACGAAATCCTCAGCGCGTTCGACGCCGCCGCCGCGCATCGCGGCAATCCCACGGTGATCGTCGCCCACACCGTGAAGGGCAAGGGCGTTTCGTTCATGGAGAATCAAGCCGGTTGGCACGGCGTCGCCCCGAATCGCGAGCAATTCGAAAAAGCCATCGCCGAACTCGCCACTCCCGCCGTCCCGCGCGAACGCATCGATCGCATGCTCGCCAGCGCCCGCGAAGGCGCCGACGCCGCCACCGAGGGCGCCCGCAAGCTCGTTCCCATGGCCGATCGCAATTACTGGTGGAACGCGCGCGACACCATGAAAGTGGACATGGACCCGACGCGCATGGGCTTCGGCCGCGGCCTCGAAATCGCCGGCGCAGATCAGCGCGTCGTGCACCATTCAAGCCGATATTTCCGGCTCGATCCGCATCACCGATTTCGCCGCCAAGCATCCCGAGCGCAAAGATCGCGTCTTCAGCGTGGGCATCGCCGAGCAGAACATGATGGGCGTCGCCGCCGGCCTCGCCAAAGAAGGCTTCATTCCCGGTCACCGGCACCTATGGCGTGTTCGCCTCCGGCCGCTGCTGGGACCAGATTCCGCACCACCGTCTGCTACTCCAATCTCGAACGTGAAAATCGCCGGCGCGCACGGCGGCATTTCCGTGGGCCCGGACGGCGCCACGCATCAATCGCTCGAAGAAATTTCGCTGATGAGCATCCTGCCCAACATGCACGTCGAAGCGCCGTGCGATTCCACTCGAAACCGAGAAGGCCACGCGCCATTGCCTGCTCGACGTCCCCGGGCCGGTCTATCATGCGCTTTGCGCGCGAAGCCACGCCGGTGGTGACCACCGCGGCAAACGCCGTATCAATTCGGCGTCGCCAACGTGATCCGCTATCGCGGGCCGCAGCCGCGCTTCATCGACGCATTCGAAACCGTGCTCGCGAGCAATTACGTCGAACGAGCACGAGGACGCCACCATCGTCGCCTGCGGCCCGATGGTGCCGGAAGCCATGCGCGCCGCCTGGCTGCTGCAAGCGAAGATTTCGGCATCGAGACGCGCGTCCTCAACATGCACACCATCAAGCCGCTCGACACGCGCGCATTGTCGCCGCCGCCGCGGAAACGCAAATCGTCGTCACCGCCGAAGAGCATCAGATGGGCGGCTTCGGCAACATCATCGCCGGCGCCATCCTGCGCGAGCGAATTGAATTCGAGCGGCCGCTGCAGTTCGACATGATCGGCGTCGAAGATCGCTTCGGCCTCTCCGGCAAGCCCTGGGAACTGATTCAAACCTTCGGGCTGACCGCCGAGCACATCGCCGAGCGCGTCCTGCGTCTCTACACCAAGAAGCTCGGCCTCGAGATTCCCGAAAGCGAGGTGGCCACCATGTCCGAGATGTTGGAATGTAGCCAGTGCCACGCGCAGGTGCCGTTGCAGGATTATCTCAGCGAAGCCCCGCTGCCGACCGACGAGTACTGCGCCGAATGTGAATCGCGATCCAGGGCCGGCTGCGCCGCCTGCTGGCTAGCCTGGATGAAGCTGAACTCGAGCTTCACGTTCCGCTGCCGCGACTGCCGCGAAGTAGTCGCCGCCTGCTAGCGAATGTAGCTCAGGTCTTCAGACCTGAGGATTTTTGTCTTTGAATTCGAGTCAAAGCCAAAGCCAGAACCAAAACCGAAAAGCCTCACCTCTGAAGAGGTGAGCTACATCGTCCGTTCGATTTTCCTTCGCTTTGCCGGAACGTTTAACCGAAACAAGGGTTCAATTAAAACCATCCGCAAACCACAGAAAACAAAGGATCGGGGTGGTTTCTAACCGAAACACTTTGCGAAGGTCGCTTGATGCGATTCGCTGCCGGGGGCGGAGCTTTTTCGGGGCGCCTGTGGTGCCTAGAAGCGCGCTCGCGGAGGGCCGTGCGATGTCGAGGCCAATGCGGCCATTTGCGGCCGCGGTGGGAATCTTCGTAAACCTCCGGAAGACGCTGCGTCGGCCGCCAATCAAAAGCCGCAGGCAAGAGTGCCTGCGCTACCCGGGGTGTGTCCCGATTGTTTGCGGGGCCTGTGCTTTATTTTCAACGACTTAGGCCCGGCAACAATATTTGAGTGTCCCGATTGTTTGTGCGCTGGCTCCTTTCATCGCGGGGCGCTTGATGGTGCGCGGGCCGGCCGCGTGCGGCGGCGACGCAGGAGTTTCTGGTGATGCGTTTTGTTGCTCCTGCGCTGCGGGCCGCGCAGTTATTGTGAGGGTAGATTGAAGCATAGGCAATGGTACGGTTGGGCTAGAACTAAATGCGAAAGTTGGGCTACATGCGCAGAAATCGGGTGAAGCGTGGACTGCTGAGTTCGCCGCGGGAGTGGACGTGGAGTTCGTATTTATTTTATGAAGGGAGCGACGATGGATTGGTGAGGATCGATACGGTGTGACGCGGATGAGCGGGAAACGTGTGCGGAAAGAAAGAAAAATCGAAGACGGGGCCGAACAACGGGGCCGAAAACCCCGACCCTTCCCACAAACCGGGAAGGATCGGGCAGCCGAAACCAGCAGGCTTCGGACAAGGCTGGGCCACCCGCCACCCGAAAACGCAGACCCGTCAGAAAGGGCTGCGCCGCCCGCCAGAGTGCCTCAATCCTTCGAGTCAAGTAGCACGACGCTAGACGGCAGCGTTGCTCCGCCCGTCACTATGACGTGTTTCGACTGCGTGTAACCCAACATGAAGTTAACGGTCTCGAAGAGCCCATAAATCTGCTCCGCCGCCATGATCTCGCTCGTGCCCGTCTTCACCCATTCCTCACCTAAGTGCGCTTGAGCCTCCGCCAGATCGATAACGAATGCGTGATCTTTATATTCGTGGACGAGTTCCCTCGCGATGGTGGCGGCTTTGGCGACGAGAAGGGGCTTCGTCGAGAGGAGTCTCTCCGCGTATTGCACTGCGGATTCACTAATTCGATCACAATACCCGATCTGCTCGACTGTAAGCGCCAAGCGGAGATACCTAGCAAACATCTCCGCGCTGCCGGGGTACCGCGCCGCAACAGAGGCAATTGTTTTCAACGCTTGGCTAACGCCCAACGCTGGTAGTCCATCGATCTGCGGGTCTATGGGACCGAGTTGTCCGAGCGCGCCCATATGAATCTCGTCTGCGCCGATCGCAAGTAGCGTCGCCGCCGATTTCGCCTGACGCGGCACTACCACTACGAATTTTTCATGGGCAAAAGACTTACAGAGCTTGCTGATCTGATAGGCAGGTTCGCCCGCCCCGCCCCTACTGAGTAGAAATAAGACAACGTTTTTTGCGTGGTCCGCATTCGTTCCAACGAGGGCACTAAAAATCTGGTCTAGATCATATGTGTCGATGGAGTCGCGCGGCTCCAAAAGTGCCAGACAACACGTATTCTGCAATCCATGACGGCTCAGGATTTCGGAGATCTCTTTGGCAGTCTATCTTTTACATCTTGTTGAGATGCCGTCTTAAGAAATGTCAACCAGCCGACTGGTTTTTTTTCGGTCGACTCGGCAGCGGCGGCCGCGGATGCGCTAGTTTCTCCGTCAGCTGGTTGGGCCGCTTGAGTTCCGACCACCGGAGTCTCGGAATCGTCGCTCGCGGACAGGCCTACTTTGCGCATCGATCTACCTCATTATTGTTTGTAACTTAGCTCTCAAGGTAACACAGAACTCCGAGGGTCTCAAGAACCTGGTATGCGGAAGGCTCCCGCGTCGCCGCTCTGTATTCGCTGCGTGTGGCCGAAGAAGAGGACCGCCAGGTGCCGCTCTTCGCGAGCCTCGCCTTGCCTGTGCGATAGGGGAACTGACCGCTCGCCACCGGATTTCTCCCAAGGCGTTCGGGAGGGCAGGTAGCTTGTTCTGAGTTTGGTCTAGGCGTTCTTCTGCCCTGTTTGTTTGCCCTGTCTCACGTTCCGTAGTGACGACCGTGACACCTTTTCTACGAGCAGTGCCCGTGCGGATTACGCGCTTTCGCCGGCCCGCGGAAAATAAAAGTTCCAACAGAACCAGTAATCTACGATTGATCGCACGATGGCGACCATCATTAGAGCTATCGACTTGAGATTGAACGGAAACAATACGATTAGTACTGCCGCCACAATCGCAAACAGATTGATGACGGACCACCTGATGACATGGGATTTCCTGCTTGGAAAATGAATCTGGTGGGAAACAAACCCCCATGCCATGTCAACGACAAGCAGCGCGCAAACAGGGATGTAGCTGTAGATTCCCGATCTGAGGGTCCAGCCGGCCGCGAAAAGCAAGCTGGCCTCTAGGAAAAACGTGACGAAGTCGAACAGGAGTGCACCTTGCACTACTGAAGACTTCTTTTCGATGTAACATCGGTCGAGATGTCGATTCATTCCGTGCCAGAAGGGCACGAGTGTTACCAGGAATGCTATGAACGGCGGTAGGCCTATCAGGATTTGGCTGAGTCCGAGAAGTGAGGCACCGACGGAATCCTTCAGAAGGCTCTGAACGGCTTGCGCGATTGCTAGTGCGATTATGACAGCGTAAATTTGTTGGAGGCTGTCGACTGACCTCTCTTTGATCCGCTCGGTTTCACTCGCCATGTTTATGGACCTGCGCGTCAGTATGAGATCCCTTAAAGTGGTTCTTAAGCTCCTGAATCTCCGTAAAAACGGGTATGCCCAGCGACTCGGCGAGTTTCACTTCTTTGTCGGCGCCGGTCGACGGCCCGGGAAGTCGGAGTACGCCGGCACAGCAGGGCAAGAATTGGTTGTCTAGGTCGAGCCAGAATTCATAGGGGCGGGGGAAGAGCATGTGCCAGAAGTGGGTTGCGTGCGGCACGAAGGGCGCGAAGCCAAGGTCGGCAAGAAGGCTTGCCGCCTCATAAGCGTTTCGAACGTTAACGGCGACGTCGCCCTTCGTGTACGGGCCAGCAATGTAGATACGAGCGATCATTTGTTCCCTCGGAGCGCCTAGGCGCGCCACGTTTCCCTGTCCCGGTGAGCCTCAACGCTGCGTTGCCGGCACTGTGAGTTCTATGCTCGAACTTTAACTTTATGGAATGATATCGCGTCGTGGAACAGCAATGGGCGTGAGGTAGCTTAAGTGTTACCCGCTGTGGCTCCGGAACCGCAGGCTGGCTGGCGGCTCTGCGAGGAGCCCGCGCGAGGTCGGTTGCTGCACTGAAACAAGGGACTGTAGATCCTTCACTTCGTTCAGGATGACGGCGGGGGCCGAACGGCTCGGGCCGAAATGCAGATCCTTCCTGCGTCAGGATGACGGCGAAAAGACGGGGCCGAAAGGCGGGCGGAGCGAGCCCCGCCCCTACGACGGCGCAAACGGAGCGGCGAAGGGGAGGGCAAAAAACAACAGGCGAATCCAATAAAAATTCGGAGCCGCAGAGCACTGCAGATCCTTCATGGCGGGCCCCGACTGGGTCGGGGCCTTCAGGATGACAGCTTTAAGAGAAGGGCGAAGAAACTGCAGATCCTTAGCTTCGCTCAGGATGACAACGTTGAAATGAGAGGAGTTCCGGGGCGGCGGCGGCGTCACAATGCGGGGTGACGGGTGTCACAGCCCGAATTGGGGGTTTAGGCGAGCATAGTTGCGCTACTTAGGAGTGGCTCGCCATGAAAAACATACTGATTATTGGTGCTGCTGGACGCGATTTTCATAATTTTAACGTGGTTTTCCGGGATAAGCCTGAGTTCCGGGTGGTGGGGTTTACGGCGGCGCAGATTCCGGGAATTGCCAACCGGCGTTATCCGGCGGTGTTGGCTGGGTCGCTCTATCCCGATGGGATACCGATATTTTCGGAGCATAGCCTGGAGACGGAGATCGTTGACAAGCATGTGGATGCTGTCGTTTTTTCGTACAGCGATATTTCGCATGTGAATTTGATGCATCTGGCGTCGCGGGCTGTGGCGGCTGGGGCGGACTTCTGGCTTTTGGGGAATGCGCATACGCAATTGAAGTCGAAGGTGCCGGTGATTTCGGTTTGCGCGGTGCGGACGGGTTGCGGGAAGAGCCCGGTGTCGCGGCTGGTGGCGGCGGCGTTGCGGAAGAATGGATTGACGCCGGTGGTGATTCGCCATCCGATGCCCTATGGAGATTTGGCGGCGGAGGCGGTGCAGCGATTTGCGACGATGGAAGATCTGGACGTGCAGGAATGCACGATCGAAGAGCGCGAAGAATACGAGCCGCATATTTGCCAGGGAACGGTGGTTTATGCGGGCGTGGATTACGAAGCGATTTTGCGACAGGCGGAGAAGGAAGCGGACGTGATTCTGTGGGATGGCGGGAACAACGACACGCCATTTTACGTTTCGGATTTGGAAATTGTGGTGGCCGATCCGCACCGGGCGGGGCACGAATTGACTTATTTCCCCGGCGAAGTGAATTTGCGGCGGGCGGACGTGGTGTTGATCAACAAGGTGGATACGGCGTCGGCGATTGCCGTGGATACCGTGCGGCAGAATATTCGCGCGAATAATCCCAAGGCGAAGATTCTGGAAGCGGCCAGCCGCGTTTTTGTGGGATCGCCGGAGCTGATTGCCGGGAAACGCGTGTTGGTGGTGGAAGACGGGCCGACGCTCACGCACGGCGAGATGTCCTACGGCGCGGGAGTGGTTGCGGCGCGGGAATTTCGCGCGGCGGAATTGGTGGACCCGCGGTCGTATGCGGTGGGATCGATCCAGAGCACGTTTGCGAAGTTTCCGCAATTGACGAATCTGCTGCCCGCGATGGGTTACAGCTCGATTCAGAGGCACGAGCTCGAGGAAACGATTAATCGCGTGCCGTGCGATCTCGTGCTGGTGGCCACGCCGATCGATTTGGCGCGGGTGATCAGGCTTTCGAAGCCGTATCTGCGCGTCAGCTACGAAGTGGAAGAACTCACGCATCCGGGACTGGCGGAAGTGATTGCGGAGTTTGCGCACGAACACGCGCCAGCGAAGGTGTAGCCATGAATATCAGAGATTTTATTTCTCTGCGGGATTTGTCTCCCTCGGAGATGGGGCATTTGCTCGTGCTGGGGCGGCAGATCAAGGCTAGCCCGGCGCGTTATTCGGAGACGCTTGCGCGGGAAGACGCTGGCGATGATTTTTGAGAAGCCGTCGCTGCGGACGCGCGTGAGCTTTGATGTGGGGATTCATCAGCTCGGCGGGAATTCCATTTATCTTTCGCCGGCGGATATTAATTTGGGGAAGCGCGAATCGATTCATGATGTGGCCAAGACGCTCGAGCGCATGGTGCAGGGGATCATGATTCGCACGTTTGCGCATGAGCGCGTGGAGGAATTGGCGCTTCATGCCGATATTCCGGTTATCAACGGGCTTTCGGACTTCAGCCATCCTTGCCAGGCGATGGCGGATTTTCTGACGATTTGGGAAGTGAAGGGGAAGGCTGGAGAAATTGAAGCTGGCTTATGTGGGAGACGGGAACAATGTGGCGCATTCGTTGATGTTTGGCGGGGCGCAGCTTGGGTTGGAAGTTTGCGTCGCTACGCCGAAGGGTTATGAACCGAAGCCGGAGGCGATTGATTGGGCCGAGAGGCGTGCGGCGCAGACTGGCGGAATCATTACGGTGACGAACGATCCGAAGGCGGCGGTGGCGGGCGCGGATATTGTTTATGCGGATGTGTGGACGAGCATGGGGCAGGAGGACGAGGCCAAGGTGCGGAAGCAGACGTTTGGGCGATACCGCGTGGATTCGGAATTGTTTGAGATGGCGAAGAGCGACGCTTTGTTCATGCATTGCTTGCCGGCGCATCGCGATGAAGAAGTGAGCGCGGGCGTGATTGATTCGGAACATTCGGTGGTGTTTCAGCAGGCGGAGAACCGCTTGCACGTGCAGAAGGCGATTTTGGTGGAACTGATGAAATCCGTGCCTGTGGCGGCGATGCGGCCGGCGCCGGCTTTGGATTTCGTCGGAGTTTAGGCCAGGGGTTGACATGAAAAGCATGGTGCTTGCGATCGGCGGAAATTCTCTGATTCGTCCTGGGGAACACGGGACTGATCCTGAGCAGGTTGTGAATGCGCGGCACGTTGCCGAGCAGGTTGTGCGCCTGGTGCGAGACGGTTATCGGATTGTGCTGACGCATGGGAACGGGCCGCAGGTGGGGGCGGAATTGCTGCAATGCGAACGCGCGACCGGGCAGGTGCCGGGGCATCCGCTGGATGTTTGCGACGCTTCTACGCAAGGCACGATGGGATATTTGCTGCAGCAGGCGTTGACGAATGAGATGAAGCGCGCGGGATTGAGCGTGCCGGTGGTGACGGTGGTGACGCAAGTT
The DNA here is from genome assembly GCA_963707165.1 of uncultured Acidobacteriota bacterium. Lineage (GTDB taxonomy): Bacteria > Acidobacteriota > Terriglobia > Acidiferrales > UBA7541 > Palsa-147. Next base: position 9,730 of record CAVPPO010000003.1, on the reverse strand, counting down.
GTGGTGTCGCCGGATGATCCGGCGATGAGCCATCCTGCGAAGCCCGTGGGTCCGTTTTACAGCGCGGAGGAAGCGGAGGAACGGCGGCGTTTATTTGGATGGACGATTGTGGAGGACGCGAAGCGCGGCTACCGGCGTGTGGTGGCTTCGCCGCAGCCTTTGGAGATCGTCGAGTGGGAAGCGATTAAGCGTTTGGTGCAATGCGGAGTGCTGGTGATTGCTTGCGGGGGCGGCGGAATTCCTGTGGCGTGGAAAGACGGCAGCCTTGTGGGCGTGGAAGCGGTGATTGATAAAGATCGCACCTCGGCTTTGCTGGCTTCGAAGCTGCACCTCGGGTTGTTTGTGATTGAGACGGATACGGACTATGTGTATCTGAACTACAAGAAGGCTTCGCAAAAGGCGCTGCGCTCGATCGACGCGGCGCAACTGGAGGCGTACGCGCGCGAGGGGCATTTTGCTCCAGGGAGCATGGGTCCGAAGATTGAGGCGGTGTCACAGTTTTTGCGGAGTGGGGGACGGGAAGCGATTATTTGTTCGTGCGAATCGCTTCGCAATGCTGTGGAAGGAACGGCCGGGACGCACATCTTTCCGGTCGAGGAAAAAGTTCCGCGGGGCGTGACCAGTCGGCAGAAAGTCGCAGTGTAAGCGACTAAACAAGTGCAACGGATTAGAGAGATGAACACAACCGAGAGTGAATTATGAATACTTCGATCGTTGCTGACGAGAAACTGGATGCTGGGGAATTGATGGAGCTGGAAGACCTTTACGGGGCGCATAACTATCATCCGCTGGATGTGGTGATCGAGCGGGCTGAAGGTGTGTGGGTTTATGACACCGACGGGAAACGATATCTCGATTGTCTGGCGGCGTATTCGGCGGTGAATCAGGGGCATTGCCATCCGGCGATCCTTCGCGCGCTGATCGAGCAGGCGCAGAAGGTGACGCTGACTTCGCGGGCATTTCGCAACGATCAGCTTCCGCTGCTTTATAAGGACCTGCACGATTTGACCGGCTTCGAGATGGTTCTGCCGATGAACAGCGGGGCGGAGGCTGTCGAGACGGCGGTGAAGGCGGCGCGCAAGTGGGGCTACAAGGTGAAGGGAATTCCGGAGGGCCGCGCGGAGATCATCGTCTGCGCGAATAATTTTCACGGACGAACCGTGACGATTGTGAGTTTTTCGACGGACGCGCAGTATCGCGACGGATTTGGGCCATTCACGCCAGGATTTAAAGTTGTGCCGTTTGGAGATGCGCGGGCGCTGGCCGACGCGATCACGCCGAATACTTGCGCGTTTCTTGTGGAGCCGATTCAGGGCGAGGCGGGGATTATTATTCCGCCGGCTGGTTACCTGAAGGAAGTTTCTGCGATCTGCAAGCGCAATAACGTGTTGTTGATGGTTGACGAAATTCAATCCGGGTTGGGACGCACTGGGAAACTTTTTGCTTACATGCACGAAGGGATCCGGCCGGATTTGGTGATTATCGGTAAGGCGCTGGCGGGAGGATTTTATCCAGTGTCGGCGGTGCTGGCTTCGCGGGAGATTCTTGGAGTTTTCCAGCCCGGCGATCATGGCAGCACTTTTGGCGGGAACCCGCTGGCTTGTGCAGTGGCGCGGGCGGCTTTGCGAGTGCTGGTGGAAGAGAAATTGGTGGAACGCTCGGCGGAATCGGGGGCTTATTTTCTTGGATTGCTTCAGACATTGCGGAGTCCGGATTTGAAGGAAGTGCGCGGCGTCGGGTTGTGGATCGGGATTGAGATGCGGACGGCGGCGCGGCCTTATTGCGAGGCTTTGAAGGATGAGGGGATTCTTTGCAAGGAGACGCATGAGAGAGTGATTCGCATTGCGCCGCCGCTGACTATTCGGCGCGAGGAGATTGATTGGGCGTTTGAGCGCATCAAGAAAGTCATTGGGAAGGCCGGCGGAGCTTGAGGATTTTCGGCGTTAGATAGGGGCTACAGACAGAGCGCAGAACCAAAACCAAAACAAGAGCAAAAGCAAAAGGCCTCACCTCTGAAGAGGTGAGCTACATGATTTTGACGCTCTTCGATACTAGTTGGGTGATTCTTTCCGGGGTGGCTGCGGAGACGTCTAGGCTTAGAATGTAGCCGTTCCGGAATGCGGTGTAGAATGCGTGGTAGTGACCTGGTCCGGAGTCCTTTACCTTCAGAACTACTTCGATGAATGGGACGCCTGATACTTTGACCGGCGTTTCTTCCTGAATCGTTTCCATGCCTTCCTTTTCGAATTGATGCCGCACCGAGCGAGCGTATTGCTGGGCTGAACGTATCAGAGGATTTGCGGCTAAAAGGTCCGCGAGGATCGCGATATCGAATTTGTCCTGCCAGTTGGTGGCGTTTGATCCAGCGTCGATGAGGCGCGCTCGTTTGCCCTGTGTGCTTACGAATCCCCCTTTCATGAATGCTCCGCTTTCGAGTGTGAGAGTCACGCCAAAGTAGTCGTTCTTATAGACATTGCCGCTGACTTTGCCTTCGGCGTAGATGTCGGCGATGTCTTTTGGGGGAGTTTGCGCGGATACGGACAGGGCGAGAACAACGAACAGCATCGCTAGCTGAAGTGAGTAGGCGCGTCGCATGGGCTGAGCGTACGCATACTGTACCATTTTGCTATACGGTTGATAGTGCTGGTGCACGCCGGGTTGTCGGAGTCAGGGCTTTGGCCAACGCAAATGGACTTCGCCGCTTCGAGTTATGGCGGCGACGAACGGCGGCTTGAAGCGGCGGCAGAGCCGCTGCATTTTGCGGAGGGCGCTGGCTAGCGCAGCCGCCATCTCTTGTCCGGACGTGTTGCCGGAGGCGAAGACGAACTCGCGGACGCCATGGATTTCGAGGGCGCGCTTTTCGAGATAGTTGTAGCGGATTTGCTTGTCGGCGGTGAGGAGTATCCAATTGTTTCGTCCGACGAGGGGCAGCCATTGCTCATCCGGAGCGCCCCGCTGGAAGTGGGACAGATGGCGCTCGAATGTGACGGCTTGTCTGGTGAGTGTTTCAAGGATCGCTGCAGAGTTGCAGAGGTTTTCGTCGAGGTAGAGGACGAAGGATTCAGGCTGCGATTGGGAGCGCTTGCTCCCAGCGGATGGCCTCTTCGATTTCTTGCTGCGTGCGGCCATACTCTGCGGCGAGGTCCGCGATAGATTCGCGGGCGTTGAAACGCGACGCGATTATAGCAGTGGAAATGCCGGTGCCTGCGATCACGGGCTTGCCGAAACCGACCATAGGATTGATCTCGATGGTCTTTGGCTCTGCCGGGCCGGGCTCGACGACAAACGGGAAGAATCGGAGCATGCCTTCCGGTTCTACGCGGACTCTCTCGAGATGAAGGTGGTAGAAGTCCAGGCCCATCTGACCGTGTTGAGAGAGATTGATCGTCTTGCCCAGCCGTTCGATAAACAAATCTTTTCGGTTTGTGAGAAAAGCTTTGTTAATTAGTGGATATGGCTGTGCGGAATCTTTGGATAGATGGATCAGTGCGCGGCGGACCGCCGGTAGCTTCAAGTCATAGAGTTTTCGCATCCCCGCGAGAACGTGGCATTCGAGCAAGTTGATGAAGGATAGACGCACGGGATCGTTCTCGACGGGCTCGACGATGGGGGGCCGTCTCTTGAATCCCGTGAGCCAGTAGCGAAGAGTTTGGTACGGGACTTTCAAATACACGGCGGCTTCGGGGAGGCCGTAGGCCGGAGCGTTGTAGAGTTTGTTGAAATTCGCGGTCAAGACAGTAACGCCCACCCCAGATTTGGACACCAGTTCTTATACTACCATTCCCGAGTTTTCCCCGTGATTTCTTGCGTGCGCTGCGGTTCGACGGAAAGGGGGGTGACGCGGGCCGGAATGCAATTTCAAATTTCAGATTTGAAATGGCGTTGTTGACCTCGTGCGCATTAACGGGGCCAATGGAATATGGAGATGCCCGATCGTGTCGCGCGGATGCAAATGGCCGACGTTTTCGCGGGGGTTACGCCGGCGGGCGCAGCAAGCCGGCGCCCCTACGGCGGAGAAATTCAACCACCGTGGGGGATGTCAACAGAGCCATTTGAAATTTCAAAAAAAGAGAAGCGACCACGGCTGGTTCGATTGGATTTGTCGCGGCGCGTGGAGTCGTGCGCGTATGTGTTTGTTTTGCTTGTTGGATGCTGGCGGGGACGATGAAGTTACCGACGGATGCTTCCCGATTGCGATCACGCGAGTCGGTTTCGGGGCTAGCTTGGAGCTTTCCCCAGCGCTGAAGCGCATTTCTAGAGGCGAGGCTCTTTCCGGAGCGCTGAAGCGCTCCTTCCCCCGCATGAATGCGAGGGCTCCCACCTGAGAGAATGCGGCGCATTCCACCGCCACTTGCGATTCAGCGCGAGGAGATTGATTGTGCTTTCGAGCGGATTAGTGAAGTCATCGCGAAAACGAAACGGAGCGGTGGGAAGACCGAAAGGGAGGCCAGGAGCGGAAGCGCGGTGAGCCTCGCGCAACTTTATGACGTCGAGCTGGCTCATTGGTGCTCCGGCTGGCGCGAAACGGGGATTGCGCGCGACGAAACTCTTTGCCGGTATCTGGGGGATGGGATGGCGCGGGGGTATATCGTTAGTCGAAGGTAGGAATAGGCGTTGGCGAAATGAAAAAGCTCAAGATACTGGTCTCGCTGCCGACTCGCGAGAATGATTTCCAAATGGAACAGGCTTCTTCTGCGGAAGAGGCGGCGCGGAAACTGGGCATCGATGTGGAGGTTTGCTATGCGGAGAATGATGCCGTAAATCAGAGCACGCAGATTTTGAAGGCGCTGCAAAGTCCTGTGGCGACGCGGCCGGATGGAATTGTGTTTGAACCGGTGGGCACCGACGCATTGCCGCGCGTGGCTGTGGCGGCGCGCGATGCCGGAGTGGGTTGGGCGGTTTTGAACCGGGCTTCGCCCTACATTTCGGAACTTCGCAGCGGCGCGACTGCACCCATCTTCACGCTTAGCTCTGACCATGTTGAAATTGGCCGAATTCAAGGGCGGCAATTTGCTGCGTTGCTTCCGGATGGCGGCTCCATACTTTATATCGAAGGGCCTTCGCACAGTTCTTCCGCCAAGAAACGTACTACTGGGATGCTGGAGACGAAACCTGGGGGAATCCGGCTGCGAACGTTGAAGGGGCAATGGACGGAGGAGAGTGCGCAGCGGGCCGTTCGTTCATGGTTGAATCTGGCGACCTCGCAACGCGCGGAGTTCAGTCTTGTTGCTGCGCAGGATGATTCGATGGCGATGGGGGCGCGCAAGGCGTTTGAGGAGATCGCCGATAAAGAGGAGCGCGATGCGTGGCTGCGCTTGCCGTTTGCGGGTTGCGATGGCGTGCCGAAAGCTGGTGAGACGTGGGTGCGCAATGGGCTGCTTGCGGCGACGATTCATATCCCCCCGCTTGCGGGACAGGCGATTGAGATGCTTGTAAAAGGGATTCAGAGTGGAACGCAGCCGCCGGAACTTTCGGTGACTGTGTCGGTTTCGATTCCTTCGCTTACGGCTTTGGCTGCGCGAAAAACTTAGTTGGTTGTGGTGGGGGGACAGAGAGACTTAGAGCGAACTCGTGGGGGAAGTGGGAGTAATAGAGATGGCCGCTGCAGGGATGGGCGGCCATTTCTATTGAGCTTGGAAAAGACGGAAAGCAAAAGCGAAGGCAAAACCAAAATCAAAAGCAAAGGCAAAAGCGAAAGGCCTCACCTCTGAAGAGGTGAGCTACATGATGTGAGCTACATCTTAATTACGCAGAGTAGGACTGCTACGTAGTGGCAGACGCTGCCTGCGATTACGAAGACGTGCCAGATGGCGTGGGCGTAGGGGATTTTTTTGGAGGCGTAGAAGACTACGCCGAAGCTGTAGAGTGCGCCGCCGGCTAGGAGCCAGGCCAGGCCGCTGTGGGGGACTGCGGCGATTAGCGGCTTGATGGCTGTGAGGGCTAGCCAGCCCATTAGTAGATAGACGAGCGTTGAGAGGATTGGGAGGCGCTCGACGAACCAGAATTTTAGGAGGATGCCTGCTATGGCTAGCGTCCAGATTATGGCTAGGAGCGTCCAGCCTAGCGGTCCGCGCAGATTGACCAGCAGGAACGGCGTGTAAGTGCCGGCGATCAGGAGATAGATAGCTGAGTGATCGAGGATGCGGAAGATGCGCTTGAGAGTTGGCGCGGGGATGCCGTGGTAGAGAGTGGAGGCGGCGTAGAGGGCTACTAGCGTGGTGCCGTAGATAGCGCAGCTTGCAATTTGCCAGGCGGTGCCGCGGGTGATGGCTAGGATGAGTAACGCGATGAAACCGGCGATGCTTAGGGCCAGGCCTATGCCGTGGGTGATGCTGTTGAGGAGTTCTTCCAGCGAAATGTGATGGCGAGGCGGCATGGGAGTGTTTGCACATTCATTGTTCGCCCGTGCGGGGTTAATTGCAATGGCAAAGCCTGGACCGAGAGGCGGGGCCGAACGGCGGGAGGGTCTGCCCTTCGGTGCCGGTAAGGCGACTCAGGATAAAAAGACCCTCCCCTACGACTGTTGGCTGGTTGAGGGCTTATTGGTGTCTAAGTGTTGTGAGGAACGACGTAATGCTAATTGCCAGGCGAATCGGAAGGCGGAGCGCTGTTCGGCGGCGGGCGATCGAATATTATTGCCGGATTGATGTTTTGGTGCTCTGGGGTGTGGTTTTTGTGCTGTTTGTCTTGGTAGTTACGCTGCCGAGCCCGCACCACGGGATGGGTCCAGATTTGCCGAAGAGTTTGCATGCGCGACTGTTGCCGGCGGCCTTGCGGGACGATGCCATGCGGATCACGATTGCGCGCGACGGGAGGTACTTTTTTGGCAGCTCGCAGATAACTTCGCAAGAATTGACCGATCGGATTCGCGAGGCGGTACGAGGTGGAGCGGAGCGTAAGGTGTATCTCAGCGTGGACGCGCGCGTGAAGTACAGAAGTGTCGAATTGGTCGTGGAGGAGATACGGCGCGGGGGGATTGAGAATGTTAGCTTCTTGGCGTGGAAGATCGAGGAAAGATAGTGGCTGATGGCTTGCGCTCAAAAGGAGAAGAGGGCCGAAAGGCGGGAGGGTCTGAAGACCCTCCCCTACGACGGAGCGGCGGGCGAACGACTGTGAGGATTGCCGGCGTTTAACGACGGGATATGGCGGAGTGAAGCGCGGCGTCACAAATGCTGTAATCGGGGGGCGTTCGTGCTGGGCTGGCTTGCGCGGGTTGTGGGGGCGTGGCAGAATCTTTAGGATGCATTCGCGCGGCGCGGCAGTTTGATTTGCTGCGCTGGCCGGCGGATGTGCTTCTTCGGCGATATCGTCTAAAGGTTAGGACGTGGCCCTCTCAAGGCCAAAATCCGGGTTCGACTCCCGGTATCGCTACCAATAACGCTTCGCGGCGATGAAATTGAGTTCGTTGCTTTGCCTTCCTGCAGTGAAATCTTGACTCTCTGTCAAATTGGACGCAACATCACGCCGAAAATTTGGATTGATCAGGGGCGGAGCTGCAGGTAGGTACGAACTCTGCGGGCTTGCCGCGACGGTTTCTTCGACTTCAACTGAGAGGGACAATTTCATGGTTGCTTTGAATGGATTGCTGCGACTTGCGCGGGGATTTGTGGCGGCGATTCTTGGTGCGGCTTGTTGCGTGGGGATGTGGGGCATTTTGGCGTCGCCGGCTTTAGGACAGAGCGCTAAGAATCCGATGGATGGTTTGACGGCTACGGAGTATTGGGCGGTGTACGAGACGATTAAGGGCTCGGGACATTTGGAGGGTGACGCGCGATTTCCTTTGATCAATTTGCGCGAGCCGCCGAAGGAGGAAGTGCTGGCTTGGAAGCCGGGGATGGCGATGCGGCGGGAGGCGCTGGTGGTGGTTTTGCAGGGCGGGCATACGTTTGAGGCGATCGTGGATGCGGGCGGGCGAAAGGTGATTTCGTGGAGGCAGATTCCCGGGGCGCAGGCGAATTTGACTGGCACGGAAATTCTTGGCGTGGACGAGGGCGTGAAAGCCAACGCGGAATTTCAGGCGGCGATGAAGAAACGCGGGATCACGGATTTTGCGACGGTGATTTGCGCGGGGGTTTCGGCGGGGAATTACGGGACGGCGGAAGAAAACGGGCGGCGAATTCAGGCGGTGACGTGTTTTGACCGGCACGGAGTTTGGGAATCGTTCTCGCGGCCGATTGATGGGCTGACGGTCATTTGGGATTCGGATGCGCGGAAAGTTTTGCGGGTGGTTGATACGGGCGTGGTGCCTGTGCCGCAGGCGCCGGCGAATTTTGGAGCGGATGAAGTGGGTCCGCTGCGCGATGTGCCTACGCCGCTCAGCGTTGCGCAGCCGCTGGGGCCGAGTTTCAAGCTTGCGGGGAACGAAGTGAGCTGGCAGAAATGGAATTTTCATTTTCGCATTGATAATCGTGTCGGGCTGGTGGTGTCGCGCGTGGGATATGAGGATGGAGGCAAGCTGCGGTCGATTTTGTATGAGGGATCGCTTTCGGAGATGTTCGTGCCTTATCAGGATCCGGATCTGGGCTGGTATTTCCGGACGTTTTTCGATGCGGGGGAATTTGCGGATGGATTTTCAACGCCGCTTGAGCCGGGGGAGGATTGTCCGGAGAATGCGGTTTATTTCGAGCAGATTTTTGCGGACGACCACGGAATTCCGCAGCGGCGGCCGCGGGCGGCATGTTTATTCGAGCAGGCGTCGGGAGACATTGCCTGGCGGCACATGGGCGACGACAACGTGGTGGTGAGTCGTGCGGCGCGCGACTTGGTGCTGCGGACGATTGGGGCGTTTGGAAATTACGATTACGTGCTGGATTGGGTGTTCAAGCAGGATGGGACGATCAAATTGCGCGTGGGCGCGACGGGGCTTGATGAGGTGAAAGGCGTGATTCCGCGGACGGCGGACGAGGATCGCGATGGGGAAGCGGGGAAGTACGGACGATTTGTTGCGGAGAATACCGTGGGCGTGGATCACGATCATTATTTTGCATTTCGATTGGATTTTGATTTGGACGGAGAGAAGAACAGTTTTGTGCGCGACCGCTTGAGCGTGAAGAGGTTGCCGGAGAAGAGTCTGAGGAAGAGCGTCTGGGTGGCCGAGCCTGAGATCCCGCGGACCGAGCAGCAGGCGAAATTGCAGATGAGCATGGAGAAGCCGGAAATTTGGCGGGTGATCAATCCTGCGGTGAAGAACTCGATTGGGTATCCGGTGGGCTACGAGATTATGCCGGGCGACAATGCGATGTCGCTGCTTTCGAAGGATGATCCGCCGCAGAGGCGCGCGGGATTCACGGATTATCAGTTGTGGGTGACGCCATATGCGGCGGACGAGCGCTACGCGGGCGGCGATTATCCGAATCAGAGCAGGGACGGCGAGGGACTTCCGGCGTGGACGAAGGCGGACCGCGCGATCGAGAATACGGACATCGTCGTTTGGTACACGATGGGATTTCACCACGTGCCGCATGCCGAGGATTGGCCGGTGATGCCGACTGCGTGGCATGAATTCGAATTGCGGCCGTACAATTTCTTCAATCGTAATGCGGCGCTGGATTTGCCGAAGTAAATCAGTTGTGCCAGCAACTGAGTACCGCGAGGATGAAAGTCAGGAGCGGGCACAGTCCGCCTAGGCGGACGCCCCTGCGACCGGGAATTTTGCTGCAGGATCGAGAGTCAAAAGCCCCACGCGCAACTGCGGCGCATGGGGCACCCTGTGCTGCGCGCAACTGCGGCG
>CAVPPO010000002.1:0-531396 GCA_963707165.1 uncultured Acidobacteriota bacterium | reverse complement strand
CCATTCTGAAAGCGTCAAGGAAGTGTACTCGTCCACATGATTAGTGACACTTGCCCTTTTTTTGTTGAGAGTCACACCGCGCGAGGAACTCGCGCGGTGTGAGATATCCGAGCGCCTGGTGTGGACGTACGGTGTTGTAAATATGCTCCCAACGGCGCAGCTGGGGGTTGAGGTGCTTGACGCTCCAGCGATCCGGGATCACCTGATAGAACTCCTCATGGTGCGTGCGATGAGCTCGTTCGACCTGGCCGTTGAGTTTGGGAGAGCGCGGTGGAAGCACAAAGAGAGGCAAGCTGCGCGCTTGGCAAGCGGCCTCGAATTCGGCAGCGAACTCGCTGCCGCCGTCGACTTGCAAGGCGGCGATGCGAAACGGCATGCGGTTGAGCAGGGTGTCCAGGAAATGCGCGGCCGCCAGCGAGGTGGCGCGCTCGTGTACCTCCACGACATCCCAGCGCGAGACCATGTCGCGCGCGGAGAAGTGTTTTAGCACCACGCCGCGCGCCGGACGCAGTTCCTTGGTGTCCAGTTGCACCAGATCGCCAGGCCGCTCGATGGGCCAAAAATGGGGCTTGCGCGTGGCCCAGGGCCGGCCGCGCAGTTTCCGGCGGCGACGTCTTTCGACCATAGGCGAGGGCGGTTCGACCAACACCCCGCGCCGCTTCAGCGCGCTCAGGATGCGACCCACCATCGAGATGGAGAGCCGGAGATTTTTGCGACGGAGCAGCACCACGAGTTTGTCCTTGCCCCAGCGAGGATATTCGCGTCGCAGCGCGAGGACGGCTTGGGCCTGCGCCACCGTCCACGTCGGTGGGCGAGTCCGGTGAGGGCGATGCGAGCGCTCCTCGAGGCTGCTGAGGTTGTGCGCATCATAGCGGCGCCACCAGCGATAGAAGGTCTGCCGGCTGATGCCGAAGTGACGGCAGGTGAACGCCGCATTACGGCCCTGTTGAAGATAATGAACCATCCACTGCAACCGCAGCTGGCCGGATCGGCTCAGCTCCTGCCCCAAGCGCGAGAGCTCTCGCGCTTGGGGCACCTTCCCCCATCGTATTTGCATGGCGACACTCTACCGAGTGTCACCAATCATTCTGAACGAGAACATCCGCGGGGAAATATGAACGGCTAGCTTTGTGCGGCGAGGTGCCGAGACGTTGAAGTAACGAGATCTAGTTAGCGGCGAGAGACGGATCGCTCGTAATTCCACATCAGGCAGAAGATCGCGCCGACGAAGATGGCGGATTCGATCCAATAAATGGCTGGGTCACCTTTGAATAGGAAGGCTGTGGCGATCAGGACTGATGCCCCGACTAATGACCAGAGAATTTGAGAGATGTGGTACTTCTTCGACGCTGTCATCATGGCAGCCATTTTAGCATGGTTGTTCGGAGGCTGTCGGAGCGGGGGCGAAAGACGGGGCCGAAAGGCGGGAGGGCTGCCCTTCGGCCCCGGCCCGGGGCCTCAGGGTAAAAAGACCCTCCCCTACGAAGAGCTTATTGCATTAGTTTTTTTAGAGTTGCTCTAGCTTCCGCTACTTGCGGGAGTTTGGTGTGGGAATTCTCGAAGTGGGAGAGAAATTCCTGATATTCGTTGATGGCTTGATCGCGCTTGCCGTCGCGCTCGTACATCTGCCCAAGATAGAAATGCGTGAGAATTGCCCGAGCCGGAAATCCTTCCCGAATATCCACGAAATTGTCCAGCCGCCGCGAAGCCAGCAGCACCTTGCGGAATTCGGCCTCCGCGGAGGCATCATCCTTGAGCAACAAATGCGCGCGAGCCTTCAAAAACCGAACTTCGACGACGTCGGGAATGTTTCCCGCGTGCGCCAACACCGCCTCGCCATCGTTGCGCTCCGCAGCCGCGTACATTCCCGCGATTGCTTTTTGAATTTCCTCCACGCGCGGCGACACCCACGGATGGCTGGAGGCAAATCGCCCGAAGCTTTGCTCGCCGGCTGCAGTGTTCCCCATGATGATTTGCACCGATGCGACCGCAGGAAGTTCCTCATCGCTGAGCTTTTGTTGCTGCAAAAACGAAAGCGCGGAAGAGCTCTGGCCCAACATTACGGACAACTCCGCGAATTGATGCAGGAAAGCCGCCGCAGCCTCGTTTTGCCCGGCGTGCCCTAGCTGCGCTATCGCCTTGCGGTAGTTGGCCAGCGCGCCCTCGAAATCGCCGCGCTCTTGCTGAAGGTGGGCTTCGAGGCCGGGGGCATGCAACTGTTGAATCGGCGCGGTGCGTTGGGCGAACTGCTGAAAAGCCGCATCGGCCATCTCCGGCTTGCGCTGATCGCTGTAAACGATCGCCAGCTTCAGGTAATCCCCGTAGTCGTTAAAATCGGGCTTCAGCTCCACCACTTTGCGGTACGACGCCACGGCTTCATCGTCGCGGCCCGCGTCGTAGAGAATATCTCCGCGTGAATCCAGAGGATTCGGATCGCCGGGGCGCACCGCCAGGTAACGGTCGTTGGAGGCAAGTGCACCGTTGAAGTCGCCGGACTCTGCCTGGTTGTAAGACTCGGCGTTCAGCAGATCCTCATTCTTGGGATCGAGCGCGAGTCCTTCACGGCAAATTTCAAGCCCCTCTTCCGGCCGACCCAGGAATGAGAGAACCCCGGACAGACTGGCGGCGTCGCCGCTGGCGCGGGGAAACTCGGCGAGGACCGCTTTATTGGCCTCCACGGCAGCTTCCAAGTCCCGCGAGCGGCCCGCCTTGAGCACCTGCAAGGACAGTTGCTCGTAGCGAGGAAGGCGCGACTGCAGTTGCTCGGCTTTGACCTGCATTTCGCTGCTGCGGCGCTGATCCCCTTGGAGAAAGTACTCATCTGCCATGCGCATATAGGCCAGCGCGAATTGCGGATCCAAACGGATCGCCTCATTGAATTCACGCATGGCGTCCGCGCCCAAAAATCGCCGGCCGTACTCTATTCCCAATTCGTAATGCCGATAGGCTTCGACATTGGAGGTCGAGGCTTGCTCGATTTCAGGCGCTTTTGTGGGCAAGTCTGCCGCGGGCAGGAAGTTGCCGGCAATGTTTGCGGTGAGGCGATCGACCATGCCGAAGATGCTTTGGACGTCCTGGCCTTCGAGCTTGTCGGAATAGAGGATTTGGCCGGAGGCGGTGTCCTGTACGCGCACATCCAGCCGCAATTGCGTGGGGCCGACTTTCAGCAGGGCGCCGGTGATGTAGGCGTCGGCGCCGGCATCGCGGGCGACTTTTTGTGCCTGGGCGGGATCGAGAGCCTTGCCATCTTTCGTGGCGCTCTGGACAGCGCCCATCACTCGCTCGGTGGAGAGAACGTCGAGGCCTTTCACTTGCGCGAGATTGGTGGTGAGCATGTCGGTGAGGCCGGAGTCGAGCCAGTTGAGGGATTGATCTTGCGTGAGATTGTTGAAGTACAGCACGGCGACGGCTCTGTGTTGCGAGCTACCCGCCGGACGGGCGTTGCGGCCGCGCAATACGAAATAGCCTGCGACTACGACGAGTAGAATTGCTGCCCCGGAAATAGCCAGACCGGCGCGGCTGCGTAAAAATTGCGTCGCGGGAAGCGGCTGAGAAATTAGCTCGGGAGCCACCGCAATCGAGCCGGCAGAAGTACGCAGCTTCGCCGAAGACTGCCGGCGCGCGGATTCTTGCAGCGCCGGCGCTGCATCCGGCATGTCGAGCGGCGGCAACGATGTCGCCGCGCTGCGTCCCGAATCGGTGTCGCGCTTCAGCCGCTGCAGATCGGTGCGCACATCCGCGGCGTGCTGATAGCGTAGATTGCGATTTTTCTCGAGCGCCTTGTTGATCACGTCTTCGAGTTTCGGCGGAATGTCAGGATTGAGGCGCACGGGCGCGGCAGGCGCGCGATGCAGAATCGCGTCGGAAATGAGCGCGGAACTATCGCCGCGAAACGGCAATGTGCCGGTGGCCATTTCGTAAAGCACCGCGCCGAAGGAAAATAAATCGGTGCGCGCGTCGAGATCCTTGGCGCCCAATTGTTCGGGAGACATGTAGGCGATGGTGCCCACCGTAGTGCCGGGACTGGTCAGATCGATCTCATTGACGCTTCCCGGGGCGGCGGTGGCCAGAGTGGGATCATCGCGCGATCCGTCTTTTTTCTGGGGGACTTTGGCCAGTCCAAAATCCAGAATCTTGACGTGGCCCCGCGCGCTCACAAAAATATTCGCGGGCTTGATATCGCGATGCACGATTCCTTTTGAGTGGGCCGCATCGAGCCCATCGGCAATCTGGATGCCCAGATCGAGTACGGTTTCGATCTCCATGGGGCGCCCGCCGATGGAATGTTTCAGCGTCGTTCCTTCGAGATATTCCATGGCGATGAACGTGCGCCCCGCATCTTCGCCAATATCGTAAACGGTGCAGATGTTGGGGTGATTCAGCGAGGAAGCGGCTTTGGCTTCGCGCTTGAAGCGTTCGAGGGACTGCGGGTCGCGCGCCAAATCATCGGGAAGAAATTTCAGAGCGACGTGGCGATCGAGGCGCGTGTCCTCGGCTTTATAGACCACGCCCATGCCGCCGCCTCCGAGTTTTTCGAGGATGCGGTAGTGCGAGATGGTTTGGCCGATCATTGTCGCGATGCCGACCCCGACGCCGACATTGGCGAGGCATGTTAGGACGCGGCCGAAGGCAAGTCAATCTGGCGGAAAGCGACGCATCAGTGGTGAATTAGTTTGACGAGCAGCGGAGCGACGGAGTCTTGAATGACGTGGCCGAACATGCCGGGGCGAACCGTGCCACGCCATTGCGCGACGATGCCGAACAGCGCTCCCATCACGGCGATGGGGACAGCGCGGCGCCAGCCTTGATAGAGGTGGGCGGCGCCGAAGGCTGCGCCGGATAAAAGAATGCCGGCGGGCAGGCTGCGAGTGATCGCCGCGAACTGGCGCTGAAAATAGCCGCGGTAGACGGCTTCTTCGCAGATGCCGGCGATGGTCGAGAGGACGATCCAAAGAGCCATTTCGAGTGAGGATTGCGGAAGCAGGAATTGGATGGATTGATTGGAGGTGTCGTGAAGCAGCGCGCCGACGGTGGAGACCACGATCGTTGCGACCAGGATGAGCGCGATTCCCAGGCCCAGGTCGCGAAGAGCCGCGCCGAAGGAATGCCAGCGCCGGCCGAAGATGGAGTCAAGTGAGACGCCGCGGAGCCGCACGCCGAAGATTACGATGGCGAGGAAAAGCAATTCGAACAGCATGGTGCGCAGATACATGCGCGGGCGGCTGATAACCAGGCCGGCGCGTACGTTCGCGGCATTCGTTGCGGAGCGGTACGCATAGAGCGCTGCGGCGACGATGACGAAGAGAGTGTGCCAGGGGCTGGCGATCAGTTGGTTGGACTCGCCGGACGGTTGCGTGAATTTATTGGCGGCCATTTTTAGTTTCTGATTCTCCTCGATCGCATTCGCGAATCGATCCGCAGCTTCCCTTGCGAACGCGCGATTTGTGGCTATTGGCTCGCGGCGTCTTCCAGCGATTTATCCAGGCGATCGAGCTGAGCCTCGAGATCGGCGAGCTTGGCTTGCTCGATGCGCAGTTGTTCCTCGGCTTCGATGAGCTTGGCCTGAGCTTGTTGCTCGTCGTCGTCGAGGGATTGGAGCTTGGCTTTCATCTGGGGAACGACGAAAAGGAGGGACTGGCGCGCGGTGGCGTCTTCGTTGCTTTTCTCGGCGCTGTCGGGTTGCTCCTCGGATTGCTTGATGTACGAGGCGATCTCTTTGCGATTGTCTTCGTCCTCGGTGACTTTGGACTGCGCCTCGTCGCGGCGCTGGGTGGCGCGACTCACCGCGGTTTGCTGGATTTCTAGGCGATGGAGAAGGATCTGGGATCTTTGCAATGCGATGGTGGTGGAGTGGAGATCGTGGCGCAGTTGGCGGACTTCGGAGAGAAGGGATTGCAGAGTTTGCGAGTCGCTGGGAGTTTGCGCCGGAGCGACGGATGGCGTGAGGAGTAGCGCGAAGAGAAGAATGGGTGCGCGAAACATGGAATTCCTCCTTACGAATTGCAGATGTGGAGGAAAGACTAACATGGGTTTTGTAGGGGAGGGTCTACAGAACCTCCCGGTTTTCGGCCCTCTTGGGGTTTTGACTTGCGTTTGTACTCTTCGATGGTGATAGACGGCGGTGCTTCAAAACCGATAGCTGTTTGGCGCTTGTGCCATTTGCATTCTTGGTTGCCGGGTCCATTCGCGACGCCCTAAGGGGCCGAAAGGCGGGAGGGTCTGTAGACCCTCCCCTACTGGGAACTTCTCTGATTGTGAGCATTTGGTCGGCGGCTACATTCGAGGCGCTGAGCGCGGCCATCGGCATTTCTAACAACTGTTCGAGAAGCGCTCAACGTCGCTGGGGAGTTTGCGCTTGACACTCTAAATTCCGGCGGCTAGGCTACCCGCCATTCGTACGCAAGGGGATCACGTCCTGTTAAACCTATCGAAACATTGGCTGCTTCACGCCGTAATTGCTTGTCTTACGATTTCAGCGCTCGGCGGAACTCCCTTCGCCAAGGCGTCTGCGGCGGGATTGAGTGCGCCGCGGCGCGTAATCATCGACACTGACCCGGGGACCGATGACGCGCTGGCGATTTTGCTGGCGCTGAATTCGCCGGAGTTGGATGTCCGGGCGCTCACGGTGGTGCCGGGCAATGTTACGGCGAAGCAAGGGCTCGAGAACGCGCTGAAGATTGTCTCGCTGGCCGGGCGCTGCGATATTCCGGTGGCCGGCGGGGCGCAGCATCCGCTGTTTCAGAAATTGATCACCGCGGAGTTCTGGCATGGAGCGAACGGCCTGGCGAACGTGGAATTGCCGGCGAGCAAGTGCAAGGCGGACACGCGTTGGGGACCGGACCTGATCATCGAAATGATTCACGCGTCGCCGCATGAGATCACGCTGGTGCCGGTGGGCCCGCTGACGAATATCGGGCTGGCCGTGGAGAAGGATCCATCGATCGTGCCGCTGGTGAAGGAAGTGGTGATTATGGGCGGATCGATCACCGGCGGCAATGTGAACGCGTCGGCGGAAGCGAATATTTACGGCGATCCGGAAGCGGCGCAGATCGTGTTTCAGGCGGGCTGGCCGTTGACGATGGTGGGATCGGACGTGGGCGAGAGAACGCTCTTCGGCAGCAAGCAGGTGGAAGAGCTGAGCAAGACCCACGGGCCGGAAAATGATTTCGTGGTGGCGGTGCTGAAGTATCTGGTGGCGCTCTCGCAGAAATTCGGAATTGATGGCACGGCGATGTACGATCCGCTGGCCGTGGGCGCGGCAATTGACCGCTCGGTGATTCAAACGCAGCCGATGCACGTGGACGTCGAGACGCGCGGCGAATTCACGCGCGGCGAGACGGTGGCGAACCGGCACAACGCCTTCGAGTTGGATGTGCCGCACGAAGACCGGCTGTGGATTGATTCGCTGCAACCGGTGAAGCCCAATGCAGAGGTTGCGGTGGGCTCGAACGCAGAGAAATTCGCGTCACTTTTTATTTCCAGAATCCGAGGGAAGTAGAAATCGCCCGCGCTGTGCCTCTTTCGCAAAACAAAAAGACAGAAGTATTCGCGACTTTACCCCGGCCGGCGCATCCAAGGCGCGTAGCGGGTGTGCTGTTGCAAACCGTCGCGAGTGTCGTGAATACGGAGAATCGAGGTGTGCGCTCCCGCTCGGATTGGCGACGCACCGGTTCATTGCGACATTTTCGCGAATCGGAGCGAATCTATGAAAAATGAGAGGGAAATGAGAATGAACGCCAAAAAGATGAGAAATCGAATTCTCATTCCCGGTTGGCTGGCGATCGCGTACTTGTGGATTGCCCTGCCGGCGGTACACGCGCAGACACTGGAACGCGGCGCGATTCATGGGACGGTGACGGACAAAACACACGCGGTAGTGCCGGGCGCTAAGGTGACGCTGACGAATCCCTCGACCGGCTACCGTCGCGAGCTAATATCGGGAGCCTCGGGCGATTTCGAATTTGAGGCCGTGCCGCCAGCGAAGGAGTACTCGCTGATCGCGGAATCGGCGGGCTTTGCGGTGACGACGGTCAAAGGAATTGAGCTCACCATCGGATCGTCGGTGACAATTGATATCGAAATGCCGCTGAAGGCGCAGGCGCAAACGGTGGAAGTGCAGGCTACCGGCGAGAACGTTGATACTTCGACTGCCGGAATCACTCAGCTACTGGACGCGAAAAGCGTCGAAAATCTGCCGTTCCCCGGCCGCGACTATCGAGACCTGGCGCAGCTTAGCCCCACGGCGCAAGTGGTCCCCGGCCTGCGCGGCGGAATCCGACTGGGCGGGCAGCAGTCGGATTACAGCGGCCTGGTGGTGGATGGAATGGATACCACCAACAATTTCTTCGGCGAGAATTTCGGATCGCTGGAAACCAAGAACCTGACCATTCCTCTGGAGGCGGTGCAGGAATTCCAGGTGGTCACCAATGGCTTCGCGCCGGAATTCGGGCGCGCGACCGGCGGATTGTTGAACGTGGTCACCAAATCGGGAACCAACGAACTTCATGGCGAGGCGCATGAGTATTATCGCGGCGGCGGGTTGACCGCGAATGATGCGCTGAAGAATCCATCAAACATTAGCCGGCAAAACCAGTTTGGTGGCTCGCTGGGATTCCCGATTCATAAGGACCGGCAGTTCTTGTTCTTTTCTACGGATATTCAGCGAGAGAACGGCCCGCTGGCCACGGTATTTTGTCCGCCGGGCGCGGACAATGCGGCGTGCGAATCACAGTTGGCGTCGGTGGGATTGGGGCCGATCATTCAGGCTCCGCTGGCGGGATCGAATGAAGTGCTGCCCGCGAACTGCCTGGGAGCCGTGGGGCAACCAGTGCTGAGCGCCTGCTACGGGATCACCACCAGCCTGCACGATTTCGAAGGCCCGCATACTCAGTATCAGGACTTCTTCACGATCCTGGGCCACTACGATTATCAATTCAGCCCGGCGAATCACTTCAGCATTCGCGGTTTTGGAACCCGCAACCATACCAATGGATTTACCGGCGGCCAGGGACAGTCGGAAACGTTTGACGCCATCGGCAACACCGAGAATTTCATCAACCAGGGAATCAGCGGCGTTTTTTCGCTGACCACCGTGCTGGGCCGCAAAGTGAATGAAATTCACGTGGGAATCGAAGGGGAGACGCGCAAGCGCCATCCGATTCAGGGAGGCGCGCCGGAAATTCAGATCACCGGCATCGGCAACTTCGGCCAGCGTTTCTACCTGCCGGCCAACAACGACAACGGCAAGCTGCAAGTGCAGGACAACTACTCCTACAGCTTCAACAAGCACGACATGAAGTTCGGCGGCGACGTGGATTCTTTCGTCGATCGCAAGGACATCTTCGCAGGATGGAGCGCCGGTGAGTACACGTTCTCTTCGCTTTGCGATTTCGATCCGAACACCGGCGATCCTTCGATTTGCGCCAACCATCCGGCGCCGGTGCCGACAGGCCCGAACACGAGCTTTTTCTTCCAGGGATTCGGCCTGAACGGCAAGGACATATTTGCCGGCAGCGAACTGAAACCCGCGTACCAGACCGGCGTCGGTGCCTACGCGCAGGATAAGTGGCAGGTGACGCCGCACGTGACGTTGACGTATGGATTGCGATGGGATGGCACGCGAAATCCGGCCGAGCAGTCGCCGATCTGGGGAAGCACAGCATTGATCGGCCAAGGCTCGGGATCGCATACGGCGCCGGTTCCGCAGAATGTGCCGAACGACTGGACGCAGTGGGGCCCGCGCGTAGGTATCGCGTGGAATGCGTTCGGCACCGAACATCCCACGGTGTTCCGCGCGGCGTACGGTGTCTACTATGCGCAGACGCCGACAATTTTCTTCCCGACCGCCGGAAGCGCGAACGCCGCCACGCTGTTCTGTCCGCCGATCTTCGGCTGCACGCCGCCGCAAGACACTCCGCTGGGAATGCCATTCGCGGCTGGTGGATTCCCGTACGTCTTCCCTTCATCGCTGCCGTTCGGAGTGTCGGATTTGTGCGCATCGGCGGAGGGCTGCCCGTCGCCCACGTACGTGGATCCTTCGTTCCGCAATCCGAAGGTGCAAAACCTGACGATCGGAGTGGAGACGACCATCGCGAAGAGTTGGGTGGTATCTGTGAACTACGCATTCGTACATTCCGACTTCCTTCGCGTCGGAGGATTCAGTACGACAATCTGGAACCGCAACGTAACTCCGGTGGGCACCGATTCGCTGGGGCGGACGCTGCTAAAAGAAGTGCCCAATCCGAACGGACCGTTTGAGACCTGCGCCTTGACGGGCCAGCCGATCTTTGGCCCTTCCGAGCCGCTCGATTGCTCGCAATTTACGAACACCTCGCTGGCCAGCTTCGGGCACGGGAACTATCACGAATTGGTCGCGGCGGTGAACAAGCGCTTTTCCAACCATTTCCAACTGTTTGCCAATTACACGTGGTCGCGGAATTTCGCGAATGGATCGAGCGAGCGCGATACCGACTCTTTCTTCGGGCCGCAAGATCCCATCAATCTGAATCTGGATTACGGGCGGACCGGACTGGACATCACGCACCAATTCAAGGCCGGCGGAGTCGTCGATTTGCCGCTGGGCTTTGTCTGGAGTACGAACATCATCGCGCACAGCGGGCTGGCCTATCCCGCGTACATCACCGTGGACATCAACGGCGACGGCACCAGCAACCAGGGATTTGGCACCAACGATCGCCCAGCGGTGCAACTCGGAAGCGGCAAACCGTTCTTGATGCCGGATTATCCCGGCCGCCAGCCCAATTACTTCAACTGGGACATGCGCATCGCGAAGGATTTCAACATCGGCGAGCGCTACCAGGTCCGGCTGTCTGCCGATCTGTTCAATGTGACCAACGCCAGCAACCTGTATTCGAACCCGGACAGCAGCGCGTTTATTGACCTGCCAGGTTGCACGCCGAATCCGCCGGGAATTCTGGGACAGTCGTGCCCGGCACTGACGGCGCTGCCGAAGCCGGGCGACATTTCGCTTGCGAACGGCGGCACCAAGTATCGCACGCTGGATGAACTGGCGCCGGGCGCTACGCCGTTTGCGGCGCAATTCGGGGTGCGCTTTCAGTTTTAGTTTGCGGTCGGAGTGACGCGTTTGGCGTGCTGCGTCCGCGCGTGATTGCGTTTCATTGCGGCGTGCTTGCTCGCCGGATGCCGGCGGGGACGCCCTTCG
This sequence comes from uncultured Acidobacteriota bacterium, assembly GCA_963707165.1. Classification (GTDB taxonomy): domain Bacteria; phylum Acidobacteriota; class Terriglobia; order Acidiferrales; family UBA7541; genus Palsa-147. The sequence continues at coordinate 520,214 of CAVPPO010000002.1, read as the reverse complement.
AAGCTCAGGGTAAACCGGCGCTACTTTAGAGCGGCTCTGGCTCGACGGTAGTCTTCGTCGTCCGGTGATAGTTGGATGGCTTTATCGTAGGCGGCTTTCGCTCGCACGGGATCATTTTTTTGCTGGTAGATGACGCCCATTTCGAAATAGGCGTCGGATTCTTTGGGATTGATCAGCACGGCTTGTTGAAAAGACACGAGTGCTTCCTCGAGCTGCCCTTCTTTTTCATCGATCTTTCCCTGGACGTACAAAAAATCAGGCTGAAAGGGAGTGAGTTGCAGCGCGCGGGCGATTGCTTCGGCAGCTTTATCGATTTCGCCTGTGGAGTAGTAGAGCTTGGCCAGTTGGGAATAGGCGGCGCCGTAATTGGGATTTTTTTCCAGGGCTTGGTGGATCAAATCTAGCGCGCCGGGCAGATCGTTGTGCAGCGCGCGATCGTTTGCTTGTTGGACGAGGTGCAGGGCCTGGTTTTCGTTCTCTCTCGAGCTGCGCAGCGTCTTTGAGGCGGCTTCAAATTTCTCCAGAGTTTGTCTTTCTTCTTCTGTTTTGCCCGCGCAGTGTTGGGCGCGGGAGAGAAGGAAGAGCGTTTCGGAATCGGCTGATGGGGATTCAGCGATGGGTTGTACGAGCTCGGCGGCGCGCGCGCAGGCGGCTGTTGCAGTTGCGGCGTCGTGAGTCTCGGACATACGGATAAGAATCTTCGCGAGTATCGTGTGGCCTCTGGGATTTTGCGGCTGTAGCGTGAGGACTTTTTCGGCTTCGGGTAGCGCCCGCGCGTCATCGTTGCGGTCGTCGTAGATTTGGGCGCGCAGGAAATGGGCGAGTGCGTCGTTGGGATCGCGGGCTAGGGATTTTGTGAGTTGCGCCAGGGCGGCGCCGGCGTCGCCTTTGGATTTGTAGGCCGCGGCCAGCCGGTCGCGGGATTCGTTGTTGGCAGGATCGAGCGCCACGGCTGCGCTTAGATGCTTTATGGCGGCATCGTAGGTTTGCAACTCGATTTCGAGATCGCCCAGGACTGCCAGCGGGGCTGCGCTTTTGGGGTGTTCGCGGGCGGACTGCTCCAGCAAACCGCGGGCTTCCTTTTCGTTGTGGACCGCACGATAGGCCTCAGCGAGTTGCACTTCGGCGGTGATGTTGCGCGGCGCGATTTTCAGGGCTGCTAGGTAGCCGGCGATGGCGTCGGCGAAATGGCCGTTGCGATATTGATCTTTGGCTTGCTCGATTAACGCTCGCGGATCTTGTGCGGGTGTTAGTGCGCGGCTTGCGGGTGCCAAGACCAGAAACAGCGAGAGCGCGGCTAGACAATGCGATTTGCGAGTGGGCCGGACCGATGAACAGTGCCGCTTCGGAGCACTTCGCGCGCTAAATGCGTCGGGCATTTGCGGATTATAACATTCGAGGTTCTTGGGGATTTTACGCGAGGGACGATTCATTCAGCGCGCTGGGTTTTGCTTGACTCGCGGCGCGCGCGGAACTATAAGCTGCGGCGGCTTGAAAACGTTTGAAGAGGATCAGCGAGCGAACTTTTCAAAGTGTTTCAATTCGGAATGAACACCGGCTCGCGGGGATCGCAAATCCATAGGGGGTAGGCTTCCGTGAAACACAAAGCAATTTGCATGATCCTTGTTGGATTGATGGTTGCGTCTGCGGCTGCGGCGCAGCAGAAGAAGAAGGTGATTTTGGATCAGGATGCGCGCGGGCCGGCTACCACGGACCAGCAATCCATGCTGATGTTCATTCAGTCGCCGGACGTGGAGACGCTGGGGATTACCGTCGTCAGCGGCGACATGTGGCGCGACGAGGAAATTGCCCATACTTTGCGCATGCTGGAGATCGTCGGACGGACGGATGTTCCGGTTTATCCCGGGGCTGTCTTTCCGCTGATTAACCGCATGGATTTTATCGAGCGGTGGGAGAAGCTCTACGGCGTGGTGCACTACCAGGGCGCGTGGAACGGGCACCGGCCGGGAATGAATATGGGAGATGGGCAACGCGGAGGCTGGCATTTGCCGTTTGATACGCCGCATATCGTCGAGGGAGATCCAAAGACCAAGGCGGCCGAGGAAGATGCGGCGCATTTTATTATTCGCATGGTGCACAAGTATCCGCACGAGGTGACGATTTATGCCGGCGGCCCTTTGACGAATATTGCGCAGGCTATCAGCCTGGATCCTTCGGTCCCGGACTTGGCGCAGGAGCTGGTGGTAATGGGAGGGAGCATTGCGCCGGTGGTTCCGCTGGATTGGCAAACGGAGAACCGGCGGGAATTTAATTTTTGGTGGGATCCCGAAGCCGTGCACATGGTGCTGACTTCGCCTTGGAAGAAGATCACCATCACTACCGTGGATATTTCGGTGAAGACGCACATGACCAAGGCGTTGATTGCGGAAATCGCGAAATCGCCGAGCGCGGCGTCACAATATTTGGCTAAGTATGCGGATGAAGAATATATGTGGGACGAATTGGCGGTGGCTGGTTGGCTGGATCCCAGCGTGATTACCAAGGAAGAGCAGCTTTACATGGACATTGATATTGATCATGGCGCTAGTTATGGGAATGTGCGCGTGTTTACGAAGGATGCGCATCCGGGGTTGGGCGAGCAGTTGGTCCATTTGCCTGTGGAATTGGATCGCGCGAAATTCGAGAAGATGTTTGTGGATTTGATGGCGCGGCCTACGCCTGGGGCGCGTGCGGCGGGGGCTAAGTGAGATAGTGGGAAAACGGTAGGAGATTTCAAATTTCAGATGGCTCTTTTGACCTCCTCTCGCACAGAACGAGCACGTGTCATCCTGAGGGCCGCGCAGCCCGATTTCCGCGCCCATTCACCACAGACTTGCGCGGAAATCGGGCGCTTTGGCGCGGCCCGAAGAGCTTGCCCCGAGTCTTCCGAGGGGATCTCGTAGGACACCTCAATCCGGTTTTTCTTGGTTCGGACTACGATATCAACAGAGCCATTGTCAAACGAAAACCGAAGAGAGCGAAGGTCGGTGTTCGTTGAGTCTGGCGAGCGTGCCCGGTGTTACGTTGGCGGGCGGAGCAAGCCCCGCCCCTACGAATTACGTCGGAATGCGGCGCCGCCACTGCTAGTCTCGAGCCATGGTGGGAGTTCGCCGGCGTGGTTTAACGTTGCTAACTGCGGGAACGAACTGAAATCTGCGCGGGAAGTTACGCCGGTTAGCACGGCTATGAAATTGATGCCGGCGCGCTGTGCGGCTTCAGCGTCTACGACGCTATCACCGATGTAGACGCACTCCTCCGCCAATACCTTCAGCTGACTCATCGCAGCGAGCAACGATTCCGGATGCGGCTTTTGATTCTGCACGTCGCTGCCGCCGATTATGGCGGCGAAGGCGTCGGCTAATTTTTCGCGCTCCAGGATGGATTCGATGTGGATGCGGCGCTTTGTGGAGGCGACTCCGAGCGTAATTCCTTGTGCGCGGAGTTCGCGTAGGGCTTCCGGCACGAAATCATAAATTACAGCCGAGCTGACCATTACTTTGTCGGCGCGGGAATGGAAGTGGCGGACAAAATCTTCGCGGCGCTCGGGAGTGGTGTCGCCGGTGAGGCGCGTGAAAGATTCGCGCAGGGAGAGGCCGATGGTGGCGTTGACTGCTTCACGATTTGCCGGTGCGATGCCCATGGCCGCCAGTGCTGTGTTTGCGCAATCGAAGATGCCGTTCGAGGAATCGGCCAACGTGAAATCGAAGTCGAAAATGGCGGCGCGGATGGTGTGGAGTGATGTGGGGCGATGCACGCAAACCTCTGCGAAACGATAGACCTGGTAACTTCCCGAGAAATTCTAGCTGGATTGCGTCAGCCGCGGGATCAATAGATTGAAAAAGCGCTCCGGATTCACTTCCACCGCGACTTTGCAGTTGGGGCGGAACGTTGTGTCGCGTTCGGCCGGGAGCGCTCCAGCTTCGGCCATCGGCGGAGAGACGCGCACGGGGCCTTTTGCCCAGGCTACGGTCATGCCGGCGGTGAATTCGCCTTCGGTTTCGATGTCGATGTGGTAGTCGCGAAGGGTCAGGATTTCGGGATCGATCATGCTGGCGACGGCCAGCGGGTCGTGCATCATCGAGCCATTGCCGATGCCGATTTTGCGCACGGTGTCGATGGCGTTGCGCATGATTTTTGCGGCGGCCTGGCTAACGGGATTCTGTGCGGCGGCGAGGGTTGCGACGTGCTCATCCATGAGCAGGACTTTGCGCGTTACGTCGAGGCCGACCATGGTGATGGGAATGCCGGAGTCAAAGACGGCGCGGGCGGCTTCGGGATCGACGTAGAGATTGAATTCCGCGGCGGGCGTGATGTTGCCGGCGGAGATTGAGCCGCCCATCATTACGATAGCGGGGATCATTTTTGCAATTTCGGGATCGCTGCGCAGAGCCGTGGCGATGTTGGTGACTGGGCCAATTGGGACGAGCGTGATTTCGCCGGGATTTTCGCGCACGATGCGGCGGATGATCTCCGAGGCGGTTTCTTTCACCGGCTTGATTTTTGGTTCGGGGAACTCGACGCCGCCGAGGCCGTTATTGCCGTGGACGTAGCTCGCAGTCACCAGATGGCGCACCAACGGCACGCTGGCGCCCGCGGCCACGGGAATTTCCGGGTGGCCGGCGATTTCGATTAGGCGCAGGGCGTTCGGAAGCGTTAGTGCCAGCGGGACGTTGCCGGATACGGGCGTGATGGCTTCGACCTTTAGTTCCGGCGAGCGCAGGGCCAGGAAAATGGCCATGGCGTCGTCCACGCCAGGATCGGTGTCGATGATGATGCGCCGCGGCTTGGCGGGGGTGGGGCGCGGTGGCGGAGTTGAGGACGCGGCTTCGGTGGGGCGCGGGGTCAGGCCCGTAAGCCCGGCAGCTAGGGCCATGCCGGCGGTGGTGTTGAGGAATTCGCGGCGGGATGGCGATGAATTTTTTGTCTCGTGAGTCATGGTGATGTTTGCCTCCTTGGGTCGCTTAGATCCTTAGGCCCCAAAGGCGCGGGGCCGCAGGATGACAACATTTCGCGCGCGCTCATCGCTCGCTGAGAACGGCAGATGCTACACCTGTGCGAGATGAATTGCGACAATTTGCTTGTCAGTTGCGGCGGCGCCGATTGATTTATTTGTGGCGGAGTGGGGGGAATTTGTAGGGGGTGATTCCCTGCTCTTCGTTTACGGTGATGATTTGGTCGGAGGCGATGTTCGTTAGGACTTGCTTTGTGCCGCTGGGCCATTGGATTTCGAGGCGATCTACTTTGGCGTGATTGCCCAGGCCGAAATAAATCCTGGGGTCTTGCGCGGAGCAGTAGCTCATGCCGCCTTTGGCTTGGTCGTAGCTGGTGAAGTCGCCGGCTGTGACTTTGAGGCTGGCGCCGGTGCCATCGCGATTGCTTTTCACGCCTACCAAGTGAACTCCTAGCCAGTGATTCGTTTTTGCTGCCGGTGAACTTGCGCCGGTGTTGCGGAAGAGTTGGGCTTCTTCGCCGTTGTTGTTTACGAGAAAGCTTTGCCAGCCGTCGTTGGCGTAGTCGCCTACGGCCAGGCCTCTGCCTACCTTCGGCGCGAGGAATCCGGCCGGCTGCGTTTGGCTGGCGTCCACGAAATGGCCGTTGCCGGTGTTGCGGTAGAGCTTCTTCGATTCGGCGTAGTTTACGTCGGGATGGTAGCGGGCGATGTTGTCGAGGATGTGGCCATTGATGACCAGGAGATCGCGCCAGCCGTCATTATCGAAATCGAAGAAACGCGCGCCGAAGCTGCTATTGAGGATGTTGGATTGGGCGATGCCGGACGTGATTGTGGCGTCAGTGTAAGTGCCGTCGCCGTTCGAGTAATAGAGGCGATTTAGTTCGAAGTCGAGATGGCTTACGAAGAGGTCCATGCGGCCGTTGTTGCGCAGATCGGCGGCATCGGCGCTCATTCCGGCTTCGGGCCGCCCGTCTTCGCTGAAGCCGGCGCCGGAAGTGTAGCTGACGTCGCGAAAAGTGCCGTCGCCATTATTCAGGTAGAGGAAATTTCTTTGCGTGTCGTTCGCGATGAAGATGTCGGGCCAGCCGTCGCCATTTAGATCGGCCAGTACCACGGCGAGACTTTTGCCGTCTTTATTGATCAGCCCGGCTTTTTCGGTGACGTCGGTGAAAGTGCCGTCACCGTTGTTGTGAAAGAGGCGTGGCGAAGTGCCGTCGAAATTGTCCGGATGGCAATAGCTGCTGACTTGCGGGATATCTTGATAGCCAGGACGAAAATCGCCGCAGACTGTCGGATGATCCACATCGTATTGCACGTAGTTTGCTACCAATAAATCCAGCTTGCCGTCGCGATCGTAATCGAACCAGCCTGCCGCCGTGCCCCAATTGCCATCGTTGCCTACGCCGGCTTTGGCGGTGACGTCGGTGAAAGTGCCGTCGCCATTGTTGTGGTAGAGCACGCTGTGGCGATAGCCGGTCATGTAAATGTCCGGATAGCCGTCGTTATCGTAATCGCCTACGGCTACGCCGAAGAAAAATGTGCCGTCGGAATGGATGCCGCTTGCGGCGGAAACATCGGTGAAGCTGCCATCGCCATTGTTGCGGTAGAGCGCAGGCTGCGGCGCTTGCGCGGGATGAAAGAGCGGTGTAAATCCGCTGTTGACGAAAAAGGCGTCCAGGTAGCCGTCTTGATTGTAGTCGAGCCAGGCTGCGCCGGCCCCCATAGTTTCGGGGTACATGCGCTTGGGAGACTGCGCGCGTTCGTGATGGAAATGAAAGCCGGCTGCAACGGTAACGTCGGTGAACTGGACGTGGAAGGGATTGGCTTGCCCCGACGGCGGAGCGGCGCGATGAGATTGCGGATGCGTCTGGGCAAATCCGAGCGTGCAGATAAGAAGGAACGCGCCAAGAAGCGTGCCAGTACCGCGCTGATTTCCTTGAGGATTAAGGCGTTTGCGCATCGCGAGGCGAAAGTTTAGCATCGCCCACACGGCCGCCCGGAAGAATTCAACCATCGCGCCTCTAATATAAAAGAACTAGTGCTTGACAGGGTGGGGGCCTACCGATACCCTACGGCCCATTCGAAGCGGGGGGTCGTCGTCCTGTTCCAGCGCGTTGAACAGCGAATCGTGCCTAAGCATTGCGAGTCTCCGGCCGCAGACTGCCCGCACATTCTGGACAACTTAGAGATTTCGCCTGAGAACAAGTCCATCCGCAAGCTCAGATTGAACGGGAGAGCCACGATGAAGATTGGAAAGATGATCCTGGTGACGATGGCGCTGCTGGGATTGCTCGTGACCGCCCTAACGGTGAACGCGCAGTCGCTGGAACGCGGCGAAATCCGCGGCACCGTCTACGACTCGACGCATTCGATCGTACCGAAAGCCAAGGTGACGATCTCCAACCCCTCGACGGGTTACAAGCGCGAGCTCACCACCGACGAATCGGGCTCGTATTCGTTCGCGCAATTGCTCCCCGGCGTGTACAAGATCCGAGCCGAGGCGGAAGGCTTGGCGGCGACCGAAGTGACAGACATTACCGTGCAAATCGGCGCGAGCCTGCAAATGGACATCACGCTGCCGGTGAAGGGCCAGACCACGACCGTGGAAGTGAGCGCGGCAGCAGTTGGGCCTGTGGATACGACAACAGCGGGCATCAATCAGGTCATCAACACCAAAGACATTGACGACCTGCCTCTCTCCGGCCGCGATTATCGCGACCTCGCGCAGTTGAGCTCCTCCGCCCAAATCGTTCCGGGATTGCGCGGCGGCATTCGCCTCGGCGGACAGCAGAGCGACTATCTCGGCATGGTCATTGACGGCCAGGATAGCTTTAACCCCTTCTTCGGCGAAATCTTCGGATCGCTGGAGACCAAGAACTTCACGATTCCACTGGACGCGGTGCAGGAATTCCAGGTGGTCACCAACGGCTTCGCACCTGAATTTGGTCGCGCCACGGGCGGTCTAGTAAACGTGGTCACGAAATCAGGCACCAACGAAGTGCACGGCGAAGCTCACGAGTACTATCGCGGCAGCGGCCTCACCGCCAATGACGCGGTCGGCGAGCCCCCCAACATCAGCACGCAGAATCAGTTCGGCGGTTCGATTGGCTTCCCGATCCACAAGGACCGCCAGTTCCTGTTTCTTGCTACCGACACCCAGAAGCAGAACGGCCCGCTACTTACGAACATGTGCGGTGTGGGAACGGTTGCAGACTGCAACACGACCTTGGCCGGCGCTGTGGGGCCGACGTTTGCGAACTGCCTGCCGCCTACCTGCGCGCCCGGTCAGATTCCGGTCCCAGGGGCAGGCACCGCGGGCTTCGCTCTACCGGGCTCTTGCGGTACCCCGACGGCGGGACAAACATTCCTAAACGCCTGTTTCGGGGTCAATAGCCTCGCGGATTTCAATGGGCCGCACACGCAGTTCCAGGACTTGTTCACCATCCTCGGCCATTACGATTATCAGTTTACCCAGGCGAATCACTTCAGCGTGCGCGCCTACGGGACCAGGAACCATACCAGCGGCTTTACGGGCGGTTTGGGGCAGAACGAAACTGCCGTGCCCTTTGACACTACCGAGATCTTCCTCAACGAGGGCATCAGCACCGTGTTTGCTCTGAATACCGTTTTGGGCCGCAAGGTGAACGAACTGCGCGTCAGCGTCGAAGCGGAAAACCGCATCCGGCATTCCAACGGACCGGGCACGCCTACGATGCTCATTGAGGAAGGCAACTTGATGTTTGGAAATCGCTACTACCTGCCGATCAACGGTCAAAACGACAAGCTGCAAGCCGCTGACAACTTTTCCTACTCCTTCGGCAAGCACGACATGAAGTTCGGAGGAGACTCCGACACCTTCGAGGACCGCAAGGATACCTTCGTCGGATGGTCCGCTGGCGAATTCGAATTCGGAAGCATCTCCGATTTCAACTCTCCGGACGTTAGCAATTTTGCTCCCTTCGGCCTGATTCAGGACGTGGGACTAAATAACGTGCCGCTCTTCAACGCCGGCACGCTGTTCCCGAATTACTTGACGGGCGTGGGGCTGTACTGGCAGGACAAATGGCAAATTACCCCGCGCATTACTTTGACCTACGGTCTGCGGTGGGATGGAACCTGGTATCCGCAGCCGCAGACAGCGACTCCCGGGTCCGCGGCGTATTCCGGGTCGGGTTCCGGCTCCAGAGCGATTCCAGTTCCGCAGCGCATCCCAGATGACTTCAAGCAGTTTGGACCGCGTCTCGGATTGGCTTGGAACGTAGGATCAGCGCAGTCGCCGACCGTAGTTCGAGCGGCGTGGGGTCTCTACTACGCCATTCTTCCAACCATATTTATGCCCGCGGGCGGCGGCGGCAAGACCGCTGGAATCTTTTGCTTCGATCCCAGCTGCTTCCCTGCCCCAGGGTTTCCTTATCTGCTCCCAAGCGCGGTGTCGAGCGGGATCAACGATATTTGCAACGTTTCGGATATTGGATGCCCAGGACCCAATATCGTTGAGCCGGATTTCCGCAATCCCCGAGTATCGAGCCTGACGGCGGGTGTCGAGCACACCTTCGCAAAGAGTTGGACGGTGACAGGCACTTTCGCTTGGGTTAATTCACAGCACCTGCGGACGGGAGGGTACGGAACCGAAGAAGCGTGGTATCGGAACTTCGTCCCGTGCGGCCAAACAAACGAACCGCCGGCCACGGACCAATTCGGCCGATCGATCCTTTGCGGGCTACTCGACCCCAAACTCGCGTCCTTCACAAGCACAACCGGAAGTTACGCCCACGGGAATTACGAATCGGTGGTAATCAACGTCACCAAGCGCTTTTCAAACCGCTTCCAGTTGTTCGCGAACTATCTGTGGTCGCAGAACAAGGACAATGGCGCCAGCGAACGCGACACGGATACTTACTTCGGGCAACAGGATCCATTCAACATCAACCTGGATTACGGTCGCAACAGCCTGGATATCCGCCAGCAGTTCAAGATGGGAGGCGTGGTCGATCTTCCTTGGGGCTTCTTGTTCAGCTCTTCGGTGATCGCGCACTCCGGAGTGCCGTTCCCTCTCTATGTGAATGCCGACGTGAATGGAGACGGCGTGGCCAATTCGGGATATTCACACGACAACGACCGCCCGATCATTCAAATCGGAGGCGGCAAACCCTTCCTTCTCCAGCGATATCCGTTCGATCAGCCGAATTTTGTCGAGTGGGACGGGCGGCTGGCGAAGGACTTCAAGCTGGGCGAGCGCTTCACAGTGGAGCTGTCGGGCGATTTCTACAACCTGACCAACAGGCATAACCTGTATTCGAACCCGGACACCAACGGTACGATTGACTATGCGACCGCGGGAGCTTGTGTGCCGTGGAATTCGATTTTTGTGGGCTCGCCAGCAATGGGCCAGAGCTGCGGCGCGCTAACTTCCAAGTCGCTTTCATTCTTCCAGAGCATCTCGGCGAATGGCGCGACTTACCGCGCGATCTCTCAAGTCGCGCCCGGCAGCACGCCGTTCGCGTTCCAGGCCGGGGCCAAGTTCATTTTCTAATGAGCTTAGGACCCACGGGGCGCAGACAGTTTCTTCAGGGACTCGGAAGTTCGATCATGTTGACGGCCGCCGGGAGCGATAAGCTCCTGGCGGCTTCTTTTTTTGGAGGCAGCGGCGTGACGCAAGGAACGGCGATGCGATGGCCGAAATCGATTGGCAGTCCCGTCCTCGATAGCCTGCATCCGGTGATCGAGCATTCGCGCGATGTCTCGACCGACGTCGATCGCATCGTCGAAGTCGCGAAGTTTATGGCCTACGAAGCATTGCCCATGCCGGAGTACGCGCTGCCTTATGGAATCGGGAATGAAGACCGGCGCGAGGCCGTGGATTTCATCATGGTTTCGGACTCGATTGATACCGCGTTCACCGATTTCAAGACGCACGTGAAATTTCAGACCGAGTTCAAGGGACAGAATTGGTCGGATTCGGATGCCGAGTTTGCCTGCCTCAAGCGCGCCATGGACAACAAGATTCCCATCCTCGACGGGAAGTGGATGGCGGAGGCGACGCGCAAACAGTTGGCGGAGATTTTTAGCGGCAACATCGAGATCCCCATGCTCGATGAAAAGCTGGCAGTGCTCCACGAAGTAGGCGCCGTGCTGGCGAAAAAATACGACGGGCATTTCCACAATTTCATCGATGATTGCTCGCCGCGGCTTTATGACAATGGAAATGGGATCGTGGACCGGCTGGTGAAGGAATTTCCGCGATTCAATGACGTGAGCCAGTACGACGGTCACGAAATCAAGTTCTACAAGCTGCCGCAGTTGGGCATCTGGATGCTCTACGCCAATCTGCACCGGCGCGGCTGGTTCAAGCTGGACGATGCCGAGAAGATGACCGCGTTCGCGGATTATATTGTGCCCGCGGCTTGCCGGATTCTGGGCATCATGAAGTATTCACCGGCGCTCGAGAACTCGATCAATACCTATCAAATGATCGAGCGCGACAGCACCCAGGAAATCGAGATTCGCGCGCACATGCTCTATGCCACCGCGCTATTGCGCGAAGAGGTCAACAAGATTCGCCCCGCGGATATGCAGGTAATCATTCCGCAGATTGATGCGCGCCTTTGGCTACCGTATCACACGACTTTTTGGCCGCATCATCTAACGCGTACGATCATGTACTAGCGTAGGGGCGTGGGTTTACACCCGCTCAGTTTACATCAGATCATCTATTCAGCGGGAGCAGGACCGTTTTTGTAGGGGCGTGGGTTTACACCCGCCCGGTTCACCTCAAATCATGAACGCATCTCACAAATCCCCTGAGGAGGTCGGAGTTTCAGCTTCGACAGGTGGGAGCCCCCTGCTTCAGCAGGGGGAAGCTGGACTTCAGTCCAGCGGAAACGGAGCACCAGCACATGAATGCGGCTTTACAGGTTGCGGAAAAAAGCCTAACCGCTGTCATCCCGAACCCCCTTTAGGGGTGAGGGATCTGCTTTCTGATTTTTCTTTCGTAGGGGCGCCCGCTTGCTGCGCCCTCCGACGACCTTGCCGTAAAATCACCGCGGCGCACAACCGCGGACTCATCGGAATGGCAACATTTCGCCTTTTTTCCGCAACCTCTTTAGCCGCGGGCGTTTTGATTTGCGACGACTCATACCTTGAGCCGCCGACGAATCTTCGACCATGCGTGCTGCCCATTTCGGAGATGGGTTGAACTCAAAACCAATTCACTTCTACTCCCGGGTGCCACGTTGAGAAAAATTCTCCAAATCACGATTGTTGGGATGCTGGTGGCGATGGCCGCGGCGCCGCTCTGTGCGCAAGCCCGGCAGAAAGTCATCATCGATCAGGATTGCTCCGGACCCGGCGGCACGGACATGCAGGCGGTGCTGGCGCTGGTGAATTCCCCGCAAACGGACGTGCTGGGAATCACCATCATGACCGGCGACGCCTGGCGCGACGAAGAAGTGCAGCACACCTTGCGGCTGCTCGAGATTATCGGGCGGACGGAGATTCCCGTGCTGCCGGGCGCAGCGTTTCCGTTGGTGAATACGAAGGCCGACGTCACGCAATGGGAAGCAAAATACGGGAAAGTGATTTATCAGGGCGCTTGGAATTACGGAGCGCCGGTGCATGAAGCCTTCGTGATTCCGCCCCTGGTCGAGGGCGCCCCGAAGATCAAAGCTTCTACCGAAGATGCTGCGCATTTTTTGATTCGCATGGTGCATCGCTACCCGCATCAGGTGACGATCTATGAAGGCGGGCCGTTCACCAATCTCGCGCTGGCGATTGCCATCGATCCAAACTTTGCGAGTCTGGCGAAAGAATTGATCGTGATGGGCGGAAGCATCGCGCCGGTCACCGACGACCCGGAATTCAAGGACACCCCGCGGCGCGAATTCAATTTCTGGATCGACCCGGAAGCGGCCCGGCGCGCGTTTCACGCGCCGTGGCCGCGCGTGGTGGTCACCACCGTGGATATTTCCGTCAAAACGCACATGACCAAGGAGCTGATCGCGGAAATCGGCGCGGCAAAATCGGCTTCGGCGAAGTACGTCGCCAAGTACGCGCAGGAAGGTTATCTGTGGGACGAGCTAGCCGCAGCCGCGTGGCTCGATCCTTCGATCATCACCAAGACTTCGAAGATGTATATGGATGTTTCCGTGGATCACGGCGCCACTTACGGCGACACGTTGGTTTGGGCCGAAGGGCAGCAGCCGGGCTTGGGCGAGGATTTAGTCGAAGTGCAGGAAGATTTAGATCTCGCGAAATTCTACAAATTATTCGTCTCGCTGATGACCGCGGACCGGCCTTCGCCGCGCCGCGCCCCTGCGCGGTCGGGTCACGGCGATTCGCCCGATCCGCTCCCGGAAACGGATTCCAGCGCTTTGCGGTAGGCGAGATCGTCGGGCGAGAGCTCGACGGCTTTTTTATAGGCTTGCTGGGCTTGTCTTACGGTCGCCTTGTTGCTGGTGGATCGCGCCGATTTCGAACCAGGCCTCGGATTCTTTCGGATTTACTAGTGTTATTTTTTCGAAAGTCTGCAGGGCTTCTTCCGCGCGGTTTTCCTTCTCCAGAATTTTTCCGCGGATAAAGAGATAGCCGGGATTGTCGGGTCGTGCGGCCAGGGATTTTTGGATGGCTTCGCCGGCCTTCGCGAATTCGCCTGTGGAATAGAGGGCCTTTGCGAGTAGCGCATTCGCGGCGGGATTTGCCGGATCATTCTTAAGTACTTGACGGAGTAGATCGATGGCCTGCGCAAACTGGTTCTTTTTCGCAAGCTCGCCCGCCTCTTGGAGCGCATGCTCCGCTGCTGCGGAGTCGCCGACCGCGGCGCGCTCGTGTTCCTGCCGCTCGATTTCAAGGCGCTCGAGCGCTCGGCGCGGCGCCGAGCTTGCCGGATGATCCTGCTTGGCGCGCTCGAGGTGCCGCCGCGCTTCCTCGTAATTGCCGACGCGGCGGTAGGCTTCGGCCAGGCCCAGCTCCCCGGCTTCGTTGCGCGGATCGAGCCGCAGCGCTTCGTTGTACGCCGCAATGGCGCGGGGGAAATCTTCCCCGGCGGCCAGGGCGTCGCCGAGTTCAATGCGCAGCCGCACGCTGCGCGGATCGATCTCGATAGCCCGCCGGAATTCGTCCGCGGCAGTCTCCCAATCCTTTTCCGCCGCGGATTCCTGCCCCAGCTTTTCGAGTTCGCCAGCCGTCACCGGCTTAGGACGCGACGGCGACTGCAAAGGTCCCGCCAGGTGAAGAAGAAGGAGGAGGCCCAAAAGCATAGCCGAAAGTATAGCATTGCGTGCCCAGAGCACTTTTAAGTTGGCCCGCCGCCAAAACTCGCTACGGGCGCCGGAGAGTTAGAGGAATCGCGAAACAAGGCTGGGCAGGGCCCGCCAGCCCTTGCATTCATGCTCGGAAGCCTTTGCCGTGGGTGGGAGCCCCCGCATTCATGCGGGGGAGGAGCGCTTAAGCGCTCCGAAAAAAGCGTCTTTTTAGCGATGCGCTTTAGCGCTGGGCACTTCGGAGCTTGCCCGTCCAGCCGCTCCGATACTCGAGATCGGGCTTTCAAATCCCATCTCGAAATTAGGACACTACCCAGCCGCTACCCAATCGGTTACAAATCCTCCCCAATTATCCCCTTGAGGTAATAGCACTTTACTATTGACATATACGCCAACTGATGCTAGCCTTTATCCGGCTCTGCCGTTGAGCCCGGACAAATTGTGGCGCCGCAAATCCGCGCCAGAAAGGACCACCAGCAAGCCGCGCCACAACCCTGCGCTTCACCACCCCAAAGAAGCCACAGTCCAGCCGGCCCCAACTCCGAGGACAACCCATGCTCCCCTCCCAAAACTCAGCGCCCTCAGCGTCTCTGCGGTATCTCTTGCCGTTTCCTGCCTCAAGTCTCCAGGCTCGAGCCCCCAAAAAGGCGAAGAAAAATCTAATCGCGCCAGAAATTATTAGAAACGCCCGCAACTTCAACAAAACAAAGAAAGGAGATCAATTCTAATCGCGTCAAAAACACGCTTTTACACCTGCGAAAAACACCAAATTTCGGGTCCACCGGCGAAACCCCGGCGAAACCACACCTCAGCAGCCAACAAGCTCCCCCAAAAAAGACTCGCTTGACGCGGCTCGCTGCACGATTTATAAGCAGCGCACGCTTTTCGAGAAGGAACCGGGCCATGAGGGCGGCGCCGAATCGCCACCGTGGTCTGGATCGCTCTCAGCCTCGCGGAAATAGGCTCGTCGAGCGCGAACGAAGATGCCGGACTGAAAGGCCGGCGCTGCAAAAACCGGGGGATCTCATGGCTGGAAATGTTGACGTAGTCGGAATCGGGAGCTGCACCGTCGATTATTTCGCGATTGTGCCGCGCTTGCTTGGGCCGGAAGAAAAGATCAATGCCGAGCGGCTGGAGATTCATGCCGGCGGCGTGACCGCGAATAATCTCACGCAAGTGGCCCGGCTCGGCGCAAAGACGGGCTGGCTCGGCTTGATCGGCGATGACGACAACGGCCGAATCATCACCAAGGCCTTCGAAGCGGATGGAATGGATTGCAGCGGAATCGAGGTCGTGAAACATGAGCTCTCGTCGCTGACGTGGATTCCAGTGGATGCAGCGGGCGAGCGCTGCATTTATATGTTCCCGAACGTGACAGGAAAAATTTCGCCATTCCAAGTTTGCAATCGTTTCGCCCCGCACATTCAGAAAGCAAAGCACTTTCATACCGAGGCGTCGCAATTGCCGCTCGTCCCCGTGCGCGAGGGGATGAAAATCGCGCGCACCGCGGGCGTGCGCGTGATTTTTGATCTCGATGTGTCGCCGAGCTTTTTCGCGCAGGCGAATCTTGGCTCGGAACAGGATTTGGCGGCAGCGCTGCAAATGGTTGATGTCTTAAAGCCTTGTAAGGCCGCGGCGCGCGAGCTCACGGGAGAAACCGACTTCGATCGAATCGCGGCGGAGCTGCTGAAGATCGGGCCCAAGCTGGTGGCAGTAACAATGGGCGCGGATGGCTGCTTGATCGCCACCAAAGAGAAGACCGTTCATGTGCCGGCGTTCAAAGTAAACGTTGTGGATACGACCGGCGCAGGCGACGCGTTCATGGGCGGCCTTTCTTACGGCGTGCTGCAAGGATGGGATCACGAGAAAGTTGGAATGTTCGCCAACGCCTGCGCGGCGCTTTGTTGCACAAAAGTGGGAGCGCGGGCAATGGCAAAGCATGATGAGGTCGTCGCGTTCATTCGCTCAAAGAATGCTTCGGCGGCTGCTTCGTTTTAACGATTGATGTCCAAAATGCCGGCCTCAAAGGCCGGCGCCACCTAGGCGCAACGGAGAGGACTAATTCATGTTCACGCCACCAACTTTTACGATCGCCATGGTGATGATGGTCGCCTCGGCGATTTGCTGGGGCTCCTGGGCGAATACGTACAAGGGAGTGAAGAATTACCGCTTCGAGCTTTTCTACTGGGACTACGCGCTGGGAATTTTTATCGTCTCCCTGATTCTCGCGCTGACGATGGGCAGCAGCGGGAACGACGCTTCGAGTTTCTTGAACAACGTGCACTCGGCGGATACGTCGAATTTTTGGTTCGCCATGCTGGCCGGCGCGATTTTCAATCTTGCGAATTTGCTGCTCGTGGCTGGGATCGATATGGCCGGCCTGGCGATTGCGTTTCCGGTCTCGATCGGCATCGCGCTGGTTGTCGGAGTAGTGCTGACGTACTTGCGCGAGCCAAAAGGCAACGCAGTGATGTTGGGCGCAGGAGTGCTCTGCGCGATTGTGGCGGTGCTGCTCGATGGAAAGGCGTACGGGCAGCTTCCAGCGGGAGGACGGGCGGTTTCGCGGAAGAGCATCATCACCTGCATCGTCTCGGGCGTGCTGATGGGATTGTGGGCGCCGCTCTCGACCCATGCGATGAGACAAGGAAATGCGCTCGGTCCGTACAGCCTTTCGGTTTTCTTCACTTTTGGCGCGCTGCTCTCCTGCTTCATCTGGAATATTTATTTTATGAAACATCCGCTGGTGGGAGAGCCGGTAGCATTCGGCGGATTTTTCAAGGCGCCATTCAGCGGGCACATGCTGGGGCTGCTGGGCGGCTTCATTTGGGGAATCGGCACGGTGTTCAATCTCGTGGCGGGAAATTCCATCGGGCTGGCGATTTCGTACGCCATTGGTCAGTCGGCGCCGATGGTGGCGGCGCTGTGGGGCGTCCTGGTCTGGAAGGAATTCGCAGGCGCGAACAAGCAAGCGCGCGCTTATCTGGCGATGATGTTCTTATTTTATTTTTTGGCGATTCTACTCGTGGCGCGGGCGCATAACGCGGGCTGACGCGCTCTCTAGTAGATTCATATTATTGACCGTTCTCGGCGCTTCCTTCAGACTGCCGCGATTTTTCAGATTACCAGGCGTTGTGGTGTCCCAATCGCTCGAATTGACTTACGATTGCTGCCGGCCTTGAGATGAACCGGTTCCGATCATTCCTTCTCTATTTTCTTTTCCTCAGTGCCGCTTACCTTTTCGGGTGGCCGTACGCGACCGTCATCTATGAAGGAACTGTGCTGCTGCATCTGCTAGCCGGCGTTGCGTTTCTGCTGCTGGGGCTTCCCTTCCTGTGGCGAAAGGTCGCTTCGGGAAATTCATCCGAGCGCGCGGCATGGCTCTTGATCGCGGCGGGTGGCGTGATTGGAATCGCGCTCGTTTTCACCGGCACGCCGCGCAGCCGCTTTCCTTTGCTTTACGCGCACATCGGCGCGTCTCTTGTGGGCGGCGTGATTCTCGCCGCGGCGTGGGCGGGACGCCGCGGATGGCTTGCAGGATCGGCGACGCACGCCGCGCTGCGTTACGCGTTCGGCTTCGTTCTTGCGGCGGCAGTGACTGCGGGAGCGTGGTGGCTGCGCACCGTGCCGTTCGAACGCGCTAATCGGATCGAGAATCCGCGAATTGCGCCCGCGAGCATGGATTCCGAAGGCGACGGGCCGCAGGGGCCGTTCTTTCCCAGCTCAGCGCAAACGCCCGAGCAGATGCGCATCGCGAAAGAATATTTCATGGAGTCGCAATCGTGCGAGCGCTGCCATTCGGACATTTACAAGCAGTGGCAAAGCTCGATGCATCATTTTTCATCGTTCAACAATCAGTGGTACCGCAAGAGCATCGAATATATGCAGGACACCATCGGCATCAAGCCCTCGCGATGGTGCGCGGGGTGCCACGATCCCTCGCTGCTTTTCAGCGGTGAATTTGACAAGCCGATTCGCGAAGTCGAGAACACGCCGGCGGGGCAAGCGGGCCTTGGCTGCATGATGTGCCATTCGATCACCGGGGTGAAGAGCACGATGGGCCAGGGCGATTACCGCCTCGAAGTTCCGGCGCTGCACGACATGGCCATGAGCGAAAATCCATTGGTGCGGCGTTTCCACGATTTTTTGGTGGAATTGAATCCGGAGCCGCACCGGCGGACTTTCTTGAAGCCGTTCATGCGCACGCAAACGGCGGATTTTTGTTCTACGTGCCACAAAGTGCATCTCGATATTCCGGTGAATCATTATCGCTGGACGCGCGGATTCAATGACTACGACAACTGGCAAGCGAGCGGCGTCTCGGGGCTCGGTGCGCGGTCATTTTATTATCCGCCGAAGCCTTCGACCTGCGCGGATTGCCACATGCCGCTCGCGCCGTTGCACGATACGGCTGCGGGTCCGAAGATCGTGCACTCGCACCGCTTTCTTGCGGCGAATACCGCGGTGCCGTTTGCGAATCGCGACGAAGCGCAGCTTGATGCGACGGAGAAATTTCTACAAGACAAGGAAGTAAGCGTCGATATTTTCGCGATCACTCCGGAGACCAAACGGGAGACGGGTGCAGCCGGGTCCAAGCTCCCTGCGGCGCCCGAATTCGAAACTACATTTGCCGTCGGTGAAGAAGCCGAAGCGCCCGGGCCGGCGGCTGGCGCGGCGGGCGAGGAAACTTCGGCGCCGCCTCCGCCGGTCACCGGCCCGCTCAATCGCGTTGCGGCGGCGGTGCGACGCGGCGATACGGCGCGCGTAGACGTCGTGGTGCGCACGCGCAAGGTCGGGCATTTCTTTCCCGGCGGGACGGTGGACGCCTTCGATTGCTGGCTGGAGCTTTCCGCAACCGACGATAATGGCCGCGTGATTTTCTGGAGCGGGATGGCGGAGGACGATGGCCGTGGGCCCGTTGAGCCCGGCGCGCATTTCTATCACTCGGTTTTGATCGATGCGCACGGGAATCACATCAACAAGCGCAATGCATGGGCCGCGCGCGCGACGGTTTACGTGCATCTGATTCCCCCGGGCGCGGCGGACACGGTGCATTTCCGACTGGAGATTCCTGCGGATGCGGGCTCGCGGATTTCGCTGCACGCGAAATTGAACTATCGCAAATTCATGTGGTGGAATACGCAGTTCGCTTTCGGCGGCGTGCGCGATCCGAACGAGCCGCATCCGCAAGTGACATCGGATTTCGATGACGGGCATTGGATTTTCACCGGCGATACGTCGGGGGTTTCGGGGCAGGTTAAATCGATACCGGCGTTGCCGATCGTGGTGCTGGCTGAAGACAAGGCGGAGCTCAACGTTTTGCCCGCAAATGCGGCTGAGCCTGCGCCGGAATTAAAGCTCGATCCGGCGGATTGGACGCGATGGAACGATTACGGCATCGGATTGTTGTTGCAGGGTGACCTGAAAGAAGCGGCGGCGGCATTTGAGAAAATCACGCAAATCGCGCCGGAGAATCCCGATGGCTGGGTGAATATCGGACGCGCGCGATTTCAGGAAGGAAATCTGGCTGCGGCGAAAACGGTGATCGAAAAAGCGCTCGAACTTTCGCCGTCGCTCGCGCGGGCGCATTTCTTTTATGCCAAGGTGCTGCGAAATCAGGGGCGCTATGACGATGCCGCCGCGAATTTGCGAATAGTGCTCGAGCAATATCCGAAGGATCGCGTAGTGCACGATGAGCTGGGACGGATTCTATTTTTGCAGCGGCGGTACGGCGACGCGATCGCGGAATTCAATGCCACGCTGGGAATCGATCCGGAAGATCTGGAGGCGAACTACAATTTGATGCTTTGCTATACGGGGCTGGGGCAGAACGATCGGGCGGCCGACTTTCAGAAGCGCTATCTGCGATTCAAGGCCGATGAATCAGCGCAGACGCTGACGGGACCTTATTTGCGGGCACATGCGGAGGACAACGTCGAGCGGCAGCCGATTCACGAGCATGATTCCGTGCCGCCGGAGAAACTGCGCAGTGCGAAGCCTCCAACGGCAACTGCAGCACACGGGGGGACAGATTGAGTTTGAAGAAATCTCCGCGCGCCAAGCCTGGCCGCTCGATGCTTTCCTGCCTTTTCGGCATTTGCATCATGCTCGCGAGTGCGTGGTTCGTGCCCGCATCCGGATTCCCTACGCCGCCGCAAGCGACGATCCAATTCGAAGACATCACTAAAGCGGCTGGAATTCATTTCGTGCACAACAATGGCGCATTCGGAAAAGAGTATTTGCCGGAGGCCATGGGAGCCGGAGTCGCGTTCATTGATTACGATAATGATGGCTGGCAGGATCTGTTTTTCGTGAATGGCGCGGACTGGCCGGAGCATCATCGGACGGCGTCGCACCTGGCCCTCTATCACAATAATCACGACGGCACTTTCACGGATGTCACGGCGAAGGCAGGGCTCGCGATCGAGATGTACGGGATGGGCGTGGCCGTCGGCGATTACAACAACGACGGGTACGACGATATTTTCATCACCGCGCTGGGGCAGAATCATCTTTTTCGCAACAACGGCAACGGCACGTTCACGGACGTGACCAAGCAGGCCGGGCTTGCGGGGCCAAATGAATTCAGCACCAGCGCGGCGTGGGTGGATTACGACCGCGACGGGCATCTCGATCTGGTGGTGGGAAATTACGTGCAGTGGACGCCGCAGACGGACATTTACTGCACGCTCGACGGCAAGACGAAATCGTATTGCACGCCGGAATCGTATCGCGGCGCGTCGGTGCGGCTCTGGCACAATCGCGGCGACGGAACATTTGAGGACGCCACGCAGAAGGCGGGACTTTTCGATACCACTTCGAAAACTCTCGGCGTGGTGATTCTGGATGCGAATCAGGACGGTTGGCCGGACATTGCATTCAGCAACGACACGCAGCCGAACAAGCTGTACATCAACAATGGCAACGGGACTTTTACCGAGAAGGGTGTGGCGTCGGGAATCGCATTCAGCGAAGACGGAATTGCGCGCGCGGGCATGGGCGTGGACGCAGCGGATTACGATCGCAGCGGGTATCCGAGCCTGCTGATCACCAATTTTTCGAATCAGATGGCGGCGCTTTATCACAACGAGAAGAACGGGCTGTTTGTGGATGAAGCGGCGCCGACGGGGATTGGGCGCGCGAGTTTGCTGACGCTGGGGTTCGGTTGCTTTTTCTTTGATTACGATCTGGATGGCTGGCCGGATATTTTCATCGCCAACGGACACATCGAGAATGGCATCGAGAAGATTCAGAATCGCGTACGGTACGCCGAGCCGCCGCATTTGTTCCGGAATCTCGGCGACGGGAAATTCGAGGAGACGACCGCGTCGGCAGGCGCGGCATTCGCGACGCGGCGCGTGGCGCGCGGTGCGGCTTACGGCGATATTGATAATGACGGCGCGCTGGATATCGCGGTGACGGCGAATGGCGGGCCGGCGGTGCTGTTCCGCAATTCGGGAAATGCGAATCACCGGCTGCGCATAAAGCTGGTGGGAACGAAATCGAATCGCGATGGGATCGGCGCGGTGGTGCGCGTGACGGCGGGGGGCGGAACGCAGGATCAGATGTTGCGCAGCGGCGGCAGTTATGAATCGTCGAGCGAGCTTGTGCTAACCTTTGGCCTCGGCGCGGCGGCGCAGGCGGATGGGATTGAGGTGCGCTGGCCGAGCGGGCAGACGGATCATTTGAAGAATGTGCGGGCTGATCAGATCATCACGTTGAAGGAAGGCGCAGGGCTGGCCGGCGCGCAGGCGTTGACGCGGAAATAACGCTACAGAGGCTGATTGAATCGAACGCGCTTCACGACCGT
Source organism: uncultured Acidobacteriota bacterium (assembly GCA_963707165.1). GTDB lineage: Bacteria > Acidobacteriota > Terriglobia > Acidiferrales > UBA7541 > Palsa-147. The sequence goes on along the minus strand of CAVPPO010000002.1, from coordinate 498,199 downwards.
CGGATTTGGCGCTGTTGTCGCCTGCCTATTTGTCGCTCCCCTTCTCTTTCGCGGTGAGTCGCAACAATCAAAGGAGAACGCGAAGGCTGGGGCGAAGGCGGATGCCGTTCTGCGGTCCAATAATCTCGGCGTGGCTTACATGGATCAGCAGCGTCCTGAGGACGCGCTGAAGGAATTTCAACAGGCCGTCATCGCCGATTCCGGGAATTATGTCCCGCAATTGAATGCGGCGATTGCGCTGCTGAATATGCAACGGGCCGATGAGGCGCGAAAGATTTTGGCGGAGATTACGCAATCGCATCCGGAGGATGCGCACGGTTGGTACAACCTCGGGCTGCTCGAGAAATCCGCGGGAAATTCGGAAGCGGCGGCGGCTGCATTTTCGCGGGCGCTGGCGATTGATGCGGGTGACGCTGACACGCATTACTTCCTGGCGACGATTGATTCGGAACTGCACCAGTATCCGAAGGCGATCGAGGAATTTCAGGCGGCGCTGAAGATTAATTCGTATCACGTTTCGGCGGAGTTTGGATTGGCGCAGGCGTATCAGCGCAGCGGCGATGCGGCCAACGCGAAGGCGCACCTGGAGCGATTTCAGCATCTGAATGCGGCGAAATTGGGCGCGCCGATGAGCCTAGTTTATGGCGAGCAGGGGAAATATTCGCTGGCCGAGCAGATTTCGTCGGCGCTGGCGCCGGTGCTGCCAGCGATTCCTGTGCATTTTGTGGATGTGACGGCCAACTCGGGCCTGCCACTTATCGTGCCCCCGGTGAAGGGCATAATGGTTGGGGGCCCGTTAATTCCCTTTGAGCGCGGTGCGTGTGTCTTCGATTTTGATGGCGACGGACGGCCGGATATTTTCCTTGTCAATGCGATGGGTGACGGCCGCGCAATGCTGTATCGAAATGCCGGCGGCGGCGCATTTGTGGATGTCACAGCGGCATCTGGGATTGATCTTCACGGATTCGGGATCGGCTGCGCTGTCGGAGATTACGATAACGACGGGTGGCCAGATCTGGCGGTGGGTTTCATCGGGCGCGTCGCGCTTTTCCGCAATCAGGGCGACGGCACATTTCGCGACGTGACCGCGGCGGCGGGAATTAAGGCACCTGGGATGGCGATGGGGATGATTTTCGTGGACTACGATCACGATGGAGATCTCGATCTTTACGTGACGCAACAAAGATGGGCGGCAGACTTCCGGAGTTCGGGCGAAGTTTCGAACCTGCTCTGGAGGAACAATGGGAACGGCACGTTCACTGACGTTACGGAAGAAACGGGGCTTGCTGCGCGGCCCGAGGCGATGGGAGCGATTGCGTCGGACATTAACAACGATCGCGCGATTGATTTCATCGTGACGGGGAATCCGGGCGGGCCGCCGGCGGCGTTCTTCAATCGGCGCGAAGGGCCCTTTGAGAAACGCGAGTTGTGGCCGAGCGATGTGCCGGCTGGAACGCGCGGCATCGCGGTGCTCGATTTCGACAAAGACGGCTGGATGGATGTGGCGCTGACGCACGAAGGCAGACCGGGAATTTCACTATGGCGCAACGACGGCGGAAAAGGGTTCGTGCGCGTGAAGCTGCCGGACCTCGGATGGAATCGCGCCTGGAGCCTTGCGGCCATTGACTACGACAATGACGGCTGGGTGGATCTTGTGGCCGTCGGTGCGGATGCATCCTGCGGAAAGATAGCGCTGCTGCGCAATGAGGGCCCGGCGGGATTTCGCAACGTGAGCAAGGAGGCTGGCCTCGATCAGATTGCGCTAAAAAATCCGCGCGCCGTTATTCCTGTTGATTTTGACGGCGATGGCGCGATGGGACTGTTGATTACACAGCTCGGCGCGCCGCCTGTGCTGCTGCGCAACGTAGGCGGCAACAAAAACAATTGGCTGGAATTGGCGCTGAAGGGCACGAACGACAATAAGTCGGCGATCGGCACGAAAGTTGAAGTATTCGCTGGGGCGATGCGACAGAAGTTTGAGATTAGCGGAGCGTCGGGATATTTGAGCCAAGGGCCGCTTGATCTTCACGTCGGGCTGGGCGCGGAAACGGAAGCGGATGTGGTTCGCATGCTGTGGCCGACGGGCGTGCTGCAGGATGAAGTGAAAATCGCGGCGGGTCAGCGGAAAGAGATTGCGGAGATTGATCGGCGTGGAAGTTCTTGCCCGATCGTGTTCGTGTGGAATGGGACGCGCTACGAATTTCTTGCCGACATGATTGGGCCCGGCATCGTCGGGCATTGGATCGGGCCGGGGCAGCGCGATGTGCCCGATCCCGATGAATATCTTAAGGTGAGCGGCTCGCAGGTTGCTTTGCGCGATGGGCGCATCAGCTTCCGCATGCTGGAGCCGATGGAGGAGCTCGATTATCTCGATCGCGTGCGATTGCTTGCCGTGGACCATCCGGCCGATGTCGAGGTCTATCCCAACGAATACTTCGCCAGCAATCCGCCGTTCCCTACATTCAAGGTGATTGCCAGCTCGCGGCGCGCATTTGCCCGCGGGAGCTTGGGGAGATCGCGGCGAGGACGTGCTGCCGCAGCTTAGCGCACGCGATCGCCAATATGTGATGGATTTCGCCGGGGAACCATATCAGGGATTCGCGGCTCAGCATTCGCTCACGCTTGATCTTGGCGATTGGGATTCATCGCGGCCGCTGCGCTTGCTGATGGACGGCTTCACCGATTATTTCACGGCGAATTCGATGTACGCGGCATGGCAGGCGGGAATGCAACCGATGGCGCCGTACGTCGAGGCGCAGGGTGCTTCCGGCAAATGGGTGCGCGTGATCGATGATATGGGCTTCCCCGCCGGCCTGGCTCGCACGATGATCGCCGATTTGACCGGCAAGGTTCCTGCGGGCACGCGGCGGATTCGCATCGTTACGAATCTCAAGATTTATTGGGATCGGATCCGCCTGGATAATTCGCCGGCCGATATCGCCTACCGGCTGAGTGAAATTCCGCTGGCCAGCGCGAATCTCGGATTCCGCGGTTATCCGCAGGTTGTCGAAGGCACGCCGAAGAACGATATCCGCTACGTCTACGAGAACATCAGCCGCACGGGGCCGTACACGCGGCAGATCGGAAATTACACGCGCTATGGAGATGTCACGCCGCTTGTCGAGAAAACCGACAACGAGTATGTCGTCTTCGGCTCAGGCGACGAAGTAGCCGTGGATTTCGACGCCGCGCAGCTCCCGCCGCCGCGGGCCGGCTGGACGCGCGATTATTTCTTCTACGCCGACGGCTTCGCCAAGGACATGGATTTCTACGCGGCGCACGGCGAGACGGTCGGCCCGCTGCCCTTCCACACGCTGTTACCCTATCCCTATCCCGCAGGAATCGGCTACCCGCTGGACGCCGAGCATCTGCGCTATTTGCTCGACTACAATACGCGGCCAGTCAGCGGCCCGGTTGGCTCGCTCTACCAATTCCAGTATCCGCACTAGAGTTTGACGGCAGCGCACGGAACTCCTTGAATCGCAAACACCGTACTATCGGTTGGCTACCGAGCCAGTATCCGCGCGCCAACAAGCTTCAGCGTTAGCCTCGCTTGCTTCCCGCCTGCTACAATGCTAATTTCAGTGAATCCATAGGCATACGGGACCGTCGCCGGGAGGCCCCGTTTATACATGGAACCATCACAGGCTGTGACCCCTAATCACCATCGCGCGAAGGGCGCCGGGGCTACGGGTGTGCCCCAGCGGCCCGTTACGTTCTGGCGAGTCGAGGGTAGCCTGCTGAACCTCACCGCTGTGCGACCGGTGGGCTTCTTTGCCTGGAATGCCCAGAGCTTCCTAGAGCGCTGGGCGCGGCGCGGCGGCATGGGGGTGCTGGCGGCGGCCCGGCCGTTCCTTTACGTGACCCACCGGGTGGTCGCGACCCGGCTGCTGCATACCGTCCTGCGCGGGGTGAGCAAGGATCGGCTCGACTTGCTTGGCGAGGAGTACTTCGAATACGTCTTCAAGCCGCACCTGAAGCCGGCGGGCGTCGCCAAGCTGCAGGAGGCCATCGCCGGGGGCGAACGAATTGTGCTGGTCAGCCAGGGGCTCGACCACATCATGGGCCCGCTGGCGAGGCATTTGGGGATCGAGAGGCTGATCGCCAATAGGCTCGAATTCCGGGATGGCATAGCCACAGGCCGGCTGCTCGAGCCGGTGATCCGCCCGCGCGGCGCTCTGGCCAAGCTGGCCAGCCATCGCCCCGACGGCCGCATCTCCCGGGAAGAGCTGGCGCGCGATTTGGGCTTCATCCGGAATCCGTCCATTCTGAATGACGCGATACGGCCGGCCGCGCGCACCACACCGCGCGTGACGATCCCGGTGGTCGAATTCCCGCAGTGCAGCGCAGGGGAGCAACTTTCCGTGCGCGCTTCGCTGGCGGGAAAGAAAATCCTGCTGATCGGCGGGACTGGCTTCATCGGCAAAGTCTGGCTGGCGAATCTGCTCACCGATCTCCCGGATACCGGGAAGATTTCTGTCCTCGTGCGGCGGAACCGCTCAACCACGTCGCTCGAGCGTTTCCAGAAAATGGTGGAGACGTCGCCGGTCTACGGCCCTCTCGCCAAGCGTCACGGGGCGCGCTTTGCGGCTTATCTCCGCGAGCGCGTGCAAATCGTGGAAGGCGACGTCACCAAGCCAGACCTCGGGATGGCCCCCGAGACGCGCGCCGAACTCGCCGCGTCGCTCGATCTCATCGTCAATAGCTCCGGCCTCACGGACTTCAATCCTGACCTGCGCGACGCGCTGTCTTCGAACGTAAATGCGGTCGCACACGTGCTCGAATTCCTGCGCGAGTGCCGTCATGCGGCGCTCCTGCACCTTTCGACCTGCTACGTCGCGGGCCAGCGCGACGGCCGCATCCACGAAGCCGCAACGCCGAACTATAACCCCGCCGGAATTGCCGGCTTCGACGCCGAGAACGAATGGCACTCGCTCGAGAATTTCATCCGCGTAACCGAACTCCGCTCGGAAAGCCCTGAGGTCGCCGCCGAGCTCCGAAAACAGGCGCTGGCCAAGGAACATGCAGCGAAGGATCTTGGTGGGGTCGCGCTCGAGAATCAGGTTCGCAAAAACCGCCTGCGCTGGATTCGGCAAACGCTGACGGAAGCAGGAACGCGCCGCGCCAGCGAGCTGGGCTGGCCGAATACTTACACGCTTTCGAAGAGTCTCGCCGAATCGCTGATCGTAAATTTCACGAAGCAATCGCCGCAAACTCCGATAGCCATCGTGCGCCCGGCGATCGTCGAATCATCGATCGGGCAGCCGTTCCTCGGCTGGAACGAGGGCATCAATACTTCGGCCTCGCTTTCGTACCTGCTCGGCACATATTTCCGCCAATTGCCGACAAACGAGCGCAAATGCCTCGACATTGTGCCGGTGGATTTAGTTTGCCGCGGCATGACTTTGATTTCCGCGGCGCTGATGGCGCGCTGCAACGCGCCGGTCTACCAGATCGCATCGTCGGTGACCAATCCCTGCAACATGCGCCGCTCGATCGAACTGACGGGTTTAGGCCATCGCCGCCACTATCGCGCGCAGAATGGATTCGGGCAGCGCATGAAGCTGAAATTCGACGCCATCCCGGTGTCGAAAGCGCGCTACGAGACGCTTTCGGCTCCCGCGCAGAAGGCCATCGTGCAAGCCATCCAGCGCAGCGTCGAGCCATTCGGCTTTCAGATGCCGACACTTGCCCGGCGCGAGCGCGAACTCGACAAAGTGGTGAAGCTCATCGCGCTTTTTGAGCCGTTCATCCTGCACAACGACCACATCTTCGAGGCCGCCAACATCGAGCGGCTATCGGCTTCCCTTCTCCCCGAAGAGCGCCCCGATTTCAGCTACGATGTTCGCACGCTCGACTGGTGGGATTACTGGATCAACGTGCACATTCCGGCGCTGCGCAAGTGGTGCTATCCTCTCATCGAAGGACACGCTCCGGAGGCGCCGCCACGGCGTTCCGTGCCTCTCGCGCCCGATTCGAACGCGGACGACGCGCGGCGGGCGGCCCCGGCCGCGTCCTGAACACCCAACCACTGTGGCCATTTTCCTGACTGGCTCGACGGGATATATCGGCGCTCACGTTCTGGCGAATTTGCTGGAACGCTCGGGCGAGAAATTCAATCTCCTCGTGCGCGCGCGCGATGAGGATGAAGCGCGGCAGCGGCTTTGGCGCTCTGTGCAGATTCATCTCGATTTTCCGCGATTCAGCGATTATCTCGATTCGCGCATCAACTTCTTCCGCGGCGATTTGACTGGCTCGCGATTTGGACTGAGCGATGACAAATACCGCGAATTGGTTCGCTCGACTGATTCCGTCATTCACTGCGCCGCTTCGCTCAATCGCAAATCCGAGAAAGCCTGCCTGAATGTCAATCTGCGCGGGACGCTGCAGGTGATTCAGGTGGCGTCGCGCGCGGAGGCGGATCACGGCTTGCGGCGATTCAGCCATGTGAGCACGGTCGCCGTTGCCGGGATGCGCAGCAATGAAGTGGTGCAGGAAGACACGGCGATCGATTGGGACCGCTCGGACTACGATCCCTACGCGCGCACGAAGAAATTCTGCGAGCACATGGGCCGCGAGCTTCTTCCGAACGTATCGAAATTATTCCTGCGCCCCAGCATTGTTCTCGGCGATAGCCGCCGCCCCGAAACGACGCAATTCGACATGGTGCGCGCGTTCGTCTTCTTGGCGGGGCTGCCGATGCTTCCCTTCCGCCCGAATGACCAGCTCGATATCGTGCCGGTGGATTACGTCGCCGATGGAATTGCCACGCTGCACATGAAGGAACGCCCCGAGCATGAGATTTATCATCTCGCTTCGGGCACCGGCTCCGAGACATTTCAGCAGCTCACCGACGCGCTCGCCCAAGCGCAAGGCAAGCGCGGCCCGGTCTTCGTGCCGGGTCTGGAAGGCCCCTCGACGCGCATGGTGAATTCGCTCGCTCGCCGATCCGGAAAAGTCGGCGGCATCGCCACGCTGCTCAAAGTTTTCTTGCCCTATCTCGTCTGGAATACGGTCTTCGATAATTCGCGCATCGTCGCCGAGCTTGGGCCGCAAGCCCGAGCCATTTTCGAAATATTGCTTTGGCCTGCTGCGCTTCAGTCGCGACAATAATTTCCAGTATCGCTATCAGGATTGGCCCGGAGCCGCCGCGTCTTCGGCAGCCGCCGCGCCCGCAGCCAGCGGATCAGCCAGGAATTCGCGCGCATGAGTGATGTAGCTTTAGCCGCGTGGGTCAGCAGCATCATCGAGGCAAAGAAATTTGCCTGGATGCTAGGTTCCGGCGAAGCCTGGCGCCCCGGCGAAAAACTCAAGTTGCTCTTCGCGGGCTACAACGGCACGCGCAATACAGGTTCAGATGTTCGTGTAGAGGAAATTCTCAGGCAAGTCCGCCGCATTCTCGGCCCGGAGAATCTTTCGCTCTCCGTGATGACCCAGAATTTCGATCTCACGCGCGGGTATTTCGGCGATGCGCGCCAGGTGCATCTACCCGATGTCTATCCGCCGTTTCTTGCGCGCGAAGTGCCGCGCAATGACGGCGTGATCGCCTGCGAAGGCTCGATGTTCAAAAGCAAGTTCGCCAACGCGCTCACCATCATGATTATCGGCTCGCTGGGCATCGCCGCGGCGCAGAACAAGCTGAGCGTCGGCTACGGCGCCGAAGCGGGCGAGATGGATCCCTTCGTCCAGAGCATGTGCCGGCGCTATTGCCGCGACTCTTTCATCATCACGCGCAATCCCGAATCGCAAGAGGTGCTCGGGAAACTCGGAGTTTCGACAGAGCTCGGCACCGACACGGCGTGGACTTTCGAGCCCCATCCGTCCCGAATACGGCCGCAAGATGCTGCGGGAAGCCGGCTGGGACGGAGCGTCGCCGATTCTGGCCGTGTGCCCGATTCATCCGTTCTGGTGGCCGGTGACGGCATCGATGGCCAAGCGCGTGGCGCATCTCACGGCGGGCGCTTACAAGGAGAGCTACTACCGAACGATTTACTTTCATCGTTCGGGCGCCGAAGTGGACGCGGCATTTGAGAAATATCTGTCCGCGCTAGGCCAAGCGGTGGTGCGCTATCGACGAGACCGGCCGATGTTCACAATTCTGGTCGGCATGGAAGCGCTCGATCGCCGCGCCTGCGAGCGGCTCGCGCCGAAAATCGGCGGCGCGCCGATTTTCTCTTCGAAACAGCTCAATATGTACGAGCTTGTGAGCATCCTGCGCTGCTGCGATCGCCTGGTTTCTTCGCGCTATCACGCGATTGTCACCTCGATGCCCGCCGGGATCGTTTCCGCGGGCGTCTCCATGGACGAGCGCATCGGCAATCTGATGCACGAGCGCGGCCACGATCACCTCACTGTGCGCGTGGACGATCCCGAACTCGAAGACAAGCTCGTCGCAGTAATGCACGCGCTCGATCGCGACGCCGATTCGATCCGCGACGCGATCGCGCAGACGGTAATCAAGAATCTGCAATTGATGGCGCGCATGGGCACCTATCTCGAAGCACATCTGGCGCGCCAGTATCCCGAATTCCCGATTCGCGGCGGCCGGCGCAGTTGGGAAGAATATCTGCCGCCGCTCAGCCCGAACCTCGAGCATCTGGCCGAAGCGCACTGCTGATTTTCGCCGACGCTTCCGAAAGGCGCGAAATCGAATGGTCCGGCAACACCTGGCGAAAAAGCACGTCGGCGAAAAAGAAGGCTTTCGCTGGCGCAGCCATGAGATCTCGCGCTTCGAAGGCTTGAGCGACGCGGTTTTCGGCTTCGCAATCACGCTGCTGATCGTTTCGCTCGAAGTGCCGCACACGTTTGATGACCTGCTCGAAACAATGCGTGGCTTCGGCGCCTTCGCCATTTGCTTCGCGCTACTGATCGCCATCTGGTACAAGCAATATATTTATTTCCGTCGCTACGGCCTCGAGGATACGCAGACAATTCTTCTGAATTCAGTTCTGCTATTCGTGGTGCTGTTCTATGTCTATCCGCTCAAGTTCCTGTTCTCGCTGCTCTTCAATTCATGGTTGGGCCTTCCTACGGATGTTCATCTGCCCGACGGGCGCATGGTTCCGCCGATCCGGCAGGACCAGTTGCCGTTGCTGATGATCATCTACAGTCTCGGCTTTGCGGCTGCGTCGCTGGTCTTCATTTTTCTCTACCGGCACGCCTGGAAGAAACGTGTGGAGCTCGAGCTGAATGAACTCGAGCGCCTGGACACGCGCGCGAGCGTTTTCGAATCCGCGATTAGCCTGGGAGTTGGCGCCGCGTCTGTATCGCTGGCTGCGCTTGGCGGTGCGAAACTGGTGGGCTGGGCCGGATGGATTTATCCGGTACTTCTTGCGCCCGCGCAAACTTTCAGCGGGATGTACTTCGGGCGGCAGCGCAGAAAAGTCTGGGAACGGATGAGGGTCGCGGCGGATTGATCGTGAACTTCCTCGAAAATATTTTCGCGCGATTAAAAGAGGCGGGCGATACGCCCGTGCTGCAGGAAATTCATTCGGAGCATGTCGAGAGCGTTTCCGGAAACGAACTGCTGGCGCTGGTAGCGCGAGCGCGCGAACTTCATCTCCGGCGTGGGATTGAAGAAGAGGCGATCGCTGCGCGCTGCTCGGCGCGAACAGCATTCGCTGGGTCGCCATCGATCTGGCGCTGATGGCCGAGGGCGTGATTGTCGTGCCGCTGTATTCGCGTCAGGCGGCCGCCGAACTCGTCACCATGATGAAAGATTGCTCGCCTGCGCGATTGTTTTGCGCGACGCCGGAGCTTCGCGACTCGATCGCTGCGGCTTGGTCTGGCGCTCCGCCGACTTCACTCTTCGACGATATTTTCGCGTCCGCGGAGAACCCCGCCGCAAGCTCTGCGAGCGCAGGCAGGGCGGAGAAAAGCTGCGCTCAGTTGGTCAACCAAGTCGACCCAATCACGATCATCTACACGTCCGGCACATCGGCGAGAGCCGAAAGGCGTGGTGCTGAACGTCGGCAATCTGGATCACATGATGAACTGCACGACGGCGCGGCTCGACCGGCTGATGGAAATGCATCCGAAGTTAGCCCGTCGCGAGCAAATCTTTCATTATTTGCCGCTCAATTTCGCGGCGTCCTGGCTCACCATGCTGAGCGCGCTCTCGCGGAATTCCGTGTTTTCGCTATCGACGGATTTGAACCGGCTAGCCGACGAAATCAAAGTCGCGCAGCCGGACTACTTCTTGAATGTGCCAACGCTTCTCGAGCGCATCCGCGCACGAATCGAGGGGCAGATCGCTGAGCGCGGCCGCGCGATCTCCGGGCTTTTCAATCGCGCGAAGGCGGCGTTTGCGCGCAAGCAGAGCGGAGCACCGAAACTGGGCGATGGATTGTGGCTTGCGCTCGGGAACGCGATATTGTTCCGCACGATTCGGCGTGCGATCGGACCGAATCTGAAGGCGCTGATTTGCGGTTCCGCGCCACTGGCTCGTTGAAACGCAGTGCTTTTTTATGATGCTTGGCATTCCTGTATTGCAGGCTTACGGGTTGACGGAAACAACCGGCATTTGCACGCTCGATGATCCGCAGCATTACACGCCTGGATTTGTAGGCCCGGCGATTCCGGGGATTGAGATGCGCGTTGGCGAGAACAGTGAAATCCTAGTGCGCGGGCCGAATATTTTCCCCGGCTATTGGCAGCGTCCCGAAGCCACCGCGAAGGCGCTCGAAGGCGGATGGTTTCATACGGGCGATCAGGGCGAAGTGAATGCCGAGGGCAATTGGCGGATCATCGGCCGCGTGAAGAATCTCATCATCCTGAATTCGGGGCACAACATCGCGCCCGAGCCGATCGAGGAAGAACTGAAGAAGCTCGTGCCCGCGGCCGAGCACGTGGTGCTGGTCGGCAATAATCGCAGCTATCTCGCGGCGATTTTCGCATCGGGCGCCGGCTCCGCAAATGGTTTGTACGCCGCGCAGGCGCAAGAGGCCGTCGATCGCGTGAATCAATCGCTGCCGCATTACCGGCAGATTCGCGCGTTTTGCGTTTCGACGGTGCCATTTTCGATCGAGAACGGATTGCTCACTGCCAATGGTAAACTGAAGCGGGACGTCATCACCGAGCGGCTTCGCGAAGCGATCGAGGAACTTTACCGAAAGAAAACGGCATGAAGGATTTTCGCGCCAATACGATGTCGTGGGGGCTGCGCGATGGCTGCGTCGAGCTGAGGCTGCACCGGCCGCCTTGCAATGAAATCGGCTCTGAATCGCTGGTGGAATTCGAGCGGTTTATCGCGGAGCTCGAGACGGTTTTCGGCTCGGCGCATGCGCTGATCATTCACAGCGAGCTGAAATCGGGATTCTGCGCGGGCGCCGATTTGCGCGAACTGTTTCGCCGCTCGCAAGAAGTGGCTCCGGATGCGCGCCTGACTGAGCTTCGCGAATTCCTGCAGCGGATTCATCGCGTGTTCAATCGAATTGACGCCGCGCCGCTGACCACGATTGCGGCGGTTCACGGCGTGGCTTTCGGCGGGGGATTCGAGCTGGCGCTGGCTTGCGACCTCATTATCGCCGACAAGATGGCGCGATTTTGTTTTCCGGAGTTGCGGCTTGGCTTGATTCCGGGATTTGGCGGGATTCCGCGCTTGAAGCGAGATGTCGGTAATGCTGTGGTTCGCGATCTGCTTTTGACTGGGCGGAGTTTCAATGCCACGAAGGCGCACGGCGTTGGAATGGTGAGCCAGGTTGTCGCCGAAGGCGAGGCTTTGCGTGTGGCGCGGGCTACAGCTGCGCAGCTTGCGAAGTTCGATCGAGCTACGGCAATCGCCGCCAAGCGATTTATCAAGCCGATACCGGAAGAAGAGTTGCGGCAGGAGATCGAGATTTTTTGCGATTTATTTACGCATCCGGCTGTGGAAGCGGGGTTGCGCAAGTTTTTGGAATCTGAGGATGCGCTGCCTTATTTGCCGTAGGGTTAGTGTGAGGCAGTTTTGCGCAAGAACCCCACGCGCAAGTACGGCGCATGGGGCACCCGGCGATCCCGCTTACGCGGGACGCATGGGCAGGGACTCTTAGCGTCATGGCGAATTTACAAGAGACTACCGAGCAGATTCTGGCACTTGCGGCGCAGCATTTTTCTGTGCCTCGGGCGCAGCTTAAGGCCGACGACGATTTTTTCAAGACGCTGGGCATCAATAGCCTGCAGGCGCTCGATCTTTTGACGCGCGTCGAAAATCATTTTCACATCGAGCTGCCGGATTACGAATTGCAGGGCGTCACGGATTTCCGCACGCTGGCCGAGCGAATTCAAGCGCGCCTCTGATGTTGGACCTCACTTGATGCTGGACCTCAGCCGTTATTCCTGTCTCGGTGAAGCGCTTCGAGATGCGCTGGAGCGCTGGCCGGATGAAATCTGCCTGATTGAAGCGGATCGCGAGCGCGAGAATTGCCGGCTCACGTACCGGCAATTCAAACAGGCGGCGCTTCCGTTGGCGCGATGGCTGCAAGATTCGGGATTCGCGCCGAGCTGCCGCGCCGCGATCATCATGACCAATCAGTCGAAGTGGCTGATTTCTGCTTACGCGATTTTTTACTGCGGCGGCGTGCTTGTGCCGCTCGATTACAAGCTGACGCCCGGCGAGCAGCTGCAGCTTCTGGCCCATTCGCGCGCCGAGGTACTCATCGTCGAATTTCATCTCTGGCGCGCCATCGCACAATCCGCCGGACTTTGCGAAGCTGTGCGCGAAGATAATTCTCGTTACCGAAGCGCCGCCGAACGCTGAGCTTTTGGGTGCGCGGCGATGGGAGGATGCCAAGGCCATCGGCGAGCCGCACTTCGAAATGCGCCAACGCAACGATCCGGCGTGCATCGTCTACTCATCCGGGACCGGAGGCCGGCCGAAGGGTTGCGTTTTGACGCACGAGAATTATCTCGAGCAATGCATGTCGCTCACGGCGCTCTATCCTTTCTGGCCGGGCGTGCGTTACCTCAGCATTTTGCCGACGAATCATGCGATTGATTTCATGGTGGGATTTGTCGGGCCGTTTACTTGCGGCGCGGCGGTGGTGCATCTGCGCACGCTGCGGCCCGAATACATCCGCGAAGCATTCACGCGCTATAAGATCACGTACATGACGCTGGTTCCGATGGTGCTGAAGAATCTCGAACGTGGAATGCGGCAACGGTGCGATTCCTTGCCACGCGGCAAGCGGCGAGTTTTGAATGCCTTGATCGGCGTGAATCGCGCGTTCACGCGCCACCGGCCGCATACGCGATTGAGCCGGGCGCTTCTGAGCGATGTTCACAAAGCCTTCGGCGGCGAATTGCGAGCACTATTCGTCGGCGGCGCATTCACCGAGCCCGCGACGCTGCAATTCTTTTATGATCTCGGCATTCTCGTCGGCAACGGTTACGGCTGCACGGAAGCGGGCACGGTCAACACGCTAAATGATTTCAAACCGTTCCGCGCGGACACCGTGGGCAAACCGCTACCCGGCGTGGAAGTGAAAATCTTGCAGCCCGACTCAGACGGTATCGGTGAAGTGGCGGTGCGCGGCAAGAATGTGATGTCGCACTACCTCGACGATCCAGAAATGACAGCGGAAGTTCTGGTGGATGGCTGGCTGCTGACCGGCGATCTGGGCCGGCTCGACGTCATGGGCCACTTGCAGCTCTTCGGGCGCAAGAAAAACATGATCGTCACCGAAGAGGGCAAGAATATTTATCCCGAAGACATTGAAAACGTCTTTGAAGGCTTGCCGGTGAAGGAATACAGCGTCTTCGCGGCGAATTATCTTTGGCCACAGCGGACGATGGTGGGCGAGCAGCTCGTCATCGTGATTCATCCGGAAGAAGGCCGCGCGATCGACGAGCTATTGCGAGCTGAAATCGGGGAGCGCAATCGGCGGCTGCTGAATTACAAGCGCATCAGTGGAATCGTGCCATGGACCCAGGATTTTCCGCGCACCGCTTCGATGAAGATCAAACGCGGCGAACTCGCCGACCAGATTCGCGCGGCTCTCGATCGCAGCGCCGTCCTGCCGCTATGAACGACCGCTTCCTCGCTATCGTCAATCCGGCCGCGGGCGGCGGACGCTCCGGGAAGCTCGCGGCGAAGGCGCTTGCCGAATTGCGCGCGAAAGGCGTCGATTTGCAGATTCGCGAGACGCACGGCGCGGGCGAAGCCACGCGCATCGCGCGCGAGGCTTATCGAGAAGGCTGGCGGAAATTCATCGCCGTCGGCGGTGATGGCACATCCTACGAAGTGGTCAACGGACTTTTCCCCGAATCCCTGGGCGGCGAGCGTCCTGCGCTCGGATTTTTGCCGCTGGGCACCGGCAATTCTTTCCTAAAAGATTTTATGCAGAATGGCGCGGCGGGCGCAGCAGAGGCCATCGTTGCCGGACGCAAGCGCCGCTGCGACGTCATGCGGCTTGCCTATCAAGGCGGCGAACTTTTTTACATCAATCTTCTTACGCTGGGATTTGCGGCCGATGTTGCGGCGATCACGAATCGCCGGTTCAAGACATTCGGCGAGGCAGGTTATATTCTCGGCGTGCTCACGTGCCTGGCGCGGCTGGATCGGCGGCCGTTTCCGCATCGCGTTGATCCACATTCGGAGCACGACCACCGCCGCTGCCTTTTTCTCGCGTTCAATAACAGCCGCTTCACCGGCGGCAAAATGATGATCGCGCCAAACGCGGCGACCGATGATGGCCTGCTTGAATATGTCCGCTGGGGGCCGATCGGGCGCCTCGGTCTGCTGCGAAATCTGCCGACGCTTTTTGACGGCACGCACATCGAACATCCGCTGGCGTCGCGCGCGGCCGTGCAGCGCGTCGATTTCGATCTCGACAGGCCGGTTATCGTGATGGTGGATGGAGAAAGCTTGGAGCTGCAACTGCAAAGCATCGAAGTGCTTGCCGGCGCGCTGGACGTTTACGCATGAGGAAGGCATGGCTCACGGTGCGGTCGATCGTTCTCTGGGTGCTTAGCGGCCTGCACTTCTTCATTGTTTGCACTTTGCTCGTTCTGCTTGCGGTGTTCATCGATCCGCGCAAGAACGACTGGCCGCAGCGCGTTTTCTTTCGCAACATTTTGCGGATTGCCGGCGTGAGATTCGAAGTGAAGCGCTCGCCGGGCTTCGATCCGCGGCAGACGAGCATTTTGATTTGCAATCACGTCAATATCTTCGATCCTTTCGTGATTTATTCGGCGATCCCGCAATTCGTGCGTGGATTCGAGCTGGAATCGCATTTCAAGATTCCGGTGTATGGCTGGATGATGGGGAGATTCGGCAACATTCCCGTTCCGGAGGCGCCCAGCCGTGCGGGGCTTGAGGAAATGACGCGGCGGGCCAAGGTGGCGCTCGATTCCGGAGTGAGTCTGATTGCATTTGCCGAAGGCTCGCGCACGCGCGATGGGCACGTCGGGCCGTTCAAGAAAGGAATATTCAATATCGCGCAGAAATTCGGGACTCCAATCGTGCCGATGAGCATTGTCGGATCTTTTGAATTCTTTCAGACGGGCAACTGGATGCTTTATCCCGGCAAGATTACCGTGATCCTGCACGATACGATTGATACGACGCAGATCGGGCGGGATGAGGTGGACGCATTGCGCGAGCGCGTGCAGGAAATTGTTGCTGCTCCGGTGGAGGAATTTATGCGCGCGCGGTCTGAAATGGAAGGCGCGAGGGAGAATTAGGACAGCGAGGAAGTCCCGGCTTCGGGAAGCGTGCGGCCAGCGCGCAGTTCTTGCCAGGTGTAGACGACGCGGTGAATTACCGTCAGCGTGGAAATTGATGCGATTACCCAGAGGACTGGGGCCATGCGTTGGAAGACGCCGCCTAGAATCAGTAGAACCAGGCGCTCGGGGCGCTCCATGAAACCTACCTTGCACGTGGGAATTAGTGATTCGGCGCGGGCGCGGGAATAGCTGACCATGAACGAACTGGCCATCGCCACGGCGGCGAGTGCCATATAAAACGGGCGGCCGATCAGCGTGTAATAAACTACGAGGCCCATGTAGAGCGCGAGATCGGAATAGCGATCGAGCGTGGAATCTAGGAACGCGCCAAAGGCGGTGACGCGCCCTACTCGCCGCGCCACCTGCCCATCGGCCATATCGAGAAAGCCGGCGAGAAAGAGAACCGCGGCGGCCTGCCGAAATCGGCCCATGGCGAACAGCACTGCGGCCCAGCTATTCACCGCCAACGCAAGGAACGTGAACATGTTGGGGGTGATGCCGGTGGCGGCGAGACCGTCGACGACGTGCTTCAGGAGCCAGCCACCACCCTCGCCGATCCAGTAGGTGGCCGGGCGGCTAGTTTCTTTTGGGGCGTTGTTTCGTTCCTCGGTCATTTCCAATTTGAAATCATATGACACGGTCACCCAGCGCTCAAGCGCGCATGCGGGCGCGACCCTAATCGTTCTTCGGCGGCGCGACCATCACGACCGGAATATTCGCTTTCTGCACTTGGCCGTTGAAAGACCAGAGATCTTTTTCCTTCAGGTCTTTCCACTTGGCTAGCTGTTCATCGAGACGGTGATTCAGCTCGTCGAAGACATCGTAGGAAGCTTGCGTGGGAGCGGTGTCGGCGCTGTTGACTGTGCTGGCTAGGGCCATTAGTTGATCGGCAACTTGAATCGGATAATTTAGCGGATCTTCCGAGGATTTTGATTTTGGCTGGATGATCGCTTCTTCTACCAGCGTTAGCTTCTTTGCTAAATCTTCGGCAGCTCTGGCGATGTCTTCGTGCGACTGATCGCCCGCCAGGCGCTTGCGCAGCGATTCGAGTTGCGCTCGCACATCGCGAATCTCGTTCACCGCGTCGTGGGCTGCAGTCACTCGATCGCGAATCTTCAGCGCGAGATCGAGCTGCTTCTTCAGATCTTCCGCCGAGGTGGTGACTCGTGGATCGAGCTTGACCTCGACCGACGAGGTGTAACTCTTGCCCGCGATCGTGAGCTTCACCTGATAAGTTCCGGGCAGCACGCGCGGGCCGTCGGTTCCGCCGCCCCAGGCTACAGTTCCGGGCACTTTGCTGGCTTCTTCATAGTGCAGATCCCATGCGAAGCGGTTGAGACCGGCCTCAAGCGGCAGCAAATCTCTGGGCTCCTCGGGCTCGACTTCTTCGCCGGGCAGTTTCTCTTCTTCCTTTTTCTTACTGGAATATTTTCGGATGAGATTGCCGTCGCTATCCAGAATTTCTAATTCGATTGCGTCCTTCGGCTTGGATTTCAGCGCGTAGTCGATAATCGCGCCGTCGGGAGGATTCGCGCCAAGCGGCCAGTTCGGCGGAATGTGATCCGAGCCGCCAAGGAAGCGCACGGCGGCGGCGGATGCGTAGAGATGAACATCCTCGGATTGAATCGCGTCGGTGATTTCGCGAAGGGGCGAGATGTCATCAAGAATCCAGAACGCGCGGCCGTGCGTCGCAACGATCAAATCATCGCCGTGAATCGCGAGATCATGCACCGGAGCAACCGGCAGATTGAGTTGCAGCGGCTGCCAGTGCGCGCCGCCGTTGAAGGAAACAAAGATGCCGGTTTCCGTTCCGGCGAAGAGCAGACCCGGATGTTTCGGATCCTCGCGCACGGCGTGAACGTAGCTCGTCGTCGGCAATCCATTCGTGATACGCGTCCACGATTTGCCGTAATTCGTCGTCGAATAAATGTACGGCTGATAATCATCGAGGCGATGGCGATCGACGGCCACAAAGGTGGTCCCGGCGTCCGCGCTCGATGGATCGATGATGCTGACCGTGCCCCATTCGGGCAGATCTTTCGGCGTGACATTGCTCCAGTTCTGTCCGGCGTCGCGCGTCAAGTGAACGAGACCATCGTCGGAGCCAACCCAAATCACGCCTTTCTCGACGGGCGATTCGGCGATTGCGAAAATCGTGTCGAAGTATTCGACGCTGGTGTTGTCTTTCGTGATCGGGCCGCCGGTGACTTGCTGCTTTGACTTGTCGTTGCGCGTGAGATCGGGGCTGATGATGTTCCAGGTCGCGCCAGCGTCACTTGTGAAGAAAAGAACTTCGCCGCCGAAATAGAGCGTGTTCGGATCGTGGGGCGAGACCGCAATCGGCGCGGTCCATTGAAAACGGTGCTTCAACTCTGCAGCACCGGAGCCCATGGGATTTAGCGGCCAGGGGGAAACAACCTGCGTTTGGCCGGTCGATTTGTCGAATCGCGTGATCAGGCCGTCGTAGGAGCCCGCGTAAACAATGTTGGCATTGCGCGGATCGGGAACAATGTGGCCGCTCTCGCCTCCACCAACATCGTACCAATCGCGTTGGCCGATCGCGCCGTTATCACTGCGGCTGGCGATGGCTACCGTGGAGTTGTCCTGCTGCGCGCCATAGATGTAGTACGGAAACCGCGAGTCCGTAGCGACGTGATAGAACTGCGCAGTGGGCTGATTGCTCTGGGCGCTCCACGTCTTGCCGCCATCGGTAGAGATCGTCGCGCCGCCATCGTCGCCTTCAATCATGCGATTTGTGTTCGAGGGATCGATCCAGAGATCGTGGCGGTCGCCATGCGGCGCGGGAAGAATCTGGAAGGATTTGCCCGCATCGGTCGAGCGGAACATGCCGGTGTTGAGCACGTACACCGTGTCGGCGTTTTTCGGATCGGCGTAGATGTGCGTGAAATACCAGGCGCGTTGACGGAAGCGGTGATCTTCGTTAATCCGCTCCCAGGTCGCACCGGCATCATCCGAACGATAAAGGCCGCCTTTCTCCGCTTCGATGAGCGCATAGATGCGGCTCGAATCGGCGGGAGATACGGCGATTCCGATGCGGCCGAGCACTCCTTCGGGCAAGCCATGGCCTTCGAGACGCTGCCACGTAAGACCGGCGTCGCTCGATTTGTAGAGTCCGCTGCCGGGACCGCCACTCTCGAAACTCCACGGGGTGCGCAGAGCTTGCCAAAGCGACGCGTAGAGCACGTGCGAATTGTTGGGATCGAAGGTGATATCGATCGCGCCGGTTTTGTCGTCCTTGAAGAGGACGTTCTGCCAGGTCTTCCCGCCATCCGCGGAGCGAAACACTCCGCGGTCCTTGTTCGGCCCAAACGCATGACCGAGCGCAGCGACGAAAACGATGTCGGGATTGTGCGGATCGACGATTACGCTGCCGATGTGACGCGTGTCATCTAGCCCGATGTGCGTCCAGGTCTTGCCCGCGTCGAGCGACTTGTACACGCCGTTGCCGTAGGAGATGTCGCCACGAACGCAAGCTTCACCCGTTCCAACGTAGATGATATTTGGGTCAGAAGGCGCAACAGCCATCGCTCCGATTGAGGCAATGGGCTGCTTATCGAAAATCGGCGCCCAAGTGAGCCCGCCGTCCGTCGTCTTCCAAACGCCCCCGGCCACTGCGCCGAAATAATATATATTTGGCTGGTTCGAGACGCCCGTCACAGCCAGCACGCGTCCGCCGCGGAAAGGGCCGATGAGCCGCCACTTCATCCCCTTCAGCGTCTCGTCCTTGAGCGTCTGCGCAGCGGCCCCCGCCGCACCGAGAACGCACAAGAGGACACCCGCGACCACACCCGAAACGCACCACCGCCCAAACTTCATCAGGACCCTCCCAAGCCAGCCCGGGCGATTCTATCGCGACCCGCGAAATCGAGCGAACCAGATTGTCGTCGGCGCGCTGCCTCAGTTTCCCGTTTCCGCGTTTATCAGGCGTGTGGACTACTTCAAGTGGTTGGTCCCTCGTCCGCTGCGCCGGCCTGCTCCCTCCATCGTTGAATGTTCACGCCCTTCACGATGAGCCATAGCATCAGTGATGCTTCCGCCACGAAGCCGAGGACCTGAAGGAAGGTGGACAGATGATTTCCGAGCGGTGACAAAAAGATCAGCCAACCCAAGCCGGCAAACGCCATCAGCACGCCCAGAATTCGAGGCAGAAAAGTCGATCTGAGAATGAGGTAGCCGAGCAGGAGGCAATAGGGCCCGAAAAATACCAAGGAGTTGATCTTATAGGGAGCGAGATTAAAGAGGCCAAGTACATCATTGCCACATCCCACGAGGCTGAAGAACGCCGCGAGCAAAGATAGGCTCCTGCTCACCGCCTTAAACATGAAATAGAACAGCAGCGTCACAGCGATGTAGAACACGTACGCGATGACGTTGACGGCGTCAAATGCAACAGCCCGGCCGCGGCCAACGACGACCTCGGCGGATACTGCCGTCAAAAAGTAAAGCAAATAAACGACTCCGGTAATCCTGGCCCTGGGACGCGGCGAAACATCTGCAATCCGCTCCATCAGTTCATTGCCTCCTGGACCGGCCGCTTCAGGTGATGTTGTATCACCGATATGTCAGAAGCGACGATAGGTCCTGGCAAGCGGATTAGCGGAGATTTGGTATGCGATTGTCGAGTCGGGAGCAACTCCAGCGGTGGATCAGTCGATGTCCTTGCAGAAGGCGCAGTCGCGCTGAAAGGCCTCGAGACCAAGCAGCTCGATCCCCGGAGCCAGATAGGCTTCGTTCAGAGGTTCATCGCGTAGGAGGTCCGTACTCAAATACTTCTTGTTGTCATCCGGAAAAACAGTAACCACCACCGCGCCAGGCCCGAGCTGCTCCTGCAACTTCACAGCGGCTAAGAAGTTACACCCCGAGGAAACACCAACAGCAAGGCCCAGTTTCGCAGCCAACTTCTGCGCCATCAAAATCGAGTCACCATCTGAAACAGCGATGACTTCATTCAGCGCCGAAAGATCCACGATTGCCGGTATGAATTCGTCGGAGATGCCTTGGATGCGGTGCGTGCCGACTTTGTGTCCCGTTGAAAGCGTTGGGGATTCCGCCGGCTCCACGGGGTGAATCTTGATTCTCGGATTTTTGCTGCGAAGGAATCGCCCAACCCCCATCACCGTCCCGCCGGTGCCAACTCCAGCCACGAATGCATCCGGCCGGCGGCCCGCGCTCTCCAGTTGCGCGTAAATCTCGGGACCGGTGCTCGTCTCATGCGCTTCTACGTTGACATCATTCGAGAATTGGCGCGGCAGGAAAACATCAGCCTGGCTCGCGGCAAATTCCTCCGCCATGCGGATGCTGCCAAGAAATCCGCCTTGTTCCATGCTGACGGAAACGATGTTGGCGCCATAGCTTCGAATCAGGTCTCTGCGCTCGTGGCTCATCCAATCGGGCATGAAGATAGACACCGGATGACCCAGTACGGCGCCGATCGCCGCAAAGGACATCCCGGTGTTGCCGCTCGTGGCTTCCGCGATGATATCGCCCGGATGGATCTTCTCCTCGTCGTACGCCTTCCTCAGGATGTGCAGGGCCATGCGGTCCTTGATGCTCCCGGTCATGTTCAATTGTTCGGACTTTGCGTATATCGAGCGCGTCGTTCCGCGGTAGCGATACTGGATTCCCAATAAAGGAGTGTTGCCCGTTAGCCGTCGCAACGCGCGGAACTTCTGTGCCAGGTATTCAGATGTTTGAGTTTTCAGCATTTCGTCGCTCGGGCACCGAGCCCGCCTAATCCGCGCGTGCCGTCTCAGCCGAGTCCAGCGACTCGGATTGCCGGACATTTGGCGTGCAATTGTCCAGTCGCGGGCGATTCCACTTCTTCGCCTTGCGCCGAGGCCGAACCAACTAAACGTCTATTCATTCAAAGGGCAAGCCCGGCATCTTTCGGGGCGGAGTATTTGTTCTTCGCTCAAATCGAGCTGGCGCACTACAGGCTTGCCTCTCTGTAGCATGTCCGGCTCACCGGCGTCGGTAAAGTAGTCCCCGACCAGCTCTAAGGCGCGGTATTTAGTCGATGCGAGCAGGTAGATGCTCTCCGTGCCGTGCAATGTAACTTCAAATAGGTTCATAAGCTCCCCCACCATTGGCGCGACGCCCGACTTGGCGGAATCACGACTCGAAGGCCAGAATAGAATCATTTCAGGCGGCAAAATGTGCGCGCCGTCACCGTCGCAAGTGACCGATGTCGCATGCGGGTGGCCGCCCAACGGCCCCTGCGCCAGAAGCCTCCGCAACCAAGACTATTTCGAGTCGGTATGCAGCGCTTGTCGCGTTGCTTCAAGAGTGCTAACTAGCGATTCTTTAGGGAGGTTCTGGATGATCGGTGCAACGACCCATCCCAGTCCCAAGGGCACGTCTCGGGTCAGCGAGATAGCACGACACTCCACGTACACACCCCCATCACGCTCCTGGAATCTCCAGTAGGAGTATAGGCGCCACAGAAACCCGTAACCTGAATCGGGCGGCAGCACTTTCTCCTTTGGACTTCCCGCGTTCTCCACTTCCGCAATCCGTGTCGTGTACGAGCGGCAAATCCAGCGTTTTGGATCCACCGCGCGATATTGAACCTCATGATCGGTATCGAGGACCACCGTCATGATTTTCTTCTTGAGAAGTCGTAAGTAGATCCGAAAATCGTTGCCCTCACGGCTTATCAACCTCGAAGCGATCACTTCGGGCTTGTAGATGGCCTCGTGATTATCGTAGTCCTGGATCAGCGCCAGCGCCTTCTTAATGCTCGTGGCGGGAATGAATGCGGCGGCGATCCAGTCATGGATCAAACCATTAGGCACTTTGACCGGCCCTTTCCCGGACCAGAATTCCGCCACAACTTTTCCTCCGCGCACCAGCTGGGCCCTCTCCGAACTGGCGTCCGACCACAGGAACGAGTCGTTCCCATCCAGCGTCTGCTCCATCCCTGCTTCGGCCTCGCGAATGTACCCGTCAAACGCCTCCACGGTTTGAGGCTTCAAGTGCACCGCTTTTGCTGTTTGCGCCATGGCAGACGAATCCTCTCGAATCGTGGGCCGCCCCTCTTCAGTTGTCAACTGCGCCGGACCGCAAACCGAGCAACTCGGAAATCGCAAGCTGAGTCACCACCGTCGTAGGGTCGCGGCGCGTCGCTGCGTCCGCGTACGCCCAGTACTTCAGATCGGCAAGACCGGAGTTGACGCGCGAACTCCGACGGGAGTAGTTTAATTGTCCCCGCTCCAGGAGCAGCACCGGCCTGGATGCCAAGACATTTGAGCCGGCACGGCCGCAAGGCGCGCAGACCGGAATCCGCCGACTGCGCCGGCAGATATTGTTGCGCCCATACACGAATGTCGCCGTCCGCGTGATCGCAACGAGCGTGCGTCGTGACACGACAAACCGAGCAAGCAAGAGCTGAATTTCTAGGGCCCCGGACCCGCGTGGTCGGACTGGGCCGGCATCATTCCGTTGAACTTCGCGGCGTCACCGAGCAAAACGCCGACGGCGTCCACCGCCAGAAAATCCTGCGGGCCTGCACCGTCGGCGAAGAACTTAAACTTGAAATCAGCCGCGACGATCGCAATGGCGCTGAACTCCTCAGGATTCTTAGGAAATCCGACGAACAGCTCGGATTTGTGACCCTTCACACCGACGTCGCCGACAAACTGGCCGAAGGCCGCAAGTTCCGCGTCAAACTCGCCAAATTGTATCCCTACCGCGGGCACGAAGGTGCGCACGGGGCCGTGCTCGACTTCGAAGAGGTGAATGAGGTTCCCATCGGCCCGGAGAAAACGGGACTCGGGACAATATGGATCGTCTTGATCGGAATCGCGATCTTGCTGGCGGCCGCGGGCGCTGCCAAGCTTCTCGGCTTCTTCTGAACTGCAAGATTAGAATTACTTTCCAGCGCTGAGCATCGCAGACCGCTTCACAACCTCATCGTGTTCAAGCCAAATCGCGCACCCGTAGTCACATTCGACATCCCCGTAATCATCGGAATCAAAAGGGCTTGACAAAATTTTCTGCCGTATTATAAACGCCACAAGGTGGGGGCGACTCATTCCGGTGTGGGGCTGCAGGATCGAGCCAAAATCGAAGGGGGAACCATGTCCATGAAAGCCGCGCGTGTGTGCTGTGTCGCGTTGATCCTTGCGCTGTGTTGCCTGGCGCTGAATACCGGCCTGAGAGCGCAGACCGTGACCGCCGAATTGTCCGGCCAAGTGACCGATACCTCGGGCGGAGTGGTCGCGAAAGCTACCGTGACGGCCGTGAACACCGCTACGGGTCTCTCCCGCACCGTGCAGACTTCGGACGGAGGCCACTATTACTTCGCCTCCCTTCCTGTCGGCGAATACCGCGTCGCGGTTGACCACTCGGGCTTCGGCAAATCGGAAAAGGCGCTGACGCTGCAAATCGGGCAGGCGGCCGTATTGGATTTTACGCTGTCCGTGGGCTCGACCGAATCCAAGGTGGTCGTCTCGGCCCAGGCGGAAGTGATCGAGCCGACTCGCACGCAGGTGAGCACCGTCGTCACCGAAAGCCAGATCGAGGACTTGCCGGTGAATGGCCGTGAGTTTATTGACTTCGCGCTTCTCGCTCCCGGCGTTCAGATTGGCGATACCACTTCGGGCAGCACCGACGTAATCGTCGAGCCGGTGACCAAGCTTTCTTTCGCAGGCCAGAATATTCACTTCAATTTCATCGCCGTGGACGGCGCCGACGATATTTCCACGGTCTCCGGTATTCAGCGCGGCACCCCGCCGCAGGATTCCGTGCGCGAATTCCGCGTGATCAACAACGATTACACCTCGGATTACGGCCGCGCCGTCGGCGGCATCGTGAATATCATCACCAAGGGCGGCACCAACGATTTCCACGGCTCCATCTACGAGTACTACCAGAACGATGGCGCGGACGCGAAGAGCATTCTCTCCGCTCCCGGCCTGAACGATTTGCATCAAAACCAGTTTGGCGCGTCGGTCGGCGGCCCAATTATGAAGGACAAGACATTCTTCTTCGCCAATTACGAAGGCCAGCGCCGCGATGAATCCCCGCACTACAATTCCGCGGTTCTCGACAACATTGATGCCATTAACGCTGCGAAAGTCGCTCTAGGATTGCCGCCCGAGCCGGCGGGTTTGAATGTCCTTCGCACCAGCAATCTCGACAACGGTTTCCTCCGCTTGGACGAAAATCTCAGCGAGCACAATTATCTTTTCGCGCGCTATTTCATCACCGACGCGCGCTTGACGAACCAATCTCCGCTCAATGACGGCTTCGATCTTCCGTCAGCGTTCAAAGATAATTTCTTCCGCGACCAGTCCATTGCCGGCCACCTGACCTCGATGATCGGCACCAACAAAACGAACGAGCTTCTGATGCAATTCGCGCGCCGCTCCTTCAACTTCCCCACCGACACGACGCAGCCGCACCTGGAAGTCTCCAACACATTTACCTCCGGCGTGAACCGCGGCAATCCGGATTTCTATCGCGAGCAGCGCTTCGAAGTCACTGACAATTTCACGATCAACCTCAACAAGCATGCCATCAGCTTCGGGGGCGATTTCAATTTCGTGCGCAGCCAGGAAACCTTCCCGCTCTTTTATCCCTTCGAGGCCGATTTCGCTAATCTCGGCGCCTATCTGGGAAATGACGGAGTCGTGACCGGCTGCGCGACGGCGCCTGTCTGCCCGCACCCGTTCGTAATTTTCTTCGAGCGATTTGACGCGGCCTCAGGCTTCGCCGAGCCCTCCCTCGATCCAGCGATCTATCAAGGCCAGCGAATTCCGGCAGCGATCGACAAGCAGGCAACCGGCCTCATAGACCACACCTACGAAGGATTCTTCCTGCAGGACAAGTGGCGCGCCACGGACAAGCTCGCCATCACCGGCGGTCTGCGCTACGAATTTGAGACTTGGCCGTCAGCGCTGCTGAACACCTACTGGGGCGGTGTCGATCCAAGGCTCGGCGTCGCTTATAATCTTGGCGGACCGATGCACGTCGTTTTGCGTGCCGGAGCAGGCCTCTTCCACGGAATCATTCCGTCGCCGCTACTTGGCTGCCAGATTCCTTCCTGCGGCGGCCAGGCGACATTCCCGGGCCAGACCCACGAAGACGCGCAGAACTCCAACACCGAGCTCTTCGCCTTCGCCAGCGCGCCCGCCATCACCAACGTCGGCCTCGAGAGTCTCCTCTCGACCGGCACATACCCCGACGCGGTACCTTTCCCGAACGTCTGCTTCCCCGGCGAGACGGTGCTCTCGCAGTGCGCGTTCTTCGAACCGTCGACGATCGTGCGCTTCGACGCGGGCCACAAGAATCCTTACGGCGCGCAGGCCACAGCGAGCGTCGAATTCCAGCCGATGAAGGATCTCGACGTCAACATCAGCGGCATGCACACTCGCGGAATCCACCTCGGCAGTTTCTACAACGTAAATCAGCCCGATCCGAGCGGCCAGTTCATCGAGCACACTTCCACGGGCGGCACCACCGGCTGTAAGAACGTTTACTTCGTCGGCCTGCCCGCCGGAAACGCGGGCACCTGCGCGGCGGCTCCGGATGGCATTCTGGCGGGCGCGTTCAATCCTGGCGTGCGCGATCCGGGTTACGCGGTCTTCTTCGAAGCGACATCGCGTTGGGATTCCCAGTTCGACGGCATGTTCATCACCGTGAACAAGCGCATCAGCCACCATTTCGCTTTCGGACTCAGCTACACATTGTCGAAGACGATCGACGACGGCCCGAATCCCAGCTTCGTGCTCATCCCCCAGGACAGCCTGAACCTGAAGCAGGAGCGCGCTCTCTCCGCCGATGATGTCCGCAACCGCTTCGTCGGCAATCTGACCCTTCAATCGCCCAAGCAGGGCTTTCTCCTCTGGCGCGATTGGGAATTCGGCACCATCGTGACGCTGCAATCGCCGCAGCACTTCACGATCTTCTCCGGCTTCGACTCGAACGGCGACGTCTTCGGCAACAACGACCGCGTGGGACTCGAGGGACGCAACACGTTCAAGGGCGACACCTTGCAGACCGTGGACGCGCGCATCTCCCGCAAGATTCCCTTCAACGAGAAGATGAATCTCGAATTGATGATCGAGGCCTTCAACTTGTTCAACACCGTGAACGTGCGGTTCTTCAACACCGCTTACGGCGCATCGGACTTCTGCCCCGAAGGCGGGCCGAATTCCGGCTGCGGCGGCCCATCGTTCATCGACGGTTCACCGAACAACCTCTTCGGCACGCCGCGCGCGGTTTTCAATCCGCGGCAATTGCAGTTCGCAGGCCGGTTCACGTTCTAGTCTTCAGCATCTGGCTCGGTCGTAGGGGAGGGTCTTTAGACCCTCCCGCATTTCGGCTCTCTTGCCGTAGGTATTCGTGACACCCAAATATGCGCTTCGGAATCTACTGCGAGATTCAAACGCCTCCAGGTAAGCCGTTTTACGACATGACCTGGGAGGTCATGCGGCAGATCGAGCATGCCGATGAAGTGGGCTTCGACGTGTACTCGACGATCGATCACCACTTCTTCCAGAAATTTTCCATTTCCGCGAATCCGCTGGCGATGTTTGCCGCTGCCGCGCAACGCACCAAACGCATCCGCTTCCGCACCGCGCTGCACACGATTCCGCTCGAAGATCCGCTGCGCCTTGCCGGAGAAATTGCTGAAGCGGACATTCTCACCAATGGCCGTCTCGAATGTGGTCTCGGTCGCGGCCACGCCTGGCTATATTCCATGTCCAACGTGGCTCTCGAAGAGAGCCGCCCGCGTTACGACGAAGGGATCGAAATCCTGATCCGCGCCTGGACCGAGGACAAATTCTCCTTCGACGGAAAATGCTTCAAATTCAAGGATGTCTCGGTGGTCCCGAAGCCGGTGCAAAAGCCGTATCCGCCGCTCTACACCGGCGGCACCAGCGACATCACCTACAAAATGGCCGGCGAGCGCGGCTGGGGCATTTTCGTGCCGCCGCTGCTGCCGTGGAAAATTCTCGAGCCGCCGCTGAAGATCTACAAAGACGCCTGCGCCTCGAGCGGCCACCAGCCAAATATTGTTTACATCCGTCCCGTTTACATCGACGAAGACGAAAAGCAAATTCGCAAGGAAGTCGAGCAAGCTCTCTATAATTTCCTCGCCTTCAATGCCTCGCCCGTCGATTCGCTGAAGGACCCCGCGAAACAAGCCGAGCTGCGCGCAAAAGGCTATGGCTTCTACGCCAGCGGAGCACTAGAATCCCTCACGAAGCTGACCTACGACGAAATCGTGGATCAGGAAATCGGCTTCATCGGCACGCCGGAAAAAGTAATTTCGCAAGTGCGCGCTCTCGAGGCCAAAGGCGGAATCGGCGAACTGGCCATCGTCTCGAATTTCGGCGGCCTGGAGCACTGGAAAAGCATCAAGACGCAAGAGCTCTTCGCCAAACACGTGATGCCGAAGTTCCGCCGTATGTAGCGCCGCCCTTTCAGGGCGGCAGCCTTTCGCGGCATGCGAACCGAGGCCAATTGTGGCGCAGAGCGCGCGTACCGTCGCATCCAAGATGCCGGCCTGAAAGGCCGACGCTACACAAGTCGAACCCAAGACCAACGCCATGTCATCGCACTCTGACGCGCTTAACGCCGCCCCAGCCCGAGAGATCGCCGCGTCCTTCCCGGCACTGAGCGCGCGGCGCCTTCTGGTCATCGGCGGCGTCGCGCTTATCCTCGTCGGCATGCTCTGGGGCGACATCTTCGCCGTCTTCGTCCTCCATCAAAACGCCTCGCGCATCAATGCAGACCTGCTCGCCGCAACCAACGCCGTCGCCGTTCGCGATCCCGCAAGCGTCCCGCCGCATTTCATGGCCATTGGCGGCTTCCTCGAAAATCGCGGCACAAAGGTTGACGCTCACGTCCACATGATCGACTTCGGCTATCTCGCGCTGCTCCTCGCGCTGGTGCAGCCTTTCGTCGCCTTCAGCGAATCCGCGAAACGCAAGCTTGCCGCGCTTCTTCTCCTCGGCGCCGCGCTGCTTCCCGTCGGCGTTTTTCTGATTCACTACGTCGGCCTGATTTACAGCCCGCTCGAATCCATCGGCTGGGCCAGCATCTTCGCCGATCTCGGCGGCTTCTTCGTTCTACTCGTCGCGGCCATCGAGCTACTCGGCCTCTGGAAATACTGGCAGCGTCCGGCGGATGCCAAAACTGCCGACGCGCTGCTGGCCGATCGAAGCTGGGCCTCGCGCACGCTCCTGACCTGGGGAACGCTGCTCGTCCTCGTAGGCTTCTTTCATGGCTCCTACTACGCCGGCACACAGCTTTTCGCGAACGAGGCGAGCGACGTCGCCCTGCTGACGCAGATGACCAGCGGCTCGCGCGATGTCGGCCCACGAGCCGTGCAGGACTACGCCCTGCTGCAAGGCCAGAAGGCCGTGAATATCGCCGCGCACTCGCACATCATCGAGTTCGGTATGCTGGCAATTCTCATGGCCTTCTTTCAGCCCTATGTCTTTCTCAGCGAGCGCTGGAAAAAAATCTGGGTCGCGACGCTGCTTGCGGGCTCAGTGGTTCTTCCGGTCTTTGTGCTTCTTGAGCTGCGCTTCGGCTTGCTGGCGGGCGGCATCGCCGATATCGGCGGCCTGCTCGTCATCGTCGCGCTCACCGGCATGCTGGCCGGAGTCGTGCGCTATACCGGCACGCTCGACGCTCCGGCAGCGGGTGCACAATGACTCGCTCCGGCCGCTTTCTCGTAATCAGCGGGCTACTGCTGGCCGTCTGGGGCATGACCTACGGCCTCTACTACGCAGTCTTCGTCGAGCACCAAACGCTCGACAGCATCGGCGGCTCGCTCACCAACGCCTTCGTGCACGCCGCCGAGCAGGCCCCGCAGCTCTCGCAAGCCGCGATGCAATCCTACGCCAGCGCGAATTACAACTACGTGCGCCAAGTGGACGCGCACGGCCACTGGATTGGCCTCGGGTTGCTGCTGATCGTCCTTGGCATAGCGTTCAGCCGCGTCGGCTTCTCCGAGGCGATGCGAATGCGCTTGGCCGCCGCGTTATTCGCCGGCGCAATCCTGTTTCCCCTCGGCGTGTTACTCGAGACCGTAATTGCAGGTTCGATCCCGAAAGGCGTGGCAATTCTCGGTTCGGCCCTGGTGATTGCCGCGCTGGCTGGAATCGCTCTCGGATTCAGCACAAACCAGCCGACAACCTGACTTCTGACGCAATAAGTCTCCCCAAGAGGCCTGGAGGGCACCTGCAAGGGTGCATTTTTGTATCGGTTAGAAATGACCTCCGTTGTTTATTTTCAATGATTTACGGCGATTTCTGTTCGTTTTCGAGTATCGATTAGAATTCTGGAGTTTTGCGCTGCCAGCCCCGGCGTTTTTCTTCTGCGAGTTGGGCGGCTTCATTTGCAATTTCCCGCGATAGGCTAGCAACGAAAAAAGTCGAAAACCAGATGACGAATTGGGAATCTACGGAGAGGATCGGCGCCTCTGCCGATGGAACAGCCGCAAGCACCTGCGGTACGTCGCCGGCGAATCGAAGTCCGTCCAGATTGCCACATCGCGAACCGGCACGTAACGAATCCGCCGATCATCGCGATAAACCACTTCCCGAGCGGTTCGCGCCTTGCGCAGTTCGCCGCGCAGTTCCCCGGCGCAAAGAATCGGATGCCCGGCGCGCTTGCCTTTGCGAGGCATCACGATTTGGTGCCCGCGCGAGCGCATCAGGAACGCGCGAGCCAGCCGCGAAACCAGCGCCGCGGTGAGCAGCGGCTGGTCGACGGGATAGAGCAAGAAAGCCGCATCGCGCGGCACAAGCCGCAAACCGGTCAAAAGCGAACTTAGCTGCCCCTTGCGCCAAGCGCGATTTACGACCACCTTCGCGTGGCGCGGGACGTGCGGCCGGATGGCCGCCGCCCGGTGCCCGAGCACCACAATCGGCCTCTCGAGCCCCGCGCAGCTTTCCACGGCAAGTTCCAGCGCAGTCCGGCCGTCAAACTGCGCCAGTGGTTTCGGATAACCAAGATGACTCGAATCGCCGCCGGCAAGAATGATAGGAAAGATCCGAATTCGCTTCATGAGCAGGCCAACGGACTATAAGTCACCGCCTCGCGCGCAGCAAAGCGAATTCAAGATTCGCGCTGATGGCAGAAAAGCGTCCGGCATCTGAAATTTCAAATGGCTCTGTTGGCATCGTGGTCCGAAGCAAGAAAAAAACCGGATCGAGGTGTCCTACGAGATCCTTCGGGCCGCGCCAAAGCGCCCGATTTCCGCGCGGAGTTGTGATCTATGGACGCGGAAATCGGGCTGCGCGGCCCTCAGGATGACACGTGCTCGCTCTTTGCGAGAGGAAGTCGACAGAGCCATTTCGAATTTGAAATTTCTTAATGCCAGTTGCTCCGCCGCCTCAGACGATTTAGAATCGGCACCGCCAAACACAAGGGATAGCTTCCGCAGGAGCTCGCCAAGGACGGAAGCGGGGAAATCAGAAAAACCGTGTACCCAAGCGCCTTTCGTTACTACCGGCCCGCAACGCTCGAAGAAGCCTCCTCAATCCTCGCGGAACTCGGCGAAGACGCCAAAGCGCTGGCCGGAGGCCAGAGCCTGATTCCGCTGATGAAGCTGCGTCTTTCGGCGCCGTCATCGCTCGTGGATTTGAATTTTATTCCCGGCCTCGCGTACATCGAGCGCCGCAACGGCACGCTGCATCTCGGCGCCATGGCGCGCCACGCCGATATCGAGAATTCCGAAGCCGCCAGCAAAATCGCCGTTCTGCACGATTGCGCCGCCGGAATCGCCGATGTGCAAGTGCGCAATCGCGGCACGATCGGCGGTTCCGTCGCAGAAGCCGACCCAAGCGGCGACTGGGGCGCGGTGCTTCTCACGCTCGATACCGAAGTCCACGCCATCGGCCCGGACGGAGCGCGCACGATCTCCCTCGCCGATTTTTTCACCGACGCCTACACCACCGTCCTCGCGCCAGGCGAACTCGTGAAGGAAATTACGGTGAAAGCCCCGCCGAAAAACAGCGGCGGGGCGTTCGTCGCCTTCAAGCGCTGCGCGCCGGTGTACGCCTCTGCGAGCGCCGCCGTCAGCGTCACTCTCGGTGATCGCGACACTTGCAAAGATGCGCGCGTCGTTCTCGGATGCGTCGGCCTCACTTCCATCCGCGCGGCCGAAGCGGAAGCCGCTCTGCGCGGGCAGAAGCTCACGCCCAAAGCCATTGAATCCGCTGCTGAGGCAGCCATGGCCGCCGCCGATCCGCAAGCCGACATGCGCGGTTCGGCCGGATACAAACGAATTCTCGTACGCGCGCTCGTCAAACGCGCCGTCGATATCGCCGCGCGGCGCGCCCGCGGAGAACATGTGGAGGCCAGTCACGAATATGCGGGAAGGATTTAATCGCGTTCCCATTGAAGTGCGCGTGAACGGCAAGCTCTACGAGCGCACCGTCGAGCCGCGCATGTTGCTCGTCGAGCTGATCCGCGAAGAGCTGGACCTCTGCGGCACTCACGTCGGCTGCGACACCACCTACTGCGGCGCTTGCACCGTCCTGCTGAACGGCGCGGCAGTGAAATCCTGCACCATGTTCGCGTTTCAAGCGCACAACGCCGAGATTTCCACCGTCGAAGGCCTCGCCCACGGCGATGAGCTTCATCCGATTCAAAAAGCCTTCGCCGAAAATCATGGCCTGCAATGCGGCTATTGCACTCCGGGATTTCTGATGTCCACGGTGCAATTGCTCTCGCGCAAGCCGCACCCTACCGACAAAGAAATCCGCAAAGCCATTGCCGGAAATACTTGCCGCTGCACGGGCTACCAGAACATTTTGAAAGCGATTCGTGCCGCTGCAAACGCGGCTCCGGAATCCAGTGTCCCCAGGTGAGCTGAAATGAAGATTGAATTCGGAGGAGATTTCATCGTCCCGCGCACACCGGACGAAGTGTACAACTTCCTCGTCGATCCGGAACGCTTCTGCTTGCTGCTTCCCGACTATCAAAGCATGACCAAGCACGACGCCAAGAACTTCAGTGTGAATCTGCGTGTGGGCATCTCGCACATTCGCGGAAACGCCGTGGTGAAAATGACGCTCGCGGAAGAAAATCCGATAACGCACGCCCGGTATGAAGGCAAGGGCGATGTCCCCAGCGGAACGGCCACGTTGACCGCCGGATTTCACCTCGAACCAAACGGAACCGGCACCAAAGTAATTTGGAAGGGCGAATCACAGATTGCCGGGCGGCTTCCGTCGCTCGCCGGAGGATTGCTCCAGCCGCTGGCCAAGAAGAATATTCAGAAGATGATCGACGCGCTGCAGAAGGCGCTGTCGTAACCCGCGGTCTCGATGAGAAAAGGACAAGGTAGATTCGAGTGAAGAAAAAGGCCACCGAAACGCGACCTCCGCGCAGCCCTGCCGCGAAAGCCGGCAAGAACGGCCACACGCCTCCCGGCAAATATGTGGGCCAGCCGATCAAGCGGCGCGAGGAAACGCGGCTCGTGCAGGGCAAGGGCAGCTTCGTGGACGACAAGAAATTCCTCGGCATGGCGTACATGAAAGTCGTGCGCTCGCCCTACGCGCACGCGCGCATCACGCGCCTCGATGTCTCGCGCGCCGAAGCAGCCGAAGGCGTTCTCTGCACGCTGACCGGCAAAGAAGTCGCCGCGCTCACCAAGCCCTTCATCGAAATCGGCCCCGGCGTCGGCCAGACCATCGAAGATTACGCCATGCCCACCGACAAGGTCCGCTTCCAAGGCGAGCCAGTCGCCGCGGTAATCGCTGAAACGCGTTTCGCTGCCGAAGATGCCGCCGATCTCGTCGAAGTCGATTACGATATTCTTCCGCCGGTCCTCACCGCGGAAGACGGACTCGCCAACGAATCCATCATTCACGAAAAAGCGGGCACGAATGTCATCTATCACGACGTTTTCGAATTTGGCGACATCGAAAAAGCATTCAAGCAGGCCGC
Source organism: uncultured Acidobacteriota bacterium (assembly GCA_963707165.1). GTDB lineage: Bacteria > Acidobacteriota > Terriglobia > Acidiferrales > UBA7541 > Palsa-147. The sequence continues at coordinate 464,560 of CAVPPO010000002.1, read as the reverse complement.
GCACGTAGTCAAAATCGGCCGCATGCATTTCCATCGCTTCTCCAGCACGCCGCTCGAGAACAACGCCGTAATCGGCGCGTGGGATCTCAAAGAAAATCGCATCAACTACTGGTCGAACAATTCCTTTCCCGCCTTCGCCGCGCAATTCCTCTCCCCCGCGCTCGGCGTCGGCATCGATCAGATTCACATGCAAAGCATCGACATCGGCGGCGGCTTCGGCATCAAGATCACCAATTATCCGTATATGGCGCTCTGCGCTCTCGCCTCGCGCAAACTCGGCGGCCGCCCCGTGAAATGGACCGAGACGCGCTCCGAGCACATGCTAGCCAGCGCCCACGGCAACGAGCGCACATTTTTCGACACGCGCGTGGCTCTCGACAAGAACGGCGTGATCACCGCCATCGATTCCCGCCACGTGGACGATTGCGGCGCCTTCCCCCGCTACGAACCGCTCGGCTGCGTCATTTGGGCGCAGGTTCTTCCAGGCGCGTACCGCTTCAAAAATGCCCGCTTCGATTTCTCGCAAATCGTCTCGAATAAATGCCCTGTCGGCCCCAATCGCGGCTATTCTCGCATGCAGCATCTGTGGTTCCTCGAGCGCATTGTGGACATCTGCGCCCACAAGCTCGGAATTCCCGCCGACGAGTTCCGCACGCGCAATTACATTCGCAAAGAAGAATTTCCCTACACCACGCCGAACGGCTGCATCTACGATTCCGGCGATTACGCCCGCATGCTCGACGTTGCAAAGAAACTCGTTGGCTGGGACAAGTGGATCAAAGAGCGCGAAAAAGCCCGCAAGGAAGGCCGCTATCTGGGCATCGGCATCGGCACCACTCTCGATTCCGGCACGAATAATTTCGGCCAGGCGCAAATTATCAATCCCTATGCGCCGTTCTCCGGCCAATCGAAAGCGGCGCTGGCGAAGCTCGACATTTACGGCGAAGTGGTCGTCAGCCTCGGCTCCGTTCCGCAAGGCCAGGGCCACGAAACCATCGCCTCGCAAATCGTCGCCGAATCGCTGAATATCCCGCCCGAGATGGTGAAAGTCCGCCCCGGCTTCGATAGCGAGCAAAATGTTTACACCGGCCACACCGGCACCTACGCTAGCCAATTCGCGGTCACCGGCGCTTCGGCAATTCACGGCGCCGTCGAACAACTGAAATCCGAAATGGCGCGCGTCGCCGCTTTTTCTCTCAAGACCAAAGAAAAAAACCTCGAATTCGGAGTCGGCGAACAAGGCCCCGAAATCCGCGTCCGCGGCACAAAAAAATCGATCAATTATTGGGGCATCGCGAATCTCGTTTTCGTCAACAATGCCGCGCTACCCATGGAAATGGCCGATGTCACGCTGAACTGCCGCTACGTCTATCGCGCCCCGTTCAAAGTTCCCGACGTGAAGCGCAAATACGGCAATCTGACGCTCACTTACGCCGCGCAGCTTCACATCGCCGTAATCGAAATCGATCGCGAAACGTTCCAGCCGAAAATTCTCGCCTACGCCGCCGTAGATGATTGCGGCCGCGCCATTAATCCGCTGATCGTCGAAGGCCAAGTGCACGGCGCGGCGGCTCACGGTATCGGCGCAGCGCTTATGGAAAATTGTGTTTACGACGCCGAAGGCACCATGCTCACCAGCACCTACAGCGACTACACGCCGATCACCGTGATGAATATGCCCGATCTGCTCTACGGCCACATCGAATCGCCCTCGCCGTTCAGCTACAACGGCGCAAAAGGCATGGGCGAAGGCGGCGCCGCTCCGGTGCACACCGTCAGCGCCGCGTTGCAGGACGCGCTCGCGCAAACCGGCATCATCATTTCGGATTCGCACAACAACGCCGAAACTATTTTCCAGGCGCTTCACGAGCATCAGGCCAGCACTCCCGTCGAAGTCGAGAGCCGGGCGGCCGCGAAATGATCTCGCGCGTTATCCGCAAGCAACGGTCCGGTCGTAGGGCGCCGGCCAATCGCTCTGCGATTGCAAGTGCAATCGACGCGCCCTCTTCGAGCAACACTCTCGCCACGAAGAAAACCGTCGGCCGCATTCGTCGGCATAATTCACACGCGGATGCCTCCTCGAATCGGAATCATCGGATGCGGCTCAATCGGAAGTCTCTACGCCGCGCATTTGGCGCGCGTCGCCGAGGTGCACGCGTTCGTCCGCCGCCCCGAACATGCGCGCGCGATCAATGAACACGGCCTGCGCGTCACCGGCACGCACAATCTCGAAGCCCGGATTCACGCCACCACAAATCCGGCGGAATTTCCGGATTGCGATCTGGGCATCGTGAGCTGCAAGGCCACGCAAACGGAGGAAGCGCTGGCGCCGGTGGCCAACAAATTTCGCAGCGGCGCAGTTCTCTCCGCGCAAAATGGCCTCGGCTGCGAGGAAATCATCGCCGATCTCACCAAGAGCAAAGTCATTCGCGGCACCACGTTCATGAGCGGCACGCGCCACAGCGACACTCACGTGCAATACGAACTCGACACCGAAACCTGGATGGGCCCTTTCGAGCCGACCAACACGCCGTTCTCGCATCGTGAAGACAGCCGCCGACTGGATCATCGCCTCAGGCCTGAAAGCCGTAGCGCTCGAAGACGCCAAGCCCGCGCAATGGTCGAAGCTGATCTTCAACGCCTCGGTCAATTCCGTCTCCGCGCTCACCGAGCTGCCGCACTCCGCGCATTTCGCCCAGGAAGAAAAATTCGCCGACCTCGGCCACTTACTCCACGCGCTGATCAACGAAGGCAACGACGTAGCGAAAGCGCTCGGCATCACGCTCCACGAAGATCCCTGGGAGATGAACAAAATCGGCGCGCGCACCGATCATCCGCCGTCGATGCTCTACGACATCCGCCATCATCTGCGCACCGAAATCGATTTTCTGGGCGGCGCCATAGCTCGCGAAGCCGCGCGCATCAATCACCCGGCTCCGCTGCACACCGCCCTCTACCGCCTAATCCGCGGCAAAGAAGATTCCTGGACATTCAAGTCGAAAGGCGACGTGGCGACGTAACGCGCCGAACTATGTCCTACCCACTCGATCACGAAAAATGGACGCGCCTCCGCCGCGCCATGTCCGAGAAAGATCTCGACGCCGTAATCGTCGCGCGCCCCCGACAACATCCTCTACCTCACCAACTACTGGACGATGAAAGGCTACGAGATCGCAATCTTCCCGCGCGAAGGCGAACCCACGCTCGCCGTCCTCGAGCCGCAATTCCGCGAAGCCCAGCGCACCGCCTGGAACAAAGACGTCCGCTCGTTCAATTTCTACCACCCCTCCGATCCGCGCCCGCCCACGGCGCGCTCTCTCGACGCCGCGCTAGAATTCCTGCGCGAGAAAAAACTCACCGGCCGCATCGCCGTCGAGCTGAATCAAGGCTCGCAAATCTGCGATCGCATGGTGGGCGAGCCCACGGTTTACACGCAGGGCTACTTCGACGCTTTCCGCAAAGCAGCAGCAAGAAGTCACCGACGCCGCCCCGCTCCTCGCCGAACTGCGCATGATCAAAACCCCGCAAGAAATCGAGCGCATGCGCATCGCCAATGATCTAGCCGCCATCGGCATGGCCTACGCCCGCAAAAATATCCGCCCCGGCATGAAAGAAAGCGAAGTGGCCGCCATGATCGAAGGCCACATTCACTCCGTCGGCGTCGGCTATCAAGGCAAAGTCGCCATGGCACGCGCTTTCACTCTCGTCTGGTCCGGCAAAGGCATCGCCACTTTCACCGCCACGAGCGATCGCCCCGTTCAGGAGCACGAACCCACGCTCGTAGAAATCTGGGTTTGCGCCGACGGCTACTGGACCGACCTCACCAAGAATATTTGCCCCGGAACGCTCACTCCCGAATACAATCGTCTGCTCGATTTGCTGCTCAAGATTTTCGGCGAGGCCGTAGGCATCGTTCGCGATGGCGCCCCGCTCGGCGAAATCGATCGCATCATTCGCGCCCGCATCGACGAAGCCGGCTACAAAGGCCAGCCGTCGCATCCGGTCGCGCACGGCGTAGGCGCCCGCGCTCACGAGCCGCCGTACTCGCACAAAGCCGCCCCGGGCATGATGAAACAAAATATGGTGCTGGCCATCGAGCCGGGAATTTATTGGGAAGGCGGAGGCGGCCTGCGCCTCGAAGACAATTTTCTGGTAACAGCGGACGGCAGCGAAAAACTCTGCACCGATCCCGACGATTTCAGAATTTAACTGCGATGCCAATCTGACTCAAACTAGCGCGTCAATCAGCAAGAGCCGTTCGTAGGGGCGGGGCTTGCTCCGCCCTCTTACTCTCGCGCGGCTTTACCCTACGAACCACCGCAACAAGCAATTGTTGTCATCCTGAGGCCCGCCTTTGGCCTAAGGATCTAAGCGTCACCGCAAGATTCGGAGGCCGCTTTGCCGATTGATCCCGCCCTCGCCCAAAAAATCACCTCCCAAGTCCGCGAAGAAGAAATCGTCTCCATGGCCACGGACGTCGTGAACATCCCGAGCCCCACCGGCGAGGAACTCGCCATGGGCCAATACATGCGCCGCGCCCTCGAAGAAGCGGGCCTGCAAGTCACCTGGCAGGAAGTCGAAGAAGGCCGCGCCAACGTCATCGGCCGCCTCGAAGGCGCGGGCACCGGCAAAAATCTAATGTTCAACGGCCACATGGACACTTCCAACACCGGCCGCGAAACCTATCTCACCGGCGCAGGCTACAAGCCGCACGCCATCTTGAAAAACGGCATGATCTACGGCCTCGGCATTTACAACATGAAAGGCGCGCTGGTCTGCTACACGCAAGCCGTGAAAGCCGTGCAGCGCGCCGGAGTCAAGCTCGATGGCGACGTGCTTATCGCCGCAGTCGTCGGCGAAATCGAAAAAACGCAATGGAGCGATGAATTCGTCGGCAAAGAATATCGCGGCTACGGCGCCGGCACGCACTACATGGTGAATCACGGCGTCCTGCCCGACATGTGCATCCTCGGCGAGCCCACCGACATGCAAATTGTTCTCGCGCATTACGGCTCCGTCTGGGTGCGCATCGGCGTGCGCGGCAATTACGTGCACACCGCTTTCGCCGTCGGCAAGCAGAAGGAAAGCTCCATTCGCCGCATGCACGAAGTTCTCGATGCAATCTACGCATGGATTCCAACTTTCGAATCGCAAGCCACATATGAAGGCAAGCCGGGCATCGTCAACATCGGCTGCATCCGCGGCGGCTATCCCTGGCGCGCCAGCCGCACTCCAGATCGCACGGATGTCTTCCTCGATCTCCGCGTTCCGCCGAATATGCCGCTAGCCACAGCCCGCCGCGCCGCGAAGCAGCTCTATCTCGATCTGCAGAAAAAGTTCCCGGGCTATGGCCTAGATTTCGAAACTTACATTTCCGTTCCCGGCGCGCAAATCGACGCGAATCACGAGCTGGTGAAAACGATCGACGCAGCCCACACGAAAATCATGGGCTCAGCGCCAAAGCGCGACACCGTTCTCTGGTGCTCCGACGCCTCGGTAATGACGCGCTTCGGCATCGAGACGGTGAATTATGGCCCCTCCAGCGGCCCGCGCGACGCCGAAGGCGAAAAAGTAGCGGTAGAAACATTCGTGAACATCACCAAAATTTACGCGCTGGCAATAGCAGAAATCTGCGGCGTCCGCTCGTGACTAGCGCTTTGCGAAAGGCTGTCATCCTGAGGCCGGTTTTTGGCCTAAGGATCTAAGCGTCAAAGAAGCAACATCGACCCATGCACCACTCCAAGGAGCACCATTGGTCACCCAATCCGAAATCGCCCGCCGCTACAAAAACACGCGCGAGGCCATGTCCAAAGAAAACCTCGACGCGCTGATCGTCTGCGGCAATGAATACACCGGCTTCGAAGGCGCCATCCGCTACGTCTCCGGCTTCGAAATCGTGCACCGCTACGTTTACGCGCGTGATTCCGCTCGAAGGCGATCTCACTCTCGTCTTCCCCGCCGAAGCCCGCTGGATCGGCGACAAAAGCAAGCCCTGGGTCCGCGAACACATTTGGGCCGACATCCCCGGCAAATGGATCAACGAGCACGCCACATCAAAAAAATGGAAGCGCGTGGGCGTCTATGGCCTCGACGCGGTAATGGCCGTCCGCGATTATCGCGAACTCACCAAGGGCGCGTACGAAATCATCAATTTCGATCGCGCTTTCGACATGGCCCGCGCCATCAAGAGCGAAGAAGAACTCGCCGGCATCCGCCACAGCATGAAAATTATCGAAGACGGCTTCTGGGCCATGCTTGCGAAATACGCTCCGGGGAAAACGGAAGCGGAAGTCATGGCCCCCGCCGTAGATAAATTCTTTGCCGGCGGCGCGGGCCTCGCAGATGATGAATATCGTTCTCTCCGGCACGAATGGCTCGGCCGAAGCCATGTTCAAAGTTCCGCGCGATCGCAAAGTCAACGCCGACGATCTGCTCCTCTATTCCCTAGAAATCGCCGGCCCCGAAGGCTACTGGGTGGAATTTTCGCGCCCGCTGATTCAGGGAAAAATCAGCGCCACTACGAAGAAGATGGCCGATGTTTATCCCGAAGCGCTCGAAGCGTCGCGCGTGCTGATGCGCGAAGGCGAGCCCATCAAGAATGTCCACAAAGCCTCCGCCGATATTTTCGCCAAGCAAGGCTTCGCGCTCGGCCATCTCTCCGGCCATTCCATCGGCATGACCATGATCGAGCACCCGGCCATCGGCGCGAATTCCGAAACGCTGTTGCGCGAGAACATGATTTTCTCGTTCCATCCGCAGGTCGTGGATCAGGACGGCAAAGTCTGCCTCTACACGCAGGACACCTATCGCGTCGGCAAGAAAGAAGGCGAGAATCTCGCCAACGTGGATTGGAAATTCTATTCCGGCGCGGAAAAGCCGCGATGAGGACGCGATGAAGATCTGCATCGTCGGCTGCGGCGCAATCGGAAGCATTTTCGGCGCGCATCTAGCGCGCGTGGAAGGCGTCGAAGTTCATGCCTACGACGTCTCGCAAGGCCACGTGGACGCCATCAATCGCAACGGCCTGCGCATTTCTGGCGCCGCGGATTTCACGGCGCGCTTGCACGCCACGACCGACGCGAAGCAAATTCCGCCGTGCGACTACGGCATCGTGGCCACGAAAAGCACGCACACGCGGCCGGCGATCACGCAAACGGCGCACGTTTTCGCGCAAAATGGCGCGGTCTGCTCGGTGCAGAACGGCGTCGGCAATGAAGAAATCATCGCCGAGCAAGTGAAGCTCGTCATTCGCGGCACCACGTTTCCCGCCGGCCACATCATCGAGCCGGGAGTGTCGGATTCGACATCAAAGGCGATACGTGGATTGGCCCGTTCGAGCCGACGAAGACGCCGATGGCGCGCGTGAACGAGCTCGCCGCAGCGCTGAACAAGTCCGGCCTGAACGTGATCCCGCTCGAAGACGCGCGCGGCGCGCAATGGACCAAGCTGATTTTCAACGCTTCGACGAATCCTGTCGGCGCGCTGACGCTTCTGCATCATGGCGCGGCAACGCGTCTTCCCGCCACCGGCCAGCTTTTCAACGATTGATCGCCGAAGGCGAAGCCGTCGCGAAAGCCATGGGCATTACGCTGCACGGCGATCCGCGCGCGTTGGTGCAAAAAGGCGCGAACGCACCCGGCAAGCACAACGCCAGCATGTTGCAGGACGTTCTTGCCAAGCGCATCACCGAAGTGGATTTCATGAATGGCGCGATCGTGAAATGGGGCGAGCAAGTAAACGTGCCGACGCCGCTCAACAAAGCGATGTGGGCGCTGATCAAAGGTCTCGAACATTCCTGGACGAATCCGTAGATCGAGGGCTCTGTCAGGGCACGGCTTCAGCCGTGCCGAAAGCACCGCAAAAGCAACACGGCTTTAGCCGCTGAGGTCTTGTTTTCGGGCATTCAATTTCATCACCAAAAAGGATCAACCAAATGGCCGTTCCGTTCCGCATTGGCGTTTTGCAATTGAGCATGGAGCCTGTGGCCGAAACCGTGGCGATGGCGCAAGCCTGCGAGCGCGCCGGCTTTGACGCGTTCTGGCTCGCCGAAGCGTATCCGTGGTGGCGCAAACATTCTTACGAGGCGCGATCTTCGACGGCGATCACCGCCATCGTCGCGCACGAAACGAAAAAAATTCCCATCGGCTGGGGCATCATTTCGCCGTACACGCGCAATCCCGTGCAAATCGCAATGGAAGCGCGCGTGCTGCAGGATGTCGCCAGCCCCGGGCGATTTTTTCTCGGCCTCGGAGCGTCGAAGATTTTCATGAAAGAAGTCGGCGAAGGCGAGAAGGGCGAGAAGAGCGCCGGCCCGGCGACGGTGATGAAGGAATCCATCGATATCGTCCGCGGCGTTCTCGGCGGCGAGCAATTCGACTACGAGGGCCAGGTTTTCGATGCCCATGTCCCGCCGCTGAAATCTGACGCGCACTCGCCGCGCGGCATTCCGCCGATTTACATCGGCGCGACCGGGCCGGTGCTGCAGCGCATGGGCGGCAGCATCGCGGAGGGATTGCTGACCGCCAGCATCACCACGCCCGATTTCATCCGCTACTCGCGCGCGATGATGGAGGAAGGCTGCCGCAAAGCCGGAAAAGATCCGGCCAACAACGATCTCGGCGGCGTGATCGTCGGAAGCATCGGCAAGGATCCCAAGCGGGCGAAAGAAGGCGCGCGCGAAATGGCCGCGATGTATCTGGCGAACAAAGTGCAAAACATTCGCGGCTCGGCCGATGTGCTGCTGCAAAAGGCGGGCCTCACATTCGACGAAATTCGGCCCATCGCGGACGCCATGGAATCCGGCGGCCGCAAAGCCGCCGCGAAAGCGGTGACTGACGCAGTGCTCGAAAAAGTCTGCCCGATCGCCGGAACGCCGGATGAGTGTATTCACCGCATCGAGCAATATCGCGAGGCCGGGTGCACGCACATTCTGCTCGAAGTTTGGGGCGACGATCGGCTCGAGCAAGCGAAGCTTTTCGGCGATGCTGTGATTCCGCATTTTCATCGGTAATAATTTTGGGGGTTGGTAGCGCCGTCTATAACGACGTCGGCGTTGTCAAGAGACACTTACGTCTTTTGAGCCGCGAGGGAGCTGTGGTCCGCTCGTTGACCCGGAATTTTCTGTTTCGCGTGCTTCTCGTTCGCTTCGACCAAGGCCCAGTCCCTAAGTCCACGGGTGGGATCGTTCCCACTAGCCATCTATTCGATGCTGACCACCATGACTTCTATTTCAATCTCCCTTCCCGCGAAGGGAGGCCAGGCGCCCACTCAGCGTCCCGATGCGCTACCACTCATCACGGCGCTACTCGAGCTGCCCGGCACGGGAATCGCTGCGCTCTTCCTCGGTGCGTACTCACTCTGGTTGCGCAGCATCCAATACAACCGCACCGCCAACTTGCGGGCCACGGCCACCTTGGCGATCTGACTCCCGCGGCGATCTTCACCCGTTGATAGAAGCGGTGCAGTTCGAGATCGCGTCGCGCGGCCGTCTGTCCGGCTTCCACCAGCAGCCAACGCAGCAGCGAGCTGCCTTGCTTGCTGATGGCCCCGGTGCGACGGTGGCCTCCCGAGGAATCCTCGCGGGGATTCAGCCCCAGATAACTGGCCACCTGCTTGCCGCGCGCGAAGCGGCTCGCCGGACCCATGGTCAGCACGAAGGCCAGCGAGGTCAGCGGTCCCACGCCCGGATGGGTCATCAGACGCGCCGCGGAGGCGTTCCCGTGCGCTTCCCGCCACACCGCGTCGTCCAACTCTTCGATCGGTGGATTCAGCCGATCGTAGAGTTCCAGCAGCTCCCGCCGCCGCCGGCGGGCCCAGGGATCCAGTGGCAAGCTCTCCAGTTCCTGCCGTCCGCTGCGGGTCCACAGTTTTTTCTTGCGGCACAGCCCCTGGCCCATGGCCACCGCGTGCAGCTGATTCTGCAGGCGCGTACGCCACTGCACCAGCCGCACGCGATGGATCAGCAGTTGCCGCACGTCGCGCTCGCTCAACGACGGCATCCAAATGCGCGGAAAGCGATTCTCCGTCAGCAACAGCAAGAATATGCCGCGCATCCCGCTCGTCGTACTTTTGCTTGCGCACCACCGAGGCGCGAATCGCCGCCGCATCGCCGACCCACAACTCATGCCCCAGTTCCTGCAGCAGCCGCTCGAACCACTGCGTGTAGCCGGTGGCTTCGAGGCCCACGCGAACCGGCTTCGGCAAGCTCGCATAAAACGCGCGCGCCTCGCCGTTCTCGTGTTCCAACCGCCTCCACCACTTCTCCCGTCTCCTCGTTCAGCACAGCAATCTGCTGGTAGCGTGAATGAAAATCGCACCTACAATGTCATTGCTCGGCTCCTTTCCTCCGAGCCTTGGTCGTTGTGAACAACCAAGTTTACTCGCTCGAAGGAGCCGACGCCTATCCAATCAGCGTCCCTGCCGGCATCCGACGACTACGAAAGCCGCCGAGGGCGGAAACAGTGCGCGGCCTCACGCCTTTGCGAATATCGAGATGTTTTGTTCGACTTTGCGCCGCGCTGGTTTTGAAATGTGGCGCGGTGTTTGCTCGTAAGATGCCGGCAGGGACGCCGGCGCTATCTGCAGACTTCTTTCACCATCGCGCGGAATTCTTCGTCGGTTAGCAGACCCCGCTTTTCGATTCCTTTTTGTTTTACTGCGGCCAGGACTTTGGGGCGTTGGGATTCGGAGACATCCAAACCTAGTTCGCGGCTTTTGATGGCTATGCTGTCCAGGCCGCTTTTTTTGCCTAAGACTATTTCGCGGCGGGCTCGAACTATTTCTGCGCTGAACGGTTCGATGGCCTCGGGGATGTGGAATTGGCTGGCTACGGCGCCGCTTTCGCGCATGAAGAGATTTTCGCCCACCACCGGCTTCCACGGTTCGAGTTCGTAGCCGCTAGCGCGACGGACGTGGCGCGAGACTTCGCGGATTTTGTCGAGCTTCAGCTCGGTGGGCACGCCGTAGACGCCTTCGAGCGCCATCGCAACTTCGCCGATGTCGGCGTTGCCGGCGCGCTCGCCCATGCCGTTGATTGTGCCTTGAATCCAGCTTGCGCCTGCGCGGACCGCGGCTACGGCGCAGGCTGTGGCCAGGCCGAAATCGTTGTGACCGTGGAAGTGAACTGGGATCGAATCGCCCAGCCACGCGCGGACTTTGGCTACCAGAAATTCGACGGCTTCGGGGCCGCATGCGCCGATTGTATCCACGACCACTGCTTCGTCGGCGCCTGCTTCGATTGCTGCGCGATAGAGTTTTTCTAGATGCGGGAGTTCGGCGCGCGTGCCGTCGACCGGGAAAAAGGCGACCTTGAGGCCGTTCTTCTTTGCGTGCTTCACGGCTTCTACGGCGCGGCGGATGGATTCTTCGGCGGTGATGCCGTAGGCGCGGAGCTTGATTTCGCTCGACGGGAATTTCGATCACTGAGGCGTGGGCGCCCAGGCGAATCACCGCGTCGAGATCTTCTTGCACGGCGCGGGCGAAACCCCAGATTTCGGCGCGGAGGCCTGCTTTGCAGACCAGGCCGAAGGCTTCGGCGTCATCGGCGGAGACGCGCGGGAAGCCGGCTTCGATGCGGCTGATGCCGAGGGAATCGAGGAGGCGGGCGATTTCGAGTTTTTGCTGCGGATCGAGAGCGACGCCGACGGTTTGCTCGCCGTCGCGCAGCGTCGTGTCGTAGAAACGCACGGGACCTTTGCGCGCGGCACTCGGGCCGATTTTCGATGGCGCGTTCAGCTTGCTCACCCAGAATTGATTGCCGTTGTCGGTGCTCATCTCGCTCAGCCCGCTTTTGCGGCTTTTTTGCCGTAGAACTGCTCCCAGGAAACTACCGGATTGCGGAGGACGCCGATTTTTTCGATTTCACATTCGATGGTGTCGCCGGGCTTAAGGTAGAGCGATTTGGGATCGTCGCTGAAGGCGGCTACGCCTGAGACTGTGCCGGTGGAGAGGACGTCGCCGGCGCTGTAGCCCATGGCGGAATAGTGGGCGATGATTTCTGGAATTTTGACCGACATTTTTTTGGAGTGCGATTGCTGGCGGATTTTGCCGTTGACGCGCAGCTCCATGGCGAGATTGTGGGGATCGGGAATTTCGTCGGCGGTGACGATCCACGGGCCCAGCGGGCAGAAGGAATCGATGGCTTTGCAGAAGCTGAAGACGCCGGATTTCATTTCGTTGCGCTGGATGTCGCGGGCGGTGACGTCGTTGAAGATTACGTAGCCGCCGATGTAGTTGGCGGCGTCTTCGGTGGAGAAATGGCGGCCGGATTTTTTGATGACGACGGCTAGCTCGAGTTCGTAATCGAGTTCCTGGGTGAGATGCTCGGGATAAATGATGGGCTCTTCGTGGCCGATGATGGCGTCCACATTTTGGAAGAAGACGATCCAGGGCATCACCGGATGCGAGAAGCCGGCTTTGACGGCTTCTTCGTGATGCTCGCGGAAATTGCCGGCGGTGTGGAAGAATTTTTTGGGGGCGATGGGGGCTTTGATTTTTATGTCGGACGGTTCGTAGATTATTTTTTCGCCGGAGGGGCCTTTGGTTTCGGGGCCGCGATCGGTGACGTGCTTGACGGCGGCGCGGGCGGCGTCGAGGCTTTTGTCGCCGCCTTCGAAGAGGGCGCGCATGTCGGCGGGGACGCGGGCGTCGGCGAGGCGATAGTAGGCGGGTTCGTTTTCAACATCGCGCAGGTAGAGAGCGTAGGCGAGATTTAGATCCACGATGCGCAGGCCTGAGCCGTAGGCGCCTATGCGTTTGCGATTCGGGGTGGGTTCAAAGGTTACGAGGCGCATGGATTGAGCGAGTCCTCCGTGGTCGGGATGCTGAGCCGCGGGTGCGGCTGGCGTTTAATAACGTCATATTTGAGTCGCAAATTCTCAATTTCTAACCGAAACAAGGGTTCAATTAAAACCCCCTCTAAGTTGTTGAAAACAAAGGGTAGCGATACGTTCTAACCGAAACACTTTTCGAAAGGTCGCTGTTGGGAGATTACCCGCCGGGGGGTCGATTCCATCGTCGCGATTGGGAATTTTGCGCGACTGGGTGGCGTTGAGTTTCGTTCGAGTTGTTGGTTGCGCGTTCATGGTGCTCTTTTAACGCTAGCACGATCGCCGGGGAATTCAAGGGGTGGATGCTGTGGAATCGGGGACCGGCGGAGGATTACCGCAGAGACGCTGAGGGCGCGGAGGACGGAGGAGATAGGAAAGACGGCGGGTGAGGCTTCGGGTAGACTTGGCGGCGGTTTGGTGGAGGGTTGGGTGGAACGCGAGAGGAATCATGCTGGAGTGGCGTTGGCGATTTTGTTTGCGATAAATCTTTTGAATTTCTTTGACCGGAATTTGTTTGGGGCGCTGGCTGAGCCGATTAAGAAAGAATGGTCGCTTAGCGACGCGCGAGTGGGGTGGTTGGCTTTCGCGTTTATCGTGCTTTATGCGTTGGCTGGATTGCCGTTGGGCAGGCTTGCGGATCGGGGGAAGCGGCCGCGGATACTTGCGATTGGCGTGGCGGTTTGGAGTTTATTCACCGCCGCATCGGGATTGGCTTGGAGTTATGCGGCGCTGTTTGCAACGCGGTTAGGAGTGGGGATTGGAGAGGCTAGCTGCGCACCGGCCTCGAATTCTTTGATTGGGGATTATTATCCGGCGATCAAGCGGGCGCGGGTGCTGGCGATTTTTATGATGGGATTGCCGTTGGGGAATTTTCTCTCGTCGTATTTTGGCGGGCATGTGGCGGCGGCTTACGGCTGGCGGATGGCTTGTTATATTGCCTGCTTGCCGGGATTGCTGCTGGCGGCGATGGCGCTGCTGATAGCGGAGCCGGCGCGAGGCGGGGCGGAGACTTCGCGGCATGCCGGGCGTGCGCATGAAGGATCGGCGTATTGGTGCGTGCTGAAGATTCCCACGATGATTTGGTTGATCGCCTCGGGGGCGCTGCACAACTTTATGATGTACACGATCGCGACATTTCTGCCGGCGCTGCTGGCGCGATATCACGGGTTGAATTTGAAGGACGCGAACGGGGTGACGTCAATTGTGTTTGGACTGGTGGGAATACCGGGGATGTTGATTGGCGGATGGGCCGCGGATCGCGCGAGACGGCGGCGGGAGAATGGGCGGCTGCTGATTTCGGGGATGGCGCTATTGTGCGCGGCGCCTTGCATGTGGCTGGCGCTGGACGTTCCGGGGGAAGGATTTTGAGCTTCGCATTGTTGATGGGGACGGGATGCTTACTGGCTTATTTTTACTATGGAGCGGTATACGCGGCGATTCAGGATGTGGTGCAGCCTAGTTTGCGGGCTACGGCGATGGCGATTTATTTTTGCGCGATGTATTTGCTGGGCGGGGCCTTCGGGCCATTGTTGACGGGGAAATTGAGCGATCACTTTGCGCTGAGGGCGATGGCGGCGGTTGGGGGCGGCGCCGTGAATGCTGCGGCGCGGGCTACGGGGTTGCACGCGGCGATGTATATCGTGCCGTTGTGCGTGTTGGGGGTGGCGGTGGTGTTGTTTGCGGCGGCGGGGACGGTGACGCGGGATATGGGGGAGTTGCAGACTTGGATGGCGGGGCCGGAGGCAGGGCGTGGCGCGGCGCGGGCGAGTGGGATTGCTGGAGGGGCGGCGGAATCGGCTTGAGTGGAGTTTGGCGCGAATAAGATCGTGGCGCGATCTTGCACGAAGATGCCGGGCTGAAAGCGCGGCGCTACATTTATAGGCGTCGGAGCGGAAAGAGGTCTCACAAAAAAATTAGAGCCAGTGGCGGGCTTCGAAGTGATTCCGACCCGGTCGGGCCGGTGCGTCGAAACATTGTGGCGCTTGTTTCAGGCTTCGAGCGCCGCCGCTGGCTCATGCCGAAGGACCCGTAGCTTATAGTGTCCAGACCCTGAATCCTTCCGAAACATCATTCAGGTCCCAAGGTGGGTGACTCATCTAATCTTGCGATCCCGATGAGCTTCGGAACTAAACGATCACCGCCTGGATCCTTCAACCGCGCTAGTTGTAACGCAGAAGAAGAGCCGAAAGCTGTGGCGGGGGTCACAGGTCGTTGTGGCAGGCGTCACGGAAATTGGCCGCTTGGGAGAGTGAGTCCGCCGGGGATTGTTGCCTTGGGCGGGCTTTGCGGTCGTCGGATGCCGGCGGGGACGCCGACGCTACTTTGATAGACGAGGGTGGGTGCGTGGGTAGTGTCCCAAGTTCGAAGATGGGATTTTAGAGTTCGAGCTCGAGTATGGAGCGGCTTGACGGGCTAGTCTCCGAAGTGCCCAGCGCTAAAGCGCATCGCTAAAAAAGGCGCTGTTTTCGGAGCGCTGAAGCGCTCCTCCCCGCATGAATGCGGGGGCTCCCTCCCACTGCAAAGGCTTCCGAGGACGAATGCGAGGTCTCCCACCGCGCGATGAGCACCACGCGAATTTGAATTATGACACTACTTTCCGCGCGCGATTGGTGCCTTGGGCAAATTTTGCGGTCGTAAGATGCCGGCGGGGACGCCCTTCGAGGCTCAGGGTAAACCGGCGGTACTTTGGCGGAGTTGTTTTCTGTTAACTCTGCGGAGCGGGGTCGATTGACGGGCTAGCGATGCGAAGTTACGCTCGATGTAGAGGGCGTGGGAATGTCAACGGGAACATCGGTGGGGCTTGAGAGAGCGGCGCTGCGGCAGTGCATGCATTGCGGGAGACAGGTGCCTTCGGATCGCGTGCAATGCCCCAATTGCCGGGAGGCGCTGCCGGAGGTGCACGCGGCGGAGCAGCCTCAGGTGGGAAAGAGCCGTGAGATCCGGAGAGGATTGCTTTACATGCTGCTGGCGGGAGTGATCCATTACTTCGCGGGCGGGTACAGCGCGATGGACCTTCCGTTTCCGATTAATCCCGTGGTGACGGTTTATCTCTCACCGATGCTTTTTTTGAGCGGATTGGGATTGATTGTGTATGGGTTGTTTACGTGGAAGAAGGTTTGAAGAGTTTGCATGCCAGTGCGGTAAGACAAACCTCAGCGGCTAAGGCGGCGCAATTCTGTGATTTATGGGCGCGGAAATCGGGCTGCGCGGCCCTTAGGATGACACGTATTCGCTCTCTCGGAGAGGAACTCAACAGAGCCAGATGGGATTTGAAAGTCCGAGCTCGAGTGTGGAGCGGCTTGACGGGCTCGCTCCGAAGTGCCCAGCGCTGAAGCGCATCGCTAAAAAACGCGCTATTCTCGGAGCGCTGAAGCGCTCCTCCCCCGCATGAATGCGGGGGCTCCCTCCGACGGCAAAGGCTTTCGAGCGCGACTGCTGGAGCTCCCTCCCACTGCAAAGGTTTCCGAACACGAATGCGAGGCGTTCCACCGCGCGCCGAGCGTCACGCGAACTTGATTTAGGACTCCACTGACCCTTTGCTGTAATTGACAATCGAAGGGTCCTTTGCGATAGTCTCAAAGCGGTTAGAGGAATTTTGGAGTTGTGGCCGCTGCTTGCATCTTATCCGGTGTAATATACTTGAGCAATAGTAACGTTCTCATTCACTCTCTGGATCTGGAAGAGCAAAAAGGAGGGGTGCTGCTGTCTCTGCCTCGGCAGCGGGCGGGATGGGAATGGATGAGTTTTTTTGTTCACCGTTTGCAGCCGGGCGAGGTGTTGCGAACTCGGACCGATCACGAAGAGGCGGCGTTTGTGCTTCTGGGTGGAACTTGCCAGGCCGATTGGGGGAGTGGCGCGAAGCGGATTGGAAAGCGGAAGAATGTGTTTGATGGATTTCCGTATGCGCTGTACTTGCCTGCGGGAAATGGGGCGGTCTTCACGGCGGAGACGACTTGTGAAATTGCGGAGTGCCGTGCGCCGTCGGATGCGCGTCTGGCGCCGAAATTAATCACGCCGAGCGAGACGGTCAGTAGTTTGCGGGGTGGAGGAAACGCATCGCGGCAGATCGTGGATGTGATTACTCCGGCGTTTCCTGCGGATAGGCTTATGGTCATTGAAGTTTATACGCCGGGGGGAAATTGGTCGAGTTACCCGCCGCACAAGCACGACGTTCACAATCCTCCCGGGGAAGTTGATCTCGATGAGATTTATTACTACCGAATCCGCCAGCGCGAGGGATTTGCGCTGCAGCATTTGTATGCCGGGCAACACGCGGTGGAGCAGACGGTGAAGGCGCGGGACGGAGATTGTGTGTTGGTGCGGAGTGGATATCATCCGGTGGTTGCGGGGCCGGGATACGACGTTTACTACCTGAATTTTCTGGCGGGATCGGCGCGAGCGCTGGCGGTGACGGAAGACCGCGAGCATGTGTGGATTCGATCGACGTGGAAAGAGACGGACCCTCGGCTGCCGCTGGTGAGGGAATAGTCGCGCCGGAAAGGGATGGCCCATTGAGGATGCCTTGCGGCCGGAGCGACAATCGAGCGGCGATCCAATCCGCCGGAATTCCCGAGCAGAGCACGGCGATCAGCGGAGCCTTCCGCTGCGTTGTCGATTATAAACGCTTAGATATTGGAGCGTTAAATCGAGTCTCGCCGGCAGCGGTGCAACTGCGAGTTAAGCGTGCCCTGGCGGGAGCGTGGACGACCGGCGGCGATGATGGCGAGGTCCCCGCGGAGACCGCGACGTGGTTCGGAAGCGTTTTTTTAGTGCATGTAGGACAATCCTGTAATAAACAGGTCAGCGGAATCTTGCGATTTACAGGGGATACCGCCTTATGACCGTGCGTCTGACCGCTGCTCAAGCCACCATCGCCTACCTGAAGAATCAGTTCACCGAGCGCGATGGAAAACAATATCAGTTCTTCGCAGGATGCTTTGGAATTTTCGGGCACGGAAATGTTGCCGGCATCGGGCAGGCGCTCGAGCAAGATCCTGGATTACGGTACTACCTGGTTCGCAATGAACAGGCGATGGTGCATGCGGCCACGGCGTTCGCAAAAGCGAACTTCCGCAGGCGGGCGATGGTGTGCACGTCTTCTATTGGACCCGGAGCGACGAACATGGTTACCGGGGCGGCGACGGCGACCATCAATCGATTGCCGGTGCTTTTGCTTCCAGGCGATATTTTTGCTCGACGCAATGTTGCTCCGGTGCTGCAACAGCTGGAATCCGCGGCGACGCAGGACATTTCTGTAAATGATTGCTTCAAACCAGTTTCGCGATACTGGGATCGGATCGAACGCGCGGAGCAACTGCTTACGTCGCTTCCTGAAGCGATGCGCGTGCTGACGTCGCCAGCGGAGACAGGAGCGGTCACGATCGCGTTTCCTCAAGACGTGCAGGCTGAGGCTTGGGACTTCCCTGAAAAGTTTTTCGAGAAAAGCGTCTGGGTGATTCCGCGGAACCGGTGCGACCGGGATCTGCTGCAACGGGCTGTCGAATGGGTTCGCGGCGCGGAGAGACCGTTGATTGTGGCCGGTGGAGGGGTGTTGTACTCGGAGGCGTCGGAAGAGCTCGCGAAGTTTGCGGAAGCGACGGGGATTCCGGTGTGCGAGACGCAGGCAGGCAAAGGATCGCTGCCTTACGATCATGCGCAGCAACTCGGGGCGCTGGGAGTGACGGGCACCCCGGGAGCGAACATCGCGGCGCGGGGAGCTGATTTAATTCTGGGAATCGGCACGCGCTATAGCGATTTCACCAGCGCTTCGAAAACTGCGTTTCAGGATCCGTCGGTGCGATTCATCAATATAAATGTGGCGGAATTTGACGCGTACAAGCACGCGGCGCTGCCGTTGATGAGCGATGCACGGACGACGATCGCGGAATTGCGAAGCGCGGTGGAGGGCTACCAAGTTGCAGAGAGCTACCGCAGCGAGATTCGGGATTTCCGCGAGCGTTGGGAAAAGGAAGTGGACCGCATTTATGCGCGTCGCGGGAAGCCAGCCCATCACGCAGGGAGAAGCCATCGGAGCCGTGAATAATTTTGCAGAGGCTTCGGCGATTATGGTGTGCGCGGCGGGTAGCTTGCCGGGAGACTTGCACAAACTTTGGCGGACCAAGCAGCCCGGCGGGTATCACTTGGAATATGGGTATTCGTGCATGGGATACGAGATTGCGGGGGGTCTGGGCGTGAAAATGGCGCGGCCGGAGCGAGACGTGTTCGTGCTTATTGGCGATGGATCTTATTTGATGATGGCGCAGGAAATCGTGACGTCAATTCAGGAAGGGATCAAGCTCAACATCGTGTTGCTGGACAATCATGGATTTTCGAGTATTGGCGGACTGAGCCGGGCCTGCGGCAACGAAGGGATGGGTACGAATTACCGATACCGGCGCGGAGAAAAATACGACGGCGAGAATTTGCCGGTGGATTTCGTGGCCAACGCGGCGAGCTTGGGGGCTTGGGCTGTGCGGGCGAATACGATCGACGAGTTTGAGGCGGCGCTCGATGCGGGGCGGAAACAGACGCGAACATCCGTTGTGGTTATCGAGACATCGTACGACGAACGAGTTCCCGGGTACGAATCGTGGTGGGACGTGGCAATCGCGGAAGTATCGGAGCGGGAATCGGTGAAGGCCGCGCGGAAAGAGTATGAGGAGGCGCGGAAGAAGGAACGATTGTTTTTTTAGTTGGGACAGGCGCGATATTAATGCGCGGCGAATTTGAATTTGTGCACGAGGGCGTCAAGAAAGAGGTACGGTGGAAACGACCGCAGCTGGTGGGCCATCGGGGGCGCCTTCACAAGGTCATCTTAAGCGGGTCCTTAGTCTTTGGGATCTGATCTACTACGGAATTATTCTGACATCGCCGATTGCTGCGGTGCCGCTATTTGGCGAAGCGCAAGTGCTGTCGCACGGGCACGCGGTGACGACGCTGCTTTTGGCCATGGTGGCGATGTCGGTGACGGCGGTGAGTTTCGGGCGCATGGCGTCGGTTTATCCCTCGGCGGGTTCGGTCTACACCTACATCAGCCGCGGTTTGAATCCGAATTTGGGATTCATCGTGGGCTGGGCAATGTTTCTCGAGTACCTGTTTCAGCCGATTCAGAATGCGCTTTACGCGGTGCTTACCGTGCAGCGATTGATGCCGCGGGTTCCCTTCCCTGCGCTGGCGGCGATCGCTATCGGCCTCATCACCATAGTTACGGTGCAAGGCATCAAGTTCACGGCGCGGACGGACGAGGCGCTGCTCGGGTTCATGGTGTTGGTGACGGCAATATTTTTGGTGGAGGCGTTCCGCTACATTATTTTGCACGATCATTTGTCGGGGCTTTTTTCTATGCGGCCGGTGTACAACCCGGAGACGTGGAGCATTCGCGCGGTGGCGGCGGGGACGGGGCTGGCGGCGCTGGTGTTCATCGGGTTTGACGGCGTGTCGATACTGGCGGAGGAAGTGGAGAACCCGAAGCGGAATGTGCTGCTGGCGACGGTGCTGGTGGTGATTTTTACCGGGCTGTTCAGCGGGCTGCAAGTTTATTTGGCGCAGCGGGTGTTGCCGGATTACTTGACGCTGCAGAATCCGGAGACGGCGTTCATGGACGTGGCGCGAGTGGCTAGCGGACAACTGCTATTTACCGCGTACGGAGTGATGCTGCTGATCTCGAGCATCGCTTGCGGACTTGCGGGGCACGTGGGCGCGGCGCGATTGCTTTACAGCATGGGACGCGACGATGTGCTGCCCAAGAAAATTTTCGGGCATCTGAGCGTGAAGAAAGGCAATCCGAATTACAACATATGGATTGTGGGCGGGCTGGCGTACGTGGGAGTGCTGACGATACCGTGGGAACATGCTGCGGAAATCGTGACGTTTGGGGCGTTGCTGGCGTTTATGGGCGTGAATATTTCGGCGCTGCGGCATTTCTGGTTTTCGCCGGAGGCGGTGAGGCATAGAAATTTCTTCGTGGATGCTTTTGTGCCCGGGTTTGGGTTTGTGTTTTGCGCGCTCTTGCTGATTAGCCTGCAGACATGGACGAAATATGCGGGATTGGCTTGGCTGAGTGCGGGATTCTTGTACAACGCTTA
Source organism: uncultured Acidobacteriota bacterium (assembly GCA_963707165.1). Classification (GTDB taxonomy): domain Bacteria; phylum Acidobacteriota; class Terriglobia; order Acidiferrales; family UBA7541; genus Palsa-147. The sequence goes on along the minus strand of CAVPPO010000002.1, from coordinate 443,649 downwards.
CAAGACGCGGGGATTCACGCGGCGGCCGCAGTTGATCGATTTTCAGGGGCCTTAGGGCGGGGGCGTACGATCTGCCCGAATTGGGTTTTGGTTTCCGGTCCGGTTGCAGAGGCTCCGCGAGCGCGGTGTGGAAGAAAGATTAAAACCCAATGCCACCCCGGGGGCGTGTAAACCCGCCCCCCTACTCGGAATGACGTTCCGCATTGTTATTGCAGGTCCTGAATTTGGTTTCCGGTGCTGGCGGGGCCGGTGACCTGGCTGTTTGCGCGCGATGTGCGGCGGGCGAAGCCGCAAGATTCGCGAATGCGAAGTTCGGGTTGCAGCTTTGTCACCTTGGCCTTGGTGGTGTCGCCGGAGATGCGGCGGATGAGAAGTTCGGCGGCCTCGATGCCGAGTTCGCGTTTGGGCAATTCCACCGTCGTCAGCTTCGGGCGGAAAACTCCCAGCCAGGGATAATCGTCAAAACTGATCAATCCGAAATCATCGGGGCATTTCAATCCCATCTCTTCCGCGGCTTTCAGCAAGCCGACGGTCATCAGATGATTGGCGACGTAGATTCCATCGGGCTGATGAGAGAGGAGGGCATGTCCTGCGCGATAACCGGAATCGATGCGGTAGTCCCCTTCGACGACCAATTCGGGATCGAGAGGAAGACCCGTGGCTTTTAGCGCATCGTGGAATCCGCGCCAGCGCGCCAGAGCGTTGCTCACTTTTCGCGGACCACCGATCAAACCGATACGGCGCCTGCCGGAGCGAGCGAGGTGACATACGGCTTCGTATGCGCCGCGGTAATCGTCGGTAATGACGGCATCTTTGGTCAGCTTCGGATAGGTGCGCATTACCAAAACAAACGGGATATCCACTTGCTTGATCATCTGTCTAAGGCCGGGGCGGAAATCTCCGCCGGCCTTGGTGAGCAAGATACCGTCCACGCGTTTGGCGAGAAGCAACTCTATCGCGGTCTCTTCTTTGTCGAGACTGTCGTCACTGTTGCAGAGCAATAGGTTGTAGCCGTGACGCTGAGCGGCATCTTCGGCGCCGCGAACTACCATCGGGAAAAAAGGGTTGGCGATATCCGGCACGATCATGCCGATGGTGTGGGTGCGCTGCTTGGCGAGGCTGCGGGCAATAAGGTTGGGCCGATAGTTGAGAGCGCGAATCGCGGTCTCGACGCGCTTGCGCAGCTTTTCTCGTACGTGGCTTTTGTGATTGACCACGGCGGAGACGGTGAAGACGGAGACGCGTGCTTCGCGAGCAACGTCGTAGATGCTTGCGGATTTGACCGACTTTTTGGAGCCCAGCTTTTTCACCGACAGTATCCGCCGTTTACCCACCTGCGAGCGGCCCGCGACTGTTCCGGACCGAGGTCAATTTCATGCGCGTGTTGCCGCACAGTAGTCTATGACAAGACTTCGCCCTTTTCTCGCTGCGTTGTAAATTGCTTCGAGAATTATCATGTCACGGAGACCTTGCGCACCGTCACATTCGACTGGGACATTCCTCTCGATTGCGGCGGCAAATGCGTCCAGTTCCGGGGCAAATTCGTCTTGAACGGGGAACTTCCGCGTAATCCAGCGTTTTCCGATTTTTACTGTGAGCCTCCGCTCTTCACTGAAGTCGAAGGCAGGCGCGAGCGATGCCCATCCTTTCGTGCCCTGAACGAATACGAAGGACGACAGAGCTGCACCGTAGGATGAGCTGCCCTGCACGATCAGGCCGCTGGGGAACTGCATGCGGAAGGAGATGCTTTCCTCGACATCGCGAAACGTCGCCGTGCGGTTCGTCCAGGTTTCGGCGCTGACCTCAATGGGATCTTCATTTACAAGCCAGCAAGTGGTGTTCACGCAGTAGATGCCCAAATCCATGAGCGGTCCGCCGCCCGCGAGCGTTGGATCGACGAGCCAGGCCAATGAGCGGCCCGGCGTGTAGAGTTCGCTGAATGCGGTATGGATCACGTCAATGCGGCCCAAATCTCCATTCTGAATTAATTGCTTCGAGTAAAGACAGCTCGGCTCGAAGAACTTCCGATAGGCGGTCATCAACAGGACGCCGTTGCTATCGCAGGCGTCGACCATCTGCGCGGCTTGCTCGACATTGGCCGCTAGCGGCTTTTCGGACAGAACGTGCTTGCCGGCCGACGCTGCTTGCACTGCATACGGAACGTGCGCGCCGGGTGGAGTGGCGATATAGACGGCGGAAATTTCAGGATTCGCCAGACATTTTGAGAAATCTTCGGTGGTGTAGTGGAAGGGAGCGCGGAACTTTCGGGCTACGCTGGCGGCCTCATTCTTATCGCGGCTGACGACTGCGACCAATTTCGCCTTCTTTGATCGTGCGAAGGCCGGCAGGACGGCTCCGCGCGCGATTGCGCCGAGGCCTACTACTGCAAAACCGACTTTTTTCTGCGCGCGCATGTGCTCAGCTTTCGCGGTCAGCGCGGCCGAGCCGCTGATTGCGAACCGCTTTGTGATCGAGGCCACGCAATTCTTCGCAATTATCGAGAACTTTGTGGATAGCGTTGGCGACCGATTCGGAATCTTCGGGGCCGCCAAGGAAGAGATAATGCGGGAACCAGACCGCTTCGTGATACGCGGCACGCTCGGACTCCGGACATGAGTACATGCTGCGAAGATCGAGCGGCTTCTCGCGCCCCCAGCTCAATGCGGGGAAATCTTGAGAATCGAGGGGAAACAGCGAGCTCTTGTAAACCGGCTCGTAAAAGAGACCGTCGCAGGGAATACCTTCGAGTTGCAAGGCGGCTACAAACGCGGCGCGCGGAATGCCATTGGCTTTGCCTTCGAAATATTTAAGAACGTAGCCGTAGGGCGCGATGCGCGTGATGCGCGGCTCAGGCTTTAGCAGCTTGATGGCTGGAGTGTTCTGCATTTTCGATTCGAAATGCTTCATGTTTTTTTCGCGGATTGCCGCTTGTTGCGGGAGACGCTCAAGCTGCGGGCCCAAGACGCAGGCCTGCAGCTCGCTCAGGCGATGATTGAAGCCAAGTATGCGGCGGTGAAATTGATCGGTGAGGCTCGCGCGGCCGACGTTGATATAGCTTTGCGCCAGTTCCATGTATTCGAGAGTGTTGGTGATTACTGCGCCGCCCTCGCCGCAGGTAATCAGCTTACTGGACTGGAAACTGAAGGCGCCGAGATCGCCCATCGAGCCGGCGCCTTTGCCGTTCCACATCGCGCCGTGCGCATGAGCGCAGTCTTCGATGACTTTTAGATTGTGTTTTTTGGCGACGCGCAGAATTTCGTCCATGTCCGAAAAGCGCATGCCGAGATGAACGGGAAGAAGAGCCTTCGTTTTTGGAGTGATGGCCTTCTCGACGAGCTTGGCATCGAGGCAGTAAGTTTCCGGGTCGACATCCACGAAAACTGGGACGGCATTGAGAAGCAAAACGGGGCCGACAGTTCCCTCCCACGTGTAGGCCGGAACGATGACCTCGTCGCCGGGCTTGATCTGAATTGCTTTGAGGCACGCTTCGATGGCGATGGTGCCGGTGCTGACGCACTGGCCGTATTTGGCAGTCTGAAATGCCGCGAACTTCTGTGCGAAGACGTGGCCGTATTTGCCGGGGAACGGTTGTCCGCCCCAATTCAAGCTGGTGAGGACATCTTCCATATTGGCTTTTTCTTCGTTGGTGAGAACCGGCCAGCGCGTGAAAGGGGCCTTTCGGACGGGCTCTCCACCGGTAATCGCGAGTTTACCCAAGTGCAAGCCTCCAAGTTCGAATTTGCGGGTGCTGCTGGTGCGTCAAGTCACGTCAGGGTTCGGAATCAGTACGTCGCGCACAATCGCATCGAGATCGTGGCACGCGGTGATGAATTGGCGCAGCGTGCGCCGTGTTGGCGCGAAGGAATCGAATTCCTCGATGGAGAGGCCGTTTTCCGCATATGCGCGGCGGAAATCCGCGAATTTTCTGGAGAGTTCGTCGACAATTTCCGCGCGCACGGGCTCGTCAATTCGCGAACGGACTTCGATGTCGCTGGCATTGAAGCGAACTTGCCATGAGTGCGGCGGCGAAATGACCATGTCGCCGCCGATGAATTCGCTCCAATGCATGTGGTTGCGGAAGGCTGCTGAAAGCAGGCGGATGCGATAGCCTTTTTCCTGGAAAATTCGATACGCTTTTTTCAAAACCGCCACGCCGGCCCATTCGAGATATCCCGGATCGATGGCGATATTTTCTTTTTCCATCATGACCTTAAGCCAATCATCGAGACGCCCGACCATGAGCGTGCAAACCGGGCCCATGGTGGCGATTTCTTTGCCTTCTTTTTCGCGGCGACGCAGGCCGCGCTCGACTGCTTCGGCGACGGCGAGGCACTGCGGCAACGAGAAGGAAACCGTGGCGTTAATGCTGACGCCGCGATAGGTGGCCTCTTCGATCGCCGAAATTCCGGCGTGAGTTACGGGGATTTTCACGATCATGTTTGGCGCCAGGCGGCTGAATTCCACGGCCTGCTCGAGAATCGCGTGCGTATCGCGGAAGAATCGCGGATCGGTCTGAATCGAAAGCCTGCCGTTTTTATCGTGCCGCGCGTGGAAAACCGGCTCGAGCAGTTTGGCGGCGCGGATGGAAACTTCGCGAACGAGTTGCCAGGCGATTTGGTCTTCGGTGGCCGTGGGAAGCTCTTCGATCAATTTCTGAATGCGGGCTTTCCAGAAATTCATTTCTTTCTTCAGGACCGCGTGGACGATCACGGGATTGCAGGTTGCGCCGACGGCGCCGTGCTCGATGGAATAGGACAACTCGTCGAGGGAGGCCGAGTCGTTCCACAGGCACGTCGGCGTGGTCTGCGTCATTTTGTGCAGCGGACTTTTGAAAGTGGTGCTGATTGCTTGAGCCATGGATGCTTGACCTCAGCGGCTAAAGCCGCGTTAATTTTGCGCCGCATTCGGCGCGGCTAAACCGTACGGAGAATAATGGCCAATTCGACGATCAGCCGACGTGCATCGACGTGCTTTGTTGGCGTGTGTAGCGAACATTAGACGTTTAGATCCTTAGCTTCGCTCAGGATGACGGCCTTTTGACTTTTTTCGCACACTGTAAAGCCGCGCCCTGACAAAACTCTAACGCCATTTCAAGTGGCCGCCTTTGCGCCGGCCAGGGCCACCTCGATCGTTTTCGAATGCAGATAGGATTCTTCGGCCGCTACGGTGATGGCCAGGGCTTTTAGGCCGTCTTCGCCGGTCACCTTTAGCGGGCGATCATGCAAAATGTTGTGAACGAAATCGCGCACTTCGGCGAGATAGGCATCGGCGAAGCGGGTCAGGAAATGGTCGCTGAGGGCGCGTTCGCCGCCCTTGCCAGTGAGAAACACGGCGGAATGCTGCTGCAGGCTTCCGATCAGAATGCTGCCGAGCGATCCGACGACTTCTGTGCGCACGTCGTATCCGTAAACTGCTTGAGCGTAAGATTCAAGGTTGCCAATGGCGCCGCGTTGATACTGCAAGTTGACTACGCCCGCGACGATGTCGCCATACTGAGCGACTTCGGGGCGGATTGCGGTGGTGGCGAAAGTGCTGACTCGAGCGACTTCATCCTGCATCATCCAACGCGCTAGGTCGAAATCGTGAACGGTGCTGGCGTAGAACAACATTCCGTTCAGGTTGGCTTGATAGGCGGCGAGTGGCGGCCCGAATTGATCGCGTCCCACCGATTTGAAAATTACCGGAACTCCAATTTCACCAGCCTCGATGCGTTTCATGGCCGCGGCGTAAGCCGGATCGTAGCGGCGCATGAAGCCAACCTGCAAACGGCGGCCGGATTTGGAAACGGCGGCGAGCGCGGTGCGTGCATCGGCAAGATTGAGCGCCAGAGGTTTCTCGCAGAGAATGTCTTTGCCGGCGTTCGCAGCGGTCATTACATTCTGGGCGTGAAACTTATCCGGAGTGGCGATCAAAACCGCGTCGAGATCCTTGCGCTCGAGCATCGCCTCTAAATTGGCGTAGCAATTCTCGATTTCGAGTTCGTCCGCGACCTGGCGGGCGCGCTCAGCTGAGAAATCAGCAATGCCCACGAGACGCGCTTCGGGAACCAGCCGGCGAAGATTCTCCGCGTGGCGCTTGCCCATCTCTCCGACACCGAGCACGCCAATTCCTAGCTTACGCATGCGATCCCCTTGAGAAATTGAACCGCTCTACAGCAACGCGCGGACAGAAGAGCAATTTACAGGCGCGCGGTTAATCCGCCCCCGCGGCGCGATCGAGATCTTTCACCACTCCGCGCAGGAATTTCAGGCTCGCGGCAATGCTTTGCGCCGGGGGGATCGGCGTGGCGCCAAATTTCACGTCCTGCTCGACCACCGACCAGCCCGAATAGCCATTCTTCACCAGGGTGCGGAAGAAAGCTGGGAAATCGATGTTGCCCTGGCCGATTACGGTGAAGACTTTGTGTTCGATGGCCTCTTCAAAAGTCCACTTGTTGCGCCGAGCCTGATCCAGAACTTTGGAGTCGCAATCCTTGATGTGCACGTAGCGCAGCTTGCTTTTATATTTCTCCGCCTCTTTCACCGAGTCGCCGTGGCCATAGACACAGTGTCCTGTATCGAGGCACAAGCCGACGTTGGTGTGCGAAGTCGCGTCGTAGAAGCGCTCACATTCTTCGGGCGTCTCCACGTAGGTGGCTACGTGCGGATGAAAGACCAAATCGAGACCGAATTCATTGGCCACTTTTTCGGCTTGGGCGACGATTTTCCCGACGTGCTTCCACTGCTCGGCATTGAGCGTGGGGCAATCTTTGTCATAGGTGCGTCCCGAAAACGCATTGCGCTCGGGGGATTGATCATCCGCCATGACTAGGAAGGGCGCTTTCAAAGTTGCGAGAAGATTCCCGACCTTGCGAATTCTTTCTATAACCGCCTGCTCGGCCGCGGGATCGGTCATTTTCACGGGCACGAAGGAAGCGAGTAATTTCAGATTTCGTTTTTCGAGCTGCGGCTGAAGAATTTTTGGATCGGTGGGGAAAAAACCATAGGGCCCCAGCTCCGATCCCTGGTACCCGGCTTCCACCATTTCGTCCAACATCGTTTCATAGGATTGCTCCCAGGATGGTCCTGGATAATCGAGGACGCCCCAGCTATCAGGGGCGGAAGCGAACAGAAATCTCTGGCCGTTTGCACTCATTCTCGAGTCTCTCCTCAAAATGGAAGTTCCCTGCAATGCTTGTCGCGGCTATTGCCAGGGTTCCAGCACAACTTTCATGGATTCCGGTTCCATGGATTTTTGCATGGCGGCTTGCACGTCGCGCAATCCGAAACGATGCGTGACGAATTCGCGCAGCGGGTAGTTCTTCATGTAGCGCGCCATCTGGCGCATGCCCGGGCCGTAGGCTGCGGGTTCTTCGCCGCCTACGCCCAGGATACGCGCATTCTTCGCGCAAATATGCCGGTGCGGGCTGAGTGAAATTTCGCCCAAATCCGAAAAATTGCCGGCTTCCACCAGCAGTCCGCCGACGCGCAGCACCTCCAGAGCTTCGGGGACCGCTTCCGGCACTCCGGCGCACTCGATGGCCACGTCTGCGCCGCGGCCGTGGGTCATGTCCTTTACCAGTTGCAAGCGATCGGCCTGCGACGTAGTTTCGGCATTAATGGTGCAGTCGGCCCCCAGCCGCTTGGCAAAATTCAAGCGATACTCCGACTTATCAATCGCGATGATCGTTCCGGCGCCCAGCATGCGCGCTTTCATGAGAAAGCACATGCCGAGAGGACCCACGCCGAGAACCACGACTGTGTCATCGAAGCGAAATGACTCGCTCGGAAAAACGGACATTTGTTTCGCGCGGTCGAGTCCCACCGTGACCGCGAAAATTTCCGCCAGCACCGCCACCTCCGACGGCAGATCATCCGGCACCTTAACCAGAAAACTTCCCGGAACGACATAAATGTATTGAGACCATCCGCCAAAAAGATGCGGCGGATTTTTGGCGCTCAAGTTATTTCCATAATCCGTGGTGTTCTCGCAGCAATAATAGGGAAAATCGTGGGTGCAGTAATAGCAGCGGCCGCACGACACATTGGCGCCGACGACGACGCGGTCACCCACTGCGAGCGCTTCTCCCTCGAAATCCGTGAACTTGCCAGGTTCTCCGATGGCGGCGATGGTGCCGACGTTTTCGTGTCCCTGAATGATCGGAAATTCGAGCTTTCGACCGCCATATTGCGTGGTGTAACCCTGATAGGTGTGCTTGTCCGTGCCGCAAATGCCGGACATTTCCATGCGCACGAGGACGCAGCCGGGAGCCGGTTCGGGCAGAGGATATTCGCGAATCTCGTACTCTCCGGGTCTGACCAATGTTGCGGCAAGAACTCCTGGGGCCGGCATGGATGTGTACCCATCGTAGAACTGCGCTTCGATCGCGCTAAGTGTGCTTTTCGTGACAAAACCCTGCGGGGACGGTGCGCGATCGCCGTCCCCGGCAGGATCATTCTCTCACACGCTTCGAGCTTCCCCTGCCGTCCCTGCTAGAAGTTCAATTTCAAAGAGAGCTGGCCGATACGCGGCTGCAGGGTGCCGGGCACCTGGCCGAAGGCACTAGATGTTGCCAGATGCGTCATTGGATCGAAACTGGTGATTCCGTTCGGAGTCAGGAATTGAGCGTGATTAAAGAGATTGAAAAACTCAGCTCGAAATTGCAGGCCGACGTGTTCAGTGAGGATGGTGTCCTTTAGCAGCGCCATGTCCCAATTGTTGATTCCCGGCCCATGGAAAAATCGACGGTCCGCAGTGCCGGGTTGCCCCAACGCCCCGGGCCCGAACGCCGCCGGACTGAAAAACTGGGAACCGGTAGCGGACTTTCGCGGGTCGGTTTTCTGCAGCGGCCCGATTATGTTCGGCGTATCCACGCTGAGAGGAATCGGTCCGCCAAAGGAAGTGCCGAGCAGCGACTGATCGTCTCCTTCCACTAGCGTAACCGGGAGACCGGTGGAGAAACGCGTGATTCCGCTAATGGCCCATCCTTTTGTCAGCCGTTTTGGTCCGCCCAGCAGATCGAATGGGATCTGGTACGAGTAGCTCGCGACAAAATTGTGCGTCGAGTCAAACGCCGAGAGACCCCGGCTTATCCGCGGGTTAATGGGATTAAACTGCTCGCCGTAGCCGGAGGAATCGTCGAGGGACTTGCTGTAGGTGTATCCGACGAGCGTCTGCAGACGCCCACTGGTGTGCCGATAGTTGATCTGCGCGGAATTGTAGGACGAAGCTCCGGCGGTGATGAAATAAGAATCGTTGCCGATCGTCACGGCAGGCGTGCCGCCCGGAAGAATTACGCCTGGGAATGTCAGCCGCGTTCCAACCTGCAGCGCCCCGCTGGGTAGCTGGTAGACGTTGTTCTCTCCACCAGGACCGCAGGAGGGCTGCGGCGGGCTGCTGCCTTGAACCACCGCGCCCTCGGCTATGAGTTGCAGGCAAAGCTGAGGACTCCCAGGGTTCGCCGATTCGGAAGAAAGTAGCCGGTGCCCTTGCGTTCCCACATAGCTCAAAGTCACCAAATCGTTGCGCGTAATCTGGTGCTCGATGGATAGCTCGTACTCCTCGGCGTAGGGCAGGCGGTTTTTGTAATAGAAAGCCGGCGAACTGCCGACGGTGCCGAACGCGCCAAAAAACTCCGCCAGAGTGTCGTACGGCGGTCCGGAGGCCGGATGCGAGGCCGTGGGGTGCGCCGGCGGTTGCGGCGCCGGGAATAGGTTGGTGATCGAAGTGCCGGTCGCTCGCGTGGTAAACGGCGCGGCGAAAGTTGAGGCAAACTGCCCGGTATAGTTTCCGAATGGAGCATCGCCAATTTCATTGAAGTCTGTGGCGCCTTCGAAGCCGGTATAGAAAATCCCAAAGCCGGCTCGGATGCTGGTGCTTCCGGCCTTGCCCAATATCTTGCCGAGCGTGCCTTCGTGATCTCCGAAGGAGTAAGCCAGCCCCAGGCGCGGAGAGAAGTTGTTCCACCGCGTGGGAGCCAGCGTCAGGGGGACGTGCGGGTCGGTGGGGAATAGCCATCCGAGCGGCGAGCCGGGGAAAACGAGGGACTGCTCGCCGGGAATCAAAGTTTGAAATTGGTTGTACTTTTGTTTCCAGGGCGCGTTGACGTCGTAGCGTAGCCCGTAATTGAAAGTCAAATTCGGTTTCACGCGCCAGCTATCCTGCGCAAACAGGCCCAGATAGTAGTTGATGCCGTAAGAAGGATAGGACTGCCCTTGCACGTACGAGCTCGGCGCCCCGAGCAGGAAGTCCACGAAATCGTCCCCAGTTTCGGTGTTTCCGCCGTTGATATTGGTCCCGAAGAAGAAGTTGCCATTCGAAACGTTATCGATCAGATCTTCTTCGAGCTGGTTGTAGTGATATTGACCACCGAACTTGATGCTGTGCGTGCCGATGATTTTGCTGAAGTTGTCCACGACCTGGTAGATGTTTTCGGTGAGCCCGTTCGGACGGCTGGGCACTCCGATAATAAAGTTATTGAAATCGATTTCCGGAACGCCCTCAAGGCTTGGTGCGACCGGAAAAATCCCGGGTGCGCCGCTAGCGCCAGAGGCGAAGCCTAGATCGGCAAGCTTCACGTTGGTTCCGCCGGATGGCTGGTTGAAGCGCGTGTACAGGCGGAAATAGCCGATGCGAAATTCGTTCACCGCCGCGGAACTGAACGTCTTGGTATCGCCAAGATTAATGTTGTCGGTATGTCCGAAGCCTTTTACCGCGAATCCGGGATATAGCGGTTCGTTTCCCGACCAGTAGGGATCGGTGCGGTTGTACTTGTCGAAATAGTAGTAAGCCGTAAGCAGGCCGAATCTCGAGTTGCCATCCACACGGCCGCTGAACTTGTTGTCGGTTAGATCGATGCCTTCCGAGCTGTTCGTGTAATTGCCCGTTCCGAGAGTCGGATCGATGGTCCCGGCGGCTGCCGGGAGAATGAACGGGAGAAGGTTCGAAGAAATTGGATTGAACTTACTGGGATCCAATTGCGCGTTTGGAAACACACATTGAGCCGAACTAGTGCAAGTGCTTGTGTAATAGGATTCGCCGACTGTCACGGGCTGTCCCAGCTGCGTGCTCAGTTGCGAAGCCCAGGCTGCGCCGTTGACAGTCCCGGTGATCTGGCTCGCAATGCCCGATAAGTCGCCCGACTCTGTCGCGGCGCTCGGCGCTCCCTTGATGAACTCCGTCACGCCCTGGGCCAGGCGGTTTCCCTGATAGTCGGCAAAGAAAAAGATCTTGTCGCGAACAATGGGTCCGCCGAAAGTGCCGCCAAACTGGTTCTGATGATAGGCGGACCGATCACTCGTCGAATAGAAATTGCGCGCGTCGAGAACCGTATTCCGCAGAAACTCAAACACATTGCCGTGATATTGATTTGTACCCGTCTTGGTGACCACATTGATTTGCCCGCCGGCGTAATTTCCGTACTCCGCGTCGAAGTTATTCGTCAGAATTCGAAACTCCGCGAGCGAATCGAGATTGGGGATCAAGCCGGAACCGGAAAATCCCGTCTCTTGAACCAATATCCCATTCAAGAGGAAACCATTGGCGCCTTCGCGCATTCCGTTCACGGACTGCGCGCCGGAATTCAACGCGCCGGATACCAGCGGCGCGGGAAAGCCCGCCGAGATGAACGAGCCCGCGTACGCGCCCGACATCCCCGAAGCTGTCGGGATAACTCCAGGCTGCAAGGCCAGCAAATCGGTATAGCTGCGGCTTACGAGCGGGACATCGGCCATCTCCTTGCCGGTAATCACTTCTCCCATTTGAGTGACTTCTGTGTCGACGTGGAGCTCCGCGGCGGAGACCTCGATCTTCTCCGACGAAGAGCCGACTTGCAATTTCACATCGACGACCAAAGCCGAGTTCACGTCGAGCACGAGTCCTGTCTGCGTGTACGTCTTGAATCCAGTCATCTGCACGCCGATCGTGTATTTCCCGAGAGGAAGGGATTGGAATGAGTAAAAGCCCTGCGCATTGGAGGCCTGCGTGGTGACTACAGCCGTATCCACGTTGGTCGCGGTTACGGTAGCACCCGTGACGACCGCACCGCTGGCGTCGGTCACCGTGCCAGAAATACTGGCAGTCACGCCGGCCAGTAACTGCCGGCCCGTGAACAGAGCGAGTGCAAGAACCAAAAGGCCCCAAATCTTGCCGAGTCTTGTGATTCGCATTCTGACCCCTCCGATATTTTCAGCGGCTCGTACGAGAGTTCTGCTACCGCGCGAGGCGATTTCAGTTCACGGCATTGCCGTCCACTTCGATCTACCGATGAATAATTTCAAAATCGTCTAACCGGTTATTCTAATTCGACAGGCTTATAATGTAGCCTTTGTGCGTTGTCAAGATGTTTCAAGGAAGGAGTCAGCCGGGCAACTTATATTTGCGAAACTACTTACAGCTTCCAGAGGCTATGCAAAGGGATCGAAGAGATCGCTGATCATCGGCTGCGCGGATGCCAGCGCGTGGATATAACCGATTAGACGAGAGAAGGGGCGTTGGACTGCGTGAGGAGATTTGCGGCCGACTTCCACGGCCCCCAAGAGCGCGCCGAGGTTGCTCCGTCCACTTTCCAATTCCCCGCTTCCCCACAGAGACCTGCCTTCCTCGCGTGAGCGTGAGACCGCCAAGAACGGGGGAAGCTGCACGGCAAGCAGCACGGCTCCCCAAGTATCGCGAGGCGGTGACGCTTTCTATTCAGGCCCGCGCGCTTCCGAATTGGAGAGTCCGCAGAAGGTACGTGGCCGCGAGCAGCCGGTCGGCCAGGAGAACGCAAGAACGAGATTTTGGTGCCCGGGGTGGGGGTCGAACCCACACGTCCTGTGAAGGACAGGGGATTTTAAGTCCCCCGCGTATGCCATTCCGCCACCCGGGCTTTTTGGTGAGATTAGCGTTAGAGCGGGATGGGTGCAATAGGCGAAAGGGACAGGAAGGGATTGGGGGGAGGGCTTGCGAGGGTGCAGGATGGACGCGCTGATCGAGAAGTCGCTGGAGAAGTAGTCCGCGCGGTATTCTGCGAGCTTGGTGACTGTTGAGGTCGTAAGATGCCGGCCTTAAAGGCCGGTGCTACAAAAACCCGGATGGCGCTAGCTCGCAAGTGGTCCGCGCAGCATTCTCCGATTTTGGCGATTTAGGAGGTCGTAAGATGCCGGCAGGGACGCCGGCGCTACTAGGCTTCGGAGGCGGCGGCGATTTCGGCGATCCAGCGGTTAAGGATGGCTTGCTGGGTGGGCTTGGTGTCCACGAAGCGGATGCCGAGGCCCATGCCGGGATGATTGTAGACGACCTTGGCGGTGGTCTCGAACACGCCATTGTCGCGGGAGATCTTGACGGTGATATCAGTGCCGTCGGGAATGGGATTCAGGAAATCGAGATAGCAGCCGCTGATGCTGAGTTCGGAAATGCGCACGTTGAACTCAGAACCAGAGCCGATATCGGTGACGCGAGCTTCGGCGATCAACGTATAGCGCGGATCGCGGCGGCGTTCGCGGCCACTGGCGGCAGGCGCTTGTGTCCCAGCGGGCTGGTTGAATGGGTCGGAAGGCATAAGTGTCCTGTTATCTGCCTAAATCATCCTAGCGATTCTTGGTATACCAAGCAAGATCGCCGGCCGTTCCGTTTCTCAAAAAGTGACTGGCCGGAGGCCATCGCGCGAGCGAGTGGCAGCGCGAAGCTCATCAAGACGTCACGATGGTGCGTCCGCGCTTGCGGCTGCGCTTTTCGGGCGAAGCGGCGGTCAAAATCTTGCCGATCTGAACGAGCAGACGGCGGAGCTTGGCGCGATCTTCAAGATCCATATCCACGACTTCGAAGGCGCGCGCCTGCGTATTGGCGTCGCGCACGATGGCCTGCGCCTTTACCGGCTTCTGATTCGCGGGATTGAGGCGCAGAGCGACGATGGTGCCCGGATGCAGACTCTGCTCGCTAAGAGTAACGCCGCCACCGAGATTCATCTCCGGGATCTGAATTTCGCAATTCTCCTTGAGGTTCATGGTTTCGCCAGCCAGCGAGTGATCGAGCTTCATGCGTGGATAGCGGCGCTGGCGAATGCAATTCGAATTGGCATCGATGTCGAGAGGCTGAATGGCAAGTTCGGCGACGCTCAGGCCGCTCTTGGGCAAGTAGTCCTTGGCCCAATCGGGATCGATTTTTTCGAGGGCTTGCGCGGCGACAATGCGCAGTTCGGCGGGAAACTGCCAGCGCCAGACTTGCTTCCCTTCGACGATGCGGCGAAGAGTTTTCTGCGCGGAGGAAGTGCGCAGGCGGCCGAGAGCTTCGATGGCTTTGAGCTGCAGATAGGCGGTGGTGCCCGGGGGCAGATCGCCTTCGGCGATGCGCAGGAGACGCGATTCGGCTTCATGCTCGCCGGAGAGGCCGATTTCGTCGATGGCCAGCGGCTGCACGAGCGGATCGAGCGAATCGAGAGTGCTGAGCATGAGGCGTCCGCGTTCCGGTGCGCCGCTCGCGGCGAGCTGGCGTATCACGCGATCGTGCGTCGAGCGCTTCCATTCCTTCATGCGGCTCGGGAGCATGATCTCGAGAGCGGCGAGATCGAGTCGAGCGAGCGCGGCGACGGTGTCCACAGCTTGCGCCGCGGGGGCGTTGTGCAGCGTCTCGCGGAGATGATTTACGGCTTCGGGGCCGAGAGTTTTCAGGGCGCCGAGGAGTAGCTCGGAATCTTCGCGGAAGCCGCTGCGGCTAAATCGTCCGGCGAGAACTTCGGCAGATTCGCCGGGAATGCGGCGCATGAAGGCGGTGAGGCCGCTAGGGACATTGCCGGTCTTAACGGCTTCATCCACAAATTCGGCGAGGCGATTTTCCACTTCGATGCGCGGACGGATATTTTTGCCGACGGATTTGCGCTCGCCTTCGATGTAATCCACCATCTCGACGGCGCGCTGCATGGCGGTGTAAGAGCGGCGCGTGCCGGCTTCCTGCGCGAGACGCACGAAAGCGGCGCCGACAAGGCTTTGCAATTCCGGGATCTTCTCTTCGCTAAGCTGGAGGCCGACTTCGCGGATGACGCCGAGGAAAACGCGCTCTTCGCAATCGCCATAGTGGCCGGCGAGTTCCACGATGCCCATGGCGATGGAACGGCGAGCTTCGGGTTTCTCGTTGCGAATGCACTTGGCGTAGTTCTCGAGAATGTCCTGCGCTTGAGCTTTCTCGCCTTTGCTGATCAGCTCTTCCACCGACTGGCTTACATTGGCGACGGGAATACACCAGGCTTCGGGGGAAAGCAGCACCTTCATGCGCCGATCTTGTGGAACCTCGGACCAGAACTGGCGCGTGAGAACTTCGGTATGCGTCTCGAAATTGACGCCGGCGCGGAGGAGTTTGTCCTCATGCTTGGAGAGGACTTTGCGCAGGCCGTCAATTTCGCGGCCCATGCTATCGAGCATTTGGCGGACGGAGTCGACATGCGTGTCGCCGCGCTCGTAGCTTTCCATGGCGAAGCGAATGGCAATGTGCTCGGCCAGACGAAGCAGCGTGGATTGATCGGCGCCTTCGGCCGGAACCTGCTGGGCGATGGCGCCGAGGGCTTGAGTCAGGCTGAAACGCGCGCGCCGAGGCAAAGTGGAAATTCGTGATTGGAATGCCGTGGAGGCCGTGTCTGCGTCGGTTTCTCCGCCTATGGAGGCTATTTGCGAGAGCATCTTCAGGATGCCACGCAACTCGTCTTCCTGAAGGCCGACCAGACCCGATTCGACGAGAACTGTGCCGGAGCCGCCGCGAGCGCTGCGCCCGCCGCCCCTTCCCGAGCCAGGCCCTAAGCCGGGACCAAGCCCGGGACCGAGACCCGGTCCTGACCCGCCGCCCGATCCGCCTCCGGAGCCGGCTCCCGTGCCGCTACCAGAGCCGCCTCCCGTGCCGCTTCCAGAGCCGGCTCCCGACCCAATGGGGCCGATCCAGCCCGTATCTTCACCCGGCGATCCCGCGCCGCCTGCATGGCCGGGGAAGCCGCTTCCGAATCCTTCGCTGCCGTGGCCACCCGAGCCCGAGGAACTCGCTCCACCAGATTCCAGCCACGAAAGACCGAAGCTGGGCGCTCCAGGAACTACGACGCCATTGCCTCCGACGCCGGAACCACCGCCACCGCCAAAGCCACCGTCGCCGGAGCCAAATCCGGAGCCGCCACCGCTGCCTTCTCCACCGTAACCGGAGCCACCGGAGCCAGAACCGCCGGAGCCTGAGCCACCAGAACCTGAGCCGCCGGAACCGGAACCACTTGGACCGCGGGAACCTTCCGCCGCGGTAATCAGCTGCAGAAGCTTTTGCGGATCGTTGAAAAGCTCGTTGTACTTCCCTGCTTCCATGCCGAGAGTGTGTGCGGCGAGTGTGGCGGCGACAGTGCCCTTGGCGACGGCGGAGTCGGCTGGGACGTAGCAGATTTCGTTGATGGTGATCGAAGTGTCGC
This sequence comes from uncultured Acidobacteriota bacterium, assembly GCA_963707165.1. Lineage (GTDB taxonomy): Bacteria > Acidobacteriota > Terriglobia > Acidiferrales > UBA7541 > Palsa-147. The sequence goes on along the minus strand of CAVPPO010000002.1, from coordinate 427,259 downwards.
CTTCGAGCGCGGCTTTCAATTGCTCGGCAAGTGCAGTGGGCTTCGCGCCGACGCCGGTGGGGAAGGCTTTCACCATGCGCGCGAGAGAGGCCTGCGTGACCCTGGGCGAAAAATGAATGCTGGCGATCCCTGCGGCAGAGAGGAGCCGCGCGAAGCTTTTTTCGGCGGCAGCGGATTCAAGTGCGACGCCGTCGAGAAGCAATTGATCGCCGGAAACGGAGAGCAGCAGACCCGCTTCGTCATCATGGCCCAGAGCGGTTTTCAGCTCGGTCCAGGCGGTCGCGTACTGCGCTTTCGTTCGCGGATGGCTGAAATCGTACATGCGCGAGAATTTGAGCAGAATGTTGAGGCTGCGCACAAAGGCGCGAGCGGCCGTTGATCGTGTGCTCGTAGGCATAGAACTATCCCAAAAAAACTATTCTGAGCTTGAGTCGTCCTGCTATGAAGTGAAGTTTGGCGGGAACGCACTAAAGAGACAATGGTACGGTCGTACTTACGTGCTCAAAGTAGGCAACTTACGGGTTTGGGGAGGATTCTGGGCTAAAAGGCTTCTGCGACATAGGATCGAGCAAGATGCTGGCCTAAAAGGCCAGCGCTACACAAGGCCGGAAGAGTCCGCACGCGCGCGGCTTGTAAACAATTTGAGATTTAGGAATGGCGGGTGCTTTTCGCTATCCAGGACTCGAGTTGGCGGACGTTGCCGAGGATGGTTCGCGCGCCGAGTTCCTCGAGGCTTGCGGCGCGGTGGCGGCGGGCTTCGCTGCGATAGGGCAGGACGCCAATGAAGGGAACGCGGGCGGCTTGGGAGGCGCGAGCGTCGTCTATGTTGTCGCCGAGATAGATTGCGGCGGAGGGATCGCGGCCGTCGAGGATGATGTGAAGGCCGTCGGGATCGGGCTTGCCGTTCTGGACGTTTTCGACCGTGACAATGGTTTTGAAAAATGAGCGCAGCGCGTTGCGATCGAGCGTGTAATCGAGTTCCTGGCGGACTCTTCCGGTAAAGATGGCGAGTTCCGAATTTTTTGCGAGACGCTTGAGTGCGGATTTGGGCAGCAGCCAGCGCTCATGCTTGACGTTGCCGGAGCAGCCGTCGCCCCAGTAAATCTGCTGGAACTTACTTTTCACTTCTTCGTAGGAATTTTGAAAGCCGAGCGATTGAATCCAGGCGTGGGAGAGTTTCCAATCGTCGTTGAAGCCTCCGCGATTTTTCCAGGCGTGGACCTCGGCGGAAGTTACGCGCTTGCCTGTGAAATGGCGGAGCGTTTCGATGAGCGTGCGATGGAATGAGCCACGGACGTCCACGAGGACGCCATCCACGTCGAAGATAATGATCGGCGGAGCGTTCTTTTTCATTTAGGAGATGCGTTTTGGTAGCGCCGGCGTCCCTGCCGGCATCCGACGATCACGAATCCCGCCACGCGCTAAAGTCACGCGCGGACCACGCAGTCGAATCCACCCAATTTATTCAGCATCCCGTTCCGCGCACGATTGCGCCCTTTGCCAAAACATGTGGTCGCAAGATGCCGGCAGGGACGCCGGCGCTACCGAGTGCTTTAAGAATGCGATTCCTCGGTGCCGTTGGACGCGCCTTCGGATGGAGCGACATCTTCAAGGGCTTCGTTTTCGTCGTTGGACTCGGCCTCGTGGGCTTGCTCGGCGGTCTGCGCTTCCGGAGTCTCGGTTTCGGATTCCAGCGGATCGGAAGTCCAGGCTTCGCCGGGGGCGAAGGACGCGGCGACGCCGCGCACTTCTGGAGCGGGAGCGGTGGGTTCTTGTTCGGCCTCGTGTTCGCGCGGCGAAGCAGCACCGACGGCCGCAGCGGCGGCTACGGGTTCGCTCGCGGGCTTGGCGAGGGCCTGCCGGCGAAGCGCCAGCACTGATGCCAGAAGCTCAATGATTTGCTTGGCGCCGCTTGAGTCGGGATCTTTCTCGGGATTGTAGGCGGCGACGGTGATGGCCACCAGGCGCGGCTCGACGATGAAGACTTCGAGGGCCGCGCGCACATCGTCTAGAGTGAGGCCGCCCGAGCCGGGATAATTCGTGCCCTGAAAATTTTCGATTACGTCCACATCGAAGTGCAGGATGAATTCATTGCGATTGGCGTGGACGCGATCGAGCGCGGTGCGAGCCGCGGCGGCGGCGCCCTGGCGGCGAATGTCTGTGGCAGAGAAGACGCGAATCGGCGCGCGGCGCAGGAATTCTTCCTCGGGCGGATCGAGGCGATCCACGCCGAAGAGCGCGATATCGGGATCGCGAATGAGAGGCGGCTCGCCCCAGAATCGCACGAGTTCCGCGGCGCCGCGGCCGGTGAGATGCGCGACGACCATGCCGTCCACGCAGCCCGACGGCGTGGTGGCCGGAACATTCAAATCCGCGTCGCGGTCCATGTAAATCATGCTGACATTGTGAAAGTAGCGGCGCACGCCGGCGACTGTGGCGAGAGCAATGGTGCAATCGCCCGTCAGTATTATTGGCAGCGCGCCCGATTTCACGGCGATTTCGACGCGCGGGCGCAGTGCTTCGAGCGATTTCACTACGCGCGGAAGATTTCTGGCGCGCGGGCTTTCTTCATCGGGCTGGGAGAGCTGAACGGGATCATCGCCGTGATCGATGACTTCGAATCCGGCGGCGCGGAGTTGATCGCTGAGGCCTGCGGCGCGAAGAGCTGCGGGTGCGCGTTCGTTTCCGGGCCACAACCCAGCAGCGCTGGTCGGCGCCCCGAGTAGGGCAATCTTGTCCGGCTGGCGAGTGACCTTGACGGCCACGTGGAGGCTCCTATGGGACCGTGTGTCCGGCCGCGCGCGTTACTTCGTTGGCGCCTTCCCGCGCGACTTAGCGGGCCGTTCCCTGCCGCACTGTCAGCTCCGGAGGCAGGGTAAAGCGAACATCTTCGCGAATCAGATCGAGATCGCGCTGATTGGTGTAGCCGAGACTGGCCAGCCGCTGGCTTACCTGCTCGACCAGAACTTCGGGAGCGGAGGCGCCGGCCGTGAGACCCAGGTCGGTGACGCCATCGAGCCATTCGGGCTGGATGTCATTCGCGTCTTCGATCAGGCGCGCGGCGACGCCGGCGCGCTTGGCAACTTCAACAAGGCGATTTGAATTCGAGCTGTTGGCCGAGCCGACCACCAGAATCAGGCCGACTTCGCGCGTCAGGGCTTCTACGGCTTCCTGGCGATTCTGCGTGGCATAGCAGATGTCGTCGGAGGCGGGCCCGGCGATTGTCGGGAAGCGCTCGCGAAGGCGGGCGACGATTTCTTGCGTGTCATAGAGCGAAAGCGTGGTTTGCGTGAGAAACGCCAGCCGGTCAGGGTCGGGGACTTGGAGAATATCTACTTCTTCGACGCTGCCTACTACGAGAGTCTGCTCGGGCGCTTCACCAGAGGTGCCCACGATTTCCTGGTGATCTTTGTGGCCGATGAGGATCAGAGTGCGGCCTTCGCGGGCGAATTTCAGGGCTTCGAGGTGAACTTTGGTGACCAGCGGGCAGGTAGCGTCGATGACGCGCAGTTGGCGCTCTTTGGCTTCGTCGCGCACGCGCGGCGGAACGCCATGGGCGCTGAAAACCAGGACCGCGCCTACCGGCACTTCTTCGATGGACTCGACGAAGATTGCGCCGCGGCGGCGGAGTTGGTCCACCACGTAGCGATTGTGAACGATCTCGTGATGGACATAGACCGGGGCGCCGTAAGCTTCGAGCGCGAGTTCGACGATGTCCACAGCGCGGACGACGCCGGCGCAGAATCCGCGCGGGCGTACCCGTACCAGCGTCTTGGCGCCATTGGTGGTGCCGTGAATTTGCGTCAGGCCCAAGCCTAACCCCCTGAATCCAATATCTTAACTGATGCTGGCGATTATCGCCACCGCGTTTTCCAGGTCAAGGCCGTCCAATTGTCATTCGATGCTATTCTTCGTGCTCGCGTGGGCATGAATAGGAGAGAACGATGCGATTGGCTGGGCGGGTGGCGGTTGTTACTGGTTCTGGGCGCGGGATTGGGCGGGCTATTGCCCTGCGATTTGCGGAGGAGGGGGCTTCGGTTCTGGTTACGGCGCGGACGGAATCAGAGATTTGTGCTGTTGCCGAGGATATCGCGCGGGCTGGCGGTCAGTCCGCGCATATTGTTGCGGATGTTTCTACGGAACGCGGATGCGAAGCGATCGTTCGCGAGGCGCGCGATAAATTGGGCAACGTGCAAATTCTGGTGAACAATGCGGGCATTTATGGGCCAGTGAAGGCGCTGGAGGAAATTTCGCCTGCGGAATGGGATGAAGCGGTGGCGGCGAATCTGCGCTCGGCGTTTTTGATGTCGCGGCTGGTGCTGCCGGAAATGTATGCGCGCGGTTCGGGAGCGATCTTGAATATTTCGAGCGTCGCGGGCAAAGCAGCGTTCGGGCTCAATGCGCCTTACGCGGCATCGAAAGCAGGACTGAACGGATTGACGCGCACGCTTGCGGCGGAAGCGGCGCGAAAAGGCGTGCGGGTGAACGGCATCAGCCCGGGGCCTGTGCCGGAAACGAAATTGTCGCAGGAATTGGGACAGGCGCTGGCGGAACGCTTCCACGCGGACCGCGATGCGATGTTCAAGCAGATGCTCGAGGGGATCTTACAAGGACGGCCGCAGACGGCGGGAGAGATCGCCGCTGCGGCCGTTTTTCTCGTATCCGAAGAGTCGAGTGCGATTACTGGGCAGATTCTGAACGTAGATGGCGGAATGTCCTTTTACTAATCTCTTGCACCGCGCTCAACCCCCGCCGGGTTGATTGTGCCAGCGCGCGCGTGCCAGATTCCGCCCAACTGAATCCACGCTCACCGGCTCGCCCGATCATATAAACGACGAAGCCGATGGTGAACAGCACTGCGAACAACATTCCGAACAGGAGTTCTGCCGCCAGCAGTTCCCGCACGAAATACAACTGTAAAACGAAGATAATTCCCAGCGCCCACCACATGGCGCGCTTTAGATTTTGTTTCCTGGCCGGTTCAATCTGAAACATCCCCGAAATCAGGCTCATAGTTCCTTTTCTATCCTCACTTCAATAGATGCACGCACAGGCCCAAAAGTAGCATGTGCAAGTTATTGCAAATACAGGCCCGCTTTGTGGCGGTCTATTGGATATTGGAGGAGTTCAATGAAAAGGATTTCCGAGGCGGGATACGCGCGTGCCGCGAATCGGTTTTAGTACGAAAGTTGTAGGACTACGCTAATGAAACAGAGCGGAGCGTTTCGGAACGCTCCGCGTGCGATTGTTTTGAAGTGGAACCGCGTAACGCGAATTTTAGCGGCCTTCGAATGGATAGCGATCCTGAGCGAGCACAGCGTCGGCGACGCGACGGCGCATGGCGATTACGTCCACGGGCTCGCGCTTGGAGAAGCGCTTGAGGACGGCGAGTTGCGTGCGCAGCATGTCGCCTTCGAGCGTGGCGACGAGCGCGGTGCGCGCTTCCTTCTCGACGCGATCGCCGGCGCTGTAAATAAAAGCGCGGGCGGCGTCGGCCATCACGGATGTCGCTGCTTCGCCGCGAGCGGCTGCGGCCTTTTGCGTACGGCGCAGTACGGATTCCATGCCGTAAATCTCCATGACGACGTTCGAAAGCGAGGCGACGATTTCCTGTTCCTCGGCGAGCTTCTCGCGGAACTTCTGGACCGCGGTGCCTGAGGCGAGCAGGAATGTTTTCTTCGCCTGCGCCAGTGCGCGCTCTTCATCGGCGAAGGGGCCGGTTGGTCCCTCTTCGAGCGACGGTCCGGCGAGAACTTCATCGGCGAGCTTCATCGCCGCAGGAATGAGCGGCAGCGCGCCGCCCATGGCGCGCTTCATGAGCATCTGGATGATGAGCATGCGATTGATTTCGTTGGTGCCTTCGAAGATGCGATTGACGCGGCTATCGCGATAGGCGCGGGCCACCGGATAATCTTCGTGGAAACCGTAGCCGCCAAAAATCTGCACGCCTTCATCCACGCAGAAATCGACCATCTCGCTGCCGTAAACCTTGCTAATCGAGCTTTCGATGGCGTATTCCTCGAGGACCTGCATGGCCTGCTGCGATTTGTCGGCGCCGGCAGCTTGCGCGGCGACGGCTTGCTCGATCATTCCGGCCGAGCGGTAAATCATGGATTCGACGGCAAAGATGCGGATGGCCATCTCGGCCAGCTTGCCGCGAATGAGGCCGAACTCGCGCAGCTGCTTGCCGAACGCGGTGCGTTCCTTGGAATATTTCGAGCTGGCCTCGAGAACTTTCTTCGCTCCGCCGACGCAATGAGCGCCGAGCGAAAAGCGGCCGGCGTTGAGGGTATTGAAAGCGACGATGTGGCCGCGGCCGGCTTCGAGTAAGAGATTTTCTTTCGGGACGGGGCAATTTTCGAAAAAGATCGGCACGGTCGAGCTGCCCTTGATGCCCATCTTTTTCTCTTCGGCGCCGACGGAGAAGCCCGGGTAGCCCTTCTCGACGATGAAGCACGAGAATTTCTCGCCGTCGATCTTGGCGAAGACGATGAAGACGTCGGCGAAGCCGCCGTTGGTGATCCACATCTTCTGGCCGTTCAGAATGTAGTTCTTGCCGTCGGGCGAGAGAACTGCGCGAGTGCGCGCGGCAAGAGCGTCTGAGCCGGCTTGCGGCTCGGAGAGGCAATAGCACGAGAGCAGTTCGCCGGTGGCGATTTTCGGGAGATACTTTTTCTTCTGCTCTTCGGTGCCGAAATAGACGATGGGAATGGTGCCGATGCCCGCGTGGCCGCCATGCGAGACGGCGAAGGAGGCGTAGCCGGATACTTTTTCGGCGAGGACTGTGGCTGAAATTTTGTCGAGGCCCGCGCCGCCGTAGGATTCTGGAATTGCGCCGCCGAGCAGGCCGAGTTCTCCGGCCTTCTTCAATACCTCGGCCATCAGGTTGTCTTTGTGCAGCTCGAGTTCGGGAACGACGGGCATCACTTCCTTGGTGACGAATTCTTCGGCGGTCTGGCCGATGAGTTTCTGGTCGTCGGTGAGATCGGCGGGAGTGAATACGTCTTCGGGCTGGCACGCTGTGATGAGAAAGCTGCCGCCGCGCAGAAGATTTTGAGACACAGTAGAAGTGGCCATCGTCGTTGCTCCTCTAGATGTTCCGGGATCCGCACTGGGGATTCACCAGTTGCGGCTAAGCAATTCTACTGCGAAGCGCAGTTGTGAGCAATCGGCCGTGAGGCCAGCCCTGCGAGTGGCGGAGAACTGGCCCAAGGCGCGGGTGTCCCACGCCTTCCGATGGGGTAGCGCTTTTGCCGTATGGGAAGGGTGGGGATTTCGGCCATCCTTTCGGCCTCGCCTTTGACGTTGTGTTTGGGCTGTGTGTGCCCCATCCTTCCCCGTGTTGCAGTACAGGAAGGGTGAGGACTTCGGCCATTTGTTCGCCCCGGCCCTGATTCTCCCCCGTGTCTCTTCCGTCGGTGGGAGCCCCCTGCTTCAGCAGGGGGAAGCTGGACTTCAGTCCAGCGGAAAAAGCCTCGCCCTTAACACAGGCTTTAGCCGCGGGACGTGCCCACCCCTTTTCGATGTACACGCATATCCAACCCGGGAAAAACCGATACTGCACCGTCAACGTCAACGGTGTTATCATGCCGCCAAGCGGGATAAATGCCTCAATCGGAAAATACGGAGAAGGAGAAAGGGTGTGCCACCGGCTAATTGAAACAATGATACCGACCGCGATCAACTGGACTTTGGCTAAGTGCCCCTGCCATTCCTGGAGTTCAAGCATGGACGAATCGGCACTTAGGAGTGCACTCGCCAGTCTTGAAGCCTGCAGTTCTTCGCTGCACTTCTGGTTGGAAGTTGGGACATTCGCAGTCGCGCTGGGCGTGGCACTCGATACAGTTTTTGTCGTTTGGGAATACTTAGAAGACCTGCACGATTATCGGCGAGGCATCATACATTCCCCCGAAAGGCCAAAACTAATGCTGTTCCTTTTGGGATTCTTAGGTGCGGGATTGGTTGCCATTGGGGTATCTGGAGAATTTTTGGCGGAGTCCCGGATAGCAACAGTAGAGACGTGTATACGAACGGGCAATGACGCCCTTTTCATGCTGCTTTCAAAAGAGGCTGGCGACGCTGCAAAGTCCGCTACAACCGCACACGATGAATCCGACAAAGCCGTCGCTGCGTCTGCTTCGGCTGTGAGCATTGCTGGACGGGCACGCAGGGAAGCAGACTCCTTTGAGTCGCGCTTGGCAAAAGCAATCCTCGGCGGCACAATCGATAAGTCTAAACCTTCCGCCAGCGTAGTTAAGGGTGCACCTAACAAACTTGCAGGCTCTATACTCGGTGTCGTCAAGAACGACTGTCTGTCTTTGTATGGTCTGGTCACTCACTACCTTCATAATGTGACCCCCGATAGAAACAGGTGCTGGCGTTCGCCCCGTGAGAGCTTACCAGTGCCGCGTAGATGGGCACTTTGAGCAACCATACGTCCAGTAACGTAAACACTTCGTAAAGATATAGTACAGAGATATAAAATCATTCGTCAACTAGGATCTGATGTGCGTGGGCGGCTGGCCCAATTCTTCCGGGTTCGCATTTGGAGGTGCCCCATCCTTCAGCCGTCTGGAAGGGCGGGGGTTCCCGGCCATCCGTTCGGCCCCGTCTTTGATTTTTCTTTCTTTCCGGACTCACTCTCCGCTCATCCGCGTCACACCGTATCGATCCTCACCAATCGATCGTCACTTCCCTCATGAAATAAATACGAATTCCACGGCCAGTCCCGCGGCGAACTCACCATCCCGCGCTTCACCGGATTCCTGAGCATGTATCCGAACTTTCGCATTTAGTTCTAGCCCAACCGTACCATTGCCTGTGCTTCAACCTACCCTGACAATAACTGCGCGGCCCCGCAGCGCAGGAGCAACAAAACGTTTCACCAGAAACTCCTGCGTCGCCGCCGCACGCGGCCGGCCCACGCACCATCAACTGCCCCGCGAAGAAAGGAGCCAGCGTAGAAACAATCGGGACACTCAAATATTGTTGCCGGGCCTAAGTCGTTGAAAATAAAGCACGGGCCCCCCAAACAATCGGGACACACCCCGGGTAGCGCAGGCACTCTTGCCTGCGGCTTTTGACTGGCGGGCGGCGCAGTCTTTTCCGGAGGTTGGCGATTCCCGCGCGGGCCGAGCTTCCAAGCTCCAACATCGAATCTCCGGCGCGCCCGTTCACAAAAAGAGAGCAAAAGCGATATCGAGCCCTCTCACCGATGTTTCGGTTAGAAATAAATTCGCCGATTGTTTTCAATGACTTACAGAAATTTTAATTGAACCCTTGTTTCGGTTAGATCTGGCGTTCGAGCTGAATTAGCTCCGCAGATTTTGGGCCTTGCAATTCGCCTCGGACGGGCCGGGGTGCCTCACGCGCGCGGGCAACTGGGAGAAGGATCAGCTCGTCTTCACGCGGGAAATGAACGCCGGGGGCAAGACCGTGCGGATGCGCTTCGTCTATACCGAGGCGCGGCCGGACTCGATCGTGATCGAAGTTTATGTCGGGTCGGGCGACGCGCCACTGGCACTGATGTTCACTACGCGAGCGAAGAAGCAGTAATCCGGGCCGGCATTTCACGCTAGAATTCGACGCGTGAAGTGGATCATCCGCATCGGCGTCATCACTGTTGGAATTCCCTCGCTGGCCATCGGTCTGCTCATGCTTGCGCGATTTCGTCCTGGGCGCGGGCATATTCGCGCGGAGATCGAGATCAATCGCCCGGCGTCGCAAGTGTTCCGCTGGATCTCGCGCGAAGATTTGATCAAGCAATGGGTCGGGGGCTTGAGCGAGATTACGCCGATATCGTCTGCGGGCGAGAGCGGCGAGATAGGCAAGCGGTTTCACATGACTGAATTCGACAGGGAGGAAAATGCGCGAACCGAGATGGAGATGACGGTGACGGAATACGTGCCGAGCGAAAAGCTTGGGTTTCAAATTCGTTCTCTCGGGGGTCAGGGCGAGGGATTCGTCGAAAATGCGGAGTATCGTTTGTCGCCGGCGGCGGACGGCACTTGGCTGACATTCGAGATTCAGACCGAGTATTACGGAAGATTGCCGAAGGCATTTGAACCGATGATCACGCGGGCTGCGAGGAAAAAAGTGCAGCGCGATCTTGGCAGGCTCAAGGTTTTGGTTGAACAAGAACCAGAAAAAACGACAGGGAAAGTAAAATAGCTTACTGGCTTGCGAGGTTGTACGGACGGATGCCGGCCTGAAAGGCCGGCGCTACATACTGCACAATCTATGCGACGCGCTCGAGAATGCCCGCGGCGCCCATGCCGCCGCCCACGCACATGGTGACCAGACCGTAGCGCTCGTTGCGGCGCTCTAGTTCGCGGAGAATCGAAGCTGTAAGTTTCGCTCCGGTGCAGCCTAGCGGATGGCCGAGCGCAATCGCGCCGCCGTTTGGATTTACGCGATTGGGATCCAGACCCGCCAACTTGATCACTGAAAGAGCCTGAGCCGCGAAAGCTTCGTTCAGCTCGATCACGTCTATATCCTCGATGCGCAGGCCGGCGAGCTTGAGAGCTTTCGGGATTGCGTAGGCGGGACCTACTCCCATCTCTTCGGGCGGACAGCCGGCTGTTGCAAACGCGAGAAAGCGCGCGAGCGGCTCGATTTTCAGTTCGCGGGCGCGTTCGGCGCTCATTATTACGGCTGCGGCTGCGCCGTCGCTCGTTTGCGAGCTGTTCCCTGCCGTCACGGTGCCGCGGGCATGAAATGCGGGCTTCAGCTTCGCGAGCGCTTCCATGGATGTATCGGCGCGCGGGCCTTCGTCGGTGTCGAAAACCAGCTTCGTGGTTTTCGCTTTATTGCCGTTGTTCGGCGGGATCTCGGTGTAACTCACTTCGACCGGGACGATTTCGTCTTTGAATTTTCCCGCGGCGATGGCGGCGATCGCGTTCTTGTGGCTGCGCAGCGAAAATTCGTCGGCCTGTTCGCGCGTGATGCCGTATTTCTTGGCCACATTTTCGGCCGTGAGTCCCATGCCGAGATAGGCGTCCGGATAGTGATCCATCAGCCAGGGATTGGGCGCGATTTTGTTGCCGCCCATGGGCACCATGCTCATGGATTCGGCGCCGCCCGCGACGATTACGCTGGCGTGCCCGGCCATGATGCGTTCGGCCGCAAGAGCGATCGCTTGCAGGCCTGAGGAGCAGAAGCGATTGATGGTCATGGCGGAAGTTTCGACGGGCAGGCCGGCGCGCAGCGAGGCGATGCGCGCTACGTTCATTCCCTGCTCGGCTTCCGGGATGGCGCAGCCGAGGATCACGTCTTCGATTTCTTTGACGTCGAGGCCTTTGGCGCGGGCGATGGCTTCTTTGATCGCGGCGGCGGCGAGATCGTCCGGGCGGGTGGCGCGGAGAGTGCCTTTGGGGGCTTTGCCGACCGCTGTGCGGACGGAACTTACGATAACTGCTTCACGCATGGTTCACCTTCCGGGTGGATGTTGCTGGTTGTATTGGATGCTGTATGGAGTGAAAAAGCAACAGCGAGCTTATTGGCGGAGATTTGCGCACGAGTAACGGGCGGGCGGAGCAAGCCCCGCCCCTACGGACGACAATCTCCTCCGCGAATTGCGTGACGACTAGAACGTCAAGCGCACCGCGAATTGAATTACGCGGGGGCCACCGCCGCCTAGGCCTGGGTTGCCTTGAGCCACGTCCGGGGTGGCTGAGATTACGCCATCGGGGCCGAAGCCTGGCGTGACGAAATTATCCGGTAGCGCGAAATTCGGGTGATTGAAAATGTTGAAGAATTCGGCGCGGAATTGCACTCCGAACGTCTCGGTGATTTTCGTATCTTTGGTTACTGAAAAATCCGCGTCCCAGAAGCCCGGGCCATAAATCTGATTGCGCCCGAGAGTGCCGAATTCGCCTGCGGGCTCGGCGAACGCAGCGGGATTGAGATAACCCGTGGCGGGATTCCAGTGCGGAAGAATCGGATTCACGCCGGGGACGACATCCGGCCGCAGATGGCCGTTGATTCCGAAATTGTCGTCGATGATGGGAATCGGCCGGCCGGATTGAATGGTGACAATCGTGTTGAGCGCCCAGCCCTCGGCGAGTCGCTTCGGCAGGCTGCCCCAAACGGGAACGGAATAATTCAGCGCGCCGGTGAAGCGATGTTTGGTGTCGTAGGTCGAAGGGCCTTTCTCTGCGCGCAAATTATCGGAATCTTGCGGGAACGCGGCGGTGGCGAAATTGAAGTCGATTCCATCTGAAGCGTCGTCGAGCGACTTGGAGAAAACGTAACCATAGAAGCCCGAAAATCCGTGAAAGTTTCGCAGCCTACCATTCAGTTGCAGCGCGTGATAACTGGAGCTGGCGCTGGTGCTGAACTCATCGATGGTCTCGTAATTTGGATTGGTGAAATCCTGATTGATGTCGTGGAGGCGCGTCAGGCGCGTTCCTTTGCTGCCGACGTAGCCGATTTGAAAAGACGCGTGTTCGCCCGCTTGCTGCTCGATGTTCAGATTCCAACTGCTCACGTAGGGCGTGCGGAGATTTGGGTCCACGACGAAAATCTCATACGGCGGCGGCGCAACTGAGAAGACTGGCCCGGCCGCTTCGCCGGTGAACGCGCTTTGATTGAACTCCATGGGGAAAACGGGGCTGGGGCCGATCGGATTCGTGGCGATTCCGGCGACGTCGGTGAAGTTCGCGATCATCAGGTGCTGCGGGATGTAATCGTAGTAGAAACCATAGCCCGCGCGGACTGTGGTGTGCTGCAGCGGGCTCCAGGCGACTCCGATGCGCGGGCCGAAATTATTCAAGTCGCGCGGATAGGGATGCGCGAGGCCGCCTGAGCCTACGTGCTCGAGCAGCGAATCGGCGGAAGGGTTCGGGCCGAAATTGTAGAGCAGGCCGTGGCCCTCGCTGATCGGGCCGAAATATTCCCAGCGCAGGCCGAGATTCAGGGTGAGATTGGGACGCACGCGATAATCATCTTGAGCGAAGAAGGCGAAGCCGTTGTTGTAAGTCGTTCGTTGCGTGTTGCCGGTATTGGCGGTGGTGAAGCAGAAATCGCATTCTGCATTTCCGAGATAATAGTTGGTGAGCACGTCGATGATCGTCTCGTCGAGCGTGGAATCGTCGTTGCTGGTCGAGAATCCAATCAGGCCGCGCTCGAGATTGTCGTTGAAGGCCTCGACGGAAACGCGCCGGTATTCCCCACCAAATTTGAAAGTGTGCACGCCGTGAATCCAGGTGAAGTTGTCGAGGATCTGGTAGCTCTGGCTGGTTCTGGCGCGCGGGACGCTGAAGGCCGTCGCGCCGATATTTTCGATTGCGCCGTCGAAATCAATTTCGGGCAGGCCGGCGTGATTGGTGCCGAAATCGAGGCCGGGAATGGCTATGTTCGCCTTGGCGTCCGCCGAGGAGAAGGAATTCGAGAAGCGGCTGTAGCCGAATCGCAGCTCGTTGAGATGCGACGCTCCCAGCGTCGAAAGCAAGCTCGCCGAGAATACATTTACTCGCGTGGGAGAAATTTGCGCGAAGGGCGCCAGGCGCGAGCCGCTGCCTTCTCCGCCAAGCGAGCCGAACGGAAATCTTTGATTGTCGTTTCCGAAGGCGTAGCGCGCTGCGAAACTTTCGTTGTTAGTGAATTTGTGGTCCACCTTGACGATCAAGTTGTCGTTGTTGTTGAGGTCGTTCACCACGCCCGGCAATTCGTTTGTCGAGCTCTGCGGGAAAAGATTGAGAATGGCGTCGAGAGGCGCGGTGTTTATCGCAGGATCGATTAGGAGCGCGGCGCTGCGCGCGGAGGCGATCTCCGCTTGCGTGGGAACTTGGAAAACGAAATCCGAGCCGACGCGCTCGCGCTGACCTTCGTATGCGCCGAAGAAGAATGTGCGGTCCTTGATGATCGGGCCGCCGATCGAGCCACCGAATTGGTTGTTGATGAAGAGCGTCTGCGGGTCCGGGGTGACATTGAAGAAGTTGCGCGCGTCGAAATAGGAGTCGCGATTGTATTCGTAGGCCGTGCCGTGGAATTGATTGGTTCCGGATTTTGTGAGGATGTTGACCACGGAGCCGCTGTTGCGGCCGTATTCGGCGGCGAATTGCGATTGCACGTTGAATTCCTGGATGGCGTCAATCGGCAGCAGCGTGGCGGGGGCGCCGCTGATGCCGACCTGGTTTAACGCCGAATTGTTGAACCATGGGTCGTTGTTGTCCGTGCCGTCGAGGGTGTAATTGTTGGAGCGGTCGCGATTGCCGTTGATGTTGAATTGGCCGAACCCTTTTTCGGTGCCGGCGACGCCTGAGCCTTCGACGGTGACGCCAGGGACGAGCGCGACGAGCTTGCCGAAATCGCGGCCGTTCAGCGGCAGCTCTTCGACCATGCGGTTGTCCACGACTTCGCCGAGAACGTCACGTTCGGTATCCACGAGCGGCGCGGCAGCGGTAACGACCACGAGATCCACGTCCGCTGCTTTCGGGTACAAAACGAAGTCGAGCGAAGTATCGAGGCCTACCTCGACGATGGCGTGCTGCTTAAACGTCTTTAGATTCGGCGCGTTGACGTCTACTTCGTATTCGCCTGCTTCGATTTCAGGAATTACATACCCGCCATCACCGGCCGATGTGACGCTACGAGTTTCACCGTTCGCAATGTTCTTGGCAGTGACGGTCGCCCCGACCAGAACACCGCCAGAAGAATCCTTAACTACACCGTGAATCGAGCCGCGGTAGGTTTGCGCGCCGGATTTGGACGCGCATGCCGCTAGAATCAGAAGCATCAGAGCGAACTTGAGAACGGAGCGTAGAGCCAACGGGAATTTGAATTTGCGCGCTTCCATACTCTCCACCTTATTTTCCTTTTCGCGGAATGATCACTGCGACTGGGGGATCGATGTCGTAAACTTTCGAAAAATTTCGTTCGTTAATCGCGAAACCAATACGCCCTCTCGAATCCACATAAAGCAGCGGCTGGCCGACCGGCACGTCCATGAAAGTCTTCACATAGGGCATCGTAAACGGCTTGCCCGCGATTTTTACGGTGACCTTGTCGCCCATCTCGTAGCCCAGCTGCTTAAAGTCCTCGCCGCGAACATCGGTGATCAGGCTGCCGAAGGGATCGTCAAGTCCGATGACATCGCCGGAGATGCCGTTGTCGGTGACCATTGCCTGCACGAGCTTCAGCCGGACGAGCTCCGCAACGTCGGGCCCGGCCAGCTTCCAGTCGTCGCCCGCGGCGAGATGCGCCGCGGCAGGAGAAAAAATATCGCGGCCATGAAACGTGGAAGAAATTCCTTCGCCGATCATCCAGGAGCGATTGGTGATTTCGCGCGCGCCGATAATGCCATCGCGCTCAATCACGGGCGTGATCAGGCCGTTGTCCGGCAGCACAAAATATTGCTTCTTCTTTGATTTCACGATCACCGCTTTTCGCGAAGTACCGACGCCCGGATCGACAACGACTAGGAAAACTGTATTCGGCGGATAATATGGCGTCACTCCGGCCAGAAATCTCGCGCCCTCCTCGATCGAAAAGGGCGTCACCTGGTGGGTGATATCCATGATGCGCACATCCGGAACGATCTGAATGATGACGGCCTTACAGATCGCCACCGCGTCATTTGCCGTGCCGAAATCGGTCATGAACACAATTGTCGGATGCTCCGCAGCAGGCTGCGCCGGCGCCTCTTTGGCCGGCCGCGTTCCGCAGCTCGCCGCCAGCAGCGCACACACGCACATAAACGCGACCGCGGCGGCTCGGAATCGAGAACTCGCCACGGGCGATGTATGTAGCGCTCGCCCCGCCCAATCGGTGCAAAGATGCACTTCAGCCTTTTCAGGAATCACGATTAAGATGCCCTCACGAGGATTTGGATTCGAGTTCCTGCCCCAAGAACTTGGCAAAAGTATAGCGAATCGTGCGCGTGCGCGGAAGAAATCTCTAGCGTGGAGTGGGGCCCTAATTTCAGGATGCGATGGCGGCGCACAAGCCTTCAGGTGAGTGGCATCAGGGGCGACCAATTTGCAGAAAGAATTGAAACGGTGTCATTCCAAGGAGTCCGCGCCGAGGAGTCTGCTCTGAACTTCGAAATTAGAAGAGCAGATCCGTCAGTCGAAAAAACATGGCCGAACACCGGGCGGGACTACAAGGCAGGCCCGCCCCTACATGGCGTCACGGCCTCTTGCGGTACTGCTCGTAGAGCTCCGAGTGACGGTTGTCGAGACTCGTGAACCGGCCTTTGATGAAGAGGTAGCGCACCTGCGTGCGGATTTCTAACGGATCGCCATCGGTAACGAATATGTTGGCGAGCTTGCCGGATTCGATTGTGCCGAATTGATCGTCGAGGCCGAGCATTTTCGCGGCGTTGAGCGTGACCGCGCGCAGCGCTTCGTCGTGAGGCAAGCCGTAGGCAACTGCGTTGCCCGCTTGCTGCGAGAGGCGGCGCGAGAACGACGTATCGAAGCTGGCGAACGCGATCGGGATTCCGGCGGCGGCGAGTTCCGAGGGCTGCGTCATGGGCTTGTCGTAGGGATAGTCCTCTTCATTCGGAAGTCGCATCGTCGGACCTAGAATCACCGGAATATTTTTCTGCTTGAGAAGATCCTTTTCCCTCCAGGCTTCGGTGCCGCCCGCGAGAATCATTTTCAAATTCTGCTTGGTGCAGAATTCGACGGAATTGCGAATGTCGCGCGCCGATTCCGCGACCACCAGGACCGGCAGCTTTCCTTCCACCACGGGTATCAGCGCTTCAAGCTTGAGATCGCGCTCGAAATTCTGCGCTGAGCCTTTCTCGACGGCTTGGGCATAGTGCCGGGCGCGATCGAGAAGGTCGCTGAGGGCATAGACTTTCTTTTCGTATTCCGCTTTTACTTCGGAATAGGGCCGCTCGACGACTTTGAAAGTCTCGAAGTCGAAAGTGCTGCTCTCCACCGACGGCCAGTTGAGCACCATCGCCGCCGACGCACGGAAGGTCATCTGCTCATTCGTCCACCCCGCGAGATTCAGCACGGAAGCCTGCCCGGCGATCACCGAATTCTCTCCGAATGAGTCGAAACCGCGCACGCCGGGCGTGACGAGGACTTCGGTGATGCCGCTGGCGCGCGTTACGCCAATGTGCGCGCTCGCGGGATTCACGGCGGTCATGGCCACGAGTTCGGGATCGAATTCACCCAGCTCGGATACGTCATTCGTTGCGCGCACGGCGCTGATCTCGCTCAAGCCGAGCTGCGTGACTGGATCGAAGAACCCGGGATAGACCTCGAGTCCTTTCGCATCGATCACTTTGGCGTCGGCCGGAACGTTCACGTTCGACCCAACCGCTGCAATTTTTCCATCGCGGATTAAGACGGTGCCGCCTTCGATCGGCGCGCCCGCGAGCGTGAAGATCTTCGCGCCCCGAATTGCAAATACGCTTGGCTCGTTATCAGCGCCGGTGCGGCCGTTCGCACCCGGAGACGAGTTTTGCGGAGTGGCGATCGCTGTGACAGTCCAAAGCATCGCTACGAGAATCGCTGCACTGACGCTAGCAAACCGCGTGACAACAGCCGGCCGCTGTATGGTGGGCTGAGTGAATTCCCTCCGGTTCATCGCGCACCTCCCTCATTCCTGCTCGCGATTTTTGGAGGTTTCGCCTTTTCTTGCTCCGCCTTCTTGGCTTCGTCCGCTTTTCTCTTTTCTTCCGCTTTTTTCTTTTCTTCCTCGAGCGCCTTCTTTTCCTTTTCGAGCAGCGCCTTCTTTTCGCTTTCGAGCGCTGCGCGCCCTGCGATGTCGCGGTCGCGATCGAAATATACCGTCCCGTCAATCAGAGTCTTTTGCGCCACGGCGTAGACGCTCAGCGGATTGTGATTGAAGATGACCAGGTCGGCGTCCTTCCCAACGTCAATCGAGCCAACGCGGTTGTCAATTCCAAGCTGGATTGCGGGATTCAGCGTGACCAGCTTCAGCGCCTCATTATCGGAAAGGCCGCCATACTTGATCGCCTTCGCCGCTTCTTGATTGAGGTGCCGCGCTTCTTCGCCGTCGTCCGAATTGACGGAGACCACGACGCCGCGCTCGGTCATGAGCGCCGAGTTATAAGGTATCGCGTCGTAGGCCTCCATCTTGTAGGCCCACCAATCGGAGAATGTCGAAGCGCCGACGCCGTAGGCCGCGAGTTCGTCGGCGACTTTGTATCCCTCGAGAACATGCTGGAACGTGCGCACCTTGAAGCCGAATTCTTTGGACACGCGCATCAGCATCAGAATTTCATCGGCGCGGTAGGAATGGCAGTGCACGTAGCGCTTGCCTTCGAGCACTTCGACGAGGGGATCGAGTTTGAGATCGCGCCGCGGGGGAATCAGATTGGGCTCGCCCGCGGCTTTGCGGCGGTTGTATTCATCCCATTGCTTTTTGTATTCCTTCGCCTCGGTGAAGGCCTGGCGAATTGTTTCTTCCACGCCCATGCGCGTCGCAGGATATCGCTGCGGCAGTCCGGGCGGCGGTCGGTAATTCGACCACTTGGGATTTTCGCCGAGAGCAAATTTGATTCCTGGTAACGCCCCCTCGAAGGGAAGTTCGCTCGAGGGCTTCCCCCAACGCAGCTTGATCACGATGGTCTGGCCGCCAATTGGATTGGCGCTGCCGTGAAGGACATTCGCCACCGTGACGCCACCCGCGAGATCGTAGTAAATCGTGGGATCCTCGGAAT
Source organism: uncultured Acidobacteriota bacterium (assembly GCA_963707165.1). GTDB lineage: Bacteria > Acidobacteriota > Terriglobia > Acidiferrales > UBA7541 > Palsa-147. The sequence goes on along the minus strand of CAVPPO010000002.1, from coordinate 408,616 downwards.
TCAGAACGTCGGCGATGTTTACCATCGAACTGACCGCGACGCTTCCTTCGTTCACGCTTTCGCTGACGGCGATGTGCGAGTGGCAATCGATGATGCCCGGCAGCACGAACTCGCCGCTGGCATCGATCACGGTTGCGCCATCCGGCGCCTTGATGTCCGTGCCGACTTCGGCGATTTTGCCGTCGCGAATCAGGATAGAGCCGTGCTCGATATTGCCGTGCGTGATGGTAAGGATTGTCGCGTTCTTGATCAGCGTGACGTTCGAATCCGCTCCGGCTCCGCGCGCGACGCCGGAACCGTGGAAAATTAGAAGCGCTGCGAACCCGATAAGTTTGCGCATCATCGGCCCACCTCGCCATCGGCACCCGAAGCTTGTGGCGTTGCGTCGTCGGGTTTTTCGCCGCCGGCGTCGCCCGGTTTGTGGGGCTTCGCGATCTCGTGAACTTCGAAATGACGGCCATCTATGAAGACATGCTTCACTTTCGTCTTTTCGCCGAATAAATCTCCATCTGCGACGACGAGATTCGCTATCTTTCCCGGCTCGATGCTGCCGAGACGATCCGCGACACCGAGAATTTCGGCGGCGTCCAGCGTGAAGGCGCGCAGCGCGGCGTCCGAAGAAAGTCCCGCGGCAGTCGCCTTCCGCAGATTCTTGAATATGTCTTTCGGCTCGGCAATGCCGCCCGATGAGAGTGCGAATTTCACTCCGGCCTTCGCCAGCGCCGCGGGAGATCCGGGAGCGCGATCGCGGAAACGCAGTTCGCGCAGCGACGGGATATTCTCCGGGTCGGGGTCTTTCGCCGCTTCCGGCCATTTCAAATTCACGATCACTTGGTACTTCTTCACGGCAATCTGATCGGCGAGCGCGTAGCCCTGCTGGCCTCCGTAAAGCGCCGCGTGCAGATTCCACTCTTGCGCGAGGCGCATGGCGCGCGGAATTTCGACGATGTCGTTCGCCGGGAAGAGGACTATTTCCTGGCGGTGAAGGATCAGGCTCATGATTTCTTCAGTGCGGTCGATGTTTGGGCGCTCAATTCCGTTGGGATGCGCGGCGTAAGTTGGCGCGGCTGCGTCGTACCATGCCGTGTCGTCCGTCACTTGACGTAAATAGGAAATCACGCCCATAAGCGAGTCCGGGAAACCGAAGGTTGTGGGGTGCAGGCCAATTCGCAGCGCGGCGTGCGAGCGGACTACCATTTGGCTTGGGCGCTCGCTGCTGAGATCGATCAGCGATCCTTGGCCGGCAATGATGGCTTCTTCGGGAAGAACGAGGGCGGTGGTGAATCCGGCGTCGCGCCAGAATTCGATGCGCTTGTCTTCGGGATTGAAATCGTCCGCGGCGACTCGCCACGGGGATGTGCCCGGGCGATCTTCGGGTCCCATCGAAATGTGTTCGGGCACGGGAGCCACGCCACGGCGTCCACGGCCGCGCGCAGCGACCGGCGCAGGCTCCGGCTTGGGCATGCCGAGATCGTCGCCTGCATCAATCAGGCCGGGATAAACCGTCAGCCCTTTGCCGTCGATCACCCAGGCTTCTGGGGGAATGGCGACGCTCGCGCCGACAGCTTGAATCAAGCCATTCGCAATCACGACCGTGCCGTTTTCCAGCGCTGGGCCGGAGACGGGAACGATGCGCGCGTTCGTGATCGCGAAGTAGCGCGGCTCGCCGCCCTCAGCTCGAAGCCGTGGCGCTTGGCAAAGCACGAGCGCGGCGATTGCAAAAATTGCGATGAGTGTGTACGAGGCCGCGCCGGACAATTTCAATTTCATTCCGCACCCCTGTCAGGATTCGTCGGATCGAGCATTCGCGATCGAATCGGGCTCAATCGCGAGAAGCGCGATGCTAGAGGGAGGTTCCGCGACTGTCAAGAAGACCTCGCTGGTGACTCGCGGAAATAGACTTGAACTGCGAAGGATCGTGAGCAGAGTTGGGCTCGATGTTTGCCGATGGCTGCCCCGCGGACGAAGAGGCCCGGCTAAAGCGCGGGCCCTACGAACGCGCCGAAGACGGCGCTAATTGCGCAGCGGCTTGCCCGTTTTCAGCGTGTGGGCTATGCGTTCCTGGGTTTTGCGCTCGCCGCAGAGGCTAACGAACGCTTCGCGCTCTAGATCCAGAATGTATTGCTCGGAAACCGTCTGCGGCGATGAGAGCGGGCCGCCGGCGAGAACGTTGGCCAGCTTGCGGGCGACGTGCGCGTCGTATTCGCTGATGAATTCGCCGCGCAGCATCATGTGCAGCGCGAGCTTGGCGCCAGCAATGAATTGCTCGCCGAGCACTCGGATTTGCGCCGGAGCCGGAGGATGATATTCGGAGCGAACCAGCGCGAGCGCGGTCTCTTTGGCATCGGCGACGAGCCGGTCGCGATTCATGGCGATCAAATCGGAGCGGCGCAGGAAGCCATAGTTGCGCGCTTCCTCCGCGCTGGTCGAAACTTTCGCCATGGCGATGGATTCGAAGACGGGTTTGAGCGCGTGCATCAGATCGAGCGATTCGCCACCGGCGGCGTTTTCATTGGCGCGAATCAGCATCTCTTTCGTTCCACCGCCGCCGGGGATCAAGCCCACGCCGGTTTCAACCAGGCCGATATACGACTCGGCCGCGGCGTGAATCCTCGCGCCATGCATCGGAATTTCGCAGCCGCCGCCAAGAGACATTCCCTGCGGCGCCACAACCACCGGCCGCGGCGAATATTTGATGGCCATATTGCAGCGCTGGAATTGGCGCACGGCGAGGTGCAAATCGTCCCATTCCTCTTCCTGCGCGCTCACCAGCAGCAACATCACGTTTGCGCCAACTGAGAAATTTGTGGCTTGATTGGCAATCACCATGGCTTCGAAATCGTTTTCGAGGCGCTTTAGGCCGGCGTAGAGCATCGAGACGATGTCCCCACCGATGGCGTTCATCTTGGCGTGAAATTCGCAGCAAAGGACGCCGTCGCCGAGATCGATGAGACTTGCGCCGGAGTTGGTCTGCACGGTCTTCGAGCGATCCTTCAGCGATTTCAAGATGATTATGCCCGGCGGCTCGGGCGCGGGCTGCATCGCGGCAGTCGAGAGATCGAAGTAACGCAGCTCGCCCTGCGACGATTCGTAGAACGATTTCTTGCCGGATGAAAGCAGGCGGTCGACGAGCAGCGGAACGGGCCGCTTCTCGCGCTCGAGCGCCTTGGCCATGCGTTCGACGCCGACTGCATCCCAAATTTCGAACGGGCCAAGTTCCCAGGCAAATCCCCATCGCATGGCGCGATCCACGTCCACCACGCGATCGGCAATTTCCGGCACGCGCCGCGCCGCGTACGAGCACATCTCGCTCAAGCTGCCCCAAAGAAATTGCGCGCCCTTGTCTCCGCTTTTACCGTCGAGAATTGGGCCGATGAGCGCCTGCAAGCGCTGGCGCGTTCCCTCGATCTGCTTGCCGCCCTCGATCGAAGCGAAGCGCGCCTTCTGGCGCGGCCGATATTCCATCTTCTGCCAGTCGAGCGTCTCGATTTCTTTCCCGCCGCCTTTGCGCACCTGGCGATAGAAACCTGAGCCGGTTTTCTCGCCGATCCAGCCGCGCATCATCAAATCTTCGACGAGCCGCGGCACTTTGTAAGCTTCGCGCGATTCGTCATTCGTGGCGTTCTCGTAGATGTTGCGCACCACGTTGACGAGGATGTCGAGGCCGACGATGTCCGCAGTGCGGAACGTCGCCGATTTCGGCCAGCCAACTGCCGGGCCGGTGCACGCGTCCACTTCTTCGATGGTCAGGCCAAGCTCAGTCATCAGACGCAGCACATTCAGCATCGAGTAAGTGCCGATGCGATTGGCGATGAAATTCGGCGTGTCCTTCGCCACCACCACGCCTTTGCCGAGCCGGCGGTCGCAGATTTCATCGAGCGCCGCGATGACGTCCGGACGCGTCTTCGGCCCGGGAATCAACTCGACAAGTTTCATGTAGCGCGGTGGATTGAAAAAATGCGTCCCGGCCCAATGCTCTTCGAAATCCGCCGAGCGGCCCTTCGGAAACGAGATGAATCGGCAGTCCGGAGGTGTTCGAGTAACGATCGTGCCGGGCTTGCGATGCTGCTCGACGCGCGCCAAAAGCCCGCGCTTGATCTCGAGATTCTCGGCGACGGCTTCGATAATCCAATCCACTTCGCCGCACCAGCCAAGATTGTCTTCAAAATTGCCGATGGTGATGAGTTGCGGTGTCTCAGCGGTGAAAAACGCCGCCGGCCGCGATTTCTTCGCGCCTTCCAGTCCGCCGCGAACGATCCGATTCCTCACTGCGGGATGCTCGAGCGTCAATCCTTTGGCCTTCTCTTCCGCATTCAACTCGCGCGGAGCGATATCCAGCAAGAAACAAGGAATGCCCGCATTGGCGAAATGCGCCGCGATGCGCGAGCCCATGGTACCCGCGCCGAGAACTGCTGCTTTTTCGATTCGTCGTGTCACTTTGTGTGCTCCGAAAACGGCAGGACGTTACAAGTCCTGTACTGGCAGGTGAACGCCGCGCCCCAAGCATCGCCGCTTTAAGGTACTCTGTCAAATAGAGACGCTTGGGAAGATGGGCGACACGATGAAATGGATCGGCAGCGCCGTCCGCGGCCTGCGATCTTTCGCGTATGGACCGGGCGATGGACGCCCGCGCGTGGGCTTGGCCCTCGGCGGCGGATTCGCGCGCGGAATTTCGCATATCGGCGTGCTGCGCGTGCTCGAAGAGGAAGGCATCCCCGTCGATTACATCGCGGGTACAAGTGTGGGCGCGCTGATCGCCGCGGGCTACGCCAGCGGCGCGACCCTCGATCAGATGGAAGCCCAGGGATCCGGCACGCATTTTCGCGATTTCGGACGCTGGACGCTTTCACGTATGGGGATGGCATCGAACGAGCGGCTCGAGAATTTTCTGCACAAATTCACCACCGCCCGCTTTTTCGAAGAGCTGAAGATCCCGCTGAGCATCGTGGCCACGGACCTGATCAAGGGCGAGTCCGTCTATTTCACCGAGGGTGAGATCGGCCCGGCGCTGCGAGCTTCCTGCGCCTATCCTGGGCTATTTCTGCCCGTCGAATACCGCGGGCGAATTCTGGTGGACGGATTCCTCACGGAAGCGGTTCCGACCGAGGCGGCAAGGAGATTGGGCTCTTCGGTGATTATCGCGGTATATCTCGAGCCCGGCGAGCTGAAGGAAAAGCCGCGGAATACGATTGAAGTAATCGGGCGTTCGTTTTCGATCATCCAGGGCACCTACGAGCAGCCCTGGCGCAATATCGCTGACGTAGTGATCGAACCCAACGTACACGATGTGCTCTGGGATGGATTTGCGCTGACGCCTCGGCTGGTGGCCGCAGGCGCCTCCGCCGCGCGGGCAGCTCTGCCAAGCATTAAGGCCGTCATTGAACGGCGCACCGCTCCACGCCACGTTACCTCTACAGAAGAAGAGACCCGCTGATCTAATTCCTAGGCAGGAAGAAACTTTATTAGAAGAATCGTATGCCTGCAGATGGTCTTGCTTGCTAACCGCTGTGCCAGGCCGCGCGTCAAAAGGAAGGGGGAATCGAACTCCCAGGGCGATGACCGCTGCTACGCCCCAGTCATCAGCCTTATCGGTTCGAATCCCCCCTTCTCTACCGTTTCTCATACTCCTTCCGGGCTCAAGATGCAATGAGCTTGAGAGAATAAATTTGTGTCTCAGGAGTATGGCCGCCCAATCCAGACTTAGGTTTCGCGGATCTTGACCTGCAGGTTTTTCCCATTTCCCTTCCCTCGCTTATTGAGGAACTCCTCAAGCGCCTGCGCCAGCCGCGACGGGTCAACCCGCAGCCCGGCTTGGATCTCACCATCTGCCATCGGAAGCGTATCGTCGAATTCGGCCGAGCCGGTGAAATTGCGCATGGCGAAGCTATCGAGCCATTCGAGAGGGCACGGGCGAGCCCTGCCATCCTCGATGATCTCAACATGGAGTTTCCGCGCGAACATGCGCGGAGAGTATAGCATCGCAAGAATTGGCGCCCGCGTCGCCGCCGGCTAATGATTCACTTCGCGTTTCTCCAGCGGACGAACGCGATGGCCGCCCAAACCAGCTCCACGGCTCCGAACGGCCATGCCCCCTGCAAGAATCCATACACCGAGCCCAGGATGCACGCGCCGGAGAAAGCAAGGACAAAAGCCCGATGCCGGCGTTCTAACGCGTAGCACACCACCATCGCGGTCACTGCAAACAACCCGAAGAGGTTCAGTTTGCTCAGACTGCTGCTCGGCTTTGACGTTCGTCGAGGCCTAAACGTCTAGGCCAGCTAGAATTTGACAAGTATCGACAGATCGATGAACGATTCATCCCTGCGAAGATCGGGGAACCAAACGCTGCTGATTCCGCCGCCGCAGGCCGTTTCCGCTGCCCCGAGGCTGGTCTGTCCCGATGTGGCGCCGTTGCTGCACGCGAAGAATCCTGGAGAGCCGTTGTTTCCACCGGGAGGCGTAATTCCCCCTCGGCCAGTCCAGTAGGGCACGCTGGCGTGGCGATAGTCGTATTCCCAACGGAACGTAATGTATTGCTTGGGCATATAGTCGAACGTAAACGACGTATCCCACGCTTTGAACGGATCGCCTGGATTCCCCGTGAAGTAAGGTGCGCTCGTCGCCGCGGTAATCGCGCTTGCTCCATTGATCGGGGGAACGAGGACGAGATAGCGTCCCGGATTGTTGATCTGCCCGCCGCCCAGCGTCAATCCAAACAGGTCGTGGTGGAACCAGAAACGGTTGTAGAACATATAGCCGACGAAGCTCTGCTTCGGGTGGCCGTTCTTAGTGCCAAAGCAGCTTACTCCGCCGCCATACTCACAACCCAGATCGCCGGTGAAGCTGAATGCCATCTTATCGAGCGTGTTTTCCGGCCGATCGAAGTACTTGATTTCAATACTATCGTCGGTGTGGATGCGCTTGCGACCGGGTATGAAGAGGTCGTCCTGGCCCAGACCGTAATTATTCGAGATGATGTTGATGTAGGGCTTGGGAGTCCACTTAATCTGGCCTCCGAAACCAGGCCTGTGATTGGCCGACGCATACGATTGCCATCCATTGATGAACCAGGGCTCGATCTTTAAATGCGCCGTGGGGAAAATCTGCACGCGCAGGCCTTCGAAGAACCACGGCGTGTTAGAAGATACGTAAGACGGTTGGTAGGCCCAATTGTCGAAATTGTAGTAGCTGAACAGGCCGATGTAGGACAAGAAGATTCCGCCATCAACGTTTACGCCGTGCATAACATTGAAGTGATATCCGCCGTACGCTTCCGTGAGGTAGCGGTAGGCAGTCACTAGATCCCACTGGCCGTGTCCGGGGCTAGGATCATTCCGCGGCGTGGTCGCTGAATACATGCCGAACTGCGTCATCAGCCTTGCGCGAACATTGTCAAAGTGAAAGTCGCCGCCCACTCCAAGTTGTTCGAGTTGGATTTCCTCGGTCCGAAAGAGCTCGCTCGACCCCCCCATTGAGTGATCCGTCGGATGGTTGAAGTCGTGCACGAAGTTGACATCGGCCCGGATCTCCGGCGTAAAGAATTTCGAATCCCAAAAGATATCCTTTGTCCGGGGGTTGCCGTTCAGCCAGGTCCAGTCGTGATCCGAAAACGGCTCTACCTTGGCGGGCTTTTCCGGCTCGGCCTGCGGAAATTCAGAGACGGGCACTTTCTTGAAGTCGGGAGTCGCGGCTGGAGTTGCCGGGCCTCCTGTTGCATACGTCGAGTTCGACGCGCCGGACGGCGTCGGTGAACCTTGTACAATGGCGGCCGACGGATTGGCCTGCGTCTTCAAAGTCTTGAGCTCCGCCTCCAGTTGCTCGATCCGCGCCTTCATGGCCTCGAGTTCCTTCGTAATCTCGGCCGGCGTCGGCTGGGTCGCGCCGCCATCATCTCCGCTGGCCACCTGGCTTGTGCTCTGCCCGAAGGACGGCTTCGGCGACACGAGTAGCACCAACGCAAGCAATGCAAGCCAATATTTGCGCAGACGCAGGCCCTGGGAGTCGGCCCGTGTTGCCTTCGAGGCCGCAATTCTAGTTATCAAGGTCGAGTTCATCTCATCACCTCGTGAATACCGGCTTACGCTATCTTTTTCGGGAGAATGCCGACGTAACCTCGCTCGCGGTTCTCCGTGACTGGTGCGACTCCGGACGACAGTGGAAGGGCTAACTCTACGTACGTAATCCCGTGTGACTTGGGCGCGGATGGATCGCGCTTCGACAGCCTGGAAGTGGTGCGATCCGCTTCCGGCCCGGTGCGCTGACCGGTCAGCCGGGACCACTGTGCAAACGTTTGCCCCGGTTTCCTGACCGCAGTGAACGAAACAAGGTGCTGCGGGCTGTCAGAGGATCCCTGGTTCGGAGCCGTCGGCGACTTATGACGCTTTTCATCTCGCCGGAGCTGAATCAGAACATAGATATAAAAGCCGCATGCGAGAAACGCGGGAATTGCAATCACATATCGCATGGGAATTGGCTCCTTGGCGCCTGTCAGGCGCGCAGCGTCCGCCCGCACTCGTAGGGGCGCAGCGCTCTTCCCTAACACGATATTCCGTCAACATTAGGAAGGGATAAGCGAGTTGTAAGGATTTCGTAAGCCGAGGTTTAGCGAGGTCGGGAGCGTCCGGTAGAGTCCTAATCTGAAGTGACTTGAAGTTCTTACAGGGCCCCGCATGTACAGCACTCGGGAACTAGACGCTGTCGGGATGTCCCGCATATTGGTGGGAGCCCCCGCATTTATGCGGGGGAGGAGCGCTTCAGCACTCCGAAAAAGCTTCGTTTTTCACGATGCGCTTTAGCGCTGGATTCCTGAAGCAGTTCGCGTACAGGCTCGCGCCATCGCATCCCGTCCGGAGATCAAGACACCGCACACGACCGGTGCACATGGACCTCGTGATATCGTGCTCGAGCCTACGGCGCGGGCTGAATCGGTGTGCCAAATGGCGCGAGCGAATCGCGAATCACCTTCTCTTCGCCCACCGCCACGACGCTCATCCGCGACGCCGGACAATACTTCTGCGCGGCGGCATCAACATCCGCTGCCGAGGTCTTCTCGATCTTTTTTCCATAGTTTCCGATTTCATCAGGCGGCAGCCCGTTGGTCCACAAATTGGCGAGTTCCCTGGCAACGGCTCCCCGCGATTGCAATTGGATCGCTTCGATGCCCAAAAGGAAGCGCTTCGCCTTGCTCAACTCCTCATCCGTCGGATCGGTTGTCGCCATCCGGTTCATCTCATAATTAATTTCATTAAAGCTTGCGCCCGTAACAGCGTTACGCACATCTGCTTGCGTGCGCACCAGGCCTGCCGACCGCAAGGTCTGAATGAACGCGAACGGACTGTAGGTGTAGCCCTTGTCTTCACGTATGTTGACGACGAGGCGCGAACTGAATATCCCGCCGTAAATCGCGTTGGCGACTTCCGCGGCCTCATAGTCCGCGTCGCCGCGCAGCGGGCCGAACGCCGCGAACACAAGCGTCGTCTGAACCGAGTTCGGCCGCGCAATGAAATATATGGCGTGAGGCGGTGCCGCAGAAGGCTTCGGCGTGGTCGCGACCGCCGGAGTAGCCGGCGATTTCCATCCGCCGAGCTTCGCTTTAATCAGCGCCGTCATCTTCGCCGCATCAAAGTCTCCCACCGCAACCAGGATGGCGTGATCGGGTCGGAATCTTCGCGCGTACTCGGCGCGAAGTTCCGCCGCCGTCATCTGCGCCAGCGACTCCTGCGTAGGCGAGACCACGCTGTATGGATTGCCCGGAAACATTACCTTCGCCAGCGCGCGACCGGCCTGGAAGCTGGGCTGGGCTTCGTTCTGGCGCAGTTCATCGCTGGCGTTCTTCTTGGCCACCGCCACTTCACTATCCGGGAACGATGCATTCTGGAGAACGTCAGCCACGATACTCAGCGCCGCTTCGGTCTTCGACGAAAGCACGCTCGTTGCTACGGAGGTTGTGTCACGTGTCGCAGATGCGCTGAGGTCGCCGCCGGCAGCTTCGATATCCTCGGCAATCTGCTTGGCGCTGCGCGTCGTCGTGCCCTGGGTGAGGGCCTTCGCAAGCAGCTCGGACAAGCCCGGCCGATCACTCGGGTCAGCCGCAAGGCCGCCTTCCACCGAAATAGAGAATGCCACCTTCGGGAATCCCGGCTTCGATACCAGCCAGACCGTCAGCCCGTTATCAAGCTTCGCGGTCTTTACATCCGGCGCCTCCAACGGATTTTGCGGCCCGTAAGGAGGCACTTCTTTCGGTAAAGGTTGTTCCTTCTGCGCATGAACGCTCGCGGCGAAAAACAACACGCAAATTGCAGCCAGCAGCGATTTCATTGCGCACCTCCGGAAGGAGCGGCGCCCTTCTCAGGCGGCGCGGGAACGCGATTGATCAGCGTGCGGTTTGCAGTCACAAGATATTTCGCGGCGAAGTTGCGGATTTGCTCGGGCGTCACTTTCGCCACGCGATCCGGCGTCTCGTACACGCTATCGAAGCTGCCCTCGATCAGCACCGCATGAGAAAGAGCTGAAGCACGAGAGATTGGAATTTCGAGCTGGGCGTACCAATCCGAACGCATCTTTGCGGCCACGCGCTCCACGTCCTCCTGCGAAGGCCCCTTCTTTGCCAGATCGGCGATCGCCGCATCGTAGGCCGCGATCACCTGCTCTTCCGTCACATTCGGCGGATACAAAATGAACGAAGTCATCAGCGTTGGGCCGTTATATTCGAATGCGTTTCCCAGCGGCCAATTGTCGCCGCCGTAGACCGACACTGCGACCTGCTTATCCTTCACCAGCGTCTGATAGAGAATCGACGCCTCGCCGTTGTGCAATAGTTCGGCCGCAACTGCGGCCACCACGGCGTCCGGCGAAGTTCGCGGCGGCATGCGATAGCCCACCGCAATCGCCGGAATTCTGGCGAGCTTGTCGGTCTCTTCGCCGCGCCTCTCGGCCGTTTGCGGCGCTTCGGTAACATCGGGGCGCGGTGGCGTAGGCCGCGAGTGAACATCTGCAAAATATTTTTCGACCTTGGCGAAAACTTCATCGGGCTTCACGTCGCCGACGACCACCAACACGGCGTTATTCGGCGAATAGTATTGCTCGTAGAATTTCTGCACATCTTCGATGCGCGCCGCATCCAGATCCTTGAAATCGCCGTAGAAATTGTGCGAGTTCGGATATTTGTCGAAAGCCTTCTCAGGCAAATCGAGCCACTCGAAAGATCCGTACGGCTGGTTCAGCACATTCACGCGAACTTCTTCTTCGACCACGTTGCGCTGGTTATCAAGATTCTTGACTGAGAAATCGAGCGTCTTCATGCGGTCGGCTTCGAGCCACAGAACAGGCTCGAGCGTAGACAGCGGTCCCGACTCAATATATTCCGTAAAATCATAGCGAGTATCCCCATTATTGAATCCGCCGCCGCCTTCAATCACGCGATCGAAAACTCCTTTCGGCGCCACCGGCGTACCTTCGAACATCATGTGCTCGAAAAGATGCGCGAAACCCGTGCGGCCTTCGGGCTCCAGCCGAAATCCGATCCCGTAGCTGATGCACAATCCAAAAGTCGGCGCCGAATGATCTTCCGACACAACTACCATCAATCCATTCGGCAGCTTCCTCATCGAAGTCGGCGGCTTCCAGACCTGCGCCCGGGCGCTTCCAGCGAAAATCAGCAGAATAAGGACGCACGTAGCTCGAAGAAGTGCTTTCATGCAGCTATCCTCCTGACGTTCTTAGACGAAGAACCGCGGTTTTGGAAAGGCGAGCGGGAGACATTCTATACCGAATCGTACACGACTGCGCCGAGTACCTTTCGATTCCGCGAAGAGCTGAGGGTAAATATGACTCAAAGCGTTTCCTGAATCTCGGCGTCGATAGTCACGTGCGTCTGAGGAAATCCATTGATGCTGAAACTCTCGCCGGCCTCTCGCGAAAAATGAAAGAAGCGACTGATATGGTAATCCTCGTCCAGGTCGCCAAAAAGTTTTTCCGCCTCCGCCCGTGCCAATCCAAACGCGGCCAGCGCCACAGGACGCCCATACCCGCCGCCAAGCTGCAAATATTTCTCCACCATCTCGCGGAGTCGCATCGAAAATCACCGGCTCCCAACCCGCGGTAGTGTAGCAGAACGGCATCAGGCACCCGTGCCCGGCTCCGCCTTCGCGTCTGGCCGCTTGCGCATCAGCACCTGACGTCCTTCCTCGCTAAACTCCACGGTGTCCATCAGCTGGTTGATCAGGAACACGCCGCGCCCGCTCACCTTCAGCAGATTACTTTCGTCGAGCGGATTGGGCACGGCCTTCAGGTCGAAGCCCGGCCCGGGATCGCGCACGACGATCACGAGCTCCCCATTGGCGTCGAACGTGATGCAGCATTGCACCTGCTTGCTCGCATCGTTGTTGCACCCGTGGCGGATCGCGTTCGCCAGCGCTTCCTGCACTGCGACTTGAACTTCCATAATCTTATCGCCGGCCCATCCCTTGCTCGTGAGCAGCTCCTTCACGCCGGCGCTCACCTTCCCGATAGCCGCAACATCCGCGGGAATAACGATGTTGAGCGCGCACGTAGAACAATAAGGAATGAGTGCGCTGAGTGTCTCGATGCCCTCGAGCGCCACGCGCAGTTCCTCGAGGTTGCGCCGCAGTTCGAGTTGCGCTTCCACTTGGCGTTGCAGCGCCTCAAGCCCGTCTTTCTGCGCCTGCGTGAGTGTGCGGGGAAGATAATCGATCACGCAGAGCGTGCCGAGCGCGTCGCCCTCGGGGGTCATCAGCGGCTTACCTGCATAGAAGCGGAAATGCGGATCGCCGCGCACGAACGGATTATCGCGGAAGCGCGCATCGTCCAACGCATCGGGAACCAGAAAAATACCCTGCTGCTGAATTGCATGGGAGCAGAAGGACACGCTCCGCGAGGTCTCCTTCACTTGCAGACCGACCCGCGACTTAAACCACTGACGGTCCTCGTCCACCAGGCTAATCAGCGCGATGGGTGTGCCGCAAATCTGCGAAGCAAGCAGCGTAAGGTCATCGAACGCCTGCTCCGGTTTCGTGTCCAGGATGCGGTATTTGTGCAGCGCCTTTAGTCGGCCCGCTTCGTCGGCGATCACGATTCCCCCTCCACTCCCGCTCAGTTCGTAGCTCCAACAGCGCCAGGATTCTATTCCCGCCTAGTCTGTCGCCTCAAGAGAGCGGCATCTGGATGTTAGAGCCAACTTTAGCCGATTAGGATGTGAACTATATCTCGTATTCGGGCGTGCCGGGAAGTACCCCGCTGGTCGAATAAAGGCGCGCTTTTCAGAAACTGACGGAAGGGTCGGCAGCTCGCGCGTTTGTCACCTCCAGCCGCATCGGCTAGAATTGGCAGCGCATCAAACAAACATTTATCACTCGCTGCGTGCGAGGACTGAGGAGGCATCATGGCAATTCAAGTGGGAGCGGCCGCGCCGGATTTCGCGCTGAAGGACCAGAATCAAAAAGAGGTCAAGCTCGCCGATTATCGCGGCAAGAAAGTCGTCATTGTTTTCTATCCGCTCGACTGGAGCCCCGTCTGCACCAACGAACACGCCTGCGTAGTGAACGACATGAAACGCTTCACGCAGCTTGAAGCACAAATCCTGGGAATTTCCGTAGATAGTCCGTGGTCGCACAAAGCCTTCGCAGAGAAAATGGGCATCACCTACCCGCTGCTCGCCGATTTTCAACCGCGCGGCGCCGCCGCCGATAAATTCGGCGTCTATCTCGCCGACAAAGGCATCACCGGCCGCGCCATCGCCATCATCGGCAAAGACGGCAAAGTCGCCTGGTTCAAGCAATACGACATCCCCACCGTCCCGGACATGAACGAAGTCGCGCAAGCTCTTTCGACCGTCAACTAACCAGTCCGAGCAAAAACATCATCGCTGTCATCCCGAACGAGCGGAACAACTAGTAATCGTTGTCATCCCGAACGAAGTGAGGGATCTGCAGTTGAAGTTGCCGTTGCCTTTTCTTTCGTAGGGGCGGGGCTTGCTCCGCCCGGCTTTGTGCTCGCACGCCAGCGGGTCGGCCGCGTTCTTGATGACGCAAGTAATTGCTCGCTGTCATCCCGAACAAAGTGAGGGATCTGCAGTTGCCGTTCGCTCTGCTGCTCTACCGTGTCGCCGGCGGAGCCGCCGACATCGGCACGGGCGACCAAAGCTGCGGCTCCGAAAACGTTCGAATGTAATCAATCACCTGCCACCGCTGCTCTTCCGTCAACCTATGCTTGAAACTCGGCATCGGACGATGCCCAACGGTAATCTTCCAAAACATCTCGCCATCAGTCATCGGCTGCATAATCTTCGCGTCCGTAAAATCCGCCGGCTTCGTCGCGTACCGAGCAGCTTCGCTTCCCTTCCCGTCCCCGCGATCGCCGTGGCAGCTCGCGCAACGGTCGGTATAGATCGTTTTTCCAGCAGCAATGGAAGCTTCAGTCCGCGGGAAAGGATTCTTCTGCGCAATCGCCTCAGGAGGCGGAGTCCAGTTTGATGAAGTAACCGCAAACATGATCGCCGCGATGGCGATCACGGAGAGAACCACAAACAACCCTATCGTCGAGCCAGTTCGGTTTGCCAACTCAGGCTTTCCCGCCGACCAGCGCGAACAGCAGCCAGCCATTCAACCCGAGCACGACCGCGGTCGTCACCACCGCAAGCACCGTCGTCAACGGCCGATTCACGTGGCTGCCCATCAAATCCCGCCGCCGCGTCATCAGCAGCAAAGGAATCATCGCGAAAGGCAGGCAGAAACTCAACACCGCCTGGCTGAGCACGAGCGTTCTCAAAGGATCAAGCCCCCACGCAATCACGAGTATCGCCGGAATCATAGTCAGGATGCGCCGCGTAAAGATGCTGATGCGCACCTGCAGAAATCCCTGCAGAATCACCTGCCCCGCCATCGTTCCCACGCTCGACGACGAAATTCCCGACGCCAGCAACGCCACCGCGAATGCGCCCCCAGCGAATCGTCCTAGCAGCGGTCCCAGCGTCTCATGCGCCGCCTGGATCGAATAAACCGCCAGGCCATGCCCGAAAAACACCGCAGCAGCCATGATCAGCATCGCAGAATTGATCAGCCACGCCCCATTCATCGCCAGCAGCACATCAAATAATTCCATCTTGCGGTGATGGTGCTCGTGACGGTCGTTCTCCTCCCGCCGCGGCAGCACCAGCGCCGAATGCAAATAAATTACGTGCGGCATCACCGTAGCGCCAAGCATCGACACCGCGATGTAGATCGACGAAGACGTCGCATGCGGCACGAGCACATTGCGCGCGATCGGGCCCCACTGCGGCTTGCTGATGAACACTTCCCACGCATACGCGATACCGATCACCGCGACGAACGCCATGATCACGCGCTCGAGCCACTGAAACCCCGCCTGTTCGATCATCAGGATCAGCATCACCACCACGCCGGTCACCAAAGCCGCCGGCAGCATCGGCATCCCGAACAGCAAATAAAAACCCAGCGCCGCTCCGAGAAATTCCGCAAGGTCGGTAGCCATTGCAGCAATTTCGGCCGCGATCCAAAGCATCAGCGTCACGGGCCGTGAATAAATCTCCCGGCAATTCTCGGGCAAAGTCTTGCCCGTCGCGATTCCGAGCTTTGCCGCGAGGTACTGAACGAGAATGGCCATGGCGTTCGACCACAGCAACACCCACAGAAGTTGGTAGCCGAAGCGCGCCCCGCCCTCAATGTTCGTCGCGAAGTTCCCCGGGTCCATGTACGCCACCGACGCGACGAACGCCGGGCCGAGAAACCACCAGGCCTCGCGCGGTCGCGTGCTCTTTGCCGCATCGGCGGCGTGCACCGCGGCGACGCCTGGGAGAGCGCCTGGCATTGCTTCAGTTGGACGAGACGCAGCCATCGTGTTAACTACGCTAAACTTCCCATATAAACTACACTTAACATTTTTGCCTGTCAACGCGCTTACTGCTCGCGGTCGCGAATCGATGACTCTTTTCTGCAGCCCGCGCGTCGCTCTGCTATATTTAGCGCTCGGAAATCCCGGAGGACGGAATGGCGGAAGATCCAAAACAGCAGCAAGTGCAAATCAAAGCCGAGGAAAAAGAACTTCTAGGCCAGTATTCCAATCTCGTGATGGTTCATCACAACGCCGAGGAATTCACGCTGAACTTCGTTTACGTCTTCCCCAGCGTGCCTCAGGGCAAACTCGTCGCCAGCCTAATTCTCAGCCCCGGACACCTCAAGCGTCTGGTCAACGCGCTGAATGACAACATCAAGGGCTACGAAGCGCAGTTCGGCCCCATTCGCGAAAATCCCGGACCCACTCCGCCAACCACAGTGGGCTTCGTCCAGTAGCAATGCTCCAATCCGAAATCGATCACGATTCTCGCGACTCGGAGCTTTTACGTAAGAAGTTCCGGTGGGAGCCCCCGCATTCATGCGGGGGAGGAGCGCTTCAGCGCTCCGGAAAATCCTCGCCTCTAACGATGCGCTTTAGCGCTGGGATCTCCGAGCGCCAACCCGTGAAGCAGCTTCCCTGAACTCCATGTTATCGCGCCCGATCCGACACTGCTCGTTCAAGAAAAGTCTGAGAAGAAACCGAACGCCCTTCGAAATTCTCGCCGCGGCTCAAAAAGCCTCGCCGACCACCCAGCGCCCTTCAGGCTGCACAAATTCCAGCCCCACCACAAATCCCGCGCTCGGAATCGATTGGCAATAGGCAACGCGCGCCAGCGCCCGAAACGCGCCCGTGAGCGTCGCGATCGTGAGTTGATCGTTCAATTGCCAACGGCGGGTAGTGAGAACGCGCGCTCCTCGCGAACTCACATTTTCTGTGAACGTGGTCTCCACGCCCGGAAGATCCGAGTGTCCAGAAATCTGCACGCCAACTTCCATCGGAATCCGCCGCTCCGCTCGCGGATAGCTGAAGCCCTTCTTCCCCCCGATCCCCAGTGGCATGACCGTGTCTCCTCGCGGGCTGGGTTAGGTGCTGTAGTGTCCCGCGACGATTCGCATCTGACGCACACTTCGGTGCTCGCGCGCCTTCATCTCATACAAATTCTTGTCCGCGGTCGAGAGCAATTTCTCGATGGTCATGCCATCGTGCGGATAAACCGCCACTCCCACGCTGACCGACAGCACAGGCCGCTCCCCGTCATCCGAAACGCGATCGCAAATGCGCGCCGCAGCCTGCAGCGCCTCGTCCTCGCCCGCCTCCGGCAACACCAGCGCGAATTCATCGCCGCCATAGCGCGCCGCCGTGTCCGACGACCGGCAATTGTTCTTCAGCACCTGCCCAACGCGCTGAATTGCGCGGCTGCCTACCAGATGCCCGAGGCGATCGTTGATTTTTTTCAGGCCGTCCAGATCGAGCAGCAGCACGGAGAATCGCCGCCCCGTGCGCCCCGAGCGCTGCAACTCCGATTCCAGCGCCTCGATCAAGCGGCGATGATTTGCCAGGCCCGTCAGCGAATCGCTCTTCGCCAGCCGGCTCACTTCATCGAAAAGATGCGCGTTGTCGAGCAGCGTCCCGCCCAGCACAATCGTATAGCTCGCCACCATCAGAAAATGCGAAAGAATGTACGGCGCATCCAACGCGCGCGCCGATTCCGCCGCTGCTAGGTGGCAGCCCACGTTGAAGATGGCCGCAATATAGAGCGAGCGGTCGAACGCCGATTCCATCCGTCGCAGCCGCCAGCCGAACCCGATCGCTGAAAATAGAAAAAGCGCCGCGAGCATCAGGTCCCACGGCCGCGGAATGATAGACGCCGAGTGAATCCGCATCGGCGGTACGCTGAAATAAATCACGCTGGTCAAATAAGCCACGCCACCCACAAGCAATGTCGCGGTGGCGATATCTCGTCCCGGATCGCGCGCGATTGGCCGCCGCCGCTCCACTCCCAGCGCGGCCAGCAGAAGCACTCCCAGAATCGTCCGGCCGGCCATCCACGCGAGCGAAACATGTTGCGGCCCGGCATCGGACCGCGCCGCGGCGTGGTACGCCGTCATCGCCGTGCCCGCCTCCACCAGCGCTGCCAGCACAAAGCCGAACGCCAGAATCAGGCAGACGCGATCGTGGGTCCCTCGGAACCGAACCAGGGCATTCGCGGCAAAAGTGAAGGCCACCAACCCGCCAGCCATCTGCAGGTAGGTGTCAAACAGCGGATCGGTCGTGTAATTGGAGAACCGCAGAGTCCAGACGAGGGACATGAATGCTGCAGCACAAATCGTCCAGATGATCACCACCCGGAACTTGTGCAACCCACCCCAAAATGTGCCCGGCCGTGCCACCAAAAAACCCCTCGAAGGCTGCCCCCGTTGACAATCTAGAGCACGCAGCCTGCCAAGGCTATAGTACGTATAGTACTACCTAAAGTCAACTCCGGACTGGCTTTATGTTTTCAGGTGGCTATTGACGAGTTGGAGCGGACCTTCTGCCTACCCATATCGTATAGAAAAGTTACACGCTTACCGCGGTTTTCCACATGCCTGTGGAAGCCCGATTTGGGCCTTTCCGGCCCGATTCTGGCGCCTCTGAGAGCGCGAAAGAACCGCCTAAGAGGTCGGATTTTTCGTATCCGCCTGACGAACGGCTGCCTCGGCAGCCTGAAAGCCGATCTTGCTGTGAGTTCCGTCACAGAATGGCTTTGAGACACTGCCCCCGCAGCGACACAACGAAAAGGCCGTCTTCCCCGTCAGGTCATACTTATTCCCGTCCGCGTCCACCAGCTCCACCGCGCCTTCGGGCGCCTCTACGCGAAAAGGACCATTTCGCCGCACAGTTATCTTCACATCCGCCATCGAAATTCCTCCGTTTACCCCACGACCCGTTTGGGGCCGACTAAGCCACAGGCTGTCATCCTGAAGCCATCCGATAAGGATGGCTGAAGGATCTCGGCGCCAACTACTTGCAACCCATTCTGCCGGAATCGCTCTTAGGTCCGTCTGTTAATACTTCGGCACGCTGGGATCCACTTCATCCGACCAGCCCAAAATCCCGCCCCTCAAATTCCACAGCTTCTTGAATCCCGCCTTACGCAAAAATTCGGCGGCGTCGGCCGAACGCTTGCCGCTGCGGCAGTGTGCAACGATTTCCCGCGAGCTGTCCAGTTCATTCACGCGCTGCGGGAGATCTCCGAGCGGAATCAGGTGCCCGCCGATATTGCAAATCTGGTATTCGTGTGGCTCGCGCACGTCGAGCACGAAGATGTCATCGCCGCCATCGAGCCGCGCCTTTAGCTCCCGCGGCGTCATTTCCGGCACGGTCGATTGCGCCGCCGGAGCCTCCTCGCCGCGAATGCCGCAAAATTCCGCGTAATCAAGCAGCTTCGTGATCGTGGGATGCTCGCCGCAAATCGGGCAATGCGCACTTTTCCGCAACTTCAACTCGCGGAATTTCATCCCCAGCGCATCGAAAAGCAACAGCCGCCCGATCAACGGCTCGCCCTTGCCAAGAATCAGCTTCAGCGTTTCCATCGCCTGAATGGAACCGATGATTCCCGGCAACACGCCCAGCACGCCTCCCTCAGCGCACGAAGGCACCAGCCCCGGCGGAGGCGGTTCAGGATAGAGGCAACGGTAGCAAGGTCCGCCCGGCGCTCCGAAAATGCTGGCTTGCCCCTCAAAGCGGAAAATCGAGCCATAAATATTCGGCTTGCCCAGCAGCACGCAAGCATCGTTCACCAGATAGCGCGTGGGAAAATTGTCGCTGCCGTCCGCCACGATGTCGTAATCGCGAATAATCTCCAGCGCATTTTCGCTCGTTAGCGCTGTTTCGTACCGGTCGAGGCGAATCTCCGGATTCAAATTGCCGAGACGCTCGCCGGCCGCCTCGATCTTCGGCCGTCCCACATCGCTGGTTCCAAACATGATCTGCCGCTGCAGATTCGTGAAATCCACCTTATCGAAATCCACCACGCCGATCCGCCCCACTCCCGCAGCCGCCAGATAAAGCCCCAATGGCGCGCCCAAGCCCCCCGTCCCAACAAGCAGCACTTTCGCCCGCTTCAGCTTGAGCTGCCCCTCCATTCCAATTTCCGGCATGATCAGATGCCGGCTATAGCGCAGAATTTCATCGTTCGATAGCGTCGGCAGCGCTTGCACGCCACCCACTCGCGCCGTAAGACCAGTCTTCGTAGCCATTTCCATTTCTCCCAGTGTTCGTCCCAACGCGATCACGCTCTGCGTGAAAAAAGCCTTACGTTGTCATCCTGAACGAAGTGAAGGATCTGCATTTTCTTAATTCGGAATGACAATTTTCTGGCTTACACCGCAAGCTGATCAGTCGCGCGCCCCGCCTGCAATCGAAGGCACAATGCTGATCGTATCTCCGTCACTCAATGCCGTCTTGTCCTTCTGCAAATACCGAATGTCTTCGTCATTCAAATAAACGTTCACAAAACTCCGCAACCGCCCGTCCTCGCCGTAAAGATGCTTGCGCAACTCCGCAAACTGCGCCGTCAGCGCCGCGAGCGCCTCGCCCACCGTTCCCGCTTGCAACTCGACGCTGTCCTTCTTCCCCGTATAAGCCCGCAACGGCGTCGGAATCATCACCTTGATTGGCATCTTCGCTTCCCCCTTGAAATCTCCTCACGCGCTCGATTTCGCGCTGCTCGCGCGCGTATCAATCACGATTTCTTCCGCGTCGTAATGGCTGCGATCGTCCGCCAGCCGCCACGAATTCATCTCGCGCGCCACGCGTTCCTGCACGCTCACGATGATGTAGCTGTACCACGGCCAGGCATGCTCGCGATCGTACTCGCTCGGCCGCGCCGGCGCATCGGGATGCGAGTGATACCAGCCAATCAGATCGAGCCCCGCCCGCCGCGCCGCCACTTCTGCCTCGCGCGCATCATCCGGCGTGATCGCAAAGCGATTCCGCGGCGAATCGCTCCTCTGATTCTCGAGCGACACAACCTCAACAACTTCGCGCCCGCCGTCGCCATCCGATCCCAGCAGCGCACCGCAACATTCGTGCGGATAAGTCTTCGCCCCATGCTGCCGGATTCTCTCCGAGAGTTCCTCGCGAATCCTCAGCATCAGCGTCTCTAAGCCTCTTCCCAAAATCGCTCGGACAAGTACTTGTCCCCGGAATCCGGAAACACAGTGACAATCACAGCCCGTTCCGCCTCGCCTCCGCGCAACTCAGCGCCCTCAGCGTCTCTGCGGTATCCTTCTCTTCGCCTTTCCCCGCCCCGCATCCGCCGCGCAACTTCAAGGCACCCGCAAACAGCCGCCCCCGAACTGATCCCCACCAGCAATCCTTCCTCCCGCGCCAGCCGCTTCACCATCGCGTACGCATCTTCCGTCCGAACCGCCAGATCCTCATCCGCAATCGACGGATCGTAAATCGCCGGCACAATCGCCGAAGCCATGTGCTTCATCCCCTCAAGCCCATGAAACGCCGAATCCGGCTGCACCGAAATCGCCCGAATCTCCGGATTCAAATGTTTCAATCTCCGCGCCGTCCCCACAAACGTTCCGCTCGTCCCCAATCCCGCCACAAAATGCGTCACGCGCCCGCTAGTCTGCTCCCAAATCTCCGGCGCCGTAGTAGCCATATGCGCCTCAACATTCGCAGGATTGCTGTACTGATCGGGATAAAAATATCTCTCCCGCTCGCAGGCAAAAATCTCCCGCACTCGCCGAATCGCCCCGTCCGACCCTTCTTCTCCGGACGTGATCACCAACTCCGCGCCGTAAGCCCGCAAAATCTTCTTCCGCTCCTCCGAAGCGCTACCCGGCAAACACAATTTCACCCGATACCCGCGCGCCGCCCCAATCATCGCGTAAGCAATCCCAGTATTCCCGCTGGTCGCATCGAGAATCGTCTTCCCGGCCTTCAACTCTCCCCGCCGCTCGCCCTCCTGAATCATCCGCAGCGCCGCGCGATCCTTCACCGATCCGCCCGGATTGAACCACTCCGCCTTGGCATAAAATTCCACCAGCGGAAATTCGCGCCCAATACGCTCCAGCCGCAGCAGCGGCGTATTCCCAATGCAATCGAGCAAATTCTCCCGCGTGTCGCGCTGCAACACGCCCGCCAAGTCGCTCGCCACCGCATTTTTGATCGCGCCCAAATTTCCCTCGGAATTGCCCTGGCGCAGCGAGGCTACCGCCCAAAGCCAGTATCTAACTGATGCGCCTCTCTCAGATTGGATGCGTCGGAAACTTCCGCGCTTCAAACTCTGCTGAAAGTGTAACAGACGATGCCAATAGCGTCAGAGCCAGCTTCGATCGACCGCGTATGCCGCTAAGCGTGCCTTCCGCCGGCATCCGACGAGCAGAAAATCCGCCATAGCCATCGATTCGTCTCGCGGAAGACAAGTCAGGAGCGCTTCGGCCGAATTGGGTACTTACACCGGCGCCGCGCGACAATTGCTCGATCCTTAATCACATTCACGCTCGTCAGACGCCGGCCGGGACGCCGGCGCACTTACCTCTTTACATGCAGCGCCCGCGAAATCCCTATGCTGTTGTCATGTGGTACGTCGAAAAAATCTTCACCGAAGCAGATCTCGCAAAGCTCCCGCCCGCCGGCTTCGCCGTCAGCAACACCCGCGGCGTAGCCCGCGTAGAAAAATACGGCTGCGGCGCCGAACTCCGCCGCACCGGCGAAGGCATCTATCAAATGACCGAGCTCCCCACCATCATGCTCAACGGCCAATTCACGCTTCTCTGGGACGCCGGCTACCAAAAATTCCTAGTCACCCACGACGAGCACAAATTCCCAGCCCATCGCGAGCAACTAGTCAATCTCCGCAAATTCAACGAAGAACTCCGCACCGTCCTAGGCGTTCCCACCTATTACAACGAAGCCCTGGGCTCCACGTGCCACTACAGCGTCTACGACCGAGTAAAAGGCCGCCCAGGCGCCGACCCCGACGAAACCCTAGGCGTAGAACCCAACGAAGATAACTAGTGTCTACCGTAGCGCTGGCGTCCGCCTTGCCGGCATCTTGCGACCAGATGACGCGCCGCATCAGGACCCCAACTCGTCGGCGGACCTCTATGTCGCCATCTCGACCGTCTTCAATCCACAAATACCGCGACGTTCCCCCACTCAGCGAAATTGTCGTCCTAATCCCCACTCCACTCCGAATCTGCTATACTCCGCCCACTCTCGAGGTCACCCAGCTTGGACGACTCCTTCTGGATTCCATTCGCGTTCCTGATCGTCCTCGCGCTCATCTTTTTCGTCTTTATTCTTCCCATCCTCACCTGGAAACGCACCACGCGCCTCGCCCGCAATTCCGCGAAAACCACCGACGTTCAATCTCTAATCGGCCGCATCTACGCTCTCGAACAAGCGGTAAAGGACCTCCGCGCCCGCCTCGCGACTGCCGCCGCACCAGTCGCTGAAGCCGCGAGCCCCGAAAAACGCGAAGAAATCGCGCCACCTCGCGCCCCAGCGGCTCAACCTCCCCCACCCGCGTCGGCAACCCCGGCAAAGCCGCCCGCGACAGTTCAACCAATCGACCCAACCGCCTTCGCCACCGCCCGCATCCGCAGCTCCTCCTCTAGCCAGCCCGCCGATGTTCGCCTCCATGCGCGCCTCCGCACCCAAACCCGCAAAAGCCGCCGACGCCGAGCGCCTAGCCTCTCTCGAAGAAAAACTCGGCACCAACTGGCTCAACAAAATCGGCACCGCCGCCTTCGTAATCGGCGTTGCCCTCCTTATCAACTATTCCCTCCACTATTTCGGCCCAGCAGGAAAAATCGCCCTAGGCTACGGCATCGCCATCCTCTTCCTGGCCCTAGGCGTCTTCGGCGAACGCAGCGAGCGCTATCGCATCGGCGCCCGCGCCGTCCTCGGAGGCGGCTGGGCCCTCGCGTATTTCACCACCTACGCCCTTCACAATATCGCCACCGTCCGCCTGATCGACGATCCCGTCCTCGGCTTCGTTCTACTCTTCGTAGTCGCCGCAGCGATGGTCGCGCACTCGCTGCGTTACCACTCCGAAGTCACCACCGGCTTCGCCTTCCTCCTCGCCTATCTCAGCGTAGCCGTCAGCGTTATCCCCTTCGGCGCGCTAATCGCCAGCGCCCTGCTCGGCGCCTCACTGGTCTTCATCCTCCGCCAGCGCCGCTGGTACGCCATCGAGCCTTTCGCCGTAATCGCCACCTACGTAGTCCACTGGATCTGGCTCACGCAAATCTACCAACGCCTCGGCGGCCACAAACCTTTCCCGGAATTCACCGCCAGCGCCGCCATCCTCACCATCTACTGGCTAATCTTCATCGCCTCCTATTTCCTTCGCGCCGATGCAAGCACCGCCGAAAAGCGCTGGCTAACCGCCTCGTTCCTACTCAACGCGCTCGGCTATCTGGTAGTCCTCCATCAACAATCCTTCCATCCCGAATGGCGCTTCCGCTTCCTACTCTTCGCTGGCGCGGTCTATCTAGTAGTCGCCTACTTGGCGCGCCGCCAGCAACGCCAACTCGGCTATCTACTAGCCACCACGCTAGGCGCAGGTCTGCTAGTAGCCGCCATCCCCTACAAGTATTCCGGCGCGCGCCTGGAAATTCTCTGGCTGGTGGAAATCGAAGCGCTCTTCGCCGTCGGCTGGAAACTGGCAGATCGTCACTTGCGCCGCCTCGGCTGGGCCGCGTCCATCGTCCTCTGCGGCTACGTCTTCCTCAACGACATCACCGCCCGCCTCGACAAATGGCATCCGCCCGATCACGGCCTCGGCTGGCTGCTTCTTCTCATCGCCGTAGCGTTCTATCTGAACGCGGAGTGGCGCCGCCTACTTCGCGACACCGTTGACGCATTCGAAGACGCCGCGCTCACCATCTCCCCCATCGTCGCCACATTTTTCCTGCTAGCAGCATCCTGGGTCGGCCTGCACTGGATGCTCGCCGGATTTTTCTGGACTCTCTCCGCCGGCGCGCTTCTCGAAATCGCCCGCTTCCGCCGCGACTCGGTTCTGCGTTATTGCTCCTACGCCGCCGCAGCCAGCGCCGTCATCCGCCTCGTCTTCGTCAACATCCCCGGCACGACCACCTATTACGGCTACAGCGTCCGGCTCATGACGGTAGCCGCCAGCGTCGCGATCTTCTACTTGATGGCCCCGCGTTCAGCCACCGAGCCACCGGTGCCGCCAAAATCCGCCCAATCCAAGTTCACAGATTTTCGCCAATCGCCCGTCTGGCAAGGCTTCCTGCGCTTCGGCGGATTCCCGATGCTCTACGCCGGCTCCGCCACTCTTCTTCTTTCGCTGCTTCTCTGGGAAGAAGTAGCCAACGCAGGCGTAGCGTTAGCCTGGGGCGTCCTAGCCGTCGCCCTGATCGAAACCGGCGAAGAATTCAAAGGCCTCGGCCTGATCGGCCAAGGCCGCTTACTCCTGATCGCCGCATTCGCCACGAATCTTCTTCGCCGATCTAAACGCCGCCACGCGCATCGGCCCGCTAACATCCCGCACGCTAACGGTCACAGTCCTCGCCGCAATCTTCTACTGGGCCGCCTCAAAGTCCGGCGCCACGCTCTGGCGCTCCACTTTCCTCTGGTTCGGCGCCATTGGCATCGCCGCGCTCGCCCGCTTCGAGCTGCCTCTCTCATGGGTCGCAGTAGCCTGGGCGCTGCTCGCCGCCGTTCTCTACGCCCTAGGCCAGCGATGGAAACTGCGCACCATGCGCCTGCAGTGCTACACCTTCACCGTCCTAACCGCCGTCCGCTGCGCCTTCGACAATTTCTATCAGCGTGTCCCCTGGCATTTCACCAACGTCCGCATCGCCACCGTCACCGCCGTCTCGCTAATCTTCCTGGCTCTCGCTTTCATCAGCCGCCGGATCAAAGAATCCACTCCGGCCCTAGCAGATCCCGCGAAACCAGTACCCGCGAATTTGAAATTCGCCCGCATACGCACTTGGATCGCCTGGATCGATCGCCACCCCTATCACCTCTTCTTCTTCACCGCCGCAATCCTCATCACGCGCCTGCTCAGCATCGAGATTCATCACGGCTATCTCACCGCCGCCTGGGGCGCAGAAGCGATCGTAGTCTTCCTCGTAGCCCTGCGAGTGAACGAGCGCTCCTATCGCTGGTGCGCTCTCGTCCTCCTTCTCCTCTGCGTCGGCCGCATCGTCCTCATCGACGTCTGGACGCTCGACCAGCTCGGCCGCATCGTCTCCTTCATGGGCCTCGGCGCCGCGCTCTTGATCGTCAGCTTCCTCTACGCCCGCCATCGCGAATTACTCAGGAAGGTCCTCTGATGCCGCGCCGCATCGCACTCATCGCCATCCTCGTAGCCGGCGGCGCCGTTCTCTTTCTCCTCCAACGCCACAAAGTCACCGCTCCCATCACTCCCGCCCCCGCCCTCTATCTCGTCGCCGATGCGGAACGCGAAGCCGAGCGCCTTCCCCTCGAAGCCACGCAAGTCAGCGATCAAGAAGAAATGCGCGTAGGCGCGCAGATGAGCAACAACGTCTGCATGACGCGCGGCACACACGACTCTCCCGAAGTCATCAAGATCCGCGATTACGTTTCCAAGGTCGGCCAATCTCTCACTCCCAACGTCCTGCGCACCGGCATTCATTACACGTTCTGCGTCGAAAACAATCCTTACTTCGTCAACGCCTACGCGCTTCCCGGCGGCTACGTGGTGATCGGCCGCGGACTTCTCTCCATCTCTCGAATCCGAAGACGAGCTGGCCTTCATCCTCGGCCACGAAATCGCGCACGTCGATGAACGCCACGCCATCGGCCGCCTTCAATATCAACTCGCCAGCCGCAAGCTCGGCCTCGAAAGCCTCTACCGTCTCGGCCAGCCCGTTCAATTCCTCTACGAAGCCGGCTACACCAAGGAACAAGAAGCAGAAGCCGATCGCGACGGCATCGGCCTGGCCCACGACGCCGGCTATTCCGCGAAAGGCGCGCTCGACGCCATGCGCCGCTTCGAAAAAATGGATCGCGAGATGCACGCCGCCGCGGGCTCGCCCGTAGAAGAATTCGCCAGCGTGCCGTTCCAATCCCTGGAAGAATATTTCCGCTCGCATCCACCGGCTGCCGAGCGCCTCCAAGCCCTCGAGCAAATCATCGCCTCGCGCAACTGGAACGCAAACGCGCCAGTTCGCGCTCTACGAGCTGCGCCCCATCTTCCTGGCCGAACAAGCCGCCGCTCTCGACAAGCAAGGCAAATTCGCGAAAAGCATCGCCACCTACGAAGAAGCCATTCAACTCGATTCCATGAATCAGCCCGCCCTCGACGGCCTCGCTCTGGCCGAGTGGCGCTCCGGCGATGCCCCCGCAGCCGAAAAAGCGGCCATCGCCGCCGCAGAGCGACACGCCGACCACGACAATCTCAGAATCCTCGCGCGCTCTGGCTCTGTTGCGAATCGCGAAGAGGCGGTTGATACACTGATTGCAGCAGTACTGCGGCCAGACTTGGACTCAACAATCATGTCCTTCGATCATGTCCAGCTCGATGGTCTAACGCCCGGCCGCGGTCCCTACGGAATGGAAGATTATCGCAGGATGCTTAGCACAGCCGATTACTCTCCGCAATGGCAGGCAACGCTCCGCACAGAAATGGCCTGGTGGATGTATCGAGCAGGAAATCTGAAGGACTCACTCGCCGAACTGGAAGCCGCTCGTCAATCCTACCCAAACTTCGGCCCCGCAATCCTGTGGAAAGCCTGGGTCGACTCCGACTATGGCCATCAAGCCGACGCCGAGAACGACGTAGCCCTCTCGATCAACAACGGCATGGACAACAATTCCGAATTCGTCTCCACCCAGTCAGCCATTCGCGCCGTAATCTCCTGGCGCACCGACAAGAAAGACGTAGCCAAATCTCAATTCCAACAAGTAGCCGCCCTAGACCCAGTCTGGATGGTCCACAACTGGGCCGCCAACAATTTCAGCCCCGCCACAGCCGCCATCCTCCACCAATTACAAGCCGCCGAGACCGCCCGCCGCGAAGAAGAAGCAAGAAAGAAGCGCGAAGCCGCGTCCAAGTAGCGCTGGCGTCCCCGCCGGCTCCGTTCCGACGCAGCCATCACCGCAAACCTAACCACGTATTCCCGCACGCCCAAGGAACCGTCTCCCAATCCCAAACTTCGCCACCTCTTCCGCCGTCCTCCAAGCAAACGCCCCTATCTCAAACTTCGCCACGCCTCGCCGCACCTCCAAGGAAACGCTGTCATCCCGAACGAAGTGATAGATCTGTGATCGCTATCCGTTTTTCTTGCTCTTTCTCCCTTTCTCTAACTTCCTCTTCGTCCGTCTACGTTCTCCGCTCCGTCTCACCGATATCTGCTTTTACATCTATGCCACTTGATATACATTCTTCTACCCATGCCCCCTCTCACCTCCGAAGCCGGAAAACAACCCTTCGTCTTATTGCGCCGCTACGCCTGCCTCTCAGACGCGCTCCTCTGCAAAACCGTCCTCGATTCCGCGAGCATCGATTGCGTTCTCAGCGACGCAAACATAATCCGCCTCGATTGGCTGTACACAAACCTAATCGGCGGCGTAAAACTCTGGGCACGAGAAAATGAAGCCGACGACGGTTTTGACTTGCTGGATCAGGAGATTCCCGAAAAATTCGAAATCGAGGGCCTCGGCGAGTACACGCAGCCCCGCTGCCCCCAATGCCGCTCCTTCGAAGTTTCCTACCAGGAACTGGTCAAGGTGGCAACTTACCTCGCAACTTTCATTCTCGGCCTTCCCATCCACATCACGCGCCGCGCATGGAAATGCCACGCCTGCGGCCACAGCTGGCCTGCCTCCCAAGACCCAACGCAGCAACCCCCTTGATCCGCGCTCCTTGAATCGCATTTCGAATACCACTTGACAACCCAGTACTCTTATGATATACATCTACCCGCAGTCAGCAGTCCAAAAGCGTGGCGGCTGGCCCCCTAGAGCCCGCCGTCGTGTGCCACGCAAAAAACTCGACGAATTAGGAGTCCAAAACCAGTGCCCTCCCAACGGAGCAATGTCGATTTGAGATTTCCGAACGTAGGCGCGCCGCTTGTTTACCCTGAGCTTCGAAGGGCTGCGCCCTCCGACGACCTCACGGTCACGATAGCTCGCACCGGATGGGCGTCCGTACAAAATCCTGGACCGTATGTCGGCCGTCCCGGAGCCAATTTCTAATCGGGAAGCATATTATTAGAACCCGGCCTAACTAGCAGAAAACAAAGCACGGAGGTCACCTCTAATCGGGAAAATAACACCAATTTATCGAGAAGGCGACCAACGCAACGACAGGAGAAGAAACGATAACGCCGCCCATTTCTAATCGCGTGCGAATTTATTAGAAATCGCCGCAAGTCACTGAAAACAAAGGATCGAGTTCATTTCTAATCGCGTGAAAACGGCACTTTTTATGGGCGGCTAACGCGCTCCCCGAGCACGCCTCGCGTAACAGATGCGCGCCCCGAGCGCGCGAAGATTTCGCGGAACAACAGCCCAGAAAGGAGACAACTTAGGGCTCACTGCGCACCCAATCGCGAGGATAGCGTTACTTGGCAGATTGCAGCAGCTGCCGGAAAGATGCGGGACCGAGCTTATGCCGCGCCGCCTCATGCGACCCGACAAAAATCACCGGCACATCATCGTTGTACCGCTGCCGCAGCACCGGATCGGCGTCGATATCCACCTCGCGCAGCCGCGCGTCGTATTCCTTCACAATCGGCGCCATCGCCGCCTTCGCGGATTCGCACAGATGGCACCCATCGCGCGTATACAGCGTCACGTCCCGCGGCCCGGCAACCCGGATACGCCCGTCCTCGGTACGCGAATAAAAATCGCCGCCTTCGCCCGCGCGCAGAAATCCGACGCCGACCAATTCCGCCACCGCGCTAAGCACTTCCTCCTGCTTCTCCGGCGAATGTGCTTCGGTGAACTCGAACATCGCGTGCAGATCGAGCGATTCGCGCTCCAGTTCGTCGTAAATTCTCAGCACTCTCGCGGCGAGATCGTGAATCATCATCGGCTCCCGGAGAACACGCGAATCCCGATCTATTGGATTCAAACCGGCCGCGTCCGGTCTGGTGGAAAAGAATTACGGCCGGATCGAGTAGTACTGCTGAAATGGCCCGATGTAAGGAAAGAAAGCGCGCGAGCGCAGCAGCTCCGAAATCTGGCGGATGTGCCCGAGATCGTGAAAGGCCCACTCATTCATGAGCTGGCCGACGGTGATAGTCCCAAGCTTCGCGTGTTTCCCGGAGCGCGAAACGGCCGTCGAAGGGAGGTAACGCAGAAAAGAAAGCGAGCGATCGCGCTCGTGGCAGAACGTATGCAAATTCTCGACGGCCTTCTTACTCGAATAGCGTCCCGCAGCGTAGGCCGCGTTCTGGTCGTACGATTCGAGCACCGGCGATTCGCTCTCCACCATTTTCTCCACGCGCTCGCGGAAGCCCATCACTTCAACTTCCGCCAGATGTCCCAGCACTTCGCCGATCGACCAGCGATCCGCCGCCGGCTTCCAATGCATCTGCTCGTCGCTCGCCAGATGCACGATTTTCTCGATAATAATCGGCGTCTGCTCCAGCACCGCCAGACCCGGCAAAGCATATTCCGCACGCGATGGCGACATGGACATAAGCACCTCTCGACCGCAAGAATCTTTATAACGCACAAAGGCGCAAGAGTGGAAGCGCCAGAGCGGTGAGGTAGAATGAACGGCGAACATTGGAGGCCCGCTTGGCCGACGTAGTCGCACTCGTAGACGATCTGTTCTTCCAATCGAAAATCGTCGAGACCGCGCGGCACGTGGGCGTCGAGCTGAAGCTCTGCGGCACCGGCGAAGCGTTTCTCGCGGAAATCGCGCAGAGCGCGCCGTCACTCGCCATCGTCGATCTTAACGCGCGCAGCAACCCGCTCGACGCCATCGAGCGCCTGCACGCCTCGGGCAACCATGTGCCCGTCATCGGCTATCTCTCTCATGTGCAAACCGAACTCGCAGAACGCGCCAAATCAGCGGGCTGCAGCGAAGTGATGCCGCGCTCAAAGTTCACGATGAACCTAGCCACAATTCTCGCCGCCGCAAAATCCTCCACCACAAAACCACAATGATGAAAGCTCTCGCCATCGCTCTCGTAGCGGCAATCGCCATCCCGCCGGCGCTGCACGCGCAGGACGGAAAAGAAACCGACCCGGCCGTCGCGCTTGCGTCCATGCTCACCGCCGCCTGCAAGCAGAACGAAACGCAGTTCGCCACCTATCTCACCGCCGACAACGCCGCGGCGTTCAAGAACTTGCCGGCCGACCAGCGCATGAGCGTCCTCCATCGTCTTTCCCTCGTCGATAGCGCAGGCCGGCCGCTGCTCTCAAGCGACGCCGACGGCCACACCGTCGTCCGCTGCGAAGCATCCGCAGCCACCTCCGAGCTGCGCTTCGGCGCCACCCGCGCGCGCGAAAATCTCGCCTTCATCCCCGTCCGCTCCGCCGCAGGCGATCCCACGGATTTCGGCCTAGTGCGCGAATCCGGCGGCTGGCGTTTGCTCTCAGTAGGCATCCTGTTGTTCGACGTCCAGCAACTCGCCAGCCGCTGGGCCGATCAGGACGCTCAAAATCACGAAATCACCGCCGCCAATTCCCTGCTCGATCTGGCCGACGCAATCGATCGCTACCACGAAGCCTTCGGTCAATTGCCCGAGTCGCTCGCGCAACTCGGCCCCGCGCCCAAGAATGAAGTCTCGCCCGATCAAGCGAATCTAATCAGCGCAGACATGGCCGCCGGCGCGCACGACGGCTATCGCTACAGCTATCGCGTCCTCTCCGATAGCGACGGAAATCCCTCGGGCTACGAAGTCGCCGCCACTCCCGAGCAGTACGGCAAGAACGGCAAGCGCTCCTTTCTTCTAGATTCCGAGAAAAAGCTGCACGGCGCCGATAAACACGGCGACATGGCCACCACCGACGATCCCGTAATCACCCCGAAATCAGAACAATAAGCCGTGGGTTGGTAGCGCTGGCGTCCCCGCCGGCATCTTACGAGCACATTCGCCGCAAGAACCGCGATCGTCCGCGGCGCGCAGAGTGAAACAACAGGCATGAGCTGGTTCGTATGGTCCGCGCATGAGTGTCACCTGTAGCTGAATCACGGTCGTCAGATGCCGGCGTGGCGCCAGCGCTACCGAACCCCGCCACGAATTCGGTTCGCTCACAGCCGCCTCCGGTATAGAATCGAGCGCAACCTTATGCCTGCCGAGACCGGTTTAGCATTCGTTACTTCCGAGCAAGCCCTGCGCGACGCGAACCGGCGTTTCTACGCCGCCTTCGAAGCCATGGATCTCGCCGCGCTCGAAGAGGTCTGGGCGCATGAAGAATCGGTACAGTGCGTGCATCCGGGATGGGACCTGCTGCTCGGCTGGGAAGAAGTGCGCGAAAGCTACGTGCGCATATTTACGAATACGCGGCGTATGAAGATCGCCCTCGGCGCCGTATGGATTCGCGCCGAAGGCGACGTCGGCTGGGTCGCCTGCACCGAGCAAGTCACCAGCGCCTTCGCCGACGGCTTCGACGATGCGCTGGTGCAAGCCACAAATATATTTGTGAAGCGCGACGGCGAATGGAAGCTCGTCGCGCATCATGGCTCGCCTCTGCCGCCCGCGCGCGAGACCACGGTACAATAACCCTGGTGAGGAACCGCTTCGCGCCCCACCGCGTCAATTCTCTTACGGTGCCTCTCTGCGAAACCCCAATTCGGCAAGTGTCCGTGCGCCGCGTCGGTATGGCCGCCGCGATCGTCGCGCTGCTCTGCGCTTTCGCGGCGCAAGCCGCGATCGCGCAGACTCCTGTCCCGCAGCAAGGCTCATCCACGCGCCCGCTGGAAGCGCAGGAGGCGACCTCCGGGCCGCGCCCCATCTTCGCGTTTCATAGCGGCTTTTGGTTGAATCTGCATCACTTCCTTTACGAACAAGCGCGCCTTGCGGAAAAAGTGCAGACGTCGCAGGGCGGCGGCGCAGCGAAATCTGCGCCCACAGATGCGAATGCGCGCGGTGATGCGCCTGCCGCGTGGCAATCGGCGGTGGATTATTACCGCAAGAATATGGCGCACCGCGATCTGCTTTTCGATCAGGGCATGGTGCTGATCGGCAATCGGCTGGCTGAGCTGGAAACTTGCCCCGATCTCTCGGGCCGCACGATGAGTTCTTGCACGTCGGGCCTGCAGACGAATTTCATCGCGGCGCTGGAAGGCGCCGCGCCGATCTATCGTTCGCGCTGGTGGAGCGAACACGACCGCGAAAATCGCGATTGGATCGACGGCGACGCACCGCTCGTGCGCCGGATCGGCCTTGCCGCTCGCCCAGGAACTCTCCGCCGTCTATGAAAAGCCATGGCAGCGCGAGCCCATTCGCGTGGACGTAGTAATTTACGCCGGCCCGTTCGGCGCTTATACGTCGCTAGATCCCACGCACATCACGGTAGCCAGCGGCGATCCGCGCAACGAGGGCCTGGCAGGCTTCGAAATTCTATTTCACGAAGCCTCGCACGCCCTCGCAGTTCCCGTGCAGGACGCCATCGCCGAAGCCTGCCGCCAGCGCGACATTCCCATCCCGCGCGATTTGTGGCACGCGCTGCTGTTCTACACCACCGGCGAGATGGTCCGCCGCGCCGCCGCTCAAGGCAAATTGCAATTACCCGGCGCAGGCACGAAAGCCGCGTCGTACATGCCCTACGCCTACCGCAACAATCTCTACACCCGCGGCTGGGAAGATTATCTACGCGTCCTAGAGGCCTACTGGCAACCATATCTAGACGGCAACACAGATTTCGATCACGCCATCCGCGCGGTAGTCGGCGGCCTGTGAGGCCAGTTAGCGACCCGCAGCATTCATGCGGGAGAAGGAGCGCTTCCGCGCCTTTTGCGTCCCGATGGTTTGTATCGGGAAGCGCTCCGGGAAAAAACCTCGCAACTAAAGAGGCGCTTTAGCGCTGGAGGACCGCACGACCCTTCATCTCTCGTATTTCCGTTCGCATCCTTCGTCCCGCTCTGAGCCCCCCGACCCCGTGCCCCTAGGAACAACCAAGCTTCCAAGTGAATTCCCAGAGCTAGGTCGCACGTCGTAAGACGTAGATCACCCAGGGAGCGACCTTCGTTTCGCTCACCCACGAATAGGGCTCGTCGCCTTTGGCGAGTGGCTCAAACACCTGCACCGCTTCGAGACCTGCTTCCCGGTATACCTCGCGATACGCATTCGTCGCTCCAGAGGATGTCCTGGACGGGCCTCCGGTCCTGGTGGTCGGTTACGACAATGCGCACGACATCTCCGCTGCGTGCCACCGCATTCTCTGGAAAGTCTTTCGTAGTGAAGGAAGCCCATTCATGCGTGTAAATCTCCGGTGACGAAACTAGATTGACGATGGTTCCAGTGGGCGCCAGCAGCCTTCTAAGGTCGCGAAAAAGTCTTGCTTTCATTTCTCCGGAAACGTTGTCAAATGGGAACGCGCAAAGCACCAGATCGAAGCTGCCCGCAGCAAATTGATTGAGATTGTCGCCTGGTACGAGGCGGTAATCACCAGAAGGATCGCTCGTCCGCGCGATACGCAGCATATCCTCTGAGATATCGACTCCGCTCACGTCGAACCCGAGTGCCCTCAAAAACCGTGTCGACCTGCCCGTGCCACAACCGAAGTCAAGGGCTCTTCGACCGGTTACATGCGCGCTCAGAATCTCCGGCAAGTCGCGGAACGCAAGGTAGTAGGTGTTGGCAAACTCAAGCGTGGCATACGCGCTGGCACGGTTGCCATCCTCGTAGCAGTTGACGGGATTCACTGCTTCCTCTCCATTCTTGTTCACACGTGCGTTCGCGAGTCAGTATGCTAAAAATTCCAGCGGGCCATGCCAAGCTCCATATTGGTCACCAACTGGCCATCGCCGTTGCCCTGAACGGATGACAAGCAACTCCGAAGTAATCCCACTTGGACGATAAGTCGGGCGATCTCAATGGGTCGATGCAACATTTGCTCGAACTCTTCTTTTGGGTGTCTACGGGGCTGATTTCGTTCGCGACTGTTGATTCACAAAAAACGCTGCC
Source organism: uncultured Acidobacteriota bacterium (assembly GCA_963707165.1). Taxonomy (GTDB): domain Bacteria; phylum Acidobacteriota; class Terriglobia; order Acidiferrales; family UBA7541; genus Palsa-147. The sequence goes on along the minus strand of CAVPPO010000002.1, from coordinate 373,655 downwards.
CTGCTTGGGTTCTGATTGAGTCTTGCCGGACAGACCGATTCTCAAGGGGAAGTATTGTCAGATCAATGGATTAGATAGTGTTGCATCGACCGGTTGAACCGGCAGCGTTTACCAGGCATGTGGATTATTTCCGAGTGCGCCGTGACTCGTGCATAGGCCTCAAATTCAGCTTGACATTCCTCCCATATTTCTATAATTATTGAAATATGGCAACAGCCTCAAGTAGGACAAGTACGGGACATGTCGCGAAGTATGCCGACATGCTTTCTGCGCTGGGAACCGAGCCACGACTGCGAATCATGCGGTTGTTGCTATCCGCACATCCTGACGGCCTGGTGGCGGGCGATATCCAGTCGGAGCTGGACATTCCAAGTTCCACGCTTTCGTTCCACCTGGAGAAACTCAAAAACGAAGAGCTGGTGAACGTGCGCCGTGAAAGCACGTTTTTGCGGTACACGGCGAACACGGAAGCACTGCAGGAGTTGCTGCAATTCCTATACGCCGAATGTTGCACGCGAAACAAGGCAGTGAAACCACACGATATCGTTCACCTTTGTAAATAGGAGAGGGACCGCCATGAGCAGCGCCGACATAAAGAACGTGGTCAAAGAAAGGTATGGCCAGGCAGCTTTGCGAGTGAAGAGCGGTGGAAGCAGTTGCTGCGGAGCGACCGCCGCGAGCGGCTCGGGGTGCGACCCGATCACTTCCAATCTGTACGACTCCTCGCAGACGGGGCAAGTCCCGGAGGAGGCCATGCTCGCCTCGCTCGGGTGCGGAAATCCAACGGCATTGGCGAAGTTGGAGCCCGGGGAAGTGGTTCTCGATCTGGGCTCGGGCGGGGGCATAGATGTGCTGCTCTCGGCGAAGCGGGTAGGGCCCAGCGGCAAGGCCTACGGTCTCGACATGACGGAGGAGATGCTCGCACTCGCCAATGAGAACAAGCGCAAAGCCGGCGCAGAGAACGTCGAGTTTTTGAAGGGCGAGATAGAACATATTCCTCTGCCGGACAACTCGGTAGACGTGATTATTTCGAATTGCGTGATCAATCTTTCCGCGGACAAAGACCGCGTGCTGCAAGAAGCCTTTCGCGTGCTGAAGCCGGGTGGGCGCTTCGCGGTATCCGATGTTGTGACCCAAGGCGAGATCGCTCCGCAGATACGCCAGAGCGTGCTTCTGTGGGTCGGCTGCGTGGCGGGGGCGCTCGGAGATGAGGAATATCGCAAGAAACTCTCCGCGGCAGGTTTTGAGCAAATCGACATCGAGCCGACGCGGGTCTACCGCGCTGCAGATGCACGTGAGTTTCTTGCTGGGCAAGGCATCGATGCGGACGCGATTGCGCGGGACGTGGACGGCAAGTTCATGAGCGCTTTTGTCCGTGCCGTCAAGCCCGCAGACGCTGGAACGAAGGCATGTTGCGGACCGACCTGCTGCAGCTAGGCGATAGAATATGAAAGGACATTACAACGTTTTATTTCTGTGCACGGGCAATTCAGCGCGGTCCATCATGGCCGAGGCAATCATGAACCGAAAGGGGCGACCACACTTCAGCGCATATAGCGCGGGAAGTCATGCCACGGGCCGTGTTCACCCCCAGGCAATAAAACAACTCGAAATCGCGCATTTGCCCACGGACGGCGCACGCAGCAAAAATTGGGATGAGTTCGCCGCGCCCGGTGCGCCGGAACTGGATTTTGTATTTACAGTCTGCGATAACGCGGCGAAGGAAGTCTGCCCCATTTGGCCCGGTCAGCCGATGACCGCCCACTGGGGAGTGCCTGATCCGGCCGCAGTGGCGGGCACCCCCGAACAGATCGAGAAGGCGTTCCGAGAGGCGTTCATGATTCTCGATCGCAGAATCAGCCTGTTATTGTGTTTGCCCCTGGGGAGCCTCGACAAGCTGGCAATCAAGAAGGAAATCGACCGCATCGGCCAGCAATGAAAACACTGCAAGCGGATGAAGGCGCGCTTCGCGTCGCAGTAATCCAAAAGGAATCCCTGTTCGAGATGTTTCGAGCGGGCATGTAGGGGTTTACAGATGAAGGCGACGGGCCGTCTCGGCTTTCTGGACCGCTATCTGACTGCGTGGATCTTTGCGGCGATGGTCGCAGGTGTAGTACTTGGATGGCTTGCGCCGGCAGTCGTACCGTTTCTGAATCGCTTCAACATCGGCACTACTTCCGTTCCGATTGCGGCGGGATTGATCTTGATGATGTATCCGCCGTTCACGAAGGTGCGATACGAGGAGCTGCATGAGGTGTTTCGCAACAAGCGAGTGCTCGGCCTCTCGCTCGTACAGAATTGGATCGTAGGACCGATCTTGATGTTCGTTCTGGCGATCGTATTCCTGCGCGGATACCCGGAATACATGGCGGGGCTGATCATGATCGGTCTCGCACGTTGCATCGCTATGGTAATTGTTTGGAACGAATTGGCCCGAGGTGATACGGAATACGCGGCTGGCCTCGTGGCCTTCAATTCTCTTTTCCAGGTCTTCTTCTACTCCCTCTACGCGTGGGTCTTCATTACGGTCCTGCCCGCCAAGCTCGGCCTTCGGAGCACGGTCGTCAATGTGTCCATCGCAGAGATTGCAAAGAGTGTCTTTATTTACCTGGGAATTCCGTTTCTGGCCGGATTTCTGACGCGTACCGCACTGGTTCGCTCCAAAGGGCACGATTGGTACAATCGGAATTTCGTCCCCCGCGTAAGCCCGCTGACCCTGATTGCGCTGCTGTTCACGATTGTCGTGATGTTCTCTCTAAAGGGCGGGTACATTGTTCGCCTGCCGCTGGATGTCCTGCGCATCGCCGTCCCGCTGTTGTTTTATTTCGTGCTGATGTTTTTGGTCTCCTTTTACATGGGTAAAAAGCTCGGCGCGGATTATTCCAAAACTACAACATTGGCATTTACCGCTGCCTCCAATAATTTTGAACTGGCAATCGCCGTTGCAGTCTCGGTATTTGGCATCAACTCCGGAGCTGCATTTGCGGCTGTGATCGGACCGCTGGTTGAGGTGCCCGTAATGGTCGCGCTGGTCAATGTGGCCTTCTACTTTCAACGGCATTATTTCCCCAGCCCGCAACCGATTACTGCCGAACCGGTTTGCTCTCCCACCGCCGAGTAAGGATCGTTGTTCCTGCAACAGCGGACGCGACTCATCGAAGACCGAAGGTCAGAGCCGCATTCGGGTATGAACAGCGCGGGCCACAGGACGCGAGAGAGAAGAATGATACGCAGCAAGTAAAATTGCCTGGAGTGGGAGCGGAATTCGGGATTTCAGACGAATAGTCACCTACTCGGAGAGTATCGCGTGAAGGCTGTTCAGCCTTGCTAGCGACCACTTGGACGTATAGTCGCCTTACCGGAGATTTGAAATAGCACTTCACTTCTCCGATTAGTGCGTTTACCGGGAGTTACGGTCTGGAAGCCGATAGACTCTGAGCAGTTCGTCAGATACCACGGCAAGCAGGGCACCGTCAGGCGAGAGAGCCAACTGGTTCTGATGAGCCTCCCACGGAGGCCACGGTGACCTTCCTTTGAGTTTAACCGCGCAAATATCCCGGCGATCGGGAATGCTGTACACAACCGCTCGATCATTCGATGGAAAGGGATACATATCCAGGGGTTCACTTCTCACACCTCTTTGCCTATTCTCGATTACGGCAAAGCGTTCGCCCCCGCTCGATCTCACTGCGCTGCCGAACGATCGATTCCTCGGCAGTTTCACTTGAAATAAAACCGTCGCGTCCGCCGTCACTACGGCCATATTGTTCCACGCTTCGAGTACTAACGTATTCTCTTCGACGAAGAAAGCCATAGAACTCCTGGCATCGGTCATTTGTTTGTCCAGTCCCACAGGTCGAAAGGGCCGCCAGGCGCGGTCAATCTCGCGAATACAAGTCTCCAATGGTTTATTGCAATGCCCAACTAGCAAGCGGTCCGAAATGTCTATCGTCGAGAAGTCTTCATTCCAGCTGGCAATTGGAGTAAACGTCTCGACGCTTATGAGCGTTTGTTGGTAGCTCCGCCCTGTGTGTGAGGAAAGGAGGAAAGATTGCCGGCTTGGGGAAACTCCCAGCTCTGAAGAGAACCCAAAATCCTGACAAGCACGCTCGGCTGGCAGGTTTTGTTCCCTTATTATTTCAAACGCAGGTGAGAACAAACGAAGTACGTTTCCCGTGCAGGTGAGAAACTTTCCGTCCTGGACCCCCAAGAAGCGAACCGGACTGGACGGCGTAGACCACTCCTGCAGACCTTGTTTCCGGCCTGTCATAGGGTCAAGAACAAGGACGTGTAGATGCGCAGTCTTGGGCGTAAGCGGACCAATTTTCTCCACCTGAGTCGGGTCGTCAAGCGTCAGCCAGGCCAATGCAAGATGGCTGGCGTCGGTGAAATCGACAAATTTGCGCAAACGCTTCGTGCCGTTGGACGCGTCGTATCCGAACTTCCGGAGATCGAGTTCCAACAGCGGACGCTTTTCCCTGCGATCTGGTTCGGCGTCTTGGGACTGCGCTCGCCCAACGAACACGAACGCGATTCCCACCAGGATCACGGCGACTGATTTTCTTTGGCTGAACTTTGCTAATTGCCAGTTCATCCCATTCCTTTGCTTGGATTCGCACTACGATGCGACGAAATCGCAAGGCCGCTCAAGTGTACACTCGAAAATGTGCTGACCCGGTCCGGATACGAACGTGGCTCCGATAAATTTGCTCATCGGGCAATCCTGCTCGCCATGATCCCAACGGCTAAACGGGGAGTGCAAGGCCGGGGCCATAGCGACATATCCACGCTTGCCAACACGATGTTGAAAATAAAGGAGGAAGAGTCGGTTGAAGGATCAGTCCGTGTGTCGCTGTAAGTCAATTCCAGCACTAGTGCCAGCTCTGGCTGGCGGGGAATTACGTTTGTTATCGACTCGCGATTCGTGTCCCTCCGTCACAGTCGCGGGCCAACTCCTGATAAGTCGCCTTACCGGACATTGAGTCACTACCCACCGCTCGTTCTATTGACTTGCGCATTTCTTCAGCCAACAATATTCCTAGCGTTCGCCGAAGTCCCGGCGCGCGGGCTGGCTGTTCTGAGCCGGTCGCAGGCCGCGCCAAAACGTAGGCAAACTAGGAGGTTTGAAATGCTTGGCCTCGAAGCCAAGACGAAGAGCCATTGTCAAAGCGGCCCAATGCAGCCGAAAAGAATGCGGTAAGATGGACGGCGGCAACGCTATGCGGGTCCGGGCGCGGGTCCGGGCTGATGATTCAGCCCGGCAAGGACAAGTCCGGGCTGTCAGGCGCTATGCGCCTGCAAGTGCAGGCGACTCAGCCCGGCAGGAGACGTCCGGGCTGTCAGGCGCTGTGCGCCTGCAAGTGCAGGCTACTCAGCCCGACTAAAAGAATAGCCAAACAGCGAGAAAGAGACAAACAGGGCGGCTCGATTTTTGTTTCCGTTAGAACTGAGCCCGGCTGATTATTTTCATACACTTACGGGAGAGTTTAATTGAACCCTTGTTTCGGTTGGATATCAAAGCGAAGCGAATGCCAGGCGAAAATCCAGTCCGGCGGAATAGTTCGCGGGAAGACCCCGCCGGGTGCGCGAATTCCTTGGAAAGAGGCGTGATGAAGATACTCTCGAGTGCGATGGCGATTGGCATTCTGGTTTGCTGCTTGACGCTGGCGCCGGGGACACGGGGGCAGATTGCGCCGGCGACGCACGAGCAGACTGGGCCGGATGCTGTTGCGAAGGGACGCGCGGTGCTGGATGAGCTGGTCGCGGGCCAATTCGAGAAGGTCGAAGCGCAATACAGCGACGGGCTGACAGCGGCGCTGGGTGCGGGAAAACTTGCCGACAGTTGGAAGCAACTGCTCGGCCAGACCGGCGGCTTCAAAAGCGTGACCTCCGCCAATTCGCAGCCGATTCAAACCTCGCAGCTCGTGACCTTGGTCTGCGCTTTTGAACGCGCGACGCTCGACGCGACGATGAGCTTCGACGCCGAGGGAAAGCTGGCCGGCATCCACTTCCGGCCGCACAAAGATAACACTCCATGGAGCGCGCCGGCCTATGCGAAGCCGGATACATTCCACGAAGATCCCGTGACCGTGAAATTCCAGCACTGGGAACTGCCGGGAACGCTGACGACACCGGCGGGAGATGGACCGTTTCCGCTGGTCGTGCTGGTGCAGGGATCGGGGCCGCACGACGAAGATGAAACGATCGGACCGAACAAGCCGTTCAAAGATCTGGCGTGGGGACTAGCGAGCCGCGGAGTGGCGGTGCTGCGCTACATGAAGCGCACGGCGCGGTATGGCGCGAAGTCGGCGGATGATTTTGCGACTTTCACGGTGGACGATGAGATTGTGAATGACGCGCGGGCGGCGGTCGAGCTGGCGGCAAAGCAACCGAAGATTGATGCGAAGCAGATTTTCGTGCTGGGGCACAGCGAGGGAGGGTACCTCGCGCCGCGGATTGTGGAGGGCGAGGCGCAGATTGCGGGAATCATTCTGCTGGCAGGTCCGGCGCGGCCGATCGAAAAGCTGATTGTCGAGCAAATTCGCTATCTGGCGACCTTTCCGGGAGTTCCTCCGGCGGAGGCGCAGAAACAAATTGCCGCAGCCGAGCAGGCAGAGAAGGCCATCGAGAGCCCCGACCTGAAAAAAACAGACACGGTTAATTTCATGCGCGCCGAAATTCCGGGGTCCTACTTTTTAGATCTTCGCAGCTACGATCCGACGGCCGCGGCCGCGAAACTGAAGATTCGAATCCTCGTTTTGCAGGGTGGGCGGGACTATCAGGTGACGACCGAGGACTTTGACGGGTGGAAAAAGGCGCTCGATGGGCACGCGAATGCGACTTTGAAGCTCTATCCGGACTTGAATCACTTGTTTCAGACCGGCGAGGGGAAATCTACGCCGACGGAATACGACAAGGCCGGGCATATGTCCGTGGATACCGTGGGGGACATTGCGGATTGGGTGCGCAAGAGTGGGAGTGGGAAGTGAACCCATAGGCTTTTCGATTTTGGACTCAACGCGTCGTCTGCCCGAGACTTCGGGACCGAAAGGCGGGAGGGTCTGAAGACCCTCCCCTACGAAGATTTCTTGAAAGTGACACGAATTGTCACTATTTAGGTGTGGGTTAAGTGGCGTTGCGTCGGAAGATTTTTTCGATTTTAATGTTGGTGGAAATAATTTTGGCTCAGCTAGTTACGCGGTTCTCGCGGGAGTTTTCCACAGCGCGTTTGGCTGGGCCTCTGGACATGTGATATTCTCTTCGCGGGTCTCGACGCTATTTCCCGGCTGAGTCTCCGCCGGTTCCAACAACTGACGTAGCGGTGATGGCGTCGAAAACTACCTGCGCTTGCTTCGCGAGTGATGCTGTGCGGAAGCGGGGCGCTGCAAATTGCGTTCCCGGCATTGCGAAGATGCCGGGCTGAAAGCCCGGCGCTACAAAAACCAGCGTGCGGCGTGCTGTTCCCAGACAGCAGGAGCGAATCAGCCATGTCTACTCAGCCAGCGGCGATTCAGACGGCGGAACTACAGCTCGCGCACTCCCCGGACAGCGATGATGCCTTCATGTTCTATGCGCTTGCGACGGGAAAGGTGCGTCTGCCGGGCGTAAAGTTCACTCACACGCTTTGCGACATCGAATCGCTGAATCGCGCGGCCGAAAAAGAGATCTACGACATCACGGCCGTGAGTTTCTACGGCTATTCATTCATCGCCGACAAGTATGTGCTGCTCGATTGCGGCGCGAGCTTCGGCGAGGGCTATGGGCCGCTGGTGGTTGCGGCGCATCCGTTCAAGAAGGATGATTTGAAGGGGCGGCGGGTTGCTGTTCCGGGCGAGCGGACGACGAGTTATCTGGCGCTGAAGCTCTTTGAACCGGGCGTTGAGACGGTGACGATGCCGTTTGACAAGATTTTGGACGCGGTGGCGGCGCGCGAAGTCGAGGCGGGGCTGATTATTCACGAAGGGCAGCTACTTTATTCGGAGTTGGGGCTGAGCCGCGTGGTTGATTTGGGGCAATGGTGGCATGAAGAGACCGGCTTGCCGCTGCCGCTGGGCGCGAACGCGATCCGGCGGAGTTTGAACGCTTCGCTCGGGCGGCAAGTGGAGCGCGTGATTCGCGAGAGCGTGGCGTATGCGCTGGAGCATCGCGAAGCGGCGCTCGATTACGCGCTGCAATTTGCGCGCGACATGGATCCGGTGATGGCCGATCGATTCGTGGGAATGTACGTGAACCGCTGGACGCTCGATTACGGCGAGGAAGGCCGGCGCGCGGTGCATGAATTGTTGGGACGCGGCGCTGAAGTCGGGCTTGGTTCCTCCCGCATTCCGAGTGGAGTTTCTTTCCGAAGCCGCTTAGGTCGGGATGCCGAACGGCACAACGTTTTCTTCGCAGCTTCTGCTCGCGAGCGCCGGGAGTTACGCGCGCTCGGGAGATTCCCCTCCCCTGAAATTCCTGGAAGAAACAATTGCGGCGGCGGAGCGCGGCGAGCGGTCGATTGCCGACGTGGTGGACGCACAGGACGAAGTGACGCGGCTGGCGGTGGCCGACCAAATCCGCGCGGGCCTCGATGTTTTTACTGACGGGCAGATTCGCTGGCTCGATCCGGTGTCGCATCTCGTAGGGAAAATGGAGGGAGTGCAGGCCGGCGGGATGGTGGATTATCTGCGCTCGGGGACGCAGATTTGGCAGCCGGTGCTGCAAAAGCTTCCCGAGCGGCGGGTTCCACTGGTGGTGGACGAATATCTTTTTATGCGCAATGCGCTGGGGACTTTGGCGACGCCTGCGGGAAAGGCGGGGAGGCTTTTCGTCAAGGCGGTTTTGACCGGGCCGTACACGCTGGCGCGATTTACGGCGGTAGAAGAAACGATGGATGCGGCGGCGCAGATCATTGATGCGCGCGCGAATGCGTATGCGACGGCGATTGGCCAGGAGATCGAGGCGCTGGCCGCGGCTGGGGCGGAATTGATTCAGATAGACGAGCCGGCGATTTTAGATTCGCCGCGGGATTGGAGTCTGCTGCAGGATTTGATTGATGTGCTCGTGGAACATCGCGATGCGGCGCGGACGGCTGGGCGGCATGTGGAATTGGTGCTGAGCGTTTATTTTCGGGATTGCACGCCGTTCTATGATGAATTGCTGGAGATGCCCGTGGATGCGGTGGGGCTGGATTTTGCTTCGAGCCCGGGATTGGTGGAGCATGTTGCGGCGGCGGGATCGCCTAAGCCGCTTGTGCTGGGATTGGTGAATGGGTTGAAGGCAGATTTGGAGAATCCGGCGGAGTTGGCGCGGATGATTGAGCGGATTTTGCCGAAGATTGAGGGTGGGCGGGCGCATTTGAGCACCTCTTGTGGATTGGCGATTCTTTCGCAGAAGCAGGCTTTTGCGAAATTGGAATTGTTGGGGAAGACGCGGGCGGAGTTGTTGGGGTAGAGGGTGGGTGGGACGTGATGAGCCGCGTTTTTGTTGCTGCGTGGCTTCCCTCATAGTCATGCGATCCGATTGAAGAACCCCACGCGCAAGTACGGCGCATGGGGCACCCTTCGTCCCGCTTGCGCGGGACTGGTTTTGGATTTCGACGAAGCTTGGCCTGTGTTTGGTGAGCCTCTTATCTCTTGCGGTTTGCCGCTATTGACGTTGCTTCGGTTTGCGTTGACCATGGATTGTTCGAGTTTGTGCGAAAGAGGATTGCCCTTCACGGACGAACCTCAGCGGCTAAAGCCGCGCAGATTTTTCGGCGATTACGGCACGGCTGAAGCCGTGCCCTGACAAACCGTCACACGATTTCGGCACGCTAGCGCATGGCGATACGCCAGAGTTCTAGGGTAATTTGGGAAACATCGCGCGTATAAGACAGGATTTATGGAACGCGTTTTTTCTACTTATCGATATGTTGCGCAGCCGCTTTCTTCTGTGGTGCTTGGGGCTATTCGTGAGGCTGGGATTTCTAAGATTGAGGTGTTTTGCAGCGGGGCGCATTTTGATTATGCGTCGGCGGAGGCGGTGCGGGATTTGGCTGGGTGGCTTGAGGAGCGCGGGATGGAATTGCATTCGATGCATTCGCCTACGCAGCGGGATACCGGCGGGCGACATGAGGGCGGTTTGCCGATTTCGATTTCGGATGGCGAGCGGACGCGGCGGCTGGATGCTGTGGATGAGGTGAAGCGGGCGATCGATGTGGCGGAGCGGATTCCGTTCAAATATTTGGTGCAGCATTTGGGGAGTAGCCGGCAATCGGCGGATGCGCGATTTATCGATGCGGCTTTCAATTCGCTGGAGCATCTGGCGATATTTGCGAAGCAGCGCGGAGTGACCATCGCGCTCGAGAATACGACGCATGAGATTGGGGCGCCTTTGACGCTGGTGAATTTCATCAAGGAAACGCATTTGAATGATTTGCGATTTTGCCTGGATGTGGGGCACGCGCATATGGAGGGGGGAATTGCGGCGGCGTTTGAGGCGATGCGCGAGCGATTGGTGACTACGCACATTCACGATAATCACGGCGATGAGGATGAGCATTTGCTGCCGTTTGAGGGGACGATTGATTGGGATGCGACCTTGCAGATGATTGCCGAGGCGCCGCAGGCGTTGCCGATGGTGATGGAATTGAAGGAGCACGCGACGCAGGCGGATGTACTGGGGCGGGCGCGGGCGGCGTTTGACCGGATGGAGAATGAGTTGGAGGCGAAGAGGGCGAGGGCGGCGCAGCAATGATGCTTGCGGTTGTGGGGTGGTTGGTTGCGGGTATTGAACGGTTAGATCCTTAGGCCAAAAACCGGCCTCAGGATGACAACCGGGCGTTTAGCGTTGATTCTGCGGAATTGGCGCGGTCACACCGATTGATTGGCGCCGAGGTTCTGGCGAACGTTTGGGTGGGGTATGCGCGGAGCGGGCGCAGCAAGCGGCGCCCCTACGGCCGAAGTTCTTACAGGCGACTCGCATTACAAATTAGACAGGATTGGGCGATGACACACGAAGCACAGGCGGCGGTACCGATTACTACGATTGACAAGGGCGGGCAGTTTGTTGGGCGCGCGGTGAAGCTGCAGGGGTGGCTTTACAACATGCGCGAGGCGGGGAAACTTTTGTTTCCGATTTTTCGCGATGGGACCGGAGTGATTCAGGGAGTGGTGTCACTGAAGGAACAGCCGGCGGCGTTTGAGGCGTTGAAAGGATTGACGCAGGAATCGAGCGTCGAAGTGACGGGGACGATTCAGGCCGAGCCGCGTGCGCCGGGCGGATTTGAGATTCACATTAGTGGGATTCGCGTGGTGCAGCGCGTGGCGGAGAGCGATCCTTATCCGATTCAGTTGAAAGAGCACGGCGTCGATTTTCTTTTGGATAAGCGGCATCTGTGGATTCGCACGCCGCGGCAGGCGGCGATTTTGCGGATTCGGGCCGAGGCGATTCGAGCGGCGCGGAATTACATGGACGCGCAAGGCTATACGCTGACCGACGCGCCCATTTTTACGCCCGCGGCTTGCGAGGGGACTACTACCTTATTCGAAGTGGATTACATCGACGATCAGAAGGCTTACCTGACGCAGTCGGGGCAGCTTTATGTGGAAGCTACGGCAGCGGCGCTGGGGAAGGTTTATTGCTTCGGGCCGACCTTTCGCGCGGAGAAATCGAAGACGCGGCGGCATTTGACGGAATTCTGGATGCTTGAGCCGGAAGCGGCTTACGCGCATCTGGACGACATGATGGCGCTGGGCGAGGGATTGGTGGCGGCGATTGTGCAGGGGGCGGTGAAGAATCGCGCGGCTGATCTGGAGGCGTTGAAGCGGGACGTGAAGGCGCTGGAGAAAATTGCGCCGCCATTTCCGCGAATTACCTACGAGGAAGCGATTCAGACTTTGCAGAAGGCGGGGAATCCGGCGAAATTCGGCGATGATTTCGGCGGGGATGAAGAAACGATTATTTCGAAATCGTTCGATAAGCCGGTGATGATTCACCGCTATCCATCGGCGATGAAAGCGTTTTACATGGCTGCCGATCCGGCGCGGCCAGATTTGGCGTTGAATTTCGACATGATTGCGCCTGAGGGATATGGCGAAATTATCGGCGGGGGCGAGCGCTTGTCGAGTTACGAGACGCTGGTCGAGAGGTTGAAGCAGAACAATCTGCCGGCGGAATCTTTTCAGTGGTATCTCGATTTGCGGCGGTATGGAAGCGTGCCGCATGCGGGATTTGGACTGGGGCTGGAACGCACGGTGGCTTGGATTTGCGGGACGGAGCACATACGAGAGGTAATTCCCTTTCCGCGCATGCTTTATCGTGTTTATCCTTAACGCTCGTTGGCATTCCCTGGTGAGACCGTTCTAGGTCTGTGACCTAACTTGCGGGCCGAACTGCGGGAGGGACTGAAGTCGCGCCCTACAAAATCTTTCGGACGAATTGCATGGCTGAAAAAATACGGATTATCGGCGTGCCGATGGACCTGGGGGCCTCCCGCCGGGGCGTGGATATGGGTCCGTCTGCGTTGCGCGTGGCCGGGTTGCAGACGCGGCTGAAGCATCTGGGGCGGCACGTCGAGGATATCGGCAATATTTCGGTGAAGCAGCCTGAAGCGCAGCCTTTCGGCGAGAGGAACGCGAAATATCTGGATGAAATCGCTGAAACGTGCAGAGGTCTTGCCGATATTGTGAAGAAGGCGCTCGATGAGGATGAGGTGCCGCTGGTGCTCGGCGGGGATCATTCGATTGCCGTGGGCACAGTGGCGGGCGTGGCGGCGCATTACAAGAAGAAATCGAAGGGCGTCGGGTTGATTTGGCTGGATGCGCATGGGGACATGAATACGCCGGAGAGTTCGCCTTCGGGGAACGTGCACGGGATGCCGCTGGCGTCGGTGATGGGGCATGGGCCGAAGGAATTGACGGAATTGGCGGGCCCGAAGCCGATGGTCGAGCCGCGGAATGTGTCGCTGGTGGGGATTCGCGATTTGGATGCGAAGGAGCGGCGGCTGATCAAGGAAACGGGTGTGCATGTTTTTACCATGCGCGATATTGACGAGCGCGGAATGCGGGACGTGATGGCCGAAGCGATGCGATTTGCCGCCGATGATACGGGCGGAGTGGCGGTGAGCCTCGATATGGATTTTGTGGATCCGATTGATGCGCCGGGAGTGGGGACGCCGGTGCGCGGAGGAGTGACGTACCGCGAGGCGCATCTGGCGATGGAGATGATTGCGGATAGCAAGGCGGCGGTTTCGTTTGAGATCGTGGAGATCAATCCGGTGATTGACGAGCACAATATTACGGCGCTGCTGGGAGTGGAACTTTTGCTTTCGGGACTCGGAAAGAAAATTCTGTAGGAACAATCGCACGATGAGCGGTCAAAAGAAATTGCGGGTTGGAATTCTGTTCGGCGGGCGATCCGGCGAGCATGAGGTTTCGCTGGTTTCGGCGGCTTCGGTGATTCGGGCGCTGGATCCGGAGAAATATGAAGCGGTGCCGATTGGGATTTCGAAAGAAGGCCAGTGGCTTGTGGGGACGGGCGCGCAGAAGATGCTGCCTGATGTGTTGAAGCGCGGCGAACGAGTGATGCTGCCGGCTGATCCGACCTCGGGCTCGCTTGTGTCGATGGGGCCGACGGATTCGCGGCCGAACTTGCATGTGGATGTCGTCTTCCCTGTGCTGCACGGAACGTTTGGCGAAGACGGAACCGTGCAAGGATTGCTGGAGTTGGCTGGGCTGCCTTACGTTGGAGCGGGCGTGCTGGCGTCCGCGGTGGGAATGGATAAGGACGTACAGAAGCGGCTATTCGAGCACGCGAAGATTCCGATTGTGCCGTACGTGGCGTTTCGCGCGAACCGACTGGGAACGAGATCGGAAGAAGACGCTTGCGGCGATCCAGAAGAAATTGCGCTATCCGATGTTTGTGAAGCCCGCGACGCTGGGCTCTTCGGTGGGGATGACGCGCGTGGCGAAGGCGGCGGAATTGCCGGCGGCGATTGATGCGGCGGCGGAGTTTGCGTTGAAGATTTTGGTGGAGAAAGCGGTGACGGCGCGGGAGATTGAAGTTTCGGTGTTGGGGAATGAAAATCCTGAGGCGTCGGTTCCGGGCGAGATTGTGCCGCATCGCGAATTTTATGATTACACCGCGAAATATCTCGAGAGTGGATCGCGGATCGAGATTCCCGCGAAGTTGACGAAAGCGCAAGTGGCGAAAATCCGGGAGTACGCCGTGCGAGCTTATCAAGCGATTGATTGCACCGGAATGGCGCGGGCGGATTTTTTTCTGGAGCGCAAGTCCGGACGGATTTTCGTGAACGAATTGAATACCATTCCGGGATTTACGTCGATCAGCATGTATCCGAAGATGTGGGAGGCTTCCGGGCTGCCTTACACGAAATTGATCGACCGGTTGATACAACTGGCGCTGGATTTGCATGCGCAGAAGGCGCGAACGAAGTATTCGATTGAATTGCCGGCTGGGGCTGGCGGGGCGTTCGAAGGCTGAGGACAGCCTCGCTGTCCCCCGCCAACAACATTTCCGGGCCGCACTAAGTAGTCTCCCGCCGAACCGCAATTCCCGATATTCCCGCGCACACGATTTGCTAGTAAGATTTGGCTCCGAGGCGAGGACTTGGGATCTCAGGCATCGCACGAACCGCTGTTGCGCCCGGCGATGCCGGAACTCGACAGCATCCGAGGTCTGGCGATTCTTGGCGTTCTCTTCTATCACGGCTTCTTTTGGGCTCGCGACGTCTCCCAGTTTCCCCGATTCGAGCGTCTCTTCCTGCGGCTGATGTCGCCGGGCGAATTCGGCGTCAGCTTGTTTTTCGTGCTCTCCGGATTTTTGATCACCGGCCTGCTGATCGATTCGCGCGATCGCCCCGATTACTTCCGTCGCTTTTACATCCGGCGCGCCTTGCGAATTCTTCCGGCGTATTACGGAATTCTGGTGATCCTCGCCGCCTTGGGACTTATCTCTCACGGATTTTTGCTGATTAGCCTGGTGTACTGCTCGAATCTGGCGCCGCTGTTCGGAATCAGGTGGTCGTACGGAGTGCTGTGGTCGCTTTCCGTGGAGGAGCATTTTTATCTGGCGTGGCCGACCTTGGTGCGCAGGGTATCGAACTGGGGATCGTCGCGGTGGCCAGCGGAATCGTGCTCGTGTCGCCGATCTTCCGGCTGGTCTGCTTCTATCATTCGCCCGGAGCGCGCATGGGAGATTCGAACTGCTCGCTCTACACCTGGAATATGGCGGACGGACTGGCGTCGGGCGCGATTATCGCCGTTCTAGTGCGCGAGACGCGCGGCAGCCGCGAAGCCCTGCGAAAAATTTGCTTGGCCGTGGCGGCACTGGCCGCGGTGCTCGCCGCCGTGGGATTGCCATTCGGCTTGGCGACGCGCATGACGCCGACCGGCGCGGCGCTGCAATTCAGCCTGGCGAATCTTTCTTTCACCGTGCTGCTATGCAGCTTTCTTTTGCTCGGAACGAGCCAATGGAAGTGGCTCGTAACGCCCCGGCCATGCGTTTCTTTGGCGACATCAGCTACGGGCTCTACTTGATTCATCTGCTCGGCTTCTGGGCGTTTGACGCGGTGCTGTCTTACACACACCCGAGTTTACTGGCATCGTTCGGTCCATTCGAATATGTCTGGTTTCGTTTTCTATGCGCCGCGACGTTAGCGGTAGTAGCAGCGTATCTCTCGCGGTGGTATTTCGAGGAACCGTTTCTGCGCTTGAAATCGCGGCTTACACCGTCACGCGCAACTTCCGCGGCCCCTTGAGCCGAGAGCTGGCTAGCCTTTGGCTAGCGAACGGATTTGATGGGCTAGCTTTTCGATTTCTTCCGCTTTTTGCACTAAGGCTAGCGAGAGGACTGTGGCTGAGTCCGTGTTTTTCACCTGTTCGCGCAATTCGCCCGCCAGTGAATAAAGTTTCTGCACGTCGTCTTCGATCTTCTGCTGATTGGCTTTCAGGATTTTCTTGGTGTCGATGGGCGGGGCTTCCGGATCGATATCATTCGGATTGCGTGGAGCGCTGGACCGCGAAGGGGCCTGCTGCATGGGAATCGCGCTTTGCGGCCACGCCGGACGGACGGCGAGCGCCAGACCTGCGGGAATCATGAGTTCGAGGAACTTGCGCCGATTTGCGGACATTTTGCTGCCCTCCTTGCCGGACAGTTCGAAGGGAACGGGGCGATAGCCGGGTGGTATAATTCCCGTCCCATTATTCCATGTTTGAGCCCCTTTATCGTTGGATGCAGTTTGCGGGCGCACGGGGTCCGCGAATCGTGGCGACCGTGCTCATTGCGCTGCTCGCCATCCGGGGGCTGCGAGCGCTGAGTTCGCGGCTGGTGGAACTGGCGAAGACGCAAACGCGCGTGGCGCAGATGCGAGAGGCGCAGACGCGGACGATGGCAGGGTTGGCGTATGGCATTGGCGTCACTCTCGTTTTGGCATTCGCGCTCCTTGAAATTCTCAACGAGCTGGGATTTGCCATCACCCCGATTGCAGCGGTCGCGACGCTGGCGAGCCTTTCGGTGGGCTTCGGGGCGCAACATCTGGTGAAGGATCTCATCAACGGATTCTTCATCGTGCTGGAAGATCAATTTGTGGTCGGCGACATGATTCGGGTGAACAACGAGACAGGGCGCGTGGAGCACATCACCTTGCGGCGCACCGTGATCCGCAATGGAGATGGCGCTCGCGTCTACGATTCCGAACGGGCTCATCGGGCTAGTGGCGAACCTGAGCCGCGATTGGTCGCAGACGCTGGTGGACGTGACAATTCCTTCGGCGGAGGCTGTGGGACGCGCGTTGGCGATTCTCGAAAAAGTTTGCGGCGATTTTCGCATCGATCCGGATTGGTCTCCGGCTCTCATTGATGGGCCGCGCGTGCTCGGAATCGAAGCGCTGTCGCTCGACGGGACAATTCTGCGGATGATCCTGAAGAGCGCCGTGCTGCGGCAAGATGACGTGGCGCGGGAACTGCGGAGGCGGGTGAAGCTGGCGCTGGAGCAGGCGCACATTCTGGTGGCGAACACGCAACGCGTGGAATTGATCAGCGGAGCGGCGGCCGCGGGCGGATAAAGCAAATTTCGTTGGAGTAAGCGATTCAGCCGAAAGACACGAACAAGGAGGCAAGTCTGATGGGACAAGCTACGCACGAGCAAGCTGATTTGATGTTGAAGTTGTATGAGGCGAGGCGAGAACCGAAGCTGCGCGAGGCCCGCAAGTGGTTTTTCTCGAATTTCAATCCCACCAGCTTCGACGAAGTCGTGAAGTATTTCATGGGGCCTGGGGAAGAGGGTGCCTACATCCGCATGGTGGCGACATATTGGGATATGGTGGCGAACTATGCCAACCGCGGGCTGGTGGATGAGGAATTCCTGTTCGAAACCAGCGGCGAGCAGTGGATTATCTGGGAGCGTCTGAAACCGGTCATCGCGCAGTGGCGTGCGGACTTCAAGAATCCTCACAATTTCGGCCAACTTGAAGAACACGCCCGGCGCTACGAAGCTTGGCGCGAGAAGCGCGCGCCGGGTTCCAACGAGCATATGCGTCAGGTGCTGGCAAGGATGCGCGCTGGCGCGGCTGAAGCGGCGAAGAAAAGCAGCGCGGCGAGCTGAAAAATCTGTGCCTCCGCATGGCGGGCTTGCGGTATAGTGCCAGTCCGCCTGCGGGGCGCCGAATGGGTGTGGCTAACGCGATTTTTGTCCTAGAGTGAAGGCGCAGCGCCGCAGGAATCATGCAGTAACGTGCCGCCCTAAAAGGGCGGCGCTACACAACCGCGCTTCGAGATGTTCAGTTTCGCCCCGGGGTTTGTCCCGGCAACCGGAGGTCGTGTCCCATGCGCAAGTCCGCGATCGTACAGCCGTCGCTAGCCATCGTTTTGACCCTGCTTCTCGTGTTCCCGGTACAAGTCTGGCCACAGGTGCCGGGACAACATGCGGGGAAGGTTTCGGCGCTGATTCCGGCGGTAAATCTGCTGCGCGGCGGGCAATCGCTCACCGCGACGCCGGAGATTCCGGTGCTGTGGGAGGACACGGTCGCAACCGGGCATCTGGCCAGAGCGCGCGTAGCGCTGGATGATGGTTCGATCCTGAATGTTGGGGCGGATTCGAGCCTGCGAGTGACCAAGCACGACGCCGCTTCGCAGCAGACCGATCTCGAATTGGGCTACGGGCGCGTTCGGGCCAATGCCGTGAAACAGACCAAGCCGGGCGCGAGCTTCCAGATTCGGACGCCTACCGGTGTCGCGGGAGTCGTCGGCACCGATTTCTTCCTGGAATTCGATAATTACGTCACGCGCATCATCGTCTTCGAAGGGAAAGTGCGCTTCTGCAACCTTGCTGGCGTTTGCGTGGAAGTCAATCAGGGCCAAAGCTCGACGATCCGCGGCGATCAGGCTCCCGATGCTCCCGGTATCGCGCCGAACACCGATTTGATGGACGCCGGGCGCTCGACAGCGTTGAAGGGCGCAAATGCGGGCGTTGGCGGAGCGGGCACCTCGGCTGGAAGCCTCGCCGGGCATGGCTTGCTTCTCGGTACCATGCTGGCGATTGGCGTAGCAGTGCCGGTGGTCGTCGTGCGCACTCTCAGCAAGACTCCCACGTGCGGTTCTGGGACGGTCACGGCCGCTGCCGCTGCCGCCAAGGTACAGCCCGCAGCGAGCTGCGGCACGATCAATAATCCGACCGCTGGGGCTACGCACCACTAGACGCTCGGTTACCTGAGCGACCGCCGGGTGCCTCCTGCCTACAATCTAGAGCTGTATCCCGCTCCCACCTCTATTGTTTGTGAAGCCAAGCAAGCGCACTGCCCTCTTGACCGTCCGCTGGGCGAGGTACAAACTGAGCCTGTAGGCTAGTTCTAGTACTACGTCGCCCCATGGACCGATACGGGACAACCGAACAGTTTGCCGAGCTGACCCTCCTCTATCACACCGCGCCAATCGGCCTGGCCCTCGTGGATCGCGGAATGCGGTACATCCGCGTCAACGACAAGCTGGCGCAATTCAATGGGCGGCCCGCGCCTGATCACATCGGCAGAACATTTTCCGAGATAGTCCCTGAAATGGCGGCGTCACTCGCGGCCATCGTGAAGCAGGTGTTTGAGACTGGCGTTCCGGTCTCGGACCTGGAGATCAATGGAGCGACTCCGGCCGTTCCGGGCGAGAAGCGCGACTGGCTCGCGAGTTTCCTGCCGCTGCGGCTGAAGCGCGGCGAAATCCGCGGCGTGACCATCGTGATGCTCGACATCACCAGCCTCAAGCAAACGGAACGCAATCTCGCGATTCAGAAGGCGTACCTCGAACAGCTCGTCGAATCGGCGCCGGAAGCGATTGCCTTCGTGGATACGAAGAACATCGTGCTGCGAATCAATCGCGAATTTACGAGGATTTTCGGATATGAAGCCGCGGAATCCGTCGGCCGCAATCTCGACGATCTCGTGGTGCCGGAAGAGAAGAAAGAGGAAGGCAAGTGGCTCGACGATGAGGCCGAGCACGGTGCGATTACAAGCATCGAGACGGTTCGCTGCCGGAAGGATGGCAGCCGAATCGAAGTGTCGCTGCTCGTTTCGCCGGTGAATGTGGCCGAAAACCAGATCGCGGTGTACTGCATTTACCGCGACATCACGCGGCGGAAGCGCGCCGAGGAAGAGGTGCGCGAAAGCGAGGAGAGGTATCGGCGGCTCGTGGAGCTTTCGCCAGACGCCGTATGGGTACGCCGGGGTGAGAACATTATCTTTATTAATTCCGCGGGCGTGCGGCTTCTCGGCGCTACATCACCGGAACAGGTGATCGGCAAGGCAGCGCTCGACTTCCTCCATCCCAGCCATCGCGAAATTGCGGCGCGGCGTATGGCCGAATTGCAATCGCCGGGGCAAACCGTGCCTTTTCTCGAGCAGAAATTCGTCCGGCTGGACGGCAACATTGTGGATGTGGAAGTCGCGGCGGCGTCGTTCAAAGTAGGACGGGACACTGCATCGCAAGTGATCGTGCACGACCTCACCGAGCGCAAGCGCGCCGAGCGCGAGCTGCTTGCCGCGGAGACGCGGTTCCGGCTGCTCGTCGAGCAGCTTCCTGCGATTACTTACATGGCGGGATTCGGCGCCGACGGCGTGTGGTCATACGTCAGCCCGCAGATTGAGGCGACCCTGGGTTTCACGCCCGCGGAATGGATGGCGGATCCTCAGCTCTGGTTCCAGAGGCTTCACCCGGACGACGTCGCCAAGGTGATCGGGCTGGAAGAAAAATGCCGCGTCTCGGGACAGCCGTATTCTGCGGAATATCGATTGCAAGCGCGAAATGGGACATATCGCTGGTTCACCGACATCGCGACGGCGGTGCGCGACGCGAACGGCGTCGAGTCTCTGCAGGGCGTGATGACCGATGTGACCGAGACGAAATTGCTGGAGGCGCAGTTCCGGCAGTCCCAGAAAATGGAGGCGGTCGGGCAATTGGCGGGCGGCATTGCGCATGACTTCAACAATTTGCTGATGGTGATTCGCGGCCATACGGATTTGCTTTTGAACTCGGGGGTCGAGCAACCGCGCGAGCACATCAAGCAGATTCAGAAGGCCGCTGATCGGGCAGCATCGTTGACGCGCCAATTGCTCGCGTTCAGCCGCATGCAAGTCCTGCAGCCTGAAGTGCTCGATCTGAACCAGGTGGTTGGCGACATGGCCAGCATGATCGAGCGGCTGTTCGGATCAAATATTGAACTTGTGTTTGAGACCGAGCCAGAACTGGGACGCGTGCGCGCGGATGCGGGGCAAGTTGAGCAGGTGCTTCTGAATCTCGCGGTCAACGCACGCGATGCAATGCCCGGCGGCGGGCGGCTTACGATTCGCACCGAGAACGCGAGGTTTGCGCCCGGAGATGCGCGGCCATTGCCGATCATCGCGGATGGAGATTATGCCGCGCTAATCGTGAAAGACACCGGCGAAGGGATGGATACGGAGACGCAGGCGCGGATCTTCGAGCCGTTCTTCACCACGAAAGAGAAAGGACGCGGAACTGGCTTAGGGCTTGCCACTGTATACGGAATCGTGAAGCAGAGCGGAGGATTCATCATCGTGGATAGCGCGCCGGGTAAGGGCGCGACTTTCACCATTTATTTGCCGCGCGTGGCTGCAGCGGAAAGCGTTGCAAATACCGCGCAGCCGTCCGTGACGACTCGCCACGGCGCGGAGACGATTCTGGTGGTGGACGACGAAACCGGCATCCGTGATCTGGCCGCGGAATATCTCGCGGGATGCGGCTACACAGTGCTCACAGCCGCCGGCGGAATTGAGGCGCGCGACTTCCTCGCCAAGTATGGTGGCCCCGTTCACGTGCTGCTGACCGACACGGTGATGCCGCGCATGAACGGGCATGAGCTGGTTCAAACGATTGTGGCGCAGCGGCCTGAGATAAAAGTTATCTATATGTCCGGGTATCTTGAATTCAATGCCTCGGCTCACCTGCAGAGCGGTGATGGGGCGCTCTACATTCAGAAACCGTTTGGTCTCGATGCGCTAGGGAAGATCGTCCGTTCCGCGCTCGAGTCCTCGCACGTAACGGCCGATCGAGGCAACTCGTAGCTGAGCCAAACCAAGTTGAGACGCGTTTTTGCTCGAAAATTGGCAACTGCAGATCCTTCACTTCGTTCAGGATGACAGCAAACACAATTTTTGGAAAAGATTAAAATAGAAGAAAACTAACGCGGTTACTTCGAACGAACGAGCATCTCGGGGATGCGCAACGGGATAATGAGTTTCGGCTCAGTCACGCTCTGAACTTCGTCCGGCGTCACGCCGGGTGCGACTTCGCGGAGTTGCAGGCCGTTCGGGACAACGTCGATCACTGACAAGTCGGTGACGATTGTCGACACGCATCGCAGTGCCGTGAGTGGATAAGTGCAGGTCTTCACAATCTTTGGTTCGCCTGTCTTGGCGACGTGTTCCATGGTGATGATCAAGCGCCGCGCGCCCACTGCGATGTCCATCGCGCCGCCGATCCCGCCGGAGAATTTTGCCGTAGGAATTTTCCAATTTGCCAAGATCGCCGCGCTCGGAAACCTGAAGCCCGCCGAGGATTGCAACGTCGAGATGTCCGCCGCGCGTCATCATGTGCGCGTCCACTTGCGAGAAGTATGCCGCCCCGGGAAGAATCGTCACCGGCGCTTTCATCGCATCCACTAAATCGAAATCTTCTTCGCCGGAACGCGCGCGTGGCCCCATGCCTAATATTCCATTTTCGCTATGGAAAATGACGCCCGCGCTATCGGGCACGTAGGCCGCAATGAGATTGGGAATGCCCCAGCCAAGATTTACGTAGGCGCCTTCGGGCAATTCCTGCGCAGCGCGCTCGGCAATTTGTTCGCGGGAAAGTCTGCGCTCAAGCATCGCGATCGTCTCCCACGGCAACGATGCGATCCACGAAAACAGAAGGCGTGACAATCGTTTCGGGATCGAGCGCGCCGACGGGCACGATTTCGTTCACTTCGACGATTGTTACCTTTGCCGCCGTGGCCATAACTGGATTGAAATTTCTCGCCGCCTTTCGATAGACGAGATTGCCGAGCGGATCGGCCTTGTGCGCGCGAATCAAAGCAAAATCGGCGCCGAGTGCAGATTCGAGGATGTAGCGGCGGCCATTGATTGCGCGCTCTTCCTTTCCCTGTGCGATTTCCGTGCCGACTCCAACGGGAGAATAGAACGCCGGAATTCCGGCGCCGTACGCGCGCATGCGCTCGCACAGAATTCCCTGCGGCACGAGTTCATATTTCACTTCGCCGGATTCCACTTGCTGCTGAAAATAGTTGGACTGCGGGCCAGGAAATGCCGCGATCACGCGGGTGATCTGCTTGTTCTTGAAGAGCACGCCGAGTTCGGAGTCGCCCGTGCCGCAATTGTTGCTGATGGCGAAAAGATTTCGCGCGCCTTTGCGTCCAACAGCACGAATCAACGCGTGCGGAAAGCCCGCGCCGCCGAATCCGCCGAACATGAGCGTCGCGCCGTCGGGAATATCGGCCACTGCTGCATCGGCAGTGGGATAAATTTTATTCTTCAAGCGCGTCACCCGGGTAGGCGCGCAGCGAATAGGCCGTGGCGCTTGCTGCCAGTGCCTGCGGCAGAAGGCCAGCGCGGGCGAGCCAGCCGCGAGTAGCGGACGGCAAATCGCGCCGCGACGCGAGAACTTGGAGATCGTCCCAGTCGTCCACGTCGAGTTCGAGGCGCTCGTTGCGCAGCACGGCCAATTCCGCACCGCATCGCTCGGCTTCGCGTGTGTGCTTCGGAAAACTATTCGGGCCGAAAAATGAGGAGAAAAGCGTGGGAGGCGTGCGCAGCAGCGCGTTCGTCCCGGTTCCGCTGCGCGACGGAACGATGACCGCTGATGGCGCAGGCCGTGCCGCGGCGAAGAGTTGCTCGATATCAGCCGGGGTGACGAGCGGCAAATCGATGGGCAGCCGCGCGAGCGACGTGATTCCGAGCCCGGCGCAGATTCGCGATGCGGCATCCACCGACGCACTCTCGGATTCCTGCGACGTCTCGCGAAGCACGTCCCAGCCGAATGCGCTGGCTCGCTCGATCGCAGGCTCGTAGTTCGTGGCGACGAAAATTCGATCCACGCAGCTGATTTGCGCTACGCTCGCACAAAAATCGTCGAACATCGCTTCGGCAAGCGCGGTTCGCTGCGGCTGCGAAAGCGCCGGCGCAAGCCTCTGCTTCGCGTTTCGCAAATCCTTGACGGGAATTAGAAGCGCCTTCACTACGCCTCTTGCCTTTCACACACTGAAAAATTCGACTCGGCGTCTTTGTTCCAAGTCTCAATGGCTCGCATGCGTCGTCTTCGCGTGAAGCAAATTCACCAGAAAATGGCCGAGCCACCATTTATCTTCCTCGGCTTCCATCACCGTCCTGGTGATTTCAACGCCCATGCCAGCCGCTTCGATTTCCGGCCGCGAGCTTAGCATCGCTTTCATCGATCACCAGCCGCGAAGCAATGTCGCGATACATCCCGGCGATGCTGCGCGCAGAAACTTCGATCCCCATCTCGGCCATCATTTTCGCGGTCGGGCCTTTCAGCGACATTCCGTGCACGATCGGGCAAACCGCGACGACATCGGCTCGCCGCGCCGCCAGTGCTTCGCGAATCCCGGGCACCGCGAGAATCGGGCCGATACTGATCAGCGGATTGCTCGGGCAGATGACGATCCCGCGCGCGCTCAGCGATCGCTCTCAGAACTCCGGGCGCAGGCTCGGATCGATCGGCACCATCGAAGCGAATCGCTTTCACAGCAGGTTCGGCGCGATGCTTCACCAGATAGTTCTGGAATGGAAGCAAGCCGGCGGGCGTTTCGATCTGCGTGCGGACCGGCTGATCGCTCATCGGCAGAATATGCGCTCGGACGCCGAGCGCGCGGCGAATCGAATCGGCGCATTCGGAGAGCGTGGCGCCGCCGCGTAGCATGTCGCTGCGATGAATGTGCGTGGCGAGATCGCGATCGCCGAGATTGAACCAGGTCTCTCGTTCGTAGCGCCCGAGAAATTGCAGCGTCGCGAAGGTATCGCCATCGATGCCCCAGCCCGTCGCCGGATTGACGAGACCGGCCAGCGTGTACGTGACGATGTCGAGATCCGGGCAAATCGTTAGGCCGTGCATCTCGAGATCGTCGCCGGTATTGACGACGATCGTCAGATTCTCGGGCGCCATCGCATGCGCGAGACCCACGAGAAGTTTCGAAGCTCCCACGCCGCCGGCGAGCGCGACGATTTCCATCAGTAGCCTGTCCCCGCGTAGTGATGTTGTTCGAGAAGATTCAGCTGCGGCCGAGTTTTCGCAGTGTGTTCTGTAATATCGCCCATCGTCGCTCGCACTGTAAACTTGCCGCAGTTCGTAAGTGGTCGTGCGCTCGGCTGGAATCCGTCCGATCCGCCGGATCAACGCGCGGAATTGCTCTGGCGAAACGTATTCGCCGAAATTGGCGCCCGCCGACTTCGAGATGTGCTCTTCCATCAGCGTGCCGCTGAAATCGTTCGCACCGGCTTCGAGGCACGCGAGCGATTGCTCGAAGCCCATTTTCACCCACGAGACTTGGATATTGCGGATCAAGCCGTTGAACAGCACGCGCGCGAGGGCATGGACGGCTAGATTTTCACGCCGCGTGCTGCCAGGCCGCGCTCCATCTTTGCGGAAGAGCCGCGTCTTTTCGTGGACGAACCCAAGCGGCACGAATTCCGTGAATCCTCCAGTCTCCTTCTGAATTTCGCGCAGCAGAAGAATGTGGCGGACCCAATGTTCGGGAGTCTCGACGTGGCCGTACATCATCGTCGAGGTGCTGCGAATTCCGAGGGAGTGCGCGGTGCGGACGACTTCGATCCACTGCGCGACTTTCAATTTGTTGGGGCTGAGCGCGCTGCGCACTTCATCGTCGAGAATTTCCGCGGCCGTGCCTGGAATCGTGCCCAGGCCGTTTTCCTTAAGCATCGAGAGATATTCGCGGAGATTGAGGCCGGTGCGCTCGACGCCGTAGCAAATCTCCATTGGCGAAAATGCGTGAATGTGCATCGCCGGCAATGCGGCTTTGATTCCGCGCAAAATGTCGCGATAGAAGAATCCGTCGAAATCCTTGGGTAGGCCGCCCTGGATGCAGACTTCCGTAGCGCCCGCATGCCACGCTTCTGTCGCCTTCGCGACGATTTGCTCGATCGAAAGAGAATATGCATCGGTTGCATTCGGCCCGCGCGCGAATCCGCAGAAAGCGCAGCCGACCATGCAGACATTCGTGAAATTTATGTTGCGGTTGACGACATAGGTGATGGCATCGCCGACTTGCCGGCGACGTAGTTCGTCGGCCGCGGCAACGAGCGCTGCGAGATCATCGCCGTCTGCCCGCGCGAGAAGCAGCCCGTCATCGAAGCCGAGTTCGCGGCCTTCAAGCGCGCGCTCGAGTGCCGCTCGAATCTCTGGGTGAGCGGCGCGCAGAGCATCACGTAGATTCGCTCTCGGCTCGACCATCATTGGTCCCAACGCCATCGTCTAATCTCCCGCCCGCGCGTAGCCATCAGCGTCTTTCAGCTTGAGCAGATGCGGTCGCACATTTTCGTGCACAAATCCGTCACGTTCGGTGAACTCGGGATAGATCGAGAGGCGCTCGCGAAGAACGAATCCGGCATCCGCCGTTCGCTCGCCAAGCGTATCAATATGCGGCCACGCGGCTTCGGGATTGATGAAGTCGGGAGTTACCGGCGAAATGCCGCCCCAATCGTTGATGCCCGCATCAAGCAGCCGCGTATAGTCCGGCGCGCTCAGATTCGGCGGCGCCTGCAAATTCATTTCGCCACCGAGAATGAGCCGCGCGACTGCTACCGTGCGCAGCATTTCGTCCATATCGGGCTCAGCATGCAGAGCCATTGGCGTGGCAGGCTTGGCGCGGAAATTCTGAACGATGACTTCCTGGATGTGGCCGTGGCGCGCATGCAAATCGCGGATGGCGAGTAGCGAATCGACGCGCTCTTCGCGCGTTTCGCCGATGCCGATGAGGATTCCGGTCGTGAACGCAATTCGGTGGCGGCCGGCGTCTTCAATCGTGCGCAAGCGCAGGCTCGGCACTTTGTCCGGCGCGTCTTCATGCGCTTCGCCGCGACGCATCAGCCGGGGGCTTACATTTTCGAGCATCAAGCCCATGCTTGCGTTCGACGTCTTCAGCGCCGCGAGATCCGCGGCACTCATCACGCCGGGATTGGCGTGCGGCAGCAGGCCTGAAGTCTCAAGCGTGAGTTGAGAGACCGAGGCGAGATATTCGAGCGTGCGCTCGAAGCCGCGCGCGTGCAGAAAATCGCGCGCTTCGGGGAACACCCGCTCGGGTTGATCGCCGAGACTGAAGAGCGCCTCCTTGCATCCAGCGCGGCGCGCGCGTTCGGCGACCGCCAGAACTTCATCGGGAGTCATGTAGCGCCCGCCCGGCTCGCCGGGATCGCGGCGAAAAGTGCAGTAGCCGCAGCGGTCGCGGCAAAACGTCGTGAGGGGAATGAACACTTTGCGCGAATAGCTGATGGTGCGGCCTTTGACTCGATTGCGCAGCGAAGACGCCGCTTCCAGCAACGCGCCAGTTTCGGCGCAGTCCATCAACAGCAGCGCATCCTCGCGCGCGATTCGCTCACCCGCCTCTGCCTGCACCAGCACTCGCTCGATGGCGCGAGCATCGGCGTCCGTGCGGACGTTGGGGGTCTTCGGCGGAATTGCAATCGTTCCCATCAGAGTTGGCCTGTTGAGTCAGCGATGCTCTTTATCTATCGCGCCCGTCATCTACCGAAACATATCCTCGCCGGCCGGACGAATCAACTGGCGAGCACTTCCTCGAGCGCGCGCAAACGGGACTCCGCGAATGACCACCACAGGAATCTGCGCGGCTTTCTTCATCACCAGGCCCGCAGCAGCAGCCAGCTCATCCGCTACAGCGAGAATCGTCCCTTGCAGCTTGCGCCCGCTCGCATCGCGAGTGCCGCGCAAATCCTCCAGCACGGCGAGCCCCGCAGCGCCAATCGCTACATTTGTGAGGCCAAGCCGCCACGGCCTCCCGAACGTATCCGACACGATGACTGCAACGCGTGCCGCGGTCAGTTTCCGCAGGCGCTCAGCGAGTCGCTGCGCCGAGCGATCGGGATCAAGCGGCAGGCATGTCACGCTGCCGCCACTTCGCACGTTTGAACGATCTACCCCTGCGTTCGCGCAGATGAATCCATGGCGCGTCTCGACGATCAGCGCCCGCTCCGTCATACGAATCACGCGGCTAGATTCGCGCAATACAATTTCGACAAATCGCGGGTCCGCGCGAATCGTGCGCGCCCAGCTGCGCGCCAGAGCCGAAGGCTTCACGTCGCGCAAGCGAATAACTCGGCCTTCCGCCTTTGAAACGACTTTCTGCGCCAGGACGAGAACATCGCCACTTCGCAACTCCAGTTCTTCGCGGCGCAGCGCGGCAGAAATCAAGTCAGCAAGATCGTCGCCCGGCTTCACCTCCGGCAGAGTACGAAGCCCGAAGAGCTCGATCCGGCTCGATGCTTCGCGCCGGCGCAAGCGCGCCCTGCTCATCTCGACGGACCGATGCCCGTGATGCGAATGCCGGAAGCCTTAACCTTGTGGCGCCGATTCACGCCGATCAGAAAAGCAGTAAGCGATTCGACGATGCGCGCATTCTCGAGCTTCCCGCCATCCACGAAGCGGCATCCGGGAATTGCCTCGACCCACGGCCGCAGCCTCACGCGCACCTCAGCATCATCGCCGCAGACAATCACATCGCAATCCACAGTTTCGGCAAGTTCCTGCATGGCGTGGGCAGAAACATTCTGGAACGCAGCCACCACGTGCACGGTATCCGGCAAAGTGCGCGCCGCCAGCTCCGACGCCGAGCCGGCCCACAGCCCAAGCGTGCGCGTGGGCGCACCGCCAACGGCAGCTTCAAGCGGCACGGTGCAAATCACGACCGTCTGCCCCGTGCGGAGTTTTTCTTTCACGGAAGCGAGCGTCTCGGCTTGCGCTGCAAACGGAACCGCAATCACGACGATCCAGGCACGAAGAACCGCGTCGGCGTTCGCCATTCCCTCCACTTGCGATTCCTCGCCGGCGCTCTGTCGCACTTCACTCGCAGCCTTTACAGCGCGCTCCGCCGAGCGCGAGCCGATGAATACTTTCCGGCCTGCCTTGGCCCAGCGCAACGCCAGCCCGTAGCCAAGATCACCGGTCCCGCCAATGATAGTGATGGAATCGTCCGACATGATGGCGTGCAGCATTTCTCCTGTGCGCGCCCAACGGTGTTCGCGCTGACGACGAGTATTCTAAGCAACTCGCAGCGTTTCCCGGAAACAAATTCGGATGAATCCGGCGCGGCGAAAGCTAATGTGACGGCTGGCTGGAATTGGCGGGCGCCTGCGAATCGCTATAAATCTTCGATTCCTGCCAACCGCCGCCGAGAGCTTTGATGAATTGAACCGTGGTGAGCAGCCGCAATTCGCGCAATTGCGCAGATTCCTGGGAGTTCGCGAGCACCGTACGCTCGGCGTCAATGACTTCAAGGAAGTTCGCGAGCCCTTCCTTGTATCGAGATGTGGAGATGTCGAACGTCCGCTTCGAAGATTCCACGGCCTTGTTCTGCGCCGCTTCCTGCTCTTCGAGAACGCGAAGGCCGGAGAGGCCATCTTCAACTTCTTGAAAGGCAACGAGAACTTGCTGGCGGTAGTTGGCCACGGATTCGTCGTAGGCCGCGCGAGCGCGAACAAGATTCGCGGAAATGCGCCCGCCGGCATAGAGAGGCTGCGAAGCGCCCGCGGCGACCGACCAAACCGTGCTCGACAGATTAGATAGCTTGAGAAGATCGTCGCTCAAGTAGCCGGCGCTGCCGGTCAAGTTGAGCGAAGGGAAAAATGCCGCGCGCGCCACGCCGATTTGCGCATTCGCCGAAGCCATCAGCCGTTCGGCCTCCGCGATGTCCGGCCGCCGCTCAAGAAGATCGGAGGGCAATCCCGCAGGAATCGCGGGCGGCTCAAGAATGAGCGCCTTTTCCGGCACCGAAAAATCCGAGGCGGGCTTCCCGACAAGAACCGCCAGCGCATGCTCGAATTGCGCGCGCTGCACGCCGAGCCCCGCATAAGTAGCCTGAGTTGTCGCGAGGAGCGTCTCGGCCTCAGAAACATCGAGGCCGCTGGCGACGCCGCCGGAGTGGCGAACTTGCGTAAGTTCGAGCGCCTTCTTCAGCAGCTCGATATTGTCGCGCAGAATTCCGCGGTCCACATCCACGTAGCGTAGTGAGAAATAATTCTGTGCGACGTCGGATTTCAGCGTAAGCAGAATGTTCTCGTAGTCTGCTTGGCTCGCTTGTGCCTGCGCTCGCGCCGATTCCACCGACCGGCGAACGCGGCCCCAAAGATCCACTTCGTAGCTCACGTCGAGGGGAAGCGTGATCGTATTGGCGGTGAATGCCCCGCCGCTGAAACCCGGGGGATTCGGCCGAGTACCGGATTCGCGCGCGCGCCCCGCCGACGGATCAAGATTCACCGTAGGAAAAAGATCGGCGCGGGTGATGCGCACGGACGCACGCGCCTGCGTGACGCGCGCCACGGCCGCAAGCAGCGTTGGATTCGACGCCAGCGCTTGCGTCTCGAGATCGTTTAGCTGGCTATCTCCGAATGCCTCCCACCAATTCCCTTTGGCAATTTCGTCATGCGGCGCCGCTTCTTTCCATCCCTGCGGCGGCGCCTCTTTGAACGACGTCGGCACTTCCACCGATGGGCGCTTGTAGTTCGGCCCCACCGTGCAGCCGCAGAGCCACAGCGCGATGACGGCGGCGGCCAATCCGGCAGCGCGGCACAGTTGATAATTGCGCGTGGGCGTTACGGTCGATCGCAGATTCTTTAGCATTCGCATCGCTGGGAGTTCTACTTTGGATTACTCGCAGGCGCAGCCGCGGGAGCGGCAGTTTGCGTCACGCTCACCTCGGCGCCTTCGGCGATAGAATCCGGTGGATTGAGCACCACACTGTCGGCCGCTTTAACACCATCGAGCACTTCGAGGCTGGTGCCAAGATCTCGCCCCATGCTCACGCTCTGAAGATGGATCGTGCCCTGCGGCGTGACCACCGCCACCTGCGGCCCTTGCGAGCGGAAAATTAGCGTGTTCGGGGGAATCGAGAGCGGCGGCTCGACCAGCGTCACCTTGAAATGCACTGTTGCGTACGCGCCCGGCAAAATCTGGCCCGTCGGGTTAGGAATTTGCACTTCAGTGAGCAGCGTGCGCGAAGTGGGATCAATCGCTCCCGCACTCCGCACCACTTTCCCCGGAAATACTCCATGCGGGAATTCGGGAATCGTCAACGTTGCCTGCACGCCCGGCACGATCGAGCGGCTATAGGATTGCGGGACGCTCACATAAATTCGCAAGACGTTGGTCTGCGCCATGCGGAAAAGCTGCACCGAATTCCCGTTGGCAATGAGGGCACCGACGTCCACGCTGCGCACCGTCACAATTCCGTCGAACGGCGCCGTCACGCGCTGGAATGATTGCAAGTCCTTCAACCGTTGCACGTTGGCTTTCGCCGCCAGCAAATCCGCTTCGCGCGCATGGAACGCAGAAACATTCTGATCCACTTCTTGCTGCGAGACGCCGTCGGATTTCAACAGATTCTGCCAGCGATCCGCCGTGCTCTTCGCCAAATCCAGATTCGCCTGCGCCTGCAATTGCGCCGCCTCGGCTTGCCGGAGCTCCTGATCAATCTCGGGCGTATCGATTTCCGCGAGAAGCTGCCCGGCCTTCACGCGTCCTCCGATATCCACATACCAGCGCCGCAAGTAACCGTTCGTCCGCGCGTAAATCGGCGTCTCGAGATAAGCCTGCACGTTTCCCGGCAGCACGATATCGCCCGCCGAGTCAGCAGGCCGCGGATGAATCACGGCAACGGGAACGCGCGTCGACTCGATCGCCGCGGAGTTCAGCGCCGCCCTGACGCCGAGCCGCGACTGGATTCCCCAAATCGCCACGCCCGCAAACACCAGCACCGCGATCGCCGGCAAAATGTATCGCCATGGCCCGCGCGACTTCCCGCTCCCGGGTTCCCGCTCGCTTGCCGATGAGTTCAAATCGTATGCCATTCCGAAATCAGTCCTCCGCGAGAGCCGCTCTGTACCCCTTCTTGCGAATGAAGCTGTAAACCACGGGAACGAAGAACAGTGTGCCTATGGTCGCGAACAGCAGCCCGCCAATCACCGCGCGGCCCAGCGGAGCGTTCTGCTCGCCGCCCTCGCCGAATCCCAGCGACATCGGCAGCATGCCGATAATCATCGCCAGCGCCGTCATGATGATCGGCCGCAGCCGCACATGCCCCGCGTTTTTCGCCGCTTCGAGCGAATCTTTCCCTTCATCGCGCATCTGCGCGCCGGCGAATGTTACCAGCAGAATGCTGTTCGATGTCGCCACGCCGATGCTCATGATCGCGCCCATCAACGAAGGCACGTTCATGGTCGTGCGCGTCACGAACAGCATCCACACAATCCCGGCAAAAGTTCCCGTCAGCGCCGTGATGATAATAAACGGGTCCGACCAGGATTGGAAATTCACTACCATCAGCAAATACACCAGCACGATCGAAAAGAACAATCCAATCGCCAGCCCTGCGAACGACGAGCGCATTGTAGCCACTTGCCCGCGCATGACGATCGTCGTCCCGCGCGGTAGCTGGCTCTTGAAATCGTCGATCACCTTCGAGACGCCGGCCGCAACGCCTCCGAGATCCCGGTCCTGCGCGCTCGCATAGATATCGATCACCGGCATGATGTCGTAGTGATTCACCACCGCCGGCCCAGCTTCCCGGCTGATGCTCGCCACGTTGTCGAGAATCTGCGGTTGTCCGTTTTTCCCGATGACCGGTATTCCTTGCACCGAGCGCATCGAATCCACGCGATATTGCGGCGTCAGCGCCGCCACCACGTACGGCACGCCCTGCGGGCTGATCCAAAAATTCGGCGCGGTTTGAAAACTCGTGGTCAGAGCCACCAGCGCGTTGTTTGCCACGTCCTGCTGCGTAAATCCGATCGACTCCGCGCGCGTTCGATCCACTTCCACATGCAGCTTCGGCAAATTCAGCGCTTGCTGGATGTGCACGTCCACCGCCCCGCCCACTTCCTGGATGCGCGGCAGCATCTTGCGCGCCACCTCGAAATTGTCCGCGAAATTCGGGCCCACAAGTTGCACGTCAATCGGCGACGGCAATCCGAAATTCAAAATCTGGCTGACGATATCCGCCGGCTGGAAGTAAAACGCCGACCCCGGAAATTCACCGGGGAGTGTTTTTCGAAGCTCGCGGATGTAATTCTCGGTGGGATGATGATTTTCCTTCAGGGAGATCAGGATTTCGGCATCCGAAGTCCCGATTGTTCCCGCGGTGCTGTAACTCAGGTTGATTCCGCTGTAAGGCAGCCCGATATTGTCTAGAATTCCCTCCACCTCTTGCGCGGGAATCTGCTTGCGAATCGAATCCTCGATGCGATCGGCCAGCGCCGCCGTTTCTTCCACCCGCAACCCAACCGGAGCGCGCACGTGCAACCGGATCTGTCCGGAATCCACCGTGGGAAAAAGGTCCGAGCCCAGGAATGGAATCAGCAGCATGCTCGCGGCGCAGAACAACAGGAAAAGAGCGCTAAATACCAAGCGATTGTGCAGACACCATTCCAGCCAGCCCACATACCGGTCGCGAAGTTTCTCGAAGCCGTCTTCAAAACTCAGATGAACTCTCCGGAACAAACCTGGGTGCGGATCTCCTTCGGGATGTTCTCTGTGTTTGCGGCG
The DNA here is from genome assembly GCA_963707165.1 of uncultured Acidobacteriota bacterium. Taxonomy (GTDB): domain Bacteria; phylum Acidobacteriota; class Terriglobia; order Acidiferrales; family UBA7541; genus Palsa-147. Next base: position 340,380 of record CAVPPO010000002.1, on the reverse strand, counting down.
CTCGGCGCGGAAAAAGAAAAGCACCAGCGTCGGCACAATCGTTCGCGACAAAAGATAAGAAGCCAGCATCGCGAACACCACGGCCTCCGCCAACGGCCGGAAAAGATAGCCGGCGATTCCGCGCAGGAAGAAAATGGGAACGAAGACCACGCATATGCTCAGCGTGGCCACGAAGGCGGGCACCGCAATTTGCTGCGCGCCCAGCAAGATCGTATCGTGCAGCGGCTTGCCCATGGGCAAAAGCCGGTTGATGTTTTCAATTTCGACGGTGGCGTCGTCCACCAAAATTCCCACGGCGAGCGCCAGGCCTCCGAGCGTCATGATGTTGATCGTCTCGCCGAGCGCGGAGAGCACCAGCAACGAAGTCAGAATGGAAAGCGGAATCGAAACGGCCACCACGACCGTGCTGCGCCAGCTTCCCAGGAACAGCAGGATCATCATCGCCGTCAGGCAGGCGGCGGTCACCGCTTCCTTCAACACTCCGTTCACCGCCGCACGCACAAACAGCGACTGATCGATCGTCTTCTTCAGCGTCAATTCCGGCGGCAGTTGCGCCTGCAAGCCCGGCAACTTTTGCGTAATCCCATCCACCACCGCCAGCGTTGACGCGTTTCCACTCTTCAAAACGGTGATCAGCACGCCGCGCTTGCCGTCCTGGCGCACGATGTTCGTCTGAAACGAATTGCCATCATGCACGAAGGCTACATCGTGCACGTAGATGGTCGCTCCATTCACCACGCGGATCGGCAGATCGTTCAGTTCGGAAATTTTTTTGGGGCTGCTGTTCAGCTCGACATCGTATTCGCGGTCGCCGATCTTCGAAGTTCCCTGCGGCAGAACGATGTTCTGGACGCTGATCGCGTTCACCACGTCCGCGCCCGAAATCCCTTTTTCGAAGAGCGCCTGCGGATCGAGGTCCACGTCCACTTGCCGCTGCTTGCCGCCATACGGCCAGGGGACCGCCGCGCCCGGAACGGTGATCAACTGCGTGCGCAGAAAATTCACGCCGATATCGAAGAGTTGCTGCTCGGAGAGCGTGGCGCTGCCAAGTCCCAGCTGCAAAATCGGGACGCTCGACGCGCTGTAGGCAATCACCAGCGGCGGGGTGGTTCCCGGCGGCGCCTGCCGCAAAATCACCTGCGCCGCGGAAGTGACCTGCGCCACGGCCGCTTCGATCTTGGTGTTCGGCTGAAAAAATAATTTAACGATGGCTATGCCGTTGAGTGTTGTGGACTCAATGTGCTGAATGTCATTGACCGTGGTGGTGGCGATGCGCTCGGAGTTTCCCGTCAGCCGGTCGGCCATATCTTGCGGCGCGAGCCCGCTGTAATTCCAGATCACGCTGACCACAGGAATATTAATGTTCGGAAAAATGTCTACGGGCGTCTGCTGAATGGCCACGACGCTGAGGATGATGATCAGCATCGACGCCACAACAAACGTGTAAGGCCGGCTAAGTGCTAGTCGAACGATCCACATAATATTGTTGGAGCCGGGAAACCTGACGCCGAGCGAATGCGCGCGCCGACACTCCTGGCCTTTTCATTTAGACGCAGAGCGTTCCGCTGAGTTTCATAGATCCGAGAGGCTCGTCGCGTTAGATCCAGCCACGCCCCCGCGCAGGGTGAACCCACACTGTGCAGTGAAGGTCGGAGATTTCCTGCGAAAATTCACAGTTGTTAAGATGATCGGCGACGCGGCTCGGATGCGGACTTCGTCTCTCCGTGAGGCTCGGTCTTAAGAGGGGCCTCTTCGTGGTCAAGCGCAGCAAAGGCCGCTTATTGCAACCGGACGTATTCGTATTCGAATGGTAGGCCGTTTATACCTCGCTCAGGCGGCGCAATCCACGATGCGATCTTGCCCGGTTCGAAGACGCCGTGCATTCGGCTGTAAACGAAGGCGCGGTCTTCGTCGGTCGGCAGCCATTCGCTCTGCCGCGCGTTGAATTCCTCGCGGCTGATGGGCGTGCCGGTTGTGTCGGTCGGGACGCCGGCCCAACTGCCGACGTTGCGGCGGAATCGCGCGCTGGGCAGCGTCAAGCGGAAATTGTAGCCGAATTTTTCGATGACGCGGTTCCAGCGCGTCATTCCCAGCTCGCAATCCTTGAAGTAAGCGTCGCGCGCGACTTCGTTCATGGCGTTGCGCATCGGAATTTCTTCGGTGCGCACGCTGCCCTTCCCGTCCGGCAATTCCAGCGTGAATGATTGGCCTGCGGCGACGTGATCCTCGAACTTCGCCTCATCAGGCCGCCCTTTCAGGCCGCTGGCGAAATACGATGCGGCATTTGAGGAGCTGTCGCCGCCAAAAAGATCGATCGAGGTGCTGAACCAGAAATTCAGATATTTCTGTATCGTCGGCAAATCGATGGCTCCGGCCTTGCGAATAGCTTCGGGATCATCGGTGCCGGTTTCTTTCATCACTTCGAGGCAGCGCTTGATTACGCGCGAGATTCCCGTATCGCCGACGAACATGTGATGCGCTTCTTCCGTAAGCATGAAGCGGCACGTGCGCGATAGTGGATCGAAGCCCGATTCGGCCAGGCACTTCAATTGGAATTTGCCGTCGCGATCGGTGAAATACGTGAACATGTAAAAGCTGAGCCAGTCGCGGATCGGCTCGTTGAATGTGCCGAGGATGCGCGGCTTATCGGCATCGCCCGAATGGCGCTCGAGCAACTCTTCCGCTTCTTCGCGGCCGTCGCGTCCGAAGTATGCGTGCAAGAGATAAACCATGGCCCAGAGATGCCGGCCTTCCTCCACGTTTACCTGAAACAGATTGCGCAGATCGTAGAGCGAGGGCGCGGTGTGGCCGAGAAGACGCTGCTGCTCAACCGAAGCCGGCTCGGTGTCGCCTTGCGTCACGATCAGGCGGCGCAGATTCGCGCGGTGCTCGCCGGGCACCTGCTGCCAGGCGGGATCGCCCAGATTGTCTCCGAATCCGATGCGCCGGTCGTTCTCCGGCTCGGCGAGGAAAATTCCCCAGCGATATTCCGGCATGCGCACGTAGCCGAATGTCGCCCAACCCTTCGTATCCACCGAAATCGCCGTGCGGAGATAGACATCGGCGGCCTGAAAATCCGTGGGGCCGAGGTCCTGCCACCAGCGCATGAATTCCGGCTGCCAGTGCTCGAGCGCGCGCTGCAAGATGCGATTCGAGCCGAGATCAATGTTATTCGGTATGCGATCCTGATAGTTCAGCGACATTAGACTCTCTCCCAATTAAATTTCGGTTTCGTCCCGCTTCCGAATAATTTCAAGGCGCCGTGCTCGCCCGTGGAATTGGGGCGGATGAAAACCCAGTTCTGCCACGCGGACAAGCGGCCAAAGACTTTCGTCTCGAGCGATTCCGCGCCGGGAAATCGCAGGCTCGCTTCCATGCCCGTGAGCGCGTCGGGTGAAAGGCAGGTGCGTTCTTCGATGGCCATGCGGATTTCGTCGTCCCAGTCGAGCTCGTCGGGCGAGATCGTGACGAGACCCTCCGCGAGAGCCGCGGCAGGGCCGAGCAATTTCCCCGAGAGCTTTTCGAGCGCCGCGAGCTTTTCTTTGTTGGCGGCGAAGCGCGTCTCGAGCCGGCCGTGACCCGCGACCGTCGGGAGAATTCCGAAGTTCATTCCGTCGAGCGCGATCTTCGGGCTGTCGGCGTCATCGTCCGGAAGGCTGAGCATGTAACTTCGATCCGTAGCCAGCGCCAATTCGAAAAGCAGCCCCGCAAAACACGAACCGGGATCGAGGATGGCATAGAGGCTGCGCGAGGTAACTTCGAGGCGCGAAAAAGTGCGGCGTAGCATCCCGATTGTCTCGCGCACCAGCCAATCGTTGCGATGCTTCAGCATCACGGCGTCCGAGGCGAGAACGGCGTCAGCGGAACCAGTCGTCTTGATCAGCACGAGGCCGAGATCGAGTTCATTCGTGCGCAGCAGCAAAATCGCATCATCCAGCTCGCGCGCCATCGCCAGCGGCCACCAGCGATCGCCGAGCGCGTGAATTGCTTCGATAGTCTGCGGCTGATCGCCTTCGGGCGCGCGCACGGTCAGCATCGCCACGCGCGCGGCACGATCGAACACGACGTCCACCCATTTGTAATGAATTCCCTTCTCATCCATCGTGCGCTCGAGCGGATTCAGCTTGATTCCTTTCGCATCAGCGGGCCGCGACGACTTCGCCACCATCGCCTGCGCGCGCGTTTTCACCAGTTCCGCGAATTTCGCCGGCAATGCAATTTCATCCACCAGGCCCCATTCTTTAGCGCGGTCGGCTTTTGCGCCGTCCGGATTGGTACAGAACATATCGGCCAGATCGCGCCGCACTTTGCGCTTGTCCACTATACGCGTCAGGCCGCCGGTGCCGGGCAGAACGCCAAGCAGCGGAACCTCAGGCAAGCTGACGGCGCTCGAGCGATCGTCGGTCAGCAGGATCTCATCGCAGGCGAGCGCCAATTCGTATCCGCCGCCCGCGGTTGTGCCGTTCAGCGCGGCGATAAATTTCAATCCATCGTGGCGGCTCGAATCTTCCATTCCGTCGCGCGTTTCGTTCGTGAATTTGCAGAAATTCACTTTCCAAGCGTGCGAAGACGTACCGAGCATATAAATGTTCGCGCCGGCGCAAAAAATCCGCTCTTTGGCGCTGGTAATCACTACGCACGCGACTTCCGGATGCTCGAAGCGGATGCGCTGCAGGGCGTCGTGAAGTTCGATGTCCACCCCAAGATCGTAGGAATTGAGCTTGAGCTTGTAGCCCGGCTTGAGCGACTTCTCTTCGTTCACGTCCATCGCCAGCGTGGCGACGCGGCCATCGACGGATAGGCGCCAGTGCTTGCGGTCCTCGGGGCGCACATCAAAAGTGATCAACTCTTTTTCCTTTACGTTGAGCATCGCTCTTTGTCCTCAATCCGCCGCGCGTTTGGTGCGGCCGTTCCTGCTGCTCGTTTCGGCGTCACTGACTGCCTTCGTCATTCTTGCGAAATTTTCGGCAAGTGAAAAGCCGCTGGTCTCCACAGTAACATCGGCCTGACTGTAGAGCTTCTCGCGTCCGGCAAGGATGCGCTCGAGGTCCGTCATGGCTTCGCGATTGTCGGCCATCGGCCGCTTGTCGCCCTGTGCGATCACGCGCTGCATGTGATCTTCCGGCGTAGCACGCAGCCAAACCGTGAAGCACGCAGTGAGCAGGCGATCGAAAGTGCCCGGCTCGGAGACAAGGCTGCCGCCAGTGGCGAGAGCGAATTTCGGATGGCGCTCTATGACCTCATCGAGGCATCGCCGCTCGAGGCGCCGGAAGCCGCTTTGCCCATAGAGATCGAAAATGACGCCGAGCGGGACGCCGGCCTCTTGCTCGATCAAGCGATCGAGTTCGATAAATGGAACTTCACGCTTTTCAGCGAGCATGGCGCCTAGCGTCGATTTCCCCGCGCCGCGAAGACCGATCAGCGCGATGCGCGAGCCTCGCGCGTCAGAATTCACGCCGCCGAATTCCTGCAGGAGCAACTCGCGCGCGCGGCTCAATTCCTCCGGACGCAAGCCTCGAAGAAATTCGGTGGTACGCACCAACTCGACAGGCGGCTCGGCTCCCGCAAACACGAGCGACTCGAGCGGCGTATCGAGCGCCTGCGCGACTTGCCGCAGCAGAAGAATAGAAATGTTGCCCTCGCCGGATTCAAGCTGCGCAAGATATCGCTCGGAAACGCGCGAATCGCGCGCCAAAATCTTGCGAGTCATGCCGCGGCGCGCGCGGAGTTCCCTCACGCGATTGCCGACCATGGCCAGGTACTCTTCGCTGTCGCCGGGGTTGCTGAGTAACGCGGAGACACGTAGATGGGCGGCTTTGTCACCGGCGGATGCGCGGCGAACATGCATTATTCCTCTACCTCTCAGCATCTTCTGCATTATACTTCTACCGGTCGGATTTTGCGAGCGTAGTCGTGCAGAAAGAGCAACTTACGGGTTTTCTGCGGCTCACGGGAGACGAAATCGGCGCAATTTGAAAAAGGGTGTTTTTTTCCCGATTAGAGGGGGCATCGATCCTTTGTTTTCAATGAGATAGGTGGGTCTCTAATCGTGGCCTTCCCGATTAGAAACAGTTTTTGTGATGAGCGAATTTAGGACTCAGGCGCGACGAGCGGTAGCGAGCGCGGATACCGATCGCGACTGCGAGGAGAATTGATGGTTGACGACGATTCCGGGGGTACAAGGACGGTAGCTAGACCCCGGGAAACCATCGAAATCTGGATTTCGGTTTGGCCAAGCAGACACTGAAGCGGGAAACCGTGGCCTCGGATGCCACTGCCGCCACGAATGCGATGGGGGAAGTTGACGCGGAACACCTCACCAGTCCGGGAACTGCCGTCGGAACGGTGGCCTACATGTCGCCCGAGCAATTGGGCGCGAAAGAATTGGATGCACGCACCGATTTATTCTCTTTTGGAGTCTTCTTATACGAGATGGCCACCGGAACGTTGCCCTTCCGCGGAGACAGTTCGGCGCTCATTACCAACGCCATCCTGACGCGCGCTCCCGCCCCGCCGATGCGCCTGAATCCTGACATTCCGCCAAAGCTGGAAGATGTAATCAATCGCGCTTTGGAGAAGGACCGCAATCTGCGTTACCTGCACGCGAACGAGATGCGGGCGGAGCTGCAGCGTCTGAAGCGCGACACGGATACCAGCCGAATGATCGCGGCGGGTTCGGGGACGGTGGCAGCGGCGCAGGAAACAGGATCTCAGCCCGCCGTCCAGCAGCCTGTGGCGTCATCGGGTTCTGTTCCGGCTGTTGGATCATCTGCTGCGGTGAGAGTCGCTGAGGTTCCAGTCAGTGGAGGCAGCAAACTCTGGAAGATTTTGGTTCCCGCTGCTGTCGTTTTGATTGCCGCTGTGGTCGCGGGGGTTCTGTTGTTGCGTCCGCGCTCAGCCGCGCCTTTGACCGAGAAAGACACCATCGTGGTTGCGGATTTCACAAACACGACGGGAGATGCGGTGTTCGACGGCACGCTGCGGCAAGGCCTGTCGTCGCAACTGGAGCAGTCGCCGTTTCTGAACCTGCTCTCCGATCAGCGCGTGTCGCAGACGCTGGCGCTGATGGCGCAGGCCAAGGACGCGCGGCTCACAAGCGAGCTGGCCCGCGAAGTCTGCCAGCGCGCTGCCGGTGCGGCCACGATCGAAGGCTCGATTTCGAGTCTGGGCAGCCAGTATGTGGTGGGGCTCAAGGCGGTGAACTGCCACAGCGGGGACGTGCTGGCGAACGAGCAGGCCTCGGCCAGCGGCAAAGAGCAGGTGCTGAAAGCACTGGGCGAGGCGGCGACGAAGGTGCGCGTGAAGCTGGGAGAATCGCTGGCCTCGGTCCAGAAGTACGACGCGCCGGCGGAGAGCGTGACCACGCCGTCGCTGGAGGCGCTGAAAGCCTACACCCTGGGCTATCAGGCGCAGAACGTGAAGCGCGATAACGCTGCCGCCATCCCGTTCTTCCAGCGGGCCGTCAGCTTGGACCCCAACTTTGCCATGGCCTACGGGCGGCTGGGGGCGAACTACTATGGCCTAGGCGAGACCGCTCGTGCCGCCGAAAATACCCGCAAGGCCTACGAATTGCGCGAACGCGTAAGCGAACGCGAAAAGTTTTACATCGTTTCACACTATGAACAGTACGTCCCCGGGGACCTGGAAGCGACGCGCAAGACCTATGAGCTGTGGGCGCAAACCTACCCGCGCGACGACATTCCGCCCAACAATCTGGCCGCCATCTACGGTGCTCTGGGTGACTACGATAAGGCCCTCGCTGCAAACCAGGAGGCGCTAAAACTCAATTCCGAAAGCGGACTCTATTATTCGAACCTCGTTGTCGGCTATTCGAATGTTAACCGCCTGGATGAAGCCAGGGCGACAGCGCAGGAGGCGCAAGCCCACAATCTGGATAATCCTCAAAATCACCTTCAGCTCTACAGCGTTGATTTCCTACAACACGATGCGCCAGGAATGGAGCGTGAGGCGGCAGCGGTGATGGGGAGGCCTGGATTCGAAGACGTCATGCTCGATACCGAATCCGACACTGCCGCTTACGCCGGACAGTTTTCGAAAGCACGGGAACTGACGCGGCGCGCGTCCGAATCGGCCCAACGTGCAGATGAAAAAGAAACCGCGGCTGGATATGTGGCCGAAGCTGCGTGGCGTGAAGCGCTGGTGGGCAACATGAGCGTGGCGAAGCAGCAAGCGCAGGCCGCGCTGGCTCTCTCGACCGGCAGGGATGTTGAAGCTATATCGGCCTTCGCATTGGGAGTGGCGGGTGACGCCGCGCAAGCCACACGGCTGGCCGCCGACCTGGCTAAGCGCTTCCCGGAAGACACGCTTGTGCAGTCTAATTATCTGCCCACACTCCACGCAGCCACTGCTCTGCAAGAGGGCGGAGCCGGCAAGGCAATCGAAGCACTTATCCCGGCTGCTCCGTACGAGCTCGGTTCTCCCGGTCTTGCTCCCGCTCTGTACCTCGTTTACCTGCGTGGCGAAGCCTATCTGGCAGCGCACCAAGGCAGCGCAGCCGCAGCCGAGTTTCAGAAAATTCTCGATCATCCGGGCGTCGTCACGAACGATCCAATCGGCGCGCTGGCGCACTTGGGCCTCGGCCGCGCTTACGCGCTATCCGGCGACACCGCCAAAGCGCAGGCCGCATATCAGGACTTCCTCGCGCTCTGGAAAGACGCCGACCCCGACATCCGCATCCTCATCGCCGCCAAGTCTGAATATGCAAAGCTGAAGTGAACGGCGCCTGTCTGTGACGTGCAGGCGCGCTGTGCGAGTTGTTACCACTTGTCAGCGGCAGCTCTGATTTCCGCTCCGACTACGCTGTTTCGAATCTACGATAATCAAGTAGGTATCTCTTAGCCGCATCGCCACACAGCCGACAGCTTGCGCCCACTTACCCTTTGTGTCGCCCTGCTCCTTAGCGCAACCAGCGCGCTTGCCCAGTCTTCTTCTAATGGCGCTCTTGCGCCGCTGAGCCACGAAGCGCAACCCGAACTCGTGATGGAATCGGGGCATCACAAGCCGGTCATGTCCATCGCTTTCGGGCCCGAGAGCCGCTGGCTCGTTTCTGGAAGTCAGGACACCACTCTCAAACTATGGGATCTAAAAACTGGCCGCGAGCTGAGAGCGTTTGCGGGTCACCGTGGCATGGTGTGGAAGATGGCGTTGACGCCCGACGGAAAGGTTCTGGTTTCGGCAGGCACGGAAGGCGCGGTGAAATTGTGGGACATCGAGACGGGTCGCGAGTTGCGCAATTTGAGCGGCCCAAGCCCAGTGTGGTCGGTGGCCGTGAGTCCGGACGGTGGAACGTTTGCTGCGGGAAGCAAAGACGGACTAATCCGGGTCTGGCCGATTTCAACGGCAAAAAAAGCGAAGACGCTGCGCGGGACGGAAGAAGTGAACAGCGTGGCGTTCGGCGGTGATGGAGATTGGCTCGCTGCAGCGGCGGGCAAGAGCGTGGATATTTGGAAGATCAGCAAAGGGGAAAAGATCCAAGCACTGGCGGGCCACAAAAATATTGTCATGAGCGTGGCCGTTACTCGAGACGGCCGCCGGTTGGCATCGAGCGACTTGGACGGATCGGTGAAGCTGTGGGATACGAGCACCTGGCATGAGATTCGCACATGGTCGCCGCGGCCGGGCGACGCTTCGTTTTCTCTTTCGTTTAGTCCAGATGGAAATCTTCTTGCAGCCTTGGTGGGGAGAGCCATTGAAATTTGGGACACAAATACGGGGCGGCTCTCCAAGTCAGTGCCCCTTCCCGGAAATTACACCTCGAATTTCGCGGTGAGCTATAGTCCTGACGGGAAGTGGCTGGCGGCGGGCGTGGACGACAAAATCGCGTTGTGGGAAACGAAAAGCTGGCGGGAGAAAAACGTACTGGGCGGCGAAGTGATTGGCCAAATCCGTCCGCTAGCTGCGGCGCCGAGCGGCAAAGCGCTTACACTCGGCTGCGACGACAGCACAGTGAGGTTATGGGATTTGACGACCGGGCAGCAATTGCACGTGCTGGCGGGGCACACCGGCATGATCTCGTCTGTGGCAATGAGCCCCGATGAGCAATGGATCGCATCGGCGGCCGGACAGCCTTACTACGGCGAGGGCGACGTCGATAAATCGGTGCGGATATGGAATGCACGTGAAGGACGGCTCAAGCGGGAACTGGCCGGACATGGGGATCGCGTCAATACGGTTGCGTTCAGCTCGGATGGAAGGCTGCTCGCGTCGGGGAGCAGCGACAAGACGATCAAGCTTTGGGATGTGGAGTCGGGGCGCGAGCTGCGCACGCTCACTGGACACACGGGAGAGGTCACTTCCGTGGCGTTCAGTCCGGACGGACGCGTTCTGGCATCGGGTGGCGGGATTTTGGATTGGAGAAAGGTGCAAGGAAGCGATCATCCTGCAGACAAGACCATCAAGTTGTGGGACGTGAGCACGGGGCGCGAGATTCGTACGCTGGTTGGCAGCGAAGGCGAGATTAGTGCGGTGGCTTTCAGTCCCGATGGGCGCACGCTGGCATCGGCGTCGGGAGCTGTGCAGCGATTCGAACGCGGCGAATGGATCATGGACCGCGTCGTGCGTCTGTGGGATGTCGAGACCGGGCAGATCATACGAGAACTCCCCGGCGTGAGCGGCACGGCGGTCTCGTTCAGCCGCGATGGACGCTGGCTGGCAGCGGCTGGCTACGACGTGAAGGTCTGGGAAGCGGCCACTGGCCGTGAGGTGCGCACGCTGCACCCGCCGAGTGCCGCGTGGGATGTCTCTTTCAGCCCGGATGCGCGATGGATTTTCACTACGAGCGAAGATAGCGGCACGCGCGTTTGGGACTCGCAAACGGGCGAGTTGATGGCCACGCTGATCTCCCTGACGACTGCCGGGGATTGGCTGGTGATCAGTCCCAACGGACTCTTCGACGGGTCGCCGCGCGGATGGCAGCGCATCTTATGGCGCTTCCAAGGAAACACGTTCAACGTCGCTCCCGTCGAAGTTTTCTTTCGGGAGTATTACCATCCTGGGTTGCTCGCTGAAATCCTGGCGGGAAAGTTTCCGCAGACCAAACGCGAAATCTCGCAAGTGGATCGGCGGCAGCCGCAGCTTGAGTTATCGCTCGAGGGGATGCCCGAGGGAGAAGGCGCGAGCAATTCCGCGCGCTCTGTGAACGTAAAAATAAAAGTGCAGGAAGCGCCGGCGGATTCCACGCACCGGGGCGGGAGCGGAGTTCGTGATGTGCGCCTATTCCGCAATGGATCGCTGGTGCGGATCTGGCACGGAGATGTATTGACGAACGGCAATTCGGAGACAACGTTGGAAGCCACAATCTCCGCGGTGGCCGGCGAACAACGCTTGGTCGCTTACGCGTTCAACCATGAGGATGTGAAGAGCGCGGACACGGAAATCAGTTTCGATGGCGCTGAGAGCTTGAGGCGGGCTGGGATCGCCTACATTCTCGCCGTAGGAATCAACGAATACGCCGATTCGCAATTCAATTTGCATTACGCGGTGGATGACGCTCGCGCGTTCAGTGACGAGCTGCGCGTGCAGCAGGCGAAAATTGGCTCCTTCGCTGAGATTCGCGTGATCTTCCTGTCGGATCGCGAGGCCACTAAGGCAAACATCCTGCAAGCCCTCGCGCGATTGGCTGGCTCGCAAAGCGGCCCGCTGGGCGAGGGAGCTCCTGCGGAATTAAGCAAGATCGAGCCGGCGCAGCCCGAGGACGCGATTTTCATTTATTTCGCGGGGCACGGCGCGGCCCCGGGGAAAGAGAACAAACGGTTTTACCTGATCGCGCACGATTTCGAGCCTCAGGCGCGCAGACGGCTCAGGCAGATGCACCCGCCGCGCGAAGCGCCGCTGATGATACTATTCCCGGCGCAATCAACGATCTTGAATTGGGAGCGCTCGTCGAGAAAATTGACGCCGCGTATATCGTGCTGGTGATCGATGCATGTCAATCCGGAAAGACGCTTGAAGCCGACGATCCGCGGCAGGGACCCATGAATTCCCAGGGCCTCGCGCAGCTAGCTTATGAGAAAGGAATGTACATCCTCGCCGCAGCGCAGGGAAATGAAGCGGCGTTGGAACTTTCGCAATATGGCCACGGTTTGCTCACGTATGCTCTGGTGGAAGAAGGATTGAAGCAAGGGAAAGCGGATGACGCGCCGAAAGACGGCCAGATCCTGCTGCGCGAATGGCTCGACTACACCACGATTCGTCTGCCGGAACTGCAAATGGATGGGATGAAGCGAATGGCCGCAATGGGCCGCGACATTTCGATTGTGGAAGGCGAGCCGTCGCGCGGCGTCATGCTGAAGGATCGCGAGACGCAGCGCCCGCGCGTGTTTTATCGCCGCGAATCCGATCCGCAGCCCATTCTGATCGCCAAACCGTAAGAAATATTCGGCGGAATTTAACATGGTTTAGCCTCGAGTCCCGCGAAGGTGCCGGAGAATCACTCCTGTTGACCTATAATCGCGAGTCGATTCCAACCAGTCGATGCGCGTGTTAATGAATGTCGTTCTCGCGGCCAGTCAGGAGAATGCGATAAAGATGAGTTCGCTACGAAATCTTGCGGCCCGTGCTTTGCGCAAGGCGGCGCGCATTATGGATCCAGTCCAACCGATCGGTTATCTTGAAGACGAATACGTCACGCAGTTGTGCTACATAAATGCAGGAATATTGGAAAGGGGCAATCTCTATTCCTTCGACTATGCCATTCGACACCTTCCGAGCGCGGCTCCGATGCTGGAAATCGGTTCCTACTGCGGCCTATCCGCGAATCTTTTGACTTATTTCAAGAGGAAGCACGGCGTCACTAATCCGCTCATCACTTGCGACAAATGGGAGTTTCAGAAACCGGAGAATTCCTCTGACAATGTCGGGCAGTCACCGATCCATTACAAGGATCTGGAGCAGTTTGCGCGGGACTCCTACCTCCGCAACACCAAAATGTTCAGCAGTGACGACCTGCCCTACACATTCGAGATGAATTCTGATGAATTATTCAAGCGCTGGAAAGCGGCCGAATCCAAGACCGACGTTTTCGGGCGGACGCTTATTCTCGGGGGGCCGCTCAGTTTTTGCTTCGTAGATGGAAATCACACTTACGAGTACGCCAAACGTGACTTCTTGAATTGCGATGAGTTTCTGCAGGTCGGCGGATTCATTCTGTTCGACGACTCAACACTGGAAAAGGATGAAGTGCGCCTCGTGATGCCCGAGGTGTTCGCAACGGGCAGATACAAACTTGTTGCGCAAAATCCCTATCATCTTTTCCAGAAGACCGGGTTGCGATAAATTGTCGCTTTGCGTGCGCGTGGCAGCGTTACGAGCACGGCGTTATATCGTGGAAAACGATGGAGGCGCGGGTGGGATTCGAACCCACGAATGGAGGTTTTGCAGACCTCTCCCTTAGGCCTCTTGGGTACCGCGCCGTGCTTATCAGTATAACGGAAGGCGCGAGCCGCGAACTACCGCGAATCGCCGGGCGCGCTTCGGAGCCGCAGCGCATGCAGCCAGCCGCTTAGCGAATCTGCAGCTCGAAAGGCAGCCGGGCTTGCGGCGTGTCGTAAGCGCCGGTCAAACGCTCGACGGCAGCCTGAATCGACGAAAGCTGCGCTGAATCTTCCTTCTGCCGCTCGAGCCACATCTGCAGGAAAGTTTTCTCCTCGGGAAAGCGCACGATGCGCACGCGCCGGTCGGCCGGAACGCCGGCGAGTTGTCTCGCAACCTCGACCGCGCGATCGAGATCGCCGAGTTCGTCCACCAGCCCGAGTTCCTTGCCCTGCGCGCCGGTCCAGACGCGGCCTTTGCCGATCTTGTCCACGGCTTCGACGGTCATGTGGCGTCCTTCCGCGACGCCTTTCGTGAAATTCGAGTAGACGTCCTGCAGCGACTTCTGGAAAAGCTTCTGCTGCGCGGGCGTGAAATTTTGCTGCGCCGAAAAAATCGTGGCGTTCTCGCTGGTGGCGACGGAATCGGTGCTGAGGCCGAGCATGCTGAAAAGCCCGGAGACGTTCAGTTTGCCGCCGAGGACACCGATGGAGGCCGTGATGGTGTTCGGATCGGCGACGATTTTATTCGCCGACATGGCGATCCAGTAGCCGCCCGATGCGGCGACGTCGGACATGGATACGACAACGGGCTTCGCACCCTTGGCAAGTACCACTTCGCGGCGGATCACTTCGCTCGCGACGGCCGATCCCCCTCCGGAATCTACGCGGAGGACGATTGCCTTGATGCTGGAATCTTCGCGGGCTTTGCGCAAATCAGCCGCGACAGATTCGCTGCCCATGATCGCGCCGCCGCCGGGTGCGTTTCCGGATTCGCCGGAAACGATGAGCCCCGTGGCGTGAACAACGGCAATCTTTGTGCCGCCGTCATTCTTGATTTGCGAGCGGTAGCGGCCCAATTTCACCGGATTCCAATCCTTGGTCTTCTCGCGGACGAAATCCTGGACTTGATCCCAGTAGGCCAGCCGGTCCACCAGCTTGCCGTTCAGCGCGTCATCGGCCGAAAGCGGTCCCTGCTCGACCAATTTCTCGAAAGCGGCACGGTCCATGTTGCGAGCCTGAGAGGTTTCCGTCAGATATTGGTTGTAGATGCCGTGCAGCAGCGAATCCACTTCCTCGCGATGTGCGGGCGTGAATTTCTTTTCGGTGAGCTGATTCGACGCAGTCTTGTATTCGGCGATGTGGTAATAATCCGGATAAATCTTCAATTTATCGAGCGTGCCACGAAGGAAAAGCGCCTCCGCCATCATTCCGTGGATGGAGACAGGCGCGGTCGGAACCAGCCAGATTTTGTCGCAGGCGCTGGCGACGTAATATTCGAGATTGCCGATGCCATCGCCGCCAAGGTAGCAGATGCTCGGCTTGCCGCTCGTGCGGAACGCCAGAATGTGCGAGCGAATTTCTTCCAGCTTGCCCCATCCCGTGGCCAGCGGGCCGATCTTGACGACCAGCGCGTCAATGTGCGGATCGCTCTTCGCCGTGTCGAGCGCATCGACGAAATCGTGCTGCACGGGGATAAATTCCCCGCCGAGCGCCGAGAATATATCCATCGCGCGCTGCTCGTTGATTTCACCGCTGACGTCGAGCACTAGCACCGAGTTCGAAGCCACTCGCGCCGGCTGCGACGCAATCGATGATTAAAATCACGACGGCGACGATCACAAGCAGAATCACCAACGCGCGGCGCTTTCCCCAGGTCATGATTGCACCCTCCGTATGAATGAAAGTGGATTGCGAAACAAGATAGCATCCGGCAGCGAAAAACTCCAACCGAGCCACGCGAAGCTGGCAGATCAGTCCGCGACATCGCGGTTCATCGAAAGGATGCCGACAGCCTGTGGCTCATTGATGCACAGGAATTTTCGATTCGTTGTATCCATTCTTTGCGGAAACAGAGACCTAGAGGTCCGTGTACATTGGTCAAATCCGGGACGTCAACTACGCGCAACCCGGCTAACACTCATCGAGCCCACACTGGCAGAGCGTGCTGTCCCGTTAAGCTGGGCCAAGGAGCGCATCATGTTGAGGCGAACTAATAGCATATGGGCGATCGTGATCGTCACAGTTCTGGTTGCGTCGGCGGCCATTGTAGGAACTGCGGCAGCACAGAAGGCGACTCCGAGGCCACAAAATAAACTGGCAATAGCGGAGGACCAGGTCCGGCAGTTGCTGCTCCTCATGGATACGGACAAGCGCGGCAAGATCTCCAAGCAAGAATTCATGGGGTTTATGCAGGCGGAGTTCGAGAGACTGGATAAGGACAAGACGGGCGAGTTGGACGTCAAAGTACTAACTCAATCGAATCTGCACGCACGGAGCTACGTCGGGAAATAACGGCGCATTGCGCTTCCCGGATCGCCCGGTTGTTCGGGCGTCGGGACCATGAATTGGCGAGATTCCGGATCTCTCACTTACCGCTGCGGCGCCCTGTAACTGAAAAGTTTTTGGCATTCCTGCCGCAGAAAACCGCCCGTTACCGGGATTAGGTGACTGCCCTTCTCGAAGACCAGCCGGCACGGGATGAGACACGCCCGCCACTTGTAGTCTTCCGTGCCGCGCTTGCGGCCATAAGCGGCAATGTCCTCTTGTGAAACTCCGTAAACCACCGCGCCAATTCTCGACCACACGCAAGCACCGGCACACATGGCACAGGGCTCGTGCGTGGAATAGAGGACGAAGTCTGGCAGGTAGCGCCCGTAGCCGCTTGAGACGTATTTAAGCGTTTCCAACTCGACGTGTTTAATGCTCGATCCCGAAGTTTTCACCCGGTTACCGGCGCTGGCAATCACCACTTCGCGCCGGCCCACAAGGCGTGTGATGACTGCGCCAATGGGATAGTCGCCTCGGTCACCGGCGCGTTTGGCCTCCGCGACAGCCAATTCCATGAATTTCCTGCGCGGTTTGTAAGAAGGAGGGATCATTCGGACAGATTATAACCGTTTGTCGCGACTGTTTCTTTAGCGCCGGCCGATTCCCGGCACGAGCGCCCTAGCGGTTAGCACTTGACCCGTTCTTGCCGCGTCAACGCTGCTCGTTGAATCGCGCCACTTGGCCGCTAGCAGGAAGAGTGTCTTCATGTCCGCGCCGCCGAGCGCGCAAGCGAAGCAGCCTCGATCAATGTTGATCGTCTGCAACACCTCGCCGCATTCGCGAACGCGCACGCAGCGCTTATTGGGAACGTCTCCGAACCAAATGGCGTTTTCCGCATCGAGGCAGATGCCGTCAGGATAGCCGTCGACCGCAGCCCACACGCGCCGATTCGAAAGAGCGCCATCGGCCGCGATGTCGAACGCCGTGATCTTTTTTCCGTACGATTCGGCGAGGATCAGCGTCGAGTTGTCGGGCGTCACGACCATGCCGTTCGGAAACGCAACGCCATCCGCCACCTGCCGCGCCGAGCCATCTGGAGTAACGAGAGCAAGAATCCCAGGCGTAAACTCGCCACCCGGGAAATCGAAGCCGGCATTGCCGATGTAAGCGTTGCCGCGGCCGTCCACGGCGATGTCGTTCCAAGGATGCCGCGAAAGACCAGCTAAATTGGCATACGTCGAGAGCGAGCCGTCAGTCTCCCGGCGAAGCAGCAGCCCATCGCGCCCCGAAACTATCAGTAGCCGCCCATCAGGCAGCCAGTCAATGCAAAACGGCCCGCGCGCCACCGGACTATCTCGTTCGACAGAGGTCGGCACGCGAACAATGACCTCGCTCTTGCCGTCGAGACCGACAGCAATAATTTCCTGCGCCCCCCAGTCCGAAAACCAAAGCCGCCCATCGTGCCAGCGTGGCGACTCGACGAACATGAGACCAGTCAACAAGGTTTGCACGTCTGGAGCTGGCGAGACCTGGGGCGGCATCACGATCTCCTTAGCTCAAGGCTATAGCGATTGTCGGGTATTTTGCTCGTCTTGCATACGCGCTTCGGAACAATCGCCAAGCCAACGAGCTGCGACTTGTTGTGATCGAGCAAAGCGCCGGCCAGCTCGCCGCAATTCTTGGAGAGTAGCACGTAGCACAATCCCTAGCCGGAATATCCAAGCCGTCGGCGGCCCGCCGAAGGGATTACTTGCAATGATAACCGCGACGCCGCTTCTACTTTGGCGAACGTACGCCTCTTACGTTTCCTGGCTAGTTCGCGGACGCTTCCGGAAGAGATTGTGAGAACTGTTGTTTGTTGAAATTAAAGGTAGTGATGAAGCCGTTTGCGTCGGTGAAGACGCACTTTGACAGCGCATCCGCTGGATGCCGATCATAGCGATACTTGAGTTGCCGTCCGTCAGATAAGGTCTGCCTCACGACATCATCACCGTCGTATTCGTTCTTTAGAATCTGGCGGCCGTCTCCGTCGAGAACAAGCAGCAGATGATTCGCGCCGTCATATGTGTACGATTCTTGGTTGCCGCTCGAATCCGCAAACCGAACCAGCCTTCCCAACGGGTCATAACGGTACTCGACCGAACGGCCGCGCGAGTCGGAGATTTTCTGGTAGCGCCCTGAAGAATCACAAAGAAAGGTCAGCGAATAACCCGATGGCGTTTGCAAACTCAGGAGGTTTCCGGCGGAATCGCGCGTCATTGAATATATGCGGCCATCTGGGCTCAAATAGTTGGTAAGCGTCGTGACCTTGGTGCCCGGCCAATCCGGACGGTAAGGAAAGACGTAGGACCAACCGTCACTCGTGCGCAAATGCCAGATGCTCGACGCGTATTCGAGTCGCGGGTTAAAAAAGACGCTAGATCCTTCTTCAGAAGTGTAGGCCTGGTCCACCATCGCGATCTTGCGAGAATCTCTCCGAAAATGGATGCGGCTACCCGCTTCGTCGAGAAGGTCAATCCAGCTGCCCATCTCACCGACAAGAAAGATATCTAGGGAATCGTTCGCTCCGACTCCAAAGGCGCGACTCGCGTTGTCCTTCGTCCGGAACACACGGACAAATTGGAACGGCGCGGACCCTCCCTCATAGAAATCCGTTCGCCGTTGGATGAAGAGTCCCTCGACTATATCCGTCTCAAACACTTCGGATAACGTATCCGGCGGAGGCTTCTGGACGCTGTAGATTCCCCATTCCTCGGGCTTACCCGCAGCGACTGCAACCGTAACAGTAGGGTCGCCCGATGCAGAAATCCACCGCCCCTGGCCCCCGACAATGCTTTCACTCATCAGATCGAGGTCCGGTCCCGCATTCATCGTGAGGTAGAGAACGCTGCTTGGGTCGTCGCTCTGGGGAAGGTGAAAAGCGAGAACGAGAATGTTCTTCGTCAAAAGCTTTTCGAGCCGCGCGGCGAGCAGCAAGCGGTTTGCGTTGGGGTCTGCGAGCGCTGGATTCACTCTGGCCAGCGATACAACACCCAGGCGGCCACCTGTACGATAGTTGACTGCAAATCTCCAATCGTAGCGGCCGATATACATGTCACGCTGCGTGACTCCGAGGATCGTGGCGGATGGATCGCGTGCGATCTCTTTTTCCGACTGCGTCATGAGTGAGATCAATCTTTCGGCGACTGCCTGATGTCGCGACGGATCGATTACCCAATCTTCGACCGGAATTTCCAGTAAGACCTCCACGTCGATATCCAGCTTGGCTCTGTAGTACGCCGACGCCCAATCCAGAGAATATTCGGACGACAGATCGAGAGGAACGAGATAAACCTTGGCGTCACTGGGCGGGACGTGTGTCTCCCGTTCGGGCGCAGGGGTCAGATCGACGGCGGTATTACCATTAGCCGGATAGAAGACGAGTCGCGAGTAGCTCCACGTCTCACCGATACGGTTGGCAACGGCGCATAGACGGCCCTTGCCTCCAGGTCCGCTGAGTTCATCCGTCCACTCCGCGAAACCCGAGTTGCGGCCGCGGCGGGCGCTGCCTACAGGGCGGCCGCCCTCGCGGATTGGTTCGCCGAGCGCGGCCTGAACTTGCGGCGACGATTTAGCGATGGCGAGCGCCGTCTCACAAGCTGGTGCCGCCTCTCCGGCGAGCGTCGGTACCCACGGCCATACACCGGCCTGCTTCATTTTGCTGATTTGCCAGGCCACTCCCCACGCCGCGGCGAGGATCGCCACACACGAAAAAATCAGGAGGCCGGAGACGATGTATCTATATTGCCGGTCCGACCCCAGATTCAATCCACAGTTGGGGCAAGATTGTGAACCGTCCGGACAAGGGGAACCGCAAGAGCGGCAGATCATGACTCTACAATGGCGCGCGGGCGGTAAGTCCTCAAGAGTTACAAGCGGTAATTTAGCTTAACTGACAACAGGTTACTGGCGAATCTGGAATCCCCGGTCTCGATGCGATCCGTGACTGATTTCGGCTACGTTTTGGCTTCGACCGCGGCTTCGCGGAGGAAACGCGCGGCCTCTTCGGGCGGCGTGGGATTGATGTAGAAGCCCGTGCCCCACTCGAAGCCGGCAACCTTCGTCAATTTCGGCATCATCTCGATGTGCCAGTGGTAGTGATCGTTCATCTCTTCGCCGATGGGCGAGGTGTGCACGACATAATTGTAGGAAGGCTTCGATAGAACTGAATCGAGGCGGCCGAGAAATTCGCGAAGCAGGCGCGCGAGGCCGCCATAAAGCGGGCTCGGCATATTCTCGAAAGCGGAGCTATGCTGGCGCGGCAGAATCCAAGTCTCGAACGGAAATCGCGGCGCATACGGAGCGATGGCGATGAACTGATCGTTTTCGAGAATGACGCGCTTCTCGGTTTCGATTTCCTGGCGAATCATGTCGCAGAAAATGCAGCGCTCTTTTTCATCGTAGTAGCGCTTGGAGTTGTCCACTTCCTCGCGCACTCGTTTCGGCACGATGGGCAGCGCGATGAGCTGCGAATGGGTATGCTCGAGAGAAGCGCCCGCCGGCTCGCCATGATTTTTGAAAAGCAGGACGTAGCGGAAGCGCCGGTCGTTCTTCAAATCCACCACGCGATCGCGGTAGGCCCACAAAACTTCCTCGACGGCGCGATCCGACATCGTCGCCATCGTAAGATTGTGGTCCGGCGTTTCAACAATCACTTCGTGAGCGCCGACGCCATTCATACGATCGAAAAGCCCCTCACCTTCGCGATCCAGGCCGCCTTCGATGCCCAGAGCAGGAAATTTGTTGGGCACGACGCGGACGCTCCAGCCCGGCGTGTCGCGGCCGGTGCCATTGCGGCCATAGGCGAGGATTTCAGGCGGCGTCTTGCCTTCGTTGCCAGGGCAGAAGGGACACATTCCCTTGCCCTTGATCTCCACACTTTCGCGAACAAAATCGCTCGGCCGCTTTCCGCGCTCGGTGGATATGATTACCCAGCGGCCGGTAATCGGGTCTTTGCGCAGTTCAGGCAAAACTCCCTCCCCTTCTGCCAAATCGATTTATCGCATCCCCGGCTGGGATCGGGGCGGCTCCCGTTCCGGATGCGGACGAAACTTCAATGTTACTACGCGGGAGGACACTTTGGGCCCCCACAAGGTAGGGGTGTGTCCACTAGGTTGTCAAGGCTGCTCTGCGAATGCATCTTTGTGAAGACGCACTACCGGCGGTCGCCCTCGCCGCGATTCGATGGCCAGAATATCGAAGCGATAGATGGTGCCCGCCGCGCGCGTACTCTTCAGGAAAGCTCGCGCCATTCTCGAAACGACGCGGCGCTTCGTCTTATTGACGGCATCTTCCGGCAGCCCTGCAGCTTCGTCGTCGCTTGAGCGCGTCTTGACTTCGATGAAGGCCAGGATTTCACCGTCGTAGCCGACGAGGTCGATTTCGCCTTTCATCCCCGGCACTTTGTAATTTCGCGCCACAATAATGTAGCCATGGCGCCGCAGATACCAATACGCGAAAGTCTCGCCGCGAACTCCCGTGGTGTGCGCGCCGGTGTTCCTGCGGACGGCCGGGACGGTATCCGGCAGGTCGTCGCTGATCCCTTTCCGCGCCGCGAAATTCACGAGACCGAACATCACTCGAGCCAGCACCGGCATCTCTACTTCTCCACTTCGAACGTAAACTCCATCACTTTCCCGCGAATCACGAAACTCAGGTAATACTCCCAGAACCGCCGGAACCATCGCGCGTGATTCACCAGGAATTCGAAACCCGAGCAGCCGCCAAAGCCGCAAAAGTTTGATGCGCAGGCGCAGCTCGCGGAGACGCGCGCGCGTATACCACTTCTCTTCCCCGTGCAGGCCGCCCGCATAAAAATAGTGAAAGGACTCACTGCTCAAATGTCGGCGGTGTGTCGGGTCAGTGTAAGAAGAGAGATCGCTGTAATGCGGCGTAACGAGGAAAATCGTCCCGCCCGGCCGCGCCACGCGATGCAGCTCTTCCATCGTGGCGATCGGATCCTCGACGTGCTCGACTAAGTGCACGGCTCGAATCTCATCGAAGGAATTATCAGCGAAAGGCAACCGGCCGCGATCCAGATGGCACAGCACATCGGCAGCAGTCCGCGGATTCATGTCCACGCCGATCGAGCCGGGATACTTCGAAGGGCCGCAGCCGACATCCAAAACACGCGCCAATCGCGCCTCCGCCGTCTCAAAAAAGCATCAGCCATGTGCGACAGGCCAGTCGAACGCGCCTGCCCCACAATGCGCGGCGGTATTCTAGCAGGTTGCAACGCGCGGACTACCAGCGGCAACTACGCACGCCCGTACCAAACGAAAAGGGACAGGCACGCGTGCCTGTCCCTTCAAAATACCACTCGATTGTTACACTCCCGCGTTCGACTTCGCTGATAATTCCATCCAGCGTCTTCAACGCGAAGTCCACCTGCGCTTCGTCGATCAGCAGCGGCGGGCAAAGCCGCAGCGTCGTATCACCCGAGCCAAGGACCAACAGCCCCTTGAGAAATGCCTCCTGCACGATGCGGTTGCGCAGATCGGGCGCCTTTTCCTTGGTCTTCTGATCGCGCACGAATTCGATGCCGATCATCAAGCCTCGCCCGCGCACTTCGCCGACGATCTTGTGCCGCTCGCGCCAATCCGCGGTGCGCTTCATGATGTACTCGCCCATGCGCTTGGCGTTCGCGATGTATTTCCCTTCGAGGAGATCGAGCGTTGCGAGCGACGCCGCGATGCACACGGGATTCCCGCCAAACGTCGAAGCGTGCGCGCCACGCGTCCAATCCATCACGTCCGCGCGCGCGATCATGGCGCTCAACGGCATTCCCGATGCGATTCCCTTCGCCGTGCAAATAATGTCGGGCTCGATCCCCGCATAGTCAACGGCCCACCATTTTCCCGTGCGGCCCATTCCCGACTGCACTTCATCGGCGACCAGCAGAATTCCGTACTCGGTACAGATCTTGCGCAAGCCCTGCAGGAATTCAGGAGGCGCAGGCAGATAGCCGCCTTCGCCTTGAATCGGCTCGATGAAAATTCCCGCCACTTCCGTCGGATCGACGCGCCGCCGGAAAAGTTCGTTCTGCAGATAGCCGAGGCAGTCTTCCGACGCATGATCCGGCCGCACACCATAGGTCCCGCGATACGTGTCCGGGTACGGCGTATGAAACACGCCCGAGAGCAGCGTGCCGAATCCCTTGCGCTGCACCGCGCGGCTCGCGGTCAACGAAAGTGCACCCATCGTGCGTCCATGAAACGCCCCGTGAAACGCAATCAGCATGTCGCGCTTGGTGTGAAACTTCGCCAGCTTGATGGCCGCTTCGACGGCTTCCGCGCCCGAATTTCCGAAGTAGACCCGCTTCGGGCTCTTCCCCGGTGCAATCGCAGCCAGACGCTGCGCCAATTCGACCAGCGACGGATAGTAGAAGTCCGTGCCGGACAAGTGAATCAGTTCGGCGGCCTGCTTCTGAATCGCGGCGACGACTTCGGGATGGCAATGCCCTGTCGCGACGACCGCGATGCCCGCAGCGAAATCGAGAAACGTGTTTCCGTCCACATCCTCGACCATCGCGCCGCGCCCGCGCCTCGCCACGAGCGGATAATCGCGCGTATACGACGGCGAAATGACTTTATCGTCAGCCTCAACCAGTTTCTTCGCATTCGGACCGGGCAGTGCAGTCACAAGATGCGGCAAATTCTTTTCCAATACGTGCGTTTCCGGCATGATTTCCTCCCAAAAAGATTTTCCGCTCGCGCAAACGGGCCTCCGCGCGCGCTCGGGGCAACGCTGTTTCAGGATTGAGAGGATTTAATCGACGCTGAAAAGACCGGGGCGTTCGCGCGAAGGCAAACTGTGCAGTGGCTGCGGATTGTGATTGCGTGAATTCACTTGCGTTTCCAACGGATCCCGCCATCGCGGGTATCTTCAAGAATTATACCATTGTCCGCAAGCTGTTGGCGGATCTCGTCGGCGCGTTTGAAATCGTGCTGGCGCCGGGCATCTTGGCGCGCTTTCACCAACGCTTCGATCTCCGCGTCGCCGACGCCAGTCTCTTTCGCACCGAATCCGAGTGCACGAAGTTTTTCGTCATCGTCACCCTTAAGCACGGCGAGAACGCGATCGAATCTTTGCAGAGCCGCGAGCACGCCCGGCGCATCTTGCTGACGGAAATCGCCGCGATCGATCGCGGTGTTGACGTCGCGCACCAGATCGAAAACCGCGGCCAGTGCCTGCGCCGCATTCAAATCGTCCTCGAGGCCTTTCTCGAAGGCCTCCTCGGCTCCGCGAACCAGCCCGGCCATCGCGGGCGTTTCTCCGCCGGGAAATTTCTCCGTCTCGAGCCGCGAAACGAAATTTCGCAGCCGCTCGACAGAGCTAGCCGCCTGCCGCAGACCATCCATTGTGAAATTGAGCTGCCGCCGGTACGGAACCGAAAGCAGCAGGAAGCGAATCGTCGAAGGCTTGTAACCCTTCGCGAAGAGATCCCGCAGAGTGTAGAAATTGCCGAGCGACTTCGACATCTTCTCGCCTTCAATAATCAAGTGCTCGGCGTGGAGCCAGATTTTCACGAACGGCTTTCCGGTGGCCGCCTCGCTCTGCGCGATTTCGTTTTCGTGATGCGGAAAGGCGAGATCGACGCCGCCGGTGTGAATATCGAGCGTCTCGCCGAGATACTTCATCGCCATCGCCGAGCATTCGATATGCCAGCCGGGCCGGCCCTTGCCGATGGGCGTCTCCCAGAAATGCTCGCCGGGCTTCGGCGCTTTCCACAGCGCAAAATCCCGCGCGTCGGCTTTTTCGTAGCGGTCCACGTCCACGCGCGCTCCCGCCTGAATGCCGCTCATATCGATTTTCGAAAGTTTGCCGTAGGACGGGAACTTCGCGATGCGGTAGTAGATCGAGCCTTCGCTGTCGTAGGTGTAAGTCTTGCTCTGCAACTTCTGGATCAAGTCCACCATGTCGCCGATATGATCGGTGGCGCGGACAATTTTCTCCGGCTTCTCGATATTCAGCGAGGCCATATCTTCCAGAAACGCATTCGCGTATTTCTCCGTGTATTCGCGAATGCCCACACCCGCCGCAGCCGCATTTTGAATGATGCGATCATCCACGTCGGTCAAATTCATCACGTGGTTCAAGCGATAGCCGCGCGAGATCAGAAAGCGCCGCAAGACATCCTGAAATACAAACGTCCGGAAATTTCCAATGTGCGCGAAATCGTAGACGGTAGGCCCGCAGGTATAAATGCGCACCTCGCCCGGATGAAGCGGCTGAAGCGCCTCCTTGCGGTTCGTTAGCGTGTTCTGCAGCAGGATTTCGCCCATAGGCATCCCGTCGGCGCGATGCGCAAACGCCAACGTAAACGATTCATTTTACAGGCGAGCTTCGGCGAGTCAAACGGCAACCTCAGTGTGGTTCTTGATTTACGCTGCGATGTTTGCCCGCGCTGAGAATCAATGGCTTAAAGCGCCACTAAGAGGAATCGCTTCGAGCTTCACGTGACGCGTAACTAGCGTGACGTCTCCATCCTGCGAAGTTACCGTGTCTACGGGCCTCGCCCTGGCAATCGCCAGCCCTTCGGGCGGCAGCGAGTACGATTGATCGGCGATGTAGATCTCAATTGGCGACGAACTGGAGACGGTGAATTTGATCTCCACCCCGCCTGCGTCAACCGTCGGAATATCGCAAAATCTCCAGCCCCGCATCGAACCCTGAAGATATTCGAGCACGTGGCCCCGCGGCTCTTCCACCGGATGCCCGGCAACTTCAAGCGCCGTCGCGCCGGCTTGCGGCGGAAACAAGATGGAAATATCAGGTGCGCCGCGCGGCGAAGTCAACTTTACGGAATAACGAACGCTTCCACTTTGCACCTCGGCATCGACAATCGTGATCTCCGGCCCGGGCAGCTTTAAGTCCGGCGCATCGGCCGAATGCCGCAATGACCGGCTCCACGGAAACACAGCCGCGGGCGTCGCGCCAAACGCGACGGCGCCGGCGAGCGACGCGGGCAAGCGGCCCGAATCGGGCGCCGCGAGCCACTTCGCGACATGCGAGTTCGCATCGAGCCAGTACTGCACGTCGACGCGTTGCGGCGCCGCGGCCGAATACGGCGCCATGAAAAATGCCACTATCGCCGCCACAAGCGCCACTCCGGCGGAATCTTCGGTGAATATGCGTCTCTCGCGGGCATCATCGAGCGCCAGCAGCGGCAGAATGCTCGCAAGAGCAAGCGCGAAAAGCGCGGCGACCGGCGGCAGGAACACCGTTCCCAGCGCATCGTAGAGCTGCCAGAGCAATGGAACAAACATCACGAACGTCAGCACTGCCGGCAGAATCGCGGCAAACTCGCGATTCCCAGCCGAATCTTCCTTGGTGAGAATTGCCGGAAGAACCGCGACGACCGCCCCAAGCGCCGGAACCAGAAACACGTAGCACGCGCCAGTCGCGTATTTCGCCGCAATGATTCCCAGCGCGCACGTAAACACGCAATTGGCAATCCAGAATCCCCAGAATCCCGCCCGCTTCGCGGCAAGCAGCGCAACAATCCCCACGCCCACGAAACCCAGCGCAAAAAACGCGATCTGCGCCGGCAGCGGATGCGCGATCCACGAATACGCCGATCCCGAAGGAAAGCGATGCGCCGCCCGCAGCAGCTTGAAGAGCACGTAAGCCAACCCGCCACTAATCAGCATGGCGACCGGCCAGCCAAGCACGCCCAACGAAACAGCTCCGACTCGCGTCCCGAAACGCCGCATCACGATGACAATTTCAATCAGCAACACGATCACAAGCACGCAAGCCAGCGCCAAGGAGCGATGAACCTTCCACCGGACTATCGCGCGCCCAAACACATCGAAATACACAGCCTCGCCGCTCGGCACATTCGTAAGCACCTCATCCGCAAGCGCAAGCACCGAAGCGAGACCATTCTCGCCCTCGCTCTGAATGCTGCCGGGATCGGCATTCGCAAAATTGTCGCGCGGCGTGTGATAATTCTGCACGCTGCCGATGAATGCAAAATTCAACCCCTGATACCCCGCCGCCTTGTACACCGTGAAGTCCGTATCATTCGGTAGCAACTTGTAAGCCAGGTACGCGATTGAGTTCGTCATTGGCCTGGACATCGCGCCGTCGTAAATCCGCACCGCCCAATCATTCGCCTCGCCCGTTTCAAACATGGTGCTCGGCCCCGACGTCCCGCGATTATCCAGATTCACCGCCGCCTTCACTTCGCGCGCCCACGGATGCGCCTCGACAAACGCCTTCGCGCCGAGCAGGCCGGCCTCTTCGCCTTCATTCAAAAGAATGATGACGGGATGCCGCAGCGGTGGATGATTTTTCAGCGCCCTCGCAATTTCGAGCACGGCGACAGTTCCGGCGCCATCATCCGAAGCGCCCGGCCCGGCGGGCACCGAATCATAGTGCGCCGAAAGCAGCACGGCCCCCGGAACGCCCGCTCCATCGATCCGCGCCACAACATTCTTCACCGCGCCGCAAGTTCCCCACTCATCGCACGCAAAGCCCGCCTGAATCTGCGGCTGATATCCAAGATCACTGAGAATCTTGACGATCTTCTCGCGCACAATTCCATCCGCCGCGCTCGCCACAGGATGCGGCACGCCATCGCCGACAAGCTGCCGCAGAATTTCTCGCGCCCGCCCCGCAGAAAATTCCGCCGCCGGCGCATCCACCGGCTTTGGCGCCGGCGGACGGTACTGCGTCACGGTAAGAACGAATACCAACGCAAGGAAGGCCAGCGAGATAAGCAGCCCGCGGCTAGATTGTCGAGGCAAATGCGCCATGCAAGCCTCCACTAACGCCCGCGATGCTACGTCGCCCGCCAGTTCGAGTCAAACGCGAGCCGCACCTCAGAAACTAGCGTCACAAGCCCAATCCGGTGTTAGAATCCGCCCACTCGAAACCTCACAGGCCAGCTTCACATCGAATTCGAGACTGCACGCGTACCGGGATTCTCAATCGGAGGAACCAACATGGGTTTGCTCTGGACATTAATCATCGGCGCGATCGCCGGCTGGCTAGCCGGAACTCTAGTGAAGGGCCGCGGCTTCGGCCTGATCGTGGACATCATCGTCGGAATCGTTGGCGCATTTATCGGCGGTTGGATCTTCGGCCTTCTCGGGCTGACTGCCTGGGGCCTGCTCGGCCAGTTGTGCATGGCCACTGTTGGCGCCGTCATTCTGCTGGTGATCATCAAGGCGATAAAAAGCGCCTAGTGGGCCACGGCCGAAACCGGCCATTCTCGGCAATCATCGAACCACTGAAACCGTCGGTCTTGCAGACGCGAGCGCATAGCGTCTCTCGTACGGAGGTACCTCCATGTTTCGCCTGCTCTGGTTAATCGTCATCGGCGCACTGGCGGGCTGGATCGCGGGCCTGCTCGTTCGCGGACGCGGCTTCGGAATCGGCGTCGATATCATCGTCGGAATCCTCGGCTCCATTCTCGGCGGCTGGCTGCTGTTCGATGTCCTGGGCTTGTACGGAATGGCGGCGCTCGGCGGGCTCGTCGCACGCTTGGTCGCCGCAATCATCGGCGCGCTGCTGCTCATCGTAATCATCAAAGCTCTCAGAAAAATCTGATATACAGCCGCCGCGCATCCCTCATTCACACAGGCACAATTTCTAGGGGATACGCTTTACATCCTCCACTACGGATGCTATCTTCTTTTCCCGTAACCGCCGATACGCACGCGCCAGGCGGCAGGGCCACGGACCATCGACCCTCCAAGCTTTTTGTCTCGGAACACCTCCATCTCAATTGAAGAAATAGCCGTCTCTCCGCACGTCCCCGCGCGGAGACAAAATCTGGTTCGAGGCTAAGCGTGCTCAAACTTCGTAAAGTCGATCTGTTGGGCTTCAAATCGTTCTGCGAGAAGACCCATATCACCTTTAGCGGCAACGGGATAACCTGCATCGTGGGCCCCAATGGCTGCGGCAAGTCGAACATCGTGGATGCCATTTCCTGGGTCCTCGGCGAGCAAAGTCACAAGCTCCTTCGCGCCGAGCGCATGTCCGATTGCATCTTCAACGGCACCGCCAAGCGCCCGCCGCTGGGCCTCTCCGAGGTCATGATCACGCTCGTAGACCCGGAACTAGCCGAAGCCGCCGCGAAGATTCTCGACTCCACGCCGCCCGAGCCCTTCGAAGAAATCGCACCGTCCGAAAATTCTGAGGACTCACTCGCCGCCGGCGACGCGTCGGCCGAAATGCAAACTGACGCGCCAGCGAGCGCTGAAGCCTCCGAAGACTCAAGCGTTGCCGGCAAATTCCGCAAGAAGCGCGGACAGCACAAACCCGTACACGCGCCCAAGCCCGGCGAAGTGGTCATCGGCCGCCGCCTCTACCGCTCCGGCCAGAGTGAATACATCCTCAACGGCCGCGTCGCTCGCCTCCGCGACATTCAGGAACTGTTCATGGGCATGGGCCTCGGCCCCGATTCCTACGCCATCATCGAGCAGGGCCGTATCGGCCAGATCCTGAACTCGAAGCCCATGGATCGCCGCGCCATCATCGAAGAAGCCGCGGGCGTCACGATGTACAAGACCAAGCGCCGCCTCGCCGAAGCCAAGCTCGAAGCCGCGCGCCTGAATCTGTCCCGCGTCAACGACATCCTCGTCGAAGTCGAAAAGCAGCTAGCCTCGCTCAAACGGCAAGCTTCGAAAGCACGCCGCTATGCCGAGCTGCGCGAACAAATGCGCGGCGCGCTGCGCACCGTACTCGCCAGCAAAGCGCTGCACCTAGATTCCGAAGCCGAGCGCCTCGAAAAATCGCTGCACGAAATGGCCGCCGCGGAAGCCGATGCTACGCGCTCGCTCCGCGAACTCGAAGCCGAGCAAGAGCGCCTCAGCGCCCGCAACTACGAACTCGAAGCCGAGCTGCGTCGCACGCAAAATCTGCTCAGCCAGACCGCACTCGATCTCGATCGCGCCGAAAATCGCATCCTCTTCAATCAAGAGCAGGCTCGCCAGCTCGAAATGCGCGCCGCGAAGGTGCTTGTCGAAATCGAGCACGCCGAGCGCGAAGCTGCCGATCTGCAGAATCGCATGACCGCCCACAACGAATCGGTCGCCGAGCTGCGCGCCAACACCGCGGCACTCGAATCCGCTCTACGCGAAGCCATGGAATCTGCAGCCAGTGACGCCGCCGAACAACAAACTCTCGAAACTCGCATCGAAGAACTCCGCCTCACTGCCGCCCGCCTCGGCGAAGAATCCGTCCGCAGCCACGCCGAAGCCCTGCAGGGCCAGGAAGCCGTAGCCCGCCTCTCCGGCGCCGAAACTCAGCGAGCCACCTCGCTCGCCACCATCGAAGCCGATTGCGTAGCGCACTCCGAGCGCGCTCACTCGACCGATGAACGCTCGCAGACCGCTCTCACCCGCTCGCAGGAACTCGGCCAAGCCGCCCGCGAAGCCCAATCGCGCCTGGCCGATCTCCGCCGCGCATATCAGGATTTGAAGCAATCCACGGAAACCACGCGCGAATCGCTCTCCGCCGCCCGCGCGCGCCGCGCTTCCCTCTCGCAAATCCTCGAAGAGCGCGCCTACTCGGCCGATGCCGTTCAAAAGCTCTTCGCCGCCAACGGCTCCGCTCCCAAAGATTTCCGCGCCGTCGGCCTGCTGGCCGATTACGCCGAAGTCGAAGAGCAATTCGAAAACGCCATCGAGCAATTTCTCCGCGATGAGCTCGAATACGTCGTCGTCGAAACTTTCGAATCTGCCCGCGCAGGCGTCGCTCTTCTCCGCGATGATTTGGGCGGCCGCGCCACTTTCTTCGTCGATTCGCTCAGCAGCCTCAATATCGCGCCGCGCGAAACTCCCGATGCGATGCACCACCGCCCCGGTGTCCTCGCGCGTCTCGATCGCCTGGTGAAATTCCGCGAGCCGCTCGGCCCGGCCATGAATCAATTTCTCTCCAAGCTGCAAACGGCCTACGTAGTCGAAGAAGCAGGCATCGCCGAAAGCCTCGCCAGCGCTTATCCAGAATTTCATTTCCTCACCGTCGACGGCACCTGCTATCACGGCCGCATGGTCAGTGGTGGCCGTCCCGGCGATGCTGGCCCGCTCGCGCTGAAGCGCGAATTGCGCATGCAAGAAGTGGAAGCCACGCGCCTCGAAACCGAAGCCTCCAAGGCGCAAGGTGAGATCGCGCATCTCGAAGAGGAAATTGCTCGCGCGGATGAGTGGCTAGCCGTCACTCTGGCGCAGCACGTCGAAGCTGAGAAGGACGTCGTCGCCGCCACGCACCAACTCGCGCAAGCTCGCGCCGAATGGCAGCGCGCCGAAGAACAGCGCGAAGCCGCCGCGCAGGAACTCGCCGTGTTGCGCGCCGAAACCGAATCCACGCGCCAACGCGCTCTCGAAGCCGAGACGCGCAGCGCCGCCGCAAAGGAATCCCGCGCCGCAGCCGAATCCGAATCAGCTGCCGCCGCGGAACGACTAGCACAGATGCGCCAGAGCCTGCAGGTCCAGCAAGAAGAACTAGTTCGCAAGCGCGAAGAGCTGGCCGCGATTTCCGAACGCCTCGCCAGCGCCGAGACAATCGCCCAGCGGATCGAAGCCGAGGCATCGCAGACATCCGTCCGCGCCGCGCAATTCCGCGAGCAGCACGCCGCTCTCGAGCTCGAGCGCCGGCAGCTCGACGAAAGCACCGCCGAA
Source organism: uncultured Acidobacteriota bacterium (assembly GCA_963707165.1). GTDB lineage: Bacteria > Acidobacteriota > Terriglobia > Acidiferrales > UBA7541 > Palsa-147. Next base: position 308,891 of record CAVPPO010000002.1, on the reverse strand, counting down.
CTCGCGCGCCAGTCCGATGGCTTGCGCGCCGAAAAATTCCGCATGGAAGAATCGCAGGCCGCTCTCGAAGCCGAATGGGATTCCGCGCGCACCCGCGCCGCTCAACTCGATGACGCGCTCCGCGGTCAACGCCAATCGCTCGATGAGCAGCGCGAACAGCGTACCCATTGCGAAGTCGAAAAAGCCCGCAACGATTCCGATCGCGAGTATCTACGCCAGACCTGCGTCGCCGAGCTAAATGCCCAACCCGAAGAATTGATCGGCCTCGAGCCCACGCTCCTAACCGGCGAAGAACTCACCGCCGCCGAAACGAATTACAACGAAATGAAAGCCCGCGTCGACGCGATGGGCCCGGTCAACATGATGGCCCTCGAGGAATTTCAGGAATGCGAGCAGCGCGACGGTTTCCTCCGCCGCGAGCGCGACGATCTCGTCGAATCCATCCAGAACACGCAGCAAGCCATCTCCGAACTCGATCAAGTCTCGCGTCAAAAATTCGAAGAAGCCTTCACCGCCATCAACGCCAGCTTCGCCATCGCCTTCCAAAGTCTCTTCGGCGGCGGCACCGGCGAGATGCGCCTAACCGAGCCCGACAGCTCCGGCGAAGCCGGAATTGATATCGTCGCGCAGCCGCCCGGCAAGCGCCTGCAAAATATCCTGCTACTCTCCGGCGGAGAAAAAGCGCTCACCGCGCTGGCGTTGCTAATCGCCGTATTCCGCTTCCAACCAAGCCCGTTCTGCATCCTCGACGAAGTGGACGCGCCTCTCGACGAAGCCAACGTCGGCCGCTTCAACAAAATGCTGCAAGAAATGGGCGAGCAAACCCAATTCATCGTAGTCACGCACAATCGCAAAACGATGGAGATGGGCTCGGTCCTCTACGGCGTCACCATGCAAGAACCCGGCGTCTCCAAACTAGTCTCCGTCCGCTGGGAAGAAGCCGCCGCCCAAGCCGAAAAGCCCGAAGCCCGCGCCGCCACCAACGCCGCGTAGCAATCCGCGCTCAGCATTTCGGTGGGAGCCTCTTAATTTCGGTGGGAGCCCCGCATTTCTGCGGGGGAGGAACGCTTCAGCGCTCCGAAAAAGCCGCGCCACAAACGATGCGCTTAAGCGCCGGGCATTTCGGTCCGAGCTTTGCATTTATCACCGCTCAAGAAGTGAATATAGTGTCATCCCGAACGCGCTTCAGCGGTGAGGGATCTGCATTTGCCGTTGCATTTGCCGTTGCATTTGCCGTTGCATTTGCCGTTTCTTCAATCTGAAATCTCAAATCTGAAATTTCCACCGCCCTTCTCAAATCATCCAGGAACATGCCAATATTCATCTCGCCCAGAAAATAATCGCTCGCTCCCCTTCTTTTTTCTTCCCCGTTGACTTCCCCCCTTCGTGCGCTAGAATACGGCTCCCCGAAAGGAAAGAATCACCTTGGCATCGTCACAAATGGCGCCAGCAATTTCACAAACGTCCTTCGCCGGACTTCAACTCCGCGGCCGCGGAAAAGTCCGCGACATCTACGAGGTAGATGAGAATCTTCTTATCGTAGCCACCGACCGCCTCTCGGCCTTCGACGTCGTTCTCCCCACGCCGATTCCGGACAAAGGCAAGGTTCTCACGCAGCTCTCGCTCTTCTGGTTCGACAAGCTGCACGGCATCGTTCCGAACCACATCATCACCGCCACCGATTTCACCGGCGCGCTCGCCCCATACGCCGCCGATCTCGCCGGCCGCTCCATGCTCGTCAAGCGCACCGAGCCCATCCCCATCGAGTGTGTAGTCCGCGGCTATCTCTCCGGCTCAGGCTGGAAGGATTATCAAAAAACTGGCCGCGTCTGCGGCATCCCGTTGCCGACTGGCCTCGTCGAATCGTCGCAGCTCCCCAATCCAATTTTCACGCCGTCCACAAAAGCCACCACTGGCCACGACGAAAACATCTCATTCGAAGAAGCCGCCTCGCGCATCGGCGCCTCTCTCGCCCTGCGCCTACGCGATGTCTCCATCGAAATCTATACCCGCGCCGCTGCCTACGCCTCGGCCCGCGGCATCATCATCGCCGACACAAAATTCGAATTCGGCCTCGCCGGCCACGAGCTCATCTGGATCGACGAAGCCCTCACTCCCGATTCTTCGCGCTTCTGGCCCGCCGACGAATATGAGCCCGGCCGCGCGCAACCTTCTTTCGACAAGCAATACGTCCGCGATTATCTCGAGCGCATCGGCTGGAACAAGCAGCCCCCCGCTCCCGCGCTTCCCGCCGAAGTCGTTGCGGCCACCCGCGCGCGATATCGCGAAGCCTACGAGCGGCTCACCGGCCGTCCACTAGATTGATCACCGAGCGATCCATCTCCGGGCCACGAAGGGAGTCCGTCGAAGCGTCACCGTGGAGCGTGCGACCGTGAAAGAACAACTCGAATCCCTCATCGGACAAATGGTCGAGCGCGGCATCCTGCTCGGCGAGGCCGTCAACGAATTCGAGAAGAAATTCATCAAGCGCGCCCTCGAGCGCGCCAACGGCAATCAATCCCGCGCCGCAAAAGTCCTGGGCATCCACCGCAACACCCTAAGCCGCAAAGTAGACGAATACAAAATCAACCCAAGCTCCCACCGCCGCCGCTAGCGCGCGTACCGCGCGACTGCCCTGGTAGCGCCGGCTTGTCCTGAGCGAAGCCGAAGGGCGTCCCTGCCGCCGCTTTTGTGAACGCCAACCCGCATCGCCCCCAAAAGCACGATCGACCAGGCTAGCGTACCGCTGGCGTCCCCGCCGGCTCTTACGATTGCAAACCCTACCACAAGCATCACTCACCCTCGTACCGCGACTGCCGTGGTAGCGCCGGCGTCCCTGCCGGCATCTTACGACCGCGATCGCCGGCGAAGATCGTGGTCGACCGCGGACGCCGATTTCAAATTGCGCGCGTTGCTTGGTCCGCGCATGACTGCTGCCGATCGCGGGTTCCGTGCTCGCCAGATGCCGGCAGGGACGCCGGCGCTACCACTACCCCAAAATAAAAAGGCCGCCGGTTTCCCAGCGGCCTTTTCCATTCCAATCGAAAACGATCTTAAATCTCTAATTCCCCGAAGGCTTCGCCACCTTATGCGGTTTCCGCGTCTGCCCTTCCTTCTTCTCCGGCGGAATATCTTCCGCATTCACCTTGCCCTTTTCCCAGTGCAGCATGAATGGCGAAGGATCATATCCCGTCAACGTCCCCGAAAATCGCACGCCGTCATCCTTCTGCAAGCGGCTCGCTTCCGGCTGGCCCGCGATCTTCACGTCCATATTCGCCGTGGTGGCCTTTTCCATCTCGTCCGACGTCGCCCCGGTAAACACGTGCAACTCAACCGTATCCGTCCCCGGCGTCACGTCAATCACCTTGCCCACCACTTCCGGGAAATCCGATCCGCACACGGCGAGCCACGTCATCTTCGCCTTGTCCCCGCCTCCGCTCAGATCCGTCAGCACCGTAAGAATATTCAGACCCTGGCGCACCTTGTCCAAATCCGCCGCGCTCGGGATGCTATAAGTCGCCGGCCGCTCCGGCGCCCCCGCCGCCAGTTGCAGGAATTCGCTCATCTGCGAGTCAATCAAGTTATCGCAGCCCGACTGCTGATAGCGCACCAACTGCTTCCGTAAATAATCCTTAATCTGTGCGTCCCCAGGCGCCTTCAACGCCACCGCCCGCGCCAAAGCCCAGAACCCATCCATCGATAGCGGCGGATTTTCCTGCAGATACGCAACGCCCAGGCGATACTCGGCCACTCCGTCAGTCGGCGCGTTCGTCAAAGCATTCTTGAACGCCGTCGCCGCGCTCGGGTAATCCTTCAACTGCAGTTCGGCGAAGCCCACCGTATCGTAAAACAGCGCGGCCACTGGCTTCTTCTGATCCGCGAACTGCTGATCGGTCATGTTCTCAGGCTTCGCCAGGCTATTGAGCGCAGTCAGGCCGTCCTGGCACGCCGCTTTCGCCTTGTTCAACTGCTCTGTTGAATCGGGCGCCTTCGGATTGTAGGCAAACTCAAATACCGCGCAGCGAGAATAGTACGCCTGCACCCGCGCCGCGTTATCCGCCTTCGCATCGCTCTCCGCCACATACTTGTCCGCGTATTCTGTCACCTTCGGATAGTTCTTCAGCTCGTTGTACGTGCTCCAGTACATCTGATCGATGTACTTCATCAGCGTCGACTTCGGAAACTTTCCCACGAAATCGTCCAGGCACTTCAACCGGGTTTGCGCATTCTTCTCCGCGTTGCACGCCTGAAAGGCGTTATATTCCGGAATTGTATAAGCGGGCTGCTGCGCTGGCGCGTCCTGAGCGGCCGCTGGCTTGGCCTGCCAGCAGAGGAACAGCGTCACTGCCAGCACGATTCCTCTTGCGGCCATACGCTCTCGCTTCATTGTTTACCTGCCTCCTCGAACAGTTTCCTTCTCAGGTGCGACCGCCAAGCGGTCGGCCTAGGCAAGCGGTCGAAATCAAAGGAATTGCGACCCCTGCAGGGACAAGGTTTAGAAAAGCTACGGGATTATAGGAAAAGCATTTCAGCCGTGCAAGGCTAATTCGGCCGGGTTGCCGCTGCATTGCAATCTCCTGGTGCGCCCCGTCACCTTCAGACCTAGATGATAAGATGGTGACTCTGCCGCGAACGTCGCCTGGAGGAAATTTCACGATGAGTAGCGCAAACGTCACCAGCAAACCTCTCGCCGGCATGACCGCGCTCGTCACCGGCGCAAGCCGCGGCATCGGTCTCGCCATCGCCCGCCGCCTCGCAGAACTAGGCGCGCGCCTCAGCCTCTGCGCCCGCGATGCCACCCGCCTGGAATCCGCAGCAGCCGCGCTACGCAATGAAGGTTTCGAAGCGCTCGCCATGGTCGCAGATGTCACTCATGCGAATGAGATACAAACACTCGTCGATCGGACACATCGCGAACTCGGCCCAATCGATATTCTCGTCAACAATGCAGGCATCGGCCGCTTCGGCCCCGCCCATCAAATGTCCGAAGCGGACTGGGAGGCCGTATTAGACACCAATTTGAAATCCGTGTTCCTGGTAACCCGCGCCGTCGCGCCGGGAATGATCGAGCGCAAGCGCGGTCACATCGTCAACATCAGCTCGCTGGCCGGCAAGAATGCCTTCGCCAACGGTGGAATCTACTGCGCCTCCAAATGGGGCCTCATGGGCCTCACCGCCTGCATGGCCGAAGATCTCCGCGCCCACAACATCCGCGTCTCCGCCATCTGCCCAGGCAGCGTAGCCACAGATTTCTCCCCGCACACCGGCCGCGACACCTCCAAGCTACTGCAACCCGACGACGTAGCCCACGCCGTAGCCACACTAGTAACCCAAGCCCCCCAAAGCTTCATAAGCGAAATCGATCTCCGCCCCACCCAAAAGCCGTAACGTTGATTCAGCCGCGCAGTTGGTAGCGCCGGCGTCCCTGCCGGCATCTTCCGACTAGAAGGTCAACCAAGGGCAACGGCGATGCGCGGACCTGAAGCGTATTCCGTGCTCACGAGGCTCAATTCGGGCGTCAACCTGAGTACTCCATTTTTCCGATGCCGGACTATCCATCCTCTCGAACCGTGAAATAGCTCCGAACACTTACAGTCGCAGCGAAAACGAGACTGAGGGCTCCAATAACTGCCCAGCTATCCCAGTGAAACGGTTGATCGAGCGGGACGGAGTATTCGCCTTTGAATATCCGTCGGTATGCTCCTGGCATTAAGACATGCAAGTAAAACGGAAAACAAACTAGTGTGGCCGCTAGTGCGGTTGTGGCCGCAGTTCGTCGAAGAAAGAATGTCAGCAGCAACGCCAAAAGAAAAAGCAAGGAGCCTAGCTCCGCCATTCTCAACAATGGACCGGTAAGTCGTCCGCCACTGAACTCTGAGGCACCGAAGACATCTAAGCGAATCCAGAGCACGACTGTGCTCGTGAGGCATGCCAATGCCTGCCACAGCTTTCGCTTCGATAATTTTCCCATTCGACGTTCTTAAACAGCAATTCTATGACACGCCAGCTTGCAGCCGCCTACCGAGTTCTCACCGTTCCACAAACGCCTTCAACCTCCCCAGAGCCTCATCCCACTGCTCCGACACGCCCTCCAGATATCTCTTCATCTCCTCAATCGGCCCCGGATCAAACTCAAACAAACTCTGCCTCCCCTCCCGCACGCAATGCACAATCTCCGCCTTCTCCAACACCCGCAAATGCTTGGTAATCGCCTGCCGCGTAAGCCGCGATCCCTCCGTAAGCTGCGAGATCGACCGCGCCCCGCCGCCGCAAAGCTTCGCCACCAGCGCCAGCCGCGTCTCGTCCCCCAACGCCGCAAACACGGGTGCCTGAGCCTGCCGCTTGACGGCCACGCCGCTACGGCCTCTGCGCGACATAGCTCTCGATATTCTTCATCTGCGCTGTCCACCCGCCCTCATTCTTCCGCAAAGCCTCCTCGCGCCGCCCAACGGGAATCTTGTCAAACCCCGACTCCGTCACCACAAGCAAAGTCCCGCCCGCCGTTTTCTCCAGCCGGAATTCCACCAGCGTAGGCGTCTCCTTCGAATAATCGATCTTCGGATCGACGGCATAAGGATGCCACGTGAACGAAAACAACCTCTCCGTCTCCATCTTCTGCACCACCGCCTCCCATTTCACGTGCTCGTATCCAGGATGCGTAATGTGCCCGCGCGAGATCTCCCCCGCCACAAACGGCCCATCCAATTTCACGCGGAACCACTCCCCGAATTCTCGGTAATCCGTCAACGCCCGCCACACCCGCGCCACCGGCGCCTTCAATTCAATCCGCTTCTCAACTCGATTCTCCATTGTTAGGCAACCTCCAGGTTGCACATTATCGCGGCCACCCGGAAAACGCAACCTTTTTGTTGCCCTTCTCCCCTCCAGGCCCGCTAACGCCACGCAACAATTCGCGTCATGTAGTGTTTGACTCTAGCGTCGGCTCGGTTTATCAACCTCGTTGCGGAGAATTCGATGAAAGCATTCCTCGTATCGCTCGCGCTTCTGGCCTGCGCTCTTCCCGCCAACCGCCAATCCACTCCCATCCTCTTCCAGCACGTCCGCGTATTCGACGGCGCAGACGTGATTCCCAGCACCAGCGTACTCATCCAAGACGGCCGCATCCGCGACATCGGGCCGGATCTCACCGATCCATCCGCGCAAATCGTCGATGGAACCGGCAAGACGCTCCTACCCGGCCTGATTGATTCCCACGTGCACGTTCACAGCGCATCAGCCCTCGAGCAGGCCCTGGTTTTTGGCGTTACCTCTGAGTTCGACATGATGATGGCGCCGCGTCTGATGGCCACGCTCAAAAGCTCCGAAACCAGCAGCATGGCCGATTTCTGGTCCGCAGGAATTCTCGCCACCGCGCCCGGCGGCCATGGCACGGAATACGGAATGGAAATTCCCACCATCACCGACGCCAAAAAAGCGCAGGCCTGGGTCGATGACCGCATCGCCGAAGGATCGGATTACATCAAGCTCGTTTACGACGATGCCAGCGAGTACGGATTCCCGCGCGGACGGCCCACACTGAGCAAACAAACGATGAAGGCCATCATCGACGCAGCCCACGCGCGCGGCAAGCTCGCGGTCGTGCACATCGGCAGCGAGTGGCAAGCCCAAGACGCCATCAATGCAGGCGCCGACGGTCTGGCGCATCTTTTCGTCGGGCTCATCGTGCGACAAGCACTTCGGCGAGCTGGTCGCCGCGCATCATGCTTTTGTGATACCCACAATGACCGTGTTACGCAGCATCTGCGGTCCCACGGCCTCGCGCCGCGAACTCATCGCCGATCCCAGACTCGAACCATTCTTGACCCATGCCAATATCTCCAGACTCAAGGAAACTTTCCCGTCCGCCAGCCGCGGCCTTTCCTGCGATGGCGCCGCCAAAGCCATCAAAGAACTGAAGGCCGCCGGAGTTCCCATCCTCGCAGGAACCGACGCTCCCAATCCCGGCACCGCCTACGGAGTGAGCCTGCACGAAGAGCTGCTCCTGCTAGTCGGCGCAGGACTCACGCCAAAGGAAGCTCTGCGCGCGGCGACTTCCGCTCCTGCTCTCGCATTTCACCTACCCGACCGCGGCCGCATCGCTCGCGGCCTGCGCGCCGATCTAGTGCTGGTCAACGGCAATCCGGCTGAAGACATTCTAGCCACGCGCAACATCGTCGCAGTCTACAAAGCCGGAATCGAAGACCACCGCGACGCCTATCGCGCCGCAGCCAAAGATCGCAACCGGGACTAAACAAGCTGCGGAAAAAGTCCAAACATTGTCATCCCGAACCCCTTTAGGGGTGAGGGATCTGCATTTGCATTTGCATTTGCTTTTGCTTTTGCTTTTGCTTTTGCTTTTGCTTTTGCTTTTGCTTTTGCGTTTTGGTTTTGGTTTTGGTTTTGGTTTTGGTTTTGGTTTTGGTTTTGGTTTTGGTTTTGGTTTTGGTTTTGGTTTTGGTGTTTGCCTTCGTAGGGGCGGGGCTTGCTCCGCCCGGGCCTCGATTGCGCACACGGCTCGATTTACCGCCAATGCGACCGGCCGATTACAGCGGGGTTGTCCGCCACCACCGAATCCGGCTGAAATTCAGCCGCATCTGAAGTAGCATTAGCCCCCAATTCCAAGGAGGGATTCTCCATGCACATTCAGAAATGGTTTCTCGGCCTCGCAATCTTGCTCGCCGCCGCTCTACCCGCAGCCGCTCAATCCGCCCGCGCCGACATCATGAATCAATCCGGCCAAAAAATCGGCGAAGCCAAATTCCATCAACAAAAAGACGGCGTCAGCATCTCGCTCAATGTCTCGCAGATCCCTCCGGGAATGCACGGCGTCCACATCCACGCAGCCGGTCAGTGCCTCGCCCCGGATTTCAAGACCGCCGGCGCCCACTTCAATCCCGACAACAAGCAGCACGGCGCAAAGAATCCCGCAGGCCCGCACAACGGAGATCTCGGCAACATCCTCGCCAACGCCGAAGGCAAAGCCAAAGGCTCCTGGGTCGATCCCCACGTCACGCTAGGCGACGGCCCAAATTCCCTTCTCCAACAAGCCGGCACGTCGATCGTAATTCACGCGCAACCAGACGACGAAACCACGGACCCAACAGGCAACTCAGGCTCCCGTTTCGCCTGCGGCGTAATTCAGAAATAAGCCGCCGCCCACGCGCGCCGCAAGTGCGACTTACAGAATTATCCGCTCTGCAGTTTGCGGAAAAATTGCCTTCGGTGTCATCCTGAACGAAGTGAAGGATCTGCATTTTCCTGCCGTGGAATTCGGGTGCCCCATGCGCCGCACTTGCGCGTGGGGCTTTTGACTTTCCGTTGCGTCGCTATGTCAGGGTACGGCTTCTTGCCCTGAGCGAAGTCGAAGGGCAGCCGTGCCGCAACTGCCTCTATGTTGTCATCCTGAACCCGCCTAGGCGGATGAAGGATCTGCATTTTCTTAAATTCAGCGCAAACGACGAGATTCCTAGTCGCTGCACTCCTCGGAATGACAACGCTTTGAATTATTCCGAACTCCGCAGCATCGCTCACGCCACCGCTCTCATCAATTAACCTGAGGTGTAAAACACCAATGGAAAAGCCGGCCCAAACAACCTATCCCATCCACGAAGTCCTCGAACGCCGCTGGAGCCCCCGCGCCTTCGACATTCGCCCCATCGAACCGGAAAAACTGCGCAGCCTTTTCGAAGCCGCCCGCTGGACCGCCTCGTCGAGCAACGAGCAACCGTGGTATTTCATCCTCGCGTGCAGAAGCAATCCGGAAGATTTCGAAAAAGCGGCCGCGTGTCTCGTTCCCGGCAATCGCGCCTGGGCGCAGAACGCGCCGGCGCTCATCTTCGCGCTCGCCCGCAAAGCGTTCGCCAAAAATGGCCAGCCGAATCGCGTCGCGCTCTACGATCTGGGCCAGGCGGTAGCGAATCTGGTGATGCAGGCCACGTCGCTCGGCCTAAGCGTCCACCAAATGGCCGGGATCGAAGTGGAAACCGTTCGCGAGACCTACGGAGTCCCCGCCGAGTTCGAGCCGGTCACCGCCATGGCCATCGGCTACCCCGGCGATCCCGAAACGCTCCCCGAAGATCTTCGCCGCCGCGAACTAGCCCCGCGCTCGCGCAAACCCTTCGACAAATTCGTCTTCTCGCGCCACTGGGACTCGCGTCGCCGCTGCTCAACGGAAAAGCGTGAGGCTCACGCGTCTTGCGTCTTGGGTCTCGCGTCTTGCTCTTGCTTTTCGTCTTGCCTTTCGCTGTCATCCTGAGGGTCCCCGACCCGGTCGGGGCCCTAAGGATCTCGGCGTTCACAATCGCGGCAGAACAATCCCCTGCTGCGCCTGATACTTTCCCTTCTTATCCTTGTACGAAATCTCGCAAACCTCATCCGACTCAAAAAAAATCACCTGGCACAATCCTTCATTGGCATAAATCTTCGCCGGCAAAGGCGTAGTGTTGCTGATCTCGAGAGTCACGAATCCTTCCCACTCCGGCTCGAACGGCGTAACGTTCACAATAATTCCGCACCGCGCGTAAGTCGATTTCCCCACGCAGATCGTCAGGCAACTTCGCGGAATCCGGAAATATTCCACCGACCTCCCCAGCGCGAACGAATTCGGCGGCACGATGCACACCGGCCCCTGAAATTCCACAAACGATTTCGCGTCGAAATGTTTCGGATCCACAATCGACGAATTCACATTCGTAAAAATCCGGAACTCATCCGCCACGCGCATGTCGTAGCCATACGACGACACGCCGTACGAAATCACGCCCTCGCGCACCTGCCGGTCCGCAAACGGCTCAATCATCTTCTGCTCCACCGCCATGCGCCGAATCCACTTGTCCGACTTCACGCTCATGAGCAACTCTCCTCATCCCGCAAAAATCCGCAAAAAATGGCAGCGCATCTTAGCCCGCCGCACTTCGCTTGACAACCCGCAACCCCCTGTCTAGCATAGATTTCGCCGCAGCCGGGAGGCCGTTGTGATCAAACTGGACATCGTGAACGCGGTGGTTCAGAAAACGAACATTACCCGAAACAAAGCCGAGCAGGCCGTCGAGACCGTCTTCGAAGCCATGAAGAACGCCCTCGGCAAAGGCGAGCGCATCGAGCTGCGCCGCTTCGGCGTCTTCAACGTCAAGCCGCGCAAGACCGGCATCGGCCGCAATCCGCGCACCGGCCAGCAAGTAAATATCCCGCCGGGCAAAGCCGTGCGCTTCAAGCCCGGCAAAGAACTTCAGTCGCTCGAAAACGGCACCGGAACGAAGGCGTCCGGCTAATCGCCGAAATTTTCTAGAAACCGCGACGCCTCCATTGGCCATCTCACATCCATGAGCAGCGGAAACGGGCACGCCCATGTCCCCGCCGAAGTCGTAGAGTTTCAATATCCGCCGATTGCAGAAGAAGTTCTGCGCAAGCCGCGCCACCGTCCGCTTTGGACGCCGCTGATTCTTTTTCTGCTGACGATAATTTCCACGCTCGCCGTCGGCGCTGAATTTTCCATCTCCTATTCGCAGAATCGCGAGCCGTTCTCGAGCGACGAAAATCCCTTCACCACGATGGCGCGCCCCTTCGAGCATCCCGAACTTCTCGCGCTCGGCATTCCCTTTTCCTTCACGCTGCTCGGCATCCTCCTCGCCCACGAGCTCGGCCACTATTTCACCTGCCGCAAATACGGAATCGATGTCACCTATCCGTATTTCATTCCTGCGCCGACCATCCTCGGCACTTTCGGCGCGTTCATCCGCATCCGCTCGCCGATTCCCACGCGCCGCGCGCTTTTCGATGTCGGCCTCTCAGGACCGGTAGTCGGCTTCATCTTCGCCGTCCCCGCTCTGATTTTCGCCATCGCCAATTCGAAAATCGTGCCGGGCCTCGCCGCGAGCAGCCCCCAGCGGGCTGCGCTTCGGAAATCCGCCGCTGGTCTACTTGCTCATTTCGATGCTGCGTCCGCACACGCCGCCCGGCGATCTCCTTCTGCATCCGGTAGGCCGCGCCGCGTGGGTCGGCCTGTTCGTCACAGCTCTGAATTTGCTCCCAGCCTGGCAACTCGACGGCGGCCACATCCTCTATTGCCTAACCAGCCGCCTCCACCGCCGCATCTCGCTAGCGGTCGGCGCAATCACCCTGGCGATGGGCTTACTCGGCATTGGAAGAATCTCTTCTGGGACGGCTGGGTAATGTGGGGCGGCCTGCTGCTAGCCTTCTCCTGGTTCTTCCGCCACCCCCCGCTACTGAATCGCTGGGAGCCGCTAGATCCAAAGCGCAGAATGTGGGCCGTCTACGCCCTAATCATCTTCGTACTCTGCTTCACCCCCTGGCCAACAACAAATCCGTAGTTCGGCAATTCCGATCCCGTAGCGCCGGCCTGTCCTGAGCATCCCAGTTTACCCTATCTTCTGCCTGCCGGCGTATTTGACTTTCGTGGCCCAATTCCCTCCCGCGTGTCGACACGTCCGACTCTCTACGTATTTTCCGGTCGCTCGCGTTTCATAACCTGGGCGGATGATAGAAGCTGCAATCGTTCGCGGCCCACCACCGGTGTTCGGATCCCGTCATGGTGCAATCGCACATGCCCATTGTTAAGACTAACCCCTTGAAATTGCCGTCGCAGCCGTGGACTGAAGGATACGTCCTCGACTACCACACGGTCAGCAGCCCGCCGTCTGGCGATCCCTATCTATCCGTTTCATACAAAGCGCCCCGAGCTTGCGAGCTACTCTACCGCCTAAAGTATCGTGCCGGATAGATGCCTACTTGCGGACATCGTGGATACTGCGAACTAGGTTTCTCCGAACGCGGAATCCTCAAACTGAAACGGATTGGCGGCACCGGCATCACGATCCCGTGTGGCTCAGCCCTCGGTGGGATCGCCCGGCAACTCGCAGTAGGTTGCGCGTCTCTCTGTGCGTAAATGCAGTTGTGAAGGCGACGCCCACCGCGCAGATGAAAAACATTGACGATTGGGCGGAGAGGCATCGCGTGCCGTCCGAAGCGATCCACTTCGGGCCGGACGACGTAAAGTGCAAGTCGTTCTTTTGATCGACGACCTAATCGAGTCGGGATCGACGCTGCGACGGACCGCCGATTTGTTGCTTCAATCCGGGGGCGCCAAGCCCGTCTATGCCTTGGTCCTGACGCGACAATGGATTCACCGACTTCGATTTTCTCGCCGGCTTCGCGCAAATCCTGGCCTCTCCACAACCCTTTGCCTTCATGAACTTTGTCCGCGCGTTTACCTGACAAATCCTAGCCATCCGCTACAAGACTTTGAGTACATGCAATTCGGCCGCAAAATCCATCTCAGCTGGCATGGTCGTCGACCGCACTCGCAATTGTGGGCGCCATTGCGATCGCTGGCGCCATTTCAATTGCAAAACGCTGGTCCATCGGGCTTCATATCTGGCTCGTAATATGTCGCGCTCTTCGTGCTGGCGAGCATCACGAACATCATTCTTGCGTCCACCGTCGGCCTCGCTATACGGTCGCGGGTCGTTCCTGCTGATTCTCCCCATCGGGTGTGTCAATCTCGTATGCCGCCGCATACTGGATCCTGCGGACTGATTGACACTACGATCGTTCACGGAGAACTTAGTTGCAGCACGACCTAGACCGCCGTTCCGTAAGGTGACGCCCCGTTTTTTCGCTGCGACGAAGTTCGGTAAGCGTTCAAAACCATTCTTTCGCATTTTTCTGTTGACTTATCCGTTAATTCATGCCATCTTCCGTAAGGCTCTGCAGTCGAGCCAGTGACAAAATTTGGCACCGCCTCCCGGGGTGCCTCTCGAAAGGACCGAAAAGCAAGCCGCGCTGTAAACCTCGTACTACCAACTGCTTGGTAGCTTCAGACTAAACCGCGCCACTCGCGCTCAAGGACAATACGATGAACACAAATAGGCCCCCGGCCCTCGTGCCTCTATGGCATCGCGGGCAGATTCACGACGCCGTCGTTTCCGGCGGCGAACCCGACCGCCCCGAAGACCCCGAGCCGAACTCCGACCCGGCCAACCTCCCCATCCGCACCACCGCTGAGACCAGCCCAAACCGCAGGCGCCTCAAGACTTCCACTCGCCGCCCCAAAAGGATTTATGACCGCCACAAACGGAAATGCGCCATCTGCCATCACAGCAAGCGCGAGGCGATCGAAGACGCCTTCCTAAGCTGGGTGAGCCCGGAAACCATCGTCGAGGAGTTCCGCCTTCGCGGCCGCACGGTGCTCTACCGTCACGCCGAGGCTTGCGGCCTCCCGGCCTTGCGCCGGCGCCGCGTGCGCGGCGCCCTCGACCGGCTCATCGAGCATGCCGAAACCGCTCGGGTTTCAGGCAGCACGGTGATTCGCGCCATCATCGTCAGCGGCAGGCTGAACGACGACGGGGTCTACATCGAGCCGCCCAAACGCCACGAAATCGCCTACGTCAACGAGCCGCAAAGGCCAAATCCTAATCGGTACACGAATTTATTAGAAACGTCCGTAACCCCAACAAAATAAAGAAAGGAGCCACAGTCTAATCGATACAAATCACGCCTTTTTTTTGCACTTTGTAGGGGGGCGGGTTCACACGCCCCCGGGTTGGCACTGGGTTTTCGGGTCTGGCGTGTCCGAAAAATCCAACATCCACACCAAAACCCACGGCCACCCCGGGCCGGTGGTAAACCCCGGCCCCTACGCCAGGCTCGTCGGATCGACGTCCACGATCACCGCGGTTTCCGGGATTTTGTGGGCTTCGCAATAGGCTATGCAGGCTGCCAGGGCTTGGCTCAGGATCGAGCGCTTCGGCGTCTTCAGTAGGAATTGGAAGCGGAATTCCTGGCGTAGGCGGGAAAGCGGGGCGGCGGCTGGGCCCAGGGCTTTCATTCCCTGGCTCTCGAACGGCTTTAGGACGGCTTCGAGGGCGCGGGACCATTGGATGGCGTGCTCGATTTTTTTGTCGCGGATCAGGATGCTGGCCAGGGCGGTGTAGGGGGGATAGTGCAACATGCGGCGGAAGTGGGCTTCTTTTTCGAAGAAGCCGATGTAGTCCTGCTTGGCGGCTAGCTCGATGGCGTAGTGTTCGGGATAGTAGGTCTCGACGAGGACTTCGCCGGTGAGGCGGCCGCGGCCTGCGCGGCCTGCTACCTGGGTCAGGAGTTGGAAGGTTTTTTCGGCGGCGCGAAAATCGGGGCGGCCTAATGCTAGGTCCGCGGATACGACGCCTACCAGCGTTACGCGCTCGAAATCGTGGCCTTTGGCTACCATTTGCGTGCCTACCAGGACATCGATTTCGCCTTTGGCGAATGCGCCCAGGACCTTTTGAAATTGCTGCTTGGTGCGGACGGTGTCGCGATCGAGGCGGGCGATGCGTGCGTTCGGAAATTGATCGCGGAGATATTCTTCGATGCGTTCCGCGCCTTCGCCTACGAAATATAGATATTCCTTGGCGCATTTCGGGCAGGCTTTGGGAACGCGCATGGCGAAGCCGCAATAGTGGCACTCGAGGCGTTGGCGGCTTTTGTGATAAGTGAGGCCGATGCTGCAATTCTGGCATTGGAGGTAAGCGCCGCAACTGCGGCAGAGGAGGAACCAGGAATAGCCGCGTCGATTGATGAGCACCATGGCTTGCGTGCCGGCTTCGAGGCGAGCGGAGATGGCGCGGCGCAGAGCTTCGCTGACGGGGGCGGCTTTGTGATGGGTGCGGAAATCTTCGCGGAGATCGACGACCGTTACTTTCGCCATGGGGCGATTTTCTACGCGCGTCTTTAGTTCGAGGAGTTTGTATTTGCCGCTGCGGGCGTTTTGATAGCTCTCGAGCGACGGCGTGGCTGAGCCGAGAACGGCTACGGCGTTTTCGAGGCGGGCGCGATAGATGGCCGTGTCGCGGCCGTGGTAACGCGGGATATCTTCCTGCTTGTAGGCGGTTTCCTGTTCTTCGTCTACGAGGATGAGGCCGAGATTTTGGAGCGGGGCGAAGACGGCGCTGCGCGTGCCGACTACGATGCGGGCATCGCCGCGGCGGACGCGCCACCATTCGCGGGCGCGTTCTTGATCCGGGAGAGCGCTGTGGAGGACCGCTACGCGGGGGCCGAAGCGGGCGCGCACGTGGCGGCCCATCCAGAGAGTGAGGGCGATTTCGGGAACGAGGACGAGGGCGCTCTTGCCTTTCGCGAGCGCGGCTTCGATGGCGCTGAGATAGACCTCGGTTTTGCCGCTGCCGGTTACGCCGTGAAGCAGGGCGGCTTGGAATTTTCCGGCGTCGAGATAGTTGCGGATTTCCGTGAGCGCTGTCGATTGCTCGGCGTTGAGAATATTGTTTGGCGGGACGTAGTCGGATTCCCACGGGTCGTCTTCGGGGATTAGCGGCTCTTCCCAAATTATGAGAAGACCGGCGGCTTCGAGCTTTTCGATGACGCGCTTGGTGACTTGAGCGCGCTCGAGGAGAAGCGGGAGTTGCAGCGGGCCACCGGAATCGAGGAGGGCTTCGCGGACGCGCGCGGATTTTTCATCGATCGCGGCGGCGCTGCTGCCGCGGCCTGCATTCTTCCACGCGACGATTTTCTGCGTGCGGAATTTGCGGCGGAGCAGGACATCGCTCCATTCGAGGCGCTTGGCGCGGACTAAGCGCTCTGCGGCTGCTTCGCCGCCGGAGATTTTGCGCGTGCGTGCGGAGGTCCATTGCTTGTCGGAGGCTTTCGCGCCGTCGAGGACGGCTAGTTCGGCTACTTCTTTTTCGTTGGCCGGTCCGCGGGCTACCAGCTCTTCTAGATATTCGGCGCCGGATTCGGTGAGTTTGTATTCGCGCTCCTGGCGGAGATCGGGTTGCGGGGGCAGGAGCGCGTTCAGGGATTCACCGATGGGGGCAATGTAATAGTGGCTGATCCATTTGCCGAGTTCGAGGAGATTCGGAGTTAACGCGGGGATGGGATCGAGAAGCTCCGAAATTTCTTTCACTCGCTCTAGCTCGATGGCGTTTTCGGCGAGGCTTGCGATTACGCCGATCATTTTGCGATTGCGGAAAGGAACCAGGACGCGGCGGCCGATTAGTTCTTCGGATTCGAAGCGGGCGGGGATGGAATAGGTGAAGAGGGAGCGGAGAGGGACGGGCAGGGCGAGTTCGGCGAAACGGGGCGGCATGGCGAGTGGGTAGTTTAGCAGGGGAGGAGAGAGAGCACCGCAGAGACGCTGAGGGCGCGGAGGTCGGAGGAGTTTTGCTAGCGCGTCGCGGCGGCTTTCTTGGCTTGCAGGCCTAGGACCGACATTACTTTTTGGAGGTCTTTCCAGACTTCGGATTTTGCGGCTGGGTTGCGGAGTAGATACGCGGGATGGTACGTGGCGATTAGGCGTGTGCCGCGGTATTCGAGCCATTCGCCGCGGAAACCGGAGATGCCGCGATTGGTGTTGAGCAGCATTTGCGCGGCGGTGGCGCCCAGGCAGACGATTACTTTCGGGCGGATGGCGTCGATTTGGCGGACCAAGTACGGCGAGCAGGTGGCGATTTCGTCGCGCTCGGGGAGGCGATTTTCGGGCGGGCGGCATTTGACTACGTTGCAGATGTAGACGTCTTTGCGCTGGAGGCCCATGGCTTCGATCATTTGCGTTAGGAGCTTGCCGGCGCGGCCTACGAACGGTAGGCCTTGGACATCTTCGTCGTGGCCGGGGCCTTCGCCTACGAAGACCAGGTCGGCTTTGGCGTTGCCGTCGCCGAAGACGATCTTGTTGCGCTGCTTGTGGAGTTTGCAGCGAGTACATTCGCCTAGATCGGCGCGGATTTTTTCGAGGGTGTCGTTTTCGATGCGGTCGGCGGCTTCGAAGAGCGTCGGGCCGGTGGCTATTGGGAAAAGTGCGGCTGGAGTCGGCGCGGGAGTTGTCGTTGCTGGGAATGGCGGACGGGATTGTGCGGGCTTGCGCATGGGCTCGGGATTTTCCGCCGCTGGTGCGGTTGCGGCTATGGGAGTTTGCGGTTCGGTTGCGGCGCGATCGCGATAGAACGGGGTTAGGCCGAGTTCATCGGCGTAGTGCAGCCAGTTTTCAATGTTCGTGCGAGTTGCGTCGGTCATTGCAATTATTGAACGCTGAGATCCTTCGGGCCTTCGGGCCCTCAGGATGACAACAAACTTTTTTTGGCCCGAAACATGATTCAAAAGCTGGAATGAAATTTGCGCCGGGGAGAGTTTACTTGGTTTGGTGGCGCAATTCGAGGGCTTGATCTAGGATTTTTTCTGCTACTTCGGCCTTGGTCATTTTGGGGAGGGCGATTTCGCGATGGTCGCGCAGGAAAATTGTGACTACGTTGGTGTCGGTGTCGAAGCCGGCGCCTTCTTTGGTTACGTCGTTGGCTACGATCATGTCGGCATTTTTGCGGGTTAATTTTGCGCGGGCGCTTTCGGCTACGTTTTCAGTTTCTGCGGCGAAGCCGATTAGGACTTGAGAGGATTTCACGCGGCCTAGCTCGGCGAGAATGTCGGGCGTGGGCTCGAGTTCGAGTGTAAGACGTTCGCCGCTGCGCTTGATTTTTTGCGTGCGGGGCATTGCGGGACGGTAATCTGCTACGGCTGCGGCTTTGATGATGATGGTGGCTTGGGCGGCGCGGTCGATAACGGCGTCGCGCATTTGCTGCGTGGTGCGGACGGGAACCCAGTCGACGCCTTCTGGCGCGGGTAGATCGGTTGGGCCGCTGACCAGGATTACGTGGGCGCCGCGGCGTTGGGCGGCGGCGGCCAGAGCGTAGCCCATTTTGCCGGAGGAGCGATTGGTTAGGAAGCGGACGGGATCTAAATCTTCGCACGTTGGCCCGGCGGTGATGAGGATGGTTTCGGAATCTAGATCGTGGCGGACGCCGAGAACCTTGCAGACGGCGCGGGCGATGGTTTCGATTCCGGCTAGGCGGCCGGCGCCGGTCATGCCGCAGGCGAGATAGCCTTCATCGGGCTCGACTACGTGAACGCCGCGGGATTTCAGCGTGGCTAGATTTTGTTGCGTGGCGGCGTGCTCCCACATGTTGACGTTCATTGCGGGGGCGACGACGACCGGGGCTTTCGTGGCGAGATAGAGCGTGGTTAGGAAATCGTCGGCGATGCCGTGGGCGAATTTGCCGAGGATGTCGGCGGTGGCTGGAGCGACGACCAGCAAATCAATGCGCTGGGCTACGGCGATGTGCTCGATGGCGCTTTCAACGTTTGCGGAGGCGTTGGCTTCGTGGCCGAACATTTCGGTGATTACTTTTTGGCCGGTGAGCGCGGCGAAGGTGAGAGGAGTGATGAATTCGCGGGCGCTGCGGGTCATGACAACCTGAACGTCGAGCTTTTCCTGCTGCAGGCGGCGAACCAGCTCCGCCGCTTTGTACGCGGCCACTCCGCCTGTGACGCCCAGCGCGATTCTCATTGCTACTCCGGATCGCTCGTCTTACTTTTTCTTTGCGTCTTCTTCTTCGCCGTGGGGAGTTTCTGGGGCGTCGAATTCTAGGAGGCCCTGGAGCATCTCCTCTTCGGCTACGCGCGTGTATTTTCTGGCTTTGGGATTGTCGACGAGAGGCCGGCCTCCGAGCATGAGCTGGCGGGCGCGGCGGGCTACGACGACGACGTACGCGAACTGGCTTTCCGGTGGTACGGATGAAACCGGCATAATTGCTTTATCCTCCGAAAGATTTCAAAATTTCTTTAACGCGATCCTGATTTTGTTTCAAGCCGCAACGAGCAGCGAGAACGATGCCCTGAACTTCCTTTACGGCGCGCTCGCGATCGTCGTTGATGACGACGTAATCGTAGCCCGTGTACTGCTCGAGTTCCTGACGGGCGCGCTCGAGGCGCCGCGCGATTTCGTCGTCGGAATCCTGGCCGCGCGAGCGGATTCTCTTTTCGAGTTCGTCGCGCGACGGCGGGACTATGAATATTGCGATCGCCGCGGGTAGCTTTTGCTTCACCTGCATCGCGCCCTGAACGTCGATTTCCAGGACGAGATTTTTGCCGCTGCTGCGCGCTTCATCGAGCCAGCGGCGCGGCGTCGCGTACCAATGCTTGCCGAAGACTTGCGCGAATTCGAGAAATTCGCCTGCTTGCTTCATTCTCTCGAATTCGGCTTCGGATACGAAATTGTACCACTTGCCGCCGCTCTCCGTCTTTCGGGGAGGGCGAGTGGTGCAAGAAATCGAAAGGAGCGTGCCGGACAGACCGAGGATGCTCTGAACGAGCGTGGATTTTCCCGAGCCCGACGGGCCGGAGACAATGAAGACCAGCGGCTCGGCGTTGGCGGGCATCGCTATTCGAGATTTTGAACCTGTTCCCGCAGCTTCTCGATTTCGGATTTGACTTCGAGAGCGAGCTGCGTGATTTCGAGGCCTTCGGATTCGGTGCCGGGAGTTTTGGAGAGAAGCGTGTTGGCTTCGCGCTGCATTTCTTGAAGGAGGAAATCGAGTTTCTTGCCGATTTCGCCGCCAGCGGCGAGCAGCGATTCGAATTGCTTGACGTGGCTGCGGAGGCGGGCGATTTCTTCGGCGGTGTCGCTGCGCTCGGCGGCGATGGCGGCCTCTTGCGTCAGGCGGCCCGCATCGATGGGCACGGCGGCCAGCAATTCCTTCAGGCGGGCTTCGATGCGGCGGGTGTAAGCAGGGAGAGTGCGCTCGGCCAGAGGTTCGATTTTTGTTGCGAGTTCGCGGATGTTGCGCAGGCGATTCGAAAGCTCTTCGCTTAGGATGCGGCCTTCGGATTTGCGCATTTCGTCGAGCTTGGTGAGGGCTTCGGAGAGGCAGGATTGCAGGATGGTGCCGAGCCGATCGTCTTCGCCTGCGGCCAGGCTCTCGGGAGGAGTGACGACTCCGGGGAGGCGCAGAATGTTGGCTAGATCAGGCTCGGCAGTCAGGCCAAATTCTTTGCGCAGGCTTTGTGCGGCGGTGAGATAGGCAGCGGCGATTTCGCGATTCACGGCTACGGCGGCTGGGCCGCTGGGGTCGTAATGCAAGATGACGTCAACGTGACCGCGGCGGAGATGCGCGCGGACGGCCTGGCGGATGCCATTCTCGAGCGACTCGAAACCTTCGGGAGCTTTCACGTGAATATCGAGGAAACGATGATTCACGCTGCGCAGCGTTACGCGGATGACGCGACCGGATTCTTCGCGGCGGGCCTGCGCGTAGCCGGTCATGGACTTCAAGCCGGTGGATTTTGCGTCCGTTGATTTGGCGTCGGGAGATTTCATAGGGCTCATGCTGGCGGCGGAGTCGGGCATATTCACATTGGTCCTGGCGCGGGAGATGGCATATCGGCGTCGAGAAATTGCATTTCGTAGAGGCGCCTGTAGGTGGCGCCGTTGGCTAGGAGTTCTTCGTGGGTGCCGAGCTCGCGGATGGTGCCGCCGTCGAGGACGGCGATCATATCGGCGCGGCGAATGGTGGAGAGACGATGGGCGATTACGAAGACGGTGCGGCCGGTCATTAGATTGTTTAGGGCGCGCTGAACGAGATGCTCGGATTCGGAGTCGAGTTCGGAGGTGGCTTCATCGAGGATCAAGATGGGCGCGTCTTTCAGTAACGCGCGGGCGATGGCGAGGCGCTGGCGCTGGCCGCCGGAGAGACGCTGGCCGCGGTCGCCGATGCGGGTTTGGTAGCCTTGCGGGAGTTGCGTGATGAAATCGTGGGCTAGCGCTGCTTTTGCTGCTGCTACTACGCGGGCTTCGGGTAGATCTGGGCGGCCGTAGCAGAGATTGTTCCAGACGGTGTCGTTGAAGAGGATGGTTTCTTGGGTGACGATGGCCATTTGCTCGCGGAGGGAGCGGAGAGTGACATGGTTGACTTCGAAGCCGTCGATTTGCAGAGAGCCGGAGGTGGCGTCGTGGAAGCGCGGAAGTAGATTGACGAGAGTGGTTTTGCCTGCGCCGCTTGAGCCGACGATGGCCATTACGCGGCCTGCGGGAACTGTGAGATTGATGTCGTGGAGGATGGTGGGGCCGCCGCCGTCGTAGGCGAAATTTAGATTTTCGAATTTCACTTCGCGCGAGAATGCGGGCAGAGCTGCGGCGCCCGGGGCTTCCGATACTTCCTCGGGCAGATCGAGGAATTGAAAAACCACCGTGGAGGCGCCGAAGGCTTGCTGGAAGAGTTGATAGATGCCGCCGAGGCGCTTCACGGGCTCGTAGACTTTGAACATCGAGTAGATAAAGGCGATAAACACGCCTTCAGTCATATAGGCATGCTTAATCTGATCGCGCGCATAGAGAATGAGCAACGAAAAGACGATGGCGCCGAGAACGTCCATGATCGGGGATGTTGCAACGTAGGCGCGCACCCAACGCATATTTTCACGAAGCAGGTGAGCGGCGGCTTCGCGGAAGCGGCCGATCTCGAAGCGCTCCATACCGAAAGCTTTCACGACACGATTGCCGGTGATGGTTTCCTGCAGAATATGGCTCAGATCGGCGAGTCGCGAGCGGCTCTTTTCGGTCGAGCGCCGGATGCGGCGGCCTAACTTCCCGACGGGTACGATGATGAGAGGAATGAAGATCGCGGACCCGAGTGCGAGCTTCCAATTGAGCATCAACAGTACAAGCGTGAAGGCGATCAGCGAAAAGATCTGGCGGAAAAAATCTGCGAGAAATTCTGAGAACGCGCTGCGAACCTGCTCGACGTCGTTTATTACGGCAGACATCAAGCGGCCCGCAGGATTGTGCTGGAAGAAACCGATGGGCTGCTGGACGAGCTTGCTATAGACGCGGTTCCGGAGGTCGGTCACACCGGCGTGGCCGACGTATTGAATGGCGGTGCTGCCGAGGAACTCGGCAATAGCCTTTCCAACGAAAATGACGAGGAGCGAGATCGAGAAAATCGTCCAGACGTGGTGAATGGAGTGCGGAAAGAACGAGTTCAGGTAGATTATCCGGCCACTGGGAAGGCGGATGAGCGGGAGAAGTTGCGAACTGGATTCCGGCTTCAGCACAACGTCGACGACCGGCCAGATCATAAGCGCGATCAAGCCTTCAGCGACGCCGAGAATAGCGAGCGAGAAGACGCCGGCGAGGAAACGGGCGAGATGAGGCCGCACGTATCCGAGCAGGCGCCGGACTTCACTTGAGAAGGTCAATGATTCCCCGTTAGATAACGATACCACGCAAAGGAGAAACGCTAGGTTCGGAGTGCGGAAAAGTCAAGCGAGGGGGAGGGATTGGATGAACGGGTGGTTTAGGTTGCGATGAGGCACTGCACAATGCGGAAAGCCGACGGCAAAGAGGGCCGAACGACGGGGCCGAACGGCGGGGCCGAAAACCGGGCGGGACTAAAAGGCAGGCCCGCCCCTACAACGGCAGGACAGAGCGTCAGTGGAGTTGTTGAGGGCTTAGGCCTAGATCGCGGAGTAGGGCGTCGTCTTCGCTTGGTTGGGGATTTGGAGTGGTTAGTAGCTTTTCGCCTGTGAAGATTGAGTTGGCGCCTGCTGCGAAACAGAGGGCGGCGGCTTCTCGGCTTAGTTGTAGGCGGCCTGCTGCTAGGCGGACTCTCGATTTGGGCATTACGATTCTTGCTGTGGCGATCATGCGGACCATTATTAAGGGATCTACGTCTGGTTGATTTGCTAGCGGGGTGCCTTCGGCGCGGACTAGCATGTTGATGGGGACGCTTTCGGGATGCGGTTGGAGGCGGGCTAGCTGCTCGAGCAGGCCGATGCGATCTTCGTCGGATTCGCCCATGCCTACTATGCCGCCGCAGCATACGGTGATGCCGGCTTCGCGGACGGCGGCGAGGGTGCGGAGGCGCTCGTTGTAGCTGCGCGTGTGAATTATTTCGCCGTAGAACTCGGGCGAAGTGTCTAGATTGTGATTGTAGGCGGTGAGGCCGGCGCGTTTTAGTGCGCGGGCTTGATCGTCAGTGAGCATGCCTAGCGTGCAGCAGACTTCCATGCCGAGTTCGGCTACGCCGCTGACCATTTCGAGGACGGATTGAAATTCGGGGCCTTGCGGAGCGTCGCGCCAGGCGGCGCCCATGCAGAAGCGCGATGCGCCATCGGCTTTGGCGCGACGGGCTGCGGCTAGAACATCCGGGACGTTCATCAAATTCTCGCGGGCTACGCCGGTGGAATAGTGAGCGCTTTGCGGGCAATATTCGCAGTCTTCGGGGCAGCCGCCGGTTTTGATGGAGAGCAAGCGGCACATTTGAATTTCGCCCGGCTTGTGGAAGGCGCGATGGACGGATTGCGCGCGGAAGAGAAGTTCGGTGAGCGGGAGTTCGTAGATGGCGCGGATTTCGGAACGCGTCCAGTCGTGGCGGGTTTCTGGCGGGAACGCGGAGCCTTGAGATCTAGCGGCGGTGGTTTGCATGTGAGTGTCAGGACTTCTCGACATCGCGGTGGATGACTTTCACAGTGTAGCCCTTCTTGGCCAGGGCGCGGCGAATCACTTCGGCCATCATCACCGAGCGATGGCGGCCGCCTGTGCAGCCGAACGCAATAGTCAGATAGCTTTTTCCTTCGGCGATGTAGTGCGGGATGAGATAGGTCAGCAGGCCTTCGATTTTTTTCAGGAAAACTTTTGTTTGAGAGAAAGAGCGGATATAGCGGGCTACGCGCGGATCTTTGCCGCTGAAGGGGCGGAGCTTGGGAACGAAGTGGGGATTGGGGAGAAAGCGGACGTCGAACACGAGATCGGCGTCGGTGGGAATGCCGTGGCGGAAGCCGAAGCTCACTACCGAGACTACCAGCGGCTTGAGATCGGGATTCTGGAATTGCTCGGCGACGATGTGCTGGAGTTCGTGAACGTTGAATTTTGTTGTGTCGATGATCACGTCGGCGAGGCGGCGGATCGGCGCCATCTTGCGGCGCTCTTCGCGGATGCCTTCGCGGACCGGCAAGTTGCGGCCGACAGGATGCGGGCGGCGGGTTTCGCTGAAGCGGCGCATGAGGACGTCGTCGCTGGCTTCGACGAAGACGAGGGTCACGTGCGTTTCTTTGCTCAGCTTGCGAAAGATTTCCGGGAGCTTCTCGAGTTGCTCGCCTTCGCGGGCGTCAACGCCGAGAGCGGCGCGTTCGATTTCGCCGCCGCCTTGCACGTAGAGTTCGCTGAAAGTGGGGATGAAGGAAACCGGGAGATTGTCGACGCAATAGTAGCCGAGATCTTCGAGGGTATTTAGGACGGAACCTTTGCCCGAGCCGGAAAGGCCGGTGACGATGACCAGCTGGCGCGAATCGCGCGAAGTCGCGTGCCGCGTCACGGTGAGCTGGGTTACTCCTTTACGCGCCGGCGATGCGTGCTGGGGATGCGCAAATCTTCGCGGTACTTGGCCACGGTGCGCCGGGTCACCTGGATGCCTTCGTCCTGCAGGCGCTTGGTAATTTGATCGTCGGTGAGCGGGTGGGTCGCGTCTTCGTCTTCGATCATTTTCTTGACGCGGCGCTTCAAGGAGAGCAGCGACATTTCGCTGCCCTGCGGCCCGTTCACGGATTCAGAGAAAAATTCCCGGAGTTCTTTCACGCCCTGCGGCATGTGGGCGTATTTATTGGCTACGGCGCGGCTGACGGTGGAAGGATGGACGCCGACTTCTTCGGCGACTTCCTTGATCATCATGGGCTTGAGGTGATCGGGGCCGTAATCGAGATAATCTTTTTGGCGGCGGAGAATGGACTGGCAGACGCGCAGGATGGTGTGTTTGCGCTGCTCGATATTTTTCATTAGCTGGATGGCGGCGGTGAAGCGTTCCTTCACGTAGTTGCGAACGTCGCGATCGGCGGCGTCGCGGGCCAGCAGGCGGCGGTAAATCGGGCTGAGGCGCAATTGCGGCAGATCGTCATCATTCATGATGGCCTGCCACTCGCCTTCCACTTTGACGAATTGCACGTCGGGTTCGACCAGGCGCGGCTCGATCTTGTTGTAGCGCAGGCCGGGCTTGGGATCGAGGCGCTTGATGGTGTCAATGGCGCGCTTGACGAGCTCGGGAGGGCGATTGACGGCACGCGCCAATTCCTTGAGCTGATTATTTTGCAGGAGCTTGAGATGTTCGGTGATGATTTGCTTGGCTAGCTGGTTCTGCGGATCGATGACTTTCAATTGCAGCAGCAGACATTCGGGAAGATCGCGCGCGCCCACGCCCGGCGGATCGAATTCCTGGACCATGGTGAGGGCTTCTTCGACGTCGTCCATGGTGTAGTTGCCCGACTGCGCCAGTTCCTCGAGCGTAGTGGTCAGATAGCCGTTCTCGTCGAGGTTTCCTACGATGTCGCCGGCGATTTTGCGTACGACCTCGCTCGAGATGCTCACGCTGAGTTGCCAGGCTAGATGATCGGTGAGGCTTGATGGCGAGGATAGGAATTTGTCGAACGAGGGCCGCTCGATTTCTTCGTGTTCACCAGTCTTTGCGGCGCCGGTGTCCAAGATATTGCGTATAGAAGGAACCGAAATCGAATTCATCGAAGGGATTGGATTCTTCGGCTTTATTTTCGGGGACTTTTTCGGTTTCGGCTTTGAGGAAGGCTTCGTCGGTGTAGCTTTCGGCTATGACTCCATCCTCGCCGAGCTCTTCGAGGACGGGATTGGCCATGATCTCCTGATTGATCATTTCGCGCAGCTCGAGGCGGTTGAGGGCGAGGACGCTCACCATCTGGACCAGCCCCGGCGTCAGAATTTGCTTCTGCGCGACGCGGAGATTAAGTTTTGGTTGCAGCCAGTTCATTTTGGTCGATCGTAATAAAACCCAAAGCCAAACCGGGCCGGTGGTGAACCCCGGCCCCTACTAAGAAAATGCAGATCCTTCGCTGCGCTCAGGATGACAGCGCAAAACAAAACCAACAAAAACCGACATCAAATGCAGATCCTTTGCTTCGCTCAGGACGACAGCCAAGAGCCAACCGCGCCAGAGAACTTCATCAGCCGCCTTAATTCAGGCGGAAGCCTTCGCCGAGATAGACGCGGCGGACTTCGGCGTCACCACTTAGTTCCGCTGGCGTGCCGGCGCGGAAAATCTTGCCGTTATTGATGATATACGCCCGGTCGGTCACAGCGAGCGTCTCTCTTACGTTATGGTCCGTAACCAGCACCCCGATGCCGGCGGTGGAAAGATCGTCGATGATTTTTTGTAGGTCCACGACGGTCAGGGGATCGATCCCCGAAAACGGCTCGTCGAGCAGTACGAAGGAGGGCGATAGGACCAGGGAGCGGGCGATCTCGAGCCGCCGCCGTTCGCCGCCCGATAGGACGTGCGCCGGGCTATTCCGGACCCCTTCGAGGCCCATTTGCGCCAAAAGCTCCTCCACGCGGTCGCGCCGCTGTTCGGGCGTGACCGGCAGGGTCTCCAGCACCGCCATGAGATTCTCTTCGGCGGTCAATTTGCGGAAGACAGAAGGTTCCTGGGGCAGGTAGCTGATGCCACTGCGAGCCCGGAGGTACATGGGGAGGTCAGTGATGTCCTCGCCATCGAGGAGAACACGCCCGAGATCCGGACGGGCCAAGCCGACGAGGATGTAAAAGGTCGTCGTCTTGCCTGCGCCGTTCGGCCCGAGCAGCCCAACTACTTCGCCCTGTTGAATCTCCAAACTGACATCGTCAACGACTTTCCGCCCTCGGTACGACTTACTTAAATCGGCGGCCTGGAGTTTCAACATGCCGGTTCATTTCTCAACCCGGTGTTTGGTCAGCGTGCGCGAACCTGCGTCAGAATCAATCAAAATCGTATCACTCGCCCGGAAGAAGGTCAAACTGCGGCCCGTGGTGGTGTCATTTGACCCATCGGTGAGAGTGGGCTGACCGCCCGAGAGGACGAATTTTTCGTCGGCGGCGGTGTAATCGGCGCGCTCGGAGGTGCCGAGGCGATCTTTTTCGCGGACTTTGACGTTGCCGAGGGCGGTGGCGTGATCGAGTTGGCGGCCGGATTGGGTTGCGGCGAGGCTTTTTGGCGGCTTGGATGGCGTCGCACTTGCTGAGGCGGGCGCGGCTCCGGCCGGCGTGAGGAAGAGATCGAGCGTGCGGGATTGCAGGGATTCGTTGGGGGAATCGGCGTGCACGCCGTCTTCCAAATGGGCGCGGCCCTGGCTGCTCCAGTAGGTCATTACCGGGGCGCGCGCTTTCCAGAGGACGGGTGCAGCAGGTTTTTCGCCGGCGGCTGCGGCACCGGGCGCAGGTGCTTGCGGGAAAACCGCAACGACGTTGCCGCGGGCTTCGATGCGTTGTTGCTCGCGCCAGAGTTCGATCGTTTCGGCGACTACGACTGAATCGCCTTGCCACATGCGGGCGTGCCCCGTGTAGATGAGGTGGCCTTCTTTGCCCGAGCCGGTGAGATTGTCGGAGGAAATATGCGCTGGGCCCGGTCCGATACTGGGATTTGCAGATTGGGAGGCGGCAGTTGCGAGATATGTGGTGCGAACGCCGCCGGTAGCGGAGATGGCGCCGGTGTCTTGCTGGATCTCAATCTTCGCGGCGGTGGTGCGAGTTTCGGCGTCGGCTACTGCGGGGGCGCCGGTTAGAGTGATGGCATTCGAGGATTTGAGCATGGTGGCGTGACGGGCGTCGGCGGTGCGATCGGCTTGCGTGAAGTGAACATTTTCATCGAGGTCGATGGTGTCCCAATCGCCGCCATTGGCGAATGAGGCGATCAGTTTGCGCGCGGCGGTTTTCTGCGGGGCTGCACCGCTGAATTGGCGTTCGATCTCGACTCCCGAATCGCCATAGAGTTTTCTCATGCGATTGGCGGCATCGAATTCGCCGCGGGCTTTTGTAGTTCGCAGCGTGGTGGCGGTGCCGTCGGCGGCGGTGAGCTTCATCGAAGCGGGAGCCAGCGTCGTAGCAGTTTCGATGCGGCGTTGCGAGCGGCGGGCTCCTGGAGCAAAACGCATCTCCATTGCGGCGGTTTCAATCTGCTGCGAACCGGTGGTCGCCATGGTGAGGATGTTTACGGGATTGCCGGTCAGTTTCATGTTCAGCGGCTGATCGTTCTTCGGCTCCATGGCGACTTGCGCTTGTTGCGCGGAGAATTCGTCGTTGCCTTTCGGGCCGCTCTTCGTGCCGCGGATATTTCCTGTGGCTGAAATGCTTTCGATCCATCCGGCAGGGTTGAGTTGCGCGTCGAATGCATCGGCGGTGATGACGCCGGATTCCGGGCCGTCGTTGGTGCGCAGCTCGGGCTTGCCGCGGGCGCGCGCGCGGCGGGTGTGCAGATCTTTATCGAGCTCAAGTTCCATTTGCTGCGCGATCATTTCGCGAGTGCCCTGGCGCGCGTGGGCCGGGCCTTCTAGGCGGGCCGTGTGAGAATTGCGGTCGTAGTCGAGGCGGCTGCCGCTGATGTTTGTGGGAATGCCCGCGGGATTGTGCGCGGGGCGGATTTGGGCTTCGACGTTGTGCTCTAGGCGTAGAAGGCCGGGCTTGGATTTGTAGGTGAGGCCGGTGGCGCGGCCGTCGCCATTCGGGAAGTGGAAGACTACGAGGGCGGCGGTGGAGGCTTCGCCGGAGTCGCGATCGAAAGTTACGTCGCTGGTTTCGACGTGAATGGCACGCTCGTTCGGATGATGATCGGGCGAGTCAGCCGATTCGATTTCCATTTGCGCGGGGCCTTCGCAGCGAATGCTGCCTGAGCCGGTTTGGTAGGTGCATTTATTCGTGTGCAGAGTGTCGTTGCGGCTGGAGTCGCGTCCGTAGGCGATGATGGTGACGTCTTCTAGTTCGCTGGCGTCTTGATCTTTGAACTGCGTGGCGCGGGAGGCTTTCACGGTGTAAATCGTGCGCTCCTGCTCTACTTTTGAAAAAGTGAATTCGGCGGATTCTTGTCGAATGGTGGAGGCCACGGCTTTGGGAGCTTCGCGTTGCGCGCGGGCCATGCGGGCCGATCGGGTGATGAAGACAGCTACGACCGTTGCTGCAATCACGAAGGCGATTGCGGCGGCCCAGCGTGCGTAGCGTGCGGCTTGGGCGTTGCGCATTTCGATTCGGTCCTGATGAAGTCAGAAGCCGAGTATAGGCGAGGGGTTTTCGCGGGGCAATGTGAAGGGTTGGTACCGCTGGCGTCCCCGCCGGCTCCTGCGAACGCGAGTGCGGCTACATGCAAGACTCATCGGCGGAGCAATCGGTGCAATTAATTTACGGCTTGCTCCGGCTTCGAGTCTGGGCCTTGCGAAATTTTCGGTCGTAAGAGCCGGCGGGGACGCCAGCGGTACTGGGGAGGAGCCGCGTGGTCACGCGGCGGTCATTATTAGGATTTCGTGGGAATCGCCTAGATCGCGGGCTGCTGGAGTGACGATCGTTTTTGGGCCTATGAAGATTTTTTGTTGTTTGGTCATGGCCACGCGGATGTCGTTTTCGCTTACGAAGTCCATGATCTTGATTTCGGGGGCTGAAGGCTTCGCGCTCGGCGGCTTATCTGCATCCGATTTGTTAGTTGCGCCAGACGATGATTCCGCTGATTTTGCGGATGGCGACGGCAGTGCTGCGCTGCCTGCCACTGAACTGGCTACGTGCGCGGCAACCGCAGCTGCGGCGACTTCGGCTGGAGTCGGCTGCTTCTCGCTGCTCGGATTTGCTGCTTCGGGCTTTGCTGCTGAGCCGCGCTGGATTCCGCGGGCGGTGAAGACTTGCTCGACGATCTTGGCGATGGTCTGACGATCCGGGACGATTGTCGCAGCGGCAGGTGCTGGCGTCGCTGCCGGGATTTCCGCGGGCGCGCTTGGTCTGGATTCGGCCGATGATCTCGTCGGGGCGGCGGCCGGAGCTGCCGGCATCGACGCGCTGCTGCCCGCTAGGCGCTGATCCGCTGGAATTGTTCGGTGTTCAACCGGGCGAGATTCCCAGGCGATGCGCTTCAGATTCATCAGATGGTGCGGGCCGATATTGTCGGAGGTGATGTTGCCGCCCGCTGAGCCGCATCCGAGCGTCATCGCTGGAAAGAGGTTCGTCGAATAGCCGACTGAACCGTGGACGGCTGATGTGTTAACGCAGACGCGTGATGCGGGAACCTTCTGTCCGTACTCACGGGCGGCGGCTTCGTTTTGTGTGTGGACCGACGCGGTGTGTCCCGCGCCGCCGAATCGCAGCAGCTTTTGGCAAATCTCGGCTCCGCCCGCGAAATTTGGCGCCGAGTAAAATGCGAGGATGGGCGAGAGCTTTTCCGCCGAGAGAGGATATTCGCGACCGACGCCTTCGAGCCGCGCGATTAGCACCCGCGTGTTTGCCGGGACTTTGATGCCTGCCTGCTCAGCGAGAACCGTGGCATGCTTGCCGACAACTTTCGCGTCGGGAACATGGCCGTGGCGAAAGACGAGCTCGCCCAACTTGCGAATCTCATCTTCAGAAAGAAAATACGCGCCTTGATTGCGACATTCTTCGAGGACTTTGTCGCGGATGGCGTCTTCGGTGACGATGGCTTGCTCGGATGAGCAGATCGTGCCGTAGTCGAACGTCTTGCCGGCGAAAATATCGGCGACGGCTTTTTTTATATTCGCGGTGCGCTCGATCATTGCGGGGACATTGCCCGGGCCTACGCCATAGGCCGGCTTGCCCGAGCTATAGGCTGCGCGGACCAGGCCGGTGCCGCCGGTGGCCAGAATTACGCCGGTCATGCGATGTTTCATCAGCTCTTGCGTGCCCTGCATCGTGGGGTGATTCAGGCAAACGATGATGCCTTCGGGGGCGCCGGCTTTCAGGGCGGCGCGCTCGAGGACGCTGGCCGTTTCGCAGATGCAGCGCATTGCGCTCGGGTGCGGGCTGAGAACGATGGCGTTGCGCGATTTCAAAGAGATGAGCGTCTTGTAGATTGCGGTGGAGGTCGGATTCGTGACCGGAATTACGGCGGCGACTACGCCGAACGGCTCGGCGACTTCGGCGATGGCTTTCTCGCGATCTTCGCGAACGATGCCGACGGTCTTCATCCCACGGATTGCGCGATGCACATCGACGGACGCGAGGCGATTCTTGGCGGTCTTATCGGTGACGTTCCCGTAGCCGGTCTCTTCGACCGCTACGCGCGCGAGTTGTTCGCCGGCTTCAGTGGCCGCCGCGGCGCATGCGTCGACGATGGCATCCACTTCGGCTTGGGAAAATTCGGCGAATCGTTGCTGCGCTTGGTGCGCCCGCTCGACGGCGGCGCGGGCTTCCTGGATGGAAATGAGGTCGGTATCGTGCAAACTCAAAAGGCCAAACCTCGCGGGGCTTCGAGAGAATTATTTCTTAGAGCCGGAATGCGAACCGCCCGGCAGAATCTGTTCGACATGTTCGTGCGGACGCGGGATTACGTGCACGGCAACCAATTCTCCGACGCGACGCGCGGCTGCTGCTCCGGCATCCGTCGCGGCTTTTACGGCGCCGACGTCGCCGCGAACCATCACTGTGACGTAGCCCGAGCCTATGTATTCTTTGCCGATTAGAACGACGTTGGCCGCCTTGACCATCGCGTCGGCGGCTTCGATCGAGCCGATCAGGCCCTTGGTCTCGATCATTCCCAGCGCATCATTGGCCATTCGTCCTCACTCGCTCGCGCACCGATCCTGAATCGCGCTGACTGCTGGGCGGGGAATCTCTGTGCCGCTCGCCCGGGAAACTTGAGCTTATCTTATATGGAATCCAGCGCAGCCTAGCACGCTCGCCAAGTCGAATCAAGGAGATGAGGAAAACGGCCATCCGGCGAAGCGCGTTGACGGACTGGTCGTCGCATCATTTGTCGGAAGCATCGGACGCTGAGATCCTTAGGGCCCGACCGGGTCGGGGCCCTCAGGATGACAACGCGCACTGCAAGGGAAACTGCACTTGTGTGAATTAGTGGCCGAGGAACTTCTCGAGCTTTTCTACTTCGGCCTCGGCTTGCTTCATGTAGGTCTCGGCACGCTCTGGATTCTGCGCGTCAAGGGCTTGCTGGGCTTTCGTAACGTCATTGTCCATGCGGGCTTCGGCTGCGACCATATCTCCTCGGAGTCCCAATCCTTGCGCGGACATGGAATTCTTTAGCGTGCCGAGGCTGGCTTTTACCGAGGCTACGCGGCCGTTTAATTGATCCATCTGGTGCTCGGCTTCGGCTTGCGCTTTGGCGTGTGCCTCCGCTACGGCTCTTGCCTGAGCCTCGGCCTGAGCGTGAGCGTCCGCTGCAGCCTGAGCCGCCGCGGCTGCGGTTGCGTCCTGCGCCTGTTTGCGCTTCGCGGCTGCTGCGGCTTTGGCCTCAGCGGCTGGATCAGTCGCGGGCGACGCCGCCGCGTTACCGCTTGCTGAATCTGGGGCTGCATTAGCCGGGGTGGAGACCGGCTGAGCCTGCACGGGCACGGCTGGACTTTGATCCGAGTTCTGCGGGAGCGCGGATTGCTGCCCGCTGGCCCGCGCTTTGAGGTAGCGGGGTACGGCAAAACCCGCGGCGACGAGCACTACGAGGACGATCACTGCGCCGAGCGTGATGTATAGCCCACGATGGCTGCTCGCTTGCGCCGCTACTACCGCGGTCGGCGGCATTTGATTCGCGGTCGGCTGCGGCACTGGCTGCGTCGGAACCCTCGGCGGCGCGGCGCTAGTTCCTGGTTGAGCTACTACAGGCGTCGGCGTCCATGCCGGTGGCGTGACTTGCGTCATCAATGGCGTGGCCGCTTGCTGGCCCGTGCCCAAACTCTGTCGCACGCTGCCGAGCGCGGCGCGGAATGCATCCGCGGTCTGGAAGCGCATGGCCGGGTCCTTCGACATGGCCATCAGGATCATGTCGTTCAATCCCTGCGGCAGATCGGGACGCAGTTCGATGGGCCGCTTCGCCGTTTCCTTCATGTGCGCGGCCATGATGGCGAAATCGCTGTCGCGCTTGAAGGGCTGCTTGCCGGTGACGATTTCATAGAGCGAGATGCCGAGCGAGTAGATGTCCGAACGCGCGTCGACAGCGCCGCCTTGAATCTGCTCGGGCGGCATGTAATTGAGCGAGCCGAGTGCAGTGCCGGTGACGGTAAGGCTTTGATCGTTGCCGGAGCGCGCGATGCCGAAGTCCATGAGCTTCAGGATTCCCTGCTGAGTGATCATCATGTTTGAAGGCTTCACGTCGCGGTGGATGATGTTCCGCTGGTGCGCGTAACTAAGCGCCGCAAGCGCGTCATCCATATATTTCAGGGCATCCGCCAATGGCACCGGGCCGTCTTCGATAAGCGCCGCGAGCGTCTCGCCCTCGACGTACTCCATGATCATCACGAGCTGATTGTCGGCAGTGAATGCGGTCTGCAGCGCGGCGATATTGGGATGATTGAGGCTCGCCAACACTTTGATTTCGCGCAGGAAACGATCCGCGAGATCTTTTTGGCCGGCGAGGTCGGGGAGAAGGACCTTCATGGCCTCGACGCGGTCCGAGATCACGTTGCGGACCTTGTACACCTTGCCCATGCCGCCTTTGCCGAGTTCACCGAGAATTTCGTAATCGCCGATGCGCTTGCCGACTGTTTCGTCGCTCATGTCAGCTCCTATGAACTAGAAGTGCGTCCTCGGGCGGCGGAGGTACACCCGCGCCGCAAGGTTCGCTGCTATGTATGGCCAGCATTTTACCCCCGTTGTCTGGAATTGCTGATTGGAATTAAATCTGAGCTGGCGACAAGGTTCAGGCGGTGGGCAGGATGCCGACTGTGGCGGCGGCGACGGCATCGCGCGTGGAGTTCTTCACGTGATACATGGCTTCGTCGGCCAGGTGCAGCAGATCAGCCTTAGTCTTCGAATCGCCGGGATAGGACGCAACGCCGACACTCGAAGTGATCTGCACTTGCAGCCCGGCGCTCTGCAGCCACACCGATTCGCGGATGCGCTTATGCAGGCGATGCGCGACGCGGATGGCATTTTCTTTGGAAGTCTGCGGCAGCAGCACGACGAATTCATCGCCGCCGTAACGGAACGCCATATCAATCTGGCGGCAACTGCTCTTAATCATTTCCCCAACTTCACCGAGCAGGCGCGAGCCCATCAGATGGCCGTGCGTGTCGTTCACGGCTTTGAAATGATCGAGGTCGATAAAGAGCAGCGAGAATTCGAAGGCATAGCGATTCGAGCGGTAGATTTCTGTGTCGAGAATGAAATTCAAGTGCCGCGCGTTATAGAGGCAGGTGCAATCGTCTTTGATCGTCAGCTCGTGGATGCGATGGACGTGGCGCGCGTTCTCGATGGCAATCGCGGCGTAATCCGCCAGCGCTTCGAGCAGCGCGAGATCCCGCGGGCTGAATCCTTCCTCGCCGACGCAATTGATCAGCTCGATGACGCCGAGGCACTGGTCGCGAAAACGCACCGGGACGGCGACGATCGAGCGCGTCTCCATCTTGGTTTTTTCGTCCACCTTGGCGAAGAAGCGCGAGTCCTTGCTGGTATCCGGCACGACGATGACTTCGCCGCTCTGCGCCACCCAGCCGGCAATTCCCTGCCCGACTTTGATGCGCACGTCGCGCAACGCTTCGGCGCCGGAGCCGGTGGCAATCTGGAAATAGAGTTCGTTCTTCTCCTGATCCATCAACAGCAGCGACCAGGTGTCCGGACGGAGGAATTCATTGATTTTCTCCATGATGGTGCGCAGGACTTGATCGAGCTGCAGCGAAGAGGTGAGCGCTTTGCCCAACTCGTGGAAAATCGAGACTTCGGTGGCGTTCGGGAGTTCGACCTCGCCTCCCGGATTCCGCCGGCGTTCGATTCCGCTGAAAGTTTTCGACTCGCTCACAATTCGCACACTACGACAGAGAATAGAAAGCCCTGAAGCGAAGGGCGTTTCGGCTAGACTTTGTCATTATAGAGAAGCCGTTGTAACTCCTGCAACGCCAACGCGCGGCTGCTTGTTGAAAAGACTACATTCAGCGCGCCGCTCCCCAGCCACCCTGTCCTTCCGGACAGTCCCGCCGCCGTCCTGATTCCCTACCGGCTGCGCATTGACACACTCCCGCCGCGCGCCTATATTTTCTCAAGAGAATCTATTCGACCGGATGCCACCTACACCTTTCGGCGAGCGCCTGAAACGCGAGCGTGAGTTAAGAGGCGTTTCCCTCGACGAAGTATCCGGCGCGACCCGCATCAATACCAAGTATCTCGAAGCGCTTGAAACCGAACAGTGGGACCAGCTTCCAGGCGGCGTTTTCAACCGCGGCTTCATTCGCACCATTGCGCGCTATCTGGGCATAAACGAAGACGGCATGATCTCGGAATACGCCCTGGTAACCAAAGATCACCCTACGGTCAATGTCTGGGTCCAGGACCTGGAAAAGCCACCGCGCCCATGGCTTCCTGCTGCCGTCATCGTTCTGGTTATTGCGCTCATCGCCGTCAGCGGATGGATTGCGTCGAAGCGTTGGGGCACTGTCGCGCACGGTGATACGAAGGACCAACATGTTCCACTTATCGCGCCCGTGTTAGCTGAACCGGCTTCTACGGCGACCGTTGATCCGTCTCCAGCAGCCGCGCCGACGACCCTTCCTGCTGCCGGTGCGCCAGCTGAAGACAACGCCGCACCTGCAGCATCTAGCGCCGCGCCCGAGCCCGATTCTGCAGCGGCCTCCGTGGTGCCCGCTGCGGACGCGCTCGCGCAGCACTCGGACAAGCTCGAGCTGCGCGTCGAGGCAGGCAGAAAAGCGCGCATCCGCGTCATCGCTGACGGCCACCCGCTATACGCCGGATGGATTGCGGCGGGCGAGACGCGAAATTATTCCGCGCGCGAAGCTTTCAAAATTTCCGCCAGCGATTCCTCCGCCATTTTTCTGGAATTGAATGGAAAGACCATGGCGCCGATCGGAACGCCCGGACGTCCCGGCCGCGCTACACTTACTCGAAAAGATCTCCGCGACAGCCCCGGAGGATCGCATTAGCACTGCTGCCGGCGATGATGTTCGCGCGGAAATACGCGCCAACCGTGCCCGCAAAGAGCGCAAGCTTGCCGTGTGCTCGGGAAGTCTCTCCCTTTCGCCGGAAGACCGCGCCGAATTAATGGTGATCCTTACTGAGGATCCTGACGGCGATATTGCCGAGCGCGCCGCGCTTGCCGTCACGGGCATTACGCCGCAGATTTTCGTTTCCGCAGTCGGCCGGCCGGACACCGACGAACGCCTCTTCGATTACTGCTCCTCCGAAATCGCCGAACAGGCCGGCATCGCCGATGCCCTGGCGAAGAATCCGAAGTGCCCGAAGGATCTGGTGGCGCGCGCGGCGCAATATCTGACCTCATCCGGCGTTCAGGCGATCCTCGACGATCTCCACGGGCTCTCGCTTTCTTTGGAATTGGCGGAAGCGCTGGCGAGCTGCCCGCACGCGACAGCGGAGCAGCGCGAATTGATTGCCGAATTGAATTCGGGAGTGCCGGAGGCAAAGGCTGTTGAAGACGCGCTCAAGCACGCGGATATTGACGCCAACCGCCGCCGGACGCTGATCCAGAAAATCTCCGGAATGAACGTGGTTCAGAGAATCCAGTTGGCCATCAAAGGCCCGCGCGAGGCGCGCACGGCGCTGATCCGCGATTCCAATAAAATTATTCAGCGCGCCGTGCTGCAGTCGCCGCGGCTTACCGATCCCGACGTGGAAAACTTCGCCGGCCAGACGAATCTCTCCGCCGAGACGCTGCGGCTGATTTCCATGAATCGCAACTTCATGAAGAACTACGTCGTCGTGAAGAATTTGGCCAACAATCCGAAGACGCCGCTGGATATTTCTCTGCGGCTGCTCGTCCGGTTGACTCCGAACGATTTGAAGCACCTTGGTGCGAACAAAAATGTCCCGGAAACATTGCGCACTTCGGCCGTAAAGCTCATCAAAGCACGCTCGGCGAAAGCCGCTGACAGCGAGTGAAAGCGGCCGTCTCACGTTTCTAAGCGATTGGCAGGGCGCAATTCAATTGGTTGGAGGCGTCCGCAATATCCCTTGCAGCACCTTCACGTCGCCATCGACTGCGCCGATCTGCAGTCCGAGAATCTTGGCGATCAAGGGGTAGATGTTTACGTTTTCAAATGGCGCTACAGTCGTGCCGGGCCTGATGTCGGGCCCTTCCGCGTAGAAGATCGCGCGCATGGATTTCATGCGGTACGGGTCGAAGCCATGATCGCCCTTGATCGTCGCCATGTCGGGCTTTCCACCGGCGTGTGCCCGAATTAAATACGGACCCGTCTCGAGTACGATCGGATCTCCTGCGCGGGCGGTGCCGTCGAAATGCAGTTCGTGCGGGAAATTATTGCGGCGATAAACTTCGAATTTGTCGCTCGCGCCGCGCAGTTTTTCGTAAGCCGTCTCCGCGGCGGCCTCGTTTTTTGGATAGAGAAACGGGCCGTCGGTTTCGAAATCCGAAAGATCGGCATAGCGCTCGAGATCGATCCAATCACCTTGAACATTTTCCATGCCATGATCGGCCACCACGATGAGATCAATCGGCAGGTGGAGCGCGTCCAATTTTGTTTCGAGCGTGCCCGCGATGCCGTCCAAATAGCGCGCTGCTTCGGCCGTCTGCGGGCTGTCGGGACCGTTGACATGCCCGGCATGGTCGGTATTCGAAAAATATAGCGTGATGAAGTGCGGCCGCTTGTCCGGCGGAAGCTTCAGCCACGCGATCACTTGTTCGATTCTCGAATTATCCGGAAAACTGTTGTCGAAATGCAGATAGTACGTGGGCCGCTCGCCCGCGATTTCCGCTTCCGAGCCGGGCCAGAAGAAACACGCGCTGCGCATGCCCTGCTTTTCCGCGAGCGACCACAGCGGAACGCCGCCATACCAACTGCCGTCCAGATTCGTCTTTGCATCGCCGGAAGCGTAGTGCTGTTTTCGCTCCGGATCATAAAAGTGATTCGCCACGATGCCGTGATGTTCGGGGTAGAGACCGGTAACGATCGTGTAGTGATTTGGAAATGTGATCGAAGGATAGGCGGGGATCATTCCTTCGGGCGCGCTGGCGCCGCGCGCGCCGATGGCTTCGAGATGTGTTGCGCCGTAGAGCTTCGGATAGTCGTAGCGATAGCCATCGAACGAGACGAGAACGACGTACGGCTTCGACTGCTGCGCAGCGGCGTTCGGACCGTGCTCGACGGTGATGACCGGCGCGATGGGTTGAGGATGACTGCAGCTACGCGCCGCGAATAGCAATAGAACGGCGGCGAATAATGCGCGGGCTGTTCCGGAGGGGCTAGTTTTCATGGAAGCCTTTCGATGTTCGAACTGCTTTCCAGCGTTGCGTGGTCGTGGCGAGATTTTTCGTTAATTTCCAGAGGGAGCGGCCAGCGAGGCCAGAATTTTCTTTTGATACTCCTTCGCCTTTTGAAGAATTTCGTCTTCGTTGAGTGTCAGCATTTTGCGCTCGTCCATTACGACACGGCCGGCGATTACGACGGTGCGCACATCTGTTGCCTTTAGCGCGAAGACGATTTCGGAGTAGACGCTGTACATCGGCGTTGCATGGGGCGCGCTTACGTCAACGATGATCAGGTCGGCCTTCTTCCCAGCTTCGAGCGATCCGATTTGCTTTTCGAGATGCAGAGCGCGGGCACCGTCAATTGTGGCCATCTCTACGACCTGTTGAGCCGGCAAAGCTCGCGGATCCATGTGCGAGATTTTTTGCAGCTTGGC
This sequence comes from uncultured Acidobacteriota bacterium, assembly GCA_963707165.1. GTDB lineage: Bacteria > Acidobacteriota > Terriglobia > Acidiferrales > UBA7541 > Palsa-147. The sequence continues at coordinate 269,467 of CAVPPO010000002.1, read as the reverse complement.
GGCGAGATCCATCTCTTCGAATAAATCCTGATTGTTATTGCTGGCGGCGCCGTCCGTCGCGAGACCTACGGCGAGGCCTGCAGCGCGCATTTCGATTACCGGCATCACGCCTGCGGCAGTTTTCATGTTGCTCGACGGATTGTGCGAGCAGCCGACGCCGTAGTGCGCAAGCGTGGCGATATCGGCTGTGTTCGTCCAAATGCAGTGCGCGCCGAGAACATCCGGACCAAGCAATCCAATTTTGCCGAGATAGGCAACCGGCGTCAGGCCGTGCTTCTCGCGGCTCTGCTCGAGTTCGAATGGGGCTTCGGCGATGTGAATCAGAATCGGCGCGCCGTTCTTGCGGGCCAGCGCGGCGGAATCCTGCAGCGTCTTTTCGGAGCAGGTATAAATCGAATGTGGCGCCACGGCCGCCACGATTAGCGGATCGCCCTTCCAGTGATCGAGATACTTCTGCGTGTAGGCGAACGCTGCGTCGAGCGTTTTATTGTCCGGCGCGGGGAAATCGATAATCGTCTCGCCCAGCACGCCGCGCATCCCGGCTTCCTTCGTCACCCGCGCGACGTCATCCTCGAAATAATACATGTCCGCGTATTCCGTGATTCCGCCGCGCAGCATTTCCAGAATCCCGAGCCGCGTTCCCCAGGCGACGAAATCCGGCGTCACGTTCCGGGCTTCGGCCGGGAAAATATATTTCCGCAACCAGTCATCGAGCGACAGATCGTCGGCGATACCGCGAAACAGGCTCATCGCCGCGTGCGCGTGACTGTTGATCAGCCCGGGCATCACGATGCGTCCGTGCGCGTCGATAGTCCGCGCTGCATCATAGCGGCCAGCGATCTCGTCGCGCTTGCCAACCGCGACAATCTCATCGCCGCGCACAGCCACTGCTCCGTCCTCAATCACGCGCTTCGCCGGATCCATCGTCACGACGGTCCCGCCCGCGACGACCAGATCCACGCGCTCTTTCTGGGCCGCCGCGCCGAGCGAAGCAGCAAATCCAAGCGCGACGAACACAAATCCCAGAGCGCGAGAAGAGACTGTCGACAGCATTGCCGCCTTCAATCTATAGTCACTTGATGAGTCCTCAATTCAGCGAACAGACGAGATTACAAGAATGAGCGATCAAAAGGCCGCGGCAGAAGTTTCGCCGCGGTATCGCGCTCGACCTTGCCCTTCAAATTCGCCAGAATCACGGGCACGTCGCCGCAAAATTCCCAAATGATCTGACGGCACGGGCCGCACGGCGGCGTCAGCTTCTCCGTGTCGCATACGACTGCAATGGCATCAAATTCGCGCTCGCCTTCAGACATAGCTTTGAAGATGGCCACGCGCTCGGCGCAGAGCGTCAATCCATAGCTGGCATTCTCAATGTTGCAGCCGGAATAGATCTTGCCCGATTTGGTGCGCAGAGCCGCGCCGACGCGGAAGTTCGAATACGGCGCGTGGGCCTTTTCGCGCGCGGCTCGCGCTGCGTCAATTAATTTTTGGTCGTCGTTCTTTGCCCGCTTCTGTTTCATCTTCTATCCTGTCGCCACATCCGCCGCGATGCGCGGCAGTACCGCGCGCAGGAGCGCCACGAAATGCGCCTTCACGCGCTCGCCCGTTTCCATCACCTCGGCGTGATTGATCACTTGATCCAAAATCCCGGCGGCCATATTCGTCACGCACGAAATTCCGAGAACGCGAATGCCCATGTGCCGCGCCGCGATCACTTCCGGCGCCGTGGACATGCCCACCAAATCCGCGCCGATCGTGCGCAAGTAGCGGATTTCCGCCGGCGTTTCATAGCTCGGGCCCGAGAGCGCCGCGTAAACGCCCTCATACAAATCGAAGCCGAGCTGGCGCGATTCCTCGTGCGCAAACTGCCGGTAATCTTTCCAATAGCCCTGCGTCATGTCCGGAAAGCGCGGGCCGAAGCGCTCGTCATTCGGCCCGATCAGCGGATTCGAGCCTTGCAAATTAATATGATCGCGGATTAGCACCAGCGCGCCTTGCTTGAAGTCGGTGTTGATGCCGCCGGCGGCGTTCGTCAGGATCGCCGCGCGAATCCCGAGCTGTCCCAGCACGCGCATCGGAAAAATCACATCGCGCAGCGGATAGCCTTCATAAAAATGCACGCGGCCCTGCATTGCTGCCACGACGACATCGCCCGCTTTGCCGATGACTAGCCTGCCGGCGTGACCTTCCGCGGTCGAGCGCGGAAATCCGGGAATCTTCTCGTACGGAATGCGCGCCGCACCGGTCAAGTCATCGGCAAACGCGCCGAGCCCCGAGCCGAGCACGACGGCAACGCGCGGCCGCAAGCGAGTCTTGCCAAGAATGAATTTCGCCGCACGCGAAGCCCGCGCAAATTCTCCCGCCGCGTCGCTCTTGCCTTTCGCCGCACGCGCCATCATCGCAGCATGATCCCCACGATCGAAGCGGACATCAAGTTGGCCATCGTTCCGGCCAGCATGGCGCGAATGCCCAACCGCGCGAGATCGCCCTTGCGATTCGGCGCCAGCGCCCCGATTCCGCCGATTTGAATCCCTATCGAGCTGAAATTCGCGAAGCCACAGAGCGCGAAGGTAGCAATCGTAAACGACCGCGGGTCAAGCGCATCTTTCATCGGCCCCAATCGCTGAAACGCAATCAATTCATTCGTCACCGTTCGCAGACCGAGCAAATTGCCAATCGTCGAGCAGTCATGCCAGGGAATTCCGATCAACCATGCGATCGGCGCGAAAACCCACCCGAACACTTGTTCCAGGCTTGCTGGAAACCACGCGATGTGCGCATGAATTCCACCAAAGATTCCGTCAACTAAGTAAAGAAGAGCGATGAAAGAAATCAGCATCGCGCCCACGTTTATCGCCAGACTCAGGCCGTCGCTCGTGCCGCGGGCAATTGCGCCCAGTGTGTTTGGATCGCGTTCGAGTTCCGCCATTTCAACTTTGCCGCCCGTCTTTGGCGTCCCGGTCTCGGGCACGAGCATCTTCGCGAGCAAAATCGTCCCCGGCGCAGTCATGATCACCGCGGCGAGCAGATGCTTCGCTTCAATTCCGAACGCGATGTAAGCGGCCATGATGCCGCCGGAGACATGCGCCATGCCGCTCGTCATTACCGTCATGAGTTCGGATCGCGTCAAATCAGGAAGAAAGGGCCGAATTGTCAGCGGCGCCTCGGTCTGCCCCATAAAAATGCTAGCCGCCACATTAAGTGATTCTGCGCCGCTCGCGCCCATCAAGCGTGTCATCACCCACGCCGCGAGCCGGATGATTTGTTGCATGATGCCCCAGTGATAGAGAAGCGCGAAGACTGCGGCGATGAAGATGATCGTCGGCAGCACCTGGAACGCGAAGATGAAACCTTGCGGCGAGCCTTTCTTGCCGAGATCGCCGAACACGAATGACGAACCGTAAAATGCAAAGTCGAGAAGCCAGTTCACTCCAGCGCCGGCCTTCTGAAAAATCAGCCGTCCGTACTCCCAACGCATAACGATGAACGCGAAGGCAATCTGCAGCGCAAGGCCCCAGGCCACGGTTTTCTTATTTATCGCTTTGCGATCCGTCGAGAAAAGCCAAGCCAGGCTCATCATCGTCAACATGCCGAGGACGCCTACGAATCGATGCATGCGAAGCCTCCGCTTTTACGCGAGCTCTTTCGCTCCGATGATTCTGCGCACCAGCGGCCGCGCCGCCGGCTTCTTCGGCCCAATCACAAAGCTCATCCCCAGCATCGCCAGCGCTTCGCCTTTGCGTTCCTCGGAATTGAAATGAATGGTGCACAGCGCACTTCCCGCCTTCACTTCATCTCCCACTTTCTTTTCGAGCACCACTCCCACCGCCGGATCGACCGAATCTTCCTTCTTCTCGCGGCCGCCGCCGAGCAACATGCTCGCGATTCCCACCTGCTCGCAGCGAATCGCGGTGATGTAGCCGGCCTTCATCGTGAACGCTTTCGCCATCTGCTTGGCTTTCGGCAATCGCCCGGGATCGTCCACCACTCCCGCATCGCCGCCCTGCAGCCGGATAATCTCGCGGAATTTATCACGAGCCCGGCCGTTCGCGATCATCTCCGCCGCGATTTCGCGTCCCTGCGATACCTTTTTGCATTTCCCGCCGAGCGTCAGCATCCACGCCGACAAATCCAAACATAGCTCGCGCAAATCTTCCGGCCCGCCGCCCGCCAGCACCTCGAGGCACTCTTCCACTTCGAGTGCGTTCCCGACTTTTCGACCGAGCGGCTGCTCCATATCCGTAATCAGCGCCACCATCTTCTTCCCCATCCGCTTCCCAGTCTCAACCATCAATTCCGCCAAATAGACTGCATCCGCCTCCTTCTTCATGAAAGCACCGTCGCCAGTTTTTACATCCAGGACCAAGGCGTCGATTCCTTCGGCCAGCTTTTTGCTCATGATGGAGGCGCAGATCAGGTAGGGGCTTTCGACCGTCGCCGTGACATCGCGCAGCGAGTACAGCTTTTTATCCGCGGGCGCAATCTCGGGCGTCTGGCCGATGAGCGCGCAGCCACATTCTTTGAGGACGCGGCGAAAATCGGCGAGCGAGAGATTGACGTTGAACCCAGGGATCGCTTCGAGCTTGTCGAGCGTGCCGCCAGTGTGACCGAGTCCGCGGCCGCTAATCATCGGCACCGGGAGGCCTGCGGCAGCCACGATTGGCGCGATCACCAGCGAAGTCTTATCGCCGACGCCGCCGGTGGAATGCTTATCCACTTTCACGCCCGGCACATCCGAGAGGTCGAGCACCTGGCCGGAGTGCAGCATCGCCTCAGTGAGCGCGGCCAGCTCCGCCTGCGACATCCCGCGCCACACTACCGCCATCAGCCATGCAGCGAGCTGATAATCGGGAACGGAATCGTCGGTAGCCCCGCGAATGAGGAATTCAATCTCTTCGCGGGTCAATTCCCCGGCGTCGCGTTTCTTGCGGATGATGTCAACGGCGCGCATGCGGCGAGAAGTGAGCGAGGCTAGCACCCGGCCCCAACCGCGTCAATCCAACTCGCGCCGGCCTAACACCGGATGGCCGGCCACATGATCCTCGATGGCAATCAGCTCACGGCTTGCAGGGTTTCAGTTCGAGAGCCAGCGCGTGAGCCTCGGTCTTCCCGACGTTTTCCGAGGCGTGCGTGGTCGCTTCCCGCCAGAGGACTTCCCCGCCCTTGGCGCTCATGTCCGACGACGTGCCATCGGGAAGCGTCATGCGCAGAGTCGCGTCGTCAAATACATACACGAAGCCAGGCGGATGGGAATGCATCGCTTCTTTTTCGCCGGGCTTGAGATGATATTCGAGCACGCGAACGCGATCGTTATCAATCCACACTTTGTAATATTGAGGCGAGAGCTTAACAGGATCCTGAGCCATCAAGAGTCGCGCACCGGACGACGCGAATGCGCCAAGCACGAACCCGATAATCAAGTACGACGCTTTCTTCATCTTCAGCCTCCCCATGCTACGTTTTGCGAATCCGTACCATCGGACTAAACGCGACAAGAGCCCGGCATGACCCGGGCTCTTGTCTTCGTTCGAGGCGAAACGTCAAAACGAATTGCAGATTGCCGCGGCGTGCTTACTTCGCCGGCATGTAGCTCAAATCCGGCCGGAATTGAATAATCGTGCTTCTTTCCTTCTCGATCGAGGAATCGAGCCGCCTCATAATCGAGTCCGCTTCCGATTGACCAAAAGCGTCCTTAATCATGTCGCGGTACGACTTCACGTCCGGCTTATCCTCAAAATCAGCCCAATTCGCATGGGCGAAGGTGAGAACAAACTCGCCGTCAACGCCGCCGTTCACCAGCGTGTACCACGCATAGTGCGGAGGCCATTTCGTCTTTTCGCCCCCTTCGTGAATCCGCGCGACCGCACTCCGGAAATCCGCTTCGTGCCCCGCGCGCACGTTAAAAATAATTACCTCGAGGTACTTCGGCGGCATACCCATCTGCTCCGGGTTGCTCACTTTCGGCATGAACTCGTAGTAGCGCGTAACCAACTTCCCGACGTAGCTGCTGATTTCCTTGTTGAATTCGTCCAGATCGGCTGCGTCCGGCACCGAAGGCTTGTCAAAATCCGCCCAGTGCTGGCCCACGCGTTCTACTAAATACGTTCCGGTGTCATCACCGGTGAGTGTCTCCCAGACGAGCAACGGCTGTGAATCGTTCTGCTGTTTGTGCCATTCCACCTTGGCCTTGCGCCCTGCTTCATACTGTTTCACCATTCCATTTTTCGGCGTTTGGAATTCGATCGAAGCGAGATTTCCCGGCGTCTGCTGCGCAAACGCGGGAAGCGCGGCGAACAACAACACACCAATACCTGCGAGCACTCTTCCAATTTTCATTTATCCTCCGGAAAGTTGAACTGTGGGCCGTGTCGTGACGGGCCAGACAGTATCCCCCTGCTGCGCCCCTGTCAAGCGCAGCGGGCCATGTTGCGCCTAGCTAATTTGCCTTCTTGGCAGGTTGAGACTCATCCGGGCTGACAAAATTGATCAAGAAGGGCGCGACTCCGTGCACCTGCAAGATCGTGTCGCCCTTGCATTGCGCGAAGTGGTTCATGTGCGGCGCCGCCCAGAAAAAACCGCCCATCGGCACTTCTTTCAGCGCCGCATCGTCCCATTTCGATCCCATTCCCACCGCAGCCGCGCCCTGGATGACCGTGACGTTCTCCGTCGTCGGATGCCAGTGCGGTGCGATCTTGGCGCCGTCGCTGCACGAAAGGCGCAGAGTATAGGTGCGCCCCGCCGTCATCGGATCGCCCTGGATGATCGCAACCTTCAAGGTGCCGCCGATTTCAACCGACGGAGTGCCAACCATGGCGGCGGCCGGAACGTCGCCCCACTTCTCCGTACCCGGCTCTACAATCATCTGGCTGCTGGAAGCCCGCGCAGGAGTCTCTTTTGCAGGCGGCTTCGTCTGTGCACTCGCAACTCCAGGGAGCAACATGAAGGAGATCAACAAACCTATTCGCGCTATCGACATGCTTCCTCCTCGTTGAATTGATTTGCGCCGGAATATCCAAATTAGCCGGATTTTCCGATTTTGACCGCTCTCTCGCGCATCGTACGCTTCTCCGGCGCTGGACACAACGGAGTCACTGCCAGCAGAGTGGAGCAGTCGCTAACTTGAAGACGAAGTGGCGAAGCACGGCAACGGCCCGCGCCGACTCGCGGTCGCGCGGGGCTTTGAACCGCTTCTACTGTACCGTGACTGTAAACGTAGCCGGCTGCGTCGTGGTCCCGTTCGACGCCATCACCGCTACGGTGTAGGTGTCCGGCGTCGTGCCCGGATTGCCGCCTGAGCTGCTGCAGCCGGCGAGGCCCGCCATCGCCGCGAAGGCCATTAACGCGAATGCTGCGCGCCAGCGGCGCTTCCGCTCCGGCATGACGAGGAAGAAGATGAATATCATCGTGGAGGCCGCCGCTGCCGCAATCCATCCCGGCGTCTTCGGGAAATTCAAGGGCACATAGTGCACCGTTGATTTCGCGATCGTGGTCACGTTCAGCGTGGCCGTTCCGCTTTCCGTATCGGGAGCGCTCAGACTAATCGTTGCGCTCGATCCGGACGAATTGAACGAACAAGTCGGAATCTCCGCATCCGTCTGCTTTGTCCCCGAAACCACGCAGGTAAGCTTGATGTCGCCGGTAAAGTTCGCGCCCGTGATGGTAACGGTCGAACTCGCGGCGGCGCCCACGGCAATCGCCTGCTGCGTGGGATTCGCTGCTGTGCTGAATGACTCGACGGCCACAGTATCAGCGGCGGAATCGCTCGCGCCGAAAGCTCCCGTTACCGGCGTAATGCGCGCTCAAGCTATAGTTCTGCGTCGCGACGAGAGCGAACGAGATGCTCGCGCTGCCATTCGACAACGCAGCCGAGCCGAGGCCCAGCGCCGATCCGTCATCCGCCGTCGCAACTACCGAAACATCGCCCGCAGGCGTCCCCGAGCCGGAGGTCACGTTGATCTGCGCGGTAATGCTCTGATTCGGCTCGACGCTCGCCGCCGAAATCTGCAACTTCGTCGTGGTCGAGTTGAACGAGACGCTGTTCCATTGCGTAACCAAATTGTTGACGTTCACCGAGCCCAATCCCGATCGCTGCATCCCATCCCACAGCCGATTGATAAGCCGAATTCGCATTTCCGAATCCCATCTCGCCGGACACCGTGTTACTCCCCACGGTCACATCATTAAAGATGCAGTTTCCCGCGGGCAATCCAGCCTGGCTCGAGGCATTGCACGATGACAGAGTCTCTGTCGCAGCGAGCTTGTACAGCACGTAATCCGCCTGCCCTTGCCGCGAATTCGTTCCCTGATCCACCAGCGACATGATGCCTGCAAAAGTCGGCGTCGATGCCGAAGTCCCGCCCACAAGCGTGATGCCGGGATTTTGCGCGCTCTGGCAACTGCGTTCAAAGCAGATGAAGTAAGGCGCCTCGGCCAACGAAGCCGTCAACGAAATATCCGGCAAGCCGCGGCCCGGCTGATTATTTGGCCCGAGCGGCACTCCAATTCCCTGCTGCCAGGTAGGCACGGCAAAAAATTGGCTCACGCCTCCGCCGCCCGCCGCGATATTCGGATCGACACATCCTGCCTGCCCCTGCGCGCAGCTATCGTTCCAGGTGTCTTCGGGAATGTAAGAAAGTGCCGACTCGCCCGTAGCGCTGTTCGTCCCGCTCCAAAATGTTCCCGTGCCTTCGTTGAATTCCGTTCCGCCTACCGCGACTGTGAATGGCGTCGAAGCCGGTATATTCACCGTAATCGGCCCGGCCGCCACGGTCTCAAAATTCGGGCTATCGCATCCTTCCGCGCCCGCATCGCCAGTGGACGCCATGTACGTGATGCCCTGCGCGGCCGCCTGCTCGGCGATGGACTCTTCAAATTGCGCACCGGCCGCGCTGAATTGCACTTCGCACGCGCCGTAGCTTACGGTCATCACGTCGGCGAGATTATTCTCGATCACGTACTGCGCGGACAAATCGGTGCCGAACTCCGTCGCCGACGAGCCGGAGACCACAAACTTGATCTGCGCGCCGCGGCCTGTCGCTCCGGCCCATTCATTGTCGAGCGTGGATTCAAACTGATCGCCGGAATCGACAATGCCGGGATCCGTGCCGTTGTGAACCACGCTGAAATTATTTCCCGGCAATCCGAAGAGCGTGTCGAAGTCGGAGACATCGGAGTTCACGATGTCGGTCACGCCCAGAACGGCAATCGTCTTCCCGGCGCCATTTACATTGGCCGCATAGAGAGGCGCAATGTTGTAGATCGTCGCGTAATCATCAGGTCCAAGCGCGTGCGTGCCATCCGACAAGGTGATATGCCGGATCGGCCCGCTCGTGTTGTGGACGAGGGTCGCGCTCGTATCCTTCCTCACATATTGCGGCTTGGGAAAGAAATCGTGCAGCGAAGCAATGCCTACTACGACGCGCGAAAGCGCCGCGGGAATCTGCAAATCGCTCGCATTGGCGATGTGCGTCTGGCCGTTCACGAGAAATTGGTGAATCTCGGTATGGAACGCCTTGCGCACTAGTCCTGCGTCACCCGAAAATTCAATCGCTGTCCGCCCTTTCGTGACGTTCGTGACACGGAAGCCTCTTGCCTCGAGCCAATTCACCACCGCCTGCACATCCGCGTCGGCTGGGCCAAACTGTTTCCCAAACTGCTCCGGAGTGAGCCATTTGTGATAATTCGGCGAAGACTTGTCCTGCTGCTGATCGAGCAGCATGCGCAAGGCCGCTTCCTGCTGCGGGCTTCGCTGCAACACCAGTTGCAAGCGTTCCAGCGCCAGGCTGTCCGCCACCTTGCCGCGATCCGGCGCAACGCGCACCACGGCCGGCATATTGCCCTTCAAAGTGGCGAGCTTAGTCTCATCGATGCGCTGCGTAATCCGCGGAGGCGTCGTCTGCGCAAATCCGTTCAGAGAAAAAATGATAAGCGCCGAAAATGCGAGCGCAATTCTGATGAACGCTGGGCGACTGGGTCTCATGTTCCCTGCCTTAGACAAATTTCACAAAGTTTGATACGCACTCCGGCCTCGATTCACAGATACGACCCCGTCGGTTGCACGCGCGAAAGCCCTGAACGGTATCCCTGAAAGTAGAATCGAAGCTCTCTCCGGCGATCGAAAGCACCGGATAATTGCCGCGATTTTAACATAAACCTTTCGTGAAACCTGCGGCTTGCTGATCATTGCGCTCCGCAATCGACTGCTAGCAATACCATTACTCGCGCGAGCGGATAGCGCCGCAACGCCAGTGTCCATTGAGCGCAAGTTGCAGGGCTACTTCAGCTTGGCGTACTCGGCTTTGGCTTGCTGGAGGATGGGAATATCAGCGTCTGCGTCTTTCCACAGCGCTAGGAAATCCTGATAGGCGGCGCGCTCTTTTGCTCGCGTCACCCTGCAACGCATAAGCCCGCGCCAGGCCCAAATGCGCCAGCGCGCCAGATAGGCCGTTTTGCACCACGCTTCGATGATCCAGGATTTTCTGGAATTCGCCTGCAGCCTCGGCGCCGTGGCCACCCGCCAGATACGCCTCGCCGCGAACATAAGTTGGATAGAGCAATCCTCCAACTTCGATCTGCGGCAGCGCCTGGCCAAACTCGAACGCACCGACGTTGCCGAGTATCCGGATCGCCTCGTCCGGCTTCCTGGACGATATCGCGTCCGACGCGTGAATGCTCGGCAACCAATAGCTGTTCAGGAACGAATCGTCAGGATACTTTTTCGATAGCAAATCCGACATTTTTTCTGCCTGGCCTGAATCGCCGGCTCTGGCCAGCGTCAGTGCCTCCAAAAGCTGCGTGTCATGCGTCGTAGCACGAGCGGCCGCTGACTGCACGCTCCGCCGCGCTTGCTCGCGGCCGCCGAACTCAGCTTCGCGCAGCGCGCTATTCAACTCCCAAGTCGAGGCAGCCTCTTTCCGGCCGGCGCGGTCGGCGGATTCCGTAGCCTGCCGGGAAAGCTCCCGCGCTTTTCCCAATCGCCCGTAGTAGGCCTCCGTATCCGAAGCTTCCGAAAGAAGTGTGTCTTCCGAGTCCGATTTTCCAGTTGCCCAGGCTACCTGGCGCGCCATTTCCGCCGCGTCGCCTTCCAGAAACGCAATTCCGTATCGTCCGCGATGCAGGTCAGAGTTTTCTATTTTCACAGAGAGAGCCTGTTCGTACACCGCCTTGGCCTCGTCCAAGCGGCTCAGAAAGGTATAGTCGTCGAGAAGATTGCTGTAACCGATCGCGTCGTCGGGGTTTAGCTTCTGCCCTTCCACCGTTGCCGACACCGCTTTGTCGAATTGCCCCACTCCGATATAGACGATTCCCAAATTCCCCCAGGGAATGAAGTCCCGCGGGTAGGCTTGCGTCCACTGCTCCAGGACCTGACGCGATTTTTCCAAATCTCCGGTTACGAAAAGGTAGTAGTCGCTCTCAATGCGAAATCGCTCGCGGTCACTGACGCGATCGCGCAATGCATACGCCTTGGTGAAGTACTCGTTCGAAAGGCCGGTCTCACCCAAATTTGAAGACGACACTCCCAAGCCAACCCAAGCGCTGGCAAAGTTGGGATCCAGCTCCGTCGCGCGTTTGAAGTAAGGGATGGCGGCTGCATCATTGGTTCGCGCAGCCTTGGAGCCGTCGGAGTATGCCTTCAAGGCCTCCAAAGAAGAGGTCGTCGCCTGCTCCAGGGGCTTGTCGTACTTCTGGATGGTGGTCAGCGATTCGCCAAGCTTCTCGCGCATCTGTGTTCCCAGCTGCCCCAGGCTGCTGAGCACATGATCTTTGTCGTTCACTTCAGTTTGCACGCCCGCGAGTGAATCTCCCGTGGCGCAGTTCACCGCATTTAGGACCAGGTTGTAGTGACTGCCGACCTGCCCGATCGAACCAGTGAGCATCGCCGTGCTGGTGGTGCGTTGGCAGATTTCGCGCGCCACTTCCTTCGTCAGTCGCTCGCCCGGCTGACGTCCCATCATCCGGAGCGTATCGGTCACTTTTTCATCCGAGAGAATATTTAGAAACGGCGACTGGCCCAATTGCGCTGTAAGCGCCTGCTTGAGCGTGTCGTCGAATGTCGTGTCCCCGGTGCTGTTGATGAAGTCGGAGATTACGATGGAGTCTTTCTCGGTCAATTTCGGCCCGCGATGGAAGAGGAAGTAAGCGCCGGTGGCGAGCGCCGCCAGAACCACCGCGCCGATCGCGTACACCACGTACGGATTCAGTTTTCGCGCGGCCGAGCCCGTTGTACCGCTCGGCGCTTCGGCCGCAACGACAGCCGGATGCCGATCCGATGCCGTAATCGCAGGTGCCGTGGCCGTCGTTCTCCCCGAACCTGGAGTCACGACGCTGCTCGTCGCCGCTCCAGCCGTGCGCGCCGAAGAGCTTCTTTCCGCCTCGTCAGCCGCTTCCACAGACGTGCCCGAGCGCGTCGAATCCGTATCGCGCTTGATTCGGCGAAGCTCGGCGCGAATATCCGACGCGTGCTGGTAGCGCAGGTTGCGATCTTTCTCCAGCGCGCGAGTAATTACGTCTTCCAGTTTCGGCGGGATATCCGGATTCAGCCGCAACGGCGGCACCGGCGCTCGATTCAAAATCGCATTGGTGATAAGCGCCGAACTGTCTCCGCGGAAGGGCAAAGTACCAGTAGCCATTTCGTAGAGAACGACGCCGAAGGAAAATAAATCCGTGCGCGCATCGAGGTCCTTCGCGCCCAACTGCTCGGGAGACATGTAAGCAACGGTTCCAACAGCCGTCCCTGGACTTGTGAGATCCATCTCGCTGGCGCCGAGCGGAGCGCCCACCGCCATCGTGTCTTCGTCGCGCGAAGGTTCGTTTTTCGGCGCAACTTTGGCCAATCCAAAGTCGAGAATCTTGGCGTGCCCGCGCCGGGATTCAGGGTTTGTACTTGCAAACCCTGAGTCATAATACGTAACAAAAATGTTCGCCGGCTTGATGTCGCGATGCACGATGCCTTTTGCGTGCGCCGCGTCCAGCGCATCCGCGATTTCAATAGCCAGCTCGAGCAGCGGCTCGATCTCAACGGGCCGTCCGCCGATGCGATGCTTCAGCGTCTGCCCCTCGAGATATTCCATCACGATGTAGGCTTTGCCGTTCTCGTCGCCGATTTCGTAGATGGTGCAAATGTTGGGATGGTTCAGCGCGGAAGCCGCCTTGGCCTCGCGCTGGAAGCGGCTCAACGCTTGCGAATCCTTGGCCACTTCGTCAGGCAGAAATTTCAGCGCCACGAATCGATCGAGCTTGATGTCCTGGGCCTTGAACACCACGCCCATGCCGCCGCCACCAAGTTTTTCCAACACGCGATAGTGGGAAATCGTTCTCCCGGAAAATGAGGAGGAATCAGGCATGAGCGCGCCAATAGTATGCCGCTCAGCAAGTCAACGCAAGCCGTCGCGACGTCCCAACGCAACATCGATTGCAGTTCCAGTCGCAGCGTCAGCCCCAGCCGTGTAAGGGAGGGTCTTCAGACCCTCCCGCCGTTCGGCCCTCTTCCGAAATATGTAAAGCCGCAATCACAATCCCGTAGCGCCGGCAGCCTGCCGGCGTCTTTGACTTCGCCTCTTCCATCCAGCCTACTCATTCCAGCCGGGCGTTTTTGACTCGACGCCGTGTGACAATATCCGTACGATGGCGCGTCACGTTCAGTTCACGCAGCCGCAAGAAGGGCGCACCTGCATTGCTCGCATTTCAAGTTGAACGCGGGAAATTGCTCTCGCTCGAGAAGCCGGCGCCACGGCTGCGGCCCGGCTGGGCGCTCCTTCGCGTGCGGCTGGCCGGCATTTGCAACACTGACGTCGAGATTCTCCGCGGTTACCACCAATTTCGCGGCACGCCAGGACACGAGTTCGTCGCCGAAGTCGCCGCAGTTCGCGGCGTGTCGCCGGCCGCGCGCCGCAAGTGGCTGGGCCGCCGCGTCTGCGGCGAGATCAACGTCACATGCTCGGCCTACGGCTTCCGCCCCTGCCAATTCTGCCGCCGCGGACTCAAGTCCCACTGCGCGCGACGCACCGTGCTGGGCATTGTCGCGCACGACGGCGCTTTCGCCGGGCATCTGGCGCTGCCGCTCGAAAATCTGCACCTCGTCCCGGACAACGTGGACGACGAACAAGCCGTGTTCGTCGAGCCGCTGGCCGCGGCATGCGAGATTCTCGAACAACTGCCCGCGCATAATTTCGCGTCGCTGCCGTTCTGGGCGATGGCAAACTCGCGCAGCTCATCGCGCGAGTGCTGCGCACCGCGATTCCTCGCGTCGTGATGTACGGCAAACATGAAGACAAACTGGCGCTCGCGCGGCCTGCGGGAATCGCCACAAAAAAAGTTCGCGGAGACGCCGGCGATCTGCAACGCGTGCGCGACAATTACCCGCTGCTGATCGAAGCGACCGGCTCGCCCAGCGGCCTCGCCATGGCGCAACAAATGACCGAGCCTCGCGGAACGCTGGTGCTGAAATCGACGTTTCATGGCGCAGCCCCGGTCGAAACCTGGCCGATCGTCGTGAAGGAAATCAACGTAATCGGTTCGCGCTGCGGCCCCTTCGCAAAAGCGCTCGCGCTGCTGCGCGCCGGCCAGATCGATCCCTGCCCGCTAATCACGCGCATCTTCCCGCTGGCCGAAGCGCAAGCCGCAATCGTCTATGCACAGCGCCCTGGCGTGATGAAGGTTCTCCTCAACGTCCAAAGCGATAAATCGCAGGTCCCCGGCCGCAAATCACGAGTTTGATCAACCCAAATCCAGCTCCGCAGTGTGAAATCATGCCCAGATGTGCGCGGATTTCGGGGAGCAGGCCACCCCCTGTGTGTCCCGATTGTTTGTAGTGTCCGTCCTTTGTATTCAATAACTTAGCCCCTGCAACAATATTTGAGTGTCCCGATTGTTATGGTCACTGGCTCCTTTGCCCGCGGGCGCCCTTGACCGTGCGCGGGCCTGCCCGTTTAGCAGCGGGCAGCGCGGGAATTTTGGCAACGCGCTGCGCCGACGCGCGTTTAGTCTGGGGGTATGTTGAAGTTTGGGCAATGGTACGGATGGACCAGAACTAGGCGCGGAAATACGGAGACAGTGAACGAGTTTGCCGGCTGCGGGTGCGAGGGGAGAAGAGCCAAAATCGGAAAGAAAGAAAAGTCAGAGGCGGAGCCGAAAGCATGGCCGGAACCCCGACCCTTCCCACAAATCGGGAAGAGTCGGGCACCCACGGCAAAACCCCGGAAAAGGCTGCGCCACCCGCCGCTTCGAGATTCGGGTCGATTGCTTTCTACGTCTGGTGGCGCTCTATAGAAGAAAAAGCGTAGCTCCGCCTAATCAGCTGTCCTTGCTCATCAGCATGTCTAGCAGTTGTTCCTCTACATTCACGAAACGCAGCGTGGCGTGCATCAACAACTCAGCGATATCGTTGCAGGCGGTGCCCGCAGTGGTCAATGCGATTAAAGCTCCTTGTGCGGACGCATCAGCCGGTTTTCCATGTGCGACCTGATCGGCAGCCGATCCCATCAAAAACAAGCTTCCGTTAGCAGCATCAAGGCTCAAATCGTCGAGTGTTGCCAACACACCGACAAGACGGTAGGCCGATAAGCCGTTCTTGTTCGTGGCTTGAATCAAATAGTGGGCCGTTGATGCAGCATCCAGGTAATTCACCGCGTATTTCGGGTCAACCTTGTCTAAGTAAGGTCTCGCGATACTGACCGCCTTCTCAAATACGGCCACCTTTTCGTCGGCCTTAGCGAGCAGTTCTGAAACTTCTTGTTCGGAAGGCATGCTGGCACGAAGTTTAGCAACGTCGTCCTTGGAGGGTCCGCTCTTCTGGGCGGCGGCGTTGCTTTGTCCCTTGGCGACCGGAGCGAACAGGAGCACTGAGATCACGACGCATGGCAGGATTAGTTTCTGCATAACGGTTTCCTCTGGCGTTTATTAGGAGGGCGCAGCACCACCGTTGTCAAGGATGCAACGTGTGGTCGTAGGCGACGCTTTGGCTGAAGGACAGCCGGCTCAGGATTGCGGTGTGTGATAAGATGTTCGCATGCGCGACAGAAAGATTGGATTCGGCACACCGCAAAAGCCACTGACGTGGAACAAACAATTTGGCCGTGCCACCGTGACATACAGAAAATCACGAGTGAGGGCCGGTCTTTTCAGTTCGACTGCGTGTTCGAGATCGGGCCTCTAGCTGCCGCGCACAGTTTTTACAACGAAACGGAATTTGCCCCGGACACCGTTGAAGAAAAGTTTCATGACTTTGTTTCGGCTGAACTCGCAGCGAGCGAGCGCCGGATTGGTGGTGCTACCGTTCGCGGTCAATAAAAACCGACCGTCATACACAGTCTCCTTTGGGCACGATCTACAGGTTACTCGGTCGGTGAAAAAGACTGTCCATTTCCTTTTGTCGTTCAGGCGTTCGGAAGTTTGCCGTTCCAGAAGTTGCACCGAAGGTTGCGTCCTGGTCAAAGTTTAGAATCACGCCGTTGTTTAATGCCCAACGTGCGCGTAAGGTCTGCCACGTTGCGCCGAAACCGTTCTGCCAGTTAAACACCTGTGTTTCTGTCGGCTTGCCGTAAATCTTTTCGGCGTCAACAAGAAAGTCCGCCGCGTTATGCGTTTGAACCTCAACATCCACGATCGTGCTACGGGAGAAGATCAGATAGGCGTTTCCGCCGATCCCAACGCGAACAATGCCTCCCGCGAGTACCTTCTTTACATCTTTCTTCGAAAACAGTTTGCTGAAGTTTGCTGGTGATTGCGCACGAGCCGCGTCAAAATATGTGGTAGCGCTCGTGCCGGGAAGCTTTTCCCAGTGATAGCTCCCGTCCGCTTCTTGTGCCAGGGCACCTGACGAGAAAATCAGCAGTCCTATGAATCCTGCCAGTGACATTAGGATGTTTCTCATCATTGTTCTCCTCTCCGAAAGCTCATCATTTCACTGTTTCAAAGCTGTCTTAGGAAATGAACCACCACAATGGTACTAGTCCCCCAATAAGTAATCTATCCGACCTCGGGGAGTGGCGGGTGGCGCGGGCCATTTTTTCACAGGTTTGAGCTTTTGGTCTTTGGGAAGGGGGCCAGCCGGTCTGTGATTTTTTCGTTCGTCTTCGCGTTCCCTCTCGATCTGCTTTACGCCGGATCAATTCTCACTAGTACCCCTCACAAAACTGTTGACAAGTTGGTACTCTTGTGATACAAGGGTTCGAGTAGTGCGCAGTCCCTAAGCGCGGGGCTGGCTCTCTCGAGCTCGCTGCAAGCTCGTCCTGAGCCGAGTCGAAGGACCGGCGCAAAATTGCGAGGTGTGACGGAAAATGTTTGGCTTCAAGGCCGAGGTCGGTCGGTGTCGCCGCTTCCAGCCTCCAGCTTCAACTCCCAAGGCTCCAGAATCTAATCGATACACGAAATTATTAGAAACCGCTGTAACCCAAAGAAAACAAACGACGCACCACCGTTCTAATCGATACAAATCACGCCTTTTTTCTAGATCGCGTTTTTGATCCTCACCCCGCTCCCAAGCCCCCGCCCACGCCACAAATTGACAACGGCCATTCCCCGTCATACTCTTCCTCCCGATTCCGCGGCCGACCCAATACGTGAACGCCCCGCCGAATCCCACTCCAGGAGGAACCATGACGCTTTACCACCCCGCGGCGAATCCTGAAATCACCCCTGAGCCGCCGCCACTTTTTGGCCGCTACATCCTGCTTCGGCGCCGCTGCCGCCTTCCTGCGCTATCTGCCGCAACCGGCCCTGGCGGAAACCATCCTGCAGGACAAGCGCATCGCCGCCACCCCGATCGTGGACAAAGGCTACGCCTCGATCCGCAAAATCGGCGACGGCGTCTACGCCACAATCTCCGATCCATCCAAGGGCTACGACACGCTTTCGAATGGCGGCTTCATCATCGGCCGCGATTCCGCCCTCATGATCGAGGGATTTCACACGCCGCACGGCGCGATCCTGCAGCTCGAGACGTATCATTCCGTCGGCAAAGTCCCCGTCAGCGCCGCGCTCGACACGCACTATCACTTCGATCACTCCCTCGGCAACGCCGTTTACGGCGCGCACGATATTCCCATCTGGGCCCACGCCGACACCGGACCGTTGATGCAGAAGAATTACGTCGCTATGCAAGGCGTCGATCTCGACTCGATCCTTGCTCCATTCAAGCGACGCGTCGAGACTGCCCCCGACGAGACCGATAAGCAACGCGCGCAGGGCGATCTTGCCGCTTTCACCGGCATCGTCCAGTCGGCGCAGAACACTGTGGTCGCGCTGCCGAACCAGCCTTTGCATGACGCCGATTTCCCGAAGACGATTGACCTGGGTGGGACCAAGGTCGTTCTCGAGCATCATCCCGGCCACACTCCCACCGACGTGATCGCCCGCATCCCCGATCAAAACATCGTCTTCGCCGGCGACCTGCTCTTCGACGCCTGGTATCCGGTGACCTTCGATGCCAACATCAGCGGCTGGCGCGCGACGCTGGAAAAATTTGCGGCCTACGATAAGGACACGCTTTTCGTTCCGGGGCACGGGCAGCTCTGCGGCCAGCGAGGCGTCGCCGACTTGCGCGCCGTTTTCGACGATTTGGCCGATCATGCCGCGAAGATGTACAAAGCCGGAGTCAGCGTGGAGGAAGCTTCGAAGCGCTACACGCCGCCGGAGAAATTCAAGAATTTCCCCATTTATGCCTGGGGCATCTGCATCACGCCCACAATCGCCAAGCTCTACGAAGGATTCAAAACAGGAGGATAAACCGCAGACAAAAACGACCGATCACGCTGCAGGATGCAACGAATCCAGCGCCAGGTACGGAATCTCGGCGGGGCAGCGAAACCTCAGCGGCAACACGATCGTGCCAATTCCGCGGCTCACGTAAATTTGCGTGTGCCCCAACTTCGCCCAGCCCACTTTGAATCGAAGCTGCTCGGGCGAGCGTCCCCAGATCGTGCCGAGGAACGGCAGATTCACTTGCCCGCCATGAGTATGACCCGAAAGCACTAGGCCGATATTCTCCTTCGCCGCGGCGCGAATGATCGCCGGATTGTGCGAGAGAAGAATGGTCGAAGCGTCTTTGGGAATGCCGCGAATCGCGCGCGCCAAATCCGGCCTGTAATGCCAATCGTCAATTCCCGCAAGATAGAGTGACTGGCCGCGGCGCCGCAGCTTCGTATGCGTGTTGCGCAGAACTTCGATGCCCGCACCCTCGAGCGAGTGGGAAATTTCTTCGGCTCCCACGCGGAAATCGTGGTTCCCGAGCACCGCGAAGACTCCATTCTTAGCCCTGACATGCGCCAATATTTCGGCAACAGGCTCGATATAAGCTCGCGAGTAGGTGACGAAATCGCCCGTGACGGCGACAAGGTCGGGCTCGAGCTCATTCACTGTTTCGACGACCTGCCGCAGCATTTCGCCGGGCAGAAACACTCCGTGATGGATGTCGGAAAGCTGAATGATGCGGAAACCGCGAAATGCTTCAGGAAGCACTTCGAGGCGAATGTGGTGATGGGTAATCTCGAAGCCGCTGCCCATGCGCTGCAGCGCGCGATTGGTCTCGTCCTTGCCGAGCGGATACTTTTCGACGCCGCCGCTGCGCCAGCGGGTGGTAAGGCGATGGATGGGATCGGCCAGACGCGGCCGGCGACGGCGTTCGGAGCTTTGGCGCTTCTTCATCGCTTCGCGAATCTCTCATTTCACCGTAACAACCGAAAACGACGGCGTCAACGCGACGGAAGTACCAGAGTTTCCTCGATTGCATCGCGGGCTGGTACTCCGAAGTGATACAGCCGGGTTCCTGTGGCGCCTTACTATCATTAGATTCAGCCAACACCGATTCGGGCTCCGAGTCTCTAAGCTGGTTCGTTGCGGAATTTCGGAACTTTTTCTTGTCTGCGCCGAAGAACAATCGGGAGTGTGGGTGGAAGTCCCTGCTGATCGTCCAAGTTCCTGCTGATGAGGCAGTTGCGAGCCGGTGCGGGCGCAGGCTGCGCTCAACTTCCTGAAACATCCGCTGCCCGACTCTGTACGGAGGCCGGGGTGTGAAGATCGCTTGCTGGGTGCGTTCGTGCGTCATTGCTCTTGTGGCTTGTTTGGCCAGTGCGCCACTTGCGTGGGGCCAGGCTGCGTCGTCGCTTCGCGGGATTGTCACTGATCCGAGTGGCGCGGTGGTCGCGAAGGCGAGCGTCCATCTGATTGACGCGAGTGCCGCGGAGCGAATCGCGACGACGGATGACAAGGGGCAGTATGTGTTCGAGGGAGTTGCGCCCGGATCGTACCGGCTTCGCGTGACGTTCAACGGCTTCGACACTTTCGAACAAAGCGACATTTCATTTTCGGCCGGCAGCGCCTCGACAGTTAACGTGCAACTGCGCATCCCCTCGCAGCGCGAGGCTGTTACGGTGCACGCCACGGAAAACGCCGAGCATCTGAACGCGCGGATGCGGCTGCTTCCGAATGCTGGTCCCGGCATCCGGGCAATTCGCCGCGACGCGGCCGGTCGCTATTACGTGCTCTCGGCGCCCGGCGCAACGATCGATATCTATTCACCGGGGGGCGTGAAAGTCGGGCAGGTGCCGGCCAAGCCTACGGCGGATACCGGAATCGCATTCGGCGAAGATTTCTATCTCGATCCTACGGGGCGCGTTTACGTGGCCGATCGCGGCGCGAATGAAATCAAGATTTACGCCGCGAACGGAACGCTAGCAGGAAGAATTCCGGTGACCGCGCCGGTTTCCGTCGCGGCGCTGCCGGGCGGCGAAATAGCGGTCGCGAGTCTGGCTTCGAAGCGATTTGTGGACGTCTTCGATGCGAACGGGCGGCGCATCCGCAGCATCGGAGGAGTTTCGGATTCGACTGACATCTCGACGCCCAGCGCTATTCTGAGCCGCGGATATTTCAGCGATGACGACGCCGGACATTTCTACTATTCGCTGACGTATCTCCCCGACCCGACCATCCGCAAATACGATGAGTACGGCTACGCGGCGTATGAGATTGCGATCCCCGCGGATCAATTCATTGCGCAGGATGAGGGCAACACGATCAAATTCGGATTGCGGCCCTCCGGCCCGGGCGAGCGCCAGGCGAATTCAACCGATCAGGGGATCGGAGCGTACGGCGGCGCCGGGATTGGGCGCGAGATGGGCGGATTTGGCGGCGGGATGCATCATGAGGGCGGTGGTGGAGAAGGAGAAGGCGCGGGCGGCTACGGTGGCGGCGAAGGAAGAGGCGGGCAATACGCGCATCGCGATACTACGGGAGTGAGGGCCAGCGTCAAGATTCAGGTGCGCAATCGCCAGGCCGAGATGAAGCCGGAATTTAGCGCCGTCGGCGTCGATCCCGCCACGCAAGAAGTTTGGGCGGCCGTCGGCAATCTGCTTTTTCATTTCGACAAAGACGGCAATCGCATGGCCGCCTATTCGCTCTATTCCACCGAACAAGCCTTCATCAAGCCCAACATCATTCTCGTCGAGCCCGACCGGCTCGTCATCGCGGCAGATCCATTCGGCATCTTCGCGTTTCCGCGGCCGGACCGGCAGCCGTCCGGCCTTACAACCGCGCAGTAACCCTCGTTCCGATTCAGCACGTTGCTCATCCATTGCAAACCCGAATGATAATAGAATCGCTGCGGGTGAAAACGGATGCGTCCGATTGGCGGACAATACTTTGCGATTCTTGCGGCGGTTTGCTTTGCCGCGGGATTGAATGTTTACGCGACCGTTGCGTCGCTCGGGTTGCTGGCGCGGGCCGGGGCGATTGTGTTGCCGGCGCCGCTGCATGGGTTGGAGAGTTGGTGGATCATTGGGGCCAGCGCGGTTTTGTTTCTGGTGGAGTTTTTCGGCGATAAGATTCCGGCGTTCGATTTGATTTGGAATGCATTGCATACGTTCGTGCGCGTGCCGGTGGCGGCGCTGATTGCGTATTTGGCTACGGCGCAGCTTTCGCCGGGGGAGCAGGCGCTTTGCGCGTTGGCCGGAGGCGTGATTGCGCTCGCCGCGCACGGCGGGAAGACGGCGGCCCGGATTGCGGTGACGGCTTCGCCCGAGCCGCTTTCGAATATTGGGTTAAGTCTCGGCGAGGATGTTCTCGCGATATTCCTGGTTTGGTTTGCGACGAAGCATCCTTACGCGGCGGCGGCGATTGTGTTGGTGGGGCTTGTCATCGTGGTGGTGACGATTCGGTTTGTATGGCGGGCTTTGCGGCTTTTGTTTGTCGGAGCGGAGAAACGATCGTTTGGTTGACGGAGAGGCCGGAACGGAAGTTCTACATTGCCTGGATTGGGACAAAAACGCCGGCTGGCAGCCGGCGCTACGGGAGAGTGGCCGGACGGGCGGCGATTTCGGCCGCAATTGTCAGCATCTCTGGGTGAATCGCGCCATTTGAGGCGAAGAGTTCTCGGTCGCCTGCGTGATAGGGGCGGCCGGCGAAATCGGTGACTGTGCCGCCGGCTTCGCGGACGATTAACATGCCTGCGGCGGTGTCCCAGGATTTCAGGCCGAATTCCCAGAAACCGTCGAAGCGTCCGGCGGCCACGCTGCAGAGATCGATCGCGGCAGAGCCCGCACGGCGGACGCCGTGCGAACGCAAGGTGAATTCCCAGTAGTAGCGAATGTTGGGATTGGACGTGCGCTTGTGCGCGGGAAATCCGGTGGAGAGCAGGCTCTTCGAGACCGTGGCGATGTCGGAGACGCGAATTGGTTTTTGATTGAGCTGCGCGCCCTGATTGCGAACCGCGGTGAAGAGCTCATTCGCAATGGGATTGAAGACGGCGCCGACCAGCGGTTCGCCATCTTCGAGCAGCCCGATGGAAACGGCAAAGACGGGATAGCCGTGCGCGAAATTCGTCGTACCGTCAAGCGGATCGACATGCCAGCGGTAGCGCGCGGCTTTTTCGGCGTCGCCACCGCCTTCTTCGGCGATGATGGCGTGCTGCGGGAAGCGACTTTGCAGGCGCGCGACGATCACGGCTTCCGAGCGCTTATCGGATTCGGTGACGATGTCCACTTCGCCCTTGTAGGAGATTTTCTTGGGGCGATCAAATTCCTTCAAAAGAATCGCGCCCGCTTCGCGAGCGGCTTCTACGGCTGCTTCAAGAAAGTGCGCGGCGCCTGGATTGGAATCGGTCATCGGGTCATCCCGGGAACATCATCCACGATAACGCCGGCGGGCGAAAGAGGGATCCTTCGCTGCGCTGAGGATGACGGCGCTTTGGCTGTGGCGGCGGGTGGACCGATCATGATAACCGCGACGAAGAGGCAATTTGCGGCGTGCGGTCATTTCGCGAAGCCGATCGAGAGATATTCTTTGCGATAGTGGAGCGGCGTGCCGCCTTTGACGCGAAGTTCGATGTGGCGATAGGCGTTGGGCGGCGGCTCCGGCTTGGGATAGTAGCTCAGAAGATACTGCGTGCGAAGCTCGCGATTGATTCGGTCGAACAATCCTTCCAACTGATCGAAATTATCGAGATAGAAGAGAGCGCCGCCGGTGCTGTCGGTGATGGTGATTAGCGCGTGTTCGCCGGCGGTGTTGCGTCCGCTTTCTGTGGGGATGGGACGGACGACGATGGAATAGAGCAGCGCGCTGGAGGCGATCGCTTCGCGCCGGGCGTCTTCGAATTTGGAAGAGCTGGTGGTTTCACCGGCGTCGGTGACCAGAACGATGACGCGGCGGCGATCCCGTGGCATGCGCTCGAGCGCGTGCGAGCCGAGAACCAGCGCGTCGTACATCACCGTGCCGGCGCCCGCGGTCATGCGATGAGCCGCGGATTCGAGATAATTGAGGTCGGCGGAGAAAGTGGAGAGTTGCGTGACTTCATCCGAGAATTCGAAGACGGCGAGATGATCGGTGGGGCGAACGACTTGACGAATAAAATGGGCGGCGGTTTCGGATTCAAATTTCAATTCCTTGGTGGTGCTGAGGCTGGTGTCGAGCATGAGGGCGAGATCGAGCGGCTGGCTGGTCTCGGCTTCGAAGCGGGAAATATCCTGCGGGACGCCCTCTTCGAGAATTTGAAAGCTTTCCTTCGGGAGATCGAGAAGCGGGCGGCCGTCCGGATCGAGGACGCTAGTGAGGACATTGACGAGATTGGTTTGCACGCGGATGGCGCCGGGATTTTTTTGCGGAGCCTTGCTGGATTGTGCGGCGGCTGGGGCGCGAAGTGCCAGCGCAGCGGTGCCGAGCAGCGCGGCGCAGACTAACGCCTTTGCGAGCAACTTCGCGGGTGGGTTCTTTTGTGGGTTCATCTAAGAGATAGATTCACCCGGAGCGGAATTGGCTGTCGCGGGAGGAACTTCGCCTTCGGCCCAAATGGAGCCATCGGCGAAGAATTCCTTTTTCCAGATGGGGACGGTGCGCTTGAGAGTGTCGATGGCGTAGCGGCAGGCATCGAAGGCCGCGGCGCGATGCGCGGAACTGACGGCGATGAGCACGGAAGTCTCTCCGATTTCGATGCGGCCGAGGCGATGGACGATGGCGACGCGGTGGATCGCGAATTTTTCGCGCATTTGGGCGCCGATTTCGCGGATCTTGGCGAGGGCCATTTCTTCGTAGGCTTCGTATTCGAGATGGAGCGTCGTGCGGCCACGGAAATTGTTGCGGGCGAAGCCGTCGAAGACGACTAACGCGCCGTCTTCGGGAGCGCGGAGGCTGCGCGAGATTTCGTCGATGGGGATGGCGCTGCGCGTCAACTCGAATAGATCGCTCGCGCGTGCGGCTTGCTGGCCGCCGCTGACAGGCGGGAGGAACGCGACTTCATCGCCGGTGGAGAGCTGCGAGCGAAACGCGGCATATTCCTGATTGATCGAGGCGGCGACGCTGGCGCGGAATTCGAGGAGGCGCGGGAAGCGGCGGCCGTAGCGCTCAAACAAATCCTCAATGCGTGCGCCTTCCGAGAGTTCGGCAAAATCTTCGCCGACGCCGGTGATTTCGCGAAGTTGGCCGAAGAAGAGAACACGCACGCGCATGGGGGCATTGTAGCTTGGCGAGAGCGCGGATTGCCATGCGCGGCCTGCCGGAGCCTGCGTGAGATCGGACACCAGGTAAGATTCACCAGCCGGTGGCGAAGAGGTGTCGAGCGGCGCGGAGGCCACAGTGTTGATATTTATCGTAGGCCTCGGCGGCGCGTTGGCGGATTTGCTCGGCGTCTTCGTTTGCAATCCAGCCATCGAGGGCAGCTTGCAGCGTGTAGGCCTCGGGAGCCATTAGGCCGGTCGTCCAGAGCAGCGGAACAGAGCCAGTGTGCTTGAGGTATGGCGCGAAGTATTGCTTGCTGGCGCAGGCGAGAACGATGACGGTACGAGGTTTCGTGCTCTTTGTGCCTGAGATGGGCTCGATCTGGAAATCCATAAAGGCATCGTGGCCGACGTAGACCGCAAGATCAGCCCCACCGTTGATAGGTAGTTCGACAGAGTGACCGTAGTTCCTGACTTCAAATTGCTGAACGTCGCGGCCCGACGCAGCGCTGAGAAAATCGCTGACGGCTTCCCGAATTTGGCTGCCGCGGTAAGCGTCCGCGACGAGGTAGATGGCATCGCCGCGATGCTCGAAGACACATCGCTCCAGAATCGCGGGCTTCGGCCCGGGTTCCGCGGAGATTAGCTGCCAGTCACTGCTCGCGCGAAGGTACGACTTCACTCCGAACGCTGCGCCCCAATAGAGATTGGTGGCGGGAGCATCGCCGTCGCCGAGCTTCGCCGGGACGGGGACGATTCCTTGGTGCTGGTTGTCCGCGAGCGCGACGAAGACGTGCACGACGCGGACCTTTGATTGCGCGGAGGCGCAGTAGGGCGTTGCCAAGGCGCACGCCAGAGCGATGAGTTTGATGGGCTGAAATCGGAGGCGCATGTCGTTGACCTTTGGCTTCATTCTAGCTCGAACGGGAGAATTGCGGTCGGCGCCCGCACCGATGGACTGCGTAACGCGCACTGGGATGGCCCCGAACGCATGTAGAATGACGCCGCGTTGTTTCTAGACTGCACAAACCTCCGAAGGAGCTAACGATGACTGCGTTTCAACAAGATCCCGATGCGAATGAGGCGTTCCGGAAATATCAAGCACAAATGCGGCAGGTGATTGCGTCGCGGATGAAGCTGGTGCTGATTGGAGTGGCGATTGCGATTGTGCTGTATGCGTCGATTGCTTATGTGCCGGCGGGACACGTGGGCGTGCTCACGTTGTTTGGGCGGGTGACCGGCGATGTGCTGCCGGAAGGAACCCACCTGGTGAATCCGTTCAAGGTGAACAACACGATGTCCATTCGCACGCAGGAGCAGAAGGAAACGGCGAGCGTGCCTTCCAACGAAGGACTGGTGATGACGCTCGACACTTCCCTGCTCTTCCGCCTCAGTCCCGAGCGCGCCGCGGATGTCTTTCAGAAGATCGGGCCGAACTACGTTGAGGTCGTCGTGGAGCCCACACTGCGGTCGGCGATCCGTGCGGTGACGGCGATGCACAGCGCGAATGCGCTGTACACCGGCGGCCGCGAGGAAGTCGCGGGAAAAATCTACGATGAACTGGTAAAGCAATTGGGATCGCGTGGAGTGGAGGTACAAAGCATTTTGCTGCGCGACGTTCAGTTGCCGCAAATGCTGAAGACCTCGATCGAAGCCAAGCAGCAGGCCGAGCAGGACGCGCTGCGCATGGCATTCGTGCTGCAGAAGGAAAAACAGGAAGCGGACCGCAAGCGCATCGAGGCGCAGGGCATTCACGATTTTCAGCAGACGGTGGCGCAGGGCATCAGCGAGCAGTTGCTCGAATGGAAAGGAATTGAAGCGACAGAAAGACTCGCGAACAGCACTAACGCCAAGGTGGTGTTAATCGGCAACACGCGCAACGGTTTGCCGCTAATCCTGGAGCCCAAATAGTCAGAGCTCCTCAGGATGATCGAAGGCCGCGCTGGGGCGCCGTGAAAGAGATCGGCTCGAGGCGCCTCTCTGCGAGTTACGAGGGGCTGTGATCGCTCGGCGAAGTTTGGGCGAGGTGGGAGATCTCAGTGAGTTTGGCGGTGGCGCGGGTAAGCGCGGCGGCGATTGCGGCGATGGCGCGGCGGATCTGCTCAGCGTCTTTGTGCTCGATGGCCTCGGCCAGGCTAGGCATCATTACCGCGGTGTAGCCGGCGTAGCTGCCGGGGGCCCAGAGTTGGTGCTTGTACCACGGGCGGCCGGGAAGGCCTCCCGGCGAGAGGAAAGTTTGCTCGACAGCGGCGAGAGCTAGATTGATTTGCTGGTGTTGCGCGGCGGCGCTCGCGGAGGTTTCGAGCGCGCGAAGCGTGGGAGCGGCGCGCTGTGCGGCTTCGCGAAGTTGTGCTGCGGCATCTGTTAACGGCGCCAGGTCGGCGTCGTTGGCGCCGGCGCGTTTTGCGGCGGCAGTTAGCGCACCGGCTTCGTGCTGAATGGTTTCGGCATATGCGGAATAATCGAACTGCAGCACATCCGCTTGATCGAGGCGCAAGACGAGCGTGCCGAGAATTTTCGCTAATGTGGCGTGATAGGCGAAGTCCGGATCGCCAAAGCGTTTCATCCAGAAGAAATCGTCATAGAGCGAATGATAGACGCCGTAATCGCCATTGAATCCCACATCGAGCGAAGGGATTCCCGCGAAATCAAAGAACGGGCAGAAATCGGAACCGGCGCCGAGAGTGCCGAGAGGCGCGTCATTGTCGGTGCGGAGCGGCCGCTCACGGGCAACGCCGCTGGGTTCGTTGACGGAGTGCTCGCTGTGTTCTTTCCAGGCTTCGTAAACGCTGCGGCCGGTGTTGGGGTCGGAAACTTCGCGCGTCACTTCGCGAACGATGTCCTGAAGGGATGGCGTGGCGGAGGCGCTGAAATTCGGGCCGGCGACGCCGACGTCGGTATTGATGTAGGTGACTGCCTTCGATTGCAAATCCTTGAGATTGTCTTCCACCCATTCGGTTGAACCGAGGAGGCCGGGTTCTTCTCCATCCCACTCGCACATGACGATGGAGCGGCGCGGCTTCCAGCCACCGCGAACGAGTTCGCCGAGAGCGCGTGCGGTTTCGAGCATGACCGTGGTGCCGCTACCGGGATCTACGGCGCCGAAGACCCACGCATCGTGATGGTTGCCAAGCACGACCCATTCGGAATCATCAGTGCCGGGGAGGCGCGCGATGACGTCGTAGATTTTTCGCTGCTGATAATCCATCACAATTTTCAGATGCACGGCGGAATCGCCTGGGCCGGTGTGATACGTGATGGGCAGGCCGCCTTGCCAGGCGCGCGGGACTTTTGCGCCGGCGAGATGGGAGAGAATCGCGGCGGCATCCTGCGCGTTGATGGGCATCACGGGAATCCGCGGAAGGCTGCGCGCGTCGGCGGGCGAAATGCGCTGCGCGTCGGGCGTGGCTGCGACGCCGGGCGTGAGCGGATCGCCGGGATAGATTTCGGTGTAGAGGATCGAGCCGCGTTGGATGGCGCTCATCGGCCGCCACGGGCCGCGCGGGTAAACGTCGCCGGCGTCGTAGCCGTCATCGGCAGGATCGGAATAAATCAGCAGCGCGGAGGCTTTGTGCTCTTCGGCAAGTTTGGACTTGATGCCGCGATAGGCGTTGCCGTAACGCACGAGAACGATTTTGCCGGCGACGCTGACACCAAGCGATTCGAGCTGGCGGTAATCGTCAGCCGTGCCGTAATTGGCATAAACGATTGGCGCGGTGACTTCGCCCGACGGCGAGTAAGTATTGAAGCCGATCGAGGCGCGGGAATCGTACGTGCTTTTGTCCCATTCGTAGGGCTCTTCTTGCGTGGCGAGGGCCTTTTTTTGCGGAGCGACGAGATCGAGTTTAACTTCGGTGGGTAGCGGGAGCCAGACGCTGTAGGAGACGATCTTCGCGTCGAAGCCGTAATTTTCGTATTGCAAGCGCAGCCAGTCGGCGAGGCGATGGCTGCCGTCGGTGCCGGCCATGTGCGGCTCGGCGGTGATGTGCCGAAGATTATTTTCAGCGTGTTCGGCATCGGGGATTTTGCGCAACCACTGCTCGAGCTGGCGCTCGGCGTCGGCATGGGCGGCGGAAAAGCCACGGATTCCGGATTGCGCCTCGATGAGCGCTGCAGGGGTGCCGAGGAAAATTGCGGCGGCCACGATTGCACTGAAAATAACGGAAGAGTGCGGCGGCGGGGCGTCATGCGGGGCCGGATTGGAGACTGGGCATCAAAGTCCGCCATTCTAGCGCAGTTTCGATGCCGCGCGGGCGCGGAAGGAACCAGAAATTTCGCCGATTCGGCGGGGATGATTTTGCTGAATGCGTGGAAATGCGAGACGCCGGGGCGGGTTCCTTGACGCGGAGTTGGGCGAGACTTAGCGTTGAAGCATGCGCGGTGCGTGGACGGGTTGCTGGGGCAGCGCGAAGGAGTGCGAAATGCGCGTATTGATGACTGGCGCTTCGGGATTAGTCGGGACGGCGCTTGCGGCGGAGTTGCGAGTGGCGGGCGCGACGGTGAATCGATTTGTTCGGCCGGGGGCGCCGGCTGCGGCGGGCGATGTGGCTTGGAATCCGGAGACCGGCAGAGATGAATTTGGCAGCGGCCGAAGGCGCGGACGTGGTGGTGAATCTCGCGGGAGCGTCGATTGGAGGAGGGCGTTGGACGGCGAGGCGCAAGGTGCTGCTGCGTTCGAGCCGTGTGGATTTGACGGAGCGGCTTGTAGCCGGCCTGGGCCGCTTGAAGAAGCCGCCGTCGATTCTTGTTTCAGCTTCGGCGATTGGTTACTACGGCGATCGCGGCGAGGAGCCGCTGACGGAGGCGAGCGCCAGCGGGAAGGATTTTTTGGCGACGATTTCGCGCGATTGGGAAGCGGCGGCGATGAAAGCCGAGCAATTCGGAATGCGGACGGTGATTGCGCGATTCGGAATTGTGCTGGCGAAAAATGGCGGAGCGCTGCCGCAAATGTTGACGCCGTTCAAGATGGGCGTGGGCGGGCGAATCGGCTCGGGAAAGCAGTGGATGTCATGGGTGGCGCTTGATGACGCAGTTGGAGCAATTCGACTGGCGATCGGAGATGGCGCGGTGCGCGGGCCCTTGAATGTTGTGGCTCCGAACCCAGTGCGGAATGCGGATTTTACGCGCGTGCTGGCGCGCGTCCTGCGGCGGCCGGCAATTTTTCCGGCGCCGGCCTTTGCGCTGCGATTGATGCTGGGTGAAATGGCGGACGCGCTGCTCTTGTCGAGCCAGCGCGTCGTGCCGCAGGAGCTATCAGAGCGAGGTTTTCGATTTCAGTATGCCGATCTCGAGTCCGCGTTGCGGCGCGCACTCGGGACGTAAACTGCGCTACTGTTTCAGCACCTTGAGCCGAATCTCAACCTTCCAGACGTGGCCGGTCAGCGGATCAGTCGCCGTGCTCGCTTCTTGCGACTCGCCGTCGCGCAGAATTACGTCGAAAGACTGTCGCAGTGAATTGATTCGCGGATTCTCAGGGCTCTCCGCGGGGATGCTTCTGGCTTTGATCTCTTTCACGTCGGTTACCGAGACCGAAGAACGATCGAGCGTCGTCTCGACGCGAAAACGGCCGTCACCGACTGCTGTGACGATACAGTCATAGTTGGTGCCGATATCGATATACGTGAATTGGTCTTTCTGCGTCATCACAGGGAGACGGGTGCCTACGCGGCCGAGCGCTTTCGTATTCTCATTGGATTTTGCAGAGACGGAGAGCTCGTAGGGCAGGCTGGCGATTTCCTGTTTGTCATTAAACTCGTGAAGAATGATGGTGATTTTTAGCGGCGTGCGCTGATCGGGAGTGGGCTTGGAGTTCTCCTGGCCGTAGACGGAAACGGCCACGAAGAGTAGCGCGCCGGCCAGTGCTGCAATCTTTTTCCAGGGTTTCATCGTTTGCTCCTGTTACGTGTTGGTTGTACTTGCTTGTGCACCATAAAGACGTCTGTCGCGACGCGATCGTTCAGTTCTCGCTTGGAACGGCTTCTGAGTTCGGCTTGTCCATTGGCTGCACTTCGAGGAGCGGAATTTCGAGCGGCTTCGCGCTGGCCGAGTCGTCGGATTTCTGCGAGGCGTTCACCAGTGGTGTCGCGTCAATCCGGCCCTGGGCGATGGCCTCTGTGAAGCGAACTGTGGCATAGAGTTCGCCGCGATCGATGCGAACTCGAAGCGCGGGCGAAGACGAAGCCCTGACCGCGGCGACGATGGGATGCAGGGACGGCGTCTCCCGCGCGCTCGGTGCTGCGGCTGAAATCGCGTACACGGGCGCGGAGGGATGATCCGCTGCGGCTGCTTGCGCGGGCTGCGCGCCGGGTGTGGACGCAATGTGCACTGGATTCGCCTCCTGCGGATGCGGCGTAATCACACCTCGATAGTGAAGGAATGCGAGCAGAGCGGCGAGCGCGGTGGCGCCTGCGAGAAGTGGCAACCAGCTAAGAAGCGGACGCGGCTCGCGCTTGGACTCGGCGGCGATGCGGCGGCGAAGGCGCGCGTTGAAATCAGGGGATGGAACTGCTTCGAATTTCGCTCGCAGCTGGAGATCGAGAGTGCCGAGAAATTCGCACCGGCGGGCGTGCTCGCGGCGGCAGCCTTCGCAGATTTCGAGATGTAAACGAAAAGCCTGCGCATCAGCGCCGGACTCTGCGCCGAGAGCGGCAGCTTTTAGCGCGTCTTGATATTGCTGGCAGTCCATTCGAGTTTCTCCGCCATTTGCTTGCGAGCTAGAAAGAGTCGTGATTTCACTGTGCCCTCGGGGATTTCGAGCAGCGCGGCGACTTCGCGCGTGTCGTAGCCCTCGATTGCCGCGAGGACCATCACCAAGCGCAGCTTCTCGGGCAGCGCATCGAGGGCGACGTTCACCTTGTTCTCGAACTCCCGCGACGCCGCGATGTCCTCGGCGTTCGCAGCGGCCGCATCAGCCACGATCGCGAAGGACGCGGCAGCGTCTTCATAGCGCTGACGCCGCCCGCGCGCGCGAATGCGATCAAGCGCGAGGCGCCACGCCATGCGCACGAGCCAGGATCGGAACTTCTCGCGATCGCGCAGCCGGTGAAAACTGTGATAGGCACGTACCAGAGCGTCCTGCGCCACGTCCTCGGCTTCGGCGCGATTACGCAACACGCCCAGCGCCACGCGAAACGCCAGCGCAGGACAATCGGCCAGCCGTTCCTCAAATTCCCGCGCGAGCGATGCGTCCGGGCTCACGAAAGTTCCCGCGAAGCTTTCCGCAAAAGCATCCATTGCCGTCCCAATTCGCAAGACGCCGCTCGATGGTTTGGAGTTCACTAGGTTTGAGGGGCGAGCTGATGCGGCCTAAAGATCGAGCCGCGCAAGCAGAGCCTCGATGTTGGATGCATCCACGACGAGCTCGGGCCGCTTGGTGGCGAGCTCCTCGGATTCATCGAAGGCTTGGAACAGGCGCATCTTGGCTACTGCATATTCCTCGGTGCCGTTCAATGTGCGGCCCAGGCGGCGGGCGCAATCCTCGCGCGTGTTGCGGCCTACGAAGATCTTCAGCGGAAACATCGTTTTGCGATCGGCGGAGACGTAATAGATGTACTCGTTGCCGGGCTCGCCGTTGCGTTCCGCGGGCACGGCATCGTGAAATTGATACTGATAAACGTAGCCGCTCTCGGAGGAGTAGCTCTTTACGCGCCGGACGATTTCGGGCTTCGCCATACGCGCATTATTCGGCGCGCCGGTGCCGGTGTCAATCGCTGCGGCAGCGCCGAGCAACGCGACGGCAATCGTCGGACGATTTCATGACTCAAGCTGCGCACCGGTGCGCAATCGACGGATCGTGAGTGCCAAATCAGGATGCCGCAGTGCCGGCGTGGAACGCGAAGAGCTGCATTCTCTTAGAATTTCTTCGCATCTTGCTGATTGAACGCCATTCCTCGAATTCCTCGCGACAGACAGTTTGCACCGCAACGAGTTGAGTGAGCGGCGCTTAGCTCGGCTGCAGATGAATTGCGGCTGAAGTTTGCGCTCCGGCTCCCGCGTGAACCGGAGTGGCACATCGCATGCGAGTGCTGCGATGCGATGACTCTCGAATCCCTCTCGAACCACGACTGTATTTGTTGTGCGCGCCGGCGGACATCGCTGCAGTGCGCGGCAGCGATCGCGTTGCTGGTATGTGCCGTGGCGCTTTTCTCAGGATGCACAGGCACCGTCAGCGGTGGCGGGGGCGGCGGCAACGGCGGTGGTGGCGGTGGCGGCGGGCCGGAAAATGTCGCCGTTAAGATATCGCCGTCGAGTGCGTCACCAGTGCTCGGTGCGGTGGTCAGTTTCCAGGCGAGCGTGACGGGCGCTACGAACACCGGGGTCACCTGGACAGTCAACGGAGTGGCCGGCGGCAGCGCGCAAACCGGCACGATTAGCTCGAGCGGGCAATACAGCGCGCCTTCGATGCTGCCGTCGA
This sequence comes from uncultured Acidobacteriota bacterium, assembly GCA_963707165.1. Lineage (GTDB taxonomy): Bacteria > Acidobacteriota > Terriglobia > Acidiferrales > UBA7541 > Palsa-147. The sequence goes on along the minus strand of CAVPPO010000002.1, from coordinate 236,137 downwards.
ATACGAGCGTCACTGTGACGGCCACGAGTGCAGCCGACGCGAGCGCGAGCGATTCGGCCAGCGTCACAATTACCAGCGATATCGTCGTGAAAATTTCGCCGCCGGCGGCGGGCGTCTTGCCAGCCGCGACGCAAGCGTTTACGGCGACGGTCGCCAGTGCCGGAAAGCCGGCGTCGGACGTGACGTGGAGCGTGAACGGAATTGCCGGCGGCAACGCCACGATTGGAACGATCGCCGCGACCGGCGTCGATGCGGCGATGTTTACTGCGCCCCCAGCGCTGCCGTCGCCCTCAACCGTCAACGTGACGGCAACGAGCGTCGCCGATCCTTCCAAGTCCGCCACGGCGAGCGTGGGAATCGGCTGCACGAGTGCGAATTTGATCTCCCCGGCCTCGGCAACTCTAACGCTCGGACAATCGCAGGATTTTGCGGCTTCACTATGCGTCCCTGCAGGAACTCCAGTGAATTGGGACGTCAACGGAGTTGTGGGCGGCAGCGCCGCGCTCGGAACGGTGACGAACACGGGAGCAGCGACAACAACATTCACGGCGCCCGTGGACCGACCGCCAACGAACCCCGTGACGATTCACGCAGCAGCCGACGGATTCTCGGCTGCAGCAACGGTGACCATCGCGAGCAATGTGACCATCAGCATCGTTCCGGGAAGCGGGACGCTTCAGGTGCAACAGCGTGCGAGTTTCACAGCACTGGTGAGCAATTCGCCGGATCTCTCCGTGGTCTGGACGGTCAGCGGCGTCACGAACGGGAACGCGCAGGTCGGCCAGGTCTGCGTGACGAATTCGAATCCGTGCGTGCCTCCTGCAGGGGCGGGCACCGGCACGATCGACTATCTGGCTCCCAGCGCGGTGCCTTCGCAGAATCCAGTGCTGCTCACGGCGACGAGCAACGCGGACGCGACGCGAAGTGCCAGCGCGCAAATCAAGATCGTCGGAACGGGCGGCGGGTCATCCAAAGTCGTCGTTTCTCCCGCCAACGCGTTCCTTCCGCCTTCCGGCTCGGCACCAAGCCAATTGCAGTTCACGGCCAGCGTGACGGGCACGACCAACACCGCCGTGACTTGGTCGGTCACCAGCGGCGTCGCGGGATTGGGATGCAGCGGCACGGCTTGCGGCACCATCGATTCCAACGGGCTTTACACCGCGCCGGATGCCGCGCCTTCGCCGAATGCGATTGCCATCACCGCAACAAGCGTGGCGGATTTGTCTCAATCGGCGTCCGCGTCCGTCTCGATCACTTCGGGCCCGACGATCGAGCAGATTCTGCCCTCAAGCGTGATGGCCGGAGTAGCGTCGGATTTCACGCTGGCCGTAAATGGGACGGGCTTCGTCGCGGGCCGAGGCCCGAACGCGTCGGCGATTCTGGTGAACGGAAATCCGCTGACGACGATCTGCAATTCGCCGGCGCACTGCACCGCGCCTTTGCAGGCGCAGAACCTCGGCAATCCCGGCGTTCTCACGATTCAAATTCAGAATCCGGGCGATCCGGGGCCGCTGTCGAATCCGGTGCTCTTTGTGATTGTGCCGTTCACGCTGACCGAAACCGTGATCTCGCTGAGCACTTCGCAGCCGGAAAGCGACGGCAACGATATCGTCGTCTTCGAGCCGACCACAGCCGGCTCGGGCCCGTCGCAGATCAACGTGGACTTTGCCGGGCCGATCACCGCCGGGCCGACGTGCAATTTCGATTCTTCGCCGATCACCGTAGTGCGCCCCGCGAGCGGCACGGCCACCTCGAGCATCTGCATCCACGGGAACACTCTCGATCCCGGCTTTTTCTATCAATTCAGCGGGCCTCCGGCGCCGGATATCTCGATCGCTCCATCGGAGCTGGCCGGTCTTTTTCCGAACACGATTGAACTGGACCTGACGATTTCGAGCGCGACGCTGCCCGGAGTACGCACGCTCTTCATCACCACGCCGAATAACGACCAGGCGGTGGCAACGGCGCTCGTGGAGGTGCAGTGATGCATTCATTCGGCGGGAAGAAGGTCGTGGTTCCGCTCGGCCAGGAACGAGGTGCCGCGGCCATTGCGCGTTGGCGCGCGGCGATGCGAGTGCGTGCACCACCTTGGCGTTTGCGCTGGCAATTTTCCTGGCGGTCGCGCCGGATGCCTGGCCAACGACGTTCGTCAAAATGTCGCTCGAGCAGCTCACTGCGGCAACGCCGCTGATCGTGCGGGCGCGCTGCCAGGGAAGCATCGTGAGCACGGAGAAAAGCGAAATCTGGACCATCACTTCGTTTGAAGTTCGCGAAGTTTGGAAAGGAAGCGCGCCGCAGGTGGTGCGCGTGCGGCTGCTCGGGGGACGCACCGCGGAGCTGACTTCGCATGTCGAGGGAGTGCCGCGATTCCGCCCTGGCGAAGACGTGGTGCTGTTTCTCGCGCCATTGCGCCGCGGAAATTACTCGGTGACCGGCTGGGCGCAGGGAACTTTCAGGATTCACCGCGCGGCATCGAACGCGCAGCTCATCGTGACTCAGGATACAGCGGCGTTCTCGCCGGCGCTGCTCACCGGACGGTCCGCCTCGCGCGGCGTGGATAGCAGCGCTGTGCGCGGCATGCCGCTCGAGGAATTCCGGCGCCGGGTGACGGCGATAATCGCGCCGCGTCCGTAGCGACGCCGATGCCACCACCGATTCGAGCCGTTCGCGCAGGAGGAAATTGCGATGAGAAGAGTTCACAAGTGGTGCATGGCGATGGCCGCGATCGCGGCGGCTGGCGCGTGGCCCGCGGCGCGCGGCTACGTCGTCGAAACGACGGTGCCGCAGGTGCAAGCCTGCCCCGCGCCCGACCGGTGGAATCTCTCCGCGGCGTCGCCGATTCAATTGCAGTGGAGCACTTCGCTGGCGAGCGCGCAGCAAGTTCTGACCGTCGCGCCGCTCGGCTCGCCGGACCAATTGATTGAAATCCAATCCGTGATCCAAACGGCGCTCAACGCCTGGACGGGCGTAGACAGCACCTCGGCGAATCCCAACTATGTGCCGGGCGTGGTGGGCACGATCGGCACGACGAACGCCGCATTCACATGCACGAACGACGACGGGTCGGGCGCCGACGGCCTCAACACCATCTGCTTCAATCAATCGAGCGAAGATTTCACCATCGGCGTGCTGGCCTTCACGCGCACGATCACGGCGAACGCGCCGGGAGTATCGGTGGGCGCGAGCGGACCAGCATCTTTCGCGGGACAACTGCTTGACTCTGACACGCTCTTCAACAACACGGGGCAGGTGACGTTCGCCACGCCGGGAATAATTCAGACGCCGCAGGGCGTAGGCTCCTACGATCTGGCTTCGCTGCTCACCCACGAACTGGGACACTACTTCGGCCTCGATCATTCCGCGGTGCGCCGCGCGATCATGTTTCCCTTCGCGCCGCCGCCGGGAACCATGATCGGCACGCCACCTACGGCCGCGGCGCCCGACAGCCAGCTCGCCGACGACGATCGCACCGGCCTGCGCGTGCTCTATCCGAATCCTGCGGAGACGCTTTATCTCGGAACGATTCGCGGGCGCGTGATTCCGGCGAATCCGTTTGCGCTGGCGATTTTCCCGCCGACGGCGCCGGGGCAGAACGTCACGGGAATTTTCGGGACGCAAGTCGTGGCGCTCGATGCGGACACGGGAGCGACAGTAGCGGCCACGTTCGGCGGATGGAGCTGCGACAATGCGAATCCGGCGATCGCCTTCGACGGCTCCTACCAAATCAACCGCTTGCCCGTTGGACGGAACTACATCATCTATGTCGAGCCGCTCGACGGCCTGGCCACCGGGCAAAGCTTCTATGAGGCTTCGAATGGACTGTGCGATGCGTCGCAGGCAAATTCGTGCTCACCGCCCGCGGTGAATACCAATTTCACCGCGCGCATCAAGCCGCAATAAATGAAAGCGGCTCCCGGGATGAGCGGGAGCCGCGGTGATCGAGCTGCTGGCGAAACCAGCCTATTACTGAGTCGGACTCACATCCTGCGTGAAGCCGATGTTGTTGACGTCGCGCAGCATGGGCGTTCGCGGCGGCAGCAGCGCCGGAGTCAGGAACTCCGTATCGAAGCTGTAACCGCGGGTCGGCGGGCCATAGACGGTATTGCAGCACTTGAACACGCCCATGGCCTGCTGGCTGTAGAAGAAGCTGACCAGCGAGCCCTTGTAATAAAGCGTCCCGCTCCAGGATTCCAGATACCGCAAGTAGTTGTGCACGCCGCCGTCGGTTCCGTAGTCCTGATTGGTTCCGGCGACCTGCACGAACTGAATGCCCTTGCCGGCGGCGATGGCCGTGCGGTACGTGGTCGTATTGCCCGGCCGGCCGCCGCTCGGATTGTAGGGATAGGCGAAGGAGTTCACGTCGTTCCAGGTATTTGAAAGCAGCGTCACGGAATCAGCCACCACGGAGGCGGGCGCGTTTCCGGCGGTGACCATGGCGCTGGTGCCGCAGCTCGCCGGCTGGCAATTGTAATCTTTCTCGATGTAAACCGGATTCTCGGAAGCAACCGTGAGGCCGCAAGGCACGCCGTCGCAAGTGCCGATCGAGATCGTTCCGCCATTCACCAGCTTCAGCGCGTGGCGGAAGAACAGCGGCGGATTTTCGCGTGCGTCAACGCCCTGGTTGTATTCCGCGCCGGGCCAATTCGTGCCCAGGCCCGTGCATGTCGCATCCGCGGTATTCGCCACCAGCACGCCTGCGGGAAAGAGCTTATTGCTGGCGTTCAAGCTGATGCCTGTTCCGGTGTTGTCGACCAATTGGTTGGGAGTTTTAGCGTAGTTGATCAGAGCGCCAGTTCCGGCATAATCCTCGCCCTGTTGGAGCTGGCCGTCGGGACAACCGTTGGCGGTGTCGCCGGGATTGACGTTGTCGTTGTAGCCGTAGGCTCCCGACTTGCGGAGCAGGGTCGGGTCCTGGGCTTCACCGCGACGGTCGGAGAAATAGACCGCGTAGCCCGTGATGTTTTCGGCCTTGTTGCCGTTTGCGCCGATGTTGCCCTTGAACCACTTCGTCAGATTATTGATATCCAGCTCGATGTAGTTCATCACCCCGGCGGCCGTGAGCGCGCCGTTGGGATTCAGTGCGAGCGCTCGGGTTCGGCGGCGCCTGATCGCGGATGACGCCTTCGCGCGTGTCGAAGAGGACGTTGGGCCAGTAGTCGTACGCATGGTAGTTGGCCGCGCCGTACACGATGGCCGTGCCGCAGCCGCCCACCTTGCTGGGGACATAAACGCTCGTCGGATTATCGCGCAAACGCGCCAGCCGGATGACGGCGTTGAGGCTCGGATCGGCGCACGCGGAAGGCCCAATCGCGACGGGTCCGCCTGCACTCGATGCCAACGCAAACGTGGACAGCGTATTCACCGAGTTCTGAGGTATCTTGGGCGAGGCGCCAAGATTAGCCGCGAGGATGGGGTTGAGATTGCGGCCGATAAAGCCCAGATTGAGAATTTCCTGAGTGACGTCCTGGCACGCACCGGCCGCCGTGTGGATGTTGATCAGAATATATCCGGTGATGATCGGATTGTGCGCCTTGATCCAATACCCGTCGTCGACCGCCGTCGCATTATAAGTGGCGCCCAGCGCGCCGGAAGTCGGCAGCGGAAGTTTGCCCTCCGGGCCGCCCGTATACCAGGCCGGGGGCGCGGTAAACGTCGGAGCTCCCGCTTCGAACGCGAGGCTGGTCAGGTCCACAGGGTTGCCGCAGGTGCCGGGAGTACCGGTGAGCAGTGCCGAAGTGTCATCCAGAAGAATGTTGACGCTGGAAAGCGTGAAGTAGCGCTCCGCGGTGAGCTGCGAGTTTTCAGCCGTCACCGGGCGGCGAACCAGCTCGATGGGAGTGCCGCCGACGCCGGGCGTGGCGATGGAAAGAGACAGCGGTGCGACGCCCGTGGTGCCGCCGCGAATATTTCCGACATACGTTCCCGTAGAAAGTGTGTACCAGGCCCCATTGACCGGAGCCGTCGCCACGTTGGCGATCGAGACGCTGCCGTTAACAGATCCTTGAACCAACTGCAGGCAGCTCGCCTCGGGGACCGTGGCGATCATAACGGCGCCGGGATATGGATTGTTGCCCGGATTATTCGGCAAGCGTGCTTGTCCAGCCCGTCTGGCAAGTGTCGGTCTGCGGGGTTTGCGTGCCAGCGAGCCAAAACGTGGGATAGCCGTTCGACAAGTTGTTGACCACCACTTGTCCGACCGCGGTCACTTTGTCGGCCAGAGTCAGCGTGTTGCCGCTGGCCAGCCAGAGATTGCCATTGGTATGCACGCGGCCGCCGAAATTGAATACCGGGCCGGGGAAATAGCTCAAGTCCACCTGCGAGTAAATTCCAAACTGGAAGACGGGGATGCCGACGGTCTGCACGGTGCGAACCAGCCGCGCTTCGGAACCGTCCGCGAGATCGGCCTGAACCGTCAGCGTGAACGGCGTGAGCAATCCCTGCAGGCCGGCGTACGCGCCGGAAAGAATCGTATGGTTCGTGGCCAGCGGGCTTCCGCCATTGTTCGGGTCCGGCGTGTAGGAGATGTTGTAGCTCTTCGGCGTGCCAGTGTAGGAGACGCCGGGAATCACGGGCGCCTTGCCCATAACGGTATTGATGTCGGCGACGCTGAGGGCGTTGGTGGCGCCGTACTGCGTGCCGAGATCGGCGGTCATTTTCTCCATGCCGGCTTCGGCCGCGTAGAAGGCGGCCTGGCGATTGGCGTTGTTGCCGCTGAGCCGCTGGTTGGTCATCACCATCCAAGACAGGCCGATGATGATCGAGGAGACCAGCAGCATCACAAGCAGTGCTGTAACCAGCGCCATTCCCTTTTCCCGAGTGGTATTCACGAACGTCCTCCTTGCAGGACACCTGCGGAATTTCCCAAGAGATGCAAGCTAGTTGTACCGGTTCACGAAGGAAAGACTGCGCACGCAGACCTTCGTGATCATGTTGTCGCGGAAGAATTGTCCAGTAACGCTGTAGGCCGTGTCGGAGCGCCCGCCGACGAACAGATTCACGTTGCGGATCTGCGCGGGCGTGTCGAGACCCAGAGGCTGCTTGGCATTGCCCGGCCCGGTCGGGTTGTAGAGCGCCGCATTGTTCGGCTGCGTGATCCCGTAGCTGATTTGCAGATCTTCGATTCCCTGCGCCACGGGCTGCGGGGGGTTGAAATTAATCTGGCGGATCAATTGCGGATCGGCCGGATTCGTCACGTTGTCGACGTAGTAGGTCACCATCTTGACGCGCGCCGCAGTGGTCGGAGGGTAAGGACCGCCCGGGCTGGCGATACCGTTCTGCAGTTGCTTCAACGTCCCGGCTGTAGCCTTGCCGAGCATGGCGTTGAAGTTGAAGGCGTCTCCGTTCGCGAACGATACGACCTGACCCACGACCGAGGTGACCGTCTGAATGGCATAGTTCTGCCCGTTGAAGAACATGATCAGATCGCCCGCGCGCACTCCGTTGTTGCCGGTGATGTTGATGCAATTCGCATCAAACGTCATGGTGCTCCCGTCGGCCGCGATCGAACCGTTGCAGGCCTGCGGGTTTTGAGCGTTCGCGACTTGATAAACCGGATACTGGCTCATCTGGTGGTTGTTGACGTCCACCAGCGCGTTATCCACGTACATCATGGTGAGGAAGTCGGTGACGGTTCCGTTGACCGTGAGTCCCGGGGTGGGGGTGCCGCCGACGCCCGCAACGATGTCCGTGATCGTTGTAGAGACCGCGGGGCCGGGGAAGTTGTAGGCCTTGCCCGTCGGCGAAGGCCGGGCGATGGCCTTGGCGGTGCCGCCCTGCGGATAGCTGACGCCCGTGGTCGGAAGTCCTTCAGCCGCTTGGATCAGGTCGCGCTGCATGTTGTTCATCGAAGCGCGCAGATTCTGCTGCAGATCGGCCATGTCCGTGACGCCTTCGTAAGCGTGTTGCGCGTCGACCAGCATCTTCAGCGATACGCCCACCACCGTCACCAGGATGGACACCGAGACCATCAATTCCAGCAGCGAGAATCCGCCCTTGCGCCTCATCGTTGTTCTCTCCCTCTGCGTCATCTTCACGGTTTAAGGTTCCTCGTCCCTGGGCATCGCTCGGATCGCCCCGGCGTTTCGTTCTAGGAAAATTGCGAGATGTAGCTGGTCAGCGTGTAAGCGCGATTGAATGAGCCTGTCGTGTACGTCACGGTCACAGTGATCATGCGCACGTTGTTCACGCCGACGATCGGGGTAATCACAATCGTCCGTCTCATGTTGTAGTACACCGAAAGCTGAATCTGGATGTCGTCGGCGGTGCCGAGAATTCCATCCGGGCCCGGCTTGATGATCGTGTCCGGCGAATTCACCAGGTCGTCCGCCGTGTCCACCACTCCGTCTGGTCCGGGATCGACGAGGGTCTGGGCTCCGCCCTGGAAGATTCCGCCCTGGGCGACGTTTTGAATCTGGGAAAACGTTATGGCCTGGGTGTCGCGCGCGGTGAAAATGCTCTCGATCGCTTCGGAAGCTTTCTGTTGGGCGATGAAATCCGCCTGCGACGAGTTCATGTAGGCGATGCTGCTGGCCAGCATCGCGGCGAGGGCCACCAGGCCGATGCCCAGCACCGCCAGCGCCACCATGGTCTCGACGAGAGTGAAACCTTTCTGCTTTACGCGCTGCCTCGTTCTCTGCATGAATATCTCCTCCGCCCGCTTTTTCATTAGCGCGTCTCGAACCAGTTGGTGCCGGCGCCGTTCACGTGATAGCTGCGGATGCGGCCGGTCGGGCCAAGGACGGTCACGGCGCGCGCTGTCGAAACCAGGTTGGTTTGACCCAGGAACACGGTGCCGTTCAGATTGGCGCCGACCGAGTTCACGAACGTGCCGTCCGCCTGGAAGTAAATGCCCGCGGGCGGTCCGCCGTCGACGTTGCCGAAGTTCACCGCCGTGGTGTTTCCGAATGCGTCCGGAGTATCAGGCACGGCGCCTTCGAGCTGGAAGCTGACGTTGCCCGAAAGTGTGACGGTGGTTAGAACCACGTCCGCGCCGGCGTTTGGCGTCAGGCTATTGCGCACGGTGATGCGAATCTGGTTGTTCGAGCCGTTGGCGGCATAGTTCGGAAACGTGATCTGCACGTACCGCCGGTAGGTGATCGCGTATTCGCGCGCTTGGCGGAATACGTCCACGACTTGCGACGCCGCCGAGTTGGCGCGGAATTGCTGCAGCGTGGGCGTCAGGTGCACCACCAGCATGCCTGCGATGGTCATCGCCAGCGCCACCACCACGAGCACCTCGACTAGCGAGAAGCCCCGGCGACCGCGCGCGCTACCGGATCTCATGACAACTGCGCTTTCGTTTTCTCTCAAAGCATCCTCGGACACGGCCCCGGGCACAGGGCTAGATTTCGAACTTGGTGAGGAGATTGGTGCACATGAGCGGCCATGCCAGAAATCAGCTAAGTCATTGATTCCAGGTCGCCTAGGAGTCTCAATTTGGGAAGGGATTCCAAACCGGGGAATCGACGGGGTAGAAACGTTACATAAGCTCACGAGCCGGAAACAGTACGATCCGGCTCATCCGGATGCGAATAATTGACCCGCCGCGCGTGATTTAACGATTCGGCGAGTCGAAAATCATCTCCGGATTTCAGCGCCGTCCGCGCAACTTCACGAGCAGGCGCAGGATTTCGAGGTACAGCCAGATCAGCGTGACCATCAGGCCGAATGCGCCATACCACTCCATGTATTTCGGCACACCCATGCGCGCGGCATTCTCGATGAAGTCGAAATCGAGGACCAAATTCAATGCGGCGATCACCACCACGAAGGCGCTGAAGGCGATTCCGATCGCGCCGCTGCCGTAAATCGAGAACGTGTGTACGCCGAAAAAGCCGAGGATGATCGTGCCGAGATAGACCAGGGCGATGGCGCCCGTCGCGGCTATCACGCCGAGGCGGAATTTTTGCGTCACGGAAATGATTCGCGACGTGTATGCCAGAAGAAGGACAACTAGCGTGCCGAACGTAAGGCTCACGGCCTCAATCGCGATTCCCGGCGCCGCCGCGTTCACCGATGCCGAAATCCCGCCGAGAACCAGGCCCTCAAGCAACGCATAAACCGGCGCAGTGACCGGTGACCATTCCTTCTTGAAAATGGTCACCAGCGCCACGATGAATCCGCCGATAGCGCCGCCGATCAGCAGCGGCATAACGGCCTGAGGTCCGGCGACGGCGAACCGTTCCCATGTCCACGCGGCGCTGGCCCCGGTGAGGATCAGCAGGATGCCGGTTTTATTTACCGTGCCCTGCAACGTCATCGCTTCGCCGGCAGCCACCGCGCCTTGAAAAGCTTTCGGATTCAGCGCCGGATTTGAAGTTCTAAAAAAATTCGCCATCGCAAAGCTCCTGTGCGTTTCCCGGTTCAGCGGGATCACCGCTCAAAGATTATCGTACTTGAAGTTGGTAGCGCCAACGGGAATCGAACCCGTATTACCGCCTTGAAAGGGCGATGTGCTAACCGTTGCACCATGGCGCCACGGTGGGAGCGGGCGCGTTTCAAATGGCCCGCAGCAACTGCAAATATTATCGAGGAACCGCAAGCAATTCACAAGCGCGGCCCCACATTGCCAGGTCCGTAGGGGGGCGGGTTTACCACGCCCCCGGGTTGCGCCTGGGTTTTGGTTTTTGCTCCGGAACAAATCTGTTGCGTCCCGATACGATTTGACGCTACCAGCCCTTGTTTTTGCGGAGCTGGGTGATGTGGGCAACGTGATGCTTGCCGTGCCAGGCGTAGAGCGCCAGATTTTTCTCCAGCGTCATCTCGCCGAGTGCGGGATGGCGGAATTTGCGCGACCAGTCGGCGGGCTTGAGCGATCGCAGAAGATTCACCCAGCGCGTGTGCAGCGCATCGAGCAGCGCGAGCGAAGTTTCCACCGGCGTGGCGGCGGTATCGGCGAGCTCGGCCCAACGCGCTTCTTCGTAAGTCTTGATCGTGGGCTCGTCCTCGGTGAGCGCGAGCTTGAAGCGGATGTAGGCGTTCATGTGGCTGTCTGGCACATGATGCGCGAGTTGGCGCACAGTCCAGCCGCCATCGCGATATGGAGTAGCCAATTGCTCCGCGGACAGGCCGGAGACGGCGGCGCGCAGACGCGCTGGAGCGGCGGCGACCTCTTCGATAAATTTGGCGCGATCGGCTTCGCTGATGCTTGCCGGTGCGCTGAATTTTCCGATGGGGTAGCGCGGATCCTGCTCCATACGGCGTTCTCCTCGTTGCGAGACTCAGTGCGTGCGGTCTTGATATTCCTCGTGCCAGGCCATTTGAATGGCTTCCAGCTTGCCTTCGTTCGAGCCTTTGGGATCGCCCTCGAAGCCCGCTAGCTCCGTAACGAATTTGTGCAGATCGGTGAAGCGGACGGTGAGCGGATCGGTTTTCGGAAATTTCTCGGCGAGTTGGATGCCGATCTCCTCGGCGTCGTCCCATCCGAATGTCTGTGGCATGTGCGAGGCTCCTCGGTATTTGCGTTTGAGCTGGGGCGAACTCAGTGCTCGGCTTCCTTGGCGAAATTCTTGTTCCACTCGGGAATTTCCACAACGATATCTTTTGTGCCGTCGGGAATACATTGGCAGCCGAGGCGCGATTTGGGAGTAACGCCTGGAGCTTCGTCGAGCTGATCTAGCTCGGCGTCGGTGGCTTCGTTGCAGGTCTCGAGGCCTTCGTGAACGATCACGTGGCACGTCGAGCAGGCGCAGACTCCGCCGCAGGCATGGTCGAGTCCCATGTGATAGCCCTGCGAGATGTCGAGGATGCTGCCGGGAATGCCGTCGTGGCCGTAGGGAATTTTCTCCGGGTCCACTTCGACGGTCTTCCCTTCCTTGACGAAGGTGACTTTAAATTTCTTCGTCGCGGGCGTGTATTTGGTTTCTTCGATGTACGGATTGATGCCGCCCATAAATTACTCCTTCTCAGACTTCATCGAGACGCTTGCCTTGCAGCGCGGTTTGCAGCGCGCCGTTCATCACCAGTTCCGCCAGATGCGTGGTCGTTTGGTTCAAGATGTCGATGCGCGCGCGGACTTCTTTGTAATCCGTGCCGGCGACGGCTTCGCGAAGGTGCGCGACGCTGTGCTCGATGGCGCGGCGCTCTTTAGCTGAAAGCTGCGAGACGCTTTCGTGTTTCAATGTCTTGTCGGTGGCCTTCAAAATCGTCTCGGCCTCGTTGCGGGCTTCGATGAGCTGGCGCTCGGCGAAATCCTGTTCGGCGAATTCGATGGATTCTTCGAGCATGCGTTCGACTTCGGCGTCATTCAGGCCATAGCTGGGCTGGACTTCGATCGAGTGCTCCTGCCCGGTGCGCAGATCGCGGGCGTCCACTTGCAAGATGCCGTTCGCGTCGATTAGGAATTTCACTTCCACGCGCGCCAGTCCCGCAGGACCCGGCGGAACTTTGAGCTGAAATCGCGCGAGCGAGCGGCAATCCTTGGCCAGTTCCCTCTCGCCTTGCAGAACGTGCAGGTCGATCGCGGTTTGATTCTCGACCCCGGTGGTGAACATTTCCTGGGCGCTCGCGGGAATTGTCGAGTTGCGCGGGATGATTTTCGCGACTACGCCGCCCATGGTTTCGATGCCGAGCGAAAGAGGCGTCACGTCGAGCAGCAGCATCGTCTTGACGCCCGAATCGAGAATGTCGGCTTGTACGGCCGCGCCGAGCGCGACCACTTCGTCGGGATTCAGCTCGCAATGCGGCGCGCGGCCGAAATAATCGCCGACGGTCTTGCGCACCAGCGGAATGCGCGTCGACCCGCCGACGAGGACGACTTCGTCCATATCTTTCGCGGCGAGCTTGGCATCTGCCAGCGCCTTGCGCACCGGCTCCATCGTCCGCGCGACGATCGGCTGGATGAGTTCCTCGAATTCGCGCAGCGAAATATCGCGCGCATAGATGAGCCCGTCCGGCAGCGCCAGTTGAATCGTAGTCGTCGCTTTGCTCGAGAGATCGTGCTTGGCGCGGATCAGTGCTTTGCGCAGTTCTTGCACCAACTCCGGATGCGCGCTGAGATCGAGCGAGAATTGCTTCTGGATTTCGCCGCGCGCGAGCGCCAGCAGGACGTTGTCAATATCGTCGCCGCCGAGATGCGTGTCGCCGTTCGTCGAGAGCACTTGATAGATGTCGCCCTCGTCGGTGGAAATCAATTTCAAGATCGAGATATCGAATGTGCCGCCGCCGAAATCGTAGACGGCGACTCGGCCGCGCCGCTGCTTGTGCAGGCCGTAGGCGAGAGCTGCGGCCGTCGGTTCGTTCACGAGGCGAAGAACTTCGAGGCCGGCGATTCGACCGGCATCTTTTGTGGCTTGGCGCTGGGCATCATTGAAATACGCGGGGACGGTGATGACGGCGCGATCGACGGTTTCGCGGAAGAAATCTTCGGCCCAGGATTTCAGCTCGCGCAGGATGAATGCAGAAATCTCGGATGGCGTGAAGACTTTGTCGCCGAGCCGCACGCGAATCACGTTGGTGCTGGATGGTTCGATGCGGAAGGGAAAAATCTTCAGCTCGTCTTTGACATCTTCGGGCGCGCGTCCCATCAGGCGCTTCACCGAATAAATCGTGCGCTCGGCTTGTGTAAGCAGGCGTTTTCGCGCCGCTTCCCCGGCGACGATACTGCCATCCGCGTCCACGCTAACTACCGACGGACACAGCGCCGATCCGTACGGTCCGACGATACACTCCGGTTTCCCCGTCGCCGCGTCCATGAACGCGACCAGGCTGTACGTCGTCCCAAGATCGATTCCGACGATTCTTGCCATTACTCGTCCCGCCCTCGACTCGTGCTCTCTGTGGCGCGATTCCGGCAGCTCACGCTTAGATCCTTAGGCCAAAAAGCGGCCTCAGGATGACAACCGTGCAGACGGCGCTGCGGCGCTCGATCACGCGTCTGCCAGTTCCTTCGCTACGCTTGCTACTAGATTGCGAATGTAGGAGCGGCGATTCAGGATTTCGTTCATGCGCGCCATCAATTTTTCACGCTCCGCTTCCGCGGCGCCGGCTTCGGCTGCCAGGTCCCATTCCTTGCGCACGCGATCGAGTTCCGCATCGACCTCTTCTAGCTTCTCTTGAAAATCCTTCTCGGCGGATTCGAGGCGGGCGCGCAGCGCGGCTAGATCCTCGCCGGCGGAGCGGGCTTCGCGCAGCTCATCGAGCGATTCATTCAGCTCGAAGACTTCTTCGAGCAACTCGGGCGGGGCTTGCTGTTTCGCTGCGCCTTCTTTGCGCATGCCCTTGTGGGCTAGCAGATATTCGACGCGCGTCAGAGGATCGCGCAGGGCGCGGTAGGCGTCGTTGAGCTCCGAAGAGCGCTCGAGCGAGAGATTGCGCTCGAATTCATCGGCGCGCATGAAATTGTCGGGATGCAGCTTCCAGCTCAGCTTGTGAAATTGCTGCTCGAGAGCTTCGGGGTCGATCTGCAGTTTTTCCGGCAATCCGAAAAATGCGAAGTAGCTCGTGCCGCGCGGCAGCGGCTGAATTTTTCCGCACGCCGCGCAAAAATGGCCGCTCGCGGCGGCGCCGCAGCTCCAGCACTTCGTGCCGGAGGCCGCATTCGTGCTCGTTTGCGTCACGCTCATCTCAGTTCTCTTCGTTGCGGCTGGACTTTCGCTCAAGCGCGCTGCGATGCTGACCTGAAAGGCCAGCGCTACACAAACCTAAACTCTCGATTGCGCTGCGACCCGCAGGAGTGGGGACGTGCAGACGCGGCCTAAGCCGTGAACGAGCTGCCGCAGCCGCAGCTCCGCGTCGCCTGCGGATTTTGAAACACGAATCCCCGGCGCATCAGGTCTTCGTGATAATCGAGGGTGGTGTTATCGAGGTAGAGAAAGCTTTTGGGATCTACGAAGATGCGCGCGCCATTCTCTTCGATCACTTTATCGCGGCTGCGCGCCTCGGTCTCCAGGCGCATGGCATAGCTGAGACCGGAGCAGCCGCCCCCCTGCACACCCACCCGCAAGCCGCCGTTTTCGGCGGGTACTCCCTCTTTCGCGAGAAGTTCGCGAATTTTGATGGCTGCTTTTTCGGTGACGTGAATCATAAAAGCCGAACACCCTTCAGAATTTGCTAAAGGCACGTTTTCGGGCGCAGCAAGCGGGCGCCCCTACGGCCGAAAAATCAAAATCCGAAACCCACGGCCAAACCGGGCCGGTGTGAACCCCGGCCCCTACTTCCGACGCTTCGCTTCGGTTTCGCTTGGCGAAATTTCTAACCGAAACATGGGTTCAATTAAAAATCTTGTAACTGCAACAAAACATAGGACCGGGTGCCGTTCTAACCGAAACACTTTTCAATGTGCCCGGTTCGCAGTCCTTCGCGATTCTCACTAGTGCGCGGAGGACTTGGTCTCGGCTGCGTTGACCGTTTCGCCCTGCTTGTGCTTCCAGTCGGAGAGCGCGGCCTTGATGGCGTCCTCAGCGAGCACCGAGCAGTGAATCTTGACCGGCGGAAGCGCCAGTTCGCGGACGATGTCCGTGTTCTTGATGGCGAGCGCCTCTTCGACGGTCTTGCCCTTCACCCATTCGGTGGCCAGGGAAGAACTGGCGATGGCCGAGCCGCAGCCGAAGGTCTTGAACTTGGCTTCCTCGATCACTCGAGTATCAGGGTTCACCTTCATCTGCAGCTTCATGACGTCGCCGCATTCCGGCGCGCCGACCAGGCCCGTGCCGACGTTGGGGTCTTTCTTGTCGAGCGACCCGACGTTGCGCGGATTGTTGTAGTGCTCGATTACTTTTTCTGAGTAAGACATGTGTCGCGCTCCTTATTGATTCCCAAAATCATTAGATGGCCCACTATCCACGTTAGCTCCAGCCGTGTTCTCGATTTCAACACCACAGATCCTTAGCCAAAAACCGGCTCAGGATGACAGCTAAAAGCAAACCACCGGATTACTCGCCGGCGGCGGTCCACTTCATCTTGCTTAGGTCTACGCCTTCTTTCGCCATTTCGTAGAGCGGCGAAAGTTCGCGGAGACGGTTCACGGTTTCGACTACGCGGCCTACTACGTAATCCACTTCTTCTTCGGTATTGAAGCGGCCGATGCCGAAGCGGATTGAGGTGTGGGCCAGGTCCTCGCCTACGCCGAGTGCTTTCAGGACGTAGCTCGGTTCGAGCGTTGCTGAAGTGCATGCTGAGCCGCTCGAGACGGCTACGTCGTTGATGCCCATCAGCAGCGATTCGCCTTCGACGAAGGCGAAGCTGATGTTGATGTTGTGCGGCAGACGATGCTCCATCGAGCCGTTGATGTAGCACTCATCGAGCTTGGACATGATGCCGTCTTTGAGCCGGTCACGCAGACGGCTGAGCTTGGCGGTTTCCTGCACCATCTCCTGCTGACAAAGTTCGCAAGCCTTGCCGAGTCCGACGATGCCGGTGACGTTCAGAGTGCCCGAACGCATGCCGCGCTCGTGGCCGCCGCCGTCGATGATGGCAGAGAGCTGCACGCGCGGATTCTTGCGACGAACGTAGAGAGCGCCGACGCCCTTAGGACCATAAATTTTGTGCGCCGAGATCGAAAGCAGGTCGATGCCGTCGCGAATCACGTCCACCGGAATTTTGCCAGCGGCTTGCACGCCGTCCACATGGAAGAGAACGCCCTTTTCCTTGGCAATCTTGCCGATTTCTTCGATGGGCTGAATGACGCCGATCTCGTTATTCGCGTACATGATGGAGATCAGGATGGTCTTCGGCGTAATGGCGTTGCGCAGATCATCGAGATTGATGCGCCCGTCTTTCTGGACCGGCAAGTAGGTGACCTCGTAGCCGTACTTCTCGAGGCGCTTGCAGGTATCGAGCACGGCCTTGTGTTCGGTGACCTGGGTGATGATGTGATTGCCCTTCTCGCGATACATTTCCGCCGCGCCTTTAATGGCCAGGTTATTCGATTCCGTCGCGCCGCTGGTGAAGATGATTTCCTTGGGCGAGGCGTTGATCAGCTTGGCCACTTGGCCGCGCGCGATCTCGACGGCCTCTTCGCCAGCCCAGCCGAAAGCGTGGTTGCGGCTGGCGGCATTGCCGAATTTCTCGGTGAAATACGGCAGCATGGCGTCAAGAACGCGAGGATCCACCGGAGTGGTCGCGTGATTGTCCATGTAAATCGGAAGCTTGATTGCCATTCTTATCTCCTCAGTTCCCCCGAATATCGTTCATAGCCTGAGTTCGACGACTTCGGAGGCCGGAGTTTCGTCGGCCATCTGCGAGATCGTCACTTTATTCAAAACGTCGAGAATGCTGTCATTCACGCGCCGCAACGGCGCGCGCACGATGCAGGTGGAAGTCTGGTCGCATTCGCCGCGATGCGTGACGCACGAAGTGATGAATAGCGGCCCTTCGATGGCGTGGATCGCGTCGAGCGCGGTGATGCGCGACGGGTCGCGGGCTAGCGTATAGCCGCCGCTTGAACCGTGCCGCGCGGCAACCAGGCCACCGCGCGCCAGCTTCTGGAGCACCTTGGCCATCAGCGTTGCGGAGATGCCGTAAACTTCGGCGATATCCGCAGCGCTGGCCGACGCCTCGCCATGATGCATCGCGAGATGCTTGAGGGCGATGAGGCCGTAGTCGGCTTTTTTGGATAGCTTGAGCATCGTGCCATATGCGACTCAATCAGTCGCAATTCGATTTTAGGCGCGAGGGGAATGTTTGTCAAGGCTACAAATTGTGGGCAAGCCCTTCATTTACAGAGGGTTGAATCCCGACCAAATTAGTCCAAATGGAGTTGTGAAAGGTTGAACGGCGCAAAACCGGAGGTGAACGGTGGGCAGTTTCGAGAGGATTACACGGAGCGGGCGGAGCAAGCCCCGCCCCTACGTCCGAGGGATTATTCAGCGAGCTATTTTGCTGCAGCGGGCTTCCAGTGATTTAGGAAATCGGTTATGTCGGTTGGGCCGATTTTGTAGGCGGATTCGAATTCGCCGTTCTTTTGGCTGGTTAGGAGTTGGCCTTTGCTGTCGAGGACGGCGAGAACTGGGACGCCTTTTTTTAGCGGAGTTTGCAGGCGCTCGGCTATGTCTAGATTCACGTCATAGTTGCCAATGTTGATGTGCACTACGTGGTAGTTGGCCTTGATGATTGGCGCGATGACGGCGGAGTGGAAGGCGGCGTCGAGAACGTGGCAGTCGTAGCACCAGTTCCCGCCGAAGACTACGATGACATTTTTGTGGTCCTTGGCGGCAGCGGCCAGGGCGGAATCGAGATCTTTCTGGGCCTCGCCGGGGTCGGGATAGAGATCGGGATTGGGGACGGCTGGTTCCGGCAGGCGGATCGCAGGTTTCGGAACCGGATTACTGCGGCGGCTCGCGGCAATCTTCCAGGTAGCGTCTTCCTGCGCCCACAATTGCGTGAGGGAGAGGACGAAGTCGCGGCTCTCGCCTTTGTCTTGGATGGTGAGATAGACGCGCATGAGCAGCACGATTTGGCCGGATTGCGGTGTTTGGCGCAGGAGAACCTTGGGGTCGATGGCAGTCAGGCCGGCGTTGTGCAGGCTGCTCCAGAACGCGACCTCTTGGGCTGGATTGACGGCTTGGCCATCGGGCACGGTGCCCTGCGTCGTTGGCATGTAAAGGCCCTGGAGCGATATCGCATCGCCATTGAGGATTGCGGCCTTCCATTGGGAGAGAGGCTCGAAAGTTTTGGCGGCTGGGGCGGTTTTCGATTTCGCGGTGGGGACGTGAGAGGCGGAGCTTTGGGCTGGGGTATTTGCGGAAAGAGCGAGTAACAGCGAGGCGATCGCAAGAAATTGTGAGAAACGGCGGATCATCTGAGGGAATCCTTTCCTGCGCCCCGCGTACATCTTCATCGTAGCGTAATTCGGGTGGGGATGCATGGCGCGGTGGAGGAGGAGTGACAAGGAGAGAGTTGATCGGGTCACGCGGAGGAAGATGGGTTGCTTAATTTAGGATGGCAACAGAGCCAGCGCTAAAGCGCACCGTTAAGGGCAAGGCTTTTTCCGGAGCGCTGAAGCGCTCCTTCCCCCGCATGAATGCGGGGGCTGCCACCGCGGATTTCGCGGGGGTTACTCGGGCGGGCGCAGTCCGCCTAGGCGGACGCCCCTACGGGGAGGATGGGGCGCTTCTCGCGGAGGATGGCAATCGATCGAGGACATGGAAAAACCGGACGGGCAGGACCGCTGATAATCTGCCCGGCACGGGCCAAATTGTCGGGGGCACGGCGCGATGCGGCGGAGGTTTGCGGCGGATTTTGCGACGCGTGTGATGTGGTTCTAGGTTAAGATTGCGGCGGAAGTTTCGCGGATGAAACCTGTGATTGCGATCTGCCCCGGCTCATTTGATCCTGTGACGAACGGCCACCTCGACTTGATCGAGCGGGCGGCGAAGATTTTCGACAAGCTGATCGTGTCGGTGTTGCGGAATCAGGAGAAGGAGCCGCTATTTGATGTGAACGAGCGGCTGGAAATGCTGCGCGAGGTGATGCGGCCGTTTGCGAATGTGGAAGTCGATAGTTTTGCCGGGCTTTTGATGGAATATGCGCGGCAGAAACAGGCGCGGGTGATTCTGCGCGGGATTCGTGCGGTATCGGACTACGAGTACGAATTGCAGATGGCTTTGATGAATCGCAAGCTGGAGCCGCAGGTGGAGACGGTGTTTATGTTGCCGGGCGAGGCTTACAGCTATTTGAGTTCGCGGCTGGTGCGGGAAGTGGCGCGGTTGGGAGGATCGTTGAAGGGGTTGGTGCCGGCGATTGTGGAGGAGAGGTTGCGCGGGAAGATTGGGTAGGTCTTCGAAGTAAGCGTGGGAGGCCGCCCATTTGTCGCAGCGTTGATTGGGCAGTACGGTCGTCGGAGGGCGGAGCAAGCCCCGCCCCTACGAAAAGCGTGCGAACCACGCGCGCTAAAATCATACCCAGGAGTCACAAGAAAAGATGTCTATCGCATCGCAGGTGGGGATCTTGCATCTTTCTGACGCTGTGAATCGAATCGATGTTTCGCCGACTATGGCCGTGTTGATCGAGGCCGAGAAGCTGAAGGCGCGCGGGATCGACGTGGTGGATTTCGGGCCGGGCGAGCCGGATTTTCCTACGCCGGAGCACATCAAGAGGGCGGCGATTCGGGCGCTGGAGGAAAATCGCACGAAATATACGCCGACGGGCGGAATCATGGCGCTGCGCGAGGCGGTGTGCGAATGGCACGCTAAGAATTTGGGTTCGTCGTATCAGCCGAAGGAATGCATCGTCACTTCGGGCGGGAAGCTGGCCATTTTCAATGCCATTACCTCGCTGATCAACCCGGGCGATGAAGTTTTGATTCCGGCGCCCTATTGGGTGAGCTACCCGGATATCGTGAAACTTCCTGGCGGGACGCCGAAATTCGTGGCTACGCTGGCGATCGATAAATTCTGCCTGCGAGCTACCGACGTGGAGAAAGCCATCACGCCGAAGACGCGCTTGCTGATCGTGAATTCGCCGAACAATCCTACCGGCGCGGTGATTCCGCGGGATGAATTTGCACGGATTCTCGAAGTTTGCCAGCGGCGCGGGATTTGGCTGCTTGCGGATGAGTGCTACTCGCATTTCGTTTATGGGAACGCGAAGCCGTTTTCGATCGCCAGCCTTCCCGGCGCGAAGGAGTGCGTGATTATCGCCGGGTCGCTTTCGAAGACGTTTGCGATGACCGGCTGGCGCATGGGTTATGCGCTGGCGCCCGAGCCGCTGGTGAGCGCGATGATTAAGTTGCAGAGCCAGACGGTGTCGAACGTGACTTCGATCACGCAATACGCGGCGCTCGAGGCGCTGCGCGGGCCGATGGATTCGGTGGGAGTGATGCTGGCGGAATACGAGCGGCGGCGGGCGAGGATTGTGGCGGGATTGCGCGCGATTCCGGGAGTTGAGTGCACGGAGCCGCAGGGCGCGTTTTACGTGTTTCCGAAAGTTCCGGGGCGCGGCGGAAAAGGCGCGGGGGATTCGGTGCAGGTTACGCGCGAGTTGCTCGAGCGCGAGCACGTCGCGGTGGTCCCCGGCGATGCGTTCGGGGCGCCCAACCATCTGCGGATTTCGTATGCGACTTCGCTCGAGCGGATTGAGGAAGGGCTGCGCCGCCTGACGCGATTTTTCACCGCGGCCGTGGCATAGATTCAGGATGGATGCTGCGCCGGCACGCCTCGAGCCCATTTTTACGCCGCGCATCTGGGGCGCGAAATCTCTTGCGCCGCTATATCCCGAAATGTCTGAGCTTGCAGAGCCGATTGGCGAAGCGTGGCTGACGGCGCACGAGAGCCGCTTTGTGAATGGGCCTTTTGCGGGTGAGACTCTGGCGCATGCCTGGAAGAAAATGCCGGCTGAATGGAGAGGCGAGAGCGCTGCTTCGGAGCGAGATTTTCCGCTGCTGGTGAAATTTTTATTTCCCACCGATCGATTGTCCGTGCAAGTCCACCCCGAAGACGAGTACGCGCAGAAACACGAGATTGCCGCGGGCGGGCGCGGCAAGACGGAGATGTGGTACGTCGTTGCGGCGGAGCGCGACGCGGCGGTGTGGATCGGTTTGCGCTCGGGAGTGACGCGCGAATCGTTTCGCCGGGCGATTGATGAAGGCAATGCCGATGAATTGATCGAGCGCGTGCCGGTAAAGGCCGGCGATGCGATTTATTGTCCCGCGGGAACGGTGCATTACATTGGCCCGGGACTTACGCTGTGCGAGATTCAGGAATATTCGGACATCACCTATCGCATTTTCGATTTCAATCGCAAGGGGGCGGACGGCAAGCCGCGGGCGCTGCATTTGGAAAAGGCGTTTGATGTGATTCGCTTTGACGAGCCGCGCGGCGGCAAAGTTGTGCCGATTCGCGTGAAACCGGGCGTTGCCGACGAGACTTACATTGTGGCGTGCCGGCATTTCGCTGTGATCTGCGTGGAGTCGCGCTTGCCTTTCGAAATCCAGATGACGCCGGCGCATTTCGAGTTGCAGATAATTCTGGAGGGGCGCGGGAAAATCGAATTTGGGTTCGAACGCGCCGAATATTCGCGCGGCCAGGCGTGGTTCTTTCCCGCGGGGCGCGGAGAATACCGCATTCATCCGGCGGGACGCTCGAAGATTCTGCGAACTTACGTGCCTGCCAATCCTGAAGATTTTGCGCGACATCTGGAATCGCCGGTCATGCCGAGATCGCTGCTCTCGAAGTTGGTGCATCTGTGAGCGCGGCGACGCGGGCGAAATTGCATGCGCTGCCGGCGTGCGCGGTGTTGCTCGCGGGCGGACGCGGCACGCGTTTCTGGCCGCGCAGCCGCATGCGCATGCCGAAGCAACTGCTGAACATCACCGGCGACGACACCATGCTGCGCGAGACGGCTGGGCGGCTCGCGCCGCTTTTTCCCCCGCAGAATCTTTGGGCGGTGACGAATGTCGAGCAGGCGGGCGCGGTGCGGCGCGAATTGCCGGGCGTTCCGGCTTCGCATGTGATCGCCGAGCCAGTGGGGCGCAATACTGCGGCGGCGATCGGGCTCGCGGCGTTTCATCTGGCGCGGCACCATGACGATGCGCTGATGGCCGTGCTGCCGGCCGACAGTTACATCGGCGATGTCGCGCGGTATCGCACGCTGGTTCGCGCGGCGCTCGAGCTTGCCAGCACCCCCGGAAATCTTGTGGTGATGGGCATTCCGCCGACGCGGCCGGAGACGGGATATGGGTACATCGAGCGCGGCGGGCTGGCGGCGCGGCCGCACGGGGAAACCGCTTTTGGCGTGAAGCGATTTACGGAGAAGCCTGCGCCGGCGCTGGCGAAGAAGTATGTGGCGTCGGGGCGGTATTTGTGGAATGCGGGGATGTTTTTCTGGCGCGTATCGACATTTCTCGAAAATTTGCAACGCTACCTGCCGGATACTTACGAAGCGCTCCGCAGACTAGCGAAGACGATTGGGACGCGGCGGTATGCCGCGACGCTGCGGCGAATTTATCCGCGGCTTGAAAATATTTCCGTGGATTACGCGATCATGGAGGCGGCGACGGGCGAGCGCGGGCCGCAGCGAGTGTTCGTTCTTCCGGCGAGAGTTGGGTGGAGCGATATCGGATCTTGGGCGGCGGTGTATGAATTGCTCGCGCCGAAGATGGATGCGAACGTTTCCGCCGGGCCATACGTCGCGCTTGAGGCTAGCGGCAACTTTTTCTGGAGCCCGTCGAAACTCGTCGCGGCTGTGGGCGTGCGCGATCTCGTGCTCGTGGATACGCCTGATGCGATTTTGCTTTGCCCGCGCGATCGCGCGCAGGATGTGGGCAAAATCGTGAAATGGATTGAAGAGCAGAAAATGCGCAAGCTTCTCTAGCGCGCGCTTGAGAACGCACAAGTCTCTTCAAGGCGCGGTTCGGAGTAAAGACCAAAACCCAACCATAAACCGGGGGCGTGGTGAACCCGCCCCCCTACGCAGAGCAGGCCAATGCGGATCTTTTCCGATTCTTCAATTCACGTATACTGACCCATTGTGAGCGCGATTCAATTTGGCACCGACGGGTGGCGCGGCGTAATCGCCGAGGACGTGACGCACGCGAACGTGCGCAAGGTGGCTTACGCCATCGCGCGCTACGTGGTGCGCTCGGAGAATGCGCAGAGCGGTGTGCTCGTGGGCTACGACACGCGCTTTGCTTCGGAGCGATTCGCGCGCGTGGCTGCTGAAACTGTGGCGATGACCGGAACCCCAGTTTGGCTCGCCACCGACGCTTGCCCCACGCCCGCGATTTCGCTGCTTGTAAAATTGCGCGGCGCGGCCGGCGGAATTCAAATCACTGCGAGCCACAATCCGGCGCGGTGGAGCGGAGTGAAATATAAGGCGGGCTTCGGCGGCTCGGCCTCGCCCGCCATCGTCGCGCAAATTGAAAGCGAACTCGAAGCCGTCCATCGCGACGGCATTCCGCCTCTTCCGCCGCGCAAGGATTTGATCCACTCGCTCGATGTGCGCACGCCATACCTCGAAACGCTGGCGAAGTTGGTGGACTGGGACCGGCTGCGGGCTGCGAATTTTCGCTTCGTTGCCGATCCGATGTACGGAGCGGGGCGCGGGTTGCTGCGCGAGCTATTTACACGCCACGGCGTCGCGTGCGATGAAATTCGCGGCAATCGCGATCCTCTTTTTGGCGGCGTGAACCCCGAGCCCATCGAGCCGCATATCGAGGCCTTGCGCCTCGCCGTGGTTGCCGGGAGCTACGATGCCGGTCTGGCCTGCGATGGCGACGCCGATCGCATCGGCGCGATCGACTGCGACGGCACTTTTATCACGCCGCACCAGATTTTCTCGATTCTCCTCTGGCATCTGGCCGGCACACGGAGAATTCCCGGCGACGTGGTGAAAACTTTCTCGACGACGAAATTGATCGACAAGATCGCGGCGAAGTACGGGCGCAAACTTTGGGAAACTCCCATCGGCTTCAAATATGTCGCCGAGCGCATGCTCGAGAGCGACATTCTGATCGGTGGCGAAGAAAGCGGCGGCATCGGCACGAAGCTCCATCTGCCGGAGCGCGATGCGACCGTGAACGCGCTGCTGCTCGCTGAAGTGATGGCCTGGCACGGCAAGCGGCTGGGCGAATTGGTAGCAATGCTACACCGCGAGTTCGGCGAATTTCACTACGGGCGCGTCGATCTCGAATTGCGGGCGGGGCAAAAAGAAAAAGCCATCGCGTATTTTGCCGACGCCAAGCTGACACGACTTCTCGATTGGCCGGTGACGAAGCGCGAGGATCTCGATGGGATCAAAGTTTATCTTGGCGATATCGGTTGGGTGATGGCGCGCGCGTCGGGGACTGAGCCCATGCTGCGTGTCTATTCCGAAACGACGAAGTCAGAAACCACGCGCCGCGTTCTCGACGAAGTGTGCGCCATCGTCCGCGGGCTTTAGGATTTTGCAGCAACGTTTGTCTGTCATTCCGAACGTAGTGAGGAATCTCTCATGAAGCGACGCCTATATATTCTCGATGTCTTCACCACTAAGCCGTTTGAGGGCAATGCGCTCGCTGTAGTCACTGACGGCGACGAAATTTCGACGGAGCGCATGCAGGCTGTCGCGCGGGAGATGCATCTGTCGGAAACCGTGTTCGTGCAACGGCCGACGAATAATCGCGCGCTGGCGCGGCTGCGCATTTTCACCACCGAACACGAATTGCCACTCGCCGGCCATCCGGTGATCGGCACCTGGTTTTTGCTCGCGCAGCTCGGCGTAGTGCCAGCATCGGAAGGGCAGGTGCGCATCCTGCAGCAAACCGGCGCGGGAATTCTTCCGGTCGAGCTTGCGTTTCACGAGGGAAGGCCGGTGCGCGTGACGATGACGCAGAAGGCGGCGAAATTCCGCCCGACGCGAATCAAGCGAAATGCGATGGCCGCGGCGCTGGGGCTCAATGCGCGCGACATCGTTGCGGACTTGCCGATCGAGGGCGTCTCCACCGGCATTTTCAATCTCATGGTGCCGATCGCATCGCGCAAAGCGCTCAGCAAAATCGCCATGAATCTTACGGACGCCGCGAAACTTCTGCGCGGCATCTCCGTAATGGCCTATTGCTTCACCCTCGGCGGCGACGGGCATGTTTTCTCGCGCGGAATGTTGCCCTGGGGCGCTCTCGAAGATCCTGCCACTGGGTCTGCGGCGGGCTCGCTCGGCGCTTATTTGGTGCGTCACGGAAAATTGCGCGCCGGCGAACAATTGAAAATCTTGCAGGGCGTGGAGATGATGCGCGCGAGTCACATCGAGGTGGAGGTTGATGGCACGCGCGGCAAGCTCACGCCACGTGTGAGCGGCGCGGCCGTGTGCGTGATGGAAGGGCACATCGAAGCCTGATGCGAGCGGCGTGAAGTGCGCGGCGCGATTCGCGTTTATTCGGCCGATTCGAGATGTTTGGCGGCAGCGTCGAGAACGCCGTTGAGGAACGCCGGGGCATCTTCCGAGGAGAATTTCTTCGCCAGCTCGATGGCCTCATCGAGCACCACTCTCACCGGCGCCGTGCCTGCGCGCAGTTCGTAAATCGCCAGCCTAAGGATATTTCGATCCACTGCCGCGAGACGGTCGAATTTCCAATTCTGCGCGAGCTTTGCGACGAGCTTGTCGTTTGCTTCCGCCTGCTCGACGGCGCCTTCGAAAAGCTGACGCGCGAATTTGCGCGTGGATTCCACCGCTTTCGCAGATTTCCAGAAATGCTTTTCCACTTGCGCGGGCTTTTGCTGCCCGAGATCCCATTCAAACAGCATTTGCAGCGCGAATTCACGGGACTTGCGGCGCAGCGTCATTCTAGCGCCGCCGCGAGCGAGGCGGTTTTGGCGCAGCAGCAGAGCGGATCTGCGCTGGCCCGGTTGCGCGAAGTTGGCGAGAGAGATTTCCCATTTCGACGGCGGCGAGGCCCGCCTCGAAGCCTTTGTTGCCGCTCTTCAAGCCCGCGCGATCGATGGCCTGTTCGAGGGTGTCGCAAGTGAGAACGCAAAACGCCATGGGGACGCCCGTATCCATCTGCGCGAGCTGAATTCCGCGCGCGACTTCGTTCGAGACATGCTCGTAGTGCGAGGTTTCACCGCGCAGCACGCAGCCGATGCAGATGATTGAATCCGGACGCCGCGACTCGGCCAGCTTTTTTGCAGCGACGGGCAATTCAAAGGAACCTGGCACGCGCACAATTTCGACTTGATCGTCCGCGGCTCCAGCGCGCTCGAGCGCATCGAGCGCGCCCGCGAGCAGCCGTTCCGTGATGAAGCTATTGAAGCGGCTGATGACAATGCCGACGCGCAATTCGGCTGCGCTCAGATTTCCCGTGATTGATTTCGGCTTGAGCTTATCGGCCATCGGCGATTGACGCGGTTCTCATCTCAGCGGCCCTGAAATTTGGCGGGACGCTTGTCGAGAAAAGCCTTGGTGCCCTCGCGCATGTCTTCGGTGGCGCAGCAGAGGCCAAAGAGGGTCGCTTCGAGGAACAGGCCTTCTTCCTGCGTCATTTCCATGCCATGTTCTACGGCTTCCATCGCATATTTCACGGCCAGCGGCGCATTGGCGACGATCTTCTGCGCGATTTTCTCCGCGGCCGGAATCAGCTCGGGCAGCTCGACGACGTGATTCACCAATCCAACACGCAGCGCTTCGTCCGCCGGAATCATTTCGCCGGAGAGCAGCAACTCGTGCGCGACGCCTTTGCCGCAAAGCCGGGCCAGGCGCTGCGTGCCGCCATAGCCGGGGAGAAGGCCGAGCTTCACTTCGGGCTGGCCGAGCCGCGCATTTTTGCTGGCGATGCGAATGGAGCAGCAGAGCGCGAGTTCGCAGCCGCCGCCGAGCGCGAAGCCATTGATCGCCGCAATCGAGGGCTTGCCCATGGTCTCGAGCTTGTGAAAGGCCGCCTGGCCGAACAGCGAATATTCTTTCCCCTCGACCGGGGATTGCTTCGCCAGCTCGTTGATGTCGGCGCCGGCTACGAAGGATTTTTCTCCCGCGCCAGTAATGATCAGCGCGCGAACGCCGGAATCGGCGCGCGCTGCATCGAATGCGCGATCGAGTTCCTCAACCGTTGCGCGGTTCAGAGCATTCAGAACTTGCGGCCGGTTGACGGTGATCCGCGCGATCTGGTCTTTTACTTCGTAGAGAACGTTTTCGTAGCTCATCGGCCGTGGCTCTTTCCCTTTTCTATTTTCACTTTTCCATTTTCCGCTGCTCTACCGCAGATCCAACGGCTTCGGTTTCGCGGGGTCGGAGTAATCGTAAAATCCGCGCCCCGCCTTCCGGCCGTTCCATCCGGCTAGCACCATACGCTTGAGCAGCGGCGGCGAAGCAAAGCGCTTCTCTTTGAACTCATCGAACATGATCTGCGAGATGTAGTAAGTCGTATCGAGTCCGACGAAATCGAGCAGCGTGAGCGGCCCCATCGGATGGCCGCAGCCGAGCTTCATGGAATTATCGATATCTTCGACCGACGCGACGCCTTCTTCGAGCGCGCGCACGGCATCGAGCAAGTAGGGCACGAGCAGGCGATTCACGATGAATCCGGTGCGATCGGTAGTGCGCACAACGGTCTTGCCAAAGCGCGCGCCGAGCGCTACCGCTTCGTCAAACACTTTCGGATCCGTCGCAATGGTGCGAATCAGCTCCACCATTTTCATCACCGGCACGGGATTGAAGAAATGCATGCCGATGAAGCGATCAGGGCGCGTGGTGAATGTGGCCATCTCCGTGATCGAAAGCGAGGAGGTGTTGCTGGCGAAAATCGTGGACTTCGGACAAATCTTATCGAGAGCGCCGTACAGCTCCTTCTTCGCCGGAAGCTGTTCGATGATGGCTTCGATGATGATGTCGCGGTCCTTGAAATCATCGAGATTGGTCGTGCCGCGCAAGCGGGCGCGCGCTTTGTCGCGGTCCGCCGCTTGCAGCGTGCCCTTCTCCACGAGCCGGGCGAGATTCTTGTCAATCGATTGCAGGCCTTTGTCCAGAAACTGCTGCGAGACCTCGCGCACCACCACATCGCAGCCCGATTGCGCCGCCACCTGTGCAATTCCCGAACCCATCAGGCCGCACCCCACCACTCCGACTTTCTCGATGGGCATTCCTATTCCTCCCGGTAGATCGAAGCGAACCCAAGGATGGTACTACGAGAGCGACTCGACAATCATGGCGATCCCCTGCCCGCCGCCGATGCAGGCGGTGGCGAGGCCATAGCGCGCGTTGCGGCGCCGCAATTCGAGCAACAGCGTCAGAACCAGGCGAGCGCCGCTTGCCGCTAGAGGATGTCCGAGAGCGATTGCGCCACCGTTCACGTTCACTTTTTCGCGATTGAGGCCGAGCTGCTTTTCGACGGCGAGATATTGCGCCGCGAAGGCTTCATTTACTTCGATGAGATCCATTTGCTCGAGCTTCAATCCGGCCGCCGCCAATGCTTTCTGCGATGAAGGCACGGGCCCGATGCCCATGATTCGCGGCTCGACTCCAGCGGTGGCCCAGGAAACAATTCGGCCGAGCGGTTTCAAACCGCGTTCCTTGGCGGTCTTCGCGTGCGTCACCACCAGCGCGGCTGCGCCATCCACGATTCCGCTGGCGTTCCCTGCGGTGACGATTCCGTCCTTGCGGAATGCGGGAGGAAGGGCTTGCAGCGTTTCGAGTGTCGTTTCCGGCCGGCGATGATCGTCTTCGCTCACCGTCTGCGTTTTCTTGCCCTTCTTGATTTCGACCGGAAAGATTTCTTCCTTCATGCGGCAGGCGCGGAACGCCGCTTCGGCGAGTTGCTGGCTACGCAGTGCGAATTCATCGGAAGCGGCGCGGGTGATGCCGAGTTCGGCGGCCAAATTTTCAGCGGAATCCGACATGCTGCATCCGGCGATCGGATCGTAGAGTCCGGTAACCAGTGAATCCTCAAGCTTGCCTTCGCCGAGACGAAACCCCGAACGGGCTCCGCGAACCACGTGCGGGCATTGCGACATATTCTCCATTCCGCCCGCCAGTACGAGGCTCGCTTCACCCAGGAGTATTCGCTGCGCCGCCTGGCTGATCGCTTCAATTCCCGAACCGCAAAGGCGGTTCACCGTCACCGCGGGCGTAGAAACGGGCAGGCCAGCCTTGAGCCCCACATGACGCGCGCCATAAATCGCGTCCGAGCTCGTCTGCATCACGTTCCCAAGCACGACGTGGTCGAATTCAGCCGCGTTTGCTCCCGAGCGGCGGACTGCCTCGCGCGCCGCCGCCGCGCCGAGGTCAATCGCCGTGGTATCGGCAAACGCGCCGTTATAGCGCGCCATCGGCGTGCGCGCTCCTGCGACGATCACAATATCGGTAGGAAACATCTTCCACCTCCGGACAAGCTCACAAGATGACTCGCGATTTTACCAACCGAAAGGAACCAACTTGTCATTTACAAGTGTGAGGCACACGGCGAGCGAGAATCAAGGGGACGCCAGAACTAGAATCTTCTCTTCCGTCTTCTGCCGGATTTCATCCAGCCCGACTTCGGCGCGATTGATCCATTCCGTGACGCGGTCTTCGTTATCATCAGATGGTCGATAGGCCGCTTCGGCAATCACGGCGCTGAGCGAAAGACCTTCGCCGTTCCATGGCGCTTGAACGGCCGAAGCTGTCTGCCGCAATTTCTCCGCGAGCAGCTTGGCGCTGCCGGCGTTCGTATCGGGCAAAATGAAAGCGAGCGACCACGCCGTATATTTCACCGCCAGATCGGTCTGGCGAACGGCGCCGCGCAGCGATCGCGCCAACTGCTCGATGTATTTCTCAAACGCCGCGTCGCCATGCGCGCGAATCAATTCTCCGCCGCCATCTACATGCAAAATCACCAGCGAGACCGGCGTATTCTGCGCCCGCGCGCGCGAGGATTCCGCCAGCAGGCATGCGACGTACGCCCCGCGGCTAACCAGGCCGGTTTTCTCGTCCGCAAACGCCATGGTGCGCACCACGGCCTGCGTCCGCGTATGATTCGCCGAAATCAAAATCTGATCGCCGACGGCTTGCAGGAAAAAACTATCGTTGGGACGCCACTGGCGCATGCGCTCGCTGCCCACCAGGACGGCTCCAGAAGGCGCGCGCGTCTCCTTATCCACCAATCGCACGCCGAGCACCGTCTCGAGCTTCAATTCGCGCAGCATCGGAAGCCCCGGCCCACTCAGTTCGATCCCGCCAAGCGTGTCCGAAGACGACGTTGCCAGACTCGCTACGATCGACGAAATCTGCGCGCTTCCCGCCGGCACTATCCCCGGCCCCGTGAATTCAGCCGTGAGCGGCTCCTCGTCTTTGCCGCCAGTGATTTCCACGATGCAACGCGATACGTTTAAGTATTTGCCGATCTCCTGCGCTGCCGCCGTCACCACCTCGCGCGGCGTGGCCTGCCGGTACATCAAGCGCGTGAATTCCGAAATCTGCGAAAGATCGCGCTGCGTATCCACGTCGAAGCCGAGAATTCCGCCGACCGGCGCCGCAGGAGAAGCCGCGGGAACTCCGGGAGCGACCGTCGGCGCGGTCTTGGGCGCAGGCTTCTTCTTTCCTTTCGGCCACCAATTGGCGCGGTCGAAGAGATTGTGGAGCCTTTCGTTCTTCTCTTCTTCGCCCGGAAATATCTCGGCGATTTTTTCCAGCCGCTCGACGGCTTTGGCATGCAGCGAATACTGCAAGAAAATTTCCACCTGCACGATCAAATCGTCGAGCGCCTGCTGCGCCTTGTGCTCTTCCTGCTGGGGCGCCGGTCGCTCGCCGCGGGTTCCGCCGGCGTTGAATCCTTCAGGGCGCGTGATGACGGAAGCAGCCTTCGCCGCGCGCGCCAGAATGTTCTTCAGAAATGCGGGATCGGCTTTGCCCTGCAGCTTGGCGATGCGCTGATGATTGCGATAGTCGTAGGGATCGATGTCCACGAGCCGGTCGAGAACGTCGCAGGCCGCTTTGATCGTGCCCGCATCGAAATAGAGATCGAAGAGATGCACGAGCGAATCGAAATATTTCGTCTCACGATTCAATTCCTCATAAAGCGCGGCGACGAGTTTCGCCAGTTCCAACGAATTCGGATAGACCGTGGTCATGCGGTCCACTTGCGCCGCGAATTCGTTTTCGCGCCGCACGTTTTTCATCCATTCCTTGGTCACTTGCAGGACATCCGCGCCCTTCTCGTCCTGTCCCGTGCGGATGTAAGCGCCGGCCAGCTCGAACATTTTCGTGAAGCCGTCCTGCTTCTGCCGGTAAAAGGCGACGAAAGCATCGCGCGCGCGATCGAGTTGGCCGGTACGCAGCAGCCCTTCGCCAAGAAGCGCGAGGAATGTCGTATCCGTCTCGCCGTCCGCGAAGGGATCAAGCAATTCGACGGCGCCTGCGGGATTACCGTGGCGCAACCGCGCTTCGGCGAAGAACAGCGCGACGGTTCGATCGTTGGGCGCCAATTCGTGCGCGTGACGGAAATATTCGAGCGCCAGATCAATTTCGCCGAGCGACTGGCAAAGCTGCCCGGCTCGCAAATAGCTGTGCGAGGAAAGTTCCTTCTGCCCGAGCTTCTCGGCAAGTTCCGCGACGGTCAGATGCCGATTCGGGTTCTCGGAATCGAGCTGCGAAATTTTCTCGTAGCAACCGAGAGCCTCGTTCTCCTGATTCATCTCGTGGTAACGCTCGGCCGCGGCGTTGTACTGCTCCACGGCCTCCGCCACGCGATTCTGCTTTTGAAGTTGCACGGCATAACGGATCAGACGCTCGGCAGGCTGCGGCACGCCGCGCAGAAAGCGCGCATAAATCGCGGCCGCCTTGGCGGTATCGCTGGAATCGAGCAGGCGATCGAATTGCAGGCCGTAGTAATGCGCGGCGCGCACCGGCTCATTCAGGCGGACGTAGAGATCCCCCAGCGCGAGTATGGCTTCCTGATTGGAAGGCGCTTCGTCGAAGATCGCCTGATATTCTTCGACCGCGTCCCGCAGCTTGTTCTTCTCCAGGCTGCGCCGCGCCCTCTCGAGTTGCTTGGTGAGTTCCTGAGCCATCGGGACCCGCAGGTCTTCCGGCAATCGACAGCGCAGCCGTGCACCCCTGACCCCCGTCAGGGACACGTGCTCCTAGCAATGCGCCGCCGCAATACTCGAATATAACCCCGACGGCTGTGCGCTCTTCAAACGAAATTAGGAAGCGTTGTGCAGGACTTCAACGGGGAGACTCGCACCTAGGCAGGCCGCTTCTGCGCTTCGGTAGGAAGATGCGTCATCTGCTCGCGAATCGTCCCCAGCGATAGCCCGCTGCGCAGGAACGCCGCGAATCCCAGGAATACCAGCGGCAAAGTAAGCGCCAGAAACGCGAAGATCGAAAATCCAGCAGCGCTCGATTTTTCCACCTGGAACACGCTCAATCCCAGCACGCAAAAAAACTGGTACGACCCCACATTCGCCGGCGCATTCGGCAAGGAAACCCCCAAATTGATCACCAGCAACACCACTACCGCGCCAAGAAATGAAAGCGACAATCCATACGCGCGCATCAGCGACCACAGCGCCAGCACCTGGCAAAACGGCATCAGCACCGAGAAACAGCACCGCGGAATAGAAGCTCGGCGCGGTCCCCATCGCGTGCAAGCCGTACAACGCTCGCATCCACCGGCTTGGCAGATGATGCTTCGACTTGCCCTGCTCATTGAAGAGATCGGGATTCCCGGCCATCCTGAATTCGAGATAGAGAATGATTCCCACCACGATAGCCAGCAGAACCAGCGCCGCCACGCCAAGCGTATCCGCCACACTCTTGAACCGCCGCGGCAATTCCACGAAAAGCGAAGCCACCGCCAGCGCCGCCGTCGCCACTACCAGATCCACCAGCCGCTCCACTCCGACGGAGCCCAGCACCCTCCCGAACTTGATCCCCTCCCAGGTCGATAGCAGATAGCTGCGCAGCAGCTCTCCCGGCCGCAAAGGAAACAGGATATTGGTGAACAGTCCGGCAAACACCGACCTGGCCGAGCGCACGTACCTCACCCGGCCAAACGGCGTCAGCAGCAGCTTCCAGCGGATGCTCTGCATGATGTAGCTCACCACGTCGAACAGCATCCCCAGGAACACCCACTTCCAGCTCACATTCGAGTATTCGCGGATGGTCCGCTGAAGGTGGAAGTCGCGGAAGACGTAGACCAGCGATATCAGCGCCAGTCCGTAGCCGATAAAGACCAAATAGCGAGGCTTCGGCCGGGTAACGATCTGTGTCGTCTCGCCCAGTTGCTGATTCCCCCCGAGAGAATCCGCCACGGGCCTGACCGGGCGGTAAACCCGCCTAAGCCTACGATATCCGTCCACCGGGAGCAATCCCAGGAAGGCCCTAACCACTCCCAGGCGTAAGCTGACGTCCCCACGTAAGTCCGCCCGCGACCTACCCGCACCGCTGGCCGCATCCCTCAATCTATGGCAAACTCAATTGTTTTCAGAGCGTGACTCATACCGCTCCGGCCGTTCAGGAATCGATGGATCCCCAATACATCCGGAATTTTTGCATCATCGCGCATATCGACCACGGCAAATCCACGCTTGCCGACCGCCTGCTGGAGCTTACCGGCGCGCTGACCCAGCGCGAGATGCACGAGCAGGTGCTCGACTCGATGGACCTGGAGCGCGAGCGCGGCATCACCATCAAGGCCAAGAGCATCCGCCTCCACTACGCCGCGAAAGATGGCCACGAATACCGTCTGAACCTCATCGATACCCCCGGCCACGTCGATTTCTCCTACGAAGTCAGCCGCGCGCTATCGGCCTGCGAAGGCGCGCTGCTCGTCGTGGATGCCAGCCAGGGCGTCGAGGCTCAGACTGTCGCCAATGCCTTCCTCGCCTCGCGCCACAATCTGACCATCATTCCGGTAATCAATAAGATTGACCTTCCCGCCGCCCGCCCCGATTACGCCAAGGAGCAGATCGAGAACGTCCTGGCCATTCCCGCCGACGACGCGCTCCTGATCAGCGCGAAAAGCGGCCTAGGTGTCGCCGAAGTTCTTGAAGCCATCGTGGCAAAGGTGCCGGCGCCGAAAGGCTCGGCCGATTCGCCGCTGCAGGCGCTCATTTTCGATTCCTGGTTCGATTCTTTTCGCGGGGCAGTGATCCTGGTGCGCGTGATGGAAGGGCGCATCGTGCCGCACATGAAGATTCGCCTGCTGTCCAATGATGAAGTCTATGAAGTGGAAGATCTTGGAGTCCTGACGCCGAAGCCCATCGCGCTGCCCGAACTGGCCGCGGGCGATGTCGGCTTCATCATTGCCGGGATTAAACGCGTGGCCGATGCGCGCGTTGGCGATACCATCGTCGAAGCTGATCGCACTGCTCCGCCGCTTCCCGGATTCGAAGCCATCAAGCCCATGGTTTTCGCCGGGCTTTTTCCGGTGAACGCCACCGACTACGAGCTGCTCCGCGACGCGCTCGGCAAGCTGCAACTCAATGACGCCGCCTTCTTCTACGAGCCCGAAAATTCCGTCGCTCTCGGCTTCGGTTTTCGCTGCGGCTTCCTTGGCTTGCTACACATGGAAATCGTGCAGGAGCGCCTTGAGCGCGAATTCAACATTGATCTCATCACCACGGCGCCGAGCGTCCGCTATCGCATCACTACAACCGTCGGCGACGTCGTCGAAGTGGACAATCCCACGAAATTTCCGCCGCCCGCGTCCATCGCCAAGATCGAAGAGCCCATTCTCACCGCCATGATCATCACCTCCGATGAATCCCTCGGCGGCGTGCTGGCTCTTTGCGAAGAAAAGCGCGGCATCCAGAAGAATTTCGAATATCTTTCGCCGACGCGCGTGATGCTCAGCTACGAGATGCCGCTGAACGAAATCGTCCTCGATTTCTACGATCGCCTCAAAAGCGTCTCACGTGGCTACGCTTCGCTCGACTATCACCTGGCCGGCTATCGCGAAGCAGATCTGGTGAAGCTTGATATTCTCGTGGGCGGCGAGCCGGTGGACGCGCTCACGCTAATTTGCCACCGCGAACAATCCTTCGAACGCGGCCGCGAGCTGGTCACCCGCCTGCGCAAGCTCATCCCTCGCCAGATGTTCGAAGTCGCGCTGCAAGCCGCGATCGGCAGCCGCGTAATCGCCCGCGAAACCATCAGCGCCATTCGCAAGAACGTAATCGCCAAATGCTACGGCGGAGACATAAGCCGCAAACGCAAGCTCCTAGAGAAACAAAAAGAAGGCAAGAAGCGCATGAAGCGAGTTGGGACGAGTGGACATCCCGCAGGAAGCATTCTTGGCTGTACTAAAGGTGGCGTCTGAACCTGAAGATTAGTGAGGTCACAACTCAAATGACGAAGGCGCCGAAAATCCAGAGGCTGATCAGGAATCGAAACGGTAAGACGATCGCGGTTGTTCTGTCTATGCGCGAGTATCGCAAGATTCTGAATGAACTCGAAGAACTCGGGGCAATTCGAGCCTACGATGCCGCAAAAGCCGACGATGACGAGATAATACCCTTCCACCAAGCCGTTTCAGAGATAACGGCGCGCAGGTCTCGGTAGCGCCGGCGTCCCTGCCGGCATCTTACGACGCAAATCGTGACGCAAAAAGCCGCGACGACCGGCGGACTCAAATTGTCGTACCAGAGCGCTGTGACGCCCCGCACTGTTCAATTACGAGGCCCTGGTTCGGTGCTGGGTCCGCGCTCTGCTCATGCTAGTAGCTAACGTATCGGTCGTCGGATGCCGGCAGGGACGCCGGCGCTACCAAGACCGACCGTTCGTAGACTCCGGTGGCATCTATGGCTTCTTCGTGACGCGCGCGCCGATTTCGCCCTTCGCCAATCGAACCGCGATATCTTCACCGACCGCCACTTGCTCCGGCGAGCGAAGCACGCGGCCATTCGCGTCGTAAGCGATCGCGTATCCGCGCTCTAGCAATGCGAAGGGGCTGCGCTCGCGCAGGCGCACATCGGCCGCTTCGAGTCGCCGCCGCCTCGCCGTCATCGCGCGATCGACTCGCGCGCGCAAATCATCCGCCGTACGCTCCAGACGCCGCCGCAGCCGACCTACGCGGGCGCGCAAATCTAGCGACGCCACGCGCACCTGCGCCATCGTGAAGCGCCGCCGCTTGCGCGCCACCGCGCGCTCGAGCGCGCCGCGCAAATCCGCGGACCTGCGCGCCAGCCGTAGCCGGAACGCCTCGGCGCGGCCCCGCAGATCGAATGACGCAACGCGCGCGCTCGCAATCGTCAATCGTCTGTGCGCAACCTTCACGCGGGCGCGCAGTCCGTCGGCAAGCGTGCTCGTGAATTCATCCACTTCCTGCCGTCGCCGCCGCAAAATCTGCTCCACCTGCCGGAATCCGCGATGCACTTCGAGATCGCGCACGCGATGCCGCCACTCGCTCATCAGAAAGCGCGTCCGCTGCACCGTGCGTCGCTGCAGCTCCGCGAGATGCGTCACAAATTCCTGCCGTGTGCGCACCACGATTTCCGCCGCGGCCGAAGGCGTCGGCGCGCGCAAATCCGCCACGAAATCCGCGATGGTGAAATCCGTCTCGTGCCCGACGCCGGTGATAATCGGAATCGCCGACGCCGCGATTTCCCGCGCCACAATTTCCTCGTTGAACGCCCACAAATCCTCGAGCGAGCCGCCGCCGCGCGCCAGAATCAGCACGTCCACGCTCGCTGCCGCGTTGAAATACTTCACTGCCGCGACAATTTCCTTGGCCGCGCCCTCGCCCTGCACCTTCACCGGGAAAATCTGCACCCAGGCGTTCGGAAACCGCCGCCGCAGCACGCGCACGATGTCCTTCACTGCCGCGCCAGTCGGTGAGGTGACCACGCCGATCCGCCGCGGCAGCATCGGCAGCGGCTTCTTGCGCGCCGCATCGAATAAGCCCTTCGGCCTCGAGCCGCTTTTTCAATTGCTCGAACGCCAGTTGCAGCGCGCCCAGCCCCACCGGCTCGATCTGGCTCACATAAAGCTGATACTCGCCGCGCGCATCGTAGATGCTCAACCCGCCGCGCACCGTTACTTGCAGCCCATCCTCAGGCCGGAATTTCAATCCGCGCAGTTGATCGCGGAAGCAGACGCACTTGAGCTGCGATTTCGCGTCCTTCAAAGTGAAATAAAGATGCCCCGACTGCGCCGCGTGAAAATTCGAAACTTCGCCCTCCACCCAAATTTCCGGAAATTCGCCTTCGAGTAAATCGCGAATCCGCGACAGTCAGTTCGCTGACTTTCCAGATGCGCCGCTTGGGCACCAGATTTTCAGGCGAAAGATCGAAGAGGAACTGGCTCATAGAATTACCGGCGGAAGTAGCCAATCACCCAAAAAATCGAACTCAAAGCCACGCTGATCACGATGCAAGTAACAATCGGAAAATAAAAAGTCCCGTGCCGCCCCTGATAGTAGATATCCCCAGGCAATCGCCCCAACCGGAACGGCAACTTCCCGCCAAAATAAAGCAACCCTCCAGCGCAGACGAGCACGAAGCCCAAAATCAAGGTAACGCGCCCAATCTCCCGAATCGGTTCCATAGCCTTCGTAGGGGAGGGTCTTCAGACCCTCCCGCCTTTCGGCCCCTCTTGTGGGCGCGATTTAGGTCACTTCGCTCCCCGCGAAAAAATAGCCGATCTCGAACGCCGCGGTCTGTGGCGCATCCGAGCCGTGCGTGCAATTGAATTGAATGCTGCTGCCCAGTTCTTTGCGAATCGTCCCCGGCGCGGCTTTCGCGGGATCGGTCGCGCCCATGGTCTCGCGCCATTTTGCGATGGCGCCTTCGGCCTCGAGGACCATTGCTACGGATTTCCCTGAACTCATGAATTCGACGAGCTCCTTGAAGAAAGGGCGCTCGCGATGCACGGCGTAAAATCCCTCGGCCTCGGTGCGCGAGAGTTGCACAGATTTGATCGCCACGATCTGAAATTTCGCCGCATGAATCCGGCTCAAGATATCGCCCGTGAGCCCGCGCTTCACTGCATCCGGCTTAACAATTGCCAAAGTTCGCTCAACCGCCATTCGCGTTAGTCTCCTTGATTTGTTACGCGCAGCCAAAACCGGGGCAGTCCGCCTAGGCGGACGCCCCTACGAAAACCCGTGACCCTAGCGCTTCTTCTTCCGAGGCTTCGCCGCCTTCTTCCCGCCGCCCTTCTTCAATACGCGCGCCATCGTCTCGCCAATTTCCGCCGGGCTCTGCACGGTGTGAATTCCTGCGGCCTTCATGGCGCGATATTTATCCGCGGCAGTGCCTTGGCCGCCGCTGATGATTGCGCCGGCATGCCCCATTCGCCGCCCCGGCGGCGCCGTCTGGCCGGCAACAAATCCCACCACCGGCTTGCGCACATGTTTCTTGATATAAGCCGACGCAAGCTCCTCCGCATTCCCGCCGATTTCGCCGATCATCACAATCGCGTTCGTCCCCGGATCTTCATTGAACATGCGAATTGAATCCAGAAAACGTCGTGCCGATAATCGGATCGCCGCCGATTCCGATACAAGTCGATTGCCCGATCCCAAGCTGCGTCAATTGATGCACCGCCTCGTAAGTCAAAGTCCCGCTGCGGCTCACCAATCCCACATTTCCTTTTTTATGGATGCGCCCCGGCATGATTCCAATCTTGCAGCGTCCCGGCGAAATAATCCCCGGACAATTCGGACCAATTAATCGCGTCGCCGAATCTTTCAGCGCCGCCGCCACGCGCACCATATCGAGCGTCGGAATTCCCTCAGTGATGCACACGACCAGCGGCAACTTCGCGTCAACGGCTTCGAGAATCGCATCCGCAGCAAATGGCGGTGGCACAAAAATCACCGAAGCATCCGCCTTCGTCTTCGCCACCGCCTGCGCCACAGTATCGAAAACCGGCACGCCCAAATGCTTCGTCCCGCCTTTACCAGGCGTCACGCCGCCCACCACTTTCGTCCCATATTCAATCATCTGCTGCGCGTGAAACGATCCCTCGCGCCCGGTCAATCCCTGCACGATGACGCGCGTCTTTTCATTCACCAAAACGCTCATCGCGCACCTCCCGCCAACTGCACCACCTTTTCAGCCCCGTCCCTCATGCCCTCCGCCACGGTGAAATTCAATCCCGAATCGCGCAAAATCTTCTGCCCCGCCTCGACATTCGTCCCCTCAAGCCGCACCACCACCGGCACGCGAATCCCCAATTCCCGCGCGGCTTTCACAACACCTCCAGCTAGCACATCGCAGCGCAAAATTCCGCCGAAGATATTCACAAACACCGCGCGCACATTCGCATCGCTCAGCAAAATCTTGAACGCGTTGCGCACCTGCTCTTCCGAAGCTCCTCCGCCCACATCCAGAAAATTCGCCGGACTGCCGCCGCTCAGCTTGATGATGTCCATCGTAGCCATCGCCAACCCCGCCCCATTCACCATGCAGGCCACATTTCCATCGAGCTGGATATAATTCAATTTGAACTTCGAAGCCTCCACCTCCGACGGAGTCTCCTCGTCCAAATCGCGCAATTCCGCCAAGTACGAATGCCGGTAAATCGCGTTGTCATCGAAATTCATTTTCGCGTCAAGCGCCACCAGCCGGCCGTCGCCAGTTACAACCAATGGATTGATCTCCAGCAGCGAAGCATCCGTCTCCAGGAACGCCCAATAAAGCGCATGAAAGAAAGGCACCGCCACCTTCAACATCTCCGCCGGCAATCCCAGCCCGAACGCCAATTTCCGCACCTGATAACTCTGCAATCCGGTAGCAGGCGAAATCGCTTCGCGCAGAATCGCCTCGGGATGCTCCTTCGCCACTTCCTCAATTTCCATCCCGCCCGACGCGCTGGCCATAAACACGGGCGCAGCCACCGCCCGATCCACCAGGAGGCTCAAATAAAGTTCGCGCTTGATATCCAGTCCCTCTTCGATCAACAAGCGCCGCACCAGCCGCCCCTCGGCCCCCGTCTGCGGCGTGATTAACTTCATCCCCAAAATCTGCCCGGCCAATTCCCCAGCCTGCTCCGGCGATCGCGCCAATTTCACTCCGCCGCCCTTGCCGCGCCCGCCGGCATGAATCTGCGCTTTTACCACCGTCACCGGCGTTCCCAGTTTCCGCGCCACTCCCTCGGCATCCTCCTTCTTGAACACCACTTCCCCGCGCGGCACCGGCACGCCAAATTTCGCCAATATCGCCTTGGCCTGATACTCGTGTATCTTCATGAAACTCCCACTAGTGTTAAAATTTGCGCTACGTCGAAACGAGCCAGTTTACTCGGAAGCGAAAAGGCGGGCAAGACGATGGCGCTCGAGATGCGCGCGGAATGTGAGCGATGCGAAGGGCTTCTAGCCACCGACGACGAAGCCTTCATCTGCTCCTTCGAATGCACATTCTGCCCCCGCTGCGCCGCAGAAATGAATCGCCTCTGCCCAAATTGCGGCGGCGAACTAGTAGCACGCCCGCGCCGCAAACCCACCGCAAAATCATGAATCAGCGAATCCAATCCGGGGTCTCGGGCCGTTGCCTTCTCCGACGTAGGGGCGGGGCTTGCTCCGCCCGCCCGATTAACGCGCACCGAAACGTATGCAACATCCTGCCATCGCGCCGAAAGATCAGCCTATGAACGCCCCGCAACCCCATCCATCGGCCCCCGCCCCCTCAGACTTCACCCTCCACCAAGCCCTTGAAAAAATCATCTCCGGCGAAGATCTCTCCCGCCGCGAAGCCGAATCCGCCATGGAGCGCATCCTTACGGGCCAATCCAATGACGCCCAAATCGCCGGCTTCCTGGCCGCCCTGCGCATGAAAGGCGAAACGGTAGACGAACTGGTAGGCTTCGCCAAAGTAATGCGCCGCCACGCCGCCCCAATTTTCCCGCAAGGCCGCAAGTTCGCCGCCAACGAACCCCTAATCGACACCTGCGGCACCGGCGGCGACACGCGCAGCACCTTCAACATCTCCACCGCCGCCGCGTTCGTGGTAGCAGGCGCCGGCGTCCGCGTCGCCAAACACGGCAATCGCTCCATCAGCTCCCGCTGCGGCGCCGCCGACGTTCTCGAAGCCCTCGGCATCCGCATGGATCTCCCGCCCGAATCCGCGGGCCGCGCCATCGAAGAAATCGGCGTAGGCTTCCTTTACGCCCCCGCGGTTCACACCGCCACGCGCCACGCCATGAACGCGCGCCGCGAACTGAAAATCCGCACCGCGTTCAATCTCCTAGGCCCGCTCACGAATCCCGCGGGCGCGTCCTCGCAACTCGCCGGCGTCTTCGATGAGAGCTACGTCGAACTCCTCGCTCGCGCCCTCGGCGAACTCGGCGTCGAGCGAGCCTTCGTAGTCCACGGCAACGACGGCCTAGATGAAATCACCCTCACCACCGAAACCCAGGTAGCCGAACTCCGCAACGGCGGAGTGCGCACCTACACACTAGCCCCCGAGGATTTCGCCGTGCCCCGCGCGCCAATCGAAGCCCTGGCCGGCGGCGACGCCCAGCACAACGCCCAAATCATCCGCCGCATCCTCGATCGCGAACACGGCCCTCGTCGCGACATAGTCGTAGCCAACGCCAGCGCCGCACTCGTCGCGGCCGGCAGCGCCAAAGATTTCCTAGATGGCGTCCGCCAAGCCGCCCATTCCATCGATTCAGGCGCCGCCCGCGCGAAGCTCGACGCGCTAGTCGCC
The DNA here is from genome assembly GCA_963707165.1 of uncultured Acidobacteriota bacterium. Lineage (GTDB taxonomy): Bacteria > Acidobacteriota > Terriglobia > Acidiferrales > UBA7541 > Palsa-147. The sequence continues at coordinate 194,168 of CAVPPO010000002.1, read as the reverse complement.
TTTCACTGCGTCTAAATGCCCCCACGCATCACGCCCGCCCAAATCCACGCCTTCCGCCTCGCGCGCCATCATCTCAGCGGCCCGCAGCGCTCCAATCTCCTAGCCGTAACCAGCGACGTCTGCGGCATCCAAGCCCAAATCATGACCTGCGCCTACCTCTCACTGAACGCCCGCCTGCCCCAACTCACGCGCGAAGAAATCCGCCGCGCCCTGAACGAAAAATGCACCCTGGTCAAAACCCATTGCATGCGCCAGACGCTTCATCTCCTACCCGCGACGCAATACGCCACCTACATCTCCGCCAACAAAAAAACCCGAATGAAACAAGTCCGCAACGTAATGGACCGCTTCAAAATCACCGACCGCGAAGCCGATCAATTACTGCGCGCGCTGCTCGACGCGCTCGCCGAAAAGCCTCTGGCGCAGAAAGCTCTCCGCGCTGCGATCCGCCCGCAAGTCAGCAAAAATGTCCGAGCCTGGATGGACAAAGTCTGGGGCATAGCCCGTCCCGCAGTAGCCGAAGGCCTGATCTGCTACGGCCCCGACGATGGCAACGAAATCACCTACGTGCGCACCGAAGATTGGCTGCCGAAACAAAAAATGGTAAGCCCCGAGACCGCACAAAAATTCCTACTGCGCGCCTATCTAGGCGCCTACGGCCCAGCCACCGCCCGCGATTTCGCCCACTGGTCCGGCATCTCCATGAAAGAAGTAACCGAAGTCTGGAAATCCATCGAAGAAGAACTGACTGAAGTCCAAGAAGAAGACCGCAAATCTCACATCCTGCGCGAAGATGAAGCCGCCCTAAGCAAGAGCTCGCTAAAAAATCCCAATCTCCGCCTGCTCCCCAGCTTCGACGTCTTCCTACTAGCCCACGCCGAAAAATCCCACATGCTCCACGATCGCCACTACAAACTCATCTACCGCAACCAAGGCTGGATCTCCCCAGTAATCCTGCTCGACGGCAAAGTAATCGGCACATGGAGCCACGAACGCAAAGGCAAATTTCTCGAGATCACGGTAGAGCCGTTCGACAAAATTCCGAAGTCGCTTCTCACGCAAGTTGAAGCCGAAGCACAGCGCCTAAGCCGATTCCTGGAGACAACCGCAAAACTAATCCTCCCGTAGGGGCGCCGCTTGCTGCGCCCGCCGAATGCCAAACTGCCACCGCGCTGCCACGTGTGATCTCCCGGCCCGCCGCACCCGCAGTCGCTCCTCCCATCGCCCCACGACTAAAACCGCTGTCATCCTGAGGCCGGTGTTTGGCCTAAGGATCTGGGCCCCGCCGCACCGCGATCAAGCACACTTCCGTCCACCATCTTCTGATCTCTCCTTATTCCCGCAGGCAGGAACTCAACGAATCCCTAAACCGCCAAAAAATTCTCCAACAATCGAAATCCCACCCCGGTCAAAACCGACTCCGGATGAAACTGCACGCCCTCCACTTTCATCCGCCGGTGCCGCAAACCCATAATCACGCGATCCGAAGTCTCCGCCGAAATCTCCAATTCCCGCGGCAATGATTTCCTCTCCACAATCAACGAATGATATCTCGTCGCAGAAAAATCCTGCGGCAAACCGCGAAAGACTGTCCGGGAATCATGGTGAATCGCACTCGTCTTCCCATGCATGATCTTCGCCGCCCGAATCACCCGCCCGCCAAAAGCCTCGCCAATCGCCTGATGCCCCAAACAAACGCCCAAGAATCGGAATCTTCCCCGCAAATCTCGCAATCAAAGCAATCGAAATCCCCGCCTGCCGCGGCGTCCCAGGCCCCGGCGAAATCACAATCCTCTCCGGCCGCAAATCCGCAATCTCATCGAGCGAAATCTTGTCATTCCGCCGAACTACAAGCGTCTGCCCCATCTGCCCAAGATACTGCGCCAGGTTGTAAGTAAACGAATCGTAGTTATCGAGCAGCAGAATCATGTCGTCGCTTTCATATTGTTTCTCTCAACATGCCGAAGACAGCAGCGCTGTCATCCCGAATGCCAAATCCAGAAGCGCTGTCATCCCGAACCGCTTCAGCGGTGAGGGATCTGCATTTTCTGTCATTCTCCGCACAACCAACGTGCACCGCATCACGCGCGCCGTCTTCTTCCTTCCGTAGGGGCGCCGCTTGCTGCGCCCGCCCGAGTAACGCTCACCGAATCGTGCGCCACGAACTCTGATCACGCCTTCCTCTCGCTTTGATTCTGCCCCTTTTCCATTTTCTATTTTCCACCAACCGCATTCGCCACTTCCTCCAACGCCGCCACCAACGCCCGCGCCTTATTCACCGTCTCCTCATACTCCCGCTCCGGCACCGAATCCGCCACCACTCCCCCACCAGCCTGAATATGCGCGTACCCGCCCTTAGCCACCAAAGTCCTCAGCGCAATGCACGAATCCAAATTCCCCGAAAAATCCAAATATAAAATCGCCCCGGCATAAATCCCCCGCCGCGTAGGCTCGAGTTCATCAATAATCTCCATAGCCCGCACCTTAGGCGCCCCCGAAAGCGTCCCCGCCGGAAAGCAAGCCATCAAAGCATCAAAACAATCCACTCCCTCGCGCAATTTCCCGCTCAAGCTCGAAACCAAATGCATCACGTGCGAATACCTCTCCACATACATCAAGCGGTCCACTTTCACCGATCCATATTCGCAAACGCGCCCCAAATCATTGCGCCCCAGATCCACCAGCATGATGTGCTCCGCCCGTTCCTTAGGATCAGCCAACAGCCGCGCCTCATGCGCGCGATCTTCTTCTTCCGTGCGCCCCCGCGGCAATGTCCCCGCAATCGGCCGGTAAAACGCGTCGCGCCCCTGCACCTTCACCAACATCTCAGGTGAGCTGCCGACGACTGCCACATCATCCAACCGCAAAAAATACATATAAGGCGAAGGATTGATCACCCGCAGCGCCCGGTAAATCTCAAACGGATCGGCGTCTGTCTTGGCTGTAAATCTTTGGCTAGGGACAACCTGAAAAATATCCCCCGCCCGAATGTAAGCCTTAGCCCGCTTCACCGCCGAAATGTAACGAGCCCGCGTAAAATTCGACCTCACCAAAAGCCGGCCGCGCCGCGCCCCGCGCTTCACTCTCTCCGCCCGCAACGGCGCCTGCAATTTCCGCCGCGTCCGTTCAATCTCCGCCACCGCCGCGTCATACTTCGCCCGCAAACTTCCCGCGCCCTCGGTAAAAACATTCTGCACGATCCAAACGCGGTGCCGCACATGGTCGAACGCCACCAACCCGCGATAAAACATCAGCACCGCATCATCGAGCTTCAACTCATCGCTGCCGGTAGAAGGAATCCGCTCAATCAACCGCACCATGTCGTAAGCAAAATAACCAATCGCCCCGCCCGTAAGCGGCGGCAAGCCAGGAACGCGCACCGGCCGATAGCGCGCCATCAAACGCCGCAAAACTTCAATCGGATTCTCATCAAATTCCTCGCGCCCCGAGGCCGATTCCACCGCACATTTCCGATCGCGCGACCGAAACACCTCCGCCGGATCAGCCCCCACAAACGTATACCGCGCAATATTCTCCCCGCCCTCCACACTCTCCAGCAAAAACGAATAACCAGCCCCACGCGCAATCCGCAAATAAGCCCCAACCGGCGTAAAAATCCGCCGTAAAATTCTCGTACACCGGCACAAGATTCCCCTCACGCGCCAATCGAGTAAACGATTTGTAATCAGGCTGAATCATGATTCTAGCAACCGTAGCGCCGGCTGCCAGCCGGCGTTTTTGACTTTGTCTTGGCCTTTGCCTTTTCCTTGCCTTTGCCTTTTCCGACTCTTTCTCTTCGTAGGGGCGCCGCTTGCCGCGCCCGCCCACGTAACGCCTACCCGAATACCCGCCACGACCTCGGTCTGCATCGCTTCTCGCTCTTCGCGCTACTTCACGCCCTCCACCGCCGCGCTCATCTCCCTAACCGGCGCCCTTTCCCCCGTCCAAATCTCCCATTGCGCCGTTCCCTGCGCCACAAACATCTCCAACCCCGACACCGTTTCGATGCCCCGCGCCGCCGCGAGGCGCAACAACTTCGTCTCCCGCGGCCGGTAAATCAAATCGAAAACCAACCGGCAATTCAATTCCGCAGCCGAAAGCGGCGACTCCGCAACCCGCGGAAACATCCCCACCGGCGTGGCGTTCACAATCGCGTCAAAAAATTCCCCGCGCAGCATCCGCCGTTCAATCGCCTCCCCCCCAACAGCCCGCGCCAAAGCCCGCGCCCGCGAAATCCTGCGAGCACAAACGCAAACATTCGCCCCGCCCCGCGCCAAAGCAAACGCCACAGCCCGCGCCGACCCGCCAGCCCCCAGGATCAACACCCGGCTGCCAGCAATGGCCACCCCCCGCGAAGCGATGCGATGGGTGCCCCACGCGCCGGTTTTGCGCGTGGGGTCTTTGTGCGACCGAAGTCGGGAGCACTCCAAAGCCCGCAAAACTCCCACGTAATCCGTGTTATACCCATACAATTTCCCGCCGCCGCGCACCACCACGGTATTCACAGCCCCAATCTCCGCCGCCAAAGGATCGCAATCATCGAGGTACCGCAAAATCGCTTCCTTATGCGGCAAAGTCACGCTGAACCCGGCAATCCCCAGCGGTCCAATCGCCGCCAAAAAATCCCGCAAATCCCGCACCAACACCGGCACATAAACCGCATCAATCCCACGCGCCCGAAATCCCGCATTCTGCAACTGCGGCGAAAGCGAATGTCCGATCGGATCGCCAATCACCGCATAAACGCGCGTCCGCCGCGTCAATCGATCCGCGTGATACAGCGATTTCATCTCCGCAAACGAAATCTGCCCCGGCGCCGTAGCCGCTCCCACCGGCGCATAAGCCAGCGCCGACCCAGCCCGCAAAGCCAAAATCCGCGCCGCCGCGGCCATCTCTCCCATCGGCACCGCCACAACGCGCCGGCTTGTCCGCGCCAGCTTCAAAATCCGCAGCGCATCCCGCAATCCGCGAGCCTCCGCCGCAATCTTGATCGCATCGCCTCTCGCGTTCTCGATCCGGATTCTCACGTTGCGTAGATTCGGCAGCGTCCTCCGGAAGTTGTGATACGAAATCAGCACCCGTGCGACTCGGCGCAGCGCTTGAACTTCCTCCGGTCGCACCCATTCCGCGCTTTCGATCTCAAGATCCACCCACCGGCAACCAGCCGCCGCTGCCCCACGCAGCAACTCCAATTCTTCCCGAACGCCGCCCACAAACTCCCCGCCCGCCCCACGCCGCCGGCAAGTCGCAATCAGCGTCACGCGCGACGCCGCCCCGAGCCTCTTCCGATTCGCCGCAAGCCACCGGATCATCCGCTCAATCTCGCCCGCACTCCGCAGCCAATCCAGCCGCAATTCCACAGTCTTCGACACCCGCAACGCCCGCCGCAGCGCCCGCGCCATAGCCGCCGCGTCACGCTCCGCCACCACCGCGCAAATTTTCCCCGTACGAAACAATTCCGCCATCCCGGTTGCGCTCCGTATCCTCCGAAGAATCTAGGGCTTCTACCATGCGGTGCACAATGTGTAAAGCAAGCCCCGCGACATCCTTGACGCTACCGCAAACCATTTGCTACGGTCGTGCAAGTGGGAACCCGCGCCCGCAGCGCGGCTCTATTCGTGTCCGAAGGAGCGAGATTTATGCGCGGAAAAGCTATCTTGATGGCCGGTTTCACGGCATTGACCATCGCATTCGCAGCAACATCCCTGCAGGCCCAGGATCAAGCCCGAACTCCGATCCCCGCCGACATGTATTGTTCCGGTCTGGTGACCAAGCAGGCGCCTCCGCACGACACCGTGCTCGTCACCGGCGAAGGCTCGGACTACAAGCTCACCTTCCAGGAAGGCGACTACGTCTACATCAACAAAGGCGAAGGCCAAGGCGTCCACGTCGGCGATGAATTCAGCATCATTCGCCCGATCACCGAGCCCACGGAAGTGCACTGGTTCAATCAGCAGTTTACGATCATGAAAGCCATGGGCACTCTCTGGGAAGACGAAGGCCGCGTGAAAGTCGTCGTCGTACAGCCCAATATTTCCATCGCCCAAGTCGAGAACTCCTGCGAATATCTCCAGCGCGGCGATGTCGCTCTGCCCTTCGCACAGCGCCCCGCTCCTCCGCTGAAGCAGGAAGACAAATTCGATCGCTTTGCGCCGTCCAGCGGCAAGACCAAAGCCACTCTGATCACCGGCAAGCACTTTCAACAGACCTACGGCTCCGACGACGTCGTCTACGTGAATCTCGGATCCGCGCAGGGCGTGAAAGTGGGAGATTATTTCCGGATCTTCCGCCCTACCGGCAATCAGAACGAATTCGCCTATCAGACCCGGCGCATGGCTTTCGACGCTTTTGGATACGGAGCGGTCTCGAAGGACTTCAAGCCGGACAACACGCCGCGCGAAGTTCTCGGTGAAGGCATCGTGGTCCGCACTTCCGAGAACTCTTCCTCGGTCATCGTCACTTTCGCGCTGCGCGAACTCTACGCGGGCGATTCCGTCGAACTCGAATAGCCGGACCAGCCACCCGAATCAATCGCGGCGCGGGCATCTAGTTCGCGCCGCTTTTCTTTTCCTCGTATTCTTCTTCCGAAAAAACCTCGGCAGTGAACGCAAAGACGCGCGTAGCAGAATCGCGCCAGGCATCGCGCGGCAATCCTGCCTTCGCGCACGTCTCTTCGAGGAATCGTTCCCGGTTCAATCGATGCTCCGTAGCCACTTGTGGCAGCAGCAGCCCGCGCCGATTTCCTTGCTGAATCACCAATCCGTGCGTCCCCGGCACAATTTTATCCGGCGCAATCTCTTCGAATGGCGTCAGCACTGAGATCTCAATCGTCAATTCCGCGACTTCCTCCGGCCGCACCGGCTCGAAGCGCGGATCCTCAAGAGCCGCCGCTGCGGCGGCCCATGCCACAGCGATCACCAGCGCCGATTCAGGCTCCAAGCGGCCAATGCAGCCGCGCAGTTGTTTACCGCGCCGCAGAGTGACAAACACGCCTGCCGGTTCGTGTAACCGGCCAGCTCCAGGATCAACGCCGAAGCCGCCAAACGAGCCTTCCTTCGCGGCGTGCTCGATCACAATTCTCGCGGTGCGCAGCAGGACTTTTCGTTCGTTGCTATCGAGTGGGGACATTTTGCGGCTTTTTTTGCTGCTCGAGAATGAGCATGCTCTTTTGCCGCTCTTGCACGCGGTGGTTCACCTGGCTCCAAAACATCTGGAAGTAATGCACGGCGGAAACAATGGCGCTCAGCACCACGGCCCACAGCAGCACCTTGCCGAGCACGGTCAACGAAGGATGCTTCGCAGCCAAAATCACCGCGCAGCCGCAAATCACTTGCAGCACCATTTTCGTTTTGCCCAGCGGCGTCGCCGGAATGATCAATCCTTCGGCGGAGGCAATGTTGCGCAAGCCCATCACGATGAATTCGCGCCCGATAATCACCACCACCATCCAGCCTGCCACCAGCCCCATTTCCACCAGCGAAATGAACGCCGCCGAAATCAGCAATTTATCCGCGATCGGATCGAGCAGAATTCCCAGCGTAGTAATCTCGCCGCGCTTCCGCGCAAAATATCCATCCGCGGCATCGGTGGCCGCGGCAGCCAGCAGAATCAACACGCCCCAAACTTCGAAGTGAATCGACATGCCCCAAAAATCAAAATTGGGTTCGCGCGTCAGCAGGACGACAACCAGCAGCGGCACAAAAAAGATGCGCAGAATCGTGAGGCTGTTCGGCAGGTTCATTGCAATCGCCGCAAAAAAATCCCTCGCACTCGTTCAGTTATTATTGTGCCGGGGAGATTTCACTATAGTCCCGCAATCGCACCCAGTCAACGGTACCAGCAAATCGCGTTCTCCTCCGACCTCTGCGCCCTCAGCGTCTCTGCGGTGCGCTCTTTCTCTCTTGGACGCCGACTCCAAAAAACCCCACAGCCACAAAAGTGAGCCGTCCGCAAGTCCCGCATCTGGTAACGCTTAGGACACAAATTGCCCTACCGTTGTGCAAATCTCCAAAGCGCGATTTCAGCGCGTATTGAGCCGCATCGGCGCAATTGCCGCCGCTCCCAAACCCCAATAATTCTTTTATTTTCTTTAATTTACGACTACTTGCAGCGGCGTCGCTTCGGGACCGCTGGCAAACCAGCTCTAAAGAGGACCCTCACGAAACCCCTAGATTCCACAGGATTTTCACAGCTTTCGCCTTTCGCCACGTCACTAGATCGCATATGGCACCAGCCGCCGCGCCAGCGATTCCGGCACTTCCGCCTCCAGCGAAATGTCCTCGTCGGTGGGCTCGGAACTCAGCACGCGCCCCGCGGCATAGACCATCGCCAGCGTCCGGCCATCGGAAAGCGGCACGCGCAAATGCACGCGCGTGATGCGATCGACCGGCAGCGCCGCATCAATCTGCGCCAGCAAATCTTCGAGCCCGGCGCCCGTCACCGCCGAAACGAACGCGCCGCGCTCGCCGCCGCCGTTGCCGTTCGTCGCAGCCTTCTGCAACGCAGCGGCTTCTTCCGGCGAAAGCCGATCGATTTTATTGAACACGCGCAGCCGCGGCCGATTCTCCACTCCCAGCTCGCGCAAAATCTTGACCACCTCGTCGTCGTGCTCGCTGTGCTGCGGATTGGAAATATCGCTCACGTGCAAAATCAGCGCCGCTTCCTGCACTTCCTCGAGCGTCGCGCGAAACGCGGCAATCAATCCCGGCGGAAGATCGCGGATGAATCCGACGGTATCCGAAAGCAGCACGCGCCGCCGCGACGGCAAGCGCACGCCGCGAATCGTGGGATCGAGCGTCGCAAACATTTTCGATGACGTCAGCACGGTAGCGTGCGTCAGCGCGTTGAACAGCGTCGATTTCCCCGCGTTCGTGTAACCGACCAGCGCGATCGTTCCCGAGCGGAATCGCCTGCCGCGCCTCGCGCCGCGTAGTACGCTGCCGCCGCACCGTATCAATCGCTTTCTGAATTTTTCCCACGCGCTCGCGAATCCGCCGCTTGTCGGTCTCCAGTTTCTGCTCGCCAGGCCCGCGCGTCCCGATTCCGCCGCCCAGCCGCGAGAGATCCACGCCCTGTCCCGAAAGCCGCGGCATCAGTAATTGAGCTGCGCCAATTCCACCTGCAACTGCCCTTCGCGCGTCCGCGCATGCCGCGCAAAAATATCCAGAATCAGCTGCGTGCGATCGATCACCCGGCACTCGGTGATCCGCTCCATATTGCGCAACTGCACCGGCGTCAAATTGTGGTCCACGATAATCAACGGCGCCCGGTGCATCTTCGCTTCCATCTTCACTTCATCCAGCTTGCCCTTGCCCACCAGCGTCGCCGAATCAATCGCCTCGCGCACCTGCATCAAGCTACCGGTAACGGTAGCCCCCGCACTGCGCGCCAATTCCTCAAGCTCGAGCAAAGATTCCCGCTCCACAGCCCCGCTGCGGTGCGGCGTAGTCTTCTTCAAGGTCACGCCCAGAAGAAAGACGCGTTCCCGATTGTCCACTGCCTGTGCAGATTTCATTCGGCGAGTTTATGCGCAGCCTGCGAGGTGTAGGTCAGCAGCAGCTCCATTCGCCGACATTATACGCCACTCGCAGCGTAAACGCTCGCGCACAGGGTGCCTCCGCCTAGGCGGACGCCGGTGCGCGCTGGGGTTTTGACGCTTCCGGCCTCGAATCGTGCCTGAAAAAAAGGCGTGATTTGTATCGATTAGAGTGGTTGTCGACCGAATGTTTTCTAGCAGTTACGACCGTTTCTAATAAATTCGTGTATCGATTAGAAATTGCCCCCTTCCGGAATCATGTAGCTCAGGTCTTCAGACCTGAGGCCGTTCGCCGTTTCCCGCTTGCCTTTTGCCTTTCGGCCCTCTGACGTTGATCGTGGTCGAATCGAAACCAAAACCAAGACCAACACCCAAACCAAAATGCCTCGCCTCTAAAGAGGCGAGCTACATCAACGGTCAATCAACCATCCTCCTTTGCTCCATTTTGTTCGATTAGAAATTAACCTCGTCTTTTGTTTTGTGCAGGTTGCAGCGATTTCTAATCGTAAGTGTATCGATTAGAACTCTCCCGCCCTCCGCAAAACTGCCGGGCAAACTCTCCTTTCCCAATTGTTCAGGGCAGACTTCCAGCGGGCTCAGGAGAGCCAGCCCCGCGCTTAGGGACTGCCAACTACCCGGACCTTTGTATCACAAGAGTACCAAGTTGTCAACAGTTTTTTAGGGGGTACTTCTGAGAAATAACCTAGCGTGAAGAAGATCAGGCGGACGCGACGCAACGCCGATCTCCCGTAGGGGCGCTGACTTGCTGCGCCCGCCCGTGTAACGCCTGCGAATGCGTGGGCTATATGCCTCGGCGTAAAGCGATTCGGCATTCTCCGCGTTTCATCTGCCTCGTCAATGCGCACGATTTCAACAAAGTCATCTCAAATCTAAAATTTGAAATCCCCGTCGCCGTTGGAGCCGCCGTCGCTTTTGCCTTCGCTCTTCCCGCGTAGGGGCACCCACCCCAAAACCCATTTCAAGAGCCAAGGGAACGCCGACACTGCTTTGGCAACACCAGTGGTGTGATCATCCGTCAAAACGGAGATGACGATTCGAGAAGAAATTCGGAGAAGTGAGAAGGATGGGCCTTCCGCCCGGAGCTTCGGGCTATTCTTCCTTGCGACTCCAGTCGCAGATTTTGTAGAAATCTTCGAGATCGGTCGCCAATATTTCTGGCGACTTGGTATGGATGTTAGTGATAGTGAGGGTTTTTGGCCATCCCACGTAAAGCGCGACACGCCGTACGTTTTTACGACTTCCTTCGCCATGATTGCCCCTTAGCGGGATTAGACAGCATCCACCAATTCCTTAATCTTACCTACAAGGCTGGCATAATCCGTCTCACGGGAGCCGTGTTCTGAAACCAGCTTGAGGTCACCTTTTTCACCTGGTTCAGAACCAGATCTATCAAATTCCCAACATCTGTTCCCCGTTGGTACACCCGCACAAACTCGTGCTGATAAGTAGGCAGCACTTCGGGAATGTGCCCTAAGCCCATCCGCGCTAGTTCTTGGCTTATTTCGCCGCACACATTGACGCCAAGCTTCGCACTTCCGTGGGCATCCCGAAGCTTTTCCATAGTGAAGGTTTTGACGTTCCCGTTACTAACGACTTCGTTTTTTATGTCATCCCACGCCATTGGTGCCTCCACTAGCCATCGTGCCGGAAACCGGCGAGAGGGGCTACCTGTACGTTGGGACAGGAGTGCTTTATCGGGAAACTAGTGTGAGCATAACTTCCGACGTTGTTTCTCCCTTCCCCGTGATTGACTGATTGGAATATTCCCCTTCGACCGAGATTAAGCCGCTACCGGAACCTCAGCTAGAATCTGAGTATCTTATGGGAGATCTGGGAGTGAGTAGAATCAACGGCAGCACAATTCCACACTGCATCCTGATTCTGTGCGCTGTGCTCGCTATGTGGATTGGAGCGGCCACCCACGCAGAAGCGCGGACGATTCGTTCAGGGCTCAATGGACTAACTAATGAGCGATTATCTGGGATGCTTACAAATCAAGTTCCGGTAACTGCGAAAGATACTGCCGTTAGGATCAGCGACCTTTTTGCAAGAGCCGAACTGCTGGCATTGAACAAAGTGGAAAGCGAAGATTTCACGACTTGGGAGCGAAGCCCTGCGCGTGCCGCGTTGAACGCGGCTGACGCAAAGGCTAAGAGCCCACAGGAGAAATTGATTAGCACGCAGATGAAGTGGCTTTACCAACAAAAATGGGTGAATCATTCGATTTTCAAGGACCAAAAGTATCGAAGGACTTTCCTACGATGGTGAAAATACTTGATGCATTTTCCGGCCGAATAAATATGTGCATTAAGGCTGAAGAAGATGCGCTTCAGAAAGGCAGTGGGAAGCTGCCTGGTGTCTGCGAACACGACGCTATTTGGGCGGATTTCACCAAAGAGGAGACGGCGACGCTCAAAAAAGAATCAGAAGCAGCAAAGCGAGAGGCCCCAGTAATTCTAGACTGGCGGAGTACGGCCACGCCTCTCCCTAGCGCCACTTCGCCTTCGACACAGGCTCCGCCCGTTGCAAAAGACACGGCGCGACAACAAAAATCGCCAACGACAACCCGTCGAAAAGACATACCAGCGATAGCCAAAGCTGCGAATGGGGCCATCGTGTCTATCGTTATGTCGGACAAGGATGGCCACGCTATTGCCCAAGGCAGCGGCTTCCTTATAAGCAAGGATGGCCGCATCGTGACCAACTATCACGTCATTGAAAACGGTAGCTCCGCTATCGTTAAACTCCCTGACGGCGCTTTCTTTGTTGTCGATGGAGTGCTCGCATTCGACAAAGCCCGCGATGTTGCCGTCATCAAGGCGCACGGCGAAAACTTCCGGACGCTCACTCTCGGGAATTCGGACCGACTTCAAGTGGGAGAAGAAGTCGTTGCCATTGGCAATCCGCTTTCTCTCGAATCGACCGTCTCAAACGGCATCGTCAGCGGAATCCGAACAGTCGAGGAGGAAGGCGGCAAATTCTTGCAGGTCACGACGCCGATTTCTCCCGGCAGCAGCGGCGGCCCGTTGTTCAACATGGCGGGAGAGGTAGTTGGAATCACGACCTTGTATCTTAAGGGCGGCGAAAATCTAAATTTCGCAATCCCCATCAATGATGCGAAAGAGCCTGCTCTTGAACCCACAAAGACTCGTGAGCTTGCCGAACGAACCAATGCCTGAAGAAGCCCCGAAGGAAGCGAAGAAAGTGAAGCCGGAGGATGCCCCGCAGGAAACGCGCCAACAACGCTGTGACAGGACAGCCGGAAATTTTCTTCACACGTATTTTAACTACATGGGAGAGACGCCTCCTGCTTCAACTTCGTACATTGTTTCCGTATATGCCCCACGTCACCCGATGTGTATGGTGGCAATGCTCTATAGCAACGGCAATGTCAGTGTCGCAGACGCTGACTTGGGGCTGACGGATTTACCAGATTCATGGCATGTTTGGCGTGCCTTCTTCGAGCCGCGGTATACTCCTAGTCAGGACGAGCAGAAGTTTTGGTTGAAGCTGGATCCGAATCATCAGATTGATATGACAACTAGAATAAGCTGTAACGTAAAGGACTACGGCAACATGTATTCATGCGATTCCAAGGAAGATTTTTATCGCGCGATGTTGGATCTCTACGGCTTAGATGTGAACAAACCGTCGATCCCGCTTCGTTAAAAAATAAAATCAAAATTGAGGATTCAGGTCTTCACCGTCATTGGCGGGTGGCGCAGCCTTTCCGAGTGTTTAAGATGTGGGCGGGTGGCCCAGCCTTTTCCGCAGGTTTGCCTCGGCTGCCCGATCGTTCCCGGTTTGTGGGAAGGGTCGGGGTTTCGGTCCCGTTTTTGATTTTTCCTCTGCTTCTTTCCGGACTTGTGCTTCTCTCTTCTCCCTGGCGCCGGATCGGAACTGCATCGATACCTCACAATAAACTGTTGACAACTTGGTACTATTATGATACAAAGGTCCGGGTAGTTGGCAGTCCCTAAGCGCGGGGCTGCCTGGTCTGGCCGATGATTCAGCCCGGCAAGCTTGACCTGGATGTACGTGTGCGCCAAAAATTTGAAAATGTTCTGGAGGCTGGAAGAAACGTCCGCGCCCTACAACCCTCATTTCCCGAACCGCTCGGATGAGACCCATTTCTAATCGCGTGCGAATTTATTAGAAATCGCTGTAACCCATAGAAAACAAACGACGGAGGTCATTTCTAATCGCGTGAAAACGCGTGCTTTTTAGGAGAGAGGCGAGGGCCGAACTGGCGCCAAGAGGAAGAGAATGCAGATTCCTCACCCGAAAGGCGGGTTCGGAATGACAGCGTTGGGAGTGGGCGGTTCGGAAAAGACGACGAGCAGGGACGGGCGGATAAGTCAAAGCAAAAGAAAAGGCGAACGGCCTCAGGTCTGAAGACCCGAGCTACAGTTTCTGCAACGCCGCTAGCCACGTTAGGACTGTCGTCTCTAGCGCTATGCGATGGTCGGAATAGGAATGGTCTGTGGCCATGTGCGTTGCGGTTACTTTTGTGCTGCCGGCTTTTTTCAGCGGCGGCTACGAAGGCGTCATTTGCCGGGGCCAGGCCGTCGTCGGAGGTGATTACCAGGATTGGGCGCGTGGCTAGCTTTGGGGCGTTGGTGGCGAAGTCCCATTGGGCGTGGTTGGCGATGATTTCGCGGGCCAGGCTTTCGGGCGTGCAGCCAGCTAGCGGGGCCATGCCTTCTGCGGCTAGCGAGGCGGCGATTGATTTTACGGCGTCTTCGTCGCTGGACTTGGGCGCTTCGCGGCGCGCGCGCATGCCGCCTAGATTTGCGGCGCTGATCATTACTACGGCTTCGATTTTCGGATCTTGCGCGGCGGCGTAATTGGCCATGAAGCCGCCCATGCTGTGGCCGATCAGGACGATGTGGGCGGGATCGGCGCGCAGCTTTTTGGCGTTGGCGGGATCGCGCATGTAGGCGATGGCGGCTTGCGTATCTTCGATGCAGTGGGTGAAGGAGAAATCGCCGGGCGAGCCCCAGGAGCCGCGATAGTCGAAGTAGAGGACGTCCCAGCCGGCGCGGCGCAGGGCTTGGGCTAGATCGAGATTTTTCTCGTTGCCCGGGAAGCCGTGCAGAAGGACGACGACCGGATGCGGGCCGGGGCCGGCGGCGATGTAGACGAGAGCGTTGAGGAGAGCGCCGTGGCTGGGAAGCTGGAATGTCTCCATCGCCGCGGGATTCGCGGTGTCGCGCGGCGGATCGCTGGAGATGGCGGCGGGAGCCTGCTGCGCTCTGGCGCTCGGAAGTAGAGCGAATGTCAGGATTCCGAGTGCGAGTATGGCGCAATACATGCGAATTGGTCGTGGCATGGAGGGATTGTTCGGGGAGTGCGAAGAGAAGTCAATTGGGATTTGGCGGGGCACCCCTCGGAAAAGGCAGGCGCACGCAGACCTGGCGTTTAAAGGATTCTCAGATTTTGTTGTATAGAAGGTTAGGGAGAGGTCCGAGTTGACGGAGGTTCTGCGATGAAAAAGGTCTGGGTTGGCATTTTGCTTGGGCTTGTCCTTGGGGCGCTGGACGGAACTACCGCTTGGTTTACGCCTGAGGCCCGCGCGCAGATTGCTGGGATTGTTGTGGGGTCGACGGTCAAAGGGCTGATCGCCGGGGTGGCGATTGGATTCTTTGCGCGCAAGGTGAATTCGCTGGTACTGGGGATTTTGTTTGGGTTGGGAGTCGGGTTCGTGCTGGCGTTTTTTGTGGCGCACTTTATGGAGCACGGGCACTACTTCGCGATCATCCTGCCGGGAAGCATGGTGGGATTGATCATCGGATATGCGACGCAGCGCTATGGCGGCGCGGCGATGGCGACGCAACGCTGAATTCTTCGAGAGGCGCTGCGGCTCTCGCTTGGCTTGGAAACTATCGGAATAGTTAGGCGGCGTTTAGGAGGTGCGAAATGGCCTGGAGGGCGATGTCGGTGCTGGTCCTGCTGATTGCGCTGTCGCCAGTGGGCGCGCAGCAATCGCGGCCTGCGAACGACTGGAAGGATTTTGATTTTCTACTTGGCGAATGGACTTGGACGGGAGGAGGACAGCCGGGACAGGCGAAGGGAACGTCCAGCGTGCGGGCTGAATTGAATGGGACGGTGCTGGTGCGCAGAACGCATCTGGATTATCCCGCGACGAAAGAGCGGGGTGCGTTTGCGCATGACGATCTTTTGTATTTCTACCACGATCCTGCCGACGGCGGCGTACGCGCGATTTTCTTTGACGGCGAGGGTCACGTGATCCGGTATTCGCTGAGCGTGCCGCACGGCGAGGATGCGCTGCAGTTCGTGAGTGACGCCGCGCCTGCGGGTACTCGCTGCCGCATGACTTACTCGCGAACGGGAGCGGACTCGGTGAGCGAGAAATTCGAAATCGCGCCGGCTGGCAAGCCTGAGGAGTTCGCGACGTATGT
This sequence comes from uncultured Acidobacteriota bacterium, assembly GCA_963707165.1. Taxonomy (GTDB): domain Bacteria; phylum Acidobacteriota; class Terriglobia; order Acidiferrales; family UBA7541; genus Palsa-147. The sequence goes on along the minus strand of CAVPPO010000002.1, from coordinate 178,190 downwards.
GGAATTCGCGGCGAAGAGAGTTGGGAAATAGAAACGGCGTCGCGGGCACCCGGCCTGCGAATTAGGATTTCGCGGCTTTTCGGGCGGTCTTCATTACCGTTTTTTTCATGCGGTTGGGACCGGCCCAGTAGAGGCTTAGCTCATGGCCGTCGGGATCGTTCAGATAGACGTGGCGCCAGCCCCAGGGCATCATTTGCGGCATTTTGGGGAGATAGAAGCCGGTTTGCTGCAGCTTGCGGCAGAAATTATCGAGCTCGGGGACTTCGAAATAGAGGCGGACGCCTTCGCTGGCGACGGAATCGTTAGGGCCGGCTTGATGGAGAGCGATTGTGCCGTCGTTGCCGGGGGCGCAGAGGCGGGCGTAGACGGATTTGCCTTCGTAGCGGAAATCTTCGATGAGTTTGAAGCCGAGGAGGTCGTGGTAGAAGCGGGTGGCACGCTCGACATCCTTGACGTAGATCATGGCGTGATTGAAGGAGAGTTTTCCGGCGGTGGTTGCTGCGGCGGCGGGTTTCGCGGCTGGGCGCTTTGCGGGACGCTTTGCGCTGGATTTTTTTGCGGAGGATTTTTTTGGAGGTCGTTTTTTCATTGTGGCGCCTGATGCGGCCTGTGCTCGCCGCGCAAGTATCGTCCTCGGGAATGGCGCGTGTCAATTGGAGTTGAATTGAAATGGAGGAGGGGTGGTTGAGAAGCAGCAGTGGCGCTTGAAAACCACCGTTGGGACGGGGATCCGGAGACGCTTTAGGCTGGGATGGCTTCTGCAATCTATTGATAATAGGACGTTTATCTTATTTTTCATCGGCGGGATCGTTTGGCAGGGCTTGTGCACTTATGTACCGCGAGAGTCGCTAGGTTGAAGCGGATTTTGGCAGTGCTTCTAGATGGGATCGGGACTCTCAGAAGGAGTTCTGACATGAGATACCTACGAATTCTCGCGATACTTGGCATTTTCTTGGGAACGGCAACATTGGCTAGCGCGCAGAGAGTTGTGGTCGGCGTGGGAGTTGGGCCGGGTTACTACGGCGCGGCACCGATTTGCGCTTACGGCTACTACCCGTACGCGCCTTACGCTTGCGCGCCTTATGGCTACTATGGGCCTAGCTGGTTCTCCGGCGGCGTGTTTATCGGAGCGGGTCCGTGGTTCCATGGCTTCCGCGGCGGACGTGGGTTCGTCGGCGGGCGCGGCTTCGTCGGGCGTGGCGGATTTGATGGCCGGCGTGGATTCGAGGGCGGACGAGGGTTCAACGGACGCGGTGGATTTAGGTCCGGCCCCGTGGCGCGCGGATCGGGCGGCTTCTCTCACGGCGCGGCCGGCGGCGGGTTCCGCGGCGGCTCCGCTCGCGGAGGCTTCTCCGGTGGCGGCTCTCACGGCGGCGGACATGGCGGCGGGCGTCGCTAAGCTGAGAAGTTAAATCGAACATCGAACGAACATGAAAATTGAACGGCCGGCAGCGGGTGCTGCCGGCCGTTTCGTTTTGTTGGCGAAGTGCTCGCGAGGAATGCTAGTTTACGGCGATTACCACGAGCGTTGCGTCGTCGTGAAATTTTGCGCCGCAGAATTCCGAGACCTGCGCGAGCAGGAGAGCGTTCAATGCGGACGCGGAGCTTGCGCTGTGAGATTTTGCGAAGGATTCGATTTTGTCCAGGCCGAATTCCTGGCCGTCTGCGGCCGCGGCTTCTGTGATTCCGTCGGTGAAGAGAAGCAAGCGATCGCCCGGCCGTAGCTCGACGGTCAAATCTTCGTAAATCCACGCGGGAAAAACGCCGAGGACCGCGCCGCCCTGGTCGAGTTGGCGGACGGCGCCCGGAGATGCAAGAACGGGATAGGGATGCCCGGCATTGCAATATTGAAAAGTGTGTTTGTCGGCGTCGAGAACGCCGTAAAAAAAGGTGACGAACTTGTCGCGGCCGATGTTGTCGCAGAGCACGCTGTTCACCTTGCTGCAGACGGAGGCGGGGCTGACGGTGTCGCGCGCGAAGGCGCGGACGGTGGCCTGCACGCTGGCCATGAGCAGAGCGGCGGAGACGCCTTTGCCGACCACGTCGGCGATGCAGATGGCGAGGCGGTTGTTGCCGAGTGTTAGGACGTCGAAATAATCGCCGCCAACGCCGCGAGCGGGATGCCAGGCGGCTGTGACTTCGAAGCCTGCGAGCTGCGGAATGTTCTTGGGAAGCAGCGACTCCTGAATTTCGCGGGCGCGCTGCAATTCCTGGTCCTGCATTTCAAGGCGCGCGGCACCGAGATCGACGGAATGCTGGAGCTCGAGGTTGCGGCGCTCGAGACGATCCTTGGTGGAATTAAAGAGAAACGTCAGGCCGCTGAAGAGCACGATGATGAGCGACGGATACTTCCAGCCTGTCCGGATCAAGTGCGAAAGCGACTGCGGAGTGGGTGGAGCGATCCACCAGACAATCACACTGGAGAGCACGTAAACGAAAGGCGTGAGCAGGAGCACGAACGCCAGAAAGATCAGCCAATTGTAGGGAAATGGGCGTCCTCCGTAGAAGCCGACCAATCGCTCCAACGGGAACGAGATGAAATTACCGATGCAGAGAGAGTAGATGATGATGGTGAGAGGATTGATCTGCAGTCCGATGGCCCAGAAGGTAGCGGCTACGACCGCGGCAACGAAGATGTAGATGACCTGTGGCCTGAAGAAGCGAGTCAGCGATTTGGAGTTGATGGCCATTGCCGCGCGTGAATGCCCGCTGGATTGACTGGCGAGTATTCTATAGCTGGAGAGGCGGAGAAAATACGGAATTGAAATGCGTCGGGAGGCCCCGAGTGTTTCGGCACGCGAAGCCCCCCGAGCAGAGCGACGTTTAGGCCGCGGCCTGACCGGAGCGCTGGAAGAAAGCGAGCAGCTCGGCGTTGATTTGATCTTTGAGAGTGGAGCACATGCCGTGCGGAGCGCCAGGAATTACTTTCAGAGTGGCGCCTTTGACAATTTTGGAAGAGAGCATCGCGGCCGCGCCGATGGGCACGATTTGATCGTCATCGCCATGGAGAATCAGCGTGGGCACGTCGAACTTTTTCAGATCTTCGGTGAAGTCGGTTTCGGAGAAGGCTTTGATGCAGTCGTAGACGGCTTTATGGCCGGCGATCATGCCTTGGAGCCAGAAGGAGTCGCGCAGGCCCTGCGAAACTTTGGCGCCGGGGCGATTGGCGCCGTAGAACGGGGCGCTGAGATCTTTCCAGAATTGCGAGCGGTCGGCGAGAACAGCCGCGCGCAGTTGATCGAAGGCTTCGATCGGCATGCCACCGGGATTCGCGGGAGTTTTGAGCATCAGCGGCGGGACCGCGCTGATGAGCACCGCCTTGGCGACGCGCTTGGAGCCGTGGCGACCGATGTAACGCGCCACTTCGCCGCCGCCGGTGGAGTGACCGACGTGGATGGCGTCGTTCAGATCGAGCGTTTCGGTGAGCGCCGCGAGATCATCGGCGTAGGTGTTCATTTCGTTGCCTTCCCAGGGTTGATCGGAGCGGCCGTGACCGCGGCGATCGTGGGCGATGCAGCGGAAACCGCGATCGGCCAGGAAAATCATCTGGTCTTCGAAGGCGTCGGCGTCTAGCGGCCAGCCGTGGCTGAAAACTACTGGTTGTCCCTTGCCCCAGTCTTTGTAATAGATTTGCGTGCCGTCTTTGGTGGTGATTGTTGGCATGTGAGATCCTCCTTGGCGGGATATAGGTTCAGAGGTTGGATTATGCACGCGGCGATTGTGATTCAACAAAAAATTTGTGTTACAGGAGGTCGATGGCGGGAGTTGGAGCGATCGTGGATACCGACGGGATTATTACCGCAGAGACGCTGAGAACGCGGAGGGGAGGAGACTTCCAATATGAGCGCGGCTGAGAACAAGGCCATGATGACGCAGATTTATGCGGAGCTTGCGAAAGGCAACTCGCGGCCGTTTGTCGAAGGCCTGGCTGATGACGTCCGCTGGACGATTACCGGGACAACCAAATGGTCCCGGACGTATGAGGGGAAGGAGGCGGTGCTCAAGGAGCTGCTCGGACCATTGCGTTCACAGTTTGCCGAGCCGTACAGGGCGACCGCGGAGCGAATTATTGCTGAAGGCGATTATGTTGTGGCCGAAGTCCGGGGTTATGTCACTACCAAGGCGGGGAAGGTATATAACAACAGCTACTGCTTCGTGCTTCGTCTGGCCGATGGAAAGGTTCGAGAGTTGACTGAATACTTGGACACGGAACTGGTGTCGGCGGCGTTGGGAGATCCGGGAACGTGATGGATGTTCAGGGCTGGCGAGGCGATGATTGGCTAGTCGCTGCGGAAACGGGTTGCTCGGCGTAGTAGCCGTCGCGGGATTGTACGGCTAGATCTTTCTGCTTGGTCGCCAGATGAATCTTGCGGTAGTCGGAGGTGTTGGGGGATTTGTCCGGGACGTAGCCGAGGATGTATTGGTCGCGCAGTTCTTGTTGGATCGCGTCGTAAATCTGATCTACCGTTTGCTTCTTCGAGACTTCGAAGAGGCGGCCGCCGGTTTCTTTGGAGATGCGCTCGAGAATTTTCTTTCCGTCGGGGCGTTGCTCTTCTCGCGGCGGGTAGCGTCGCCCGCCTCCGCCTCCTCCGCCGCCACCGTGGCCGCCCCAGCCGCCATGGCCGCCTCCACCGCCGTATCCGCCTCGTGAGCCGTACGGCTCGTCGTCCTTGAAGAGGATTGAGTAGACGACTGTGTTGGCGCGCTGGGCCGATTCGATGGCACTCGCGAGGGTTTCCTTGCTGCCGCGATCTACGCCATCGGAAAGAACGATCACTGCTTTGCGGCCTTGCAGCTTTTTCATCATGTCGTTGGAGGCGAGATAGACCGCGTCATAGAGCAGCGTGCCGCCGCCGTGATGATGCCGTTCGCCGTCGGTCGATTCTTCGCGTTCCGGCGATTGCAGTTGGCGGAGCGCGGTCTCCAGTTTTTTGCGGGAGGTGGTGAAATCCTGGAGGAGCTCGACCTCGTGATCGAAGTGAATGAGGAAGGCTTGGTCTTTTTTGTCTTCGCGCAGGGTGTGATCGACGAAATTCGAGCTGGCGGTGCGCTCTTGATCGAGGACGCGGCGCTGGCTGAGGCTGGTGTCCACGAGCAGGCCTACGGCCAGCGGAAGATCATTTTGGCGCGCGAAATAGGTGATGGTTTGCGGGCGGCCGTCTTCGTCGAGAGAGAAATCGTCTTTGGTCAAGTCGGAGACGATTTGGCCGTGTTTATCGCGGACGGTGGCGAAGACGGTGACGATGTTGGATTCGACGGAGATTTTTGGGGCTTGCTGGGCGGAGAGAGGCGCGCCCGAGGCGAACAGCAGAAGTGTCGAAAGTAAGGACGAAATTGTGCGCGCAGAGTGCGGCGATCGATGCACGCGAGCGGATTTTAGTCGCGGAGTTCATGCGCAGACAAAATGACCCCCGTTAAGCATTCCGTTTGGGCGAGCCGAGAGTTCCAGAGTTTGGGGCGTTTTCTCAGTTGCGAAAGGTAATGGAGTGAGAGCTCCGCGGTCGTGGGGAGATGTTAGTTGGCAGCGAGGTCGTAAGAGGGCGCAGCAAGCGGCGCCCCTACGAAAGAATTCGCTCGCGTTGGCTGTTAGTTGACAGAGTCGCAGAGCGATCGAGCCGGCGCCCCTACGAGAGATTTCGCGCAAGAACTCACGTGGGCGAGGGCGGTGCCGATTACGATTTCTAGCGGGAGGATTATTTCTGGGCCTTGCTGGTATTTTTTTAGGGCGGATTTGATTTCGGTGACGGCTTGCGTCTTGGAGTCGGGGCTTAGTTGATTGAGAATTACGCGGAACGGGGCGGCTACTTCGCTGAATTGATCCCAGTATTCGTCGACCGAGCCCTGCCAGCGGCCTTCGACGGTGCGGAATTCTTCTTTTGCGTGGGCAAAGCCGGCGGATTCGAGCGCGGTGCGCATGCGATTGGGTTCGCCGAACATGGCGATATTCGGGGCATCGGGATCGGGCTTGGGAAGTTCGATGTGTTTCATCAGGATGCCGCCGGTGCAGGCGAAGAACGGTTGCTCGCGGCGGCCCCAGGCTATGAAGTTGACGCGGGAATTGGGTTTCAGGACGCGGAGACATTCGCGCAGGGATTTATTTAGATCGGGGAAAAACATTATGCCGAAGCGGCAGGTTACGGCGTCGAAGGTGGCGTCGGGGAATGGCAGCGATTCGGCGCTGGCCTCGCGGAAATTTATGTTGGTGACGTTGCGTTGGCGGGCTTGGTCTCGGATGAAATCGAGCATGGCGGGATTTAGATCGGTGGCGGTTACTTTGCCGTTGGGGGCTACGGCGGCGGCTTCGGAGAGGGCTGGGTCGCCTACGCCACTGGCTAGATCGAGGACGTTCATGCCGGGGCGGAGTTGCGCTGTCGCGAGCAGGGCTTGCGTTACCGCGACGGTGAAATTGGCTAGGCGCGTGTGCCATTTTTTCCAGGCGTTGATGGTTTCGCCGGAGGTCCATTCGTGACGGAGTTGCTCGCGGAATTTTTGGATTTTGGCGGGATCGGGGGAGCTCATTGGTGACCTCGCGGGGGAAGGATAGCATGCTGGAGATAGTTTGAGAGTTGCGGGGCCGAAAAGCGGGAGGGTCCCTGACGTAAAGTCGGGACAGGCTGAAGACCCTCCCTTACAAAACCGGTGTTATGATTAGGGAACAGCGAGGGATTTGGCGTCATGCATGGAGCGAATGGCGGAACGAATAACTATGGCGAGCGGATTGTTCGCGATGCGAACATTTGCGGGGGCGAACCTGTGTTCAAGGGGACGCGGGTTACGCTGAGGACTGTGCTTGCGAGCCTTGCCGCGGGAAATTCGGTGGACCAAATCGTCGAGGAATTTCCGACGCTGCATGCCGATGATGTCAAGGCTGCGATCGTTTTTGCGGCGGCTTCCGCTGAAGAGGATATGCCTTTGTCTGCAACTCCGCCGATTCGATGAGAATCAAGCTGGATGAAAACCTGCCGGTAAGTTTGAAATCCGCGATCGAAAAGTTTGGCCACGATGTAGACACGACGCAACATGAAGGATTGCGCGGTCGCACGGACCGCGAGGTCTGGGATGCGGCGCAGAAGGATCGGAGATTCCTGATTACGCAGGATCTGGATTTTTCGGATATTCGCCGGTTCGCACCGGGGTCTCATCATGGGTTGCTGCTGATCCGCTTGCGTTCGCCTGACTTGAGAATCCTCATTGACCGCGTTACTGAACTTTTCCGCAGCGATGATTCGGCTAGCTGGACGGGATGCGTTGTGATTGCGACGGACCGAAAAGTCCGGGTGCTACGACCTTCTCCCAAATAGCGGCTGCTTAATACTCAATAATTTGCTCGTAGTATTCGCCGGCGGAGCGCCGCACAAAAACGCCGGCGGGACGCCAGCGGTACCTACGCGGGGCTACGGGGTGGCGGATTGGGCTTGAGCTAGGATTTGCAGGGAACGCTGGAGGGCGGCGGGGTCGTCGCCGAAATTTGGTAGCCAGTGGACGTTGGTTTCGCGGGCGAACCAGGTTTGTTGGCGTTTGGCGAAGTGGCGGGTGGATTTGCGGATTTCGTTGATGGTGGAGGTTGGTAGAGAGGGGCCGAACTTCGGGAGGGTCTGAAGACCCTCCCCTACTGGGGCTTGGGCTAGGATTTCGCGATAGCCTATGAAGGTGAACGGCTTCGCATCGCTCGGGACGCCGCTGCTTAGGATTTCGCGGATTTCATCCTGCCAGCCTGCGGCTAGCATTTCTTCCACGCGCTGCTCGATTCTGGCGTAGAGGGCCGGGCGCGGAGGCTTTAGGCCGATTTTGATTGGGGCGAAGCCTTCGAGCGGCGCGCGGCCTGCGGCGTGAATTTCGTTTACGGATTTCTTCGCGAGAACGCGCATTTCGATGGCGCGGATTATTTTTTGCGTGTCGCGCGGGGCGATGCGCGCGGCGGAACTGGGATCGAGGCGGCGCAGCAGGCGATGAAGATATTCGGGGCCGCGGCCTGCGGATCGCTCACGCAGCCGGGCGCGCAATTCTTCGGAGCGCGTGGGCGCGTCGGCGAGGCCTTCGAGTAACGCGCGGAGATAGAGGCCGGTGCCTGCGGTGACTATCGGCAAGCGCTCGCGCGCGTGAATGCCGCGGAGAATTTCTTCGGCGCGGCGGCGGTAATCTCCGGCGGTGAAAATTTCGTGCGGCTCGACCAGGTCCATCATCCAGTGCGGAATTCCCTTTTGCGCGGCGGTCGGAACTTTCGCGGTGCCGATATTGAACCGGCGATAGACCTGCGTGGAATCGCAGACCACCACTTCGCCATTGAGCTTCTCGGCGAGAGCGATTGCCAGTGCGGATTTTCCGGAGGCTGTGGGTCCGAGGATTACGGCCAGGCGCGCGGGCGAGCTCATCCCTGCCACTTCCAGTAGCGGAACAGGAGGATCGCTAGCAAAACGGCGGCGAGGAGAAGCGCGCCTACCACCTGCGTGCGCTGCAGTTTCACTGGTAGTAGTCGAGAGGAAGATTGTAGAGAAAGATGAAGCGCAATTCGATTTCGGGGCCTTTGAACTGGGAGGGAAGCGGCTCGAAAGGATTCGATGCGCGGATCGAGGATAGCGCGGCGCGATCGAGAGGATCTTTTCCGGAGGTGCGCATCAGGCGCGGATCGGGATTGGGAACGTTGCCATTGTGCTCGATTTTAAATTGTATTACGACGATGCCTTTATCGCCCATGCGCGCGGATTCGGGAATGATGGCGTACCAATTGCGGCGCACGGAATCGAGAACGCGCTGGAGATATTGAGAGAAGTCCACGCCTTCGGTGGGCGTGAGCATTTGAATCGCGCCCGTTTCGCCCATGCCGCCACCACCGCCGCCTCCCCCACCACCGCCGCCATAGCTTTGATTATCGGAATAGAGCTTGCCGCCGCTGCCGCGATTGATGGCGTCCTGGACGTTATTCTGCAGCGCGCGGCCGGGCGACGAATTGGGGATGGAGAGATTGAGTTTGCCGGGAGTTGGATCGATCTTAGGGGGCGGAATCGGCGAGATGGCGCTGGGATTCGGTTGCGCCGGCGTGGGAGAGGTTCGCGGAACGGGCGCGGACGGCAAATCATTTTTTGGCGGCACGGGAGCCGCTACCGGAGAGCTTGGAGCAGGAGCCGGGACGGGCGACGGGATTTCCGGCGGCGCGACTCTGCGGATGATGTCGGGATTGATGTGCATCTTGGGGCCCGGCGGCGCGAGATTGCGCGGGGCGTCGGTGGGGATATAGATGATGTTGCGGAGCTGATCCTTGGCCGAGGCGATTTCGGCATCCGTCGGGACGTGCTTGAACATTTCCGGAGACGAGAGCGCGAGGAGAATTATGCCGACGTGCACGGCCAAGGAAACGAAGCGCGAGGCGTTGTTCCATTTGGCGTCGCGTTCCTCGTGCGGGCTAATGAGGAGATTGACGTCGCCGGTGGTCATCACGTCCGGCTCGATGACTTCGAGCATGTCGGCGGTTAGCGCCGGGAGCGTTTCGAGCTTTTGCACCTGTTCGGTGCTGGGGCGATCGACGATGGCTGGAACTACGGAGCGTTCGTCGAGAGAAGTTTCGATGCGGCGCATGGGCGCGGAGGCGCTGGTGCGCGCTTCGAGGTGCCAGGTGCGGTCGATGAGCTTGCGGCCGACGATGACGTCGAAGGGAATGTGATCGGGGATGCCGGAATTTTTGCCGTCGAGCTCCTTGATGGGCAGATCGCGCGGGACGATGGTGCGCAGATCGAGCGTCGAGGAGAGGCGGCGAGGCGCGGGCTTTGCGCCGTCGGTGGCGGCGAGTGGGCGAACGTCAACTGGGACCAGGGTGCGCGGGATCATCGAATGTCCTGGGGAGCGTAAGCACCGAGTTGGACGCGGCGAGCGTGCTCGAGGATGCCTGCCATTACGCGATCGGCTAGCTCGAGGGCGCGGCGGGCGGCGGGGCCGTCGACGCGGGGTTGGCGGCGGGTGATAACGCTGTCGAGAAAAGCGCGGAGTTCGACACGCAGAGGTTCCTCGGGCGTCGTGGGGAGCTTTTCGAAATTTACGCGCGGGTCGTTTGCAGGTGAACCGGAATCGAGGCCGCCGGAGAGATTGGCGGGATCGAACGGGTTGCCTGCTGGGCTTGCGCTCGCACCGTTATTCGCGGCTACGCGGACGCGGAGAGCATCCTGGCGCGAGAAATCCAACGAGATGTATTCGTGCTCCTGAAAGAAGCGCATCTTGCGGACTTTTTCGGTGGAGACGCGGCTGGCGGTGAGATTTGCCACGGCGCCGGAGGCGAATTCCAGGCGTGCGTGGGCGATGTCCACTTTGTCAGTGATTACCGGAATGCCGACGGCGCGTAGATCGGTGACCGGAGAATCGAGTAGCGCGAGGAGGATGTCGAGATCGTGAATCATCAGATCGTAGACGACGTCGACATCGAGACTGCGCGGGGAGAAAACGCCCAGGCGATGGACTTCGAAGAAGAGCGGGCGGGTGACAATTTTTTCGGCGGCTACGACCGCGGGGTTGAAACGCTCGAGATGGCCGGCTTGGAGAATGCGATTCGAGCGGCGGGCCGCGGCGATTAGTGCGTCGGCCTCTTCGAGAGATGCGGCTATGGGCTTTTCTACGAGTACATCTATTCCCTGCTCGAGAAGTTGGCAGCCGATGCGAGAGTGCTCGACGGTAGGGACGGCCAGGCTGACGGCGTCCACGCGTCCCTTGAGCGTCGAGATATCGGCGATGGCTTCGCAGGCGAATTCGGCGGCGACTTTGCGGGCGCGCTCGGGATTGGTGTCGACTACGCCAACGAGCGTCGCGCCATCGAGCGCGCGCCAGACTCGGGCGTGATTGCGGCCGAAATCGCCAACGCCTACCACCGCTACGCGAACGGGATTGGGCGCGGCCATTATGTGCGCTCCTGCGGTGGCGGGGCTGGAGGAAACGCTTGAATGGCGATTCTTGCTTCGTCGGCGGCCGCGATTAGAGCATCGCGATCGAAGAGAAGGGTTTTCCCGGCATCGAGTGCTAGGGCCGTGGCGTTCGAGCGGCGCATGACTTCGATGGTGCGCAAGCCGACCACCGGCACATCGAAGCGCATATCCTGAGCGGGCTTGCTGACTTTTACGACCACGAGGCGCTGGCCCGCGGTGATGCGGGCGGCGCGCTCGATGGTTTCGTCGGTGCCTTCCATGGCTTCGATGGCCACGCAGGCGCGATCGCGGACAACGACGGTTTGACCGAGATCGAGCGCGGCGATTTGCTGCGCGACGTAGCGGCCGTAATGTATGTCGGTGGATTCGGTGTGGTCAGGGCCGCGGCGGGTGAGAATTCCGGCGTCGGGCAAGAGCGCGCCGAGGAATTTTGTGGAATCGACCAGCTCAATGCCCTCGTCGGCCAGCACCGCAGCTACGGCGCCGATTAGCGAGTTGGTGTTCTTTGAGGGTAACGCGAGAAGAAGCTTGGCGAGTTTCCAGTCGGGGCGAATCGAGCTGAAAATTTTGTTGTGCTTTACCTGGCCGGCCATCACGGCGTGCTTGACGCCTTCCTGGTGCAGCAATTCAATTGTGCGGCTCAGTTCGCCGAGGCTGACCCAATGGAGACGCGAGGCGCGGCGCTCGAGATCAGGCGAGGCTTCTTCTTTGATCGCGATCACGGCCATATCAATGCCGCGGCTGCGCGCGCCTTCGAGGACTAGGAACGGAAAATCGCCGTTGCCTGCGATGAGCCCCCAGTTTTCGACACCCGTTGTTTCGGCAATTTGAGTCATCGTCTATTTCGTGAGCCCACGCTCGGCCGACTCGATGAAGCTTATTAACTGTAAGACGTCTTCCGACCCGTTCAAGGTTTCGCGCATCGCCGCTACGGCCTGCGTGGTGTTGAGTTTCGAGCGCAGGAGGAGGCGATAGGCTTTTTCGAGAGCGGCGATGCGCTCGGGGCTGAAGCCGTGGCGCTCGAGGCCCACCGCATTGAGGCCGTAGCAGCGGGTTTCGCGCGGGGCTACGATTTTCGAAAATGGCGGGACGTCTTGCGTGATCACTGTGTTGGCAGCGATATAGGCGTGGCGGCCGATGCGGCAGAATTGGTGTACGGGGCAGAAGGCGCCGATCGTGGCGTAGTCTTCCACCGTGACGTGGCCTGCTAGTGTGGCGCCGTTGACGAACTCCGTGTGGTTGCCGATCTGGTCGTCGTGGCCGATGTGCGCGTAATTCATGATCAGATTGTGATTGCCGAGGCGCGTGACGCCTCCGCCTTTGGCCGTGCCGCGATTTACGGTGCAGAATTCGCGAAATGTGTTTTCATCGCCGACTTCGAGAGAGACGCGTTCTCCAGCGAAGGTGCGGTCCTGCGGATCGCCGCCGATCACCGCGAAGGGATAAATGCGATTCTTGCGGCCAAGCCGCGCGGGGCCTTGCACGACGGCGTGATGCTGCAGAACGCAGCCTTCGCCGAGCTCGACATCATCGCCGACCACGGCATACGCGCCGATTTGCACACCGGCGCCAATCCGCGCTCGCGGCGAAATGATCGCGTGCTGATGAATTTCTGACATGTCTCTCTTTGCGCTCAGCGTGCCGGCGGGTTACTTCCTGTTCGCGGCGCTGGTTTCCACCGGATCGGTTGCAGCCGGCACGCGGTCCACCATTTTGCACATGAGCGTCGCTTCGGCGGCCAGCTCGTTGCCCACGCTCGCGCGGCCCGCCAGCTTGCAGAAATCGCCGCGGAAGGCTTCGACCACCACTTCGACGCGCAATTGATCGCCGGGAACGACGGGGCGGCGGAAACGCGCGCCGTCAATGGCCACGAAATAGAGGAGCTTCTTCTCGCGATCCGGGATTTCCAGCAGCAGCAGAAGGCCGCCGGTCTGCGCCATGGATTCGATGATCAGCACGCCGGGCATGATGGGCTTGCCGGGAAAATGGCCGGCGAAGAAATCCTCGTTGATGGTCACATTCTTGATTCCGACGATGCGCTTCAAGCGTTCCATTTCCACGATGGCATCGACCATGAGAAATGGATAGCGATGGGGCAAGATGGCCTGGATGGCGTTGGTGTCAAGGATCATGTTTGCCTCAGCGTGGCGTGTGCCGGATGAAGTGCTGCGCGCAATCCTGTAATTCTATATGAAAGGCGGAGCGAGCGAAACCGGACGACGCGCTACTTCCTGTTCAACTCGTCGGCTTCCATGTCCACAATCTCGCGGGTGACGCTGGGGTTTTCGATGTTCGCATTTCCAAATGCAAAACTTCGCCGTTGCTCTTCTTTTTCCTCCGAAGACATTTCGACACTCTTGGCGACATCCAGCATCTCTCGCAGTTCCTTGGTCACGGTGCTCCCCCGGAAGTAGGCCACATTGTACCAACCCGAAGCCACGAGAGTCTGACCGGTTAGCGGCGTAGGCTTTATGGAACTCTAGATGAATCTGGTTATCGAGTTCTAATTTGTCGCCGCATGCTAGGATACGCGGCGCTTGGGGAGGTCGCGGAGATGAATCGAAGCCGGCATGATTTGGCGATTACGATTTTGCAGTGGGTGATTGGGGTGATTGTGTTTGTGGAATCTTGCATGGCGTTTCGCGAGGCGTTTGTGGATTTGCGGATGGCGGAGCATGTCCACCATTTGCAATTGATGCGGCTTTTTATTTCTGCGTGCGAGGCTGTGGCGGCGATTTTGTTTTTGATTCCGGGGACATTGCGGGTGGGGAGTTGGGCTTTGATTGTGATTTTTGCCTGGGCGATTTTGGTGCATTCGTTGCATGGGTATATGCATGAGTTGCCTTTGGCGATATATGGGGCTGGGGTGTATGCGGTGATGACTTGGAGAGCGAAGGCGTAGGGGGCCGAGCCGGACATTGATGAGGATTAGAAGAAAAAGCGGAGCCGAAAACAAGGCCGAACACCGGGCGGGACTGAAGGCCCGCCCCTACGACGGCGCGGCATTGGTTCGGCATTTGCATTCGCGCGAGAGGGAGATGCTGCGGGTGCTTCGGTCGATTGTGGAGATTGAGTCGCCTAGCTTGGACAAGGCGGCGGTGGATCGTTGCGGGGCGCGCGTGGCTTCGGAGTTTAGGCGGCGCGGCGGAGACGTGCGGATTTTGCGCGATGCGCGGCGCGGAAATTTGGTGCGCGTCGAAATCGGCGCGAGCAAATCACCAGAGGCCGGCCAGATTTTGGTGCTCGGGCATCTCGACACCGTTTATCCCGTCGGGACTTTGCGGCGGATGCCGTTTCGCGTGGCGGAAGGGCGCGCTTGGGGCCCAGGAACATTCGATATGAAGGGCGGAATCGTGCTGGCGCTTTTCGCGATCGAGGCATTGCGCGCGCTGCGCATTACGCCGCGGCGCAAGATTGTGTTTCTTTGGACCAGCGATGAGGAAATCGGCAGCGAGGCTTCGCGAACCGAGATTGAAAAAGAAGCGCGGCGGAGCAAGGCCGTGCTGGTGCTTGAGCCGGCGCTTGGCCACAAAGGCTGCGCGAAGACGCAGCGCAAAGGCATCGGCGAAGTCGAAGTGATCGTGCACGGGCGCGCGGCGCATGCGGGCGTCGATCCGGAGCGCGGGGTGAATGCGGCGCACGAATTGGCGCTGCAGATTGCGCGCTTGATGCGCATGAATGATCCGCGGCGCGGGATTACGGTGCAGGCGAACGTGATTGCGGGAGGAACAGCTACGAATGTGGTGCCGGAATTTGCGCGGGCGCAGGTGGATGTGCGATTTGCGCGGGCGCGGGATGCGCTTGGGCTTGAGAAGCAATTGCTTGGATTGCGGCCAATTTTGAAGGGAGCGCGGATTGAAGTGCGCGGGGGGATTAACCGGCCGCCGCTCGAGAGGACGGCGGGTGTGGCGCGGCTGTTTCGCCAGGCGCGAGCGATTGCGCGGGAGATTGGATTTCAGTTGGACGAGGCGGCTACGGGCGGCGGATCGGATGGAAATCTAACGGCGGCGTTGGGAGTGCCTACGCTCGATGGAATTGGGGTTGTGGGAGACGGGGCGCATAGTTTGCGGGAGCATGTGGTGGTGCGGGAATTGCCTCGGCGGGCGGCTTTGTTGGCGGGGTTGTTGGCAAGTCTTTAAGAACGGGGCCGAACACCGGGCGGGACTAAAGGCCCGCCCCTACAGTTTCTTTTCGAAATGGAAGACGTCGTAGACGTAGTACGTTTTTGCGTCGAGTAAGACGGCGTGGCCGCCTATGAAGACATACTGGCAGCCTTCCGGAGCCGGCGGGACGCGGCCCAGGAAATCGCCCGAGACCGTGTGAATGCGGGCGCGCAGATCGTCGGACAGAACTTCGTGAACGACTAGCTTCTTCTCGAGATCTGACGGCAGGCGATCTTTCTTTCTTAGGCCTAGCGGGAGTTCATCGTGATGGAGTGCGTACCAGGCGCGCATCGATTGGCGGTCATCGGCGTCGAAATGTCGGCGATCTGGAGCTTGGGCGTTCTGCTGCGAGCGGGCGGCCGGGACGGCCAGGACGAACACGCTTAAAAAGAGAAATGCGATTATCGTTTTTGGCTTCACGGTTGCTTGCCCGAGTAAAACGGCCAGTTGAGTTTAGCATTGGCTTGCCTGGCCGTCGCGCCAACGTGTGCGGCCGCACTTCGGTAGCGCCGGCGTCCCTGCCGGCATCCGACGACCACAGACTACGCCACGGGCAACATCACGCGCGGACCATCACAGTTCAACCATTGAATTTTATTTAACGCTATGCGCCGCGCAAAATCGCGGCCCTTGCGGAAATTTGCTGTCGTAAGATGCCGGCAGGGACGTCGGCGCTACTACGGCTTTTTTGCTTCGGCGGGCATTATGTGGGCTGCGTATTTCTTGCCTTCCTTGGTGTTGTAATCGACTGTGGCCATGATGCCGGGCTTGATGTCGCCATCGGTCTTGGTGTTTTCGTCGATGATGAATTCGAGTGTGTCGGTCTTGCCGTCGGCTTGAACTTCCAGCGTGAGTTGCGTGCTCGAGATGGTCACCACTTTGCCGTTCACCGATTGACTCGGCGTTTCGTGCTGGCCGGGGGCGGGCTCTTGCTGGATCTCGGCACGGCCGTCCACGGCAGGCGCCGTGCTCGCGACGGTAACGCCGATGCTCAACAACACAAGAACGATCGCCAGGCCGCCAACGGTTCTCGCGAGCTTCATGATGAAATTCCTTCCAAAAGGCGGATGATCACCAGGGAAATTCCCCTATAACTTTATGATGCGTGTGAAGGCGCGAAGGTGTCAGCGAAAGTGTCAGCGCACGTAGTTGCGGCGGAGATAGGCGGAAGTTTGATGGGCCAGTTCGGCGTAATCGAGGCGCAGCGCGGTGATGAGCGCGGCTTCGGTGGAAGCGTCGGTGGCGACGTGATCGAGAAGGCGCGAAATGTCGCTCATGCCGCCGGTGTAAACGATGGCCTCAACAGCAGCGAGCGACCAGGCATAGGCAAATGCGGCGCCATCGCCCGAGAGCGCCATCCAGGAACCTTCCATTTGCGCGAAGGATGGAGCGGAATTGTGCTCGTAGGCGTCCACTAGCGCGGCGGCGGCATCGCGGCTGCGGCGGCCTTCCATGAATTGCGCGACGCCTTCCTGCAGCCACGTGGGGCAGCGGCCGTGCGTCTTCTGCGTGATGAAGCTGTGCGCCAACTCGTGCTTCAAGACGTGGCTCAGTTCGCCGGTGACGGACGTGAGGCCCTGAACCGGGACGCGGATGCGGCCGTCATTGAGCGCGCCGGCCCAACCGGGGGCGCGAGTGATATCGGCGAAGGCTTGATTGGTGTAGAGAATCACGGCGATCGGCTCGGGCGGCGAGAAATCGAGCTGCGATTGAAGATCGCGGTAATGCTCTTCGAGCGCGCGGAGAATCCCGCGAGCCAGATCGGGAGCAGCGGCGCCGGAATATTTCACTGAGAAATGCGCAGTCTCGCCTTCGCGATAACTGGCTTCCTCGTCGCGATCCTGTTGGGCTTTGGCGAGCGCGCTGGCGACTTCGGCGTCCGGGCGCAGCTTCAGAGCGCGCTTCCACTCCTCGACGGCTTGATCGAGTTTGTTCGCGCCGGAATAGGCCCAGCCCATCAATTTGGCGACATCGGCGGAATCGGGCTCGAGGCGGCGGGCGCGCTCGAGCGGATCCATCGCCGCAGTGTACTGGCTTTGGCGTAGATCGAGGACAGCGAGATTCAGCAGCAGCGGCACGCTATCGGGCGCAAAAATCAGCGCGCGCTTGTACTGATTGGCGGCGGCATCGAGCTGCCCTTTCGCCACCAGGAATTGCGCGGCGGCATGATGCGCCGCGGCCACTTTGGCGATGGCTTCGGGACTTCGGCCACGAGCTTCATTCTCCAGAGTTGCGAGCAGCGCTGTATCGATCGAGCCATTGCGCACGACGCGGTCGGCAATTTCCGCAAAGCCTTCGCTGAGATCGAGGCGCGGAGCGCTGACGGGCGGCGCTTCCGAATGGCCGAAGCCGGACGGCGAAAGATCATCGCGCACGATGCGATCGACGATCGAACGCGGAAGGCTCAGAGTCCCAGCGGGAGTTTCGTAGCTGACGCGGTCGCTGGTTTCCGTGACGTTCGAGGCGATGATGTGGCGGCCATTCTTGAGAATAATCGTATCCGCCGCGGCCGAAGACACGGCCAGCAGGAGGAGAACCGCGATTGGCGCCACACGTCGCACACAAAAATTCTAGCAAAGCCTCGGCGCCGCGCCCGCATCGGCTTGCCGCCTCAATGCCCTACTTGTTACAGTCGAATGCATGAGGAGTGGGGTTCGCGGCTTGCTGGTGTTGGGAATGGTGTCGGCGTTGGTGGGCGCAGCCTTGCCCGCCCGCATGGGAGCATCGCGGACAGCACCGATCTCGAGGCCTGAGCCTCGCATCGAGCGCCAGAGTTTCCCTCCAGCGCAGGCCCCGAATGATCCGCGCGCGCTTTACCAGGCGCTGAATGAACTGCGGCCCGACGCCGAGCATGTTTTCGCGGTCCGCGATCTCGCCCTGCGCCGAAGCGCGATTGATTTCACGCTGATTGAAGGCAAGCTGGCATTTCTCACCCCGCTCAACGGCAAGGTTACCGGCGCAGTTTTTACGGGGCGCGCCCACATTATTGCCACACCGCGCGACGCGGCCGAAAGGCGCTCGCTCGTCAATTTCGTAGGTGTGCCGCTGCTAGACCAGGCATTCTCGCGCGCCTATTTCCGCTTCACCGACGACACGGCTGCCGAACTTCTCCGCCACTTCGAAGCCTCGGGCGTGAAACCCGCGCCCGATAGCGATTTCGCGGAGGAGTGGAACAATACCGTCAGCAATCTGAATTCTTCCCATTCGCTGCGGATCATGATGGATTTTCTTTCGAGCGATCCGCAGCCCTACTTCTCTGCGGCGCTGGCGGGTGCTCAAGCCGGCCCATTCGATGTGCTGGTGGATCGGAGGCGCGACGAACCCGTGCTTATCGGCGCGGTGCGCAATGCGCCCGGCGGCCCGAAATATGAGGTGTGGGCGTCATTCGCCGCGCCCGATGCCCCGCCGGCACGCGAGAACATGCTGCCCGTGGATTATCGCCTCGATACCTCGATCGGGGACGATCTTGCTCTGGCGGGCGACGCGCATTTGCATTTGAAGGCTGCGCGGGACGGCGACCGGGTGTTCGGCGTCGAGCTTTCGCGGCTTCTAAGCGTCGAGAGCGTGACGCTCGAAGGCGGCGCCCCGCTGGTCTACTTTCACAACGAAGACTTGAGCCGGGAAGAACTCGAGCTGCGTGGGAACGACCTCGTATATATCGTTCTGGCGCAGCCGATGAAAATCGGCGAGGAATTCCGGCTGGAAATTCGCTATCACGGCAGCGTGATTGGCGACGCGGGAAATGGCGTCTATTTCGTCGGCGACCGCGGGAGCTGGTATCCGCACGTGCTGGGATTGGGGCATTTCACTCCGTTCGACATGACTTTCCGGTGGCCGAAAAAACTCACATTGGTTGCCACAGGCACGCCGAGTGATCTGCGAGAGGATGCCGGCCGGCGCAGCGGACATTGGATGAGTTCCTCGCCGATTGCCATCGCCGGATTCAATCTCGGCGAATACGAGAAACAAGTGGCGGGAACGGGAAGCGCGGCGGTCGAGGTTTACGCCAATCGCCAGATTGAAGACGCCATTCTGTCGCGGCTTCGGGAACGCTCGCCCAACTTCGTTCCAAACCTCCGCCAGCCAGACTCCGGACTCCCGGAGCCTCCGCCGATGGCGTCTTTCTCCGAAGGCGCTGCTCCTCCAAGTCCGGCGGGGGTGTTGAAACAGCTCGGCGGCAGGATTCTGGATTCCATCCATTTTTTTGAGGGGATCAACGGGCCGTTTCCGTTCGATCATCTGGCCGTTTCTCCGATTCCGGGAAGCTTCGGGCAGGGCTGGCCGGGACTGATTTATTTATCGACGCTCGCCTATCTGCCACGCGAAACGCAGGAAGAAGCCGGACTGAAGAAGGGCGAACGCGATGAACTGGCGCAGCTTCTGCCCTTTCACGAGATCGCGCATCAATGGTGGGGGAATGTGGTGGGCACGGCGGGCTATCGCGATACGTGGATTCAGGAGGCGATGGCGAATTATCTCTCGCTGATGTACGCGGACAGCCGGAAGCCGACGGCGCATGTGCTGACCACTTGGCTGGGGCGCTATCGGGCGCAGCTAATCGAAGCGGTGCCGAACTCCGGCGAAATCGTGGATGATGCCGGGCCGCTGACGCTGGGCTATCGCTTGCGTTCCGCGAAAGCGCCGGATGCCTATGAACGCATCATCTATGGCAAAGGGACATGGGTAATTCACATGCTGCGGGAAATGCTCCGCGACCCGGCGGCGAAAGCGCCGGACGCGCGATTTGAGGCCATGCTGAGATCGGTGCTTACGGAGCATCGTTTTCAGGCCGTGGACGCCGCAGATTTGCAGCGCGCCGCTGAAAAACAAATGACGCCGGGCATGGACCTTGAGGGAAACAAGAAGCTCGACTGGTTTTTTGATGAATGGGTGCTCCAGACCGGGATCCCGCGTTACAGCGTGGAATTCCAGGCGCGGGCGCGCGGGCAGGAATTCGCAGTGAGCGGCAAGCTGAAGCAGGACAACGTGCCGGATTATTTCATCGCATCTGTGCCGGTTTATGGCGTCGCGTCGGGCGGCAGGCCCGTGCTGCTCGGCACGGTTGTGGCCACCGGGCCGCAGACTTCATTTCACTTCACGAGCCGCTTCCGCCCATCGAAAATCGTGATCGATCCGCAGGGCACCATTCTTTGCAAGACGAATTAGCGAATCCCGTAAGTAGCGCCGGTTTACCCTGATCGGCGAAGGGCGTCCCTGCCGGCATCCGACGACTGCTGGCGTTCGCGAGAGCGGGAGTCGTGCGCGGAGCGATCCGCTAAATCCAACATACTGGTTTGGCCGCTTGGTCCGCGCGTGACTGTTGCCCCCGCGCGACGTTTGTAATCGTAAGATGCCGGCGGGGACGCCGGCGCTACGAAAGAGCGGCTACTTGGCCGCTTCCAGCTTTTCCGCCATCTCCAGCAGCTTCACGACGCTATTCCAGTTTCTGCCGGTGCCGGAAATCTTTAGCGCTCTTTCAAGGACTGAAACGGTGAGTTTCGTGCGCCCCATGCCATTGGGAAAATAGATATAGAGTTCGCGGCCGTGGATATGCAATTCCTCTGGATCGCATTTGATCTTCTGGACCTGGCCTCGGGCCTCAGGGCCGGGATCGGCGGCGAGGAAAGTGACGAGCAGTTTATTCGGCTCGATGCCGCGGCGCTTCGCGAACGGATTTCGCGCGATCACTCCCCTCAGTTCGGCGGTGGTGCGCAGAATCACTTCGGGGCGGCATCCAAACGTTCGCTCGATTCCATTCTGGATCCGCTTGGTGAGTCGCGCGAGATCTCCTTCGTCGCTTCGGAATACCACGTTGCCGCTTTGCACGTAGCTTTGCGCGTCGCGCAGCTTGAGAGATTGATAGAGCGCTCGGAGCGCGTCCATCTTGATCACGTTGTGGCCCGCGACGTTTACGGCGCGAAGCATGGAGATGATTACGGGCATGATGGGCTTCAATATACCGCAATGGCTTAATCGAATGTCGGCAACGCAGCGCCTGAAATCCCGGGCTCGATGAAGCAATGGGGGGTTCTCTTTTCGCACCAACCGCCCTCCCAGCGCTGGCGACTTACCCGTTGCCCATGCCAATCTTTCTCAAGGGGTGCATGACCTTGGGAAACTCACCGATTTCAGCAAGCGACGTATCCGCAACCTGCCGCGCCAAGCGCATGGTGCCGCGCTATTCGTTTATCGCCTCGACGGAACTGACCGACGCCGCCAATGCCACGCGCCTTTCCGGCCGCGTCACCGAAATCAGCCGCAAAGGATGTTACGTGGACATCATGAACGCTCTGCCCGTAGGGGACGAGCTCAACCTGCGCATCTCCAACGATCAGGGCACGTTCGTGGCGAAGGGCAAGATTATCTACGTTCACGAGCGCATCGGAATGGGCGTAGTCTTCATGGATCCAGCGAAAGAGCAGTTGGATATCCTCGATACTTGGCTGCACGAGCTGCCGCCTGGCGCTGCCATAGCGTAACGTTTTTGGGCTCTGTGGTCCGCGCGTGACTTTTGCCCGTGGCGAGATTGTGGTCGTCAGATGCCGGCAGGGACGCCGGCGCTACCAAGCCTCGCGCCTTCCGCCGCATTACACCAGAATTGAACTCCGGGCTTGCCTTAGAATAGGCGGGCTTGCCTACCGCTGCTGAACTCGACCGCTTGCGCGTCGTGCTCGTCTCGACGCGGAATCCTCTCAATATTGGCGCGGCCGCGCGCGCCATGAGCAATTTCGGCTTCCGCTATCTGCGCGTTGTGAATCCCTATGAGCCGGCGTATCGCGAAGCGCGCTCGGCGGTCGGCGCGACCGCGGTGCTCGCGAATGCCGAGCAGTACTCGAGCGTCGCCGAGGCCGTGTGCGATTGCACGCTCGTGGTCGGCACCACAGCGGTGCGCCACCGCGAATTGCAGCATCCGCTGCGCCGCCTCGAAGAGGGCGGACGATTGATCCGCAAGCGCATGGCCTCGAGCCGCGTCGCACTTCTCTTTGGCTCCGAGAAATTCGGCTTATCGAACGAGGATCTGAGCCACTGCCACTGGCTAATGCGCATTCCCACGCGCGAAGAAAATATCTCCATGAATCTCGGGCAGGCGGTTGCCGTCTGCCTCTATGAATTGATTCGCGATGCGAAAGCCGCGCGCCGTTCGGAAAAAGTGCCCCTCGCAGCGGCACTCGAGATCGAGCGCATCACCGCGATGCTGCTCGAGGCGCTACGCACCAGCGGCTATCTAGGCCGCCGCCGCGTCGCCGATGCCGAGCAACGAATTCGCCGCCTAGTCCGCCGCCTCAATCTACCAGCCCGCGACGCCGTGATCTGGCTCGGCATCCTGCGGCAGATCCTCTGGAAAATGAAGTCCGAGCAAGATCCGAAAGGCAAGCTAGCCGGCTAGGATTGATTGGCGTTTCGAATTGTGGAACGCGAAACCAGCCCACCTGAGACCACCGTTTGCAGGCGTGTGCGTAAATCCTCTATAATTCATTAGATTTGAAGAAATTAGCGAAACGAAAGCTGCCGCGGCGGGCGCGCGCGCGAAAAACAATGCCAGATCTGGCCGACAAGATCAGAAAAAAGCTGCAGGACGAGATTAAAAAGCTGGAACACGAGCTGCACAGCGAGCTCCCGAAAGAGATCATGACCGCCCGCGCCCATGGCGATCTCTCTGAAAACGCAGAATATAAGTACGCCAAGGAGCGGCAATCCTTCGTCTCAGCACGCCTGGGCCACTTGCACCAGCGCATGGCCGATATCGCCATGCTCAATCTAAGCAGCCTGCCGAAAGACCGTGCCGCTTACGGCTCAACCGTCTGGGTACTAGACTTGAAGAAGTCCGAAGAGGTGGAGTATAAGCTCGTAACGACCGAAGAGGCCGACGCATCCAAAGGATTGATCTCCACCACTTCGCCGATTGGCCGGGCTTTGCTCGGCAAAAAAGTGGGCGACGAAGTGAAAGTGATCACTCCGGCCGGCACCAAGGAATTCGAAGTTGTGCGCCTGCAGACCATTCATGACGAAGAATAGAAGCGGAGGCGAAGGCCGATGCTGACGCGACGCATCGCGCGACCTTTCGAGTGGCTCCGTGACCGAGCCGCTGCTGGCATTGCCTCCACCGGTGTCCCGCCAAACGTACTCACCTGGTACAGCCTGATCTTGAATCTGTGGGCGGGGATTTTATTTGCGGCCGGGCGATTTGCGGCGGCAGGCGGTGTGATGATCGCCGCGGGATTTTTTGATGTTGTGGACGGGCCGGTGGCGCGCAAGCAGGGCCGCGTAACTGTTTTCGGCGGATTTCTGGATTCGATTCTCGACCGCTACTCCGACCTGATTCTGTTTCTCGGGCTGCTGGTTTACTACGCGCAGGTGAACCGCTTTCTTTACGCCGTTCTGGTGGGCGTGGCGATGGCCGGCGGAGTGATGGTCAGCTATTCGCGCGCGCGCGCGGAATCGCTGATCGGGCGCTGCGAAGTGGGCTTCTGGGAGCGGCCGGAACGCATCGTACTGATGATTATCGCCGCGCTTTCGAATCGCATGCCGCTGGCTCTGTGGCTGCTGGCGATCGGGCCGAATATCACCGTGATTCACCGGATTATTTACACCTGGCAGCGCACCAAGAAAGAGCCGGGCGCGGACGATGCGGCGCTCGCGCAAGCCAAGGCGCAGCGGGAAGCTCCGGCACCCGCCCGAGATTTGCACGACGCTCCGGCGTTGCTCAGCCGCACGGCGCATCGCGGAGGCTAGCGGCATGGCGCGTCTTCTTGGCTTCGTCGGAATCCTCGTATTTCTTGCCGGGCTTGATTTGCTGTGGCAATCGCGGCGCGAAGTCGCTTTTTGGTTCACATCCGACATGAAAATGTTTCGCTCGAAATTGCGCCCCCCCGGCTCGCGCAGGCGGCCACTCGAGCCTAAGGTCGAGCCGATCAAGCATCGGCGGAGACTGCCGATGGTGCTGGGCATGGGCCTTGCGCTTGCCGGCCCGGTAATGATTGCAGTCAGCCTCACGCTTCTTCTCTTTGCAAGCGAGTAGCGGGCTTGCCGAATCCTTCTTGAAACCATCTCTCATCGTTCACGGCGGCGCGTGGAATATCCCTGACAGTGCGGTCGAAGACTGCCGCGAGGGCTGCCGTCGCGCTCTCGAGGCGGGCTGGAGCGTGCTCGCGCGCGGCGGAGCGGCGCTTGATGCGGTCGAGGCCGCGATCATCGTGCTCGAAGACGATCCGACTTTTGATGCGGGCATCGGATCGCATCTAAATCTCGATGGCCGTGCAGAGCTGGATGCGATTGTGATGGATGGGGCAACGCTGAAGGCCGGAGCGGTCGCGGGCGTGCAGCGAATCCGCAACCCGATTCGCCTCGCGCGCAAGGTGATGGAATCAAGCGAGCACATGATGCTCGTCGCTGCGGGCGCCGAGCAGTTCGCGCGCGAACAGGGATTGCCGCTCTGCGATCCTGAGGAGCTGGTGCTCGACCGCGAGCGCATGGCCTGGCGCCGTTGCCGCGAAGATCGCCACGCTGCAGAACATCACGTCGACCACGCCATGGGAACCGTCGGCGCGGTGGCTATGGATGCGCAAGGCCATCTCATCGCCGGGACTTCGACGGGCGGCACGTGCTGCAAACACGCGGGACGCGTCGGGGATTCGCCTCTGATTGGTTGCGGCTGCTATTGCGATGCCGAAGCGGGCGGCGTTTCGTGCACGGGGCTGGGTGAAGCGATCATGCGCGTGGTGATGGCGAAGACCGCGGTGGAATTCTTGCGGGCTGGACAGCCAGCAAAAGCAGCGGCTGAGTCCGCTGCGAAGGCTCTGCATCAGCGCGGGCGCGGGACTGGCGGAGTGATTTTGCTCGATCGAAACGGCGAGCCGGGATTTGCGTTCAATACTTCGCGGATGGCATTCGGCTATGTCGCGCCGGATGGCTCGTTCACGCTGCCCGTAACGAAATCTCCAGCTAACTCAGACTCTTGAGCACACCAGCGCCAACAGGCGCCATCCCTGCGAACTTTTGCATGTAGTTCTGGCTCTTCGGTACCATTGCCTATACCTCAATATTTCTCCACAATAAGTCCGCGGCGGCGCGGGGAAACAAGGAACGCTGCGCCAGGATCTCCTGCGTCGCCCGGCGCACTGCGGTCAGCCCGCGTACAATATGGGGCTCCGCGCACAAAGGAGGTGGGTCGAAACAATCGGGACACTCAAATATTGTTGCCGCTCCTAACTCACTGAATCTAAAGGAGCGGCGCAAAAACAATCGGGACACACCCCGGGTACTGCGAGACAGAAACAAGATCCGGCCGGCGAAACTATCGCGAACGCCGCGCATCTATTCTGGCGGGGTGGGCAGGACGCTTGGTGCTGAGGCAATCATGATTCGGCGAGATTTTCTTTTTGGCGCAGCAGCTTTCGGCGTGATTGGGGCGATTGCTTGGCGGCATGGGAATTGGCTTGGGTTGGGGCCAGGTCCCGGGCCTGTGACTTCGCCGCCTACTCCCGCCGACCCCAGCGGTAAACCTGCGCAGGTCACCATCGTGAGATTCAGCGATGCGGGCGAGCGGCTTGAGACTGTGACCACGCCGAAGATTGTAAAGACCGCCGCCGAATGGAAAACGCTGCTGACGCCCAATCAATACGACATCACCCGCAACGGCGACACCGAGATGGCCTTCACCGGCGCAGGCTACGACCGCCACGACAAAGGGCTTTACCGCTGCGTTTGCTGCGCGAATGCGCTTTACAGTTCGGAGACGAAATTCGATTCCGGCACTGGCTGGCCGAGCTTCTGGGCGCCGATTGCCAAGGAGAACATCGTCGAGCGTTCGGATTCGAGTTACATGATGGTGCGCACCGAAGTGACTTGCCGGCTTTGCGATGCGCATTTGGGGCACGTTTTTGACGATGGGCCGCAGCCGACCGGATTGCGCTATTGCATGAATGCCGCGGCGATGAAATTCATTCCTGCGGCGAAAAGTTCTTGATCACGGCTTGGTTCGGCAATCCTGCATTTATATTCTGCGAACGGCCACAGGCAGGAGTGCCTGTGCTACCAAAACCTGCCTAGTTGTTTTGCATTAGACCTTCGAATTGTGCGTTGTGGGATAATGCCCGGCAATTTTCCGGAGGTATGCTCGATGGAACCGCTATTTCTGCGCGACGTGCAGGAAAAGTCCGACGGGCCGCGCGCGAAGATGATCGAAATGATGCGCGGCATGGGCGCGACGGTGCCGCAAATTCTCTATCTCTTCGCTTACAAGTCGAAAGCGACCGATCATCTTTCACGCTTCACCCAGGAAGTGATGCGCGGGCCTTCGCCGCTCTCTCCCGGGATGCGCGAATTGATTGCCGCGTTCACTTCCGCGCGCAATCACTGCCCCTTTTGAACAGGCGCTCACTCCGCGGTCGCGGGGGAACTGCTGGGCGATAAGGAAAAGGTGAAGGCGGTCGTGCGGGATTTCCGCACCGCGCCGATCACTGACGCCGAAAAGGCGCTCTTCGCCTTCATCGAGAAGGCCAATGCACGCGCGCACGAAATCCGCCTCGCCGATATCGAAGAAGTGCAACGCGCGGGCTGGTCCGACGAGGCACTCTACGACGCCATCACCGTCTGCTCGCTCTTCAATTTCTATAATCGCTGGAATGATGCCAATGGCACGCGCGATATGTCGCCCGAGGATTACGAAGAACAGGGAAAGCGCTTGGCGAAATTCGGATACGTGATGGAATGAAACCGAATTTTTAGGAATTGCGGCGCGCCGGAATAAACCAAAAGCCTCAGGTCTGAAGACCTGAGCTACATCCTTCCACCTACGCCAGGGCTTTGCGCGCGTTGTCTACCGAGTCGAATGTCTGGAACAAGTGCTCGACGTTGGTCATCTTCATCAGCGCGCGGCACTTCTCGTTCATCCCCGAGAGGGCGATCTTTCGCCCCGCCTGCTTGAAGTGCAGGAAAACAGAAATCACCGCGCCCAACCCGGCCGAGTCAATAAAAGGAACTTCGCTGAAATCCAGAATGACCGTCTGGGCGGGCTCCGAACGCATCCACTGCTGGAAATCCGCCGTTGTGGCCATCACCAACGGGCCAATCAGATGCAGGATTTGAGGTCCTCCCGACACCGCGTCACTGCGCGTAAGAGAAAGCCGTGGCGTATTCATGACCGCGGATTATCCGCAATGCGACCGGGAAACGAAATTACAATCGCGTTACAGCTCGATGAAAGAAGTGTGAGAGACTAGAATCATCGGCGCGCATCTGAATAATTGAGTAGGCTTAGGCAACTGCGTCCCATGAGCGAAAAACCGGAAACGATGGCGAAGATCAAAGTTTATGTCACCTCCTGGTGCCCCGATTGCCGCAAGGCGCTGCGATTCCTCGAGCAGCACGGCTTCGCGCATGAAGAGATCGACGTGGACGAATCCGAGGAAGCCGAAGAGTTGGTTCTGCGCGTCAATGACGGGCGGCGGAAGGTGCCCACATTCGAGCTGGATGGCCGCTATTTCTCCTGCAGTCCCTACGATCGAGAACGTCTTGCCGAGGAACTAAAAAACCTGCAGAAATCTTGACCGCTCGGAGATTGGCGGCGTCATCCCGGACTTCGGTCAATCAATTCGGCTGATTCCGGCGCGACGGGTTCGCGCACGATTCCGGCTTTTGCAAGCGGTTGTGGCCGTAAGATGCCGGCAGGGACGCCGGCGCTACCACACGCTACTCAGGTCCCACGCCTCGGGTCATTACTCCGGCGACCGTCAGATCCTGATGCAGAAATACCATATCGGCGTCGGCGCCAACCGCAATTACACCTTTTTTGCCCGCCAGGCCCAGGCGGCGCGCCGGGCATAACGTCGCCATGCGGACCGCGTCAATCAGCGACACATTAAGTTCCACCATGTTGCGCACCGCACGGTCGAGAGTCAATGTACTGCCGGCGAGCCTGCCTTCATCATTTCGCGCCACGCCTTTGCTTACGTGGACACTAATGGAACCGAGCCGATAGTCGCCATCGGGCATTCCGGTTGCGGAGATGCCATCGCTGACCAGGATCACGCGATCCGCTCCCTTGCTGGCCAGCAGAATTTCGACAGCCGGAGAATCGACGTGGATACCGTCGGCGATGATTTCTGCGGTAACGTCCGGGTGCGTGAGGACGGCGCCGATGACGCCAGTGTCGCGATGGGAGAAGGGGCGCATGGCGTTGAAGACGTGCACGGCATGCCGCGCGCCGCGTTCGATGGCCGCGTGCGCTTCGTCATAGGTCGCGTCGGTGTGGCCGAGCGCGACGACGAGATTGTCTTTCAGCGCTCGATCAATCAGTTCCAACGCACCGGGCAGCTCGGGTGCCAGCGTCAGAATCCGCGCCGTACCCGCTGCGGCTGCGAGAAATTTCTCGAGCAGCGGAACCGAAGGTGCTGCGAGCGCCGATTCTGGGTGTACGCCGCGCCGCGCAGGGTTGATGAATGGGCCTTCGAAATGGATTCCCAGGACGTCTGCCTGAGGGAAGTGCGGAGATGGCCGATTTTTGGGACTGGCGATGAACGCCGCTACGCCCGCCGCAGTACGGCACGTCTCCTCCGGGGGCGCCGAGACCGTGGTAGCCAACAGCGAGGTAGTGCCATGGCGCGCCACACGCTGTGCAATCGTGGCGAGAACATCGGGCGCGCTGTCCATCACGTCGCGGGCGGCCGCGCCGTGAATGTGAATGTCCACGAACCCGGGAACGACGATCGTATCGCGCGCCACGATATCGCGCGCATCGGCGGGCACTTGAATCTCGTCCCGATGGCCGATGGCGGTGATGCGCCCGTCCTGCACCAGGATTACGCGGTCGTTTAGTTCCTCATGCGGCGTGAGGATGCGATGCGCGTGAACGACTTGCGAAATCATGACCGGACATCGTACTCGAATTTGCAGCCCGAAAAACAGCGAAGGCTTGCGTCTTTGTGTCGGTTCGTTACAATTTAGACCTCACTTTCGAGGAGGCAGTGCATGGCAAACGAGAAGAACTTCATGGCCTGGAAGCGGCAGCATCGCCGCCGCAAATCCGCCAAAGCCAAGGTCAAGCTCTACGAGCAAGGAAAGCTGAAGCACGATGAGCTACCAGCGCTGGCCAAAGAATTCCTGACCCGCAAGCTGCGATTCCTGACGAAATCCGCGTAGCGCCGGCTGCCAGCCGGCGTTTTTGCGCGATTCCACCGCCGTGAAGAATTTGCAGCACGGTCCCGGCGAAAGAAACCATCGGACTCTCGTCCTTTCACCGCAACAATCGCTTGGAAAAACGCCGGCTGGCAGCCGGCGCTACAGAAATAAAAAGGGCGGCCGCTTCACCGGCCGCCCTTTTCCGTCTTGGGTTGTGTCAGGTCTTCCTATCAGGGTGAACTTTTAGTTGCCCGAAGAGTTGTTCGTCGCCGTTGCGGGCACGGACTTCGGAACGCTCAAGTAACCGGCAATCTTCGTCGAGGTAACCGAATTCACGACGAACTCGACCGGCTTCCGTGATCCGCCTTCGAAGAAGTACATCGGCTCGTTGGTCGAGCGGTTCTTCTTCTCGTAGCGCTTGTCGTCGGCGTAGAGAACGACGGAGTAGAGGTTCTTCTTCGGGTTGGTTCCGCGGAGCTCGACCATCACGTCGCCGACCTTCTCGCGCGTACCCTTCTTGTCGATCGTGAACTCGTAATAGTCACGTTCGCCAAGTCGGCGGAGAGTCTCGACATCGTCATGGTTGCGGGCGATCAAGGTGCCGAATTCGCCGCGGGTCATCTGCAAATTGTTCTTGGTGGTCTCGAGGTCGGTCTTCACGCCGCCGACATCGCCGCTGACCTTGTTCAGGTCATCTACGCTCGCCTTGGTGGCCAGCTGGCCATTGACCGCGTTCTGCATTTCGGAAAGATCCTTGGCGTCCTGATCTTGGATCTTCTTGGCCTGCGCGCGGGCGCGGCCGACGTCCTGCTGCGTGAGTTTCAGCTTGTCGGTGACAACGCTGAGTTCGCCCTCGACCTGGGCGTTGGTCTCTTCGGTCTTGGCCAGGCGCTGGCTCAATACATCTTCATTCTGCTTGGCGGTCTGCAACTGCGCGCCGAGAGTCTGGGCCAAATCGTGGGAGTGCGATGACGCGCTCCAACCGATTCCGAGTGAAACGATGGAAATAATCCCTAGGATGACAACGGCCAAACCCACCCAGCGCGGCGTGGTGCCTTCTGTCGTTTGGTGCTGGTTGAGGTTCAGATCCTCGCTCATGTCTTTATCTCCTCCGGAAATTCCCTTGCGGATTGGATTAGGGCACGCATAAAGCCAAACTCATCGGTGCCGTCGATACCATGTTAAGTCATTGAAACAACAAGTGTTATACAGACAATTCTCGACTTGAAACTTTGCTTCGATTGGCGTTTGGCTGTGCAATCTTTACGTGCCCGCAATAGTTTCTTCGTGGAGGCCTTAGAAGCCGCGGGGGAAGCCCTGTAGGCAGCGCCCAGCCCCCGCCGTCGTCGTCGCGCGATTGAACGCACGCGCGGCCGCTAAGAGCGCGTGATGGTCATGTTCTTCAGCGCGGCGATGCGCTCCGCGAGCGGCGGATGCGTGCTGAATAGCCCCGAGAGCATTTGCCCGGGGCTGAACGGCGCGACGATAAAGAGCGACGAAGTCGTCGGCGAAACATCCATCGGGATGCGCTGATTGTAAGCGCCGAGCTTTTGCAGCGCACGAATCAGCCCATCCGCATAGCCGACCATTTGCGCCCCCGAAGCGTCCGCCTGATATTCGCGCGAGCGGGAGATGCCGAGTTGCAGCAGCATCGCAGCAATCGGCGCAATGATGATCATCAGCAGCGCGGCCAGGCCGCCGCCCCGCCGGTCGTCGCCGCGCCCTCCGAATCCGCCGAAGATCATTCCGAAGCGCCCAATCTGCCCAAGATACATGATCGCGCCGGCAAGCGTGGCCGCGATCGAAGACGTCAGTATGTCGTAATTGCGCACGTGCGAAAGCTCGTGGGCAATGACGCCTTCGAGTTCTTCGTCATCCATCAATTGCATCAAGCCCTGCGTGACGGCCACCGAAGCATGATGCGGATTGCGGCCGGTGGCAAACGCGTTCGGCGCCGCTTCCGGAATCAAGTAGAGCTTCGGCACGGGAATGTTGGCCTTCGCCGGCCAGCCGCTCCATCACCGCATACAGCCGTGGCGATTCCTCGCGGCTAATCGGCTTCGCGCCCAGCACGATGCCAGCGCAATCTTGTCGGAGAAAAAATACGCGACGCCGTTCATCACCACAGCAACGACGAGCGCCAAGGTCAATCCTTGCCGCCCGCCGAACGCGCCGCCCGCAACGCATAGCAGCAGCAAAGTAAGCGCCGTAAGCAAGAATGCAGTCTTAAATGTATTCATAAAGTGCCGGCCTTTTTTCCGGCATTTGTAGGCCGGCTTCAGCGAGCCTCTTTATGCACCGCTGAGCCGAAGACGAGAGGGATCGCAAGTTCGTCTAAACGGTACGCCGTGCCCGGCACCGTCTGAAGCACGTCATTCCCTGCCCCATGTATTACGCCGCCCCAACCTTCGCAGTTTCACGCGTAAAAGCCATCGCCTCGCCGCTCGAATCCGCCTCCACCAGCACTTCATCGCCGGGACGCACCTTCGCATCCAGAATCTGCAGCGCCAGCGGATCCTGAATCAATCGCTGTATCGCCCGCTTCAAAGGCCGCGCACCGTAAACCGGATCGTATCCTTCGCGCAGCAGCAACTCGCGCGCGGACTTCGAAAGCTTGAGCGTGATCTTCCGCTCCGCGAGCAAGGCAGTGACGTGCGCGAGCTGAATCGCGATGATCCTTTCGATCTCTTTCTTCCCCAACGGATGGAACAGAATGATGTCGTCCACGCGATTCAGGAATTCGGGCCGGAAGATGGCGCGCAACGCCTCCAGCGCTT
Organism: uncultured Acidobacteriota bacterium; assembly: GCA_963707165.1. Taxonomy (GTDB): domain Bacteria; phylum Acidobacteriota; class Terriglobia; order Acidiferrales; family UBA7541; genus Palsa-147. The sequence goes on along the minus strand of CAVPPO010000002.1, from coordinate 146,228 downwards.
CTTCTCGCGCGCGTTTCGGATCCTTCTCCGACAATTCGAAAATCGAAGCCGAGCCGACATTCGACGTCATGATGATCACCGCGTTGCGGAAATCGACGGTGCGGCCCTTGCCGTCCGTCAACCGGCCGTCTTCAAGAATTTGCAGCAGCACATTGAAAACATCCGGATGCGCCTTCTCGATTTCATCGAGGAGAATCACGGCATACGGCCGCCGCCGCACCTGCTCCGTCAATTGCCCGCCCTCTTCGTAGCCCGACATATCCCGGCGGCGCCCCGATCATCCGCGCGACCGAATGTTTCTCCATGTATTCCGACATATCGAGGCGCACCAAGGCTTGCTCGTCATCGAATAGGAATTCGGCGAGCGCCCGCGCCAGCTCGGTCTTCCCGACACCGGTCGGTCCCATGAAAATAAATGAGCCGATCGGCCGCTTCGGATCGGAAAGGCCCGAGCGGCTGCGGCGGATTGCATTCGCGACGTGCGTGAGCGCATCGTCCTGCCCCACCACGCGCATCCGCAGGCGCTCTTCCATGTGCACGAGCTTATGAACTTCGCCTTCGAGCAGACGCCCCGCGGGAATGCCGGTCCATTTGCTCACCACGCGCGCGATCTCCTCCTCGCCGACTTCTTCTTTCAGCATCGGATGGTCTTTTTGCAGCGACGCGAGTTTGTCGTGCGCCGCCTGCAGCCGCTTCTCGGCCGCGGAAAGCTTTCCGTAGCGAATCTCCGCCACTTTGGCAAGATCGCCGCAGCGCTCCAGGCGCTGCTCTTCGGCCTTGAGCTGCTCGATTTCTTCCTTGAGCTTGCGAATCGCCTGAATGGCTTCTTTTTCGCCCTGCCAGCGCGCTTTCAGCGCGTTCGATTTCTCCTTGAGCGTCGACAATTCTTTTTCGATCTGGCCAAGCCGCTCGCGCGAATGTGCGTCGGATTCTTTGCGCAGCGCCTGCCTCTCGATTTCCAGCTGCATGATGCGCCGCTCGAGTTCGTCAATTTCCGTCGGCATGGAATCGATTTCCATGCGCAATCCGGCGGCGGCTTCGTCCACCAGATCAATCGCCTTGTCCGGCAGGAAGCGATCGGCGATGTAGCGGTTCGAAAGCATCGCGGCCGCAACGATCGCAGCATCCTTGATGCGCACGCCGTGATGCACTTCGTAGCGCTCTTTCAAGCCGCGCAGAATCGCAATCGTATCTTCCACAGTAGGCTCGCCCACAAAAACAGGCTGAAAGCGCCGCTCGAGCGCAGGATCCTTTTCGATGTATTTGCGATATTCGTTGATCGTCGTAGCGCCGATGGCGCGCAACTCGCCACGCGCCAGCGCCGGCTTGAGCATGTTCGAAGCGTCCATCGAGCCTTCCGCAGCTCCCGCGCCTACCAGCGTGTGCAGCTCGTCGATGAAGAGAATGACCTGCCCTTCAGCGTCCGTAATTTCCTTCAAAACGGCCTTCAGACGATCTTCGAATTCGCCACGATATTTCGCACCAGCAACGAGCGCCGCAAGATCCAGCGCCACGATGCGCTTCGGCTTGAGCACTTCGGGAGCATCGCCCGCAACAATCCGCTGCGCCAATCCTTCAACGATCGCCGTCTTGCCGACGCCGGGCTCGCCGATAAGCACCGGATTGTTCTTCGTGCGCCGCGCGAGAATCTGCATGACGCGCCGAATCTCTTCATCGCGGCCGATCACCGGATCAAGCTTCCCGCGCCGCGCCAATTCCGTGAGATCGCGCGCATATTGCTCCAGCGCCCGGTAAGTCGCCTCCGGATTCTGGCTGGTCACGCGATGGCTGCCGCGCACGCTCGTGAGCGCCTGCAGAATCGCATCATGGCTCGCGCCGCTCTTCTTCAAAAGTTCCGCGGCGGCGTCTTTTCCACCCGACGCCAGCGCGAGCAGCAAATGCTCGGTCGAAACGTACTCATCCTTGAATCGCGTGGCCTCATCGAAAGCCCGCGACACCACATCGTTCAGCGCCTGGCTCAGATACTGTTGCGAGACGCCCGAAACTTTCGGCAGCCGCTCCACCTGCCGTTCCACTTCCTTCGCCACAACTTCCGGCGCCACGCCCAGCTTCGCCAGCAGCGGCGGCACCACGCCGTCGCCCTGCGCCACCAGCGCCCAGAGCAAATGCAGCGGCTCGATCTGCTGCTGTCCCGAGCGCGCGCCCATCTCCTGCGCCGCTTGCAGCGCTTCCTGAGCCTTTACGGTTAATTTGTCGAGTCGGAGCATCACGGTACCTCGCGTTGCGTTTTTGTACTTCGCCTAGAGTATAGATTCAAATCCAGCGCCCGAAGACACAAACGGGGCCGGGCCACCTATCGAGCGCCCGGCCCCATTTGCAACGGCGCTTACTTCTTGTCGCCGTTCGTGGCTTCCACGTTCACCTTCACCTGCTTCGGCTTCGATTCCGCGCGCTTCGGCATCTGCACGGTCAGCACCCCATTCTTGTACTCGGCATGGATGGCCTCCGTGTTGATGGTATTCGGCAGACTGAAGCTGCGGCTGAAGGATCCATAGGACCGCTCGACGCGCAGGTAATTGTCCTCGTTCACCTGCTTCTCGAACTTGCGCTCCCCGCGGATGGTGAGCGTGTTGTTCTCGATGCGGACGTCGATGTCCTTCTCCTCGATGCCCGGCAGATCGGCTTTCAGAACCAACTCGTTTTCGGTCTCCTGAATGTCCACGGCGGGCGCCCAAGTCGTCAGATCGGACTCGGAGCTCCGGCCCGGGAAGGAAGTGTCAAACAAGCGGCTGAACTGCTCCTGCAGGCTATTAACGTTGCGGAAAGGTTCCCAGCGAATCACAGAATTCATTTTCAGATTCCTCCTAGAGGTTTTCGCTTATCTAAGCGCAAACGAAGCATAATATATGAGCGTATTAATGTCAAGTATTTTCGAGACGGCCTACAGCTCGCGGTTTTAGCGCGCTATGATTCTATAAGACTCGTAGAATCAAACACTTGAGGTAATGTGTCTCGGGCACGGTGAGCAATATGGGATGGTCCCGCGACTGCGTCCGCCGCTCTACCACCACGATCGTCCGATGGGAATCATTCGCAGCCTCAGCCACAATCTGAAGAAACAGCGCCTCGGAGATATGGTGCGAGCAGGAGCAGGTCACCAGGCAGCCCCCACGTTTCAGAATCTTCATCGCCCGGAGGTTGATTTCCTTGTAGCCGCGATGCGCGGCCGGGATGCTATCGCGGTTCTTGGCGAAAGCCGGCGGGTCGAGAATCACCATGTCGAAGCGCCGCTCTTCTTCGTCGAATTGCTTAAGCAGATCGAATGAATTGGCTTCTCGAAAGCTGACGTTTCCGATCTGATTCAATTCCTGATTGCGCCGCGCCGCGGCCACCGCGGCAGGCGAAAGATCGACCGCTTCGACACTCTCCGCCTTGGGCGCCACAGTCAGGGCAAAACCTCCGTGATAGCAAAAGCAATCGAGCACTTCCCCGCTCGCGAAATTTGCCGCCGCTTGATGGTTCTCGCGCTGATCGAGAAAGCCCCCGGTTTTTTGCCCGTGGTGCAGGTCGTAGCTGAAGAGCAATCCGTCCTCGTGCGCGCGCACTTCCTCGGGCACCTCGCCGTGAAGCACGGAGACGCGCTGATCGAGCCCTTCAAGTAGCCGCACCTTGGGATCGTTGCGCTCAATAATTCCGCGCGGCGCGAAACAACTCCACCAGCAAATCCACAAGCAACGGCTGGAATCGATCCACCGACTGGCAAAGATTCTGCATGGCGAGATATTCGCCGTAGCGATCGACCACCAAAGAAGGAATTTGGTCCGCCTCGCCGTAAATCAGGCGGAAGACTTCGGAATCGCCGACGGTGCGCTTGCGGAACTCCGCGGCGGCGCGCAGACGGTCGCGCAGAAACGCGCGGTCCACTTCGACATCATCATGGGTAACCAAACGGATGGAGATTTGCGAGCGGTCGCTATAGAAAGCACGGCCAAGAAACCGGCCGCGCTCATCCATCACGCGTACCACCGCGCCGGGCTCGGCATCGGCCGCGCGCACATCGCTTCGATAGACCCACAAATGGCCCGATCGAAGACGCTCAACACCTCGCGGGCCTATGACGACGCGGTTTTCCGCCACTCGAGATGACCTCGCCAGCGAATCTCTGCCTGCTTCGCTACAATGACGGACAGCTCGCCATCACGGGGAGCAGGCCCGCAACGTTTCGGCGGGCCGGCGATGTGAGCAGCTTGCGTCTGATAACACAGATTGCCGGAGAATTCCAGCGCGTTTGGGCGCTGTTCGGTGCGCCAAGCAAACGAAAGCGATCTGAATGCAACTGAGCGAACTTGATTACCAGCTTCCGCCCGAGCGCATTGCGCAGCGGCCACTCGAGGAGCGCGACGCCTCCCGCATGTTGCTTCTCGATCGCGTTTCGGGAAGCTGGGAAGATCGCGCCTTCCGCGAATTCCCCGCCCTGCTGCGCGGCGATGAATTGCTAGTGGTGAATAACACTCGCGTGATTCAAGCCCGTCTGCTCGGGCGCCGCGCCGGAGTGCGCTCAGGCCCGCGCGCCAGCGCCGGCAAGGCCCGCCGCGAATTCCTGCAATCGCCGATCGAGGTATTGCTCCTGCGTCGGCTGGCCGATGACACATGGGAAGCGCTCGTCCGCCCGGGCCGCAAGATCGGCGTCGGCGAAAAAATTCTCTTCGGCGAAGCCGGCGAGCTCGAAGCCGAGGTCGAATGGCGCGGCGAATTCGGCTTGCGCCGCCTGCGTCTTCACTCGTCTGGCGATTTGACGCAAACCATCGAGCGCCTCGGCCACGTCCCGCTCCCGCCCTACATCCGCCGCAGCGACGACCCAGCCGATCGCGAGCGCTACCAGACAATTTTCGCCAGCCGCAGCGGCGCCGTAGCCGCCCCCACAGCAGGCCTGCATTTCACGCCCGCAATTCTCGAGCAGCTAAGCTCACGCAAAATCGAAATCGCCGAAATCACGCTGGAGGTAGGCCTGGGCACCTTCGAGCCAATCCGCACCGAACAACTCGAAGAACACCGCATCCACAAGGAAGCCTACGAAATCCCCGAAGCCACCGCCCAAGCCATCCTCCGCGCAAAGCAGCAGCGCCGCCCGATCCTAGCTATCGGCACAACAGCAGTTCGCGCCCTGGAAGACGCCGCCGAAAAATCCATCGCGATTAGCGCCGCGGGCAGCGCCCAAGCAGATACGACGCTCCTAAATCCCGGACGCGCCGAAGCCGAAATCTTCCTCTACCCCGGCAAACCATTCCGCGTAGTAGATCAACTCCTAACAAACTTCCACCTACCGCGCTCCAGCCTGCTAGCAATGGTCGCCGCCTTCGCCGGCCGCGAAAACATCCTCCACGCCTATGCCCACGCCGTAACAGCCGGCTACCGCTTCTACAGCTATGGAGATTGCATGCTAATCCGATAGAGAACGTGATTTTAGGGAGGCATCGTGAGGAAAATAGCACTGGGATTCCTTTTATTCTGCATGTCTGAAGCTGGCTTCGGCCAGATCCAGGGAGCACTTTGCCCGCGGCATATCGAGACGCCGGTATATCCCCAGATCGCACATACAGCGCACGTCACAGGAAAGATCACCCTCACGGTGACGATTGATGCGGACGGAAACGTCAAGCAGGTCGAAGCCGCTGGAGGCAATTCGGCAGAACAGAAGCACCCGATCCTACGAAAATATGCCGTCGAGAATATGCAACATTGGACGTTCGTCAAACCGCCGTCCGCGCCCTATACCTTCGTCTTTCTGTATGATTTCGAGTTCGATGAGTCACTTCCCCCAGAGGGAGGCCCGCACTCATCGCCATCGATCACGAAGGTGAACATCGACCTGCCAGATCGGGTGACGATACTCACGAATCTGAGCTTCGTCGAAACATCGCGCGCGCGCGAGTGAATTCCGAAGCGGACGATTACTGAGCCACGAGCGACATGTCTCGTGAGTGCAATTGCGCCGCGTGTCGTCTATAATGCGCAACCCGGCATCCAATGAGCCAGGTGCGATGAGATATCTGATTCTTAGTGACATTCACGCCAACGTGACCGGCCTCGAAGCCGCCCTCGCGGCCGTCGAAGGCAAATGGGATCGCGCCATTTGTCTCGGCGACGTCGTCGGCTACGGCCCCGATCCCAATGAAGTCGTGGATAAAATCCGCTCGCTCGATGCCATCTCCATTCGCGGCAATCACGATAAAGCGGGCAGCGGTCTCGAAGACGCCGCCGATTTCAATCCCGTCGCGCGCGCCGTGGCCCACTGGACGCGCGAAAAACTCACCCCCGAAAATCTCGACTACCTCGTCAAGCTCCCGACCGGCCCGATTCAACTCGATGGCATGGCGCTGGTGCACGGAGCCCTGCGCGACGAAGACGAGTATGTCTTCACGCAAGCCCAGGCGCTCGAAGGCCTTCTCGAAGCCCCTCTGCCGGTAACTTTCTTCGGCCATACGCACTTGCAAGGCGGCTTCATCCTCGACGAGACCAACGTAGAAGTGGTTCGCCTGAAAGTTCCCCCCGGCGTGGGATCGGCCAAGATCGACATCGCCGACGGAAAGACCTACCTCCTCAATCCCGGCTCGGTCGGCCAGCCGCGCGATGGCGACCCGCGCGCCGGATTCGCCATCGCCGAACTAAGCAGCCATTCCGTAGAATTCTGGCGCGTGCCCTACAACGTCGCAGCCGTGCAGGAAAGAATGTCACGCTTTGGACTGCCGGAACCCTTGATCGCGCGACTCGCCTTCGGTCGCTGAAGCCCGCAAAGGACTCCGCGAATGCCCGGTGATTTCGAACGCGAAGAAAAAAGCGCATTCCCCGTAGCCTTCGCCATCGGTATCGTCGTGGTCCTCGTCCTCGTCGCCGGCCTGATCCTGGTCACGCGCATGACCCGCTCGAAGGCCCCCGCCGCGCAACCGCTGCCCTTCGGCGCCGCGGAACAAGCAGCCGCCGCGCGCATTCACTTCATAGAGCCGCAGATGGCCCAAGCCTCGAACTACTTGAATCAGCAAGTCACCTACGTCGCCGGGACAATTTCGAATGACGGCGTAGCCACAATTCGCGAGATAGAAGTGAACTTCGAATTTCACGACCCGTTCAAACAGGTAATCCTGCGCGAAACGCGCCGCCTCCTAGGCCCCAATTCCCAACCAATCACCGGCGGCGCCCGCCGCGATTTCCAAATCACCCTAGATTACGTCCCAGCCGAATGGGATCAGCAATACCCCACAATCCAAATCACAGGCCTGCAACTCCAGTAGCGCCGCTATTCCGTAAATCAAGCAAGCTTCTGGAATCGGCACTCGTAGGGGCGCTGCTTGCCGCGCCCTCCGACGACTCCCGACGTCAACATCATTCGCACTCAACCGCGGACTCCCGCCGTAAAATCGATCTCTCTTCTCCGTCTCTGAAATTTCAAATGGCTTTGTTGACATCCACTCGTACCAGGTAACGATTGTCATCCTGAGGGCCGCGCAGCCCGATTTCCGCGTCCATAAATCACAACTCCGCGCGGAAATCGGGCGCTTTGGCGCGGCCCGAAGGATCTCGTAGGACACCTCGATTCGGTTTTTTCTTGCTTCGGACTGCGATGTCAACAAAATCACCTGATAATTGAAATTTCCTCTCTCCCTCGCCCATCCGCATTTCCGCAATCGGTACCTTTGTGCTCCCCTCCGCTCCGTGCTAACAATGCGATCGTCATGTCTGCGCCCAAACTGTTCAACGCATGCCGCCCCGGAACTCGAAATCTGGCGCAACGCTCGCCGTCAATCCGCGCCGCGAATCGCACCGGGAAATGGTTTCGAATTTCCCCAAATCATGCTCCGGGAGGTTTTTCGAAATGTCCCGATTAGAAACGACCCCGATCGTTTGTTTTCTCCCACTTACGCCCGTTTCTATTCGGACGGTTGTCCCGATTAGAGCGAAAGAAATTCGAACCCATTTTTCGCGCAAATGAGGCCTCCTGTAGGGGAGGGTCTACAGACCCTCTCGCCGTTCGGCCCCCAATCGAGAGCAAACCAATGTCCTCCCGCCCCGCAACTCGCGAATCTCCCCAGCCACAATCCGCCTGGCCGGAAATTGAAAAAACGCTCGCCGAAATGGTTTCCGCCGGCACCGTCGAAGTCCACGAAGACGGCCAATGGCTAGCCGAACTTTCCGATCTGCACTACGAACTGAAATGCGAAGGCAAAAACTCGCTCGTGCACCTCTGGTCCGACGAGCGCAATCTGGTCCGCCGCATCCTGCGCGTCCTGGAACATTCGCCGCGAAAGATCGTCTTCGAAGTGCGCCGCTTCGGCCGCAATCGCCCGTCGCGCCTCGAATTCCTCCGCACCGACGGCCCGCGCAGCCAAAGCCGCGTAAGCGTCGAAACATTCCGCGCACGCTTCGGCCGCACGCTCGCCGAAAATTTCCCTGACGCCAGCGTCGAATCGCTCACCGGCTCGCCTGATCTCGAACATTCTTTTTCCGGTCTCTACGTTCGCGGTGTGATGACCGAAGGCCGCCGCGCCGCAGCAATTTTGGCAGCGCCGCCAGGGAGCGATGCCGCGACAGTCAGCGGCGCGCTCACGTTCGGCTTGCTATGGCTCGATTGGTCGCGCGAACGCGCCACGCGCCGCCCGATCGAGGCCCTTCGCCTGTTTCTGCCGGAAGGCACAGCGCGAGAAACGCGCCAGCGAGTGAGGGCGCTCGCTTCGTTCGCGCGCGTCGAGATCTTCGAATTGACCGAAAGCGGCGCCCGCGTCCGCGCCGTGGATTTGGCCGACACGGGGAATCTCGAAAGCTGGCTCACTCCGCGCCGCGAAATCGAAGGCGCGCTGACGGCAGCCGGCGCGGTAATCGAAAGCGTGCGCGCAACGAACGATCGCGCCGCAGAAAATATCGCCGCCGCCGTCCGCCCCGGCGCGAAAGAAGTCGCGTTACGTTTTCGCGGCCTGGAATTCGCGCGCTTCGCCGAGGAGCAGCTAGCGATCGGAGTCGGCGACGCACGTCGCGAGCCAGGCCCAATGCACGCCGCCAAAATTGAAGCGCTGCTGCGCGAACTCGATCTCCACCGCAATCCGCTCGCTCACGAGCGCAATCATCCGTTCTATCGCGCCGCTCCGGAACGCTGGATCGAAACTCTAATTCAGCGCGATCCAGCGCAGCTCGAAGCCCAACTCGATCCGCGTTTTTTCTATTCCCAAGTTCCGGCGTTCTCAGCCGCCGATCGCGGCGTAATCGATCTTCTCGGCATCACGCTGCACCGGCGTCTAGTGGTGATCGAACTGAAAGCCTCCGAAGATATCCATCTCCCGCTGCAGGCCGTGGATTACTGGCTGCGCGTCCGCCATCATCTTGAGCGCGGCGATTTTCAGCGCTACGGCTATTTCCCAGGCACCGAACTCGATCCGCGCCCGCCGCTGGTCTGGTTAGTAGCTCCAGCCCTGCGCTTCCATCCAGCCACCGAAATTGTCCTGCGCTATTTGTCGCCCGAGATTCAAATCACTCGAATCGGGCTAAACGAAGAGTGGCGCCGCGGCCTGCGCGTAGTTTTCCGGCAGTGAGAAATTCTGAAGTGAAAAGAGAGCGTTACAAAAGAAGAAGGGAAGCAGCCTTGGGTTGCCCTGTGCCGCTTCCCGGGGTGTGTCCTAGAAGTGAGTTAATTATTGGACGCTGGCGTATCGGAAATGGTTGCAAGAAATCCCGCAGCCCGAAAACCTCAGTAGAAGAGATACTTACGCCACTTCTCGTCCTTGTGGCCGATGAGCCGCATCAACTGCCGCGAAGTGTGCAGCGTAAAAGGCCGCGGCCGCCGCGCCAGTTTCAGCCCGGCTTCTTCCGGCGTGCGATCACCCTTGCGGTTGTTGCACTCGTAGCAGCACGCGACGAGGTTCTCCCACGACGAATGTCCGCCGCGCGATCGCGGCATCACGTGATCGAGCGTCAGCTCCGAAGCAGGAAGCGCCCGCGCGCAGAACTGGCAGGTATTCCGATCGCGCAGCAAAATATTCTTCCGAGAAAGCGCCCGGCTCTGCTGCGGAATGTGCCGGTAAGTCAGCAGCCGGATCACCGACGGCACGGACACAGCCCGCGAACTCGAATGAACTTCCGATGGATGGATTTCTTCAGCCTGCGCCACGCCCTTCAGCATCAGCACCAGCGCCCGGCGCACCGCCGTGACGTTGATGGGTTCGAAGGTGGCGTTCAAGACCAGCACCGGCGCCTGCATTACCGATGGCCGGCTGGTGCTAGGCGCTCCGCTTCTGGAGGCAGACCCGTCCGCGGCGCTCGGCGGAATATTCAATCGGGGCCGAGGTCGCAAACCGTTCTTGAGCCGGTTGTCGATGGCGCGCTCCCTTTCCTTCCCTATCTGGAACTACGCATTGCCGGAGACTTCAGTTTCGCGGGCTTCAACCATCACCTTCGGCCCGCCCGTTACAGCATTAGATGCGCGGGGCTGGCGAATGGCGCGCGGCTGGGTCAGTTCTGGTACCACCCGCGCAACAGTCACCCCATAAACGCTTGCTGCTCCGGCTTCCCGCAGCGCCTTGGCGCATGCGTCGAGCGTCGCTCCGGTCGTAAATACATCATCTACCAGCAGAATACGCAGCTTGTCAACTTTTGCACCGGTCCGGGTTTCATATGCACCACGTACCGACTCCCAGCGCTCCCTCAAAGTGAGCACGGACTTGGCCGGGCGCGGTCGAGTCCTTACGAGCAGATAGGTGGCCATTTTGAGGCCGAGGCGTTTGGCCAGCGGCCGGGCGATAAGCTCCGCTTGATTGTAGCCGCGTTCGCGTTGCCGCAAAGGATGCAGCGGTACGGGCACGATTGCGTCAAATTCGAGGCCCTTGAACTCCTCGCGCACGACTGGCTCGAGCAATCCCGCGAACCATCCGCCCAGCCGCTTCAGCGATTCGTATTTCAGCAGCAGGATCGCGCCGCTGAGCGCGTCGTTGTAGAGGCCGAAGCTCCGCGCGCGATCGAATCCGTACGCGCCGCGCCGGCACAGGTAGCAGATCTTTTGGATGGATTCCGCCACCACCGGCGAGGCGAACGGGCGCCCGCAGCCTCTCGCACTGCAAGCCATCGAAGCGCCGGATTTCCGCGAGACATTCTTCACAGATGGGAATCAGCGAAGCGCTCGTAAGCGGCTCATCGCAAATCCAGCAGGGTGCGGGAAAAAAGATCGAGGCCAGCGAGTCGAGCGTGTCTTTGATCAGCAAGAGCGCCAACCCGCCAAGGCGGGAGACGCGCGCGACACTATCCCAGAATGGGCCGCGGGTACATTCCGATCATTACCTACGTATTTCTACGCAGAGCACGGTAGCGCCGGCGTCCCTGCCGGCATCTTACGAGCACGATCTCGCCGAGGGCTGCACTCGTGCGCGGAGCGAATCAGCAGACCAGGCGTCGATGGTTCGCCTGTCCAGTTCCGCGCGTGACTGCAGCTTTCGGCGCAATCGCGCTCGCAAGATGCCGGCAGGGACGCCGGCGCTACTTCGGATTCGCTTCGTTCAGGATGGCAACAAAATGCGGCGAATTCAGGCGGCGCAAAGCGCGGCGTTAGAGAATTCCCTGCTCCTGCTTTTCCTGGCAGGTGATGCAGTAGCGCGTCCACGGCACGGCTTCGAGGCGCTTCTGTTGCAGCTCCTGATGGCACGAGCCGCACTCGCCGAACTCATCTTCCTTGATCCGCTCGAGCGCATCCTCCACGAGCTGAAGCAGCGAGCGGTCGTTGTGCGTCTGCCCGAAGAGAAATTCCTTGGTGTAGGAATTGGCGGCCTTGTCGGCGAGGTCCACTGTGGGATCTTCGTCGGCTTCGCGGCCTTCTTGTTCGGTTCGCGCGATGGCTTTCAGAAGTTCATCGCGCCGCGTCTGCAATCTCTTTTTGTAGTAGTCGAGGCGTTTCTTGTCCATGGTTGCGTTCCATAGCGAGCCGCAATGGCCCGCAAAAATCAAATGATTGTACGAGTTCGCTAGAAGCGTGTCAAATCGCTCTAGCAAGCCCGTGTCGCGATTCAGTCAAGCCAAGATGAGATGCTACTCAGGCTTGGCGGGATGCAGAAGATGGAAAACGAGGAACATCAAAGCGACAACGAGGAAGCAGAAGACGCTGCCTTCCGGCCCGACGCTGCCGCCGGTGAGCCAGCGCGCGCCCTGCATCGTCGAGTGCGAAAGAGATCCTTCGGCAAGGTTGCCGCTGTTGGGAACAGAGAAAAGAAAAGTCTCGCCCCAATCAAAGCTGCAATGCAATCCGATGGCAAACCAAAGATTTCCCGTGCGACGCAGCGTCAGACAGAAAAACATGGCGATCATCACCACGCTTGCCGCGCCGACCAGCCCCTCGCCGTTGTTTCCCAGATGCAGCGCGCCAAATGCGCCGGACAAAATTCCGGCGGCAGGCCAGAAACCAATACCAGTCGCGAGAGTGAATTGCGTGTAGCCGCGGAAGCTGTATTCTTCGAAAATTCCCACGAGAAAGAATCCGAAGAGATACAGCAATCCCTTGTTGATGATTTCAGGGCGGGAAAGTGCGATTGCGCCGAAGGAATAGCCATGAAATGCAGCGATCAATCCGATCATCGCGGAGATGGCAGCCACTCCCCACAACATTCCTTCCCAGAAGCGCAAGCCGAATGCCTGCTTCAAAGGCATCCGTAAGTTTGCCCACGAGCGCTTTTCGATGAGCGACATCAAAACTGCGGCCAGCAGTACGGCAATCGCCTGCGGGATCTCGCTGAAGATCAAGGCGGTGGTGTTCATGCGGCCCTGATTCGCTTGCGTCAGCGCATTTCGAAAAGCGGGGACTTGCCCCAGGACTACGAAGAGTCCGACGCCGATCACCGCAACGATGCAAATATAAATCAGAAGACGCCAGCCTGCGCGGATGCCCTCCGGGCCGACGAAGATCATCTTGGCTTCGAATGGAGCGCTTTGGCCGGGGCCGATGGGGTTCGGTGAAGTTTGCGTTTCGCTAGGAGAATCCATCAATTCATCCTTTCGCCGGCCGCTCAAGCGCACCCCGAGCCCGCGGCCGCAGCGCCGCATCATAGGCCAGCAGTTCTCCGAATCCCAACGAAATTTCCAGGAGATGATTGGTCGAAGCGCGAACAAGTCAAAATTAGCGCCGCCGTCCCTGTTTACTCCGAGCCGCGAGGGTCCGGCATCTTTGACCTCGATCCTCTACGAAGGCCGCGATTGTGCGCGGATCGCTGTGCCAAATGTATCGCTGTGGTTCGCCTGAGTGGGCCGCGCGTGAATCCTGCCCTTGGCGTGATTTGTGTTCGTCGGATGCCGGCGGGGACGCCGGCGCTACTTCAACCGCTACTCGTATCGCAGCGCGTTCATCGGATCGAGGCGCGCGGCGCGCCAGGCGGGGAAAAGGCACGCCATGCATGCGACCGCGGCCATCACCAGCGCGACGCCGATGAGAACGAATCCATCGAGCGGCCGCGCGTCGAACAACATGCTGCGGATCAACCGGCCGCAGATTGCTCCGCCAACGAGCCCGGTGACGATGCCGATCAGCACCGGACGCAGCCCATCCGAGAGCATGAGCTGAATGATAGAAATCCGCTGCGCGCCAAGTGCCACGCGAATGCCGATCTCATTCGTCCGCTGCGCCACGTCAAATGCAATCACGCCATAAATTCCGAGCACCGAGAGCAACAACGCCAGCCCGGCAAACACGCCCAGCAGCGTCGCGCCCAGCTTCCGCCGCGCCACGGATTCCGCCATCACCTGCGTCATCGTGCGCACGCGATACACCGGCTGATCCGGATCGATGGCCTGAATCTCTTTCTCGACCGAAGACGCCAGCGCCAAAGGATCGCCGCTCGTGTGCACCAGAATGCTCATCGTCGAGGCCGCAACTTGCTCTTCGGGCATGTAGAGTTCGGTACGCGAGCGCGCTTCCAGCGTGCGATAGCGCACGTGTCCGACCTCGCCGACAATTGTGCGCCACGGCGATTTCGATCCTCCGCCGCCGCGATGCACGCGTTTTCCGATGGGATCCTGGCCGGGCCAATAAAGCTCGGCCATCGTCTCATCGATCACAGCCACGGGCGTTGAGGTGGCTGTATCGCCTTCACTGAAATCGCGCCCGCGCAGCAACGGAATTCCGAGCGTCTTGAAAAGTCCGGGAGTCACGGCGCGCTGATCCGCTTCAAACGCGGTCCTGTCCAGCGGCACGGATTGTGTGTCGACAGTAACCGTGCCCGACTCATTGCCATCGCCCAGCGGAATTGTGTCCAGGAAACCGGCGGAGTCCACACCCGGAAGCTGCTTGATGCGTTCGAGCGCTTGGCGAAAGAACGCGGCGACCTGTTCGTCCGTGGCATATTTTTCCGGCGGCAGCGCGGTGGTCATCTTCAACACGCCGTCCGCGCGGAAACCTGGATTCACTTCGAGGACGCGAACAAAACTCTTGAACAGCAATCCGGCGCTGACTAGCAAAATCAAAGCGATCGCGGTTTCGCCGGTTACCAGCAAACGCCGAAGCCGCCGCGACGACGCGCCTACGGTCTGCGAGCGCCCGCCTTCGCGCAGGGCCGTGCAGTTGACGTCGCGAATCACTTGCAGCGCAGGGAGTATGCCGAAGAGCACTCCGGTGGCGAGAGAAAGCGCGGTGGTAAAGAGCAGCACCGGCAGATCGATCTGCGTGCCGACGACGCGCGGCAGAGCCACGGCATTCGATTGCGCCAGCATGCGCAGGGCGATCGGCGCGAGAATCATTCCGATGACCCCGCCCAGCAGCGAGAGCAGCAGGCTTTCGGTGATCAATTGCCGCACGATGCGCCGCCCGCCTGCGCCCAGCGCGATGCGGATGGCGATTTCGCGTTCGCGCGACGTGGCGCGCACCAGCAGCAATCCCGCAAGATTCGCGCAGGCGATCAACAGCACCAACGCCACCGCGGTCATCAAAATCCAGAGCGGTTGCTTCACGTCACCGGCGATATCCTGGATCAACGGCATCGCCGTGACCGTGAAATCAAACTTCGCGTAGGGATATTCACCGTGCTGCTGGGTCATCTCGCGGCCCACAAGATCGAGGTCCGCGCGCGCTTGGCCGAAGGCCACGCCCGGCTTTAGCCTCCCGATCATTTCATACTGATGGTTGCCGCGGTTGTCGGGCGTAAGATCGCTCGGCGCGAAAGACAGCGGCGACCACATCTCCGATTGATTCGGGTAATCGAATCCCGCCGGCAAAACCCCGACGACCGTGAAGGACTGGCCATTGGCGATGATCTGCTTGCCGGTGATTCCCGGGTCGGCTCCGAAGCGTCGCTCCCAAAGACCGTGGCTGAGGAGCAGCACGGTGTCGTGTCCCTTCTCGCCTTCCTCTTTGGCGAAGACGCGCCCGCGTTCGGCGTTAACGCCAAGGATGGCGAAAAAGCCGGGAGATACTTGCGCGCCGAGAACACGATTCGCCGTGCCGCTGGTGGTTATATTGAAATTCACGTTGGTGAAGGCGGCGAGATCGGAGAGGCTCTTGTTCAATTCGGTGATATCGCGAAATTCAGGGGCTGAAATCCAGTTTTGATCGTCCGGCAAACCGATATTCGTGAAGCGCGTCCATAATTTTACCAGGCGCTCCGGCTGGGCGTAAGGAAGCGGGCGCAGCAGAACGGAATTGACGATGCTGAACATGGCGGTGTTTGCGCCGATGCCGAGAGCCAGCGCGAGGACCGCGACGAGCGTGAAGCCTGGATTTTTGATCAGCACGCGAATGCCGAAGCGCACGTCTTGCGCCAGCACGTCGAGCCAGGCGCCGGCGCGGTTGCTGCGCACATTTTCTTTCACTTGCTCGATTCCGCCTGCTTCCATGCGTGATTCGCGGCGTGCTTCGTCCGGCTTCATTCCCTTGGCCATTTTTTCCTCCGCCATCAATTCCACGTGAGCGCGGATCTCTTCATCGAGGTCGCGGCTCATCTTTCGGCCGTTCAGCAGATTGCGAATTGCGCTGCGAATTCGGTTCAGCCATCGCATTTTTCATCCCGCTTGTTGCTCGATTTAAACCGGGAGGGTCTGAAGCACCCTCCCCTACAAGATCAAAACCTTTGCTTCAGCTTGCTTCCAGAGCGCGGGCGATTGCGAGCGAGATGCGGCCCCAGCGCTCGGCCTCGGTGTCCAGTTGTTTGCGGCCGGCTTTCGTCAGCAGGTAATACTTCGCGCGGCGGCGGGTTTCGGATTCGCCCCACGAAGATGCCAGCCAGCCTTCCTCTTCCATGCGATGCAGCGCGGGGAAGAGCGAGCCGGGCTTCACCTGAAATGTGCCGCGGGTGACCTGCTCGATGCGCCGCGAGACGCCTAGGCCGTGCAACGGGCCCAGCGCCAGGGCTTTGAGAATCAGCATGTCCAGCGTGCCTTGCAAAAGCTCGGTTTGTGCCTCGCCCACGCGCTGCCCCCTCGAAATGCCCGCTATCTATAGACTCTCGATAGGACCCTAAAGATAGCCCTATAGAATGTCAATACGTAGCGGCCGTGCGGAATGTTCCCCAGAATTGGAGGCACAAAGTTGCTCCCACCCGGAGCGGCTGATAGAATTCTGAATTCGGGCATTCCGCGCGGTTTGTGATGGGGTTCAGGGCCGCGCCTTTGGCCGGCATCGGTCATGTAGAACAGGCACGAAGTCGCAGGGCGCGGCAGCCCGCCGGGAGGACCAGTTTGGCCAAGTATGATCTGGTGATAATCGGCAGCGGACCGGGCGGATATGTGGCTGCGATTCGCGCCGGGCAATATGGGCTGAAGACCGCCGTCATCGAGAAAGATTCCTACGTCGGCGGCACTTGCCTGCACATCGGCTGCATTCCCACGAAAGTCCTGCTGCATCACGCCGAAATTTACGAGAATTTCCAGCGAGCCGCTGAATTCGGGTTCGAAGTGAAAGATGTGAAGGTAAATTGGCCGGCGATGCTCGAGCGCAAGCAGAAAATCGTCAACAAGCACACCAAGGGCATCGAATTCCTCTTCCGCAAAAGCAAAGTGGAAACCATCACGGGATGGGGACGCATCGCGGGCCCTGGCCGCGTCTCGGTCGAAAAAGACGGCAAGAAAACTGAAATCGAGACGACTTATACGATGCTGGCGACTGGCTCCGATGCCCGATCGCTGCCGGGCGTCGAAATCGACGGCAAAACGATTCTCACGAATAAGGAAATTCTAGAGCTGCCGGCGATTCCGAAATCGCTAGTCGTGGTTGGCGCGGGCGCTGTCGGCGTCGAATTTGCTTCGATCTTCCGGACCTTCGGCACCGAAGTCACCATTCTCGAAATGCTGCCGCGCGCCGTGCCGCTCGAAGACGAGGAAATTTCCGCCGAGCTGCTGAAAGCTTTTAAAAAGCGCGGCATTCGCATCGAGCTCGAGGCCAAAGTCGAAACGGTGAAGAAGGATGCCAAGGGCGCGACGGTCGTTTTCAAAGACAAGACCGGCAAATCCGAAACGCTCACGGCAGAGAAAGTTTTGATGGCCGTAGGCCGCCGCCCGATGACGGATAACACCGGCGTCGATAAAACCGCGGCGAAACTCGAGCGCGGCTTCGTGCACACCAACGCCTACATGGAAACGGCCGAGCCGAAACTCTACGCTATCGGCGACATCGTTGCGGGCCTGCCGCAACTCGCTCACGCGGCTTCGATGGAAGGGCTGATTGCCGTTGGCCGCATGGCCGGCAAGGAAGTGCAGCCGTTCGATCGCCTGCGCTGCCCCAACGCTACCTATTGTGAGCCGCAGATTGGTTCGATCGGCTTGACCGAGAAGGCGGCACGCGACGCGGGCATCAAGATCAAGACCGGCAAGTTCCCGTTCCTCGGCAACAGTAAAGCTTCGATTCTCGGCCATCACGATGGCTTCATCAAAGTAGTGGCCGAAGAAAAGTACGGCGAAATTTTGGGCGTGCATGCGATCGGCCCGCTGGCGACGGAAATTATCGCCGAGCCGGTGGCGGCGATCAGCCTGGAAGCCACGCTCGACGACATGGCCGCGATCATTCACGCGCACCCAACCGTCTGGGAAGCCATGGGCGACGCCTTCAACGCCGTCCGCGGCCTGAGCATCAACGCGTAACGCGTCGAGGTTTGTGTAGCGCCGGGTTCTTGGCCCGGCATCCGTCAGTCAAATATGGATCGGCATCCACCAACATTTTCGAGCAACGAGTGCTGGCTAATTGACCTCGGGCGAATCGCCTACGCTCCGGCGTGCGAACTGCAGCGCCGCGCCGTAGAAGCCCGCAAGGCCGGAGCGATTCCCGATGTTTTGTTTCTCTGCGAGCATCAGCACGTGATTACTCTCGGCCGCAACGGCAAGCCCGAAAATCTCCGCGCAAGCGCGCGCTTGCTGCAGCAAATGAACGTCGAGTTTCATCCCACCGACCGCGGCGGCGATATCACCTATCACGGCCCCGGCCAAATCGTCGGCTATCCGATTCTTGATCTCACCGCGCATCGCCGCGATGTGCGCTGGTACGTCCAGCAACTCGAAGAGACCATGATTCGCGCCACACGGGACTTCGGAATCGAAGCGCATCGCATCGAAGGCCTCCACGGCATTTGGGTGGACACGCCTTCGGGCCCCGAAAAGCTGGCCGCTCTCGGCGTACACCTGAGCCGCTGGGTTACTTCGCACGGCTTCGCCTACAACGTCTCGACCGATCTGCGCTATTTCGATCTGATCGTACCGTGCGGCATTGCGAACAAGCGCGCCACATCGCTAGAGCGCGTCCTAGGCCACGAAGTGGACAAGCCCAAAGTGGCCGCCGCGCTCGCTCAACATTTCGGCGATGTCTTCAATCGCCGGATGGTGAGTGTCCCGCGCGAGAAATTCGAGGCCGTTCTCTCCGGCAACGCCGAAATCGATGACGCGACCAAGGACGCCGAATACATTCATGGCTAAAAGCACACCAATCAGATTTCGCAGGGGCGCCACTTGCCGCGCCCGCGGCTTACAATGGAGCCCGGCATGACGCCATCAACCTCTACGCCCAAACCAAAGTCTTCCGCGTCGACGCCGCTCACGCGCGACACCTATCTCGGCCTCTACTACTACATGCGCTTGAACCGCGCGGTCGAAGATCAGATGGGCAAACTCTTCCGCCAAAACAAAATCGTCGGCGGCCTCTATTCCAGTCTGGGCCAGGAAGCGATTTCGGTAGGCACCGCTTACGCGCTCGAAAAGCGCGACTGGCTGGCGCCCATGATCCGCAACATCGGCGCGCTGCTGGTGAAAGGCGTGAAGCCGCGCGACATCTTCACGCAGCACATGGCGAAATACACCTCGCCGACACTCGGGAAAGACGGCACCAGCCATTTCGGCGATTTGAAAGATCTGCACATCGTCTCGCCCATTTCCATGCTTGGCGATCTGATTCCGGTGATGACCGGCGTGGCCATGGCCGGGCGCTATCTCGGGCAGGACATCGTCACCATGACGTGGATCGGCGACGGCGGCAGCTCCACGGGCGCGTTTCACGAAGGATTGAATCTGGCCGCGTCGCAGCGCGCGTCGCTCGTGCTCATCCTTGAAAACAATCAATGGGCTTATTCGACGCCGGTCTCAAAGCAAGTCCCGCTGCGCGATCTGGCGGAACGCGGCCGCGCCTACGGCATCACCAGCGTCACGATTGACGGCAACGACGTCCTCGCCGTCTATCGCACCGCGAAAGCCGCGGTCGAGCAATGCCGCGCGGGCAACGGCCCCGTGCTGATCGAAGCGAAAACGCATCGCATGCGCGGGCACGCGCAGCACGATCCGGCGGAATATGTGCCGAAGAAGATGCGCGAATACTGGGAGGCCCGCGATCCCATCGCGCGCTACGAGAAATTCCTCACCGAAAATAAAATCTGGGACGCCGCGGCCAAAAAAGAAGTCGAAGCACGCATCGAAAAACTCCTGAGCGACGACCGCGAGTTCGCAGAGAATTCGCCGATGCCGCCGCCTGAATTGGCGGAGCAGGGCGTCTATTGCGACGGGTGCCACACCATCGAAGCCGAATGGCATCGCCCGAAATCCGAGGTGACGCCGCCGAAGTCGAGCTTCGATACGACCGTGCAAGTGAAAGATTTCGGCGGCATCGATCAGGGCTTGAACGTCCCGACGGAAACCGTCGCCGGCGCGCCTCCGCAAGCTGCGAAGAAATCCGCGAAGCTTGCGCAACCAAGCGGCAATGGCGCAGGCGCTGCTTCTGCATCCAAATCAAAATCCGCGAAAGCTTCCGCGCGCAAAGGACGCCGCTGACATGGCTCCCGTCACCATGCTCGAAGCCATCCGCCAGGCCATCTTCGAAGAGATGGATCGCGATCCGGCGGTCATTTCCATGGGCGAAGATATCGGCGCATACGGCGGCGCTTTCAAGGTTACTGAAGGATTGCTCGCGCGCTTCGGGCCCGAGCGCGTGATCGAAACGCCTATCAGCGAAACGGCCATCATCGGCGCGGCCTGCGGCATGAGCTATCTCGGACTGCGGCCCATCGCCGAAATGCAATTCATCGATTTCATCGCCTGTTGCTTCAATCAGGTCACCAACTTCGTCGCCAAGGGACACTATCTTTGGGGCGCGCCCGCGCCGATGGTGATTCGCGGCCCGTCGGGCGGCGGCGTGCATGGCGGGCCGTTTCATTCCGCCAATCCGGAGATGTATTTCGTGCACACGCCGGGATTGAAAATTATTTATCCCTCGACGCCCTATGACGCCAAGGGACTGCTCAAGTCCGCGGTGCGCGACAACAATCCGGTTTTATTTTTCGAGCACAAATTCCTCTACCGCCGCATCAAGGAAGAATTGCCCGAAGGCGATTACACCGTGCCGATCGGCAAAGCCGTAACGCGCCGCGAAGGCCGCGATCTCACGATTCTCACGTACGCGGCGATGGCGCACACCTGCATTGACGCAGCGGTGGAACTTGAAAAAGAAGGCATCGAGGCCGAAGTGATCGATCTGCGCACGCTGCTGCCGCTCGACAAGGAAGCGATCCTGGCGTCGGTGAAAAAGACCAACAAGCTGCTGATCGTCCACGAGGACACGCGCACCGGGGGCATTGCCGGTGAAATCGCTTCCATCGTCTGCGAAGGAGCGTTCGAAGATCTCGACGGCCCCATCCAGCGCGTGACGTCGCTCGACACGCCGGTGCCCTACGCGCCGCCGCTCGAGGAGCACTTCTTGCCCAACGTGGCCAAGGTGGTTGACGCCGCGCGCGCACTGGCTCGATATTAGAATTCTGAGGAGACGCAAATGTCCGTTGACGTCGTAATGCCGCAGATGGGCGAAAGCATTTTCGAGGGCACCATCACCAAGTGGCTCAAGAAGCCGGGCGAGAAAGTCGAGCGCGACGAGCCGCTCTTCGAGATTTCGACCGATAAAGTGGACGCGGAAATTCCCGCGCCGTCCGCCGGCGTGCTGAAGGAAATCAAGGTCGCCGAGGGACAGACCGTGCCGGTGCAGACCGTCGTCGCGGTGATCGATTCGAACGGCGCCGGTGCAGTGACTGCGGCGCCTGCTCCCGCCAAAGCCGAAGCGCCCAAGCCCGAGGCTGCGAAGTCCGCTCCCGCACCGGCAGCGAAGCCTGCGCCGACTCCTGCGGCAGCCAAAGCTGCACCCGCGCCTGCGGCGAAAGCAGCTCCGGCGGGAGACGGCCAAGCCGGCCGCTCCGCAACCGCGGGTGATGTCGGCCGCTCAGCGGACGCCGGTGAAAAAGTCCGCAGTTCCCCGCTGGTCCGCCGCCTCGCGAAGGAACACGAAATCGATTTGACGCAAGTTCCCGGCACGGGCGCCGGCGGACGAGTTGCCAAGCGAGATATTCTCGGCGCTATCGATGGCGGCACTGCGCGTGCCGGCGCGGCGCCCTCTGGAGCGCAGGCCGCAGGCGCAGTGCGTCCTTCTTCACCGCCTCCGCCCGCTTCGGGCGCGACGCAAGCGCACGCCGGCTTCGAATCCGCCGTGCCGCGCGAAAAAATGTACTTCGGGCATTACGAAGTCCAACCCATGTCGGTGATGCGCCAGCGGATCGCCGAGCACATGGTGCTCTCGAAGCGCGTCTCCGCGCACGTTTATTCCATCGACGAAGTGGATATGACCGCCATCGCTAAGCTGCGCGCGTCGACGAAAGCCAAATTCGAAGAGACCACCGGCACGAAGCTGACTTTCATGCCCTTCTTCGTGCGCGCGGCCGTCGAAGCGTTGCGCGCGTTTCCCACCGTCAATGCATCCGTCGACGGGACCAACATTATTTTGCATCGCGAGTGCAACATCGGAATCGCCGTAGCGCTCGACTGGGGGCTGATCGTTCCGGTGATCAAGAACGCCGAAGAGAAAAATTTCCTGGGCCTGGCGCGCACGATGAACGATCTGGCCGAGCGCGCGCGGACCAAAAAGCTCAAGCCCGAGGAAGTCGCCGAAGGCACTTTCTCGATCACCAATCCCGGCGTGTTCGGCGGCCTGATGGGCCTGCCGGTGATCAATCAGCCGAACGTGGCCATCCTGGGCCTGGGCACCATCGAAAAGCGCCCGGTGGTGATCGACGACGCCATCGCCATCCGCTCGATGGTCTATCTGACGCTGAGCTACGATCATCGCGTGGTGGATGGCGCGATCGCCCATCAATTCATGGGCAAGATCAAGCACACGCTGGAAAACTGGACGGAGAGCATTTTGTAGCGCCGGCCTCCGTGCCGGCATCTTACGAGCGCACGACCGGCAAGTTCGACGAAAGTGGCGCGGCGCGAGATCGAAGCGGACGAAGAGCATATTGTAACGCTGCGGCTTCAGCCCGGCATCTTGCACGCGCGATAAAGAGATAGAGAATCAAGTAGCGCGGAGTGAGTCCGCGCACTTCTGCCGGCGTTGGCGCAGCACGTAGTCGTCGGATGCCGGCAGGGACGCCGGCGCTACCACACCGGGAGCCTTCCATCCGCCGCACCGCACTTAAATCGCCGCAATTCGCCCGCTGGGGCAATCCCCCATGGCGGGTCAACTATCGCCCGCCGACAAAGCCGCTGCCCAAATCCGTCGACATCGCCATCCTCGGCGGCGGCTTCACCGGCCTCGCCGCGGCCGCGCAACTCCGGCGGCTCGATCCAAAATTATCCGTCGCCGTCTTCGAAGCCGGGCGCATCGGCCACGGCGCGAGCGGCCGCACCGGCGGCATCGTTCTCGCGGAAACCGCCGCGGGCGACAAGCCCGGCCTCGGCGATGTCCTCGCCACCTTTCCGAAAATTCTTGATGCTCTAAATGTGCGCTGCGATCTCTCGCTCGGCGGCGCCTGGGAAATCGCGCGCAAGGAAGTTATCGCCGATTCCCCCATCGCCTGGGAAGATTCCGGAACATTGCGCGTCGTGAAGAGGATTCCCGGCGGCTCGCTCGATCCGGGAAAGATGGCCGCAGGCCTGGCGCGCGCCGCCGCCCGCTCCGGCGCGCTGATTTTCGAGAACCGCCGCGCGGAAAAAATCGCCTGGAACTCCCCGGCCGAAATCACCTTTTCGCGCGACGGGGTGCGTGGCGGGGTGCGTGGAGTTGTGCGCGCGCAGAAAATCCTCCTGGCCACGAACGCGCTCTCACTCGATCTGGCCGGCTACGCGGAAGAACAAGCCACGCCACGCCTGACGCTCGCCGCACTCACGGCGCCAGTGCCCGAGAAAACGCTCGCGGCCATCGGCCTCGGCGAGCGCAAACCGTTCTACACCGTCGATTTCCCCTATCTGTGGGGCCGCGTGCGCCGCGACCGGTCGATTGTTTGGGGCGCCGGCCTGGTGGCCGCGCCCGGCTCGCGCAATCTCGAGCGCCTCGATATCGCGGCGGAAGAGCCCGCGCGCACGTTCGCCACGCTCGAGAATCGCGTCCGCCATCTCCATCCGGCCCTCGCCAAAGTAAAATTCACGCACCGCTGGGGCGGACCAATCCTTTTTCGCGAAAACTGGACGCCCGTCTTCACGCATCATCCCGCCACCAAAAACGCCATCGTGCTGGGCGCCTATGCCGGCCACGGCGTAGCACTCTCGGTTTATCTAGGCACCTGGGCCGCCGAAGCGCTCCTCAGCCAGCGTGAATTACCCGCGTGGGGCGCGATTCAAAGCGGTGTGTCAAGAGACGGAGCATAGAGAAGGGGTACTGGAAATTGCAGAATCGAAGATCGCAAATTCGGCGGCCGCAGCGCTGGTCGATATCCCCTACCTCCTAAACCCTAATTCACCCTGACGCGCAATTCCTCGGCAAACTTCTCGATGCGGTTGAGCGGGACGACGGCGATCTTCTGCTCCTCGAAGAGGCGCGCGACAAACTGGTGCCGCGGATTTTCCCGCGACGGCTCCATCTCGACGACGGCGGTGAATTCGGTTTTCGGCACGCGCGCGCGGATGCATTCGGCGGTGTAGGCCAGCACCTTAGCTTGCGCCGGATCGCGCGCGATGGAAATGGCGTGCAAGAACCCGCGCGTGCCGTTGGTGCGGTAGCCGTAATCGATCCGCAGGGGATCGCCCGGCTGCGTGAACTCTTCAACCGGAATACCTTTTTGCCAGGAGCTTTTGTCGAATAGCCGACGCCGCCGGAAGACGTCGCTCAATTTCGCGCGGACCCACGCGCGTGTATTCTCGAGCAAGCCCCCGCGCGCGCCGCGCGGCGGCGAGACTTGCGCCTGGTAAAGCCGTTCGAGCTCGGCGTCGAAATCCTCGGCCAGCACGCCGCGCTGCGGACTGAACTGCACGGCATTCGATAGCGAATCCTCAAGGCGCCGCAAAAATTCTGCCGCGCCCGCGTTTCCATCCCCGGCGCCGCCGGCCCGTAGCCGTGCGTCGAAATCGAGGGCAAACGCCCGCAGCAAGTTCTCATCCGCCGCGGGATGTAGGCGCCGCACGCGCGCGAACTCGGCCGGCTCATCGATCAGGCGCGCCTCGCGGCGCACGTGTTCACGGAGTGCGCCGCCATCGGGCGGCGCGTCCTCGAGGAGCACGCCGATATTCACCCACTCATCGCGCACCAGGTTCGGCGTGTAGCGGATCACGCGATACACAAACTCCCGCAAATTCTCCTCGGCCATGATTCACCTCGCCACAAATTCCGCAGGTACGGCTTTCCTCCCGCTGATTTTTGCCAAGTCTAACTTCGCCAGCCCCGATGCTCCCCCGCGATTCTCCTTGGCCGCAATTCTCTCGAGCCGGGGTCACGTCCAATTGGGAAAGGGATTGCGAGAGGATTTCCACGACGCGCGGATCAGTTCGGGCACCAGGCGCCTGCGCCGCTCGAGCTGGCCCAGCATGCTTTCGAGCGCATCGAGATCGCCTTCATACCACTCCGGCGGAATTTGCCCGGCCGCTTCGCCAATCGCGCCCTCGTCCAGTTTATCAAGCCGCGCGATCCACGGCTCGAACGCGTCCATCCCGCGCACGCGCTCATACACCATGCCGCGCGCGTAAATCCCTCGTAGCGGCGCATCCGGAAAATTCCACTCCCCGGCGTTGAAGCAAAATCCGTGGTCGATCATGGTGGCGTGATAACGGCCGCCGCCGACGCGGGGGTTTTCAACCGGCCCCGGCAAGGGGCCGTGGTAAAAGATCGCCTGGCGCCCATTCGTATTGCAAGTCCACTTGTCGAAGACCAGAATGCCGGCAAAGGCCTCGAGATTCCCCACTTCGCGCAACTGCTCGTCGGGAAGAAAATCGTAGACCACCGTCGCCGCCGGATCGCCCGGAAACCGCGAGCCGAACTGCAATCCCGCCGAGCAGGGTTCCCGTCCGCGCCCCAGCTGGATCACCAGATCGTCGGTGCGCTCGATCAGTCCGCGGCGGACTTCGACCGTTTCCGCCCCCGCCACCGGCAATCCCATGCGCGCCGCCAATCTCGAACCGAGCAATTCATTCGCCAGGATCCGGCGCCCTTGCGGATTGTTCTGGAACTTCACCACGTAGTAGTTATCATCCGCGCAACGCATCAGGTGCGCCTGCGCCCCGCCACGCATCCGCCGAATCTGCTCCACCGCCAGCGGCATCGCCGGGTATGCTAGCGAGCGTCTCCGCTTACGGCAAGCGAAACATGTTCCGTTCGGGAACGTAACGAAGTGAAACACTCCGGCGGGTCTGGTCAATGGGCAGGCAGATAGGCGGGCAAACGAAACCGCCGGAACGCCGCGTCGAGCGGCGCTCCGGCGGCCTAAAAATCTCTACCTTATCGCCGCTTCTTGCCCTTCTTCTTCGCGGCCTTCTTCTTGGCGGTCTTTTTCTTGGCCTTTTTGGCCGGCCGCTTCTTGGCCGCCTTCTTTTTGGCCTTCTTCGGCTTGGCCCGAGCCGCCGGCTTCGGCCGCGGCGGCGGAGGCGCCGGGACCCGGCTGGCAGGCGCGGCGGGCTCTTCCTCGACCACGATCTCTTCGACTTCCTCTTCGACTACCTCATCGTGCGGCCCGCCGAGCTCCGCTTCTTCTTCCTCTTCCTCGTAGCGGGGCAGATCCTCGGCGTCGTCGTCGTTCATTTTGGCTCGAAACATTCCGTCCTCCCTCGGGGGCTACCGTCGCAGGCCGCGCTCCCAATTTCCTCGCGCTTAATTATCGGAGTCTCTTGTCTTTGTCAAGGCGCAAGGCGCACTAGCTTGGAGATTTTCGCTAGAAATCCGCAGATCGAGTGGCGGCGGCAGTTCGGAGGCCGGACGCAGACATCTGAAGTAGCCGAAGAACACACTAAAGCTATTATTGTCAATAAGTTATGAGATGCTTGAGAGTGGAATCGGGCCGCTCAGTGGGAAGGCTGCACGGTCAGGACGTCTCCGGCCTCGAGCGCCCGGCCGTTCAAAACCGGATTCGAATCCTTCAGCGCCTCGACGGTAGTGCCATACTGCCGCGCGATCGAATAGAGCGTCTCGCCCGGCTTCACGTGATGATGAATCTCTTCGCGCGCCGCATCGCCCGGCTGCGACACGCCCTGCACGTGCCCCGCCGCCCCGGCCGCCGATGCCGCCGGCGTCTTGCTCTTCGGATGCGCTGAAGGAGGCCCGCCGCCGGCATAAATCCGCAAGCGCGCGCCCTTCGGGGCAGAATTTCCATGCAATCCGTTCCAGCGCTTCAGATCTTCCACGGTCACCGAAAACTGTTCCGCGATTCCGTCGAGCGTATCGCCGCGATGCACGCGGTAGTGCACCAATTTCAATTCCGTCACCGCCGCAGCAGGAATCGTCAAGCGGTCGCCGCTCTTGATCGCCGCAGCCGACTCGAGATGATTCACATCCACCACCGCGGCAGGAGTTACCTTGAAACTCTTGGCGATTCCCGCGAGCGTCTCGCCTTCCGTCACTTCGTGAATCCGCCAGCTCTTCCATTTGTCCGTGGGAATCGCCGCGATCGCAGCCGAAAATTTCGCCGCCGTGCCCACCGGCAGCCGCAGCGTGAAAGCCGAATCATCGGGCGTAACCATGCGCAGCAATTCCGGATTCAGCAAGCGCAGGTCATCTAGATCCGCTCCGGTAGCATCCGCCACCAGACGCAGATCAATCGGATGCCCCGGCTTCACAAACTCCATCACCGGCGCCTTGTCGGGATCCACCTGCACGCCGTAGAGCGGCGGGTCCTTGGCCACCAGCGCCAGCGCCAAAATAATCGGCACGTAATTTTTCGTCTGGTTCGGCAGCACGTTGCGCTTCTGCAATTCCCAGAAATCCGCGTATCCGGTGCGCTCGACGGCCTTGGCCACATTCCCCGGCCCCGAGTTGTAAGCAGCCATCACCAGGTACCAATCGCCGAACATGCCGTACAAATCGCGCAAATGATGCGCCGCCGCTCGCGTGGCCAACTCCGGATCGGAGCGCTCATCGATCCACCAGCTGCGATCCAGTCCATATTCCTGCCCGCGGAAGGGCATGAACTGCCAGATGCCCCGCGCCCCGGCCCGCGAAACCGCCTGCGGCTGAAACGCCGACTCGGCCTGCGCCAGATAAATCAAATCCTGCGGCATGCCCTCTTCCTTCAGCACCCGCCGGATCATTTCGCGATAGCGGCCCGCGCGCCGCAAGCCGGTCTCCACAATTAACCGCCCGCGCTCGGTCTGGAAGAAGCTCAGGTATTGCAGCACCGAATCGTTCACGCACAACGGCATGTCGTGCGGAACTTTCATCAATTCCGCGATGGCCTTCTGCGCCAGGCGCGGATCGCCCGACGGCAGCGTGGTCAAATCGGCAATCTCGTCAATCGGCGCCGGCTCCGACATCCCCTCGGTAGTATTGTCCGCTTCGTCGGATTCCGTGTTATCGAGATCGTAGGAGCGCATGGTATCCACGATCTGGTCGAACAGCTCCGCGAGCTGCACGTCGCTATCTACGGCGATGCCGCTCTCCTCGACCATATCCACGGCGCGGTTAAAAAGCTTGCGCGCCTCTTCGATATCGCCCGCCGCATAGTTCCTCTGCGCCGCGGTGTAATTCGCCTGCATCCGCGCGATTAAAATGTCCACGCGCGAGCGCCGGTCAATCAAATTGTAAGCGCTGAAATTGGAGTGCTCGGGAAAAGGCAGGCCCTCGTTCGCAGTCTGCGTGGGCGCCGGCACAGGCGCCGCCGGGCGCACGTGCACCGTATTCTTCGACGATTCGTCGCAACCGCCCAGCAGCAGCGCCGCTGCCGCCGCCAACGCCATCGCCGCTTTCATACCCTCTCGCATCGGTCGCTCAAGCCCCGGGCATTAGCCCAATCGCAAATCCCGCCGAATCAGACATCCCGCACCAAACCGGAGCGCACTCGACTGCTCCGCAACACACGGGGTATCGAAAATTCTATGTTTTCAAGGGAAGCCGGGTCAATGGGCCGCTCAAACAGGAGGGTGACTGAAAGGGGACACGCACCGGGTGCCCCATGCGCCGTACTTGCGCGTGGGGTCCTTGCGCGCAAACTACTGCTCGCTGCTAAGCCAGCGCCTCCCTCAAATCCTCAATCAAATCCGCGGCATCTTCCAACCCCACCGACATCCTCACCGTCCCCGGCACCACTCCCGCGGCCTTCAATTCCTCGAGCGACATGCGGTAATGCGAGGTATAAATCGGCAGCACCACCAGCGATTCCACCCCTCCCAAACTCGCCGCCATCAAAAAGATCTTCACCCGGTCGCAAAATCGCCGCGCCGCCTTCACCCCGCCCTTCATATCAAACGCCATCATGGCCCCAAATCCGCGCATCTGCTTCTTTGCCAGCGAATGATCCGGGTGCGACGCCAGCCCCGGATAATGCACCCTCGCCACCTTCGGATGCCGGGCCAAGAACTTCGCCACCGCCATGGCCGTCTCGCACTGCTTCGCGACGCGCACGCCCAAGGTCTTCATTCCGCGGATCAGCAGAAACGCCGCGCCGGGATCCATCGATCCGCCCAGATAAATGACGTTGCTGCGCACGCGCTCCATCCATTTGCGGCTGCCAGCCGCCGCGCCCGCGATGATGTCCGAATGCCCGCCGAGATATTTCGTCGCGCTGTGCACCACGATGTCGAAGCCCCTCTCGACCGGCTTCTGCAGCGCCGGTGACGCAAATGTATTGTCCACGATGGAAACCAGCCCATGCTTGCGCGCAAACGCCGCGGCCTTCTCCAAATCCACCAGCCGCAAACTCGGATTCGTGGGCGTCTCCACGTAAAGCGCCTTCGTCGCCGGGCCCACCAGCTTTTCAATTCCCTCGAGATCCGATTCCACATGCCGCACGCTGATTCCGAATCGCGGAAACAAGTCCCGGAACAAGCGGTAGCTCCCGCCATAAACCTGGTGCGAGGCGATCACCTCATCTCCCGATCGCAGCACCGCCAGCAGCGCGCTCGAAATCGCCGCCATCCCCGAAGCCGTCACCACCGCCGCCTCGGCTCCTTCGAGCGACGCAATCTTCTCCTCGGCAATCGTTAACGTCGGATTCCCGTAGCGCGTGTAGATGTAGGCCTTGTTCTTCCCCTCGGCCCAGCCCTTCATCTGCGCCGTATTGGCAAACGTAAAGTTCGAGGTCCGCGAAATCGTGGTTCCCACAGCGGCATTGATGCCGTGATGCTCCTCTCCAGCACGTATCGCCAGGGTAGAATCGCCCCACTTCTTGGTAGATTTCTTTTTCATGGTCCCGCCAGAATCTCCCGCCAGCGCAGTCAGAGCAAGAGCCAATTTGGAAACGCAGTAGAATGTATCATCCTGAGTGCGTCGCGGTGCACGATCCCGGCTGCGGCGAGCGGCGCACGGAGAACATCATGCATTTTGTCGTCTACGGCGATCGCGGTCCCGGACAAATCATCGGCGCTCTGTGGGCCATTCTCGGACTCTATTGGCTGATCGCGGCGTTCGGCCGCAAACGCGCCGAGAAACGCGAACCTCCTGGCGAACGTCTGGTCCATATTTTTCTGATGCTCGGAGGTTTCGCGCTCATCTATTCGCCCGACCCGCGCTTCGGTGCGCTCAATTATCGCTTCCTGCCGCAATCGCCGGCCATCGATATCGCCGGGATCGCCTTCACCGCCGCCGGCGTCGCTTTCGCCATCTGGGCGCGCGCCCATCTCGGAAAATATTGGAGCGGCGACGTGACCATCCGCCAGGAGCACCGCCTGATTCGCACCGGGCCTTACAAATATATTCGCCATCCGATTTACAGCGGAATGTTGCTGGCGCTGGTCGGCACAGTCCTGGTGATCGGCGAATGGCGCGCGGTTGTCGGCTTCGCGATAATTCTTCTGGGCTTCGTGAAAAAAGCCCGCAAGGAAGAATCCTTCCTGCAAACGCAGTTCGGCGCCGGCTTCGAAGAACACAAGCGGCTGACGGGCTTCTTCCTGCCGCGCTTCACGTAATCCGCTCTGGACATCGCGCCGTTGTTGTTATGAAATGGCGCGGCGCCGGGTGGGAGCCCCCGCATTCATGCGGGGGAAGGAGCGCTTCAGCGCTCCGGAAACAGCCGCGAGTTTGACGTTGCGCTTTAGCGCTGGGATTGAAAAGTTGTGCGGCGGCCGCGAGCCGAAGAGGAGCACCTTTGGGCTACCTCGAAAATAATCTGGTCCCTGGCGAGAAGATCATCTACAAAACCGGCTACCACTGGATCGTAATGTTCTGGGCGATAGTCGTCTCGCTGGTCCTCGATGCCGCAGGAATCGCCGCACTCGTTCGCGGCCTGACGGTCACGCACGATTCGCGCTCATCCACCGGATTTGTAATCGGCGGAATCGCCGCGCTGCTCCTCTCCACGATCATTCTTGTGAACGGCATCGTCCGCCGCCGCTCCACCGAAGTGGCCGTTTCCAATAAACGCGTGCTCATCAAGACCGGCATCGTCGCGCGCAAGAGCATCGAAGTCCTGCTCAACAAAGTCGAAAGCATCGGCGTAGAAGAATCAGGCCTCGGCCGCATGCTCGGCTACGGCACGGTAGTAGTCCGAGGCACCGGCGGCACATTCGAAACCTTCGATAGAATCAGCCATCCCGACGAATTCCGCCGCCAAGTCCAAGCCCAAATCGGCACCTCCGAATAGCAATCGAGGATTATTTCAAAGCGGCGGATTCGGCCTTTGCAGCGCGGAAGATGGGAATGTCGGGGTCAGCATCCTTCCACAGCGTCAGAAACGTCTGATATTCCTCGCGCGCCTCGGTGCGAGCGCCATCGGCCTCGCCGCTCTGCGCGCTTTGCGCTTCGAGCGCCTTCGCGCGCGCGACTCCGAGATGCGCGACCGTGCCGGTAGCTCCGTTAACCACGATGCCAGAGTGATCGAGAATTTTCTGATACTCAGCGGCGGCTTCGCGGCCGTGGCCCGCGGCGCGGTATACCTCTCCCCGCAAATAAACCGCATTCAGCGAGGACAATATGAATCCGTTGCCCGCCACTGCGTAGTCCATCGGGCGGACCACCTCGAGCTGCTCGAGCGCGTGAGCATTGTCCTTATTCGTGAACGCGATTTGCGCGTCGATTGACGGCAGCCAGAACGATTGCTCCGCGGTGTCTTGCGGAAAGCGCTTGCCCAGATCCTGGACCAAGGCACGCGCCCGGGGCACGTCGCCCGCAAACGCGAGCGCAAATGCAGCCAACGACTCGGCATCGTGGCTCCCTGGAGCAAGAGCCAATGCGGCCTCCGCCTGCTGCTTCGCCTCGGCAAGATTTCCGAAGAGCGCCTCGTTATAGGCAGCGCCCGCCTGTATCAGCGCGGCAAGCTCTTTGTTGTCCGCGCGCACGGCCAATTCCACCGAGCGCCGCGCCAATTCGCGCGACTTTTGCAAGCGGCCGAAATACGCCTCCGTCGCCGACTCGACCCCGAGGATTTCGTATTCGACTTCCGGATGGTGATCGAACCAGGCGACCTGCTCGGCCATCAGCTTCGCGTCGTTCTTCAGAAATGCCACGTCGTAGAAATAGACGCGCAGAGGATCGTCGTCCAGTTTTCGCGCAATGGAATTTTGGATTTCCTTCTGCGCGTCGTCCAGGCGACCCAGGACGATGTAAGCCTGTGTGGTGTTCTCGATGGCGATGATGTCTTCGGGAGACAGGCGTTCGGCTTCGAGGCACGCTGTGAGCGCTTTGTCATGCTCGCCGAGACCAAAATACGCGCTCGCGAGATCGATAAATCCCACCGGGTCTCGCGGAAAGTTTGTAGTCCATTCCTGGAAGGTTGCCATCGCCTTTGAAAAGTCGCCGATCGCGCCGTTGTAGTACAGCCCGGTGATGTGCAGCTTTTCGTGTTCACTGGCATGTTCGCGAAGTTCGTAGGCCTTGGTGAGATACTCCCGCGCGCGAGCCGGTTGGCCCAGATTGCTGTACATCACGCCCAGCCCGGTGTAGGCGCTGGCGAAATTCGGATCGAGTTCCGTGGCCTTTTGATAGTAAGGCAGCGCCGCGCCGGATCCCTGCTCGAAGGCCGTCTTGCCCGCCAGGCTGTAAGCCTTCAACGCTTCGAGGGACGTGGTGGTGGCCTGCTCGAGCGGGACGTCGAATTTCTGCACTGAAGCGAGCGACTCGCCGAGTTCGCCGCGCAGCTTTGTGGCCGCTTCGCCGAGCGAATCGAGGACTTTCTCCTTCCCCGTCGCGGTCACTTGTTCTTGCGCCAGCACTTCCCCGCTGGCGCAGTTCACCGCTTTCAGGCCGATCACGTATTGGCTGCCGAGGCCGGCGATCGAGCCCGCGATGAAAGCCTTGCTCGTGGCGCGCTCGCAGACTTCGCGCGTTACGTCTGGAGTGAGCGGCGTGTTCGGCGGCCGCGTCATCAGCGCGAGTATTCCGCGCACCTTTTCGTCGCTGAGCACGTTGAGAAATGGCGATTGGCGCAGCGAAACGCTTAGCGCCTGCTTCAGCGTGTCGTCGAAGACGGGATCGCCGGTGGAATTCGCGAAGTCGGCGATCACGACTGTGTCCTTGTCCGTGAGCGGTTTGCTGCTGCCGCGTCCTTTGAACCACCAGACGCCGGCGGCGATCGCTGCGAGAGCGACGGCAGCAATCGCAATCTTCGCTGTGGTGCTGAGGGCGCCGCGTTTTGCACTTTCGCGTGCTTCGTCCGCGATGGCCGTCGCGCTCTTCGTTTTGCCGGAGCCGCCGGAGGCAGTCGAAACCTTGCCGCCCGAACTGCCTGACGATTGCATAGCGACGCGGCTCGTATCCGTGTCGCGCTTGAGACGCTGCAAATCGGCGCGCAAGTCCGCGGCGTGTTGATAGCGCAATGCCAGATCTTTCTCGAGCGATTTGCTGATGATTTCCTCGAGCTTCAGCGGCACCTTCGCATTCAGCTCCGCGGGCGCTTCCGGCGCGCGATTCAAGATGCCGTCGAAGATTTCCGCGGAAGTATTTCCGCCGAACGCCACTTTGCCCGTGGCCATTTCGTAGAGCACCACGCCGAAGCTGAAAAGATCGGAGCGCGCATCGAGCGCCCGGCCGCGCGCCTGCTCGGGCGACATGTAAGCAATCGTGCCAATGGCCGTGCCGGGGCTGGTGAGATGCTCTTCGCTCAGCATCACCGCATCGGCCGTCGCGCTCGCGTCCACAGTGGCGCGGTTCGGCTCAACCGTTTTGGCCAGGCCGAAATCTAGAATCTTCGCTTGCCCGCGCCGGGTTTCAGGGTTTGTACTTGCAAACCCTGACCCCAAATATGTCAGGAAAATGTTCGCGGGCTTGATGTCGCGATGAACGATGCCTTTCGAGTGCGCTGCGTCGAGTGCGTCGGCGATTTGAATGGCGATGTTCAGCGTCTCATCGAGCGGAACCGGCTTGCCCGAAATGCGGTGCTTCAGCGTCTCGCCTTCGAGCAGCTCCATGGCGATGACGGGCTGGCCGAGATGCTCGGTGATTTCGTAAATCGTGCAGATGTTGGGATGATTCAGCGCCGAGGCGGCGCGCGCTTCGCGGCGGAAACGCTCGAGGGCGCTCGAATCGCGCGTGACTTCCGCGGGCAGGAATTTCAGGGCCACGAAGCGGCCGAGATTCGTATCTTCCGCTTTGTAGACGACGCCCATTCCGCCGCCGCCGAGTTTTTCGACGATGCGGAAATGCGAAATGATTTGGCCGGAAGCGCGATCGGATTCTGACATCGGCGGGCTATGTTAGGTTGGGCGCACGAGCAAGTCAACGCGGCTGCGGCGAGGGTCGCTAAAGAAAATGCAGATCCCTCGCTTCGCTCGGGATGACAGCGAAAGTGCCGTGGTCCGAGAGCAAGTCAATGCGGCCGCGCGGCTTACGCCGAAGCCGCGTCGCCCTCCTCTTCGTGGTGCGGCTTGTGCGCGGCGATTACTTTTTCGGCGATTTCACCGGGCACGAAATCGTAATGCGAAAACTCCATCGTGTAACTGCCGCGGCCCTGCGTCATCGAAGTAAGCTCGTTGGCATAGCTGAGCATTTCGGCGAAGGGCACCTGCGCCTTGATGATGACGTTCGATGCGCGCGACTCGCTGCCGCTGATGCGGCCGCGCCGCGAACTGAGATTGCCCATCAGATCGCCGGAGTAAATATCGGGCGCGTAGACTTCCACGTTCATGATGGGCTCGAGCAACGCGGGACGCGCCTGCTTCATACATTCTTTGAAGGCCAGCGAGCCGGCGATTTTGAAAGCCATGTCGGAGGAATCGACGTCATGATATTTGCCGTCGTAAAGGCTGGCGCGGAAATCAACCACTGGAAATCCGGCGAGGAAACCGCGCTCGGCGGAATCGCGGATGCCTTTTTCGACCGAGGGAATCCAGTTCTTCGGAATGGAGCCGCCGAAAATGTCGTCCACGAATTCGACTCCGGCGCCGCGCGTGAGCGGCTCCATCTTGATGCGGCAGACGCCGAACTGGCCGTGTCCGCCGGTTTGCTTTTTGTGTTTGCCTTCGGCGTCGGCTTTGCCGCGGATGGTTTCGCGATACGGGACCTTGGGCGGCTTCAGCGTCAACTCGACGTGGTAGCGCTTGCGCAGCTTGGCGACGACCACTTCGATGTGTTGCTGGCCCGAGCCGGAGAGCAGGAATTCTTTGGTCTGCGGATCGCGGCTGAAGCGCAGCGCGGGATCTTCTTCGAGAATTCGGTGGATGGCGGTGCCGATCTTGTCTTCATCGGCGCGCGTTTTCGGCTCGATGGCGAAAGTAATGAGCGGCTCGGGCAGGCGCGCGGGCGGATAGAAGATTGTGCCGTTCTTGTCGCCGAGCGTGTCGGCGGTGAGCGTGTCTTTCAGTTTGGCGACGGCGCCGATGTCGCCGGCTTGCAGGTCGTTGACGGCGGTGGCGGTTTTTCCCTGCATCACCTGGACGTGCTGCAGGCGCTCTTCCGTGCTGCGATTGTAATTCGAGAGGTGCGCGTCGTTCTTCAGAACGCCGGACATTACCTTGAAATAGGAGATGCGGCCGGCGAAGGGATCGGCGAGCGTTTTGAAGACGAAGATGGAGCACGGCTCGTTGGCGGCGATTTTGCGATCGACCGTGTCGCCTTTGTGATCGGCTTGCTTGTGGCCGGTGAAAACTTTGCGTGCGGCGGGCGACGGGAAAATATCGGCGATGAAATTCAGAATGGCGTCGCTGCCGATGCTGTGGAGCGCCGAGCTGAGCATGACGGGCAGGATGCGCTTGGCGATTACGGCTTCGCGCAGGCCTTTCTTCAGATCCGGGATGGGCAGCGTGCCTTCGTCGAAAAATTCCTGCATCAGCGCGTCGTCGCCTTCGGCGACCATTTCGACCAGCGCTTCGTGCGCGGCCTTGGCTTCTTCGGCCATCTCGGCGGGAATTTCGCCGACCTTGCCTTTACCGTCGCCATCGGGCGTGTAGGTGAGCGCTTGCATGGTGATGAGATCGATCACGCCTTTGAAACTCTTCTCCTGGCCGATGGGCAATTGAATCGGCACGACGCCGCGTCCGAAAACATCTTGCAGCGATTTCATGGAGCGCTCGAAGCTGGCGAGCTCGCGATCCATCCAGTTGAGGACGAAGGCGCGGGGGATATCGTATTCGGTGGCGAAGTCCCAAACTTTTTCGGTGACCACCTGAACGCCGGCGGCCGCGTCAACGAGGATGAGAGCGGCATCGGCGGCGATTAGCGAGGCTTTCGTTTCGTTGACGAAAGTGCTGTAGCCCGGAGTGTCGAGAAGATTGATTTTGATCTTGTCGGCCGCGCCGGGGGCCTGCCATTCGGCGAAGGCGACGGCTGTTTGAATTGATATTTTTCTGGCGATCTCTTCTTCGTCCCAGTCGGTGACGGTGGAGCCTTCGTTGACTTTGCCGAAACGCGGCGTCATGCCCGCAGTGAAAAGCAACGACGATACGAGCTGCGTCTTCCCCGTATCGCCGTGGCCTACAATGCCAACGTTACGGATTGCATCGGTGGTGTAAGTTTTCACGATTGACCTCGATTGACCGATGGCGGGAGGAGTTGCTCCGCCTCAGTAGATGGTGCGGACCAGACATGCCAGCGTGCCCCACGGGAAAACCGGGATGCTAACACACGGCGCGTGGCGGGTACAACTTTGTCGGAGGCCAAATCCCGCTCGTGCTGCGATAAAAGGGTGATTTGAAAAAGGCGTGTTTTGTATCGATTAGAAGTAGGCTCGGTCTTTTGTTTTCAATGGGTTGCGGCGATTTCTAATAATTTCGTGTATCGATTAGAAATTGGCCCCCTGTGGATGTTCCGAGCGCCTCAGGTGCCTCCTTTCGCCGGTTTGTGGTGCCGCCGCCATTGTTGCGCCGCCAGAGTAGCGGGGCATATCGGGCGAGTCAATAGAACGAAGGATATATTTTGACGGTAGTACGGGGTGCCGCTCCGCGAACCGGCAATGCTCAAGGCTTGCCCTACTGCAAGAGTTCGGCGCTGGAGAGGACTGTGGAGAGCAGTTGCCGGCCCTGGATGCGGGAATGGACGCCGCCGGTGACCAGCACCATGTTGCCGGGGAGCAATGTGGCGGTGTGACCCTGGCGGCTGGATTGCATGTCTGCGGCGGGCGAGAAGGATCCGCTGGAGGGGTCGAAAAGCTCGGTGGTGGAGGTGGAGACCGGGAAGGCCGTGATGCAGTTGATGCCGCAATTGGCGAGTGTGAGTGTAGCGCCGCCCGCTATTCGTACGGTGCCGTCAGCGAGCAGCGTGGCGGTGTGGAACACGCGCTCGGTGGCCATGCTGCCCGTCGGGGTGAAAGTCCCGTCCATGGGAGCGAAGAGCTCGGCTGAAGAGAAGGTAAGGCCATTGAGGTCCGCGCCTCCGGCGACGAGTACGGTGCCGTCGTTGAGGAGCGTGGCGGTATGGCTGAAACGGGCGGTGGCAAGGCTGCCTGTCAGAGTGAAGGTGCCGTTGGCGGGGTCGAAAAGCTCGGCGGAGGAGAGGGCGTTTCCGTTGGAATCAACACCCCCGGCGACGAGCACTTCGCCACTTTGGAGCAACGTGGCTGTGTGCGAAGCGCGGGCGACGTTCATATCGCTTACTGGGGTGAAGGTGCCGTTGGCGGGATCGAAGAATTCAGCGGAGGCGAACGAGTTGCCGTTGGAATCCTGGCCTCCGGTTACGAGCACTTTGCCGCTTTGGAGCAGCGTCGCAGCATGGTGGGTGCGTGCGAGATTCATGATGCCGGTGGAGGTGAATGTGCCGGTTGCGGGATCGAAGAGTTCTGCGGAGGCGAGGGAGTTGCCTCCGGAATCGATTCCGCCGGCAACGAGGACGTTGCCAGTGTTCAACGGGAGGGCGGTGTGATCGGCGCGCGCGGTGGCCATGCTGCCGGTGGACGAGAATGTGGAAGTAGCGGGATTGAAGAGCTCTGCTGTGGCGAGAATGCTTTCGTTGTGCTCCACGCCTCCTGCAACCAGCACATTTCCGGTGGTCAATAGGGTCGCTGTGTGCCGAGTTCGCGGAGATTCCATGTTGATGCTCTGCGGTGGGCTGGAAATTTGAATGGTGCAATCAAAAGGCGTGGCTTTTTGCCCGGTTGAATCCTCGACTTCGACGGTAATGGGAAACGAACCTGAGGTGCCCGGTGTGCCGGAAAGGACTGCGGCGGGGCTGAAAGTCATGTTGGCAGGGAGGGTGCCGGTTTCGCTCCAGGTGAGTGGAGGAACGCCGCCGGTGGCTGTGAAAGTGAAATTGGGATAGACCGCGCCCTCGGTGCCAGAAGGGGGTTGCGCGTTGGAGATAACCAGAGGCTGGGGCGGGGGGTTGTTTGAGCCACCGCCTGAGCTGCCGCCACAGGCGGTGAGGGCGAGGGCGGTTGCGAATCCCATTAGGGATAGGCTGACGGCTAGGGAACGCTTCATGGCGGCTCCTGACGAAAGAAGACGTTTGAATGCTGGCACGCCCCGGGCGATGGTGCGGCGGGTGGCGGGTAGGGGCAATGCAAAGCGGGTCAAAATTGGGTCATATGTGATTCATGATTGGATTTGATTCTGCGGCGAGGATTTGCGGGGAGGGCGGGGTTGCCGAACGGGCTAAGGAGTCCGGGGGCGAGTTTCATCGACAAAACACCCCCGCGGTTCACGCGTGTGTGCGAAACGCCGAAGTACTGACCCTCAGCGGCTGAAGCCGGACTGAATTTTGTGCGTTTGCGGCACGACTGAAGTCGTGCCCTGACAAACCAAATTGAATTCCAACGTTTGCTGCACGACTGCCCTTCGACTTCGCTTCGTACGAGAAGTCGTGCCCGACAAATCTGCCTGAATTGTGAGAGTTGAGGAGGCCGGCGAAAATCCCCACGCGCAATTACGGCGCGTGGGGCACCCTTGGCTTCGCTCGGGACCATGGGCGCGGCAGCGTGGTAGAATCCTGGCCAATTTGAGGTGGTGTGTGGGTCGGTCCGAAATTTCCTTCCGGGTGGCGCGATTCGAAGGCTTTGAGCTTGATCTGCGTGCCGGTGAACTCCGTCGCGATGGGGATGCCGGCGTAGGCCTTGCCGATCAACCCTTTCGAATTCTGGCGATGCTGGTGGAACGCCCGGGGGAGCTGGTGACGCGGGAGGAGATTCGAAAGGCGCTCTGGCCGAACGGGACGGTGGTGGAGTTTGAGCACAGCATCAGCGCGGCGATCAACCGGCTGCGGCTGGTGCTGGGAGATTCGGCGGAGGAACCGCGGTACATCGAGACTTTGGCGCGGCGGGGATATCGCTTGAAAGTGAAGGTCGTATGGGTGGATGGGGCGGGCGAGCGAGCGGAGCCAGCGAAGGTCGAGGCTCGAGCGGGGACGCTGACACCGATAGAACGAGGGTTGATCGGGAAGAAAGTGTCGCATTACCGGGTGCTGGAGATTTTGGGCGGCGGCGGGATGGGAGTGGTGTACAAGGCGGAGGATTTGCGGCTGGGGCGGCGCGTGGCGCTGAAGTTTTTGCCCGAGGAGCTGGCGAACGATCCGGCGGCGCTGCGGCGATTCGAGCGCGAAGCTCGTGCGGCATCGGCGCTGAGCCACCCTAACATTTGCACGATTTATGAGGTGGAAGAACACGAACGGAATCCGTTCATCGTCATGGAATATCTCGAGGGCGAAACGCTGCGGGAAGTGATCGCGCGGCAGGCGCAGCGGAAAGCGGCGCTGGAAGTTGAAAAGCTGCTGGAATTGGCGATTCAAGTGAGCGATGGGTTGGACGCGGCGCATGGCCGCGGAATTGTTCATCGCGATATCAAACCGGCGAATATTTTCGTGACGTCTAATAGGTCAGGGTTTGCAAGTACAAACCCTGAAACCCAGCGCGGCCAGGCCAAGATTTTGGATTTTGGACTGGCAAAGCTGAGCGCAGCGGAGACGCCCGGAACTGCGAGCCCGGAGGAACAGCGCGACGATGCCGTGCAGCATGGAATGGCCCGCGACGGGGCAGTATTCGCGACATCGGATCCGTTCGTCAGCCGGACGGGAGTGGCGATCGGGACGGCAGGATATATGTCGCCGGAGCAAGTGCGGGGCGAGAAGCTGGATGCGCGGACAGATTTATTTTCATTTGGGCTGGTGATTTATGAAATGGCGACGGGGCAGCGGGCATTCAGCGGGGAGACAGCGGCAGTGCTGCACGAGGCAATCCTTGAGCGCGTGCCTACGCCGGCGCGGGTGCTGAATCCTGAGCTTCCCGCCAAGCTCGAAAGAATTATCGGGAAGGCACTCGAGAAGGATCGTGAAGCGCGGTATCAGTCCGCGGCGGAAATGCGCGCTGAGCTGAAGAGTTTGAAGCGGGAAAGAGAGACGAGGCCAGGAACGCGAAAGTGGATGGTGGCTGCGGGAATCGTTGCAGCGGTGATTGTGGTGAGCGCGATTTTGTGGTTGGCCAATACGCGGCCGGCCACCAAGCAGTCTGCGCCAGAAACGACGCTTAGCCAACTGACTACGAATTCGTTCGAGAACCGCGTGACGAGTGGAGCGATATCGCCCGACGGGCGCTACCTGGCGTACAGCGATATGAAAGGGATGTACGTCAAGGTGAATGGAACGGGCGAAACTCGAGTTGTTTCTCCGCCGGAGGACTTCAAGGATCAGAAAGCCGGATGGGAGTGCGTGGCGTGGTTTCCGGACAGCAGCGCGTTCATCGTCAATGCGCACCGGTCGGGAACAGAATCCAGCGGCTGGAATTCGGAAGAGAGCAGCATTTGGAGGGTCTCGGTGCTGAGCGGCGGGCCGCGAAAAGTGCGTGACGCTGCGGTGGGATATTCCATATCGCGGGATGGCGCGTGGATCGGTTTCGGGACGAACCGAGGAAAGTTTGGGGAACGTGAAATCTGGTTGATGGCACCGGATGGAGGGCAGGCGCGAAAACTGATTGAAGCGGGCGAGGACAGCGCGATTTTCGGACTGAGTTGGTCGGGGGATGGGAAGCGAGTGCTGTACAGAACGACCGGGGCATCAGGCGACACGCTGGTGAGCCGCAATCTGGAGGGTGGCGCTCCGGCGACGATACTGAGTACGAATGAAATGAAGCGCGTGAACGATTATTTCTGGCTTGCCGATGGACGGCTGATTTATTCGGTGGCGGAGCCGGAATCGATTTCTGGGAGCCATTGCAACTTTTGGGAGATGCGGCTTGATGCGCGCACGGGCACGCGCGCCGAAAAACCGAGGCGCCTCACAAATTGGTCCGGCTTCTGCATGAGCGGGATGAGCGAAACATCGGACGGCAGGGGGATCGCCTTCTTGAAATGGGCCGGAAGACAAACTTCGTACTTGGCGGACATGGAAGCGGGCGGGACACGCATCGCGAGTGCGAGGCATTTTCCTCTGAACGAAAGCTCGGAAGGCACGGTGGACTGGACGGCGGACAGCAAGGCCATACTTTTTGTTTCCAATCGCACCGGTCATTTTGAACTTTATCGCCAGGCACTGGACCAGGACATTGCAGAAGGTCCGCTGACGAACGGATATGGCCGCGATCCTCATGTGACGCCGGATGGCGGGAGCATCGTCTATTTTGAGCGCGGAGCGAATGGGGCGCCGCCCGCGACGACAGCAGAAGAGGTGATGCGAATTTCGATTAACGGAGGAGAGTCGCAGCGATTATTTACAGCGGCTCCGTACAGCATGATTTCTTGCGCGAGGCCTCGTGCGGGCGAGTGCGTGATTGGCGAGCCGAGTGAGGACGGCAAGCAAGTGATCGTCACGATTCTCGATCCCCGGCGCGGACGAGGCGCTGAACTCTTTCGATTCGACGTGACCGCCAGTGCGAACGACGTTACCTGGTGGCTGGATATTTCGCCCGACGGGCGCCGGCTTGCGGCCACGCGATCCGCGGCTGGGCCGATCTACATTCTGTCGCTGAGCGGAGAAATATTGCAGCAGTTCGACGTGAAGGGCTGGAATGACGTGCAGGCTTTTATTTGGTCTGCGGACGGGAAGGGCTTGTTTGTTACCGCGGGGATGCGGAACGGGAGAGAGCTCGTGCACGTGGATCTTCGAGGTAACGCGCAGGCCTTGTGGGAAAACACGGGAGCGTCCGGTGAAACGATTGCAAAATCATCGCCGGATGGGCGTCATTTGGCGTTCAGTAGTTGGGCTACGAACGGAAACATGTGGATGATGGAGGATTTTTGAGGGAGCTGAGGTGGAGAGCTCACGCGTGCGGCGCGCGGATTTATTCGTAGCGGAGGGCGATTACTGGGTCTACGCGCATGGCGCGGCGGGCTGGGATGTAGCCGGCTGCGGCTGCTACGGCGGCTAGAGCTACGGCTACCGCTGCTAGCGTGGTGGGTCGTAGGTGGAGACGTTGAAGAGCAGGTGGGCTACGAGGCGAGAGGCGGCCAGGGCGCAGGGTATGCCTAGAGCGAGGCCTGCGAGCGTCAGGCTTAGCGTTTCGCGCAGGACCATGCGCAGGATCGCGGAACGAGAGGCGCCTAGAGCCATGCGGATGCCGATTTCGTTCCTGCGGCAGGCGACCGAGTAAGAAATTACGCCGAATATTCCCGTCGCGGCTAGCGCCAACGCCATGGCGGCAAACAGGGTTAGCAAATAGGTGCGGAACCTGGGTTGCGCGGCGGAAGCGTCGATCAGTTCGGGCATCAGCGAGACGTCGGTGACGGGCAGGTCTTTATCTATTTTGCGGACTACCTGGCGGAACGCGGCGGCTACGCTCGCCGGGCTCAGGCTGCTTTTTACTACGAAATTGGCGCCCCAGAACGGGGATTGCGCGTAGGGCACGTACATCTCGGGGCCGGGAGTTTGGCCCAGGGAAACGTCGCGCACATCACCGACGATGCCGACGATTTCGCGCGGAGCGCCGGTATCCGGGGGAAGACCGAATGCGAGCCATTTTCCGAGGGGATCTTGATTCGGAAAATAAAGGCGCGCCAGGGCTTCGCTGATGAGCATGACGCGGGGCGCGCCGAGGATATCGCGCTGATCGAAGTCGCGGCCGGCGAGCAGCGGAATTCCCATCACACGAAAATATTCCGGGCTGACGGAAACATAGTCTGCCGTCCTGGATGCGGCGGCGGACGACGGCGGCTCGCCGACGATATCGAATCCCAGATTGACCTGGCCGTCGGAGATCGGCCGGGGAACAACGATGGCGGAATCCTGCATTCCGGGCTGAGTCTG
Organism: uncultured Acidobacteriota bacterium; assembly: GCA_963707165.1. Taxonomy (GTDB): domain Bacteria; phylum Acidobacteriota; class Terriglobia; order Acidiferrales; family UBA7541; genus Palsa-147. The sequence continues at coordinate 102,874 of CAVPPO010000002.1, read as the reverse complement.
GATGCGCGCGAGCAATTCATTGGCGAAAGCGGACCACTGCTGGGCCGTGGAATACTGATAGCGAGGCAGTGAGACATCGGCCTGGACGATATTACGGGCGTCAAATCCGGGATTGACGGACATAAGCTTGGCGAAGCTGCGCAGGAGCAGCCCGGCAGCTACCAGCAGACCATCGCGAGGGCGATTTCCGCTGCGGCGAGAAAACTGCGGGCGCGGCGGCGAGTGCGGCTTTCGCCCGCGCGGCCGCCACCTTCGCGAAGGCTGGACTGCAAATCGGAATTTGCGGCGAAGAAGGCCGGGGCCAAACCGAAGGCGCAGCTTGCGATGAGGGAAAGAAGCAGAGCAAAAGTTAAGACAGAATTATCGACGCGGATGGCGTTCACTTGCGGCAGGCTCTGCGGCAGGAGCGAGCTGAGGGCATGGACGCCCCAGTAAGCGAGAACGATTCCTGCTGCGCCGCCAAGCAGGCCGAGCACGGCGGTCTCGCTGAGTAACTGGCGAATGATGCGGGCGCGTCCGGCGCCGAGCGCTGAGCGAACTGCGATCTCGCGCGCGCGAGAAGTCGCACGGGTGAGAAGCAGATTGGCGATATTGGCGCAGGCGATGAGGAGCACGAGGCCGACGGCGCCTAGCAGTACGAAGAGCGGAGACTTCATCTTTCCTACGATCATCTCCTGCAGAGGAGACATGCCGGCCGCCCAGCCGGAGTTTTCTTCCGGAAACTCCTTGGCAAGGCTTGCGGCGATGGCATCGAGTTCCGCCTGGGCTTGCGTGATGGAAATGCCCGGCTTTAGACGGCCGGTGACTTGCAGCCAATGCCCTGCCCTGCGATCCATGAAGCTGCCGAAGAGCGGGTCTTGGACGAGGGGAATCCAGAGTTGCTCGGTATCGGTGATGCGCGGATAGCGGAACGACGCGGGCAGGATCCCGATTACGGTGAAGGCGCGCTTGTCGAGGTTGATGGAGCTGCCGATTATATTTGGATCTGCTCCCAGGGAGTTGCGCCAGAGATTTTCGCCGAGGACGACTACGGCTGGGGCGCCGGGTTTGCCGTCATCGGAAGAAAAAATGCGCCCGGCGAGAGGCGTGGCGGCGAAGAGGGAGAGGAGCTCCGGAGTGATGACCGAAGTGTTCACGACCGTGGGCTCGCCGCGACCGGTGAGTGTTAATTGGTGTTGCTGGCTTCCGGCTACTTCGGTGAAAACGTGATTCTGCTCGCGTAATTCTGCGAAGTTGAGATACGACCAGCTCGTTTTTGCGGTTTTTTCTTGCGATTGCATCTCATAGACGTTGAAGAGCTGCTCCGAGTTTGCATAGGGCAGCGGCTTCAGGAGCACGGCGTAAACGACGCTGAAGATGGCGGTGTTGGCGCCGATGCCGAGAGCGAGCGTGAGGACCGCGACGGCGGTGAAGCCGGGATTTTTGCGGAGCATGCGCAGTGCGAAGCGGGCGTCCTGCAGGAATGTTTCGAGGATGGGCAGCCCGTGGAGTTCGCGGTTGGTTTCCTGGAGTTGCGTGAGGCCGCCCAGGCGGATGCGGGCGGCGCGGCGGGCTTGTTCGGGGGCCATGCCGCGGCGGATGTTTTCGTCGGTGAGCATGTCGAGATGGACTTCGAGTTCGTGAGCGAAGTCTTGATCCACGTGGTGAGGAGAAAGCCACGCGCGGGTGCGGGAAGTGAGGGCTCGAAGCCAGGCGAGCATGGCGTTAGCCTCGCTCCGCGATGCGCAGCACGCGGCCGATTACGCCGGAAATGCGCTGCCAATTTTGCGCTTCGGTGTTGAGCTGCTTACGGCCGGATTTGGTGAGGGAATAAAACTTGGCTTTTCTGTTGTTGTCGGAGGTGCCCCAGGCGCCGGAGATCCAGCCTTTGTGCATGAGGCGCACGAGCGACGCATAAATTGTGCCTTGGTTGATTTGCAGGGCGTCGTCGCTGATTTGTTCGATGCGGCGGGCGATGCCGTAGCCGTGCAGCGGGCCCATGGCTTCGAGAGTTTTCAAGACCATCAGATCGAGAGTGCCCTGCAGGATTTCGGATTTTCCGGCGGCCATGCGGCCTCCTGTGGCGTGTCCACATGAGTATGGCGGAAGACCTGTGGGATGTCAACAGGGGAAACGCATATTGGCCAGACTGTACTGAATTGTTGCCGCGTATGAGTGATAGTCTGGCGTTCGGTTTCGTTCGGGGCCGAACACTGGGAGGGTCTGAAGACCCTCCCCTACGAAGATTGGGAATTGCGTCGTCTTAGGGGACCCCGGAGGTCGTGCGTGTCAAGGTAACGCTTTGTGGGCTCGGCATGGCTGAGTCAGAAACGGCAAGAGAACCCGTGAATTTCTCTTCCTTCTGGTCCCTGCGCGCGGGTCCGTCGAAGCTGAGCGTAATGGCGCAAGACTGGTGTGGTTTGAGAGTGCCAGGGCAGTTGTTCGTCTGAGAAAAGTAAGAACCGGTAACGCTGATCCGGTGCACGGTTAGCGTCGTCGCCCCTGAGTTCGTAAGAGTCGCCTTCTGCGGAGGCGTGCAACCGCCGCCGACCAAGCGATCCACACAGGAAAAGTACATGCTGCCGGGTTTGAGCGTCGCCGTTGTCGCTGCGGGGGCGAATGTGCTGAGAGAGATGCTCTGATTTTGCGGCATACCGTTACGAAGATGGCGGGCCGCCATTAACAGTCTAAATCGAGTCATCATTTGGGCCGTGGACAACGTATTACGGCCCGGCGCCGCTGCCGGCACCTGGACAAACTGCGACGGCTGAATTTCAACCGTGTTCTCCGCATCTACCGAACTGTAGTCGCAGCCTGCGACCCCGGGATGATTCTCGTCGCAGGGGAGCAGCAGGAAAGCATGCTCGTTGCCGCTGGAGTCTACTCCAATTCCGGCAATCTCACCGCGATCGTTGATCGCGTTGGCGGATTGCAGCGACAGCGTCGAATCCGAGGGAATCAGCGTATTGAGGTCGAAGAGCGAACCATCCTGCCACAGAATCGCGCGAACGGCGCCGGAGTCCGAATCGCATGTTGCGAGAGAACTGCCGACAATTTGCTCCCGGTCGTTGATCGCCCCGGCGTAGCTGCAAACATCGTTGCCGATGGTTCCCAAATCCGTAAGGCTCTTCACATTCCTCCAAAGCGCGGCGTGGAAGAACGCGTCTCCCGGAAGGTAGCCGAATCCGACCGATTCCCCTCGTTCATTGAGCGCAAAGGCACCGGTGAAATCGCCACCAAGCGAGCCTTCCAGCTCGTGCATGACGCCGCGCTCCCACAGAAACCCGCTTGTCGTCGCGTCGCCCGTCCCGTTGGACGAGCCGACGATTTGCCCGCGCTGATTGATGGCGGCCGCAAGCGTGCACGTGCCGCCGAGCCCGCCGAGATCGGTCATGCCTTTCCCTTTCTCCCAAATAAAAGAATCGACCGCGACAGGAAAGCACGCACCAGGCTGCGTCGAAGCCGTATAAGAGAATCCGATCACCTGCCCCGCGTCATTGATCATGGTCGCCTGCGCATCGGTTCCGCCAGGGAGCGTTCCGAGGTCTTGCATGCCATCGCGCTCGTCCCACAGGAAGGCCCGCATCTCATAGAGATACGGCGGCGGGAATCCGCCCCAGAGCCAGAATGGGCCAGGACCGATGGGAGTCAAGGTCTGATCCATGGAATTCGCGTCCGGGACTGTATTGAGAGCCGCGCCCACCACCTGACCCGAGCTGTTTACGGAGTTGGCTTCACTTTGATATCCGCCCTCGGGCAATGTTCCGAGGTCGATAATTTTCTTCTCTTTCCATAACACCGCGCGCATCTCCGGCAGACCCGCAATCAAGGGATCCGTCTGTCCGTTTTCCGAAACCCCGGCGATGAGCCCGTTTGAGGTGATCCACATCGGAACGCTGCTGCCTCCGCCGGGAATCGCGCCTAAGTCGGTCATAACACCCGTGCCGTCACTGATAAACGTATGGACCACGTCGCAGTCCCAAAAGCAATCGTTTGGAAATGGATCGGGCGCGGCCGTATCTGCAAATCCAACTGCTGTTCCCTCAGAGCTCAGCACCGATGAACCCGCAAAGTCGCCGCCACTTCCCGGGACGAAGTAACTCTGCGACCCGCCGAACGTGCTGCCTAAGTCCACGAGTTGATAATGATGGTGTTCATTGGTGGCATCGGCCGAGTTATCGGGTACTGCGGTCACCGCGGAGGGTTCGTCAATCTGAATCGTGTAACTCTTGCTGGCGTTCGCTGGAGGCACCCCGGAATCGGTTACGGTCACAATTACGTCGTAAGTGCCTGCCGCTGTCGGGTTACCCTCAATTCCAATCGCCGACAGACAGCAACTACCGTTCCATCCAAGACAGGTACCGAGCCTATCTCCAGTCCCGGCGGCGACGATGAGCCTGTGGCCGGCGCCCAGCTCCAATTGTATGGCGACGTGCCATTTGTCGCTGAGAATGGGAAGCCACGTAGAGTGATGCGGCACTCCGGGCCGAGCCCCGTAATAATTATACAGAGACAGTTGGGTGAACCCTCGGTGCATGTGGGGCCGCGGCGGAAGCCGTAATTGACTCCGACTGTGCCGTTCGGAGGGGCGCCGGAGCTGATCGCCAGTGAAGGGCTGCTGACCTGGATCGAGTTTGAGATACCGGTGATTGACGGCGCGGCGGTGTCGGTCGCGGAAATCGTCTGCATACCAGAAGTGTTCAGCGTGGCCGAGAAAGTGCCGGTGCCGTTGGTCAGCGTGGAGTTAGCGGGAAGCACTGCTTGAGGGTCGGTGCTAGTGAAGTGCACGGTTCCCGAGTAGGTTGTGTGTACGCTATTCGCTGCGTCCAGTGCATTCACGGTGAAGTTAATCGGCGCGCCGGTAGTTGAAGTCGCTGCAGCAGTGACCGAAAAGTGCGTGGCAGCCGATTGGGAACCACCGCCACCCCCGCCGTTGTTACCGATGCCCGCCGCGCCGCCACCGCAGGCGTTGCACATGCAGATGCCGAGAATAGCGACGAACAGCAGGGCATTTTGTCTCATGCGGCCTCCTCTGCTCGCGGGACCTGGATCGGTGTGGCATCGCAAACGCTTGTGCGGTACTCCGAGTCCGTGATTTCAGCACTCGATTCGGTTTGGTTGAGCGAAATTAGTGAAGCGACCCGAGAATGGCAATGACAGGAATCCTCAGATTCATGTCAGAACGATGTCAGAGCGCATGTTCCTGACAGTTATAGAGGTTACGAGGGCGCGGGAGCTTTGGCGCTAGGGCTCGTAAGACTGCCAGCTAGACGTAATGGTACAATTCCGGCTAATGTAACGAGGTTTCTGATGGCTTCGCCAGCCCATCCGCCGCCGGTGATTTGTTTCGGCCCATTCGAACTGGACGCCGCGAGCGGGGAGCTGCGCAAAGCCGATATCCCCCTGAAAATTCATCCGCAGCCTTTCCGGGTGTTGCTGCTCCTTGCGGAACGGCCAAGGCGAGTGGTCACCCGCGATGAAATCCAGCGCTGCCTGTGGGGCGAGAACACATTCGTGGACTACGAGCGCGGCATTAACTCCTGCGTGAACCAAATTCGCGCGGTGCTCGGAGACGATCCGGAACGACCACGCTACATCGAGACGCTGCCGCGACGTGGGTACCGGTTCATTGCTCCAGTGACCACGAAGATCGGTCTCGAGCCAGTCTCTAGCTACGCTTCAAGCGCAAGCATGGCGGCGCCGCAGTCAAGTCAGGGCGAAATGAATCCAGTCGCTCTAAGTGTCCCAGTTTTACACGTCGTTACCGATGAAGACGCGGCAACACACTTCCCAAATTCGAAGCAGAAGCGAATGCTCGGCGTCACGGGGAGTCTCGCACTCCTCTTGATTGTTGGCGCCGCCTTGTGGCTCGTCAGGCGCCACGCCCCAACGCCGCTCAGCCTCCCGGATCTGAAACAGCTCCAACTCACCGCTAACTCCAGCGAGAACGCGATAACCGGAGGCGCCATTTCGCCCGACGGCAAGTATTTGGCCTACGCCGACACGGCCGGAATTCACATTAAGCTCATAAAGACCGGCGACACGCATGATGTTCCGCAGCCCGAAATTTTGAAGGGACTGCAAGTGAGCTGGAGCATTGCCCCGAACTGGGCTGTTGATGGCGCGAGAATCATCGCAACTGCAAGCGTGCCCGGACGGGCTCCGAGCATTTGGAGCGTCCCGGTGATAGGCGGAGCGCCGCGTAAAATTCGCGAGGATGCCACCGCGACGGGCGTCACGCGCGACGGTTCGTCGGTGGCTTTCACGACCAGAGCCAGCGAGATTGGTGGTGACCGTGAAATTTGGATGGTGACGTCCGATGGAGAGCATGCGCAGAAGCTTTACGAAAGTGACGACAACACAGATTTCATGGGCGCCGAGTGGTCCCCGGATGGGCAGCGATTGGCCTACCTATGGCACCATGAGGTGGGGGAAACGGTTCAATTTTCTCTCGACAACCGCGACTTGCGCGGCGGACTCGAGGCCCGAGTCCTGCCCGCCTGGGTATGGGACTGGAACTGGTCACCGGATGGGCGGCTGATCTACTCCCTGGATGACCCTGGCCCGATTGGTGAGAGTTGCAGCTTTTGGGGAGTGCGACTGGATGCCCGGAATGGCAATGCCCTGGAAGCGCCGAAGCGGTTGACGCGCTGGGCCGGCGTGTGCATGGACAATCTGAGTATGACGGAGGATGGCAGGAGGCTCGCCTTTCGCAAGTGGTCGTGGCAAGGCGATGTGTATGTCGCGGACATGGAAGGCAGCCGCCACATCTCCACACCGCGACGCCTGACGCTAAATGAGGGCCGGAGCTATCCCGCGGCGTGGACACCGGACAGCAAGGCGGTGGTCTTCGGAGCGTATCGCGATGGCCAGTGGGGCCTTTTCAAGCAGGTTGTAGGTACGGAGAAGGTTGAGTTTCTCGCCACGGTGGCGGACTCGAAGCATTTGACCGACTACGGCTTGGACGACATTTGGAGCGCGGGCGCGTGCGTGAGCCCGGATGGGGCCTGGGTACTTTTTTTGAGCGCTCCGCCGGAGATCGCGTCCTACGCTTCCACTTTGACGCCGACACGAGTGATGCGCGCTCCAATGGCAGGAGGCGCCACTGAGTTGGTGATGACAGCGCAGACTTACGAAGGTCTTGCCTGCGCACGGTCACCGGCGAAGCTGTGCGCAGTCGGAGAGGAATCTTCGGATCGGAAGCAGATGGTCTTCACTGCCTTCGACCCGCTAGAAGGACGCGGCCGCGAGATAGCGCGGTTTGACACCGATCCCGTCGCGCGCTACCCGAACGACTATCTCTGGGATCTTTCTCCCGATGGCGCCACCATCGCAATTTTCCAACGGTCGGGACCGACGATTCATCTTCTGTCGTTGAGGGATCACGCTTCGCGGGTACTCGTGGTGAAGGGCTGGAATAATTTCCAGAGCGTGAACTGGGCGGCGGACGGGAAGGGGCTGATGGTCGCGAGCACTACCGATGAAGGTGCAGCTCTACTCGATGTCGATTTGCAAGGCAACACCTACGTTCTGTGGGAACAGAGAGGAAATCTCGAGCCCAACAACGCGGTACTTTCCGCGCCCTGGGGGTTGCCCTCGCCCGACGGCCGGCACTTGGCGATCTACGCGGGACACCTGAACGCCAACATGTGGATGATGGAGAACTTCTAGCGCCGCGGGCGGCGAACAATGCGATTACGGAGTGTGATGCGGGGCGGATTTTGCGGCTACTTCTTGACGGATTAGGGCGCGCTGTAATGCCACTGAGGCGCGTTGCCAATCTACCTCGTTGGAGCCGGATTTTGTCAGGCGTTCCTGGGCGCGCTGGGCGGCGGCTTCGGCGCGGGCTCGGTCGATTTCTTCGGCGCGCTCGGAGAATTCGGCGAGGACGATTACGCGCTCTCCGAGGACTTCGGCGAAGCCGTCAATCACCGTTAGATAGTGCGTTTGGCCGGACTGGATGTAGCTCAGCGCGCCAATGCCCAGCTCGGTGATTAGCGGGGCGTGGCCCGGGAGGACGCCGAGGTAGCCGTCCTTGCCGGGAATTTCGATGGAATCTACCGCGGCGCTTAGGACGCGGCGCGCTGGGGTGACTACCTCGAGTTGGATTTGGCCTGGCGGCATTTTTTAGGCGTTGGCGGCCATTTTTTCTGCGTTGGCGCGCACTTCCTCGATGGTGCCTTGCATGTAGAAGGCTTGCTCGGGCAGATCGTCGTGTTTGCCATCGACGATTTCCTTGAAGCCACGGACGGTGTCTTCGATCTTCACGTACTTCCCGTCCAGACCTGTGAATTGCTCGGCTACGAACATGGGTTGCGAGAGGAAGCGCTCGATTTTGCGGGCGCGGGCGACGGTTTGCTTGTCTTCGTCGGAGAGTTCTTCGATGCCGAGGATGGCGATGATGTCCTGGAGATCCTTGTAGCGCTGGAGGATCGATTTAACCGAGCGGGCAACGTTGTAATGTTCCTGGCCTACTACGCGCGGGTCGAGAATGCGCGAGAAGCTGGCCAGCGGATCGACGGCTGGGTAGATGCCGCGCTCGACGATTTGGCGGCTGAGGTTGGTGGTGGCGTCGAGGTGCGCGAAAGTGGCGGCGGGAGCGGGGTCGGTATAGTCGTCGGCGGGAACGTAAATCGCTTGCACCGAAGTGACCGAGCCTTTTTTCGTGGAGGTGATGCGCTCCTGGAGTTCGCCGATTTCGGTGTTGAGGTTGGGTTGATAGCCTACGGCGCTGGGCATGCGGCCTAGCAGCGCGCTGACTTCGGAACCGGCTTGTACGAAGCGGAAAATATTGTCGATGAAGAGGAGAACGTCGAGGCCTTCTTCATCGCGGAAATATTCGGCTACCGTGAGACCGGTCAGGCCTACGCGTAGGCGGGCGCCGGGCGGCTCGGTCATCTGGCCGTAGATCAGGGCGCAGCGGGATTTTCCAGGATCGCCGGGAACGATTACCTTCGATTCCTGCATTTCCAGCCAGAGGTCGTTGCCTTCGCGGGTGCGTTCACCTACGCCGGCGAAGACGGAGACGCCGCCGTGCTGCATGGCGACGTTGTGGATGAGCTCTTGAATGAGCACGGTCTTGCCGACACCGGCACCGCCGAAGAGGCCGATCTTGCCGCCCTTGAGGTACGGCTCCATGAGATCGACGACTTTGATGCCGGTCTCAAACATTTCGAGAGTGGTGGACTGGTCTTCGAGAGACGGCGCGGGGCGATGAATTTGATAGCGCTGATCGGCTTTCACTGGGCCGAGGCCGTCGACGGGCTCGCCGAGGACGTTGAGAACGCGGCCGAGGGTTTCGCGGCCTACCGGAACCGAGATGCCTTCGCCCAAATTTTCGGCCTTCATGCCGCGGACGAGGCCCTCGGTGGGCTTCATGGAGACGCAGCGGACGCGGCCTTCGCCGAGGTGCTGCTCGACTTCGCAGATGAGGTCAATCGGGTCGCGCGAATCGAAGCCCTCGCTGGTGATGCGGACGGCGTTGTAGATGGAGGGCAGGTGGTGTTCGGGGAATTCGACGTCGACGACCGGACCGATCACCTGCACGACGCGTCCGATGGAGTGTTCGTGTTTTTCCATTCGTGGCTCCTGCCAAATATAGCCCGAGGTACGCGGAGTTGACGCTACCTCGGATGCCGGCCTAAAAGGCCGGCGCTACAAAAATCTAACCTATCGCGCTGGCGGCGCCGCTTACGATTTCGATTAGTTCGCGCGTTATGCCTGCCTGGCGAATCTTGTTCATATCGAGCGTTAGTTCGTCGATCAGCTCGGAGGCGTTGATTGTGGCTGAATCCATGGCCGCCATCCGGGCGCCGTGTTCTGCGGCGGAGGATTCGAGCAAGATGCGGAAAATTTCCGTGTCCACGTAACGCAGGACCAGGCTTTGAAAAGCTCGGCGCGCGGCTGCTCGTAAATGTAATCGACGAGAGATTCGGTTGGTTCGGGCTGGTGCGGCTGGCCGATGACTGCGGGATCGATGGGCAGCAGCTTTTCGGCGCAGAGGCGCTGGACGATTACGCTCTTGAATTCGTTGTAGATCATGTAGACCGCGTCCACTTCCTGGGCGGCGTAGAGCTCGATGATGCGGGCGCCGATTTCTTTGGCGTGGTGGAATTCGACGTTTAGGGAGACGTTCAGGAATTCGCCGACGAGATTGTAGTGGCGCTTGCGGAGGACGTCGCGGCCTTTGCGGCCTACGGCGAGGACATGGATTTTCTGCGAGGCGTGATCGCGGAGGAAATGCAGGGCATGGCGGATGACGTTGGCGTTGAACGGGCCTGCGAGGCCGCGATCGCCAGTGAGCAGGACGACTAGAATTTTCTCTTCAGGGCGGCGCTCGAGGAGCGGATGAGTGGCGGGATCTTCCATGCGGGCCACGGCGGAGCGCAGGACGCGGAGAATTTCGCGGGCGTAAGGGCGCGCGGCGGTGACGCCTTCTTGCGCTTTGCGCAGGCGGGCGGCGGCGATGAATTTCATGGCGCGGGTGATCTGCTGCGTGTTTTTCACGCTGCGGATGCGACGGCGGAAATCGATTAGTGTGGGCATGCGATTTTATTGGCCGGGTTACGATTCGAAGACTTCCCTCAGCGGCTGAAGCCGGGAACTTGCGTTCGGCACGGCTGAAGCGTGCCTGCGAGGCTTGACAGCTCGCTACGATTGCCTTGTCTATATCAGCTTGCGGCGGCTGGTGCGTCGGCCGCTGGCGGCTGTGCTTGTGAAGCGCTCTTTGAAGGCGTCGAGGGCTTCTGTCATTTCGGCGCGCAGGGCGTCGTCGATTGCTTTTTTGTCGGCTAGCTTGCGCAGCGTGGGGCCGTAATTTGTATCCAGGAATGCCAGCAGCTCTTTTTCGTAGCGGCGACATTCGGCGACTTCTAGTTTGTCGAGATAGCCATTCGTGCCGGCGAAAATTACGAAGACTTGCTTTTCGACGGAGAGCGGCTGGTATTGATCCTGTTTCAGTAATTCGGTGAGGCGAGCGCCGCGGATTAGCTGGGCTTGGGTGGCTTTGTCGAGTTGCTCGGTGCCGAACTGAGCGAAGGCGGCCAGGTCGCGATACTGCGCGAGGTCGAGGCGCATGCGGCCTGCCACCTGGCGCATGGCTTTGATTTGAGCGTTGCCGCCGACGCGGCTTACGGAGATGCCGACGTTCATGGCGGGGCGGATGCCGGCGTTGAAAAGATCGGCTTCGAGATAAATTTGACCGTCGGTGATGGAAATTACGTTTGTAGGAATGTAGGCGGAGACGTCGCCGGCCTGCGTTTCGATTACGGGCAGTGAAGTGAGCGAGCCTGCGCCGAGTTGATCGTTGAGCTTGGCGGCGCGCTCGAGCAGGCGCGAGTGCAGGAAGAAAACGTCGCCGGGGAACGCTTCGCGGCCGGGCGGGCGGCGAAGGAGCAAAGAGATTTCGCGATAAGCTTGCGCGTGTTTCGAAAGATCGTCGTAGAAAGTGACGGCGTGGCGCTTGGAATCGCGGAAGTATTCGCCCATGGCGCAGGCGGCGAAGGGAGCGAAGTATTGCATGGTGGCCGGCTCAGCGGCGGAAGCGGCTACTACGATGGTGAAGTCCATGGCGCCGGCATCAGTGAGGATTTTCACGACTTGGGCGATCGTCGAGCGCTTTTGGCCGATGGCGCAGTAAATGCAAATCAGCTCGCCGCCGCGCTGATTGATGATGGAGTCGAGGATGATGGCGGTTTTGCCGGTCTGGCGGTCGCCGATGATCAATTCGCGCTGGCCGCGGCCGATGGGAATCATCGAATCGATGGCCTTGATGCCGGTTTGCAGCGGCTCGCGGACGGGCTGGCGATCGACGACGCCGGGAGCGAGGCGCTCGACCGGATTGCGCTGCTCGGTCATGATGGGGCCCTTGCCGTCGAGCGGCTCACCGAGAGGATTTACAACGCGACCGACGAGGGCTTCGCCGACGGGCACGGACATGATGTTGCTGGTGCGCTTGACCGTGTCGCCTTCCTTGATTTCGGAGTATTCGCCGAGAAGCACGGTGCCGACCTGATCTTCTTCGAGGTTGAGCGCGATGCCGGTGACGCCGTGCGGGAAAGTGAGCATTTCGCCGGCCATGACTTTGTCGAGGCCGTGGACGCGCGCGATGCCGTCACCGACGGAAATGACCGAGCCGACTTCTTCGACGGCGACGGTTTGCTGATAATTCTCGATCTGCTCGCGGATAATTTTTGTGATTTCGTCAGCTTTGATGCTCGCCATTCGTGCTCCTGTCGCGAATCAGAGAAATGCCGGTGATCAAATTCTAAAGCTTTCTGCTTCGAGTTGCGCGCGCAAGCGATTGAGCTGCTCGCGGATTGATCCATCGTAGATGGTCGAACCGATTTGCACCACAGCGCCGCCGAGTAACGCGGCGTTCAGAGTGAATTGGGCTTCGATGCGCTTGCCGGTCATGCGCTCGAGGGCTGCGACGATTTCTTTTTTTTCCGCGGCGGAAAGTTCGCGGGCGGAAGTGACCGCGGCTTCGGCGATGCCTGCGCGGGTATTCAACTCGGCGTCGAAAGCGGCGCTGATTTCGGGAAGCGATTCGACCCGGCGATGATCCACGAGAATGTAAATGAAATTGCGGATGGCTTCGCCGATGCCGATGCGCGCGGCGAGTTTATCGAGCACTTCGTGCTTGCCTTCGCGCGTGACTGCCGGGGTGTGCAGAAATTCGCGCAGTTCGGGAGACGAAGCGAAGGCGTCGGAGAAAATAGCGAGTTCGCGGCGATAGGCGTCGGCGCTCTTGCGCTCGACGGCCACGTCGGCAAGAGCGACGGCATAGCGGCGGGCGATGACGCTCAATTGACGCTCCGGGAAAGATCGGCGACGAAGCCGCTGACGATGCCGGAATCGGCGCGCGGAGTGATTTGCTCGCGGAGAAGAACTTCGGCGCGCTCGACGGCGAGGCGCGCGGCGAGCAGATTTGAGAGAGAGCACGGCGGCGCGTTCGGCGGCGGCGATTTCGATGTCGGCGGCGCGCTCGACTTTCGCGGCTTCTTCGCGGGTCATGGCTTTGATGCGCTCGCGATCAGCTTCCGCGTCGCGACGAGCCTGCGCTTTCAGCTCGGCAATTTCGGTATCGAGATTGGCGAGGCGGGCTTCGGCGTCGCGCTTCTTTGCTTCGGCTTCTTCGCGGGCGCGCGTGCCTTCCGCGACGGCGGCCTGAATGGATTCGGCGTGGGCGCGGAAATACGGGCCGGCCTTCGAGAAGGCCCAGACGATCGCGGCGAAGACGATGGCGAAATTGAGCCAACGGAAAATCCAGCCTTGGGTGGAAGTTGCGGGGCCCTCTTCCTGCGCGAAGGCGGGCGCGGCGAAAAGGAGGGCCGAAAACAACAGCGCGGCGATGCTCGCAATGCGCGGATAACGGAGAATTGCCCGATTCAACGGCTGCCTCCTGCGGAGGGGGCGGTGCGCTCGAGGATCATCTTGGAGATTTGGCCGGCAAGAGCGGGAGTTTGCCTTTCGATTTCGGCGCGGGCGGTTTCGGATTCGGCGGCGATGCGCTGCTTGGCTTCTTGCACCATTTCCTGAGTGCGGGCGCGCAGGGCGCGGAGAAGTTTGGCGCGCTCGTCGAGGACGGCCTGGCGGGCGGATTCTTGCTCGGAATAGACCTCGGCGCGGGCTTTCTTCAGGGCGTCGTGGTAACGGTCCATTTCATCGCGGGCGGCGGCTTGCGCGGCGGCGGCTTCGGCTTTGGCGCCGTCGATGCGGCGGGCGCGCTCGTCCATAGCGCGCTGGAGCGGGCCGAAGAAAGTGGAGCGCATAACGAGATAAAAGATAAAGACGATGACGACGGTGGGCAGAGCTTGGAGAACCAGGTCTTCGAGTTGGCGGACCATTTCCATTTTCTGCAAACTGCTGCGCTGCTCAGCTCCTGGATTTTGCGACTGATCGAGCGCAGGGTGCGCTCAGGACACAAAAATAACAAGCTGCAAAGCTGGTGATTATCGCATCCGCGGTGTGCGGCGTCAACGCCGGGATGACGATCGAGTTGCCGGGAAATCCCGCTCGACAGGATGAGGCGTGCGGGATATTATCCCGCGCATGAGAATCTCTGCGCGAAACCGGCTAGTGGGCACGATTATTGAAGTGAAGCTTGGCGACATCATGGCGCATATTACCGTGAAAGTGGGCGAGCATTTGGTGGAGGCGGTGATTACGCGGCGCAGCGTGGAGGAGATGAATTTGGCGGTGGGCGATACGGTGGCGGCGGTGATTAAGTCCACTGAGGTGATGGTGGAGAAGGCTTAGGTCGGCCGTTCCTCTCGGGTATTCCGAACTTTTCGTAGCGAATAACCTTCCTTGTGTTTAGTATAGTCGGGCTATCGGACTGCTCGAGTGCAAGCCTCCAGAAAAGATTGGATTTCGGGAGTGAAGGCATTAGCATGTTCGCTTTCGATGTCGAGAGTACCTACCACGGTCTGTCCTTCCTCGTTGATGATTGGGGATGATAATTTCGGGGCGCGTAGTGCCGAGGGCGGTCAGGCAGCCACTGTCGCTCGCTACTTCGCCGATGTTTCCAGTTTTCTTTCGCGCGATGGCTCGACTTGTCAGGCCTTAAGTGATCGGCGAAGCGCCGACGTGGCAGGCCCGGTCCAGTCGAGTTTGATGACCACGCCTTGCGCGGCGTCAACGTCGTAGAGTCCAGCCCAGCGAAAATTGCCTGCGACTTGAATCCGACCTGCGACCTTCTTGGGTTGAGCATCGCGTCGATGTCGTTCCAAAACGATCGGCGCAGTTGTCCAATTCGCGTGGTCCGATTCACGCTCGCGTCGAAGACGTGAATCTACAAACCTGTTGTCGTCCGATCACGTTGATCTGATCTGACGATCAGTAACGAGGCGCAAGCAAATTCGCGCTGCTTGGAAGCCTACGCGGCGACACTACCACATGCGCGAGAACCGCAAGAAACCAAGCCTGACTACCGTGGAAAAGCTCACGGCTATTGCGAACCTAACATCTCCACGCTACGCCTGAACCGTTCCTCAAGAGCATGGCTACCGGAAGCGAGATGGACGAATCGCGTTGTCGATACCAAATATAAAGTACCCGATGGCGAGTCTCCGGCTCCATAGCTTCAGGCTTCAGCAGGCCGTATCCGGCGTCTGCCGCGGCAGCCGACCATAGAAGCATGACAGTCATGGCTGGTGCGTCCAGTGAAAGCGAAACCCATCAGGATTGTAGGAACCGGTAGGAGGAACACGTACGGACCGAAACAAGCTGTAATGAGCAAAAGAAACCCGATGATCGTAATGCTCGAAGTCGGGCGTCAAGTTCACGCTGCCCGCTGAAAGAGGTGCGCCGCGAATTCTCCCTCCGATTGCGAGTTAAGAAAAGAGCCTACCATCCTCCTAGCGCTGACAGACTACCGTAAGATACCATGATATCCGACAAAGAGATGCATGAACGAATCTGGGCTGTTCCTGCGCCAATGCATAACGCATCGAGGGAGCCGGAAGCGACAAGAATCTGTAATTCTCCGCGCAGATCAAGAATTGCAGATCCTTCCCCGTTCCCGATGACGACAAAGGCCTATACCGGTTGCGACGGCGCCAGCCGACAATGCCGCAGCTGAATCGCAAATAGAAAATAAATCAGATCCTTTATGAAACAGGCTTGCCTTCAAGAATCGAACCGACCCTCAAACGAAGAAGCACTTTTCCCGCGTAGAGGAGCGTAAGCGCGCTCCCGATGAACAGAATCACGGCGAATTTATTGATGGCGACAGATCGGTCCATGAAACCTCTACCTTCGTTATAGTAGCAGTATATGACCACAGCATGTTTAACCCGCGCGATGACGCGAATTCATTTACGCCGTGCGATGCCGCGTGATTGCATCCGTGCCGATCCGCGCTGTGGCACGGACGCCGGCGACTGCCGGCGACGCTAGCCTATGCTTGCTGGCCCAGCGCCTGTCGATACAATCCGGCCTGCGCTTTGACGGCGCGCGCTTTGCGGCTGTCTGCGTTGTGCCTCCTCTCCAAGGAGCTCTCTATGTCTGCGTTTTCTGGTGTCGATTATCTCGAGTTTGATTCCCTGTTGAGTGATGAAGAGAAGCTGGCGCGGCAGACGGCGCGGCAGTTTGTTGACGCCGAGATCATCCCGATCATCGAAGAGTGCAACCGCGAAGGGAAATTCCCGATGCAGCTTGTGCCGCAACTGGGCGAGCTGGGATTTTTTGGGTCCAACTTGACGGGCTACGGCTGCGCGGAGATGTCGAACGTCGAGTACGGGTTGGTGATGCAGGAATTGGAGCGCGGGGATTCGGGGCTGCGGAGTTTCGTGTCGGTGCAATCGGGATTGGTGATGTATCCGATTCACGCATTCGGGTCGGACGCGCAGAAGGACAAATGGCTGCCGCTCTTGCAATCGGGAAAAGCGATCGGGTCGTTTGGATTGACGGAGCCGCAATTCGGCTCGAATCCGGGCGGGATGCTGACGCGCGCGGTGAAAAAGGGCGACAGCTACATTTTGAATGGCGAGAAGATGTGGATTACCAGCGGGTCGATCGCGGATGTGTCGGTGGTGTGGGCCAAGGGCGAAGACGAAAAGGTTCGCGGATTTCTGGTGGAGAAAGGGTACGCCGGGATTCAAGGCCTTTGATGTGCACGGGAAATGGTCGCTGCGGGCTTCGGTGACCTCGGGGCTGTCGATGTCGGATTGCAAAATTCCCGCGGAGAATTTGCTGCCGGGAGTGGTGGGGATGCGCGGGCCGCTTTCGTGTTTGGATCACGCGCGCTACGGAATCGGCTGGGGCGCGATCGGGGCGGCGATGTCGTGTTATGACACGGCGCTGCGCTACTCGAAAGAACGGAAGCAGTTCGGGAATAAACCGATTGCTTCGCACCAGCTGGTGCAGGAGAAGCTGGTTTGGATGATTACCGAAATCACCAAGGGGCAATTTCTGGCGCTGCAAGTGGGAAAATTGAAGGACCAGAAACGCGTGCATCCTTCGCAGATCTCAATGCTGAAAATGAACAACGTGTGGATGGCTCTGGAGACGGCGCGCCTGGCGCGGGATGTGCTGGGCGCGAATGGAATCGTGGACGATTATCCGGTGATGCGCCACATGAACAATCTCGAGTCGGTTTTCACCTACGAAGGAACGAACGATATCCACAAGCTGATCATCGGCGAGAGGATTACGGGAATTCCGGCGTATTTCTGAGGATCCGGGCAATGCAGTGGGAGCAAAGGCTGAAGTCCGTCTTTTACATTCTCGCTGCGATCGCGTTGCTTCTTTCCCTTCCCTCCCCAGCGGCTTTCGCACAGCAGCCAAAGCCGGACTCTGCAAAGCCGGCGCCCAAGGACCAGAAAAAAGCTCAGGCGCCTGACGCAGATGAACCGTCGACTCCTGCCGAAGAGCGGGCGAAACCGAAAGTCCGCACGATCACTGCTTTTTTGAAGCTCGATCGATCCACTTACCTTCAGCAAATCCAAGATACCGTCGATTTCCTGACTAAAGCGAAGACTGCATACGAGAAGGCTGGATTTGAAGTCCAGACGCTGCGGATTGCCACACAGCCGTTTCCGGAATATACGCGCGATCTGCCGCCGGAGGATGCGTTCAAGTTTCTGCGCGAACTGGATCATCTCGCGGACAAGGATGGCTTCCTCATTTCGGTGGGCCCGGCGATGCAGCACGTGGGAGATGACGCGCAGGAGGCCGCGCTGCTGGCGAACGCGCTCGCGCCAGCCGAAAACATGAATGGCAGCGTCGCCATCGCAGGCGAGGATGGAATTCACTGGGATGCCATCGGCGCTGCGGCGGGAGTGATTGCGTTTCTGGCGCAACATTCGCCGCGCAGCCAGGGCAATTTCAGCTTCGCGGCGATTTCCATGGTTCCTCCCGGGACGCCGTTTTTTCCCGCGGGATACAATTCCGGGAACGAACATCAGTTTGCGATCGGATTGCAATCGGCAAGCGTGATCGCGGAGGCGATCGCGGGGAAGAAAAATCCCGCGGAGGCGGAGAATGCCATTCGCGAGAAGCTGGGTGCGTTTGCTACACAAATTGAGCAAATCGGGAAGGACGTGGCGAAGGGGACCGGTTGGATTTATGAAGGCATCGATCTTTCGCCCGCGCCGCTGAAGCGCGATTCGATCGGCGCGGCGATTGAGACGTACACGGGCGGGTGGATCGGATCAAGCGGGACTCTCGCTGCCGCGGCGATGATTACGCGGGCGATTCAATCCATTCCAGTCACGCGCGTCGGCTATTCCGGATTGATGCTGCCGGTGCTGGAAGATTCGGTGATCGCACGGCGCTGGAGCGAAGGCTCGATCAGCATCGACGGCTTGCTCGCTTATTCGTCGGTCTGCGGGACGGGACTCGATACGATTCCTTTGCCGGGGCGCGTTTCGCCGGAGCAATTGATCAAGATTCTCGGCGACGTGGCGAGTCTCTCGGTGAAATGGAAGAAGCCGCTATCGGCGCGGTTGCTGCCGATCGCGGGAAAAGATGCGGGCGACCGGACGGATTTTGACAATCCGCGGCTGGTGAATGTACTGCTGCGGCCGCTGCCCTGAGCGGCGCAGATTCAGCGCACAATCGCAATCAAATTTGATTATGATAGCCGCCGCTTTGGGGCTTTCGCTCGCGCGGCAGTGGGTTGGTAGCGCCGGCGTCCCTGCCGGCATCTTTCGAGCGCGAGTTTCGGCAAGGGCTGAAATTGTGCGCGGCGAGTGATTTTGAATGCGCGGCTTTGGCTCGGCTGGGTGGTCCGCGCGTGAGCCCTGCCCGTGGCGGCTTTGCGGTCGTAAGATGCCGGCAGGGACGCCGGCGCTACCACGGCGCGGCTCGAGTGTCGAAGCAGATAAATTAAGTTCAGGAGTCCACATGGAACGGGCGCTTAGTTTGGAATTTCTGCGTGTCGTGGAACAGGCTGCCATTGCATCGGCGCGCACGATGGGGTTGGGCGACGCGCACAAGGCCGACGATGTTGCGGTGCAGGCGATGCGGCATGAGATGGAAGACGTGCGCATGGACGGGACGATCGTGATCGGCGAGGGCGAGCGCGATGAAGCGCCCATGCTTTTCATTGGCGAGAAAGTTGGGCATCGCTGCGCGCGATAGGAATGGGCTTTATCCGCAGGTGGATATTGCGGTGGATCCGCTCGAGGGCACCAATCTTTGCGCCACCGGCGCGCCGAATTCGATCACGGTGCTGGCGGCGAGCGAGAAGGGCGGATTGCTGCACGCGCCTGATCTGTATATGGAAAAAATCATCGTCGGGCCATCGTGCAAGGGAGCCGTGGATCTCGATGCGCCGGTGGCGGACAACTTGAAAGCGATTGCGAAGCGTCTGGATCGCGACATCGAGGATTTGGTGGTGATTGTTCTCGACCGCGAGCGGCACCAGAAGCTGATCGCTGATATTCGCGCGACCGGAGCGCGCATCCGCTTGATCGGCGATGGCGATCTTTCGGCCGGGATCGCCGCGACCGTGCTCGGTACGGGCGTGCATGCGGTGATGGGAACGGGCGGCGCGCCGGAAGGCGTGCTCACGGCGGCGGCGCTGCGTTGCTTAAACGGCCAAATTCTGGCGCGGTTGGTGGTGAGCAAGCCGGAGCACGAAGAGCGGCTGGCGAAGATGGGCATCAAAGATAAAAAGCGCATTTACGATACCGATGATCTGGCGCCGGGCAAGCGGATTATCTTCGCGTGCACCGGAGTGACCGAGGGCAGCTTGCTGCGCGGCGTGAGATTCTTTGGCGAAGGCGTGCGCACGCACTCGCTGATTCTTACTCTTGAAGAGCGCGAAGTGCGCTTCGTCGATTCCGTGCATCTCGAAAAGCGGCCGGACGTGAAAGTGAGATTCGCCTGATGCGCCGGGCCGCCGCGGGGAACATTCCGGCGCGCGCACACGTATCATTTAGAAGAATCAAGGGAGAGGTGTGAGATGGCAGCTTCGCCTATGCCGCCGCCGCAAAAAAGTTCGAGCAATGTGATCTGGTGGGTGCTGGGGATCATCGGCGCCTGCATCACGCTGGTGATAATCGCGGGGCTCGTGGTGATATCGGTGCTGGTTCATCGCGTGAAAGTCAATGCCCGCGATAATAAAGTCGAAATTCAAACCCCGGTCGGCAACCTCAGCGTCAATCAGGACAGCGAGCACACCACCGGATTGCCGGTCTATCCCAGCGCGACGCTGGAAAAATCGCAAGGCGTCAATTTTGATGTCTCGGCGAACGGCAAATCTGCGGGCCTTGCGATCGAGAAATACACCTCGGATGATTCGCGCGAGACGGTGCAGCGGTGGTACGCCTCGAAATTGGGCGCCGAGTTCAAGCTGAAAGTCGCTAACCAAGGCGGCAACGATCAAATCCAGGGCCTGCCGGTGGATGTGAAGACTACCGATGTAGCCTTCGTGGATGATCGCGGAAACGGAGCGCGCGTGGTGGCCTTGGCGCGACACGGCGACGGGACGGAAATTACGTTGGTTCGCGCGGGGAAGAAGGAGCCGCAGTAGAAAAATCGCGGCGAATTCACAGAGAGTCCGCGATTGAGCGCGGCCCTTGCTGACGATCTGGGTCGTAAGATGCCGGCCTAAAAGGCCGGCGCTACATAAACCGGCGGCACAGAAAAATCGGCCCGGGAGCCTTGGTTTGGCTCTCCGGGCCGTTTGATTTTCTGGCCCTCCGACAGGGCTAATGCTTATCTGTGAATCGCCGTGGCAGAGTGGCCGGGATGACGCCTCGGCATCTGCGACATCCGCTCCGATTGAGGCGCAGCGGGCCGCAGCGGCGGCGCCTGCACGGAATTCGTGCTGACGTGGTCGCTGATGGCCTGCAGCCTCTTCAGAATGGATTGCCACTGCGCCCAATCCAGCTGGCGCAGGAACGGCCGAAGACCCTGAATGAAGGGATCCTCGAGAACCGTCTCTCCGTTCGATTCGGGAACGAAGAAGCGATTCAAGCCCACGCCCAGCGCTTCGGCAATCTTCTCGAGCGTGCCGAGGCTGGGTGTCATCTGGCCGCTCTCAATGCGAGAGAGGTACGAGCGCGAAACACGAGAGCGGGCTTGGAGCTGGCTCTGCGTCATGCCGCGGGATTCCCGCAACTGACGGATCCTTTGCCCGATATTCTCGACCGTTTCGCGATTCGGCCAGTTTTCGAAGAGCTGGCGATCGTCACCCGGCAAATCCTGCGGCGAAGGCGTCGGAATAACAAACGTCACCTTCGGCGGCAGGAGTCGCAGACAGCGGCGACAATTGCCCGTACGCGTGCGGTACTGCACTAACCCGCAGACCTGACAGCGGATCACCTCACGGTCCATCATTTCCGTACTTGTTGCATTGACGTTCTTTTCCGCCACCGATTTCCTCGCAGACTATTCGGCCGCTGCGGAAGGGAGGGACTGCTAGCTGGGGAAGGCAGACAACTGGCGCGGCCGAGACTTTTCCACAGCCTGACACTTTTTGTCAAGAAGTTTCTTAATCGGCCTCCGAAGCGCGAAAGATTAGCGCAGCGCAACGGAAATCATGGGAGCAATTTTTCTTCCGTAGAGACGAACCTGGGCAGGTTTTCCACACAAATATGGAGCATTTCTACTGATTTCGGCAGAAGTCGCCTCGGGCTTGAGGTCGAAGCCGAATTTGCGAGGCCGGAAGCGAGGGATTTCCACAGCCCTGTTGAAAACATGCGCGCAGCGTCGTAACGCCGGCTGGCAGCCGGCGCTACTGCGTCACGACCGGCAATTCAATGAAGCTGCTCTGATCCGGGGTGTGGTAAACGCGCTGCGTGGCCTTGTGGAAATCTTCCGGCTTAGCCCAGAAAATGTTTGGGACGAACGTTTGCGGGTTACGGTCGTACAGCGGAAACCAGCTGGATTGGATCTGCACCATGATGCGGTGGCCGGGCAGGAAGACGTGGTTCGCTGTCGGCATGGTGAAGCGATAGAGGAGCGGCTGATCGGCCGTGATGGCTTTCGGAGTCTCAAAACTTTCGCGATAGCGGCCGCGGAAGATATCGGCCGAGATCATCAATTGAAAGCCGCCCATATTTGGTTGCGTCGCGACTTCGTCAGGGTAGACGTCGATTACTTTGACTACCCAGTCGGAATCGGTGCCGCTGGTGGAGGCGATTAAATTGGCGATGGGTTGGCCGCTGATTTTGACCGGCGCGGTCAAAACATCGGATTCGTAGGCTAGGACGTCCGGACGGCCGGAGGCTTCGCGTTGGTCGTCCACCAGCCAGATAGACCACGTGTTTCCGTCGCCGTAGCCCATCGGCATAACGGGGCGCGGACGATAAGGAGTTGGCTTGGCAGGATCGGAAACGTACTCGTCGAAGGCGGCATCGCCGGTCTTTGGTGCCGTGAAGCCGGCCTTCAGACCTGCGTTTAGATAGAGCGGCGTCGGCTGGATCTTGCAGCCGCTATCGCAGCCGGCGGGCCACGATTGCAGGTGGCGCCAGGTGTTCGTTCCAGTCTCGAACGCAGTTACCGGCGATACTCCCGATTTGGGCGCGCCGTCCTTCAGATATTGATCGAGAAACGGGCGGAGGATATCCATCCGAAACTGCAGGCCGGTATCGGCGTAAAAGCGGATGTTGCCGAGCGAACTGCCGTCGCCGATTTCCTGGCCATGGTGCCACGGGCCCATGACCAGGAAGACCTTGTCGTTGTTAGTGTCCTTGGGCTTGATGGCTTTGTAAACGGCGATGGCGCCGTAGATGTCTTCCTGATCCCAGAGGCTATCTACCAGCATTACCGGCACTTTGAGCGGTTGATCGGCGAGGATTTTGTCCACGGCCTGATCGCGCCACCAGGCGTCGTAACTCGGATGCTCGAGGACTTTGCGCCAGAAGCCGACCTGCTCGGCGCCATGGAGGCGGCCCATTTCTCCGGCGGAACCGGCGGCCATCCACTCGTCGAAATCGTCGTAGTGGCTGGTCCACCATTTGGCTCGATTGTCGCGCGTGCCTTCCTGCTCGTAGATGTAGCCGAGATTCTGCTGGCGGAAGGCGCCATTGTGAAACCAGTCGTCGCCCATCCAGCCGTCAACCATAGGATTCATCGGCACGGAAACTTTTAACGCGGGATGCGGATTGACGAGCGCCATCAGCGGCAGGAAACCATCGTAGGAGATGCCGATGATTCCGACTTTGCCGTTTGTTTCGGGGATATTTTTCACCAGCCAATCGATCGTGTCGTAGGTGTCGGTGGCGTGATCGACGGGCGTGGGATTCTGCGGGCCGTGGAGAGGGCGATTCATCACGTAATCGCCTTCGGAACCGTATTTGCCGCGCACATCCTGGACCACGCGGATGTAGCCGCTGGCGATGATCACTTCGGTGGCATTGTCGTAGCCATTGAGGATGGGGCCGAGATGCGAGCTCGGCGCGTGGCCGGTCTGCACGTTGGCATCGTAGGGCGTGCGCGTGAGCAGGATCGGCGCGTTCTTGGCGCCTTTGGGGACGAGAATCACCGTGTGCAGCTTCACGCCGTCGCGCATGGGGATCATCACGTCACTGCGGACGTAATCGAAGCTGTCGGTCTTCGGCACAAGCTTTTGCGGCGTCTCGCTAGGGTAATCGGGATATTTCGGGGGCGGTGGGTTTTGCGCAAATAAGGGCGGTGCGGAAAGCGATGCGAGAATTGCGGCGGCGAATAGAGTGATGGCGCGAACGTGCTTGCGTGAAATCATCGGGGCCTCGTCGGGATCATCGGAGATGCGTAAGTCGCGGCTAAATTGAGCCGCGCGATTATATCCGAGGCGCGAGCGCTGGCAACGCTTTTGTACCGCCGGCGTCCCCGCCGGCTCTTACGAGCGCGACGGCTGGCGAGGATCGCAATCGGCGGCGGCGCGAGATGAGAGCTAACGGCAATCAATTAGAATTTCTTAGTCCGCGCGTGAGGGATGCAACTGGCGCAATCGTAGTCGTAAGAGCCGGCGGGGACGCCAGCGGTACGGGGATGTTGGCGCGGGCTTGCTGGTCTGCTACATTTTTTCGCGTGCGGGGACTGGGGGGATTGATGCCGAATCGCGAGGATGCTTGGAAATTGCTTTGTGAATATACGGCTGGGGAGAGTTTGCGGAAGCACGCGCTGGCTGTTGAGGCTTGCGTGCGGGCTTACGCGCGGAAGAATGGGGCGGATGAGGAACTGTGGGGAATTGCGGCGCTATTGCACGATTTCGATTACGAGCGCTGGCCGAATGCGGAGCATCATCCGACACAGGAGCATCCCTACGAGGGCTCGAAGATTTTGCGCGAGCATGGCTATCCGGAGGAGATGATTCGCGCGATTCTGGGCCATGCGGATTACACGAACGTGGAGCGTGTTTCGGCGCTCGATCACACGCTTTTCGCTTGTGATGAATTGGCCGGATTTTTGACGGCGTGCGCGCTGGTGAAGCCGAGCAAGAAAATTGCGGAAGTGGAGACCACTTCGGTGAAAAAGAAGCTGAAGGACAAGGCGTTTGCGCGCGGGGTGAATCGCCAGGATGTTTACAAGGGGGCGGAAGAATTGGGCGTGCCGCTCGAGGAACATATTTCGTTCTGCATCGAGGCTATGAAGGGCGCGGCGGAGGCGCTGGGGCTTAATTGAACTGGCGCTGGCTTAATCGAAAACAAGCAATTTTCACGCGATTAGAAATTGACTCTGGTCTTTGTTTTCAATAGCTTACGGAGATTTCTAATCGTTTTGCACGCGATTAGAAATTGATGATTTCGGCGCGGGTCAGAGTCCCTGTTGGCACGGATTCTGTTATCTCGAGCGGCGAAAACCTGTGCGGATGCGCGAGTGTAAAGGATGTCTAGGGACAGAATGTAAAGGATGTCTGGGGACTAGACACCTACAGCAGCAGCCGGCCGGATGGGGATGGAGGCCCTTCGTCCTGCTCGGGGTCAACAAAAACGCCTTCGCAGAGCCTCAGCGTAGACTGGCGCTACTTTGACGGCGCAACGCCGCTACCACTTCTTCGCTGGCCTCCAAATCGTCTGTGAGCTGCGGGGCTTTTGCGCCTGCCGCGAGCAGCGCTTCTACGCTGCCGACATAGTCGCCTGTGGCGCGGTGCCAGCCATTTTTTGATCCGTAGAGCGCCCAGCCCACCGGAGTGCCCTTGAATTCGAGTTCCTGCGCATCGAGCGGAGCGTAGTGGCGGAGAAGTTCGCGCACCATCTCCGCATTGCCGTGGAAGGCGGCCCAGTGCAACGCGGTCTGATGATTTTCATCGAGCGCGCGGGCCGGCCAGCCCAACTGCAGCATCATGCCCACCGCGCGCGTCTCATTTCGCCGAGCTGCGCCTACGAGACGGCCGCGGACGTTGGGTGACAACGCGCGAATTAGATTGGGATGCTGCGCGAGCAGTTCTCTGGCCAGAGCTTCATCGTCCAATTCGATGGCCTGCGCCAGGCGCAAATCGAGAGGGCTGCGTTCCATCAGCAGGCGGAAAACTTCTTCATGGCCAAATTCGCGCGCGAGCATGTGCGGAGTCGTGCCCCATCCGAAGCAGTAAATATAAATAATGCCCGCGCTGCGCGGCTCGTGCTTGGGAAAATCTTTTTGAGTAATGCTCATCCAGATGGACTGCGGATCGGCGTCGAGATGGCGCTGCACGAGCTGCGCGCCGCCGACGGCTGCGGCCATCAAGATGTCGGTCTGTGCGCCACGCGCGATCAGGTAGCGGGCCACCTCTGGCCGGCGCGGGCAGTGGGCGGCCATGTATTGCGCGGGCGTCGATTCGTGATCGAGGCAGCGCGCATCGATTTGGGCGCCATGATCGAGCAGATAAGCTGCGATTTCGGTTGTGGCGGCGAAGTGCAACGGAGTCTGGCCGTCGCCTCCTCGGGCGTGCACCAGCGTCGCGTTTGCTTCGACGAGCTCTCTGAGGCGCGCGAACATGCCGAGGCGCGCGGCGGCGTGAACATCGACGTCTGCGCCGCGCTCGATGAGATAGGGAGTGAGTTCGGGGATGGACAGGTCGAGGACGCCGAAGCTGCCCGCCCACCATTTAGTGCGCGCGTTGATGTTGGCGCCCGCCTCCAGGAGCGCGTCGATCATTTCGCGGTTGTTGTGCTGGACCGCGGCGATTAGGGCTGGAGTGTCGAAGCTGTAGTTGGGCAACGGCTCGTCGAGTTGCGTTTTGAGGGCCGGATGACGCGCTAGCACTCTGCGCACTAAGGATGCGTCGTTGGCTTTGATCGCGGCTTGCAGCGCGGCGATGGGCTGATCGCATAGCGTCAACACGTGCGCTTTGAGCTTGGTCCAGTTGTCGAAGCCATATTCGCGGGCTAGGACGCGCAGCGCGCCGGCTAGCCTGGGCGCGGATTTGGCGAAGGAAACCTGTGCATCGCGAAAACGGCTGATGGCCGCCGCTTCGCCTCGCACATATTCGCGCAAGAGCTGCTTGGCTTGCTTTTTGAGGTGTTCGAGATTCGGGCGTGCCGGTAATTCACGTGGAGACATGCTCACTCCTTCTTTAGCGCCCGTGGTCCGCTGCGTCGGGCAGAAGAGAGTGATTGCTGCTTCGAGCCAGATCGCAAGGTGGGATAATCCCTTTCCGCGGACGGGTTGCACCCTTGATGTGCGGGGGTAATCTAGCAGGTTGGATCGATGGCGGCAAATTCTTTCCGGGCGCGGTCGACGGTGGTTATGGATCGGGGAGGGATGGTGCAGCGCCTATCTCTAGGTGTGATAGATTCCGCTTTTCAACAGCGAGGCTACAGCCAAAAGTGGTCTCGCGAGCGCGACGACCGTGACGAACTTGGATCAGAAAACGACAGGGCTACAGCTGACTCCGCTGTTTGAATTTTTAGCCAGTGGCCTGTTCGTCTTTTGGGGATTCATTTTCCAAGTTTCTCTGCCACGCCTATGGGGTCTCTGGATTCTTTCGTACTCTGTGGGTGTGATTTTATTCGTGTCCTACGCAAAATGGCTGGTGCGGACGCGGCTTGCTGACGACGTGGAGGCGGCCAACAATAGTAATTCTTCGCACGCTGCGGCCGCGAGAAACGTCGCTCGAATAAGGGTAGGTTTGCAGCTGATAGGCCTCTTTGTATTCTTATTCGGCCCAGCGGTTCTTTTACTCGCAAGCCATAATCACATTGTTCCCGACCGTAGGTTCGCCATAGGTCTTCTTTCTTACTTTGTCGCGGTGATGTTATTCGCGGCTCTCGTGAAATTGCTCGAAGGCAAGAGGGCGCGATCCGATGCGCAGAGTGCGGTATCGTTCGATGACAAGACGCGCCGCTGGTTAGAGCGCTGGATTTTGCTACTGAAGGTATGGATTGGAATCTTGGCGGTTTCGCTGCCCCTCGGAATCGCGAGCGGCATAGTGCAGCACGCCTTAGTGCCCACGTCCGTGGGTGTAGGAATTAATTTGCTGATGATGTATGTCGGGGCCCAAGGAATCAGACGGACGCAGAAACTCATTCGTTTGTCCATCCAGAGCCCGCCCGACATCAAGTGATTAAGCTAAATGCGGTGCATGGGGCACTCGGCAATAATAAACGCAGAAAATTCCACAGCGGTGCACAGGCTTGCACAGGGTGGCGATTCATTCGGCTGTGCTAAGATCGCTGCTTCTATGAAACCTATTGCGGAAATTTTGGGGCCTGCTCTGCGGCGTGCGGGACGGCGCGGATCGGCGATGTCGTGGCTGGCTGGGGCTTGGCCGGTAATTGTTGGCGCGAAGCTTGGCGAGCGGACGCGTCCGCTGCGGCTTGCTGAGGGCGTGCTGGATGTGACCGTGAAGGGCAAGGAATGGCGCGCGGAGCTTGAGGGCGTCGCGGCGGAATTTGCTGGGCGCGTGAACGCGGCCTGGGGCGGGTCGCTGGTGAGTCAGGTGCGATTTGCCACCGCGCGGCCTGCGGGGCGGCGAGTGCCGCGCAGCCTGGATAACGAGCATACGCCGTTCGTGCGGACGGGGAGTCACTCGTCGCGACGCGATCCTGCTGCGAAGCCGGGCGGCGAGGGCGGACGGCCGTGAAGCTGAGCCGCGAAGAAGTTCTGCGCGTTGCAGAGCTCGCGCATCTCGAACTCACCGACGCCGAAGCGGAAACCTACCGCGGCCAGCTCGATTCCATTCTCGAATATATCGAGACGCTGAATCGCCTCGATGTTTCGCAAGTTGAGCCGATGGCGCAGATGGCCTATGCGCACGCGGCACCCAGCGCGACACCGCTGCGCGATGACGTGGCGCGACCCTGCGATGTCGGCGACGCGATGCTGGCGCAAGCGCCGAAGGCCGAGAAGCCGTACTTCCGCGTTCCCAAGGTCATCGAGAGATGACCGCGCAGGCCGACTGGACTGTCGCTTCCGTTCGTGACGCGCTGACCTCCCGGAAAATCTCCGCGCGCGAGCTTGCTGACGAATACTTCTCACGCATTGAGAAACGCAATCCCGAGCTGAACGCCTATCTATCTTTATCAAAAGAGAGGGCTTACGAGCAGGCCGCAAAAGTAGACGCGCTTGTGGAGAAGGGCGCGGCGCTGCCTCGGCTTGCCGGAGTGCCGCTAGCGATCAAGGATGTTCTGAGCACGCGCGGGACGCGCACGACGTGCGGTTCGAAGATGCTCGAAAACTATGTGCCGCCTTACGACGGCACGGCAATCGAGCGGCTCGATGCGGCCGGTGCGATTTTTCTGGGCAAGACGAACTGCGATGAATTCGCCATGGGCAGTTCGAACGAGAATTCGGCTTACGGCCCGGTGCAGAATCCTGCTGCGCCGGGGCGCGTTCCCGGCGGTTCGAGCGGAGGCTCAGCGGCGGCTGTTGCAGCAGATCTAGCAGTGGTGTCACTCGGAACCGATACGGGCGGATCGATTCGGCAACCGGGAGCTTGTTGCGGAATTCCGGCGATGATGCCGACTTACGGGCGCGTCTCGCGCTATGGACTGATCGCGTTTGCTTCCTCGCTCGATCGCATCGGGCCGTTCGGCCACACCGTGCGGGATGTCGCCGAAGTTCTCGGTCTGATGGCTGGACCAGACCCGAACGATTCAACTTGTGCGGGCGTGCCGGTGCCGGATTATGCGGCCGGACTTGATGCGCCGATCGCCGGGTTGCGGATCGGAGTGCCCGAAGAATATTTCGCGGCCGGGCTGGATGCGGAGGTGCGGCGGAAAGTCGAGAGCGGCATCGCCTTACTTGAGAAGCTAGGATGCAAACGCGTTCCCATTCATTTGAAGCACACGGAGTTTGCTATCGCGACGTATTACATCATCGCGACGGCGGAGGCGAGTTCGAACCTGGCGCGATACGACGGCGTGCGCTACGGATTGCGATCGGAGGCGGCGACGTTATTGGAAATGTACCGCAAGACGCGGCGGCAGGGATTTGGCGCGGAAGTGAAGCGGCGGATCATGCTGGGAACTTACGCGCTGTCGTCGGGCTACTACGATGCGTATTATTTGCGAGCGCAGAAAGTGCGCACGTTACTGGCGCGCGACTTCGCCGAAGCATTCAACCACGTGGACGCCATCATCACACCCACGTCTCCGACTCCTCCGTTCAAGCTCGGCGAGCGCACTGCCGACCCCCTACAGATGTATCTGGCTGATATATATACAGTTACAGGATCGCTGGCGGGGCTCCCCGGCATCTCGGTCCCGTGCGGGAAAACGTCTGACAGTCTACCGGTCGGGATGCAAATTCTAGGCCCGCATTTCAGCGAAGCGCGCGTCTTGCAGATCGCGCATAATTTCGAGCGCGCGGGCGGATTCGAATCGTAGCGTAGCTCCGAAATTTCTCGTTGGGGCGCGGGGCAATCGCTTTGTGATTGCGAACCAATCGACGCGTCCCTCCGCGCAATCCCTACCGAAAGTTCGCCACTACTGGTGTGCGAACCGATTCCCCCGGCTTAGGTGAAACCTCAGAGTAAAGAAAAGAGTATGTATCGCGGCTGTCCTTCCGCGGTTGGACGGAGCTTTGATTTCACGGCGAGGTCGTCGGAGGGCGCAGCAAGCCAGCGCCCCTACGGGAGAACACCAAAACCGTTCGCACCATGTCTCACGCAATAGAAATGCTGTGTTCGATGTACGCGTGATGAATATCACATGGCGATGGGAGTGCGGCAAAATCCTCCGCGATACTGTAGAGAAATTCCAGTTCTGGATACTTTTTTCCGCCTAGCGTCTCACTTCAAATTACTTCGTCGAAAATCGCCGCTGCGAGAGCTTGCGAAATTGCCAATGATTTGGGGGGTTCGGCGCGGCGTCCTAGTCCTTTAGTTTATTCGGACTAGAACGGAAGCACTATTGCAGGAGAAATAGAGCAGCGTCTACGATGAAGTCAGCATCGTAGTAAACGAGAGGGGCAAACGTGCTGACGATCAAGTCAAGCCAGAAGCTGTTCACCGAAGACGAAGTCTCGGGGCTGACGGGAATTTGCCTCGATCACTTGCGGAATTTTGCGCGCAGCCGCCACCTGGGCTTTATCGCGCGCGCGGCCGAAGCCGCCGGCGCCGAGGCGGATAAGTGGCTGTTCACGAACTCGGACTTGCTGGTGCTGGCGGTGCTGGTGCAGCGCTGCGAGCATTAGAAGCAGCGTCAAAAGTTCGGAAGCCGTAGGATCAAAATGGCCGCCCCCATGGGCGGCCATTTTTGTTTGGGGGACGTTCGTCGGGATTGGGATTCTCAAAGTACCCGATAAGGATTGGACGCATCGGGCTGCGGCGACGCTTCTAAGAGGGCCGAAAGGCGGGAGGGTCTGAAGACCCTCCCCTACGACTGCGCCACCGATCGGTATCGTTGTCCTTGCTTGGTCGGCGCGATATTCTTGGGTTTTGGCTAGCCAAACTTGGGCTGGCTGAGCGCATCAGATTCGATTAAGGGTGGGCTGTTATCAGCGGCGGGACTCAAATCCGGAAGATCGGTGCACGGAGCCTTGCGGGAGCTCTGGGGCTGATGCTGTCGGCTGCCGCGTTGCCACTTTTCGCCGGATTTCGTGCGCTGCAGCGCCAATCGAGCCCTCCGGCCCAGAGCGGCCAATCCTCCGAACGCCCTGATTCGGCGCTTCCGCGGGGCAAGAAGCTGGTCTTGAAGGACGGCTCCTTCCACATGGTGCGCGAGTACAAGGTCGACGGCGAACGCGTGCGCTACTACAGCGTGGAGCGCTCGCAGTGGGAAGAAATCCCGACGGACCTGGTGGATTGGGAGGCGACCAAGCAGGCGGAGGCGGCGAAGCAGGAGGCGGACGCGACGCTGGCGGCGAAGGTGGGCAAGGAGGAGTCTGCGCGCAAGGCCGTCTTCGTAAACGTGGACGCTAGCGTGGAGGTGGCCCCGAACGTCTTCCTGCCCGACGGCGAAGGCATCTTTGCGCTCGATGGCACAAAGGTGTTTGCGCTGGCGCAGGCCGAGACCGACGTAAAGCTCAACAAAACACAGGTCGTTAAACAGATCCTCATCCCCATCCCCATCATACCCAGCCGCCATACCATTTCTTTGCTCGGGGAGCACGCCAAGGTGCGTTCGACGAACGGGCAGCTTGAGTTCTATGTGCGGACCAAGGACGGACACACGCCGGACGTGGTTCTGATCCACGCGCGCTTGCATGGTGGCAACCGGCGGATCGAGAATATCGACCGGCTTTTTGGCGGGGAGATGGCGCGGCGGGAGACGCTGCCTATCGAGCGGTGGGAACTGGTGAAGGGCGTTTCGAGGCTGACGCTATCGGCGCCGCTCGAGCCGGGTGAGTATGCGATCGCGGAGATTGCGCGCGGGAGCGAAGATGACCTTTACGTGTGGGATTTTGGGATCGATCCCGCGCCTGCTGCTAAGTAAGCCTTTGAACTAACCCTCAGATTGAGAAACTGCAGATTCCCTCGACGGACTCGGGACAAGCTCTTCGCTTCGATCATGATGATGACGTGGAGCCTTTTTCCAAAAGCTGCAAGGACTAGGAAGTCTTGGCGGGTTGCGCTTCTAAGACTTCGGCCAGGAGATTCGCTAGGCCGGCCAACTGGAACGGCTTCTGGATTGTGCGGGCACCGCGGCTGGAGATGGACTCCACCACGCGGGCTTCGAGCAGGTCGCCGGTCATGAAGACGAATCGCGGCGGATTGCCGTGAGACTGCTCGCATAGGATGTCGAAAAGCTGCTCGCCGCTTTGACCGGGAAGATTGTAGTCGCAGAGAATGGCATCGAACTGGCGGTGGGCCAGCATCGCCTGGGCGTCTTCGGAGCTGGTGACCGTTTCTACGGACATGCCGCGCGCGGCGAGGCCTTCGCAGACGAGTTCGCGGATGCCGTCTTCATCGTCCACCACCAGAACCGAATGTCCCTGGAGCGCCGGGGAGAACGAAGGCGTATGAGTGGCTGCCGGAGCATCGCCCACGCCCGTCAGCGTCAGCGACTGAGCCACCGGCAGAACGATGCGAATGGAAGCGCCACTGCCGAACACGGACTGCGTCTCGATGGTGCCACCGTGCTCGCGGATAATGGCCATGCAAATTGTGAGGCCGAGGCCCGTTCCGCCTCCCGGCCGCTTGGTGGTAAAGAACGGATCGAAAACCCGGTTGGTGATGTCCGCCGGAATGCCCGGACCGTCGTCCTCGAAGGTGATGGCGACGTTATTCTCAAAAGTATCGGCCGCAATGGTGATGGTGCCGTGATCGCTGGCGCCGGCGATGGCCTGCTCGGAATTGATGATGAGGTTCAGGAACACTTGCAGGAGAAGATTGGCGTCGCCTTCAATGGCGGGCAAGCCCTCGGCGGGATGAAACTCGACCTTTATCTTCTTTTCCTGCAATGACTTACCGTGTAGCTCGAGGACGCGTTCGACGATATCCTCGATGCGCACGCGCGCGCGCACAGGCGCGGTTCGGCGCGAGAACGCCAGCAAGCTTTGCACGATATCGGCGGCGCGGCGCGCTTGCTTGTGCACCAGGCTAGTTTGCCGGCGCATGGTGTCGTCCACGGAGCGTTCATGCAAAAGATCCGTGACGCCGAGAATGGCGGTGAGCGGATTATTCAATTCGTGCGCGACGCCCGCCAGCATTTGACCCATGGCGGCGAACTTTTCGGTTTGCAGCAATTGCTGCTCGATGTGCTTTTCTTCGGTGACGTCGCGAGCCGAGGCGACGACTCCGGTCATGTGACCGTCAGAATCCATCATGGGGCTTGCAGTGACGCGAACCGCGCGGTAGCTGCCATCTTCATGGCGCACGCGGTACTCCATGCGCGCCGTGCGCGTAATTCCGGAAAGCAGATTGTCGAGCTGCTTGCTCAGGTGGCGCGCGTCTTCCGGATGCGCGCGCTCTCCCATCTGCTTGCCAATCAGGTCGGCAGGCTGCAGGCCGATCAATTCCTCGCAGCGGGGGCTGACGAAGGTGTAGCGGCCTTCGACGTCGAGAACCACGATCAGATCGGGGAAGCACTCGACGAGACTGCGGCCGAATTCCTGCTCTTGATAGAGGCGCTTCTCGATCTCCACGCGCTCGGTGATGTCCACCAGCGTTCCCTGGAGACGCACGACATCGCCGGAACTGTCGCGGATGACGGAGCAGGAATCGAGGCAGCGCATCGCCTTCCCGTCCGTGCGCATCAGAGTGATTTCGTGATTCTTGACCACTCCGGTGCGATCCAGCTCGTCGAGCATCCACTCGCGCTGGTTGCGGTCTTCATAAAGACTCGGGGCGGAGACGGCCAGGAGATCTTCCTTCTTTTCAAATCCCAACATGCGCACCAGGGCCGGATTGGCCTCGAGGAACGTGCCGCCGGGCGTGGTGAAGTAAACGCCTTCCTGCAGGGATTCGAAAAGCTCGGTGAAACGCAGTTCGGATTCGCGGTAAGCGGTGATGTCGCGAGCCACACCGCTCGCGCCCACGACCTCGCCATCTTTCAGGACCGGCTGGAGAACAGTGTCGTAGAAGCGAACTTCGCCGCTGCGGCGGAAGCGAACGCGAACGACGCCGCTCCAGGTACGCCGTTCGAGGAATGAGGACACGCCCTCCTGCACGCTATCGATGGGCGGCTCGGAAATGAATTCTTGCAGGGTGTGGCCGACGATTTCGGGGAAAGGCAAGTTCAGCGTTTCTGCGAAGCGCTTGTTGACGGTCTTGACGCTGCCGTCAAGCCCCAGATTGAAGACGAGGTGATCGAGGCTGTCGATCAGATCGCGATAGCCGCGCTGCGAGCGCGTCATCACGTCCAGCATCTTCTCGATTTGGTCTTCGGTGACCGGCGCGTCGGCACGCTCCTTCATGCCGCGGAGAAACGCGCGCAATTCGATGACTTCGCCTCTTTGCCGCCAGACGTAGGCGCCGAACAGAATCACCAGGACGACGAGGCCCACGGGCAGCGCTTCCAGGCGCATCGGCAGGACGCGGAAAGACTCCCACGACGTGACTGCCAGACCTACAGCCAATACAAAAAGAATCACGAGAATGTAGCGCCAGAGTGCACCTTCGCGCTGCTCCATTTGCTCCCAGTGAGACGCGGGGCGGTGCGCGGGCGATTCTTCAGGCGATTGAGCTGAGTGAGGTCGAGGGTCTTCGGTCATGAACAGGAGCCCACAGGTCTCCTTGAATTGAAGTGTACGGGCGCGTTTGGGCGGGAGCAAATTGAAACGAGAGGACGATATCCAGTTGCTTAACCCCGTAAGTACAGGTGAAAACCTGTACTTACGGACTGCTGTACTTGCGGCTACGGGGATTGGGCTAAGGGTTCTCTGAACGTAGGTTGTTCGCCATTATCACGGCTGCGCTCGGAAGCATTTCGGTTGGTCCGGGATTTGTGGCCGCGTGGGTACGGCCGAAAACCGGCCGTCGCGGGAGGGCTACCCCGGCCCTCCCCTACAAAGGCAAGTTCCTATGCGGGAGAAAACAAAAACGGCGGCGGGCCTTTTTGGCCTGCCGCCGTTTTCTACTTGAATTGTGGATCTGCGCTCTAGCCTTCGGCTACCGCGTCGGTGTCCTTGCGCAGGAAATCGAGAGCGGCGGCTTCCTCGGGCGTTAGTTCGGGCTCGAGCTCGGCTGGTTCCTCGCGCGGGGTTTCGGTCAGGAGCTGGATATTGCGGTAACGCTCCAGGCCCGTGCCCGC
Organism: uncultured Acidobacteriota bacterium; assembly: GCA_963707165.1. GTDB lineage: Bacteria > Acidobacteriota > Terriglobia > Acidiferrales > UBA7541 > Palsa-147. The sequence continues at coordinate 67,901 of CAVPPO010000002.1, read as the reverse complement.
GGGAATCAGGCGGCCCATTATGACGTTCTCCTTGAGGCCGCGGAGGTAATCCACCTTGCCGCTGATGGCGGCTTCGGTGAGTACGCGCGTGGTCTCCTGGAAGCTCGCGGCCGAGATGAAGGAATCGGTCGAGAGCGACGCCTTGGTGATGCCGAGGAGCAATGGCCGGCCTGTGGCGGGACGCCCGCCATCGTGAATCACGCGATCGTTCTCCTCGCGGAAGCGGAACTTGTCCACCTGCTCCTCGAGAAGGAACGTCGTGTCGCCGACGTCTTCGACTTTCACCCAGCGCATCATCTGCCGGACAATGGTTTCGATGTGCTTGTCGTTGATGTTTACGCCCTGCAACCGGTAAACCTCTTGAATCGAGTTCACGAGGTAGGCTTGCGTGTATTTTTCGCCGAGGACCGCGAGCAAATCGTGCGGATTGAGCGGGCCGTCGATCAACGGCTCGCCGGCGCGGACATGTTCGCCTTCCTGAACGTTGATGTGCACGCCGCGGGAGATGGAATATTCCTTCACCGTGCGGCCGTCTTCGCTCTCGACGTAAATCTTGCGCAGGCCCTTGGCGATTTCGCCGTATTTCACCACGCCGTCGATTTCGGAGATGACGGCGGGGTCTTTGGGTTTGCGGGTTTCGAAAAGCTCGACGACGCGCGGCAGACCTCCGGTGATGTCTTTGGTCTTGGTGGTCTCGCGCGGAATCTTTGCGAGCACGTCGCCCGGCTGCACCTCGTCGCCATCCTGCACCATCAAGTGCGCGCGGGAAGGCATGAGGTACTTCTTGCGGACGCGGCCGGCGGAATCGCGGACTTGGATTGTCGGCTGATGCTTTTCATCGCCCGGCGGCAGCGTAACGACGAGCTGCGACAGGCCGGTGACTTCGTCCACCTGCTCTTCGATGGTGACGCCGGACTGCAAGTCCTTGAATTGAACGGCGCCGCCAGTTTCCGTAAGGATCGAGAAAGTGTACGGATCCCATTCGGCCATGATCTGGCCGACCGTCACGGGTTCACCGTCTTCGACCTTTAGGCGAGCGCCGTACACGACGTGGTAGCGCTCTTTTTCGCGGCCTTTTTCGTCCACCACGGCGATGAGGCCGGAGCGATTCATGGAAACGAGCTGCTTGTTGCGGCCCTCGACGACTTTGAGGTCGATGAAGCGGACGAAGCCGTTATTCTTGGCTTCGACCTTCGATTGCTCGGTGACGCGAGTGGCCGTGCCGCCGATGTGGAAGGTGCGCATGGTGAGCTGCGTGCCGGGTTCGCCGATGGACTGAGCGCCGATGACGCCGACGGCTTCGCCGAGTTCGACCATGCGTCCAGTGGCCAGGTTGCGGCCGTAGCAGCGGGCGCAGGCGCCGCGGCGGGATTCGCAGGTGAGCACGGAGCGGATGTTGACGCGCTCGATGCCCGCCGCTTGAATCGCGTTGGCGAGTTCCTCGGTGATGACCTGGTTGATCTCGACGACCACGTTGCCTTCGTAGTCTTTGATCTTCTCGAGCGAAACGCGGCCCACAACGCGGTCGCGCAGCGGCTCGACTTCGACGCCTGCTTCGACGATGGGCTCGACGAAGATGCCGTCAGCCGTGCCGCAATCGAATTCGCTGATGATCACGTCCTGCGCCACGTCCACCAGGCGGCGGGTCAGGTAGCCGGAATCGGCGGTCTTGAGCGCCGTATCGGCGAGACCCTTGCGCGCGCCGTGCGTGGAGATGAAGTAGTGCAGCACGTTGAGGCCTTCGCGGAAGTTGGAAGTGATAGGAGTCTCGATGACTTCGCCGGAAGGCTTGGCCATCAAGCCGCGCATGCCGGAAAGCTGGCGGATCTGCTGTTTCGAGCCGCGAGCTCCGGAGTCGGCCATGACGAAAATGGGATTGATGATGCCCGACTTGTCCTGAGCTTCGAGGGTCTTGAACATTTCGTCCGCGACCTTCTCGGTGACGTCGCTCCAGATGGCGATGACTTTGTTGTAGCGTTCGCCGTTGGTGATGGCGCCGTCAAGGTATTGCTGCTGCACTTTGACGACTTCGCGCTCGGCGGTATCCACAAGCTTAAACTTATCGCCGGGGATGACCATGTCCGTGATGCCAACGGAAATGCCGGCCTTGGTGGCGTAGAGGAAGCCGAGTTCCTTGAGATGATCGAGCGAGACGACGGTCTTCTCCGTTCCAAAGCGCAAGTAGCAATACTGCACGAGCTGCTGAATTCCCTTCTTCTTCAGCAAGCCATTGATGAAAGGCATGTCCGACGGAAGGTGATCGTTGAAGATCACGCGGCCGACGGTGGTGTGCAGGAATTGCCGGTTGAGCTGGATGGGCGCCGTGTGCGGCACGTCCTGATCGTCATAGGCGGTGGTGAGGTCGATTACTTCGCCGGTGTAGCGCAAACGGATCGGCGTGAGCAATTCGACGTCGCCGGCTTCTAGCGCGAGAACCACTTCTTCGCTCGAGCCGAAGGCGCGGCCTTCACCCTTTCCGCCGGGCTTGCTCTTGGTGAGGTAATAGATGCCCAGCACCATGTCCTGCGTCGGAACGGCGAGAGGCATGCCGTTCGCGGGTGAGAGGATATTGTGCGAGCTGAGCATGAGCACCGAGGCTTCGACCTGCGCTTCGGGCGAAAGCGGAATGTGCACGGCCATCTGGTCGCCGTCGAAGTCGGCGTTGAACGCGGTGCAGACGAGCGGATGGATGCGAATGGCCTTTCCTTCAACGAGCACCGGCTCGAAGGCCTGAATGCCGAGGCGGTGAAGCGTCGGAGCGCGGTTGAGCAGCACCGGATGCTCGCGGATCACGTCCTCGAGAATGTCCCAGACCGTCGCCTCCTGCGCTTCGACGAGCTCCTTGGCCTGCTTGATTGTGGTGCAATGGCCCGCGGCTTCAAGGCGGTGATAGATGAACGGCTTGAAGAGCTCGAGCGCCATCTTCTTCGGCAAACCGCACTGGTGCAGCTTCAATTCCGGTCCGACAACGATGACCGAACGGCCGGAATAATCCACGCGCTTGCCGAGAAGATTCTGGCGGAAGCGGCCCTGCTTGCCCTTGAGCGTGTCCGATAGGGATTTGAGCGGGCGATTGTTAGTGCCGCGCAGAACGCGTCCGCGACGGCCGTTGTCGAAGAGCGCGTCCACAGCTTCCTGCAACATGCGCTTTTCATTGCGTACGATGACGTCGGGCGCGTGCAATTCCATCAGCTTCTTCAACCGGTTGTTGCGGTTGATGACGCGGCGATAGAGATCGTTCAAATCGGAAGTGGCGAAACGCCCGCCGTCGAGTGGCACCAGAGGGCGCAACTCGGGCGGCAGAACCGGAATCACGTCCAGAATCATCCATTCCGGCTTGTTGCCGCTCTTGCGGAAAGCTTCGAGGACCTTGAGGCGCTTGGCGTACTTGATGCGCTTCTGCAAGCTCGGATCAATTTTCATCTTCTCGCGCAGCTCTTCGCTGAGCTTCTCGACGTCCACGCGGCGGAGAAGTTCCTTGATGGCTTCGGCGCCCATGCGAGCGTCGAATTTGCCGGCAAATTCCTTCTGCAGTTCGCGGTACTTCTCTTCCTGCAGAATTTCCTTGTCCTTGATGCCAGGAGTTTCGCCGGTATCAATGACCACGAAAGCCTCGAAATAAAGAATGTGCTCGAGGTCGCGCATGGTGATATCGAGCAGGTAGCCGATGCGGCTGGGCAGGCCCTTGAAAAACCAGACGTGGGAACAAGGAGATGCCAGCTCGATATGGCCGAGACGCTCGCGGCGCACTTTGCTCAAAGTGACTTCCACGCCGCACTTGTCGCAGATCACGCCGCGGTGCTTCATGCGCTTGTACTTGCCGCACAAACATTCCCAGTCCGTCACCGGACCGAAAATTTTGGCGCAGAACAAGCCATCGCGCTCGGGCTTGAAAGTGCGGTAATTGATGGTTTCCGGCTTGGTCACCTCGCCGTGCGACCAAGATCGGATTTTTTCGGGACTCGCCAGGCTGATGCGAATGGAATCAAAATCCGCGATCTGACTGGCGCGATCATAAGGGCTCGATCGATACAAGGGCAGTCCTCCCGTCCCGGCCAAGCCGGGACAAAAACCTGTACGAAAACGTTTCGCGCCGGCAAAGGAAGCCGGCCGGCGCGGTCAGTTAGTCAGCAACCTTTTCGAGCTGCGGCTTCTGCCTCTTCATCAACTCCACGTCGAGGCAAAGCGACTGCAACTCGCGGACGAGCACGTTGAATGATTCGGGCACGCCCGGCTCTATCCCGGGTTCGCCCTTCACGATGGCTTCGTAAATTTTCGCGCGGCCGTAAACGTCGTCCGACTTCGCCGTCAGCAGTTCCTGGAGAATGTGCGCGGCGCCGTAAGCTTCGAGCGCCCACACTTCCATTTCTCCAAAGCGCTGCCCGCCGAACTGCGCCTTGCCGCCCAGCGGCTGCTGGGTGATGAGCGAGTACGGTCCGATCGATCGCGCGTGAATCTTGTCGTCCACCAGGTGCGAGAGCTTGAGCATGTAGATGTAACCAACGGTGATGATTTGCGCAAAAGGCTCACCGGTCATGCCGTCGGCGAGCACGACCTTGCCGCTTTCCGGTAGGCCCGCGGCTGCGAGCATGTAGTGGATGTCGGTTTCGCGCGCGCCGTCGAAGACAGGCGTGGCTACCGGGATTCCGCCGCTGAGGCTCTGCGCCAGATCAATTACTTCGGCGTCCTCGAGATCGACAATCGTCTTCCAGACCGATGTCTGTCCGAAGGCGTCCTTGAACCACTTGCGCATGGCGTCGGCGCGGGTTCCATCGTCGAGCAGCTTGGTAATCTGCTCGCCGAGAACTTTCGAAGCCCAGCCGAGATGCGTTTCGAGAATCTGCCCGACGTTCATACGCGAAGGAACGCCGAGCGGGTTGAGAACGATTTCGACCGGCGTGCCGTCCGGCATGTAAGGCATATCTTCTTCCGGAACGATGCGCGCGATGACGCCCTTGTTCCCGTGGCGGCCGGCCATCTTGTCGCCGACGGAGAGCTTGCGCTTCATGGCGATGTAAACTTTGACGAGTTTGATGACGCCCGGCGGAAGTTCATCGCCCTTTTTGAGCTTGCCGACTTTTTCGTCGGTGATCTTGCGCAGCACGTCGATCTGCCGCGAGGTCATCTCCTCGATTTCATCGATCTTCTCGATCAGGAGAGGATCCTTGTCCGAGAGGCGCAGGCGCTTGAGGTTGCGCGTCGAGACTTTCTCGAGAATGTCGCGGGTAAGCTCCGTGCCCTTGGTTAGAAGGCGCTTGTTGGTACGCTCATCGTGCAAGTCGGCGAGAAGCGATTGCCCGCCGAGCAAATCGGCGAGGCGCTTCAGGCGCTCGTCGGTGAGAATGCGGATTTCATCGGCGAGGTTCTTTTCGAGCTTGGCGACCTGGCCGGCTTCGATTGCCTTGTGGCGTTCGTCTTTTTCGGCGCCTTTGCGGCAGAAGATCTTCACGTCCACGATGGTGCCCTCGATGCCCGGCGGGCAATAGAGAGAAGCGTCGCGAACGTCTCCGGCCTTTTCACCGAAAATGGCGCGCAGAAGTTTTTCTTCCGGCGTCAGCGTGGTTTCGCCCTTGGGCGTTACCTTGCCGACCAGGATGTCTCCCGGACGGACGGTTGCGCCGATGCGAATCACGCCGCTTTCGTCGAGATTGCGGAGGAAGCCCTCGTTGATGTTGGGAATATCGCGTGTGATTTCCTCGGGGCCGAGCTTCGTGTCGCGCGCTTCGATTTCATACTCCTCGATGTGGATCGAGGTGTAGTAGTCCTCGCGCACCAGCTTTTCGCTGACGAGAATGGCGTCTTCAAAGTTGTATCCGCGCCAGGGCACGAAGGCGACCAGCACGTTGCGGCCGAGGGCCAGCTCGCCGTGATCGGTGCAAGGACCGTCCGCGAGGACGTGGCCCTGCTTCACGCGGTCGCCGGTGCGAACCAGCGGCTTCTGGCTGATGCAGGTGTTCTGATTCGAACGTTTAAATTTAGTGAGAAGGTAGATGTCGGAACCGACTTCGCGGCTGAGCACGCCGGACTGATCGGATTCGACGCGCACGATGATGCGCTCGGAGTCGACTTGATCCACGATGCCGTCGCGCTTGCAAACGACGACCGCACCGGAATCGCGCGCGGTGACGCGTTCCATCCCGGTGCCGACCAGCGGCGCTTCGCCCTTGATCAACGGCACGGCCTGGCGCTGCATGTTCGAGCCCATCAGCGCGCGGTTCGCGTCGTCGTTCTCGAGGAACGGAATGAGGCTGGCGGCGACGGAGACGAGTTGCTTCGGTGAAACGTCGATGTAATCCACTTCATCGCGCGATTTCAAGACGAAGTTGCCCGCCTGGCGGCAGTTCACCAGGTCGGTGACGATGCGGCCCTTTTCATCGAGCGCAGCGTTGGCCTGCGCCACGACGTAGCGGTCTTCTTCCCACGCCGAGAGATAGAAGCAGTACGGCTCGACGATCACGCGCCGGCGCTTCAACTCTTCGTTGGTGTCGTCCACTTTTTCGCGTTCGACGATGTCGCCGGCTTTGAATTCGCTGTCGCCGGAGTTGACCACCTGAACGTATTCAATCACGCGGCCGCCCTTCACCTTGCGGTAGGGCGATTCGATGAAGCCGAACTCGTTGATGCGCGCGTAGCTCGAAAGAGAGCTGATCAGGCCGATGTTCGGGCCTTCCGGCGTTTCAATGGGGCAGATGCGGCCGTAGTGCGTCGGGTGAACGTCGCGGACTTCGAATCCAGCGCGCTCGCGCGACAATCCGCCGGGACCCAGAGCCGAAAGACGCCGCTTGTGCGTGATTTCGCTGAGCGGATTGGTCTGATCCATGAACTGGCTCAATTGCGAGCTGCCGAAAAATTCGCGGATCGCGGCCATCACGGGCTTCGCGTTCACCAGGTCGTGCGGCATGGCCGTGGACATTTCCTGGTACACGGACATCTTTTCTTTGATGGCGCGTTCCATGCGGACCAGGCCGATGCGGAACTGATTCTCGAGAAGCTCGCCGACCGCGCGGACGCGGCGATTGCCCAAATGATCGATGTCGTCCACCGAGCCGATATTGCGGCGCAGCTTGAGGAGATATTTGATGGCCGCGACGAAATCGCCGGGGTCGAGCGTGCGCTTGTCGAGCGGAGTCTCGAGGCCCAGCTTGATGTTGAATTTGAGGCGCCCGACTTTACTGAAATCGTATTTGCGCGGATCGAAGAACATGCCGTTGAAGAGCGCCGTGGCGGTCTCGAGAGTGGGAGGATCGCCGGGACGCAGCTTGCGGTAGATCTCGATGAGCGCTTCGCGCGGATTCTTGATGGCGTCTTTATCGAGCGTGCGGCTGACGATGACTCCGACTTCATCGCGCTCCGGGAAGCAGATATCCACTTCGCTGATGCCCGATTCGGCGAGCGTGGTCCACATTTCCGGCGTGAGCGCCTTATTGGAGTCGACCAGCACTTCGCCGGTCTGGCGATTCACCAGCTCGGCTACCGTGAAAGCCCCTTCGAGATCCGCCGGCGAAACTTCGGCCTGGGTGATCTTGGCCTTCACGATTTCCTTGTAAGCGGAATCGCTGATGCGCTTGTGCGCGCCGACGATCACTTCGCCGGATCGCGAATGCTTGATTTCGTGCGACAACTTGCGCTCGATCAGGCCTTCGGAGACGTTCCAGAGCATCTGGCGGTCGCGCAGCGAGATGCGCTCGACTTGATAGAAGGTGCGCAGGATGTCTTCATTCGACTTCATGCCCAGCGCGCGCAGGAAAATCGAGCCGAGGAATTTGCGCTTGCGGTCGATGCGCACGTAGAGAATGTTCTTGGTGTCGTATTCGAACTCGACCCACGAGCCGCGATAGGGAATGATTTTGCCAAGGAAATAGCTGCGATTGTTCGCCGTTTCGTAGAAGACGCCCGGCGAACGGTGCAACTGGCTGACGATCACGCGCTCGGTGCCGTTGATGGTGAAGGTGCCGTTCTCGGTCATCAACGGAATATCGCCGAAGAAAACTTCCTGCTCTTTGATGTCGCGGATGTTCTTCGCGCCGGTGTCGGGATCCTTGTCGTAAATGGTCAGGCGAATGGTGACTTTGAGCGGCGCGGAATAGGTCATGCCGCGCTCCTGGCATTCGCTGACGTCATATTTCAACTGCAAGGTGACCGGGTCGCCGCACTTGTTGCAGAAGGTCGGCGTGTTCTTGTTAAACGTGCCGCACTTCGAGCAGATTACGTCGCCGGTGCGATACGGATTGGTGACCACCGAAGCGCCGCAATTGCGGCAAGTGGCGCGCAAGTGATGCAGGCCGCGGAGATGGCCGCACTTGCACTCCCAGTTGCCGATGGCGTAGTCCACGAAGTCGAGCTGCGAGAGCCCGCGAAAATCCTGGATGGGAAACACGGAGGTAAAGACAGACTGCAAACCCGTGTCGTCGCGCTCGCTCGGCAAGCGATCCATTTGCAGGAAGCGCTCGTAGGATTTCTTCTGGACGTCGATCAAATTGGGGATCTGAACGGTGGTCTTGATTTTGGCAAAATCCAGCCGTTCCCGTTCCCGCGTCGGACGGTTTCCATTGCGCATTCTGAATTACCTCTCCCCTTTAGGGGTTGCCGGCACGCGCAGCAGGTTGCGACACCCGTGCTGCGAGTCCGGGAAGGACATGTTGCGAGGATGTTGGAACGTAAAGGAGCAAGTGCGTTGGCGAATTCCCCGGCGCTCCGATTCTGAGCGCGAACCGGCCGCCACTACTTGATATCTACCTTGGCTCCGGCCTCTTCGAACTTCTTCTTGATCGTGGCGGCTTCGTCCTTGTTCACGCCCTCTTTCACCGTCTTGGGCGCGCCATCCACCAGGTCCTTGGCTTCTTTCAAGCCCAGGCTGGTGACTTCGCGGACCGCCTTGATCACGCCGATTTTGTTTGCGCCGACGTCGGTGAGCACGACGGTGAATTCCGTCTTCTCTTCCGCTGCCGCCGCGCCACCGCCCGCTGCCGCGCCGCCCGCCATCATCATCGGGGCTGCCGCTGCTGCGGAGACGCCGAACGCCTCTTCCATCTTTTTGACAAGGTCCGACGCCTCGAGCAGCGTCAAGCCCTTGATTTCATCGAGAATTGCTTCCACTTTGCTAGCCATTGCTGTTGTCCACCCTCCTAAGATTCCGCAACCACCGGAGCTGCGCCGGCGTCGCCGCCGGCAAACTTGTTGGCTTTCACTGCTTCACTGGTTACTACGGCAAGATTCCGTGAGACCGCTGATAGCACCGTCGCGATTCGCTGCGCCGGCGCGTTCAGCAGGAACATCACCTTGCTGATCAATTCTTCCTTCGAAGGCAGTTGCGCCAGGTTCTGGATTTCGTCGATCGAAACCACCCGGCCTTCCACCCACCCTGCCTTGAACTTGAATGCGGGCGTTTCCTTGGCGACCTTGGTCAGCACTTTCGCCAGCGCCACGGGATCGGCGCGCGTGTAGGAAATCGAATTCGTGCCCTTCAAACCTTTGAGCAGCGGCGCGGCCGGCGTGCCTTCTCCGGCGCGCTCGGCGAGAGTGTTCTTCACCACTTGATATTTGCCGCCCGCGGCTTCCACGGCGCGGCGCAGCTTGGTGTCCGCTTCGACGGTAATGCCCTGAAACGTCGTCAGGATTACGGTCGAGACGGTCGCCAGCTCGGCTCGCAGCGCGTCCGATTCCGTTTTCTTTTCTGCTTTCTTCTTCATTCCCGAATCTCCAATTCCGTCCAGCTCTCGAATCCCAGGTTATGCAGCGGCGGCCGATAGGGAAACTTCCGATTCGGCGTGATCGATCGGAATGCCCGGCCCCATCGTCGAAGTCAGCGTGATTTTCTTGATGTACTTGCCCTTGGCCGCGGCGGGCTTGGCCTTTTGAATGGCCGCGAGCAGCGCGTGCGCGTTTCCGGCGAGCGCCTGCGCGGTGAAGCTGATCTTGCCCACCGGCGAGTGAATGATTCCGGTCTTGTCGAGACGGAATTCCACTTTACCGGCCTTGATTTCTTGCACGGCCTTGGCTACGTCGGTCGTCACCGTGCCGGTCTTCGGGTTCGGCATCATGCCGCGCGGTCCCAGAACCTTGCCGAGCTTCCCGGCGGACCTCATCATGTCGGGCGTGGCGATCACCGCTTCGTAATCAATCCAGCCTTCCGTGATTTTCTGCACCAGGTCTTCGCCGCCGACAAAATCCGCGCCGGCTTCCTGCGCCTCGCGAACTTTATCGCCGCTGGCAATCACGACGACGCGCTTCGATTTCCCCAGGCCATGCGGCAGCACGACGGTGCCGCGCACCATCTGGTCCGATTGCTTCGGATCGACGCCCAGATTCAGCACTAGCTCGACGGTCTCATCGAACTTCACGAAGTGCGCCTTGCGCAGCAATTCGGCCGCTTCTTCGAGCTTGTAAGGCCGCGCTTCGACGAGCTTCCGCGCCTTGTCGATATTCTTGCCGCCGATTCGATTGCTCTTCCCCATCTCGATTCGTCCCCCGCGCCCGATTCTCTCCGAAAAAATCTTAGCCGACGACTTCGATGCCCATATTGCGCGCCGTGCCCATAATCGTGCGCACAGCCGATTCCAATTTCGTGGTGTTCAAATCCACCAGCTTGGCCTTGGCAATCTCTTCCACCTGCTTGCGCGTCACCTTGGCCACTTTGTTGCGGTTTGGTTCCGGCGAACCCTTCACGATTCCCGCCGCGCGCTTCAGAAGTTCGGAAGCCGGCGGCGTCTTGGTGATGAATGTGAACGTCCGGTCGGTATAGATCGTCACCAGCACCGGAATGATCATTCCATCTGGCTCTTTCGACGTCTTGGCATTGAACTGCTTGCAAAAATCCATGATGTTCACGCCGTGCGGGCCGAGCGCGGTCCCGACGGGCGGCGCAGGCGTAGCCTTCATCGCCGGCAATTGCAATTTGACTGTGGATTGAACCTTCTTCGCCATTTCGCAGACCCTTTTACTTCATTAGATGCGCGGCAGTTGCACAACGCCCGCCGGGTGTTTCCTAAGCGACCTTTTCAACCTGCGCGAAATCGAGCTCCACCGGCGTCGAGCGCCCGAAAATCGTCACCGAAACTTTCAGCGTGCTGCGGTCGGAATTCACTTCTTCGACCACGCCGGTAAAATTCGCGAACGGCCCGTCCACGATGCGCACATTCTCATTGCGATCGAAGCTCAACTTCGGCTTGGGCTTTTCCGCCGTGCTCGAGGCGCGGTTCACGATGTTCTGCACTTCTTCATCCGTCAGCGGCGTCGGCGTGGTTCCCGAGCCCACGAAGCCGGTCACTTTCGGCGTCGAGCGCACCACGTGCCAGGTGTAATCATCCAGATCCATCTCCACCAGCACGTAGCCGGGGTAGCACATCCGCGGCGAAATCACTTTCTTGCCGCCGCGCACCTCCACCACCGACTCAGTCGGGATGATCATTTGCCCGATTTTGTCCTGTAGCCCGAACGCCGCCACGCGGCCTTCCAGACTCTCTTTCACCTTCTTCTCAAATCCAGAATAGGTGTGGACGATGTACCACTGCTTCGCCATCAAGAATCCCTCTACTTGTGCCGGAAGTAGCTCCACATCCGGCTGAAAATCGTGTCGGTAATCAGAAAATAGATCGCAAAGAACGCTACGGTGACGACCACCACGACCGTCGTCGATTTCACGTCTTCCCAGTTGGGCCAATTCACCAGCTTCATTTCCGCGCGCACGTCGTGGATATACTTGCGGATGCGCTTCGGGTATTCCCCCAGCTTGCCGATAAATCCGGCAACCGGAAGTGACGACCCTTCGCTGCTTGCGCCTTCCTGTCTCAATTTCCTCGCCGCCTCTGCCATGACCCCGCCCGCCTGCCCATCGCTGCCCCGCTTGCCGCGCGCCGCGTTTCGCTTCGCTGCCCCGCCGCGCCGCTCAAGAAACTGGCAGGGGAGGAGGGATTCGAACCCCCACTCTCGGTTTTGGAGACCGATGGTCTACCGTTGAACCTACTCCCCTACGGATGACTACTTGACCTCTTTGTGCGCCGTGTGCTTCCGGCACGTGTTGCAAAACTTCTGCGTTTCCATCCGGTCGGGATGCTTCTTCCGGTTCTTCATGGTGGTGTAGTTCCGGTTCTTGCACTCGCCGCACTGCAATGTGATGATTTCTCGCATAGTCGTTTACTCGATGATCTCGGTCACGGCGCCGGCGCCTACCGTGTGCCCGCCTTCGCGAATCGCGAAGCGCAAGCCTTTCTCCAATGCCACCGGCGTGATCAAACTTACTTCCACCGACACGTTGTCGCCCGGCATCACCATCTCCACGCCCGTCGGCAGCTTCACGTCGCCCGTCACGTCCGTGGTGCGGAAATAAAACTGCGGCCGGTAGCCGGTGAAAAACGGCGTGTGCCGCCCGCCTTCTTCCTTCGTCAGCACGTACGCCTCAGCCTTGAACTTCGTGTGCGGCGTGATCGAGCCCGGCTTGGCGATTACCTGCCCGCGCTCCACATCTTCTTTTTCCGTGCCGCGCAGCAGCAACCCCACGTTGTCGCCTGCAATTCCTTCATCCAAAAGCTTGCGGAACATTTCCACGCCCGTCACCACTCTCTTCACCGTCGGGCGGAAGCCCACAATTTCCATTTCCTCGCCCACCTTCACCTTGCCGCGCTCCACGCGGCCGGTAACAACCGTGCCGCGACCGGAAATCGAAAAAATATCTTCAATCGGCATGGCGAACGGCTTGTCCACATCCCGCTGCGGCAGCGGTATGTACTTGTCCACCGCTTCCATCAATTCCAGAATCGACTTCTCCCACTTCGGGTCGCCCTCAAGCGCTTTCAGCGCCGAGCCCTTAATCACCGGCACCGTGTCGCCCGGAAATTGATACTTCTTCAAAAGATCGCGTACTTCGAGTTCCACCAGTTCGAGCAACTCGGGATCTTCCACCACGTCGCATTTGTTCAGGAAAACGACGATGGCGGGCACGCCCACTTGCCGCGCCAGCAGAATGTGCTCCCGCGTCTGCGGCATCGGTCCGTCCGTCGCCGCCACCACCAGAATCGCCCCGTCCATCTGCGCCGCGCCGGTGATCATGTTCTTGATGTAATCGGCGTGCCCCGGGCAATCGATGTGCGCGTAATGGCGATTCGCGGTCTCGTACTCCACGTGCGCCACCGCAATGGTGATGCCGCGCTCGCGCTCTTCCGGCGCGTTGTCGATCGAATCGAACGCCCGGAATTGCACCTTCGCATTGGTCTTCGACAGCACTTTGGTGATCGCCGCCGTCAAAGTCGTCTTGCCGTGGTCGATGTGCCCGATCGTCCCCACGTTCACGTGCGGCTTACTGCGCTCGAATTTCTCCTTCGACATTTTTCCTTTGCCTCGGTTAAGAGTTAATGAGACTCAAATCGCTAGACCCGAGTACCTTTGCCGCAAAAGCCGCCCGGCGCACTAGGCTCTGCCTCGAGCTGTGCTGAGACGCCCAAGCCTAGGCTTCCGTTTCATGTCGTGGTAAACATCTCCCACGCGTCCCAGCCAAGTGAACTTCCCAAATTCACGGTCGTACTCACGTTTCGTCATTGCCACGCACAACGAAATCTTAGAGATGGCGTCCTTCGCTCCGTTTTCTTCCAACATCGCAAAAATTTCGCCCAAACGCTCTTTGTTGGCCTTTCGGCGAAAGAAATCCGAGATCACGAACATGCGAATGAAATCCTTGTAGTCGCTCTTCTCCGTGAAGAAAGACACCTTCGCGCCCCTGGAAGCGAAGCCCTTTTCCAACGCGGTCCTTACGATTTTGATTCCGTCTTTAGCCATAGCATCAAATCCCAAGAATCTTTGATGAATCTTCCCGATACGCGACGGCTGCTCGTACCGCTGGAATAGCGAATGTCAGTCGACCATTGGCTAGTGATATTCTGAAATGCCAACCAAAGGTCGCGATTCCCCGCAAGTGACTTCGCCCTGCCCGCCCGGTCCAACAACTCGAGCAATTCGTGGCCGAGTTGCTTGGCCTCTCCTTCTTCTAGGTACTCGGTTCGACGAGCTTCGCAAATGCGATACTTCAACTCGCATTCCAAGGCGTAGCCACACAAATAAATTGCGCCCTGAAACCGACCACCCTCATGCAAGCACTCTGCATCCTCAAAACGCTCGATCGAGGCTGCCCGAAAAACAGTGGCCTTGATGCGCCGCCTATCGAATCTCGGCCTCGCACTCATTCCTCTCCATGCTCAATCTATGGAGCGGGGGACGGGATTCGAACCCGCGACCATCTGCTTGGAAGGCAGAGACTCTACCCCTGAGTTACCCCCGCTCATCCCCAAGCTTCCCTGCACTTACTTCCTGCGCGCCACAGCATGGAGCCTGGGACCGGGATTGAACCGGTGACCTCGTCCTTACCAAGGACGCGCTCTACCAACTGAGCTACCCAGGCTCATTCCGGTGATCCCGCTGCGCTGCCGCACAATTCGAGCCGCGAGCGGATACTGCGCTTCTTTCACCTCGGATGTCTGGAACCGCCTCTGTCGCGTATCGCGCCAACTGCAGGAAAAACTCGCTCGTGCGGGACGCTGGTGGACGGGGGAGGATTCGAACCTCCGTAGCCCGCAAGGAGCGGCAGATTTACAGTCTGCTGGTTTTAACCACTCACCCACCCGTCCCGCGTGATTTGCCGGGACATAGCTGCCGCATTCCAACGGGAAAAACCGCAATGCAGAAAGGGCTCGTGCCCGGAGACACCAGCCCCAGCTCTTTTATCGCGAGGAATTCGTCCGCATCCCGCAAAAATTTCCCGGCTCGTAAAATTCAGCTGGCGGAGGGAATCGAACCCCCGACCCTCTGATTACAAATCAGATGCTCTACCAGCTGAGCTACGCCAGCATAGCCAAACCGAGCGAAGTTATCACAGCGGCAAAAGAATTGCAAGCAAGTTTGAATTTCCCGCCGCACGCCCGGTGCCAATCCCGACCCAGCATCCGACCCACGCGCCAGTATAGCACTAACCGGTCAAAAAATGTACCCGCATATAAGTACCAGACCAGCGACTTCTTGGCACGTTACCAGGGGAAGGTCTAGCCGGGCTGTCTTGAGTTAGACGACGCCAACCATAGCACGATTGGACTACTGGACTCTCACCAGCATTGTCCCGGCTCTCCAATCTTACTCGCAAAGGCGCCCCGCCTGATTGTTCAAATTCGCCCCTATCGCGATAATTAATCACGAGTTGGCGGTGCAGACTTTACTTGCCGTTTTACGCCACCTTATACTCGAAAAATGACTTCGTCCGGCAAGCGCGCGCTGATTGTCGTTGTCATTCTTTTTTTGATCCTTGCAGGCGTCGCCTTCTATTTCATTCACGGCTTCGGAACAAATCCCGTTCTTGCTCCGGGCGCCCCGCCGGATCTCTTCAGCCTCTTGCCTCCTGACGCTCCGCTCATCGTATACGGCGATGTCGCCGCGGTGAAGAGTTCCGCGGCTTTTGCCAATGGGTCAGTCTTGTTCAGCCCAGGCGTTGCGGAGGACCCGATTTATCGGGATTTCGTGCGCGATACAGGATTCGATTATTCGCGGGATCTGGATCGCTTCGTCATCGCCGCCTGGCCGAATGAGGACAAGCCCTCGCCGGTTCTGGCCGAGCGGATTCGCTTGATTGCCATCGCGGACGGCCGCTTCGATCACGCGAAGATTGATGCCTACGCGCGACGCGTTGGCCGCGTCTCGAATGCCAGCGGCCCGGTGATTTACGAAACGCCCTCGGCTCTGCCGGGACAAGGAATCTCGTTTACGTTTCTCGGCCCGAACCGGATTGCGTTTGCCCAGGCGATGAGCCTCGATGCGGTGTTGCATCCCGCGCAAGTATCCCAGCAGGACCCCGCCACGCGTGAGCGCATCGCCCGTGTTTCCGGCGCGCAATTCTTCGCCGTCGCCCGCACCGACGATTTGCCGAAGGCCATCGGCGCGCACGAATTGCAATCCGGCCAGCTCAATCGCCTCCTGAAGAGCATCCGCAACATCAGCATTTCCGGCCGTCCCGACGGCAATAATTTTGCCTTGGCGGCGGAAGCCGACTGCGATTCACTCCCGAACGCCCTGCAGCTCGCTACGCTCCTCGACACGATGCGCTGGCTCGGCCGCGCCGCGTTAGCCGATCCCAGAACGCGCGCGCAGATGCATGCGAACGATGCCGCCCTGCTCGATTCCCTTCTCCGCGTGGCAGCCGTCTCACACGACGGCCGCTCCGTCCGGTTGCGCCTCGAACTCACGCCGGAAATCCTCCAAGCCTCACCCAAGCCCCACTAAGCAGCGAGCCGGCACGCGTAAGCGTGCCCGTATCGAGCCGAGGCCGCAATTTACTGGAAATCAGGAGGGAGAAATAAGGGCTCAGTCGCCGTTCTGTGTCGGGGAAACTTCCGCGCCGCGCAGATAACGCCACGGATTCACGGGAGTGTTGTAGAAGCGAACCTCGTAATGCACGTGCGGCCCGGTGGCATGTCCGGTCGCGCCTTCAAAGCCAATGATATCGCCGCGCTTCACTTGCGCGCCCACGCTGGTATTGAATTCCAGCATGTGGCCATACCACGTGGTGACGCCGAAGCCATGATCGATGATGACCAACCGCCCGTAACCAGCGCGCCGATCGACCACGGTAACCACGCCGTCGGCCGTAGCACGCACCGCATCGCCCAGATGCGACGCAATATCCACTCCGGCATGGAACGCGCCCTCACCGCTGAACGGGTCAAGGCGCTCCCCGAATCGCCCGGTAATTTCGCCCACCACCGGCCAGAGCGACGGCGCGACGCTGCTGCTGGCAAACTGCGGCGCCGGCATCAGGCGCAGATTGGGGCTTGAAGCGGTGACCATCGAGGCATTGGTTTGCAGATAGTTGAATTCGGCCACCGACTGGCGGAATTCCGTTTCGGGTTCCTGGTAGCTATCGCTGATGGCAAAGGGCGTCTGGCGGAGGTTCGTCAACCCGTAAGCCATGGCGACTTCGCCCGCCAGAGACTGCAGCGAGGTCAGTCGTTCGTTGGTATCCTTCACCTGCGTCTGCAAATCGAGGTATTGTTTCTTCAGGCTGTCCTGCTCGCGGCGCAGGGTATTGTAATTGGTCACCTTCCAGAGCATCCGGCTGTAGGAACCAGCCGCGAAAATGACCGTCAGGCCGCCGACTACAGCCAAAACGAGGAACAAATGCAGGACGTAGAGGGGAATCCGCAGCCGGCGCACACCACCGGAATCGTTTGCGGCTATAAATAGCGTGTATGACTTGCTCTTCATTCTTCGCCAAGCTTGAAGGAGGCGCGCTACCCGAGGGAAGCGTAGCGACCACCCAGCAGCCCGACGAAGCTGTCGGGATCCGGCGACGAGGGCGCTGGGGCGAAAACCGTCGAATTGTAGGGACTCGCTTCGCATTCGTCAACCTATTTCTTCCAAATCCCGTAGGCACACTCAACTCGTGCCTTTATCAGAGTCGCAGCTATAATCGGCAACTTGTGATTCGGATTGACCCTATTTTCGGGTTTCGGGCCCCTGGAAAACAACTGTACCGATGACCAGTGAAGGCGCATTGCTCAACCGCATCAGGAAAGCCGTCCTTTCGGACGGTGGACGTAAGGCGGGGTGCGTACGGCTGGGAATCGGAGACGACGCGGCCATCCTCAAACCGCGCCCGGGCCGCGAGCTGATTGTCAGCAGTGACTTCCTGATCGAAGGCGTTCACTTCCTGCCATCCGATCCTCCCAACGCGATCGGATACAAAGCACTGGCGCGCGCTGTGAGCGATCTCGCGGCCATGGGCGCCGAGCCGCTTGGCTTCCTGCTGAACCTGGCGATGCCGCCCACACGCACCGGCGCGTGGCTGGATAAATTCACGAAAGGCATGGATCAAGCAAGTCGAAAGTTCCGTATCCCATTGATTGGAGGAGACTTAGCCAGTAATAAAAAGGTCGCCGTCTGCGTCGCGGTGCTCGGCGACGTCCCATCCGGACGCGCAATTCAAAGATCAGGAGCGCGCCCCGGCGATCTGATATACGTCAGCGGCAAACTAGGAGCCGCGAGGCTCGGACTTGAGATCATGCTCAAGCGACTCGATAAACGGCCAGACGCTCGCTCGCTACTTGCGCCGCATTTGTACCCCACGCCGCGTCTCATGCTCGGAAGCTGGCTAGCACGCCACCGCGTAGCAACCGCCATGATGGACATTTCCGACGGCCTATCGATCGACGTGGCACGCCTCTGCGAATCCAGCCGAGTCGGCGCCGTGATCTACGCCGATTGCATCCCCGAAGTGCGCATCCCGGAAGCCTGGCGCCGCCGTCTCGGTTTGTCCCCCGCCGCCGCGCTGGATTTCGCGTTAAACGGCGGCGACGACTACGAGCTACTATTCACAGTACCAGAGCGGCGCACGAAGGATCTGAAGCGCGCCCCACGCGGCGTCCCTCTCACCTGCATCGGCGAAGTTACGCGCGGCCGCAGACTCATCCTCGTCGGATCGACAGGAGAGGAATCGCGATTGCAGTCCAAGGGCTGGGACCATTTCAGAGTTGGATAAAGTCAGGGCGTAGGGGCGAGGATAGCGCCGGCGTCCCTGCCGGCATCTTACGACCGCAAAGCTTGCGAAGGCCGCAATCCTCCGCGGATCCATCCCGCCGAATCCAGGCACGTTTACAGACCATCGCGACCAATAATTCCGACTAATTCGGTTTTGGGCTCTCTGGCGCCGGCGGCTTCGGCGTTGCCACCTGCGTAAGTCCCTGTTCGGCGGCATCGGCAGGCGGAGCCGTATCCGGCGTATCCACCTGCACGACTCTCGCAGGCGCAAGCTTTTCCAGCGGCACGACGTTCGGAAAATCCTCGACGGGCTTGCCGTCCATCGCACCCTTCATGAATTCGAGCCACACCGGCAACGCCGCCCGCGCCCCCGTCTCCTTTTTCCCGAGCGAAATGCGCTTGTCATCATTGCCGATCCACACTCCAGCGGTCAGTGATGGCGTGAAACCGATGTACCACGCATCTGTGAAATCATTCGTCGTGCCCGTTTTGCCGGCGGTCGGTCGGCCCAACTCCTTGGCGCGCACGCCGGTGCCGAACTGCACCACTTCCTCGAGCATGGCCACCATCGTCCGCGCCACGTCCGGCGGAATCACGTCGGTAACTTGCGGCTTGGCTTCCTCGAGCAGCGCGCCATCGTAAGTGGTCACCCGCCGGATCATATGCGGCTCGATGTGAATGCCGTCATCGGGGAAAACGGTGAACGCCGAAACGTGCTCCATCAATGTCAAATCAGCCGCGCCAAGCGCCAGCGGCAGATACGGCGGCAAAGGGCTGGTGATGCCGAATCGCCGCGTGGTATCGATCACCTTCTGCACTCCAACCTGATCCAGCAGCCGCACCGCGGGAACATTGCGCGAATCCGCCAGCGCCCGCCGCAACGTAATTCGCCCTTCGAATTTCTCGTCATAGTTCTTCGGCGAGTACTCCTGCCCTCCGCTGCGAAACGATACCGGCGCATCCACAATCGTGTCGAATGGCGAAAATCCCTGTTGAATAGCGGTCGCGTAGACGTAGACCTTGAACGAGCTGCCGGTCTGCCGCAAAGCCTGGGTGGCGCGATCGAATTTCGAGTCCTCGAAGCTCGATCCGCCCACCATCGCCTTGATTTCACCGCTGGGATTGTCAATCGCCAGCAGCGCACCCTGCGCGGTCAGCGGCTGCTCGAGTTCCACCTTCGCCGTTGTGCCGGTGATGTCGAGAATCTTGAACAGCGCCACATCGCCGGCCTTCAAAATCTCTCCGGGCGATTTATGCCCAGTCCATGAAATCGACGAAGCCGAAACCATCGCCGCGTACGGCCCGATTTTCACCGTCGCCGCCGAATTATCCACGGCGCGCACGAGCCCGGTCACATAGCCGCCCTTCTCGATCGTTCCGTGCCAGTCGTCCGAATCATAGCTATCGAGCTTGGCGATGCCTTCCTTCACGATATTGCGCAAACCGCCGCGCCAACCGTGGCGCCGGTCGTATTCATGCAAGCCATCGAGCACCGCCTGATCGGCGGAACGCTGCATGGCGACGTTGAGCGTCGTATACACGCGCAGCCCTTGCTCGTGCACCGCGGCCGTGCCGTAAGTGCGCTCGAGGTATTGCCGGATTTCTTCCACGAAATACGGCGCGAAACTATTCCGCGGCGCGGTGAGATGCAGCGTCATCGGCGTCGCCGACGCCGTCTCCGCCTCCTCCGAGGAAATCTTCCGTTCCCCGGCCATGTTCGAGAGCACTAAATTGCGTCGCGCTCGTGCCCGCTGCGGATGCAGCACCGGCGAATACTTCGGGCCCGGAATAATCCCCGCCAGCAGCGCCGCTTCGGCCAGCGTCAGCTTGCCCACCGGCTTGCCGAAATAATATTCCGATGCCGCTTCGAATCCGTAATTCCCGTGCCCGAGATAAATCTGATTGCAGTACATGGTCAGAATCTGCTGCTTCGTATAGTGCCGCTCGATCTGAATGGCCAGCAGCATTTCCTGAATCTTGCGACGGAAGGAGCGATTCGAGCGATCGAGAAAAAGCCCTCCGGCAAGCTGCATCGTAATCGTGCTCGCGCCCTGCGCGATCCGCCGCTTGGTGATGTCGCGCCACGCCGCTCCGACCACGCGCGTAAAATCCACGCCCCAATGCTCTTCGAAGTGCTGATCTTCCGTGGAAAGAATGGCGTCCTTCAGAACCTTCGGAATCTGCGGGTAAGTCAGCAGTATGCGGCGCTGCAGCGCAAAGCTGCCGATGGATTCCCCGTTATCGGCATAAAGCTCGGTGACCGTATCCGGCCGATAGTCCTCGAGCGCGCGAATCTCCGGCAGGTCGCTGGTATACACAAACAGCAGCCCAACCGCCGCGCCGAATCCGATCGAGCACGACAGCAAAAACATGAACGCGAGCCGCCCAAAGAGCGTGCCGCCCGCAATTCTTACCGGAGTGTGGTCAGGATGGTCCACGAAGTCCTTATTCTATCGCCGCTGGAGTAATCGGAAAGCAATTCGCTCGACGCGTTGCCCGTTACACAATCCGCTGCGCCCGCCGTGTTCGTCCGCACACAGCGCTAATGCATTCCAATATAAGCATCGGCCTCAATCTCAACCACCATATCCGGTGATATCAGCCCCTTGATCTCAATCATCGCCGTCGCCGGCCGTATCGCGCTGAACACTTCCCCGTGTGCCCGCCCGATTTTCTCCCAATCGGCAATATTCGTGACGTAGATGCGCGTGCGCACCACATCGCGCATCTTCGCCCCCGCCTTCTCCAGCGCCGATTCGATATTCTTCAATACCTGCACCGTCTGCGCGTACGGATCGCCCTTCCCCACAATCTCCCCGTCCGCGCCGGTAGCGGTCGTGCCGGAAACATGCACGTAATTCCCAATCCGCACTGCACGCGAATATCCAACAATCGGCTCCCACTTCGTCCCGCTAGAAATATTCTGCCGCGCCATACCCGCTCCTCTCCTATGGTCACGCCTTGTCAGGGCACGGTTTCAACCGTGCCGTAACAGCCACAGAATCAACACGGCTTTACAGGTTGCGGAAAAATGGCGAATGCTTCGATCAACCGGCAGGCTCAGAGGTCTCTTGTCCGCGCAAATAGTTGAAAACATTGGACGCTTAGATCCTTAGCTTCGCTCAGCATGACGGCGTTTTGACTTTTTCCGCGGCCTGTTTAGCCGCTGAGGTCTGTCTTCCGCTTTTCAGCCGTAATTTGCGATTCCCTCACGATTCAAAACCCTATGCGACTACTCATCAAATCTCGCCCGCAATTCCGGCGGCGTCACTGGACAAACCTCCGCCCGCCGCCCAAAAATCCGGTAACGCACCTGCGCAATAAAATCATACACGCCATCGCGAACCACGCGCGGAATCACGCCAATAATCCCAGCAACAAATCTCCAAAATCCGCCCAAGCGCCGCAAGATGTGAATGAACGCATCGGAACGAATCAACAACCGCCCATCGTCAGTCAGCACAACGACGCTATCGGGCAATCCGGCCCGACGCTCCACAGAAACCAGCGCGGCAAACTTCGTCCCCTGCAGCGGCGTGTAGCGAAACAGCCGGCCCTGCGGATCGCGCGCAATCACAAATCGCACCGCCCGATGGCACAATCCACAATGTCCATCATAAAAAATCCGCTCGGCCCGCGGCGCGGAACTATCAAGTCTCGCCCGCGAATCTCCCGCCAATTTGTCCGCCGCAACCATATATTCTCGTCGCACCATTCTCCCGCGCCGCGCATAGTAAATCCATCGCGTCGCCATCGAAACTGCCGCTTTACACCGATTCGCGAACTCTCTAAGCTAAGTCGTACGCTGCGAAAAAACGGATTGCGCCTATGAAATGCGACAACATCCTCGAAGCCGTCGGCAACACGCCGCTGATCCGGCTGCATCGCGTCGCGCGCGATTCGCAGGCCGAAGTTTACGTCAAAGCCGATTACCTCAATCCCGGCGGCTCGGTGAAAGATCGCATCGGCATCACCATGATTGATGACGCTGAGCGCCGGGGCGTGCTTAAGCCCGGCGGCACGATCATCGAAGGCACTTCCGGCAACACCGGCATGGGCCTCGCTCTCGTCGCCGTCGTGCGCGGCTACAAAGTCGTCTTCACCATCACCGACAAGCAATCGCGCGAAAAAATCGATCTCCTCAAAGCCTTCGGCGCCGAAGTCATCGTTTGCCCCACGGCCGTCGAGCCCGAAGATCCGCGCAGCTATTATTCCGTGGCCAAAAAACTCGCGCGCGAAATTCCCAATTCCTTCTACCCCAATCAATACGAAAATCCCATGAATCCGGAAGCCCACTACCGCACCACCGGCCCGGAAATCTGGAAAGACACCGAAGGCAAAATCACGCACTTCGTCTGCGGCATGGGCACCGGCGGCACCATCAGCGGAGTCGGCCGCTACCTCAAAGAACAAAATCCGAAAGTGAAAGTGATCGGCGTAGATCCCTACGGCTCGCTCTACTACGAATTCGTCAAGACCGGCAAAGTCGGCAAAGCCCTCACCTACGTCGTCGAAGGCATCGGCGAAGATATTTTCCCCGGCACGATGAAGTTCGAAGTTCTCGATGACGTCATTCAAGTGAACGACGAAGAATGTTTCGTCTGGGCTCGCCGCCTCGCCAAGCAGGAAGGCATCTTCACCGGCGGTTCCGGCGGCGGCTGCATGGCCGGCGCACTGAAAGTCGCGCGCGATGCGAAGAAGGGCGAAGTCATCGTTGCGTTCCTACCCGACACCGGCACGCGTTACCTCAGCAAAATTTACAACGATGCCTGGATGCGCGAGTACGGCTACGTGGACGCCGAGTTGCGCCTCACCGCCGCCGACGTCGTCCGCCACAAGCGCGAGAGCGGCAAAAAGCGCGACGTCATCATCGTGCGTCCCGATCAAACCGTCTTCCACGCGCTGAACACCATGCAGAAGCAGGATATTTCGCAGATTCCGGTCTTCGAAGAAGACACGTCGATCGGCACCATCTACGAAGATCAAATCCTGAATCTCGCACTGCAGGGCAAAGATCTGCGAAAGCTGGTAATCCGCGAAGCCATGGGCAAGCCTCTGCCGCAATTGCCCAGCAACGCCCCGGTCGAGCGCGTCACGCACATCTTGAGCCACGAAGGCCCGGCCGTCTTCATCGCCATGGACAACGGCAAGCCGGAAATCCTGACCAAGTTCGACCTCATGGACACGGTAGCCGGCATGGTCGAACAAAAGCGTTGAAGCCGCCCAAGAAAGCAGGCTGACGTCCTTCCGAAAGAGACTGCACACCTTGCGGCCAGGTGTCATCCTGAGGGCTGCATGCCTTTCGCAGCCCTAAGGATCTAAGCGCCCAAGACAAGCGATAATAGTCACCGGCACTCATGAAAATTGAAGACTTCAACGAACGCCTAAAAAACTCCGTCCTCGTCGCCGATGGCGCCATGGGCTCGATGCTCTACGAATACGCCGGCGCGCAGCGCTGCCTCGAAGAGCTGAACGCCACGCAGCCCGAAGCCGTCTTCCGCATCCACCAAGCCTATCTCGATGCCGGCGCGCAGATTCTCGAGACCAACACTTTCGGCGCGAATCGCAACAAGCTCGCCGCCGCCGGTCTCGACGATCGCACCACCGAACTCATCCATCGCGGCGTAAAAATCGCCCGCGAAGCCCGCGAAGCCGCGCGCCACGAAGTTTTTCTCGCCGGCTCCATCGGCCCGCTCGGAATCCGCCAGCAAGTTCAGCATCCGCCCGCCGAAGAAATGCAATCCATCTTCCGCGAGCAAGCCGCCGCACTCGAAGAACGCGGCGTGGATCTTTTCATCCTCGAAACTTTCAGCGACCTCGACGAGTTGATCGCCGCGATCAACGCGATTCGCTCCTTCTCGCGGCTGCCCGTAGTCGCGCAGCTCACTTATTCCGAAGAAGGCACCACCTTCGGCGGCACGCGCCCCGCCGAAGCCTGGGAAAAGCTGAAAGCCCTCGACGTGCAAGCGGTAGGCGCCAACTGCACCATTGGCCCGCAGCTTCTGCTTCCCGTCCTGCGCGAACTCGCCGCGGCCGCTAGCATTCCTCTCAGCGCCATGCCCAATGCAGGATTCCCGCATCGCATGGGCGATCGCATCGTCTATCCGAAATCCTCGCCCGAATATTTCGCGCTCTTCGCGCGCGAAGCCGCAGAAATCGGTGTGCGTCTCCTCGGCGGCTGCTGCGGGACCACGCCCGAACACATCCGCGCCATGGCCGAAGCAGCCAAAGCGCTGCGCCCGTCAACGCACGTGAAAGTCGCGAGCGCCGAAGTTGCGCCAATCGAAAAAGCCCGCCGCATCGCCGCGCGCGAGCCTGAAAGCAAGCTCTGGAAGAAACTGCAAAGCCATAAATTCGTTATCTCGGTGGAAATCGATCCGCCCAAAGGCATCTCCACCGATCGCATCCTCGAGCAGGTCGGCCGCGTGATGGACGGCGGCAAAGTGGACGCCATCGACATCAACAGCGGCACGCTCGCCCGCGTAGGCATGGACGCGCTCATGCTGGCAGGCGCGCTCGAAGCCCACGGCTACGAAACCATCCCGCATCTCACTTCGCGCGACGCGAATATCATCGGCCTGCAAGCCATGCTCCTCGGCGCCTGGGCCGTCGGCGGCGTCCGCAATGTTCTTGCCATCACCGGCGATCCACCGTCGCTCGGCGATCATCCGGAAACTTCCGGCGTCTATGAAGTGGATTCCATCGGCGTCGTGAAAATAATGTCGCGCCTGAATCAAGGCACCGACTGGGCCGGCAAAAGTCTCGGCGGCGCCACAAATTTCACCATCGGCGTAGCCGTCAATCCGGTAGCGGAAGATCTCGATGCCGAGATCCGCCGCTTCGAGCAAAAACTAGCCGCCGGAGCGCACTTCGCCATGACGCAACCGGTCTTCGATCCCGCCCATTGGCAAGCATTCCTGAAGCGCCTCGGCGGCAAATGCCCCGTGCCTGTGCTCGTCGGCGTCTGGCCGCTTACAAGCTACAAGCAAGCCCTGCGCCTGAACAACGAAGTCCCCGGCATCTCCATTCCCGATCAAACGCTCAAAGAACTGGAGCGCGCCGGAAATTCCGCAAGAGATCGCGGCTTCGCCCTGGCAAAGCACATGCTGGATTGGGCCCGCACCGAAGTAGCCGGCGTCTATCTAATCCCCCCATTCAAACGCTACGAAGAAGTTCTGGAGCTCTTGTAGGGGAGGGTCTTTAGCCCTCCCGCCTTTCGGCCCCGATTCAAGCACCGCCTCGCAATTTCTCAAGCCGCGTTCACGGTCACCGTTCCCGTCATCCGCGGATGAATCTTGCAAAAATACGGAAACGCCCCAGCGTCGCTGAACGTGAATGAAAATAGGTCATCGGTATCCAGCGCCTTCGAAGCAAACTTCTTATCCTCGCTCGTCACCGTATGCGGCACATCATCATGATTCACCCAGGTAACGCGCGTCCCCGCCGCCACCGTCAAATCCTTCGGGGTAAAGTTGAAATTATCGATGCCCACTTTCACTTCGCCGGCGCCTTTCGCCGCGACCGTCTTGATCCCCGCCCCGCCGCCGGCACCCGCAGCCATCATTGCGTGATTATTCATCGGGTGCGCATTCGATCCGCTGTCCGCCGAAAGCGGCGAATCCACAATCGCTAAAGTATGATGCCCGCGCAGGAAATTCACGCTCGTAATCCCCAACACGCTCCGCAGCTTCTCAGCCGGCACGGTCATAGGCCCGGGCGACGCCGCCGTCCCAGGCGCAGGCTGCGGAAAAGCCGTGGACATCGCGGTATGAAACGTCACGTTCCCCTCGACCTTCTGCAAAATCTGGTGAATGTGCCCATTCAAAACCGAAACGCTCCCAAATTTCTTCAAGTATCCCAGCGCCTGCGCCGCATCGTCGGTGCCCCAGCCCCACTCCGGATAAACCGACCACAAGGGAATGTGCGCGAACACCACAATCGGCGTGCTGCTACCGAAGCGCCT
This sequence comes from uncultured Acidobacteriota bacterium, assembly GCA_963707165.1. Taxonomy (GTDB): domain Bacteria; phylum Acidobacteriota; class Terriglobia; order Acidiferrales; family UBA7541; genus Palsa-147. The sequence continues at coordinate 41,434 of CAVPPO010000002.1, read as the reverse complement.
CACGTCGTCCTCCAGCCACTCAAGCTGCTCCGCCCCAAGCTGCCCCAGCCCGCCAGCCTTCAAATTCACCACGTTCACCAGGCCAATAAAATGCGCCCCTTTGTAATCGAAGCTGTACCAACCGTCGCCCTTCGTTCCCTTCCCATAACGCTCGCGATACTGCGCCCCGTCATCGCCTAGGACATCATGCTCGCCGGGGACAAAATGCACGTCCTTCGTCCGACCGCCGCGCAGAATCTGATCCACCGTGTCGAATTCCGAAGGCTTCGAGAGATGCGAAATGTCGCCGGTGTGCAGCAAGAACGCCGGCGCGTTCGGCAGCGCATCAATTTTCGCAATCGCCGCGCGAAACGTCCCAGCAACATCAGGATTCGCCGCCTTGTTGAATCCCATGTGGCTGTCGCTGATCTGCGCAAACGAAAATTCGCCGCCGGCCCGCGCCGCTTCCGCCGCCTAGAAGTCCGTCAAACGCCTGCGATTTCAACACGCCGCCGGCCATCGTCCAGATCACGCCCGTCCCGGCCCAAGCCATGCACTCCAAAAATCCGCGCCGGTCCAATCCATCCTTGTTCAAATTCTCTTTGATATATTTCGCCATCGCTCGCTCCGTTTCTGGCGCGGCGTCGCACGCACATGCCGCTGCCATTCACTCGCGAGTACCGGCTCAACCGCAAAATTATTCCCCGCTGCGAATAACGGCAAAATTGGGGAATAAAATCGGCTGGTGTAGAGTCTAATGAGCGGATAACTCCGGAGACGCACGGTTGGCAAACACTCTCGATCTCGGGCGCTTCGAGCAGGCCATCCTGCCGCATCTCGACGCGGCGCATAATCTCGCGCGCTGGCTGGTGCGCGGCGCCTCCGACGCCGAAGATCTAGTCCAGGAAGCGAGCCTGCGCGCCTGGCGCGGCTTCGGCACCTTCCGCGGCGGCGACGGCCGCGGTTGGCTCCTCGCCATCGTGCGGAATACGTGCTTCACCTGGCTGCGCAAAAATCGCCGCCAGGAACTGGTCGACGAATTCGACGAAGACATTCACTCGGGCGAATCAATCACGCCGGATCCCGAGCGCCTCCTCTTCGAAGGCCTCGACACGCGCCGCGTCCAACAAGCGCTCGAGGAACTTCCTGCGGAATTCCGCGAAGCCATCGTGCTGCGAGAGCTCGAAGGCATGTCTTACAAAGAAATCGGCGACATCGCCGGCGTGCCCATCGGCACAGTGATGTCGCGTCTCGCGCGCGCCCGCAAGCGCCTGCAAAAATCGCTGGCGGCGCCCATCGGAAAGGAGGCCTGAAATGCGCTGCGAAGAAGCTCGCCCGCTGATCGATTTCTATCTCGATGGCGAACTCGATGCTCTGCGCTCCGCCGAATTCGAACTGCACGCCCGCGGCTGCAGCGAATGTACGCCGCAAATCGAGCGCGCCTCGAAGCTGCGCGCCGCCGTCCGCGAATCCGCGCCCTATTTCGCCGCGCCCGCCGCTCTCAAGCAGCGCATCCGCGAAGCCCTGCGCGCCGAAGCCGGCGCAGGCGCCGCCGAATCCGCGACGCGCGGCATCATTCCGCGCTGGCGCGTCGCCGCTGCCGCGCTCGTTTCGATCGCCGCAGCGTTCATACTCGTCTTCACGCTGCGCAGCCACTTCACTGGCGTGGAATACGACGAAGACGACGTCGCCGACCAGGTCGTCGCCAGCCACGTCCGCTCGCTGATGGCCAGCCATCTCACCGACGTGACTTCATCCGATCGCCACACCGTCAAACCCTGGTTCGACGGCAAAATCGATTTCGCCCCGAATGTCCCGGATTTCTCCGCCGAAGGCTTCCCGCTAACAGGCGGCCGCCTCGACTACATCAATCGCCGCCCGGTAGCGGCATTGGTCTACCAACGCCGCCTGCACTACATCAACGTCTTCATCTGGCCGGCAAATTCGTCTATCACCTCGCCAGTGAAAACCGAAACCCGCGAAGGCTACAACATCCTCCACTGGCAACACGCCGGCATGGACTACTGGTGCATCTCCGACACGTCCGCCGACGATCTGCAATCGTTAGCCAAGCTGCTGCAGCAGTAGCCCGACGGTCGTCCCGGGTCTGGGCTGATGATTCAGCCCAGCAAAAAAGAAGTCGTAGGGGCGGGTCCTTCTCGGCGGACCCTCCCGCCTTTCGGCCCGCCCTCGCATTCCGCGGTCATCGCCGTAATACCGCATTCCGTTGTCATCCCGAATCCGCTTCAGCGGTGAGGGATCTGCATTTTCTCCCTTCCGATTTTCTTGATTTCGGCTGTTTGGCACTACCCCCCCTGTGTCCCGATTGTTTTTTGCGTCGGCCTTTATTTTCAATGACTTACGGGAAAAACAATATTTGAGTGTCCCGATTGTTTGTCCCGATTACTTTGCTCCGGTTCTGCCTCCCGCACCCGGCCTTTTGGCCAGGTCCTGTTGCCATACTTACCCTGAAAGTAACTAAGGTCAATAGTACGACGGTATCAAATTGCGGTGAGGCGGGGCTGAGTTCATGGTGCCGATGGAGGGCTGGAGCTACGAGGTTGGACGGAAGATCAACTGCTGGGTCGAAAAGCCCCACTCTCACAAACCGGGAATGGCCCAGGGCAGAAAGTGAAGCCTCTCGGCCCTCTCGAGTCTCCAAAATTCGGCCGCCAAGGTTTTTAGCGGGTGTCAATTTCTGGTTCGCGCGTTGTGCGGGCCGTGACAAACACTTTGTCCCGTGGGAGACTCCTCGCAAGAACAAGTAAAAATTTCATGAATGCCCGCTACATGCGAACCGGAGAACCTTATGAACAGTGAATTTGAGAGTCTGCAATCGCAAGTTAAGCTGCTGGAGCGAAAAGTTCGCTATCTGACGATCGGATGTATTGCGTTGCTGGCCTGCGCGGCCGTGATAGCTCAGCAGGCGAACGCGCGCGCCGAGTCGTCCCCGCAGTCGCTGACTGTGAAACGGCTCGCCGTCGTTGATGACAAGGGCATCGAGCGCGTCGTTATTGCGGCACCCCTCCCTGACCCGATCGTCCACGGAAAGCGCGTCAAGCGTGAGGGCACAGTTTCTGGAATTCTAATTTACGACCCTAAAGGGGACGAACGCGGCGGCTATGTTACAAATGACACGGAGAGCCTCGGCGCCTTCCTGAGTTTGGATTCAGAAGATGGCCAGGTATTCACGGCTTATGCAAACGCGAGCGGCAAAGACGGAGCAACGGTAAGCCTGGACTCCGATAAAAGCAATTCAATTACGCTGACAACGTATGAACAATCTCGAATTCAGATCAGACAGAACGGCAAGATCGTGGAAAAGCTCCCCTTAACAGCGCCAGATTTGCGATGAGCCGCGAGAGGTGCCGGTCGTATCTTTGAGAAATCCTGCGCCCGTGCCTGCGTGATCGGATGATCGGAAACTTGAAAGCAACTGTCTGGCTTGTGCGCATCATTCCTCCCGCAAAGCGACCAGCGGATCGACCCGCGTGGCGCGGCGCGCCGGAATGTAGCAAGCGAACAGCGCCACGCCGGCGAGAATCGCAGCCACGGAAATGAACGTAGCCGGATCGATCGGGCCGGGGACGCGCGGGGGGGAATTGAGGAGGGGCGCGAAGAGGGATTCCTCCTGTGTCGGAATGACGGAGCGAGAACTGGAAGCGGGGCGCGAGGCGGAGGACGTGGCGCGAGGAGTGGGAGTGTCGGCAGGGCCGAGTGACGGGCGGAAAGGCTGGGCGGAGCAAGCCCCGCCCCTACGACCGTCAGAGAAAGACGGGACGAAAGGCGGGAAGGAGGCAACGCGGATCCCTCACCGCTGAAGCGGGTTCGGGATGACAGCGGAATGCGATGCTGATGCCGCGGGTTCGCGATGACGGCGGAATGCGCTGCGGATGCTGCGGATTCGCGATGACAGCGGAATGTGCTGCTGACGCTGCGGATTCGCGATGACTACGGAATGTAGAAAGGAAGAACATGAAGAGGGCCGAACGGCGGGAGGGTCCGAAGGACCCTCCCCTACAAGTGAGGTGATTTCGGGATGACGACGGAATGTGATGGGGGGCCGAAAGGGCGGGAGGGGCTAGAGCACAATCGTTCGAAAAACCGGAGGGAAAGATGGGGCAGGGATTTTTGGTCCTCACGCGATCGATTACTTGAGCGGTTTGAAAGTGGAGAGCATGGGTAGGAAGTACTTCTGGTACGAAAAATCGTTGCCACCGGTTTCCCTGTCCCAACTGACTAGAAGGACTCGGCCGCTCGGAAGCGTGCGATATGCGGCGCCCAGTTCCTCGAAGGGTTTGCATGGATTGGAGCCGATGCAAACGGCCTCGATTGCCCCGGTGAATCCGTCGGCATCGACGGCCACTCTTTTGAGACCATCGCCGGGACCAAGCGATGTGTGAAGTTTCACCCAATCGGATGGCGCTGACTGGCGCAGATACCAGGAGCCATCGGGCTTGATGTTCCAGTCCTCGACGGTTCCGCTCGTCCCGGTAATCTGGACTTCGATGATCGCCCCGTCATCGAAAGAACCCCCTCCGTCCTGCGACTGGGTAGGACCATCCATCTCCAAACCAAACAGGGTGCGAGTCTCCCCGGCGTAGGCGGGGCGCTGGCCAGGCGAAGGCGGCTTGCCGTAGTTGTTCTGGTAGGCGGAGTCAAAATCCCAGGCCGCCGGATAACTAATCTCGAAACCGTATTCGGAACTGAGGTAGCGCTTCCATCTGGGGGTTTCCTGTGCTGCGGCAAAAAGGAGCGCCGTGGTGAAGAAAAGAACGAGGACGCTAGCTGTGATCCTGCGGGCCATGCAGCCAGAGTAGTTCAAAAAAGGCTGCGCGCCATTCTTTCACGGGCATCGTGACACTGACACGTCAATCCCCACTGGGAGCGATGGGATACCGGGGATTGGGGCTCATTCGGGTTTTAGGCGGATTGCGACATAGTTTCGGCGAGTGTCCAGCGGGATAGAATTTCAGCAAATGGGTGCAGCGCGTTTCATTCTTCGCGCAAAGCTACCAGCGGATCCACGCGCGTGGCGCGGCGCGCCGGAATGTAACAAGCGAACAGCGCCACGCCGGCAAGAATCGCCGCCACCGAAGCAAACGTAAGCGGATCGATCGGCGCTACATTAAAAAGCATCGAGCGGAAAAATCGCGTCACGATCGCCGCGCCCGCGAGACCCAGCCCCAATCCGATCACCACGATCCTCATTCCCTCGCCGACGGCCATGCGCAGAATATCGAGCCGCTGCGCCCCCAGCGCGATGCGAATGCCCACTTCATGCGTGCGCTGGCTGAAGGAATAGGACATCACGCCATAAATTCCGATGGCGGCCAGCAGCAGCGCCACGCCGGCAAAAACGCCCAGCAGCTCGAGCGCAAAGCGCCGGTCGGCCACCGATCGCGCAATGATTTGATCCATCGAGCTGATGCTGTGCACCGGAACGTTGGGATCAATTTTTTCCACCACGCGCCGCACCGCTTCGCCCGAGACTCGCCACGTCGCCCCTGCTGCGCAGAAACACCACCGCATTCACCGGCGCGAACTGCCCCATGGGAACATAGATATGCGGCACGCTCGGCGCATCAAATCCGTCCGACTTGATATCGCCCACCACGCCGATGATGACCAGTCCCTTCAATCCCGCGCCAAATCCAAACTTGATGTGCTGCCCGACGGGATTCTCATCCGGCCAATAGCGCCGCGCCAGAGTCTGGTCGATCACGGCGACGGTTTGCGTCGTGCTCGTATCGGCGTCGGTGAAATTCCGCCCGGCCATCAAAGGAACTTCCATCGTGCGGAAATATTGCGTATCCACCACGGCGATATCCGCAGTCGGCTTGCGCTCCGAATCCTCCGCGCGCCCTTCGATCGAGAAAAGCGAATAATTTCTCCCCGAGTTCATCGGCAAAGTGTCGTTGCCGGCAATCGATGCCTGCTCCACGCCGGGCAGCACAGCCACGCGGCGATAAATCTCCAGCAAAAAATCGGCGCGCTTCTCTTCGACCGCATAAGGATCATGGGCCGGATCGTTCGATACCGGAATCCAGATCTGCGCCGTAGCCAGATGGCTGGGGTTGTATCCGGGACGCACTTCGAGCACGCGCCAGAAACTTCGCAGCAGAAGCCCCGCGCCCGCCAGCAAAATGATCGAAAGCGCGATCTCCGAAACCACAAGCACCCGCGAAAGCCGCGTATGCCGCCTGCCGGCCCCCGACCCGCGCCCGCCTTCTCTCAGATTCTCAACGTGGTTGGGATTCGAAGCCTGCAGCGCCGGCGCCAGCCCGAACAGAACGCCCGTGAATATCGAAATCAGAAAAGCGAAAAACAGCACGCTAGCGCTGACCTCCACTTCATTGAGCCGCGGAATATCCGCAGGAGCGAGGCTGATGATCGCATTCTTCAAAAAGAGAACTGTAACGATGGCGACCACGCCGGAAATCAACGCCAAGCAGCGTGCTTTCGGTCAACAGCTGCCCCGCCAGCCGCGCGCGGCTCGCGCCCATCACCAATCGAATCGCAATCTCGCGCCGCCGCCCGGAAGAGCGCGCCAAAAGCAAATTGGCAATATTCACGCACGCGATCAGCAGCACAAATCCCACCGCGCCGAACAGGATGAACAATTCCGTCCGCTGCGGCCCCACCAAATCTTCTTTCACCTCCACAAGCCGCACCGCCCATTTCGCGGCAGCAGGATACTCGGTGGGATACTCCCGGCTGAGTTGCGTTACATAGGCATCAAGCTTCGCTTGCGCCTGCGCGACGGTCAGGCCGGGCTTCAATCGCCCGATTGCGCCGGGAAGCATTCTCAACGATCGGTCAGCCGGCACCGGAAACGGATTGCCGCTGAATCCCGCCGCGGCCCAAACTTCCACGTCGGTATTTAGCGTCGGGCCCGGATGACGAAATCCCGCGGGCATCACTCCCACAATCGTGTACAGATCACTATCGAGCCGCATTTTCCGCCCGAGTATCTTCGGGTCCGCTCCGTAATTGCTGCGCCAAAAGCCGTCGCTGATCACCACAGGCTCAAGAAATCCCGGCACGGCATCCTGCGCCGTGTACACGCGCCCAAATTGCGGCTTCGCTCCCAGCAAGTCGAAGTAATCGGGGCTCGTGACCAGACTTTCAGCGCGCACCGTGCGATCTCCGCCGCCCACCGCCGAATTGCTCGGCGCCACCGCCGAAATCTTCCTGAAACACGCCCGAGCGATCCTGCAAATCCCAAAGCTCCGGCGCGGACATGCCCACGTCCTGCTCATTCGGGCCACGCAGGTCGTCGAACACGCGCACGAGCTGCTGAGGATGCGGAAACGGCAGAGGCCGCAGCAGGACGCCGTAGACCACGCTGAAGGTCGCGACGTTCGCGCCAATTCCCAGCGCCAGAGTCAGGATCGCGACAATCGCAAACCCGGGGCTCTTCAGCAACATTCGCAGCGCGTAGCGCAGATCCTGCACGAATGACCGCATGAATTCCTCCCGGGAGCGCGCCGAGTCACGCAGCAGACGCGACTCTCCCTGCGCCTATATGGACGAGCGATGCCCACGCTTGTTAGCAGAATTTCAGCTAGCTAGGTTTGCGCAGATGATCCAACAGAGGAAACAAAACCACCGCCACGCGCAGCATTCACCGCCGAAGCAATCAACAGCTTCCAACTAAAATACGACGCAGGCCGCGCCAACAAAACGCGATCCATCAAAGTCAGCAAGAACTGATGAAAATGAAAGAACACCAGCACCAATCCAAACCGGCTGACCGGATGCTCCGTATCAATCCGCCCGCCAAACGAAGACGCCACGTATCCGACGAAAGTTTTCGCAATGCCATAAAATCCAATCGGCATCTGGCTCACCGCATCCTGCAAAATCCCAATCCCCGTCCCCAACAGCAACCCGGTAGCCGGATTCCTGCCGGCTCAACGAAAAATAAATCGTAACCAACAACGGCAATTCCAGAAGCCCGGCCCAGCTTCCGAACTTATTCAGAAATCCCTGCAGCACCAGCGCCAGAAAAGCCACGCCGACAACGGCGCCGCCGTAAAACTTGTGCACCTCGATGTGCTGTTCGATCTGTGCCCGCGAACTCATAATCTCCCGCCAGCTCCACGCATCACTGCTGCGGCGCTTCCGCTTCTTCCGCCGGCTTCTTCATCGAAACTTCCTGCTGCGTCATCAACACGATCACGTCTTCCAAGCGGTCCAATCGCGCCGCCGCTTCCACCGTAATCACCTGAAACGGATTCCCCTGCTTCACCGTCGTCACCGTGCCGACCGGCAAATCCTTGGGATAAATCTTGTCCTCGCCGGAGGTCACCACCAATTCCCCGACGTGCACTTTTTCCTCGTTGGCGATGTATTCGAGCCGCAGCAACGGATCGCTCGTGCCCTTCACCACGCCGTGCGTCCGCGTCTCCGCAAAAAGCGCGCCCACGCCGCTGTTCTGGTCGCTGATTAGCAGCACCTGCGACGAACCCGGCAGCACTTCCACGATTTTTCCCACCACGCCGTCCGGCGTAATCACCGGCAAATTCCGCCGCAAATGATCGTGCTCGCCGCGATTGATGAAAATCGTCCGGCTGGCCAAATCGGCGCTCGCGCCGATCACCTGCGCCACCAGCATCGGCACTTCCGTATGCGATTGCTTGAAATTCAGCAGCGCCGCCAGCCGGTCCGCTTCCGCCGCGCGGCTCTCCAGTTGCCGGTTCTGCAACTGCAGCTTGTCCACCTGCGCCTTCAGAAATTCGTTCTCTGCATGTGTCCGCCGCAGGTCGATGTAATTCCGCCAACCCCCGCGCACCGACGAGATCGACCAGGTCGCCGCGCGCTGCAATGGCGTCAAAATCTCGACGGCCCACACGCGCACCAAGCGCACGTCATTGTCGCGCTTGATCTGAAATGCCAACAGCAACACTTGCACCAAAACGACGGTGACTAACAGAGGAAATGGCCGTTGTCGTGAAGGAAAATCAAGCATCGAATTCTCTGTCGCCGTTCAAGGTAGCGCCGGCGTCCCTGCCGGCATCCGACGATTACAAATCCCGCAACGAACAACTCTCGTGCGCGGACAACTCAGACCAACCAACACCGTTTATCTACCGCCGCGATCCGCTCAAAATCACGGCCCTCGCCGGCGACCGTGGTCGTAAGATGCCGGCAGGGACGCCGGCGCTACCACGGCCTAATCGATCGACACCAATCTCAACAACCGGAAATCGCTCAACATCTTCCCGGTCCCCAACACCACTGAAGCCAGCGGATCATCTGCGATCGAAACCGGCAGCCCGGTCTCCTCGCGAATCCGCTTATCCAAATTCTTGATCAACGCGCCGCCGCCGGTAAGCACGATGCCGCGATCGCTGATGTCCGCCGAAAGTTCAGGCGGTGTACGCTCGAGCGCCACGCGAATGGCATTCAAAATCGTGGCGATACATTCCGAAAGCGCCTCGCGAATCTCGTTATCATCAATCGTGACGGTTCGCGGCACGCCTTCAATCAAATTCCGTCCCTTCACTTCCAAAGTCAGCGGCTTCTCGAGCGGATAAGCCGATCCAATCTCCATCTTGATGGCTTCCGCCGTCCGCTCGCCCACCAGCAAATTATATTTGCGCTTCAAATAATGCATCACAGCTTCGTCCATTTCATTTCCGGCCACGCGCACCGAGCGCGAATAGACGATGCCGCTCATCGAAATCACCGCAATGTCGGTGGTTCCGCCGCCGATATCCACCACCATGTTTCCCGACGGCTCTTCAATCGGCAGCCCCGCTCCAATCGCCGCGGCCATGGCCTGCTCCACCAAATAAACTTCGCTTGCCCGCGCCCGATATGCCGAGTCCTGCACGGCGCGCTTTTCCACCGGCGTAATTTCGCTCGGCACCCCGATCACAATTCGCGGATGCACCAGAACGCGCCGGTTATGCGCCTTCTGAATGAAATACGTCAGCATCTTCTCGGTGACTTTGAAATCCGCGATCACGCCGTCCTTCATCGGCTTGATGGCCACCACGTTTCCCGGCGTGCGCCCGAGCATTTCCTTCGCTTCGCGCCCCACGGCCACCACTTCGCCCGTGTTTTTATTGATCGCCACGATCGAAGGCTCGTTCACCACGATCCCTTTGCCCTTCGCGTAGACGAGCGTGTTCGCCGTCCCCAGATCGATCGCCAGGTCGGAGGAAAACAGACTGAACACCGACCGCATGCTGTAACCGTTTTTTGTCACAGGAACTTTCGCCTCCCCCCGGAAGCGGTCTACCTTCGCCGCGAGCGCGGCCCCCGAACTCGCCCGCCGGTTAGATCATCCGTGTCTCTATTAGCGTCCTCGTGCGTGGTCACAAAATCTACGCTGTTCCGAAGACGGTCTTGCCATAATTTGAAATTTCGAATTTGAAATCTGAAATTTCAAATTTGATCTTCTGTTCTTCGTCCAGCCTCAAGCATCCAGCCTCCAGCCTCTAGATCACGGAATCACAATCGAAACGCGCTTGATCGCCGTCCCGCCGCGCCGGTTCTGCCCGGTAATCACAATCGTCTGGCTGCCCTTAGACATCGGCGGCGTGAAATAATGAAACGTGCCGTCAGCGCGCACATCAGCCACTTTTTCGCCGTTGATAATCAGCGTCGCCCCCGGCTCCGTCCGCCCCGAAACTTCCACCAGGCTGCCGTGCAATTCCGTATTGTCCACCTCCAGCAGCATATCCTGCTCTTTGCCCTGCGCCACCAAGGTGAATTTGTACGGGTCGCTCAAATCGCTCGTAGCATCTTTGTTATCCACTGCGCGCACTTTCCAGAAATAATCGCCCGGCTCGAGACCGGTAATATCGAGGCTGGTGTCCGCCGTACGCTTCTCGAAAAGCACCTTGTTGAACAGCGTGGATTTGCTGATCTGCAGCAAATAAGCCTTCGCCGTCGCCACTGGCTTCCATTCAAAGTGAACGGGATCCTTCTTCGGATCCGCCACGATAATCGGCGACAAATTCAGCGGCGAAATCAGAGCCGGCGGCGCCAAAACCTGCTCCTTGGTAATCGCACCGTTCGTAGGAAACGTGACGCGCTCCCACTGCGCCACTTCCACATGTTCCCCGCCGCGTTTCATATCCGCACTGCCTTCGTTCACGGTCATCTGCTGCTGCTGCGTCTTCGGATCGCTGCGCACTTCCGCGCGGCTATTCTCGCGCAGCGACGCCACCGCATTCTCAAACGAAATATCGGCCTTCGACCCCGGTACATTCCAGGTCGGCGTGGCCAAATCCACCTGACCGGCCTGAATGTGGACGCCCACGCGCGTCGCCTTATCCTGCTCGATCAAGTTCTCTTCCACGGTCACCAGCGTATCGCCCTTCACCGTGTAAGTCGTCCCGTCCGCAAACTGCAACCTCGCCACGCCTTCCGAACCCGTCTGAATCAAATCGCCCTTATCCAGCGTCAATTGATAATCGGCATTGGCCCACTGCACCGAATTCACTTTTTTCACCTGCACCTTGCCGTCCAGATTGACGAAGCGCGCCTGCTTGGCCGTCGGCGACGTGGTCGTCGCGCTCGGCTTCGTCAACGAATCCGCGATCTTGCCCAGCACGCTCCCCGAAGCCCCGGGAAAAACCAGGTACGTAGCCCCTCCAACAATCGCCAGAAAAAGCACCACCAGCACGATCACCGTCTTGTAAGTGACGGAGTGCCAATACACTTCCACCTTCTGAATTTTGGGCCGCGCAGACGCAGCTGTCTTGGTCTCAATCATCGGAAATTACGCCAATTCTGCAATCTAGCATAGGGGTACAGCCCATTCAACGAACTCCAAATCATCGATGCGAATCCGCCAACACGCATCTCTGCACCTGAATCCGGACTTTCAGATTTCGGCTTGAATAACGAGGGGAGGAAACTTCTAAAAGTACTTCTCCCGCAGCACCCCAATATGGTGCGTCACGTGTCCCGGAATGATATAAGCCACCGCCCGCACCGTGAACGGATTGCCGCTGGCCACTCCGCGCCGCCCCCAGGCCTCCGGCGGCATATTCCGCAGCAAGGAAATCGTTGCCAGCCGCACGCTCCGAAACTCCTCGATATGCGCGGCCCAGGAAATCCCATCCGCATTCGCGCCGGCAGCACCAATATTCTGATCAAATCCGGGCAAAGGCTCCGCGAATCCGCGCGCAAACCAAAGCGCCCGGAACGCAAAGGCCCTCTCCGTATCGCTGACATGATTCAAAACCTGCCGGATGCTCCACTTCTCGGGCGCATAACGCCAAAGCGATTTCTCCTCCGAAATCCCCGAAAAAAATCCCAGCGATTCCTCGAGTTGCGCCTCGGTGACCGCCACAACATCGTCGCCCGCAACCTGATTGATGTAAGTGAAATAATGAGCCGCCGCTTCGTCACTTCCAGGCCGTCCGATCATGACCCTATCTTACCGCACACCAGCCGCATGCCATCGCTGGCAACAAACTCCGAGGCATCGTGTCATCACCTGCATCTGGCGCCACCAGCGCGTGCGTATGCGCGGCCCAGGTGGCAAAGATATTCGACTCGCGCGAGGCCCTGCCGTTATAGGATGCAACCCACCCTGGGCTGGCCAAATCGGAGATATCTGCCGATATGGGTCAGTTGGAGGATCGCATGTTGCATCTCGATACCGGCAATACCGGTTTCATGATTTTGTGTACCAGCCTGGTCATGCTCATGACCCCGGGTCTGGCCTTCTTTTACGGCGGTTTGGTGGGCCGCAAGAATGTCCTGGCCATCATGATCCAGAGTTTTGTGTCCATGGGCTGGACTACCGTCATCTGGTACCTCTATGGCTATTCTCTGTGCTTCAGCGGCGACTGGCACGGCGTGATCGGCAATTTTCACAACGCCTTTCTGCATGGAATCAACCTGAGCACGCCATCGCCAAACGTCACCATTCCGGCGCTGGTGTTCGTCGCCTATCAGATGATGTTCGCCATCATCACGCCCGCACTGATCTCGGGAGCGTTCACCAATCGCGTCACGTTCAAGGCCTACATGCTGTTTCTGACCGCGTGGCTCACGTTCGTGTATTTCCCGTTCGTGCACATGGTCTGGGGCGGAGGATTCCTGCAGCAATGGGGCGTGAAAGATTTCGCCGGCGGGATCGTGGTGCACAACATTGCCGGGATGGCGGCCCTGGCCTCGGTGCTGTACGTGGGCAAGCGGCGCGTGGCGGATCGCGGGCCGCATAGCATTCCGCTGGTGGCGCTGGGCACCGGGCTGCTGTGGTTCGGATGGTATGGCTTCAATGCCGGGAGCGAGATGCGCGTCGATTCCGTAACCGCCGTGGCGTTTCTGAACACCGACGTAGCTGCCTCGTTTGCCGCCGTGGCCTGGCTGATGGTGGCCTGGCTCAATGAAAAGAAACCCAAGTTCCTGGGCCTGCTGACCGGGGCGGTGGCGGGATTGGCGACGGTGACCCCGGCCGCTGGTTACGTCTCGCCTACCACGGCGGTAATAATCGGCGTCGTTTCGGGCGTGGTCTGTTATTACGCTGTGGAAATGAAGAATAAGCTGCATTGGGATGATTCACTGGATGTGTGGGGCGTTCACGGAGTGGGAGGATTTCTCGGCATCGTCATGCTGGGCATTTTCGCCACCAAGGAATTCAATCCCGAAGGCGCGAATGGCTTGATCGCTGGCGATCCAATGTTTCTGCTGAAGGAGCTCACCGCCGTGGCGTTCTCGTCGGTATGGGCATTCACGTTCACTTACGTGATGTTGAGGATCATCAATGGGTTCACGACGGTCAAAGTCAGCGAGATGTCGCAAGAAGTCGGATTGGACGAAGCGCTTCACGGTGAACACGCTTACGAGCGGGCGGCCGACTGACCTGGCATTCGGAAACAATCCAGATGAAAGATTGACGCTCTCATGCGTCAACCTAAGGCGCAGCCGGTGTCGGCGCCGCCACCGACCAATGCGCATCGCGGAATTGCCACCGTCCCTCGCGATACTCCGTCACCCCGGTAAAATATCCGCTTTCCTCGACGCGTTTCCCCGCCGCATCCACTTGCACCTCGTGCCAACTCGTCCCCACCACAGCCAGATTCCGCGTCAGCGGATCGACGCGCAAATCATCGCCCCATTTCAATTCAATCTGCTTGATCATCGCGGCGACCGCCGGAAGCCCCGCCGTAACCGCGGCGCTATCCGCAAACGCCACCCGCCCCTCAACGGCCATAAAAAACGCCGGCGTATCCGCAAACTCGCGCCGCCAAGCCGTCGGCCCGTCGCGCGTAATATCCTGCGCCACACTCTGCATGAAACGCCGCACCTCGCCAGTAACCGCCGCAGCCCGCTCCGCTGACAAACTCTCCGGCCCGCCCCGACGATCGTGGTGCATGTGGCATCCCGCAAAGCGCCAAAACCGCAATGACGAGAATGCCCATCCGGTAGCGCATATCGCCTCCCACAAAAATCGAGCGAATTGTACCGCGAAAGCGCGGCGAACCCAGTAATGTAGCTCAGGTCTTCAGACCTGAGGCCGTTCGGTGTTGATGCCACAAATTCAAAATCGTAGGGGCTGCGGTTCACCACCGGCTCGGTTTTGCTCTGGCTTTTTCCCTGACACCCGATCGAAATTCAGAACCCTATCCCATCCCAGGAGCGTGCTGAACCAGTCTACTTGTAAAAAGACTGCGTACTATTGGCAGATGATTCCACTTGTTGTTCGTATAAGTCAGTATGGGGCTAAGGAGGGCTCCTATAACCTAAAGTCAGGCAAGGACTTACTTCATGAACGGAAGGCGCCGAGTTTGGCTGCAAGGATGCCTTGAACTCAAGACAATTCAGAGGCAATCAGGGAGGTGTAATGTTGAAAATCCGTAAAGCTCTTTTCACCGCGTCCCTTATCCTGTTTTGCGCCGTCGCCGTGCAAGCCCAGTCGCCGGATCTCAACAGGCCTCCCAGGCCCGTCATGAGCGCTGTCGAGCCGAGTTCTACGGCCTTACTCGCCGCTGGGTTGGCAAGCTTGTGGGTCGCACGCAAGCGCGCCCGCCGTAAGAAGTCGAGCTCTTAGTTCGATTTCTCGGTGATGCGGGCGATCATCTGCTTGTACGCGCCCAAGTCCCTCAGATCCTTCAACTCGGGGTCAAGGTTGGCGCGTTCTAAGCGGTAGCCGTGGCGAAACGCTCGTTCTAAGCACGTTATCGCTTCGGTGCTATTCCCCAATGCGGCTTGCACCTGCGCCTCTGCATACATTAGCTCGACGTTTTCGGGGTCATTCGCACGAGCAGTTTCGATTTCAGTGAGCGCCACACCCCCGTCACCCACCACTGCTAGGTACGTTGCCAGCTCACCCTCTGCGACCCAATCCGTTGGATCCTTATCGAGACGCGCGTGTGCGAGATTTATCGCATCGTGATATGCCTGGATAGCTTCGGCATTCTTTCCAATCACCTTATAAGTGTCGGCCAAACTTCCTTTCGCCTGATAGTCGGTGGGGTCCAAGGTCAGAGCCTGTTTGAAATACTCGATTGCTTCCTCATTCCGACCTTGATATACGTCGGCGTTTCCTAGGTTGTAATAAATCTCCGGGCCGGGCTCCTTACTTTCGGCTTTGAGGACATCTAGAGCCTTCTGATACTCCGCGCGGCACTCGTCGTAACGACCCTGACCGAGGAGAGCGCTGGCGAGGTTTTCATATCCATCCGCGGATTCCGGCGCCAGCGTCTTAAATCGGCGGAAGTCTTTCTCTGCGTCCGGGTAGTCCCCGATCTTCAGGTAGGCCAGGCCGCGGTCTTCATATTCAAAAGGATCGTCCTCGGGCTTAAGTTTAATCGCCTCGTCGTATGCACGCACAGCCTCATCGTACCGGGCGACCCGATAGTAAGCTTGCCCCAACTGATCCCAGTAAAACGCGTCAGTGGGTTTGATATTCTTTGCCGTGACGTAATCAAAAATTCCCTCGGCCCGATTTTCTTCCGCCAGATTTGCCTTCCCCATGAGTCGCCAGACCTCATTGGAATCGGGATCGGAGTCCAAAGCCAATCGAAACTCTCTGAGAGCCTTTTCATGTGCGCCGGAATCGTCGAACACGTACCCAAGGTGCATGTACTCATCTTGCGTAAAGTTCCCGGCGAGGGATACAGCCTTCTCAGCGGCCTTCTGTGCCTCTTTGAGCGGAGCGTCGTCTTTTTTTTTCAATCTCCACAAGTCCCAATACGCCCAGGCTACGTCAACCCAAGCCGGCCCATAATTCGAATCGGCCACACTCGCAGCCTTAAACGAGTCCAGCGCCGACTGAATACTCGTCTTCTCGTTCTCGTGGCGGAGCAGCGCTTGCTTGCCAATAGCGCACAGGCGAATCGAATTCGCGTTGCCGACAAATGCGGTCATCGGACTCAACGAATCCGCAGGCTTTTGAACAACTCCCAAAGCCGCGACGATTTGTGGGTAGATATTTTCCGCAGTCGCCGCTGAATCCTGTCGCTCGCAGATAAAACTCTTGGTCCAAATCCTCCGCCGTTCAACGATATTCTCCAACGTCAGTTTAAACGCAACCTGGCCACCCTCTTTTTCTGCCTTGCCAGACACCAGTAAATTCACATCCAACTGCCGCGCAATGTCTTCGTGCGAGCCCCTAGTTCCAATGTTCGCCACACCTCTTGACGAAGCGACAGACAGTCCTCGAAAAGCCATCAGTTTCAAGGACACATCCGCTGCTAGCTTCTCGGCCAGAGGCTTGAGCCCGTCGTCCGGCACGCTCGCGGGAAGCACAGCAATGAACAATCCATCCTTCAGCAACGGCACCCCGGCGGGCGGACGGATCCTCTCCGCCAGATAGCGCAAAATTAACGGTCGCAAGCTCGTGATGGCATACGCCACCGCCGCCACCAGGACCACCCCGGCAACTCCCAACGCAAACACGCGCTTCTGGTCCGCCGTCTGTGGCGGTGCGTCCGCGGCAACCCGTCCTGTTCTTTCCAAGTCAACCTGCAGCTCCTTCGCGGATTGATATCGGCGATCCGGATCCTTATCCAGCGCCTTCAAAATGGTATTTTCGACCGCCGGCGAGACTTTGCGATTGATCGCGCTCGGCGGCTGCGGCGGCTTGTGCACAATCGCATCAATCAATAGCGGTACGTACGTTTCAGGAAATGGCCTCCTCCCCGTGCTCATCTCATACAGCACCGCTCCCGCCGAGTAGATATCGCTTCGCTTGTCTGCCGGTTCCCCTCGCAATTGTTCCGGCGCCATGTACGGAACCGTCCCGGCAACTTGGTTCGTCCCCGTAATGCTCTCGGTCACGTCCAATTCGCTGGGCTGCGCCAGCTTCGCCAGACCGAAGTCCAAAATCTTCAGCCGGCGGTCTGGCGTGACCCGCAGATTGCTCGGCTTCAAATCCCGATGGATCAGCCCGACGCTATGCGCGGCCTCCAGGCCCTGCGCGAGTTGTGCTCCCAGGCGCACAACTTCCTTCTCGCTGAGCGGGCCTCCCGACAGCATTTTGTCGAGCGTCTCACCCGGTATAAACTCCATCACTAGAAACGTCACGCCGTCCTGAACATCGAAATCGTGGACGGTTGCGATATTCGGATGGCTGAGCTTTGAGAGAGCGTGTGCTTCCTTGCGAAAGGATTTGAGCGCCGCGGCATCCGCCAGCATCGACTCCGGCAACACTTTCAGCGCGACATCGCGATCCAGCCGCTCATCCCGCGCGCGGTACACCACACCCATACCGCCGGCGCCGATTTGTTCAACAACTCGATAATGGCCTAAAGTCTGGCCAATCATGGGAAGGGGTGCAGACCTGGCGGGATACTCAGATGTTCAATCCGGTTAAGTCAACTTCTGGGTGAATTGAACTGGGTGCGCGACTTTACGCCGCATGGCTTTCATTTCTTGGTAGGACGTGTTCGGCTTTTATTTTTAACTTGACATTCCAGTACTCTTATGCTAACAATAGCCGAGTACTGAGCAGTCCCTAAGCGCGGGGCTGGTTCTCCTGAGCCTGCCGCAAGCTTGTCCCGAGGATAACCGAAGGACCCCCGCCGATAAGTCCAAAATGAGGAGTGACGAAAAGTGTTCGGTCCACGGGTTAAGTCTCAGTGCTGTAGGGGACGGTTTTTAGCCTGCCCCGACGTTACGCCGGAGACCCTCCCGCAATTCGGCCGTCGTAAGCGCTCGGCGCTCGCGACCGGCACCCAAGAATTTCTAATCGATACACTTACGATTAGAGATCGCTGTAACTGCCAGAAAACAAACGACGGAGGCAATTTCTAATCGAACAAAAACACACTATTTGCGCAAACCGATTTGCTCTTCGACGAAGTCCAGGCGCCTGAGCATCCACGCTCCACTGCTTCGGATCAGGAATTCTAATCGGGACACCGAATTATTAGAAAAGCGCCTAAACCTTTGAAAACAAAAGACGCGACCCAGTTCTGATCGGGACAAAAACGCCATTTTTTAATTCCTGGATGAACGGGCCTTGTGGGCGTTCCCACAATGGGCCTGCCGCAACGCAAATTGGTTGAGCATGGGGCGAAACGTGCCCTATAATCACTGGTTTGGGCGCATACTGAGGGCGCTGACGGAGACGGGTGCGGGCTGATGATTCAGCCTGCCGGGGAAAAATGTTCGACGTTATTCAACAGCGGAAGACTGGCGTGAAGATTTTGATGGGAGTGATTCTCGTCATGATCTCGTTTGCCATGGTGATTACTTTGGTGCCCGGGTTGGTGCCTGGGTCGACCACGGCGACCAGCCCTGATGCTGTGGCGCGCGTGGGCGACGAGCAGATTACGCGCACCGACGTCGAGAACATGCTCAATCGCCAGTTGCGCGGGCAATCGCTGCCGCCGGCGATGAAGGGCTTGTACGCCAGGCAGATCGTTGATGAACTCGTCTACCAAAAAGCGCTGGAGCTCGAGGCGCAGCGCCTGGGCTTGAAAGTCACGCCGGAAGAGCAGACCGAGCGCATCAAGAAATATATTCCCACGGCGTTCAACGGCGATACCTGGGTGGGCAAAGAACGCTACACGCAGGAAGTCGAGACGCGCACGGGAATGACGGTCACGGATTTTGAGGATTTCGTCCGCCAGCAGCTTCTTGAAGAAAAATTCCGCAATATTCTCACCGACGGCGTGACCGTCTCGGATACGGAGATCGCGCAGGAATACGTTCGGCGCAACGAGAAAATCACCATCGAATACGCGGTGTTCAAAGCCACGGATCTCGCGGCCACGATCAATCCGACGGACGCCGAGCTGGAAGCTTACTTCACGAAAAACATGGGCCGCTATCAGGTGCCCGAGAAGCGCTCGGCATCGTACGCGCTGCTGGATCTGAATCAATTGAAGCAGCAGACCAAGGCGACCGACGCGGAGCTGCACGCCTACTACCAGGCAGAACATCGACCAGTTCAAAGTGCAGAATCGCGTGCACGTGGAGCACATTCTCTTCAAGACCGTCGGCAAGACCGACGCCGAGGTCGCCGAGATTCAGAAGAAGGCCGAAGACGTCCTGAAGAAGGCCAAATCCGGCGGGAATTTCGAGGCGCTGGCCAAGCAATACTCGGAGGACACCTCGAAGGATAAGGGCGGGGATATCGGCTGGATTATCGAGGGCCAGACGGTGGCCGAATTCCAGCAAGCGGCCTTTTCTCAACCAGTTGGCGCGATTTCGAACCTGGTGAAGACGCAGTACGGCTTCCACATCATCAAGGTGCTGGAGAAGGAAGTGGCGCGCACCAAGAGCTTCGAGGAAGTCCGCGGGGAGATTGAGCCTACGGTCCTCGACGCCAAGGTGAATGCCGAAGCCAACAAGATTTCCGACCAGATGGCCGCGGCCGTCCGGCAGTCGAATCGGCAGTCGCTCGACGACCTGGCGAAGAAGTTCAATCTCACCACCGGCACGACGCCAGTGGCCTCCGCTACCGACGCGCTGGGCGATCTGGGAAATTCGCCCGATCTGCATCAGACGCTTTCCTCGCTGCGGGCCGGCGAAGTGAGCGCGCCGCTGCGCATTGACCGCGGCTGGGCTATTATTTCCGTGAAGGATATTCAGGCGGCGCATCAGGGAACGCTGGCGGAAGTGCGCGATAAAGTTTTGGCCGACTATCGCCGCGATAATTCCGTGCAGCTCGCGCGCACCAAGGCAGAAGATCTGGCCAAGCGCGCCAAGGCCGGCGAGCCGCTGGCCAAGGCGGCGAAGGCTCTTGGCGCCGAAACGAAGACGAGCGCGCCGTTTGCCCGCGTCGGGCAGGTGAGCGACCTCGGCGCGGCCTCGCAGTTCAATGCGGCGTTCAATATGAATGTCGACCAGGTCAGCGCGGCCGTTCCCATCGCCGCGAATTGGGTGGTGTATCGCATCGTCACGCACGACACGCCGAAAATGGAGGAGTTGCTCCTGCAGAGGGCTCAGCTCCAGCAACAATTGCTGCAAACAAAGCAGCAAGCGGCGTATGAAGCGTTCAAAACGGCGCTGCAGGATCGCCTGAAGAGTGAAGGGAAAATCGTGATTGACGCGACCAACCTGAAGCTGCTGACGGGCAAGTCTTGAGAACCTAAAGCCTTTAATTTCAACAACATAAAAGTTTTCCACAGGGTACTTGCCGGGGCGCTTGAAGTGTGCCTACAATATTAGTGTCTGTAGCGCCCAACCCGTCGCTGCGGGATTTCTTAGAAATGACGGTCCCTCCACCGTCGTTCGAGTCACCAGCGGCGTGCTGCAGACCAGGCCAAACTTTATTCAGTCGGGCTGAATCGCGTGCACTTGCAGGCGCAGAGCACCTGACAGCCCGGACCCGCTGTAACGTTTTGAAGCAAGTCCAGTCGCGAGCACAACCAGACGCATTCGGATGAGCGGCAGCGCGTGGATGCACGCGATGGGGAGAATTCCGCCGGGAACTGACGGCGAACAGTCGAGGAAGAACATGTCAAATAAACAGAATGGCTCGGGTAACGAATACCGCTGTGCTATCGAGAAGAATCAAAACGGCAAATACACCGTGCGCGTACGAGCCGCGTTCGGGAGAAGGGGCTGGGTGTTGCCAGTCTATTTCCTCGCGTCCACGTTCGACACGGCTATGAAGCGGTTGGAGGAAGCGCTGCAGCTCTTGCAGCGGAATGAAGAGCGGCTGTGGTTCTTCGGCCGCGAGCGCAGCGACGATCCGAATTTCGCCGAGGATCTGCTGGTGGATATCGGGTTGCGGCTCGATCGCCGGACGGAGTTTCCGCGGAAGACGGCTGCGCTTGGCGTGCCGCGGGAGAAGTCTGTGCCGGCGGTGCTGCTGGCGCCGGTGCGGCGGGCGCTGGCGGAGGCCGTGGAGACGGCGCGGGCGGCGGTGGCGGGAGATTAGGTAGCGTCGGCGTCCCGGCCGGCATCCGGCGACCGGCTAGTCGTTGCAGGATCTAGTTTGCTCGGAGCTAACCCCCATGTTTTTATGTTCCTACGGGTGTGCCCGGGATATGTTTGGGATTTGTGAGGCCGCACGAATGGTGAGCGTTGATTTGACCGCGAGGTCGTCGGAGGGCGCAGCAAGCCGGCGCCCCTACGAAGAAAAAACGGCGCAACGTCAACATCGGGCTACGGTTGTTTCGCGCGGATTACGATTTCGCCGTCGGCTACGTGTTGGTCGTTTAGCCAGACTCTGTATTTGTAGCTGCCTGGGTTGATGGCTGTGCGCGGGGGGCCGCTCATTAGGCGCGTGCCGGTGGGGGCTTGGAAGACGTTGCTTGAGAAGGGGGAGCGGTTGGCGTCGAATTCGATGCGCAGATTTCCTGAGAGGGAGTGCCAGACCATTTGATCGCCCGGTTCGATTACCACTGTGTCGGGAAACATTCCTACTAGAACTAATTTTTCGGCCATAGTTTTGTCGAGACTTTGTTGCTTAGTTTTGGAGTACTTTCAAAAGCCCCACGCGCAACACCGGCGCATGGGGCACGCTGGGCTTCGCTTGCTGCACTGATTCCGCTACTTCTAGACTATATCGCGCACCGCGTCGGCAATGTGGCGCGCGGAGATGCCGAATTTGTCTAGCAACTCGTCGGGCTTGCCGGAGTGCGGCATGCCGTGGACTGCCAGACGGATCGATCTTGCCGGCGCGGAGCCGACGTCGGCTAGCGCGGCGAGTACGGCTTCGCCGATGCCGCCTTCTTCGAAGTGATCTTCTACGGTGACTAGTTTTCCGCCGGTGGCGCTTAGTTCCTTGGCGATTGCATTGCCATCTAGCGGCTTAACGCAGTAGAGATCGATCACGCGGACTGCGATTCCCTGCCCTTTCAGTTGATCTGCTGCTTTTAGAGCTTCGTGTAGCGTTACTCCGGCGCCGATTACCGTGGCTTGGTCTTTGTCGCTCTTGCGCAGGACTTTGAAGCCGGGGATGGGGAATTTCTCGTCCACGGAATAGAGGATCGGAGTTTTCGGGACGCGAGGTGCGGATATAGCAGATGCTGTTGGCGCGCGCGGCGGCTTCGGTGAGGCGTTCGGCGGAGACGCCGTCGGAGGGATAGAGGACTAGGGAGCCGTTGACGGCGCGGAACATGGCCAGGTCTTCGAGGGCCATTTGCGAGGGGCCGTCTTCGCCGATGGAGACGCCGCAGTGGGAGCCGCAAAGCTTTATGTTACTGCGACTTATGGCGGCCATGCGGACTTGGTCATAGGCGCGGGAGAGGAAGCAGGCGAAGGTGTCGAGGAATGGCACCTTGCCGCGGGCGGCCAAGCCGACACCGGCGCTGACCATATTTTGCTCTGCGATGTAGCCCTGGTAGAAGCGGTCGGGATAGGCGTTCTGGAAGATTTCGGAGAATGTGGAGTTCTTGACGTCGCCGCTGAGGGCTACGAGTTGCGGATTTACGGCGCCGAGGCGCTTGAGCGCAAAGCCGTAGGCTTCGCGCGTGGCGATTGTTGTTCCGGCGGCGTAATCCGGCGGGGCGGGCGCGGGAAAATTGGGCGGCGTGGGCAAAGATTTGCGCGCGTAGGATTTGCCGTCGTCGGGCGGAATCGGCGGAACGGTGCCGACTTCTTGCAGGGCCTTCGCGAGTTCATCCTTTGAGAAGGCTTTGCCGTGCCAGTGCGGCTTGCCGGCGCAGAAGCTGACGCCGTGTCCTTTTATCGTGCGGGCGACGATGGCCTGCGGGCGATCTTCGACCGACTTGGCGTGATCGAGAGCGGCTAGGACGGCGGTGACGTCGTGGCCGTCGATTACCTGGACGTCGAATCCTTCGGATTCGAATTTGCGGCGATAGACTTCCATATCGTGCTGGTACATGGTGGGATCGCTTTGGCCGAGGGCGTTGATATCGGCGATGGCGGTGAGATTTTCGAGCTTGTAGTGGCCGGCGAATTCGGCGGCTTCCCAGACTTGGCCTTCGGCCAGTTCGCCATCGCCCATGAGAACGTAAACTCGCGTGCGGCTTTTATCGAGGCGTGCACCTACGGCCAGGCCTACCCCTACGGAAAGGCCTTGGCCTAGCGAGCCTGTGGCGGCGTCAACACCGGGGATTAGCGGCGTGGGATGGCCTTCGAGTTCGCTGGTGAGTTGCCGCAGGGTCATCAGGCGCGAGATGGGGAAGACGCCGGCTTCGGCTAACGCGGCATAGAGAACTGGGGCGGCGTGGCCTTTGGAGAGAACGAAGCGATCGCCATCATTCGAATTCGGATTCTTGGGATCGAATTTCATGGCGTGGAAGAAAACGCCGGCGACGAGTTCTGCGGCAGACATGCACGAGGTGGGATGGCCGGAGCCAGCGGCTGTGGTGGCCATCATCGAGTAAACGCTGAGTCGGCGGGCTTTTTCTTTGACGGCCTCGATGGTGGATGCGGTGATTTGCGAGGTGGCAGCCATGGCGGTCTCCTTTATTGGGCCTCTAGGGGATTGGATTGTAACGGAGTTGGGATGGATTCCGCCAATCGGGAATTGAGGGCCTCGATCGTCGCGCTAGCAGCTTGCCGACGTTGAGCTGTGCCTGTGGTTGACGAAAAACGCCGGCTAGCAGCCGGCGTTACGATTTGCTTTTCGCTTCGCTGGATGATCTGCAATGGGATCGGGGAGCGTCAAGCACATTACATCGAATCTGCGCATGGTCTCTTTCGCCATGATGCGGGCGTTGCGCAATCCTTGAGCGGTTTCGTGAATCGCTGCGAGCAACGTGCTCCGAAATTTTCTGTTCTTTTTCATCACAGTTTTGGCCAACGCAATTCGGTTCAGTAAAGGCGCGAATTCAGCAGGGCCTCTCTGAGTTTACTGGTTTCTCTGCCAGACCAGTATTGTAATGCGCGATTGGCGAAGACGGCCGAAATGCGGGAGGGTCTGAAGACCCTCCCCTACGTCTAGCGTCCGGCAATTTCGCGCCGCGCTTGACCTTGCTATTTGGCGCGGTCCACTTCGTAAGATGCCGGCACGGAGGCCGGCGCTACCTTAATTCGACGACATTTGCGGCAGGTAATCTGCCAGGCGTCCTAGAGTCTGTTGCCCGCCTTCGATCGATTTGTAGGTTTTGACGTTCAGGTCGCGCGCTGCGGCTCGTGGGGAAGACCATGCGTAAGGTGAGCTTGGTTTTTTCCCCCTGTGCTTCAAACGTCCAGAAGGAGTCGAAGTGCACCTCGTCTGCGCCTTTTTTGCCGCCGACGACAGAGAAGCAGAGGCGCTCGGGCTCGACGACTTCGGTGAAGATGCAGTTACTCCGGTAATCGGTGCCGTCCGGGCCGTGCATGATCTGTCGCCAAACGCCGCCGGGGCGCACGTCCATTTCTTCGATTGTGGTGGTGAAGCCGATGGGGCCCCACCAGTGCGCAACGTGATCGAAACTGGTGATCGCCTGCCATACCAGCTCGCGCGGGGCGTCGAGAACGCGCGTGAGGACGATTTCGCGGTCGGAAGTGTCTTCAGCGAGGCTTCTTTTTGTTTCGGCCATGCTGCTTCTCCTTTTTTTTCAGAGTCGTGCAGATAATCGGCGAGGCGATCGAGGCGCTGCTCCCAGACGATTCGATATTCTTCGACCCAATCGGAGACTTGCTTGAGCGGGGCGGCCTCGAGGCGGCAGGGGCGCCATTGAGCTTCGCGGCCGCGGGCGATGAGGCCGGCGCGCTCGAGGACTTTGAGGTGCTTGGAGACGGCGGGCATGCTCATGTCGAAGGGGGCGGCGAGTTCGGTGACGGAGGCTTCGCCGGAGATGAGGCGGGCGAGGATGGCGCGGCGGGTGGGATCGGCGAGAGCGGCGAAGGTGGTGCTGAGATGATCGGGGGGCATGGTGCTGAACCTCGCGCTTAATTAACCTACAGGTTAAATATAAGACCTGCGTTGGGGGTTGTCAAGGGCAATTTCGAGGTGGGAGAGAAGAAATTTCAAATTTCAGATTTGAGATTTCAAAGGGGAGAAATGCAACGGCGGGATGTTGGATAACTTGGAGGCCGCGGATTTTGCGGAGCGTTGATTTTACGTTGCGGTCGTAAGAGGGCGCAGCAAGCGGCGCCCCTACGACGGAAAACTCAACCCTGAGACTAGAGTCGAAGCCGCACGGCGGGCGTTGCAACCATTCGACGTCAGGGCGAGGCGGCGGCCCCACGAATCCTGCGCGGTGCGTGGCGGGATTGGTTTATGGCGTGTAGAATCGCTGGCGTTGCTGCGTTGCTGGGGAATTCTCTGGAGGTGCGAGCGTGACTGCTTACAACTTGAATGTTAATGGGAAAATTTTGAGCGTGGATGTTTCGCCGGAGACGCCGTTGCTTTGGGTTTTGCGGGATACGCTCGAGCTTACTGGGACTAAATTTGGGTGCGGGCAGGCTTATTGCGGGTCTTGCACGGTGCAGATTGACGGCGAGGCGGAACGCTCTTGCACTATGCGGATTTCTACTGTGGGCGAGAGCAAGATTCGCACCATCGAGGGACTTTCGGCGGATGGCTCGCATCCTTTGCAGAAGGCTTGGCTGGAGGCGCAGGTGTCGCAGTGTGGTTATTGCCAGGCGGGGATGATTATGTCTTGCGCGGCGCTGTTGGAGAAGAAGCCGAATCCGAGCGATGCGGATATTGATGAGGCGCTGGGCGGGCATATTTGCCGGTGCGGGACTTATCCGCGGATTCGGCGGGCGATACATGCGGCGGCGAAGATGGCGGCGGAGGTCAGACCGGATAAGGGCGCGGCGGATGAATATGGATACGTCGGCGGCAATGCTGACAGAGGCGGGCGCAGCATCCTCCTACGCCGAGGCTTCGGAGGACAAGCGCCGCGCCCCTACGAACGCAATTTCATTGGCGCCGCATTTTGCGGCCGTGAAGGAGGTGCGCTGTGACTCAGCCATTTACGAAACGGGCGCGGTTGGATCTTGGGGGAAAATCGCTGAGTGCTTGGGCGCGCGGCGGGATGGGGCGGCGGGAATTTCTGCGGCGCTCGGCGGCGACTGGCGCGGGGTTGGTGATCGCGTTTTATTTGCCGGGGCGCGCAGGTGCTGCGGACGCGAACGGGAATTTCGCGCCGAATGCCTGGCTGCAAATTGATCCGCAGGGCGAGATTTCGCTGTGGGTGGCGCGATCGGAGATGGGTCAGGGCGTGCGGACTTCGATGTCCACAATTTTGGCGGAGGAATTGGAAGCGGACTGGACGCACGTGAAGATCGTGCAGGCGGATTCGGAAGCGAAGTACGGCGACATGGTGACGGGAGGCAGCGCGAGCGTGCGGACTTGGCTGGGAGCCGCTGCGAAAAGCGGGGGCGGCGGGACGCGAGATGTTGATTGCGGCGGCGGCGAAAGATTGGGGAGTGCCGGTGGCGGAATGCTCGGCGCGGGATGAAGCCGTGCATCATGCGGCGACGAAGCGCTCGGTGAAGTACGGCGCGCTGGCGGAAAAGGCGGCGAAGCTGCCGGTGCCGAAAGAGCCGGCGCTCAAGGATGCAAAGGATTTTGAAATTGTGGGGAAGAAGGAGCCGCGCGTGGATGGCGCGCATATTGTGTGGGCGCGGCGAAATATGGAGTCGATACGAAATTGCCGGGGATGCTTTGCGCGGTGATTGCGCGGAGCCCGGTGTTTTCGGGGAAAGTGAAGAAATTTGACGCGAGCAAGGCGATGGCGGTGGCGGGGGTGAAGAAAGTCGTGGAAGTGCCGTCGGTGGAGATGACTTCGCCATTTGGATTTGGGCCGGCGAAGCCCGGGCACCAGCATTTTCTTTCGAGCGGCGTGGCGGTGATGGCGGATTCGACGTGGCAGGCGATGCAGGGACGCAAGGAGCTGGCAGATCGAATGGGATAACGCGGACCACGGAAGCGAGAACACCGCGGATCATCGGGCGAAGTGCGCGGAGATGGTGCAGAAGGCGGGGCAGGAAGTCAGCAAAGTTGGAGATGCGGACGCGGCGTTCGCGAAGGCCGCGACGAAGCTCGAGGCTGTTTACGAAGTGCCGTTCCTGGCGCATACGCCGATGGAGCCGCCGAATTGCACGGCGCATTTCAAGGATGGGCGATGCACGATTTGGGCGCCGACGCAGAATGCGCAGGGAGTGCTGGCGGCCGTGGCTCATGCGCTGGAGATTCCGACTTCGGCGGTGACGGTGCATGTGACTTTGGTCGGCGGGGCGTTTGGACGGCGGCTGAATGTGGATTACGGCGTGGAGGCGGCGCTGCTTTCGCGGGCGGCTGGGGCGCCGGTGAAGGTTTTCTGGACGCGCGAGGACGATATTCGCTTCGATTATTACCGGCCGATGAGCGTGCACCGATTGCGGGCGGGATTGGACGAGCAGGGCAAGCTGGTGGCGTGGCTGCATCATATTGCGGCGCCGACTACGGATGGATATTACGAAGGGCCGGAGACGCCGGATGTTTCGGGCAGCGAATTGGCGGGGCCGGGCGTGACGAACGGGACGGTGCCGAATTATTTGCTGGAATGCAGCTTTTTGAAGACGGCGGTGCCGCGCGGATATTTGCGTGCGGTGGATAACATTGCGAATCGCTGGGCGATTGATAGCTTTCTCGATGAAGTGGCGGCGGCTACGAAGAAAGATCCGGTGGCGTTGCGGCATGAGGTGATCGGCGAATGGCACGAATTGCCGCCGCCGAAGGGCGAGGACGAAGAACAAGTGGATGTGCGGCGCTTGCGGCGGGTGATTGATTTCGCGGCGGAGAAGGCGGGATGGGGAACGCCGCTCGCCGGAGAGCGGCGCGGGCGCGGGATTGCGGGGAGCAATGCGTTTTCGAGCTATGTTGTCGCAAGTGGCGGAAGTTACTGTGGCGAAAAATGGGGCGGTGACGATCGATCGCATTGTGCTGGCGATTGATTGCGGGCGCGTGGTGAATCCGGATATTGCCGCGGCGCAGCTTGAGGGCGGAATCATCATGGGGCTTACTGGAGCGCTGCTCGGGGAAATTACGGTGGCCGACGGGCGGGTGCAGCAGAGTAATTTCAATAATTACAAGATGCTTAGGATTAGTGATGTGCCGCCGAAGATTGAGGTTCACTTTGTGCCTAGCGAGGATGCGCCTAGCGGGATTGGGGAATTGGGAGTGCCTTCGGTGGCGCCGGCGGTGGGGAATGCGATTTTTGCTGCTACGGGGAAGAGATTGAGGCGGTTGCCTTTGCGGATGGGGGAGTTGGCGGGGGCGTTGAGGGCCGGACCGCGGGAATACGATGGTTGTGGCTTACGGGCTTGCTTGAATTGAACGCCGAGATCCTTCAGGCCCCGACCAGGTCGGGGCCTTCAGGATGACAGCGTTTCCCCATCCGCGCGGCTTCGGCCGAAGGTGATTCTGTGGGCTTCTGGGCCTGCGATAATCACTACTGCGCCGATGATTAGGACTGTGCCGGCGAAGATTGCCATGGCGCTGGCGTAGCCTACGCGTTCGGCCAGGCGGGCTTCGATGTAGGGACCGGTTGAGGCGATTAGTACGCCGATTTGATAGGCGAAGCCGGGGAAGAAGCCGCGCAGGCGATCGGGCGAGAGTTCGTTGATGTGCGCGGGGATTACGCCCCAGGCGCCTTGCACCAGGAATTGCAGCGCGAAGGCGCCGATTAGAATCCACGCGAGGCTGGGCGCGAAAACCCAGAGCGGAATCAGTGCGATCCCACCTAGAACGGCGCCGGCCATCGAGCGGCGGCGTCCCCAACGATCCGAAAGTAAACCAATCGCGAGGCCGCCGCAGATTGCGCCGAGCATCGAGACGACTGTGATGATGGAAGTGAGTTTCGTGCTGAAGCCGCGCTGATGCTGCAGGAATGTCGGATAGAGATCCTGCGTGCCGTGAGAGATGAAATTCATCATGGCCATCAGCAGGATTAGATAGAGGAAGCGGCGGCCGTTGGAGAAAACTTCGATGGCGTATTCGATCCAGTCGTGATGCTCGCGGCGCGAGGCGATCCAGGCGCCGCTTTCTTTTACTTTTGCGCGGATGAAAAGTGTGAGTAACGCGGGAGCGCCGCCGAGGAAAAATAGCGCGCGCCAGCCCCAGTGCGGGAAGACCGTCCAGTAGGCGATGGCGGCGAGCAAATAGCCGAGCGCATAGCCTTCCTGCAGAATGCCGGAGAGAACGCCGCGCCATTTTGCCGGAACGGATTCGAGCGCGAGCGATGCGCCGACGCCCCATTCGCCGCCCATGCCGATGCCGTAGAGAAGACGCAGGATCAGGAAGACGGTGAAATTGGGCGCGAAGCCGGAGGCAAATTCGACGGCGGAGTAAAAAAGAATGTCGAGCATAAGCGGAATGCGCCTGCCGTAGCGATCGGCGAGAAGACCGAAGAGGAAAGCACCAATGGGGCGCGTGGCCAAGCTGGCGGTGATGGCGAGAGCGATATCCGCGACACTCAGATGGAATTCTTTGGCGATGGGCGCGAGTACGAAGGTGAGGACGAAGAAATCGAAAGCATCGAGCGTCCAGCCGAAAAAACCGGCGAGCAGGGCGTTGCGTTGATTCGCGCGCTCTTCGGCGGAAGTGGGGCTCATGCGAATGGCGGAGCTGGAATCGCGGGAGCTATTTGGATCCTTTGCCGCGAAGATAGGCGTCGGTCCTGGCGAGCCAGTCGGCGCGCGGCGGATTGAATATGTCGAGCTCGATAGTGTCTTCGATCGCCCAGGCTTCGTGCGGCATATTCGGCGGGATGCAGAGGCCGTCGCCCGGAGCCAACTCGATTTCGCGGCCATCGATGCCGAATTTCATGCCGCCTTGGAGGCAATAGGTTAGCTGCTCGTTGACGTGGTGATGCATCGGCACGTAGGCGCCTTTTTTCAGGATGACGCGGGCGAGCATCACGTTTTCGCCTACCACTAGTTGGCGATCGAAGAGCGGATTGAGATGCTCGAGCTCGACATCCTTCCAGCGGAAATGCTTTAGAGTTGGCTGCGTCATGGGAATTCTCCCGAGATTTGATGCGCGGGCCGATTGTACACGAATGTTGGCGGGAGGAATTATTGAAGGCAAGACGGAGAGAAACGCCACCGCAGAGACGCAGAGGGCGCAGAGAAGACGAAACCGCAGAGTTCGCGGAAGGATTAGTCGCTGGGCGACTGGCTGGCTAGCTTCGACCCGCGCGGAGACGGAATCGGATTATAGAGAAGCCCGCTGAAGAATCGCTCGCGGCAGGCCGGGCAGCGATAGGCGGCGAAGCCCAAGATGCGCTTTAGCCATTTCATGTGGCCGTCGAGCGCGAGGCGGCCGGGAATCTTTTCCAGAGCGAAGCCGCCGCATTGCGGGCAGTGCGCGTACCAGATCAGCGAGACGGGAACGTACCAGGCGTAAAAGCGATTCTGGCAGGAGCGGCAACGCCACGGACGCAATTGCGTGACGCTGATTGCGTAGTCCGTCACGCCTTTACGGCGCGAGCGGGTGCAGTGCGTCGAATGACATTCAGGACAAACCACAGCGGCCCCCAAGCCCCTGAATTAACTCCCTAGATACGGACTCTAATATAAACGAGACGGCCCGACAAGGGGGAATGGAAAAATTCCTGGCGGCCGAGTGTAAGATACCGGAGGGAGATTTACATGGCTGACTACACGGCGGCACATGCGCGCGCAGGAATCGATGCGAAGCTACCGAAGATTGAAACCTGGCCGAATCATTTTCCGGGATACGAGATTACGATTCGATATCCCGAATACACTTCGGTGTGCCCGAAGACCGGCTTGCCGGATTACGGAGCGATCACTTTGCGCTACGAGCCGCGGAAGGAATGTCTGGAGCTGAAGTCGTTGAAGATGTATTTGCTGGCTTACCGGAATCTGGGAATTTTCTACGAGAACGCGGTGAACCGCATTCTGCGCGATATTGTGGCGGCGACGAAGCCGGTGTGGTGCTCGGTGACGGGAGAATTCACGCCGCGTGGCGGACTAACGACGACCGTCGAAGCGCGCTGGCCGCGCGGCGGGCGCGCAGCCGGGCGACGCCCGGGATAGACTTCGCGAAGCGCGTTGGAGATAATGCCTAGCGTCGCAGGGGGAGCGCCGGTGGTTCACGGCGCAAATTGTCGGCCGCTATGCGGTCGCGCGTATCAGGAGGATCGATGGTCACGCCGTCACAATTCACCGGCTCGGGCGAACCGCCGCATATCGAAACGTCGTCAACGCCCCGGTGGATTCTCATTCTGTTTGTCATCGCGTTTCTGTTCGTCATTTATTTGACTTATGCGAGCGTGACCTCGCGGCAGGCACTGCAAAAAGGCTTCGATGATTCGAGCAAGCACGAGCAGGCGCTGGCGGCCGAGCTCGACAAAACGAATGCGCGCATCGCCGATTTGAAGGGCGAGATGGACGTGACCACGCAGAAGCTCGGGCTGACGCAGGATGAGCTGGCGCACGCGCGCGCCCTGGCGCAGCAAGTGCGCAAAGATCAGAAGCAGAGCGATGCGCAACTCAAGACGCAGATTGGCGCGGTGCAGGCGGACACGGCCACAAAATTCGGGGAAGTCTCGACTGAGTTGAGCGGGACGAAGAGTGACGTGGCGGCGACGAAAGCTGATCTCGAAGCGACGAAGGCGAAATTGTCATCCACCGTCGGCGATCTGGGCGTGCAGAGCGGCTTGATCGCGCGCAATCACGAGGAAGTGGAAGAGCTCAAGCGGCTCGGCGAGCGCAACATCTACGAATTCAAGATCAAGAAATCGAATCAGATGCAGCGCGTCGGGCCGATTCAAGTGACGCTACGCAAAGTGGACACCAAGAAATACAAGTACACCATGAACGTGCTAGCCGACGACAAAACCATCGAGAAGAAAGACAAGACCGCCGGCGAGCCGGTGCAGTTCTACGTGCATGGGTCGCGCGCGCCATTCGAGATCGTGGTGTTCGACGTGACCAAGGACCAAATCGGCGGCTATCTCAGCACGCCAAAGGATGCCGCGCCGCCGGCCGCTGCCACTCCACCGGGCAATTGAGGCGCGGACTGCGCGCGTCCATGACCGCGAGCACCGCCCGGACTGGATTCATTTGACTCGAAACATTTGGAAGTCACCGTCTCTGCGGCGCTTTGCGGGCGGATGCCTGCTTGCGGGAATTTGCGCATTGGGCGCGGCGATCCCGGCGCAACAGAAGTCGCCCGGATCTCACGCCCCGGCCAGCGCATCTCACCCGCCGGCGAGCGAATCGCAACCGGCGCCGATCGAGTCGCGGCTGCCGGCTTCGGTGCAATTTTATTTTCACTGGCGCGGCACGAAATCGCTCGATGCCGTGCAGGGCAAGAACGGCCTTCTGCGCCTCTGGTCCGACCCCGACTTCGCGCCGATTCGGCGCACGATTATTTCTCGGGCTTTCGGAAACTCATGGTTTCATTCAAAGAACAATCGACTCACAGCGGATCAATTCGCCGCGCTGAAGCCGCTCTTTGAGAACGAAGCGCTGATCGGAAGAATGGCGCGCAGTGGCGGAAAACCGCCGGACGCCGCCGGCTCAGACGACTTTCTGATCTACGACGGCACAGGCAAGGCCGAAGTCATCGAGCAGGCCGAAGCACTGCTGCGAAAATCCGCGGTGAGGGCGCCGAAACTCGGCTCGTACGCGCTGGGCGACGCGAAAATCGAATCGGCGGAGACGCCCGACGGGACCGATTATTCCGCGAGAGTCGGAAACTACTATCTGCGGGCGTCGCGGAAGGAAGTGATCGAGGAACTCGTGGCGCGTTTCGACGCGAAGCCGCCACACGGCGCGTCGCTCGCCGAAGACGCGGATTGGAAACGCGCGCGCCAGAATTTTGCGGACTCTGGCATTGCCGAAGCGTTCGTGCGAATCGGAGATTCGAACCTAGCGCGGGCGCCGAAAATCAAAGACATGGATGTCGGCGCGTTCGCGCGCGCCGTTCACCTTGAGCGCGTGCGCACATGGACCGCCAGCTTGAATTTCGCCGCCGATGCCACGCGACTGCGCTTCGCCCTTTTGGGCGACACTTCGGCCGGGAGCATCTTCGACATCGCCGGAACCAGCGTAGCGGGTTTCGAGACCCAGCCGCTGGCGCGCGACGGTTCGTCCTACTCGGTCAGCAGGCTCAATTTGCCGGCCATCTATCAAATCTTCCATGGCGCCTTTCTCGATTCGCTGCCGCAGCAACAAGCCGGAAACTTGAAGGGATTCGACATGCTGGGATCGGCGTTGCTCGGCATGCCCGTGCCCGATGTGCTGGCGCTGCTCGGAGGCGAAATGGCGACGGTCTCATCGGCGCCCGGCGATACGACTTACACGGACCTCTTCGCTATCTCGATTCGGAAGCCGGAAGAGGTGCTGCGCGTGCTGCGCAAAGCGCTGGGGCCGATGATTCGGGACGAATCGCCCGGCCGCGATGCGACGGTGCTGGAGCTGGGCACGAACTCGACCGATCCGCGAACGAAAGCGCAGCGCCTGCAACTTTCTTACGTCGCGGTGACATCGCAACTTCTGATTTATTCGCAGCGCAAGGCGATGGTGCTCGACGCGGTGACGCGTATGAACGGCAGCCGCGCCTCCAAGGCTGAGTCTCTCAGCGGCAATCCGGATTTCCAGCGAATTCGCGCGAAGCTGCCAAATAGCCTGAGCGGCTTCTCTTACGCGCAAATGAGCAAGCAGACCTGGGAGCGCGAGTTTTCGGTGATGCTCGGCTCGCTGGCGAAGGCTTCCGCTTCGAAAAATTCATCGGGCGGCGACGCCGCGAAGGCCGCGCCGCCGGATTGGCTGCAGGGCGTCAATTTGGCGGTGTTCCCGCGCTATTTACATTCCTATGCCAGCGGATGGTGGAAGACGGCCGACGGCGTCTACTTTGATTCCTATCTGCAGTAAATCGCGGGCGCGAATTGTGATCTCGATGTTAGCCGGTGGCGTGCTATCGCTGGCCTTCGCGGCGCGCGGCCGGGAACGGCCACCCCTTTCGAATCCGCCGCAAGAGCCGATTCAGAGCGTGTCGGCGCTGGTAATCGTGGAAGCGAGCGTCGCCGACGGCCGCGGAAATTTTCTCGGCAATATCGAGCGCTCGCAATTCCACGTGTTCGACGATGGCGTTGAGCAGCCTCTCTCTATTTTCCGGACGATTCAAGAGCCGCCGGAAGTTTGCGTGCTGGTGGAGACGAGCCCCGCGGTCTATTTGATTCACCGGCAGCATCTCGAGGCGGCTTACGCGCTGCTCGATGGGCTTCCCTCCGATGCGCAAGTCGCGCTGGCGACCTACGACACGTCCGCGCGCGTCGTTCTGCCGTTCACGCTGAACAAAGGGGCGCTACTCGAGACACTGAATGGCCTGCAATATTTTCTGGGCATGGGCGATCTGAATTTCTATGACGCGGTGAACGGCACTCTTTCGTGGCTCGAGACGCGCCACTCCAAGCAAGCGCTCCTCGTGCTTTCCACCGGCCTCGACACTTCGCCTGCGTCTCAATGGCAGGCGCTCGAACGGCACATCGAAACCGGCTACGCGCCGATTTTCACTGTAGCGCTGGGCGGAGAGCTTCGCGATTTCAAGGGTAAGAAGACAAAGAACGAGCCCAGCGCCAAAAAGAAGAAGGACGAGGACGAGCCCATCACCGAATCAGCGGTGCCGTCGGCTTCGCAAGGGCCTCCGGGTACGCAGCCGGACTTTGAGCGCGCCACCAAAGCCCTGCGAGCGATCGCCGAAGAATCCGGCGGCCGCGCTTACTTCCCTGCCAAGCCCGGCGATTTCGTGCGCATCTACCAGGAAATTGCCGCACAGCTTCGCAACCAGTATTTTCTGGCGTATGTGCCGCCGGCCCGCGATGGCAAGGCCCATGCGATCGAAATTCGCGTTACCAACGCGCAAGTGAAGGTTCTTGGATCGACGAAGGCAAACAACGGTCTGCGCATCTATGCGCGTCAAAGTTATCTTGCAGCCGAAAAATGAGCCGGAGATTCTGTACAATCGTGTCGCGATTGCTGCGCGGAGCAGGACGGGGCGGAACACACCAATGAGGCGGAGAGTTTCATGAATCCACGGCGGACGGCAAGATCACGCGCGAAGATCCAATTTCTCTTTGTCGCGCTGCTGGCGGGCGGAATTGCGTGGCTCAGCGCGACGGCGCAGGATGTGCCAGCGCAAAACGGCATCGTCACGAGCGAGAACGTCGCGTATCGCTTTGCATATGCCGGCAACGTGGCGCAGATTCCGCTCACGAACGTTTCGGGCCGGATGTTGCTGCCGGTGAAGGTGAATACCGGCAGGCCGGGATTTTTTTTAGTCGCTACGGGCGATCCGCGCACTGTGCTGGACCCCAAGCCGTGGCTGCCGGAAGACGCGGCCGCCGGAACGCAGATTGATTTCGAGCACACGCTGTTTTCGATGTCGGGAATCGATATGCAGGTGTCGCAGGTGCTGCCCGCGTCGCTCGTGGATTTGTCGGATCAGGTGGGCCAGCCGGTCCGCGGAATTCTGGGAGCGGATGTGCTGCGGCAATTCGTTGTCGAGCTGGAATACGACCGCTCCGCGATTCATTTGTACGATGCGAAGTCCTTCGAATATTCCGGCAAGGGAATCAAGCTGCCGTTGATCATGCGCGGCGGGCTGCCGAGCATTCACATCAAAGTCGCGCCTCTGGGGCACGCCGCCTTTGAAGATGACTTCGCGATTCAAACCGAATCGGACGGAGGCGTCTCGATTTCGAGGCCTTACGTGGCGGCGCATCATCTGCGCGTCAATAAAATTAGGGGCATATCCCGTCCTGACGCCTCGGGCAATAAGACGCTTCTTGCGCGGATGAAAACGATTAGCATCGGGCCGTTCAATTTCGACGCGCCGATTGCCGAATTTCCTCCGGCGTCGGGCGCGGAGAACGGCAGCGGCGGGTCGATCGGCAACGCAATGCTCTCGCGATTTCGCATTTTTCTCGATCAACCGCATCAGCAAGTGATTCTGGAGACGGGCGCGAACTTCAGGAGCAGTTTCGACACGGATATGAGCGGCGTCGTGCTGGTGGCCAAGGGAGCCAATCTGAAGACGTTTGAAGTTGCCGCGGTGGCGCCGAAAACTCCCGGCTCGGATTGCGGATTGCAGAAGGGCGATGTGATCGCGGGAATCGATGGGCAGCCCGCTGCGGATCTCGATCTTTCCGGCGTGCGCGATATGTTCCGGCAAATTGGCCACGAATATCATCTGACGGTGATGCGCGGCGACCATACCGTCGAGATGAAATTGAAGACGAAGCGGCTGGTGTAGTGAATTCGTCGCGCCGGCGCTACTGAGGTTTCTCCGCCGTCCGCGATTGGCTCGGGGCGCGGCAGGCGGCCGGCTTGTTGCAGCGCGCGGCGCAGACAGATATTCGATTTGCGCATTCAGGCTCCTGAGTTCATCGCCCGACCAGCGCTCGAGCGCGGCGTAGGTCTTCGGGTCGAGTCTCACCAGGAATGGCTTGCGTTCCGCCACGATCACCGCCTAGGTGTAAAGCGTTCCGGTGTTCACGACCGGTTGCGTGTGCCTGTCGCTGCAGAGGACTACGAGTAGATTGCTGACCATCGCCGCGCGGCGCTCGGCATCGAGCTCCACGACGTGCTTCTGCGACAGCAGCTCCAGCGCATTCTCGACCATGCCGACCGCGCCTTCGACGATCTTCCAACGCGCGGCTACGATTGCGCTGGCCTGCTGGCGTTGCAGCATGGCGCTGGCGATCTCCGGCGCGTAAGCCAAGTGGCTGATGCGCGCCTCGATCACCGTGACGCCCGCTTTCGTCAGCCGATCCTGAATTTCCTTCTTCAGCTGATCGGCGGTTTCCGTTGTGTGGCTGCGCAACGACATCTGACCTTCGTTGTGCGCGTCATACGGATGCGACGTGGCCATGTTGCGCAGCGCAGATTCGCTCTGCACTTGCATGAAATTCTCGTAGTTGTCCACCTGGAAAATGGCTTCGGCTGTTTCTGTAACTTGCCAGACTACGACCGCGGCAATTTCGATGGGATTGCCGTCGAAATCATTCACCTTCAGTTTGGCGGTTTCGAAATTCCGCGTGCGCAAGGAAACCCGCTTCCTGGCGGTGAACGGATTCACCCATCGCAGGCCGGGTTCCTTCAACGTGCCCGTGTATTTCCCGAAGAGCGTGAGCACTTGGCCTTCGTTGGGATTGACGATCACGAATCCCTTCGTGAGAACCGCGATCAAGCCCATCGCGATGGCCGAATACGCCGCTTGCGGACCTGTGTTAGTGCGAATGGCGTCCACCAGACTCCAAATCGCGGCCGCCAACGCGGCGAGAAACAGCAAAATCATGAGCCCACCGGGAATGGACCAGGCTTTTTTCTCGGCGATCATTGAGGTCTCTCCTTTCCTCTCATTTATATCATAATGATATCATTTTGAAATTAGAAGTCAATCGGATTCTAGAGCGATTGTAAGTGGCTAATTTTCAGCACTTTAAAGGAAGAATGAGAGAGACCGCCTGGCTGAGTGGGTGACAGAGTGCCGATGTACGGAGTTATTCGAATTCGCGGAGAGTTTCGGCCATCTGCCGGAGGCGATCATCGACGCGCGCAAAGATGGTGCCTTCGGGGAATTTCCCGTTGGCGTCGCGGCTGCCGGCGCAGGCGCCAGTGAGGATTTCGAGACCCTCGGCTACGCTCGAAACCGGATAGATATGAAATTTTCCCGTGGCCACGGCGTCGATCACTTCGGCGCGCAACATGAGGTCGTCAATATTCGCGCTGGGAATCAGCACGCCCTGCTTTCCGGTCAAACCCTTAATGCGGCAGACGTCGTAGAAGCCTTCGATTTTTTCGTTCACGCCGCCGATGGGCTGGATGTCTCCCTGCTGATTCACAGAGCCGGTGACGGCAAATTCCTGCGAGATGGGAAGATCGGAGAGAGCCGAGAGCAGCGCATAAACTTCCGTCGAGCTGGCGCTATCGCCATCGACACCGGAATAAGATTGCTCGAAGCAAAGACTAGCGGCGAGAGAGAGCGGCTTATCCTGCGCGAATGTGCGGCGGATGTAGCCGCTGATAATTTGCATCCCTTTATCGTGAAAGCGGCCGCTGAGATTTGATTCGCGCTCGATATTGATCAGGCCTGCCTTGCCGAGCGATACAGACGCAGTGATTCGCGCCGGCTTGCCAAAGGCATAGCCGCCGATCTCGAGGACCGCGAGGCCGTTCACCTGCCCGACGCGCGCGCCGGCGGTGTCAATGAAGATCAACTTCTGCTCGATCATCTCGCGGATCTTGGTTTCGGTCAGATTGTGGCGCTCGATTTTCGCGTCGAGCGCCTTGCGGACATGCTCGCCCGTGACGGTATCGTTCCCGTTTTCGTGTTTGGCGACATAGGAAGCTTCGCGGGCCACATCGGCAATCTCGAAAAATTTCGCGGTGACTTTGCCGCGCCGACCGGCGCAGCGCACGCCATGCTCCATCAGCGCAGCAATGGCCGAGCGATCGAAGGAGCACAGCGCCTCATCCTCAGTGAGCTTGCGAAGGCGGCCGCTGAAGTGGCGGATCACTTCATCGTTCCACGGCATTTCTTCGTCGAACTCAACGCGCACTTTGAAAATCTTCTTGAAATCTTCCTCGTAGGTATAGAGAAGCTCATACATATCGCGATCGCCGATCAGCAGAATCTTTACGTTCACCGCGATCGGCTCGGGCTTCATCGCCGCCGTGCTGAACGGGAAGAAGACGTCCACCGGCTGAATTTCAAGCTTGCCGTGATTCAAAGTGCGCTTGAGCGTGCGCCACACACCTGTCTCAGTGAGCGCGTCGAGCGCATACATAACCAGATAGCCGCCATCGGCGCGCAGCAGCGAGCCGCCCCGAAGATCCATGAAATCGGAACTCCAGCCGGCGCGATTGTCGTAGCTGCGATGAATCGTGCCGAAGACGTTCGCGTAAGTAGGGACCGTCTCGAAAATCACCGGGCAAGTTTCCTGCTCGCCGTGCGCCAGGATGACGTTTACTCCATACACGCGGAAAGGATCGCGCTCGCCGCGATCGAGACGCGGCGCGCCGGTGAGGCTGTCCGGAGGCGGCGTCTCCTCTTCGCCTTCGCGCTCTTTGAAAGGCTCGAGATTGTCGAGAATGTGATGGCGGACTTCTTCAAGATATTCGGCGATATGCTCGTTCGGATATTTTTCTTTCAACTCTTCGATCACGCCATCCACGAGCACGGAAGCGGCTTCCTGTTCGAGATAGCTCATCTCGCTGGCCAGTTCGCGCGAAAGCGAAAGCGTCTTGCGGTAAACGACCGTGAATTCCTGGCGGAACTGGTCGTACTTCCGCTCGATATCTTCCGCGGCGGCGGTTTCGAGCTTGCCGTCCTGCACCAGCTTCGGAATTTCCTCGATGGGCACCATCTGGCCTTCGAGCACCGGGAAAATCTCCGGCAGCGCGACAGCGCCGACCTGCATGCGGCCCAGCGCAAACTGTTCGCGCGCAATGCGCCGGGTGAAATCGTCCATCAATTCTTTCTCGCGCACGGTAAATCGCTCGACGATGCGCGCCTTCTGCCGTTGGAAAGGCTCGCCTTCGAAAACTTGCGGAATCCGCCGCCGCAAAAACTCGATGCCCGATTCCATTTCTTTCTTGAAGGCGTTGGCCTGCCCTCGCGGCAAAGTCAGCAAGCGCGGCCGATCCGCATTCTTGAAATTATTCACGTAGCAGCGGTCGGGCGCAGGCTCGCGTCGCGGATTGAGCCCTTCGACCATGCGCGTCACCATGCCGCCGCGGCTCGTTCCGGAAAGCCCGCAGATGAAGAGGTTGTACCCCGGCGCAGTCAGCTCGACGCCCATCTGCAACGCGCGCAAAGCGCGATCCTGTCCGAGTTCACCTTCCACCAAGGGAGCATCTTTCGTAGAAGCGAATGGCACACTCGCGGGATCGCAGCGCCAGCGGAGTTTTTCCGGCGGCAGCCCTGTTGGATTCGACGCTGATTTCGTGCTCATTTTCTTTTCCGAGGGCCGTACTCTAGCACGTGCGTCATTCAGGGCCTAACCGCTTTGCCGCGGACGTGCCGTGATAGTTCTGGGTGGGTATAAAGCGCGAGCACACTTGCGGTAGTGGCCACGATGATAGGACCGAGAACGATTCCCAAAACTCCAAACGCACCGATCCCGCCGACCACGCTGATGAAAATTACCAAGCCGCTGAGCTGAACGCGTCCGCCGATCAGCCACGGCCTCAGGACGTTTTCGACGATGGCGATTATTCCGGCGCAGACCGCGATCAGCACGACGCCCCGCGCTGTGTGCCCGGAAACAATCAACCCGATCGCCGCCGGCAGCCAAATGATCGATGAGCCCACCACCGGCAGCATCGAGAAAAACGCCATCATCACGCCCCAAAAGAGCGCCGCATGGATGCCAACGATTGCAAACATCGATCCCCCGACAAATCCGTGTACGGCCGCGGTAGCCAGGCTCGAAAGCACGCTGGCGAAAATCAGCTCATGCGCGTCGGCGATGACTCGATCCCGATGCTCATCCTCAAACGGCAGCGTCCGGCGGATGCGGTCCATCACGTCGTCGCCGTCGCGGAAGAGATAGAACATCGCCAGGATCATCACCACGAGCGCGAAAAAGAAACGCGCGACGTGCCGCAAGACAACACCGATCTCCGACGCGAGGAACCCAGCCGTTTTCTCGGCCCATTGATGCAGCAGGACGTTCAAATCTCCGACGCTTTCACCGGGGATCTTCGCCTGCAGCGATTCCCACGCCTTGTTGGCCCAGGCAAAATGGCCTTCGGCGAGCTGCTGCTGCAGCGTTCCGGCCATCTCAATGGCCTGCCTCACAAAAGCTGCGCCGACCAAAATCAGAGGCACGACGATGATCAGCGTGACGGCGATGGTGCTGGCAGCAGCGGCCCAAGTGGCTCCGATGCGCCTCTCCAGGCGCTTATGCCAAGCGAAGAAGAACACCACGAGGATGCCGGCCCACGCCAGTGGAGCGAAGAACGGCGCAAAGATCAGAAACACGCAATAGCCGAGCAGCGCCAACGCGCAATAAAACAATACCGTGCCGACTCTTTTTTCCGCTGTTGCCTCTGGACTCAAACGCGCACGCTCCCCCCGGCCTTTGTTGCGGCCCGCGCCAGCCAAACCCACCGCGCGGGCACAGCGAGAGATAGATTCATTCGTGAGATTTGTCAA
>CAVPPO010000001.1:0-115603 GCA_963707165.1 uncultured Acidobacteriota bacterium | reverse complement strand
GTTCTCGTTCAGAATGATTGGTGACACTCGGTAGAGTGTCGCCATGCAAATACGATGGGGGAAGGTGCCCCAAGCGCGAGAGCTCTCGCGCTTGGGGCAGGAGCTGAGCCGATCCGGCCAGCTGCGGTTGCAGTGGATGGTTCATTATCTTCAACAGGGCCGTAATGCGGCGTTCACCTGCCGTCACTTCGGCATCAGCCGGCAGACCTTCTATCGCTGGTGGCGCCGCTATGATGCGCACAACCTCAGCAGCCTCGAGGAGCGCTCGCATCGCCCTCACCGGACTCGCCCACCGACGTGGACGGTGGCGCAGGCCCAAGCCGTCCTCGCGCTGCGACGCGAATATCCTCGCTGGGGCAAGGACAAACTCGTGGTGCTGCTCCGTCGCAAAAATCTCCGGCTCTCCATCTCGATGGTGGGTCGCATCCTGAGCGCGCTGAAGCGGCGCGGGGTGTTGGTCGAACCGCCCTCGCCTATGGTCGAAAGACGTCGCCGCCGGAAACTGCGCGGCCGGCCCTGGGCCACGCGCAAGCCCCATTTTTGGCCCATCGAGCGGCCTGGCGATCTGGTGCAACTGGACACCAAGGAACTGCGTCCGGCGCGCGGCGTGGTGCTAAAACACTTCTCCGCGCGCGACATGGTCTCGCGCTGGGATGTCGTGGAGGTACACGAGCGCGCCACCTCGCTGGCGGCCGCGCATTTCCTGGACACCCTGCTCAACCGCATGCCGTTTCGCATCGCCGCCTTGCAAGTCGACGGCGGCAGCGAGTTCGCTGCCGAATTCGAGGCCGCTTGCCAAGCGCGCAGCTTGCCTCTCTTTGTGCTTCCACCGCGCTCTCCCAAACTCAACGGCCAGGTCGAACGAGCTCATCGCACGCACCATGAGGAGTTCTATCAGGTGATCCCGGATCGCTGGAGCGTCAAGCACCTCAACCCCCAGCTGCGCCGTTGGGAGCATATTTACAACACCGTACGTCCACACCAGGCGCTCGGATATCTCACACCGCGCGAGTTCCTCGCGCGGTGTGACTCTCAACAAAAAAAGGGCAAGTGTCACTCATCATGTGGACGAGTACAGCGGATTGACTTGCGCTCGCGCGCGTCCTAACATGCCTCGCCGATGACGGAACTGCACCAATGATTGGCCAAACCATCTCGCACTACCGCATCGTCGAAAAACTCGGCGGCGGCGGCATGGGCGTCGTTTACAAAGCCGAAGACACGCGCCTCGAACGCGCCGTCGCGCTGAAATTCCTTCCCGACGATCTCGCCCACGACGCGCAAGCCCTCGAGCGCTTCAAGCGCGAAGCCAAAGCCTCCTCAGCGCTCAATCATCCCAACATCTGCACCATCCACGACATCGGCGAAGAAAACGGCAAAGCCTTCATCGTCATGGAATATCTCGAAGGCCAGACGCTCAAGCACCGCATCGGCGGCCGGCCCGTGGATACCGATACGCTGCTCGATCTCTCCATCGAAATCGCGGACGCACTCGACGCCGCGCACGCCAAAGGCATCGTGCATCGCGACATCAAGCCCGCGAATATTTTCGTTACCGAGCGCGGCCACGCCAAGATCCTCGATTTCGGGCTCGCCAAAGTGCCGCAGAAGAAAGACGCGCGCGATGATGCCACGCTGGCAACCGCCGCTCTGGCCGGCGTCAACGAAGTGGACCTCACCAGCCCCGGCACCACCGTCGGCACGATCGCGTACATGTCCCCGGAGCAATTGGGCGCGAAGGAATTGGACGCGCGCACCGATCTATTTTCATTCGGCGCCGTGCTGTACGAAATGGCCACGGGCACGCTGCCTTTCCGCGGCGAGAGTTCCGCTCTGGTCACTGACGCGATCCTTCATCGCGCTCCTGCCGCCGCGGTGCGTCTCAATCCCGACATTCCGCCCAAGCTCGAAGACATCATCAACCGCGCGCTCGAAAAAGATCGCACCCTGCGTTACCAGAACGCCGCCGACATGCGCGCCGAGCTTCGCCGCCTGAAGCGCGACACGAGTTCCACTTCCGGCGTTCTCAGCGGCTCGCAGGCCGTGCCTGCGGCTCCGGCCGCGACGCAGTCCTCGGCCGCGATCCCGGCAGCGCCGAGTGCTTCCGGAATTGCCGCGTCGGTGACGCAGTCGTCGGCGGTGCATTCCTCCGGAAGCTCGGTCGTGGTCGTGGCCAAGCAACACAAACTGGGTCTCTCGGCCGGTCTGGTGGTTACGCTCGTGGTGCTGGCCGCCGCGGCTTACGGCATCTACGCGCTGTTCGCCGGGAAGACCATCCCGCCGTTCCAAAATTTCTCGATTTCGCAAATCACCAACAACGGCAAGTCCGCCCTCGCCGCCATTTCGCCCGACGGGAAATACATTCTCAGCGAGTTGCAGGACGCCGGAAAATCCAGCCTGGTGCTGCGCCACGTGCCGACGAACAGCGACACGCAAGTGATCGCGCCTTCGGAAGCCATCTACACCGATCTCGATTTTTCTCCCGACGGAAACTACATCTACTTCATCAAGGCCGAAAGCGCCGTGGCATCCTATCGCGATCTCTACCGCGCACCGGTTCTCGGCGGCGCTCCGCAACTCATCACTCACGATATCGATTCCGGCGCCTCCTTCTCCTCCGATGGCAAGCGCTTCGCTTTCATGCGCGACAACGATCCCGACGTCGGCAAATTTCAGCTGCGCACCGCCAACGCCGACGGCTCCGACGAGAAGATGATTGCCGCCGGGCCGACGAACGAAGCGTCGCGTTTCGTCGCCTGGCAGGCGAATGGCACCGGCATCGCCAAGGTTCAATATCAAACGGGCGATGTGCTCACCGTCGTGAAGCTCTTCGATACCGGCGCTGGCCAGCCCAAACAGTTTGCTGCGTTCAAAGACAAGTATCTCGAAAAAATAGTGTGGCTCCCCGACGGGAAGAGCTTGCTGGCTCTCTATCAGGATCCTTCCACGGGCTATGTGCGTGATCAAATCGGTGTGATTTCCTATCCGAGCGGCCAGTTCCATCCGGTCACCAAAGACACCAACGGCTACGGCACATTGACGGTTTCGGCCGACGCAAAGACGTTGGCCACCGTACAACGCAGAACTCTGCGGAGCTTTTACATATTCCCCGCGACGGGCACCGGGCCGAACACCCCGAGTCCCTCGCTGACTCAGGAAAAGGATTTGTTCCATTTTGCCTGGGCCGGAACTGCGGGCTTCTACCTGACCGGCC
The DNA here is from genome assembly GCA_963707165.1 of uncultured Acidobacteriota bacterium. Classification (GTDB taxonomy): domain Bacteria; phylum Acidobacteriota; class Terriglobia; order Acidiferrales; family UBA7541; genus Palsa-147. Next base: position 112,389 of record CAVPPO010000001.1, on the reverse strand, counting down.
CGGATGACGTCGTGCGCGTTTCCGCGGACGGGAGCAATAAGACCGTTCTCCTGAGCAATACAGGAAGCGATGGAATCGCTGCCTGCGCCGATGGCCATTTGTTACTCTCCTGGAGCGGCCCGGTCGTCGGAAACGTCCTCAACATCTGGCGCCTGGACGCGAATGGTGGCGACCCCAAGCAACTTTCCTTCGGCGCGTATGACACCAATCCTGTGTGCTCGCCAGATTCCAAGTGGGCGTATTACGGCGATCAAAACACCGGGCTGGCCATGCGCGTTCCTCTCGATGGCGCGAGCAAGCCAGAGGTCGTCCCGGGCACCGAAGTTCCTCATGCCATCATCTCGTCACGGCAATTCGGGATCTCACCGGACAGTAAGTATTTCGCCGGTCTGATTACGATCCCGCCAGCTTCGGGATCAGGCTCGAGCGTGCAGAAAATAGATTTAGTTTCGCTCGACGCCGGACCTCAGCCGCAAGCGCGCTTGATCGATCCCGATCCGCGCATCAAAGGGCACCTGAGTTTCACGCCGGATGGGAAAGCCCTGGTCTATGCGATCCGGGCCAATGGCGTAGAAAATCTCTGGCTCCAACCACTCGATGGCTCGCGAGGCCGGCAAATCACAAATTTCCCAGCGGAACTGATCGCCGCCTTTCACTGGTCGCCGGACGGCAAGTCCATCGCCATGATCCGCGAGCACACCGATTCCGACGTAGTCCTCCTGCACGACACCGGCGCCGCCTCGCAGTAGGAGAGGGACCTTTTACCCTGAGGCCCCTCGCCGGGGCCGAAGGGCAGCCCTCCCGCCTTTCGGCCCCGCATCACGTCGCCGTGACTCGATTGACTTGCCGAAAAGCGCGGCCTAACATGCGTCGCGCTCCAGGGCACAGCGAATGATTCCCACCTCCTCCCCTGACGAACTGATGGTCGTATGTGCGATGGCGCCGGGCCGACGGAGTGGCCGTCGAAGATGACTTCCGCGAATGACGAAACGCAAAATGATCGCAGTTCTTCCATTTTGCCCTTCCGCCTCCGCGGCTTTGGCGCCAAGCCCGAATCAGAGAAGACGATCTTACTGATTGTGATTGCGCTGGCCATCTATTCCGTGGCCCGGAATCTGGCGCAAGCAGCTGTGAGGCCGCTTTGGTTCGACGAAATCTTGACGCAAGTCGTCTCGCGCCAGCCAAATTTCTCCGCCATCTGGAACGCATTAAAAGCCGGAGTGGACGGCAATCCTCCTCTGTTCTATTTAATTGAACGCGTCGCCTCTCATTTGAGCTCGAACGAGATGCTCGCGTTTCGATTGGTTTCCGCGCTGGCGTTTGCTTGCACGTTCATTTGCCTTTACATCTTCGTGGAGAGGCGAAGCGGCGCGCGCGTCGCGTTTATTTGTGCGGTCCTCATTTTTGTCACGCCGCTGAATAACAAATACTCGCTCGAAGCCAGGCCATACAGTTTGCTTGTCGCTTGTTTGGCGCTTGCTCTGGTGTGCTATCAGCGTTTGCCCGCGGCGCGCTGGAGTGTGGGACTGCTCCTGAGTTTGAGTCTTGCGGAAAGCCTGCACTATTACGCGGTGCTCGCCTGTTTCCCCTTCTTCCTGGCCGAGATTGTTCACGTTTTCGCGACATCTCGAATTCGATATTGGGTTTGGCTCTGCTTGTTTGGCAGCCTCATCCCGGCGCTGATCTCCGCGCCGCTGCTTGTCAATCTCCGGCACGCTTACGCAGATCACATCTGGGCGCGGCCTGAGTTCATGTTGATCCCCATGAGTTATGGCGGCTACTTCCGCCTGAATGCGCTGTGGGGCCTGGCGATCGCGTTCATTTCGTTTCTCGTAGTCATCGCGGCGTGGGCGCGCGGCCGCACGCAACTTGAATCGACCGGCGGAGTCGAAACCGCACCCGCATCCGAACACGTGCTGGTTTTGGGATTTCTCGCGCTGCCGGTCGCGGGCGTCGTCGCAGCGAGGATCGCGCATGGAGGCGCGGCCGATCGTTACTATCTGCCGGCGATTCTGGGGATCGCGATAGCATTCGGCTATGTTCTGAGAAAAGTCACTCCCGCGGGATTTCAACTCGTTGCCGCGCTCATTCTGATTGCGGTGGCGTTTCAAGAGGCGGATGTTATGCGCACAGTTCTGCGGAATCCGCATGGAATCGATAGCCGCGCTCCGGTTCTGTCGCTCCTTTCTGACGCCATCGCGCGCAATGACCTGCCACTGGTACTTTCCGATGCCGGAGGATATGTCGAACTCTCTCATGTCGCGCCGCAAAGCCTGAACCAGCGGATGGTGACGTTGGTAGATCCGCCGAGCGCGGTTGTTTACGCCGGAACCGACACCGTTGACCGACTGGTGATCGAGTTGAAGTCCTACGTTCCAATGCAGGTGTACGATTTCAAGCCGTTCGCGGCGGCGCATCCCGTTTTTCTGCTCTATTCGGATGCCACTCCGTTCGACTGGTGGCCGAGCCGGCTAATTCACGATGGCGCCCAAGTCGAATTGGTAGCAAAGCAAGGCGCAGGAACTTTGTACCGGGTAGCGCTCAACCGAGACGCAGCGGCGATTCACAGAGAGAACGCGTTGGGTCGCTGAATGTCCGGGAAGCAATCTCCTTTCCTCGCAGGCTGCGATTTGATTTCCGAAGCCGTTTGGGGCTTCGCTAAAGCTTCGCTCTAATCGAAACGACGGTACGAATAGAAACGCATGTAAGTGATAGAAAACAAAGCACGGGGGTCGTTCCTACTCGAGACACTTTGACGAACCTCCGCAGGGGGTTTTGGGGAATTTTGAGGCGATTATGTGGGGCGAATTGCGGCGTCGTGGCACGGCGGGCGGCGCAGCGGATGTCGAGTTCCGGGCAGTCGAAGTTGAGATTCTTCTTGGCAGACATGACGGTTACATGGATAGCACGTTGCGGGGGAGAGCACAAAGGTACGAGATGTGGAATTACGGATGGCAGCGGGGCGAGCGGGGATTTCAAATTTCAGATGGCTTTGTTGACATGATCGCCCGCACCAAAAGAAAACCAAATCGAGGTGTCCTACGAGATCCCCTCGGAAGACTCGGGGCAGGCTCTTCGGGCCGCGCCAAAGCGCCCGATTTCCGCGCGAGTCTGTGGTAAATGGGCGCGGAAATCGGGCTGCGCGGCCCTCAGGATGACAGTGGTTCGTCTGCGCGATGGTCTCAACAGAGCCACTTCAAATTTGAAATTTCCGCCGCACGTCGCCGATGCTAGCTTTGCGCGCTGTCCACCGCTACTTGGAGACTAGGTCGTGCTTTTCAAGTTTGGAGCGCATGGACATGATGGCTTTCACTACGGCGGTGGAAGCGGCCGAAAATTCACTATGGCCGCCGAGCGCGGTGTCTCCCGAAACGTTCGCTCCTGAGTCCGCTTTGTGAACGACATCCGCGGCCGCTTTGTGAAAACGCGCGTGCTCGGAGCGCAGTTGCTGGAATTCCGGTGATTTTGCGTGCTTTGCGCCGTCCCCGTGGATCCACTTTCCCAGCTCGCATTTGTCATCCTTCGCCACTTCCATGGCTGACAGGCTGTGGTCGGGTTTCTTCAGGTAATCGCTGAGCTTATCTTTCCAATGACGGTGTGCCAGGATGGCTTGTTCGAAATCCATGTTGTCCTCCGAGTCGCGCAGCGGATCCGTGCAGACGATCGCCCTTGCCCGCTGCCTGTCGGTTCTTATCGGCAAAAGGAAGCAGGACATTCGCGGAAAACTCATCAGAAGCTATTCGACGCCGCGCCCGAGTTTCACTCCGGCACAGCTCCGGCGAGAAGAAATCTTGACAAGGTTTGAGGCTTGGTGCGACCCTTGCCGCCTCTCTGTTGAACAAAGGAGTGCACATGGCAGCCAAGAAGAAGTCCAAAGCGAAGAAGAAGACCTCGAACGTGGAGCGCCTGGAAAGCGCGGGCGTGCTCGTCTCGGAACAATATACGGACGAGGACAAGAAGACCGTCGAGAAGCTCACGGCCACCGAGATTTCGGTGCTGATCAAAATGCGGAAGAAGAGGGGAGCAGCGCCCGAAGGGCAACACCATCTTCGGCCGAACGTTTTCGTTTAGCCCGGCGGATTTTGCCAGAAGCGGTTCCGCTCTCAAGGCCCTTGAAATCTCTCAGCCATAGCAAACGGCTGCGCGCAAAAATGCGGCTGGCCGAGCCCTGCCTGCTGGAGGTCTCGGACCGATTCTGGACGCACGCGCAGCTGGCGCAGATGTTCCCCGAATTCCTCTTCATGATGCATTCCATCATTCGCAGCAGCGTTTCGCTGCTCGATGCTGCGGCGAAATCGGCGCAGAGCCGCGCCGATTCGGATCCGATGTGCCTCAAGCTCGCTGGATACTACAAAACGCATGCAATCGAGGAGACGCACCACGACGAATGGCTGCTGGACGATCTGGTCGCTATTGGCAACGAGCGCTCGGAAATCCTCGCGCGGCTACCATCGCCGGCGGTCGCGTCGCTTGTGGGCGCGCAATATTATTGGGCGCTGCATGTTCATCCTGTGGCGCTGTTCGGGTATCTGGCGGTGCTTGAGGGAAACCCGACATCGCTGGAAGAGCTTGATGGCATCCGCAAGAAGCATGGGCTACCGGTGGAGGGGCTGCGCACGATGGTCAAGCATGCGCGGCTCGATCCTCACCATCGCGATGAAATTTATGCGCAGTTGGATGATTTGCCGCTGACGGAAAGTCAATCCGAGCTGGTAGCCCTCAGCGCCTTCCATACCATCGAGCACATCAGCGAGGCGCTTCAGGAAATCCTGGATTCGCAGCGCGACGGAATCAAAAAAGCTTCGTAGCGCCGGCGTCCCTGCCGGCATCTTACGAGCACGATGGCGGTGAGGGCAGCGATCGTGCTCGGAGCTGAAGATTAAATTCATTGCATTTGTTGGGAGGTGTGGTCCGCGCTTGTTTGCGGGCCGTGGCGGGATTTGTGGTCGTCGGATGCCGGCAGGGACGCCGGCGCTACTTTACGGCGCCTTCCAACGCTTCGAGTAGGCGATCGCCTAGCGGCGAGCCCAGGCCTGTGCAGGCATTCCAGCCGGGGCCTGCGTGATAGGCGCCATTTTCGCCGTGAGTGATTGGGCGGAATGTGCCGCCTTCGCTGGGCCGGGCGGCTAGTTTGTAGAGCAGGGAATTGAGATAGCCGGAATGCGCGTCCATGGCGTGATTGAGGCGCGCGACTAACGCGGCCCAGAGCGGTGCGACGGCGCTGGTGCCCGCTGAGACGCCATCCACTCCGCCTACTACGATGCGGCATCCCGTGTGAGGATCAGCTACCGCGGCGACATCGGGCACTCCGCGGCCGCCGTCTTTCGAGCTTGAATGTGGGACCGCGAAATCCTGTTGCCAATACGGCCGTGGAAACATGCGGCTGACTCCGCCGCCTGTGGCGCCGTGCATGCCATCGAAGACGCAATTCCAAACTGTTTCGGCTTCGATCTTGCTTCCTGAGACTTTCATCGTGGTTCCACCACAACCCAGCGCGTAGGGGCTGCTCGCCGGGAAATTTACGGACGGTTTGCCCGGCGTGCCGTTATGCGCGCCGGAGTCGCCGGAAGAAACGCAGACGGTGACGCCGACGTTGGCCAGGTTCTTCAGCACTTCGTTGATCAACGTGGCGTACTTCGGCGATACGTTTGGCTCCGGCTCACCCCAACTCAGCGAGAGAACCGAGGGGCGGTGTTTCTTGTCGGCGAGAGCGGTGGTGAGCGCGTGATAAATCCCCTGCTCGGTATTCGGCGCGAAGTAGACAACGATGTGGGCGCCGGGAGCGAAGGCGGCCACAAGTTCGATGTCCATCGTTGTTTCGGTGGTGGACATCGCCAGGTCCATCGCGCGCCGCGATTCTGAATTGCCGTTCTTTGCGAAATTCTTTCCGCTGGTTAATGCGGTCATAAACTTTGTCAGACTGGCGCGATCGGCCGGGGCGTTTTTGGCGCCGTCCACCGAGACGTCAGTGATTCTGGGCACCGGCAATTTCGACGCGGAGAAGAAACTCTCGAGATCGCTTTTGTAATAACCGCCGCCGAGTTCAATCACGCCGATGCATTGCCCGTTCCCGTTGGCGTGGCGCGGGAAGCGGTAGAGTTCCGCGATGTCTTGCGGCGAGAACGAAGCGCGCCGTGCTTTTTTGACCCCTGTCGCCGGCATGTGGCGTCGCACGCAAGGACGATCGTGCAAGCCGAGCACCGCCTGCACCGAATCGGCAAGCTCCCTCGGAATGTAAATTGGCCCGCTGAACCCGCGGTGCCGTCCGCGCTCATGCTCGTATTGGATCATCTCGACGCGAAACGCTTTGCTGAAGTCGCCGGCGCTGCCTTGCAACACAACGCTATGGCGGGCCGAGGAAGTCTCGACAATTTCAAATCCATGCTCGCGCGCAAACTTCTCCACCTGTGCCAGATCATCGGCGTGCGCGCCGTGGTTGCTCTCGAACTCTTCGCGGGAAAGATGGCGGCGATCGCGCGGCAGCCGGCCGGCTAATTCGCGGTCAGCATGAAGCTCCGGGGCCGGGCGGCGCGGGCGAACCACTATCGTGATTTTGATTTGTTCGCGCGGGTCGGACGGCGCGATGAGGCTTGCGCCGATACGGGCGGACTCGCTCCCAACGATGGGAACGTGAGAGCTGCGAGAAGCCATCGATCGTCCTCTTTCTCGCCGGGGCAGGGCGGCGACAATGGTATCACTAGGTCTGGCAGGTCATCCGCACCTTGGAACACGCCGGCTAGTTGCCCGGCGTTACGAGCGGAACGACGGCGAGCGTACTGGACGCCTTAGCGACCATCACAGGGCCCTTCTCATTCTCGCTCGATACCACCGCTTCCACGAAGACGAGGTTCTTGCCTGAGCGCAAGACTTCTGCGCGGCAAGTCAGGCTTGAGCCCGAAGCAGGGCGCAAAAACGAGACTTTGGTTTCCACGGTGAGTACGTCTCGGCCTTCCGGCACCGTGGTTGCCGCGGCGCCACCGCAGGTGTGGTCCGCGAGGGTCATCACGACGCCGGCGTGGAGAAATCCGTGCTGTTGTCGAAGAAGATCCGACGCTTCGACTCGCGTCTCACACCAACCCTCGCCGCAAGACGTCAGTTCAATTCCCAAGGAGCGAATAAAGTTTGCTTTGTAAAAGATTTGCTGCACCAGGGCGAGATTCGCGCTGTTCATCTCGAGATCACTTTCCGCTGCGTGTTTGCGGCGATGGGTTTGGTCATGGCCGAACCTGCGCAGCGCTGCCGGGCGCGACATCCAACGCTCGCGCGCGCAGATCAGCGGGAATAGCGCGCGCTCTCCTCAGCGTCGTGTCCATGTGAACTCCCACGATGACGCAGACGGCGGAGAGCTCGCCGGTTTCGTCGTTGGTCATTTCGTGGTGGAACTTGACGGTCTTCTCTTTGATTTCCAGCACTTTTGAGCGAACGGTCACGACATCGCCGGCGCGCAGCTCGCGCTTGTAGGTGATGGTCTGCTCGACGGCGGCCATTCCAGTTCCACTCTGCCGAAAATGCGCCGGCGTGAAACCAATCCTGCAGAATAATTGCCAGGTGGCTTCGTCGAATTTTCCCGTGACCACATGACATTCATGTGGCCAAGCTGGTCGCAATGCCACGGATAAACGTGCCGCGATAGGTGACGTCGAAATCGGTCATGTAAGATGCTCACTTTCGAGATTCGTGATCGCGTTGCAGGTCCATTTTTAGATGCCATCGCGGGGGTTGGGATTCGCTTTCTTAGGCGGCTCCAATTTTGCTTCGCATGCCGGAACTACTCTCGCGCGGCTGCGTTGACTTGCTGCCGAGCGCGCCCTAAGATTCTCGCCGGTGCAAGATTCCCGCCCCATTTCCGGCGAGACCATTTCCCACTATCGCGTGCTCGAGCTTATCGGTGGGGGCGGTATGGGTGTGGTTTATAAGGCCGAAGACACGCGCCTGCACCGGCCCGTGGCGCTGAAATTTCTTCCCGATGAAGTCGCGCGCAATCTGAGCGCGCTCGAGCGCTTCCGCCGCGAAGCCGAAGCCGCTTCCGCGCTGAATCATCCCAACATCTGCACCATTTACGACATCGGCGAGGAAAATGGCCGCGCCTTCATCGCCATGGAATTTCTCGAGGGCAAGACGCTCAAACATCTGATCGAGGGCCGGCCGCTGGAGCTCGACACGCTTCTCGATCTGGCCACGGAAATCACCGATGCGCTCGAAGCCGCGCACTCCAAAGGCATCATCCATCGCGACATCAAGCCCGCGAATATCTTCGTCACCTCGCGCGGCCACGCCAAGCTGCTCGATTTCGGCTTGGCGAAGCAAATGTCGCGTCCCGCGGACCTGGGAAACACCGCCGCGAAGCACGAAGACCCCAATTTAGCTCCGGAGCAACTAACGGAATCCGGCATCGCCATCGGCACGCTGCCCTACATGTCTCCGGAGCAGGCTCTGGGCAAAGAACTCGACTCGCGCACCGACTTTTTTTCGTTCGGCGTAGCGCTCTACGAAATGGCCACGGGCAAGCGGCCCTTCCACGGCGACACGACCGCGGCCATGCTCGATTCGATTCTTCACAAGAGTGCCGGTCGCGCCGGTGCGGCTCAATCCCGATGTTCCCGCGAAGCTCGAAGAAGTCATCAATAAGTCGCTGGAGAAAGATCCGCAGCTGCGTTACCAGCACGCCGCGGACATGCGCTCCGACCTGCAGCGACTGAAGCGCGACACCGTGGCCATGAGCATTCAGCTCCACCCGAAGCGCCCCAGATGCCTCGGGCAACTGCGCGCCTGCCCGCGTTTTTACGGCGACGCGGCTCGAAATGGATTCTCCCCGCGGCCCTCGCGACTCGCGGTCGTAGCTGCTTGTGGCGATCGGATTTTATATTCTCCGCGGCCGGGGCAATACGATCGATTCGCTGGCCATCATGCCGTTCGAGAATGCCGGCGGGAACAAAGAAGCCGATTATCTCAGTGATGGCATCACCGAAAGCCTGATCAACAGCGCCTCCGAGCTGCCGCATCTCAAAGTCATCGCGCACAGTTCCGTTTTCCGCTACAAGGGCCGCGAGATCGATCCGCACGCCGTGAGCCGCGAGTTGAATGCGCGCGCGATTCTCACCGGACGCGTGCTGGAGCGCGGCGACACTTTATCCATCAGCGCTGAGTTGATGGACGCGACGAATGACCGCCACATCTGGGGCGCGCAGTACAACGAGAAGATGGACAATCTTCTGGACATCCAGGAAAGCATCTCACGGGAAATCATGGCCAATCTTCGCTCGCATCTCGAAGGCGAAGAAGAGAAGCGCGTCTCGAAGCATTACACTGAAAACGTGGAAGCCTATCAGTTGTATCTGAAGGGACGGTACAACACCGAACAGTTCACGCAAGAAAGTGTGAACAAGGGCATCGATTATTTCGAGCAAGCCATCGCCAAGGATCCGAATTACGCTCTGGCCTACGCAGGAATCGCGGAGGCGCATTTCGAAGTTTCGAGCCAATATGTGGCGCCGCGCGAGGCCATGCCCAAATTGAAAGGCGCGGCGTCGAAGGCGCTAAGCCTCGATGATTCGCTGGCTGAGGCTCACACGCTGATGGGCATGGCCGATGCCGTTTACGACCACGATTATTCGTCCGCCGAGCGGGAATTCAAGCGCGGCACCGAATTCAATCCCGGCTCGCCGTTCGTCCATCAGTGGTACGGCTATATTTTGACCGGCATGGGCCGCGAGGATGAAGCGCTGGCGGAATTGAAGCGCGCGCAGGAACTCGATCCGCTTTCCGATACGGTGGACCTGATTTACAGCTTGAATTTTTGTTTCTCGGATCAATTCGACCGCGCCATCGAGCGCTCGCGCAAAATGATTCAAGCGGACCCCAATTTCTGGTTCGGACATTTCTTCCTGGGCTGGGCGCTGGCGCGCGAAGGCAAATACGACGAGGCGATCAAATCGCTGAATGAAGCCATTCGCCTGGGCGCCAGCCCGTATGCGCAAGGCTATCTCGGATACGCTTACGCGCTATCGGGACAAACCGCGAAAGCGCGCGAGGTGGCGCAGCAGATGGAGCAAGCCTCGAAGCAATCCTATGTTCCGGTCTATCAGATTGCGATTGTGTATGTTGGCTTGGGCGACAAAGATAAAGCTCTCGAGTTGCTGCAGAAGTCCTACGATGACCGCGAAGAAATCATGACCTTCCTGAAAGTCGATTCAACTTGGGCAAGCCTGCACTCCGACCCGCGCTTCCAAGCGCTGCTACATCGCGCTGCTCTTCAATAATTGTCTCGAAGTGATCCAGTAGAAGAAACGGGCACGCCGCTTCATCAGCCGATTTTGTGACATCGATCTTGGAACTGCACCTTCGTCAAGTTCAGGATTGCAGCGATTCCGCACTCGCCTGAAAATCGGAATTTCCGGGCAAGTCCTTATGCGTATTCGACTTGCCCATGCCGTGATAGCACCCGGCCTGCACTTCCAATGCACTGTGATGTGAGTCACACGGGACGGTGACGCCAGTCGCGGCACACAATTCTGCAAGCGTCCATCATGTGGGTGTCGCGGGAGATAGCAAAGCGAGACTCGCGATGAGACCCATAGCGAAGTTCCCATGCCGCTTTCCCGCACCGCTCGCGGGGCCGGGCGCTTCGCCGGAAAGCAGGAGGTAACGCCCATGGTCAGCCAACCCTTTTCGATACCGGCCTTAATTGATCCGAATCGCTATCGCGGAAAGAAAATTGCGCCGGAGACGCTACGGCATGCCGGCGAAAAAGATCTATTTGTGGATGCATTGCTGGAACTGCCGACGGCGCACCAAAAGCGCCGCAATCCGCTCGATTGGGCGGTGTCGCTGATCGTGCATGTGACGCTGATCGCGGCTTTGCTCGCGGTTCCGCTGTACTTCAACGAAACGCTCGATTTGAAGGCTTTCTCGCTGACCATGCTGGTGGCCGTGCCGCCGCCACCGCCGCCGCCTCCTCCGTCAGCTTCGGTAAGACAGATCGTGCGGCCGAAGATGGCGGATTTGGTCGCTCACGGATTGGTGTCGCCAACGTTCATTCCGCGGCAGATTGCGATGATCAAGGAAGATGTGCCGCCGCCTTCTCCTGATGAGGGCGTTATGGGCGGCGTACCCGGTGGAGTTCCGGGCGGCATTCCGGGCGGCGTGATTGGCGGGGTGCTCGGCGGGGTGCTCGGCTCGGTTGGTTCAGGAATGACGGGGCCACCTCCGCCAAAGGCGGTGAAGAAGATCGTGCGCGTTGGCGGAAACGTGAAGCCGCCGCGCTTGATCAGCAGCCCAGCTCCGGAATATCCACAATTGGCAAAGGCCGCGAAGATCTCGGGCACGGTGATTATCGACGCGGTGATCGACGAGAAGGGCAACGTAGTTGAAGCGCACGTCATTAGCGGCCCGGGCTTGCTAATCCCCGCGGCGATGAAAGCGATTACATCGTGGAAATACGAACCTACGTACCTCGATGGCGAGCCGATTGAAGTGCGCATGCACGTGGACGTGAATTTCCTCCTGCAGTAAATGGGCGGCGAGTGGCGCCGGATGGTTCGGCGCCACTCGTTAACCTCACTTCTCATTCCTGACGCAACAAACCCGCAGCGCAATGAAGCCAGGCCGGTAGCACAGGCACACTCCTGCCTGTGACTGCGTATCGCCGTTGCGAAGAGCGGAAGAACGCAGCCAAGAGTGGCTGCGCTACTTGGCATCCAGCGGGACGCGGATTGTGAATGTGGCGCCGCCACTTGCGGGGCTTTCCGCCGTGAGCGAGCCGCCGTGCGATTCGGCGATCCAGCGGCCGATGGAAAGCCCGAGGCCTGCGCCGCCGGTCTCGCTCGAGCGCGCTTTATCGGCGCGATAAAAGCGATCGAAGATGTGCGGCAGATCGGCGGCGGCGATTCCGGGGCCGGTGTCGCGAACAGCGATTTGCGCCGTGCTATTGTTCGCCGTGAGCGCCAGCTCGACTTTTCCTTCGCGCGGAGTGTACTTCACTGCGTTATCGAGAAGGATGAGCAGCAACCGCTCGAGCACGCGTGCGTCGGCTCGCACCCACACGGGCTCCGGCGGCACGCGCGCGGCAAATTGAATTGACTGCGGAGCGGCGAGAGTTTCGGCCTGGCGACTGACACTGCGGACGCAATCGGCCAGATCGATTCGCGACAGGTCGAGCGCTCCCGCTGCAAGGCCGGAAGCGGCCGCGTCGGCGCGCGCAAGAGTGAGGAGATTGTCGATGAGCGATGAAGTGCGCTCGGCGGCTTCCAGAATCTGCCCCAGAGCTTCGCGATACTCCTCGTCGGTGCGCGGCTTGCGCAACGCCAGTTCCGCGCTCGTGCGTATCAGCGCCACGGGAGTGCGCAGCTCGTGCGAAGCGTCCGCGGTGAATTGCCGGATCTTCTGAAACGCCGCGTCAATGCGCGCCAGCATTTCATTCAACGTCTCGGTAAGCCGTCGCAGCTCGTCGTGCGCTGTGGGAACCGCCAGGCGGCGCGAAAGATTGTCAGCGCCGATGCTGCGCGCCGTGCCGATGATCTCGTCCACGGGCCGCAGCGCGCGCCGGCTCATCCAGTAGCCGCCAAGCGAAGCGAGAATCAGAAGCGCCGGAGAAGTTAGAAGCAAGATCCACCGGAAGCGATCAATCGCCTGATCGAACGATTCGGTCGGGGTGGCCACTTCGATCGTAAACGTACGCCCCGCGGCTGCGACTTGCTCGCGCGCGGCGCGGAATTGCCGGCCGTTGATGTGCACGGTGGAGAATTCGCGCGCTCCTGAATCGAGCTGCCAATCGGCCGTCCGGTCATGCGGGGGAGATGCCGCCTTCACGGCGGGGCCTTCGTAGGTGTAGCTGTGGTCTGCGGCTGAAACTACTAGAATCAGGCCCGAGGCCTGCGTCCCGTTCAGTTCTTCCAATTCGTCGTTGAGCGCGGGGGCCCCTTCAGGCAGCTCCGTGCCAATCACGGCGCGAATTCCGGCGGCATCCTTGCGCAGCGCATCATCAAGTGTGGTTTCGATGCTGTGGCGCATGGCGAAATCGGCGGCAGCGCCGAAAGCTGCGAAAGACGCGGCGAGCACCGCGAAATACCACAGCGTCAGCCGCAGGCGCAGCGGAAGATTCATTCGCCAGACTCCGCCTTCACGTAGTAGCCGAATCCCCGCGCGGTATGTATCAATTTGCGGGCGTGGCCTCCATCCACTTTGCGGCGCAAGAGCCGTACGAATGCGTCGAGCGTATTTTCTTCGATGTCTTCCTCGAGCCCCCAGACGGCTTCAATAATGGCCTGGCGCGAGGCAACGCGGCCGTTGCGCCGCATCAGAAATTCGAGGAGCCTGAATTCGGTGGGCGTGAGGCGCAGCTCCTCGCCGGCCCGTGTGACTCGACTGGCAATGGTGTCGAGCTCGAGATCGGCGATATGCAGCGCGTTCGATTTCACTTCCGGCGCGCGGCGGCTGAGCGCGCGGATGCGCGCGAGCAGCTCGGCAAAAGAGAACGGCTTGGTGAGGTAGTCGTCAGCCCCCGCGTTGAGTCCGTTGACGATGTCGGGAACGGCGTCGCGCGCGGTGAGCATCAGGATCGGCGTCTTCTTTTTGTGGCTGCGGAGCCGCCGCGCGACTTCCAGGCCATCAAGCCCCGGCAGCATCACGTCGAGAAGAATGAGATCGAATTCGTATCCTTCAGCGAGCTCGAGCGCCGTGCGGCCGTCGGCAGCAACGCTGACAGAGTGGCGCTCCTCTTCCAGTCCGCGCTTCAGCAGATTGGCCATGGCCCGCTCGTCTTCCACGACCAGGATTCTCATGCGTCTCCGCGCATCGATTCAGCTTCGCTCCCGAAGCTGAAGGATAGCTGAAAAATGGCGCGTTGACGCTGGTCCGTTCCCCGCACAATCGATCGGCGTAGTTTCGGTGAGGGGTTCAGTGTCGCGGAAGACCGTGAGCCGCACACCGCAGCGCCCGCGCTCCACGATTACGTCGTGCGGTACGGCTTGGCCAGCGCCGCCGTTAGCAGTCTATGATTGATGCGCGAGCGAGCTGCCACGCACCACGCGGTCAGCGCGAGTGAGGGACGATCACGCCGTCCAGAACGCTCCAGCGATTCGCGACTTGCGGATACGCGGTATGAGCGGCCCGCTGGCTGCACGAGCACGAAGCCGGAGAACGCCGACCGTTGCGATCGCCGCTCCGGACGCGCCGTGAGGAGATAGCCGATAACGTGGCAGTTGTGAACCGGTCCGGGGGTTACCTGACCGATGGCGATGGCGTCCAGCAACTGCGATCCGTTAGCCACCTCGATGGACTACCAGTCAGCCCTCAGGAAGCCGCGCGCGTATCCGCTCCCGAGACGACCGCTCCAATTTTTAGAACTAAAGAGCGATCCCAGCTGATAGGGCTGCGGTCGCGATTGCGCCAGTTGTCGTAGCGGCGAGCGATGGCGTCGCGTGCGCTAGCGGACGCAGGCTGCGATGGGCCCATTGCTTGCATGCGGTCGCCTCGGACGAGACGTTTGATCTGCTCGGAGCACCACCATATGCCGGCTATCACGAGTAGCAGATCGGCTGGAGACCAGGCTAGGCGCAGACTATTCCCACCGCGAGGCGTCGTCTTTATGGCGTTCGCTCATCCCCAAGGCCTGCGAATGCATACCACGGTTGATCCCGTAGAGGATCCGGCGGCCGGCCTGCCGATGCACGTAGGCCCACGCGAGCGCTCCGCCATACACGCTGCCGGTGATAAGCAGATCCCGCCACGATCAGGCCGGGCCACCGCCGTGGAGATAACCGATAGACCTCCTCCTCCCCTCCCCCTCTCTCCCCCCCCTCTCTCCCCCTCTCTTCTAACATAATCGAACAGCGTCATGAAGCCGAAATCCATGTGCAGTTGCTGGTGGCAATGGAACAGCGTCAGCCCCGGGTTGTCGGCGACGAAATCCACTTCCGCCTCCTGGTAGCCGCCCAGCATCAACACATCTTTCAATATTCCCGCGGTTGGCTTTCCAGCCAAGCTGCGTCAGTTCGAAACTGTGGCGATGAAGATGGATCGGATGGATGTCGTCGCTGGCGTTGCGCATGCGGATTCGATAGCGCTTGCCGTGCTTCAAATGGAATGAGGCGGGAACCATTTCGTCGGTCATCGGATAAGCCGCGCCGTTGATGGTCCAGCGATTGAAGCCTTCTTCGGCGGCGTTGTCCTTCGCAAACGTCATGTCGATCGTCTCGTCCGGTGCCGGGGACAGTCGCGCCGGCTTTCGCGAAGCGCGTGTAGTTCCACTTGAAAGGCGGCGGCGCGATCCATTGCGCCTTGCCCGGGCGCCCGGCGTATTCCACGACAATGCCCATGCCGTGCTGCCGATCGTCGTCGGCGAGATCGCCCATGATCCACACGCCGGGGTGGTTCATTTCCACGATGGCGGAGATGCGCTCGGCGGTGCCCAGCCAGAGCACGGGAACCGTCGCCGGATTCGGCACCGGATTGCCGTCGAGCGCCACCACCTGAAACGAGTGGCCCGGCAGCGCCAGGCTGCGAATCTCCGTGGCGCTTCCGTTCAAGATGTGAAACAGAACTCGTTCGCCGTGCTTCACGCGGATCGGCTCTCCGTGGCCGAGCATTCGCCCATTGATGGTGAACGAGTCGTAGCCGACTTCGTATCCGTGCGGCATCCCTTTGGCGAGCGAAGCCTTCATCGCCGATTCGCCTGTCTCTTCGAGCGCCTTGATCGCGCGTCGCCGGGGACAGAAAATCCTGAGCCATGTCGCCGCCGCGGCTGAAGGTGGGCTCGAACTCCTTCAGGACCAGAAACACTTCGCGATCGTAGCTGCCCGGCTCGTGCTTCGGCTCGATGTACACCGGCCCCACTTGGCCGCTGTACTGCCCGGCAGAAAGATTGGCGCCCGCGCGATTGTGCGTGTGATAGAAGCGGAAGCCCGCCGGACTGCGGCGTGAATGACGATTCGCCGCTTGCCGTGCGCGGGAATGAACGGCGTGCCTTCCTCGGCCGCTCCGTCCACATCGGTGGGCACCTTCTGGCCGTGCCAGTGGAGTTGCTCCGGCGTGTCCGTCTCGTTGTAGACGTCCACGGTCACCTGCTGCCCTTCCTTGAAGCGAAGCAGCGGCCCGGGGAACTGCCCGTTGTATGTCGTCGTCGAGATGATCCGATTCGGCGCGATCTCGATGGGAGACGTCTTGGATGCGCAGCGTGTAATCCGCGGAATCTGAGCTCGTTCGGTGCAATGGCGAGGTTTGCGATCTGCTGCGTCGCAAATGCCGCTTGGGCGCAAGAGATTCTCGGGAAGAGCATAAACGCTCCAGCTCCAAGTGCCCATTAGTCTTTAGAAACTGCCGTCTCGACTCCAGTCCGGTTCGCTCATGGAATTCGCCTCGAAATATTTCCGCGGCCGCGCATTCGCATCTAGCGACCACGCACCACCGCCCGCCGAAGATCAGGAACAGAAGCGAGCAGAGCATCGCGAAATCGGTGCGCGCGTCGCTCACCATGTACCAAAAGCCCTGATTCGCGCGAAACAGTTCCGGAAGCTTCGTGGTCGCGATCGCGGTCGTGATGACGATCAGCAGCGGAATCGGCGCCACCCGTCCATAGTCCCAGCAGCACAGCAAACCGCAGGCGATCTCAAAAGTCCCACAAAGTGGCCGTGAAATAGGATGCAGAAAGCCGATTCTCGTAAAGCGAACCACGCCCATGTTCGGATCGATAAATTTCAGAATGCCCTGGTCAAGAAGATCAGGCCAACGGCAAGGCGAACAAGCAAAATGCTCGCAGCACCACGCGTCGGTTTAAAGAAGAAGCGGAAGATAGGATTCACAACCTGCCCAATCCTCCGCGGAAGATATAGCCTGCTGATCCAAGCAGAGAGCATTAACACGAGCTCCCCGCTTATATTAACAACATCCTCTCGTTCGCCGTCACAACTGCGATCGGGTACGGGGGTAGTGGGGTAAAGACGTGGCTGCGGCAGGGATCCAACGACAGAGAACAGAAAACGAAGCCAAACTAGCGCACACCGAAGCACGACGCGCACAGGTAGGCACACGTTCGCCGAAAATCGGCGCAAGTTCGGTCGGAACTTCGCGCTACATTCTCGCGGGCCGCGGCCGGATTCCTGCTGCGGCGAACGACCGCTATTTTTCTTGCAGCGATTTGAGGTAGTTCGTCAGATTCGTGATGCGCATGTTCACGATGGCGTCATCCTTCGAGCTGACGGACGTGAACAGCGGTCCCCATGTCGGCATGTCCGACGTTCCGTGCGCGGGCGCCTTCACGCCATTGCGCAGCACGCTGGCAACGTGATCGCCGGGGAACTTGCCGTCGTTTTTCTTTGCCAAAGCGCTGAGGTCGGCCGGAGCGGTTTTCAGATCGGCCGCCGCGGGACCGTCTCCTTTTCCTGTTTTTCCGTGGCAGACGGCGCAGTACTGCTTGTACATCTCTGCTCCGGAGGAGGGATTGGACGCCTTGATCGGCTCTTTCTTGACCGGCTTATCCTGGGCGCTTGCCACGCCGGCGATCAGCAACACCGCTGCGCACAGGGTCCCGAAACGGCACATTGCCCGAAGGGTCATGACGATCCTCCCATCCAGAGTATTGATTTGAACTTTAACGTAAGCGATTGGCATCCGGTAAAGAACAGCAACTTTGTACTCTGGCGAGCGAGAGATGTCAACGCACGAGCGAAGCTGCCGCGTAGGAGACCCCAGCCAGTGCGCGATAAGCGCACACTCCTGAATTTGCATTAGTAGGGGAGGGTCTTCAGACCCTCCCGGTTTTCGGCCCCAAGTTCGCGGATTCTTGCGCTCGCTCGCGCAGATAAAGGAAAAGCGGCAAAGCAAACGACACACCGACCAGGCACAACCCGGCAATCGCAAGTCCGCGATGAGCAATCTTCAATCGCCGCGATTCCTGCCCCATGAACGCCACCAAAACAGCCGCAGACACAAGCACGTCCGCCACAAAAAAGCTGCTGATGCGATTGGCGAACATTTGCGCCACGAACAGCCGCGCATCAAATCCGTTGTGCAGCAACCACGGCACGAATTGCGAATAGGGAATGGCGAAACCGATGACGCAAAGAAACAAGTAAAGATTCTTGCGGCTCATGCGCGAAGCTCCCCACCCCCGCTTCGAGGTCCCGGTTCGAAATCGAATTTCTGTCTACGAATACGGGGAAGGCACCGAAAAGGTTTCGCGGTGGTACGGGGGGCGTCCCCGCCCGCATCATTGGAGGACAATCGTCCGCGAGAAAGGTACCTGATAGTGAAACGGCGGCTGGCGCTCCATACTCCGTCGGAATAATTTTGAACGCCTGAATTTGGAGACGTCGGACTACTGCTCGATCCTGGCGATTATGGTGAACTTGGTCTGGGCACTTGCGCGGCGGACGCGCGAGGAACGGAAGTCGAGCAGCCATGTGCCTCGCTCGATGCAGGGTTTCTGGCCATCGAGATATGGCGTTTCGAGGTCCATTACGTCGAGACCGATCATTCCATCTCGAGAGAATCCGAGGGGGTCGAAGTGCAAAAGGCATTTGGGAGCAACAATCCGCTTGAACAGCGGTTCAAGCGGCACGCGCCAGACCTTGTCGTCTCTTAGGGAGTAAATCGCGGGGATCGTCTCGTCCCAATCGCCTGCGGCCATGACCGTCGCAGTAAGCAAGTTGTTGCCGTCGGCGGACCATCCAAAAACTTCGAACTGGGCCTCAGCTGGATTGGAATCGCGAGTCCTCCAGACTTCATGATCAGAGAACGGCTTGCCGCTCGCAGCGAGATGAAGGCTCCAGATGTATGTCCTCCATTCAACGGGCGTACCGGCGCCGACAAGATTGCATCGCACCTCCGCGAATGCCCGGTTGCCTGTCGGGCCGAAGACAATCGGGCTTCGCAGAGCTTGCGATGGCTTGTCGATGCAATCAACAGCTTTTGTGGAAATCGGATTTTGTTCTTTTGGTGCGCCGGCAATCGCAAATGCCGCGACGCCGATGAGAAGTAACGCCACAGCGAGCAAACTTGAGGTCGCGAATACCAACGATTTCGGGTGCATTCCGCTCACAGGCGCCGAACCGTACTGATCGAGTTCGACTGATTCGCCCATTTTGATTGCATGCCGAGGACCAAACGACTGGTATGCGCGGAGCGACCACGACAACCAGACTACTGCTCGGCCAAATGCGCAGCCTGCAGTCGAGTCTGCAGGGCACGGAGAATCGTGTCGCGCGCAATCATGCCTACGATGTGGCCACCATCAAGCACCGGCATCTGATTGATATCCTCGCGCTGCATGCGCTCGAGCACATTCAGCACCGGCTCGGCCGGCTGCGCCCAGTGAATTTTGTCGAGCGGCATCATGGCGGCCTGGATCGAGGTGTTCGCCCATTCGTCGCGATCGATATGGCGCGCGGAATCGAGAGTGATCAGGCCCACGGGAATTTCGCCGTTGGTGACCACGTGGCAGCGGCGGCCGGTGCGCAGCACTTCGTGGACGTAATCCTCGATCGAATTTTCGCGGCCGATCGAAGAAATGTCGTGAGTCATCACGTCGCCGGCGTGAATCCCGGCGAGCGCCGAGCGAATGGTCACTTGCGCGTAGCTTTCCTGCGCGGCCTGCAGCAGGAACCAGCCGATAAAGGCCATCCACAGGCCGCCGATTTTGTCGACGCGGACGAATCGTGCGATGCCGCCGAAGATCATCAGGTAGGCAATCACCTGGCCGCTGCGCGCCGCGTAGCGCGTGGCCTTGGCGAAATCCTTCGTGGCGCCCCACACCAGCGCGCGGAACACGCGCCCGCCGTCCAGCGGAAAGCCGGGCACCAGATTGAAAGCCGCAAGCATGAAATTGATCTGCCAGAGCCACGTGGCAGTCGCGATCACCATTTCGCTCGCGCCGTGAATGCGGGTGATGAGATAGAAACCCCCGGCGATCAGAAAGCTGGTGAACGGCCCGGCGATGGCGATGTTGAATTCCTGGCGCGCGCTCGAGGGTTCGCGGTCGATGCGCGCGAGGCCGCCGAAGACAAAAAGCGTGATGGATTGGACCGGCATTTTGTAGCGAAGCGCGATAACGCTGTGCCCGAGTTCGTGCGTCACTACGGAAGCGAAAAATAGAATCGAGGTGATGATGCCCAGCGCCCAATGCTGCGACGGACTCCAGCTGGGATGTTGCTCTTTGAACTGCGTGCCGACCAGAAACGTGATGAGCGCGAAGATGATGTACCAACTTGGGTGCAGATAAATGGGGATGTTGAGGATGCGGCCGATGCGTATGCCGGACGGTTGGTCCATTTCTCCCTCGGCGGCATTATAGCCAACCCGAGCCGCCGCGTCTGAGATTCCACGCCGTGTGCCCCCCGCCACGGCCGTCCCTGGCCGGTCATGTCGCAAGTGCCGCGAAATCAACAATTCATGATTGGCGCATGGCTTGCCGATAGAGGCAGTGCCGATGCTGAGGCAGCGGCGGTGCCCGGTAGAGAAGCGATGTGGAATCTCTCTTTCGCTGGCGTTTAAACGAAGAGAGCTCCCGGGCAGTAACGAGAGAACGTGGCGCGGTTGCAGAGCCGCACGGAAGGGAAGACGAAAATGCAAGACACCATGGGACTGGCAGTAGTGGGATTGGCCGTGCTCGGCTCGATATCGGTGGCGGTGGTGGTCGAGTGGATGGCTCTGTGGGGATTGATGCAGATGATGCCCGCACCGGATCCGGTGATGGCCACTCCGGGCGCGAGCAACTCGGGCGAGAACGCGCCTGATACGCATAGCGAATTGCCCGCGACTGGACGCAGCAGGGCGCGTGCCGCGGCGCAGGGCTCGGTGCGATGACTCGTGGGTGACGCAGATGCTCCTCTTGAAGCTCATGCTGGTCGTTGGCGCTTGCGGGGTCTTGCTGACGCTGGTTGGCGTGGTGCACGACATTCGCGAATCCTTTGAACTGGTGAAACTGACGCATCGCGAGGATCAGCGAATCGGCGCGCCGAACTCGCCGCGAGCGCAAAGCGACGCCACGCGCGATGCCGTGTGCCGTGAATGATGAGATTAAGGATTCCGAGTCCCAGCGGCGATGCTGTCGCGCGGACGAGGAAGGAACCGCTGGCAAAAACCCTTGCGGGGTGGCTTCGATTCCGCCGCAACGAAGCCACCCTGCCGGCGGTTTTCAGTTTTTGTCGCATGAGTTTTTCGCTGTCATCCTGAACGAAGTGAAGGATCTGCATTCCTGCCCACCGCCGATCGTGAGCCTGGGAGGGTCGCGCATCGACCGTGTGCTATGATGGCTCGTCACGAACGCCTGGCGCACAATGATGCGGGCCGCCCGCCGATTGCCTTCACTCGCACTGCTGCTAATCGTTGCCTCGCTCTTCGCAGCCGCGGCTGCCGATGCACAACAGAAAAATTCCTGGGATAGCGCGATCGATTCGTTCGCGGCAAAGATTGCGGCCATCGCCGGAGCGCACGCGTCCGTACGGCTGAACGTGAAGAATATCTCTTCGCTGGACGCGGGCGCGTGGCCGATTTCAGTTCGGCGCTGGAAGCGCAATTGCACCAGCGCGGACTGAAGACGGAGAGCGCCGAAACGGCCGCCGAGATGTTCGATGTCACGATTTCGGAAAATCTGCGCGATATTATTTTTGTGGCCGTGACGAAGCGCGGAAACTCGCAGGAAATCGCGCTCGAGACTTTGGATCGCGCCAAAGCGGAACAGAAGAGACGAAGCGCAGGCGCGCGTGCGATTGCAGCGAGAGTTGATTTGGTCGCAGCGCGAGCCGCTTTTGGATTTCTTGGTGATACCCGCGGCCTCGGCGGACGCTGCGCGCCGGCTTTTTGTGCTTGAACCGCGTCGGTTGGTGGTTTACCGCGCGGCGGCCGAAGGTTGGCAGGTCGCCGAGTCGCATCCGCTGCTCGATTATCGTGTGCCGCGCGATGCGCGGGGATTTTTTGCGCCACCGCGCAGCGATTCGACGGAGCCGTTCCGGCTATATGTTGCGGGCGAGCGGTGCGATTTATCGTTGGTCGGCGCGATTGCTTTAAATTGTGGATACGATGCGAGTCCCATTGTGAGCATGCAGCGCGATTTTGCGGCGATTGGCGGGGCCTGCGGCGGCAGCAATCGCGGCCTTGCGAGCGGGCGCGGCGATTGGACGGAGCCCGACACCTTGAGCGTGGTTGAGGGCGATGGGCCGTATCAGAAGGCTGGCGATGAAGAGATGGCGTTTCCGGGGCCGATTCTCGCGTTGCGGTGCCGGCGAGACGGAAAACACGGCAAGAGTGGTCTGGCGGGATTTGAGAACGGGGGAATATGAGGCTGGGATTGTTACGGCTTCTTGCGGGGATTAGCGCGGGCGTCGTGGCTTGCGCGGTAACGAGCGGCGCGTTGACGCGCGGCGAAGAGGGCGCAGCAAGCCCCGCCCCTACGAGACCGTTGCTGGTTCGCGGCGGATTGCCCGCTTCGGAGCGGCCAAGCTATGGAGGGACTTTGGTGGCCGAATTAGGAGAGTTAGAGGAGGCGTGGCAGCCGAGACTTCCGGCGTCCCGCGGGCTGGACGCTGAACTCTCGTCGGTGACAAGTGAGACGCTGGTACGCCTCGATGAGCGCGGCGAGCCGCAGCCGTGGCTCGCGGAAAGCTGGGAGCGCGATGCAACGATGAAGAAGTGGAAGTTTCATCTGCGCCCAGGAGTAAAGTTTCATGATGGAACGCCGCTTGCACCACAAACTGCGATCGAGGCGCTGCACCGGCCCGATTTGCTGGCCGTACGGCGACCAGCGACGGATTCCAGATGGAATTGCCTCAGCCGTCGCCGACTCTGCCGGCGGACTTGACGCTGCGCACTGCCCGTCTTTTTCGCATGGTTAATAGCGGCGAGCAGGGCACAGGACCCTTTCGCGTGGATACGTGGGACTTTCAGAAGGCGGGAGGCCGCATAACGATGTCAGCGAACGCGGAATATTGGGGCGGGCGGCCATTTGTAGATGCGGTGGATGTGCAGCTCGATCGCACCGCGCGCGATCGCCTGATTGATCTGCGAGGTGGGAAAGGCGGACGTGATCGAAATTCCGGCGGAGATGGCGCGACGAGCCAGCGACGAAAAGATTCGCAGTGGAATCGACGCCGCCAGTAGAATTGCTGGCGTGGTTTTTACGCTCGAGCGCGCGGCCGCAATGTGCGCGCTGCGCGAGGCTCTGTCGCGATGCGATCGATCGCGCGGCTATTGTGAATCTGGTATTGCAGAAGCAAGGCGAAGCGGCCAGTGGGCTATTGCCGCAGTGGATCTCGCGGAACGGAGTTTCTGTTTCCGGAGCCCGAGCGATCCCGCGGCGGCGCGCGCGCTTGGTGAACGAGATCGCGCCGCCGCCGTCGCTGGTCTTGGGATATTATTCAGACGATGATCTGGAAAGGCCGTGGCGGAGCGCATCGCGGTGAACGCGAGAGAAGCGGGATTGCGGTGATCAGCCTCGCGCGATTCCCGTCGGTCTGCAGACGGAAAGGCCTAGGTCAACGAAATTCGACGATCGCCGGCTTATCGATGCGAATTGAGCTTGCGCTCGCCGCTACCACGACCTGCGTTCGCAGGAGTTACTTGGTGGATCTCGACGGGTTTCTCGGCAAGGAGGATTTCGGCTTGACGGAAACGGCTGGCGCAGCGGAAATTTACGCGCGAGAGAAAGCGGTGCTTGAGACTTACCGCGTGGTGCCGATTGCGCATTTGCCGCGCGTTTACGGGCTGGGGCCGCGGGTGCGGAATTGGTCGATGCCGCCGGGGGCAGCCATGAACGGACTGCCCTTGGCAGATGTTTGGTTGGAGAGGGAAGCGCAGTGACGTTTCGATCGCGACTATTTTGGCTGTTTACGTTCTTCGTGCTGCTGGCCGTGGGAATTGTGGCCGCGGGCGTGACGCTGGTTACTCGCAACGCGTTCGAAGAACTGGACGCGCGGCGAACCGACGCGCTGGTGGCGCAATTCCGCGAGGAATTCAAGCAGCGCGGGCAGGAAGCAGCGCTGCAAGTGAAGGGCATCGCCGACGCCGAAGCGACCACGCGCATGGCGATTGAACTCATGCGCCCGAACGCGGATGCGTCCACTTATTACTGGGACGCACGAAACGTGGCTTCGGCGCATCAACTCGACATTCTGGATTTTGTGGCCACCGACGGCACGATTATTTCTTCGGCGGAATGGCCCGCGCGCGCGGGCTACAAATTGAATTGGGTGACCAACTCGCAAGATTGGGCCTCCGCCGGCGCCTTTCTGACGCGCATGGAAACGCAGGACGGGCCAACGCTCGGATTGATGGCCGTGGCCAGCGCAGTGCCGGTGGCGGACAAGCGCGTCTACGTGGTCGGCGGGAAGAAGCTCGGCAAGGATTTTCTTTCGACGCTGGCGCTTTCGGAGGGCATGCGCGCGCTGGTTTATCTGAATCTCGATAAAGATTTCTCGAGCGACGCCTTGCTCGACGCCAATGGCCCGGTGCAGGAAGCGGAACGATTTGCGCCGCTGGTCGAGCAAGTGCGGCAGGCACCGAACGAGCAGACCGCCGGAATCACCTGGAGTTCCGACCCAGCAAGCGCGGAATCGTTTCATCTTTTGCCGCTTCAGGGCCGCACTAATGAACTGCTGGGAGTCTTGCTGATCGGTGCGTCGCAGCGCGAGCGCGTCGTGGTCGAGCATCGCATTATTTTGCTGGCAGTCGGAGTCGCGGGGATCGGCTTGCTGCTGGGCGCCATTTTGAGCTGGTGGGGCGCGGCGCGGATTACGCAGCCGGTGACGAAGCTGGTGTACGGCGCGAAACAAGTGGCCGCGGGGAATTGGAACGCGCGCGTCGATGTGCGCTCGAAGGATGATATCGGGCAACTGGCCGCGGCGTTCAACAAGATGACCGAGGAGCTTGTCGAGCAGCGCGACCGGCTCGTGCAATCCGAGCGCGTCGCAGCCTGGCGCGAATTGGCGCGGCGGCTCGCCCATGAATTGAAGAATCCGTTGTTCCCGCTGCAGATTACCGTCGAAAATCTGCGCCGCGCGCGCAAGAAAGACGCCGAAGAATTCGACGAAGTATTCGATGAATCCACCGAAACGCTGCTGGCGGAAATCGAAAACTTGAAGGGAATCATCGGCCGTTTCAGCGATTTTGCGCGCATGCCGAAGCCGGAATTGCGGCCAGTGGACGTGAACGAAGTCGTGCGCACCGTGGTGCGTCTATTCGAAGCGCAATTCAGCGCCGTGGGCCGCCCGCCGATCACGCCGGAGCTGCATCTCGAATCAAATTTGCCCGCGATTCAAGCCGATCCACTGCTGCTGCACCGCGCGATTGAAAATCTGGTGCTGAACGCGATGGATGCCATGCCTTCGGGCGGAGTGCTGGCGCTGGCGACGTCGAAACACGATGGAATCGTGCTGATCGAGATCGTGGACACAGGTTCGGGCCTCACGCCGGAAGAATGCGAGCGATTGTTCACGCCGTACTACACGACGAAGCAGCACGGCACGGGCTTGGGTCTCGCCGTGGTGCAATCGGTGATCAGCGATCACGGCGGCACGATTTCAGTCGAGAGCGAGGCAGGCGTCGGCACAACATTCCGGATTGAGTTGCCGATCAAGCCGGCAGTCGATCCGCAGAGAACTGCGAAGACTGCGGCGAGCGCTCCAACACCGCCGGCTGCTCCCAGGCCGCGCGTGCACGATGCGCCGCGTGCTGCGGCAAATGATGCGCCGGCTGACACGCCCTCTGATGGCGCGCCGAATTCGGCTGAGACCATGGCGGCTTCGGAGCCGGAGGCTTAGGCGCGCGTGGCTGCGAAGGCGCACGTCCTCGTAGTGGACGACGATCCGAATACTCTCGCGTCGCTCGCTCGCGCATTCCGATTGGCGGGGCACGAAGCCACAGTCTGCGACAACGCGACGCGCGCGCTGGAAATTGCCAAGAGCGAACGCATCGATCTGATTCTCTCCGATGTCGTGATGCCGGGAAAAGACGGCATCGCCTTCCTCGAAGACCTGAAAGCCGCGGGAATTACCATTCCAACCGTAATGATGTCCGGGCAAGCGAATATCGAGATGGCCGTGCGCGCCACGCGTCTCGGCGCGGTGGATTTTCTCGAGAAGCCGATTTCGACCGACAAATTGCTGCTGACCATCGAGAATTGCCTGCGCATCGCGCGGCTCGAAAACGAAAATCGCGATCTGAAAAAGCGCTTGGGCAAGCACGAAATTCTGTGGGCCAGCGCGGCGATGAAAGCGTTGATGGAGCAAATTGGAGGCGTGGCGGCGAGCGAAACGCGCGTCTGCATTCGCGGCGAAACGGGCACGGGCAAGGAACTCGTGGCGCGAACGCTGCATGAAAAAAGCGCGCGGCGGAATGGGCCGTTCGTCACGCTGAATTGCGCGGCCATTCCCGCGGAATTGATGGAATCGGAATTATTCGGGCATGAGAAAGGCGCGTTCACCGGAGCTTCGGCGCGCCACGTGGGAAAATTCGAGCAAGCGCATCGCGGCACTTTCTTCCTGGATGAAATTGGAGATATGCCGCTCGGAATGCAGGCGAAACTCCTGCGCGTTTTGGAAGAAGGCGAAATCGAGCGCGTAGGCGGAGACAAGCCGATTGCCGTGGACGTGCGCGTCGTGGTGGCCACGCATCGCGATCTCGAAGCGCAGGTGAAGGCAGGGACGTTCCGGCAGGATTTGTATCACCGGATTTACGTGTTCCCGATTCTGTTGCCGCCGTTGCGCGAGCGCCGCGAGGATATCGCATTGTTGGCGTGCAATTTTGCGCGGCAAGTGGCGGCGCAGAATGGATGGAAAGAGAAGGCGTTCGCGGATTCGGCGATCGCGGAATTGGAAAAATATATGTGGCCCGGAAATGTGCGCGAATTGAGAAATGTGGTCGAGCGAGTGCTTCTGTTGTCGGTTCGAGATGAAATTGACGCGGAGACCGTAAGGTTGGCTTTGCCCGCGGGCGCAGCAAGCAGCGCCCCTACGAATACCGCGACCGGTGCGGAGACCGATGTCGGCACGAGCGATGGAACTTTGGCAGTGCGCACAGAGGGATTTGAGCGCGACACGATTTTGGCGGAATTGAAAAAGCATGGGCATCACATGACCAATACCGCGAAAGCATTAGGCCTCGAGAGAAGTCACCTCTACAAAAAGTGCCAGCAATTGGGAATCGATCTTCGCGCGGTTCGCAAGTCCGAGTAGCATGCCACGCGAGCAGCGGACCGACGAGCCGAAATCTAAGTCAACCACGCTATCTTGGTACGTTTTAGTTGGATTGCTCGTGGCGGCTACGTTCATCGTTTGTGTGTTCGTCGTCGTAAAGTTCGTGCCGGAACGGTTCTGGCCCACGAAGCAATGGCTGACCTTCACGTTTTTTAGCGTCGTGCTCTTTGTATTGCTGGCAAAAATGTACTGGACCGTACGTAAGCCACGAAGTTTCTGGTGGCTGCTACTTCTTTTGATGATTTCCCACATCGCGGTTTACATGCCACTTCTGAGATTCATCACGCGAGCGTTCATGTATGTCGTAATTATGCCGTTCGAGGCGATGTTGATTGTTCTAGTCGTCAAGCTCGTCGCGAACGTAATGCCCGACACAAAAGCTCGACTCTAGCGGCCTTCCGTCAAAATCCTGCCTGATTGGAACTGGGACAGCACCGCCGGAAAAATACGCGAGAGAACTTCGTGCGTGGGGAGATAGATCACGATCGTCAGGCCGACGAGCATCGCGAAGACGTGCACCGGGGCCGGGCCCCACTGGCGATGAAGAATGGGATCGACGTGCGCGAAGTTTATGTTGCGCGCAGCGTCGGCGAAGCGCGAGGCGATCATGGCTACCGCTGCGATCACGAATTGCAGGCGCAAGGCACGGCGATCGTAGCCCGTGCGGCGCACGGCATAGATCAGGACAAACGGCATCGCGACGTGAAACAGACTGAACAGCCGCACCCAGAGAGGATAAGTTTGGATCAAAGAAATAATCGGTGCCGCCGATGAGATGGCGATTGAAGATTAATTTTGTGCCGATGTCGAGCATCCAGGCCGTGTCTATCACCAACGAGCTAACGGCCTGGCTGGAAAGCAGCAGCGCGTTGCCGGTGAAGAGCCCGACGCAAGTGAGAATTACGGCGATGTCGCAGAGGAAGAGGAACGTGGTCGGGCCCCAAAATTTCAAGTAGATCGTCAGCCAGACGCCGAGCCAGATCAGCGCGGTCCAGCGGACCCACGCCGGGAACGGATTTGCGGAATCTTTAGACGAAACCATGCGGATATTGGAGCGCGCGTATCGTAGCAGAAAGTTCGCGTTACGGAGTGGCGGCCTGCGTGCGAGAATCGGGCAGATGGAAGCGTGGCAAAGCGCGGCGATTTGGGCGGGAGCAGCTCTCAGCGTGCCGGGCGTGGCGGCGTGGGGCGCGATGGCGCCTTCGTCGCAGCTTTTCGGGCGCACGATCCGGCACACGCAGGATCCCGGCGCGATTGCGCTCACATTCGATGACGGGCCGAATCCCGCGGTCACGCCGGCGCTGCTCGAAGTGCTCGAGCAGAATTCGGTGCGCGCTACGTTTTTCGTGATTGGCAAGCACGTGCGCGCATTTCCGGAATTGGCGGTGGAGATTGTCGCGCGCGGCCACACCATCGCGAATCACACGGAAACTCATCCGCGACTGATGTTTCTCGGCGCGGCGAGTGTGCGTGAAGAATTGCTGCATTGCCGCGAGGCGATCGCCGTCGCTACGTACGAAAGAAATCTTGTGGATGCGTCCGCCATTCGGATTTCGCGGGCCGAATCTGGATGCGGTCGTGCGTGGCCTCGGATTTGCCGGGCGTGGTGATGTGGTCGCGATGGGCGTGGGATTGGAAGCCGCAGCCCGCGGGACCGGTGATCCAGCGCTTGCGGCGCGTGCGTGGAGGCGATATCGTCCTGTTGCATGATGGCGATTACATGCGCCTCGAAGGCGACCGTCGGCATACCGTCGCCGCGATGGAGTATTGGTTGCCGCGTTGGCGCGATGCGGGATTGCGATTTGTTACCATGGACGATTGGAAGCGGAATTCCTGACGGGGTGAATGTCATGGACGAGAGAATGTTCTACGACGAGAAGGAAGAG
The DNA here is from genome assembly GCA_963707165.1 of uncultured Acidobacteriota bacterium. Taxonomy (GTDB): domain Bacteria; phylum Acidobacteriota; class Terriglobia; order Acidiferrales; family UBA7541; genus Palsa-147. The sequence continues at coordinate 83,324 of CAVPPO010000001.1, read as the reverse complement.
ACCAAGCAGATTCCTTTGACCTGCCCTCATTGCCGGACCGAGAGCACTTTTCCGATTCGCTGGAAGACGCGCACCAAAAAATCGCAATTGCCGCGCGGCGCAAACGATCAGGACCGCGCGCATTTTGAGAAGGCGCGATCGTATATGGTGCGCGTGGATGACATGGTGGCTTGCAGAAACATCAAATGCCGGAAGAGATTTGATTTGACCGGACAGACCGTGGTTTTGATTTAGAGCCGTGCGTGATCGGATGAAGTGGCCACTTGATTTTGCACGCGGCTACACAGATTGCGGACAAAATCTTATCGCTGTCATCCTGAACGAAGTGAAGGATCTGCATTGTCTTGATTTCGAGGAATAATGCAGATTCTACATCGCCTCGACCGCGTAGGGCCTCTCAGATTTCAGGGTAAAGCTCAAAAAAGGCGTCCAGGGATTGCCGCATCGTAGCTTCGATTTCCTTGTGCGTGCCTTCGATCAGATGCATGGTGATTCGCGCGGTTTTGCCGTTCTTCAGGGTGATCGTCGCTTCGTTTACAGCGTCCAATTCGTCGAGTGGAAATAATCTCATACCGTAAACCAGCGCAAGTTTTGCCATTTGGATTCGCTCCAGATTCGCGAGGCCTATCATAAGGCCCAGGCAGAAAATTCGCTACCGCGCTCGGCGCGAGGTGGCACCCTAATCTGACTTCGCTTGAAAATAGTATGGCCCCAAATTTATCGCTGACGGAAATCCGCAAGCCGATGGGTTCCCCGCCAGTTGGCCGGAGTTCCCGAATTTCGGTGGGAGCCCCCGCATTTATGCGGGGGAGGAGCGCTTCAGCGCTCCGAAAAAGCTCCGCCTTTATCGATGCGCTTTAGCGCTGGCTCCCTGAAGCAGCCGCGCCCTACGGAGCAAAAGGCAACGGCAACTGCAAATGCAGATCCCTCACTTCGTTCGGGATGACATCGAGACGGAGAGCTTACGAATTGTTGCGCGTTAGCGTGGAATATTCGTTTACTTCGGACGCGTCGAGAACTTCGCGGATCTTGCTGGCCAGCGCGCGCATCGTGAACGGCTTCTGCAGAAAAGCTACGTCGCCGTCGATCACCCCGTGGCGGACTATCGAGTCGTCGGTGTAACCGGAGATGAACAGCACTTTCAGCGTAGGCATGCGCCTGCGGAGATTGTTCCAGAGCTCGCGGCCGCTCATCTTGGGCATCACTACGTCGCTGATCAGCAAGTCGATTTGATCGCTGTGCGCCGCAACCAGGCGAATGGCCTCTTCTCCCTCCGTAGCTTCGAGGACCGTGTGGCCAGTGGTCTTCAGGAAATCGGCAACGAGAGAGCGGACGCTCTCTTCATCTTCGACGAGAAGGATTGTCTCCGAGCCGCGAACGGGAGCAGGCGCCGCGGCCTGAGTTTTCGGCGGCTCGACTACATCGGCGGCGAGCGGCAAATAAATCTTGAATGTGGTGCCCTGGCCAGGCTCGCTATAGACCCAGATGTAGCCATCGCTCTGCTTCACCACGCCATAGACCGTCGCCAAGCCTAAGCCCGTGCCTTTGCCCGGCTCCTTCGTGGTAAAAAATGGCTCGAAGATTCTAGCTTGCGTGGCGGGATCCATGCCGCAGCCTGTATCGCTGACAGCGAGCATGACGTAAGCGCCCGGCTTCACGACGGAGTGGAGCTGCGCATAAGAATCGTCGAGCTCGATATTTTCGGTCTCGATGGTGAGCTGTCCGCCGTTGGGCATTGCATCGCGCGCGTTGACCACGAGATTGAGAAGAATCTGCTCGAGCTGCCCGGCATCAGCTTTCACGCGGCCGAGAATCCCGCCGGGGCGGAAGACCAGCTCGATATGCTCACCGATGATGCGCGAAAGCATTTGAATCATCCCGGAGACGATGCCATTGAGATCGAGCACCTGCGGCTGAAGAACCTGCAGGCGGCTGAAGGCCAGCAACTGGCGCGTAAGAGAACTGGCGCGGTTGGCGGCTTTCTGAACTTGATCGAGCCGCGGGAACAGCGGATCGGTCGACGGCATGGTGTTGAGAATGAGTTCGATGTGGCCTTTGACCACCATGAGCAAATTATTGAAATCGTGCGCCACGCCGCCGGCTAGCTGGCCGATGGCCTGCATTTTTTGCGATTGGCGCAGCTGCAGTTCGAGCTGGCGGCGCTCCGAGACATCTTCGGCGATGACTTCGAAATAGGCGATCTGCTCGCGCGCGTCGCGGACGGCGCGGCCGCCGAGACGCACGATGATGGATTTGCCTCCACGCTGCTTCCAGAGCGTCTCTACGCCCTCGGCGCTTCCTTGCGCTTGGAGCTGCTCAATGAAATTCGAGTGATCGCGCAGATTTTCGAAGACGTCGGTGCCGATATTAAGTCCCAGAAGATCGCTATCGGATTCGCAAGCCAGCATTCGCACCAGGGCGCGATTCACCAGAGTGAAGCTGCCGCCGACGGTGCAGCGGCAAATTCCGTACGGCGCTTCTTCGATGATGGAACGGTAGCTGGTTTCCGATTCGCGCAGCGCTTCCTCGACGAGGACGCGGTCGGTGCTGTCGAGAGCGATGCCGATAACGCCGACGATGGCGTTGTTCGCATCGCGGAGAGGCTCCGTGTGGCTTTCAAATGTGCGGTTCATCCAGCTCGTGACGTAGGTCGTGGTTTCTCCGCGTAACGCGCGAAGGTGAGCCGCAATCGGCGCGAAATTGGGATCGCGCGTGCCGAAATAATCGTAGAGGCTCTGGCCGGAAACTTCGTTGGTCTTATGGTGGAGAGCTTCGAGGCCCGCGCCCATCGACGTGATGAAATGTAGATCGGCGTCGGTGGTCCAGAGAACGGCAGGCATGCGCTCGACTACGATGCGCAGCCGCGCGCTCTGCTCGGCGGCTTCCTTCTGCGATTTCTCGAGCGCGGCGAGCATCTGGTTGATCGAGCCGCTCAAATCCGCCAATTCATCGTTGCCGCTCATGTCCACGCGCGCCGCAAGATCGCCGCGGTCGCCGACGGCGGCGACATTCTTGCTCAGATTGGCGACGCGCGAGAGGACCAGCCGCTCGATCACGAACAGCGTCAAGGCCGTGAACGCCGCAGCCGAGGCGAGCAGCAGTACAAAGAATTGCAGCAGGCTGACGCGCCCTTGCTGATAGATCGTGCGGGGAGTCTGTATGCGCACGACGGCAGCTGGGTTGCCGTCAATGTCGCTGAGCAATCGGTACGCGACGATGGATTGCGCGCTGACCGGCTTGATGATCCGCGGAAACGTGGAACTCAAGCGGCGCACGGCGGCATCATCTTCCGCGGACAGCCCCTCGGAATGCAGAGGGAGAAGTTGCAGGTCGAGATGCGTGGTGGCGCCGATACTTTCCATCTCTTGCGCATCGAGCCAGCGGCCGCTCACGAACGCGCCGGCAATCGGCCCGCGGTTGTCGCTGGTCAGTATCGGCTGGGACACGACCAGAGCGGTTCCGTTCGCGAGCGAGATCAGGCCCGTCGTCCTGCCCTTCGCATCGCTGAAATGAGTGATGGAAGAAATGCTTTCCAGGCGCTTTGCGAGATCGGCCGGGAAAGCAGTCTCGTGCTGAGTTTGTAGGTCGTAGCCCTTCGCGAAGACCAGATGATTCGTAGTATCCACGATGGCCACGAAGTTGAGATCGAGGCTCGCCAGCATCTCATTCGGGAACTCGGATTTCGTGAAGCTGGGATTGCCCTGGCGGACGAAATTGTAAGTCTGATCCCACGCGGAATAACCCGACGCGACGCGCGACAGGCCGTCCACGCTGGCATCCAGGGCATCCACAGCGCGATCGAGATTCTTTTGCGCTTCTGCGCGTTCCAGCTTTTCGAAGCTATTCAGGATGACCGCGCAGGCGACGCCGAAGATTCCCGCGACAAGCAGGACGACCGTGACCAGAATCGAAAAAAGCGTCGTCCGGCGGAGCGAGCGCCGCAACAGGGCCGGCTTCAGCCGGTCGGAATTGGGAGAGAGGGATCCCATTGGTAAAATTATAGCTGCTCGGGAAACGGACTACTTGAAGCGGCGTTCGGTTCGATGTTTAACTGATATACAGGTTTCGCGCGAGTCCCGTCCGATGTTGTAGGGGGGCGGGTTCACACGCCCCCGGGGTGGGTTTGGGTTTTGTTGCCTCCAGAAAAACCGAAACCCAATATCCAAACCGGACCGGTGGTGAACCCCGGTCCCTACTGCGGAGGGAGATTGGCATCCGCAGCCATTGGATGCGCATCGGAGTTAGGCAGCGGGAGGTTGAGATCATGCGAGATTCCTGGCGCAAGTTTAGATGGATGTCCTTGACGGCGATTTTGGCGCTGGCCGGAGCCGCGCGAGCGCAAGACGTGACGCCGCCCCAGCCTCCGCCGCCTGCTGCCGATGCACCGCAGCCGGTTGCCGCGCCTGCTCCGGCACCCGACGCTCCTGCTGCCAAACCGGTCGCCGCAGCAGCAGCAGAGAAGATCGAACTCCCGGTAGGGACGCGCCTGCCTCTCGTGCTGCACAACGGCATCTCCACTCGCACCGCCCAGGTCGGCGATCCCGTCTATTTCGAGACGCTTTTCCCGGTGATGAAGGATGGGCGCGTGATCATTCCCGCGGGATCGTACGTGAGCGGCGAAGTGACGGAATCGAAGCGGCCGGGACGCGTGAAGGGCCGCGGCGAAATCGCCATCCGGCTCATGACACTAATCCTCCCCAATGCCTACATGGTCAGCTTCGCGGGCGCTCCGTCGAATGCCTCCACCGGCGGAAATGAATCGATGGACAGCGAAGGCCGCATCAAGGGCGACACCGACAAGGGCACGGATATCGGCACGGTCGCGAAGACCACCGGCGCCGGAGCAGGAATCGGCGCCATCGCGGGACGCAGCGCAACCGGCGCGGGCATAGGCGCGGGAGTGGGAGCAGCCGTAGGATTGGCCGCAATTTTATTGACGCGTGGGCCCGAAGCGGAATTGCCCCGCGGCACGACTCTCGACGCGGTCCTCGACCGGCCGATGTATCTGGACGCCGACAAAGTGCAATTCACGAGTCCAGGGCAGGCCTCGTCGCTAGCTGGCCCCGCAAATCGCGAGCCGCAACGAGTGCGTGTTCCGTATTTTTGATGCTCGCGCACGTCGCCGCAAGGAAAATGCCGATCCTTCGTCCGCCGAGGCGGATTCAGGATGACAACAACGGCGTCTGCCATTCAGCCAGTAGGATTACGAGGCGGCGGTGGATTTTTCTGATGTGAAGCGGTGTGGTGAGTAGGCTTCTACGTTGAAGTCCGGTTTACCTTGCAGGATCCAATTCCCCAAAATCTGCGCCGTGGCCGGAGCTAGAAGGATGCCGTTGCGATAGTGCCCGGTAGCCAGCCAGAGACCATCGATCTCGGTCGAACCGATCAGCGGCAGATGATCGGGAGTGTCGGGGCGCAGCCCGGACCAGGTTTCTTCGATGGCAGCGCCGGCTAGTTCAGGGATTAGCTCGATCGCGGCAGCGAGAATTCCGGAGATTCCGGCGGCAGTGACGCCCTTCTCATACCCCACGTGCTCGATTGTGCTGCCCGCGACAAGCAGCCCGTTGCCGCGCGGTACAACGTAGCCGCTGTGCGAGCGCACGACGTGATTCGGGATGGGGCGCGCGGCCCGCAGCGAAAGCATCTGCCCGCGGACGGGGCGCGTAGGCGCGATGCGCGCAGCGGCGCCGATTGCGGATGAAAAGCAGCCGGCGGCGAGAATGATGTGCTTCGCGGTGAATTTCTCTGATTGCGTTTCAACGCCGTCGCAGCGCGAGCCTTCGATCAGCAGCTTTCGCACCTCGACATTCGCGCGAACCTCTGCACCGCATTTCTTCGCCGCTTGCAGAACGGCGGAAGTAAGCGCGCGCGGTTCCACGGAGCATTCGTGCGGCAGCCATGCGGCGGCGAAAGCGGTATCGCTGAGCGCCGATTCGATGGCCCGCGCGTCGTCCGCCGAGATGGCTTGCGTGCCAAGATCGTGCTCGCGATGCCCAGCAACGCTCCGGTCGCGCACAGCCTCTGCCGTCGTGCCGAAGAAAAGCTCCAGCGTGCCATCGCGCCGAAAGTTCGCACGCGCCCCGGAGGCTTCTTCGATTGCGCATACAAATTCGGGATATAGCTCCAGGCTCTTCTTGGCGAGCGGAACGAGCGCGACGTCATCCGGCGATTCAGGCCCAGGGCAAAGCATCCCAGCAGCAGCCCAAGACGCTTCGAGTCCAGGCTGCTGGCGATCGAGAACTACGACGGACAAATTCTCGTTCGCAAGTTTATGCGCAAGCGAAAGCCCGATAATTCCGCCGCCGATAATGATTACGTCAGATGAAGCCACGCGGATATTTTAGCAGGAATCCAGCAGCGGCAACGGTGGCCAGCGCAAGTAGCTCGATCGTGCGGACGAACAGAATTGAAATTTGGCTGGTCGCGGCGCGGATTAAAACGAATTGACTAGCTCGGCAGAGAGAACTTGCGCCTTCTGCGCCAAATTCTGCGCCCGCGTCCAGTCGGAAGCCAGCATCGCGTCGTGGGCCTGCTCCACGAATAATTTAATTTTCTCAGCCATATCCTGCTGCGTAGAATTGAGCGAATGTGATTTAGCCTGCTGCAGATTGCGTTCCGCTGTATCGATGTTCTCCTTGATGCGGTGCTCGTAGGCAGCCTGCTCCCCGGCGGGAATCTGCGGAGAGATCACAGGCACGGCGGGATGCGTAGCCGGCGAAGAATCAGCGGCAGGCTTCCGCGGCGGACTCGCATGCGTGCGCTCGGGCGGCGGCGCAGGCAGCGATTCCGGAATCATCGCCAGCGTCGTGTCGGCAGGCTCTTCGCCAAGAATGTAGGGCGGAATCGGAGGCTCAACGACCGTCGGCACAGGCGGAATAATCTTGGGCATCTTGGCGTGAACTTTTTCGCGCGGGCATCCCGCCACTCCGATAGATAGCAGGCAAGCCACAACCAATACGAGCCTCGCGCGCGGTCGCAGCGGCGCGGCGAGAGTATGGCGCGATTGGAGCTGGGGTTCCATTCACACCTTTCCTTGCGCAAACGGGAGTCCGATATCACGCGCGTGCGGCGCGGGCGTTTCAGCCGTGCGGCCCAGGGGCAGCTCAATCGTGAAAGTCGTGCCCCGGCCGACCTCCGATTCAAATTCTATCGAACCATTGTGCAGTTGGACAAATCGAAAAGTATTGGCCAGTCCGATTCCGGTACCTCCCGGCCGCGTGGTGAAAAAAAGCTGAAAGATCTTGTTGCGATTTTCCGGGCTGATTCCTTTTCCGGTGTCGGAGACAAGAATCTGCGCATTGTCTTCTTCCTGCGCGAGCTTCACGGCAAGCTGCCCGCCCGGCCCCATCGCCTCGCACGCATTCAGCACGAGATTGAGAACCGCTTGATGAATCAGCCGGCGATCCATGCGCACCTGCGGAAAGCGCTCGGGAATTTGCGTCGCCAGCACAACGCCGGCCTTAGCAATCGCCGGGCGCGCATTTTCCAGGATCTCGTTGAGCAGCCCAGGCAAATCCGATTCCGAGAGATCGATTTCCACGGGATGCGTGAAATCGAGGAAAGTTTTCACCGCGCGATCCAGCCGGTCGATTTCGCTATCGAGCATCTTCACCGCTTGTTGTCCCTCGAGATCGCCGGGAATATTGCCCTTCAGCACTTCCAGCCACACGCGCATCGAATTCAGCGGATTCTTCACTTCGTGCGCAACGCCTGCCGTGACACGGCCAATCGCCGCCAGCCGCTCGGAAACCTGCAGTTGCGAGCCAAGGCGCTCGTAGGACTCGAGGTCACGAAGCGTCAGAAGCGTTCCCATCGGCTCGCCTTTTTCGCTGATGACCTGACATATAAGAGAGATGCGCCGCGGCCCTTCGGGGCTGTCCAATTGCACTTCGGCATCTTCCACAGGCTGCATGCGATCACCGTTGATGTGCAGCACATCGCGAATCAGATGCCCCTGCGGAAAAATCTCACCCGCGCGCCGCCCGAGAATTGTGGCCGGCAGAACGCCGAGAAATTTTTCGATCGAAGGGCTGATAAGCACCGCGCGCCCATCAGCATTGAATAGCATCAATCCATCTTCGAGCCCCGCCATCACGTGATTCAAATTTTCGCGCAAGGTGCTGAACACTTCGCGCACATCGCGAAGCTGCTTGCCGATGTTGCTGATCTTGGTGCTCACCTGCCCGAGTTCGTCGGCTTGCGCGACAGGCTCGACATCGAATTGCCCCGCGGAGATGCGATCGAGCTGATCGGAAATTCGCGCCAGAGGCGCGAGCGCAATGCGGCTGAGCACCGCAGCCAAAAGCGTGGCGAAAAGCACAGCGCCGAGCGCAATTTGCCCTGCTCCCAACAGCCCGTGGGAAATTTCATCGCGCAGCAGCGCCGTGGACATATCCACGCGAATCTCGCCGAACGGCACGCCGCTCACGTCGAACGGCAGCGTCACCTGATAAACCTTCGGCGGACCATATAAGGTGCGAATTTGCTCCAGCAGACTCGCATGATCGAGCAGCGAAGCATTGGGCTTCACCGGAATCTGCCGTCCGCGCAACGCGGCGTCGCTGGACACCAGCGCTTTCGCGCTCTGGTCGGTGATGGTGATTTCGTAGATCGTCGGCGCGTAGCCGATCGCGGATTCGAGAAGCGAGTTCAGCGCGCTGCTGTTGTCGAGTGAATGTTGAACGTACTCACGCAGGTCGGCGGCGCTATCGGAATTGAGTGTTTCGCCGTGCTCGGCGGATTCGGCCAGCGCCTGCGCGCTGGCCACCAGCGCTTGATGCGCCACGAAGCTCGCGCGATCGTTCGCGTCGTGGATCACCTGGCGCGTCAAGCTCGCGACGAACAGCCACGAAACCAGCGCGACGACAAACAGCACCACCAGCGACGTCGTGAGCGTGAATTTCGTTTTAAGGCTGAGCCGCATGCTTGCGAGTCGTTTCGTACTCCTTCAACTTGTTGTGCAATGTTTTTAGACTGATGCCGAGGAGTTCGGCAGCTCGCGTCTTGTTCTGATTGGTGGCCTCGAGCGTTTGCAGGATCAGCTCGCGCTCGGCGGCTTCCACCGTCGTGCCGACGGGGAAGCGCAGGCCGGAAAGTTCGAGATTATCCCCCACCGGCGCGTGGCCGAATTCCGATCGGCAGATGCTGCCGCCCGATCGCTCCGCGATCCGCGGCGATAGCCGCGCGCTCGAGTATATTGCGCAACTCCCGAATGTTGCCGGGCCACGGATAGGATTTGAATAGCTCGAGTACTTCGGTTCCGACGCCCGTAACTTGGCGGCTGTGCTTTTGATTGATGTCTTTCAGCAAACTTTCAACCAGCGCAGGCAAGTCGTCCTTGTGTTCCCGCAATGGCGGCAAATGAATGTGAAAAACATTCAACCGGAAAAAGAGATCCTGCCGCAATTGCCCTTTGGACACAGCTTGCTGCGGATCTTTGTTCGTGGCGGCGATCACGCGCACATCCACCGGCGTCTCAGTCTTGCTGCCGAGGCGCCGCACTTTGTGATCTTCGAGCACGCGCAAAAGCTTCGCCTGCGTCGGCGCCGGCATTTCGCCGATTTCATCGAGGAGCAGCGAGCCCCCATCGGCCAATTCGAAGCAGCCGATACGCCGCTCGGCAGCACCGGTGAATGCGCCGCGCTCGTGCCCGAAAATTTCACTTTCCATCAGCGATTCCGGAATCGCCGAGCAATTGATGGCCACGAAGGGCCGCTCGGCCCGCGGCGAAAGCTTGTGCAAGGTACGCGCCACGATTTCTTTTCCGGAACCAGTTTCGCCGGTGATCAGCACCGACGCGGTCGAAGGCGCGGCCATCTCGATCTGGTGCATCACTTCCTGCATCGGCTTCGATATGCCGATCAGCGAGCCCATCTTCCCGGTATCGCGCAACTCGCGAGTAAGCGAAGCGACCGCCCGCTGATCCCGCAGCTTGCCAACGACGCGGTCCAGCAGCGCCTTCAGAATCGGCGCCTTCAGCGGCTTTTCGATGTACCAGAAGGCCCCAGCTTCGATAGCTTGAATCACGCGCTCGTCGCTTCCGCGCCCGGTGATGATGATCACAGGAATGCGCTGAATCTCTTCGCCCAGCCGCTGCAGAAGCTCGAGCCCGTTGATCCCAGGCAATTCCACATCGGCAAGAATCACGCCAGGCTGAAACTCAGGAAATTTCTCCAGCGCATCTTCGCCAGTCCCCACGCCCAAAACATCGTAATTCCACCGCCGCAAAAGCGCTTCATAGCCTTTACGCGCGTTCTCCTCATCCTCAACAATAAGGATTCGCAACGAATTGTTGTTCTCGACCATCGCTAATCAGCGAATGTATCAGCAGCCGCAACGAAAGCCAAGCGTCGAGCGCTGGGGCAATCTGGCCTGATTTTTAGATTCTATTGGTCTTTTGAGATTTCCAATGGCAATTGGCTGCGGGCTTTTCGATTATTTCCGGGAGTGAGGAAGCTGAGCCCTAATGCAACGAGCCCACCAGTTCGTCTTCTAACCGTCTCGGTGCGGGAACTGCGTCTCGAATTGCCGCTAAGGCTGAGGGCGTCGCAAGAACGAATCCGCATGAATCGAAGCCCAGAGAAGAAAATGCCAGGACTTTGTCGCCCGGTTTGGTCCATCGCAGGCCCGGATTGGGTAACGTGTGGGAATCGTCTCCGGGATACGGGACCGTCGTTCTGCTCCTGACTGAATCCCACGGTCCCGAAGAGCGCCCTCGAAGATCTTCGACGATTTTGTAGTCCGTCGAGATTTCATCGTCGCGGTGGCCCTCTTCGTCGACGCTTGTATGCTTCGAGCCGTTGGACTCAAGCAGGCTTACGACCACATCCGGCAGGTATTTCACCCGGCCGGCCAAAATTCGGTCAGGGCACGGATCGCTGCTTTTCAGGCGCGCCAGTGTTGCCGTGTCGATTGCGCGTTTGTCCTGCCAGAGAAGTGGCGCGATCTGCTGCGCGTGCCGACAGCCCAGCAAGCTCCAGAAACAGCTCAGGTTCACTTGGTAGGCGTGGGAGATCAATTGCGGCGACGCTTCGGACGCGAAACGAAGCCTGAGGTGCGCGTCGTCGCCGCTGACATCGAATTCACGAGCCTCATCTGAAGTGCTGGAAGTTCGGAACGCAGATCGATACGGTCCCCAGATGCCGTGGATACTCTTAACGGAAAGTGCGAGTCCGAGGGGCTCAGGAAACACGAGCACATTGGCGATCCCGTACCCTGCGCTGGAGACTTTTCCATTTAACACGATGACCGTTGCAGTGAATCCGACGTAGCGATAGCCGAGCAGATCTGCGACGCTGCAGATCCAGCTCTTCGGGAAACCGTCTCGCGTAATTTCCATTCTGGAGAAGCGGCCAGCAAAATTTGCAAATGCCAGCCAGTCGCGCGCGTTTGAGATCTTGACGAAGTATGCGTGCTCGATGCCCTCGTCCACGTCTCCGGTTTCGGCCGTTCGTTGTACTTGTCGGCTCCAATCGCCGCGAACGAGGTACGGGACCGTGCGTAGAACTTCATCCTCGCTCGTTTCGTCGATGCGCAACTTCGAGACCCCTTGGATCACCGCGTGCATCTTGCGCGTAAGCACGAACGCACGAACCCGTGCGACCGCGGACGCAGTGAATATCAGCGCGACGATTGCGAGATAGATGCGCCGCGCAATTCGCCCGGTGAAAGCGCGCGCAAGCCACGCCGTCGCCGGAAAATGACCGCGGAGTGCCATGCTCTACATAAAATGACACCGCGAGGCCACACTGTGTGCCTTTTCTTGCAGCAAAGTTCGATATCTGCGCGGTTTCAGGGAGTGCGCCTGTTATCCCACGGCTCGCCGTATCTGCAGTGTCAGGAATGTGCCCGGTTCAATCTGTCAGGCATGTCCCCGGTCTATACCCGGTGGCAGCCCCCGCATTCATGCGGGGGGAGGAGCGCTTAAGCGCTCCGGAAAACCCTCGCGATTGAAAGATGCGCTTTAGCGCTGGTTCGGCCCCGTGGTTTTCCCTCACAGAAGCACCTCCGGTACAACTCGACGATTCCAGCAGCCAAGGTTAGCAAGGTGTCCAGTAGCACAGGCACTCCTGCCTGTGTCCGCCCGCGATAAACCACCGCGGCAACCCGATAGCCAAAGAAAACCACATCCAAGAGATCCTACCCAAGAAAGCCCGCTAGATAGCAACGTATACCGCAATTCCGATGCAGGCATGATTACACCGTTCATCGGTCCTTCAACGGTCTCCCGAAGAACAACACATACCCGTCTGGATCGCAAATCTCGAAGCCGCGCAGACCGTCGTGTGTATCTTCCAGCGCCGCGCTGAATGCGGCCCCATGCTCCGCAAATTCGGCAGCCAGCCCATCGGGGTCCGCGGCATAAACAAACGCATCCCACCGCATGTAGGGATGACGCTTATGGTTCGGCAGCGGCGACACATCTTTATCCGATTTCACGAAGAGTTGCGCACCGTCACGCCCGACGATCGCGAAAAAAGCATCCCGATCCGGCGCCCGGAATCTCGCCTCAAACCCAAGCTTCTCGCAATAGAAGGCGATCGTCCGATCCACGTCGCTGACGATGAAACATGGTGAAATCGCCGCCGTGGTCGCTCGTGTCATAAGCCTGCACGCTCCCGCTGCCGATCCAGCGCAGGATATCAGCCCGGCATCGCGGCTAGCGGACGCTGATCTTTCTCCCGCAGCATTTCCGACGTGGAACCATACCAAAAGAAGCCAGAAATGCCACCATTTCGCCTTTGTTCCGCAACCTCTTCAGCCGCTGAAGTTCGTCTTTTCGACTTCTCGCCTACCTCCGATCCTCCGCAACTCCCCGATTCTCTCCAAATATAGTACTGACGTACTATTGACCTTTAGTTATCCCAGCAATTATCATTCCACCGCAGTCCGTGCAGAATCTTCGCATCTTTATGTAGTGAGGCACTTAGGTGTTGACTTGGCATTTCGGCTCAAACTCGGTGACAACGCCCTCAGGTCTAAACACCTGAGCTACATCCCCGCCCCCCGCCGGCCCCATCAGCCCCCAATTTCTAATCGGTACACGAAATTATTAGAAACCGGCGTAACTCCAAGAAAACAAAAGACGGCACCACGTTCTAATCGATACAAATCACGCCTTTTTCACAACGCGATTTGGCTCCCCGGCGGATCGCACCGGCAACTTCGAGACGCCGGCGGCCTCCAATTTATAATCGGGAACCAAATTATTAGACACGGAGGTAACCCACAGAAAACAAAAGACGCCACCCACCTCTAATCGGGAAAAAACACGCAGTCTGCAGAACGCGATTTAGCCGCGCCACTCTGCTCGGCTCAGCCGATCAGCCCCGCGATCGATGTTCTCGCCGTCAACGCCAAACTGATGAGAGGGCCCGTCCTTCGCCCAAGGTAAGGGCCGAAGGCCCAACAGACCCTCCCGGTACGAGCGCAGCTAGCGGCGCGCCAGATACAACGGACGCTGCAGCTCCAGCTCGAGCTTGGTGCCTTTGGCTAGCTCCAGTTCCTGGCCCAGACCCGAAGAAACTAGGAACGCGGTCAGCGCGCCGGTCGCGGCGCCGATGGCTGCGGCTTTGCCGTTCTTGGCGGCGGCGCCGGCTGCTGCTCCCAGAGCTGCGCCCGCGGCGGCGGCTTGCAGATCGCGGTCGCTAGCGCTGGTACGCGCCTGGATTTCGCCTTCTTTGATCTCGCCGGATTTCACCGCGTGCTCGCCGGGTACTTCAGTCACGTCGGCGACCAGCGGCTTCCAGCCCGCGCGGGTTTCGATTTCATCGAAGCTCAGCCAGATGCGCGCGCGGCCCGTCGAGCTGCCGGGCTCGACGCGGCTCACGTGCCCGCGAATTACGGTTCCCGCAGGAATCGCGTGGCCGTCCGGCGTGTCGAGCGATTCGAGCGTCTTGACCGTGAACTGCTGATGCGGCTTCGCGGTTTTGGTGTTGAGTTCGTCGAGGAGGCCGACCAGAAAGCGCGTTCCGGCCGGCACTTGCGGCGATTGCCAGTCGGATTGCGGCTCCGGCGATGATTGCGTGCTGCCCGGCGACGAATTGTCGTTCTGCTGCGATTGCTGTGCTGGAAGAAGTGCTGGCAGGCTGGCTGCGACGCAGAAAAGTACGAGCAGCCAGCAAGCTGTATGGAATCGCATGGGATCCTCCCAATAGATTTCAGCTTGGCTGTCTGCCGGATTCCACGCCGGTGAAAAGCCGACGGACAAATAGATGCTACTACAGTTTGCGGGGTGGTATGGAGGCAAAGAAAGCTTTTCGCGATGTCCGGGAAGGACGCATATAATGCCGGATTCACATTTGGCGGGCGCCACGGATTGGTTTCCTCGGATCCAGAGTGGCCTGTTGCGAATCGCTGAATTCTTCACTACCCTAGTCAGCCCTTGACGCGGGTAGGAGTGCCTGTGATGGGCGCGCAAATTGGACGGAGGCTGGTATGAGAGCGTGGGTCCGCTGGGCGGTGGTATTGATGATCTTTGGCGCGTCAGCCGCGCGAGTGGCATGGGCTGCCAGCCTGGACGATAAGGCGGCGAGTACGACTCCTGCGACGACTGCCCGCCGGCGCCGTGACGGGCGGTGATGCCAGCTCCAAGGACTCGACGGCGGCAGGGAACGCTGATGCGGCGACAACGCCGCAGCCTGCGCCCGCTGCGACATCCGCGACGCCAGACCCGGCGTCGACGAAATCGACTTCCGCAGATATCCATGCAGAATGGGCGCCGATGCCTGCGTGGAGCGGCAATCCCGGAATGTTTACAGTGGAGACCGGCGAGACGCTGCCGCGCGGCGGCTTTGCGTTCACGGCTGGGGCGAACAAATTCTCGCGCGACCCCGGAAATATCACGGTAATTAATTACGGCTGGTCGTTTTCGGCGGGAATCACGAATCACATTTCGGCGTTCGTGAATTTCGATGCGTACAATTACGTTCACGTGGGGCGGCCCGATCTGCTGAGCCTTTCGACGAACACGCTTGGCAATCCGCAATTCGGGAATACGATTTACCGGACGATTGTGCCGTTGCCCGGAGCGGCGCCGGCTTACGTAGAAGATTATCCGTTTGCGGCGCAGAGCGGCGGCGGCGTGGGAGAAGTCGATCTCGGATTCAAGATCAATCTGGTTTCCGAGAAGCGCGGCGGGCCATTCAGCTTTTCGATCAAGAATGATTTCTACCTTCCGACGCAGACTTCGCTGGGCGATTTGCTGAGCAACGGCAGCCAAAACGGGCGATTCAATTACGGCGTCGGCGCGGAATTTAGCAAGTCGATTTTTCACGGCGGAATTGTGGCGGCGTTGAACGGGGAATATCGCCTGACGCTCGATCCGTCGTTTACAGTTGCGGGCGCGAGCCAAAACGTCCAGCTTGCGGATCAAGTGCAGCTTGGCGCGGGGTTCCTGTTCTTTCCGCAGAAACGATTTCAGGTGATTTCGGAATACAACGCGACTCTCTACGTTGGCACGCATACGCCGAACACGACTTTTGGGCCGCGCGATCCCGTGGATCAAGTGAGCGGCATTCGCGTGTATTTCTGGCGGAATTTCGCGATTGATATCGCCTATCGCTACGTGGTGGATTTGACGAACCACAAGGACCGCAACGGATTTGTACTGAAGTTCGATTCGGCGCGCTGGCCGGGGGCAGAAGCGGCGCCGCGCTCTTCGAGCGATGTGATCACGGCGACGTGCTCGGTGGATCGCACTTCGCTGCGAGCCGGATCGGCCGATCGAGCCATTGCGTCGGTGCTGGCGAAGGATTCGCTGAATCTTCCGCTGAACTATTCGTGGACGGCGACGGGCGGAAAGCTCGAGCAGTCGGGTCCGTCAGCGCGCTGGGACGCAGCAGGGCTCGCCGCAGGCACGTACACGCTGACCGCGCGAGTAGACGCTGGGCCGCGCGGAATCCCGGCGACGTGCATGGTGAACGTCGCGGTGCAATAGCCGCGGCTGCTCCGAAAACCTCGCAATCGGTGATGATCTGACGTTCCTCCGTTTTGAACGCGGGTGTTCTACTTCGTTTACTTAGTTGAGAAATAAGCACTTACGTCCTCTCCGTATTAATGCGGATTGCGGTGAATTCCAATCCGGGAATAGATTCACTCCGTGGGAATCGCTGCCGATAGGGATGAAGTCATCGGGCGCTCTATAGATCAACCGACATTCCTAAAATGGCTCGGAGCTTGCAACCGGATTTGAAACTGCGAATCCCTGATTTCCCAGGATTGGAGGGTTTGCGAAGTGTCATCGAAACCTGAGCCTGCCCGCATTCTTGAACGCCCCGCGACCGTTTCGGTGCTCGTCGTTGACGACGAGCAAACGGCGCGCGATTTGTGCTGCGACGTCGCCACCGACACCGGAATTCGGGCGCGCGGCGCCTCGACCACGGAAGAGGCGCTCGAAATCCTGGATCAATTTCCAGTGGACATCGTGATAACGGACTTGCGCGTTCCGCAACTCGGAGGACTGGAGTTGCTGCGGCGCGTGCGCGAGCATTATCCGCAGACGGCCGTGGTGATGTTGACGCAATTCGGAACGATCGACAGCGCGGTCGAAGCGACTCGGCTGGGCGCGGCGGATTACGTGACCAAGCCGTTTCGAGTAGCCGAACTGCGAACCAAGCTGGGGCGGCTCGTACATTCGCTGGAGACGGATCAGGAGAATCGCGTGTTGCGCGAGCAATTGCGGACGCGGCCCGGATTCGGGGAATTGATCGGGACATCGCAGAAGATGAATCGCGTGTACCGGCTGGTCGAAAAGGTGAGTCACCACAGTTATCCGGTGTTGGTGCTCGGCGAGAGCGGGACGGGCAAAGAATTGGTGGCGCGCTCGATTCATTATCTGGGCGAGCGAAGGAACAAGCCTTTCGTGCCGGTGGATTGCTCGGCGCTGGTTCCCACGCTGATTGAATCGGAGCTGTTTGGCTATGTGAAGGGCGCGTTTACGGGGGCGGTTCACAGCAAGCAGGGGCTGCTCGAGTCGGCGGGCGGAGGCACGCTGTTTCTGGATGAGATTGGGGATTTGCCGATTGATTTGCAGGCCAAATTGTTGCGGGCGCTGCAAGAGCACGAAGTGAAGCCGGTGGGTTCGACGGAGCGCGTGTCGATCTCCGCGCGAATCATTGCGGCGACGCACCGCGATCTGGAATCGGCAGTGCGGGCGGGTACGTTCCGGCAGGATTTGTTCTTCCGGCTGAATGTGGTGCAAATCAAGCTGCCGCCGCTGCGCGAGCGGAAGAATGATATTCCGCTGCTGGTGAATGCATTCCTCGAGAAATTCAGTGACGGGCAAGAACGTGCGCGAACGATTGCTGAGGATGCCGTCGCGCGATTGTTGGCGTACGACTGGCCGGGAAATGTGCGCGAGCTGGAAAATGCAGTCGAGCGAGCTGTGGCGCTGGGATCCGGGCCGATTCTGCACGTGGGCGATTTGCCTTCGAACCTGCAATACGGGACGCAGGAGCGCTTGCCGGATAAAGATGAATTCCTGCCGCTCGAAGAGCTGGAGAGGCGCGCGATTCTGCGGGCGCTTCGTGAGGCGGGAGGCGACAAGCTTGCCGCGGCGCGGCTTTTGGGAATTGGCAAGACTACGCTCTACCGTAAGCTAAAACAGTACGACGCCCAGTCAGCTGTAGCGAACTAGCTCGAGCGCGAGCTCAGTTCCAGCGGGTCGCGATTCCTAGACGGGGAACGGTGGCGCATCGTAATGGGAAATTCTTAATTCTCATCTTCTAAGTCAAGTCACTGATTCAAATCCACTTAAGTTATCCACAGGCTTGGTTCTTCTTGTGCTGTGTCTCTGGCGAGGAGAAGACACAGTGACACGCCAGAACGCACGGAAAGCCGCTCGATTTGCCCGAGTCACAATCGAATACGCCATCACCATTTGGATTGGGGTGTTGTGTGCATTGGGAATTGTGTACGGGCGCTAACAGCCGCACGCATGAAGAAATCAATCGGGATGAAGCGAGAGGATGCTGAAGCTCTGCTGTTCGAGTTGCCGGGCGGGGAGGCGGCGGAATCTTCGCAGGCGGCGAGAGCCTCTTGCGCAGTGCCCGCGGCGACGCGAAGGAAGATGATGGCAACGAGTGTAGTGAAAGATGAGCCGATGCACAGCGCAGACGAAGCGGTCCTGGAAGCGGAGGTGCGCACCGTGCTGGATGCTGTTCCGGCGGGAGTATTGCTGATCAGTCCGGCGGGGCGAATCCGATTTACGAATGAGAAGTTCGCGCAGCTTTTTGGGCTCGATTTCGGAAGCATTAGCGCGATCAAAGAGTACAAATTGTTGGCGGGAATCATCGAGAGCCGAGTCCGGGATGCGAAGGCGTTCTCGTATCGCTGGCGAGCGAGCCTCGACGGTTCGACGGACGCCAATTGCGACGAGCTGGAAATCAGCCAGCCGGCGCGGCGAGTGCTGGAGCGCTATTCGCGGCCGGTGGTGGATGTCGATGGGCGGTCGGTTGGATGGCTGGAGACCTATCAGGACATCACCAGCCAGCGGCATTTTCAGTCGAAGCTGCTGCAGACGGAGAAAATGGCAGCGGTGGGGCAACTGGTTTCGGGTATCGCGCACGAATTGAATAATCCGCTGACCGCGATCATGGGTTATGCGCAGCTTCTGCTGGGCCGCGGCCTGAGTCCTGCACCCCTCACAGAAGCGGAACATATCTATCGGGAAGCCGAGCGGGCGCGGCGGATTGTGAAAAATCTCTTATTTTTTGCGCGGGAGAGCAAGCCGGAGCGCTCGCAAACGAATTTCAATGAGATCGTGGAGCGCACGCTGGCGCTGCGCGGCTATGAACTCAAGATTGAAAACATTTCTGTGGATTGTTCGCTGGCGGAGAACCTGCCGCTGACGCTGGCCGATCCGTACCAACTGCAGCAGGTTTTTCTGAACCTGCTCGTAAACGCCGAGCAGGCGCTGCTGCATAACCGGGGCGGCGGGCGAGTGTCCATTCGCACCTACCAGCCATCGGCGCAGCGCGTGGCGTTTGAGGTCGCGGATGATGGCCCCGGCGTGTCGCCGGAAATCGCCTCGCGCATTTTCGATCCGTTTTTTTCGACCAAATCGCCGGGCGAGGGGACCGGGTTGGGGCTATCGATCGTGTACGGCATCGTGAAGCAGCACGGCGGAGACGTGTACTTCGAGAACCAAACCGGCGGGGGAGCGCGATTCGTCGTGGATCTCCCGCTGGTCTCCGCAGCCGAGGCGGAGTCGCGCGAAGAAATATCGCCCAACGCAGTGCAGACGACCGCCGTGGGCGCCAGCCGGATACTGGTGGTGGAGGATGAGGCTTCGGTGGCCAACTTGATTTCGGATGTGCTGAAAGAGGAAGGGCACCACGTCGAAGTGACGCTGGACGGCCAGGAAGGGCTGGCGAGACTCTCGCGCGGGCATTATGACGCGATCCTATGCGATCTGCGGATGCCGCGGCTCGACGGACAGGCATTTTACGATGCGCTGGTGCAAGCCGGGAGCGCGATGAAGGATCGCATTCTCTTCATTACCGGAGACACGCTGGCGCCGCGAACGCGCGATTTTCTTGAACCGCGCGGGCTGCCGCATCTCGACAAGCCGTTTTTGGTGGAAGAGTTGAAGCTCTCCGTTCACGCCATCCTCGAGCGCGATCGCCGATTCAGCGCGAACGCATCCGCCGCGGCGAGCCGCAGCGGCGGTGGCGAGCAATTCGAAGCTGCGAGGAGATCGTGAGTGCCATTGCCAGCGTCGCGCGAGTCACCGAGCACGTGGTGCTATTGGGGACAGCGGATGACGCGATCAGTCACCGGATCGCAATCGCGATCTTGAAGTCGGGACCGGCATGCCGGTTCGTTCCAGCCGCTACGCTTGGGGGGATGCACGAAGCAATGCGGCGCGGGTTGCCGTGCGTGGCATTGGTGGACGACCGGATGCTCGGCGGAGTCTCGCTCGAAGAAACGCTGCTGCGGCTGACTGAGTTCGCGCCCGTCGTGCTCGTTGCTGGGCCGGAGAGGGGCGGGGAGGTCAGCCGCTGGGTGGCGCGCGGCGATGTCGAATTCATTTCGCGCGTTGGAGACTTTGCGCCGCTGGCGGCCGCGATTGTGCTGCGACGAATTCGCTGGGCGGAGCAGGCGGAATCCGCCGCGGGTGTGCCCTGGAAGGAGTTACCTGCGGATTTCGCGGGGATACTGCGTCATGAGATCAACAATCCGTTGACGGGGATTCTCGGCAACGCGGAGCTTCTACTGGCGCAAAATCGCGACAGATTGCCGGTAGCCGCGGTGCAACGCGTGGAGACAATTGTGGACCTAGCGGTGCGCTTGCGGGAAGCCACGCGGCGTCTGAGCAATTCCATTGACGCCGAGCGCCAGGAAGTGCGCTCGGCGTGAGTTGCAGCGCCGCCGCGATAAGCGGCGACGCGATCTTGGCGCGCGAATCTGGTTGCGCCTCGACGGCGGCTAGGCTGTGATCGTTGACGTGCAGAACGCGCAGCGGCGCGCGCCGATCGGGATTTCGCTTAGGCACTCTGGGCACTTCCGCGTGGTCGGGTCGGCGGGCGGCTCGCGGCGTGCGCGGGAAATCAGCGCGTTGATGGGCACGACCACGAAGAAATAGACCGCGGCCGCGATGATCACGAACGAAAGCAGGGCATTGAGGAAATCGCCGTAGAGAAACTTCGCGCTGTTCAGCTCGAAGGCGAAGCCCGAGAAATCCGGCTGCTTCACGACCGCGGCGATCAGCGGAGTCAGCAAATCTTTCACCAGCGCCGTGACCACCGATCCGAAGGCTGCGCCGATGACCACGCCGACGGCCAAGTCCACGACATTTCCACGCAATAGAAACTGCTTGAATCCCTTTAACATGGCTTCTCTCCAATTGTCCGAAGCGCCGGACGTTTCTGTGTTTTTCTGAGCTATGGGTAAGACGCCGCGCGCCGATCCGAACGATGGCGCCCCGTGCGATATTGCGCCTTCAGCCCCCATGATTCATAGGGCGACGCTGAGGCACCTTACCCGACTCCTTCGCCGGAGGCAAGGTCTGTGACTGCGGCCGGGCATTGAACGGGCGCTGCGAGGGGAGGTTATGCTTGCGCGTTCGAGCTCAGTTGTCACGTGGTCGCAGGAGATGTCATGTTGGGCCTGTCCTTACGCCGACTTCGCGATACATGGTTAGTTGCTGATGTGCGGGCTTGCCTTATGTGCAGCGGGCGCGGCGCTGCGTTCGGCGGCAGGTGATCAAAAGACATTTTCGGTGACGGTGGCGGCGAGCCAGGTCTGGACGGATACGAAGATCGATCTGAGAGCCGGCGAGAAAATTCGTATTACCGCGATGGGGACGATTCAATATCCGGGCGCTGCCGCGAACGGACCGGAGGGATTGCCGCGAGGTTGGAAGGATTTGCTGCGCGTGGCGCCGGTGAAGGATGCGGGGCGCGGGGCGCTGATCGGGCGCGTTGGCGATTTTGACGCGGCGCTGCCGTTTCTTGTCGGGGCGAAGCTTGAATACGTGGTGCCGATCGCGGGCCGGCTTTTTCTTGGTGTGAATGAGCAATCGAGCGACACGGCTGAGGGAAGTTTCGACGTGCAGATTCAAATTCTTGAGGCGGGAGCGGCTTCGGGGATTCCGGTGAGCGGAACTGCTGGCGCCGCCGGGATATCCGGCGGCGACACGACTTATGTCATGCCGCCTGAACGGGCCGTGGCCGCGCTCACGCGTGACATTCTCAATAGAATTCCGCGCCGGATTTCCGACAAGGACGGGCATCCCGGCGACATGGTGAACTTCGTGATTGTGGGATCGGAGGAGCGGCTCAAGCGGGCTTTCGAAAATGGCGGCTGGGTGCTTGTGGATCGCACGAAGGCTGACGCGGTCGTTCATACCCTGATTTCGACTTTGTCGAAAGAAGAGTATGTCGAGATGCCCATGAGCGAGCTTTATCTCTTCGGGCGGCCGCAGGATTTTGGATTCGCACACGCCGATCCGTATGCGGTGGTGGCGACGCGGCATCATTTGCGCGTTTGGAAGTCAGCGAGCGAAGTGGGAGGCGAGACGCTGTGGGTGGGCGCGGCTACGCACGACGTCGGATTCGAGAAGGACCAGCGGAATGGTAGCGTCACGCACAAGATCGATCCGGATATCGATTTGGAGCGCGAATATCTGGCTCGCACGCTGGTGGCATCAGGCGTGGTAACGCAGTGGGCGCATGTCACGCCCGAGAACGCGCTCACCGGAGCGAAGACGGCCACGGGCGGCAGTTTTCATTCCGATGGGAGAATTCTCGTGCTGGTGGTTGGAGAGGGCAGCTCCAGCGGCGCGACCTCGAAATAGCAGAACGATGCGCAGCGAGCGCCGGGCAAGCGGCATCCCATCGAAGCATTCCATCGGAGCCACACTTTACATCGCAAGCATCTTTCCCTACCATGAGCGGTGACTTTGACCCCACGGATGCGCATTTTGCGCATCTATTGGGGCGGAGCATTTTCGAATGTCACGAGCTCCTCGAATTGCGCTGATCGAGCCCGGCGGAGTGCGCCGCGAGGTGCCCATTGCGTCGACGCCATTCCGTATTGGGCGTCAGGCGGGCAATGAGCTGACCTTGCGCGACAGCCGCATCAGCCGGCAGCAGGCGCAGATCATCACGTCGGAAGGCGTTTACGTTCTTGAGGATATGGGCAGCCGTCACGGCACGTACGTGAATGGCCAGAAAGTTTTGCGCCACGAGCTGCGACCGAAGGACAGCGTCGATTTCGGGATGACCGATTCCTACCGGTTCATCTACCTGGGCGATACCGCGTCGATCGAAGAACTTCTCGAGAAAGTGGAAATTCCGGCGCCGACCGCCACTGGCGCGCGCGAGTTGTATCACCTCGGCGTGCTGCTGGAAGTGGCGCGGACGCTGGGCACCGGGCTTTCGCTGGAGGACGTGCTGACTACGGTGGTGGACGCTTCGATTGCGCTGACGCGCACGCAGCGCGGCGTGTTACTGCTGGTGAATCAGCAGGGCGAATTGCAGACGAGCGTTGCTCGGGATGACAAGCGGACGGCGATCGATCACAAAGCGGTGCAGATTTCGTCGGGCGTTTTGAAGCGCGTGATGACCACGCGGCGCGAATTGATCGTGAGCGATACGGGCGAAGATTCGGCGGTGGGAGCGCAGGAAAGCGTCGCGCGGCTGGAATTGCATACCGTGGTGGCGATTCCGATCGAAAAATTGCCGATGATTGAGGCGCTGGACGCGACGGTGTCCACGCGGCAGGGCGAACTGCTCGGCGTGCTTTATCTCGACAGCCACAATCCATCGAGCGCGTTCTCCGAACTGGACCGCGAAGTGCTGCGGACGCTCGCGCGAGAAGCGGCGAACGTGATCGAGAATGCGCGGCTGTTTGCGGCCTCGCGCGAGAAGGCTCGGCTGGACCACGAGATCGAAATCGCCAGCGAAATTCAGAGGCAGATTCAGCCGAAAAGTTTTCCGCGGCTGCCCGAGCTGCAAGTTGCGGGCTTCACGCTGGCGTGCCATTCGGTCGGGGGCGACTGCTTCGATGTGATCGATCTTGGCGATGGGCGGCACGGGTTGTTCGTTGGAGACATTTCGGGGAAGGGAATTTCCGCGTCGCTGATGGCGACGCTTTTGCAGGGCGTTATTTTCACGACCGCGACACTGGATCGGCCGCCCGCGGAAATTGTTTCGCGCGTGAATCAATTTCTGTGCGAACGCAGCATCGAAGAGCGCTACGCGACGATGTTTTATGGCGTGCTGACGAGGGCTGGAGCGATCGAGTACATCAACGCGGGGCATGTTCCGGCGATTCTGCGGCGGAAAGGGGGAGAGCTCGAGGCGCTGGAGTCCTCGAATTTTCCCGTCGGACTTTTTCCGGACGCCGAGTTTGTGAATGGAACCACGCAGCTTGAGAAGGACGATTTTCTGGTCATCTATACCGATGGAGTCTCCGAGGCGACGAATTTAAGGGGCGAACTCCTGGGCGATCTGGGGCTTCGCAAACTGATTCAGGATTTTTCGGGCGACAACGTGGACGAGCTTGCGGAACTGATCCGCCATGGAGTTCAGGCGTTTACCGGCGGCGCGCCGCAATCCGACGACATCACGCTGGTTGTGCTGCAGTATCGCGGAGAGGCGAAATGAACGCGTCGAGCGCGAGCGGAAAGGAAAATGCATCGTCGCTGGAGCGGCTGGATGCGGCTTTGCGATCGATTCAAACCGAAGCAGCGCCCGCGGAACTGGCTGCGCAGATCGCTGCATTGGTGGCCGGTGAGGACGGCATAAAGGGAGCGCGCATTTGGCGTGACGTGTCGGAGCAGGCGGCGGTGTCAGCCGAGCACGGCCAATTGCCGGCTGCGGATGCGGCACGGCTCCGCGCGCTTCGCGAACAGCCTGCGGGCGAAATTGTTAATGGCAGCTACGCGGCGTGGGTGCTCGGGAAGGATGGAGAATGCCGCGGCGCGCTCGAAGTATTCGGCGCGGCGGCGCTGGATGAAGGGAAACTTGACTGGTTGCGGCTGGTGCGGCGCTATGCGGACGTGGTGCTGGTCAGCAGCGAGCGGCGCAGCGCGGTTTCGGGGCTGTCGATCGTTCTGGAAGCGACGCAGCGGCTGAATTCGACGCTCGATCTTGCTGAATTGATCGACATCATTCTTCATCTTGCGACTCGCTATACCGGCGCGGATCGCGGAACGGTTTTTCTGTTGGATCGCGAGCGCGATGAAATCTGGTCGCTTGTGGGGCTGGGCCTGGAGAAGGAAGAGATTCGGCTGCCGGCTTCGCGCGGAATTGCCGGTTGGGTGGCGCATCACGGCGAGGTTGTGAATCTTGCTGACGCTTATCAAGACCCGCGCTTCGAGCCGGAAGTGGATCGCCGGCTGAATTACCGCACGCGGACGCTGCTGTGCTTGCCGATCCGCAACAAGAATGGACAGACGAGCGGAGTGCTGCAGCTTTTGAATAAAAAAGGCGGTCCGTTTCAGGATGCGGACGTCTCGCTGCTGAGTTCTCTTTCCGTGCATGTGGCGTTGGCGCTCGAGAATGCGCAGCTTCACCGCGACGTATTGGCGAAGCAGCGTATGGAGCGGGATCTGGCGCTGGCTCGCAGCATTCAGCTCGGGCTGCTGCCGGAGCGATCACCGCAGATCGTGGGATTTGAGCTTGAGGCGTCGCACCAGACTTCGCTCGAAGTAGGCGGAGATTATTACGATTTTATTCCGCTCGGGCCGCAGACGATGTTGAATGTGGTGGCTGACGTCGAAGGCAAAGGCGTGGGCTCGGCGATGGTGATGGCGAATTTGCAGGCGACGCTGCATGCGCTGATCGCGCACGTGCACTCGCTCGAGCGGCTCGTTTCGGCGTTGAACGAACGGATGCTGGCCGATACGCGCGGCCAAAAGTACATGACCATGTATCTGAGCATCCTCGATCAGCGGAACAAGACACTGCATTACGTGAACGCGGGGCATGTGCCGCCGATTTTGCTGCGGGCTGATGGTAGCGTCGAGTATTTGCGCGAAGGCGGGATGGTTGTCGGGTTATTTCCGAATGTGCCGTTCGAGCGCGGCAACGTGAAGCTGAATTCCGGCGACATTCTTGCGGGCTATACCGATGGAATTACCGAGGCGAGCAATCCGGAGGATGAGGAATTTGGCTACGACCGGCTCGTCGAGTTGTTGAAGAAACATCGCAATGCTTCGGCGCGGGAGATCGTGGATTTGACGCTGGCCGAGGTGGAGCGTTTTTCGCGCGGCGGGACGCATGAGGACGACCGCGTGATGCTGGTGATGAAGATTCTCTAGTTTCCGGTATTTTTTGAGCCGGACCCGCCGGGCTGAGCTGGACGCCTGCCGTCGCTTCGCGCGGCGCTCTCGAAAAACCCAAGGACGCGCTTTTCGAATTCCTCGCGTGCGACTCCGTAGGCCATTGTGTGCCCGGCGCCATTCACAACCCATAGTTCCTTCGGCCCGATTGCATGGCGAAAAATCCGGCGCGCGTGGCGGCAGGGAATCTTGTGATCCTCAGTTCCGCAGATTAGCAGCATGGGGAATGGGCGAGCCGCCACGGCATCTTCGGGCGAGACATCTGCCGCCTTGAATCCGCCCTCCTTTTCGGCTTGTGAAAGAGCCACAATCGCCGCGGGGCGAAAGAGAGTTTTGCCGAGCAGCGGACTGAATTGCAGGCCCGCATAGTCGAAAGTGACTTCGCGAAGATTGCTGAAGGGATCTTCTGCGACGACGCCCGCGATGCGGAGATCTACCGCAGCCGATTGCAGAGCGATGGCGCCGCCCATGGATTCACCGAAGTAGAAGAGATGGCGCACCGGCTCGGCGGCCAGAATCGCGTCGTCGATTGAGCGGGCGTCGTTTCGTTCCATCAAGCCGTAGGTGGCTATCGCGCCTTCGCTCTCGCCCTGTGCGCGCGAGTCCATCATGACAACGTCATAGCCGCTTGCGAGCATGAATCTCGCGTAGCCCGTCTGGCTGCAGCGATTGTCCCCGACGCCATGCAAGATAACCACCCAGTCGCCATTCGGCTTTTCCGCGCGTACTTTCCATCCGCGGAGCTTCGCGCCATCGGCCGCTGAGACCTCGAAATCGGTGCGCGTGGCGTGAATCTCGGCGAATGCACGATCGGCTGCGGCAATGTTGTCTGCCGTGACGGGCTTACAGTACGGATGGAGAATGCCGCTGCCGAGTGCGGTGCCGACGGCCGCTGAGCTGGTCAGCACGAAGGCGATAGCGGCGAAGACGAGAGCAACGCGCTTAGTTATCGTGTTCATTACTATCAATGGTACGCGCTCGCTGGATGAGATGTTTCATTGGCGGACGAGCGCGCGCGGAAGCAGAACTTTCTACGAGCCCGTGGACGTGTAGCGGCGGGAGCCGAAATTCCAGGCGAGGATCGCGATTGTGAGACACGCGGCGGCCACCAGCGGAGCGAGCGGCGTATAGCGCGCGAATTGCGCGCGGCGCAGCAACCACGCCGTGGGATAAAACGACGCGAAACCGAATGGGATGATCCAGCTGAGCAGAAATTGAATGAAGCCGCTGTAAATCGAGAGGGGATAGCGGCCGAAGGCGATCAGATTCCAGAATGGCGGGTGGATGCCGATGCGGTCTTCGAACCAGAAAGAAAACGTGCTGAGGAACAGAAACACTGAAACATAGATCACGCCGCCCGAGAGCGCCCAGATGAACAGCATCGTGAGATCGAACACGGTCCAGTGAATGTGAAGATGTCGTGCTGCATACCATACCACCACCGATCCGGTCACAATTTCCTGCAGAGACTCGATGCGGAAAACTTCAAACAGGACTTGGAACAGAGATGAAATCGGGCGGAGAAGGACGCGGTCGAACTTTCCTTCCATAATGTAGTTGTTGCCGAAGTCGTAGAGGTTGAGGCTAAGGACGTTGAAAAGTCCATACGGAATCAGCGAGAAGCCGTAGAGGAAGAGGACTTCCTCGAATCGCCAGCCTTTCAACAGAGGCGCCTTCTCGAAAAGAATGACGACGAAGCCGAGCGAGAAAAGCGTCGCGGCAAAACTCGTGGCGAGGCTGATGAAAAAATCTCCGCGATAGCTTACGCGAACTTTCGCGTACTGCGAGAAATAGGCGGAGAGAAGCGCGACATGCCGGTGGATCTCGCGGAAAATCCCGCTCCGAGCGGCCGGTGGCGCGATGGTTTGTGCGCTCAACTCATCCGCCTTGAATGGTGATCTTCTTTACCGCGCGATTCCACCACGCGTCAGCCAGCTTGAACAGGACGATGATCCAGATCCACTGCTTCGCAAGGGCAAACGCCGCGGCGTGCGCGTCGAGTTTGCCGAGATAAATCTGCAGCGGCGTATAGGCGATGTGCTCGAAGGGGAGCCAATCCAGAATGATTTGCAAGCGATGCGGGAAGAACGAAATCGGGATAAGAAGCCCGGAGAGCAATTCGATCAGCCAGTATTTGGCGCGAATCAGCGCGAGGATCGATTTCAACGGGATGGCGCACGTGCCGATCATGAAGTTGATTGCGGCCATCAGCGCAAAGCTCCCAAGAGCGCCGATGAAAAACAGCGCGAAGTTGAGCGAAGACGCGGGACCCTGCACCGGGAAAACGAGCGCGACGACGATAGCTGTCGGCAGCGTCAGCAGTCCGAGGCGAAAGGCGGATTCCCCCATCGCGCGGCTGAACCACATCCACAACACCGAGACCGGCTTAATCAAATCCATCGCGATCTTGCCTTCGATCACTTCGTAGGCCATTTCCTGATCGATGGTGTTCCAATAAAACGAGCGCAGAATCCAGCCCACGCTGACGTAGGTCACCATCTGCCCCAGGTTGTAGCCGACGATCTGTTCGCTGTTCGCAAAGACGGCGCGCCAGATGAAATAGTAGACGCTGACGTTGATGAGGTAAGTGATGATTCCCGTGTAGTACCGCAGTCGGAAAGCGAGAATATTCACGAAGCCGACGCGGGCGAATTCGAGATATGCCGCGAGCGAGTTCATCGGCGGCCACGCCCGCTTTCTTCGATAGCCGGAACCGCGGCAGGAGGCAACAGCGATGCCTCGCCGGAATAAATGCGCTTGATGATTTCCTCGATCGGCTCGTCTTCAATAACGATGTCCCGGAGCTCGACCGTCGCAAGAAGATCGCGGATGAGATCAGAGGCCGAGACTTGCAACCGGTCAAAGCGGATGCGGTATGTCATCTCGTCCACTGGCTCAAGGGTCGCGCCATTGCCGGCGAACCGCTCGAGGCTCGAGGCTTGGGCGCGATCCTTCAGCGCAAATTTAATTTGCTTGGTGCGCAGCAAGCGTTGCTTCAGGAGTTGGAGATCGCCGTCGAAGAGGACGGTGCCGTGATCAATGATGACGATCCGGCGGCAGAGTTCCTCGATGTCGTCGAGGTCGTGCGTGGTGAGCAGCACCGTGGTTTGAAACTGGCGATTGATGGCGCGCAGAAATTCGCGGATGTGGTGCTTGGCGACGACGTCGAGACCGATGGTGGGCTCGTCGAGGAACAGCAGCGGCGGATTATGCAGCAGCGCCGCGGCCAGATCGCAACGCATGCGCTCGCCGAGCGAGAGCTTTCGCACCGGCGTGTAGAGGTAATCCTTGATCCCAAGGATCTGGTCAAACATTTCCATGCGCGCGTCGAAATCTTTCTGCGATACGTCATAAATGCGCCGCAGCAGCTTGAATGATTCGATCACCGCGATATCCCACCAGAGCTGCGTGCGCTGGCCGAAGACGACGCCAATGGTGCGAACATATTGGCGCCGCTGGCGGTAGGGCAGGAAGCCGTTCACGATGGCTTCGCCGGATGTCGGGACCAGGATGCCGGTGAGCATCTTGATGCTGGTGGATTTTCCGGCGCCGTTCGGGCCGATGTAGCCGACCATTTCGCCGCGGTCGATGGAGAGATTGACGCGGTCCACCGCCTTGATGGTCCTATATTCGCGGACGAAAAGATTCTGCAGGCCGCCCCAGATTCCTTCGCGGCGATGGAATGTGCGGAAATGCTTGGAGAGATCGGTAACTTGGATCAGAGGCTGAGGCATCGATTGTCAGCGACTATTCTACATTGCGGAAGGCTGCGAAAGCGCGCGGGGCGCCTCGACGCCGCAGAAGTCGACTACCATTTAGACGCCGGAGGCGCCGCGTGGTTAGGAACGGAACAGGACCGATTCGCGATTGAACATCGTCACGGCCGCCGCGATGGCCAGCGAAGCGTAAACGCAGGACGATGCGAAGATCAGCGCGATGAAGCCCCACGGATGATTGCCGGCCATTAATTCCTTTCCGACCAGCGTTGTGCTCAGGATCGGCACCAGGGCTGTGCGCGTATTCAGCTCGACGCCCGGGAGCAGCGCGACGATCGCGGGCATGATCACCACGAACGTTAGCGGAGAGATGTATGTTTGCGCCTCGCGAAAACTCTTGGCAAAAAGCGATACCGCTAGCATGGCTGCAGAGAAGAGCACGGAGAGCGGCAAGATCATCACAAATACGGCGAGAACGCCGCGCGGGTCGAGAGCGAAATGAAATCCAGGTTCGCCCTTCGCAAGAGCCTTGTCGATTGTGCTCTTGGCCAGCATGAAGGAAATGCCCATGGAAGTGAGGGCGAGGATCGCGGTCGCCAGTGACGCTGTGACGACGGTGAAGAATTTTCCGAGCACCAGATCAGTGCGCGAAACCGGGCTGGTCAAGATCGTCTCCATCGTTCCGCGCTCTTTTTCGCCAGCGGTGAGATCCATGGCCGGATACATGGCGCCGGTGAAGGCGAGAATGATTACGAAGTAAGGAACCATGCCGCCGAAGCCGCTGCCGCCGACTTTCTCAGGCGGCGCCACATTGTTTTTGCTGACCTCAAAGGGCCGCATCAGGCCTTTGGGCACGTTGCGGGCGCTCAAGAGGGACCGGGCCAACTCACCGCGGTAGTCACCGAGAAACTCACGAACTGTATCTTGCGTAAGCTCAGATTTGATATCGCCTTCATAGTAGTCCACCAAAACTTTGCCGGCTTCGCCTTGATTCGCGGCGGCATCGAAGCCGGGTGGGATTACAACGGCCACACGAATCTTCCGGTCGGTAATCTGAGTTTCGAAGTCCGGCGACTCAGGGACGATCTGAAACTTATCGCTCTTCTTGAGGGCCTCGACGATTCGCGGCGAATCCTGCCCGCCGACGATCATGACGCGGGGGATTTCCTCTTTGGCTTTGTTCATCATGCTTGCGCCGAGCAAGCCCAGGCCCACGCTCAGGGCGGGGAAGAGCAGAATCGGAATCACGAACATCGAGATCACAGTGCGGCGATCCCGCAGCGAATCCACCAACTCCTTGCGATAGACGACTCCAATATTGCGCAAGCTCATTGTTCATCTCCTACGACTTCGACGAAAATATCTTCCAGATCCTGCTTGGCGTGCCGCGCGCGCAGCTCCTCGAGCGTGCCCTCTTCGAGAATGTTTCCGCCGTGGATGATACCAATCCTGTCGCATAGCTTTGTCGCTTCGGACATAACGTGCGTGGAAAAAATCACGGTTTTGCCGCGCTCGCGGCACTGGCGGATGAATTGCGCGATGGCGCGCGCGGCCATCACGTCGAGGCCCACGGTCGGCTCATCGAAGATCATGACTGGGGGATCGTGAACGAGCGTCCGGGCGATGGAAACTTTCTGCTTCATGCCGGTCGAGAGTTTCTCGCAGCGCCGGTCGCGGAAGCCGTTCATATCGAGCGCCGCGAAGAGCGTCTCCACGGATTTGTGAAGAGAGTCGCCGTCCATGCCATGAAGACGCCCGAAATATTCCACCAACTCCCGCGCGGTGAGGCGGCCGTAGAGCGCGGTGGACGTGGAGAGAAAGCCGACATTTTCGCGAACTTTCTCGGGCTCCTCGACGATGTCATACCCCGCAACTTTGGCCGTCCCCGATGTCGGTTCGAGAATTGTGGCGAGAATACGCAGCGTAGTGGTTTTGCCCGCACCGTTGGCGCCGAGAAGGCCGTAAATCTGCCCCGGCTTGCATTCGAAGCTGATGGCGTTGACCGCGCGCACTTCTTTTGTTTTCTTTGTGGCCGGGAAGACCTTGCTTAGTTTTTGCGCTTGGATCATCTACGAACTCTATTCTTCGCGCTTTAGTGGATTGAGAGAAGCGCAAAAGTGGTACGGGCAATCAATACTACGCACAGGTCGCGATCGGAATTTCGTGGGGGGATCGAAATTCGGACGCTGACTGCTCTATTCCCCCATCACCTTGATGGTGATTCGCTTCGGGCGCTGGCCATCCAATTCCGCAAACAGTACGAATTGCCATGGCCCGAGGTCAAGCCGCCCCTCGGAAAACGACACGATGACTTGATGATGCAGGAGCAGGCTTTGCAGATGGATTCCGGTATTGCTCTCGAAGCGCCCGCGATGCTTGTAGTCCTCGCGCTCCGGCGCGACCTGATCGAGCCAGTATTGCAAGTCTTCGAGCAGGCCAGCCTCGTCGTCGTTCACGATGATCGCCGCGTTGGAATGCAGAACGGAAACCAGGATGATGCCGTCACGGAAACTGCTTTTCTCCATCGCGGCTTTCACTTGCGGGGTGATGTTCACGAATTCGCGCTTGCCCTGCGTCTGAAGCGTGAGCTGCTCGTTGTAAATCTTCATGCGGTGCGGTTAGCCTTTGTGGCAGACAGGGCAGTGCTTGGCTTCGTAGTTGTCGAGAGTGACCTCGAACATATTGTTGCAGCCGATGCAGACGCGGTGAATCTTGGGTTTCGGCTTGGCGTCTGGCTTGGTATCGGCGGTTGCCGGAGAAGTGTGTGCTTCGCTCATGCGCGCATTTTACCACGGAGGCCGCAAAGTCGGCGCTGCTCGCACGCCAGGACCGCAGGCACCGCGCAAGTGGCTGATTTAATTGGCATCTCGGCCGAGGTGGTGGGCATCTTGTTAATAGGGGTACGTTTAGCTCCATTGTGGCGAGCTTCGTAGTCAATTCGCGATGTGCGATGCTACAATTCGATGACATCGCAAGAAGCACCCTGGAATGAACAATCGAAACGGCAATTCGGAGCCTGGGAAGGGCCGTGGCTGGGTCTGGGGCGGCGGCGCACTGGTGTTGGCCGTGGTGTTGTTCATCGGGCTGGCCGGCCGGGGCGGCACGCCGGAAGTGCAAGTGGTGCAGGTATCGCGCGATAAATTGAACGCGGCGATCGCCAGCAACGGGAAAGTCGAGCCCGTCAACGCGTATGTCGTGCGCGCGCAGATCGCCTCGTTTGTCTCCAGCGTCGATGCCAGCGAAGGCCAGCCGGTTCGCAAAGGCCAGCGAATTCTCACGCTCGACTCGAGCGATGCGCAGGCGCAGCTTGCTTCGGCGCGCGCGGACTTGCTCACGGCCCAGTCGGATTTGCGCAATGCGCGAGCGGGCGG
Source organism: uncultured Acidobacteriota bacterium (assembly GCA_963707165.1). Taxonomy (GTDB): domain Bacteria; phylum Acidobacteriota; class Terriglobia; order Acidiferrales; family UBA7541; genus Palsa-147. The sequence goes on along the minus strand of CAVPPO010000001.1, from coordinate 50,448 downwards.
CCCGCCGAGCGAAGTGGCGCAACTGGACGGCGACCTCCACAAGACTCAAGCGCAAGTGGCGAATCTCGAGCAGACCCGGCAGGCGTTGCAACAACTTTTCGCCAAGCAGGCGGCCACGCAGGCGGAAATTGACAAGAACGCGCTCGATCTGGCGACAGCCCGCGCAACCCTTCAAACGCTGCAGCAGAAGAAAGATGATTTGACGCATCGCGCGTCACTCGATGTCGATCGACTCACGCTGCGCGTAGATCAGGACGAGGCGCTCGCTCGCGCGCTCGACGAGAAGGTTCGCTCTTCGACGATCACGTCTCCCGTGGACGGCACGCTATATTCGCTTTCCGTCCGCCGCGGCGACTACGTCACTATCGGCCAGGAAATCGCCGACATGGCGGATCTGCACAAAGTCCAGGTGCGCGCGTTCGTGGATGAGCCCGATCTTGGGTGGCTCGCTCCGGATCAAGTAGTGCATATCACCTGGGATGCGATGCCGAACCGCGAGTGGACTGGACAAACGTTGCAGATTCCGAAGCAAGTGGTGGCACACGGAAATCGCAGCGTCGGCGAAGTGCTCTGTTCGGTGGATAACGACAAGCTCGAGCTGCTGCCGAACGTGAACGTCGAAGTGCGCATCCTCGTGCGCGAGCGGTCAAACGTGCTCGCCGTCTCGCGCGCCGCAGTCCGAGCCGATGGCACCGAACGATATGTATTCCGGCTCGAGGAAGGGCGTCTGCGCCGCCGTGACATTTCTGTTGGGATCGCCAGTGCTTCAAAATACGAGGTCCTCTCCGGCCTCTCGGAAGGCGACCGCGTCGCCATTCCGGGAGAAACCGACCTCAAGGATGGGATGGTCGTCCGCGCCGCGGATGCAAAATGAGAGGGCCTCAATGACCCGCTACTCGTTCTTCAGTCCTGTGTCTATGTGGACCGTATGCGTGTGTGCAGTGTCGCTCGCAATTACGGTTCCCAATCGCGTTATTGCCGACTCGAACCCGGATGTGACGCAGGCCCGCCACCAGATCGAACTGGGCAACTATTCAGCCGCGGTGAATACACTGGGTAACGCCGTGGCGCGGAATCCCAACGATGGGGAAGCGCAATTTTGGATGGCGCGGGCCTATTACGAAATGAAGGATTTCAATAATGCCGCCACCCACGCCGAGCGCGCCACGCAGATAGACCCAAAGAACTCGCTCTACCATCAATGGCTTGCGCGGGCTTACGGCGAGCAGGCCGACCGCGAACACAGTTTCTCGTTGGCGCGGAAGGTGAAGAAAGAATTTGAAGAGGCGGTGCGGCTGAATCCTTCAAATCTCCAGGCCCGACGCGCCCTGGAAGAATTCAATATCGAAGCGCCCTGGATAGTGGGTGGCAATAAAGATTCCGCGCGCGAGCAGGCCGATGCGATTGCCGCTGTCGATCCGGTGGAAGGGCATCTCGCCCACGCGGCGTTTTATCGTGGGGTGCTGAAGAAGAATGAGTTGGCCGAGAATGAGTATCGGCTGGTTCTGGAATCGAAGGTGGATCGCGTCGAGCCGTATTTCGAGGTTGCCGATTATTACCTGGAACTCGGGCGCGGCGCGGAGATGGATTCTGCCATACAGGCGGCTGAGAAGGTGAAGCCGGGAGACGCGCGCATCGGGTACTATCGCGCCATCGAGCGCATTCTTACCGGCTCGCAGGCGAGCACCGCGGAGCCGCTGTTGAAGGCTTACCTCGCGAACACGCCGGAACGCAGCGATTGGCCATCGCATGCTTCAGCGCGCGATTGGCTGGGGCGTCTCTACGAGCAGGAAGGGAAACGGCAGCAGGCCGCCGAGCAATATCGAGCCGCGCTGGAACTTGAACCGGGGAACAAAGAAGCGAAAGCGAAGCTGCAGAAGTTGGAACACGCCTCGCAGTAGTCGCATGTTGGCTTGATTCGCGAACCGCGGCGATTATAGTCCGGTGACGTTGGCGTGCGACGGCACAGTGACAGTCGCGGGTTGCTCGAGCTGAAAATCCAGGACCGTTTCCGCCGGCACTTTCACCTGCTCGCCTTTGGTGCTGGCTTGATAGACGCCGCCGCCGGCGCCGCCCACCGTGGCACCGATCGCCGCGCCTTTACCGCCGCCTGCGATTGCCCCGATGATGCCGCCGATCACCGCGCCGGCGCCGACCGCAGTCGCGGTTTTCTTGCCGCGTGAACTTCCCACCACGCTTGAGGTGCTGCTGACCAGCGCGTACGATCGGCCCGCATAATCGAGTTTCACCAATTCAAGATGCAGTTCGCTCCGGCCGCTCATGTGTCCGGCCGTGCTCGCGCGCGTGAGGCGGATGTACACATCAGCGCCCTTCGGCACCACGGTTTCGTTATTGACGACGATGGGCTCTTCGAGCGAGGCGTGAAAAACTTCCCCGGTATGATTCACCGCGGAATTCACGGGATCAATCATGCGCACACGAATCGTTGTTCCGGCGGCGATCTCAATGTCCTTGGGCTCAGGAGGAGCCGGCGCCGGCGCAGCCGCCACAGCCGGCGTTGGATTCGCTGGCTGCGTCGCGTCAGAGGGAGCTGGTGACGGCGCCGCAGGCGCTGGCGGAGCGGGCTGAGCCGCTGAATCCGGAGGAGTCGCGGCGTCCGGCGCCTGCGGGCTTGCATCTGCATACGCAGCCATCGTCGCGCGCCGCTTCGATTTTCGATCGGCCTTGCGCGTCTTGGCGTTTGGTATCGGCGTCGCCACCGGCGGGGGCGGCGGATTCACTGTCGCCTGAGGCGGCTCGACTGACATTTGATCGTCGACCTTTTTGACACCGGGCGTTCCCGCAGCGAGTTTGTAAGCCTCCAGACGAGCCGAGTCATCGGACACTTCGCCCGATAATGTGGCGACGCCCTTCTGGACTGTGACATTCAAGCTCGAATTCTTGAGCTGCTGGTCCGAGAACATTTGCGCCTTGATGCTCTCCGCCAGTGCAGCATCACTGGGCACCTTCGCGCAGCCAAATCCGAATGAAAAAACTATCAACGTGAGCGCCAGGGCGTATCTTCGCTGCGTCAAATTCCCCTCCGAATGATCGCTGCCGCCTATGCTCAAACAGCGCGCGTAACCGGCGGCCGCGTCCCAGTCTACTATGATGCTGTGAAACATTGGATAGCTGCCCTTTTCCGGCTGGTACTAAAGCTGTCTTTCCTCGCCCTGCACGCCGAAAAACCCGCTAGTGCGCTCTACGAATTCCGGGAGAACGCGAAACTTTTTTCGCATCCGGGTGTTTGAATCCGGAGAGGGGCACGGGGCTACCTAGAGCGCCGCCCTCAGCCATCATCCATAGATTTGAAGGAGACCTGATATGAAATGGTCGAAGTGTGTCCAGAGTTTTCTCGCGATTCTGCCTTTGCTCTTGATCTCGGCGTGCAGCGGCGGCGGTTCCATGAATTCGACGACGCCTCCTCCTCAGCAATCCGGTTCGATTTTCACCGTAGCCACCGACGCGCCTCTGCCGAGCGTCGTGTCCTGCCAGGTGAACGTGACCGGCGTGACGGTCAACAATGGTTCCACCGACGTGAGCGTGCTCTCGCAGGCGGAACTCGTTGATTTCGCGCAATTGAGCGGATTGCATCAACTTGTGGATCTGACCTCGGTTCCCACGGGCACCTACGTCAGCGCGACGGTCACGATCGCGAATCCGGTCATCGGGTTCATCGATACCACTCAGAACCCGCCTGCCATCAATACGATCAACGGCACGCTTTCCACCAACATGGTGACGGTGACCTTCAAGAATCCGTTCACCGTCAGCAACGGAGATCTCGTGGGCCTGCGCATGGAATTCGACCTGCGCAAGTCGCTCGCCGTTGACAACAACGGACAGGTCACCGGCACGATAAATCCCATGTTCCAGATGAAGCTGCTTGACGCGACTGACTCCCAAGTCTCGATCGACGACTTTGCCGCGGGAGTCGTGGGCGTCACCGGCAACAATTCATTCACCGTTCAAGGGCCACACGGGCGGCAGTGGAACGTCTCGACGGACGACAGCACGGTCTTTGATGATCCCAACGAGCCCATCAGCGGATTCACTACGAATACGATCGTGTTGCTGACCGGCCAGCTCGATCCCGTCTCGCACGCGATCGATGCCTCCGAAGTTGATGTCGTCTCGGACGACGATTTCTACTTCAGCGGCCTGCTGACCAGCGTCCGTCCGCCTTCGGGACCGGCGACTCAGGCCGATCTCTACGTAAGGGACGAACTGCCAGCAGTTAACGGCATCTCGCCAGGTGACATCACAACGCTTGATCTGAACGGCACCGAGAAGTATCGCATCGGCCGTATCAAACTACCTCTCACCACGCTGCTGTTCAACAACTCGGCGATGGCGGCAGGTCAGCGCGTCTCGATCGGCGGCGACATGAGCACTACCAACGGTACGACTACGCTGACTCCGCACCGCGTCGTTCTACGGCGCCAGGGCCAGGCAGGCACTCTCGCCGGCAATGTCGTCATCCAGAACGGCAATAACGGCAGCTTCCAATTGAACGATAACTGGACGGCCGGGATCCTTCTTCCGCAGCCGCTCACGGTGATGACCACGGACGCTACCAATTTCATCAATCTCAGCGGCCTTTCCGCGCTGCAAGGGCAGAGCGGAACCTCGCTGCGCGTTGTGGGCTTCGTGCTCATCAATCCTGCAACGAGCCAGCCGGTGTTAGTAGCAGGTGCAGTCGAGGAGCTCAGCGACTAATCATCGCGGCATCTAGCAAAGCCGCAATCAAGTGCGAAGCCGCTGTCCTGCGGATTCTGAACCGCAGGGCAGCGGTTTTTTTAGCGGGGTAGTGTAACGGGCCAAAATCGGTTTGGAAATTATCGCACCGCTTGCGGCAGAGATAATCCGGCGGACCGATTTTCTTGCAGAATATTCCGACAGACTATTCCATTCGAACAGCGACGATCTTGCTTCCCTCGACGCGCACTTCGATAGCCATCGGCGGTCTTAACCCCGAGCCCTGAACCATTTCGCCGCGGACGAGTCCGTCGATGCCCGGTCCGTACTTCGTCAAATCGAAAACGCTCCGATTGCACGGATCGCCGACCATCGGATGTCTAGCTTCGAATCCGTAATACGTCGCGAGCCGCTTCATATCCGTCACATATTCGAGACGGCATTGGCCGAAGGGCTCGATCAGCGAAAATCCCCAGTAAGAGCCGCCCGGCAGGCGCACCACCGTCGCTGGAACGCTCTCTTTCGTCACCGGGTTCAGCATCACAAATTGCTTGGATGACCAGGCCGACGGGAATTCCCCAGTCGCGCCAATTTCTCCCGGCCCATGCGGCACTTTTTCGACGGGAGCAACAGCAGCAACAGGACTCGCCGCAGGCGGCGTAACTTCCGCAGTGGCGGGTTCTGCCCTCTTCGATGCCAACGAGAACCACCAGAAAAATGACGCGCCAAGCATCAGGACGGCCCCGATGGCGATGGTCAGCCACACAGCGACGGGAAGAGATTTCGCGCTCGACGATCCCGACGCAGTTTTTCTGGCGACAGGGACGCCGGGAATCTGCGGCTCAACGACTTTGAACTTGTCCGCGCTGGGATCTTGTTCGGCCATAAAAGTCTCGAGATACGAGACTTCCAGCTTGGAGCCAGACGCGCAGAATTTCAAGATTGGAGAGACGGAAGGGTATTAACGCTTTCGCATGTGGATTTCGGTGCCGCCGCGCTCGAACTTCACCTCGTCCATGAGCTGGTTGATGAGGAAGATTCCCCGGCCATGATCGGAGAAGAGATTCTGCCCGACCACGGGTTCCTTGATCTGCGAGGGATCGAAGCCTTCTCCCTGATCGCGGACGACGATCAGCAAGCCGCGGTCGTTGTCGATCGCCACGCAAAATTCAACTTTCTTGCTCGGATCGCGCTTCGAGCCATGGACCATCGCGTTCGCCAGCGCTTCACGCAGGGCAATTTCGACTTCCCATTCCTTGCCCGCAGCGCAGCCCATTTCTTTTACGAAATCCATCACCCAGGAAACGACCGGCGTTATGGTGGCCACGTCGGCGGGGCCCGAAAAGCGCAGCCGCACGGCCAGCTTATCCGACTCGAATTCGCACTGTGGCAGAGAATCTGGAGCCATATATCCCTATATTAGTGGCGTATTTGTTCAGCGCAAAGCAGAGATTTGGGCGCACACCGTCCGCTTCCGCTCCCACCTGTGCACCTGCAATTCACAATCAAATTGGATGCGATGGCTGCACCGAGTGATGCGCGACATATTCGTTCAAGTTCGCAACGCAAAGCAGTAGCTCCAGAATCTTGCTCTGCTGGGCCAGATCGCGCTTCTTCGCCAGTTCCGAAACCGCATTCAACGTGAGCTGGACGTCTGAAAAAAGCCAGTCGAGCGTCGCCGCATCGGGCGATTCGCCTCGCTTGCAATTCTGCAGCGCTCGATCGGCTCGCGCGAACGCTTCATCGAGAAAGTGATCGAGACACAGTCCGCCAGCCGCCAGCGCTGGAGGCACTTCCTCGTCGCATCCTTGGAATCGGCAGTGCGGGGAGGCAGCCGCCGCCATGACACACCCTTTGGCTTCGGCGCGAATGGGACGCGAAGCCGCGCATAAAATATCATATCTCGGAGCGCGGCATATATGGGGCGTCGCCCGGCGCGGCCCGACGAACGCCCCACGAAGAGGAGCAGGCTAGTCGATGCGAATCGAGCCGGAGCTAGTGTTCAAATCCACCAGAACCCCGCCATTACCGACCTTGCCGCGGAGCTCATGGGCATTGAGATTGCCGGACACCATAATCTGACGCTTGCTGTCGATGGAGCCGCTGCTGGTGTGCGCCGCCAGTTCGAACGACGCTGATTCCGGCAACTTCACCGAGACATTGCCCGAGCCGGTGTGCAGCTTCCACGGTCCCGCGGGCTCGCCATCGGCGGTGATGTTGCCGCTTCCGGTCGTGGCGCGGACGGCGCCTTTCACGTGATTCAGCTCGATTTCTCCCGATCCGGAGGTTGCTTCGATATCGCCCGCGGCTGTTTGTTCGAGCTTGATGTCACCGCTGCCGGTCGAAACCGTAAGCGCCCCCGCGATGCCGGTGGCGCGAATCGTTCCGCTGCCGGAGCTAACATGCGCCTTGCCCTGCGCGTTTTGGATTTCGACGTCGCCCGAGCCCGTGCTCGCGCGAACCTCGGCTCCGATATCGTGAAGTTTGAGGCTTCCCGATCCGCTCGCTGCCTCGACCGGCCCTGCAATTCCTTCGATATCCTCATCGCCCGAGCCGGACTTCGCGTGCAGATGGGTTTCTTTGGGCGTCTTGATCTCATAGCTGATCGAGATGTTTTTGAAAAGATCGTGGTCGTCGCTGCGGCCGATGCGGATGGTGTTGCCTTCTTGCTGAATCGGAGGGTTGTCTTCGATCTGCTTGATACGCGCGTCAGCGTCGCCGCCAAGATGCCAGCCGCTTGCTTTAATCCGCGCGTGAATTTCGACGCGGCTTGAATCCCCGGGTTGAACCGTAATGTTCCCTGAGCCGGTTTGAACGTCCAGATCGACGGGCCCGCTCACAGTCAGCGTCCGGTCAAAGTGTCCTTCACTATCAGCAAGAGCCGGTTGCGCGGATACAGCCGCCAGCGTCAGCATCGCGGCCGCCACGAGAATGCTCAATCCCCAGCGCGAACGAATTCGCATCGTTGACTCCTTATTTGTAGATAGAGTTCCACCCCGCGGTAGATACGCACTTGGCACCCAGAATGTTCAGACGAAGCTTGCAACGCTAGGTGAGCGCGTCGAGGGCGCCAAGTGTAGCGCCGGCCTTTCAAGCCGGTATCTTCACTACATAAAGCTACGCGTTCGCTCCGTGGCACTTCTTGTATTTTTTCCCGGAGCCGCAAGGACAGGGATCGTTGCGCCCGACCTTGGCGCCCGCTCGGACGGGCTTCGGCGCCTCTGCCTGCGCCGGGCCAGCCTGGAACTGAAGATCCTTCTGCTGCCGTTGCTGCCGGCGCTCGAGTTGTTGCTGAATTCCAAATTGTTTCGGCCGCGCGGGCTCCTGGCCACCAGCAGCTTGCTGCGGCGCCTGCTCGCCTTCCGCTGGGCGCACAAGGAACAAGAACCGGACCGATTCCGTGTCAATCCGGTCCATCATTTCTTCAAAAAGTGTGAAGGCCTCGCGCTTGAATTCGACCAGCGGATCTTTCTGCCCGTAACCGCGCAGCCCGATGCCTTCCTTCAAGTGATCGAGAGTCAGCAGGTGGTCTTTCCATTGTGTGTCCACGATGTCGAGCAAAATGCGCCGCTCCAGCCAGCGCAGCACCGGCGCCCCGAACAACTTTTCCTTATCTTCGTAACGGCCGTGCACCTTCTCCAGCAGCGCGTTCACCACTTCATCGTGATTGACGCGCAGAAAATCAATTCCCACAGCCTTGGCATCGAGCCCGAACTGGTTCAGCACTTCATTCGAGAATTGCGTGTGATTCCACTGTCCGGGATTGATTTCGCGCGGGCAGTATTTCTCGGCGATATCGAGGGCAATGCTGTCGGCGCGCTCGAGGATGTACTCCTTCTGATCGACGCCTTCCAGAACGCCGCGGCGCAGCGAGTAAACCGTCTCGCGCTGCTTGTTCATCACGTCGTCGTATTCGAGCAGGTGCTTGCGGGCTTCGAAGTTCTGCGCTTCGACGCCTTTCTGCGCGTTTTCGATCTGCTTGCTGATCATCTTCGATTCGATGGGCACGCCTTCGGTCATGCCCAGGCGATACATCAGCGACTTGATGCGCTCGCCGCCGAAAATGCGCAGCAGGTCATCTTCGAGCGAGAGGAAAAATCGCGAAGCGCCGGGATCGCCCTGACGGCCGGCGCGCCCGCGAAGCTGATTATCGATGCGCCGCGCCTCGTGGCGCTCGGTGCCGAGAATGTGCAGGCCGCCCATGGCGATCACTTCATCGTGCTCGGCGCGGCACTGCTCCGCGAACTGGTCGTACACCGGTTTCCATTGATCGGCCGGAACCTGGAAAATTCTGCCTTCCTGTTGGAAGAGAACCATCGGGACATTAGCCGCAGGTGCCGCAAGCGTGGCAGCCGCCGAAGACGTAGCGCTACCGCCGGATTGCGCGGCGATCGCCCCCGCAGCCGGTGCGCCGCCTTCTGCCTCAGCCGGAGTTTCGCTGCCGGCGCCATTCCCGCCGATCACGGCGCCCGCTGGTGCATAGGGAATCGCCAGCTTGTTCTTCAGAAAATGCTCGCGCGTCATAGCTTCGGGATTGCCGCCGAGAAGGATGTCGGTTCCGCGCCCGGCCATGTTGGTCGAAACTGTGACGGCGCCCTTGCGTCCCGCCTGCGCGATGATTTTTGCTTCGCGCTCGTGCTGCTTCGCGTTCAGGATCTGATGCGGAATCCCCGCCTTCCTCAGCCATTCCGCAATTTTTTCCGATTTCTCAATCGAGATGCTGCCCACCAGCACCGGCTGCCCAGATTCGAAATATTGCCGGATGCCGCCCGACTTTGTTCCATCTTCCTGAATGATTCCATTCACTGCCGCTTCGAATTTCTCGGCTTCGGTTCGGTAAACCACGTCCGGATATTCGTGCCGGATCAGCACCTTGTTCGTCGGAATCGCCACGACATCGAGCTTGTAAATCTTTTCGAATTCCGCCGCCTCGGTTTCGGCCGTGCCGGTCATGCCCGCGAGCTTTTTGTACATGCGGAAATAATTCTGAAAGGTGATGGTGGCGAGCGTCTGATTCTCGCGCTCGATTTTCACGCCTTCCTTGGCCTCCACGGCCTGGTGCAATCCATCCGACCAGCGGCGTCCGGGCATTTGCCGGCCCGTGAATTCATCCACGATGATGACTTCGCCTTCTTTTACGACGTAGTCCACGTCCTTCTGATAAAGCGTGTGCGCGCGCAGGGCCTGATACACGTGATGAATCGTCTCCATGTTGGCGGGATCGTAGAGATTGCCTAGGCCCAGGAGACGCTCGCACTTCGACACGCCCTCCTCAGTAAGCGTTGCGGTGCGATGCTTTTCGTCGAGTGTGTAATCGATCTCCAGAATCAGCTTCGGAATGATTTTGTCGATGCGATAGTACTTGTCGGTGGATTCTTCCGCGGGCCCGGAAATAATCAGCGGCGTGCGCGCTTCGTCAATCAGGATCGAGTCCACTTCGTCCACGATGCAGAATTGGTGGCCGCGCTGCACGCAATCCTTCAGGTCGTACTTCATGTTGTCGCGGAGATAATCGAAGCCGAATTCGTTGTTCGTGCCGTAAGTAATGTCGGCGCCATAAGCGGCGCGGCGCTGCACGTCGTCGAGATCGTGGACGATCACGCCCACCGAGAGGCCGAGCAGGCGGTAAATTGGGCTCATCCACTCAGCGTCGCGACGCGCCAGGTAATCGTTCACGGTGACGATATGGACGCCCCGACTCGCCAGTGAATTCAGAAACGCTGGCAGAGTGGCGACCAGCGTTTTTCCTTCTCCGGTTTTCATTTCCGAAATCTTTCCCTGATGCAGGACGATTCCGCCGATGAGTTGCACGTCGAAATGCCGCATCGCGAGCTTCCGGCGCCCAGCTTCGCGCGCCAGCGCAAAGGCGGGAACCACGACTTCCTCAAGCGCCTCTTGCAATTTCGCCTTGTACTCGCTGTCGGCTGGCTCCACGCCTTCGAGGCGCGCGGTCACATTCGCCTTCAGCGCGGCGGCTCGCACGGGGAAATCCGCGTCGCTGAGCCCCTGCATCTCTGGCTCGAGCGCATTAATCTGCGCCACGATCGGCACGATGCGCTTGATGTCGCGCTCGTGCTTCGTGCCAATGAAGCGCGCAATTACTTTGTTGAGTATTCGGTCGAATTCCATTTGGTTTATTAGACGCTGCCGGAGCCGTTCACGCTGCTATGCGCGTGCAGGGCGACCCCGGAAAAACGAAAGCAGCCCTGCCAGGCAGGACTGCTCGCTAAATCCTGCACTCACTATTCTAGCGTGTAGCGCGTCCTTCGCGCAAAGTCCTGTCGGTGACCTTTCGGGGCGTCCGGAGCTTCTCAAAGCCCTTCCGAGCGGCCAAATAAATTGCTGAATGGGCATGTTTTTTGTCTTGAATAGGAATGAACGCCGTGCTTTATTTTCAGCAAGTTACGACGATTTCTGCTCCCTTGCGTGTCTCGAATAGAAAACTGCAGTTCGAAGCACTTATTGCGGAGTTTGTTCTTTGTCCGGTGGTCGGATTCGTCCGCAATTTCCCACGTTAAACTAGCAGCGGTCGGCGCCGGAAACCATGGGACTCGGTGCGCGATTACGTAGAAGCCGGATGGCTGACTTCGCGGCCAGTCTTGTGAATCAGGCGCGTATAGCGATCGGAGTAGTACTCCGATGTGCCGCCGAGGAGGCTGGCCGCTTGGCTTGCCGCATTGGCGTGCGCGTTCTATGATGAGATTCGAGGAAACGAATGCCTGATAAAGCCCCGATTCCCGGAGTAAAGAATCTGATTGCAGTCGCCAGCGGCAAAGGCGGAGTAGGGAAGACCACGGTCGCGGTGAATTTGGCGATCGCGCTGAAGCGCATGGGAAGCGCCGTCGGTCTACTCGATGCGGATGTCTACGGCCCGAATGTGCCGGTAATGCTCGGCACAACCGAGCAGCCGCGCGCCGTCGACGAACGCACCATCATCCCGGTCGAAGCCTACGGGGTGAAAATGATCTCCATGGGCCTGCTGAATCCCGGCGATAAGCCCCTCATCTGGCGCGGACCCATGCTTCACAGCGTAATCCAGCAATTCCTGCGCAGCGTGCAATGGGGCGAGCTCGATTATCTCGTCGTCGATCTTCCTCCCGGCACCGGCGACGTGCAGCTCACGCTGATCCAGTCAGTCGCGCTTACCGGCGCTGTCGTCGTCACCACGCCCTCGATCGTGGCTCTTGCGGACGTGCGCAAGGCCATCGAGATGTTTCGCCAGGTGAATGTCGTAATCCTCGGCGTCGTCGAAAACATGAGCTACTTCAATTGCCCGCACTGCAAGGGCCGCATCGATGTTTTCGGCTACGGCGAAGGCCAGAAAATGGCGCAGATGTTCGGCGTGCCATTTCTCGGCGAAATCGAAATCGAGCCGCAAATCCGCATCGGCGGCGACACCGGCAAGCCCGTCGCATCGCTCGGCGAAGACGCACCCGGCGCCCCCAGCATCTACGCCATGGCCCGCAACGTAGCCGCGCGCGCCGCCGACATCAATCGCACCTCCGCCGGCCCGGTGGTGCAGATTTTGTAGTAGCTCCGCGTTCTTGTCTCGCTATTCCGCGTATGCTACTTTCGCTGTTCATCTTGACGCAGTTTCGCGCGTTTGTGCGCGTCAGCTTGCGTCTGGAGCGGGAGCCTCGGCTTGATTCGCACCTATCGCGGGCACACGCCGGAAATCGGCGCAGGCGCCTACATTGACGAAGCCGCCGTCATCATCGGCGATGTCTCGATCGGCGAAGATTCGAGCGTATGGCCGTGCGTGGTGATTCGCGGCGACGTCCATTGGATTCGCATCGGCAAGCGCACGAATGTGCAGGATGGCTCCGTGCTGCATGTGATGCGCGATCTGCATCCGCTCACGCTCGGCGATAACGTGACCATCGGCCACAGCGTCGTCCTGCACGGCTGCACCATCGAATCGCGCTGCCTGATCGGCATGGGCTCGATCATCCTGAACGGCGCAAAAATCGGCGCAGGCAGCATCGTCGCAGCCGGTACGTTAGTTCCCGAAGGCACGCAAGTCGCGCCCAGGGAGCCTTTTCATGGGCCACCCAGGCAAATTTCGCCGCGCGCTAACGGCCGACGATGAAGCATTCATCGACGCCCACGCCGCGCATTACGTGGAATATAAGGAAACGTATCGGCAGCAGGATAAAGCCATTTGGCGATGTTCGTAGGGGCGGGGCTTGCTCCGCCCCCGCCGTGGATTCCAATTCGAGGACCGTGGTTCAGCACTTCGCAAACACCGCAATGAAATTCCAGGCCATCAAAGGGACTCGCGACATTCTGCCCCCCGATTCCGCACTTTGGAACCGCGTGGAGCAGAACTGCGCGCGAAATCTTTCGCCGAATTACGGCTTCGGCGAAATCCGTCCGCCGATTTTCGAGGAAACCGAACTTTTCGCCCGTTCGATCGGCGCCGAAACCGACGTAGTCGCGAAGGAAATGTACTCCTTCGAAGATCGCGGCGTAGTCCGCATCGGCCATCCGCAAGAGATGAAGGACATCATCGCTTCCAACGAAGCGGTGAAAGCCGCTTGGGCCAACGGCAGGATTCCGCGAACAACCGGTAACGAAGCGGTCGTTGCCAGCATTCACTCCGACTTTGACGCCATCGTGACCGAGGGCGCACCGGCGCTGCTGCGTTTTCTCTACGAATTGCACAATCTCGATGTCGGTCAAGCGATCACTCTACGACCTGAAGCTACCGCCTCGGTGTGCCGCGCCTATATCGAGCACGGCATGCAACACTTTGCCGGGCAACGTGAAGCTCTATTACATGGGGCCGATGTTCCGCCGCGAGCGGCCGCAGAAGGGGCGCTACCGGCAGTTTTACCAGATCGGCGCGGAAGTGCTGGGGCAATCGGACGCGCCGGCGATCGACGCCGAAGTGATCGAAATGCTGCTGATGTTTTTCGAGCGCGCGGGGCTGGCAGGCACGATACTCTCGGTGAATTCAATCGGCGACAAGAATTGCCGGCCGCAGTACATCGAGCTTCTTCGCGCCGAGTTGCGGAAAGTGAAATATCAGCTTGGCGCGGACAGCCAGCGACGCATCGAAACGAATCCGCTGCGCGTCCTCGATTCGAAATTGCCAGAAGAGCAAGCCATCATCGAAAATCTCCCGCGCATCGCCGATCATCTCTGCGACGCCTGCCGCGCGCATTTCGCCAAGCTCCAGGACGAGCTGAAGCTCCGCGGCATCGCCTACGAAATCAACTGGCGCCTCGTTCGCGGCCTCGACTATTACACGCGCACCACCTTCGAAATCGTCGCCCCCGGCCTCGGCTCGCAGAATGCGGTCTGCGGCGGCGGGCGGTATGATGGACTGGTCGAATTGCTCGGCGGCCCGCCGACGAAAGGCATCGGCTTCGCCATCGGCACCGACCGGCTGATTCTCTCGCTGCAGGAAACGGGCAAAGCCGCAGCGGCGAAAAGCCTCGACGTATACGTCGCGTGGATGGGCGAGAAATCCTACGCGCCCTCGGTAAAACTAGCTCGAAAGCTGCGCGATGCGGGCTTCGCGGTCGAATTGCCGCCCGAAGAGATGAAATTCAAGAAATCGCTCGGCCTCGCCGACAAATTAGGCGCGCGTTTCGCGCTAATCATCGGTGAAGACGAAGTCGCCTCAGGCCAGCTCACGCTGAAGCGCCTGGCCGATGGCGAGCAATCAAAATATTCGGAAGCCGCGTTGCTCGATCATTTGAGAGCGGCGCGCTAACCCAAGAGGAAACCGCAGACCTCCATGCTCGATTCACTCGGCAATCTGAAACGCACACACTACTGCGGCGCCCTGCGCGCCTCCGACGCCGACACCGAAGTCGTCCTCATGGGCTGGGTCCATCGCCGCCGCGATCTCGGCCAGCTCATTTTCATCGATCTACGCGACCGCGCCGGCATCGCGCAAATCGTCTTCAACAAGGAACAGCATCCGCACATCCACGCGAAAGCCGAACAACTCCGCGGCGAATTCGTCGTAGCCGTGAAAGGCCGCGTAGTGAAGCGCCAGAAATCGAATCCGGAAATCGCCACCGGTGAAGTCGAAGTCATCGCCACCGAACTGCTGCTTCTCAACACCGCGAAGACTCCGCCCTTCCAAATCGAAGACGAAATCACCGCCAGCGAAGAAACGCGTCTGCGCTACCGCTATCTCGATCTCCGCCGGCCGCGGCCGCACAACAATCTGGCGCTGCGCCATCGCATCGTTCTCGAAATTCGCAAAGCGCTTGACGAGCTCGGCTTCTACGAAGTCGAGACGCCGATGCTCACGCGCTCGACGCCCGAAGGCGCGCGCGATTATCTCGTCCCCAGCCGCGTCCATCACGGCCAGTTCTACGCACTGCCGCAATCGCCGCAGATCTTCAAGCAGATCCTGATGATCTCCGGCCTCGATCGCTATTTTCAAATCGTGAAGTGCTTCCGCGACGAAGATCTGCGCGCCGACCGCCAGCCGGAATTCACGCAGCTCGATCTAGAAATGTCCTTCCCGCGCCAGCAAGACATTTTCGAGACGATCGAGCACGTGATGCAGCGCGCCTGCGCCGTTATCGGCGTGCAAGCGAAAGGCCCGTTCCGCCACATGGATTATCACGAGGCGCTGCGCCGCTACGGCTCCGACAAGCCCGATTTGCGCTTCGGGATGGAATTGCACAATGTGACGCAGTTCTTCGAGCCGGCCCGCACGACATTTGGATTCGAGGGCAACGTGCAAGCCGTCGTCGCCCCCGGCGCTGCGACGTACTCGCGCAAGCAGCTCGATGAGTTGGCCGAATTCGCGAAATCAGCGGGAGCGAAGGGCGTCTACACGATCAAAGTGGCGGCAGATGCGATCACATCATCGCTCGAGAAGAATCTCGGCGCAGAAAAGCTGAAAGAGATGGCCGCCGCGCTCGGCGCGAAAGCCGGCGATCTGATCGTCGCCGTCACCGCCAAGCAGCAAATCCCGCACCACGACACGTCTCTAAATGTCGCCGGCCAATTGCGCCTGCATCTCGGCGACAAACTGAATCTCATCGACCGCTCGCGCTGGGAATTTCTGTGGATCACCGGCTTCGCCCTCTTCGAATGGAGCGAGGCCGACAAGCGCTGGGTCAGCGCGCAGCATCCCTTCACCGGCATCGTCGAAGAAGATATCGAAAAGCTCGAGACCGCCCCGTGGGAATGCCGCTCGAAAGGCTACGATCTCGTCCTGAACGGCGTCGAGCTAGGCTCCGGCAGCATCCGGATTCACCGCCAGGAAATTCAAGAGCGCATGTTCAAAGCGCTCGGCCTGACGCCGGAGCAGCAGCGCCAGCGCTTCGGTTTCTTCCTCGATGCGCTCACGTACGGAACGCCGCCGCACGGCGGAATCGCGCTCGGCATCGATCGCATCGCCATGCTACTGGCAGGAGAGAAGTCCATTCGCGAAGTGATCGCATTCGCGAAGACCACCGCCGCGCAAGATATCATGGCCGATTCGCCGTCAGCGGTCGATCCGGCCCAGTTGGATGATTTGGGCTTGGCGATCAAGGCCATCAAGAAGGAGTAATGGCATTGCTGCGCCCACAATCGGCAATCCTTGCAGCGATCGCATTCGCCGGAGCGGTTGCGATTGTGATTTGGCGGATGCGCCGGCTCAATCTTCGCGCGCAATTCTTGGTTTTGCTGGCGCTCGGCGTGTCGATCGGATTCCTGCTCATGATTGTGGTGCAAGTTCCCGATTTCCCGCAATGGCTGGCAGCTTTGATGGTTCTCGTGGTATTCATCGCAGCGCCGTTCGCGACGCGCACCTTCATGCGCAGCCTGAAGCAGGAAGAGCAGGAGCAAGCCCGCGAGCCAAATGAAAATGTTCGCTGAGCCTAAGAGCTCAACCGAATTTGCAGCCGGTCGAGGAATCTAATCTAGCAATGTCGAACATCCGCATACTGCCGGAAAACGTCGCGAACAAAATCGCCGCAGGCGAAGTTGTCGAGCGGCCCGCATCGGTGGTCAAAGAGCTGCTCGAAAACGCGCTGGACGCCGGGGCGCGCTCGATTCGCGTCGAAGTCGAATCGGGCGGCAAGCGGCTAATCCGCGTCACCGATGACGGCTCCGGCATGAATCGCGATGACGCACTGCTGGCCTTCGAGCGCCACGCCACCTCAAAATTGCGCACCGCCGACGATCTCCTCTCCATCGCCACTCTAGGTTTTCGCGGCGAAGCGCTGCCTTCCATCGCCGCGGTTTCGCGCCTCGTTCTCGAAACATGCGCCGGTGAGGGCCAGGAGGGAACTCGCGTCGAATTCGCCGGCGGAAAATTGATCAGCGTAAAGCCCGCAGGCCTGCCGCCGGGAACGTGCATCAGTGTCGGCGATCTCTTCTATTCCGTTCCGGCGCGCCGCAAATTCCTCAAATCCGAGACCACCGAGCTCGGCCACATCGCCTCGCTCGTCACGCACTACGCACTGGCGCATCCCGAAACCCATTTCGTCCTGAAGACTCCGTCTCAGGAGATCCTGAATGCGACTCCGGTCGAGCGCCTCGCCGAGCGCACCTACCAAATCTTTGGCCGCTCGGCTCTCGATGAGCTAGTCGAAATTCCCGCAGCCGAAGGGCCCATCCGCGCCGCGATCACCGAGCCATCGCTCGAACCGGGCGAGGAAGCCGCAAAAATCCGCGTCACAGGATTCGTCTCGCGCCCGGAAGTGCAGCGGTCGAATCGCAATGGCATCTACGTGTTCGTCAATCGCCGCCTCATCCGCGACCGCCTCATCCTTCATGCCATTAGCGACGCGTATCGCAACATCGTGCCGCCGGGCGTTTTTCCGGTGGTGCTTCTGTTTCTCGATCTGCCGTACGAAGAAGTAGATGTCAACGTTCACCCGTCGAAAATCGAAGTCCGCTTCCGCCATCCGCAATTCGTCCACGATTTCACGCGCGATGCCGTTCGCCACTCCCTCTCGAATGCCCGCCCGATTCCCGGCTTTCCCGCTTCCCGCGGGCAAGGCGCCGGGGCGACAAACGTGGTTCCTTTTCATGATGGCTTTCCGGCATCTGCCGGCGCCGTGTCAGAACTGGCAGCGGCCGCAGACACCGCACTCGGTCCGCCGCGGGCGATAATTCCGCCTCTCGCGGTGCCAACGTCGCCCGGAGCCGGCTCGACTTACGGCGACGAGTTCGAGTTGTCGAGCGATCCGCTCCAGCCGCTCGCGCAGCGCCTGCAATTTGGCTCCGAAAACGCCCTCGAATTTCCAGTAGCCGCCCGCGCAGCCGCCGCGGCATCGCTATCGGGGCCTGCCGGCGCAGCCGCCGTCGCTTCGGCCCCGGCGCAAGCCCCCGCAACGCTGCCGCGCGCTGAAGAAATCGCCGATCTCAAGCCGCTCGGACAGGTGAACAACAGCTTCATCGTCGCGGTGAATTCCGAAGGGCTGTGGATCATCGACCAGCACGTGGCCCACGAGCGCGTGCTCTTCGAGCAACATCTTCGTGCGCGTCGCGAAGGCGCGCTCGGCGGCCAGCGCATGCTCGTGCCTCTGGTCGTCGAGTTGGCGCCGCGGCAACTCGCAATCTTCGAGCAAATCGCAGAAGAGTTGCGCGCCAACGGCTTCGAAGCCGATTTGATGGGCGCGCGCTCCATCGCCATTCACGCCGCGCCCGCCGGCATCGCCGCGGGCGACGCCGAAAAGCTGCTCGCCGAAATCCTCGACGGCATCGCGCGCGAAAACCAGGCCATCTCCATTGATTCGCTGCAGGCGAAAATCGCCGCATCCACCTCCTGCCACGCCGCGATCAAAGTCAACACGCCGCTCGAGCGCACGAAAATGGAATGGCTGCTCGACGAACTTTCGAAGACCGAATATCCGATGAGCTGCCCGCACGGCCGGCCCGTCGTCCTGCGCTACTCGACGCGCGACATCGAGCGCGCCTTCAAGAGAATCTAGATTCACTCACCGATGCGCAAGCTCATCATTGCGATTGACGGCCCGGTCGGCTCAGGCAAAAGCACCGTCGCGCGCCGCGTCGCGGAACTTCTCGGCTACGTCTACGTGGACACCGGCGCGATGTACCGCGCTCTCGCGCTTAAGGCGCAGCGCCTCAATCTTCCGCTGGATGCCGAAGAGCGCCTGGCGCAAATGGCCGGCGAAACGCACATCGATCTGCGCATCGACGGCGGCGCACAGAAAATCCTCCTCGACGGCGAAGACGTCACAACGGCAATTCGCAGCCCGGAAGTCGCGCAAGCCTCATCTAAGATCGCCGTCATTCCCGACGTGCGCCGAGTTCTCGTAGCCGAACAGCGCCGCGCCGGACAACTTGGCGGCGTGGTGATGGAAGGCCGCGACATCGGCACCATCGTCTTTCCCGACGCCGACCTGAAGATTTATCTCACCGCCTCAGTGGAAGTTCGCGCGCAACGCCGCTGGCGTGAGCATCAGCAAAAAGGCGACACGGCCGATCTCGCGCGCACCATCGAAGAGGTCCGCGAACGCGATCGCCGCGACGTCGAGCGCGAACATTCGCCTCTCACCCGCGCCCCCGACGCCGTCCTCGTGGACAGCACCGCCATGGAAGCCGACGAAGTCGCGCGCCTGATCGTCCTCCTCGCCAAAGAAAAAACAAATCCGGGAACTTCCTCCGGCTCCTCCGGCGTCTAACCTCTAGCGAGCGCCGCTCCACGCCCCGTCTCTTGCGCATTTCATTTGATTCCAGAGGAATCGACGCATGCAACGCCTTCTTCGCCAGGCCGAAATGATTCCTCACGGACGCACGCTACGCAATGCGCACGTTTGCCCGCGAGCGCGGCTTTGCGATGACGGCCGTGCTCGCCCTAGCTCTCGGCATCGGCTCGAGCACGGCAGTCTTCAGCTTCGTCGACCGCATCTTGTTCCGCGATTTGCCCTATCCCGCCAGCGATCGGCTGGTCACCGTCGGAATGCTCGCGCCGATCGAGCAGCGCGAATTCATGCTTGGCTCGGATTACGTCATCTGGCGCGCGCAACAAACGCCGTTCGCAGCAATGACCTCATTCGACGCCTCAGGCGTCAGCGATTGCGATCTCACCGCGCCAAATCCAGCGCGCCTTCGCTGCGCCTACGTCGAATCCTCGTTCCTCCCGACGCTCGGCGTCGATCCACTCCTCGGCCGCAATTTCACCGCCGATGAAGATCGCCCCAATGGCCCCAGCGCCGCATTGATCTCCTACGGCCTCTGGAAGAGCCGCTTCGGCGGCAATCCAAACATCATCGGTTCGACGTTTCCCCTCGACAAGCATCCAACAACCATCGTCGGCATCCTCGAGCAAGAATTTCGAATTTCCCACTCTCGCCCAAGTGGATGTTCTGGTTCCGCAGCAACTCGATCTCGCCGCGCAGCAGCGCCCGAAAACCGGCGCCGTTCTTCGCGTCTACGCGCGCATGAAGCCCGGCGTGACCGTAGCGCAAGCACACGCCGCGCTCACTCCTCTCTTCCAAGATTCGCTCCAATTCGTCCCCGCCGCAGTTCCGCCACGACGTCAAGCTCAGCGTCCGTTCGCTTCGCGATCTTCAAATCCACGATGTCAGAACCGCCTCCTGGATCTTGCTGAGCGCCGTCGCCGCCGTGCTCCTGCTCGCCTGCGCCAACGTCGCGAATCTGCTTCTCGCCCGCGGCACAGCCCGGCGCCGCGAAATCGCCATTCGCGCCGTCCTCGGCGCAGGACGCGCGCGCCTCATCCGTCAAAATCTCACCGAAAGCCTCGTCTTAGGTGCAGCCGGAGGCGCGGCCGGAATATTCGTAGCCTCGTGGCTGCTGATGATTTTCGTGGCCATCGCCCCTGCCGGCGTCCCGCGCCTCGAGCAAGCCGCGCTCGACGCGCGCGTCCTTGTCTTCAGCGTAGCAGTCTCGATACTGTCAGCGCTCTTCTTCGGCCTGGCCCCCGCGTTGCGAACTCGTCACGCCGAAGCGCTCAGCGGCTCGCGCGCCACGCCAGTCGTCGCGTGGATTTCTGCGCCAGGCTCTCGCCGCCGCTCAGATCGCCATCTCGCTTACTCTCATCACCGCCGCAGGCCTGCTCCTGCAAAGCTTTCGCAATGTCCAAGCGGTGCCGCTCGGGATGTCCACCAGCGGCCTCCTCGCCGCCACCGTCTCTCTCGGCGAGCGCCGGCTACCCCGATGCAGTGCGGCAACAGGCCTTCTTCGAGCAGCTCGAAGCGCGCCTTCGCCGCATCCCAGGAATCGATTCGGTGGCAGTGACGGACTCCTTACCGCCGAGCGGCAGCATGCACGCGAAGCCCTTCAACGCTCTTGAAATTGAAGGAGAGGCGCGCCATACCGAATCCGCCGGTGGAATGGTCGGCTGGCGCGCGGTGACGTCCGGATTATTTCCCCGTGATGCGAATTCCCATCGTGCGCGGCCGTGGATTCCATGATGAAGATCGCGATTCGAAGGAAGATCTCATCGTCCTCAGCCAGACGCTTGCCAAACGATTGTTCGGCGATGCCGAACCCCTCGGCCGCAACATCACGCCTCGATCCCACAAGCCCATGGCACAAAGTGATCGGCGTAGCGGAAAATGTGAAGAACGGCGGAATCCTCGCTCCCGATGATCCCGAATATTATCTCGTGCGCAAGCACCCCGCAGCTTGCGCCTCGGCCGGCCCCGATTCCTGCCAGTTCTCGAGAGCGGCGAGCTTTTTGATACGCACTTCACTGACTTCCGCGTCAATGGCGAATTGGATCCGCAGCGATGTAGCTGCGCTCGACCCAGCGCTGCCCGGTGACCATCGAAACGATGAACGAGCGCGTCGGCAAGCTCACCGCGCAACCGCGCTTCAATGCCTCGCTGCTCAGCTTGTTCGCCGCTGTCAGCGTCCTGCTCGCGGCCATTGGCCTCTATGGCGTCGTTTCGTTTCTAGTATCTCAACGCACGCAGGAATTCGGCGTGCGCATCGCGCTCGGCGCCACCCCCGCAAATATCATGCGCCTCGTCCTGGTTCGCTCAGCCCGCTGGACCGCCGCCGGCCTAGCGCTCGGCGTCGTTGCTTCCATCGCCGCGCGCGCAGCCATGCGCGGCTTGCTGTTCGGAGTTTCCGGAAATGCTGCGAGCACCCTCGCCATCCCCGTCCTTCTACTGATCGCGATCGCGCTCGCTCGCCGCTTGGATCCCCTCTCATCGCGCCGCCCCGATCGATCCCGTCGAGGCGCTGCGCCGCGATTGACTTCCGCGCTTCAGCCGTCTCCCGCAACGACGAAGCGGCGCAGCATTTTGCCGCGCTGCCGCCTCCGTCATCCGGCTACAGGCGCAGGAGTTCCTACTACAATCTCCTTGCCCCATTCGAGCGCCGACATGTACAAATCCGGCACCTTCTCCTCGTTGATCTTCAACTGCGCGGCAAACCGCGACACTTCTTCCCACATTCCCGCCTCGTAATTCATCACGATCTCGTACACCGAGCGGAAGCGGCCCGGCCTCCCGAGCAGCGACTCCTTGATTTCGCTTTTCACGGGAACCTCCGCAAGCACTTTCGCAAGCGGCATATCCAGAATCGCATCCATGGCCGAGAGCAGCCCCATCAGGAACAAGTCATTCTCGTGCTGGCGCATGCCTGCGAGCGGCGCAAGCAACTCGCAAAAGCGCGCGCGAACCAGCGGCAGCATCACCAGTTCGCCGGGCTTGTCCTCGCCCATCGCCGCAACGGTGACCAGCGAGACCCATTTCCGCACTCCGCTTTCGCCCAGCAGCGAGAGCGCGTGCGGGATTGAGTGCACCTCGGTTCGCAGCGCGAACGCCGGTGAATTCAGATACCGCAGCAAGCGGTACGCCAGCGAAGCCTCCCTCTTGATCACTTGCCCGACCTCCTTCAGGTCCAGTTCCGTTCGATTTACCTCCTGCAGGATTCTCACGTAGTTCATCTTGTGCGCCGGCACGTCGCGCCGCTCCACCATTTGCGGCCGGCAGAAAAAGTAGCCCTGGAAATAGACGTAGCCGAGCCGCACGCCTTGCTTGAACATCTCGTGCGTTTCAACGCGTTCGGCGATCAGGTCGATCTTCCGCGGCGCAAACTCCCGCGCCAGCCTCTCGATTTCCGGCGGACTCGTCGTCTGGAAGTCCACTTTGATGAAATCCGCCAGCTCCACGAACGGCCGCGCGTCGGGCGTATCCACAAAGTCGTCGAGGGCCAACCGGTAGCCGGCGCTCTTTAGACGCCGGCACGCATCGAGACACTCCGCATCGGGCTGCACGCTCTCCAGAATCTCCGCAACCACCAGATCGCGCGGCAGGAGCGTCAGATAGTCGCGAACCAAAAACTCCCGCGTGCAATTGATGAACGCGAGTCGCCCCTGCGTAAGCTGATTGAGACCGAACAGAAAGACGTCGTCCACCGCGGCGATCGACGCCTGCGGATCGCTGCTAGCGGTAAAGAAATTTTCCGGGCCTGAACGGCAGAGCAATTCGTAACCGAGGATGGATTTGTGCTGCGTGAAGATGGGCTGGCGCGCGATAAACGCTTTCATAATCCCCCGTCAGTTCCGGCCACACGTGGCCGTATGGTTTGCGCCGGAAAAGAAGGGGATTTACAGCCGGCAGTCTAATTCTGGCTCAGGTCGGGCTCGACATGGAAGAAAGAAATTCGGCGTTGTTCTTGGATTTAGACAACCGCCCGAGAAGCAGTTCCATGGCCTCCACCGTCGAAAGCGGGCTCAGCACTTTGCGCAGCACCCACACGCGATTGAGTTCATCGGCGGGCAGCAGCAGCTCGTCCTTACGCGTTCCGGAGCGGTTGATGTCGATGGTCGGGAACACGCGCTTGTCCACCAGCCGCCGGTCGAGATTGATTTCCATGTTGCCGGTGCCCTTGAACTCTTCGAAAATCACGTCGTCCATGCGGCTGCCGGTATCGATCAGCGCCGTGGCGATGATCGTCAGCGAGCCGCCCTCTTCGATATTTCGCGCGGCGGCAAAGAAGCGCCGCGGGCGCTGCAGGGCATTGGCGTCGATACCGCCCGAGAGAACTTTGCCGGAAGGCGGCGTCACCGCGTTGTACGCGCGCCCCAGACGCGTCAGCGAGTCGAGCAAAATCACCACGTCGCGCTTGTGCTCCACCAGCCGCTTGGCCTTTTCCAGAACCATTTCCGCCACTTGAATGTGCCGCTGCGGCGGTTCGTCGAACGTCGAGCTAATCACTTCGCCCTTCACCGTTCGCTGCATGTCCGTCACTTCTTCCGGCCGCTCGTCAATCAGCAGCACGATGAGCGCGACTTCCGGATGATTCGTGGTCACCGAATTCGCCACCGACTGCAGCATCATCGTCTTTCCGGTTCGCGGCGGCGCCACGATCAATCCGCGCTGGCCTTTGCCGATGGGGCAGAGCATGTCCAGCACGCGCCCGGTCAAATTTTCTTTCGTTGTTTCCAGGCGAATGCGCTCTTGTGGATAGAGCGGCGTCAAGTTGTCGAAGAAAATCTTGTTCCGCGTGACCTCGGGGTCCTCGAAATTGACTGCTTCCACCTTAATCAGCGCGAAGTAGCGTTCGCCGTCTTTCGGCGGACGCACCTGGCCCGAAACCGTGTCTCCCGTGCGGAGATCGAATTTCCGGATCTGCGACGGCGAAACATAGATGTCGTCCGGCCCGGGCAAGTAGTTGTATTCCGGCGCGCGGAGAAATCCGAAACCATCGGGCAGGCATTCCAAAACGCCTTCCGAAAAGATCAGTCCGTTCATTTCTGTTTGTGCGCGGAGGATTTGGAAGATCAGCTCCTGCTTCCTCATCCCGCTCGAGCCGGGAATATTCAGCTCTTTGGCGATTTTCGCCAGGTCGGTAATGTTCTTATCCTTCAGTTCTGCAAGACTTACACTCATGGAGTTTTTTCCTTCTTTGGTTTTAGCCATTCGGCAAATGTGTTCCGGTTGGACTCCGGGCAGGTGAACAACTACTCCAGCGGCTGCGTCCAGATTCCTTAACGGGTTCCCTTACGAATTATGACGATTGCCTCGCCGCTTCCGTGCCATAAAAACGCCGGAAAGACGAGGAGCGCCGGGGAAATTCAATTGGTCAACTTGCTATCCTGCGCCACATCCGCGCTCAGTTCAGGTTCTACTTCCGCCACCGGCGGGTGGCCGACGATGGGCAGGGGCCTCTCGAGCGCGATTGCCAAAACTTCGTCCATCATTTCCACGAACCGGATGGACATCTCAGCCTGGATTTCGACGGGAATTTCCTCGAGATCTTTTTCGTTGTCTTTAGGAAGTATAACAGTTCGCAGGCCCAGGCGGTGCGCGGCCAGCAATTTTTCTTTTACGCCGCCGATCGGCAGCACTTTGCCGCGCAGCGTGATTTCGCCGGTCATGCACACGTCGCAGCGCACCGGAATATGCGTCAGCGCGCTCACAATCGCCGTGCAGATGGTGATGCCGGCCGAGGGGCCGTCCTTCGGGATCGCGCCCTCCGGCACGTGCATGTGAATATCCAGATGCCGGTAGAAATCCTTGGGCAGGCCGAAGAACTGGCTGCGCGACCTTACGAAGCTCATCGCCGCCTGCGCCGATTCCTGCATTACGTCGCCGAGTTTGCCGGTCAGCGTCAGCCGGCCTTTGCCCTGCATGAGCTGCGCTTCAGTGGATAGCACCTGGCCGCCAACTTCCGTCCAGGCCAGGCCCACTGCAAGGCCTACTTCGTTCTTCTTCTCGGCCCAGAAGTCGCGGTACTTCAGGACGCCCAGGAACTCGTTGGCGTTCGTCGGCGTGATCTCGACGTGGAATTCTTTTCCGTCGGCTACCACCTTGCGCGCCACCTTGCGGCAGATATTGGCGATTTCGCGATCCAGATTGCGGACGCCCGCTTCGTGCGTGTAGTGCCGGATGATGTGCGTCACGCCGTCATTCGTGAACTGCACGTTTGCTTCGGTTAGTCCCGTGGCTTCGCGCTGCTTGGCAATCAGGAAGCGCTTGGCGATTTCGTGTTTTTCCTGCTCCGTGTAGCCGGGCAGGCGCAGGACTTCCATGCGATCCTGCAGCGGCTGCGGAATCGTGTGCAGCACGTTGGCGGTGCAGATGAACATCACTTTCGAGAGATCGTATTCGACGTCGAGATAGTGATCCGTGAAGGCGTGATTCAGTTCCGGATCGAGCACTTCCATCAATGCCGCCGAGGGGTCGCCGCGAAAATCCATGGACATCTTGTCCACTTCGTCGAGAACGAACACGGGATTGATCGTCCCGGCCTTGCGCATCATCTGAATAATCTGGCCGGGCAGGGCGCCGATGTACGTGCGCCGGTGGCCGCGTATTTCAGCCTCATCGCGCACGCCGCCGAGCGAAACGCGCACGAATTTGCGTCCCGTGGCGCGACCGATGGACATCGCCAGCGAAGTCTTGCCCACTCCCGGAGGCCCGAGGAAGCAGAGAATCGAGCCTTTTGGATTCTTGACCAATTGCCGCACCGCCAGGAATTCCAGGATGCGGTCCTTGATCTTTTCGAGCCCGTAATGGTCTTCCGAAAGGATGACCTCGGCCGCTTTGATATCGCGCAGCTCGCGCGATCTCTTTTTCCACGGTACCGCGAGCATCCAATCGAGATAGTTGCGCGAAACGGTGGACTCGGCCGACATCGGCGGCATCATTTCCAGCCGCTTCAATTCCTGCAGCGCCTTTTCCTGCACTTCCGTCGGCATGCCGGATGTTTCAATCTTCTTCTTGAGCTGGTCGATTTCGCTGGCTTCGCCGCGGCCCAGTTCCTTCTGGATGGCTTTCAGCTTTTCGTTGAGGTAGTACTCTTTTTGCGCGCGCTCCATCTGCCGCTTCACGCGCGTATTGATGGTGCGATCCACGTTCAGCTTTTCGATTTCGACTTCGAGAATGTCGGCGATGCGGTTCAGCCGCTCGAGCGGATCGAAGAGTTCCAGCAACTCCTGTTTTTCTTCCACAGGAATCTGCAAATTCGCCGCAATCGCGTCGGAAAGCTTATTTGCATCCTCGACGCGCACGGCCGCAATCATCGTGTCGTAATTCAGGCTCTGCGAGAGCTTCACATACTGCTCGAAAAGTCCGGTAACGCGCGTTTGCGCTTGTTCGAGCTGCGGCGTCGGTTCGCTCTTCACCGGCATCAAGCGCACGGTGGCGCGGAAGAAACCCTCGTCGCTCGTCACCTGCACGATCTTCGCGCGCTCCGAGCCTTCCACCAGCACCTTGATATTGCCGTCCGGCAATTTCACGCTCTGCACGATGTTGGCGAGCGTCCCAACTTGATAGATTTCTTCGGGCTTCGGATCGTCCACCGAAGCGTCATGCTGCGTGGCGAGGAAAATCTTCTTCTCGCCGGCCAGCGCTTCTTCGAGCGCACGCACGGAAGCCTCGCGCCCCACGATGAACGGCGTCATCATCTGCGGGAAGATCACCATTTCCCGCACCGGCATCATCGGCACGCGCTTCACTTCGAGTTTTTCCCGGTTGAACATTCGGTCCCTGGTTTCTTATCCTGCCTTTTCCAACAGGCTCCAATTGATTTCGCGGCTCTTCACCATTTCCGCGTTGACCACAAAATCCTTCAGCTTCCTCTGCGCCGGCAAGTGGTACATCATCTCCAGCATCAAATCTTCGAGAATCATGCGCAAGCCGCGCGCGCCCACTTTGCGTTGCAGCGCCAGCTCGGCCACGGTTTCGAGCGCGTCATCGGTAAATCGCAGCCGCACGTTTTCGAATTCGAATAGCCGCTGATATTGCCGCACCAGCGCGTTCTTCGGCTCGGTCAAAATCCGCACCAGCGCGGACTTGTCGAGATCGCTCAACACGCCCACCACCGGCAAGCGGCCGCAGAATTCCGGAATCAACCCGTAGCGAATCAAGTCGGTCGGCTGCACTTGCTCGAGCATCTCGATGTTGCGTCGCGACGGCGTCGAAGGCGCGGCATCGGCATTGAAGCCAAGCGACTTCTGCCCAGTGCGCCGCTCGATAATTCTCTCGAGACCCACAAAAGCTCCGCCGCATATGAACAGGATGTTCGTCGTGTCCACGGGCGTAAATTCCTGGTGCGGATGCTTTCGTCCGCCTTGCGGCGGCACGTTGGCCACCGTGCCTTCCAGAATCTTCAGCAGCGCCTGCTGCACGCCTTCGCCGGAAACGTCGCGGGTGATCGACGGGTTCTCGTCCTTCTTCGAAATCTTGTCGATCTCATCGATGTAGATGATGCCCTGCTGCGCGCGTTGTACGTCGCCATCGGCGGCCTGCAACAATTTCAAAATAATGTTTTCGACGTCTTCGCCGACGTAGCCCGCTTCGGTCAGCGTCGTCGCATCCACAATCGCAAAGGGCACTTCCAGCATCCGCGAAAGCGTCTGCGCTAGAAGCGTCTTGCCCGTGCCCGTCGGACCAATCAGCAGAATATTCGATTTCGTCAGTTCCACTTCGCCCGGCTGGCGGTTCAGGAAAATCCGCTTGTAGTGGTTGTAAACCGCGACGGCCAGCTTCTTCTTCGTTTTCTCCTGCCCGATCACGTAGCTATCAAGAAAAGTTTTGATCTCGGGCGGGCGCGGCAACCGGCGATTCGCCGGGCTGGCCTGCTCGCGCTTCTCGTCTTCGAGAATCTGCTGGCAAACGCCCACGCACTCGTTGCAAATGTACGAGCGCGGATACTCGGATGGCGAGCTGATCAGCTTCTCGACCTGCTCTTGAGACTTGTGACAGAACGAGCAGCGCAACGGCTCTTCTGGCGTGAATCTCTTCACGAAGTTTCCCGCCTCCCCCTGGAATCACCACCGGACACAAATCTTGGGATCATTCTACGGCTTGAAAGGGCGGGAGGGGGAATTTTCATCAGTGTCGCTGCTAACCCTTTGGAACGGCGTCAGCGGTGCTTCGAGATGATTTCATCGACGAGTCCGTACTCCTTGGCCTGCTGCGCCGTCATGATGAAGTCCCGTTCGACGTCTTTTTCGATCTTATCGACTGACTGTCCCGTGTGGTGGGCGAGAAGCTTGTTCAGCGATGCGCGCGTGCGAATAATTTCCTTGGCGTGAATATCAATATCGGTCGCCTGGCCGGAAAGTCCGGACATCCAAGGCTGGTGAATCAGCACGCGGGAATTCGGCAGCGCGTAGCGCTTCTTCGGCGTCCCGGCGGCGAGCAGCACCGCGGCGATCGAGGCCGCCTGGCCGACGCAGTAGGTGACGACATCCGGCCGTACGAACTGCATCGTGTCGTAAATCGCCATCCCCGCGGAAATCGAGCCGCCCGGGGAATTGATGTACACCGAAATATCTTTCTCCGGGTCTTCGGAAGCCAGGAAGAGAAGCTGCGCGGTCACCAGGTTCGCGACGTGATCGTCAATCGGCGTCCCGAGGAAAATAATATGATCTTTCAGCAGGCGCGAATAAATATCGTAGGCGCGTTCGCCCCGGTTGGTCTGTTCGACCACCATCGGGACAAGCGTTGTTGCTCGCGGGTTCGCGTCGTCCATATTTCTCATCGGGAAAATCCTGCTGCGTTGGAGAGCCCGGACCAGAATTACTTTTCACCCCTGGCTGTCGTCTGAATCCGGGACTGTTGGTAGAGCCAATCGATCGTTTTGTCGCTACGCAACTTCGATTTCATCCTATCGAGCGCCCCTTGCTTTGTCAAGCGCGCGCGCAGTGAGGTTGCGGATTCGCCACTCGCTGTGGCCATGGCTTCAAGCTGTTTTTCGACTTCTTCTTCGGTGGCGTCGATATTTTCCGCGGTGGCCACGCGGTCGAGGAGGATTTCTGCTTTCACGTCGTCGGTGGCGCGCTGGCGCTGGCGGCTGCGCAGCGAAACCCAGTCCACGTTCACGGCGCGCGGATCCACTCCTTGCGTCGCCAGAGAGCGCACCACGCGCTCCAGGCGCGCATCCATCTGCCCTTCGATCAGCGATTCGGGAACGGGGAAGTCGTGCTTCTTGATCAAGACTTCCAGAATCTTTTCGCGCGCCTGCTCGCCCTGTTTTGCTTCGCGCGCGGCGTCCAGTTGCTCGCGAATTTTCTTGCGCATCTCTTCGAGCGTGGTGAACTCGGCTTTTTCTCCCGCAACGTCCTTGGCGAATTCGTCGTTCAGTTCCGGCATCTTCTTTTCTTTGATTCCCAGAACTTCGACCGTGTAATTGTAAGTTTTTCCCCCGAGCTTCGGATCGGGATAATCATCGGGATACTTCGCCGCGAAATTCTTCGTTTCACCGGCTTTCGCGCCGCGCAAATTCTCGTTGAAGCTTTCGAGCGTTTCTTCCGAGCCGATGTGGCAGAGAACGCTTTCGGCGCGCACCGGCTCGCCGCCGCCTTCGGGCGTGCCGATCAATTTCAATTGCGCGAAATCGCCGTCTTGAATCGCGCGCCCTTCCACCGGAGCGAAGGTTGCGGCGCGCTCGCGGATTTCTTCGATCGCCTTGTTCACTTCCGCGTCGCCGATTTCGAGCTTGTCCACTTCGATTTCGAGGCCTTTGTAATCGGTCAATTCGAATTCCGGAAGGACTTCGAACGTGGCGCGGAATTTTACCGGGCCATTTTCGGTGAAGTTCACCTGGTCGACTTGAGGTTGATTCACCGGAATCATTTTCTTTTCCTGCAGCGATTGCGAGAGAACGTCGGGGAGAAGGGAATCGAGGACTTCGCCTTTGATCTCGTCGGCGAAGCGACGTTGGATCAGCGTGACCGGCGCTTTGCCGGGGCGGAATCCGGGAATGCGCGCGACGCGGGCCAGGTCGCGCGAAATTTTCTCCGTGGCCTTCTTCACATTTTCGGCGGGAATCTCGAGTTCGAGTTCGCGCTTGCAGGTTTCTTCGGTCATGAGTTTATCCGCACGCTAGGATTTGCGTTTGGGTTCTGCCATTCACGATTGCCATGTTGCGTTGCAGGAAGGCCGGAAGCCGCGCCGCGGCCATTTCCTTTCGGAAAAAATGAGTATAGAGGGAGCATCGCGTGGCGTCAAATCGCGCGAAAAGCAGGGCCTTCGGGAAATTCTAACCGAAACAAGGGTTCGATTAAAATCACCCCTAAGTTATAGAAAACAAAGGATCGGGGTCGATTCTAACCGAAACAAAAATCAAACGCCCTATTTCGCTTTTTCTTCAGGAGCTTTTCGAGGACGCCTGCTAGCGAATCATCTCCTTTCGAGCGAATGAAATTGCAGTCTTCAAAATTTGCCATCCAGTGCCGTCCAACATTCTGGGGACCGCACTTTTACCTTAGCATGGAACTCAGAGGCTTGAAAAGGTGGGCATGCTGTGGAACTCGGGGCGGATGGCGCGATCTTGGGTGAAGAGGCCCGGCTGAAGACCGGGCCCTACGGTTCGGAGCAGAGACTGCGAGCTCGTCACGGCGTGAATTGCGGGGAATCGCGTGGCGATTCCCCGCTTGGGTGGAAGAGCGGCGGAGCGAGACGCTACTCTTTCGGCCCGTTCTGCTTGTCCTTTTCCGCTTTTTCCTTGGCCTTCTTCATGGCTTCGACCGTCCAGGGCGGAGTGATACCGACCTGGCGAGCGTAGGCAATGGACTGGCCAAGATGTTCGTGCGCGTGGGTGACGAGAATATAGATGTCATCGCCGAAGTTTGCGTCCGGGCCGAACTCTTTCAGGGGCTTGGCGAAATCGGCGTTGCTCATCTTTTGGATGGAGGCCTTGGCAAAATCGAAGGATTGATTGAGCTGCTCGATGATCTTGGCCTTGTCTGTGGTGGACTTTTCGAAATCCTTGGTCTCGAAGGTAATTGGGGGATTCGCGCCGATGAACTTCATGAAGCCGTAGCTGGCCTGCGAAACGTGCAAGTAGACTTCGCCGATGGAGCGAACGCCTTCGGCCGGGCGCCAGCTGAATTTCTCGGCCGGAATGGCTTCGGCGAGGCTGACGAACTTTTTGTGGAGCTGATCGATATCCACGAGCGCCTGCCCTTTCATGTCATACGAGGGAGGCGTCTTGTCGTCATCCGCGCCGGGACGTGGATTTGCTCTGGCGATGCTAGTGCTTGCTAGAAGCGCTACAACCAAACCTGACAGAAGTGCCTTTCTCATTCCCCACTCTCCTTTTTTGGTGCCCGCGCTACACCTGCTAATTCGTCGAGATTTGCGTGATTCTAGTTTCCCGGTTCGTTTAAGGCGGATCGGGGGCGAATCCATGTTGAGCTTAGACGCGCTTGGGGGGAAATACTCTTTTTTGGAGATGGGGTGAACGGGCGCGCGGGCTGGTTGGCCAGGCGCGGAAATGAAGGTGGTTGCGGCAAAAAGATAAGAGGGCCGAAAGGCGGGAGGGTCTGAAGACCCTCCCCTACGATGCCGGTGCCTGAATCGCTGGCGGAGCTTGCGGGGCTAATCGCGACGCCATTGCGACGAAAAATCGCCGGCAAGCTGCCGGCGCTACGGGAGGAAAGCGAAGGCTGGGCCTTGGGTGTGGGAGGATTTTGTGTCGCGGTGGAGCGGCCAGGGAGATTCGGCGTAGCCTATGGCGTATTGGCCGACGTGGTTGCGGCCTACGAACCACATGCGGACTGTGCCATTTTCCAGGAGGATGCTTGGGGCTATGTCGCCGATTTCGTCGAAGGTGCCTGGGCTGGGGGTGACGATGGCGTCGGGATTTACGTCCCACGTGCTTGTGGGAGTCGCGGCGCGGGCTACGCCGATTACGCGCTCGTTGTCTTTCACGCCAGTGAAGAAGAGATAGAGATCGCCGTCGGGGCCCATTAAGAGCGCGGGTTCGGCTACACCGTCGCGCATCCATTCGGGCGGCGATGACGGAGCGAGAAGCGGTTGCGGGAGCTTGCTCCAGTGGATGCCGTCGGAGGACGTTGCGCCGAGGATTCGGACGCCCGGGGTGCCGGGACAATCTTTGTAGCAGTGTCCCGCATAAACCATGAGGTAGCCGGACTGGTAGGAAATGATGTCGGGGCTATAAATGGCGTCGGCGTCGAAGCTGCCCGGCGTCGGCGCGAGAACTGGGTCGGACTGGGCGCGCGTGAAGGTCAGACCGTCGCGCGAAGTGGCCAGGCCGAGCGATGCGGGAAAGCCTTTGCCCAGGCCGGCGGGCGAAGTGGCATCGCGATAGCCGGAATAGTAGAGCATGTAGCCCGAGAGCGTCTTCATGAGCAGCGGAGTCTCGAGATTTTCGTCCCACATGCCAGGGCGGCCGCGAAGAACGTCGCCATTCGCGGTTGCGGTGCTGACGGTGAGGTTTGAGAGAGCGGACCAAGTCATCGAATCGGGCGAAGTCGCGAGGGCAATACTGGAATGCGGGCCCATGGGATTCGAGAGGTCGACGCCGGTATAGGCGAGGCGGAAGACGGACTCATCGGCGATGACGGATGGGTCGGAGGCTATGTGCGTGGGCGCGGAGTAGACCGCCGCGGCGTTCTTATGCCATTGCGCCCAGCCGGTGGCCGGGTTGAAGGCGTTATTCGGCGCCTGCGAACTGCCACAAGCGGACAGCAAACACGCGGCGAATAGGATGGCGATGCCGTTCTTCATGAGCCGTTATAAAGGACAAACCCAAAATCAGCGGCCCGGGCCGCTCCGCCGCTGCGTCAACTATCCTGAGCTAGGTTGGACGCGACGGCAAGGATAAAGTTACGGCGATTCCCGGACCGATAGGCATTGGACGCGCGGTGGAGGCGCAAAGATGCCTGTTGCGCGGCGGATTTGTCGTTTCGGTTCATGGCGTTGCGACGGGGGAGTTCTAGGCGATAGGGTACGAGGATGGTGCGGAAGAAGGGAGTTGAACCCCTACGGCCTTTCGGCCACAAGATCCTAAGTCTTGCGCGTCTGCCAGTTCCGCCACTTCCGCTTGGAGGAAGTATAACATTGTGATGCGTCTCGCTTCGAGGGTTGGTCGAGTTTCGCATGGACGGGAAAATCGACGGGGGAATCGCAGTTATACTCGAGTAGCGTCCAGCGAATAAATCGCGTGGTGGGGTCCTGATTTCGAGATGGAATTTGAAAGTCGAAGCTTTCGTGTGGAGCTGCTTGACGAAGTTGCGCCGAACTGCCCAGCGCTAAAGCGCATTGTTAAACGCAGCGCTTTTTTCGGAGCGCTTCCCGATACAAACCATCGGGACGCAAAAGGCGCGGAAGCGCTCCTCCCCCGCATGAATGCGGGGGCTGCCACCGGTCGGAACGGAAGGTCCGACCCCCTAAAGCTTCTTACGAGGTGACTCAAGCTGATGTCAACGCGTCAGGGAAAAATGTTGAGGTGGATTGGCGTGACTCTTTTCGTGGTTACCATTGCGGCGCCGGGGGTGCGCGGGCAATCGAACAATAGTTCGTTGTCGCCGGATTGGTGCCGGGAATTGCCGCGGGAGCAGTACAAGAAGCTGGAGCGCGTGGCTTCGGCTGATCCTTGGTTTGAGGTTTATCGCGTGGCGCCCGGGGTATTTGCGATTTATGAGCCGCATCAATTTGAGGAAGTGATTTCGTTTTTGATCGTGGGCGAAAAGCGAGCGGCGTTGTTTGATACGGGATTGGGCATTGGCGATATCAAGCGAGTCGTTGCGGGGCTGACGGCGTTGCCGATTGTGGTGCTGAATTCGCATACGCACAACGATCATGTGGGCGACGATTGGGAATTCAGTGAAATTTATGGAATGGATACCGAGTTCACTCGAAGGAACGCGAAGGGGTCGACTGTTGACGCGCAGGCGGAGCTTACGCCGGATTCGATTTGCGGGCAGTTGCCTGCGGGATTCGATGCGAAGGCTTACGCTACGCGGCCGTTTCGCATCACGCGCTGGATTCACGATGGCGATACGGTGGATCTTGGCGGGCGAGTGCTGCAGGTGATCGCGACGCCGGGGCATACGCCGGATGCAATTTGCCTGCTGGATCGCAAGAATGGGCTGCTCTTCACCGGGGACACTTATTATCCCGCGCCGATATGGCTTTACCGGCCGGAGACGGATCTCAACGCTTACGAGCATTCGGTCGAGCGAATTGCTGCGCTGGCGCCTCAGCTTCATTTGCTGCTCACGTCGCACAACGTTCCTGTGGCTGAGCCTGCGGAGTTGCCGAAGTTGTTGGTCGCGATTAAGAAAGTTCGCTCTGGTAGGGTGCAGCCCGTTTCTGTTGGTGAGGGGAAAGTGCATTACAACGTGGATGGATTTGTTTTCCTGATGGCTGCGCCGAAGTAACTCGCCGCGCTCGCTCGCTATGCCCGATATGTGTTTATGGCGCGATGGTGAACGAAGAGGCGCGGCTAAAGACCGGGCCCTACGAAACCTGGGCTTTGATTTGTCGTCGGGGATTTGCGGCGGGCACGGTTGTGGCGACGGGGCCGAAAGGCGGGAGGGTCTGAAGACCCTCCCCTACGACACCTGCGCACATCGCGTTTAGTGCGAGCTTTCTTTGGATTTTGGCTCGATTAGGCGCTTGGTCATTATCACGAGGCCGAAGATTTGCGTCCATTCGGAGACTATGTTGCCTACTACCGAGCCCCATTTGGCGTTGGGATCCATTTTGATGAAGGCGATGAGCCAGGCAATGCCGGTGATGAGCAGGAAGATGCTGAGCCCGTGATCGCGGAAGAAGGCGCGCGTGGGCGAGCACTGGTAGTTGGGCGGGCGGCGGCTTTCGGCGGAATGTTTCTCGTAGAGATATTTCGTAGCTACGACCGTGACGACTACACCGGACCAATCGGCGATGGCGTTGCCGAAGAAGGAGCCCAGGTGCGTGTTGGGGTCGGACTTGATGTAGAAGACGATCCAACAAAGCAGGATGGCGCAGGCCGCGATGCTCAGCGAGTGGCGATGCAGGAAGTTTTTTTTATGATGATTCGCGGCCTTTTGGGATGAAGGTTTCTCTGCGCCAGCGGTTTTCGAGGGAGTGCCCAATGTTTGCCTCCGGGCGCGCTAGAGAGGCGCGCGATCGAGCGAAACGATGAATTGAATGCCGTCTATGATTTTGCCCGAGAGGCGGGCGTCATTCGTAATGAAAAGATCGACGCGCGCGCTGGCGGCGCAGGCGAGTTGGATGGCGTCGGGAGATTTGATGGAGCTGTCGCGGCGAATGCGGGCATAAATCCGTGCTGCTTCAACGTCGAGAGCGATCAGCGAGGCGTGCTTTGCGAGCAATGCCTCATACTCCGCCGCCAATCGAGAGTTTCCATCCCGGCGGGGCTTTACCAGGAGTTCGCCAAGCGTGAGTGTCGAAGTTATGAGCTGGTCGCCGCGCTCGCGTATTGCGTTCGCGAGACGCGTCACGAGCTGCCACCGCGCACCTTGCCCTTCGATCAAATAAATAAAGAGATTCGTGTCCCAGAAGACGCGGCTCAATCCCAGTCCTCGCGGAGCCGGCGCACGTAATCGTCGGGATCCTCGCCAGCCCACAGCTCCTTGCCTAGACCGCTGAGAGCCAGAATGGAATCTGCAGGATCGAAGGCCGGGCGCTGCTTGGCATAGTCCGAGGCGTACCAATCCAATAACGCGTGATATCGGGCAGGGATCGCTGCGCGCTCCGGCATGAAACTCGAGTCGCGGCGCGCGTCGTTGTATGTGTCGCCTTGACGGAATAGGCGGCGCGTGTGTTTGCCGGTGGCGAAGAGGACGCGGTAGCGGGCTGGATTCGGCGGATAGTTCGCTACGCAATGGAGGAGAACGTAGACGCGGACGCCGGGCCGCAGTTCGCTGGTGATGGCTTCCTGGCGGGCGCGCGCGATGATTTCGTCGGTTGTGAAGTCGCGGCGGTCTGGTTGTTCGCGATGGAGCAGGGCAGTGGCGATCCAGACTTCGTCGGCGATTTTCATGGCAGTGCCGCGACTTGCTGGGGTTCGGGCGGTGCTGCGGAGCTTGCGTCGGGGAATTGGAGCGGGTTTCATGCTGGTGTCATTTTACTGGGTGCGCGGCTTACTGTCAATGACAAGATGTTCGCGCATGTTGTCATTGACAAAGCGTATTGTCATTATGTCATTGACAGAATGCGTCGCGGACGTGTTCCAATTCGGCTTGCTGGGTTGCCGGGCATCTGCTACTCTACGCGGCCATTGGCGGTATTTCCCGGCGGAGGTGTCCATGGCATTTTGTGCGAAGTGTGGCGCGGAAGTGGCGGGAGGAGCGGCGTTCTGTCCGAAGTGCGGAGCGCCGAGCGCGGCAGTAGCTCCGGCATCAGGAGGCACACCGGTGAGCACGGCAAGCGGCGGGACAGGCTTGGCAGAGAACGTGGCTGGATTGTTGTGCTACATCGCGGGCTGGGTGACCGGCCTTATTTTCTTTCTGATCGACAAGCGGCCGTTCGTGCGCTTCCACGCGATGCAGTCGCTGGTTCTATTCGGCGGGATCATCGTTGCGTACATCATCTTGGGGATGCTGGCAGCGGGCTCGATCTTCGCCGGATGGATTGTTGGGCTGATCAGCTTCTTGATCTATGGAGTGCTGGGGTTGGGCAGCTTCATTTTGTGGATTCTCTGCATGATTAAGGCTTACCAGGGACAACGATTCAAGCTGCCGCTTGTGGGCGATATCGCTGAGAAGTTCGCGGGCAACGCGTAAGGATTCGACCCGGCCCGTGGGGCGCGAACTGGCGGCACTGGCGCCCCTCGGCAAACTTCGCTACGTACTCCAGACCACGCCAACTGGCGATTCCGAAGCTTCGTTGCGCTCCTAATCTTCTTGACAAGCGAAACGTGTGCGTCCATTCTTTTTGGTTTTCCGCATTGGCATGAGCTTCTCTGTGCTCGCGTGATTCTATGGAGAGAGAGTGAACGTAAAAGTTTTTTTCCACGATAAGTGCTTCGACGGGGCTTCGTCGGCGGCGATTTTCTCGCGCTTTTACCGCGAGAGGATTAATCCCGAGGCGGAGTTTGTTTATGCGGGAATGACGCACAAGGCTTCGAAGCCATTCGAGGATGACGTTTTCGACGGCGATGAGAATGCCATCGTGGATTTCAAGTATTCGAGTTCGCCGAAATTGACATGGTGGTTCGATCATCACCAGAGCGCGTTTCTTACGCCCGCGGATGCGGCGAATTTTCGCCAGGATCGCTCGGGAAAGAAGTTCTACGATCCGACGTTTAAATCATGCACGAAATTCCTGGCTACAATCGCGTCGGAGAAATTCGGTTTCGATGCCAAGCCGCTGGCCGAGCTGATTCACTGGGGCGACATCATTGACGGCGCGCAATTCGAATCGCCGGAAGCGGCGGTGGGGCTTGCGGAACCGGCGATGCAGCTGGCCTTGGTGATCGAAGCGGCGCCGGACATGGATCTGGTGCCGAAGCTGATTCCGTATCTGGCGACGATTCCGCTCGCGGAAATGGTGCGTTTGCCGATCGTGGCGAAATATCTTGGGCCGCTGCTCGAGCGGCACAAACACTCGATCGAAATCATGCGGGAGAGAGCGGAATCGCGCGGCGGCGTGATTTATTTCGACGTGAGCGATCTGGATCTCGAGGGCTACAACAAATTTGTGCCCTATTTTTTGCATCCTGAAGCGCTGTACTCGGTGGGTGTGAGCGCGTCGCCGACTCGCTCGAAGATTTCGATTGGGACGAATCCGTGGCGCGAGGCGGATGCGGACGTGAATCTCGCGACCATTGCGGAGAAATATGGTGGCGGCGGGCACGCGCGCGTTGCGGCTATTAGCCTCAATCCCGAAGACCTTGCTCGGGCGCGCAAGATTGCTGAGGAGATTGCTGCTTCTTTGCGGCGATAAGAGCCGGCTGGGGTCACCGATATCCGGGCGCGGCATTTTTGCGACTTCCACGAACTGAAGAGGGCCGAAAGACGGGAGGGTCTGAAGACCCTCCCCTACGCTTACTTCCTGGTTTACCCCTAGCGCATCTTGACGGACCGTTGCGTTGACCCTTGTGCTGGTGGTGTCTAGCATCGATTTGCGATGGCACATGTTGATGTCACTGCGGAAGTTGAATCGCCCCAGGCTGCGAGTGTCGCTGCCGCGCCGGCGGCGCCCGCGCCCGGTGGATCGCCGTGGATTTACCGGCCGTGGATCGATCTGCTGATCGGTTGCGGCGGTTGGTCGGCGCCGCTGCTGCTCACCGCTTGGATTGCGGCTTCGCGGGCGCGCGAGTGGGCTTTCGCGTTTTATTTTCTCGCGCTGATTTTCAACTATCCGCATTTCATGGCCACGATTTACCGCGCCTATCGCACGCGCGAGGAATTCCAGAAATATCGCATCTTCACGCTGCACATCACAGCGCTGCTGGCGCTGACCGCAATTCTGGCGCACGCGGATTTTCGTCTCGTGCCGTGGGTGTTCACGCTCTACATCGATTGGAGCCCGTGGCATTACTCGGGCCAGAATTACGGCTTGCTGATGATGTTCGCGCGGCGCGGCGGAACTTCGGTGACGCAATCCGAGCGGCGGCTGCTGCATTGGGCGTTCATCGCGTCGTACGTGATGCTGCTGGTGAGCTTTCATACCGGCGTATCGAATGACCCGTTTGTGCTGTCGCTGAATCTGCCGGCGAAGATTTCGATCCCGGCGCGCGTGGCTGGCGGCGTGCTTTACGTTTTCTTCTCGGGTTGGGTAATCGCCGCGTGGGTGAAGCGCGGCGGCTGGAAGGGAATGGCGGCGCCGTTGACTTTGCTGGTGACGCAGGCGCTGTGGTTCGTCCTGCCGACCGCGCTGGGGCTCGTTGCCGGCGCCGCGATTCCGCAGACGCGATACAGCAGCGGGATTCTGGCCGTTCTACATTCGGCGCAATATTTGTGGATCACGAGCTATTACGCG
This sequence comes from uncultured Acidobacteriota bacterium, assembly GCA_963707165.1. GTDB lineage: Bacteria > Acidobacteriota > Terriglobia > Acidiferrales > UBA7541 > Palsa-147. The sequence continues at coordinate 11,155 of CAVPPO010000001.1, read as the reverse complement.
CGGCGCGAGGCGCGGGCGGCCGGGAATTCATCGTGGCGGATGAGCACTTACTTTGTGACTTTGATTGCCGGCGGAATCGCGCTGTTCATTCCCGGGCCGTGGCTGGTGAGCTATGCGTTTCATTACGATTTCGCGGTGAGCTTCCTGATTTTCACGGCGCTCGTGAATATTCACCATTTCATTTTGGATGGAGCGATCTGGAAGCTGCGCGATTCGCGGATCGCATCGGTGCTGGTGGGCCGCAGCGAGCGGCGCGAAGCGGAGGCCGGAGCGAAAGCTACTAGTTGGCTTGGCGGCCGATCGGCGGGAGCTCATGCCTTTCGCGTGGCGGTGGCTTCGATTCTGTTTTTGCTCGGCGGCATGGACCAGATTCGCTATTTCACAGGCACCGATGAAGGCAATCTGCCGCATCTGCTGGGCGCGGCGAGCCTGAATCCTTACGACAGTTCGCTCGAGATGCGCATCGCGCGCGCCGAATCGCAAGCCGGGCAAACTGAGAATGCGCTTGCGGCATTCACGCGCGCCGTCGAGGTCAATCCGGCGAATCCTGTGCCGCAGGAGGCACGAGCGCGCGCGCTTCTGGTGGCTGGGCGATTTGACGAAGCGTACGAACACTATCGAAAGATGCTGATTCGATTTCCGCGCAACACTGACGCACGTGTGAATTATGGATTGCTGGCCATGCGGCTTGGCCATTCGGATGAAGCCATCGAAAGTTGGGAGAAAGCGATAGACTTGGATCCGGCGCAAGCGAATGCGCAGCTCTATCTTGCCGAGGCGCTCGATCACAACGGCGAGCATGCCGCGGCCGCGCGGCATTATCAGGCGTATTTGGATTTGGCATCGAGGCATACGGCGGGAGTATCCGCGCCGGTGATTCAGCGCGCAGCCGTGACGCTCGAGTTGGCCGACGCTTTGGCTCATAGCCATCAAGCGAACTCGGCGATTCCGGTTTATCGGGACGCTGTGCGGCTCGCGCAGCAAGCCGGCAATTTGCGCGAGGAGAGCCTGGCGGAATCGCATCTAGCCGATGCGCTCGACGCGGCGAAGCTGCCCGCAGATGCCGCGGCGGCATATCAACAGGCCATCGCGCTCGATGAGCGTTCCGGCGATACGAACGCGGAGGCCGTGGACTGGTTCAACTATGGGCAGGTTCTATCAAAGACGAAATCGCCGGTGCGATTCGCCTATGCGTGCTTCGTGCGCGCGGAGCAATTGCTCTCGGCGTCGCCCGGGCCGCAGCTTGATACCGTGACGAAGACGCGGCGAGAGGCTGAGACGCGTCTTGGTGGGGAAGCGGCCGGCGTGCGCAACAACCTCGAGGCCACGTTGGCGCAGGCGAAATCGCTCCCAGAATCTGCGATAGTGGCGCGCTGAATCAGCAGGTTGTCCGCCCAAAGCTGCCGTTTACGACGAGAATCGGTTTTGTTGCCACCGTGGTCCGCACGAATAAAAAACCGGATCGAGGTGTCCTACGAGATCCTTCGGGCCGCGCCAAATCGCCCGATTTCCGCGCAGTTCTATAGTTTATGGACGCGGAAATCGGGCTGCGCGGCCCTCAGGATGACAGTTCTTAGTCTTTTGCGAGTGGATGTCAACAAAGCCATGAGAATCCTCTAATTTCGCAGTTCCCGCTCGTCTTTGAGAGAAGAGTCGTCCGACGCGACGTCACGCCACTCGGGTGCGCGTAAAGTCCCGCATCGCTGAGCCGATTAATCTGGCAGAGAACTCGTGTGCCAACTCGGCCTCGAGAGGAAGGCCACACCAGTGGACGACGCGGAAATCGTCAGGGAGTTTCTTGTCGAGAGCGGTGAGAATCTCGACCGCCTGGACCGGGAACTGGTCATACTCGAGCAAACTCCGGGCGATAGCGAAATATTGGCCAGCATCTTCCGCACAATCCACACGCTAAAAGGGACTTCGGGGTTCTTGCAGTTCACGGCGCTCGAGTCGCTGGCGCACGTGGGCGAAAACTTGCTGAGCCGGCTGCGCGATGGCCAGCTTTCTCTTAACCCCGAGATCACCAACGAACTGCTGGCGATGGTGGACGCCATTCGCGAGATCCTGGCGAGCATTGAGACTAACGGTGCCGAGGGAACGCGGAACGATCGCGAACTGATTGCCCGCCTGATGCGTCTCTACACCACGCCGACCCCGGTGCCGGCGGAATCACTCGCTGCTGCGAATCCACAGCCAATTGAGGAGGACGAAGACGAAGCCCCGAGTCCGCCTCCGCGCCTGGGTGATCTGTTAATCCAGAAGGGAATGGCGCGGCCGAACCAGATTGCAGACGCGCTGGAAAAGCAGGAGCAAGGCGATCCACGGCATCTCGGCGAAATCCTGATTGAGCAGAATGTCGTGAAGCCGCACGAGATTCTTGAAGTGCTGCAAGTCCAGCAAACTGCAAAGACGCCCGGTGCGGGCGACGCGACGATTCGCGTGGACGTCCACATTCTCGACAAACTGATGAATCTCGTGGGCGAACTCGTGCTCACGCGAAATCAGATCCTGCAGCGCTTCGACGCGATCGAGAGCTGCGGCTTACTGCCCGCTGCACAACGCCTGAATCTTCTCACCGGAGAATTGCAGGAAGGAGTGATGAAGACGCGGATGCAGCCCATCGGCAACATTTGGAGCAAATTTCCGCGTACGGCGCGGGACGTGGCGGTGAATTGCGGAAAGCAAGTGCGCATCGAGATGGAAGGGAAAGAAATCGAACTAGATAAGACGATTCTCGAGGCGATCAAGGATCCGCTTACGCACCTTCTGCGCAATGCCGTTGATCACGGCATCGAGACGCCCGAAGCGCGCCAGGCCGCGGGCAAGAATCCGGAAGGGCGGATCTATCTCCACGCATTTCACGAAGGCGGGCAGGTCAACATCGAGATTTCGGATGATGGCGGCGGATTGAACGTGGAAAAACTCCGCCAAAAGGCCGTCCAGAAGGGCGTTGTCACAGCGGAGCGGGGCGCACTTCTCAGTGAGCGTGAGATTTTCAACCTGATATTTCTTCCCGGTTTTTCGACCGCGGAGAAAGTCACCAACGTTTCGGGCCGCGGCGTGGGGATGGACGTGGTGAAAACGAACGTCGAAAAGATCGGCGGCACGGTGGACATCCAGTCGCGGCCGGGCGCCGGGACGACCGTTCGGATGAAGATACCGCTGACATTGGCAATCGTTCCCGCCTTGATTGTGACCTGTGCTGGCGATCGATATGCGATTCCGCAAGTCAACCTGCTCGAGCTGGTGAGAATCGAGCCGGAGCAGGTGAAGAACGCGATCGAGAACGTTCACGGCGCGCCGGTTTACCGGCGGCGCGGGAATTTATTGCCGCTGGTGTATCTGGACAAGGAACTGGAAGTGGAATCGCCGCGGAATGGCGCATCTGGAAGCGCGGCGGAGAGCGCCGCCACGGAACCAGCCGCGGGCGTGAGCATCGTTGTATTGCGAGCCGAAGAGCAGCAGTTCGGCCTGGTGGTGGACGAGGTAAATGACGCGGAAGAAATTGTGGTCAAGCCCTTGAGCCGCAACCTGAAGAGCGTCTCTGCATATTCCGGGGCGACGATTATGGGCGACGGGCGTGTGGCGCTGATCCTCGACGTGCTTGGGCTGGCGCACAGATCGCGCGTCCTCTCGAAATCTCACGATCGAATCATGAAAGAGGCGACGGAAGAAACGGACAAGCAGCCGGTGCAAACCGAGACGCTGCTTTTATTCGCCGATGAAAGCGCGTCGCGGATGGCGATTCCGCTCGCCCGCGCGTCGCGGCTGGAAGAATTCCCGCGTGCAGCGGTGGAAGAAGTCGGCGGCAAGGAAGTGGTGCAATACCGCGGCGAGATCATGCCGCTCATCCACATAGGTGATGTAATTCAGGACCGGAGAAAGAACCCGCGCGGCGTCGACGACGTGCCGATCATGCAGCGGGATTTCGTGCAGGTTGTGGTCTTCGCATCGGATGGCCGGAATTTGGGTCTGGTGATCGGGAAGGTGCTGGACATCGTCATGCAAGACGTGGGCGCGTTTAGCGCGGCCAGCCGCGAGGGCGTGCGCGGCTGCGCGGTAATTCAGTTGAAGGTCACCGAGCTGATTGATTTGGAGTTTATCGCGCAGCACGGATTGCATGATGCCGCTGCTTCGCGCCAACCGGTGAACGCCACGAGCGAAGTGTGAACTGCGATGAGTCGATGGGAGGTCGAGCGTATGCGCTCACGAATGGAAACCGGCAGGGATAAGGAATCCAAGACCTGGTGGGGCGTGCGGGACAAAATCCGGGCAAGCTTCGGTTTCATTTTGTTGATCCTCGTGGCGCTGGGCTTGGTCAGCTTCACGCAAGTGCGCACCATTCGAAAAGCGGCGGATGAAACCGCCAGTGCAGTTGAAACGCGCCGGCTCTCGAACGCCCTGCGAACCGATACGTACCAGCGGGTGGCCGCGCTGCGAGGATATTTGCCGCAGGGCAACGCCGACATGCTGAAGGAGTATCAAGACGCGACGCAGGATTCCGCGGACCACATGGTGCAGCTCGAGCAGATTGTCGACACCGAAGATGAGCGCGCGACTCTGAGCAAGGTCAAAGAACATCTCGCCGAATATACGAACATCGTCGAGCGGGAAATCGAGCTTCGCAAGGCCGGAAAGAAGCAAGAGGCCGAAACGCTGGCCTTCAGCCAGGAGGGCGCTGATGCGAGAGACGCCGTACTGCAATGGCTCGGCGAACTCATTGAACACGAGCAGCACATTGCGGGAGCGAGCGTCGCCGAGGAAAAGGACTTATTCGCGCGGGTGCAATTGCTGGTCGGCATTCTCGTGCTGGGCGGAATCATTTCTGGCATCGTGACCGCCGTTCTGATCACTCGCGCGACTTTAAGGCCGCTCCAGGACATGCTGGAATTGATCGAGCACGTCGCGAACAACGATTTAACGGTGAACGATCTCAAAATCAGCAGCCGCGATGAGATCGGTCTGGCAGTCGAAGCCCTGAACAAAATGAAGAACAGCCTGGAAAACACGATTCAGACTGTGGCGGCCAATACGCACGGCGTGGCGCGATCGAGCGATGCGCTTTCCGCCGTGAGCCATCAGATGAGCGCCAACGCGGAAGAAACCTCGGCGCAAGCCAACGTGGTCTCTGCCGCCGTCGCGCGCGTGACTGGAAGCCTGCGCACGGTGGCATCGGGAACGGAGCAGATGAGCATTTCGATTCGGGATATCGCCAAGAGCGCCACGGAAGCCGCGAAAGTCGCCACCGAGGCGGTGGGCGTCGCCGAGACGACCAACGTTACGATCACGCAGCTCGGCGTCTCAAGCGCGGAGATCGGCGAGGTCGTGAAAGTCATCACCACCATCGCGCAACAGACCAATCTTCTGGCGCTGAATGCCACCATCGAAGCGGCTCGCGCTGGAGAGGCGGGGAAGGGCTTCGCCGTCGTGGCTAACGAGGTCAAAGAACTTGCCAAGGCGACCGCGAAGGCCACCGAAGACATCAGCGGAAAAATCCAGGCGATCCAGGGCGATACGACGCGCGCGGTTGACGCCATCGCGCGAGTGAGCGCGATCATCAATCAGATTCAGGGCATCTCCAGCACCATCGCCACTGCGGTTGAAGAGCAGCACGCTACGACCAATGAGATTACGCGGAACATTGGAGATGCGGCGCAGCTTTCGGATGAAATCTCGACGAATATCGAAGGCGTGGCGCAAGCGGCGCAGAGCACTTCGACTGGAGCGTTTGAATCCAAGCGCGCCGCCGAGCAATTGGCGAAGATGTCGAGCGGTCTGCGGGAGATCGTCGAACGGTTCAAGTGTAATGACGGCGTCTCAGCGCGGGAAAGTGCCGGCCCGCGCGGACCGCGGCTAGTGGAAGCGCAGCATGTTGCGGAAGAGATCGAATCGGTCGCCGTGCACGTGTGAGGCGCTGTTGATTACGTCGTGCCCGCGGCGCTTGCGCGAGACGCTTCGAGCGCTTCGCCGAGCATCGCGTAGATTCGCGGCACCCAGTCCAGGTGCTCCGGCTTCATCAGCACGGAACGCAGGCAGGTGATTCTCTCCGCGTTCCAGTCTACTTTCGGTGCGGAATCGGAGAAGAATTTCGACGGCAGTTCCGCGAGCGCGAGATGCAAGCCGCGCCCCGCGGCTTCTTTGAATACCTTCTGAGATAGCTGAGAAATGCCTCGGGCGTCCGCTGCCCGTGGCGCGTAGATGACGATATCGAGTTCCGGTTCGAATGCCACGATCCAGAGCGGATCATTTTTCAGTGCGCGATAGAGCGCGAGAGCGGCTTCGCGGCTTTGCGCCAGCGCTTGCGCGAATTCTCCGCCTCGCAAGAGCGGTAGCAGCTTTTGAGTCGCCCACAGAGCTACGGCCGCAGCGCCGGGCCGCGAACATTCCAGGCTGATTTCGCCGAGATGAAGATCGCCGGAGCTGAAGTAAGTGTAAGGCGAGTCGTGCTTGTAATATTGGCCGGCGGCTGGATCGCGGAACAGCACGCAGCCGCATCCGTAGGGCTGCAAGCCGTGCTTGTGCGGGTCGACCACAATGGAATCCACTTCGTGCAGACGGTCGTATGCCTTTCGCGTCGTCGCGCTCAGATTATCCACCAACGTGAAATAGCCGCCGTAGGCCGCGTCCGCGTGAATGCGAAAGCCATGCTTCTCGCGCATCGCGAGGATTTCGGGAAGTGGATCGATCGAGCCGGTCGCAGTGGTTCCGATTGAAGCGACGACCGTGCCGATATCGCCGCGCTGAACTCTCCGTTCGAGCGCGTCGAGATTCATTCGGCCTTGACGGTCGCTCGGAATCGCCTCGAATTCCAGCTGCAGCACGCTGCTGATTCGCCCGTGCGTGTAGTGTCCTTGCTCGGAAGCCACGATTTTCTTTCCCGGATGTATCCGGCCAGCGACCCACAGCGCTTCGAGATTTGCGACCGTGCCGCCACTGCAGAGATGCCCGAGATGATTCTTCCATCCGAACATTGCCGCCAATTCGCCGACGGCCTCTTTCTCCATCGCCGAGCTAGCGCGGCCCCCATCAAGTGCGTGATTATTCGGATTGATCCACATCGCCAGCGCATACGCGAGCCGCGCTACCGGATGCGGCGGTTTCAGCATCTGCCCGGCGTAAAGAGGGTGAAAATAAGGATAGTTATCTTGCAGCCTCGCGGCGGCCTGCGAAAGAACTTCCGCGATGCGCTCGCGGCCCGGCATGGCTTCCTGGAATTCGGGGAGATTCGCGAAGCCGGCATCGAGCCGCTCGACCGCCGCGAGAAATTCCTTCAGCGTATCCTTCTCGAGCATGATTTCGCTGCCTCCCGCGCCGAAACAGATTTGACGCACGCGCCGCGCAAAGCGAGTCTATGATATAACGCGCGTCGCCGCGGAGCGCGAGCCGATGCGGCCAGCCGCGAGTCGCGCGCGCGGCGGGAACAAGCGGTGAGGATCGAGATGCGCGTGACGAAAATTCTATGGATGGGAATGATATTTGCGGGATTGGCGAGTCTGGCCGCGCAGGCTCAGCCGCAAAGCGAGGCGCCCGTGAAATCCAGCGTCGAGAAGAGCACGTTCGGCAAGCTCGATGACGGCACGGTCATCGACATGTACACGCTGAAGAACGCGACCGGCGCCATGGCGAAGATCATCACTTACGGCGCAATTGTGACCGAGCTTTGGGTGCCCGACCGCAACGGCAAGGTCGGCGACGTCGTCCTCGGCTTCGACGATCTAAAGGGTTATCTCGGACCGCATCCATACTTCGGCGGCGTAGTCGGACGCGTGGTCAACCGCATCTCCAATGCAAAATTCACTCTCGACGGCAAGACCTACGCGCTTCCGGCCAACAGCGGGACTCTCACTTTGCACGGGGGCAAAGTGGGTTTCGATCGCCGCGTTTGGAAAGCCGAGGCGCTCAGCGAAGCGCACGCCGCATCTGTGCGGCTCACGTATCTCAGCCCCGACGGCGAAGAAGGATTTCCGGGAAATCTCTCGGTCACGGTCATCTACTCGCTCATCGACGGCAACGCCTTGAAGATCGAATATCGCGCCACGACCGACAAGCCCACCATTGTCAACCTGTCGAACCACAGCTATTTCAATTTCGCGGGCAGCGGAACGATTCTGAACGACGTCCTTACCATCAACGCGGATAACTTCACGCCGACGGATTCGACGCTCATTCCCACGGGCGAGATCAAGCCGGTGAAAGATACCCCGCTCGATTTCACGCATCCGGCGGTGATCGGCGCGCGCATTGATGCCCTCAAGCCCGATCCCGGCGGCTACGATCACAATTACGTGCTGAACGGCCCTCCGGGCGAGCTGCATTTTGCCGCGCGCGTCAGCGATCCATCGAATGGGCGGCAGATGGAAGTCTGGACCACCGAGCCGGCGATGCAATTTTATTCTGCGATTCACCTCGACGGCTCCATCGTCGGCAAGCGCGGCGTGGCATATCCGGCATTCGGCGCGCTGTGCCTCGAGACGCAGCATTATCCCGACGCGATCAATCACCCGAATTTCCCCTCGACGGTGCTGCGGCCCGGCGCGGAATTTCACAGCGAGACCATTTACAAATTCTCGGCGAAGTGACGCCGTTTAAAACCGCGCCGTGGCCACGCGGACTTGGCGCAGCACTTGATTCGCCACGGAGGATGGATGCGATACAGAAAATTCGGGCGCACGGGTTTCGACGTCAGTGAAATCGGCTACGGACTCTGGGGCGTCAGCGGGTGGTCCGGCTCCGATGATGCGGAATCGCTTCAAGCCATGCAGCTCGCCGTGGATGCAGGCTGCAATTTTTTCGATACCGCCTGGGCCTACGGCGACGGTAAAAGCGACGCGATGCTCGGCCGAATCCTGGCGCAGAATCGCGGCAAGCGGCTGTTTGCGGCCTCGAAAATTCCGCCGAAGAATAATAAATGGCCCGGGTCGGCGCGCGATTCGTACCAGGATGTATTTCCCGCGGCGCATGTCTTCAAGTATGCGAACTTGATTCGCCAAAACCTGGGCGTAGATTCGATCGATCTGCTGCAATATCACGTCTGGGACGATAGCTGGACCGACGATCCCGAATTTCCGGCAACTGTCGGCAAGCTCAAATCCGACGGGCTGATCCGCTTTTTCGGCCTGAGCGTGAATCGCTGGGAGCCGAACAACGGAATCCGCGCGCTGAAGACCGGCCTAGTGGATGCGGTCCAAGTGATCTACAACATTTTCGATCAGGCTCCGGAAGACAAACTTTTTCCCGTTTGCCGCGAGCTGAACATCGGCGTGATCGCGCGCGTTCCGCTCGATGAAGGCAGCCTCGGCGGCAAGCTGACTGCGGCGACCAAATTTCCTCCGGGTGATTGGCGCGGCGGCTACTTTGGCCCCGAGAATCTGGCGAACACAGTCACTCGCGTCGACAAATTGAAGAAAATCGTCCCCGCGAAGATGAGTCTGCCGGATATGGCGTTCCGCTTCATTCTTTCGAATCCCGATGTCAGCACAACGATTCCCGGCATGCGCCGCCCCAAGCACGTTCGCGAAAATATCGCCACCAGCGATGCCGGCCCGCTCGACGCCGCGCTGCTCGAGCAGCTCAAGGCGCATCGCTGGGACCGCACCCCGAAGCGCTGGTCGGATTAAGCCGCATCTTCGTAGCGCCGGCTGCCAGCCGGCGTTTTTGTGCCGCGTCACCGCAAACGAAATTCGCCGGCAAGCTGTCGGCGCTACGAAACTCGCCGCGATGATCCCGAATTCGCATTAAGCCAAAAGCCCGATGAAGCGTTAAGATTCCGCGATGGTGGATTATCTCGGCGCAATCGACCAGGGCACGACGAGCACGCGCTTCATCGTCTTCGATCGCACGGGCCGCACCGTCGCGCTCGCTCAGAAAGAGCATCAGCAGATTTTCCCGCAGCCGGGCTGGGTAGAGCACGATCCCGAAGAAATCTGGCGCAACACGCAGGAAGTGATTGCCGCAGCGATGGCGCAGAAATCGCTGCGTCCTGCCGATCTCGCCGCCATCGGCATCACCAATCAGCGCGAAACATCGTTGCTCTGGAATCGCCGCACCGGCGCGTCGCTCGGCAACGCAATCGTCTGGCAGGATACGCGCGTCGCCGATGCCGTCGCCGAGTTCAGCCGCGATGGCGGACAGGATCGTTTCCGCGCAAAAACCGGCTTGCCGCTCTCGACTTATTTCAGCAGCCTGAAAATTCGCTGGCTGCTGCAAAACGTGCCGGGCGCGCGAGCCCAGGCCGATTCCGGCGATTTGCTTTTCGGAACGATCGATACTTTTCTCGTCTGGAAGCTCTCAGGCGGCGTGTGCGGCGGAATTCACGTCACCGATGTGACGAATGCCAGCCGCACGCAATTGATGAATCTCGAGACGCTCGACTGGGATTCGGAACTCCTCGCGGCGTTCGGAATACTGCGCCAGATTCTTCCGAAAATTCGCTCGAGCAGCGAGCGTTTTGCGGAAGCCACGGAACCGGCCATCCGCGGCGTCCCGATCGCCGGAATTCTGGGAGATCAACAAGCCGCGCTCGTCGGCCAAGCCTGCTTCGCACCCGGCGAGGCGAAGAACACCTACGGCACCGGCTGCTTTCTGCTGCTGAACACCGGCGAGCGGCCAGTGCCATCGAAGCACGGCCTTCTCACCACAGTCGCCTACAAATTCGGCGTCAAGCCCGCTTGCTACGCGCTCGAAGGCAGCGTGGCTATCACCGGCGCACTAGTGCAATGGCTGCGCGACAATCTGGGCCTCATCGAAAATAGCGCCGCCGTCGAATCGCTCGCGCGCACCGTCAACGATAACGGCGGCGTCTATTTCGTCCCCGCATTCTCCGGCCTCTATGCGCCCTATTGGAAGGCCGACGCCCGCGGCGTCATCGCCGGCCTCACGCGTTACGCGAACAAGGGCCATCTCGCTCGCGCCGTTCTCGAAGCCACCGCCTTCCAAACGCGCGATGTCCTCGACGCCATGGAGCAGGACTCGCGCATCCGCCTAGAAGCCCTGCGCGTAGATGGCGGCATGGTCGAAAACGATCTCCTCATGCAATTCCAGGCCGACATCCTGAATCGCGCCGTAGTTCGTCCAGCGAACAAAGAGACGACCGCGCTCGGCGCCGCCTCCGCCGCAGGCCTGGCCACAGGCTATTTCAGCAATCTGGAAGAATTGC